>CANMFE010000001.1 GCA_947497085.1 uncultured Sphingomonadaceae bacterium
TGCCCGAACCAGAAATGCCCGAACCAGAAATGCCCGAACCAGAAATGCCCGAACCAGAAATGCCCGAACCAGAAATGCCCGAACCAGAAATGAATGAATAGCATGCAAACTAAGTAGGGCTGCGATATCAGTATTGTATGGTTTAGGCTCTTTCGTCCCTCTCCATCTTCTGGAACACAGTTTCCCAATTGCTCAGGTTCTGCCGGGCGTCCTGTACAAAGGATGACCGGCGGATACCCCAGAGGACTGCATTGTTGAGCGCCGCCCCCAATATGTGCATGGGACGTTTTACCTGTATCAACAGAATGATACGCGTTTCCTCGGTATTGTTTTCCACTTCATGACGGTAGGAATCATCAAATACAGTCCATTTGCCATTGCCCCAGTGAACCTTTTCATCCTCCACTTTCATCCAGCAATTCTTCGTATCTTTCGGCACTTTTAGCCCCAGATGGCATGTCACAAGCCCGCGGGTCACACCGCGATGCAGGGGGATTTTTGCACCTGGTGCCAATATCGAGAAAAAGGCTGAGTTAAGTTCAGGTATTTGCTTGGCCAGAGATGCGGTCACAGGTGCGCGTGCGCAGTTTTCCGGAACTTCATATCCATACCCGATAAGGAAAAAAGATCGCCAGTTGCCATCACCTGCAATGCGGGCATGATCGGGAGAAATGTCTTTCAGCGGCGGAATAGCTTGCCTGAATTTAAGGATTTGCTCCGCTTCGCGCGCGATTTCACTCCAATGGTCCCCCAATATGCGGGTCCAGGGGAACAGATTTTCTGAAAGTATCGGTGCAACCGGAATACGTGACTGCGATGTGCATATGCTGTTTATCGAGTTTCGCAGCTTCTTCCCGGCACGGATAGTCAATGGGCGCTTTACCGGCCTGCTTTTATCATTTCCCTGTTCTAAGCTTTCCATATCACAGCCCGCGCGCACCTTAATAATACGCTAGATCATTTTACATCATGGCAATGTAAACTGTGTGAGCTGTTTTGTAAAATCAATGCCGGGTGCAATGCGAGTTGCGTATCACAGCAAGACAGGATGCCATGTGATATCAATCAGGACCCAGCATTGATTTACATTATATCAGTTATCCTGTTCAGGCAGGAAATCGGGCACTGACAGATACCGTTCGCCCGTGTCATAATTGAAGCCCAGCACCCGCGCATCATCATCCAGTTCCGGGAGCTTCTGCGCGATAGCGGCCAGTGTTGCGCCGGAGCTGATGCCAACAAGCAGACCTTCTTCCGAAGCTGAACGACGTGCCATATCCTTCGCATCGGCAGGGTCGACCTGAATAGCGCCATCAATGGACTGCGTATGCAGATTGCCGGGAATAAAACCCGCGCCAATGCCCTGTATCGGGTGAGGGCCTGGCTGGCCGCCGCTGATAACAGGTGAACCCGCCGGTTCAACTGCATAGACTTTCAGGTCAGGCCAGTGTTTTTTCAGCACTTCTGCTACACCTGTAATATGCCCGCCTGTGCCGACGCCTGTGATGATCGCATCAATGGGAGAATCCTTGAAATCAAACAGGATTTCTTCCGCTGTTGTGCGTACGTGTACATCAACATTGGCGGGGTTTTCAAATTGCTGCGGCATCCATGCACCGGGCGTCTGATCAATAAGTTCCTGCGCGCGTTCAATGGCCCCCTTCATGCCTTTTTCCTTGGGCGTCAGGTCAAATGTCGCACCATAGGTCAGCATTAGCCGGCGGCGTTCGATCGACATCGACTCAGGCATGACGAGTACCAGCCTATAGCCTTTGACAGCTGCCACCATGGCAAGACCGACACCTGTGTTGCCTGATGTCGGTTCGATAATGGTACCGCCGGGTTTGAGCGCGCCGGACTTTTCCGCATCTTCAATCATGGCGAGGGCAATACGGTCCTTGATCGAACCGCCGGGATTGGAACGCTCTGATTTGATCCAGACCTCACGGTCACCGAACAGGCGGTTTATGCGGATATGCGGCGTGTTGCCGATGGTTTCGAGTATATTTGCTGCTTTCATGGAATGTCTCTCCTTCATAAACCCTTTTTCGTGGTCTCATCGTCCCTGGTTACGTTTCGGCGCATTTTTTCTTCCGCATCCAGAACTTCCTGTGGCGGATCAAATGTTTTGGCCGCGCCCAGTTGAGGAAAGAGGCGTGACCATAATCCTGTTACCAATATAGCGCCTGTGCCGCCCGCTACAATGGCCGCGACCGGACCAAACAACAATGCGAGGCCGCCGGAAAAGGCATCGCCGAGTTCATTGGAGGCGCTGATCGTCATCTGGCTGACCGCATTGACGCGGCCGCGTTTGTCATCGGGCGTGTGCAACTGGATCAGCGAACTGCGCACATAGACACCAAACATGTCCGCCGCGCCGCATATGCCAAGGCACAGCATGGAAAGCGGTAGCCAGCGGCTAAAGCCAAAACCGATCGTGGCAAGTCCGAATATAGCCATCGACACCAGCATCACATTGCCCACATTTCGGGACAATGGCGCAAAGGAAAATATCGTCGCGACGATAACAGCGCCAATAGCGGGGGATGCGGCCAGAAGCGAAAGTCCAATTTCCCCGGCGTTCAATATATCGCGCGCAAATACCGGTATCATTGCCGTGGCTCCTGCAAGGAACATGACAAGCAGGTCGAGCGTGATAGCACCCAGAACCAGCTTATTTGTGCCGACATAGGAAAGCCCATCAAGAACCTGCCGAAGCGGTCCCTTGCTGCGGTCAATTTCACTGCGGGGGACTGGCGTTATCAGGAACACCGCCAGCATTGCGAGCAGGTAGAGCGCGGCGCATATGGCATAGGGCAGGAAAGGTGCAACCTTATACAGCGGTCCGGCCATGCCAGGTCCCGCAATAACGCCCACCTGCCATGCAATCGTGGCCAGGGCGATGGCGCGCGGTATTGACTCTTTGGGCACGACATTGGGTGCAAGCGATGCCATTGCCGGGCCCAGAAAGGCGCGGCAAATGCCAAGCGCCACTGATATGATATATATGCTCGATAAAGAGACCATGTCGTTATAGGTGAGCAGGGCAAGCAGCGCGGCTATCATGCCCTGTACACCCAGCACGATCCGTACGATCCAGCGCCGGTCCATGCGGTCTGCAACCCACCCCACCAGCGGCGTCAGGATAAAAAGCGGTATGAATTGCAGGAAACCGAGCAGTCCCAATATTCCGGCAGAAGCACCGATACCCATGTCTTCACGTGCTATATTATAGGCCTGCCAGCCCAGAATGAGCATCATCGCGTAAAGTGCGAACATGGCCGATAGACGCGAAAACCATAGATAACGGAAATTCGCTATCTTAAACGGGTGTGGCCCGTGCGCAGCATCATCTGTTTGGGTCTTGTTCACATCAACTTCGCTAGACGAGTTGGCCGTGCTAGGAAAGGCGGCAATTGTTTTGCCCCTTAAAGTTTTCCTGAAACGCTTTACCAGAGCACCAGCTGCGTGCAAATCTGTTGCAAGAAAATATTACGAAACGGAGTCGAAGCCATGAAAAAATCCCTGCTGACTGCGCTCATGTTGAGTGTCGCCATACTGCCTGCTGCCTGCAAGCAAGCTGAAAATACAGAGGCGCCGGTTGCAATCGATACGCCGGAAACCGAAAAAGCGGACTGGAATGGTTTCGTGACCAAATTTGTTGACGGTTATATGCCGCTTAATCCTGACTTTGCAGTTTATCAGGGCAAGCATGAGTTTGATGGGCAGCTTCCTGACTGGAGTGAAGAGGGCCTTAAGGCACAGATTGATTTCCTGAAACAGGCCATTGCTGACGCGCGCTCCATTGACCCGAAGCAATTGACGAAGGAACAGGCGTTTGAGCGTGATTACCTTGTCTCGGTTGCTGAAGGCCAGCTTTTCTGGCTCGAAGATGCGGACTGGCCACACAAAAATCCCGCATTTTATGTGGGTTCGCTTGACCCCAATGTTTATATCGCGCGGCCCTATGCAGACGATAAGACACGCATGCAGGCTTTTATCAAATATGCGAAAAATATTCCTGAGGCAGCGCAGCAGATCAAAGCGAACCTGAAAGGTGATCTACCAGCCAGCTATATCAAATATGGTGTTGCCGGTTTTACAGGATTTGCCGATTTTTTCCTGGGCGATGCAAAGGCGGCTTTCGCGGATGTTGATGATAGCGGCCTGCAGGACGAATTTCGCAACGCCGCGGGCAAGGCTTCGCTTGCTGTTCAGGATGTCGCCGATTTCCTGAAAGCGAAAGAAGCTAGCGCGACACAGGATTTTGCACTGGGTGCAGACCGGTTTTCACGCATGCTGGCGCAAACCGAAATGGTTGATGTTCCGCTTGATGAGCTGGAAGAGATTGGCCGTGCGGATCTGAAACGCAATCAGGACGCCCTTAAAGCTGCCTGTGCCAGCTATGCCCCCGGCGCCACCATGCAGGCCTGTATGGACAAGATGAGTGCGAACAAGGCAAGCGATGGTCCGGTTGCCGAGGCGCGTCGCCAGTTGCCGCCGCTCAAGGCATTTCTAGAAAAGAAAGACCTGATGTCAATTCCAGGCACTGAAACTGCACAGGTTGAGGAATCTCCGCCCTATAACCGGCAGAATTCGGCCTATATTGATATACCCGGACCGTTTGAGGAAGGACTGCCTTCGGTCTATTATATCAGTCCGCCGGACCCGAGCTGGGATGAACAGACCCGCAATGAGTTCGTGCCCGGAAAGGCTGACCTGCTGGGCACAAGCGTACATGAAATCTGGCCGGGGCATTTCCTCAACTTCCTGCATGCCAATCGCGCGGAATCGCTGTTTGGACGGCTGTTTGTCGGTTATGCCTTTGCAGAGGGCTGGGCGCATTATAGCGAAGAACTGATGATTGAAGCGGGCCTTCCCGATGATATGCCGGGGCTGGAACCTGACGAAGTACGGATCGGTCAGATCAGCAATGCTTTGCTGCGCGACTGCCGCTATCTGTCCGCCATCGGCTTGCATGCACGCGGGATGAGCCAGGAAGAGTCGAAGCAGCTTTTCATTGATGAATGCTATCAGGCGGAAGGCACCGCCATCCAGCAATCGGCGCGGGGTACCTATGACCCGGCTTATCTCAACTATACGCTCGGCAAGCTCATGATCCGCAAATTACGTGATGACTGGACAAAAGACAAAGGTGGCCGTGAAGGCTGGAAAGAATTTCACGACACATTCCTGAGCTATGGCGGCCCGCCCATCCCGATGGTGCGTCAGGCGATGATGGAAGAAGATAAGGCAAAAGCTATATTCTAGAAGGTGGTGTTCAGGGCAGTTCCACAAAGCTATCCAGCACTCTCTTCCGCCCGCTTGTCTCAAAATCGATTTCCAGCTTATTGCCTTCCTGTTCGGCGACGATGCCATAGCCGAATTTCTGGTGGAAAACACGGTCGCCCACGGCGATGTCACTGCGGCCTTTATTGCCCAGGCTGACGGCGCTGCGGCGGTTTTCGCTGATGCGCTGTGGCACGGGGTCGTATCCGCCGGTCAGGCTGGCCGCGCGCTTCCAGCCCGGCCCGCGATGCTGGGCGCGTTCGGGCGCGCTGGCGGCGATATGCGCGAACGGATCATCGCGCTCGGAGAAATTTGCGCGCCACATGGAGGCACCGCCGCTCATGCTTGAATCTTCCTCGATATGCTCTTCGGGAAGTTCTTCGATAAAGCGTGAGGGGATCGAGCTGGTCCATTGACCATAGATACGCCGGTTGGCGGCGTGCAATATGGTGCATTTCTGCCGAGCGCGGGTAATCGCGACATAGGCAAGGCGGCGTTCCTCTTCCAGGCTCGCCATGCCGCCTTCATCCAGCGCGCGCTGTGACGGAAACACGCCTTCTTCCCAGCCGACCAGGAAGACATGCTGGAATTCCAGCCCCTTGGCGGCATGGATGGTCATGATCGTGACCTTGGCCTCTTCGGCGGAAGCATCATTGTCCATCACCAGGCTGACATGCTCAAGGAAATCACCCAGCGTTTCATATTCTTCCATTGCGCGCGCCAGTTCGGACAGGTTTTCGAGCCGTCCCGAAGCCTCGACGCTGCGTTCGGCCTGCAGCGCGGTGGTATAACCGCTCTCATCAAGCAATATGCGCGCGAGTTCAGCAGGACTGCTCTCACCAATCATGTCGCGCCAGCGGCCAATATTCTGCATAAGTTCGGCAAGGGAACTACGCGCACGGGCGGCAAGTTCATCAGTCTGCACTATCTCGCTAGCCGCATGGCTGAGCGGTGTTCCGGTAGCACGGGCGAGGCGGTGAATTTTTTCAACTGACTTGTCGCCAAGTCCGCGTTTCGGCGTATTCACGATCCGTTCGAAAGCCAGGTCGTCCGCGGGTTGGTTTATGATTCGCAGATAGGCGAGTGCATCGCGAATTTCGGCGCGTTCATAAAAACGGAAGCCGCCGATAATCCGGTAAGGCATGCCTATGGAAATAAACCGGTCCTCAAATTCGCGTGTCTGGAACTGCGCACGCACAAGAATGGCGACATCGTTAAGCGATACACCCTTCTGCTGAAGCGATTCTATCTCCTCGCCAACACGGCGCGCTTCTTCAGGACCATCCCAGACGCCCAATACCTGCACGGCATCACCTGCATCCAGATCGGTCCAGAGCGTTTTGCCAAGCCGGTCGCTATTGGCATCAATCAGGCCTGATGCGGCGGCAAGGATTTGCGGGGTGGAGCGGTAATTCTGCTCCAGCTTGACGATTTTCGCGCCGGGAAAATCCTTTTCAAAACGCAGAATGTTGGCGACTTCGGCCCCGCGCCAGCTGTAAATCGACTGGTCATCATCACCGACACAGCAGATATTCTTGCGTTCCTGCGCGAGCAGGCGGAGCCAGAGATACTGGCTGCTGTTCGTGTCCTGATATTCGTCGACCAGAATATATTTGAAGCGTTTCTGATATTCCTCCAGCACCTGCCGGTCATTTTTGAGCAGGTTAAGTATGTGCAGCAACAGGTCGCCAAAATCACAGGCATTGAGTGTTTTTAGCCGCTCCTGATAGAGACGGTACATGTCCTGTCCGCGCCCGTCCGCATAGGCTTCGCTATCGCCTGCATCGAGGTCTTGGGGGTTCAGGCCCCTGTTTTTCCAGCGGTCGATCAGACCCGCGAGCTGTTTCGCCGGATAGCGCTTGTCGTCAATCTCGGCTGCCTGAATGATCTGTTTGATCAGGCGAATCTGGTCATCGGTGTCGATGATCGTGAAATTGGATTTAAGCCCTACCAGCTCCGCATGTCGGCGCAGCATTTTAGCACCGATCGAATGGAACGTGCCTAGCCATGGCATGCCCTCCACCGCCGGGCCGATATGTGCGCCGACGCGTTCGCGCATTTCACGTGCCGCCTTGTTGGTGAATGTTACCGCCAGCACTTCTGATGGCCATGCCTTGCGGGTGTAGATCAGATGCGCCAGCCGTGCGGTGAGCGCAGCGGTCTTGCCCGTACCTGCGCCTGCCAGCACCAGCACAGGGCCTTCGGTGGTGAGCACAGCCTCGCGCTGCGGCGGGTTAAGGCCATGCAGATAGGGCGGTTCGTTTTCCGGTGTCGGGGCAGGGGCTTCGGACATCACGCTTATGTGAACGATTAGGGAACAGAATGGAAGGGGCTTTGCACCGGTTCAGGTGCAGCGACGCAAAATATGCAGTTTCGCCTTGCCGACATTGCGGACAGCGTTGACTTCAAATCCCTTGGCCAGCAAATCTTCGCTGCGCGCGGTTTCCACGCTGACCCAGCTGCCTGGGCCGATCCAGCCCTGCCGCGCCAGTTTGTCGAGCGCGACGCCGCCTGCACCCGTGTCATAGGGCGGGTCCATCATCACCAGATCATAAGGTTTTGATGCGGTGCCCAGAGAAAGCACCGACTGCGCGCGGACATCTGCGCCTTTTGCTCCAAGAGTGGCGATATTGCCCTGCAGCGCATCTATTGCATCGCGGTCCTGTTCCACGAACATGCACCGTGCGCCGCCGCGTGAGAGTGCTTCCAGACCCAGTGCACCGCTACCCGCAAAAAGATCCATCACGAACAGGTCCTCAAAACCGCCAAGCCGGCTGTTCAGCATGGAAAACAGCGTTTCGCGTGTACGGTCTGCGGTCGGCCGTGTGGTGTCGCCTGCAGGGGCCTTGATTTTGCGGCCGCGCCATTCGCCAGCAATAATGCGCATCGTTTACCTTACTTTTTCTTACCGAGTGTTTTGCGAAACTGAACCACATCATAAGCGCGGATTTCAACAATATCGCCCTTGGGTAATTCGTCGAGTTTGAACGGTCCGTAACGGGTGCGGATAAGCCGGTTCACTTTCAGCCCCAAATGTTCCAGCACGCGCCGGATTTCACGGTTTTTACCTTCGGTCAGTGTCATTTCTATCCATTGGTTATGACCCGTGCGGCGTTCCAGATTGGCCTGTATCGGGCCATAGCGAATACCTTCAATCTCTATCCCGTCAAACAGGTCTTCCAGTTGTTGCTGCGTCACCTCGCCAAAGGCGCGGGCGCGGTAACTGCGTTCGACGCCGGTGCTGGGCAATTCCAGCTGCCGCTTGAATTCGCCATCATTGGTCATCAGCAGCAGGCCTTCGGTATTATAGTCAAGCCGCCCCACCGGCATCAGGCGCGGCAGCGGCTCTTTCACATGCGCTTCCAGATGGTCGTAAATGGTCTTGCGTCCCTTCGGATCGTGTTCGGTGGTGAGCATGCCGGGCGGTTTGTGAAAACCAAACAGCTTGGTGGGCAGGGGCGTGCCGACATTCTTGCCATCAACCGTCACGCCGTGCAGGCTTTCAAGCACGGTGGCGGGCGTATCCAGCACCTTGCCATCAATCGCAATCCGCCCGGCGGCGATCATGCGCTCAACCTCGCGGCGTGATGCGACACCTGCGCGCGCCAGCAATTTGGCAATCCGCTGGCCTTTCTGACTGCCGCCGGTTTTTTTCGTGGCGCTCGCTTCGGCATCTTCATCATCGTCCACCCAGCGCATGGGTTCATCGGTCGGGGACCATCCGGAATTCCCGCCATTGCCTTTAGGCGGAACGTTATCTGTTTTTTTTGTGTTCATAGAAGTAATTCTATAGCGGCGCCTGATTGAAATTGCATGGCCAAACTGGCAATATTCAAACAAATATCGAAACAGGTTCAAGCCACTGGAAGGCAGCATGTTTTTTCGTAGGTTCAAAAAAACGATCCGAAATATCCTTATTGTGGAGGATGAACCGCTGGTGGCGTTCGATAATGAGCTGCACCTTGAAGAGGCGGGGTATAAAGTCGTGGCGACAGTGGATAATGCCGCCGAGGCGATGGACTGGCTGAAAAAAGAGCAGGTGCAGCTTGTTCTTGCCGATATCAGGCTGCGCGGCGGCGATAGCGGTGTGGATGTAGCCAAAGCGGCGCATGACAGAGGCATTGCCGTTCTTTTTGCAACTGGAGCCTGCCCGAAAGAGGCACGCGAATTGGCGGCAGGATGCCTGACCAAACCCTATTCGGCCAAGGAATTGGTGCGCGGCGTACAGGCGGTTGATCTGCTCATCCGCGATGAAAAACTTAAATCCATGCCGCGCGCGCTGACACTCTATCATCCGGTGGAAGATTAACCTGGGATATATATCCACAGCCTGCACCGTGACACGGCTGTTATTTACATGTTTTCGTGGTTAGTGTCTCACACCAATTACCCTGCACGATAGTGGAGAATATTGAGTGACTAGCACGACCGCCGGCGAGGCGCCTCAAAAACCGGGTTTCCGCAAGCTGATTGTCTCATTGGGGCAGCGCAAGACAGGTATCATGTTCGTATTCGGGTTTTCTGCAGGGTTGCCCTATGCCCTGCTGCTCGGGACACTTTACGCATGGTTGTCCGACGCAAAGGTCGATCTGGAGACCATGGGTGTGTTCTCGCTCATCGGCCTTGCCTATGCATTCAAATTCCTATGGTCGCCGGTTGTGGATCGGCTGAAATTGCCGCTGCTGAATAAACTCGGACGGCGCAAAAGCTGGCTTATTCCTGCACAGTTTCTGCTGGGCGCTATCTTCATCGTGCTTTCCACACTCAATCCGCAAACCTCGCTGGGCTGGTTTTCGTTACTCGCAGGTTTCGGCGCTTTTGCATCGGCCACGCAGGATGTGGTGATTGATGCATGGCGCGTTGATGTGGCGGATGAGGTTGCGACCGTCGATATGCTTTCCACTGTTTATCAGCTTGGATACCGGATTGCGGCTCTTGTTGGCGGCGCACTGGCGCTGTTTCTGGCAGATGCCTATGACTGGCCTTTTGTCTATTTCCTGATGGGGCTTGTCATGCTGGCTGTTGGCTGTGTCACATTTTTTGCGCCGGATACCGAAGCTGCTATTGTCAAAGCGGAAAATGACGAACTGCGCCAACCCGGATCGCTGGACCCGAAAATCCGTTCTACAGCACTGATGATGGTTGGTTTGCTATGGGGCTGGGCACTGTTCACGGTGATCCGTTTCATGATTGCATCACTGGGTTCAGACCCTGATCTCAGGCCGGACTCTGTTGAATTCATTAAGTATCAGGGCCCCATTATTGTTATCGCCACGGTCATCTTGCCTGCGATTATCTCTGCTGTGCTCGAATATTGGCGGCGGACCGGAAAACATGTGATTCATGAAGCCGTGGAAGTACAGAGTGCGGCGGACCGCATTGTCGATCATGGCTATCGTGCACTGCTGTTGCCGCTCACTGATATAATCGGGCGTCTTGGCTGGGCGGCGATACTCGTGCTGGCACTCATCCTTTCTTACCGCATTACTGACACGATCTGGGGTTCTTTTGCCTACCCATTCTATCTCAACGAGCTTGAATATACGAAAAGCGAGGTTGCGGTAGCGTCCAAATTCTTCGGGGTTGGGATGACCATGCTCGGCATTGCACTTGGCGGAATACTGTTCACTTTTATCGGCCGTATGGCGACGCTGACATTGGGCGCTGTAACCGCGGCGGCCAGTAACCTGCTCTATGCTGATCTTGCATCGGGCGGCCGCGCTATGGACATTGTAGGCTATTATTCCGGTTTCACATGGCTGGTCGGCCTGTTCGGGCAGGATGAGCGCATGTCACGGTTGATGCTGGCGATTACGGGCGAAAATCTGGCCGGCGGTCTCGCGGGTGCAGCCTTTGTGGCCTATCTCTCATCGATTACGAGCAAGACATATAGCGCAGTGCAATATGCCCTGCTGTCGTCGCTGACATTTCTTGTGGGCACATTGGGCCGGGGCGCGCTGGGCGAGATGATTGAGCGCGAGGGTTACTACAATATCTTTTTGTTTACTGCCTCGCTCGGCCTATTGGCGGTTGCGCTATGTATAGTCGAGTGGATTCGTGTGAAGCGCCAGGGGAAGTCTGGCGCAGGTGTACCGGCGGCAGGCAAGCTCTAAACCGGCTCCTGCCTGTTGGCTTTCAGCACTTCACCTGCAAGATAAAGTGATCCCGCAATCAGGACGTGGTCGCCGGGTGCCGCATCAATGGATGCAAGAGCAGCAGCGACATTTGTATGGCTACACACTTCCATCCCGGCCTTATCAGCAGTTGGTGCGAACGCTTCGGCACCATGGAATTCATGGCCGGGCACAGGCACGTGATGGATGGATTTCAGATGCGGTATGAGCGGAGCGATAATAGCCGACGGATCCTTGTTGGAAAGCATGCCCAGGATCAGGTGTACGGGCGCATCCAGTTTGTAAAAATGCGCACCCAGAGCCACTCCAGCATCGGCATTATGCCCGCCATCCAGCCATATCGGATTCTTGCTGCCCAGCTTGTGTGTCAAAGGCCCATCCGCAAGGCGCTGCAACCGTGCGGGCCAGTCGGCCCATTCCACCATCGCGGCGAATGCGCTTTCGGGAATGTGCAGCTTATCCTGATGCCGGAGCATGGCAATGGCCAGCACGGCATTGTCGGCTTGGTGGGCGCCTGCCATGCGGGGCAGGGGAAGCGACATCTTGCCGCGTGCATCCCGGTAATGCAGGGCATTATCATAGGTGACTGCATCCCATGCCTCACCACGCGGCAAAACGTGCGCGCCGACTTTACGGGCCTGGGCAGCGATGGTTTCATGCATGGAAAGCGCATATTTTTGCGTCACAAGCGGCACATCTTGTTTGGCTATACCTGCTTTTTCAAAGGCGATCCGGTCCATTGGCGCGAAAGGCACACCATCTTCTTCGCTGAGCAGAAATGCTTCATGGTCGATGCCCAGGCTGGCGATGCCGCATATTGCAGGGTTTTTCACGACATTGGTGGCGTCAAGACGTCCGCCAAGCCCGACCTCGAGTATCACGGCATCGGCAGAATTCTCTGTAAAAGCAAGCAGTGCCGCAGCTGTTGTCACCTCAAAAAAGCTGGGATTGATGTCATCTGCATGATCCAGGACGCGCGACAGCGTCTCTGCCAGCTTATCATCATCAATCAACTGTCCCGCGACACGGATACGTTCGTTGAAACGGACCAGATGCGGGCTGGTAAAGACATGTGCGGTGTGCCCCGACGCCTCAATCGCGGCGCGCAGGAATGCGCAGGTGGAACCCTTGCCATTGGTTCCGGCAACATGAAAAACGGGAGGCAGCTTGTCTTGTGGGTTGCCCAGCGCCTTAAGCAGCGCAGTAATCCGCTCCAGGCCCAGCACATCGCGCCCGGGTGACAGATTTTTCAGCCGGTCAAGTTGTGCCTGTACGGCGGCATTATCGGATATTGCACCGTCGGCCATCTGGAATTCCGGTTATATGTATCAGGCGGCCTTGATGCCGCCCATGGTGTAATCAATCACACTTGCCAGCTTGTCACGCAAATCCTTGCGGTGCACCACCATATCAATCATCCCGTGATCGAGCAGATATTCCGCGCGCTGGAATCCTTCGGGCAGTTTTTCGCGGATCGTATCCTGAATCACGCGCTGGCCGGCAAAACCAATCAGCGCGCCGGGTTCGGCAATCTGGATATCACCCAGCATGGCATAGCTGGCCGTGACCCCGCCGGTGGTGGGATCGGTCAGGACAACGATATAGGGCAGGCCTGCCGCGCGCATCTGGTTAATCGCCACCGTCGCCTTGGGCATCTGCATCAGCGACAAGATGCCTTCCTGCATCCGTGCGCCGCCCGCAGCGGTGAAAATGATATACGGGCATTTCTTTTCAATGGCATGGTTCACCCCATCAACAAAGGCCGCCCCCACGGCAAGGCCCATGGAACCGCCCATAAAGCCGAATTCCTGTACGCCCATGACGACCGGATGGTCATGAACGGTGCCACTGGCATTGGTCAGGGCATCGGGGTAATCATTATCTGCCATCGCCGCTTTCATGCGGTCTGCATATTTTTTGCTATCCTTGAACTTGAGCGGATCGCTCTGCACTTCCGGTGCTTCGAGCACTTTCCAGCTGCCTTCATCAAGTATCTGCATGAACCGCGCAGTCGCGCCAATGCGGCCATGATGGTCGCACATCGGGCAAACGGACTGATTCTCTTCAAATTCCTTCAGAAACACCATTTCATGGCAGTTTTTGCACTTGTGCCAGAGATTGTCTTCGGTCTCGCGCTTGGCGATAAAGGGAATGGCGTTGCGGACTTTGCTGAACCAGCTCATGGGGATTATCCTTGCAAATTATTTCCTGGCGGCATGTATAGCCGATGACAGGCTTTTTACATAGCCGTGAACATGTGGTGCGGCATTGCTGCCATGCTCGGCGATAATTTCGACAATGGCAGAGCCAACAACCACGCCATCTGCCGTTCTGGCAACTGCCGCAGCCTGATCCGGGGTGCGGATGCCGAAACCCACGGCGATCGGCAGGTCAGTTTGTGATTTGAGTGCGGCAACGGCGTCTTCAATACTGGCCTGTGCAGCCTGCTGCTTGCCAGTGACGCCCGCCACCGAAACATAATAGAGAAAGCCGGTTGCGCCTTCCAGAACCGCTGGAAGCCGTTCAGAATCGGTTGTCGGCGTGGCAAGACGGACATTGGCAATGTCGGCACTACGCAATGCGGGACCAAGCACATCGTCTTCCTCAGCGGGAATATCAACACAGATAATGCCGTCCACACCTGCATCGGTGCAGGCATCCGCAAACCACTGCGCCCCGCGCCGCACCATCGGATTGGCATAGCCCATCAGGATAAGCGGCACATTCGGGTGCCGGACACGAAAATCCTTGGCAATGGCAAAGATGTCGGCGGTTTTTGTGCCCGCAGCGAGACTGCGCAAATTGGCAAGCTGGATTGCCGGGCCATCCGCCATGGGATCGGTAAACGGCATGCCAAGCTCGATTATATCCGCACCGCCTTCGACCAGTGCGTCAAGATTGGCTGCCGTGTCGCCGTCACCTGCCGTGATAAATGCGACAAGCGCTGCGCGGTCAGATAGGAATGATTTGGAAAGACGGGTCACATTTCCACTCCCAGCGCATCCGCAACAGTGAAAATATCTTTGTCCCCGCGGCCGCACAGATTGGCGAGGATGATTTTGTCCTTACCCATTTCAGCGGCACGTTTCACCACAGCGGATATCGCATGGCTGGGTTCCAGCGCGGGGATAATGCCTTCGGTCCGGCACAGCTGCTGGAACGCGGCCAGTGCATCCTCATCAGTGCAGCTATCATATTCAACGCGGCCAATATCGCTGAGCCAGCTATGCTCCGGGCCGATACCGGGATAGTCAAGGCCTGCGCTGATCGAATGCGCTTCGTCAATCTGCCCGTCCTCATCCTGTAACAGATAGGTTTTATTGCCATGCAAAATACCCGGCTCTCCGCCTGCGAGCGAGGCCGCGTGCTTCTTTTTGAGGCCTTCGCCCGCCGCTTCAATGCCGAGCATGGCCACGTCCGCATCATCCAGAAACGGGTGAAACAAGCCAATCGCATTCGATCCACCACCAATGGCCGCAACCAGCAGGTCAGGGAGGCGGCCTGTACGTTCCATCATTTGCCCGCGCGCCTCGCGGCCGATCACACTCTGAAAATCGCGAACCAGCTCGGGATAGGGATGCGGGCCTGCCGCCGTACCGATAATATAGAATGTGTCATGCACATTGGCGACCCAGTCGCGCAGTGCCTCGTTCATCGCGTCTTTCAGTGTGCGGGCACCGCTTTCCACGCCAATGACTTCCGCGCCGAGCAGCTTCATGCGAAATACATTGGGCTGTTGCCGTTCCATATCGCGCGCGCCCATGTAAATCACACAGGGCAGACCAAAGCGGGCGCAGACTGTTGCGGTGGCCACGCCATGTTGTCCCGCGCCGGTTTCAGCGATTATCCGTGTCTTGCCCATGCGCTTTGCGAGCAATATCTGGCCAATGCAATTATTGATCTTGTGTGCACCGGTATGGTTGAGTTCGTCGCGTTTGAACCAGATCTGAGCGCCTTTGCCTTCAGGTGCGTTGCTGCGTACATCCTCGGTTAGGCGCTCGGCATAATAAAGCGGGCTGGGGCGGCCGACATAATGTTCGAGCAGATCGTCAAACTCGGCCTTGAAAGCCGGGTCAGCCTTGGCCGCGTTATAATGCTTTTCCAGATCTAGCACGAGCGGCATCAGTGTTTCGGCGACATAGCGGCCGCCAAAGTCGCCAAAATGTCCGCGTTCATCGGGCTGGCTGCGATAGGAATTGGGGGGATTTTGTGTTTCTGTCATAGCTGCCGCACGGCTTGGCAAAAGGCATGGATTTTGTCCACATCTTTCACGCCGGGCGCAGATTCAACGCCAGAAGATACATCCACCAACGGTGCACCGGTCTGGCGAATGGCATCGGCGACATTATCGGGCGACAAGCCGCCTGCCAGGCCCCATGCATAACCGGGCTCAAAATCATGCAGCAGCGTCCAGTCGGCCGCTTCACCATTGCCGCCAGGCAATTTTTTGGCAGGGGCATCGAACAGGATGCGGTCTGCAACGCCTTCAAACCGTTTATTGCGTTCAAGCGTGCCTGCGTCCTTAAGGCCGACAGCTTTCCATACTTCCAGCCCAGTTTTCTTTTTAACCAGGCCTATCCATTCGGGTGTTTCCCGGCCATGGAACTGGATAATATCCGGTTTTACCATGTCGATGGCTTGCCCTGTTGTTTGCGGATCGGCATTGACAAGCAACTGCACGACCTTGGCCTTGCCCTGCGCTATTTCACGTAACTCGGCGGCTTTGTGAAAAGGTACATGGCGTGCGCTATCGGGAAAATACACCATACCGATATGGGTTGCCCCTGCATCGATGGCGGCTTCTATGGTCTCAGGGTGCGACAGCCCGCAAATTTTTATCTGGGTCATAATGATATTTACAGTGTGGCTTCAATGGCTCGGGCTGCGTCGACGGGACTATCCGCTTTGGAAATAGGACGGCCTATGACCAGTATCGATGCCCCATTATCGCGCGCCTGGCGCGGTGTGACCGTTCGCTTCTGATCGCTGGCCTTGCCGCCGCCGGGGCGAAGACCAGGCACAACAAAAAACCCGCTTTTCCAGTTTTTCTTGGCCGCTTTTACTTCATGGCCGGAACAGACAATGCCATCGAGGCCTGCTTCCTGTGCCAGATCGGCGAGCCGTGCCACCTGGTCATGCGCGCTGCCGTTATAGCCGACGCGTGTCATATCATCATCATCCAGACTGGTCAGCAGGGTGACACCAACAACCTTGGTATGGCTTCCAGCTGCGGCTTTGGCATCTTCCATCATGGCGCGCCCACCTGCGGCATGCACGGTGACAATAGCGGGTTCCAGCACATGAATGGCCTGCATCGCGGCGGCCACGGTATTTGGAATGTCATGCAATTTCAGGTCAAGGAAAACAGGCAGGCCCAGATGGCTGATTTCATGTACACCGTGATGGCCATGGGCGCAGAAAAATTCGAGACCCAGCTTGACCCCGCCAATATGGTCATGCGCGGATTTCACGAGTGCGACCGCCCGATCAAGCGAAGGCGTATCAACGGCTAGATAGATCGGGTTGGACACATGTGGCCTTTCTGCAGGGCTTAGACGGAAGAAAGCGGACTATTGTCCGTATTTGCAACTTCCTCAGGCTTGGAATCAAGCGGTTTTGTGGGTGGAATAGCGGTCTGTGCCTCAAGGCTTGCAATACGGCGCTTCAGCCGCCAGCGTAGTGTCCTGTAATATAACCATAATGGTACAAAACCCAGCAGGAAGGCGGCAATAATATATGTCGCCACACGTGCGTTCAGGATGATAAAACCAAGATCCAGATCAATCCTCTGTTCATTGCTCCACCAGAACAGAAACAGCGCCACAAATACGAGGAATGTCAGCAATGTCTTCAAGAAAATCATGTTACGGCCACCCTGTTGTCAGTGAGTTCCTTTGCTGTCGATAACAACACCATACAGATAGCGCGGCGACACGCAAAACATTTTAACTTTTGAAAACGCGGTCGAAAATCGTGTCGACATGCTTGAAATGGTAATCAAGGTTGAATTTGTCCTCAAGCTCGGCTTCGCTCATCTTTGCGGAAACGTCGTTATCGTTTTTGAGCAGTTCGAGCAGTGACAGCGCGCCATCCGATTCCCATACTTTCATCGCGTTGCGCTGAACGATACGGTAAGCGTCCTCGCGGCTGATCCCCGCCTGCGTGAGCGCGAGCAATACGCGCTGTGAATGCACCAGCCCGCCCATACGGTCGAGATTTTTCTGCATCCGTTCAGGATATACGACCAGTTTCTCGACAACACCCGTAAGGCGGTGCAGGGCAAAGTCGAGCGTAATGGTGGCATCGGGGCCGATATATCGCTCGACCGAGCTGTGTGAAATATCACGTTCGTGCCACAGCGCGACATTTTCCATGGCAGGCAGGGCATAGCTGCGCACCATGCGGGCAAGGCCGGTCAGATTCTCGGTGAGCACAGGGTTGCGCTTGTGCGGCATTGCGGAAGAGCCTTTTTGCCCGGGCGAGAAATATTCCTCGGCTTCCAGCACTTCAGTGCGTTGCAGATGGCGCACTTCGGTCGCCAAGCGTTCAATGCTTGAGGCGATGACTGCAAGTGCCGCGAAATACGCAGCATGGCGGTCACGCGGAATGACCTGTGTCGACACAGGCTCAATTTCAAGGCCCATCTTCTTTGCAACATGCGCTTCGACGCGTGGATCGATATTGGCAAATGTACCCACTGCACCGCTGACAGCACAGGTAGCGATTTCGCGGCGTGCCTCGACCAGCCGCTCGCGTCCGCGTGCAAATTCGGCATAGGCCTGTGCAAGTTTGAGTCCAAAAGTTGTGGGTTCGGCATGAATACCGTGGCTACGGCCGATTGTGGCGGTATATTTATGTTCTTCCGCGCGGGCTTTAAGCGCGGCGAGCAGAGCGTCCATTTTCTCCAGCAATATATCTGTTGCGCGGACGAGCTGCACCGACAGGCAGGTATCAAGCACGTCGCTGCTGGTCATGCCCTGGTGCATGAAACGTGCTTCTTCGCCAACATGTTCGGCAACATTGGTCAAAAACGCGATGACATCATGTTTGACTTCGGCTTCGATCGTGTCGATCCGGTCGACTTCAAATGCGCCTTTTTCCCATATCGCCTTCGCCGCGCTTTTGGGAACTACCCCCAATTCGGCCAAGGAATCGGTGGCATGTGCCTCAATTTCGAACCAGATACGAAATTTCGATTCCGGTTCCCAGATGGCTGTCATTTCCGGGCGGGCATAGCGAGGGACCATGGGAACTCCTGTCAGGGTAAAGGCTGGATTCGTTTTGTCTGGCTAGCGGCTAGCAGGACAGGCACTAAAATTAAAGCGTCTTGAAAGTTATATCAGCCCTTTGCTGCGCAGACTTACATGCCCTTCCTTGCCGATAATGACATGGTCATGCACTGATATGCCTAATCGCCGCCCGGCATCGGAAATTTCCCGGGTAATGGCAATATCCTGCTTGCTTGGCGATGGATTGCCACTGGGGTGATTGTGAACAAGGATTAGCGATACCGCGCCAAGGTCAAGTGCACGCTTGATGACCTGACGTGTATATATGGCCGCCTGATCGACTGAACCATCGCCCATATGCTCGTCGCGGATCAGCATATTTTTGCTATTCAGGAACAACACCCGCACGCGCTCAACCGTCAGATGTGCCATGTCGGCACGCAGATAATCCAGTAAGGCGGCCCAGCCGCTTAGAATGGGCTGCCCTTTAACCGGTTCGTGTATCAGGCGCAGCGCGGATACCTGCGCTATTTTCAGCGCGGCCACGCTGGTTTCGCCCATGCCATTGACTGCAAGCAGGCTATCGGAAGGCGCAGAAAGCACACCCGCTAGACCGCCAAATTCGGCAATCAGCTGTTTGGCCAATGGCTTTGTATCGCGCCGCGGAATGGCAAGCGCCAGCAGATATTCAATAAGTTCATGGTCCAGCAAAGCATCATTTGCACCTCGCAGCAGACGTTCACGTAGCCGTGCCCGGTGGCCTGCGCCTGTATGCATCCTGTCTTTTGGCTTGGGCGGCAAACTGTCCATATCCTTATCATAGTGCAGAACCATATCAGCGCAACAGGCGTAAATAACACGTTATTTTTTTGCACATCACAATGTGTGATTGCACTTGCCGAAATGCAGGAGCATATTCGCCATATGTCCGAAGCTGAAACAGATAGACAGACCCGCGGCGTCTTCGGTTCGCTATCGCTTAAGCTTCGGATTCTGCTGATTCTGGCAATATTGTTCGCAGGTGTATTGATAGCTGTTATTTCGCAGCGACAGGAAATTGCCCGCGAGCTGCTGTCCGATGAGCTTGAGAAACAGGGAATAGATGCGATTTATGAAATTGAGGAGATCGGCCTTGAAAGGCAGATCGTTCGCAATATCAAAATTGGGGATACTGATGCGCCAGATGCCACTATTGATCGCATGATTATCGACCTGCGTCCCAAATGGGGTGCAGTTGCGATAGATCGCATTAATGTCGAGGGATTGCGGATATATGGCAGCTATAAGGATGGTAAGCTTTCCTTCGGCGCGCTTGATCCATATCTGCAATCGGATTCTGGTGAGCGGCCAGAGCTTCCCGAATGGCACCTGACATTAAAGGATGCGCGCGGACAGATAGACACTGACTATGGCATGATTGGCCTATCGGCAGACGGCTCCGGTTATTTGCAGAACGGGTTTCGCGGCAATATTGCCGTCATATCGCGCCAGCTTGAACATGATGGCTGCACTATCGGGCGGCCAACATTATATGGCGAGATAACGATGCGGTCGGGGCGCCCGAAGTTTAATGGACCCGCCCGGTTTGATTCGCTGACATGTCCAGCAAAAAATGTGCGGATGGGGCAATCTGATATTCAGTTGGCGCTGGATATATCCGATGATTTTGAAACGTTGCGCGGCGAAACTGTCGCCGATATTGGCAAGGCCCGTTTTTTTGGCGCCGTGTCGGAGCGTATCGAGGCGAATACGGAATTCAGCTGGAACGCAGGAAGCCTGACAGGCCAGACTGACCTGTCCGCGACCAGCTTTGCTTATGGCGATCTGCGGAGTCGACAATTCAGTTTTGCAGGCGATTTTTCGGCATCGGATAATTTCACCGCCGCCAAGGTGGATGGCAATGTGCAGGCGCGTCAAATGGTGATTCCTGATAATGTCTGGGGGGAGATATCCGCTATGGCACAGGGTAATCGGGATACGCCCATCGGTCCTCTGCTTGCCAAATTCATCCGTGCGGCGCGGCCGCAGACGGATAATATGTCATTCACTACGCCGCTTGTCATAAATTATCGCGCTGGTGTGGCGGATATATTGCTGAAGGATGCTGATTTGCTGAATGCCAGCGGAGAGGGCATATTCGCGGCGCGTGATATACGCATCAAAACGGGTGGCAGCGATCTGAAAAACGCAACAGGTGAATTTGCGATCACGGGGCAGGGACTGCCGCAACTTTCAGCGGAATTTGATGCGCTGAGTGTCAACAGTTTTCGCGTCACTGCTCAAATGCCGCGTTATACAAGTGGCTCGTCCTCACTGGCCTTGCCGTTGCTGGTGGTGCAGAAAAATGGATCAGGTGCTTATGGCTTTTCGGGGCGTGCCGTGGTTTCAGGGCCGCTGCCTGACGGATATGTTCAGGGCCTGCACGTGCCGCTTAAGGGCGGCTGGACCCGCCGCACTGGCCTGCGTATGTATAATGCGTGCCAGAATTTTGAATTTTCTGCGCTGAAATACGCGAATATCCGTACCGACGCGCGCTCCATCCGCATTTGCCCCGAGGGCGGCAGGCCGATTATCGCTCAACGCGGCGACGATTATATCGTGTCCGCCAGCCTGCCCGATGGCCAGTTTGGTGGTTATCTGGGCGATACACCGATAGATATGCAGGCGGGCAGTTTGGCATTTTCCCTGCCCGGTCATGTGCGCGCGAAAGACCTGACCATCCTGATTGGCAACGGTGACACAGCAACCCGAATCGTTGCGGGGCAGTTTAATGGCATGCTTGGCGATATAGTTAGCGGCAGTTTTGAAGATGCCGATGCAAATATTGCCAATGTCCCGCTCGACCTGACGGAAGGGAAGGGGCGGCTGGAATTTGCCAATTCCGTGCTGGATATACAGGCTGACCACTGGCGGGTCTCGGACCAAGCCGAACGTAGCCGCTTTGAACCGCTGGTAACGCATGATGCGCGTATCAGGCTGCAAGACGGTATTATCACCGCAAATGCATTATTGCATGAACCCGAAACAGATGCCGTCATTGTTGACGTTGACATCCGGCACGACCTTAACAACTCGCGCGGCGGAGCGGACCTGACAGTGGCCGGTATAAATTTTAATGACCGCCTCCAGCCCGAAATGCTGACCGGGCTTGCGCTGGGTGTGGTCGCTAACGTTGACGGGCAGATACGCGGGCAGGGCCGGATTGACTGGAGTAGCGCCGGTGTTAGCAGTACCGGCCGGTTTCGCACTGATGACATGGATCTGGCGGCGGCATTTGGTCCTGTTACCGGGCTGTCGGGGGAGATAGAGTTTACAGACCTTCTTGGCCTGGAAACGGCACCTGGCCAGCTTGCGCGCATGCAGGAAGTCAATCCTGGCATTGCGGCACTGGACGGGGTGGTCCGTTATCAGCTGATCTCGGGGCAAAGGATGAAAGTTGAAAGCGGAGAATGGCCATTTGCGGGGGGCAAGCTCTTTCTTGAGCCAACCATACTCGATTTTTCGGAAGAAAAAATACGCAATCTGGTTTTCCGGATAGAAGGATTGGATGCCGCGAAATTTCTTCTCCGCTTCGATTTCGACAATCTGGCGGCGACAGGTATATTCGACGGACGATTGCCAATGGTGTTTGACCAAAACGGCGGACGGATTGATGACGGGCGGCTGGATGTCCGCAGCGATGGCGGCACGCTCGCCTATATAGGACAGCTTACCTATGAAGATCTCAGCCCAATGGCCAATTTTGCCTTTAATGCGCTCAGGGCAATGGAATATGATGAACTCACCATCAGGATGAACGGACCGCTTGACGGTGAAATCATTACCGAAGTGAATATGGAGGGCGTAAGGCAGGGTGAGCAGGCGCAGAAAAACTTTATCACACGCCAGCTTGCGAAACTGCCCATCATTTTCAAAATCAGGATCAAGGCACCCTTTATGCAGCTTATCAACACCGGGCGCTCGCTTTATGATGCGGAATATATACCTGACCCGGTTGCCGCAGGTTTGCTGCGCCGTATGCCGCCGCTTGCGCCTGATACGGATAGGCCGCCACAGCCCCAAACACTTCCGCGAGAGGATATGGAGAATGAAGGGGTTGTTCAGCCTCTGGAAAGCGAGAATATGCGATGAATCACAATAAATTGACCTCTGCCATATATGCTGGCATTCCACGAAACATGGTTCCAGCATATATTTCAGGGCGAAAAACAGCATTGATGCTGTTCATGACTGCCGGTTTGGCACTGCAAGGCTGCGTAAATGTGGCCGCGCCGGACAAGCCGATCGTGATTGAACTGAACATCAATATAAAACAGGAAGTTGTCTATAGGCTTGCAGATGATGCAAAGGCGTTGATAGATGAAAATCCGGAGATTTTTTGATGCGTAAAATTATGATGACAGCGATAATTGCCAGCCTGGGCGTTGCAGCACTTGCAACAACCGCATCAGCGCAGCGTGACCCGGCTTATCAAGCCGCGCGTTCACAAGGGTTGATTGGTGAAAAGCCGGATGGTTATCTGGGTTTTGTCACTTCGCCGTCTGCTGCGATCAAGGCGATGGTTGATGATATCAATATCAAGCGGAAGGCTTTTTACATCAAAAAAGCGAGTGAAAATAATGTGACGCCGCAGGACTTTGCCTTCACCACGGGCTGTGATGCCATTGCACGCACAGCTGCGGGTGAAAAATACCAGTCGCCTGACGGTGTATGGCGCACACGTACCAGCGAGCCTCCGGTTCGCGATCCGCGCTGCCCCTGATCAACCGCGAAATCACAAGATTGAAGAGCACTGGAACTGCGGGTTCCGGTGCTCTTTTTATATAGTGTGAAAATAAGCTGTGTGCTGGTGCAGCATGACCATTGACTAATTGCCGCGCACTTTCTAAACGGGCCGCGCCTTGGCGGGTTTGACTGCTGTCATGTCACGCGCCCGAACTTCGTCAAAACGGCGGAAAAGGGAGCTTTCATGGCTGAAGAAAAACCCGGGCAGACCCAAAGCGGTGAAGATCCGCGGATAGATTCTCTGGAAGAACGAATCCGCAGGGCCGACACCGCTGAGCAGATGCGTTCAGGCCAGAGTGCGCCAAGCGAAGCCGATCAGGATTATCGGCTTGGCAACCGCATACTGGCTGAGCTTATCGGCGGGATTGCCGGCGGCTTGCTGTTTGGATGGTTGTTTGACCGGATATTTGGCACGTCTCCCTGGTTCCTGCTCACCTTTCTCTTTTTGGGGATTGTGGTGGTGTTCAGGAACATTATCAGGTTATCGAACGACCAGTCTCGTAAGGCCCGTGAAAAGGCCGTGGCGCAGCAAGCGACAAACGAAGCTGATCAGGATTGAGTTTATGGGCGGGCCGTCCGCCCGAGTGAAGAAAGTCGTGAGGATTTATCGTGGCAGGTGAAGAAGGCAAGATTGACCCGATGCATCAGTTTGAAATCCAGCCCATCTTTGATGGCGGATTTGAAATTGCGGGCCAGGCGATCAATTTCACGAACAGCGCGCTGTGGATGATTGTGACATTCATTGCGCTGTGGATTTTCATGCTGGGCGGCATGAAACGTGAAATCATACCCGGCCGCTGGCAGGTCATGGTTGAAAGCATGAGCAATTTTATCACCAACATGCTGACCAGCAATGTGGGTGAGGCTGGCCTTAAATACGTGCCTTATGTCTTCTCTTTGTTCATGTTTATTCTGTTTGCGAATATCCTTGGCATGCTACCAATCGGCGTATTGGGACTGCATCCTTTTACCGTGACCAGCCATATCGCGATTACCGGCATATTGGCGGTGCTCAGCTTCTCAATTGTGCTGATAGTCGGTTTCTGGAAGCATGGTTTGCATTTTTTCTCCCTGTTCGTGCCGCACGGTACACCGCTACCCATGGTGCCGTTTATTGCGGTTATTGAATTTATTTCTTTCATGATCCGTCCGTTCAGCCTTGGCCTACGTCTTTTTGTGGCCATGACGGCGGGGCACGTCCTGCTGAAAGTGCTGGGCGGATTTGTGATCAACTCGACCAATGCAGGTGCCGGCTATGGCGCGCTGGTCGGCATTCCCAGTTTCATGCTAATGGTCGGCATCAGCGCGCTTGAGCTGCTGGTGGCGGTTATCCAGGCATATGTTTTCGCACTTCTCACATCGCTTTACATTAACGATGCAGAGAATTTGCACTAATTTCATCCAATTTCATCAATCACTTCAATAATTTTGAGTTTAATCCAAGGAGTAGTAAAATGGACGCAGAAGCAGCAAAACTGATCGGTGCAGGTCTTGCAGCAATTGGTGCCGGTATGGCCGCCATTGGTGTGGGTAACGTATTCGGTTCTTTCCTCGAAAGCGCACTGCGCAATCCGGCAGCAGCCGACGGCCAGCAGGGCCGCCTGTTCATCGGTTTCGCCGCAGCCGAACTTCTGGGTCTGCTGGCATTCGTTGTCGCAATGATCCTGATCTTCGTTGCCTAAATAATTCTGGCCGGGCGTTTTACCGCTCGGCCATGATTTTCCGTATCGATGCGTGCTTTGCCTTCGGGCATAATACGTTCTATACGGCACGTGATTTTAACGGTTACTAGCGGACACGCGATATGCCTCAGATTTCCCAATTGGTCTCGACCTTCGGCTCCCAGTTTTTCTGGTTGGCGATTACCTTTGGCCTTGTCTACCTCCTGATCGGTCGCTCCATGCTGCCGAAAATCCAGTCTACCGTGGATGCGCGTAACAAGCGTATCGCCGATGATCTGGATGCGGCGCGTATTGCGCATAAACAGGCGGACGAAATCGAGGATCAGTATAAAGCGCGTCAGGCCGCTGACCGTGATGAAGCGCAGAAAATAACCGCTGAAGCCAAGGTGCAGGCCACCAAAGCTTCGGAAAAGAAAGTGCGTGAAGCAGACAAGCGGATCGCAACCAAAATTGCCAAGGCGGAAGCGGATATCGCTGCACAGACAAAAGCAGCTCTAAGCGAAATCGAAAGCGTTACGGCTGAAGCGACGCAGGATATCGTGTCCAAACTGACCAGTGCCAAGGTGACCAAAGCCAAGGCCGTGAAGGCTGTAAAGGGAGCTCTTGCCAATGTCTGAGCTGATTTTCCTCCTCGCTGAAGGCGCTGAACATGCAGAGCCATCCGCCCTTGGTATGACTGCCACGGCATGGGTTTCGCTGGCGATGCTGGTTTTCATCGGCATCCTGATCTGGAAAAAAGTGCCAGCGCTGATCACCAGCAATCTGGACAAGCAGATCGAAGATATCCGCACGCAGCTTGATGAAGCCAAGTCACTGCGCCGTGAGGCAGAGAAACTGCGCGCCGAATATGAAGCGAAAATGGCATCTGCCCTGACCGAAGCGGAAGACATGAAACATCGCGCCGAGCAGGAAGCCGAGCTGATCCTCGAGCAGGCCAAGACCGACGCCACCAAGCTGGTTGAGCGCCGCAAGAAAATGGCGGAAGACAAGATTGCCTCTGCCGAACGCACCGCCATTGCCGATATCCGCCGTAAAGTTGCCGGTGCGGCGAGCAGTGCTGCTGCTGACCTGATCGGCGATGTGCACGACGCTGCGGCTGACAAGGCGCTTGTGAACGACACAATTTCTGACCTGGGCAGCAAGCTTAATTAAACTACTGCCCGGACAGTACCTCATTAAAGATTGACCGGATAGTCGCTGTCCCCATATTGGGGATGCATGTCCGATCCCAATTCCCCCGACCGTTTCCGCGAGGAAAAAGCCACCTATACGGTGAAGGGTGCGGACAAACCTGACCTTGAAATGGGGGTGGAGGCCATCCGCTCCACACTGGCTACGCTGGCACCGCAACCGGGCGTATACCGTATGCAGGATGCGCGCGGGGATGTGCTCTATGTCGGCAAGGCCAAGGCGCTTAAAAACAGGGTATCCAATTATGTGCAGGTAAACCGCCTGTCGCGCCGGTTGCAGCGCATGGTTGCGCAGACCCGGTCGATGACAATTGTCACCACTAGCAGCGAGGCTGAGGCGTTGCTGCTGGAAGCGCAGTTTATCAAGAAATTCCGGCCGCCCTATAATGTGCTGCTGCGCGACGATAAGAGCTTTCCGTATATTCTGTTGCGCGACGACCATGATTTTCCGCGCATGTACAAGCATCGCGGGGCGCAGAAATATAAGGGGCAGTATTTCGGCCCCTTTGCCAGTGCCGGTTCGGTCACCAGCACGCTCAATTCAATGCAAAAGCTTTTCTTGCTGCGTTCATGTAGCGACAGTTTTTTCAACAACCGGTCACGGCCTTGTTTGCTGTATCAAATCAAACGCTGTTCTGCGCCCTGTGTCGACCGGATTGGCAAGGAAGATTATGCGAGGCTGGTTGAGGATGCGCGCAATTTTCTGACAGGCAAGTCTACCGATGTGCAGGCCCGGCTTGGCGAGCAGATGCAGGCAGCATCGGACAATCTGGATTTTGAAATGGCGGCCAGCCTGCGTGACCGGCTGAAAGCGCTTACTTTTATTCAGGGTAGCCAGGCGGTACGCGCCAAAGGGGTCAGCGATGCAGATATTTTCGCGCTGGCACAGACCGGAGGCACCGCCTGCATTCAGGCGTTTTTCATTCGTGCCGGACAGAATTGGGGGCATCGCAGTTTTTTCCCGGCGCATGTCGAAGATATCGAAGGCGCGGAAATCCTGTCGAGCTTTATCATGCAATTCTACCAGAATATGCCGCCGCCGCGGCTGATATTGATCGACCGGGAGTTAGCCGAAAAAGAGCTGGTGCATGAGGCTCTGTCGGCACGTCTGTCGCACAAGCTGGAAATCGCCGTGCCGCAGCGCGGTGAAAGACGAGGGCTTATCAAACAGGCCGAGCGCAATGCGCAGGAAGCATTGGCGCGCCGCAAGGCGGAAACTGCCAGCCAGACGAAGATATTGCGTGAGCTTGCCGACCTGTTTGATCTGGATGGCATTCCTGATCGTATCGAAACTTATGATAACAGCCATATCCAGGGCACAAACTCGGTCGGCGCAATGATTGTGGCCGGGCCGGAGGGGTTTCGCAAAAACGCTTATCGCAAGTTCAATATCAAGAACCCGGACACTGTGCCGGGCGATGATTTTGGTATGATGCGTGAGGTACTTGAACGCCGTTTTGCGCGCGCGCAGAGCGAGGACCCTGACCGTGACAAGGGTGACTGGCCTGATCTGGTGCTGATTGACGGCGGCAAGGGGCAACTCAGTGCAGCACAGGATGCGCTGGGTGAACTGGGCATTGAGGATGTCAATCTGGTCGGAGTGGCCAAGGGGCCAGACCGCAATGCGGGCCGTGAGACGTTTTATATGCCCGATGGGCGCGAATTTACTCTGCCGATCAATTCGCCGGTTCTTTACTACCTGCAACGCCTGCGCGATGAAGCGCACCGCTTTGCCATTGGCGCGCACCGCACCAAGCGTAAAAAAGCGATGGGCAGCAGTCCGCTGGACGAGGTTCCGGGTATTGGTCCCGCGCGTAAACGCGCGCTGCTGATGCATTTTGGCACGGCCAAGGCAGTAAAGGCGGCATCGCTCGACGACCTGCAGCGCGCACCCGGCGTGTCAAAGGCGATGGCGCAGAATATTTACGACTATTTCCATGGGTGAGCGCATATGGACGTAATCCGCACTGACGGCATTGTCTGCACCACGCGTGATCATGGCGAACATGGCTGTGTGGTGCGGCTGTTCACGCCGGATAACGGCCTGATGGCGGGTTATGTGCGCGGCGCAAAGTCGCGCACGAAACGTCCCGTGCTGATGCCCGCCAACATGGTATCCGCCGAATTTCGCAGTCGAACAGCCGAGCAACTCGCGAGCGTCGAGCTGGAACTCAGGGAAAGCCGTGCACCTTATTATGAGGAACCGTTGGCCGCCGCTGCTTTCGGATGGGCAACGCTGCTGACAGCGACGGTATTGCCAGAGGAACAGGCCTATGGGCGGTTATATAGTGCATTTAGTGCATTACTCGACGCGATTACCTCTGCGCCCTCAGCACGGGGCTGGTCGGCGGCACTGGTGCGCTATGAACTGCTCTTGCTAGCGGAAATGGGTTTTGGGCTTGATTTGCAGCAATGCGTGGCCAGCGGGGCAGAAGAAGAACTGATATATGTCAGCCCGAAAAGCGGTGGCGCGGTAAGTCGTTACGGCGCACAGGGGCGGGAGCATCTGTTGCTCCCATTGCCGGATTTCCTGTTATCCGGCGACACACCAGGCTGGGACCAGATTTTCGATGGACTGAAACTCACGGGACATTTTATCGAACGCCATTTCTTTGATGGATATCGCGCCGATAGCTATATGGCGCGGCAGATGCTGGTGGACCGGCTGAAAAGGGCAGTTGCTTGAATCACGGCAAACGGGCAGGAGGGAAGCTGGTAAAGACACGGTAACAGGATATCTCCATGCATATTGCGATATTGGCGGGCGACGGCATTGGGCCGGAGATTATGGCGGAAGCGGAAAAACTGCTGGCTGCGCTGAACCTGTCTGCCCTGAAGCTCAGCCATGCGAATATTGGCGGCGCGGCCTATCATGCCGAAGGGTATCCATTGCCGCCCGCTACGCTGCAACTGGCCAAGGAATGTGATGCGATACTGTTTGGCGCTGTGGGCGACCCCACCTGTGACAGTGTGGAGCGACATCTGCGGCCTGAGCAGGCGATATTGGGATTGCGTAAGGAACTTGGGCTGTTTGCCAACCTGCGGCCTGCTGTGGTCTTTCCGGGGCTGGAAGACGCTTCCACATTGAAACCGGAAATCGCACGGGAAATCAACGTGATGATTGTGCGTGAGCTGACCGGGGACGTCTATTTTGGCGAGCCGCGCGGACGGCGAAAAACAGGCAGGGGCCGCCGCGAGGGTTTCGACACCATGCTCTATGATGAGGATGAAGTGGCGCGTATCGCCCATATGGCCTTTCGCACGGCACGTGCACGGCGCGGGAAACTATGCTCGGTTGACAAAGCCAATGTACTGGAAACATCGGTATTGTGGCGCGAGGTGATGCTGGAAATCGCGCCTGAATATCCCGATATTGAACTGACGCATATGTATGTTGATAATGCGGCGATGCAATTGGTGCGTAACCCAGGGCAGTTTGACACGATTGTCACGGGAAACCTGTTTGGCGATATCCTGTCCGATCAAGCGAGCATGTGTGTGGGTTCGATTGGCCTGCTCGCTTCGGCTTCGCTGGGCGAAGGCCATAAAGGCCTGTATGAACCCATTCACGGCAGCGCGCCCGATATTGCGGGACAGGGTGTTGCCAATCCGGTCGCCATGCTCTTGTCGGTGGCGATGATGCTGCGCTACAGCTTTGATATGGCCAGAGAGGCGGATCGGATTGAAGCGGCCGTCGCCAAAACGCTGAATGAAGGTATTTTCGGCGGTGATATGGGTGGTTCGGCATCGACACGGGAAATTGGCGATGCCGTTATCGCCAGATTATGACATGAGCGGCAATTTGCGCGGAGCGAGACTATGAAAAGAAAAACCGGCCAGGACCGCGATATCACCCGCAAATGGCGTCCCGCGACACAGGCGATTCGCGGCGGCAGTGCACGCAGTGAGTATGGCGAAACGTCAGAGGCGCTGTTTCTGACCTCGGGCTATGCCTATGACTGCGCAGAAGATGCGGCGGCACGTTTTTCCGGCGATCAGCAGGGTATGACCTATAGCCGCCTGCAAAACCCGACGACTGAGATGCTGGAACAGCGTATTGCCCTGATGGAAGGGGCAGAGGCATGCCGTTCAATGGCAACGGGCATGGCGGCGATGACAGCGGCTTTGCTATGCCAGCTTGAAACCGGCGATCATGTTGTGGCGAGCCGTGCGCTGTTTGGCTCGTGCCGCTGGCTGACCGATACATTGCTGCCCAAGTTCGGGATCGAAACGACGATTATCGACGGGCGTGAGCTTGCCAATTGGGAAGCGGCGATACGCCCTGAAACAAAAGTCTTTTTCTTTGAAACACCTGCCAATCCAACCATGGATATCATCGACCTGAAAACTGTATGCGGCCTTGCAAAATCCCGCGGCATCATAAGCGTTGTCGATAATGCCTTTGCGACCAATGTGTTGCAGCGGCCAATGGAATTTGGCGCGGACGTTGTGGCCTATAGCGCCACCAAGATGATGGACGGGCAGGGACGTGTACTCGCTGGCGCAGTTTGCGGCAGTGAAGAATTTATCAATGAGGTACTACTGCCCTTCACCCGCAATACAGGACCGACACTTAGCGCGTTTAACGCCTGGGTGGTGCTCAAGGGGCTGGAGACGCTTGATCTGCGAATCCACAGGCAGAGCACAAATGCGCTTAAAATTGCCGAGTTTCTGGAAAGCCGTGTGAAGCGCGTCAATTATCCGGGGCTCGCCTCGCATCCACAACACATACTTGCCATGTCGCAAATGGATGCGGCGGGACCGATCATGTCGCTCTATCTGGGCGGCGGGCGCGAGCGCGCACATGGTCTTTTAAACGCGCTGCAATTAATTGATATATCGAATAATATTGGTGACAGCCGGTCACTGATGACCCACCCCAGCAGCACCACCCATTACGGGCTGGAAGAAGAAGCGCGTCTGGAAGTGGGCATTACTGAAGACATGCTGCGGCTTAATGTCGGGCTGGAAGATCCGATAGATGTAATGGAAGATTTGCATCAGGCTCTTTCATCTGTCGGCCTGTGAGTCCATATTGCCGGTATGCAGAGTTTTTTCGATCATAGCGCAACCACTCAGGATATAACGGTCCGGGCATCCGTGACCTATTTGCAGGACCAGTCAGAGGCAGAGAAAGCCCGCTGGTTCTGGAGCTATCACATCCGTATTGAAAACCATGGCGAGAAGACAGTGCAGCTGCTCACGCGGCATTGGCACATTACCGATGGACGGGGCGGCGTGCATATTGTCGATGGTGAGGGCGTGGTGGGGGAGCAGCCTGTGCTGGAACCTGGTCAAACACATGATTATGTATCCGGCTGTCCATTGAACACGCCCACGGGTAGTATGAAGGGGCATTTTCGTATGCTGTGTGAGGATGACAGCATGATTGATGTTGATATCCCGCACTTTCCACTTGTAGCGCCCGCAACGGCGCGCTGAGGCTTGGTATATGAAAAGAACGCACCTTCCCCTGAATGGCCTGCGCGTGCTGGACGCTGCGGCCCGGCATTTGAGCTTTACGCGTGCCGCAGATGAACTGGCTGTAACACCGGCGGCTGTCGGGCAACAGATACGTGCGCTTGAAGATATGCTGGGTGTGGTATTGTTTCGCCGCACGCCCAAAGGGCTGGAACTTACGGATGAAGCGGCGTCAGGGCTGGATTCGCTGCGCAGCGGGTTTCTGCAATTTGAAGACGCGGTGGAAGCAATGCAGGCCAGCCAGTCTTCGCATAACTTTACCATTGCCGTACCGCGTGATTTTGCCGAAAAATGGCTGCACCACCGCCTCGCCGATTTCGCACGCGATAATCCTGATGTACGCTTTTCACTGGTTTCAGGCGATCATGATATCGATTTTACCGAAGCCAATCTGGATATCGCATTCCGGCTTGCCGACGGACCCGGCGATCTTGAAGGTGTGCCGATCGGGTCAGCGGAATTTATCACTGTAGCGGCTCCCGACGGGCCAAAGGACTGGATAAGCTGGCCTGGCTGCAGTTACCGCAAGAGTGAGGATGAAGTGGAAGAGGCTGTCATGCAGGTAGCGGATGCCGGCCTGGCGCTACAGGCGGCCATTGCGGGTTTTGGGCAGTGTTCTGTCCCGCTGCTTCTGGCACAGAATGATATTGATAAAGGCCGCCTGGCGGCGATTGGTGAACCGCGCGCTTCGACACGCGGATACTGGCTGGTTGCGCCTACGCCGCAATGGCGTCAGAAAAAGGTAAAGGCGCTGGTAGCCGCCCTTAGCGGACAATGACGCTGCCGATACTGCACACTGAAAGATTGCAATTGCGGCCTCTGCGTACATCAGACGCCGAAAGCTTGCATGGTGCATTTTCCGATGCAGAATTAATGACTTACTGGTCGAGTGGGCCACATAGAAATTTTGCAGAAACACGGTCCTATATTGCCGGCAATATGACGGCAGAATTCCCTACATGGGGTATGGCGATGGGTGAAGGCCCGGCCATTGGCTGGGTGGTGCTGATCCCGCATCGTGAGGGTGTGCGCGAAATAGGCTATATCCTGCGCCGTGACGCATGGGGCAGGGGCTATGCCCGTGAAGCTGCGACACGCATTATCGATTACGGATTTCAGGAACTTGGCCTGCGCAGGATTTTTGCGGATGTGGATCCGGATAATACTGCTTCGATTGTTCTGCTTGAGAAACTGGGTTTTGTGCGTGAGGGCCTGTTACGGGCGGAATGGGAAACACATATCGGTGTGCGTGACAGCTATATTTATGGCTTGCTGGCTGCCGATTGGCAGCGGGTAAGCGGCTAACGCGCAAGCCGGACGCGTGTTACAGGATTCAGAACTTCGACCATATCAAGAAATTCATTGAGGCGGATAACACGTTCAAACTGGAATCCACAGCGGCCACCCACAGCCCAGATCATATGCGCTTCAATCTGACCCAATATGGGCAGACGTACAGTGATACGCTCGCCTTTGCTGATCGGCATGTCACCTTCAGTCATAAAACCATTGTCTGAGATATTGACAATATGCGTCTTGATATCGCCAAGCAGCCTGTGCTCTGCAATGGTCGGATGATTGACTGCATGCCGCGCGGCGCGGCGTTGGTCCACAACAGAGAGGTTTGCGCCCTGTTTCATTTTTTACCTCCATAATCTGTTACTTGAACACTATGGAGGCAAAAGCTCAATAAATTGTAAATTAACCAGAATTTATCGTGCCAAGACGTTAAAAGATTAGAATTCCGTGCTTCTTTTTCCCCGCAGAGACGCGCACTTCGCCTGACTCGGCGGTTATCTGATATTGCTCACTTGCAACCTGTTCGCCATCGACGCGTGCGCCGCCGCCCTTAACCATGCGCTTGGCTTCGCCTTTGCTGGCACACAGGCCTAATGACACTATCGCATCCAAGATCGATATACTGCCGCCTTCTACTTCCATGCGGGGCAGGTCATCACCGCTGCTGCCTTGCTCAAATGTTTTTTGCGCCGTATCTGCCGCCTGCAGGGCCGCATCTTTGCCGTGTGCCAGTGTCGTTGCGGCATCGGCCAATATTTTTTTGGCCTGGTTTATTTCCGAACCTTCCAGCGCTTCAAGGCGCTGGATTTCATCCAGGTCAATATCCGTGAATAGCCGCAGGAAACGGCCAACATCAGCGTCCTGCGTATTGCGCCAGAACTGCCAGTAATCATAGGGAGACAGCTGATCGGCATTGAGCCATACCGCACCTGCTGCTGTCTTGCCCATTTTCTTGCCATCCGCCGTGGTGATGAGCGGCGTCGTAAGACCGTAAACCTGTTTTCCATCAATCCGGCGATTAAGCTCGACGCCATTGACAATATTGCCCCATTGGTCTGATCCGCCCAATTGCAGTGTGCAGTCATTGCGCCGCTGCAGTTCAAGAAAATCATAAGCCTGGAATATCATATAGTTGAATTCCAGAAACGTGAGTGGCTGTTCGCGGTCAAGCCGCAGTTTGACACTGTCAAAGGTGAGCATACGGTTGATCGTGAAATGCGGGCCAACATCACGCAGGAACGGCATATATTCAAGACTATCAAGCCAATCCGCATTATTGACCATGATGGCGTCAGTCGGCCCATCGCCAAAGGTCAGGAAATTGGCAAAGCATGCCTTGATACTGGCAATATGCTCATCTATTTTTTCCGCTGTCAAAAGCTGGCGACTTTCATCCCGCCCTGATGGATCACCGATTTTGGTGGTGCCGCCGCCCATGACGACAATCGGTTTATGCCCTGCCTGTTGCAAACGGCGGAGCATCATGATCTGCACCAGTGAACCGATATGCAGCGATGGCGCCGTGGCATCAAAACCGATATAACCCGGCACAATGCCTTTCACAGCAGCAGCGTCGAGCGCGTCTGCATCGGTAATCTGGTGAATATAGCCGCGTTCATTCAGCAGCCGCAAAAGATCGGATTGATAGTGTGTCATGATGAAACTCGTTACAGACAGATAGAGAGACTCGCAATTGATTCGGCATAATGGAGCGATAAAATGTCCCTTGAGCTGACCTGCCATCCGAATGACTATTGCGCCGTGATAGACAAGGTGTCGGCGATGGTTTCGATTTCGCCGGATAAAATCCTCACCGTGAAATACATGCTGCGCGGCGACGTTGATGGCCTTATCCTGGCAGATCACACCACACCGGAGCGTGAGGACGAACTGTGGGAACAGACCTGTCTTGAGCTTTTCCTGCAGGCGGATGGCAGTGATGCCTATTATGAGTGGAATTTTTCGCCTTCCTCCGCTTGGGCGCTTTATGGGTTTGATACATATCGGGGGGAGCGCGTTTTGCCTGAAATTGCGAATCTACCGCGAACACGCACGCATCATGAAAGCGATATCTATACACTGTTGGCCGACATCGACCTGAAAGAGCTTCCCGGCATTGCTGAAGCACAGCAGATCAATATGGGGCTGTCAGCAGTGCTGGAAGAAGCAAGCGGCCATAAATCCTATTGGGCGCTTGCACACGCAGATGATAAGCCAAATTTCCACAATAGGGATTGCTTTACGTACCAACTCAAGGCAGCAGATATTCCATGAAAAATGGTATAGACAGATTATTGACCGAGCCGCAGCTGCGCGCTGAATTGACGGGCAAGCGCGTTGCGCTGCTGGCGCACCCGGCATCGGTGACTGGCGATTTGATCCACTCGATTGATGCGTTGGCGGCGCTGGATGATATCACGCTTACCGCCGCATTCGGTCCGCAGCATGGCATGCGCGGGGACAAACAGGACAATATGATGGAGACCGAGGATTTTACCGATCCTGTCCATAATATCCCGGTGTTCAGCCTGTATGGAGAGGTGCGCCGCCCCACCGGCCAGTCGATGCATGCGTTCGACACTATCCTGATCGATATGCAGGATCTGGGCTGCCGCATCTATACCTTTATCACGACGTTACGCTACATGCTGGAGGCGGCGACCGAGCATGGCAAGACTGTCTGGGTGCTGGACCGTCCCAATCCCGCCGGGCGGCCTGTCGAGGGCCTGACGCTGCGCGAAGGCTGGGAAAGCTTTGTCGGGGCAGGGGCTATGCCGATGCGGCACGGACTGACACTCGGCGAGCTTGGCCACTGGTTTATTGATACGCTGGGGCTGGATGTCGACTATAAAGTCATCGAAATGCAGGGCTGGGCACCGGAAGCTGCACCCGGCCATGGCTGGCCAGAGGATCGCATCTGGATCAATCCCAGCCCGAATGCGCCTAACCTGCCGATGGCGCGCGCCTATGCTGGCACGGTCATGCTGGAAGGCGCAACTTTGTCCGAAGGCCGCGGCACCACACGTCCGCTGGAGCTGTTCGGCGCGCCCGACATTGACGCGTGTGCAGTTATTGATGAAATGCAGCAGCTCGCACCTGAATGGCTAAAAGGCTGCATCTTGCGTGATTGCTGGTTTGAACCGACATTCCACAAGCATGTGGGGCAGCAATGCAATGGCGTGCATATCCATGCCGAAGGCCCCGCCTATAACCATGCAGCGTTCCAGCCTTGGCGAATTCAGGCGCTGGCGTTCAAGGCGATCCGCAATCTCTATCCGGATTACAACCTGTGGCGCGGCAAGGATTTCAAATATGAATATACCAATGATGTGCTGGCGATAGACGTGATTAATGGCTCGCCCCTGCTGCGCGAATGGGTGGATAACCCCGATTCAACACCCCATGATCTGGATGCCATCACGCTGCCGGATGAAAAGGCTTGGGATACCGAGCGGGCGAAATATCTGCTCTATTAAAAGGGTCAGCCCACTTTACGGGTCAGCTCGCGCATGGCATCGTCCAGTCCTTCGAGCGTGAGCGGGTACATGCGGTCGTTCATCAGTTCCTTGATGATGCGCACGCTGTGTGAATAGCCCCATTGCTGTTCGGGCACGGGATTGAGCCATGCCGCAGCGGGATAGGTGTTCGTGAGCCGCTGCATCCATGCTGCACCCGGTTCGTCATTGAAATGCTCGACGCTGCCGCCCGGATGGCTGATTTCATAGGGGCTCATCGAGGCATCGCCCACAAATATCACCTTATAATCATGGCCATATTTGTGCAGCACATCCCATGTCGGGGTACGTTCGCTGAAACGGCGGCTATTGTCTTTCCACACGCCTTCATAGACGCAGTTATGGAAATAGAAAAATTCCATATTCTTGAATTCTGACGTGGCCGCCGAAAACAGCTCTTCGCACAGTTTGACAAATGGGTCCATTGACCCGCCGACATCCAGGAATAATAGCAGCTTGACGGCATTATGTCGTTCGGGCCGCATTTTGATATCGAGCCAGCCCTGCCGCGCGGTGCCGTCGATCGTGCCGTCTATATCGAGTTCGTCTGCATTGCCTTCGCGCGCAAAACGGCGCAGGCGGCGGAGCGCAACCTTGATATTGCGTGTACCCAATTGACGTGTGTTGTCGAGATTCTGGAATTCGCGCTTTTCCCAGACTTTCAGCGCCCGTTTGTGCGTGCTCTCCCCGCCAATCCGTACGCCTTCGGGGTTATACCCGCTATTACCATAGGGCGATGTGCCGCCTGTGCCGATCCATTTATTGCCGCCCTGATGGCGTTTCTGCTGTTCTTCGAGACGTTTTTTGAGTGTCTCCATAATCTCGTCCCAGTCACCGAGCGCCTTGATTTTTTTCATCTCTTCTTCGGAGAGATATTTCTCGGCCACGGCTTTCAGCCAGTCTTCGGGTATGGGCGCTTCTTCGGTGCCATATGTGGTGGCAATGCCCTTGAACACCTTGGCAAAAACCTGGTCAAACCGGTCAAGCAGGCCTTCATCCTTCACAAATGTTGCGCGGGTCAGGAAGTAAAATTCTTCGGGGGAATAGGCGATTACGTCCTTGTCGAGCGCTTCGAGTAGCATGAGATGCTCTTTCAGCGATGCGGGGATGCCTGCGGCGCGGAGTTCATCCATGAATGAGAAAAACATATGTGACCTTATACTGCCTGTTTGCGAGCCTTTACCATGCCGCAAGAGCGGGTGCCGTGCAATGCAAAGCTGAGAAATCTGCTTTCGCAATTTACGCGATATTAACCATGCTGTTTTATGAGAGATATGACCGACACAGATTGGAAAAATACAAATGCAGCATGACGCGATAACTGTTCCCGATACAGAAATTTTTGACAATATTTCCCGAAATTGCGGGGCTACGGTTACCGAATGCAGCAATGTTGCCGGTATTGTCAGTGATGTGATGTGTAAATCGCGCGAACTCCAGGAAAAACGCGCTTATCTGGAAGATATTGCGCGCATGCTGGAAAGTGAGCAGGCGCAGGTTGGCAATGCGACTGATGAAGCGCGGTTGCTGTCGGAACAGGCGCATAAACAGCTGAAGGCAGGCGCGGCAACCATCACGGACAGTATTGGCGAGTTTAACGATCTGATCGACCTTATCGTCGATATGGGGAACAAGATTAACGGTTTTGCAGCCGCGATGGATCAGGTGATGCGGACCAGTCAGTCTATTGATACCATTGCAAGATCAACCAACATGCTGGCGCTTAATGCCGCGATTGAGGCAGAGCGGGCAGGGGCCGCTGGCGCTACTTTTGCTGTTGTTGCTGCCGAGGTGAAAAACCTGGCGCAGGACACACGTGTCGCGACTGATGAAATTACCCGGACGATGCAGTCTCTGGGCAGTGAGGCCAGCCAGTTCGTCGAACAGGTGGAAGAGGGCATTGCGAAAAGTGAAACTGCAAAACAGGCGTTCCAGAAAATCGACAATACCATTTCCGAGGTTTCTGAAATTGTATCAATGGTAGACCGGCAGGCGGACGACATTGCGCAAAGCACCAGTTCGGTGCAGCTTAATACAGGCAAGGTATGTGAAAACCTGTTCGCATTTATGGGCGATGTCGACGCGAATGTGGATCAGCTTTCCGGCGCGCTGGACAAGGTCAATAATCTGGAAATGATTACAAATGATATGTTTGACAGCGTCGTACATAGCGGTCTTTCAAATGTGGATAATGTTTATGTCGACATGGCCAAAACCGGCATGAAACGGGTGCAGAACCTGGTTGAGAGCGCAGTGCGTGACGGTCTATTAGGCGAAGATCAGGTTTTTGACCGTGATTACCAGGAGATTGCCGGCTCAAATCCGCCGCGTTTCAATAACAGGTTTAACGGCTTTGCGGATGAGCATTTGCAACCCGTGCTGGATGAAATTCACCGCAGTGATGACAGGATTATCAGTGTGGTCTGTTCCAACCAGGACGGCTACCTGCCCACGCATATTTCAGAGCGTGCGCAAATGCCTAACGGTGATGTGAAACACGACTCCGAATTCTGCCGCAACCGCCGCATCCTGATGGACGCGATTACGGGCAAGGCCGTGCAGCAGAAAGACCGCGAATATATGGCAGCGGCCTATCGTTTCATGGCCTCAGAGGAGACGGAGTTTCAGGTTGTGAAAAACATATTCGTGCCGCTTTACTTTAGTGGAAAATACTGGGGCAATTTCGAAATTGCCTATGCTGGCTGATTGTTACAAAACTGCGCGCCTAAACAGGTTTACGGCGCGCCATGAAGGCCAGTTTTTCAAACAGCATCACATCCTGCTCGTTTTTTAGCAATGCGCCATGCAGCGGGGGAATGGCCTTGGTAGGATCGCGGTCCTGAAGAACTTCCAGCGGCATGTCTTCGTGCAGCAGCAGCTTCAGCCAATCGAGCAACTCGCTGGTTGACGGTTTCTTTTTGAGGCCAGGCACTTCGCGCACTTCATAGAAAATATCCATGGCCTTGGTGACCAGGGTTTTCTGGATATCGGGGAAGTGAACATTGATGATTTCCTGCATCGTGTCACGGTCCGGGAATTTGATATAATGGAAAAAACAGCGGCGCAGAAATGCGTCGGGCAGTTCTTTTTCATTATTTGACGTTATGACCACGATCGGACGATCCGCGGCCTTTACCGTTTCTTTTGTCTCGTACACATGGAATTCCATACGATCGAGTTCCTGCAGCAGGTCATTTGGAAATTCGATATCCGCCTTGTCAATCTCGTCGATCAGCAGAACCGGCAGCTCGGGGCTCTCAAATGCTTCCCACAGCTTGCCTTTCTTGATATAGTTGCTGATGTCATGCACGCGTTCGTCGCCCAGCTGTCCGTCGCGTAAACGGGCGACTGCGTCATATTCATACAGGCCCTGCTGTGCCTTGGTGGTGGATTTGACGTTCCATTCAATCAGCGGCGCGCCCACCGCTTTTGCAATTTCATGGGCCAGGACTGTCTTGCCAGTGCCAGGTTCTCCTTTGACGAGCAGGGGTCTGCGTAGTGCAACTGCCGCATTTACAGCCACTTTCAGATCATCTGTTGCGACATAGTCCTGTGTGCCTTCGAACCGCTTCATACGTATATCCTTGCCCGTTTAATCATTTGATTAAACAAATAGGGAAGCGGGCGAAATAAGGCAAGCCGCTGCGCCGGTTAAATATGCCGATTATGTCTGAAAAAAGAAGTGGGCGCGTCAGCTATCTGCTGAATTGCGGCAGTCACGGCGTGATTCCATCAGGTCCCATATCGCACGGTGCTGTGCCAGCATCTGGGTCATGCCAAAATGGATGGCCCGGCTTGTCGCTCTGTCACCTGCGAATTTCGACAGGAGGGCGAGGTTTTCGCTCTCATCCGGCAATTGCAGGGCGGGGGTTTCAGCAGAAAATCTGAGCGCAATATTGTCCAGTACCCGGCGGACGATATGCCAGTCACTTGCTAGGGCAATAGCTGCGCCAAAAGCGCATCCTGCGCGTTCCGACTGGGCCAGCATGGCAAGTGCATTGCCCGCTTCCAGCACAAGTGTATTACACTGATCCTGTCCCGCAGTGCTTGTAATCGGACCCGCGGCAACAGTTAATTTGGTGAGAAATGCGCGTTCGCGTGCAAAATCATCGGCGGCCTTTATTAGCCACGCACGCATGTCCAGGTCCGTACTACGCCCCAGGGCATGATCGAAAACACTGGGCAAACGGCCATGCAAAAGACAGAAAAAGTGAGATATATCGGCAAGGTCCGCAGCATTTGCGATGTGCGGAGCGGCAAGCAGACTGTCGGCATAGGGATGCGCTGAACTGCCATCGAGGCGAATGCAGTTTTCCAGGCCTGCTGCGGTGCCAGATGCGGATATCACTATTTTCTGTTTTGGATCACGCACTCAGACACCTCTTGCCGATGCAGCATAATTGCCGCGTGCAGGGCAAGGATGATAGCCTCATTTCCTAAACAGAATCTTTACGCGCTCCGTAAAGCCACGTAAAATCAAGAACCTTGAGCACCCTGAAAAAGCATGTGGAACTGAACTGTGGCCTGAGGTCGCTTTGTTTCGAGCGGTAGAATCATGAAATACTCCTCAGGTTGGCCAGGAGGGGCAAGGCCGGGGAAGGGCAAGAACCCGAAACGTGTATAATAATCGGGATTGCCGACGAGTATGCAACCTGCTGCACCACGTTCACGCAGCAAATCTATTCCTTTGTGTATCAATGCGCTACCGATATTTTGACATTGCAATTCGGGTGCAACCGCAACAGGACCAAGCGCATACCAACCTTGCGATCCATCATCTGCATAGGCAGGTGAAAAGGCTATATGCCCGGCTATGCGAGCATCTTTTTCAGCCACCAGTGAAATTGCCAACGCCTCTGCTTTCCTCAGCCTGTCGATCAGGTCAGGCTCATCCCCATCGGAATAGGGCATGGGCGCAAAAGCACGCCTGGTTACATCATGAATTTCGGCGTAATCGTCTGGGTTTTCCGGGCGAATACAGATATCCATAATGTCAGTTTACTGGTCCAGAAAGCTGCGCATCTTGCGGCTGCGACTTGGGTGTTTGAGCTTGCGCAGTGCCTTGGCTTCAATCTGGCGGATACGTTCGCGGGTGACCGAGAACTGCTGGCCAACCTCTTCCAGTGTATGATCGGTGTTCATGCCGATGCCGAAACGCATGCGCAGCACGCGTTCTTCACGCGGGGTCAGGCTGGCGAGCACGCGCGTGACCGTTTCCTTCAGGTTGGACTGGATGGCGGCATCCACGGGGATAATGGCGTTCTTGTCTTCGATAAAGTCGCCCAAATGCGAATCTTCCTCGTCACCAATCGGTGTTTCAAGGCTGATCGGTTCTTTGGCAATTTTCATCACCTTGCGCACTTTTTCCAGCGGCATGGAAAGGCGCTCGGCCATTTCTTCAGGGGTAGGCTCGCGGCCTTGTTCGTGCAGGAACTGGCGGCTTGTACGCACCAGTTTATTGATCGTTTCGATCATGTGCACCGGAATGCGGATAGTACGCGCCTGGTCGGCAATTGAGCGGGTAATGGCCTGACGGATCCACCAGGTGGCATAGGTCGAGAATTTATAGCCGCGACGATATTCAAATTTATCAACCGCTTTCATCAGGCCGATATTGCCTTCCTGGATCAGGTCGAGGAATTGCAGGCCGCGATTGGTGTATTTTTTGGCAATGGAAATCACGAGGCGCAGATTGGCCTCCACCATTTCCTTCTTGGCTATGCGTGCTTCACGCTCGCCTTTCTGCACCATATTCACGATCCGGCGGAATTCACGCAGTGACATGCCGGTGGCCGACGCAATATCACTGATTTCCGTACGGATACGGTCGACAGCGGCGGTTTCGCCCGTGGCAAAAGCTTTCCATTTCTTGTCGATCTTGGCAACGTCTTCGAGCCAGTTTTCATCCAGCTCATGGTCGATATAAGCGTCAAGAAACGCCTTGCGCGGGACTTTATGGCGTTCGGCAAGACGCAGCATCTGGCCGCCCAATGCGGTTAGCCGGCGGTTGAATGCGTAAAGCTGGTCTACCAGATATTCGATCTTGGTCGCGTGAAACTGTACCGATTCAACTTCTGCGGTCAGCTCTTCGCGCAGGTCCTGATATTTCTTTTCCTTGGCAGCGGGAAAATCATTGCCCACGCCGAGCACATCAAGACGGTCACTCTGGATTTTTGAGAATTTTTTGAACAGCGACGTGATATGCGCGAACTTCTCCAGCGCTTCGGGCTTGAGCGCTTCTTCCATCTGCGCGAGAGAGAGGGTGTTGTCCTCTTCTTCCTCTTCTTCACGTTTCTTGCGGCGTGCGGCTGCTTCATCATCCTCATCACCGTCGCTGTCATCATCATCTACATCGTCATCATCTTCCTTGAACGATGGACCCGCTGTTTCTTCACTGATTTCGCCGTCATCTTCGGCATCGTCTTCCAGATTTTCAGGCGCCGGTTCCTTGGACAGCATGGCATCCAGATCCAGTATCTCGCGCAGCTGCATTTCGCCTTCATTCAGCGCGGTGGACCATTCAATGATAGCGTGAAAAGTGATCGGGCTTTCGCACAGGCCCAAAATCATCGTGTCACGGCCTGCTTCGATACGCTTGGCAATCGCGATTTCGCCTTCACGGCTGAGCAGCTCGACCGCGCCCATTTCACGCAGGTACATGCGCACCGGATCATCCGTGCGGTCTACCGCAGCCTTTTTAGGCGCGGCGACATTCGTCTTGTCCTTGCTGCCTTCCTTGCCATCAACAGCAGCGGGACCATCCTGAGTAGCTTCTTCCTGGGCCTCTTCGTCATTCTCGACAATATTGATGCCCATTTCGGAAATCGCGGACATCGCGTCCTCAATCTGTTCCGATGACATCTGATCCTGTGGCAATGCTTCATTCAGCTCGTCATAGGTGACATAGCCGCGCTTTTTCGCCTTGGTGATCAGTTTTTTGAAAGATGCTTCCTTAAGGTCAATCAGCGGTTCATCGCCTTTTACTACCTTATTGTCGCTTGCCAGCTTTTTCGCCAAAATTTCGGTCCTAATCTTGTCTCAATCTACCGAGCCGCGGTCTGCCAGTTCTGCCAGACGGCGGTCAAACTCCGTCTTTCGTGTCCTGAGCCGCTGCTGCTCGGCAAAATATTTCTCGTCCAGTTCGTTTTCAAACCTTCTCGTCGCTTCGGCCAATGCTTCTTCAAGCGCGGGCCGCGCCGTCATAACTGCAATCGCTTCCGACAGATCACGCCTGGCCGCATCTGGCTGTGCAGGCGATAAATCCCTTGCGGGGCGATTAAAGGAGAAAGTGAGTTGGTCCGCCCGCATGATATGGCTCGCCGTCTCGCTTAACCCCCGTTCGGCTAATATGGTAAGTAGTGCGGACGTATCAAGTGTTTCTGTGTCCATCACGGCATCTAAAATCGTGTTGAGCACCCTGGCCAGCTCCTGTGTGCCCGGCTGATAGGCTGAAAGTGCATCAATATGCGGCGCTGCAGCATCAGGATAATAGATCAGTCCGGCAAGTATGGCGGTGCACAGCGCGTCGCTTTTCTCGCGCCTGCTAAATGCCCGTGCATCGTCGGTAACGGGCCGTTTAGGGGTAAATTTACGCGATTTGGTGCCGGGACTATAGCTGGGCCCATAAGACCGAGCGCGTGCATAAAAAGCTTCATCGAAACGGCTCTGAAATTCCTGCCGGTAGAGGCCGCGCACGTCACTGTCACCAATATGCGACACATGTTCCATTAAACGGCTTTTCAGACCCGCTTTGGCTTCGGGTGTGTCCAGAGGTTCCCGCGCATATTCATATTGCCAGATATGTTCGAGCAATCCACGCGCCGAATCGAGCAGTTCCTGAAAAGCGGAAGGTCCGGATTTTTTGACCAGATCATCGGGGTCCATGCCATCAGGTAGCGATACGATCTTCAGACTGTGGCCAGCACGCAGCAGGGGCAGGGTACGGCCCGCAGCGCGCATGGCCGCTTTTTGTCCTGCCGCATCACCGTCAAAACACACGATCGGTGTTTCCGCCATTTTCCACAGTTTTTCGATCTGGAATTCAGTGAGCGCTGTGCCAAGCGGTGCCACGACATCCTCGAACCCTGCCTGTGACAGGGCGATTGCGTCCATATAGCCTTCGACCACCAATATGCGTCCGGTCTGGCGCGAGGCGGGAGAGGCCTTGTCGAGATTGTAAAGCGTGCGGCCCTTGTCGAATAAAGGCGTGTCGGGGGAATTGAGATACTTGGGTTCACCCTGTCCCAATATCCGCCCGCCAAAGGCAATGACCCGCCCGCGGGGATCACGAATCGGAATCATCAAACGCCCGCGAAAACGGTCATAGGGCGCCTTGCCATCAACCGATATCATCATGCCGGCCTCAACCAGCATGTCTTGGCTGAAGCCGGACAAAGCCTGTCTGATCCGCCCGCGCGCGTCGGGCGCATAGCCAAAACCGAATTCGCGGATAATCCGCTGCGAAAGCCCGCGCTGTTCCAGATAGGCCCGCGCGCCGCTGCCTTCCACATCGTGCAGCCGGTCCACAAACCAGTCCTGCGCCGCCGCCATGACGTCATGCAGACCCGCCTGCTGCTCCGCTTTTTGCGCGGCGCGCGGGTCGGGGGCGGGGACCTGCATGCCGGCCTCTGCCGCCAGTTCCTTCACCGCATCCATAAAGCCCAGCCCGCGCTGGTCCACCATCCAGCTGATCGCATCGCCATGCGCGCTGCACCCGAAACAGTGGTAAAACCCTTTTTCATCATTGATCGTGAAACTGGGTGTCTTTTCGTTATGGAAAGGGCAGCATGCCTTATACTCGCGCCCTGCTTTCTGGATTTTCACCGTGCGGCCGATCAGCGTGGACAGCGTCGTGCGCGCCCTGAGTTCATCCAGCCATTGCGGGGAAAGTGCCATGGGTCAGGGACAGGTGCCTTCCGCAAAATCATTGCGGGTTGTGGGGGAGGGGCCAGAGCCTATCGCGGTCTTGCCATCCGCTTCGAGAATGAACGCATCCATAGGGCCCTTGGGCGGCTTGGCGGATTTCCAGAAGAAGGTCATCGTCTCGCCGGTCGACCATTCAGTGCCGCGGGCAATTTCATAGCTCAGGCCATCTGCAGTGCACCGTATATCGAATGCGCCATCTTCGCCCAAGGCTTCTCTAGCCTGTCCCTTTGAGTAACCAGCTTCGCCAGTAAAACCCAGCGCGGGCAGCACCATCCTGAAAGCCGTGGCCTTGGCAACAGGGTCAACCGCTTCGGACTTGGGGAATTTGTCGTCATTATGCGGATCCACGCCGGGCGTTACGGTGTAGACATAGGTATAGACCATATCATTCCCCGCTGCTTTCGGGTCGCATGTTTCAGAGCCATCCGTGCATGCCACATAGCCGATAAGGTCACCGATAGAGGCGAGGTCCGTGCTCAGCGAAGAATCGACTTCAGGCCCCAATGGCCCGACAATTTTCGCGCCCAGCTTGAGCGTGTCAAAATCAAGTGGGTCAATCGCGGACACAGGGGCATCCGTGGGCGTGATCTGCTGCGTTTCAGGTGCATCGGAGCCAGACTGGCCGTCCGTACTGCTCTCGCCGCAACCAGCCAGCGTGAATATAGCCAGTGCAGGTGCCAGAACAGCATGTTTCATTTTATTTGTCCCCTGCGCCATGTCCTCAGGACAGAGCCGCTTTGACGAGACCGCTGGCCTTGCTCATGTCGAGCGTGGTGCTATGGCGTGATTTCAGCTCGGCCATCACCCGGCCCATATCCTTCATCGATGCAGCGCCCAGTTCCGCCTTGATCACGTCAATCGCGGCGCGGGTTTCATCCTCGCCCATCTGCGCAGGCAGGAATTCCTCGATCACGGCGAGTTCCGCCTTTTCGATATCGGCCAATTCAGCGCGCCCGCCATCTTCATACATCTTGATCGATTCGCGGCGCTGTTTCGCCATTTTCTGCAGCACATCGGTCACCAGCGCATCATCATCACCGCCCGTTTCCTTGGTGCGCAGCTCAATGTCACGGTCCTTGATTTTGGCAAGAATCATGCGGGTTGCCGCTGTCCTGTCCTTGTCCTTGGCTTTCATCGCCGCAACCTGTGTAGCCTTGATATCGTCGCGAATCACGGGCGAACTCCATTGCTCATGAATTTAAGAATAAAGGAAAGACATAGCCGGAATTTTCGCAATTTCATAGATTGTTCCGCGCCCGTGGATAACTTAATACACCGGTCGTTTGGACCGCAGTTTTCTGGCGTGCCAGGCGGCGACACAAATCCATCAGGCAAGGATATCCGATCATGGCAAAAGCCAATATTTCCGAACGACCAGAAGGCGCCACCGGGATATTGGTTCTGGCCGATGGGTCAGTGGTGTGGGGCCGTGGTTTCGGCGCGACGGGCGAAGCGGTGGGCGAGCTGTGCTTCAACACCGCGATGACGGGGTATCAGGAAGTGATGACCGATCCCAGCTATGCAGGGCAGGTGATTACCTTTACTTTCCCGCATATCGGCAATGTCGGCAGCAATGATGAAGATATTGAGGCAGACAGCGCGCATGCGCTTGGCTGCGTGGTGCGCGAAGATGTGACCGCGCCCAGCAATTTCCGCAGCAATGCAAATTTTACCGAGTGGATGGCGGCCAATGGCCGGATCGGGTTGTCAGGCGTTGATACCCGCGCGCTCACCCGGCGTATCCGTGAAGCGGGTGCCCCCAATGTGGTGATTGCGCATAACGAAGATGGCCGGTTCGATATGGATGGCCTGCTTGCGAAAGCACGGGCGTGGAGCGGGCTGGAAGGCCTTGACCTTGCGAAAGACGTGACGCGCAGCGACACTGGCGCATGGGAAGGCGGGCCATGGCGGCTCGGCTTTGGGTATGAGGACGCGGTTGAGGGTGATCGTCCGCATGTCGTGGCCATCGATTACGGCGCGAAACGCAATATTTTCCGCAACCTTGTGCGCGCGGGTGCGAAAGTCACTGTGGTGCCTGCACAGACCTCGCTGGATGATGTGCTGGCATTGCAGCCCGACGGGGTATTCCTTTCCAATGGCCCCGGCGATCCGGCGGCGACGGGGGCATATGCCGTGCCGGTGATACAGGGCCTGCTGGAGCGTGATATCCCGCTGTTCGGCATCTGCCTGGGCCATCAGATGCTGGCGCTGGCGGCGGGCGCGAAGACCATGAAAATGCATCAGGGGCATCGCGGCGCCAACCATCCGGTACAGCGCGTCGGCGGAGGCTGGGACGATAGTGAAGGATTGGTCGAAATTACCAGCATGAACCACGGCTTTGCGGTCGGCGGTACAACGCTCCCCGCCAATGTCACCGAAACCCACCGCAGCCTGTTCGACGGCAGCAATTGCGGCATTGCCTTTACCGACAAAAACGCATTCGGCGTGCAATATCATCCCGAAGCCTCACCAGGCCCGCAGGATAGCTTTTATCTGTTTGAGAAATTTGTGGGGGGATTGGGGTGACAGACCTGCTTCCACCGGACCTACAGGATGCATTTATCGATTCTCTGGGAGAACCAATTCAGTTTGGCAAAGAAGAGATTGTTCAGGCAGATCGGTGGGAATTGAGTGGGCCGACAGTTGTCGAAGTCCGACTTGTGGGAGATTCAGTTTATACTGATGATTCGGTTCGCCTTTCTTTCAAGAAAAAGGGGCGGATATTCTTGTCTGACGACAAAAAGGTTCGTGCAGTAGCAATACATGACCACACTAGCCTACCGCGCTGGACTAGACACTATATTGATCCGAAAGGTGAAGCGCTGCTCGTTTACAACGCTTATGAGGTAAAGCATGGTGGTCAGATAATGACTGAAAGCTGGACTAGCAATGCTGGGATGATTGTCGAACATGTGTCTCCAGACATGCGAAGCTATGAATGCAGCAATGGTCAGGGAGGTTTTGATCGAACCAATCTTCGATTTGAAGTCTCTATATTTCCTGCAGACACACCTTGGCTCCCAAAGGACATCTACTAATTTATGCCCAAAAGAACTGACATAAAATCCATCCTGATCATCGGCGCTGGCCATTACTCCCTCTCCCTTGAGGGAGAGGGTTGGGGTGAGGGTGTTGGGCGGTGATGGTGTCCGCTCAATCTCGAATTTGGTACACCCTCATCCAACCTTCTCCCTCAAGGGAGAAGGCTATCAGGTTGTTATCGATTGCGCGCGTTCAGCAGTTCCTGACGGATGGCTTCCAGAACGCCTTCGGTATTATCCATCACATCATTGTTCCAGAAACGGATCACCTGATAGCCATGCGCCTCGATCATCTGCGTGCGCGTATCGTCAGCTTCGTTTCCGCTATGTTGACCTCCATTCAGTTCGATAACCAGCCTGGCGCTGCGACAGGCAAAGTCTGCAATCGCACCGCCAATGGGAAACTGTCGCACGAATTTGGCGCTTTCCAGCTGACGGCCACGCAGCCGCGACCAGAGCAGTTTTTCTGCTTCGGTCACATAGTGGCGCAACTTGCGCGCGGTTCGGGTCAGCCTTTTTTTGCTCATTTATCCCCTCTCCCCAGCGGGGAGAGGGTTAGGGTGAGGGGCGGCCAACGTCAATCTATTCGCTGCCCGTTCACCCCCATCCAACTTCGCCTAAGCCGTTTCACGGCCAAGGCTTCATATCCTTCCCCCTCAAGGGAGAAGGGCTGGAGTAAATATGCCTAAACGTACAGATATTCAAAGCATCCTGATCATCGGCGCTGGCCCTATTATTATCGGGCAGGCGTGCGAATTTGATTATTCGGGGACGCAGGCGTGCAAGGCGCTGAAGGAAGAGGGGTACCGGATCATTCTGGTCAACTCCAACCCTGCGACGATCATGACCGATCCCGATATGGCGGATGCGACCTATGTCGAACCGATTACGCCTGAGATAGTGGCCAAGATTATCGAAAAGGAGCGCCCCGACGCGGTCCTGCCGACCATGGGCGGGCAGACGGCGCTTAACTGCGCGCTGTCGCTCAACCGTGACGGCGTGCTCGACAAATATGGCGTCGAGCTGATCGGTGCGGATGCCGAGGCGATTGACAAGGCCGAGGACCGGCAAAAATTCCGTGAGGCGATGGACAAGATCGGCCTGGAAAGCCCGAAAAGCGCGATTGCACACAGCCTGGAACAGGCGCTTGAGGCGCTGGACCATGTCGGGCTACCCACTATTATCCGCCCCAGCTTCACCATGGGCGGCACCGGCGGCGGCATTGCCTATAACCGCGATGAATTTGTGAACATCGTCACCGGCGGGCTCGATGCTTCGCCGACCACAGAAGTGCTGATCGAGGAGTCCGTTCTGGGGTGGAAGGAATATGAGATGGAGGTTGTCCGCGACCGGGCGGATAACTGCATCATCATCTGTTCGATCGAGAATATCGACCCGATGGGCGTGCATACCGGTGACAGCATCACGGTCGCGCCCGCGCTGACGCTGACGGACAAGGAATATCAGATCATGCGCAATGCCAGCATTGCGGTGCTGCGTGAAATTGGCGTTGAAACCGGCGGATCGAACGTACAGTTCGCGGTGAATCCCAAGGATGGCCGCCTGATCGTGATTGAAATGAACCCGCGCGTGTCCCGGTCTTCCGCACTGGCATCGAAAGCCACCGGCTTCCCGATCGCCAAGGTCGCGGCCAAGCTGGCCGTGGGCTATACACTCGATGAGATTGACAATGACATTACCGGGGCAACGCCCGCGTCGTTCGAGCCGACAATCGACTATGTCGTGACCAAGATCCCGCGTTTTGCGTTTGAGAAATTCAAGGGCACCGAGCCGCTGCTGTCCACTGCGATGAAGTCGGTGGGTGAAGTGATGGCGATTGGCCGCAATATCCATGAAAGCCTGCAAAAGGCGCTGCGCGGGCTGGAAACCGGGCTGGACGGGTTTAACCGCGTGCCGGAGCTGGAAGGCGTATCGCGCGACGTGATCACCGCCGCGCTGGCACGGCCGACGCCCGACCGCCTGCTTAACACCGCGCAGGCGATGCGTGAGGGGCTGAGCGTGGAGGAAATCCACGGTATCACCAAATATGACCCCTGGTTCCTCGAGCGCATAGCCGAGATTATTGCCGCCGAAGCGGATATTGTCGAAAATGGCCTGCCGATTGAAGCGCAGGGCCTGCGCAAGCTCAAGTCCATGGGCTTTTCGGACAGGCGGCTTGCCACATTGGCGGTGCGTTCGGTGCATGTCGCGGGCGGCATGGGACAGGTACAGGCAAAATCTCACGGATTACTGCATGATGCGCTACAGGCGATGGCTGGTGCGACCAGCGAGCAGGAAGTGCGTGAACTGCGCCACAGGCTGGGTGTGCGGCCCGTGTTCAAGCGGATTGATACCTGCGCGGCGGAATTTGAGGCGAAGACGCCCTATATGTATTCGACCTATGAAGCGCCGATATTCGGCGCACCTGAATGTGAAGCCGCGCCCAGTGAACGCAAAAAGGTCGTGATTCTGGGCGGTGGTCCGAACCGGATCGGGCAGGGGATAGAGTTTGACTATTGCTGCTGCCACGCCTGTTTCGCGCTGGAGGAACAGGGCTATGAAACGATCATGGTCAACTGCAACCCGGAAACGGTATCGACGGACTATGACACATCCGACCGGCTGTATTTTGAGCCGCTGACAGCGGAAGACGTGCTTGAGATTCTGGATGTTGAGCGTTCAACGGGCGAGTTGGCAGGCGTCATCGTGCAGTTTGGCGGGCAGACGCCGCTTAAGCTCGCACAGGCGCTGGAGGATGCAGGTATTCCGATACTGGGCACATCGCCCGATGCGATCGACCTGGCTGAAGACCGGGAGCGTTTTGCCAAACTGGTCGATAAATTGGACCTGAAACAGCCGGAAAATGGCATTGCACGCAGCCGTGAGGAGGCAATCGCGGTGGCCGAGCGCATTGGCTATCCGGTGCTGATCCGGCCATCCTATGTGCTGGGCGGGCGGGCGATGGAAATTGTCGACAGCCCGGCACAGCTGGATGATTATATCGCCACCGCGGTGCATGTGTCGGGCGACAGCCCGGTGCTGATCGACCAGTATCTGCGTGATGCGATTGAGGTGGATGTCGATGCGATCTGTGATGGTGATGATGTCGTGGTCGCGGGCGTATTGCAGCATATCGAGGAAGCCGGAGTGCATAGCGGCGACAGCGCCTGTACCATCCCGCCGCACAGCCTGTCCGATGATCTGATCGCGGAAATGGAGCGGCAGGCGGCGGCGCTTGCCCACGGTCTGAACGTACGCGGCCTGATGAACATCCAGTTCGCCGTAAAGGATAGCGAAGTCTACCTGATCGAAGTCAACCCGCGCGCCAGCCGCACTGTGCCGTTTGTTGCCAAAGCCATTGGTAGCCCGATTGCCAAGATAGCAGCACGGGTTATGGCGGGTGAAAAGCTTTCCAACCTACCATCAATTGATAGAAATATAAACCATATAGCTGTAAAAGAAGCGGTTTTTCCATTCAACCGTTTCCCCGGAATCGACCCGGTCCTCTCTCCGGAAATGAAATCTACCGGGGAAGTCATGGGGATTGATGCAAACTTTCCGATCGCTTTTGCCAAGGCGCAGATTGCAAGCAACATGGTTCTTCCGACATCGGGAACAGTCTTTGTTTCGGTAAAAGACAGCGACAAGCCGGTTATCTTGCCCGCAGTGAAACAGCTTATCGAACTGGGTTTCGATATTGTGGCAACCGGCGGTACAGCAGAATATCTCAGCGATGCGGGTGTTGATGTGGCTTATGTCAACAAAGTGGCACAGGGCCGCCCGCATATTGTCGATAAAATCAAGGATGGCGATATTGCGCTGATTTTCAACACGACCGAAGGTTGGCAGAGTCATAAGGACTCGCAATCCATCCGTGCTTCGGCGCTGCATGGCAAGGTGCCGTACTTCACCACAGCCCCTGCCAGTGTCGCGGTTGGCAAGGCGATTGAGGCCCTGACAAAGCAAAGTCTTGAAGTTAAGCCGCTTCAGGACTATTATACCTCTTCCAACGCCTGATCCCGACAATCTGTGCTTATCGGCGGACCGTTCAAAACGGCCCGTAAGCCAGCTTTTTGCCGGTTCAGTTTAGAGTTTTGAAAAGGAAAGCCATAATGGCAAGTGTTGAAAAAATGCCCATGCTGCAGGTGGGCTATGAAAAGCTGAGTGAAGAGTTACGCGAACTGAAAGCGGAACGTCCGAAAATCGTGGACGCCATTGAAGAAGCGCGTGCGCATGGCGATCTGTCCGAAAATGCCGAATATCATGCAGCCAAAGAGCGGCAGGGACAGGTTGAAGCCACGATCAGCGACCTTGAGGACAAATTGAGCCGTGCGCAGATAATTAACCCATCCGAACTGTCGGGTGATAAAATCGTGTTTGGCGCGACGGTGACTCTGCTTGATGAAGATGATAAACCTGTGAAATATCAGCTGGTTGGACAGGCTGAAGCCGATGCCAAGCAGGGCATGATCAGCTATAATAGCCCGCTGGGCCGTGCGCTGATCGGCAAGAAAGTGGATGATGAAGTTGAGTTGACGGTACCGTCGGGCGACAAATATTACCTCGTCGAGAAAATTGAATTCATCTAAATTCCGTCCGTACTTAATATATAAAAAGGCGTCGTCTCCATGGAGACGACGCCTTTTTGATTTTAGCAACCTGCGCTTAAATTACTCGCTATCGCCTTCTTCTGCTGTATCTACCAGCTTCGGCTCGAGCAGTTTGTGCAGGTGGACAATCACATATTTCATTTCCGCATCATCAACGGTGCGCTGGGCGTTACCGCGCCATGCATCTTCGGCTTCTTCGTAACTTGGATAGACGCCAACAAGATCCATCTTGTCAAGTTCGGTGAAATCCAGCCCGCGTGGATCGGAAACGCGGCCGCCGAGGACCAGGTGTAATTTACTCATGATACATACCCCATCATCAATTCTTGAATAATGCCGCTTGCTACGGCTTGCCGCTCCCTTAGTCTTTCGAAGCGAGCGCGTCTATGGCCCCGTCGGCAATTTTTTGCACGGCATCGCTGAAAAAGCGGCCAGCTTCATCGGCAAGAATTTCTTCGCTTTTTGATTTGGGAAGCAATGCTCCCGCCGCGGCGCCTATCAAGGCACCGAGCGCTACGTAACGTATCGGATTGCCGTCAACATTGTCAGCCGCATGCTGAAAAGCTTTTGCCGAGCGTTTTTTTGCAGAACTCGCCAATTGCACAGACTGCGCCCTGGTTTCAGTTAATGCGGTGCGGTACGCCTTTCCGGCTTTTTCCAATCTGCTGCTCACTTAAATATCTCCGCTCTATTTATCGTCTCTACTATTCGGCCTTGCGGATTTTGCTGACAACATCCTGTATCGGCTTGCGTGCCAGTAACAGGCCTATCGCAGCGGCGACACCAGCCAAAGGCCATTTGTGCTTCTTTGCAAGATCAATACCCTCATCGATAATCACATCAGTGACCTCTTCGGCTTTTTCCTTGCCTTCCATCACAAGATTGCCAGGCGCAAATCTCTGCTTTGCATGGCTTGCAGATGCCCTGAGCCGGACATGCGCAAATTCCTTGCTTGCCTGTTTTTCCCGTACATCTTTGATGCCCGGCTTCATGGTTGCTTATCCTTTTTTTCACCGCGGTACAGGTTTTGCAGCCGCCGCGTCTTCCAGGCTGCAAATACGAAACAGCCACCTGCCAGAAACAGGCATGCCATGGTAACAATGCCGATTGCGGCCCAGTTTCCAACCAGCGGGATGAGCGCAAGCAACAGGCCCAGGACAAGCGCCATCACAGCGACACTGCCAAATACACCGACGCCCACCATCAGAACGGAGATATGCTTGCTCTGGCTTATAGTATAGGAGATGCGCGTGCGGTGAAACTCAAGCTCGCTTTCCACGGTTGTTTGCAAATCGTCAATCAGGCCGCGCAATTCAGCCGAAAGGCTCTGGCGTGAACCAGGACTTTCGACTGTATCGCTATCGGCAACCGGAATATCTGCGCCAGCACTGTCGTTCGCTGTTGGCAGATCCGGCCTGTGTTCGCTTTCGCTCATCAAAAGGTGCTTCAGCTCTTGTTTGAACCGGATTTGAACATTCTGGTCAGTACAAATCCGGCCACTGCGGCAATGCCGATTGCCACGGCAGGGCTTTTGCGCACGAACTCGCGGGTTTCATCACCAAGTTCGCTCAGGTCTTTCTCTTCGATCTTGTCACCAAATTCATTGAATTTCTGGCCGGCTGAACGCGCATAATCACCATATTTGCTGCCCAGATTTTCATCAATTACATCAGCAGTGTCGGCAATGATCTGTCCCAGGTTGCGGACCGCTTCACCGGTGCGCACCTTGGCATCGTTCGCATAATCGCCTGCTTTTCCTTTTGCGAAATCCGCTTTTTCGCGCGCCTGCGCAGCAAAGTCATTCTGCGCGTTTGCGGTGGTGGTTTTCGCCACAGCTTTTTTCGCAGGTGTTTTCTTTGCTGTGGTTTTTTTCGCTGTTGAAGCTTTCTTCTTTGCGGCAGGCTTTTTCGCTGCCGTTTTACCTGTGGTTGTTTTCTTGGTGTCTGCCATGAATTTTCCTCCTGAAAAGCCGGATATGATAGCCCGGCCCGGTTATTCCCTGTGCCTTGCCCCTAATTTGGCGTTTTTGCAGGGCATTTCAAGTGATTTAGTGCACTAAAACGCATTGCGGAAACTTTATATTCCCATATTGCCAATAATGGCGCGTCCTTATAGAGCGGGCGTGGCATGAAAATGTTCCCATAATTCCCGTCTCGCTCAAGCATAAGGATATACCAAATGACCGCCATTATGGATCTGCTCGCCCGTGAAATTCTCGACAGCCGGGGTAATCCGACTGTTGAAGTGGATGTTCTGCTTGAAGACGGTAGCTTTGGCCGTGCAGCTGTACCTTCGGGAGCATCAACCGGTGCGTATGAAGCTGTTGAGCTGCGCGATGGAGATAAAAAGCGTTATAAAGGCAAAGGCGTTCAAAAGGCGGTGGCCGCCGTAAATGATGAAATATTCGAAGCTATTGTGGGTCTCGATGCAGAGGATCAACGCGACATTGATGAGGTCATGATCGAGCTTGATGGCACCGAGAATAAAGAGCGTTTGGGCGCTAACGCGATTCTAGGCGTAAGTATGGCAGTGGCCAAGGCGGCTGCTGATGCGCGAGGCATGCCGCTATACAGCTATATTGGCGGTGTAGGCGCACATTTGCTGCCCGTGCCGATGATGAATATCATCAATGGCGGTGAGCACGCTGATAACCCCATTGATTTTCAGGAGTTCATGGTGATGCCCGTAGGGGCAGACAGCATTGCAGAGGCTGTTCGCTGGGGCTCGGAAATATTCCATACCCTTAAAAAAGGTCTGTCGGACAAAGGCCTTGCAACAGCGGTCGGTGATGAAGGCGGATTTGCACCTGATCTGTCATCAACCACTGCGGCGCTCGATTTCATCATGGAGTCGATTGAAAAGGCAGGTTTCAAAGTTGGCGATGAAGTCGTGTTGGCGCTTGACTGTGCCGCGACCGAATTTTTCAAGGATGGCAAATATGAAATGGTCGGGGAGGGCAAGTCGTTATCGCCTACACAAATGTCCGACTATCTTGCCGACCTGACACGGCAATATCCGATCCGTTCAATCGAAGACGGCATGTCGGAAGATGATTTTGAAGGCTGGGCCGCGATTACCGCAGCAGTGGGGGGCAAGGTGCAGCTTGTCGGGGACGACCTGTTTGTAACCAACCCGAAACGTCTGGCCATGGGCTTTGAGAAAAACCTTGCCAATAGCCTGCTGGTCAAGGTCAACCAGATTGGCACGCTGACGGAAACGCTGGAGGCTGTGAGTATGGCCCATCGGAAAAACTATACAGCTGTCATGTCGCACAGGTCCGGCGAAACCGAAGATGCGACCATTGCCGACCTGGCTGTGGCCACGAACTGCGGGCAGATCAAGACAGGCAGCCTCGCGCGCTCGGACCGGCTCGCAAAATATAATCAGCTGATCCGTATTGAAGAAGAGCTGGGCAATAGTGCGCACTATGCAGGACGCAATATATTCGCGAAATAAGAGGTTTGGATGGACTGCCAGACAGATACTGTCAGGTTGTTTCAGATAAATCTAACCAATAAAAGAATCACTTGGGCGTACAGTTGCATAAAAATGCAATACTAGCTCTTGCCAAGTGAAGAAAATTCTGATTCAACAGCAAATTATGGCAGGTAAGCGAAAACGTTTGGAAGCATTGAAAGGGTCGGCAGGGGCTGGCCTTGCGCTTTTGGCGTTGCTTGCGATTGGCGCTTATGCCGTGATGGGCCCGACAGGCGTTCTTGCCTGGAGCGATTACCAGCAGCGTCTGGAGCAGCGCAACATCGAGCTTGCCGCGTTGAAAGAGCAGCGGGATGCCTTGCGAAACCGTGTTGACCTGCTCAGCCCTGAAGGCGTTGATCCTGACCTTGCCGGTGAATTGTTGCGCAAGGAACTGAACGTTGTCCATCCGGATGAAATTGTCGTTCCACTGAAATAACATGTATGTGTGAAATGAGGATGTTCAGCTTGCATAATATTGCGAATTGACGTTGCGGTATCTTGTGCTTTGCTGCATAAGTGACTTTCATCAAGATGGCATGAAAGGGACGCCCATTGGCCAAAGCACCAGCCCCCAAATCCAGCTCTAAAAAATCTGCATCAACACGTAAGAAGACAAGCGCGCCTGGCAAAAAAGCTGTGGTGACATCCTCTTCGCGTGTGCCCAAACTACCAGCTTATAAACGGTACAAGGCGAACAAGGCAGAGCTTCTGGAGCTTTATGAGCAGATGCTGCTTATCCGAAGGTTTGAGGAAAAGGCGGGGCAGCTGTACGGATTGGGTCTGATCGGCGGTTTTTGTCACCTTTATATCGGGCAGGAGGCTGTTGCGGTCGGTTTGCAATCTGCGCTGGATGAAGACAAGGACAGCGTGATTACCGGTTACCGTGATCATGGACATATGCTTGCCTATGGCATTGATCCAAAAGTAATTATGGCCGAACTTACAGGACGTGCTGCCGGTATTTCCAAGGGCAAGGGCGGTTCCATGCACATGTTTTCCGTCGAACATAAATTTTATGGTGGGCACGGCATCGTTGGCGCGCAGGTATCATTGGGTACGGGTCTTGGCTTTGCGCATAAATACCGGGAAGATGGCGGCGTCTGCATGGCGTATTTCGGCGATGGCGCAGCCAATCAGGGACAGGTTTACGAAAGCTTCAACATGGCGGAGCTGTGGAAACTCCCGATGGTTTTTGTCATTGAGAATAACCAATATGCGATGGGGACCAGCGTGAACCGCTCTTCCGCTGAAGATCAGTTATATCGGCGCGGTGAAAGTTTCCGTATTCCGGGCATTCAGGTAAACGGAATGGACCTGCTGGAAGTGCGCGGTGCTGCTGAAATGGCGTTGAAATGGGTGCGCGCAGGTAAAGGGCCAATCCTTATGGAGCTCAAAACATATCGCTACCGCGGCCACTCCATGTCGGATCCTGCAAAATATCGCAGCCGGGAAGAAGTGCAGTCCATGCGCGAAAAATCTGATGCCATTGAGCAGGCCAAGAATGAGCTAATCAAAATGGGTATAAGTGAGGACGAGTTGAAAGAAGCGGATAAGAAAATTCGCAAGATCGTTGCCGAAGCTGCTGATTTTGCAGAAAATTCACCGGAACCTGATGCGTCAGAGCTGTATACTGACGTGCTGGTGGAGACGTACTGATGCCGATTGAACTGAAAATGCCCGCCCTTTCACCCACCATGGAAGAGGGTACATTGGCCAAATGGCTGGTCAAGGAAGGCGATACTGTGTCGTCGGGTGATATCCTTGCTGAAATCGAAACCGACAAGGCGACGATGGAATTTGAAGCTGTGGATGAGGGAGAAATCACCCAAATTCTGGTTCCCGAAGGTACTGACGAAGTCAAAGTGGGCACGGTTATTGCGATGCTGGCCGGCGAAGATGAAGAGGTCGGAGATACGGACAGCACAGCTGTGCCTGCTCCAGCGCCGTCTGAAGCGGAAACAGCGCCAACCGAACCTGTGACAGTCGCATCGCCGCCGCCGCCTGTTTCACGTGCGAATGATCCCGCAGTCCCGGAAGGCACCGAAATGGTGAGCATTACTGTGCGTGAGGCTCTGCGTGATGGCATGGCCGAAGAAATGCGCCGTGATGACCGTGTTTTCGTGATGGGTGAGGAAGTTGCCGAATATCAGGGAGCCTACAAGGTTACGCAGGGGTTGCTTGATGAATTTGGTCCCAAGCGCGTTATTGACACGCCGATTACGGAATATGGTTTTGCCGGTGTAGGTGCTGGCGCCGCGATGGGCGGTCTCAGGCCCATAATCGAGTTCATGACATTCAACTTTGCCATGCAGGCGATCGATCACATTATCAATAGCGCGGCAAAAACCAACTATATGTCCGGCGGACAGATGCGCTGCCCGATCGTGTTTCGCGGTCCCAACGGTGCGGCGTCCCGAGTGGCTGCACAGCACAGCCAGAATTACGGGCCATGGTATGCATCTGTGCCAGGCCTGATTGTCATTGCGCCTTATGATGCAGCGGATGCCAAGGGACTTATGAAAGCAGCCATCCGTACCGAAGATCCTGTAGTGTTTCTGGAAAACGAGCTGCTTTATGGCCGCAGCTTTGATATTCCTGATCTGGATGACCATGTCCTGCCGATTGGCAAAGCCCGCATCATGCGTGAGGGCAGTGATGTGACAATAGTCAGTTACTCGATAGGCGTGGGACTCGCACTGGAGGCTGCCGATGCATTGGCGGGAGAGGGGATTGATGCTGAAATCATTGACCTGCGCACTTTGCGCCCGTTGGATACTGAGACTGTGCTTGCAAGCCTGAAAAAGACGAACCGTATGGTTGTGGCGGAAGAAGGCTGGCCAACCTGTTCAATTGCATCGGAAATCATAGCGATAGCGATGGAGCAGGGCTTTGATGATCTGGACGCGCCTGTGCTGCGTGTGACAGATGAGGATGTGCCTCTGCCGTACGCGGCCAATCTTGAAAAAGATGCGTTGCTCAGCACACCGCAGATTATCGAAGCGGCAAAGAAAGTCTGCTATAAATAAGAGCTATGTCGCGCTGAAAACGTTGCAGTCAGCCTTTGGGGTACCATCGGCGACAAGGCCGGCGTCAAGATCGCGGGAATCGCGTACGTTGAAGGCGGCTTCTTCATATATCGTGAAACTCTCAAGGAACATGTCGCCAAAAATGGGTTGGTGTGTATAGGTTACTTCAACGAACATAACGGCATCGCGGGAAGTCGCCTGTATTTCATTACCGGCATTTCCCATGCCGATAAAGGAAGGATCTGTGGTTCCGTTCTTGCCTTCAGCCCCGTATTTGGAAGCTACATTTTTTGCACCCTTGCACCTCTGCCAGGCAATTTGCTGGTTGCCATCGGCATCCTGCTCCAGACTGGAAATGATAATGCGTCCATTTTCCAAAAGCCCTAATGAGCCGGCCTGAATCTCCGCACCGGCAACAAGCTGCGCAATATCAGCTTCGAAAATCGTCTTGCTGACATCATCATTGAGTGTTGCCCCCATACGTGAAGCATTGTCAGCAACTGAAACAGTTGTCTGCGCGAGTGCGGTTTTTTGCAGGGTCAGATAGGCGACTTCGGAGCCATACATGCCCAGCCCAAGAAATATTGGCAGTGAATAAGCAAACTCGATCAGGGCGAGTCCAGATTTGTCTCGCCACAATGATTTGAGTTCAATGAATATCTGGTTGGGCATGGTTGGGATTGCCTTGTTTTGTGTCATGAGCATACCCGTGTCACGGATGCGGAGCCTTCTTCACCATATGGCTGATTGCGTAAAACTGTTTCCGCGACAACGGTTTTCTTACCGTCAAGACCGACCATGCTATAAAGTGGAAAGAGGCTCTGATATTCTGCGGTTACAGTGTAAAGGACAATGTCATTGGGACCGCCAATGCCTTCCTTGCCGACGTCGCTATCCCACTGACCATTGCCGTTCTCATCGGAAAAACATTCGCCCGGATCATACACGCCATTTTTGACGCCATTGATATCTTCCTCATCCTCAAACGCTTCAGGACGGTCGATATCGGTAAATTCGAAGTAACTCTTGCGCTCAAAAGTTACTGTAGCATCTGGCGTGATAGTCTCGACACGGTTTTCCACCAGCATGTCAATGGATGTCAGGGTTGAGGTCGCGCTTTCCAGTGTAGAAAGCCGGGCAGATTCGAGCACTGCACCTTTCAGCACGCTTTGCATATAGACACTATGCCCCAAGTCAAACGAGCCTATGAGCAAGATCAGAAACGTGGGCGCAACAATTCCGAATTCGACTACCGTCGCACCCCTTTTGTCTCTGTGCAGCGCTTTCTTTTTACATAGACTAATCATCTTGCAAGCCTCAATGCCGCGACATTTTCGGCAATATCATTAAAGTTCTGGTTGAGTTCTGCTGCGTTGGATGATGCAAATGCGCTATCTGCACTGGCGCATGTGTCCAGAGTATCTGGGATACCATTGCCATTTGCATCACCAGTGGCGCCGACACCAAAAGCAATTACCCAAAGCCTTATGCCCTTTGCTTTTACGGCTTCGCATATGGCAAGAAAACGTGACTCTGATCGAGCTTCCTGAGCAGTTTCAATGCCTGCGGAACTGGTTGACGTCGACATGTCTGTTATGCGCCCATCATGGCGTTCAATACCGTATATGCCATACAGGCTATTACCATTATCATTCAGTCCATCCGTCATAAATATAAAATGACGTGACACATATCCATTATTTGGCGGTGTAGCGCGAACGTTGCCGGAAAAGATACCATCAGGTGAACTCAACCGGGCTCCCCAGAGCAAGCCCACATCATGATATGTACCGCCACCTGTAGAAAGACTATCGGCATAATTGTCGAACTCAGTTTCGGTCATGACAGTAAATTTCTGTGCCGCCGCAGGGCAGTTGTCCTGCGGAAAAGACGCCGAAGTTGTATTGGTAGTGTTGAGATTGCGATAAAATGTGATGTCTGGCCAATAGGGCTTCCATTTGCTTGCATCGGTCCCGTCAGGAAGGCCATCAATGTTAAGGTCCCAGGGGGTTGCTCCTGTATCCGATGTGATGCGGCCATTGAGAGCATTATATGACCATGTGGCGCCTGGGGAAGTTTCGCGTTCCTCGATACATCCCCCCCATGTATACGTATTTGACGTACGGTTTGTGGGATCTGCAACACTCGCAAATGTCTTGTATACGGAAGTGTCAATTGATCGCTGAAAGAACCTTGTCTGTGCTGTATCATATGCAGCGTGAACATCGTCCCAGACGCAGTAACCGGAACTCGCCTCATAACGCCCGTAAATCCGAGTGTCATGCCAAACACCTGGGTACGCGCTGCAATTACTTGTATAGACATAGTAATTGCTTCGATAGTGCTCGACGGTCCTTTCAGGGACGTTGACTGTGCTACGCAGGGCTGATTGGTAATTATGTGTATCGGCTATCCAGCTTTGGTCAAGCAAGCGTCCGACATTGACTGTCTGGACATAGGGTACAAATGCATAGCGGATGCGGGCATTACTGTTTTGCGCGGCTGTATTGACAGTATCATAGAAATTTTTCATGGCATTTTTCAGTGATGTGATCCGCTGATCCGCGGAAGGCACTCCTGACCTCTGGCTTCCGTCAGAATTCCACGCCATTGATCCAGTCACATCAAGCACCATGGTGATATCACTGTTTGAAACTTCGTAAATTGCGCCGCAAGTCACACTGAGCTGTAATTCATCGATCCCAAACATGTGCATGATAGCGGTTGGTAGTGTAACGCTTGCGCGCGCTTTATATTCGGTATCGCTAAATGTACCGTCATCCTCTGCAATGCGCGTAATCTGGCTATTTGTCGTGCTCATGTAATCAGACGGAAAGTTGGCGCGAAAGAAGTTGCCGGCCACGGTATCTGCCTGGCTTGCACGGTCGGGATCATCCAGGGTTTTACGCCCTGCCAGCGCACCGGCATCGCAGGCCTGCTGCAGTTTTGTCTTGGTCATATAACCACGGCTCGTGTCTACACCGCCGCCAATCATCGCAGCGAGAGGAAGCAGGCCTGCCGCCACCATGGGCAACACATTACCGCGCCTGTCGTGCAGCAATGCTGTCAGCGCGCCGCTGTAGCGGATTCCATCTTCCGTTTTTGAATGTGTCATCGCGTGGCGGGTCCCTGTTAAATTGCAGTTTTCACATGCATAGGCGCGGTTCTAGGGAAAATTGGTAAACGGATTTCGAAACTTGATGGTTAATGCTAACTTTACCTTGATAGCGTCCGGAATTTCGCCGATGGCTGTGGCATGAATGTGCCTGAAACAGAGTTAACGCCTCTGCAAAGACTGGTGTTTGCATATGCACCGGCAAAGCACCGGGCCGTTTACAGCGCCATTTTCGCGTTTGATAATCGGTGCGCCGCAATTCTGCGCGGTACGAACGAGGTGATGCTGGGGCAGATGCGTCTGGCATGGTGGCGTGACGTCATCGGCAAACCAGTGGCAGACAGACCGCAAGGTGACCCTGTGCTAGGGGCTTTGTCTGCTATGGAAGAGCAGGGATTTGATCTGGATATACTCGTTCCAATCATAGATGCCTGGGAACTGTTGCTTGTAAACGAAGAACTTACGCACGAGCAGATTGATGGTTATACTACGCAGCGCGGCGGAACAATATTCAGTGTCATTGGCAGGCACGTTGCCAGCAGCAGGCATTTTGACGCCATAGGCTATGCAGGAAATATCTGGGCATTATGGGATTTGGCGCGGCATTCGATCGACGATGATATACGGATGGCTTTGGTTGACCGCCTGAAAAGCGAACAGCAGACTGTAGCAGAACTGAAATTCCCGCGCGGATTACGGCCTTTGTCAATATTGTTGAAATTGGCCGGTCAGGACCTAAAACGGGGCGATGTAGATATGCCCATCATGCGGCCAGCAACGGCCGTACAAATAATCTGGCATGGCGTCACTGGACTGTGATATAACCATATTCCTGAAGGGGTAAGGGCTATGACACGGATATTGGCGGGCGGTCTTGGGGCGATAATGCTTATCACGGCGGGCTGGTTTTTCTGGATCGGTCAGGCAGATACACAGGTTGAGATTCCCGCGCCCCCGCCTGAACCGGCTGAATTGCCGAAAGAACCCGAACTGCCTGAAGCGGATATTGCTGGGCTTGTGGGACCCAAACCACCAGAAGCCACTGAGCTGACCCGCGAACAGCGCCGTTTTGCACGGTACGACCGTAATTTTGACAAGCGTATCACCCGCACGGAAATGTTGAGCAGCCGGACGAAAGACTTCAAAAAGCTGGATGTGGATGGCAATAACCTGCTGACATTCGAAGAATGGGCTATATCAACATCAAAGCGGTTTGAAAAAGCAGACCGCAACAGCAATGGCGAGCTGGATGCAGCCGAATTTGCAACCACCAAGCAGAAGCGTAAGAAAAAGCCGGCCTGCAAGTGTTAGCGTGATATCTGGCCGCTGAAGCTACGCGGCTTTATGGCTTTCAATCCACTGCTGCAAATCTGTACGGGCCCGTGACGTCATTGCTTCTTTCCGCTGCTTCTTGTGCACCTTTTCCTGCAGGGGTGTGAAAAGGCCGAAATTGATATTCATGGGCTGGTAATGGCTGGCATCTGCATCGCCGGTGATATGGGCCAGCAGCGCTCCCAGAGCGGTTGTCTGCGGCGGCAGGTCAAGAGTCTCACCGCGCAGTTCCGCAGCTACCATGCGGCCAGCCATAAGCCCGACGGCGGCACTTTCCACATAACCTTCACAGCCCGTAATCTGCCCGGCAAAGCGGATATGCGGCGCCTTCTTAAGGCGCAACTGGCGATCAAGAAGCTCAGGCGAGTTGATAAACGTATTGCGGTGCAATCCACCCAGCCGCGCAAATTCGGCTTTTTCAAGGCCGGGTATCGTACGGAATAATTCGACCTGCGCGCCATGTTTCATCTTGGTCTGGAAACCGACCATATTCCAGAGCGTGCCAATTTTATTGTCCTGACGCAGTTGAACGACCGCATGCGGCCAGCGGCCCGTGCGCGGATTATCAAGGCCAACCGGCTTCATCGGACCATAACGCAGCGTATCAAGGCCCCGCGCAGCCATCACCTCAATCGGCATACACCCCTCAAAATAGGGCGTGTCTTTTTCCCAGTCCTTGAACTCGGTTTTTTCACTGTCCAGTAATCCCTGATGAAACGCCTTATACTGCTCTTCGTTCATGGGGCAGTTGATATAATCCTTGCCATCACCATCAGCGCTGCCTTTATCCCAACGGCTTGCTTTCCAGCATATATCCATATCAATGCTGTCATGATGGACGATTGGCGCAATGGCGTCAAAAAATGCCAGTGCTTCATCACCTGTCGCAGCGCCGATACTTTCGGCCAGCGCCATAGCGGTAAGCGGTCCGGTTGCCACAATGGTCAGGCCGCTTTCCGGCAGGGCATCAATGCGTTCGCGGACAATCTTAATATTCGGGTGCTGTTCCAACTGGCAGGTCACATTGCCGGAAAAGATATCGCGGTCCACGGCCAGCGCAGACCCCGCAGGTACTTTTGCGGTTTCGGCCTTGTCCATAATGATGGAATCCAGCGTACGCATTTCGGCATGCAGGAGTCCCACAGCATTGCGCTCCGCATCATCGCTGCGAAAACTGTTCGAGCAAACAAGCTCTGCAAGCCCGTCCGTCTGGTGCGCAGGTGTCATTTCGCCCGACCCGCGCATTTCCGATAGGCGCACTTTGACGCCAGACTGAGCCAGCTGCCACGCAGCCTCCGATCCGGCGAGGCCGCCGCCAATTATATGCACATCATGGGTCATGTAAGGTTCCGTTCAATCATCAAGGCTCTGGCTCATACAGAAACCTTGGGCCCGATTAAATAATATAATGCATTTACCACGTCGCCAATGCTATGGACTGTGCAAGCAGGGGAGGCAGGAACATGGTCAAACGCGCATTTGTGGAATCACGGCCCTATCTGCTCCTTAGCCTGATATTCGGTATCAGCTACTTTTTCATCCGCGATAGCAGTGTGCCAGGGCTTTATCAGATGCTCTGGAAGGGCGCTGGTGTTGCTTTTCTCGCATTATATGCATTGCGCCGCCACCCGTCTTTTGACGCCAAGTTGCTTGCTGCTGTCATGGCTTTCGGTTCGCTGGGCGATATGCTGATAGAAATAGACCTGATCTGGGGGGCGATAGCTTTTATCGGCGGACATATTGTCGCAATCTGGCTCTATCTGCGCAACCGGCGTGAAAGCGTGTCGTTCAGCCAGAAAAGCTTTGCCATATTGCTGATTCCCTTCACCGTTTTTATTGCATGGTTACTGCCTGGTGATCGGGGCCTGGCGGCAGGAATAGCAATCTATGCCCTCTTTCTGGCCGTAATGGCCGCGATGGCGTGGACCAGCTCTTTTTCGCGCTACCGCGTAGGGGCTGGTGCGCTTATGTTCGTGGTATCGGATTTACTGATTTTCGCACGGGAAGGGGCATTGGCGGAATCCGTCATTCCGTGGCTGCTGATCTGGCCGCTATATTATTTCGGCCAGTTCCTGATCTGCACGGGTGTTATCCAGACTCTACGCAAGGATATTCCAAGTCGCTAGTCTTGGAATTATTCCTCTTCGCCAGAATCTGATGGGGCGTTTTCGAGCAGTTCTTCATCCTCGTCTTCGCTTTCATCGATTTTGGCTGCGCTGACAACATATTCACCCTTGGCCACGTCAAACAGTTTTACACCAGCACTGTTGCGGCCAATAACGCGCATATCGCCAACATTCATGCGGATCATTTTCGCCTGATTTGTGACCAGCATCAGCTGCTTGTCATCACTGGCCGGGAAGGAGGCCACGACCTCACCATTACGCTTGATATTATCGATATTGAGTATGCCCTGACCGCCACGGCCAGACTGGCGATATTCAAAGGCGGATGAGCGTTTGCCATAACCTTTGGCGCAGACTGTCAGGATAAATTGCTCATTCTCGCTGAACTCGGCCATCCGTTCGGCGGAAAGCACAGGCTCATTGTCATTTTCCTTCCAGGGCGCAGCGCGCAGATATTGCTCGCGTTCTTCGGCTGTCGCTTCGAAACCATGGACGATGGACAGCGAAATCACCTCGTCATCGCCTTTCAGCTTCATGCCGCGCACACCGGTAGAGGTTCGGCTCTGAAATTCGCGGACGTCAGTGGCGGCAAAGCGGATTGCCTTACCTTCGCGCGTAGCCAACAGGACGTCATCCCCTTCGGTCAGAAGCGCGACGCCAATCAGCCGGTCATCGCTTTTCTCATCAAAACGCATCGCAATCTTGCCGTTGGATGGAATATTCGTAAATGCGCCCATGGAATTGCGTCGTACAGTGCCCTTGGCCGTTGCGAACATGACGTGCAGTTTTTCCCATTCCGCTTCATCTTCGGGGAGAGGCAATACTGTGGAAATTGTTTCACCTTCAGCGAGCGGCAACAGGTTCACCATGGGGCGCCCCTTGGTTTGAGGGCCGCCTTCAGGCAGTTTCCACACTTTAAGACGGTAAACCTGCCCATGGTTAGAGAAAAACAGCACGGGTGTGTGCGTGGACGTCACAAACAGCTCGACAATGCCATCTTCGTCCTTGGTGGCCATGCCAGCACGGCCTTTGCCGCCTTTGCGCTGCGCACGGAATGTATCAAGCGCAGTACGCTTGATATAACCGCTATGCGTCACCGTGACGACCATATCCTCGCGTTCCATCAGGTCTTCGTCATCCAGCCCATCCCATGCCGGGGCGATTTCCGACAGGCGCGGCGTTGCGAATTCATCACGCACCGCGATCAGCTCTTCGCGCATCACTTCATACAGCTTGGCACGATCGGCAAGTATCTCGAGAAACTCTTCAATACGGCTTGCAAGCTCTTTTAATTCATCACCAATTTCATCACGGCCAAGTGCGGTCAGGCGGTGCAGGCGCAGATCGAGAATAGCTTTGACCTGCGCTTCGGACAATTTGTAAGTGTCACCTTCAATTTCAGTTTCTATGGCTTCGACAAGCTTGATATAACCGGCGATTTCCTTGACCGGCCATTCGCGTGCCAGCAGCGCTTCCTTGGCATCTGCCGGGCTGGATGAACTGCGGATAATCCGCACGACTTCGTCCATATTGGTGACGGCAATGACCAGGCCGAGCAAAATGTGTGCGCGGTCACGCGCCTTGTTGAGTTCAAACTTGGTCCGCCGTGTGATGACTTCTTCGCGAAATTTGACAAAAGCCTCGATAATGTCACGCAGGTTGAGCACTTCAGGGCGCCCGCCACGAATGGCCAGCATATTGGCAGGAAAGCTCGATTGCGCCGGCGTGTGCCGCCATAACTGGTTGAGGACGACTTCGGGGGTCGCATCACGCTTCAGGTCGATAACAACACGGACACCCATCCGGCTCGATTCATCACGAATGTCGGAAACGCCTTCAATCCGCTTGTCTTTGGCAGCTTCGGCAATTTTTTCGACCAGACCATTTTTGCCGACCTGAAATGGAATGGAAGTAAGCACAATTGCCTGCTTATCGCCGCGGCTTTCCTCTATCTCGTGCCGCGCACGCATCATGATGGAGCCTTTGCCCTCATGATAGGCTGATTTAGCGCCTGCCTGCCCCAATATAAGCGGAGCAGTGGGGAAGTCTGGCCCTGGAATGATTTCCATCAATTCATCAATGGTAATCGCGCCATTGTCGATAAAGGCGAGGCAGCCGTTAATGACTTCACCCAGATTATGGGGCGGAATATTGGTGGCCATGCCGACGGCAATACCGCCTGCACCATTGACCAGAAGGTTGGGAAAGCGTGCCGGCAAAACCTGTGGCTCTTCACGCGACCCGTCATAGTTTGGCGTGAAATTGACCGTATCTTTGTCGAGATCGTTCAATATGCTATTGGCAACCTTAGCAAGCCGCGCCTCGGTATACCGCATGGAAGCTGGCGGATCAGGGTCCATCGAACCGAAATTGCCCTGACCGTCAATCAGCGGCACGCGCATCGACCAGTCTTGTGTCATGCGTGCCAGTGCATCATAAATCGCGCTGTCACCATGCGGGTGATAGTTACCCATGACATCACCGACAATCTTGGCGGATTTGCGATAGGAGCGGCCTGCGACAAAGCCGCCTTCCTGTGAAGCGTAGAGTATGCGGCGGTGTACGGGTTTCAAGCCATCGCGGACATCGGGCAATGCACGGCTGACTATGACCGACATGGCATAGTCGAGATAGCTGGTTTTCATCTCGTCGACGATATCAATCCGTTCAATGTCGGATGGCGGCGTGACGGTGTTTTCTTCGCTCACAAAAATGTCTCTTCAGCTATGGAATAATGAAGGATAACCTTAGGGTAGGGGCGTAATGAATGCCAGCTTGGCAAGGGTATAATGCGCTTTTTTCAACAGGTTTTTAGCGAGGAGCCACAGAGAGTTTTTTCAGGGCTGTATTTCTTCGCCATCCCAGGCAAAAATCTTGCCGCTATCGACCGGTTTCAGGTCATCTATTACGTCCAGCAGTTGCAGCGCTGCTCGCTCCGCATCAAACAGGCTGGAGGGTTTGACATTATTCTGAAAAGGTTTGCTGAGTGACGTGTCTACCGTACCAGGGTGAAGCGCCACGGCGACCGAGCGGTCATTCTGCCGTTTCCATTCAATCGCAATATTGCGGATCATCATGTTGAGCGCAGCCTTGCTGGCCCTATATCCGTACCAGCCGCCCAGCCTGTTATCGGAAATGCTGCCAACCCGTGCGCTGATTGCAGCAAAAACGCAGGGTTTGTTGCGCGGCATCAGCGGTAGAAAGCGCTTGGCAATCAGGGCAGGGCCAATCGCATTCACTGCATAATTTTCCAGCAACCAGCCAGCCTCAAGCTCTTTCAGGTTTTTTTCGGGACCATTTTCATTTTTATGCAACAGGCCAGTGGCCGTGATGACAAGCGACGGGGCAATATGTTTCTGGGTCAGCCGTGCAGCGGCAGATTCTACGCTTGCCTCATCGGTGATATCAATATGGTTATCGCCACCCATACTGCGGCCAAGCCGAATAACTTCGCTATATTCACCTTCTTCTTCCAGCGCATCAGCAAGTGCATTTCCAATGCCGCCACTTGCCCCGATGATGATAGCTGCGCCTTTCATGCACGGATAAAGCGAAGAGTGTCTTGATCGCTGTTTGAAGCATCATAGGCATATCCGTCACTATCAAATGATTTCACCGATTCAATGTCATCCAGCCTATGCTCGCAGATAAAACGAGCCATCATGCCGCGCGCTTTTTTGGCGGCAAAGCTAATGAAACGCGGGCCATTGGGGCCGTCCTGCCGAAAATCGACATCGACAATTCTAGCGTCCAGTTTCCTTGCGCCTTTGGTAACGCTGGCAAAATATTCCTGTGAGGCGAGGTTCAATATAATATTGTCATCCTGTTCAGCCAGATCGCGGGAAAGCTGACCCGCAATGGCATCGCCCCAGAAATCGACAAGCGATTTATAGCGCGGTGCCCAGCGCGTTCCCATCTCAAGCCTGTAAGGCCGGATATTGTCGAGCGGGCGCAGCAGGCCATATAATCCGGACAATATCCGAAGGTGATCCTGGGCATAATCTATTGCAGCCTCATCAAGCGTACGCGCTTCAAAACCAGTATAAACATCGCCGGAAAAGGCATAGATTGCCTGTCGTTCGGGCTGGCTGTGGAAATGCTTATAGCGTCCATAATTGAGCTTGATGAGATTATCGGAAACAGGCATTATTTCTTGCAGCCGCTTCTTGCTCAGGTTGGACGCTGCTGACACAAGTTTTCCGGTCTTGTCCGGAAAGCGCGGCTGTGTGCTGTGCGCGATTGGAACGGCCGTGTCATAATCAAGCGATTTTGCAGGAGAAATAAGTGTTATCATATGGACAGGTGATAAACGAAAGCGCTGTGCGTTGCCAACCCTATATGGTCACGATACCATGCATACTGGCAAGGTTTCAGGGGGGCATCAATCCGTTCAAGCATTATTCAGCCGATTTCGGATATATGACACAGGTAAGCACATATGTAAGCTGATTATTTCAGCCTTGAAACAACAGGGTTTTAGATACATATTCAATATTATTAAATCGCAAAAAGCGATTATTTTTCCGGGAGACTATTTTATGCGTCGCAATTCACATTTTTCGTTGGCTTTGGCTTTGATGGCGGGTGTCGCCACCACAATGTCATTTGCCTTGCCCACGGATGCTGCGCATGCAGTTCAGAAGAAAAAGAAGAAAAAGAAAGAAGCAGAGGCTCCTAAATATGATCTGACTGATGCGTTTCGAACTGTTTTCGGAACGGCTCAAGCTGCCTTAGAAGGAGATGACATGGCGGCTGCAGCTGGTGCGCTCCAGAGTTTGGAGGCGACGGCAAAGACGAATGATGAAAAATACCTTGCCGGCCAAATGTATTTGAACCTTGCCGTAAAAGCGAAAAACCTTACCTATCAAAGAAAGGGATTAGAGCTCTCTTTGGCAAGTGGTAAGACGCCGCAAGAAGATCTGGGTCTTTACAACTCCACACTTGGTCAGATGTCGCTTGTCAATGACAGCAACTATGAAGCTGCGCGCAAATATTTCACTGCTGCTGCTGCTGCAAACCATCAATCAAACGTCATGTATTATCAGTTTGCGGAAACGATGTTTGGGCTTGCGATCAACAACTCTGGGGGGACAAGCATCAACGCGGCGAATACACCTCTGGCACAAGAAGGTCTTGACTACCTGCAAAAGGCACTTGAGATGCCGGACGTGAAAAACCGTCTGGATAGAAAAGCGCTACATAAACGCGGCGCCAATATTGCGGTTGCGATTGATTCCCCAAGTGCGGGTTCATGGGTGAAAAAATATGTTAACGCTGATCGAGGTGCTGATAGCTGGCACTTGGCTTTGTCGCAGCTTAGGCTGAAAGCCAAATATAGCAATCAGGATAATCTTGACCTGATGCGTCTGATGCGCCGGACCAAATCCATGCGTACTAGTGCGGATTATGCGGAATATGCCGATAATGCTGGTGCGCAGCGTCTGCCGGGTGAAGTATCAACAGTCCTTGCAGAAGGTACATCTGCTGGCCTGGTCGACTCATCTGACCAGTACTTTTCGGCAGTCCTTTCAACTTCACGCGGTGCCGTAAGTCAGGACCGTGCAAGCCTGGGGTCATCGGAACGCGCCGCCAAGTCCGCTTCACATGGCCGTATCGCACTTGCGACAGGCGACGCATATCTGGGATATGGTCAGCTAGACAAGGCCATTGCAATGTATGAACTTGCAATGACGAAAGGCGATATTGACCGCGACCGCGCCTTGACACGCCTTGGTATCGCTTTGGCAGATAAGGGCGATTACGCTGCTGCACGTGAGAAATTCACAATGGTGTCCGGGGTCCGCAAGCCTCTTGCTGACCTGTGGCTGCTCTGGGTAGATCAGAATGACAGTACAGCAACCGCACAGGCTGAACCTGCCCCTGCTGGCTAAAATTATACAGTTCAATGCTGAATTAAGTTAAGGGTGCCGCGAAAGAGTGGCACCCTTTTATATGTCTATGGGCACGCCGGGCTGATGCTTGGCTGTCCTGATAGTGAGAGATGTTTTGACGCTGGCCACATTGGGCGCAGGCGTCAGTTTGGAAGTCAGGAATTCCTGAAATGTCTGCAGATCGCGGGACACGATTTTCAGGATAAAGTCTATTTCCCCGTTCAGCATATGGCACTCACGTACTTCGGGCAATTCCTTGATATGGTCTTCAAACAGCCGCAGGTCGTCTTCTGCCTGGCTTTTCAGGCTGACCATGGCAAAAACTGTTATCGCATAGCCAAGCATATTGGGTTCGACATTGGCATGGTAAGATTTGATGATACCTGCATCTTCCAGCGCTCTTACACGGCGCAAACATGGAGGAGCTGTCAAGCCAACGCGTTCGGCAAGTTCGACATTTGTAATTCGCCCTTCTGCCTGCAGTTCGGCAAGGAGCTTGCGATCTATTTCGTCGAGATTGGTAACTGTCATACTATTTTCCAAATTTTTGTCTGACCAGATGTCCATATATGCGGATAAATCGCAATTTCCTGAGGCCAGTTGGTAGCACACTATAATTATATTATCTTGTAACGCAATTGTCCCACAATGCAACGCCGCAAAATCAATGCTTTGAGATTCATGGCATCATGCTATGCCGTGATTAATATAGCACTGGTCGCTAAACTGTTAGGGCGATTGCGGTTTTATATCTAACTGAAGATACATATTTTTAATGGCGCAAAGTGTGGAAACCATGTTTTTTGATGATCGACTGGATACTGTTCTGGAAGGCCCCGTCCCTGAGGATGATGCGGCCCGCGTGCAATATATCCAGTTGATTGACCTGCTGTCACAACAATCAAAAAATATCTCACCGGAGCAGATAATTACTGGACTGGAGCGGGTTCACGCCTTGCGCAAGACTGTTTCAAAAACCGAGCGTGTCCAAGTGGTTAAAAGTCTTCACGGAAGACTGAAAAATCTATCGCTTGTCCAGTATCTTGCTGCTGATGAGCCCTCTGTTGCAAGTGCGGCTATTGCTGCTGCGCGGCTTGATGATGAATCATGGGTAGCTCTTATTCCCAACGTTTCGGTTCGTGCGCGTGGTTTCTTGCGCACCCGGCGGGACTTGAGTCCAAAGGTTGTGGCTGCACTGGCAAGCTATGGCGCAGGTGACATGGTGTTGCCATCACCTGCCTCCAATGAGGAAGCCTTGCTGATTGATACGCAGCCTTTCACTGATGAAAAAAACGCTTCATCTGTAGAGGGTATGGTCGGCACGGATGCTATGGTTTCCACAGGTACAGATATACCAGACATATCAAAAAAGGCTGTTGCAGAGCGCGAAATTGGAAAAATAGTGGCACGTATTGAGGCCTTGCGTAAGGCCCGTGATGGGAAAGGCGCGAAAGAATCTGAAAGTTTTGCAACTGATTCTGAGGATAAGGCTGAAGACACAAGCATAGTTGATAAAGTCCGTTTTGAAACGGACGATAACGGCGAAGTGATATGGACCAATGGCAGTCAGGGAAACGCATTTTGCGGGACAAATATTGCCTATCCTGCGCGGCAGGGTGTTTCCGGCCCTGATGGATATGCCGCGGCGGCGTTTCGCCAGCGTATGCCCATAGAGGCTGGCAGATTGCAGATTTGCGGCATCCCGGCACTGAACGGCAGCTGGCGGATGGATGCAAAACCGCATTTTGACAGGGATACTGGCCGTTTTCGGGGATTTCGCGGGGAGATCCGCCGCCCTTCCATCCATGAGCAGGCGGGGCCGCAACAGGCGCAGCAACGCGGCGATGCGATGCGGCAGCTTATTCATGAACTGCGCACACCGCTCAATGCGATTATGGGCTTTTCCGAAATTATCGAGCAGCAACTATTTGGCCCCGCTGCATATGAATATAGATCACTGGCAGGGGAAATTAAAAAAGACGCCCAATTTATGCTTTCAGGTTTTGATGACCTTGATGTCGCGCTGAAACTGGACAGGCAAGCCCTGGAAATGGAAAGCGGCTATAGCTCCATGACTTGGCTGGCTGCACGGATTAATGAGCGTTTGGAGCAGGAGGGCAAGGCAGCATCGCTCAAAATGAACTTTAAACCGGGTTTTGAGGGTTTCGCGGTGGCCACGGTGACGGCTGAACGCATCATATTGCGGCTGCTTACCGCTTTGTGTGGATTTACGCGGGATGGTGAACGATTGAACGCCAAATTCACGTCTCCAGATGGTGGACATATGGCAAAAATGCAGATCAAACTGCCAACCTCTTTGGCGGAGCTTTCCGAAGATGAATTGCTCCGTGATGATGTTGATACTGGGGAAGTGCCGATTTCGCTTTTGGGGATAGGCTTTTCCCTGCGTCTGGCACGAAAACTCGCGGAGCAGGCCGAGGGCAATCTGGCGTTAAAAAATGACCGTATCATTGTGACGCTCCCATCGCATCAGGGTGTTCAGGTTGCGGCCGATCATGCCGCGCTGAAATAGGCGCTAGAAAGCGGTATCTGGTCTGTAATTTCGTGTCCATGGGGCAAGGCAACAAAATAAATAAGGCGATGCGCACAGCATGTCTTGCCAAGACATGCAAGATTCGGCTATCGGCGCGTCTGATGTTCCTTTGCGGGGACATTTGCACTTTGGCGGGGCCTGTAGCTCAGTTGGTTAGAGCTGGCCGCTCATAACGGCTAGGTCGGGGGTTCGAGTCCCTCCGGGCCCACCAATGTACCCATTTCAGCCGGTTTACACCGGCATGTGAAAAAAAGTGCAAATTTGTTTTGCCTTCTCGGCCAAGTGCCATTAGGGGAGGCGGGCGTCGGGGAGTGGCGCAGCCTGGTAGCGCACCTGTTTTGGGTACAGGGGGTCGCAGGTTCAAATCCTGTCTCCCCGACCATTTTCCCTTTATCCAGATAATTAGCCTTAATTACTGCGCAGCGGCGCCATTCATTTCGGCTATGATGGTGTCCGTATCGGAATCAATTTCAGCCTGTTTGATTTTCATGGCCTCATCCGCTGCTTCCTCGAGGGTTTTTGCTTCAGCATTGACCTTTTTGTCAATTTGCTGCGTCGCCACATCCGGATCAGCGGAAAACTCATCACTGCCGCAAGCTGCAAGGATCATGCAAAATATAGCGCTGGTGTAGAGGTTTCTGGCAAGGCGGTTATTGGGCATCAGGTGTAAAGTCCGTTTCGCTATTCGCAATGATGGACAGTACAGCTGTCCATGCGGCCACATTCTGTTTCAACTGCTTTTTATCTACCTTGTCGAGAGTATCGTCCGGTGTGTGATGCAGATCGAAATAGCGGGTGCCGTCCTGTTGCAGATCAATTACGGAAACACCTCCAGCGGCTATGAGCGGGCCTATATCTGCGCCGCCAGTGGCAGGCGCACGGCCCAGACCGATTCCTAGCGGCGCGAGCGCTGCTGTTATCTTGCCAGCCACATCGCCTGCACCTTCAGGCAGGTTATATTCGACACGCCAGACCCTGTCTGCGCCAAAATCCGACTCCATGGCTATGGCATGCTTTTCACCCTTGTGCTTTGCGGCATAATCCCTGCCACCCCAGATGCCGACCTCTTCCGCGCCGGCCCAAAACACGCGGATGGTGCGTTTTGGCTGCCCGGCATCCATGACGAGTTTGGCCGCGGCTGTCACAATCCCGCAGCCGGCTGCATCGTCAAATGCGCCCGTGCCCAGGTCCCAGCTGTCCAGATGGCAGGAAACCAGTATCATCGGCAGGTCCGGATTGCTGCCGGGCACTTCGGCGATGACATTGCCTGATGTCTGCTGGCCAATATTGCGCGGTGTGAGTTTCAGCTTCATGCGCACTTTTTGGCCGCGCTCGAACATGCGGGCCATATTCTCGGCATCGGGAATGGAAAGCGCCGCTGCCGGGATTGGCTTTATTCCGTCCTGAAACCGCATATTGCCGGTATGCGGGTTGCGATGATAATCTGTCCCGACTGACCGGATGACTATGGCAGCCGCACCTTTTGCCGATGCGACATTCGGACCGACCCAGCGTGTCGGCCCGAAAGCGCCATAGCTGGAACCATCCTGCGTGCGATGCATGGCGTGGCTGACAAAGGCGATCTTACCGTTCAAACTGCCTGCGGGTGCGGCCTGTAAATCGGCAAGCGTTGGGAAATAGACGACTTCAGCTTCCATGCCATCGGGACCTGTGCTGGCGCTGTTGCCAAGCGCTGTGAGTATAAGTTTTTGCGGATAGGGGCTGACAATTTCTGCGGTTTCTTCACCGCGCACCCATGTCGGCATCTGATATTCTTCGATACGGGCATTGCTGAAGCCTAGCGCATTCAGCCTGGCCACCGACCATGTCCGCGCGCGAGCTTCCGCTTCGGTTCCTGCCTGCCGCGGACCGATTTCGGTGGTCAGTCCTTCGGTAATGTCCCAGGCGACTTTATCATTGAGCGCTTTGTCGCGCAGTATTGCCGGGTCATGCGTATCTTGTGCGACGGCAGGGGTGGAAATGGAAAGGGCGAGCAGAGGGAGGATGATATGTTTCATGGTACTTACTCTAGCTGCAGATAGCAGATTTGCAATCCTGTCTTGCGAGCGCGCGTCAGCATGGCTAGAGACGTGACAAATTTAACGAGACAGTGCCGCATCCAAAGGTTGCAGGCATTAAACAACAGGACGACATAATGGCCGTACAATATAGTTTTGTAATGAAGGGTCTAACCAAGACTTTTCCGGGTGCGCAAAAACCCGTACTCGACAATATCCACCTGCAATTCCTGCCTGGCACGAAAATCGCCATTATCGGTAAGAATGGCGCGGGTAAATCAACCCTGATGAAAATCATGGCTGGCATGGACACGGAATTCCAGGGCGAAGCCTGGGCAGGTGAGGGTATTCGTGTCGGTTATCTGGCGCAGGAACCGGACCTGGATGAAAGCAAGACCGTCAAGGAAAACGTAATGGACGGCATTCGCCCCATTGCTGACCTGGTGGATCGTTTTAACGAGATCAGTACACTCATGGCCGATCCTCCCGAAGATGCCGATTTTGATGCATTGATGGAAGAGATGGGCACGCTTCAGGAAAAGATTGATGCAGTCGATGGCTGGACACTTGATAACCAGCTGGAAATAGCGATGGAGGCACTGCGCTGCCCGCCGGGAGATTCGTCAGTAAAAGACCTATCGGGTGGTGAAAAGCGCCGCGTGGCACTGTGCCGCCTGTTGCTCGACAAACCTGAAATTCTGCTGCTCGATGAACCGACCAACCACCTTGATGCCGAATCGGTCGCATGGCTGGAAAACCATCTGATCGAATATCCCGGCAACGTCATCCTTGTGACCCACGATCGCTACTTCCTTGATAATGTCGTGAGCTGGGTGCTCGAAATCGACAGAGGCAAAGGCATTCCGTTCGAAGGTAATTACTCGCACTGGCTAGATGCCAAAGCCAAGCGTATGGCGCAGGAAGAGCGTGAGGACAGGGGCCGCCAGAAAGCCATCGAGCAGGAGCTTAAGTGGATGCGGCAGTCCCCCAAGGGGCGCCAGACCAAGTCGAAAGCGCGTATCAAGTCGTTTGACCAGTTGGTCGAGGCGCAGGAAAATCGTGTTGTCGGCAAGGCGCAAATCCTTATTCAGACGCCCGAACGTCTGGGCTCCAAAGTGATTGAAGCCAAGAACCTGAGCAAGGCTTATGGCGACAAGCTGCTTTTCGAAGACCTGTCCTTCACATTGCCGCCCGGCGGTATTGTCGGTGTTATCGGCCCGAACGGTGCGGGTAAAACCACGCTGTTCCGCATGATTACCGGGCAGGAAGAACCGGACACGGGCAGTATCGAGCTCGGTGACACGGTCAAGTTGGGCTATGTTGACCAAAGCCGCGATCACCTTGATCCCAAAAAGAATGTCTGGGAAGAGATTTCCGATGGCCTTGATGTGTTCACGCTCGGCAAGAATGAAGTGCAGACCCGCGCCTATGTGGGGGCTTTCAACTTTAAGGGTGTCGACCAGCAGAAGAAAGTCGGCCAGCTGTCAGGCGGTGAGCGCAACCGCGTGCATATGGCGAAAATGTTGAAAGAGGGCGGCAACGTATTGCTGCTCGACGAACCGACCAACGATCTTGATGTTGAAACGCTGCGTGCGCTGGAAGATGCACTCGAAAGCTTTGCCGGCTGCGCCGTGGTCATCTCGCACGATCGCTTCTTCCTTGACCGTCTGGCAACGCATATCCTCGCATTTGAAGGCGACAGCCATGTTGAATGGTTTGAGGGCAACTTCGAGAGTTATGAAGAAGACAAGCGCCGCCGTCTGGGTGATGCAGCAGATCGGCCAACGCGGGTGAGCTATAAGAAACTGACGCGGTAACCGTTCAGCTTTTTAAAGCATAAACCGCATCTGCCCATCGCGCTCAGGCGGAATGAACAAGTCGCGCCTGAGTCCGAATTTCGGGTTTTTCAGTCCATAGCGCTTACGGGCTATGGCCGTGCGGGTGCGCAGCAGCTCAGCCCATGGGCCTTGTCCTCTAAACCGGTCAAAGAAGTTGGGGTCGTTGTTGCGCCCTCCACGGATTGACTGAATGATATGCATTACCTTCTCCTTGCGATCGGGAAAATGCGCCTCCAGCCAGGCTATGAACAACGGCGCGACTTCATGTGGCAGGCGCACGGCAATGGTCGAAATGCTGAGCGCGCCATGTTCGGCCGCTGCCTCAGCTATGGCCTCGATTTCATGGTCTGTAATCGCCGGAATAACGGGTGCGATATTCACATGCACTGGGATATCCGCATCACGCAGTATCCTGACTGCGGCAAGGCGTTTATATGGAGCAGGGGCTCGTGGTTCCAGGATCCGCGCTATATGCGGGTCCAGTGAAGTTACAGATATGGCGACTGCCGTCAGCTCCATTTCAGCCAGCTTTGCAAGCAGGTCGATATCGTCACACACCCGGTCTGACTTGGTTGTAATGCCAATGGGGTGGCGCGTTTCCAGCATGATTTCCAATATGCTGCGCGTGATACGGTAGCGGCCTTCTATGGGCTGATACGGATCTGTGTTGGTGCCAATCGCAATGGGCTGTACCTTGTAATTCGGCTTGGAGAGCTCCCGGCGCAAAAGCTTTGCCGCTTCGGGTTTGGCAAACAGCTTTGTCTCGAAATCCAGTCCCGGCGACAGGTCATGATAGGCATGGGTGGGGCGGGCAAAGCAGTAGACACAGCCATGCTCGCATCCGCGATAGGCATTGATTGAGCGATCAAACGGAATATCAGGTGACTTGTTGAACGTGATTATTTTCTTCGGAGATTCTTCGGTTACGCTGGTGCGCAGTTTCGCGGGCGGGCCATCAATGCTTTCGGCCATGTCGCGCCAGTCACCATCGGTTTCACGGTCATGCAGGTTAAAACGTTGCGGCGGCGCATTGCGCGTTGCTCCGCGGCCTTTTAATATATGTTCTTGCTTGTCTTTTACCGCCATGCACAGTTTCCGCCTTTCCCAGGCAGGGCACTGTAGAACGAAATAAGAACAAAATGCAATGCAGGAAGAACTATTTTTCCTGTAGTCGCGGCATCAACTCAACGAAATTACAAGGGCCGTGGCGACTATCAAGCTGCGAGTGCAAGATACCGTCCCAGCCATCCTTAACGGCACCGTTGGAGCCTGGCAGGGCGAAAATATATGTTCCGCGTGCCAGCACCGCGCAGGCACGCGACTGGATAGTCGATGTGCCGATCTTTTCATAGCTGAGCAGCCGGAACAGTTCGCCAAAGCCAGGAATATCCTTGTCCTTAACCTGATCCAGTGCCTCAGGTGTGATATCGCGGCCTGTCAGACCCGTTCCGCCTGTCGTTATCACCACATCAATATCGGGATCATCAATCCAGTTGTGCAAACGGGCAATGATGCGGTCCCGGTCATCGCGTTCAATCGCGCGAGCCGTAAGTTCATGTCCGGCCTCCTGCACACGCTTGGCCAGGATGTCGCCCGATGTGTCATCTGCGCGCGTGCGTGTGTCCGAAATGGTCAGCACCGCGATGTGGATGGGTATGAAGGCGCGGGTTTCATCAATCGCCACTATTTTGCACTCCTGTGATGCGGCCATCATGGCTGAGCCGCACGTTGCGACTGCCGCTCAGGTCCGGAAAGCTGGGCCACAACCCTTGGGCAAGTCCATGCGCGCTGGACGATGTAACGCCGGCCTGATCTTCATACATCCAGTAATTGCGCAGGATGATGCCGACATAGGCGCGTGTTTCGGAATAGGGTATGGATTCGATAAACAGCAACGGATCGCCATTATCGCGAACTTCACTGTTCCAGCGCGCGACAGGCGTTGGTCCTGCATTATAGGCCGCGATAATCTTGGGCAACAGGCCTTGTGTCTGCGGCATCCTCTTAAGCTGCTCCAGATACGTCTGCCCATATTCCAGGTTGATTTCCGGACGATAGAGGTCGGATACGTTAAATCTCTCACCGCGTGAACGCGCAACATCGCTCGCTGTGCCAGGGCGAACCTGCATCAATCCGCGTGCATCAGCGCTGCTGCGTGCATTTGCACGGAATCCCGATTCCTGCAGTGTGTGCGCATAAACCAGCGCAGGATCAACGCGCCATCCTTTGACAGGTGCCCATTTCGGACTGGGGAAACGTGCAAAGCTGTCTGGCCGTGCGCCCGATGGCCCATTATGGGCCATGAATATCTGTGCGGCGGGCAAGCTGAGATCACGGGCAAGCCGGAGCAGCGATTCGTGCTCACCAGCGTTGCCAATACGCGCCTGATGCCGAAGCACTTCATCGGCCAGTGTCGTTTCGCCAATTTCGGTCAGGCCAATAGCCAGTTTGACATTGGCATTATTGCGCAGTGCCCGCCAGTCATCCCTGCTGAAATCGGCAGGCTTGCGTCTGGTATCAGCTTCCAGGCCCAGGCGTTCGCGTGCGAGCAGGCCGTAAAGCGTTTCGCCATAGCTGGCGGCATGGCGCATATTCTGCTGCACATCTTGCGGTGTGCGGCACTTCATATTGGCGCGGGCGGCCCAGTAATAGCCGGCGGCACGCATTTCCGGATTGCTTGCAGTGGATGCTGTCTGCTCAAAGGACTGTGCGGCACGGACACAGTCATTCAGCCGCCATGCGGCAAGCCCCGCAACCCAATGCGCTTCGGACACCCATGAACCGTGGCCCTGTACGGCGCGCATGGCCATTTGCAGCGCCATACTGTCGTTATTTTCGATATAGTAGGACCATGCAACACGCTGCTGCCACTCGGTGCGCGCCTCGGCACTCAACTGGCCCTCAACACCGCTTAACAGGGACTGCGCACCACGTGGGTCATCATTCTTGATGCGATCATATATTGCAGCTGCTGTATCGGCGGGCATGGAGTTATCGGCCACCGTCCGTGGTTTGCCGCGGCGTGAAACGCCGCTGAAACTGGAGAGACGGCTATATTGCGGCGTGCGGGGCAGGACTGTAGCGCCGCGCCGCGTTGCAAGGCGGCCCAGCTGTGCGGCCTGCGGGATATGCGGGGCATCATTAAGCAGCGCCAAAAGTGGTCCAAGTTCAACTTTGGGTGAATTGGCGGCCAGGTAGAATTCGGCCCTGGCAATGTCGTGCAGCGGGCCCGATTGACGCTGGGCCAATAGCGAGCTCACCATATCCCATTGCTCGCCTCTGATGGCGGCGAAAACCTGGCGATAATAGCTCCGGTCTTTTCTGTTCAAATGTTCGGGTACATTTTTGGCACCGGCACGCGCCTTGAAATAATCGGTGCTTTTGCCGGCATGTACAGGTGCAGCGGACAAAACAGAGATCACAGCGGCACATGCGGCCATTAGCGGCCATCTGAAACGGCTCACTGTTTTATACTTTCCATCAACCATTGCCAGTCCTGCCATGCCTTTGCCTTTAAACCGGGCCGCTGCATCAATGTGCGCGGGTGAAAACTGCTTGCCGCAGGGATTTTCCCCATTTCATGATTGATAAATTGTAAATTGAGTCGATTTTTCGGCAAGTCGTTGCCGGTGAGCGCCGAATTGGGCATATTGCCGAGCAATATGACAGCTTGCGGCGCGACCAGTGCGATATGCCTGTCCAATATTTCCCGATAAGCCTGTAATATAGAGGCATCGAGCCGGTTTTCCAGTGAATGCTCTGGCAACAGCGATGCGTGATAAACCTCTGCCTGCGCAATTCCCGCTGCGGCCAATATTCTGCCCAACAATTTGCCGGACACTCCCGAAAACACAGTTTGCAGATCGTCCCTGTCGGGCATGTCCGATATAATCATCAATCTGGGCTTTAGCGGCCCATGCGGCGCGATGCGTATGCCGATGCCGCTGGGCAGGGCCAGCTGCGGATTCTCCATCCAGAAACGGATGAATTCGGGATGTGTATCTGGCGGCGCAGGTAAGTTGACCGTTCTTGGTGCTGGTTCCACCTGTTTTTGCAGCGCAGATCCCGTTTTTGCAGCAACCGTGTTTTGCACTTCATCGTTTCCGGTGCGTGCAGTTTGCGCTGGCTCCTTGACGTCTTCCTTGTCGAGCCAACCCTCGGCTTCCGTAGAGTAATCGAGATCAACGCCCGCGAGTTCCCACCATTCCAGCAGGCTGTCGAGTTCTTCACGGACCGTGTCACCAGACATTTCACTCATGCCATATTGCCCATAAATTTGCACATAGAGGGTTGGTCATCCGCTTTCAATTGGCTATCAAACCGTAATGAATAGGGATGTTTTTGCCGATTGGCAAAGGCTGATAGAGGTCAAAGAGAAGATAAGGGCGATATTATGAGCGAACGTGAATCAATGCCATATGACGTGGTGATTGTGGGCGGCGGGCCAGCAGGCCTTTCGGCGGCAATCCGGCTGAAGCAGCTGGCAGCGGCTGAGGAACGGGAGATTGACGTTTGCATTCTGGAGAAAGGCTCTGAAATCGGCGCGCATATTCTGTCTGGTGCGGTGGTTGATCCGATTGCTCTGGATGAACTGATACCCGACTGGCGCGACAAGGGCTGCCCTATGGCAGAAACCCCGGTCACCGAAAACCATCACTGGATTCTGACCAAGGGCCGCAAATTCGCGATGCCGCACATCATGACGCCGCCTTATATGCATAATAAGGGAACCTATACCGGCTCGCTGGGCAATATGTGCCGCTGGCTCGGGGAGCAGGCAGAAGAGCTCGGCGTGGAAATTTTCCCCGGCTTTGCAGCTGCCGAAATCCTTTACAATGATGATGGGTCGGTCAAGGGCGTTGCCACTGGCGATATGGGTATTGCCGAAGATGGCAGCAAAAAGAGCGAGTATGAACCCGGGCTTGAGCTACACGCCAAATATACGTTTTTTGCCGAAGGCGCGCGGGGCCATCTTACCAAAATCCTGAAAAGCCAGTTTGATCTGGAAGCGGACTGCGAACCGCAGACTTACGGACTTGGCATGAAAGAGCTGTGGGATATCCCGGCGGATAAGCACGAACCGGGCCGCGTGATCCATACACAAGGCTGGCCGCTTGATGACGCATGGGGCGGAGGTTTCCTCTACCATCAGGCGAACGGACAGGTATCGCTCGGCTTTGTGGTGGCGCTATCCTATAAAAACCCGCATCTGTCACCGTTCCAGGAATTTCAACACTGGAAAACGCACCCGGAAATCCGCGCGATACTCGAAGGCGGCAAGCGTGTGGCCTATGGCGCGCGCGTTATTAACGAGGGCGGGTGGCAGTCCGTGCCCAAACTCGCATTTCCGGGCGGCGCGCTGATCGGTTGTAGTGCAGGTTTTGTGAATGTGCCGCGCATCAAAGGGACGCACACGGCGATGAAATCGGGCATGCTGGCGGCCGAAAGCGCTTATGCCGCCGTTCAGGCGGAGCGGAGCAGTGATGAACTCGGCGATTATCAGGAAAGCCTGAATGACAGCTGGATTGCAACGGAACTTAAAAAGGTCAAAAATGCCGAACCTCTGGTCGACAAATTTGGCGGCACATGGGGCACGATTTTTGCCGGTGCGGATATGTGGATGCGGCAGTTGCGCATCGGGCTACCATATACCATGGGGCACAAGCCGGACCACACCAAGCTTTGGCGCGAAGACCAGTGCGTGAAAATCGAATATCCCAAGCCGGATGGCGTGATTTCATTTGATCGACTGTCATCGGTATTTCTGTCGAACACCAATCATGCCGAAGATCAACCGGTGCATCTGCAACTGAAAGATCCGAGTATTCCGGTTGAGCATCACCTGCCGGTATTTGATGGTCCGTCACAGCGATATTGCCCGGCAGGCGTGTATGAATTTGTTGAGGATGAAAACGGCAATCCTAAATTCCAGATCAATGCGCAAAACTGCGTGCACTGCAAGACGTGCGATATCAAGGATCCGGCGCAGAACATCAATTGGGTCGTGCCTGAAGGCGGCGGCGGCCCCAACTATCCGAATATGTAAGATAGTCAGGCTGAAATGGCTGAATGCCTATCCGAAACCGCCTATGCGAAAATCAACCTCGCATTGCATGTCCGCGCGCGGCGTGAAGACGGCTATCATGAGCTGGAAACGATCTTCGCATTTCTGGATAAAGGCGATGGGTTGACAGCAGAGTCGGCAGATGAACTGACGCTCGAGATTGCCGGGCCTTTTTCGGATGGCCTGGAAACAGAAGAAAATCTTGTACTTCAGGCAGCATCTGCACTGCGCGAATTTGCGGGCGTTCGTACCGGCGCGAAACTGGTGCTGGACAAAAAACTCCCCATTGCCTCGGGGATTGGCGGCGGGTCTGCCGATGCCGCGGCGGCGCTGCGCCTGCTTAACCGCCTATGGGCACTGGACCTGACAGAAGGCGAACTGGCGGCGATAGGCATGCCGCTGGGCGCTGACATCGCGGCGTGTGTCTATAGCCGCACCTGTATTGGCACGGGCGCGGGGGAACAGATTGATCTTGCGCAGGATGGCAGCCTGGCAGGTTTTCACTGCCTGCTCGTAAATCCGGGCATTGCTGTTGCCACAGGCCCGGTTTTCCGTGGATGGGATGGTATTGACCTTGGCGGATTAGGGGAGGGTGATATTCTCTTCGCGGCACTGGCGGGGCGCAATGACTTGCAAGTGTCCGCTCTTGAAATTGCACCGCAAATAACGGGCGTTTTGCACATGCTCAAAGCTTGGTCGCCTGTGCTGGCGCGGATGTCGGGTTCTGGCGCGACCTGTTTTGCCCTGTTTGACAGCGCAGAAACTGTGCAAGACGCAGTGCTGGAAATCCGCAAGCGGCATCCCGGCTACTGGACAATGTCAGGCAGCTTGCGGGATGCAGCAGATGTGTGAAGAAGCACCTGTATGTAGATATGTTGCGGGCGCAGGTGACAATGCGAAAATATGTGTCATTGGTGACCATGCATCAAACCATGTCCCGGATGACATTGATTTGGGCATAGCGGCAGAATTGCTGGACACACATATTGCCGTTGACCTGGGCAGCGCGGAAGTTGCGCAGCGCCTGCATGACATATTTGGTTTTTCGCTGTTTCTGGCAACCACATCGCGGCTTGTGGTCGATCTGAACCGCTCGCGAGATGATGCGGTCGCCGTTCCTATGCAAAGTGATGGGATAGATATTCCGGGCAATGTACTGGACAGTGAAGCACGTAATCGGCGGTTGCAGCGCTTTCACGACAGTTATCATGATGCACTTGGCGAGCATATTGTGCGGTTCAAACCTGCATTTCTGCTATTCCTGCACAGCTTTACGCCTGCGCTGAAAAGCGATGGCGCAAAGCCGCGTCCGTGGCATTTCGGCGTGATGTATAATCAGGATGAAAGAGCCGGAAAGCTCGCGCTGCCGTTGTTCGCCGCTACGGGGCATGAAACCGGCGACCAGCTTCCCTATTCGGGCAAGGTTTATAGTAGCTCGCTGGAGAGGCATGGGGATGCCAATCAGATTCCCTATATCGGCCTTGAAATGCGGCAGGATTTGATAGCCGAGAATGCAGGGCGGGACAGTTTTGCTCAAATTATCGGACCCATATGTCAGGAAATTACACAAAAGCTTGCATCTGCATAATCACATGTCATTAAAGGCGCGATCAGGCCCGTAACAAGAGAAAGTGCAATGAACCGTAAATTTGATAAATCCAAATTGCCAAGCCGCCATGTTTCCGTGGGGCCAGAGCGTGCGCCACATCGCAGTTATTACTATGCCATGGGGTTGGATGAAGATGATATCGCGCGGCCATTTGTGGCGGTGGCATCGGCGGGCAATGACAGCGCGCCTTGCAACACGACGCTCAATGCGCAGGCTGATATCTGCCGTCAGGGCGTGGAAACAGGCGGCGGCATGCCGCGCCGGTTCAACACAATTACCGTGACTGACGGTATTGCCATGGGGCATCAGGGCATGAAGAGCTCGCTAGTCAGCCGCGAAGTCATTGCGGACTCGGTGGAACTCAGCGTGCGTGGCCACTGCTATGATGCGCTTGTCGGCTTTGCCGGGTGTGACAAAAGCCTGCCGGGCATGATGATGGCGATGCTCAGGCTCAATGTGCCTTCGATTTTCGTCTATGGCGGTTCAATCCTGCCTGGCACCTATCAGGGTGAGGATGTCACTGTTGTCGATGTGTTTGAGAAAGTGGGCCAGCATGCCGCCGGGAATTGCCCCTTGCAGGAGCTTATTGCGCTCGAAAAAGTGGCTTGTCCCGGACATGGCGCCTGCGGTGGGCAATTCACTGCCAATACTATGGCCTGTGTCGGCGAAGCGATTGGATTATCATTACCAAACAGCAATATGGCCCCCGCACCGTATAAATCACGTGAAGAAATAGCGATCGCCGCAGGCGAACAGGTTATGGCGCTTTTGGAAACGAATTTGCGCCCGCGTGACATCTGTACACGCGAAGCATTTGAAAATGCGGCGCGCGTGGTGGCGGCCACGGGCGGGTCCACCAATGCGGCGCTGCACCTTCCCGCTATGGCGAGCGAGGCGGGGATTGATTTTGACCTGTTCGATGTAGCCGAGATTTTCAAAACTACGCCCTATATTGCCGACCTGAAACCTGGCGGCAGATATGTTGCCAAGGATATGCATGAAGCGGGCGGTGTCTATATGTTGATGAAAACGCTGATGGATGGCGGTTTTTTGCATGCCGATTGCATGACAGTAACGGGCCGGACACTGGGTGAGAATATTGATGAGATCATCTGGAACCCGGATCAGAAAGTCATTTATGACGTCAAGACGCCAATCACGCCAACTGGCGGTGTCGTGGGGCTTCGCGGCACATTGGCACCTGAAGGCGCGATTGTAAAAGTGGCGGGGATGGATCGATTGCAATTTACCGGACCGGCGCAGGTTTTTGAATGCGAAGAAGATGCCTTCGCTGCTGTCGAAAACCGCGAGATTAACGAAGGCAGTGTTATCATTATCCGAAATGAAGGCCCTAGAGGCGGCCCCGGCATGCGTGAAATGCTGTCGACAACAGCGGCGCTGTACGGACAGGGCATGGGCGAGAAAGTCGCGCTTATCACCGATGGTCGATTTTCGGGCGCGACCCGCGGCTTTTGTATTGGTCATGTCGGACCGGAAGCGGCCACTGGTGGGCCGATCGGACTGGTGCATGATGGTGACGTGATCGCGATTGATGCGGAAGCTGGCACGATTGACCTGCAGGTTAGCGAAGAGGTACTGGCAAAACGGCGCGAAATATGGAAACCGCATGAAAATGACTATGCTTCCGGTGCGTTATGGCGTTATGCGCAGAATGTCGGAGCTGCGCATAAAGGTGCCATCACACATCCCGGTGCGAAAGCAGAAAAGCATATCTATGCAGATATTTAGATTGGAATCTTCACATGGGTGAGGAAATTGTCCGTATAGCCGCGCGCGGTGACGGTATCACCGAAAGTGGGCAGCATGTGCCCATGTCCGCGCCGGGGGATGTGTTACAGGATGATGGCGGCCTTGTCTGGGGGCCGCATCATCTGACGCCGCCTTGCCAGCATTTTGAACTGTGCGGCGGGTGTAGCCTGCAACAGCTTGATAACGCAAGCTATGCTGAATTTGTCCGTGACCGCGTCGCCAATTCGATTGATTCTCAGGGGTTGCAGGCGGATGAAATCGCGCCAGCAGTGCTCAGCCCGCCGCAAAGCCGGCGCCGCGTCGGCCTGCGCGCCATTCGCATGGGACGCAAACTGCATGTGGGATTCCATACCGGCGGCAGTCACCGTGTCATTGACATGCAGCAATGCGAAATCATGCGGCCAGAGCTGTTCGCGCTTGTCGCTCCGCTCAGGCAGTTGCTGGATAGCTGGCCCGGCAAGTCGCTCAGCTGCGTGATTGATATGACACTGGTGGATCAGGGCGCGGATATTCATATCAAAAACCTGACATTTGAAGGTCTTGAGCAGACACAGGCACTGCTTGATTTTGCGCGCGAACATGATCTGGCACGGCTAAGCATGGACCAGGGCTATGGCCCTGAAGCTGTTTGGGAGCCGGAACCTGTGACGATGAGCTTTGGCAGTCATGCCGTTGGCTTTCCTGTGGGCGCGTTTCTGCAACCCACTCGCGAAGGTGAGGATGCGCTTGTCGCCGCCGCACAAGAGGCTTTGCAGGGTAGCAAGGTCATAGCCGACCTGTTTTGCGGTATAGGCACTTTTGCGCTGCATCTTACAAAAGGGCGTAAAATCTATGCGGGCGAGGCTTCGCGTGACGCGCTGATGGCACTTAAAATGATGGCCAACATGCGGCAGTTACCGATATTTGCCGACCACCGTGACCTGTATCGCAAACCGCTTATGGCTGAGGAGTTGAACCGGTTTGAAGCCGTACTGCTTGACCCGCCCCGTTCCGGCGCAAAGGAACAGGTAGGTGAGCTGGCTTTATCAAATGTTCCGAAAATCTGTTATATCAGCTGCAATCCGGTAAGCTGGGCACGCGATGCGAAAAAACTGTGTGAGGCAGGATATTATATTCGCAAAGTCTGGCCAGTGGGACAGTTTCGCTGGTCCACGCATGTCGAACTGGTCAGCTTATTTGAGAAAGCGGAAAGCTAGTCTTTCCAGACCACGCCATCTTTTGCGCTGCGATCTACACGTAATTCAAACACATCCGCGCGGGAATAATGGCCGTCTGTGTCGAGCGAGGCGAGGCCTTGACCAATAATTGACATATCCAGCTCTGCCGTGATGATTTCCAGGCCATCACCTGCCTGCACCAATATTTCGGCATCAGGCGCAATAATCTGGCTGCCGCCAAATTGTAGCTGGCCATCATCCATCTGCATCACCAGTTCGCGGGCTTCTGCGTTATTGCCCAGTCGCACTATGCTCTCCAGCAGGTCGTTCCGGTGTTGGACTGTACCTGCCGCCAGCACGAAACAACGCCCTTCAAAAGCATAATGGCGTGAAGCAATCGAATAGCTTTCGCGCACGGTCGGCCATGCCGCAACATGCACCGTTTCCCCCTGATTATGCATGGCGGCACGTGCCAGCGGCATCCAGTGTTCCCAGCAGATCAGGCTGCCGATACGGGCTTCCGGGCTATTATGAATATCCAGCGTGGAGCCATCGCCCCGGTTCCAGATCAGTCGTTCACTATGCGTAGGGACTAATTTGCGATGGGGCAGGGGTATTTCGCCGGGCCGGAACAGTAGCTGGTTGTTATACAGACTATTACGCCGCCGTTCATGCGCGCCCACGGACACCGTGACATTCGCTTTATCGACCAAGGCTTGCAGAGCCTCAAACCGCGGGTCGTTCTCCCGCACAGCCTGTTCCAGCAGCATGGCATGCAATGCCTTTGTACCCGGATGATCCCATTTAGCAGCATCCGACGCTTCATCCAGCCAAAGCGGATAACCGCCCAGAAATGTCTCGCCAAAGGCAATCATATCTGCCCCTGTATCAATGGCATCCTGCACCAGCGGAAGCAGCCGCTTCAGCCCTTCCGTAATATCAAGCGGGACAGGTGCACCCTGCACTATGGCGGTTTTCATATTCCGCCCTTCCTAGTGATGGAAAAACACATGTATAAATATATGAATTACCAGCGCCCAGAGGCACAGGCTGGAGAGCACGAATATCCCGAACCGTACCGGAATGACATTAACCGTAACCTGCACCAGGCTGTGGATGATCCGCAGGATAACGAACCCCCATGCGAGATAAAGGTTCCAGCCTTCACCCATGCCCATAATGCCTAGCAATATGCAGGCTGGGTAGAATAATGTGGGAAGCTCGAGCAGGTGGTTGTAATTGTCCGCTTTCCACTGCACTTCACGTGGAAGTTTTTTGAGATCATCCTTAGTGTAAACAGCAGGATCCATGTTGATCTTGGCCTTTTGCATGGCTGGGATACGGGTGGCATACATCCATACCCACATGATCATGGTCCAGAGAAAAAGTACGGCTACGGGCTGAAAAATCGGGCTGTTCATATCACACTGCCTTGTCCATGGTGGCTATCACCGCGCTGAATGCGAGCACCAAAAGGCACAAAGTTGAGGCGACGAATAGCAGGAAACGGATGTTTACTTTGTTTACCGTTGCCTGCCACACGCTGTGGATGATGCGCAGGATAACATAGGCCCATGCCAGTCCTTCCATTAATACGGACGTTGCGCCGGCGATCGTGAGGATGATGACCGTGGCATAAAATATGGTCGGCTGTTCCATCAGGTGCGTGTAATTGTGTGACTTCCATGCGACCTGCGGCGGCAATGTCGGATCTATTTCCTGCCCTCGCCCGCCTGCTGGCGCACTGCCGAGATTAACACCCATTTTCTTAAGTGCTGGCAAGCGTGTTCCCGCCATCCAGAACAGCATAAGCAGAGACCAGAGCACGAGTACGGCTGCAGGCAGTAATAACGCGGTATTCATGGTATTTTCTCCCATTATTGTGAACGGGAGAGTGCGCTATGGTAAACCGATTGTCAAATGCAACTGATCTAGGATGTGGAGAGGCTAGCTACCGATCGAAACCACATTGTTCTGTGCTCTACTGTCATGCACGACACCGGTATACAGGCTGGCCATTGGTTCATCGGCAACATCAAAGCTTGTCGCATCACCAAAACCGTTAAAAGCGGTTTTCATGGCCGCACCATAGGCGCCAATCATACCGATTTCGATATAATCACCCGCGGCCATATCAGCAGGTAATTCAAATGGTCCGGTCATATAGTCCATGTCATCGCATGTGGGGCCATAAAAGCTGAATGGTTCTGATACGCCCTGGCGTAGGCCATTCAAGCTCTGCACTGGGAAACGCCAGCCGATATGTGCGGCATCAAACAGTGCGCCATAGGCACCATCATTAATATATAGCTCACTGCCACGACGGCGTTCGACACGTACGATTAGCGAGCTATATTCTGCGCATAGGGCGCGGCCCGGTTCGCACCATAGTTCGGCCGAATAGCTGATTGGCAGGCTTTCATAGGTGCGGTCGATGATTTCGAAATAATCGGTCAGGGCAGGTGGTTCCATGCCGGGATAAACAGATGGAAAACCGCCGCCTATATCGACAATATCAACGGTAACCGAGGCGTCGACAATCGCGGCGCGCACTTTTTCGAGCGCCTGTACATAGGCATGCGGCGACATGGCCTGGCTGCCGACATGGAAACAGATGCCCAGTGTATCGGCGACCTGACGGGACTGCATGAGAAGCTCCTGCATTTCATCCAGATCGGCACCAAATTTTGCAGCGAGGCTGAGTTCGGCAAATTCGGAGGATACGCGCAGGCGGACACATAGTGTCAAGTCATCTGCATCATGCGTAGCTTCACGGATCTTGAGCAACTCATCAAGGCTGTCGAGCGAGAACACCCGTACGCCATGGGTAAAATAGGCTTCGTGGATCGCTTCGGCGGTCTTGACCGGATGCATGAAACACAAGGTCGCTTCGGGCAGGGTGCGCGCAACCAGCCGTACCTCGGCAATCGAAGCGACGTCATAATGGGTAATGCCTGAATCCCAGAGGATTTGCAGAAGTTCGGGCGATGGATTCGCTTTTACTGCATAGAGCGATTTTCCGGGGAAGTTATCCACGAAGTAACGGGCGGCGCGGCGCGCAGCATGCGGTCTGTTGAGGATTACGGGTTCGGTGGGGCGGTGGGCCCCAATTACAGCCAGTGCGTCAGGATAGATGTGCAACTCAAGGGACCCCCTAAACGTTCGTCATAGCAAAATGCTGCCTTGCGGTTGGAAGTCCCCTTGGGGCAGCGAAGCGCGGATATATGCACGCCATGCCTCTATGTAAAGCATAAATATTTGCCGCATGCTGAACAAACGGTACGCATTTGTAAAATAATGTTCGACTTCTTGAGCGTTAGCTCAGGCGATCGCGAAATTCGGTCCAGTCAAACTCTCTGACACAGTGCAAGGCATCGTTTTCGCTGTTCCAAAGCCAGATAGAGGGTAAAGGCACGCCATTAAACGTATTGGTTTTTACCATAGAATAATGCGCCTGATCCAGAAAGGCGACGCGCTGCCCCGCCTCCATCGGCACGGGAAGCACGTAATCGCCGATAATATCGCCCGCAAGGCAGGATGGCCCGCCAAGCCGGATCTGCGCGCCTTGGTCTTTTTCACCCAGCATGGCGGGGCGGTAAGGCGCTTCGATCACATCGGGCATATGGCAGGTGGCGGAGATATCGGTAATGCCGACTTTCATGCCATTGTCCATCACATCGAGTATCTCACCGACCAGTATCCCAGCGTCCAGTGCAATGGCTTCACCGGGTTCCAGATAGACTTCAAGTCCCGTATCTTCGCGGATCTGCGTGAGAAAATCGACAAGCAGATCGCGCTGGTAATCTGCGCGGGTAATATGGTGCCCGCCGCCCAGGTTAATCCACTTAAGGTCGGGGAGCATGTCCTGAATCTGCGGGTAAAGCCTCTCCCATGTCGTCCGCAAGGGCAGAAAGTCCTGTTCGCACAATGTGTGGAAGTGGAGACCCGATACACCGTGCAGATGCTCCGGTTTCAGCTGACTGACCGGGAAGCCGAGGCGGCTATGCGCCTGACACGGGTCATATTTCTCCACCTCGCCCAGCGGCACTTCGGGGTTGATACGCAGGCCGATATCGAAACTGTGGCCAGCCGCACGCGCCTTGTCCGCGTCTCCTGAAAACCGGGCAATCTGGTCGGGGCTATTGAAAATCACATGATCGGACAGTGTAAATATCTCGGCCATGTCCTTTACTTTATATGCAGGAGAATATGTCTCGACCTCGCCGCTATATTTGTCCGCCGCCAGCCGCGCTTCCCACAGGCCCGATGTACAGCATCCATCCAGATATTCAGAAACCAGCGGTGCGAGTGACCACATCGAAAACGCCTTGAGCGCTGCGAGTATCTTTACCCCGCTACGCGCTTTCACGTCAGCCAGTATTTCCAGATTGCGGCGTATGGCGACTTCATCAACAACAAAGGCAGGCGTGGGGACACGGCTCAGGTCAAAGCCTGAAAACGCCCCTGGATCACCTGCTTTTGTTTGCATGTTAGACTACCTTTTTATCGTCATTGCGAGGAGCGATAGTGACGAAGCAATCGAGTGCTTTTTTGTAGTAGCTTTGGATTGCTTCGCTGCGCTCGCAATGACGGACTGCATCGGAAAACATCTACCTGATTTCATATATAGTCCTTAATTAGATAAAACCGATTAAGAGGCGAATGACATAGTAGACAGCGAACATTAATCCGAAAAAGAAGACAAAAAACATGGCAGAATCGAAAAAGGCAGAAAACAAATAAATTATGCTTCCCAATTTGTAGGTTTTTATGAAATTCCACACACTCATTTTTGCATGGAATTTATACTCTGGATACCCACCGGAAACCAGGTAGAAGCAAAGCGGCAATATAGGTATAAAAAAGACTGTCAGCCAATAACCCTTAAAATATAACCGGCTTCCTGCAATTTCTCGTTTCCGCCCAAGCAATGCCACCCCAATTCCGTTGAGGCGGTATAAAGTTGGAGGCTGTTGTATCGGATTTAAGCGAGGTTTTATTTCCTTCCAGCGTTCCATCTTTCACTCTCTCTGGTTTTCTCAAAACGCCAATGGCCTATCCAGTTCCTTCACCTGCCATGGCAGGCCATGCGCATTCAGCATGTCCATAAACGGATCAGGGTCAAACTGTTCCATATTGAACACGCCATCGCCTTTCCATTTGCCGGTCAGTATCATGGCTGCGCCGATCATGGCGGGTACGCCGGTGGTATAGCTCACCGCCTGGTTGCCAGTCTCTGCATAGGCTTCTTCATGGTCGCAGATATTGTTGATATAATAGGTTTTTTCATTGCCATCTTTGGTCATGCCAGTGGCGATATTGCCGATATTGGTTTTACCCTTGGTGGTTTCACCCAGGCTCGCGGGCTCCGGCAACACGGCTTTCAAAAATTGCAGCGGGATGATTTCCCTGCCTTCATACATGACGGGATCAATCCGCGTCATGCCGACATTTTGTAACACTTCAAGGTGTGTGAGATATGCATCGCCAAAGGTCATCCAGAACCGGATGCGCTTGATTTCGGGGTAGTGCGTTTTAAGCGATTCAATCTCCTCATGATACATGAGGTACATATTCTTCTCACCCACACCTTCAAAATCGAATGTCTGTTTTTCGGTGAGCGCGGGCGTTTCCACCCATTCGCCATTTTCCCAGCGGCGCGCGGGCGCGGTCACTTCGCGGATATTGATTTCAGGGTTGAAATTGGTGGCAAAATGCTGGCCATGGTCGCCGCCATTACAGTCAAGGATATCGAGTGTGTCGATCCGGTCGAGATAATGTTTTTTCAGATAGCTGGCAAACACTGATGTAACGCCTGGGTCGAATCCGGAGCCGAGCAGCGCCATCAGCCCTGCTTCTTTAAACCGCTCATGATAGGCCCATTGCCAGTGATATTCGAACTTCGCTTCGTCGCGCGGTTCATAATTGGCAGTGTCCATGTAATGCACACCGGTTTTCAGGCAGGCCTCCATGATATTGAGATCCTGATAGGGGAGCGCCAGATTGCACACGAGCGCGGGTTTGACCTGCTCGATAAGCGCAACTGTCGCATCTATATCGTCTGCATCAATGGCAAATGTGTCGACATCGACACCGGTACGTTCTTTCACGGAAGCGGCAATGGCATCGCATTTGGATTTTGTCCGGCTTGCCAGCGTGATATGCGAGAATATATCGCTATTCTGTTTTTGCACCTGGGCCATCTTGTGCACAGCAACCGAGCCAACGCCGCCTGCGCCAATTACCAAAATTCTGCTCATCACTTTCTCCTGACAGGTGACGTTTCGTTCTATCTGCCATATAGCCACTGCCCATGACAGAACAATCCCTTTTCAATCCCCAGCGCACACCAAGCGCCGAAGGCGTGACCCGTGCGGCAGAAAAAATTGCCGCTATATTACCGCCAACGCCCTTGCTGCCGCTTGAGGTGGAAGGACGGACCATCTGGTGCAAGGCAGAGTGTTTGCAGCCTATCGGCGCATTCAAGATACGCGGCGGGTGGCACCGGCTCACGGATATGGACGAGGAACAGCGTGCCAGGGGCGTGGTGGCTTTTTCCAGCGGCAATCACGCGCAGGGTGTGGCCTGGGCCGCGCGGCGGCTTGGTATCGCGGCGGTCATTATCATGCCCGAAGACGCACCTGCAGCAAAAATGCAGGCGACGGCGGATATGGGCGCAAAGATCATTACCTATGACCGGCTGAATGGTTCGCGCGAAGACATGGCGGCCGATATTGCCGCCGATACAGGCGCGACAATCGTGCCCAGCTTTGATGATCCATGGATTATCGAGGGGCAGGGCAGTGCGGGTATGGAAGCGCGCACGCAAATGCTGGCGCTGACAGGTGATGAGCCTGACCAGGTTATCGCCTGTTGCGGCGGTGGCGGGCTCGCCAGCGGAAGCGCACTGGCCAATCCGCACGCGGATATTGTGGTGGTGGAGCCGGAAGGCTGGGATGATATGGCATGCTCGCTGGAGGCTGGCGAGATATTACCAGTTGGCCCAAATCCGCCGCCCACTGCATGTGATGCGCTGCAAACGCTGCGTGTGTCGCCGCTGACATTCGGTATATTGCATGGCCGCGGCGCAAAAGGTGTCCGGGTCAGCGAGGCGGAGGTGGAACACGCCATGCGTGTGGCTTTCAACAAGTTGCAACTGGTTGTTGAACCGGGTGGGGCTGTAGCTCTTGCCGCTGTGCTCGCCGGCAAGGTGGGCGTCACCGATAACACTGTTATAACCCTGTCAGGAGGTAATGTTGACCCGGTGTTGTTTGCGCGGATACTCACACATTAGGACTGTCATTGCGAGCGTATGCGAAGCAATCCATGGCAGCATTGTACGGTAGTGGATTGCCGCGCGGTTTCACCGCTTGCAATGACATTATTCAACTAATCATATTTTTAAGCGTCGTGACATGATCGGCTTCCTCCGCCGGTTTGTCCTTGCGAATGCGGCTGATGCGGGGGAAGCGCATCGCTAGGCCAGATTTATGGCGTTTGCTTTCATGCACGGAATCGAATGCCACTTCGAGTACCAGCGTCTTTTCCACCTCACGCACGGGACCGAACCGGTTGATGGTGTTTTGCCGTACAAACCGGTCGAGCCATTTGAGTTCTTCATCAGTAAAACCCGAATAGGCCTTACCCACGGGATAAAGCTCACCATCTTCGGTCCAGCAGCCGAATGTATAGTCGGAATAAAAGGATGAACGCTTGCCCGATCCGCGTTGGGCATACATCATCACGCAATCGGCATTAAGTGGATCGCGTTTCCATTTATACCACAGCCCTGCCTTGCGGCCTGCAATATAGGGGCTGTCGCGGCGCTTGAGCATCACGCCTTCAATCGCGGCATCACGCGCACCGCTGCGGATTTCTTCCAAATGGCCAAAATCGCGCGCTTCGAGCAGGGCGGATATATCAAAATGGCTGGTTTTCAGTTTTGGCACAAAGCGTTCCAGCTGTATGCGCCGCTTGCTCCATGGTTGCGCGCGTATATCCTCTTCACCATCGAACAATATGTCGTACAGCCTCACAAATGCCGGGTAATCCTCGCGCATCTTGGCGGAGACTTTTTTGCGGCCCAGGCGCTGCTGCAAGGCGTTGAAGCTTGCCGCTTCGCCGCCCTGGGCATCGCCGCGCACCAGCAATTCGCCATCAACCACGCCGATCTGGTCAAAATTCTCGGCAATTTCGGGGAAGGAGCCAGTAATATCATCGCCGCCGCGGCTGTAGAGCCGTACATCTGTACCGGTCCCCACAATCTGGATGCGGATGCCATCCCATTTCCATTCTGCTGCATAGTCTTTCAGGTCAATGCGAGTCTCTTCGAGCGGATGGGCGAGCATGAAAGGCCGGAAAAAGGGGATGTCGCTGGGGTCGGGCCGCCCGCTCTTGCCTTCACCCCATGCGAACAGTTCTGTATAGGGTGGTGCAAGTGCGTGCCAGACTTCCTCGACATCATTGACATCCAGACCAAATGCATGGGCGAAGCAGGTCTTGGCGAGCCGTGCTGACACACCAACACGCATGCCACCGGTTGCCAGCTTGATCAGGGCATAGCGACTATTGGCATCCATCCGGTCCATCATACTGGCAAGCAATCGGGGGGCATCCTTGCGCGTGACTTCCTGCAATTCAGCGACAACGGTGTTGAGACGGATATCCTCTGTGGCATCCTCACGCATATGGTCGGGCCAGATCAAGGCGACTGTTTCCGCAGTATCCCCCACAAAATTGCGGCTCAGCTTGAACAGGACGGGATCGACACGCTCGGTCGCGGCTGTGCGGACGGCGGAGGCTTTGACTGTGGGAAAATCAAGATCACCCGTGAGCGCAGCCAATGCCCACCCACGGTCAGGATCGGGCGTATCGCGCAGGTAATTCGCGATCAGGTCGATCTTGGCATTGCGTGAGCGGGTATAGATCAGCCGGTCGATCAGGGTGGCAAGAGCACGCATTACCCGTCATCCTCATCTTCACGGCCCACCATTTCCAGCGCGCGGGCCTTGCGCTGGTTCAGTTCGCACCAGTGCACCAGTGCATCTTCGCGGCCATGCGTGACCCATGTCTCCTCCGGATCAACTTCGGTGATGGTATCGGTAAGTTCCGTCCAGTCGGCATGGTCGGAAATGACCAGCGGTATTTCCACATTGCGCTGGCGTGCCCGCTGCCGCACCAGCATCCAGCCCGATGCCATGGCGGTAATCGGATCCGGCAGGCGGCGGCTCCACCGGTCATTGAGCGCAGAGGGCGGCGCAAGCACAATCTGCCCGCGCATCTCATCTTTGTCGGCATCCATGACGGGCCGCAAATCACCCAGCTCCACGCCATGCTGTCCGTATAACGCGCACATTTTTTCCAGTGCGCCATGCAAATAGACGGGCGCATTATGACCCAGTTGCCGCAGTTCAGCAATTACCCGCTGTGCCTTGCCCAGAGCATAGGCACCCACAAGCACGCAGCGTTCCGGGTTTTCCTCCAGCGCCGTGAACAACTTGCCTATCTCTTCGGCTGTTGGCGGGTGGCGAAATACGGGCAGGCCGAATGTAGCCTCGGTAATAAATATATCGCATGTGAGCGGTTCAAAAGCTGGGCAGGTGGGGTCATGACGTCTTTTATAGTCCCCGGTTACCACCACACGTTCGCCCGCATATTCCAGCAATATCTGTGCTGAGCCGAGCACATGCCCCGCCGGGTGATAGCTGACTTGTACGCCGTTCAAATCCACACCATCGCCATAACGCACCGGTGCGCCATCCGCCGTGCCATAGCGCAGGCCCATTATCGCCAGCGTTTCCGGGGTGGCCCAAACCTGTCCATGTCCGCCGCGCGCATGATCGGCATGGCCGTGTGTTACCAGTGCGCGTTCGACCGGTCGTGATGGGTCAATCCAGGCATCTGCCGGTTTTATATATATTCCATGCGGGTGCGGTTCGATCCAGGTGGAGGCGTTGGTCATAAACTATATATGGTGTAAACCGGCAAATGTTCCAAATCACCGCAATCATGTGCATGTATGCGCTCAATAAAAATTATCTGGGAATTGCCTGTATCATAAACGGCAACGGCGGACTCTTTCGAGCCCGCCGCGCTTTTCGAAACCGGAATTGTTCCGGTTACAAGACTATTTTACTGTCACTTCAACCCGGCGCGCCTGCGCCATATCAATGTCTTCGTCGGTCGTATCAGCCGGTTTTACCAGATCGATTGATCCTTCGGGAACACCAGCAGCAACCAGGGCTGCCTGAACAGCCTGTGCCCGGTTCTTGGACAATTCTGCATTCAACTCTGCATTGCCTGTAGGGTCATTATAGCCTGACACTGCAAGTTCCGCATCCGGGTTTGCATCTACATACGCTTTCATTGCAGTAACTTCATCCGCAAACTCGGGCGCAACTTCAGCTTTGCCGGTGTCGAAATAGACGATGACTGCGGGTTTTTCGTCACGCAGTTCGGAAATTACGCCAGCACCTTCAGGGATGGCTGTTGATCCAGGTGCAGTGGCAGGCATTGATTCTGCTGGAACATTATCACCCGCGCCCTGTACAGCATCATCACTGTCGCGCGTGAAAAGCCAATAAAGCAGGCCTAGCAGCAAAGCGCCGAGCAATAGCCAGAGCAACCAGCCAAGGCCGCCTTTATCATCTTCGTCGGTATAGCTACCACCGGCTTCATAGTCAGATGCTGCATGCATCGGCTCTTCATATGAAGCGGCTACAGGCGCGCCTTCTGCATTTGCAGTGCCTGTTGTACCCGCCATTCCCGCTGCAGCGGCAGTAGTAGCAGCCGCTGTTGTGCCTGCCAAACCTGCGGCTGAATAAGAACCTGCGGTTCCGCCAAATACATCCAATTTACCAAATAACTCGGTCAGCAGATAATATACCGTCACCCGGTTTTTGGTTTTGTCATCGCTCATCCGCTCGCCGACGGCAGCGATAGCGGCATCAAGTTCGGTATCCGGATAGGTCAATCCTAGTTTCTTTTTGAGAAAACTCTCACGAACACGGTCTGTTTCTTTTGTATCACTGAATGACACCAGTGATGAATCCCGGTTTTGCAATGCAATCCCGCAATGTTTAACAATTGCATCAATTACACTATCAACAGCGTCCGGTGCATATTTCTTGACATTAACTGCCCAATCTTCTGCCATATCGGCTTTCCTCTCCACTATTATTAGATAATGTGGTGTTTACCGGATGCAGGTTGCCGGTCAATAGAAGCAGGCGGCATGTTACTATTGTTTACGGCTTGATATATGCGCTTCAGGTGCGTTTCGAAGAGAAAGGTCAGGCCGCGAGGCGAAGTTCCATCCGGCTCCAGATTTCCAGAAGCGCCTTTGTCAAATCGCGCATCATGTCTTCCGTATGCGCCGGTCCCGGCGTAAAGCGCAGCCGCTCTGTACCGCGCGGTACAGTAGGGTAATTGATCGGCTGTACATAGACGCCATATTCCTGCAGCAAAATGTCGCTGACTTTCTTCGCCTTGACCGGATCACCTACCATCAACGGCACGATATGGGTTGTAGACGGCATGACAGGCAGGCCTGCTTCGGCAAGCATGTCTTTCAGCAGCGCAGCGGCAGCCTGCTGTGCCTCGCGTTCCGCATTTGAATTTTTAAGGTGCTTTACACTGGCGAGAGCACCTGCAACGAGGGCAGGCGACAGGCTGGTCGTGAAGATAAAGCCGGGCGCATAGGAACGGATGACATCCACAATCTTGCGGTCAGCGGTAATATATCCGCCCATCACGCCAAATGCCTTACCCAGCGTGCCTTCAATAATGGTAATGCGGTCCGCTGCATCATCGCGTTCGGAAATGCCGCCACCGCGCGGGCCATACATGCCCACGGCATGCACTTCGTCCAGATAGGTGAGCGCATTATATTTGTCAGCCAGGTCGCAAATCTCGTGCAGCGGCGCCACATCACCATCCATCGAATAGACGCTTTCAAATGCGATAAGCTTTGGCGTGTCGATATCTTCTGCAGCGAGCAATTCTTCCAGATGCTCTATGTCATTATGGCGGAACACACGTTTTTCACATCCGGAATTTCGGATACCTGCAATCATCGATGCATGGTTAAGTTCATCGGAAAATATCACGCAGCCCGGCAATAATTTTGCGAGCGTGGAAAGAGTCGCGTCATTTGAGACATAGCCCGAGGTGAACAGCAGCGCGCCGTCCTTGCCATGCAGGTCGGCAAGTTCGTTTTCCAGTTCGACATGATAATGCGTATTGCCGCCAATATTGCGCGTGCCGCCTGAACCGGCACCAACATTATGCAGTGCGTCTTCCATGGCGGCAATCACGTTTTCATGCTGTCCCATGGCCAGATAGTCGTTGGAACACCAAACCGTAATCGGTTTGGGGCCATTATGTCCGCCAAAACAGCGGGCATTGGGATAAGATCCCTTGTTGCGCAATATGTCGATAAAAACCCGGTAACGCCCTTCGGCATGAAGCCGTTCTATCGCAGAATCAAAAATCTGATCGTAGTTCAAAATATCTGTCCCGGTAACTTTACCAAATGCGCTTTTAACTGTGCGCTTACTTAGCCCTTTAGCAAAAATATCACGGATTTCCAGCGCGAATGGCTTGCAATAAGCGATTTGCCGGTTGCGTGTTTTGTTCAGGCTTCTTCACAGAGCGGAAAATTGCGCAAAGCCATAGTCGGTCAGCGCCTTCTCATAAGGCTTTACTCCGGCCAGATCACCCGTCGTTACAAAGTGACCGCCGAGCGCATTTTCCGGCCATTGCTGGCCGCGTGTCAGATAAGCGATACGCCGCGCGATGCCTGCACCCCCATGCACGAATTGCACGGAGGCAGTGGCATAATCAGCAAGCTGTTTTTCAATCAGCGGGAAATGCGTGCAGCCCAGGATGATGATATCCATTTTATCCCCGCGTGACTGCTCCAGCAATCCCTGCATCGCGCGTTTATATATGCTTGCATCAACTTGCTCGCCGCGCATCATGGCTTCGGCTGCGGGGGCAAGTTCTGCGGAGCCATGGCGAAGCAGCACGGTATCTTTCGCAAATTTTTTGGCCAGCACATCAATATAGGGCTGCCGCACGGTGGCTTCTGTCCCTAGCAGGCCTATGACACCTGTTTTCGTCATTTCGGCGGCGGGTTTAACCGCGGGTACTGTGCCGACTATAGGAATGTCGAGCACCTGGCGGACACTGTCCAGCGCAATGGTGGAGGCTGTGTTGCAGGCAATGGTGATAAGGCGCGGACGGAAACGTTCAGCCAGTTTTCCAAGCAGGACAGGCACACGCGTCGCAATTTCCGCTTCGGATTTTGTACCATAGGGAAACGCGGCGCTGTCGGAAACATAAATAACCGGCGCTTTGGGGAGGCGTTTTTGCGCTTCTGCCAGTACCGACAATCCGCCGACACCGGAGTCAAAAAACAGGATCGGTGCATCTGTATCCGGGTTTTCACTATTCATGGCGTTCACGCATAGCATCCGAAACGGATCAATCAAGCAGACATATGGCTATTGTCATCTTGTGGCGCTTCGCCAGACACGCTAGCAGTGGCAGGTGGATCAATTTGCAAGCTGAGGACCTTGGAATATGGGGGAATGGACAAATCCGGCATTAATGGGATTGCTTGGCTATTTACTGGGCGCAATCCCCTTTGGCCTGGTCCTGACACGCCTGACCGGCGCGGGTGACCTGCGCAGCATCGGTTCGGGTAATATCGGCGCGACCAATGTTCTGCGCACCGGTAGCAAGGGACTGGCGGCGGCGACATTGCTGTTGGATATTGGCAAGGGCGCAGCGGCCGTATTGCTTGCAGAGGCTTTGTTTCCCGGCACAGGTAAATATGCGGGCCTGGGCGCGTTTCTGGGGCATCTTTACCCGGTCTGGCTAAAATTCAGTGGTGGTAAGGGCGTGGCGACGTTGCTCGGAATCTCGCTGGCGCTCAACTGGATGGTCGGGTTGATCTTTGCTCTGGTCTGGCTTGGTGTTGCATTTGCATTCCGTTATTCATCGCTCAGCGGTATATTGGCATCGGTATCGACGCCATTTGCCGCCTGGTTCATGGGCGCAGGGGCGCTTGTGCCGGTATTTGTCATCATGGCTCTGCTGGTGGTTGCAAAACATCGCGGCAATATTGCGCGGCTTGCATCGGGCGAAGAGCCTAAAATCGGCAAGAGCTAGGCTTTATGCCTATTTCCGATCAGGAAAAATTTGCGCGCATCAGGCTGCTCAGGTCCGGCAATATCGGGCCTGTTACTTATTTTCAGCTGCTTGCCCGTTTCGGTAATGCAGCGGAAGCGATTGGCGCCCTGCCTGATCTGGCAAGAAGGGGCGGGGGACGCGCGCCGCGCCTTGCAAATGCAGATGACGTGAAAAAAGAAATGGATGCGACTGGCCGTGCGGGCGCCTCGTACCTTTTCCACGACTATGCGGAATATCCCGCTTTGCTGTCGCATATGGAAAATGCGCCGCCCATCTTTACGTACCGTGGCAATAACGCGCTTTTGAACCTGCAATCAGTGGCGATAGTGGGCGCGCGCAATGCATCGGCGGCGGCATGCAAATTTGCCCGCAAGATTGCCCATGATCTGTCGCAGCAAGGCTGTGTGGTCGTGTCAGGCCTGGCGCGCGGCATTGATACGGCGGCGCATATGGGCGCGGGGTCAAACAGTATTGGTGTGATTGCGAGCGGGATTGATATTGCCTATCCGCCCGAAAATGCGGAACTACAGGAAACCATGGCAAATGGCGCCCTGGTGATTGCCGAACAGCCGCCCGGCACCGAGCCGCTGGCTCGGCATTTCCCGTTTCGCAACCGTATCATCGCTGGATTATCGGCAGGGACTCTTGTGGTGGAGGCGGCTCCGCGATCAGGGTCACTCATCACAGCAAGGCTGGCAGGGGAGGCAGGCCGTGACGTCATGGCGATACCTGGTTCCCCGCTCGATCCACGTGCACATGGGTGCAATATGCTGATCCGCAATGGCGCCACGCTGGTACAGTCCGCCGAAGATGTGTTGGAGCAGATTGGTTCGATTGATGCACGCCTGGTCCGTGAAGACCCCGGTTCATATGAACAACAGCCAGTGCCGGCAGATACAGAGTTGAGCGATGCATCACGCCGCACCGTGGAAGATCTGCTCAACATGACGGCTATTGGTATTGACGAACTTGTTCGCCAATCCGAAATGACAGCAGCTGAAGTTGCAACCATATTGCTGGAGCTGGAGCTTGCCGGGCGGCTTGACCGGCATGCAGGTGCCAGGGTTTCGCTTAAGCCGTGATGCGTCATTTTGCGCGTGCTCCCACGCCATTGCGATAGGTAAAATCGCACCTTTATACTGGACCCCCTTGACGAAAGAGGATAGGTCGCCACACCTAAGAGGGGATGATATGCGGGGGAACCGCGCCAGTAACCGACCACTAGTAACCGACCATTAGATTAGATCGGAACCATAAAGAACATGCAGTTAGTCATTGTCGAATCACCGGCCAAAGCGAAAACAATCGAAAAATATCTGGGTGGGGATTTCCGTGTTCTGGCCTCTTACGGCCATATTCGCGACCTGCCGCCCAAGGATGGTTCGGTCGATCCTGATGATGGCTTTGCCATGAGCTGGCAGAATTATGGCGACAAGACCAAGCAGCTTAAAGCCATTACTGACAATGCCAAAAAAGCCGACCGCCTGATCCTCGCGACCGACCCTGATCGTGAAGGTGAGGCTATCAGTTGGCACGTTCTGGAGGTGCTTAAAAAACGCAAAGCGCTCCCCGAAAAAGTTGACCGGGTGACATTTAACGCCATCACCAAGGCAGCTGTGACAGAGGCGATGGCCAATCCCCGCGGGTTGGATGAAGATCTGATCGATGCCTATCGTGCGCGCCGTGCGCTGGACTATCTGGTGGGTTTTACCCTGTCACCGGTATTGTGGCGTAAATTGCCCGGCGCAAAGTCGGCGGGCCGGGTGCAATCGGTGGCGCTGCGCATATTGGTCGAACGTGAGCGCGAGATTGAAGCGTTCAGGCCAGAGGAATATTGGTCAGTTATTGCCAATATGGAACAGGCCGGGCAGGAATTTGTTGCACGGCTTGTAAAGCTGGACGGCGAAAAAGTCGGCAAAATGACACTGGGCGATGCAGGCTCTGCAGAAGCCGCGAAAGCTGCCGTTGAGAATGGCAAGTTCACGGTTGAAAGCGTCGAAACAAAGCCGCTCAAGCGCAACCCGCCGCCGCCATTTACAACATCTACACTGCAACAGGAAGCAGCGCGCAAGCTGGGCTTTGCCGCCAGCCACACGATGCGTATTGCGCAGCAGCTCTATGAGGACGGCGCGATCACCTATATGCGTACCGATGGTGTGCAGATGGACTCCAGTGCGATTTCCGCTGCACGCAAGGCGGTTTCGGACCGTTATTCGGGCGACTACCTGCCCGAAAAACCGCGTCATTATGCGAGCAAGGCCAAAAACGCGCAGGAAGCGCACGAGGCGATCCGCCCGACCAGCTTTACGCGGGACAAGGCAGGATCGGGCGACCATGCCCGGCTATATGACCTGATATTCAAACGCGCACTGGCAAGCCAGATGGCGACGGCGCGGCTTGAGCGCACGACGGTCGAATTTCTGGATGGCACGGGCCAGACCGGTCTGCGTACCACCGGACAGGTTGTCAAATTCCCCGGCTTCATGGCGCTTTATGAAGAAGGCCGTGATGACCGTAAAAAAGACAGGGACGAGGATGGCATGCTGCCGCCCATGTCCAAAGGCGACAGTCCGGCGAAAAAATCCGTCGAGGCGGAGCAGCATTTCACGCAGCCGCCACCGCGCTATTCCGAGGCCAGTCTGGTCAAGAAACTCGAAGAACTGGGTATCGGGCGCCCATCAACATATGCATCCACATTGCAGGTGCTGAAAGATCGTGCTTATGTGCGTGTGGAGAAAAATCGTTTCTTTGCAGAGGAAAGTGGGCGGCTTCTCACAGGATTTCTGGAACGTTTCTTTACCCGTTATGTTGAATATGACTTTACGGCGGAACTAGAAGACGAGCTGGATGATGTTTCCGGCGGCCGTGCCCAGTGGCAGGAATTCCTAAGTGCTTTCTGGAAAGATTTCAAACCCAAGACCGAAGAGGTGATGGAACAAAAGCCGTCGGATATCACGGCGGAGCTCGATATTTTCCTGGAGCCGTATCTCTTCCCCGAAAATGAAGATGGCAGCGACCCGCGCCTGTGTCCGCGTTGTAATGATGGCAGGCTGGCGCTGCGCGGTGGCCGTTTTGGCGCGTTTGTCGCCTGTTCCAATTATCCCGAATGCAAATATACCCGTAAATTTGCGCAGGGCGGTGCCAAGGATGACGGCGATACAGGGCCAGTGGAACTGGGCGAAGATCCAGTAACAGGCGAGAAGATCAGCCGCCTGAGTGGTCGTTTCGGCCCCTATGTCCAGCGCGGTGAGGGCAAGGAAGCCAAGCGCGGCTCAATTCCAAAAGACATGAACGCGGCTGATATCGATCTCGACTGGGCGCTCAAGCTGCTGTCGCTGCCGCGTACTATTGGCGAGCATCCTGAAACGGGTAATGAAATCATGGCATCCATCGGTCGTTATGGCCCGTATCTGGTGCATGACGGCAAATATGCAAAGCTGGAAAACACGATGGAAGTGTTTGAAACGGGCATGAATGCAGCGGTCGTCAAATTGGCCGAAGCCGCAAAGAAAAAGCCGGGCAGAGGACGCGGGCGTCAGGAACCGCTGAAAGTGCTGGGCAAGCATCCGGGCAATGAAGCCGATGTGAAGGTCATGGATGGCCGCTATGGCCCCTATGTCACAGATGGCAACGTCAATGCGACTATCCCCAAAACGATGGACAAAGATGAGATCACGCTCGATGAGGCTGTCCGCCTGATCGATGAGCGTGCGGCAAAAGGACCGGCAAAGAAAAAGCGCAAGGCCCCGGCCAAGAAAAAGACTGCTGCGAAAAAGAAGGCTCCGGCGAAGAAAAAAGCGCCAACGAAGAAAAAGACTGCTGCGAAAACCAGCTAATTTTTTGGCGTCATCCCCAGCTTGACTGGGAATCTATCTCACAAAGCTGGCATTCTGGCATAGGGGTCAGGAGATAGATTCCCGCTTTCGCAGGAATACAATAAAATTTGAGAGCTACCCCGCCCAGTCTAGACCGATGGTTTCGTAGACTTCCTTGTCTTCATCCCATTTCTCGCTGACTTTTACATGCAGAAACAAATGCACCTTACGCCCCAATATGCGCGACAGTTCCTGACGCGCGGCGGCACCAATTTCCTTGATCCGCGCGCCGCCCTTGCCCAGTACAATGGCGCGCTGGGTAGGGCGGGCAACCAGAATCTGTTGACTGATTTCAACCGAACCGTCTTGGCGTTCGGTATATTTTTCGGGAACCACGGCGCTGGCATAGGGCAGTTCGTTGTGGAGCTGCCGGTATAGCTGCTCACGGGTGATTTCGGTGGCCAATATGCGTTCGCTGGCGTCGCTGACTTCATCTTCGGGGAAGTGCCACGGACCTTCGGGCATATTGTCGGCGAGCCAGTTTTTCAGTTCAGGCACACCGTCTCCGGTGGTGGAACTCACGAAAAACACCTCTTCAAACGCCAGTTTTTCGGTGAGTTTCTGCGTCTGGATGAGGAGTTTATCCTTGGCGGCAATATCCACTTTGTTCAGCACGAGTATCTTGCGGCCTTCACGGCCTGCGAGCGCTTCGACAATCTGGTCGGTCTTCTTGCTCATCTTCGCTTTCGCATCGACCACCAGCGCGATAATATCCGCGCCTTCGCTGCTGCCCCAGGCGGCACTGACCATCGCGCGGTCAAGCTTGCGTTCGGGGGAGAATATGCCCGGTGTATCGACCAGCAAAAGCTGCGCTTCGTCGCGGATGGCAATGCCCATAAGGCGCACGCGGGTGGTTTGCGCCTTGGCACTGGTAATAGCCACCTTTTGCCCGACCAATGCGTTCACCAGCGTCGATTTACCCGCATTGGGCGCGCCGATGACGGCGACAAGGCCGCAGCTTTTTGTCTTTTCTTCGCTCATGTATATTCTTCCATGAATTTTCGGGCCGCCAGTTTTTCCGCTGCCTGCTTGCTGTTCGCCGTTGCCTGCACTTCGCCCACATTACGCACCGATACGCGTACCGTAAATTCCAGGGCATGATGCGGTCCGCTGCGTTCCACCAATTCATATTCGGGTGTCTTGCGATCGTTTTTTGCGGCCCATTCCTGCAGAGCGGACTTGGGGTGTTTCGGGGCTTCTGTGACACCGTCCATCTTGGCGGCCCAGTTTGCATGGATAAAATCACGCGCGGCCTCGAAACCGGTATCCAGATAATAGGCTCCGATCAGCGATTCCATGACATCGCCCAATATATTGCTACTGTCCGCGCCGCCATCATCACGCGCCTGCTTGCCCAACCGGATATGCGGGGCAATATCCAGCTTGCGGGCGATTTCCGCGCAGGTTGCACCTGATACAAGCTGGTTGAGCCGGCTTGAGAGGCGACCCTCCGGTTCACCTGCAAAGCGGGTGTACAGCCATTCCGCGATAACGAGGCCAAGGACACGGTCGCCCAGGAATTCGAGCCGCTGATAATCTTTTGCTTTGGCCGTGCTACCATGGGTTAACGCCTCGACATACAGTTCTTCCCGGCTACGGGGTGCTGGAAAGAGCGAGTCCAGAAAGCCTTTTGTGTCAGGCTGGCTCAAAATCCTTCTCCAATCCGCTGCCAGCGCGGTGCGGTAAACCATGTCACCGGGTTCAGGCTGGCCGATCCATCAACCGAAAAGACAGACACCTGCGCGCGTCCGACAAGATTTGCCTGCGGGACTATACCTATACCGCCACCTGGAGTTGCCGGAAAGCGGCTATCAAGGCTATTGTCACGGTTATCCCCCATCAGGAACATATGCTCTTCGGGAACGATGACGGGCGGCGTATTGTCGGCAGGATTTGATCCAAGGTCGAGCACGTTATAGCTTTTCCCATTGGGTAAGGTCTCCCGGTACTGCGGATAGCGGCAGATGGCTTCGCCATCTTCATTTTTGTCCGCAAAACGGATGTCACGGCATTTTGTATTGGGGGATACGGCGATAATGAAATCCTCAATCCGTTCCTTAGGAACCGGAGTGCCATTCAGGATCAACTGGCCATCCCGCATCTGCACAGTGTCTCCGGGAAGGCCAATGACACGCTTGATATAGTCAACTGAATTTGCAGGCGGCGCTTTGAACACCACGACATCGCCCGCTTCCGGTTCGCTTGCGAATATCCGGCCCGGAATCAAAGGGACACTGAATGGCAGGCTGTGTTTGGAAAAACCATAAGGCCATTTGGCCACCAGCAGGTAATCGCCGTTGACGAGCCGCGGCTGCATTGATTCTGACGGGATATTGAATGGCGACAAAATGAAACTGCGCAGGATAATCATGAAAATTACCAGCTTGACAAGAAACTTGCCAAAATCAGCCCATTCGGACGCAGCATCAGCTTCGTTTTCGGTGCCCGTGCCTTGCGTTCCGTTCGCCATTCTATCGTGTTCGTTCATATTATCCGCTTTGTTCCAGCCCGTTTATTCACACTTTGCGGACCCGGCGCCTCTTGATTATGGCGTGGCCGCTATCATTTGTAATTAGCCTATAATAGGGTGGGCGGCGATTACCACGTATTTTCATCATCCGCAGCAGTAACTTTTGCTGCGTGGCATGCGAACAGGGGATTGAGATGAGCAATATGCCAGCAGATTGGGGCCGTTTTTCCGGGCCGGAGGAAACGCGGATTACGCAGCTGTTCGCGCAGGCAGACCGCCTGAAGGACTTCAGCATCCTTACTGACATGCCGGGCGGTGAGATATATTTTGACCTGTCAAAAACCCATCTTGACCATGCCAAGCTGGACCTGTTTCTAGAGCTTGCCGACGCCCGCGGCCTTGGCGATATGCGCGCTGCATTATTTGCAGGGGATGAAATTAACACCAGCGAGGGCCGCGCCGCCGAACATACTGCACAGCGCGGCAATGGCGACGATGACAGTGTGTCGCTGGCACAGCATCTGCACGACCGTATGCGCGCATTGGTGGAAGCCATCCATGGCGGCGCTTTTGGCGAGATAAAACATGTGCTGCATATCGGCATTGGCGGGTCAGCGCTTGGCCCGGACCTGGTCATTGATGCACTGGGCCGTGAGGACCCGCTGTGTCATGTTGAGGTGGTGTCGAACGTGGATGGCGTTGCGCTGGAGGAGGCGTTCGCAAGGTTGGACCCTGCGACCACGCTGATCGCGATTGCGTCCAAGACTTTCACCACCACCGAAACCATGTTGAATGCGGCAAGCGCGGTGCAATGGCTGGAGCAGGAAGGCGTGCAAGACCCTTATGGCCGGGTTGTCGCGCTCACAGCATCACCTGACAAGGCGGTGGAGTGGGGCATTGACCAATCACGCGTTCTGCCATTTTCCGATACGGTGGGCGGGCGCTATTCGATATGGTCATCCATCGGCTTCCCGGTTGCCATGGCGCTGGGATGGAATGAATTTGATGCGTTTCTCAGGGGCGCGGCGGCCATGGACAAGCATTTCCTGGAAGCGGATTTCACTCGTAATGCGCCAGTTATGGCAGCGTTTGCGGACCTTTATTATGCGCAGATTGCAAGCGCGCAAACCCGCGCTGTATTTGCCTATGACGAGCGGCTCCGCTTGCTTCCCAGCTATCTGCAGCAGCTGGAAATGGAAAGTAATGGCAAATCGGTGACGCGTGATGGTGTGCCTCTCGGATATCCAACCGCCCCTATTACATGGGGCGGGGTCGGGACCGATGCGCAGCATGCAGTGTTTCAGCTATTGCATCAGGGTACACATGTGCTGCCGGTTGAATTTATTGTATCGAAAACGCCCGGCCATGATCTTGATCCGGCACATCACCAGAACCTGCTCACCAACTGCTTTGCCCAGGGCGCGGCATTGATGACGGGCCGCGCAGCAGATGATCCGGCGCGCAGCTATTCGGGAGACAGACCTTCCACCACGATATTGCTGGATGATATCACACCGTCCAGCCTGGGCGCTTTGATTGCATTTTACGAGCACCGCACATTTGTAAACGCTGTGATTTTGGGGATTAATCCGTTTGACCAGTTCGGTGTCGAGCTGGGCAAGGAAATCGCCAAAGCGATGAATGGCGGGGGTGAAATGGAATTTGACCCATCCACACAAAAACTGATCGAATTATCCGCGCTTTAAGGCGGCGGACCTCAACAGGAGCAGCTATATTATGAGCGAATATGATTATGACCTGTTTGTTATTGGCGCAGGGTCGGGCGGCGTCCGTGCGGCGCGTGTGTCTGCCTCCATGGGCGCAAAAGTGGCTGTAGCAGAAGAATATCGTGTTGGCGGCACGTGTGTTATCCGCGGCTGTGTCCCCAAGAAGCTGCTCGTCTACGGCTCTCATTTCGCCGAGGACCTGGAAGACGCGCAAAATTATGGCTGGTCCATTGAAGGCGCCAGCTTTGACTGGATCAAGCTGCGCGATCATGTGCTGAACGATGTGGACCGGATTAATGGTGCCTATACCGAAACACTCAAAAACCATAATGTTGAACTGTACCACGAGCGGGCAGAAATCGCTGGACCAAACGAGCTGAAACTTGCGAGCGGCAAGACTGTCACCGCCAAATATATTCTTGTGGCCACCGGTGCATGGCCTGATGTCCCCAAATTTGAGGGCAGTGAGCATGTCATCACCTCGAACGAGATGTTTCATCTGGAGAAGCTACCCAAGCGCGCGATCATTGCGGGTGGCGGCTATATAGCCAATGAGTTTGCGGGCATCCTGAACGCGCTTGGCAGTCAGGTGACGGTGGTGAATCGCTCGGACGTTATCCTGCGCGGCTATGATGAGGCGCTGCGGGATAGGTTGCTGCAAATCTCCATGACGCGCGGCATTGAATTTAAATTCAACTGTACATTCGATAAAATCGTGAAGCGCGATGATGGCGCATTTGATGTTTATGCCGATGGCCGCGATCCGGTCATTGCCGACATCATCCTGTTCGCTACTGGCCGCAAGCCCAATAGCGAAGGTCTGGGGCTGGAAAATGCAGGCGTCGAAATGGATGAAAAGGGTGCCATCAAGGTCGATGAATATAGCCAGACAAGCTGCCAAACTATTTATGCCGTGGGCGATGTCACCAACCGTGTACAGCTCACGCCTGTGGCCATCCGCGAAGGCCAGGCTTTTGCCGAAACCGTGTTTAACAACAACCCGAGCACAGTGGATTATGATAATATCCCGGCGGCGGTATTTTCACAGCCGCCCATTGCCTCGGTCGGCCTGACGGAAGGCGAAGCGCGTAATCAATATGGCAATATCCGCGTCTATTCATCTGATTTCCGTGCCATGAAAAACGTGTTTGCCAACCGCCCGGAACGCGGGCTTTACAAAATGGTGTGCGAAGAACCATCGGGCAAGATTCTCGGCCTGCATATGATAGGTCCCGAAGCGCCGGAGATTCTACAGGCGGCCGCAGTGGCTGTAAAAGCAGGGCTCACCAAACAAGCATTTGACGATACTGTCGCGCTGCATCCCAGCATGGCGGAAGAGCTTGTGCTTATGAAATGATGCCGCTTCTTTGACATTGGTTGCAATTTGCTATTGAATTGCAACAACCAATTTCAGGGAGAGATATGATGGCGGGCAAAGTCCTTGTTACCGGCGGTACCGGCTATATTGCGGGCTATATCATCCGGCAGCTGATGGATGAGGGGTGGGAGGTGAACACCACTATCCGCTCGCTGTCCAAAGAAGCAAAACTGCGCGAGATATTGGCGGTCGATAATGACCGGCTGCATGTCTTTGCCGCTGATCTGATGTCCGATGATGGCTGGGCGGATGCCGTGCAGGGCTGCACGCATGTGGCGCATGTCGCTTCGCCGCTGCCCGCCGCTACACCCAAGCATGAAGATGAGTTGATCGTTCCGGCGCGCGAAGGCGCATTGCGGGCGCTGCGTTTTGCGAAAGATGCGGGCGTGAAGCGGGTGGTGATGACATCATCCATGGCGGCGGTGGCGTATGGCGTGGGCCGCGGCACGCACCATTTTGATGAAAGCCACTGGAGCAATATCGATCATCCCGATGCCTATCCCTATGTGAAATCCAAAACCATTGCCGAGCGCGCAGCGCGTGAATGGATGGCGGAAAATGGGGGTAATATGGAATATTGCTCGATCAATCCCGGTATGGTGCTGGGTCCGCAGATGAGTGATGATTTTTCAACATCGCTCGAAGCGGTCAAAAAACTGCTCGAAGGCGCTTTTCCCGGCACGCCGGATCTGGGCTTTGCCGTGGTTGATGTACGTGACGTGGCGGACTTGCATGTAAAGGCACTTACAGCGGCGGGCATAGACGGTGAACGCTTTCTGGCGGCAGGTAAGTTCTTCAAGATGCGCGATATAGCCGATCTGCTGATTAATAATCTGGGCAGGGATGCGCGCAAGGTTCCCAAGCGCAACCTGCCCGACTGGGTGATGAAATTTGTGGGTAAGTTCGATCCTGTCGCCGCAAGCGTGGTGTCAGAGCTGGGCAAGGTGCGGATTGTCGATTCCAGCAATGCACAAGAAAAGCTGGACTGGACGATGCGGCCTGAGGAAGACAGCGTTCTGGATACTGCCCGCGACCTGGTCGCGCGCGGTATTGTGAAAGTGTGAATTTAATCGTTCGATTAATTGCAATATATTCCGGTTTGTGGAAAGGCTGTTTCATAACAATAGCCCATTCATGAAACTGGGGATGATATGCAGGAAATTCTGGAACAGGTAGAGCAAAAGCGCGCCGCGGCAAGGCTGGGCGGCGGGCAGAAACGCATTGATGCACAGCATGCCAAGGGCAAACTGACCGCGCGTGAACGTATTGAAATATTGCTTGATCCCGGCTCGTTTGAAGAAATTGATATGTATGTCGAACATAACTGTGTCGATTTCGGGATGGCAGAAACGAAGATTCCCGGTGACGGTGTTGTCACCGGTTCCGGTACGATCAATGGCCGTCTTGTTTTCTTGTTCAGTCAGGACTTTACCGTTTTTGGCGGTTCCCTGTCAGAGCGCCATGCCGAGAAAATCTGCAAGGTCATGGATAATGCCATGAAAGTCGGCGCGCCTGTCATCGGTATTAATGACAGTGGCGGTGCGCGTATTCAGGAAGGTGTGGCATCGCTCGGCGGCTATGCCGAGGTGTTCCAGCGCAATGTGCTTGCGAGCGGCGTGGTCCCGCAAATCTCGCTTATCATGGGGCCGTGCGCAGGCGGCGCGGTCTATTCGCCCGCGATGACCGACTTTATCCTGATGGTAAAGGATTCGAGCTATATGTTCGTCACTGGCCCCGATGTGGTTAAAACGGTGACTAACGAAGTCGTGACGCAGGAGGAGCTGGGCGGCGCGGTGACGCATACCACCAAGTCCGGTGTAGCCGATATCGCGTTCGATAACGACATTGACGCGCTGCTCGCGGCACGCGATCTGGTGGACTTCCTACCGCTCAACAACCGTGAAGAAGTGCCGGAGCGCCCCACGGCGGATGCATGGGACCGGATTGACGATAGCCTGGACACGCTTGTGCCTGACAATGCCAATGCGCCCTATGACATGCATGAGCTGATCCGTAAAACGGTTGATGAAGGTGACTTCTTTGAAATTCAGCCCGATCATGCGGCAAACATCATCTGCGGCTTTGGCCGTGTGGAAGGCTGCACGGTGGGCATTGTCGCCAACCAGCCCATGGTGCTCGCAGGTTGCCTGGATATCGGGGCTTCCAAAAAAGCGGGACGCTTTGTGCGTTTCTGTGACGCGTTTGAAATCCCGATTATCACTTTTGTCGATGTGCCGGGTTTCCTGCCGGGCGTCAGTCAGGAACATAACGGCATTATCAAACATGGTGCAAAACTGCTGTTTGCCTATGCCGAGGCAACGGTGCCGAAAATCACCGTGATCACGCGCAAGGCCTATGGCGGCGCGTATGACGTCATGGCGTCAAAGCATTTGCGCGGCGACCTCAATTACGCCTGGCCCACCGCCGAAATCGCCGTGATGGGCGCGAAAGGCGCGGTCGAGATTATCTTTCGCAAGGATATTGGCGACGCGGACAAGATTGCCGAGAAAACCAAGGAATATGAAGACCGCTTCGCCAACCCATTCGTGGCGGCAAGCAAGGGCTTTATTGATGAGGTCATCATGCCGCATTCAACGCGCAGACGGATTGCACTCGGACTGCGTAAGCTACGGAATAAGAGCCTCGAGAACCCGTGGAAAAAACATGACAATATTCCGCTCTAACCCCACCGTCATTCCCGCGAAGGCGGGAATCCATTTCCTGCCATATCAATTTATTGCAATTTCTGAAGCTGGATTCCGGATCAAGTGCGGAATGACGATAGAGAGAAAGTAACATATGCCATCAGGACTATTAGCCTTACTCGATGATGTAGCCGCCATTGCGAAGGTCGCGGCAGCCTCCATTGACGATATTGGTGCGGCGGCGGGGCGCGCGGGATCGAAGGCCGCCGCCGTCGTCATTGACGATGCCGCGGTGACGCCGCGTTATGTCACGGGTTTCTCGCCGGCGCGCGAATTGCCGATGATCTGGAAAATCGCCAAGGGATCGATCAAGAACAAGATGCTGTTCCTGCTCCCGGCGGCGGTGCTGCTGGGGCAGTTTGCGCCATTCCTGATTCCCGTTATCCTGATTATTGGCGGGTTGTTCCTGTGCTATGAAGCGGCGGAAAAAGTGCTGGAAATGTTTCATATCGATGAAACCAATGTGCATGATACACCCGCGATTATTGAGGGCGAAAACCGCGAGGATGAAATGGTTTCTGGCGCCATCCGTACGGATTTTATCCTGTCGGCGGAAATCATGGCGATTGCACTCTCCGAAGTGGCCGATGAAGTGTGGTGGCAACAGGCGATTATTCTCGCCATTATCGGGATTGTGATTACCATTGTGGTCTATGGCGCGGTCGCACTCATTGTGAAAATGGATGATGTCGGCCTGCACCTTGCGCAGACACGTGAAGGGGCAATGGCCCGTTTTGGGCATGGCCTGGTCTCGTTTATGCCCACATTGCTGCAAACCATCTCTGTCATTGGCACGCTCGCCATGGCCTGGGTAGGGGGCGGATTGCTGGTGCACAATGCGGCAGAACTGGGCTGGCATGGACCGGAACACCTGATTGAAATGATCGCCGAACCGATAGTTCATGCCGTGCCCATGGGTATGCAGGGCTTTCTGGACTGGCTGGTTTTCGCGGTACTCTCGGGCCTGGCTGGCACAGCCATTGGCGCGGTGATTGCGCCTATCATCCATAAAGTCGTGCCGCATGGGGAGGGGCATTGATATGAAACTCGGCCGTCTCAATCATATTGGCGTTGCCACACCTTCCATTGCGGACAGCATTGTCTATTGGCGTGATGTCATGGGGGCAACGCATATCCACGAACCATTCGACCTGCCCGAACAGGGGGTAAAGGTCTGTTTTGTCGATACACCGGCGGATGGCCCCAATAATGGCACACAGATCGAATTGATCGAGCCACTGCCGGGGAATACATCAATCAAGGGTTTTCTGGAAAAAAACCCGCTCGGCGGGCAGCATCATGTCTGTTTTGAGGTTCCGGAGATACATGCCGCGCGCGAAGAATTTATCGCACTGGGCAAACGCGTGCTGGGCGAACCGCGGATTGGCGCTCACGGCACACCGATATTTTTTGTGCACCCTAAGGATATGCAAGGCATGCTGGTGGAAATCATGGAAAGTCCGAAAGAAGGTGCTGGGCATTAAATAAAGCTCCTCTCCCCAGGGGAGAGGATAACGAGACTTGGTCCGTTAGGACCTTAGTCGCAGTAGGTGAGGGGCTCGTGCCGGAAGGCGTATAAACCCTCACCAATTCCGACTAGGCAGCAAGCTGCCAAGTCTTCATATCCTCTCCCAAAAGGAGAGGGTTTTGAATAAGGATAAGAAGATGCAATATGACATGCTGAAACTGGACATGGATGAAAGCACCCATGTCGCCACCATTACGTTGAACCGGCCCGAGCGGCTCAATGCCATGCCGCCATCCATGGCAGACGAGGTTGTCAAAGCCATTGACGCTGCGCTGGCGCACAAGGCGCGGGCGATACTGGTGACGGGTGAGGGCCGGGCCTTTTGTTCAGGCGCAGACCTGGCCAGTGGCGGCGATCTCGCTGCGGCGGCAAGTGGCGGTGCGGCGGCAAAGGCTTCGCTGGATAATAGTTACAATCCGATGATCAAAAAAGTTGCGGAGATTCCCGTGCCGTTCATCACCGCAGTGAATGGTCCGGCGGCGGGTGTCGGCTGTTCGCTGGCATTGTCAGGTGATTTTGTCGTGGCCGGCGCTTCTGCCTATTTCCTTCAGGCATTTGTCAATATCGGTCTGGTTCCTGATGGCGGTGCAACATGGATGTTGCCGCGCCTGGTCGGCAAGGCACGTGCATTTGAAATGATGATGCTGGGTGAGAAAATTGGCGCGGATAAGGCCTATGACTGGGGCATGATATACAAAGCGGTTTCTGACGAGGAGTTAATGGCTGAAGCGCGTTCGCTGGCCGAACGCCTTGCCGCCGGCCCGACAATGGCGCTCGGCATCATGCGGCGCATGGCATATGAAAACCTGGAAAAAACCTATGCAGAGGCAATGGCTGCTGAAGCGGACGGACAGCATATCGCAGGTGACAGTGCAGATGCGCGGATCGGTGCAATTGCTTTCCTGAAAAAGGAAAAGGCGGAATTTACGGGGAAGTAGTTCAGTATTTCGGTTGGTTCTGAACTTACCAGGCATGCTGCGATTTATTGAGAAACGCCCTTCGACAAGCTCAGGGCTAACGGTTATAGGGTTGTGATATGACTGACAAACCGACAATTGATGACTGGCAGGCCAAGGCCGAGAAGGAAACAAAGGGCAGGGACCTGAACTGGAACACGCCCGAGGGCATCACCGTCAAGCCGCTTTATACTGCGGAAGATGTGGAAAATGATCCTGGTTTGCCGGGTTTTGCGCCCTATACGCGCGGCCCCTATGCCAGCATGTATACGGGGCGGCCATGGACCATTCGCCAATATGCGGGTTTTTCAACGGCCGAGGAATCCAACGCTTTTTATCGCCGCAACCTTGCCGCCGGGCAAAAGGGGCTGTCGGTGGCATTCGATCTTGCCACGCATCGGGGGTATGACAGCGATCATCCACGTGTTCTGGGCGATGTGGGCAAGGCGGGCGTGGCGATAGACTCGGTCGAGGATATGAAAATCCTGTTCGACCAGATTCCACTCGACAAAATGTCAGTTTCGATGACGATGAACGGTGCGGTTATCCCGTGCCTGGCATTCTACATCATCGCAGCAGAAGAGCAGGGTGTATCGCCCGATCAGCTTGCGGGCACGATCCAGAACGATATCCTCAAAGAATTCATGGTGCGCAATACCTATATTTATCCACCCGAACCGTCGATGCGAATTATCTCCGATATTTTTGCCTATACCAGCGATAATATGCCCAAATTCAACAGCATATCGATTTCCGGCTATCATATGCAGGAAGCAGGCGCGACGCAGGTGCAGGAACTTGCTTTCACCATTGCTGATGGCATGGAATATGTGAAATATGGCGTGGCTTCGGGTCTGGATATCGACAAATTCGCCGGGCGCCTGAGCTTCTTTTTCGCGATCGGCATGAATTTCTTTATGGAGGTCGCGAAACTGCGCGCGGCGCGGCTGTTGTGGCACCGTGCGATGACACAGCTTGGTGCCCAGTCGGAACGTTCGAAAATGCTGCGGACCCACTGCCAGACGTCGGGTGTGTCACTGACCGAACAGGATCCATATAACAATGTTATACGCACCACGGTCGAAGCGATGGCAGCGATGCTCGGCGGCACACAGTCACTGCATACCAATGCGCTCGATGAAGCCATTGCACTACCCACAGATTTTTCCGCAAGAATCGCGCGTAATACGCAGATAATATTGCAGGAAGAGACCGGTATGACCAATGTGGTCGATCCCTTGGGCGGCTCTTATTATGTAGAGGCACTGACCAAGGAACTGGCCGACAAGGCGTGGGAAATTATCGAGCGTGTGGAAAACGAAGGCGGCATGGCCAATGCGGTGGCTGCCGGTTGGCCCAAGGCGATGATCGAGGAAGCTGCGGCCGCTTCACAGGCGCGGGTTGATCGCGGTGATGCGATTATTGTTGGCGTCAATAAATACCGGCTAAAAGAAGAAGAACTTCTCGAAACACTTGAGGTCGATAATAGCAAAGTGCGCGAAGGGCAGATTGCGAGCCTGAAGCAGATCCGGGCGACACGGGATGAAGGTGCCTGCCAGGCAGCACTCAGCGCGCTTACCGAAGGCGCGAAAGGCAAGGGCAACTTGCTGGCATTGGCGGTGGATGCGGCGCGTGAACGGGCAACACTGGGTGAAATCTCCGCCGCGATGGAAGAGGTTTTTGGCCGCTACAACACTGTGCCGACCCCTGTAAAAGGCGTGTATGCGGCTCCCTATGCCGAGGATATACGCTGGCAGCAGGTGCTGGACGGTGTGAGTGCTGTTGAAAATCGCCTGGGCCGCAAGCCGAAGCTAATGGTTGCGAAAATGGGACAGGATGGGCATGACCGCGGCGCCAATGTGATTGCGTCGGCCTTTACCGATATGGGTTTTAATGTCGTGAGTGGGCCACTGTTCCAGACGCCCGAAGAATCCGCTGCCATGGCGATTGACAATGATGTGGACGTTGTGGGGGCATCCTCGCTCGCCGCCGGACACAAGACACTCGTGCCTGAGCTGATTGCCAAGCTGAAAGAAGGCGGACGCGGGGATATTAAAGTCATTGCGGGGGGTGTTATTCCGCCCCAGGACTATGATTACCTGCGCGATGCCGGGGTGCAGGGGATATACGGCCCCGGCTCCAATATCGTCGAATGTGCGGCGGATGTGCTGCGCCTTTTGGGCCATAACATGCCGCCGCTGGATGAAGCCGCTGAATGAAGTGCTTTCCAACATATCTGGGCACATTGCTCCTGCTGGCGGTGCCTTTGCCCGCACTGCATGCGCAGGAAGCCACAATTGATACGGCGCAGCCGCAAGTCTCCGCACCTGATTTTGATAGTTTGGCCGAACTATTCAAAAACAGCTGTTTTATCGCGCTGGATGATGTGGACGCTATCATAGCGGCCGTGGAAACCTCATCCATCAGCTTTGCAAAACAGCCTGTACGGATCGGCCGTAAATGGACCGCCGACAAAATCGCGCTTACCTATGTGGGCCGAGGCAAGTTGCCAGCAAAACTACCCGCGCCGCAATGCGCAGTTTCCGCAGAATTGAATGAAGAGGGCGATCACTTGGCCCTGAAATCAAAGTTATGGCGCAAACTGGGTATTTCCGGCGGCCGTTCCAGCGGCAAGGGGGGAAAATATAGCAGCGTTATCGACATAAATGGCGAAGATAACAGCAAAAGACGGCTTTTCTTTACCAGCCAGACAGGGCAGAGTGGCCGTACATATATCAAGATGATGCTGGTTAGACTGAAGCAGCAAAATGACATGCAAGAAAGTTCCCAATGACCGAAATCCGCACCGACTGGACCCGTGATCAAATCGCTGAGCTATTCAATATGCCGTTTACCGAATTGCTGTTCCAGGCAGCATCGGTCCACCGCGAATATCATAAGCCGGATGAGATTCAGCTTTGCACCCTCCTGTCGATCAAGACCGGTGGTTGCCCCGAGGATTGCGGTTATTGTTCGCAGTCGGTTGAGGCAGACAGCGGCGTCAAGGCGACCAAGCTGATGGATGTGCGGCAAGTGCTGCAATCGGCGGCGCAGGCCAAGGACAATGGCAGCCAGCGTTTCTGCATGGGTGCGGCATGGCGCAACCCCAAAGACCGCGACATGCCCGCGATTGTCGAAATCGTGAAAGGCGTGCGTGATATGGGTATGGAAACCTGCATGACGCTGGGCATGCTGACGCCGAAGCAGGCGGATATGCTGGCCGAGGCAGGGCTTGATTATTACAACCATAATATCGATTCCAGCCCCGAATATTACGAAAAGGCCATTTCCACGCGCAAGATGCAGGACCGGCTTGATACGCTGACGCACGTGCGTGATAGCGGCATCAATGTCTGTTCAGGCGGGATCGTCGGCATGGGTGAAACCCGCGCGGACCGGGTGGGCTTTATCCATACCCTGGCGACCTTGCCGCAGCATCCCGAAAGCGTCCCGGTGAATGCGCTGGTGCCGGTCAAGGGCACAGTGCTGGGTGATATGCTGGCCGACACGCCGATGGCGAAAATTGACGATATTGAATTTGTCCGCACCGTCGCGGCGGCGCGCATCACCATGCCGATGTCAATGGTAAGGCTATCCGCAGGCCGTGAAAGCATGTCAGAGGCGGCACAGGCGCTCTGCTTTATGGCGGGTGCGAACAGTATCTTCACCGGCGACAAACTGCTCACCGCGCCCAATGCGGGCGATGACAGCGACGCGGCACTGTTTGAGAAACTAGGACTGGTGGCGCTTCAGGGCGAGGAGCCGCTGCGGGCATGCAAGGCAGATGCTCTGGAGGCTGCGGAATAATATACCGTCACCCTGAACTTGTTTCAGGGTCTAGGGCATAGAGCGGAGCGATAGCCGCTCTAGATGCTGAAACAAGTTCAGCATGACGCTACGAGAGGAAATAACGAAGTGCTTAAAAAAATCCTGATCGCGAACCGTGGTGAAATTGCCTGCCGGGTTATCCGCACGGCAAAGAAAATGGGCATTGCCACCGTGGCGGTCTATTCCGATGCCGATGCGCGGTCTCCGCATGTCGAGATGGCGGATGAGGCGGTGCATATTGGTCCTGCGGCGGCGTCTGAATCCTATCTGATCGCCGACAAGATTATCGCCGCGTGCAAGGAAACAGGCGCGGATGCGGTGCATCCTGGCTATGGATTCCTGTCTGAACGCGCCTCTTTTGTTGAGGCGCTGGGCAAGGCCGGTATTACCTTTATCGGCCCGCCACCTAATGCGATCGCGGCGATGGGTGACAAGATTGAATCGAAGAAACTCGCGGAGAAAGCGGGTGTCAGCGTAGTGCCGGGGCATATTGGCGAGATTGATGATACTGACCATGCGGTGAAAATCGCCACCGAAATCGGCTATCCGGTGATGATGAAAGCGAGCGCAGGCGGCGGCGGCAAGGGCATGCGGCTTGCCTATAGCGAAAAAGACGTGCGCGAGGGATTTGAAGCGACGAAACGCGAGGGCTTGAGCAGCTTTGGCGATGACCGTGTGTTTATCGAGAAGTTTATCGAACAGCCGCGTCATATCGAAATCCAGGTGCTGGGCGATAAACATGGTAACATCGTTTACCTCAACGAACGCGAATGCTCGATCCAGCGGCGGCACCAGAAAGTCGTCGAGGAAGCGCCATCGCCATTTGTTGACGCAGAAATGCGCAAGGCCATGGGCGAACAGGCTGTCGCGCTGTCGGCTGCTGTGGGCTATTATAGCGCAGGTACGGTCGAGCTGATCGTGGGTGCTGACAAGAGTTTCTATTTTCTCGAAATGAATACCCGCCTTCAGGTGGAGCATCCGGTCACCGAACAAATCACCGGACTTGACCTGGTCGAGCAGATGATCCGTGTTGCGGCGGGCGAAAAGCTCGATTTCACGCAGGATGATGTGACGATCAATGGCTGGTCGGTCGAAAACCGTGTCTATGCCGAAGACCCATATCGCGGTTTCCTGCCCTCCACAGGGCGTCTGGTGCGTTATCGCCCGCCTGCGGATAAAGACGGCGTACGCGTTGATGACGGCGTGGCAGAGGGCGGAGAGGTGTCGATCCATTACGACCCGATGATCGCCAAGCTGATCACCTATGGCGATACGCGCGAAGAGGCGATTGACCTGCAGATCGCCGCGCTGGACCAGTTTGAAATCGATGGCCCCGGCCATAATATCGATTTTCTGTCTGCCATCATGCAGCATCCCAAATTCCGCTCGGGCGATATCTCGACCGCGTTTATCGCCGAGGAATATCCCGATGGTTTCGAGGGTGCTCCGGCTTCTGCTGAACTTATGACACGGCTCGCCGCAATAGCCGCCTTTCTTGCCACAGCACATGCGGATCGTAACCTGCGGATCGATGGTCAGCTTGGCGGCCGTTTGCGCCCGCCATCCGAATGGCGCGTCAAATCGGGTGACGCACTGTTTGAAGTCTCCATCAGCGAGGATGCCGTGGTGGTAAATGGTGAGGAAGTGCCGCTATCCATGGCCTATACGCCAGGTGAGGCGCTTGTGCTCGCAGAGTTTGGTGGAGAAGAACTGGCAGTGCGCACCGCGCAGATCCGTTCCGGTTTCCGCCTGACCACGCATGGCGCGAGCCATGATCTGCAGGTGCTGCCCAGCCATATTGCCCGCCATGCGGTGCATATGATTGAGAAGGAGCCGCCTGATCTATCCAAATATCTGCTCTGTCCTATGCCCGGCCTGCTGGTGAAACTGCATGTGGGTGAGGGGGACAAGGTCGAGGCAGGGCAGCCGCTCGCGATTGTCGAGGCCATGAAGATGGAAAACATCCTGCGCGCCGAAAAAGCGGGTACGGTCAAATCGGTCAGCGCGGCAGAAGGGGAGAGCCTTGCTGTCGATGCAGTCATTCTGGAAATGGAATGAGCCATCTTGCGCATGATCCGGCAGCCGGCGCATCAGAAGAAATCACATTTGATGATTTCCTGAAAGTCGATATCCGTGTCGGTACGATCGTGCGGGCAGCGGAATTCCCTGAAGCGCGCAAGCCCGCCTATAAAATCTGGGTGGATTTTGGTGAAGGCATAGGTGCTCGCAAGTCAAGCGTACAAATCACTGAAAATTATAGGTTATCAGATTTGGAAGGCAGGCAGGTGGCAGCTGTGGTCAACTTTCCGCCGCGCCAGATTGGTCCGTTTATGTCCGAAGTGCTGACGCTCGGTTTTGCTGATGAAGCGGGTGCAGTGACACTCTTTTCACCTGACAAACCCGTGCCTGATGGCGCGCGTCTTTTTTAGATATTGCATGGTGTTGACACCTGGCTTCTAAAACACTTTTCTACGGCCTATGGTCTATGCTAGCTCCATGGCGGAGTATAGGATAAAGACAGAAAGCTGTCAGGGTGAGGGGACATATGAACGAAACTGCCGGAGCCGTAGAGGTACATGAACCATCTGCAAAGGAAGTCCGTTTGGTCATTGGCGCGTCGTCGGCAGGGACTATTTTCGAATGGTATGACTTTTTCATCTACGGCACGCTGTTCTATATTATCGGTCCTACATTTTTCCCCAGCGGCAATGAAACGCTCGAAATCCTGCTGGTATGGGCAACTTTCGCCATCGGCTTTGGTTTCCGTCCGGTAGGCGCTGTTCTGTTCGGTTTTCTGGGCGATAAACTTGGTCGCAAATATACCTTTTTAGTCACCGTAACCCTTATGGGTATAGCCACGGCAGGGGTGGGGCTGGTCCCCAGCTATGCCTCGATCGGGCTTGCTGCACCGGCAATTGTTATCCTGCTGCGCATAATACAGGGACTGGCGCTGGGCGGTGAATATGGCGGAGCGGCGATATATGTCGCGGAACATGCGCCGCCCGAAAAGCGCGGGTTCTATACCAGCTTTATTCAGGCCAGCGTGGCAGGCGGCTTCGTGCTCAGTATCGCGGTTGTGCTTGCCTGCCGCTTCTTAATTCCTGCGGACGCTTTTGAAGAATGGGGCTGGCGGATACCGTTCCTGCTCTCCATCATCCTGCTCGGCATATCGCTGTGGATGCGCCTGATGCTCTCGGAAAGCCCTGTTTTTCAGGCTATGAAGGCCGCAGGTGAAACTGCACATAACCCGTTTGTCGAAAGCTTCACCTATCCCGGTAACAAGAAACGCATTTTCGTGGCGCTTTTCGGGATTACCGGCGTACTCACTACCATCTGGTACACGGCGTTTTTCTCTGGCATGAGCTTCCTGCGCGGCCCGATGCATGTCGAGGCGCTGACCGTTGAGCTTATCCTGTTCGTGGCCGGACTTATCGCGATGGGCTTTTACCTTATCGTTGGCAAATGGTCGGACCGGGTGGGCCGCAAGAAACCGATTATTATCGGCGCGGTATTGACGCTGCTCCTGCTTTTCCCGGCCTTTTGGGGGCTGGGCAGCCTCGCCAATCCCGGACTTGCAGAGGCGGCGAAAACCACGCCCATAACCGTTGAAGGCACACAATGCAGCACAGATCCTTTTGCCGAACTGTTCAGCCGTGAACAGACGGACTGCGGGAAAGTGTTGGAAACCCTGACTTCATCGGGTGTACCCTATGATGTAAAGCAGGGCGATACACTGCGCCTGCTTGCCGGAGATGCAGAAATAGCGCTTGATCCGGCTTGGCTGGAAGATGGCAAAGTGCGGCGCGAGGGCATACATGGCGCTCTGGGCGAATATGGTTTTGACTTTTCGAAACAGCAGCCGGGCATGGCCAACATCTTTGGCATCATTGCCATATTGCTGGGGCTGGGCATGCTGTCGGCGCTCACATATGGTTCGGTCGCGGCGCTTCTTTCGGAGATGTTCCCGCCGAAAATCCGCTATAGCTCAATGTCGATCCCCTATCATATCGGGGCAGGCTATCTGGGCGGTTTCCTGCCGCTCATAGCGGGTGTCATTGTCGCAAGCACAGGCAATATCTATTCCGGTCTGTGGTATACATGGATTGTCGTTGCGTTTGGTGTGGTTGTGGCATGGTGGGGCCTTCCCGATGGCCCGCCCCGTGATTTTTCCGATGAAGGATAGCTGCCCGTCGCCTGCCAGGCTGATACTGGACAGGAATGCGCTAGTGTCCAACTGGAAAGCGCTGGACCAGATGGGCTCCGGTGCTGCTACAGGTGCAGCCATAAAGGCCGATGGATATGGTTTGGGCGCGGCGGATATTGTCCGCATATTATATGATGCCGGATGCCGGGATTTTTATGTGGCGCACTGGCAGGAAGCGGAACCTTTGCTACCGCTCCTTCAGGATGCATCACTTTCGGTCCTGAATGGTGTTATGCCACAGGACATGACAAACCCGGACCTGCGTCATCCCGCTGTCAAGCCTGTACTCAACAGCATGACGCAAGTGGAAAGGTGGATCGGGGCAGGGGGCGGGCGCTGTGACCTGATGGTGGATACGGGTATGAACCGCCTTGGCCTGTCCATGGATGAGAGTGCTGATCCGCTTTTGCAAGAGCTGGATATTGACGTGTGCATGAGCCATCTGGCTTCCGCAGATGAAGACGTTCCGCAAAATGGGTTGCAATTGGGCAATTTCCAAAAAGTGCGCGGCACCATTACGGCGAGGCGGTACAGCCTTGCCAATAGCGCCGGTATTGCGCTGGGCCACGACTATCATTTCGACCTGATACGGCCTGGTCTGGCGCTTTATGGCGGCATTGCCCGCACGGAACTGGAAACCGTGATTAAACCTGTCGCGTCGCTGGAGACCGTTGTGCTGCAGGTCCGAGACCTGAAAACTGGCGATCAGGTTGGTTATAATGCCAAATTTACGGCTGACAGAGCAATGCGGATTGCGACCTGTGCACTTGGCTATGCGGATGGATACCTACGCGCTTTTGCAGGTAATGGCGAAATGTCTCACGCAGGCGAAACATTACCTGTACTCGGGCGGATATCGATGGACCTGATAGCTATTGATATCAGCAATGCAGAGCCATTGCACGAAGGCGACATGGTTAAATGCAGCTATAACCTGCAAAAATGTGCTGCAGCGACCGGGCTGTCACAATATGAACTGCTCACCAATCTGGGCGGACGTTTTGACAGGGTTTGGGTTTAAACTACAGCTTTTGCCTATGTTGTTTCAGCCATAACCCGATCTGCATCCAAAGCTTGGACTTTGCCCCGCTCCCGATCACCATTCCGACATGCCCAGCGTTTAGGACTGTGCGGTTTGGCATGGCAGGTGAGCTGGCAAGGGGGACGATGGCATCGCTACATGAAGCGAACTCTATTGCGGGTACCTGCACGGCTTCGGGCGTGATTGTACACCCCGAGACACGCCAACCGCCTTTGCCTGGCATGTTGTCTGTATAAAAATCTTCAAATAACTGTCTTGCGAACGCATAGGGCAAAGGAGCCCCACCGTTGGCCCAGTCTTCGATGGCAACAAATCTTTGCAACCTGTCTGATTCTGGATCAAGACCGGCAAGGCGGGCATATTTGTTGAACAGGCCGCCCCCGGAAAGCGTCCAAAAACCGCTCTGGATGATTTCCATTGGCACAAGGCCGATGGTTTCGCAGGATGCTTTATTTGCGGCCCAAAGAGCGGAAAGGTCTTCGCGGCGCTGGTCGCTATATCCGTCAAATTTCCATGGCGGCGCAATGAGGGTCAGGCTCTTGACCGGAGTGATGCAGCTCGCAGCCATGGCCAGCAGACCGCCCAGGCAATAGCCGACCAGATGTACCGGGCTGTTTTGCGATTGCAGCAACGGCACGAGATAGTCCGTGATATATGTATCAATATTTTCATCGGCATGTTCAGGCAATGTCTTGCCCCAATGGAGCAAGACAGGATCAAACCCCTGGTGTGACAGATAGCGCATTAATGATGCATCATGGTCAATGTCGAGTATATAAGCCGAATTAATCGGTGATGGTACGAGTAACACCATTTCCTGCGCCACCTGAGGGGGATAGGGGCGTCTGAGTTCCACGCGGCCTTGCCTGGCAACAAGTGTTCCAGATGAAGGTTGACGGTTGCGCGGCGCATGCTGGTAAAGCTCGACACCTTTCAGAACCCGGGCCATTTTCTCCGGTTCATGCCCCATAGTTTCCCACAGCATTTTCATAAAAAGCGGCAAGGGACGGGGTCCATGTTGCGGCGCACTATGATTGGGTGCTAAGGTCTGCGCAATTTCTTCTGGAGAGCTATGCATGTCCGATTCCCAATCTGCTTCCGATGATGCCATTATCATCAAAAAATACGCCAACCGTCGGCTGTATAATACACAGTCCTCCAGCTATATCACGCTGGACTATCTTGCGAAAATGACACGTGATGGCACGGACTTCAAGGTTGTTGATGCCAAGAGCGGCTCTGATATCACGCACAACATACTGACACAGATTATCATGGAAGAAGAAAGCAGCGGACAGCAGATGCTACCGGTCAGTTTCCTGCGTGAACTGATATCAATGTATGGCAATTCGATGCAGTCGATGATTCCCCAGTACTTGGAAGCATCGATGGAATCTTTCCGCGCCAATCAGGAAAAGTTCCAGAAAGCCGTGAAGGGTAGTCTTGCCGCCAATCCATTCACCAAACTCGCCGAGCAGAATATGGCGATGATGCGCGGTGCGGCGGATGTATTAATTCCGGGCACTTCGAAGCGGCGCGGTGATAAGGGTAAGGATGACGATAAGCAGGAAATCGCCGATCTCAAGGCGCAGCTTGCCGAGATGCAGAAGAAAATGGACGCGCTTACCAAGGATAAATAAGTGGCTCGAAACGCCGCACCCGAAATGACACTCCTTAAGAATAGACTGGCGATAAATTGTCGAAAAAAAATGCACTTCCCATCACGCGCGAACAGGATTTCGCGGCCTGGTATCAATCCGTTATCACCGAAGCTGATCTTGCCGAAGAATCCGGTGTGCGCGGCTGCATGGTTATGCGTCCATGGGGCTATGGCATATGGGAACGCGTGCAGCAGCTGCTGGATATTCGGATCAAGGAGGCCGGGCATGAAAACTGCTATTTCCCGCTCTTTATTCCTTTAAGCTATTTCGCCAAGGAAGCCGAACATGTCGACGGTTTTGCCAAGGAAATGGCCGTTGTCACGCACCACAGGCTAAAATCGGATGGTGGCAACCTGGTCGTTGATCCAGATGCAAAACTGGAAGAGCCACTGGTGGTGCGTCCGACATCGGAAACGGTGATAGGCGCCGCATTTGCGCGCTGGCTGCAAAGCTGGCGCGACCTGCCGATCATGATCAACCAATGGGCCAATGTGGTACGCTGGGAAATGCGCACGCGCATGTTTTTGCGCACCAGCGAGTTCCTGTGGCAAGAAGGGCACACGGCGCATGCAACGAAGAAAGAAGCGGTTGAAGAAACGCTGACTATCCTGAAAATGTACAGCGACTTTTCCGAAGAAGTGCTGGGCATGCCGGTTATTGCCGGCGAAAAACCCGAAAATGAGAGGTTTCCGGGAGCAGATGCCACCTATTCGATCGAGGCGATGATGCAGGATGGCAAGGCGCTACAGGCCGGTACATCACATTATCTGGGGCAGAATTTCAGCAAGGCGCAGAATATTCGGTACCAGGACCGCGAAGGTGAGTTCCAGCATGCCTATACCACCAGCTGGGGGGTATCAACGCGCCTGATCGGCGGTGTCATCATGACACATGGCGACGATGATGGCCTGCGTGTACCACCGCAGATTGCGCCTTATCAGGTTGTGATCGTACCTATGCTGCGCGACAAACCGGAAGATGATGCGCTGCTTGAATATTGCGCGAATATTGCAAAATCCCTGAAGCAGCAGACGGTATTTGGTGAGAAACTGCGTGTACAGCTCGACAAAAAGCCGGGCAGGGCGTCAAACAAGCGCTGGTCATGGGTTAAAAAAGGCGCACCGCTCATATTGGAAATTGGCGGGCGTGATTCTGCGGGCGAACAGGTGACGGTTATCCGGCGCGACGCGCTTTATCAGGAAAACGGCAAACTCGACACCAAAGCCATGGGCTGGCAGGACTTTGCCGAAGCCGCGCCGCAACTGCTTGAAGATATACAGCATAAACTGCACCGTGAAGCGCGGGAACGGCTTGAGGCCAATATCAGTTCGGATATCAAAAGCTTTGATGAATTATCTGAATTTTATAAGAAAAATAAATATGCAGGCTGGGTGAAAGTGGCGTGGTCGAAACCCACGGGCAGCGGGCTTGAACAGATTGTCGAAAGGCTCAAATCGCTGAAACTTACCATGCGCAATACGCCAGAAGATGCTGATCAACCAGATGAACCGTGCTTTTTCACAGGTGATGCGGCAGCCGAGTATATCCTTATCGGCCGTGCATATTAAGTGGCGGGTCCGGCAAAACCAAAACGCAAAGCGGCACAGTCAAAAGGGCTTCCTACTGCAAATCAGGTGATGGAGTTTATTGCTTCATCAAGTGAACCTGCGGGCAAGCGTGAAATTGCCCGTCATTTCGGCCTGAAGGGGCAGCAGAAAATTGCACTCAAGGCGCTGCTCAAGGATATGGCGGATGAAGGCCTGATCGACAGCAGCAAGGGCAGGGCCTTCCATAAAATGGGCGGTATCCCACGCGTTACTGTCCTGAAAATCATCGAAATTGATGGTAATCAACCCATCGCCGTGCCAGATAACTGGCAGGCCGATAATGCCGTGCCGCCGCGTCTTCGTGTGATTGAACGTGGCCGCGGTGCGGCGCTGGCTGTGGGCGACCGCATCTTGGCGCGCACCGAAGAAGCTGGAAATGGCTGGGCCGCGCATCCGATGAAAAAACTTTCCCGTGCATCGGAAGCCTTGATGGGTGTAGTTGAAGAGCGTGAGGGCGGTAAATTGTGGCTGGCGCCGGTAGACAAAAAAGTCCGGTATAGTACCCCGATCAAGGACCCAGGCGATGCGCAGCCGGGTGATCTTGTTTTGGCCGAAAAATCAGGTAGTCGCGACCGCGTAACGGCATCTGTGAGCGAAGTCTTGGGTGATCCGCTCGCTCCACGTTCGTTCAGCCTGATCGCGCTCAATAAATATGACATTCCGATCGAATTTCCCGGTGCGGTGCTGAAAGAAGCGGAAATGGCAGCTAAGTTGCCGATTGAGGGAAATTACCGCGAAGATTTGCGCGATTTGCCAATTATTGCCATCGACCCTGCCGATGCACGTGACCATGATGATGCGATCTGGGCACAGCCGGATGACAGCCCTGATAATCCGGGCGGTTTTCGCGCAGTTATCGCCATTGCTGATGTGAGCTTCTATGTTCGTCCTGGCGGCGAGATTGACCGGTCGGCGCGTAAGCGCGGCAATAGCGTTTATTTCCCCGACCGCGTCGTACCGATGCTGCCCGAAATTCTTTCTGCGGATGTCTGTTCGCTGAAACAGGGGCAGGACAGGGCAGCCATGGCGTGTCACATTGTCATTAATGCGAAGGGACAAGTGACGTCATGGCGTTTCACCCGCGCAATCGTGCGGTTATCCGCCAATATCGCCTATGAAGATGCGCAGGTGCAATATGACGCGATGGAGAGCGTATTTGCGAAAGAGGTACTGAAGCCGCTTTGGGACTGCTGGAAATTGCTGCTCAAAGCCCGGCATACGCGTGATCCGCTCGAACTGGATTTGGCTGAGCGCCGTGTCGTGCTTGATGAGGATGGCAATATCGAAAGTGTCGCCGTGCGTGAGCGCCTTGATGCGCACCGGCTTGTCGAGGATTATATGATCGCGGCCAATGTCGCTGCGGCCAAGGCACTGGAAGCGAAAAAGGCCCCGACCGTCTACCGCGTCCATGAAGTGCCGAGCCGTGAGAAACTGATTGCACTCAAGGAATTTCTCGCTGGTTTGGATATCAAGTTAGCGCTGGGGCAGGTGATCCGCCCGGCGACTTTTAACCATATCATGGACAAGGTGGATGACGAGGAGAAGAAGCCGCTGGTGACGCAGCAGGTGTTGCGCAGCCAGACACAGGCCTATTACACGCCGCGCAATCAGGGGCATTTTGGGCTTGCTTTGGGCAGCTATGCGCATTTCACCAGCCCGATCCGCCGTTATGCCGACCTGTTGGTGCATCGCGCGCTGGTCGATGCCTACAATCTGGAAGGACCTAAGCCGCAGAACAGCGATATTCCCACTAAATCGGGCCTGAGCGAAGCAGATCGCGATAATCTGGACGGCATTACCGAACGCATCAGCGGCTTTGAACGTCGCGCCATGAAAGCTGAATGGGAAACCATTGATCGTTATGTGGCGGCATATCTCGCCAAAAGCATCGGGGAGATACATACCGTACGGATCACGGGCGTTCAGGATTTCGGGTTTTTCGTGACGGTGGATGATATTGGCGGCGACGGGTTGGTGCCGGCGCGTTCGCTCGGCGATGAATATTTTATCTATGATGCCGGTGCGCAGACGCTGACCGGGGAGCATAGCCGGGAAAGCTATTATGTCGGCCGCAAGCTGGACATGCGCCTGGTTGAAGCCAATCCGATATCAGGCGCATTGAAATTTGAACTGCCTGAAGGCGGTAGCAGCGGTAATAATGGTGGTGGCCGCAGGGACCGGCGTGGGCGCGGTGGCAGGCCGCCGTCGGGCAAGCATAAGCGTAACGCCAAGAATAAAGGCAAGCATCGCACCGGAAAGCGTGGCCGTCCGGCCAATATAAAGCATACGGGCCGGTAAGACCGGGGTTGTTAACTCAACCGGTCAATATCCTCGTTCTCAAGCGAGCCGGGGATGACCATGACGGGGCAGGGGAGAGCGCCTGCCTCGCTTCCCGCAAAGTGCGCGACCAGTGGTCCCGGCGAACCCGTGGCAGCGGCGCCCAGCACCAGCGCAGACACTTCGCCATGTTCGGCAAGAAATTCTTTTACATTGGCCACCGCGTCACCCTGCCGGATCGACATGGCGGGGCGTACGCCGGATTCATCGAATAATGTGCCTGCCGCGCTGGCCACCAATGCTTCTGCGCGGTCCTTGGCTTCGGCTTCTATAGTGGCCTGCACACCGCCCCAGGCCAGGAAATCCTCTTTCGGGATCAGCGCCAGCACATGTACTGCGCCGCCTGTTTTCTGCGCACGCCGTGATGCGAAGCGAAGCGCCTTGCGCGCTTCCGCCGTTTCATCGACGATCACCAGATAAATACGCATATCCTGTCCCCATTGCAGCGTAAAATGTCCGAGAAATGGAGACTGCGCTATTTTTTGGGGCTTAGCAAGCCCATTGCCCCTTGACCCTACGGCGATAAGGGTATCAATAGGGATAAATCCGAATTGCCTTGTTGGGAGCCTTGTTTCTAAATGCCAATTTCACTGAAAATGCCCGCGCTATCCCCCACTATGGAAGAAGGAACACTGGCCAAGTGGCTTGTGAAAGAAGGCGATGAGGTTTCTTCCGGTGATCTTCTGGCGGAAATTGAGACCGACAAGGCGACGATGGAGTTTGAAGCCGTTGATGAAGGCACGATAGCCAAAATCCTGGTCGCCGAAGGCACGGACAATGTGAAAGTCGGCGAAGTCATTGCTGTACTGGCCGAAGAAGGTGAGAGCGCCGAAGATGCGGCTAACGCTGCCGATAATGGCGGCGGTGGCACAGCACCTGCAGTCTCTCCGGCGGAAGAACCCACCGCACCTGCAGCCGCGCCAGAGCCAACACCGGCTCCAGCGCCCACACAACCTGCCGCAGCAGCGCCTTCATCAGGTGATCGTATCAAGGCCAGTCCATTGGCGCGGCGTATTGCCGGGCAGAATGGCGTGGACCTTTCCGTCATAACCGGTACCGGCCCCGGCGGACGGATTATCAAGGCCGATGTTGAAGGCAAAAGCACGAGTGCTCCTGCGCCGAGCGCGGCGGCGGGTTCCCCTGCACCGGCAGAAGCTTCGACATTTGAGACCACCATCCCGCATGAAGCCGAAAAGCTCAGCAATATGCGCAAAACCATTGCGCGCCGCCTGACCGAGGCGAAGCAGACCATTCCGCATATCTACCTGACCGTGGATATCCGGCTCGACGCGCTGCTTAAATTGCGCAGTGAACTGAACGCCGCGCTGGCACCGCGCGAGATCAAGCTGTCGGTCAATGACATGCTGATCAAGGCGCTGGCCATGGCGCTCGTGCAGACGCCGAAGTGCAATGTCTCCTTTGCGGGCGACCAGCTGATCAGCTACCAGCGCGCGGATATTTCGGTGGCGGTCAGCATTCCCAACGGCCTGATCACGCCAATTATAGAAGGGGCAGGCAGCAAATCGCTTTCCGCCATTGCCGTAGAGATGAAAGAGCTTGCGGGCCGCGCCAAGGAAGGCAAACTGCAACCGCATGAATATCAGGGCGGTACCGCGAGCATTTCCAATATGGGCATGTTTGGTATCAAGCAATTCGACGCGGTCATCAACCCGCCACAGGGCATGATCCTGGCAGTGGGTGCAGGCGAGAAACGCCCGCATGTGATTGATGACAGCCTGCAGATCGCGACCATCATGAGCGCCACTGGCAGCTTCGACCACCGCGCCATCGACGGCGCAGACGGTGCGCAGCTGATGAAAACACTTAAAGAACTGGTGGAGAACCCGCTGGGGCTAGTAGCTTGAGCCTGTATATTCGGGCAATGTTGGCCATTCCATTAATAGCATCGGTCAATGCATTGCTGATGGGAGTATTGGCACTTGCATCTGAGTATTCCATAGGTGTGAATTCCGTGTTGAATCAACACGGAACATTTGAAACTGTTTTTTTGTTTACATTTATATTTTCGATGGTCCTAGGCATCCCCATGGCGATTTTAACAATTTTAATTGCACGCCATGTAAATGGTTTGACGTTAGTCAATTTGATAATAGGTGGCTTTTTAGCTGGTCCAGCTGGTTTTTTATTATTGGTAACCTTGTTAGATGGAGTCCGGCTTGTCGAGATAGGACTAACCCTCGCATATTGTGCCCTTTTGGGTGTATTATCAGCATTTCTATGGTGGCATATTGTGGAAAAGTATCGGTTAACATTGGGAAAAGAATATGGCTAATTCCTACGACCTTATTGTTCTCGGTTCCGGCCCTGGCGGCTATGTGGCTGCCATCCGTGCAGCGCAACTGGGGTTGAAAACCGCGATTGTCGAGCGCGAAAATCTGGGCGGGATCTGCCTCAACTGGGGCTGTATTCCGACCAAGGCGTTGCTGCGCTCTGCCGAGATTTACCATTATATGCAGCACGCGAAGGATTATGGCCTTGCTGCCGAGAAGATCAGCGCCGACCTAGAAGCCGTGGTCAAACGCTCGCGCGGGGTGGCGAAACAGCTCAACCAGGGCGTTACGCACCTGATGAAAAAGAACAAGATCACTGTGCATATGGGTGATGGTAAACTGACCGGGAAAGGCAAACTTTCCGTCACCAAGGATGGTAAGACCGAGGAACTAACCGCCAAGGATATCATTATCGCTACGGGCGCGCGGGCGCGCGACTTGCCGTTTGCGCCCGCCGATGGCAAGCGTATCTGGACCTACCGCACCGCCATGACGCCGCCGGAGATGCCGAAAAAGCTGCTGGTCATCGGTTCTGGCGCGATCGGCATCGAATTTGCGAGCTTTTACAATGATATGGGCTGCGATGTGACAGTGGTCGAAATGATGGATCGGATTGTGCCGGTGGAAGATGCAGAAGTGTCTGCCTTCCTTGAAAAATCGCTCACAAAACAGGGCATGACCATCCATACCTCCGCAGGGCTCGAAAAGCTGGAAAATACCGGAAAAGGCGTCAAAGCCGCGATCAAGGGCAAGGATGGCAAGGTCACAACGTCCGAATTTACCCATGCGATTGTCGCTATCGGCATTGTCCCCAATACAGAGGATATCGGACTGGAAGCGCTCGGCATCAAAACTGACCGCGGGCATATTGTCACCAATGGCAAGTGCCAGACCAGCGCCGCGAACATCTATGCCATTGGCGATGTGACACAGCCGCCATGGCTGGCGCACAAGGCGAGCCATGAAGGCGTGATTGCGGTCGAGGCGATTGCCGGTGGTCATCCGCATGAGATGGACCCACTCAATATTCCGGGCTGCACCTATTGCCACCCGCAGATTGCCTCTGTCGGCCTGACCGAAGCCAAGGCGAAAGAAGCGGGTTATGAGCTGAAAGTCGGCAATTTCCCCTTTATTGGCAATGGCAAGGCGATTGCGCTGGGCGAAGCGGAAGGCTTTATCAAGACCGTATTCGATGCCAAAACCGGTGAACTGCTGGGTGCGCATATGATCGGCGCTGAAGTCACCGAGCTGATCCAGGGCTATACTGTCGGCAAGACGCTGGAGACCACCGAGGAAGAGCTTGGCAATACGGTATTCCCGCACCCGACACTCAGTGAAATGATGCACGAAAGCGTTTTGAGCGCTTACGGGAAGGCATTGCATATCTAAACATTAGCAGGAGGCGATATGGCCAAAGGCACGCATGATTTTACGCCGGATGAACGCAACCAGTCGGTATTGATCAATGTAAATGGTGATATTGTTCCGCGCGCAGACGCTGTTGTGTCCGTGTTTGATAGCGGGTTTATGCTGGGTGACGGTGTGTGGGAAGGGCTGCGCGTACATCGCGGCAAGATTGCTTTCCTGGACGCACATATGGACCGTTTATGGGAAGGCGCCAAAGCCATCGACATGGATGTCGGCATATCGCGCGCAGCGATGGTGCAGCGGCTATACGATACGCTGGCTGCCAACAATATGGATGACGATACCGATGGCGTGCATATCCGCCTGATGGTGACGCGCGGCATCCGTTCGACACCATATCAGGACCCGCGTGTGGTGATATCGGACGCGACGATTGTCATTATCCCGGAATATAAAGACCCGTTGCCTGTCATGATTGAAAGGGGTGTAACGCTCTTTACCGTGCATGTGCGCCGCGGTGATCCTGCCGTACAGGACCCAAAACTTAACAGTCACTCCAAGCTTAATTGCATAACCGCCTGTATTCAAGCTGCAAAAGCAGGGGCAAATGAGGCGTTGATGCTCGACCCGCAGGGGTTTGTCGCGACATGCAACAGCACGCATTTCTTTATAGTCCGCAAGGGAGAGGTGTGGACTTCAACCGGTGACTATTGCCTTGGCGGTATCACGCGGCGCAATGTCATCGAAATCTGCCGTGAAAATGATATTCCGGTGTTTGAGAAAAACTTCTCGCTGACGGATGTTTATGGCGCGGATGAAGCTTTTATCACCGGCACGTTTGCCGGTGTTGTGCCAGCGACTGAAGTGGATGGCAGGGTGCTGACACAGGGCAGGGGGCCGATGGTGGAGCGCCTGCAACAACTGTACAAGGCACGGATTGAGAAAGATATTGCATAATGACGGAGATAGTTCGCATCGCCATGTGGTCGGGCCCGCGCAATATCTCGACCGCGATGATGCGCAGCTTTGACGCGCGCAAGGATACATGCGTTACGGATGAACCGTTTTACGGGGCGTATCTAGAACATACGGGTATCAAACAGCCCATGTACCGTGAGATTATCGATGACATGGATTGCGACTGGGAATCGGTATGCACTGCCATGAATGGTCCGTTGCCACAGGCGGATAAAACGATCTGGTATCAAAAACATATGCCATTTCACATGACGGGGCCAATCGGCATCCGGGACTTCCCCGAACATCGTCATGCCTTCCTGATCCGTGATCCGGCCTTTGTTATTGCCAGCTATGCGGCCAAACGGATAGAGGTCAGCGCAGCCGAGCTCGGTTATGCGAAACAATGGGATTATATCCAGTATTGCTGTGACAGGGATGGTGAAGCGCCCGCGATTTTCGATTCAGCCCATATACTTGCAGAGCCGGAACCGATGCTTCGCCTGCTATGCCAGAAGCTGGGTATTCCCTGGGATGCGGCCATGTTAAGCTGGGAACCGGGGTATCGTGAGACGGACGGCATATGGGCCAGTCACTGGTATAATCAGGTTATTGAGACAACGGGTTTCTCCGCCAGTGTGAGCAAGCCGCCGATGCTGAATAGCGCGCAACAGCAAATCAATGCCGAATGCCAGCCTTTCTATGAAAAGATGACGCTTTTGAAAATGGTGGTGGCTGACTGATAGGACCAACCTCGAAAAATTGTGAAATTGCCGATAATGTGGTAATATCATTCGCAGGAATTGGTTTGCCTGGGGAGGCTTATGATGCACTTGTCGCTTGTTCTTGCCCTTTTACTCACATCTGCGCAGGGTGATGCGTTTGACAAGGCGCGCAAAGCCTATTCAAACTGTATCATTGAAGCCATGCACGCGCAGTTGGAAAGCAACGGTACCAAAGAAGCGTTCCAGACAGAGGCGAACACGAAATGTGCTGCAGAGCGTGCAAAGTATCGCGATGCGATCATCAAGGCAGAACAGGAATATGGGACGAACCGCAGGGAAGCCGAACAATATGCGGAGGAGGAAACTGAAGCTTTGCTGGTTGGCTGGGTAGATGGTTTTAACGACTATAAAGCAACCAATACGCGGCCTGCGAAAGAACGGTAAAGGCCGCCGCCCTTGTTAACAGGCAGCCTTGCGTTGCTTTCCATTCACATACTGGATAACATGATCGAATACGGCGGGATGCAGCGGTGCTATGAACATTGCGCCGTACTGGTTCCCCTCGATCCACTTAATCTCCGCCTCCAGCGCTTCAAGGCCGGGAATCCTAAGGTTAACCCGTGTGCCGAGATTAAACTTGAACGGGTGTTCCACCCTGAAACCCAGCTGTGAAATATCGACCAGGCGAGTCTTGAAATAGGAATAGCCGAATTGCCGGATTTCCGCGGAAATCTCGACATCCGCACGGATCGCCGCGCGGCGGCTGGTAAACGGATCATCTTTTCGTCTGTCAATATGCTGCATCGTGCGGCCCTGAATAGCTAATGGCAAAAAATCTGGTCAGACCGACCTATGCCGCAGAGACCCTAAAAAACTGTTACGAAGGCAGAAGTTTTCTTTGCTTTTGCGGGCATTATTGATGCACACTGGCCCCGGCCTCGCGCGAACAGGCGATCAGCACGCGGTTTCCGGGGCCGGAAAACGGTATCACGCCCACGGGCCGCCCGCGCAGATGCGGGTGCACCTGCTGCACGGCAGACGTGGAAAACTCGTCAAAATCGAGATAGAGCCGCTCTATTGTTTCTGGCTTGCGCATGTACCTCATCCGAATCAAAAAGGGCAGATGTTAGAACATATGTGGAGCAAGGCGACAAGCACCCCGCTTGACTCTTGCGTTCCAACAGGGTCAACAGGTTTGAAGTTCAAGGGAAGAAAGTGGGATTTATGTTGGGTGTAACGATTGTTCTATCGATGATAGCACCACAGGAAGCACATGAGACGATAAGGTATTATTACGATGAACGCGGCGTAGGTAGTGTGCACCAAGACTTCGAGAGTCCAAGTTGTACGGCGTTGATCGCCAGTGAGCCGGGCAATGCTATATGGCTGGTTGTTCGGGGTAAGTCGAATGCACCTCAGAGGTTGGATATAATTATGCAATTGAAGGAGCTGGAAAACTACACGCATGGATCCAATTTGGAAGGCATTGAGATACAGTTTTTCAGGGGCACAAATAAAATTGGAAATTTTGAGGCCACGGCAGATGGCATTCATGAATATAATTCAAGAATGGTGCTTGTGAAGGTGAATGGCGCATCACACCAGATGATATCTCGAGTAACCAGTGCCGAAGTAACGTACAGTGGAAATAGCATTAAAACGCTTGACCTCAAAGGAAATGCAGATTTGCTCAAAGCATTTGAAAACTGCATCTGCGATCTTGATAGAGCGCAACAAGATACGGATTAATATGTAACCGCTACCGCATGCGGGCCGCCGCGGCAGAGCTGGCCAAGTTTTACGGTGACTTTGACGGTATGCGGTCCAATATCCCGTCCTATGACGATATCTTTCCAAAGAGGGGAGCGCCGGTGCTGCGCAGCGATGGCGGCACGCTTACCCTGAACAACATGCCTTGGGGCATCCCCAACTGGAACACGGACGCACGGCCCATCACCAATGTCCGCAACTTAGTACGTGTTTTAGGGAAAATTGATCGCTGGCGGACAGGGTGGGATTCGAACCCACGGAGAGCTTGCACCCTCGCCGGTTTTCAAGACCGGTGCATTCGACCACTCTGCCACCTGTCCCGCTCAGCGATGCGCTTCTAGCGTCATGTGAAGGTACATCCAAGCTAAAAATTCACATGGGACATGCCTAAAATTCGCGACACGGCGAAATATGCACAGATTTTGCGATATAAAGTTGTGATTTAGCGCTGACCGGGATTCCCCATGACGGTGAAATGTGCCAAAACATATTGCATGACAAAGAAAAGATTCCCCCGCCTTCGCGCCGCATCGCTTATTGCCACCTTGTTGATGACGAGCTCCGCCTTCACCGGACCCACCGCTTCGGCACAAAGCAATAGCTACACACCAACCGCCCAACTGACCGAGCAGGGTTTCCAGCGCTATCTGCGCGAACTGGCGGCGCAGGCCCGCAGTGAAGGCGTGAGCGAGCGGGCGATCAACTCTGTCATGCCATCGCTCACTTATAATCCACGCGTTGTTGAGCTGGATCGCAGGCAGCCGGGCGGTTCACGCAATTCCCCGATCCCCCCATTTGAACCTTATAAGCGCCGCCACGTCGATGCCGCGCGAATCCGTGGTGGGCAGCGCACATATCAGGCGAATCTTTCGACGGTGCGTCGTATCGAACGTGAAACCGGCGTGCCGGGTTCCGTCATGACAGCGATCTGGGGACATGAAACCAATTATGGCAGCTATATGGGTGATTTCGATTTGCCACGTTCGCTTGCCAGCCTGGCCTATGAAGGCCGCCGCCGTGCGCTGTTCTCGGGCGAGTTTATTGCCACGCTCAAGATGATCGATATGGGCGTTCCGCGTTCAAGCCTTAAGGGCAGTTGGGCAGGGGCATTCGGCAATCCCCAGTTCCTGCCGTCCGTATATCTGCGCCTTGCAAAAGATGGCGATGGCGACGGGATTGCCAATATTCGGTCGAGCACGGCGGATACCTATGCATCCATTGCCAATTATTTTATCAACGCAGGCTGGCGACCGGGCGTTCCATGGGGCGTTGCGGTGCGCGTGCCGGCATCATTCGATGCGAATGCCGTGCGCAACCGCACTGTAAGCCCGCGCTGCCCGCGCGTGCATGCGCGGCACAGCGAGTGGAAGACCATGCGCGAATGGCGGGCGCTGGGCGTGGTGCCTATTGGCCGCACCGCGAATGATGATGTGCTGGCTACGTTGCTGGAGCCGGATGGCCGCGGCAAGACCGCCTATCTGCTCACCAGTAACTACCGCGTCATTCTCGACTATAACTGTTCCAATTTCTATGCGCTGTCTGTCGGGCTGCTTGCGGACGAAATCCGGCGGTAACATATTGCATTTGTGATGGCGTGCGGGCTACATGATGGCGCATATGCCGCGCCGGGCATCACGCACGACATCCACTGTTTTTCAGGAATATCAGGAAACGAATGAAACACGCTGTATTTGCATCATTAATTGCACTTTCACTCTCCACATCATCACTGGCGCAAGCGCCGACCTATAAAACCGATGCGCCGATTGCCTATATGACTGACCTGTCATCAGGCGCGGTATTGTTCGCAAAGGATGCTGACCGGCAAATTCCGCCAGCGTCCATGGCGAAAATCATGACGGTCTATGTCGCATTTGACATGATCAAAAAAGGCGAGCTCAAGCTGGACCAGAAATTCATCGTCCAGCCAGAAACCTGGAAGAAATGGAATAACCAGGGTTCATCCATGTTCCTGCCCGTGGGTGACGAGGTGAGTGTCAGCGACCTGCTGCACGGTATTGTGACGCTATCGGGCAATGATGCCTGCGTGGTGCTGGCTGACGGGATTGCGGGGAGCGAGGATGCCTTTGTGCAGCTCATGAACCGTAAGGCCAAGGAGTTGGGCATGAAAAACAGCCGGTTCGGAAACAGCAATGGCTGGCCCGATGAAGGACGCACAGTGGTGACTGCGCGTGACCTTGGGATATTGAGCCGCGCTACCGTGTACAATTTCCCTGACCTGTATGACGAATTTTACGGGCAGGAAGAATTTGTCTGGAACAATATCAGGCAATCCAACCGCAATCCGCTGCTCGGCAAGGTGCGTGGCGCGGATGGTCTGAAAACCGGGCATACCGAGGAAGCGGGCTATGGTTTTGCAGGGTCGGCCGAACAGGATGGGCGGCGGCTCGTGATGGTCCTTGCCGGGCTCGACAGCTATAATGGCCGGATTGCTGAATCCGTACAATTCATGAACTGGGGCTTTGCCAACTGGAAAAGCAAGCCTTTGTTTAAAAAGGGAACGGTTGTGGCCGAGGCTCCCGTACAGTTGGGCAGTTCGCGCTATGTGAACCTTATCGCGCCGCGTGACATGGCGCTGACACTCCCGCGCATTGCCGATGATGAGAAAATCAGCTTCAGCGTAGTTTATAATGGCCCAATCAAGGCGCCGTTCAAGGCAGGTGATGAGATCGCGCATCTCAAGATATCATCGCCTGACATGGATACGCAGATGATACCGTTGGCGGCGGCAGAAACAGTTGAAGAGGCCGGTTTCTTCGGACGGCTCTGGTCCGGGTTCATGTCAATATTCAGCTGATGGTGGCGAATTTGCCGCCGCGCGAATAATATGGGGGATTATAAGCAGGCATTGTGAGCGGACGGTTCATCTCGATTGAAGGCGGTGAAGGCGCGGGCAAATCCACGCAGATCCGCCTGCTTGCCGAATGGCTGGAAAGCCAGGGCCTTGAGACTGTTACAACGCGCGAGCCCGGCGGCACACCGGGCGCAGAGGCTATCCGCCAATTGCTGATGTCGGGCAGCGCGGATCGCTGGAACAGCCGCGCTGAAGCATTGTTGTTCGCCGCGGCGCGGGCAGACCATGTCGATAAGCTTATCAGACCGGCTCTGGCCAAAGGGAAATGGGTGCTGTGCGACCGTTTTGTCGATAGCAGCCGTGCCTATCAGAGCGGTGGCAGCGGGCTGGCCGATGCAGATATCATGGCGCTGCATGCGATTGGCAGCGAGGGCCTGCTCCCGGACATGACGTTGGTGCTCGAACTGCCGCTTGCAGAAGCGAGCGCCCGGGCGGCCGCGCGCGATGGAGCTGCCACAGATCGTTTCGGCGCACGCAACACCACGTTTCATGAAAATGTTGCCGCTGCTTTTCGCGGTTATGCCGCCGAAGATAGCAACCGTTTCCGCATAATTGACGCTGCGGGCGATGTCGAAACGGTCCATATGCATATTGTACAGGCTATCGGGGCATTGCTGTCATGACGTCACTTTACGGTCATGATACTCAGCAACAGGCGGTATTACGCGCCTTTTCAGGGGGCAAGATGCACCATGCATGGTTGCTGACCGGCGCAAAAGGCGTGGGGAAGGCGAGCTTTGCCTGGGCTGCGGCGCAGCATATCCTGTCACGTGAGCCCGCTTTTTGCACCGATACATTCACCCCAGACCTGCACGGAGCAGGGGGACAGCTGCTGGCCGCGCATAATCACCCCGATTGCCATTACCTGACGCGCGAACCAAAAGATGACAAGGAACGCCGCAACAAGGAAAATGGCAAACCCTATGAACGCCGCCGCAATATCCCGATAGATCAAGTGCGCGCGATGCAACAGAAACTGACCACGCGGCCCAGTCTGGGTGCGCGCCGCGTCATCATTATCGATTCTGCCGATAATCTGGAGCGCGGTGCGGCTAACGCACTCCTCAAAAGCCTGGAAGAACCGCCACAAAATACCATTTTTTTCCTGATCTCACATAATCCGGGTAAATTGCTGCCCACCATACGCTCACGCTGTATGACACTTGCTTTCCATGGCCTGGATGACGAATCGATGCGCCGGGCGCTGCTCACACAGGATGAAAGCCTGACAGCACAGCAACTGGAATCGCTGCTGCAAATCGGGCATGGCTCGCCGGGTTATGCGCTCAAGTTCCTGGAACTGGGTATGGAGGAAATCCATACGCTGATGCGTAAAATTGCCGAAACCGGTGACCGTGATCAGAAACTGCGCCTGCAACTTGCCAAATTGCTGAGTGTGAAGGCAGCGAAAGAGAAACTGCAGGCATTCACCGAATATGCCACCGTTTTTGCCGCGCGCATCAGCCGTGAAAGACAGGGCAGGTCGCTGCCGCAAGCTATTGCCGCGTGGGAAGAGCTGGTCTCACTCGCTGAAAAGGCGCCGACCTATAATTTCACGCCCGAGGCGCTGGTTTATCAAATTGGCGGCTTGCTGGCGCGGCTCGCACCGCCTAGAGAAGCTGCAGCATAAAATTATACAGGCAGCTTATGTCCGAACCCTATTACATCACCACCGCGATCAGCTATCCCAATGGCCGGCCCCATATCGGTCATGCCTATGAAGCCATTGCGGCGGACGTTATCGCGCGTTTCCACCGGCAGATGGGGCGCGATGTCCGGTTTCAGACCGGGACCGACGAGCATGGCCTGAAAATGGCGCAAAAGGCGCGTGAACTGGGCCAGTCACCGCGCGAGCTTTCCGATGAAATGTCGTCCTATTTCATGGAGATGTGCGAAAAACTGAATATCTCGCATGACCGGTTTATCCGCACTGTCGAACCCGAACACCACACCGCCAGCCAGGCCATCTGGAAAGCGATGGAGGCGAATGGCGATCTGTATCTGGACCGTTACGAAGGCTGGTACTCGGTGCGCGACGAAGCCTATTATGACGAAAAGGAACTGACCGAGGGGGAGGGCGGAGAGAAACTATCGCCGCAGGGGACGCCTGTAGAATGGACGGCAGAGGAAACATGGTTTTTCCGCCTGTCCAAATATCAGGAACCACTGCTGAAACTCTATAATGAAAGCCCGGGTTTTTTGCGCCCGGACAGCCGTCGCAACGAAATCATGCGTTTTGTCGAAGGCGGGCTGAATGATCTCAGCGTTTCGCGTACGAGCTTTGACTGGGGCGTCAAGGTGCCGGGCAGTGACGGCCATGTCATGTATGTGTGGGTCGACGCGCTGACAAATTACCTGACAGGACTTGGATATCCTGAAAAAACAGAAGGTTATGATAGATACTGGCCAGCGGACCTGCACCTGATTGGCAAGGATATCGTGCGTTTTCACAGTGTCTACTGGCCTGCTTTCCTGATGAGCGCGGGTATCGACCTGCCGAAACAGGTATTTGGCCATGGATTCCTGCTCAACAAGGGCGAGAAAATGTCCAAATCAGTGGGCAATGTGGTTGATCCGATCGCGCTGGCTGATGCTTTTGGTGTGGATCAGATCCGCTATTTCCTGATGCGTGAAGTGAGTTTTGGCAGCGATGGCAGCTATTCAGCCGAAGCGATTGTGACCAAGACCAACGCCGACCTCGCCAACAGTTTCGGCAATTTGGTGCAACGTACATTATCAATGATTTTCAAGAATCTGGATGGTGTTATTTCCGCAGACTGGGAAGAGAATGATGCGGACAAGTCGCTTTATGAAACCGTTTCCTCAGGTTGCGGCAAGTCATTTCAGGACGGTTTCGCCGACCTTGATTTCTCTAAAGCACTGGATGGGTGGATGCAGGCGGTGTTTGCCTGCAATCAATATGTGGATGAGCAGGCGCCGTGGAAGCTGAAAAAAGAGGACCCGGAGCGGATGCGTGCGGTGCTGAACAATCTGTTCCGCTGTATTCGCATGCTTGCGATTGCCGTGCAGCCAGTTATACCGGATTCCGCTGGCAAACTGCTGGACCAGATGGGCGCGGCCGCCGATGCGCGCAGCTTTGCCAATGTACAGGATGCTGGCTGGTTGCAGCAGCTAGCCGACCAGGGCTTCACGCTTGAAAAGCCCGTGCCTCTCTTCCCGCGCCTTGAAATGCCGGAAGGGGAAGGGGAGGAGTGATGCTGGTCGATTCCCATTGCCACCTCAATTACAAGGGGCTTTCCGAACGGCAGGCAGAAGTGCTGGAAAACGCCCGTGACCGCGGCGTGACGGCCATGCTCAATATCTCGACACGAGAGAGCGAATGGGACGATATTGTCGGCACGGCCGAGCGGGAAAGCGATGTCTGGGCATCTATCGGCATACATCCGCATGAGGCCGATGCGCATCCCGATATTGATACTGCCAAATTACTAGGCCGTGCAGACCATCCGCGTGTCATCGGTATTGGCGAGACCGGGCTGGATTATTATTATGACCATAGCGACCGCATGCAACAACAGACGAGTTTCCGTGCGCATATTGCCGCTGCGCGAGAGACTGGTCTGCCGCTAATTGTGCATACGCGCGATGCGGAGAAAGACACTGCCGCGATACTAGCCGATGAAATGGGGAAGGGAGCCTTCCCGGCGCTTATTCACTGTTTTACCGCGAGCGCGGATTTCGCCGCCAAAGTGTTGGATATGGGGCTGTATGTCTCAATCAGCGGTATCGTGACTTTCAAAAATGCCCGTGAATTGCAGGATGTGGCAAAGGATTTGCCGACGGACAGAATGCTGGTAGAAACCGACGCGCCTTTCCTTGCGCCCGTGCCGCATCGCGGCAAAACGGGCGAGCCTGCATTTGTCGCGGATACGGCGCAGTTCCTGGCTGAATTGCGCGGTGAGGAATATACGCAGCTTTGCGAGACAACATCCTCGAATTTCTATACATTATTCAGTAAAGCCGCGCCGTGAAGCTGACCATTCTTGGTTGCGGTACATCGGCGGGCGTGCCGCGTGTCGGCCATGACTGGGGAGATTGCGATCCGGGAGAACAACGCAATCGCCGCAGCCGTGTGTCGATTGTCGTCGAAAACCGGGCAGGGCAGCGCATATTGGTCGATACCTCACCCGATCTGCGTATGCAGCTGCTTGATAACGGGATTGATACGGTGGATGCCGTGCTGTGGACGCATGATCATGCCGATCATTGCCATGGCATTGATGACCTGCGCGCCATTTTCCATCAGCGCCGGGTGCCTATGCCCGGATATGGGCGTGATTATACCATGCATAAACTGAAATCGCGCTTTTCTTATATATTTGAGGGGAATAAGGGTTATCCATCGATTGTTGACCCACATGTGCTGGGCCGTGAAGCGCGCATCTGTGATATCCGTGTGAGAACCACGGATCAGTCGCATGGTCCGGTGCTTTCGACAGGTTATCGCTTTGATACCGAAAATGCTTCTATTGTATATGCGACCGATTTTAGCGAAATCAGTGATGATATGGTGGCACTTTATACAGATTGTGACATATTGATTGTCGATTGCCTGCGCAAACAGCCGCATCCAACTCATGCGCATCTGGACATGGCGCTGGAATTGGCCGCAAGATGTAATGCGCGCCGGACATTATTGACGCATATGGATAAAAGCATGGATTACAAAAGCTTGCGAAATGAACTTGCAGGCAGAGCTGAACCCGGGTTTGATGGCATGCAGGTGGAAATCTGATGGACGGTGACAATTACTCACTCGTCTTTAATGCAATCCTGCTGGTTGGTGTTATCGCCATGTTTTTCACTTTTCGCGTATCTGCCAGAGACACGGTAAAGATGGCCGCTGCGTGGATCGGCATATTTGCCCTGGTGCTACTGGTGTTCAGCTTTCGCGCCGAATTTCTGGCCGTGTGGAATCGCGTCAAGACTGAGACAATAGGTCATGACCGGCAGGATGTGGTTGGCAACGCATTGGTACTGCGTCAGTCCGAAGGCGGTCATTTCTATGTCACGGGTAAGGTGAATGGCCAGGAAACCCGCTTCATGGTTGATAGCGGCGCGACGCAGACGGCATTGTCACGCACAGAGGCTGAGCGGCTTGGGCTCGACATAGACACGATGTTTGCCATACCGATCAGCACGGCCAATGGCGAAAGCTCGGCCTGGCGCGCCCGCATCGATACGCTCGAACTTGAATCACTTGTCACCAACGATCACGCAGTGCTTGTCGTAGACACGATGATGGACGAGAACCTGCTGGGTATGAATTTTCTGTCACGCCTTGAAAGCTGGCGCGTCGAAGGCGACAGGATGATATTGGTGCCCAACGGTACCAGCGAAGCAGAAAGCAAGGTTGCACAGTGATTATGGATTATGCCGTTTAGCAATGAACCAAACATCAAAGCAAAAACCTGTACTTATGTTCTGTTAAAGAGGCACGATGAACCAACTCGTATTGCTGCAACGGCTAGAACCCACATAAAACCCCATATCAGCCTCGATATAATTTAACATAATATATATTATTGAACTTAAATATAGATAAGGCAACACTTACCTTGATTGATCCCCTCGTAAAGATAATGGCGCAATTGCGTGATCCGAAAAATGGCTGCCCATGGGATATTGCGCAGGATTTCAAATCTATCGCGCCTTATACGATCGAAGAAGCCTATGAAGTGTCCGACGCGATTGATCGCAATGATATGGAAGACTTGAAAGACGAACTTGGCGATCTGTTGCTGCAGGTCGTGTTTCACAGTCAGATGGCCAATGAAGCTGGCTTTTTTACTATTGACGACGTTATTACGGCAATTTGCGACAAAATGACCCGGCGGCATCCGCATATTTTTGCCAACACAGATGTTGAAAATTGGGACTGGGAAAAGCTGAAAGAAAGCGAGCGGAACGATTCAGGGCAATCAAGTGCCATGGATGGTGTGGCACGTACCCTCCCCGCACTTATGCGCGCACAAAAGCTGCAAAAACGTGCAAAAAGAACCGGTTTTGACTGGGATGAAATTGATGACTGTATTGCCAAGCTTGAAGAAGAAATTGCTGAGCTAAAGGCCGCAAAGAACGATGCAGAAAAGCATGAAGAATCAGGAGATTTGCTATTTGCCGCCGTCAATGTCGTGCGTCATTATGGTATTGATGCCGAGATTGCCCTTAAAGACGGTAATAACAAATTCGAAAGCCGCTTTCGCCTGATGGAGGAGATGGCTGGTAAAGCTTTTGAAGATTTATCGCTCCAGGACAAGGAAGAACTGTGGCAAAAGGCTAAAAATGTATCTTAAGCCTAAGTTATAATGCCAAAAAGCGCCCCCAGTCTTTCTCTGATAAACGAACGTCAACAATTTGCGAACCTTGGGCTTCTGTAACTGATAAAACCTTTCCGTGCGCATGCAGCCATGCCAGTTTCTGACCATCTGCCAGATCCAGAGTGACTGACCGCAGACTGTTGCTGGCGATTAATATTTCGGACACCATGTGTGACAGTTTATCGACGCCTTCTCCTGTCAATGCAGATATAGGACAATGCGGTGTTTCGGAATGCCCAAATTCCAACAGGTCCTCTCGCGCGCCTTCGTTTAGCCGGTCCCATTTGTTCCATGCCTCAACAACAGCTATTGATATATTTTCATCTACCTCTTGCTGAAATGAATTAATACCGAGCTCGGCAAGGATATTTTCCACCTCGATTTTCTGTGCCTGCGTATCAGGATGAGAGATATCGCGTACATGTATTATTAAATCGGCGGACAAGACTTCTTCCAGCGTGGCTCGAAATGCAGCGACAAGCTGTGTCGGCAGGTCAGAAACAAAACCCACAGTGTCGGACAATATGGCTTTTTCCAGACCGCCCAATTCAACCGAGCGCATTGTCGGATCCAGCGTTGCAAAAAGCAGATCTTCCGCCATGACGTCAGCCCCGGTTAATCTGTTGAATAGAGTGGATTTCCCTGCATTTGTATATCCCACAAGTGCGATGACGGGCCAAGGTGCCTTTTGCCGTCTTTTTCTATGCAAGGAACGCGTTTTCTTGACCTGTTCCAATTCACGGCGGAGCTTGGCCATACGGTCACGTATCATGCGTCGGTCGGATTCGATCTGCGTTTCGCCAGGGCCACCCAGAAAGCCGAAACCGCCCCGTTGCCGCTCAAGGTGCGTCCAGCTTCTCACCAACCGGCCCGCCTGATAATCCAGATGCGCCAATTCCACCTGCAGCCGTCCTTCGGCAGTTGCGGCACGCTCACCAAAAATTTCCAGGATAAGGCCTGTACGGTCGATAACCTTGACGTTCAGCCTTTCCTCAAGGTTCCTTTGCTGAATTGCGGATAATGGGCCATCAACAATCAGCAGTTCCGCTTCTTCAGTTCGAAGCGAGGTAGCTATTTTGTCAATTTGTCCGCCGCCGAACAACGTTCCAGGTTTGGCCGTTCGAATACGCAAAGCCATTGTTTCGCGGACATCAATGCCAATGGCAGCGGCCAGGCCGACAGCTTCATCAATCCGCGCGTCCGCATTCAAATGCTGCTTATTTCCGATATCCGGATAAACGATAATAGCTGGCGCGCCCCGTGCAATTTCGCGGCGCTCATCAGTCGGGAAACTGCCCGTCCCCTGCCCGGTCAACCTTCTTCCACTTCACTGTCACCATATAAGTCCAATGGTCCGCTAGGCTGGATAGTTGAAACGGCATGCTTGTAAGCCAATTGTATCATGCCTTCACGCTCCAGCATCATGCAAAACTGATCATAGGCAATGACCTGTCCCTGTAACATAACGCCGTTGACCAGAAACATGGTCACTGACATTTCTGACGCGCGTACGCTGTTCAGAAAAATTTCCTGTAGCAGTTTGTTTTTGCGCGTTGTCGCATCCATGGCGTCTGTAAAGATGTCAGTTTCCATGGGTTGGGAGGGCATGACAGTGGATATGGCATGTTTATAGACCAGTTGTGACTGACCATCGCGCCGCAGCAGGATTGAAAAATTGTCAAACCAGGTGACAATGCCCTGCAATTTAACACCCTTGACCAGGAACATGGTCACCGGCGTTTTTGATTTTCGCAAGCTATTCAGGAACATATCCTGTAGATTTTGTGCCTTTTCGGTCATTTTGACCCCCGGTCTTGGCGACTTGATTGCCGCAATTTTTTATTTCTATTGGCTTGTCTGTTACTCGGTTTACAAGAAAAAATCCATTACTAATCTGGCTACGTCAACTGTCGTCTGTATTATTTTTCTGCCCTGCCAGTCCAAGCAGCTTCAACTTGCGATGTAGCGCCGATCTTTCCATGCCGATGAAGTTCGCGGTTTTGGATATGTTGCCGGAAAAACGACGGATCTGTATTTTCAGATATTCGCGTTCAAAACTTTCGCGGGCTTCGCGCAATGGCGCTCCCATAAGTGAAGTAATGCCTACACTTCTGCTGGAGTCACCCTCAATAAGCTCCACAGGCAGCATATCCAGGTCAATCCGTTGTAGCCGTCCATGAGGTGCCAGAATTATCGTTCTTTCAACGACATTTCTGAGCTGACGGACATTGCCCGGCCAGTCATAGCCCTGCATGGCCGCCATGGCTTCGCTGCTAATTTCTGGCGGACTAAGCGACTGCTCTGCGGCGAAGCGCGCGGAATAATGTTCTGTAAGTGCCGGAATATCCTCACGCCGTTCAGTCAGCGCAGGTATCTCCACCGGAACCACATTAAGCCTGTAAAAAAGGTCTTCACGAAATTTGCCCGAAGCGATTTCTTCTTCCAGATTCCGTGAGGTTGCAGATACAATGCGCACATCCACTTTGATGGGCCGCGATCCACCTACACGTGTAAAGCTCTGATCGGTCAGCACACGCAATATTTTCGCCTGCGTTGCCATTGGCATTTCAGCGACCTCATCCAGGAAAAGAGTACCGCCATGTGCATTTTCCAAATGCCCTGCCCTAACCAATCGGCCCTGCTTTTCAGTGCCGAACAGCTCTTCCTCAAACCGGTCGGATGTCATACGTGCTGAATTGACAGTGACGAAAGCCGCCTTTGCGCGCGGGCTCCACGCATGCAGCAGCCGGGCTGCTACTTCCTTGCCAACCCCGGCAGGACCGGTAAAGAGCACACGGCTTCCGGTGTTGGCCACACGTTTTAATGTGGCGCGTACATTGTTGATAACGGCTGAATTCCCGGTAAGCTCTTCAGATACACCCAGTTGCTCCTTAAGCCGTTTATTCTCCGAACGAAGTCGTTCGGTTTCCGTCGCCCTCGCGACCAGTAGCAATAACCGTTCAGCCTCAAATGGTTTTTCAATAAAGTCGACTGCACCACGCGATATTGCCGATACCGCTGTGTCAATATTACCATGTCCTGAAAAGATGATCACCGGAAGATTCGGATCACGTTTTTTGATGACGTCCAGCAGATCCAGCCCGTCAAGCTTGCTCCCTTTGAGCCATACATCCAGAAGCAAAAGCGATGGTCGACGCGTGTCTATTTCTTCCAGTGCACTATCGCTGTCCGCGGCTGTACGGCATTCATAACCTTCGTCCTCCAACACCCCGGAAACAAGGTCGCGAATATCTTTTTCATCATCAACAATAAGGACTTCAAGCGCCATAAGCTGTTAAATTTCCTCTATTTTTCAAAATCCATATACTCAATTTCAGGCATTTACCTTGGCCTCCGCCTGCGTCATCATACCATCGGCTACGCTTCTCAGCATGGCAGCGTCCAGTGTAAGGACAACTTTAGCGCCGCCTGTATCTGCATTGCCAAATGCTATTTCCCCAAAATGCTCTTCGACAATTTTCTTGACAATGGCGAGCCCAAGCCCGGTGCCTTTTTCACGTGTGGTAACATAAGGCTCGATCAGACGGTCGCTATCGTCTGGAAGACCAATACCATTATCTGTTATGGACAAGATAATATCATCGCCTGCTTGCCCGAACTGTACGGAAATCTTGCCACGATAATCATTATCAGCCGATTTTTGCTTACTCTCAATCGATTCAATGGCGTTCTTGATAATATTGGTAATCGCCTGTCCGATCTGTCGGCGGTCGCAATAAAGCATTATTTCGTTGGAATCCGACAGTAATTCAAATTCCACACCGCCATGCGCCACGTCGTGCATAAATACAGCCTGCTTCACGAGATCAAAATAATTTTCTTCCCGGAAAACAGGTTTCGGCATTTTTGCAAAAGATGAGAATTCATCCACCATATTGCGCAAGTCACCCACTTGCCGAATTATCGTTTCAGTCAGGTTGGCAAAGATTTCGGGATCGGACACGATTTCTTTAGTGTAGCGCCGCTTCAGCCGTTCCGTTGCAAGTTGGATCGGTGTGAGAGGGTTCTTGATTTCATGAGCAATACGCTGCGCCACATCTGACCAGGCAGCCTGACGCTGATCAAGCAGTTGCTGGGTAATATCCTCAAAGGTAATGACATGACCGATGGGTTCGCGGACAATTTTGACCGCCAGTGTCAGCAAGCTGCTACCGGATGCAAACTGGATTACATTTTCAGTAATATCAGCTTCAATAAGTTTCGCAAACTGCGGCGCTATATCTGCTAACCTTTCGCCCAGTAGTTGTTCATCACCTTCCTTGCGCAATATCTGCTGCGCGGAATTGTTCATCAGCCGGATATGGCCATCTGCATCAACAGAGATAATTCCCGCAGTTGCGGATTCCACAATGGCTTCGATAAATGCGCGGCGGTTATCAAGCTGTTCATTAGCGCTCATCAACGCTTGGGTCTGCTGTTCCAGCCGCTGGGCCATGCGGTTAAATGCCCTGCCCAGCATGCCGACTTCGTCACGCCGGACAACAGATGTTACGCGCGGCGTAAAATTGCCCATGCTGATCTCGCGCGCAGCAACAGCCAAATCATCAAGCGGCCTTACCATACGATCGGCAAGCCGCAACGCGGCCCATAAAGCAATACCCACAATGAGCAGCGAAACAAAAAACAGGGCCAGATTGAAACGCAGCTGCAAGTTGCTGGTTTGCGCACTGAACTGATCATAATCATTCAGCACTTCTTGTGCGCGTTCACCCTGGCTAAAAGCAAGAAGGTCAGACCTGCGCGCCGTATAAAGGTATATTTCCGCTTGCCTGTCGAGCGGTGCCACAGCTTCTACCCTGTTGGCGGAAACCGATACCAGCATTTCTTCCCCGTGTTTCAGCTTGGTGATCAGTTCCTTGTTAATACGATCAGTGGACACTTCATCTGGCCCGACTATGACCGCCACGCGCGGCTGTCCGTCCTGCCCTATTTGCAGGATGGCCGACTGGCTGAGTGAACGCACCAGCACCTGGTAGGAATACGCTTCTGAAAATTCAGGACTGTCAATCGCAGCTTGTGATAGATATTCACGTAAATCCTTAGCCAAAGCCTCTGTCTGGTTGCCAACATCGGTCGTGCTTTGCGCATAATAGCCTTTGGCAAGTTCATTTGCGTTTTCCAAAATATTGCGTGAACGATCAGAGAACCAGAATTCCACACCATACTGGAAAAGCAAGGATGCGAAGACTACAACCAATAGCGTAGGAATGGCCGCAAGTAATGAGAACAGGCCGACCAGCCTGATATGCAATTGGCCATCGCTCCCGCTCTCAGATTTACGCGCCCTGCCCCGCGCAATGCGTCGTCCGAAAAGCACAAGAAGCGCCATGGCTGGCACAAGGTTAGCAACCAGTAAAGTTGCCGCCATGACAGCAGGCAGCAATTTATCTTTTGCCTGATAATCTGATATAATTGAGTAGCTTATTGTCATGATGACAATCAAAATGGCGGCGACGGATATTTCGAGCAGGGAGAAAAAACGGTCGTTTCCGGCGAGGAGCGCGAGTTTCCTGCGCCATACAGGACGTTCATTCAGGGATGCTGTTGGCGAGGATACCATGTGACCTTCTTACAACAGTTGGGTTGCAAAAAAACCAGAAAATTATTTTTTACGGCAACATTATCGTATTTTTTGCTCCACATGCCGCAATTCATCTGCATTAATACCATAATTGGTCAGTTTTTTGCGCAGGGTGTTCCTGTTGATTCCCAGCATTTCAGAAGCCTTTAACTGATTGCCGCCACATTGTTCCATAATATGGCGCAGCAACGGAACTTCAAATGCCTCAAGCGCACGAAGGTATATCTGCCCATCATCGATAGTATGAGATGACAGATATGTTTTGACCGCCTCACTTAAATCTGCCGTTTGAACTGAGTCGCTTTTGTCAGATACCTCGTCCAGAAATGGTGCAATCATGTCAGCTGTGACTGTTTCATCCCTGCTGAACACAGCAATGCGGTAAATCAGGTTCTTGAGCTCCCGAACATTGCCGCGCCAATATTGCTGCCTCAGAAGGTCACGTGCAGCCTTATCGAGTTCACGGTGCGGCAAGCCTTCGGATACTGCCATGCGTATGAAATGATCCGCCAGCGCGTCAATATCTTCGCGCCTCTCACGCAAAGGGGGCAAGTCGATCGGCACGACATTGATGCGATAATAAAGATCTTCACGAAAATCGCCTTGTTCGATCAGAACGCGAAAATCCTTGTTTGTTGCACAGATTATCCTGACATCAAGCGCAATATCCTGCTTTCCGCCGACGCGCGTGATACGGCCTGACTGCAATGCCCGCAGCAGCCGTGTCTGTGCTTGCATAGGCATATCCCCAATTTCATCCAGGAACAATGTCCCTTCATTGGCCTGTTCGAATTTGCCGATATACTGACTCACAGCGCCTGTAAAAGCGCCCTTTTCATGGCCGAACAGCTCTGATTCAATCAGCTCTGCAGGAATAGCGGCCATATTGACTGCAACAAACGGTTTTTCCCGGCGATGTCCGAGATTATGAATGGCATCGGCAACGAGTTCCTTGCCTGTGCCGGACTCACCCAATAGCAGCACTGTCAAATCGTTGCGCAGGACGCGTGTGATCATACGGTATACATCCTGCATCGCCGGACTGCGCCCTACAAGCGGCAGGTTATCAGCATCGGATGCAGGTGAGAGACGCGCTGCACCTGCCCTAGAACTTTTTATGGCCTGCGAAGCGACATCGACAAGCTCATCAAGGTCAAAAGGTTTCGGGAAATATTCAAACGCTCCGGTTTCTGAAGCCCTTACTGCCGTATCCAGTGTATTTTGTGCGGATAAAATGATGATCGGGAGATTTGGGAAATCCTGTCGCACGATCGCTAGGCTTTGAATACCATCCCCATCGCTGAGCATGACATCGGTCAGCATCAGCATATAGCTATTCTGCGCCAACAGAAGGTCACGCTGGGCAATGGAATCGCAGCTATCAACAGCCCAGCCTTCATCCTGCAGCGCAGCTGTAATCACGTGGGATATGGACCTGTCATCTTCAACCAGCAATATGCGTGTCATCACTTCATGTCCTCATGATTCTCATAGCTGGGTAAAAGCAGGCGAAAATGGCTTAAACCATGTGTTACATCGCGCTCATAATAAACGCGCCCCTGCATATCGGTAACAAGTTTTTGTACCAGGGCTAGGCCCAAACCCTGTCCATTCGTTTTGCTTGTTACAAAGGGTGAAAAAAGATGCTCAGCAATATTGTCGGAAACACCGGGGCCATTATCAGAAATCGTGACTTCGATTGGCAATGCCCGTGCCTTATCGCTGCCAGGCAAACGGAATTTGACGCCGCTGGAATAACGGGTCGTAATGGTGATTTGTGGTTTATTCGCACCTTGACATGCCTCGATCGCATTGCTGAACAGATTCAGGAATATCTGAGCCAGTGCATCACGTGCTCCGCCCACTGTTGGTAGTGAGGGATCATATTCTTCATGAAATATCACATCGCTGGTCTGCGCAGTTTCTGCGACAGCGCGGGCATGAGCCAGTATTTCATATATGTTGCAGGGTTCGGGGGCTCGTACTGTCCGGCTTCCCAGCGACTGCATCTGGTCCACCAGCTTGGCTATACGTTCGACTTCAGTACGGATGAGCTGTGTAAGCGGTTTATCTTTTTCCTGAAGTTTGCGTTCCAAAAGCTGCGCGGCACCCTTTATGCCGGCCAGTGGATTTTTGATTTCATGTGCCAGAATATCGGGCGACTGCACGCGCAAGCTGGTCCCTGTTTCCTTATGTGGCGATCCAAGAAGCAGAGAAGGACTGGGCTCTGAAAAAGTAACAATCCTCCATCCATGACTTTTGGCCATTGGAGCAATTGCAATATCGACATCATATGATCCGCTGGCTTGCGTTTTCAGCGGCGTCATGCGCGCCAGCATATTTGCATCTGCGTCATGCAATGCGCGTTGCACACGCTCATCTTCAAACCGCAGAATCAATGCGATATCATTGCCTTGCAATGCTTTTGCACTTTGGCGCAGAAAATTTTCGGCCGCCGGGTTGACCATGGATACAAGATTGTCAGGTGCAACCAGAAGATAGGGGAATGGCAGACATAAAATTTGCGCCGCAAAATCAGGTTGCGAATCATTACCTATCTGCTTTTCTGAATGTTTCACCGCTATCAGGCTGCCGCCTTGCAAAGCCAGGGGGTGTAGAAACGTTCAAGCAGATCCAGTGCTTCCTGCACATTTTCAATTCTATTAAACGTATTGCGGAATTCCGCCGAACCGGTCAGGCCTTTTGTATACCAGCCAATATGCTTGCGGGCGACGCGCACCCCGATATTGTCACCATACAGGTCCATCATTGCTTTGTAATGTTCCACAATGACTTCATATTGTTCGGCGATGTCAGGATCTGCACGTTGTTCGCCATGCGCAAACCAGTGCATGACTTGTCCCAGCAGCCATGGCTTGCCATAGGCCCCTCGCCCAATCATGATGCCGTCCGCGCCGCTTTGCTCAAGCGCCATTTCAGCATCTTCGATATTGCAGATATCACCATTGGCGATCACGGGAAGAGAAACCGCCTCCTTCACATTGCGGATAAATGACCAGTCCGCCTGCCCTTTGTACATCTGGCAGCGTGTACGCCCATGCACTGTTATCAGCTGCGCACCAAGGTCTTCGGCAATATGCGCAAGTTCAGGTGCATTTAGACTGTGATGATCCCAGCCCATACGCATCTTGACTGTGACCGGCACATCCACCGCCTTAACGGTCGCTTGAATGAGCTTTGCTGCCAGTGGCAGGTCGCGCATAAGCGCCGAGCCTGCATCCCCGTTCACCACTTTTTTGACGGGACAGCCCATATTGATGTCAATGATTTCAGCGCCCCGGTCTTCGTTGAGCTTTGCCGCTTCTGCCATCGCTTCCGGATCACATCCTGCCAATTGCATGGAAACGGGTTCCTCAACCGGGTCCCAGGCCGCCTTTTGCAGCGATTGCCGGGTTTCCCGGATCATGGCCTGGCTCGCGATCATTTCGGTAACGTTGAGCCCCGAGCCATAGCGGCGCACAATACGCCGAAACGGCATATCGGTGACACCCGTCATGGGTGCCAATATGACAGGAGATGCAATTTCAATATTGCCGATTTTGACAGGTTTTAACGTCATGCCGTCTGGTAACTCACAAATATGCCTAAAATTTAGGCAGTCATTATCGGTAAACACGCTGGCGAGCAAGCAAGACATGTTCTAAAGCCTGTGAAAATGCATAATCCTGAAGAAAAAGAGCCTGTACCTCACCAAAGCATCCATCGCGTTGCGTTGATTGTGGCTGCTGGTAAAGGTACCCGCGCTGGCGGTGTTTTGCCGAAGCAGTTCCGTGACTATATGGGCAAGCCGTTATTACGGCACAGCGTGGAAGCATTTCAGAATAGCAGTCTTTTTGACCGCTGCGTGATAGTCATCGCGCAGGATCAGGATGAAATGGCGGCAAATGCCTTAATTGGGCTGGATGATATCCAATACGTTCATGGCGGCGATACGCGCCAGCAATCGGTTTGCAATGGTCTGGCCAGCATTGCTCAAGCGGGCGTCTGTGACGAGGTGTATATCCATGATGCCGCGCGCCCTGGACTAAGTTTGCAGCTCATTAAAAAGCTGGCGCAGGCATTGCGTGAAAACACAGGCGCTGTACCAGTTTTACCGGTTGTTGACAGCCTGTCACGGCGCGAGGGTGATTACCTGGCGGCGGCAATTGATCGGGATGGTTTGTGCCGCATACAAACACCGCAGGCTTTCCACTTTGACGTTATTTATGAAGCACACCAGGCTTATGACGCGGACGCCGAAGCCACCGATGATGCCCGTGTTGCGCAGGCTGCGGCGATTGATATAACATTGGTGGATGGCGAAGAAGCTTTGCGCAAAATAACATTTCCGGAAGATTTCAATGCAGTTGACAGCGAGCAAGTTATGTCCAGCCGAATAACCCGTACGGGCATGGGTTTTGATGTTCATCGCCTGGTCAAAGATGAGGAATTGTGGTTGTGCGGTGTCATGATTCCACATGACATGGGCTTGGCGGGACACAGCGATGCAGATGTTGCGCTCCATGCCATTACGGACGCATTGCTGGGATCAATAGCAGATGGAGATATTGGCGATCATTTCCCGCCTTTTGAAGAAAAATGGAAAGGCGCGCGTTCCGATGCTTTTGTCAAATTTGCGGCTGAACGCATCAGGAAACAGGGTGGCAGCATTAACAATATTGATCTGACTATTATATGTGAAGCTCCCAAAATTGGCCCTTACCGTGATGATATGCGGCAAAGCCTTGCCAATATGACTGGCCTGAACATAGGCCAGATAAGTGTCAAAGCGACCACGACAGAAAGACTGGGTGCCACAGGGCGCGGTGAGGGCATCGCGGCACAGGCTGTCGCGACAATAACGATGGCAGAACCGACATGAACTATCTGTTGCCTGAAGAACTTACAGATGCCGCGCGAAATGTGGTGGAGCAAAACACCCTATTGAAACGTACAATCTGCGTGGCGGAAAGTTGTACGGGTGGCCTTGTCTCGGCAGCATTGACGGAAATAGCCGGGAGCTCTGATGTCTTCCAACGCGGCTATATAACCTATTCCAATACCGCCAAGCAGGAAGAGCTCAAGGTAAGCCGGGACATAATCGATACATTTGGGGCGGTTTCAATCGCTGTGGCATGGGCAATGGCGCGTGGGGCGCTCCAACAATCAGGCGCAGATGTTGCGGTTGCCATTACCGGTGTGGCAGGTCCTGGAGGTGGGACAGAGAAGAAGCCGGTTGGCACAGTTGTTTTCGCCTGTGCCAAAAAAGGCGAAGATCCAGAACAGGTTGTGGCAGAACTCAAACGGTTTGGGACGGACAAAAGCCGCGCAGAAATCCGGCTTCAGGCAGCACTGTGTGCGCTTGATTTACTATTGCCGTAAAGCGTATCTGCCCGTTTTTCAAAAGCCGACACCATTTTACAGAATGCCCTGTCAAAATATTGGCCGGCAAGTGATTCAAAAAAACGGTTGCGGAAAGAAAATGAAACGTAAAAATCGACTTCGCAGCCATCGCTAACACTGCGGAACTGCCAGTCATTTTCAAGATTTTTAAGCGGCCCATCCAGATATTCGACCCGTATTTCCTTGCCAGGAGTTTTACTGACACGCGAAGTAAAGCGCTCTCTGAGCTGGTTGAAGCCCACCACCATATCGGCCACCATCTCAGTTTCGCTGTCGCTTTTGATGCGGGTTGCAATCACCCAGGGCAGAAATTCGGGATAGCTGCCAACATCGGCAACCAGCGCAAACATCTGCTCCGGCGTGTAGGGCAGCCTGCGCGTTTCGTGATGCGATGGCATAACAGACTCTAGGCTTTGGTGAATGCCGCTTTGGCGAGTTTTTCCTGCCGTGCGGTGCGAAGCCGTTCAAAATCATCGCCAGCATGGTAGCTTGAACGTGTAAGCGGGCTGGACGCCACCAGCAAAAAGCCCTTTGCGCGCGCAATGGCTGCATAGGCGTCAAACGCTTTGGGTGTCACAAAGTCCATGACTTTCGTATGTTTTGGCGTGGGTTGCAGATATTGTCCCATGGTCATGAAATCGATATCCGCTGAACGCATATCGTCCATCACCTGATGCACTTCCAGCCGCTCCTCGCCCAAGCCCAGCATAATGCCCGATTTTGTGAAAATGGATGGATCATGGTTTTTCACGTCTTCCAGCAGACGCAGCGAAGCATAATAACGCGCGCCCGGACGTATGGTCGGGTAGAGCCTTGGTACCGTTTCCAGATTATGGTTATACACATCGGGCCGGGCCGTCACGATCGCTTCAATCGCCGCGCGTGATTTATTGCGGAAATCGGGCGTCAGTATCTCAATAGTCGTTGACGGCGTTGTGCGGCGCAGTGCCTCTATGACCTTTACAAACTGCCCTGCCCCGCCATCGGGCAGGTCATCGCGGTCCACCGATGTGATGACAATATGTTCCAGCCCCATGGCAGCGGCAGCATCGGCTGTATGTTGCGGTTCCAGTTTGTCCACCGCGCGCGGCATGCCGGTCTTGACGTTACAGAATGCGCAGGCACGGGTGCACACATCACCAAGAATCATGACAGTCGCATGTTTTTTGGTCCAGCATTCCCCGATATTGGGACAGGCAGCTTCCTCACACACTGTGTTCAGATTTAGCTCCCGCATCAGGCGGCGGGTTTCATTAAATCCTTTGCTGACGGGCGCTTTTACCCGGATCCAGTCGGGTTTGCGTTGCCGTGGTTCGCGCTTTGGCATATCAGGTATCTTTGAAATCTCGTTCATTGTGCCTAGATAGCGATGCTTGTCGCCTCTTGCCAGCCCAAACCAACATGATATGCAGATTGCATGACCGATTTTTCTACTCTGCTCGATGGCTATCAGCGTTTCCGTGATACTGGATGGGCAGCCCAGCGAGACCGCTGGCATAGCTTGCACCAAGGACAAAACCCGGATGTTATGGTAATCGCCTGTTCCGATAGCAGGGTCGAGCCGACTCGCATTTTTGATACGGACCCCGGCGAAATGTTCGTGGTGCGAAATGTTGCTGCTCTTGTGCCTCCTTTCGAAACGACAGAAGGCCATCACGGGGTATCCGCAGCACTTGAATTTGCGGTCCAGTTTTTGCGCGTGAAAGAAATTGTCGTGCTGGGTCACGGCATGTGTGGCGGTTGTGCCGCCGCGCTCTCACAGGATTTGCAGGGCATGCCGCTTGGCAAGGGCGGGTTTGTATCAGAATGGATTTCCATGCTTGATAATGCCCGGCAAAATGTAATTGAAAGCCATGGATCTGAAAACACCACAGCCCAACACGCCATGGAGCATGCCGCGGTTCAGGTAAGTCTTCAAAATTTACGCACATTTCCGTGTATTCAGGAGAAAGAAGCACGTGGCGAAATCAAGCTTATTGGTGCATGGTTTGCAATTAGTGACGGTATTCTGCACATTTTGGACCAGAAAACGGGGCAGTTTCATTCTTCTGATACAGGTTCGGACAAATTGTTATGATACTTGATACATTCTCTTCTCCGGTTATTCTGTTCTTCATATTAGGCCTGTTCGCAGGGTTTCTGAAGTCCGACCTCAGCATTCCGGAAGCGTTGGCCAAATCCATGTCGATATATCTGATGGCAGCTATCGGCCTTAAGGGCGGTGTTGAAGTCGCGAATGCCGGGATTAGTATTGAATTGGTATATGCTTCAATTGCCGGTATTCTATTGGGGTTATTAATCCCCTATCTTGCGTTTGCGTTACTCAAATATATTGGCAAACTTGATCGTATAAATGCGGGTGCAGTGGCGGCGCATTATGGTTCGGTCAGCGTTGTCACATTTGTGACGGCTACCGAAATACTGGGAGCGCAAGCGCTGGAGGCAGCCGGCTATATGGTCGCGGTGCTTGCACTGATGGAAACACCCGCAATCATTTCCGGCCTGATGCTGGCTCGTGGCGGCCAAAAACCAGATCAGGGCAGCGGCAAAAGCAAATTATTGCATGAGGTTTTTCTAAACGCATCGGTGGTCCTTCTGGTCGGTGCATTTTTTATTGGATATATTGCCGGTGAAGAAAAATTTGAAGCAGTAGCACCGTTTTTTCAGGCAGGTTTTACGGGCGTCCTGTGCCTGTTTCTGCTGGATATGGGCCTGATCGCTGCACGACGGCTTTCTTCGGCAAAGCTGCTAACCCCTGCCCTCGTGGCGCTGGGCATCATATTGCCGCTCATCAATGGTGTTATTGGCACACTGGTGGGTACATTGATTGGACTTGATACCGGTTCTGCAGCCATGCTTGGCGTGCTGGCGGGCAGCGCATCCTATATCGCTGTGCCGGCGGCTATGCGGCTTGCCCTGCCACAGGCTGACCCTGGGCTGTATCTCTCCATGTCGATTGGCATTACATTTCCGTTCAACATCATTTTCGGCATTAGCATTTTCACCGCTCTCGCAAAGGTATTGGCATAATCATGGTTGAAACCGTAACCCGCAAACGTATGGAAATACTGGTGGATACACCGCTGGTACCGGTTGTTATCTCACATCTTCGCGATGCAGGGGTATCAGGCTGGAGCCTGATCTCAGTCAAGGCTGGTTCTGGCCGTCAGGGCGAATGGCGTGACGACAGACTGACTGGTGCAGCGGCCAAGACCATTGTGCTGCTCATTACGTCAGAGGCCAAGGCGAGCGTGTTGATTGATTCGCTTGAACCGATCCTCGAAAGCCACAGCCTATTGCTCACAGCGGCAGATATTCAGGTGATACGCGGCGAACGATTTGACTGATAAATTTTACCCTCATCCGATATTATGTGGTGTGTATCGATTGGTTCCATCTCCACAATCAAGACAATATCAGCGCATATATTGAACATTCCGAAAACGGAATATTACAGGCGATTGGCAAATATCAAAGGCGCCGCTAGCAGGTCCATTCACTATCATGCACATATGATAGTCCACTATCTTGTCACCGCTCACTACAAACCGTGACATTGGTTTCAGATATGTTACACAGCGGCGCATGCAGACAGGTATTTACATCTCGCTCGCCCTTTATTTCATCGCCATGCTGGGTATTGGCCTATATGCATGGCGGAAATCCACCGATGATGTGAGCGGTTATATGCTGGGCGGGCGCAATCTTCCGCCCGCTGTCGCTGCGCTTTCTGCCGGTGCTTCGGACATGTCAGGCTGGCTAATGCTGGGCCTGCCCGGAGCCATGTTTGTCAGCGGTATGTCGGCGAGCTGGATAGCGATCGGGCTTTTTATCGGCGCTTTCCTGAACTGGATCATTGTCGCACCCCGTTTGCGGCAGCAGACCGCCGATTATGACGATGCCCTCACTATCCCCGATTTCTTTGAGAAACGCTTTGCCGACAACAGCCATTTGCTGCGTGTGATCGCTTCAATCGTCATCATCATATTTTTTACGCTCTACACTTCCTCCGGTCTGGTTGCAGGCGGCAAGCTGTTCGAAAGTTCGTTTGGGCAAAGCTATGAAACCGGCCTGTGGGTCACGGCGGGCGTTGTCCTTGCCTATACCATGTTCGGCGGTTTTCTGGCCGTCAGCCTGACCGATTTTGTGCAGGGCTGTATCATGTTTGTCGCGCTGATCCTCGTGCCCGTAATCGCTCTCACTTCGTCGGGCGGCTTTGCGGGAACGGCAGAGACAATCCGCTCCATCAATCCCGATTTGCTCTCACTTTTCACCGGCACGACCATTATCGGCATTATCAGCGCGATGAGCTGGGGCCTGGGTTATTTCGGGCAGCCGCATATCATTGTGCGCTTTATGGCGGTGCGCTCGGTTGCCGATGTACCGGCGGCCCGCAATATCGGCATGGGCTGGATGTTTGTGACTTTGGTGGGCGCACTTGCCATGGGGCTGACCGGCCTTGCCTATGCCACGCAGAACAACATTGCCGTGGACGATCCAGAAACGATCTTCATGATTCTGGCCGACCTATTGTTCCACCCACTTATTACCGGCTTCCTGCTGGCCGCCATACTGGCCGCAATCATGAGCACCATTTCCTCACAGCTGCTGGTATCCTCCAGCTCGCTGACCGAGGATTTCTACAAGCTGTTCGTGCGCCGCGATGCCAGCCAGAAAGAACTGGTCACCGTGGGCCGTCTCTCCGTCCTTGCTGTCGCGTTGGTGGCGATATTCCTTGCCTATAACCCCGAAAACAGCGTGCTGGGCCTTGTCAGCAATGCCTGGGCAGGCTTTGGCGCAGCATTTGGCCCGCTCATCATCCTGTCACTGACATGGAAAGGCATGACGCGGGGCGGCGCATTGGCGGGCATGATTGTCGGGGCCGTCACGGTCCTGCTCTGGATCAATATGGGTTGGAGTGGCTGGTTGTATGAAATCGTACCCGGATTTATACTCTCTCTGCTTGCCATAATAGTCGTAAGCCAGATCGGCGGACGGTCGGAAAAGGTCTAAAGGCCTGATTGCGAAACGCCTTTCCAACCTTTAACTTCGCATAGCTTCGCACCAAGGAGCGTGTTGAATCAACCAATGTTGGATAAATCCTGTTGGATTTGGGGCATGCCGGACAGCCCTTGTATTCCGACGTAGGCGGAATGGAGATGCGGCATACTGCATAGGTATTACCTGAACACTCTGGACCCCGGCCTGCGCCGGGGTACTTAATGGATATCACCCGCCCGAAAAACTGAAATCCTTGTAACGTTCACGCAGTTCGGTCTTGAGCAATTTACCCGTTGCGGTATGCGGCAGGTCATCGACAAACAGCACCTCGTCCGGCAGCCACCATTTGGCAACATGATCGGTCAGGTGCGTGATGACATCACCCTTGCTGACTTCCGCGCCTTCATTTTTGACGATCAGCAGCAGCGGCCGTTCATCCCATTTCGGGTGCGGCATGCCAATGGCGGCGGCTTCGGCCACCCCTTCCATGCCGACAGCGGCATTTTCCAGGTCGACCGAGCTGATCCATTCACCGCCAGACTTGATAACATCCTTGGCACGGTCGGTAATCTGCATCACGCCATCAGGATGGATGACAGCGACATCACCTGTGTCGAACCAGCCATCTTTAGTGAGGGCGTCTTCTTCCGCCTTGAAATAGCGCTTGATAACCCATGGCCCCCGAATTTGCAGGCGCCCGCTGCTTTCACCATCGCGGGGCTGTAATACGCCTTCATCATCCACAACACGCAGCTCAACGCCAAAGGGCACCCTGCCCTGTTTCACCACCACATCCACCTGCTCATCAAAGCTTAAATCACCCCAATCCGGTGAAGGCGAACCCATGGTGCCAATAGGCGACGTTTCGGTCATGCCCCAGGCATGGTTGACCCGTGCGCCCATTTTCATGATGCGCTCAATCATCGCGCGCGGCGCGGCTGATCCGCCTATCGTGACGACTTTCAGGTACTCGGGCGCTTCACCGCTGGCATCCATATGCTGGAACATGGCCAGCCAGACTGTCGGTACGCCTGCGCTGTGTGTCACTTTTTCCCGGTTCATCAGCATGGTGAGCACGGCGGGGTCATTGACGGCGGCATAGACGAACTTGAGACCCGCGAGCGCGCCCGCAAATGGCAGGCCCCATGCGGCGGCATGGAACATTGGCACCACGGGCAACGCTACAGAAGTCGTCGAAAGGTCGAAGATAGCGGGTTGTATCTCCGCCATCGCATGGATGGTTGTCGAGCGATGTTCATAAAGCACGCCCTTGGGATTACCAGTCGTGCCGCTGGTATAGCACAGCATGCACGGCTCACGCTCGTCACCATCGACCCAGGCAAAATCATCGTCATAGCGGTCCAGCAGATCTTCAAAACCCTGCGCATCGCTGCCTTCTGGCGGGTCATAGCAGATATAGTGTTTGATGCTGGTCCACTGATCCTTGAGCTTGTCTATTATGGGCTGGAACGCTGCATCATAGAGCAACACCTGATCCTCGGCATGGTTGGCGATATAAACCAGTTGATCTTCAAACAGGCGCGGGTTGATGGTGTGGATGACACCGCCCATCCCGATTGCGCCATACCAGCTGACCAGATGCCGGCTATGATTCATGCCGAGCGTTGCCACACGGTCACCTTTTTTCAGACCCATGTCAGTCAGCGCTTTGGCAAGACGGCGCGCATCGCGTGATATGCCGGCCCAGTTGGTGCGCGTTTCGCTGCCATCGGCCCAATAAGTGACAATTTCCCGGTCCCCATGCTCATTCGCCGCATGGTCCAGCATGTGCATGACACGTAATTTGAAATCCTGCATTCCGCCCAGCATGGCCACTCTCCCGATTATTTTACCGCGTGCAGTCCTTTGTCCACGCTCAACGTGATATTGGCAAGCCCCTCTATCGGTTCGAGCGCATTGGCAAATTCCGCGTCCAGGCTGCGTCCGCTACACAGCTTCATATGCGCTGCGGCTTCGCCATCCACCATCAGGCGTGCGTAAATTGCGCCGCGGCCCTTGTCCTGTGCCTCAGCAGCCATGGCAAGCTGCGGAAAAGCGCCTGCATCATGCACATCAAGATCAAGCCGCATCCTGGCCGAACCTTTAATGCCTTCCAGCGGCTGTGCGGACCGGATGGTCACACGCGGTGGTTGATCTTCCGATGGTGTATCGAGCTCGACATTGAGCAGCACGCAAGCGGAATCCTTGGCAAAATCCGCCATCGGCTCGACCATATGCTCCTCAAAACAGCTGGCCGAAAACTGGCCTGACTGATCCGACATATCCGCCATGATGAAATCCTTGCCGCGCTTGGTCTTGCGCCGTTGTACCGATTCCACCAAAGCCGCCATCACCGCAGGGCGGCGTGACCCGGGCTGCCCGCCGCTTTCCATCAGTGCAGCATAAGTGCGCGCACCATTGGCATTTGCAATGGCTTTATACTGCTCGACCGGATGTGCGGCGAAATAGAAACCAAAGGCGTCTTTCTCATGCGCCATTTTTTCGCCAATCGACCAGTTTGTATCGCACGACAGCCGCATCGTCTGTCCGGTATTGTCATCTTCTGCGCCAAATAGTCCGCCCTGCCCGCTGATCCGCGAGCTGTGCGCATCGGCCGCCACGGCCAGAATGACATCGGCAGAGGCGTGAATCGCGGCACGGTCGGTATTCAAGCTGTCAAATGCGCCTGCCGCGGCCAGATTTTCCAAAGCGCGCTTGTTGAGCATCGACGGGTCAATCCGGTTCGCCATATCATCCAGTGAGGTGAACCAGCCATTTTCCTCCCGCTCTGCCGTAATCTGCGACATGGCCTTCTCACCCACATTTTTAAGGCCCGCAAGCGCATAACGCACGGCATATCCATCATCGCTGCGTTCAACCGAAAACTCCGCCTGACTGCGGTTGATGCAAGGCGGTTCACAGGCAATATCCAGTTTGCGCATGTCATCGACAAAGATATTGAGCTTGTCAGTCTGATGCATATCAAAACACATCGATGCTGCAAAAAATTCATGCGGGTAATGGGTTTTGAGCCAGGCCGTCTGATAGGCGAGTAACGCATAGGCCGCAGCATGGCTTTTGTTAAAGCCATAGCCCGCAAACTTGTCGATCAAATCGAACAGCTGGTTGGCTTTTTTGTTGTCAATATTATTTTTGGCCGCGCCTTCGACAAAGCGGCTGCGCTGTTTGTCCATTTCCGCCTGGATTTTCTTGCCCATCGCGCGGCGCAAAAGGTCCGCATCACCTAGCGAGTAACCGGCCAGCACCTGCGCCGCCTGCATCACCTGTTCCTGGTAAACGATGATGCCATAGGTTTCCGACAGGATGTCTTTCAGCAGGGGATGCGGATATTCGATATCTTCCTTGCCATTCTTGCGCGCGCCAAAGCTCGGGATATTGTCCATCGGACCCGGACGGTAGAGCGACACAAGTGCGATAATATCTCCAAAGTTGGTGGGTTTTACGGCGGCCAGCGTGCGGCGCATGCCTTCGGATTCGAGCTGGAACACGCCCACCGTGTCACCGCGCTGGAGCAGTTCATAGACTTTCGGATCGTCCCATGCGAGCGCATCAAGGTCGATTTCAATGCCGCGCCTGGCAAGCATTTGCACGGCTTTTTGCAACACGGAAAGCGTTTTCAGGCCCAGAAAGTCAAACTTGACCAGCCCCGCGACTTCGACAAATTTCATGTCGAACTGCGTCACCGGCATGTCAGAGCGCGGGTCGCGATAAAGCGGGACAAGCTTCGCCAGCGGGCGATCGCCAATCACCACGCCGGCGGCATGGGTCGAGCTGTGCCGCGGCAAGCCTTCGAGCTGCATGGCAAGGTCGAACAGCCGCTTTACTTCCGGGTCATTTTCATATTCACGGCGCAGGTCGGAAATTCCCTCCAGCGCCATCGGCAATGTCCATGGGTCGGTGGGATGGTTGGGGACCAGCTTGCACAGCCGGTCCACCTGTCCGTAGGGCATTTGCAGCACGCGGCCCGTATCACGCAGCACAGCGCGCGCTTTCAGCTTACCGAAAGTGATGATTTGCGCGACATGGTCATTGCCATATTTCTGCTGCACATAGCGGATGACTTCGCTGCGCCGCGTCTCGCAAAAGTCGATATCGAAATCAGGCATCGATACGCGTTCAGGATTGAGAAAGCGTTCGAACAGCAATCCGAGTTTGAGCGGATCAAGGTCGGTGATGGTGAGCGCCCATGCAACGACACTGCCCGCCCCCGAACCACGGCCTGGTCCCACAGGGATATCATTGTCCTTGGCCCATTTGATAAAGTCGGCAACAATCAGGAAATATCCCGGAAAACCCATTCCGACAATCACGTCAATCTCAAAATCAAGCCGGTCGTAATAGGTCTTGCGCTCGTCCTCACCTAGGTCGCCATAGGCTTTCAGCCGTTCATCAAGTCCAGCCCTGGAATCGCGTTTCAATTGTTCGACTTCACCCTGCAAATCGCCTGCCAGGCTGGGCAGGATAGGCGCTCGTTCTGGCGGGACAATCGCGCATCTTTGCGCGATGACCAGAGTGTTGGTCAGCGCTTCAGGAATATCGCTGAACAGTTCCTGCATCATCTTGCCCGATTTCACCCAGTTTTCGGGCGCGCCTTTGATACGGTCTTCGCTTTCGACATATTCGCCATTGGCAATGCACAGCATGGCATCATGCGCGTCATGAAATGTCGGGTCCGCAAAACAGGCCGGGTTGGTTGCCACCAATGGCAGGTTGCGGGCATAGGCAAGATCAATCAGTGCGTCTTCTGCCGCCTGTTCTGCATCCAGGCCGCGGCGTACGAGCTCGATATAAAGCCGGTCAGGAAAATAGGATTGCAGCCGGTCCAGATACCCCAGCGCGCTGTCCACCTGCTCTTCGGCCAAAAGACGGGTAACTGCCCCCTCCTCGCCTGCGGTCAGGCAGATCAGGCCTTCTGTATGCTGCCCCAGATAGCCCAGTGATACATGCGGCAAGTGTTCAAGCGGGCGGTCAAGGTGCGCTGCAGACACAAGCGCGCATAGATTGTCATAGCCCGCTTCGTTCTGTGCATAGAGCGCGAGCCAATCGAAAACGGGTGTGTCGCTGCCACTGTCAGGACGTTTAATGCCCAGCATGGTACCAATAACGGGCTGAACCCCGTTTGCCTTGCAGCCGTCGGAAAAGGCCATGCCGCCATACAGACCGTTGCGATCGGTCATAGCGATAGCGGGAAAGCTGCGTTCCTTTGCAATTTTACCGATTTTCTTGGGCTCTATCGCGCCATCGAGCATCGTATAGGCGGAAAATACGCGCAGCGGGACAAAGGGCATGAAAGACATGTACAAACCCTAATCCAGTGCAAGCGATTCGCCAAAGGCGAAATCAGCGCCAGTGGATAAGTTTATTCGGCGATTTTCGCGCGCACATTCCTGACCGTTGACCAGATGCCGTAAAGGATGAGTGCGCCCAGAAAGAACCACACCCAGATCGGAATATTACGTCCTACAATGGCGAGATAGACATAGGCGGATACAAAAAATGCACCCGCGCTCAGCACCGGCAGGACGATTGACTTGCCTACTCGCCGGTTGCGCACAAGCCAGGCAATGGACAACATGAAAAACGGAATGGCCCCCACATAGATGCTGCCGAAAATAATCGGATCAACACCGTAATTTTCGCCAAGGCTGAAAAACCAGTCCTGCAGTGACTGCCACATAATATTACTCCGCTTACAAAATGTTTATACCACAAGTTCGGCGGCAATATGACGAAAGTTCCGGTGCTGGTTCTATTCAGAGCAGCTTGGCAATGTCGCTGCGAATCTGTTCCGGTTTGATGATTGAGCCATAGCGGGCAACGACTTTCCCGTCCTTGTTTACAAGGAATTTGGTGAAGTTCCACTTGACCTTGCGGCTGCCCATCAAGCCGGACTGCTGTTTTTTCAGATAGTCCCAGAGCGGGTCGGCATTCGGTCCATTCACATCAATCTTCGCCATAAGCGGGAATTTCACATCATAGTTGAGTGAGCAGAATTCGGCAATTTCCGCCTCGCCGCCAGGTTCCTGTCCGCCAAACTGGTTGCACGGAAAAGCCAGTATCTCGAAATCCTTGTCAGAAAATTCCTCATGCAGGCTTTCCAGCCCTTCATATTGCGGCGTGAAACCACATTTTGAGGCCGTGTTGACAATAAGCAGCACCTTGCCCTTGTGCTCAGACATGTCCTGCTCTTTGCCACCGGGTAACTTCACTTTGAAATCATAGATATCCATTTTGTTTTCCTAGTCCAGACGGCCTTCATGCAAACGCACGATGCGATCCATTTTCTTTGCAAGCCGTTCATTATGCGTCGCAACAAGGGCCGCACTTCCTTCTTCGCGGACAAGCCGCAGAAATTCAGCCAGCACTATATCTGCCGTATGTTCATCCAGATTGCCAGTGGGCTCGTCTGCAAGTACCAGCAGAGGCCGGTTGGCAAGCGCGCGCGCCACGGCCACACGCTGCTGTTCGCCGCCTGAAAGCTGGCTGGGGCGATGTTCCAGACGTTCGCCCAGCCCCAGAGTGCTGAGCAAATGTTCGGCGCGCTCTTCGGCTTCATTGCGGGCAATGCCTGTCACCAATTGCGGCAGAACAACGTTTTCCGCTGCATTGAAATCTGGCAACAAGTGATGAAACTGATATACAAACCCCAGCGTCGTCTTGCGCAGCCTTGTACGCCCGTCGCTCGACAGTGCGGCCGCCTCTTCACCATTTATGACAATCGAACCTTCAAAGCCGCCTTCCAGCAGGCCTACTGCCTGCAGCATGGTCGATTTGCCCGAGCCCGATGGCCCGAGCAGGGCCACAATTTCGCCAGGGGCAATCGTCAGGTCTACACCGCGCAGCACTTCAATCGTGGTGCTGCCCTGCGTAAAACTGCGCCGGACATCGGTTAGCTGAACTATGTTATTTCCATTTGCCTTATTCATAGCGCAGCACCTGCACAGGGTCCGTACTCGCCGCTTTCAGCGCCGGATAAAGCGTCGCCAGGAAACTGAATACCAGCGCCATAATCGCAATGCCCGCCACTTCGACCGGATCAGTCTTGCTGGGAAGCTCGGTCAGAAAACGGATTTGCGGGTCCCATAAATTCTGCCCGGTCAGGAACTGGATCGCATTTACGATCGACTGGCGGAAGAAGAGGAAGACGAAGCCCAGAACAAGGCCCGCCAATATCCCGAACGAGCCGATCACCGTGCCGACCGTCATGAAAATTTTCATCAGCGACCGCCGCGATGCACCCATGGTGCGTAATATGGCAATATCACGCGTTTTCGCGCGCACCAGCATAATTAGTGATGATAATATGTTGAAAACAGCCACCAATATGATGATCGATAGCACGATAAACATCGCAACACGTTCCACGGCCAGCGCCTCGAACAGGCTGGCATTTATGGTGCGCCAGTCATTGACAATCGCCTGTCCGGTAACCTTATCGCCAAGCGGGGCCAATATCTCGCCCACTTCCTCTGCATCACGGGTGGTGACTTCAATCATGCCCACGGCGTCACCGATAAGCAGCAAAGTCTGTGCGTCAGCCATCGGCATGATGACAAAAGCCTTGTCATAATCATAAATACCGATTTCGAAAATGGCATCAACTTCATAGCCTATTTCACGTGGCACCGTACCAAATGGCGTAGAACGCCCCTGCGGGTTTATGATGGTAATCACATCACCGATCTGCGCCCCCAGGTTCTGGGCCAGACGCGAGCCTATGGCGACTTTGGAGGCGCCATCACGCAGGCCATCCATATTGCCGGCGATCACTTTGTCCCGCATTTCCTGCAGGTCTTCATCAACCATGCCGCGCACCAGTATCGCCTCAACACGCCCGTTGAAATTGACCAGCAAAGGTTGTTCGATCAGAGGTGATGCCGACACCACGCCATCGGTAGCCTTGGCCTCTTTCAATATATCCTTCCAGTTATCAAGCCGTCCGCCATAGCCCTGCACGACGGCATGGCCATTTAGTCCAACAATCTTGTCGAGCAATTCAGCGCGAAAACCGTTCATGACGCTCATCACCACAATCAGCGCGGCAACGCCTAGCATTACAGCGATCAGGCTGATCCCCGCGACCATGGCAATAAATGCCTCACCCCGCCCAGGCAGCAAATATCGTTTCGCGATGGTCCATTCAAATGGAGAAAGCATATATCAGGTCAATTCCAAGCAGCTGTGAACGAACGTTCCTCTTGAAACTGCATTAGGCGGCTAACGACTCGCTGACAACAGATGATTGCATGCCAGATAATGCCCCTGTTGCAGATTCAGCACATAGAGTTGCAAAAAAATATATACCCTGCACTTTGCGCTAGCATTAACGGCGCAATTAAAGCATTGGAGACTCCATTGAACGTGCGTCTGGCTCTGGTCGGCGTAATGGTTTTGAGAGAGCCATGTTCAGGGAGACATTTCCGGTGGTTTGGGGAATCCGCCAGGAATGTATAGGTCTGTATTTGTCTCGCGAGCTTTAGCTTACGCTGAGACACACAAGATGCGGATCGTCACGAGAACGCCTAAGCCATGAAAATGGCTTAGGCGTTTTTCGTTTAAACTCCCTCAATTGACTGAAAAACAGTCTTATTTTTTACCGCCAAATCTCTTGAAATCACCTTTCGCAAAACCATATTTTATATGTGTGATGGCTATGTAGCGTCACATACACTCAACGCAAAGCGCCGGATAACCGGGCTTTGAGACGTTTAAATTGCTCAATGGAGGATTTATTATGAACCGTTTTGATTTTACACCATATCGCCGCTCCACCGTCGGTTTCGACCGCCTTTTCGATCTGCTCGAAAATAATGGCCGAGTGCAGCAGGGCGATAATTACCCCCCGTTCAATATTGAACGCAGCACTGAAGACCAATATCGCATCACGCTTGCGGTTGCAGGATTCAAGTCTGATGAAATTGATATCACCGCGCAGCAGAACCTGTTGATCATTTCGGGCAAGAAAGATGCGGAAAACAGCGAAGATCGCGATTTCCTGCATGTAGGTATTGCCAACCGGAATTTTGAGCGTCGCTTTGAGCTGGCCGATTTCGTCCGTGTGGAAAAAGCCGACCTCGCCGATGGCTTGCTCATCATCGATCTGGTGCGCGAAGTGCCGGAAGCCATGAAACCGCAGAAAATTGCGATCAACGGAGATCCGAAACTGGCTGTGGTCGATGGATCAAAGGATGAAAGCGAAGCGGCATAAGCCCGTTTTTCATCGAACCATTATGGGGCGGATGCAGCGATGCATCCGCCTTTTCTGTATAAAAAAGTCAGATCGTTTCAGCTATTTCCAGCAACAGGTCGCGGTTCAGTATATGAATGCGGCCTGCGTCCAGCTTGATCAGGCCCGATTCGACCCAACTCGACAGTTGCCGGTTAATCTGTTCGCGTGACAGCCCGACAAAATTCCCCAGTTCGCTCTGGCTGAGATCCAGTTTAAGCCGCTCTTCTTCAGGATCAGACAACATCAGGCGCAGCAAATAGCGCGCCAGCCTTGGCCCGGACGTAAAGGCACGATCTGCCTCAATAATCGAATTGGATTGCCTGAGCCGCCGCGCCATGGATTGCAATAGCCGCATGGCAAGCCCTTGATGCTTGCTGACAATTTCATCAAAAGCGTTGCGCGTGAGGACAAGCGCTGTCACATTATCGAGCGCATGCACGCTGGCAGTGCGTTCACCTCCATCCAGAAATGCGATTTCACCGACCACATGCCCGGCCTCGGCATAGTCCAGAACGATTTCACGGCCATTGCTGGCAATCATGCTGGTGCGGGCATAGCCGGTCAGCATGATGAACAGCTTGTCGCCTTCTTCCCCCTGCCCCATGATTTCATGACCCTTGTCATATTTCATGTAATTGCCGCGCAGGATGATTTCGGCAAGCTCATCCGGCCCGCAATCGGCAAACAGGCTATGTGTGGAAAGCATTTCGGCAAGTTGTTCAGCGTGCATATATCCCTCCCATAAACCGGTAACGGCGTAACAAGAGTTCTATGCCGCAATGAACAACCGCACAAGGGCTGCCTCTTTTATTCAGACAAGCCGGCTTTGTTCCACGGCGGCTTTGATAAAGCTGGCAAAGAGCGGATGCGGGTCAAATGGCCGGCTTTTAAGCTCAGGATGGAACTGCACACCAACAAACCAGTTAAGGTCCGGCCGCTCGACAATTTCAGGCAGCTCGCCATCGGGTGACATGCCAGAGAATATCAGGCCGCCATCTTCCAGCGTTTCGATATATTTGGTGTTCACTTCATAGCGGTGACGGTGCCGTTCGCTGATCTCTTCTGCGCCGTAAATTGCACGAACATGGCTGTTGCCATCAAGTTTCGCAGGATAGGCGCCCAGCCGCATCGTACCGCCCATATCTCCATCGGCAGCGCGTTTCTCGAGCCCTTCCTTGCCCATCCATTCAGTAATAAGGCCCACTATCGGCTCATCGGTTTCACCAAATTCGGTGGTCGATGCACCGGCAATATGTGACGTATTTCTTGCCGCTTCAACACAGGCCATTTGCATACCAAGGCATATTCCGAAAAACGGAACATTACGCTCGCGGGCGAATTTCACCGATGCAATCTTGCCTTCGCTGCCACGCTCACCGAAACCGCCCGGCACCAATATGCCGTGCAATGGCTCAAGCTGTGCAGTCAAATCTTCTGGATTCTCAAACAATTCGGCATCGAGCCACTCGATATTGACCTTGACCCTGTTCGCCATGCCGCCATGGACCAATGCTTCGCTGAGTGATTTATAGGCGTCCTGCAAGCCGACATATTTGCCAACCACACCAATGGTCACTTCGCCTTCCGGGTTGCTGTAGCGCTCGCTCACATCATCCCAGCGCGCCATGTCAGGCGCTCCTTTTGCTTCGATACCAAAGGCGCGCAGCACTTCAGTATCCAGGCCCTCTTTATGATATTGCAACGGGACATCATAAATGCTTTTGGCATCAAGCGCGGGAATGACCGCTTCCTTGCGGACATTGCAGAACAGCGCGATCTTGCGCCGTTCACTTTCCGGCAGGGGCTGTTCACAGCGGCATAGCAGCAGATCGGGCTGAATACCGAGTGATGTCAGTTCGCGCACACTATGCTGTGTCGGTTTGGTCTTGAGCTCTCCGGCGGCGGCAATATAGGGCACCAGTGTAACGTGCACCAATACGGTGTTTTCATAACCTATATCGTTACGCAGCTGCCGGATTGCTTCCATGAATGGCAGGCTTTCAATATCGCCTACCGTGCCGCCAATTTCACACAGCACGAAATCCAGATCCTCGGTATCGGCCTGTGCAAACGCCTTGATCGCGTCGGTCACATGCGGAATCACCTGTACCGTCGCGCCCAGATAGTCGCCGCGGCGTTCTTTCTGAATGATGGTCTGGTAAATCCGTCCCGATGTCACATTATCTGACTGCCGTGCGGACACACCTGTAAACCGCTCATAATGCCCCAGGTCGAGGTCCGTCTCTGCGCCATCATCGGTCACATAGACTTCACCATGCTGATACGGGGACATCGTGCCCGGATCGACATTCAGATAGGGATCGAATTTCCTTATGCGCACACGGTATCCCCGCGCCTGCAGCAATGCTGCAAGGCTTGCTGCCATAAGACCTTTGCCGAGCGAGGAGACCACGCCGCCTGTGATAAATATATATCGCGCCATGGGAGGAAAGCGTTAGACGCAAACCATGGGGTCTGACAAGCACCCGAATCCGGTCAAGCGCATATTTTTTTTATAACCGGATTTTTTAGCGCAGTTTCCGGCAGGAAAATTATTCGCCCGCAGCGTCCAATGGATCCGCGCTGCCACCATTTTCGGCAGGTGCAGGTGTCGCAGTGCCGTCACCGGTACCAGCAGCATCCAGTGGATCATCGCTGACAGGTGCAGCCACTTCGGCACCGCCGCTACGGTCCAGTGTCTGATCGATACTGTCGCCCGAATTCTCACCCACAGCAATAATCGCCAGAGCAATGCTGAGCCCGACGAAGATAACCGCGAGAACCGCTGTTGCGCGCGTCAATATGTCCGCCGCACCGCGCGCCGACATAAGGCCAGACGGATTGCCACCCACGCCAAGACCGCCGCCTTCGCTGCGCTGCATCAGTATTACGCCAACAAGGGCCGCTGCGATAATCGCCTGTAAAACGGTCAGAAAAAGAAACATGGGTCTGGATATCCAATTAACTGTTCAAAATGTTGCTGGCACATAGCGAGTTGCCCGACCATATTCAACAACCATGGTGAAATTAAGCGTTTGTCGGCGGTATCCCATTTACCGCCAAAACATCAGATTACGGCCTCCAGTATCGGCAGAAACTTGTCTGCTGTCAGGCTGGCACCGCCGACCAGAGCGCCATCCACATTGTCGAGCATCAGTATTTCAGACGCATTGCCGCCATTGACCGATCCACCATACAGGATGCGCATATTATCACCATCACTGCCGATCCTGTCCGCCAGTGCGGCACGCAGTGCTGCATGCATGTCAGCGATATCGGTACTTTGCGGCACCCGGCCTGTGCCGATCGCCCAGACGGGTTCATAGGCAATTGTCAGCCAGTCAGAAGACGCGCCTTCGGGCAAGGAAGCGAGCAACTGTGCCGTGACAAAATCAATCGCATTGCCCGCATCGCGCGTTTCCAGCGTTTCACCTACACATAATATCGCGCCCATGCCGGCTGCATTCAACGCTTTCGCCTTGGCCGCCACCAATGCATCCGTTTCGCCCTGATCCGCGCGGCGTTCGCTATGGCCAACAATGGAAAAACGCGCGCCTGCCTCTTTCAACATGGCGGCGGAAAGGCAACCAGTATGCGCGCCTGTTTCATTGTGGTGCACATCCTGTGCGCCAATGGTAATATCGGTGTTTACATGCGCGGCCCCCGAAATAAGCGTTGCGGGCGGGCATATTGCCGAATCGACACTGTCGTTACGCCCGCAAAAGGCATTGATTTCGCCAATCTGTAGCAAATCTTCGGCCAGGCCGTTCATCTTCCAGTTTCCGACGATATATTTCTTGCCGCGCATGCTTGTCCTCCAATGACTTGATCTTTGAATTTGGTGCAGGCGCTAACAGATATTCAGGTCGCTTTCCAGTATAGTCACGATCATGCAGTTCACGACCTGCCTCCCCCTTGTTTTTCATGTCTGCAGGCAATATTTTCTACCAAAATCCGACACAGGCGCTTGATGCCTGTTTCGAAGCCGCCTAAGGCACAGTCCTATCTGTAAACACGCAAAATTCCGGAAGCCGCCCTCATGATCAGTTTTTTCCGTTCCATTTTCCAATCGAAAATTGGCCTGTTCTTCACCTTTGCCTTTGTCGGCCTCATTGCCATAGCTTTTGCCAGCAGTGATATTACCGGCAGCACATTTGGCGGTGTGAGTGGCGGCAATGTCGCAAGCGTAGGCGGTGAAGACATAGCAGCGGGCGATCTCTCACGCTCTGTTACATCCGCTTTTGAAGGCGCACGCGCAGAAAATCCGACACTTGATCTTGCCACATTTGTCGATCAGGGCGGGCTGGAAGGCGTTCTGGACCAGATGATCAATGGTTATGCGCTTCAGGTGTTTGGCCGGGACAATGGGATGATCGCAAGTAAAAGACTGGTAGATAGCGAGATATCGTCCATTGGCGCATTCCGCGGGCCGGATGGCCAATTCAGCGAGCAGGTATTTCGTCAGGTCCTGCAATCGCAGGGGCTGACTGAACGTATTGTGCGCGGTGACCTCGAGCGGGCATTGCTGGGTGAGCAGATGGTCTTGCCCGTCACATATGGCGTGCGTGCGCCCGACAATCTGATTTTGCCATATGCCTCGCTTATTCTTGAAGGGCGCAAGGGCCGTATCGCCCTGATTCCCTCGGCGGCATATGCGCCCAAAGATGCACCCGGCGATAAGGCTTTGACGACATTCTATTCCGCTAATAGCGAGCGTTACAAACTGCCGGAGCAACGTACTATCCGCTATGCCGTGTTCACCACTGAAACACTGGGTGATTCCATTAACCCGACCGAAGAGGAAATTCAGGCGGAATATGGCCGCCGGGCACAGGAATTTGCCGCAAGTGAAACCCGTAGCATCACGCAGGTCATCACGACAACCGAAGCTGCTGCCAACACGCTGGCGGCGCAAATCCGCGGCGGCAAAAGCCTGGAGCAAGCCGCCCAGGATGTTGGCCTTTCCGCCAGTGAGGTGAATAATATCGGCAAGGAAAAATTCGCACGTGATTTTTCCAACGCCTATGCAGACGCTGTTTTTGGTGCTTCGAACGGGGAAATTACAAAACCGGCGCAAAGCCCGCTTGGCTGGCATGTCGCGCGGATCACGGACACAAATAAGCAGGCAGCGCGCAGCCTTGCACAGGTGCGCGGGGTCCTGACCGCTGAGCTTAAGGAAACCAAAACACTGGAGGCGCTTGCCGACCTCACTGAAAAATTCGAAGATGAATTTGCCGGTGGTGCCAGCCTTTCCGAAGTTGCCAGCAGTTATAATCTTGAGGTTAAAAGCACACCTTCACTGCGTTCAAATGGTCAGGCACCTGATCAATCAGGATATAGCCCGGACAATGTTGTGGAGCGTGTGATTGGCAATGCCTTTGCCATGGAAGAAGGCAGTAGCCCACAGCTTGCCGAACTGGTCCCTGGACAGCGTTACGCCATGTATGATGTCGCCAATATCAAGGAAGCAACTCCGCCACCGCTCGCGAAAATCAAGGACCGCGTCATACGTGATTACAAGCTTGAACAGGGCGCGAAAAAAGCGAAGGCAAGTTCAGAAAAAATCAGGAAACAGGTTGCCTCCGGTACTGCGCTGGACAAAGCGATCTCTGATCTTGATGTACGCATTCCGCCAGCCGAGCGTGTGGGCACGACCCGTGCGAACCTGATACGCCCGGACAGTCAGGTGCCGCCGCCACTGGCATTGATGTTCAGCATGGCCGAAAAAACCGTCAAGACAATTGAGGCACCGGGCAATCAGGGCTGGTACGTTGTGTATCTGGATGCAATCGAAAAAGGCGATGCCAGCAAGCAGCCACAGCTTGTTGCGCAGACGAAACAGCAATTTGGCGGCCTGTTATCGGGTGAATATACCCAGCAATTTATCAATGCCGTCAAGAATGCCGTTGATATCGACAAGGATGAAGGCGCCATAAAGGCCGTAAATGACCAGATCACAGGTCGGAACCGGATTAATTAGTCACGATGTCGCGGACGGAAAACCGGCCTGATGCGCTTGCCGCGCTCGAAAAAGGCGGTTCCACGCTCATATACAGACGTCTTGTAGCAGATACGGAAACACCCGTCTCCGCTGCGCTCAAGCTCATGGAGAATGATCGCGGGGATTTCTTGCTGGAATCGGTTGATGGCGGGGAAACACGCGGCCGTCACAGCCTGATCGGACTGGCGCCTGACCTGCTGTTCCGGGCCGCCGGTGAAAAATGCGAAATCAACCGCAACTGGATGAATGAGCGGCAGGATTTTACGTCACTGGATGCACCTCCGCTGGATGCCTTGCGTGACCTTGTCGCCGAATGCCTTATGTCTGTCCCCAATGCCCTTCCCGAAGCGCTCGCATGCCTTGTTGGATATTTTGGGTATGAGACTATCGGCCTGATCGAAAAACTGCCGCGTGCGCCGCAATCTCCCCTTGAAGTGCCTGACATGGTTTTTGTGCGGCCAACCGTAATTGTCATATTCGACCGGCTGAAAGATGAAATGTTTCTGGTTGCACCGATATGGGCGACTTCCCACGGTACGGCAGAGCAGAAAATTGAGCGTGCGGAAGAGCTTTTGAACGCTGCAGAGCAAGGATTGTCTGCGGCAACAGCGCCCCATCACGCGGCTCCTGATATGCATGTCACGGGCGAACTTCCGTCACTTGAACCCGTCATACCTGCCTCTCACTACAGCGACATGGTCCAGACTGCGAAAGATTATATCAAGGCCGGTGATATTTTTCAGGTTGTGCTTGCGCAGCGTTTTACCCTGCCCTTCACTTTACCACCCTTTGAACTTTACCGTGCGCTGCGCAGGATCAATCCTTCGCCTTTTTTATATTTCCTCGACCTGCCAGGCTTTGCCCTGATTGGTTCCAGTCCGGAAATACTGGTGCGCGTGCGTGATGGTGAAATCACTATACGTCCGATCGCCGGCACACGTCCGCGCGGTAGCGATACTGCGGAAGATCAGGCCAACAAGGCGAGCCTGCTTGCCGATGCAAAGGAACGCGCAGAACATCTGATGCTGCTGGACCTGGGTCGTAATGATGTGGGCCGTATTGCCAAGAGTGGCAGCGTAGAAGTGACGGACAGCTATATGGTCGAACTATATAGCCATGTTATGCATATCGTTTCCAATGTCACGGGACGTCTCGCAAAAGGCAAGGATGCGATTGATGCGCTGTTCGCAGGTTTTCCGGCAGGTACGGTGAGCGGCGCGCCCAAAATACGTGCCTGTGAGATTATCGCCGAGCTGGAAGGAGAAACACGCGGGGCCTATGCCGGCGGTGTCGGCTATTTTGGCCCTGACGGCAATATGGACAGTTGCATCGTCCTGCGCACCGCTGTGGTCAAGAATGGCATTATGCATGTGCAGGCAGGTGCAGGCATTGTTGCCGATAGCGACCCCGCTTATGAACAGCGCGAATGCGAAGCCAAAGCCGGAGCGCTGGGTTCAGCGGCGCGCGAAGCCATAAAGCAGGCGCAGGAGCCAGGTTTCGGACAATAGGCATCCTTGTATATGTACTGAAGGCCTATTCCAGCAGTTTGGGCGCTTCTTTCTGCATTTTTTCGCGGAATTTGTCGGCAAACATGGCCAAAAGCGGCGGAAGATGGAAAACAGCATCCACTGTATCATCCTTGATATCAAGATTGCAGCTCACACGCTGTCCCATCGCCTCCAACGTGAAATCCAGGGCATCTTCATTCCAGTGGTGTTCGGCCATTTTTGCGCCTGGCAAGGCTTCTTCCAACCTGTAAATGCCGCCGGCAATACGTTTTTTTGCTTCGGCGCGGCCCAGTTTGTGCGGAATTGACATGGCTACGGGTTCTGACATTTTGATATGCTACCTTTCCTAAAATATGTTTGGAAACTGCCTTTGCGCTTGGCCTTGTGTCCGATTTTGACTAGGCATTACCACATGATACTCGTCATCGACAATTATGACAGCTTTACCTTTAATCTCGTCCATTACCTTATGGAGCTGGGCGCTGAGGTCCGTGTGGCCCGCAATGATGCCATAAGCGTGGAGGATGCGATGACCAGCGGCGCTGCGGCTTTTCTGATTTCTCCAGGACCATGTACCCCCAATGAGGCAGGCATAAGCCTGGATCTGGTGGCGGCCTGCGCGGAAACCAGAAAACCGTTGCTGGGTGTCTGCCTGGGCCACCAGGCCATTGGTCAGCATTTTGGCGGTAAAGTCACGCAAGGCGGCCTGATGCACGGAAAAACATCACCGGTCACGCACGACAATAGCGGTGTGTTCGGTGGATTGCCCTCACCTTATACCGCCACGCGCTATCACTCGCTTATTGTCGAGGATATACCCGGCTGCCTGGTTGTGAACGCAACCGCTGACGATGGTTCTGTTATGGGTTTTCGCCATGAAAGCCTGCCGATACATGGTGTGCAGTTCCATCCAGAGAGCATTGCCACCCAGCATGGTCATGCACTGCTCGCCAATTTCATGCGTATGGCGGGGATGGAAACCAGAAATATTCCTGAAAATATCACGCACATCGCATAAATTGTGGCCATGCTTCGCATTATATGCTTCACACCGCTTCTATGACGAACCTTCCCGATCCCCAATCACCTTTGTCAAGAGATGACGCCGGCACGGCTTTTGCAGCCATTTTGGATGGCACGGTCAGTGATGACACCATTGCCGCCTTCCTTGTCGCACTTTCCGAACGCGGAGAAACTGCGACGGAGATAGCCGCTGCGGCGGCGGCATTGCGTGAACGCCTTATCCCTATTGAAGCGCCCGGCAATGCCATTGATGTATGCGGTACGGGCGGTGACGGGCACCATACACTCAACGTATCCACGGCTGTGTCACTTGTTGTGGCCGCTTGTGAGGTTCCTGTTGCAAAACACGGAAACCGCGCAGCTTCCTCTAAAGCTGGAGCGGCTGATACACTGGAGGCGCTTGGCCTTGACATGCAGGTGGCGGGCGACAAGGCGGAGGAAACTCTGGCGGATCTCGGCATCTGCTTTCTCTTCGCTGCCAACCACCACCCCGCGATGCGCCGTATCCAGCCCATCCGCAAGGAAATCGGACGGCGCACGATATTCAACCTGATGGGCCCACTGGCCAATCCCGCTGGCGTAAAACGCCAGCTTATCGGTATCGCCCGCCCCGGCTATGTCCATGTTTATGCCGAAGCACTGGCTGAATTAGGCACCGAGCGCGCCATGATTGTATCGGGTGACGAAGGGCTGGATGAATTATCACTGGCGGGCGGCAATGAAGTCGCCGATATTGCGGGCGATACAGTTTTGATGCGGCGTTTCTATCCTGCTGAAGCGGGGCTGGCTGAATATCCTGTATCTGCCATTCGCGGCGGTGATGCAGAATATAATGCGGCGGCACTCAGGCGGCTTTTGCAGGGGGAAAAGGGGCCGTATCGTGACGCCGTGCTGTTCAACTCTGCTGCATCACTAATGGTGGCAGGCGAAGTGGACAATCTGCGCGATGGCGTCGAAGAAGCTGCGGAAGCTCTCGATAAGGGGCTGGCCAATGCGCTGCTCGACTGCTGGATTGCCTATAAATGACAGATATCCCCGACAAACTCGCGGAAATCTGTGAAGCCAAGCGGCATGAAGTTGCAAAGCGTAAGGCGCGTTACAGCCTGTCCGCATTGGAAGAACGCGCACAGGAGCAGAGTGCGCCGCGCGGGTTTGAGGATGCTTTGCGGCATAAATCGCTGAACGGCTTTGGCCTGATCGCCGAAATTAAACGTGCGAGTCCTTCCAAAGGCCTGATCCGCGCCGATTTTGATCCGCCCGCCCATGCAAAGGCGTATGAAGCAGGCGGCGCAGCCTGCCTGTCAATCCTGACCGATATGCCTTATTTTCAGGGCGATGACAGCTATCTGGTCCAGGCAAGGGCGGCGAGCACCCTGCCCTGCCTGCGCAAGGACTTTATGGTCGACCCCTGGCAAGTTGTCGAAGCGCGCAGTTTGGGTGCAGACGCCATTCTCATAATCATGGCTGCGCTTGATGACGTCATGGCGGCGGAGATTGAGAAAACCGCAGTTTTACTTGGCATGGACGCATTGGTGGAAGTGCATGACAGTGCGGAAATGGAGCGTGCGCTGAAGCTGCAGTCGCAGCTTATCGGTGTAAATAACCGTGACCTGCGCAGTTTCACCACCGACCTGTCTGTAACGGAAACACTGGCCCATAGGGTTCCAGATGATATCCTGTTGGTGTCGGAAAGCGGTATCAATAGCCATGCTGACTGCCAACGCCTGGCCAGACATGGCGTGCGCACTTTCCTTGTGGGCGAATCGCTCATGCGGCAGGACAATGTAGAAAGAGCCACCGGGCAGCTGTTAAACGGCACATAAGCAGAACACTTGACATAACCTGTTTTGTTTCGTAATTGTTCCGTATTCGTTCACTAGCGGAGCACTGATATGCTTACGAAAAAACAGCATGAGCTTATTTCCTTTATTCAGCACCGGCTGGAGGAAACGGGTATTTCCCCTTCTTTTGAAGAAATGAAGGATGCCCTGGACCTGAAATCCAAATCAGGTGTGCATCGTCTTGTCAGTGCGCTGGAAGAGCGAGGGTTTATCCGCCGCCTGCCAAATCGTGCGCGGGCGCTGGAAGTTCTGAAATTACCCGACGCGATCGTAAAATCTGCTGACACATTGAAAACGGCATCATCTGGGGCCTCTATATCCAATATTGCCGGTGCCAAAGCGTCAGCCAATATGCATGCCGACAATGATGTGATGGAAATCCCCCTGCACGGCCGCATCGCCGCAGGTGTGCCGATTGAGGCTATTGAAGGCCAGTCAGCACTGTCCGTACCATCGGCGCTGCTGGGTTCAGGTGAACATTATGCGCTGGAAGTCTCTGGCGACTCAATGATCGAGGCAGGCATATTGGATGGCGATTTTGCGCTTATCAAACGCGCAAACACGGCGCGGGACGGTGAAATCATTGTGGCACTTGTACGCGGTGAAGAAGCCACGCTCAAGTATCTGCGGCGTGAGGATCAAATGGTCCGCCTGGATCCGGCCAATCCGGCATATGAACCGCAGACATACCGCTCCGATGAAGTCGAAGTGCAGGGAAAACTGGCGGGACTGCTCCGCCGTTACCACTGATTTTCTTTCATTCGGCTTTGATGGCCAAACAAGAAGTTCAGATTTTTAGTGCATCATGGCCTGAACCAGCCATGTTCGCCTTCCTGCGCTGCCACAGTCCTGAGCTTAGGTGGGTTATCCAGCCATATGGACAGGCCGCCTGTGCGCAAAAGCATGGTGCGGTCAGCCTTGAGCCATTTTGGATGGCAACTGTGTGGTAACCAGCGGTCACTAACGACAATGTCCACCCTTTTGCAAGCGGCGGCCAGCGCATGTTCGGGCACAATATAACTGCTTCTGCTGGCAAGCACTGTCCAGACGCGATTGGAACCTTGCAGTGTAACCGTGCAAAAATCAGAACTGCACTGCGCATTTTTCCAATCCTTCATGGCTTTGACATTGCCTTCTTCGACACCCGCATTTTCCGTCAATGTGTCAATAGTATAATCCCCTGCCCGGTCGCGCAGCAGGATAATTTCTCCCTGCGCGTCCGTCACGGCCAAATGTTTACCCGAAGAATGCACCAATATGTCTGGCGAACGCATTTGCGTGAGCGATATGGCTGCAAAGCCCAGAGGAACCAATGCGAGCAAGCGCGCCTTGCCCTTTATAAGCGCAAGCCATAATCCACCCATGACAAAGATTGCGAATAGCCCCGTCCCCATGGAAGGAAGCCGTGCAACTGACCCTGGCTGCCCCTCAACAAAATGCGCCAGTGCCAACAGCAGCGAAAGTGCCTTGCCGCATAACAGCCATACGGGTGCCCCCAGCCCCACTATATCCAGCAACAATGCCAGCGCCTCAAGCGGCATGATGATAAAAGTTGTAAGCGGTATGGCAAAGATATTGGCCAGCGCGCCATATATGCCGGCTTTATGGAAATGGTATAATGCGATAGGCATGAGCGCAATTTCAATGGCGAGGCCGGTCAGAAACAACATGCCTATAAAACGCATAAATCGGTATGGTATGGGTTCCTCGCGCCGCTGAAAAAGCCGCTGTACCCAGGGCAACTGATGCAGCGCAATGATAGTTATGACGGCGGCAAAACTGAGTTGAAAACTAGGCCCCACAAGCGCTTCCGGCCAGAATATAAGGACAAAAGCTGCGCCTGTAGCGACCAGGCGCATGGATAGCGGGTCCCTACCCATAGCGAGCGCCGTCAAAACCAATATGGCAGCGATGCACGCGCGGATTGTGGGAACCTGCGCCCCAGTCAGCAGCGTATATGCCAGACCGCCGAGCGCTGCGGCCACGGATGCAATTAACGGCAAGCGGTATTTGAGCGCCAATGCAGGAAATAGCGCCAGAAGTTTCACGACGAGAAGATAAATCGCCGCAACAGCCGCGCTCACATGAAGGCCGCTTATCGACAACAGATGTGCCAGCCCTGCCCTGCGCATTGCCTCTGCATCTTCATCTGCAATCGCGCCCCTGTCCCCTGTTGCCAAAGTTGCGGCTATGGCACCTGGCGAACCTTCGACGCGCGACTGAATGTGACGCGACAGACGCGATTGCGCCTCGGGCAGCCAGTTACCTTGCTGTGATGCGTTGATAACGGAGGGCTTTTCCAGCGCTGTACCCGTCGCCGAGATTCCTTCAAACCATACCCTTCGCGCAAAATTATACGCGCCCGGCAGTGCCGCGCCTGCAGGCGGCATAAGCCGTGCCCGCACAGATATTACGGCACCTTCGCGAAAGTGCGGGTCATCCCATTTTCCGGGCAGGTTTACGCGTATTTTTGCGGGTAGCCCAGCTTCTTTTCCGGGAAGAAGTATCAATCGGACCTTGTCGCGGGCAGGCAAGTCGGTTCGCTCACCTATCGCTGCATAAAAGGTCGAAACCACCGGTTTTTCAATAGCGGGCGCCCCGACAACCGAAGACTTGAACCAGATTAAAGCGCAGCCGCCAGCCAACAACAATGCTGACACGACCAGCACTTTGCGCAAGATGCTGTAATTTCTTAGCCAGCCCTGCAATGCCCATGCCGTCAGCGCGATTGCCAGCAAGCTGAGTATCATGCCTGTCCATTGTGCCGGGTTGTCCAAAGCAAACCAGATCGCAATGCCTATTCCCAGCATGACCGGCATCCATAACGGCAGATGGTCCCGCTGTACGTCCACGAATTTTTCGGTTTTCGCCAACATATAATTTGTGCCGCGCCGCAGCGCCGCGAAAACAGCACTTGGAACCATTCGGAAAGCCGTGCTAGGGGCGTTGCTTTCAGGCATATCACATCTTTGAAAGGAAGCTGGCTTGAGTGCAAGCGAAGATATAAATCACGGTGTTTCTCAGTCACAGCAAGTGGTTACACGGTTTGCGCCATCGCCCACGGGTTTCCTGCATATTGGCGGTGCGCGAACCGCGCTGTTCAACTGGCTTTTCGCACGTGCAAATGGCGGCAAGGCGTTGCTGCGCATTGAGGACACGGACAAGGAACGTTCGACACAGGTAGCGATTGACGCCATTATTGACGGGCTTGACTGGATGGGCCTTGACTGGGACGAGCCACCTGTTTTTCAGAGCGCACGCGCCTCGCGGCATGCCGAAGTTGCCCAGATACTGCTCGACAATGGCAATGCCTATAAATGCTATGCAACGTCAGAAGAGCTGGAACAAATGCGTGCGCAGCAGCGTGCGGCCAAGAAACCCATGCGCTATGACGGCCGCTGGCGCGACCGGGATCCGTCCGAAGCGCCAGAAGGTGCTCCCTATGTAGTGCGCCTGAAGACAGATCAGCGTGGCAGCATGGAAATCATGGATGAGGTTCAGGGCCGCGTCTCCGTCCGCAATGAAGAAATTGACGATTATGTATTGCTGCGCTCTGATGGCACGCCCACCTATATGCTGGCCGTGGTTGTCGATGACCATGATATGGGCGTTACCCATCTGATCCGCGGAGATGACCATCTTAACAATGCTTTCCGCCAATTATCACTCATCCGCTCCATGGGATGGCCGGAGCCGGTATATGCACATATCCCGCTCATCCACGGCAATGACGGCGCAAAGCTGTCAAAACGCCATGGAGCACTGGGTGTTGAAGCGTACCGCGATGATATGGGCATCTTGTCCGATGCGCTGTTTAATTACCTGCTTCGGCTTGGCTGGGGGCATGGTGATGACGAAATCATCTCACGCAATCGCGCAATTGAACTTTTTTCACTATCCGGTGTTGGCAAATCACCATCACGCTTTGACCCCAAAAAGCTGCTCAACCTGAACGGAATATACATCCGCGAGAGTAATGATTCAGAGCTGACACAGCTGGTGTCCCCGCGTCTCGCCGAAATTTGTGACACATATGACGCTACGGAAAACATGACTTTACTCGAACAGGCCATGCCAGTGCTGAAAATGCGGGCCAAAAACCTGAATGAACTGGCGGAAAATGCGAAATTTCTTTTTGCAAAACGGCCTCTGGCAATGGACGAGAAAGCATTATCTCTGCTAGAAGGGGAAAAACGCGATATCCTTCATGATGTCGTGGAACCACTTGCGGGCTGCTCCGAATGGACGCTTGAAAAACTGGAAGAAATTATCAAAGCCGTCGCCGAAGCAAAGGAGCTGGGCTTGGGTAAAATTGCGCAGCCCATGCGGGCGGCCCTCACCGGGCAAGCAAACTCTCCAGGTATTTTTGACGTGCTAGTGCTGCTCGGCAAAGAAGAGGCGATGGACAGGATCAACGATCAAATAAAGGCCGGATCATAACGGTCGATCACAAAATACAGCCCTTTATGAGGGCCAACTGGTGCACTTGAGGAGACAATTAGGTGACAGACAAAAACGCAAAGATTCACTATTCGGGTAATGAATATGACATGCCGGTACTGAGCGGCTCGGTCGGCCCGGATGTTGTAGATATCCGTAAATTTTATGGCCAGACAGGCGCCTTTACCTATGATCCGGGTTTTACATCCACGGCCAGCTGTGAATCCGGCCTCACTTATATTGATGGCGGTGAAGGCGTACTGCTGCATCGCGGTTATCCGATTGGTCAGCTAGCTGAAAAATCCAGCTTTATGGAAGTTGCCTACCTGCTGCTCAATGGCGGCCTTCCCGACCAGAATGAAATGGATGATTTCAACTATACAATTTCGCGCCACACCATGCTGCATGAACAGCTTATGAAATTTTATGGCGGTTTTCGCAGCGATGCGCACCCCATGGCCATTATGTGCGGTGTTGTCGGGGCGCTTTCAGCTTTTTATCACGATTCGACTGATATATCTGATCCCGATCATCGTAGAATTTCAAGCCACCGCCTAATCGCGAAAATGCCAACCATTGCAGCAGCCGCATATAAATATTCTATTGGCCAGCCTTTCATGTATCCGGACAATTCACTGTCCTATACAGGCAATTTCCTGAAAATGACCTTCGGCGTTCCTGCCGAAGATTATGAAGTCCACCCTGCCATTGAACGCGCGCTGGACCGGATTTTCATCCTGCATGCTGACCATGAACAAAACGCTTCGACATCAACTGTGCGTCTGGCAGGTTCTTCGGGTGCCAATCCATTCGCCTGTATTGCAGCGGGAATTGCTTGCCTATGGGGCCCTGCCCATGGCGGTGCGAATGAGGCTGCACTGAATATGCTGCGCGAAATTGGTACGCCGGACCGCATCCCGGAATATATCGAGCGGGCAAAAGATAAAAACGATCCATTCCGCCTGATGGGTTTTGGCCATCGTGTCTATAAAAATTACGACCCGCGTGCGACGGTTATGCAGGAAACGGTTCGCGAAGTATTTGACGCGCTTAAAGTGTCTGATCCTGTCTTTGAAGTTGCATTGCAGCTTGAAGAAATGGCGCTGAACGATGATTATTTCAAAGAGAAGAAGCTCTTCCCGAATGTGGACTTCTATTCCGGCGTAATCCTGTCTGCCATTGGTTTCCCGACCACCATGTTCACGGCATTGTTCGCATTGGCACGCACCGTTGGCTGGGTCGCGCAATGGAACGAAATGATTTCGGATCCCGGTCAGAAAATCGGTCGTCCGCGCCAGCTATATACCGGTCCAACCCAGCGCGACTATGTCGCTATAGACAAACGCTAAAATATCAGATTCTACCACCTGAATCAGATGGTAATTCCAGTATGAAGCGCGCCCCTTGACCGGGCGCGCTTTCTACTTTCAGGTCTCCATCCATAGCCCTTGCCAAGCGGCGGGATATATAGAGGCCAAGTCCGCTGCCGCCGTCATGGCTGCGTCCAAGGCGTTCAAATTTGTCAAAGACACGTGCCTGCTCTTCTTCGGTAAGCCCGCCGCCCTGATCAGCGACAACAAGCTGTGCAAGCTCTCCATCCCGTTCCAGACGGATCCATACCATGGAAGTGGCAGGTGAATAACGCACTGCATTGGTCAAAAGGTTGAGCACTATCTGCAAAACGCGGCGATAGTCGCCTATCGCAGGCAGGCTTTCATCATCTGCGGGTGCATCGATGCGGATATCATGATCCGCCGCTTTAACAGCTAGCAACGCCGCGGCTTGGCGCGCTAGATCGGCAAGATCAATTGAATTGCGAGCGGGCATGAAATCATCGCGCTCAATCATCTCAGTATCGGATATATCAGTGACCAATTCGTACAGATGTTGCCCCGCCTGTACAATGTCACCGGCATAAGCCGTATAGTCTGCCCGAAGTGGCCCTCTTCCTCTCTCTTCCATCATTTCGGCATTTGCTATGATGCGATTAATGGGCGCCTGCAGACCCGAAGCCAGCCTTTCTCCAAACAGTTTCTGCATCTGCCTGGGACTAAGCAATTGCATATGTTCGGAGTTTTCAGCTTCCTGGACTTCTGTAAGATATACATCGAAACCTTTTGATTTAACGGCATCATATGACAATGGCCTGATATCTATCATCCACACTGTATCAACATCAGGCAAAGTCACACACTGGCCGGTATAGCTTTGCCAATCTTTTGCAGCCTTGCGTTGCAGGGTGAATTCAAAAACATCCCGCCAATGCCGCATCACATAATCATGCGGAGCGATTGCAGGGTCATTCCGGTTGAACGACATTGCTACGATCTTCTGTTTTGCATCCAGCTTGATATGCCCGTCTGCGCCCAGTTTCTCGATCGAATCTTTCCGGCCATTATCTACCGCAGAATTTGTGCGCGACGCCAGCCTTTGCTCAGACCAGTTGGTGATTTTCAATTTTATTTTTTTGCGTTTCGGATTCACCTTTGCCCACAAAGTGATAGCCGCACCATTCCTGTCAATTTCAACTTTTCGGGAAAGCCGCATCCCCAATTCCTGCGCCGAAAAACACAGCGACAGTAGTTCCGGAATGGCAAGAATACCGCTCTTCAGGCCCCCACTGGCATAATGCAGGTCGTATAGCGGCGCATCGGCAGATAATATCCGCCCATCCCTGTCCAGAACGGCAGTGATATTTTGCGCGGAAGATAAAGCCTTTACCATGCCGCGCCTCGCGCATGGGGTGTCCATTGTGCGACAATATCCTGCGCTGCTGCTGCACTCATGCTGATATCAGCGACAGGAACAACATCCTGATACTGACCCGGCAGCTCAAGGAGATCGACTATCCTGGCAATATCTTTTGCGGGGCATTTTGCAGCACGCAGGATAACTGCAAAGGCGGCTCGGTCCTGCGCGCTTGACAGAATCAGTATGTCGCCGGGTGGCAAACCTGTTTTTTCCGACAGCATTGCGAAAAAGTGTGAAACGCCAAATTTTCCAAGCGCCGCAGCATCGCAGCGATGTTTGGTTTTGGTCGTGCGGTTCACATGCTCCTGCAGCATTTTGAGCCGGCTTTCGCATTCATCATGGTCCGACAATGTCCTGCGCGCTGCTTTTGCCATGTCAGCGTTACTAGCTAGTCCGCATTTCTCTATATGCCGCGCCGCCGCCCAGACAAGCGCGTGTGCCAGTTCTGCCGGCAGCTCCGGCAATGGATATGTGAAATCGCCAATAGCGCTGATAAACCTGCTTTGCGCGACAAGCTGCGCCATGGCGTGTGCAGATTTTTTATCATCATTTGACGCGATACGAGCTTGCAAATCATCCGAGATTTCGGGGTGTGATGCATTATCTTCACCAATAGTCTCGCAATAGTGCCATTCGACAATGCGGGCGTAGAGAAACGATAAAAGTGCGGGCGAATATATGTGATTTTCTGGAAAGTCCGTATCCGCAAAAGCTTTCGGCCTGTCGTTCCGCAGTTTCGCAGCAACGGCCTGTGTTGCTTGCTCTGCAAGTGATATTGCCAATGCACGTGCCAGGCTGATAGCCGCCTCAGACGCGGTAAAGCTGCGATTAGGGAAAGCCTGGGCATATAATGAACGGGTAAATCCCGGCATATCACGTGACACGCAATGTGCACGCTCCAGCATATCACCATGCGCAACATCGAGGTGAATATCGAAAAGCTCCGGGTTCATATAGCTGCGGTATCGGTTTTTGGTTAATTTCTCGTTAACTTTTTTGGCAAGGCTATTTTAGGCTGCTTTCTAGTGACTTATCATCCTGGTCTGAAAAAAGAACAGCGCCCAGAATACCAATACCAATACCCATTACCGCTAACGGCAAATGGCTGAGAATAGAAGAACCAGCCAGTAACGCGGCGAACCAGACCGGATCGCGGAAAAATGTCATAAACCGATTGGATGCATCTGTTTTATTTATATAATACCAATATAGACCAACCGAAGTCAGTGCCAGATAACCCGTCATGAATGGTGAAAGTTCTGCCTTGTGCAATCCGGCGGAAAGTGTCGCACCGATGGATATCCAGTATACAAGGTCGAAATATTTCCCTTTCTTCAAGGGTTCAAAAAAATCAAACAGGTTTTGCCGCATATATCCGGCAAATATTGCAACCGCCAGTAACAGAAGAGCGGCGGATATATTGATGAAATATGCTGTGACCGGCGCTGCCACGGCACCCAGTAATTGTACAGCCCGCAATATATTGCGGCTATATTTGCGTTTCCAGATATGAGGCGCCATGAAACGTGCAAAGGGTGCAGCCAAAAAGCGCTCACTTAGCCAGGACATGCCTTGTCTGGACGGGAAGACAGCATTTTTCTCGGCTTTATCCATTATTTCTGCCGATGCCTGGATGGAAAGTTCGCCATTTCCAAGCGCCCGATCGGAGATCATGACACGTTTATAGTCACGCTGGATACCACTGCGTAGTGCGGCAGACTGCACACTCCAGTCACCCGGAAGATCGGTCAGCGGCAACAAATCGCTACCGCGCAACTTTGCCAGCCCCGCCCAGAAATGATTGATATCAATACGTTCAAAGCCTGTCGGCGGTATGTCAGTTCCTGCCGTCAGTGCCGCAATTCTGGGCAATTTCGCATTCCAGATCGAATGCGCTACCGAAGGTTGCACGTATAATCCATCAGCAATCAGCAATATTTCATCATCAGGGGCGACATGCGCCGTAATTTCGGACGCGCTGCGAATAATGACAAATTCGAGATCATTTTTGGTCGCATATTCCTCAAGCAGCATGACCTGCCCCGCCACCGCCTGAACAAACACAATTACCTTTGATGCGCCGGCATCAATGGCGAGTTTCATCTGATATTGCGCCAAAGTACCATCCGCCATCGGCAAAAGGCCGCGCGGTTGATGCGGGGCATCAATACATGTCTCACATATGCTGATAAGCGCAACGCGCACGAGAATCTCCGACCTATTCGCCAATTTATGTAGTTATCAAGGCGCATTGCTTCCAGTAAAATCTATACAGGAACGCGATTGACACATAACGCAAACACGCTTTCATGCATGTGCATTTTACACGATAATCCGCTTACAAGTTTTTATTCCCTAAGCCACCAAATATGGTAAACAGGCAATATGAGCGAAAATAGGAAAATTGTAGGACTGGATCAGAATTCTGATCCGGATGAAGCATTTGACTCAGGTGATGAAACTATCGCCGATGAGGCATCGCAAGATGAAAATGGTGCAGACTCCTCTTATCCCGATGTGGATATGGCCTCGCCTGAAACCAGCGATGATTATGCCATCACCGATGAAAGCGACTGGGACTGGGACGAGGCAGATGATGCCCCTACCCGTTCCGGCATTGCAGCAACATCGTTTTTTTTAGCAGCGGCGATTGCGTGGACCGGGCTTTATCTATGGTCCAAAATGCCGGAAATTTCGTCAGGTGCAGGTATTCAGCAGGGCATAGACTGGTTTGTGCAATGGTCCATTCCGATGCTTCTTCTGGGTGTTGCCTATCTCCTTCTTATACGCAACAGCACACGTGAAGCTGGCCTTTTCAACAATGTCGCAGCATCCCTGCGCACCGAAAGTCAGGCGCTTGAAGCAAGATTACACCATGTGAATAATGAGCTTTCACTGGCGCGTGAATTTCTGGCCAACCAGAGCCTGGAACTGGAATCGCTGGGCCGCAGTTCGTCGAACAAGCTTCTGGGTCATGCAAAACAGATACAAGGCCTTATTGGAGACAGTGATGAAAAAGTCCGTGCCATTGGTGATGTATCCGATAGTGCCTTACACAATATTGAAAAGCTGCGCGAACAGTTGCCGGTCATTTCCACATCCGCAAAAGATGTCACCAGCCAGATAGCGAATGCGGGCCGCACGGCGCAGCTGCAAATCCGTGAAATGGCGGACGGCTTTAAACGCGTGAATGAATTCGGCCAGGCCAGCGATGCTCAGATCATTGCGATTAAGCAGCGCGCGGAAAAGACTATCGCGGAACTTTCAGGAGCCATGGACAAAATGTCCGGTTCACTTGATGAGAAAATTGGCCTTATATCCCAAAGCTCTTCATCCATGCTCAGCGCGTTTGAAGAAAATAGCGGCAGGGTGACCTCAAAGCTGCAGGAAAACGTCATTAGCATGCGCAATGAACAGGACGCCGCCGCTACATTGATGCAGGAACAACTGGAAAGTTACGAGCAATCACTCCTGCGCCTGGCCAGCAGCCGCGAGGAAGAAGATGCCAAATTAGCCGAAATGCTCTCTGCCATGCAGAAATTGCTCGAACAGAGTGAAGCGCGTATTGCGGAAATAGACAATAGCGGTGGTGAAAGCACAGCGAAAATCGCATTTGCAGTCTCCGCGCTGGGTGAGAATGTTGATGATGTGCAGCGCAAAATGGCCGCATCAAAGCATACATCAGAGGAATTGCTTCAGGAAGCAGAGAATCTGAAACTCGCCATACAGGCGAATATGAATGATGTTGACGAGGCATTGCCATCGTCCCTTGCGCAGCTTGATGAACGCTTGTCACAGACTGTTGCGAGCTTCCATGACGCTCGCAACCAGCTTGCCGAAATTAACGATATTGGCGCGGCTTTTGCTGGGAAGGTGCAATCTGCACAGGAAAGCCTTGCTTCGCAGGCCGAGACAATATCCGCATTGCAAGGCGATAATAATGTCTGGAACCGGCAGAATGAAGATGTAAGCCGTCTAATCGCCTCCATCCAGTCTGCACGCGAAGAAAGCGAAGCACTTTCAAATTCAGCTAATGATACACTTATTGCCGCACTTAGCTCAGTGAAAAGCACAGCCGATGAAGCTGCCAAGGCATCCCGCACTGCCATGCAGGACAGCATCACGGATGTAGCCGGTGATTTTGAACAGAAAAGCGAGGAAGCACTCGAAAAAGTGTTGCAGACCAAAGCTTCTGAATTGGTTGGCAAGCTGGAAGGCGCAGTCGAGCAGGCCATCGGGGCAACGCATGAGGCCACGCTGCATCTGCGTGACCAACTGCTTAAAGTGGATGAGCTTACGGCAAATCTGGAGTACCGCGTACAGGAAGCACGTGAGAAAGCCGAAGAAAATACCGATCAGGATTTTGCACGGCGTGTGTCTTTACTGACAGAATCGCTTAATTCCACCGCAATCGATGTCACCAAGATATTTTCGAATGAAGTCACTGACAGTGCCTGGGAATCATATCTTAAGGGTGACCGCGGCATATTTGCGCGGCGCGCGGTGCGGCTACTCGATTCCGGTGAAGTGCGTGAGATATCCCGTCATTATGAAAATGACATGGAATTTCGTGACCATGTAAACCGCTATATCAGGGACTTTGAAACCATGCTGCGCAACCTGCTTGCGACGCGAGAAGGCGGCGCAGTGGGTGTGACTTTGCTGTCATCGGATATCGGCAAGCTATATGTGGCGCTGGCACAGGCAATCGAGCGCTTCCGTAAATAAGGCCTGCCTCTGGCCTATTTCCGAACTGATTTGAAAAAATCAAGCGTTTCCGGCGTAACCCAGCCATAGATATAATTGGCATAGAATAATCCGAACAGGATAGAAGCCGCTATTGTCGTGCGTATAACGACAGCCAGTGGACGGAAATTGCCTGGCGCGCTGTCCGCCTGCCCCCTTACCTTTTCCATACCCAACTCATCATGCGTACGGACACCGAATGGCAGCACGACAAATGCCGATATCACCCAGAAAAGGGCATATATTGCAATAATGGATGTCCACTGCATACCGGATTAACTCCCAACGATCAGAACATGCACAACAGGTTTTTTGCCGGTCCAGCGCGTAGCACAGCGACGCACGGCAATACGGACAGCCTCACGCATTTTCTCAATATCCTGAACAGGTCCCTTGCCCTGTTTGCGCGCGGCGTCAATCGCATCATCGCTGGCTTCATCACAAAATGCGATCAGATCGTCATCCAGTGGCAGGCCCGCAGGTGCAATCACTGGATCACCTGCCAACATACCCTTGTTATCCAGAGCCACAGCGACACTCACATGTCCATTATGCGCCAGTTTGCGGCGTTCATTGATTGCACCACCATCAGCGGGCAATATGACATCACCGTCCAGAATAAGTCGGCCTGAAAATTCACTACTAACCTTCCCCGGCTTACTCGGTGCAAGACGGATTAAATCACCGTTTTTCTGTACAATTGCTTTTGCGATGCCGCATTCCTTGCCGAAACGCGCCTGCTCCATCATATGCCGCATTTCGCCATGCACCGGCACAAGTATCTCCGGTTTTATCCAGCCATACATATCCGCCAGTTCTGGCCGACCCGGATGGCCGGAGACATGGATATGGGCCTGACGCTCGGTCACCATGATAACGCCTTTTTCGGCCAGCTGGTTCTGAATAAAGCCGATGGCAATTTCGTTGCCGGGAATCTGTTTGGAAGAAAACAGCACGGCATCGCCCTCCTCCACCTTGATTTGGTGCGTATCACTGGCAATACGGCCAAGTGCAGCGCGGGGCTCGCCCTGCCCGCCAGTTGCTATGACCATGACTTTATTACGGGGCAGGTCCATTGCCTCGTCAAAATCCACCGTTTCCGGAAAATCTTTCAGATATCCGTACTGCTGTGCGTTTTCGATAATGCGATGCAATGACCGGCCAGCCACACAAAGTTTCCGTCCCGTTTTCTTTGCAACTTCGCCCAATGTGTGAAGCCGAGCCACATTCGATGCGAACGTGGTCACAATAACACGGTTCTTCTGTTTCCTGACTTCTTCAATCAGGTTCTCGCGCACATCACCCTCAGAACCTGACGCACTGGGATTGAAAACATTGGTGGAATCACACACCAGTGCCAGCACGCCTTCGTCACCGATTTTGGTGAGTTCCTCCGGTGTAGATGGCACACCAACTATCGGTTCATTATCCAGTTTCCAGTCACCTGTATGGAAAATCCGGCCATAGGGCGTATCAATAACAACTGCGTTGCCCTCCGCGATCGAATGCGCCAGCGGCACATAGCGAAAGCCGAATGGGCCAAGATCAAAGCTCCCCTCATTATCGATGATATTAAGCTCGACCTCATTGCTTAGGCCCGCTTCATCCAGCTTGCGCTTGACAAGCCCTGCGGTGAACGGTGTGGCGTAAAGCGGCACGCCCAGATCTGCGGCCAGATAAGGCACTGCGCCAATATGATCTTCATGGCCGTGGGTGAGTACAATACCCAGCAGGTCGTCGCTGCGCTCTTCAATAAACTGTAAGTCGGGGAAGATCAGGTCAACGCCGGGATAGTTGGGGTCCGAAAAGGTCATGCCCAGATCAACCATCACCCATTTACCGTTACAGCCATACAGGTTGGCATTCATGCCAATTTCGCCCGACCCGCCAAGGGCCAGGAATAAAAGCTCGTCTTTCGGCTTCATCTGATTATTTTCCAATTCTCTTATACAGGATGTTGAGGCCCTTGAGTGTCAGGTCGGACACGACCTCATCAAATATGTCCGTAGGTCCGTCAAATAATGGCGCGAGCCCGCCGGTGGCAATCACCTTGACTGGGCGGCCGATTTCTTCCGCAAGCCGCGATGTCATGCCTTCAATCATAGACACATAACCCCAGAAAACCCCGCTATGCATGGCATCTTCGGTCGTTTTTCCAATCACCTTGTCGCCAGGCTTGGGTTCGGTAATCACAATACGTGGCAGCTTTGCCGCCGCTGTCACCAATGCTTCCAGCGACAGGTTAATGCCGGGCGCAATCACCCCGCCCTTATAGCTGCCGTTAAAATCAACAATATCGAACGTCGTCGCCGTACCGAAATCGATGATAATCAAATCGCTTTTCCATGACGCATAAGCGGCAATGGCGTTAACGATCCGGTCTGCGCCCACTGCGCCGGGATCTGGCAAATCGACTTTCATGCCATATTCCACGGGAGGCTGTCCGGTGATAAGCGGTTCCTTGTGGCAATATTTGCGGGTGAAAGATGCAAGGTTGCGCATCACGCCGGGTACGACGCTGGCCATGATAACATCGTCAATATCCGCAAATGACAGGTTATTGAGCTGTAACAGCTGATTCAGCCAGACAGCATATTCGTCGCTGGTCCGTTTTGTATTGGTCGCGATGCGCCAGCGAAAGCGGATATCTTCATCCTCAATCAGCGCGAAAACAATATTGGTATTGCCGACATCAATGGCGAGCAGCATCTGCTATTCCTCTATATTCCGGACGATTTCGACATCGCCTGCATGAATTACCTGAACCGCGCCGTCATTTGTTCGGATTTTCAGTGAACCGTTTATGTCTATCCCGATAAAGGTTCCGGTCAAATGATTTGCGCCCTCACGGGAAATTTTGATTTCAGTCCCTGTTTTATGGGCATTGCGCTGCCACTTATCAAGCGTGTTGGATATGGGTTTGTTACGCCATTCATCGCAGATATGCTGGAATTTTTGAGCCAGTTCCCCAACAAGCATGGCTGCATCAAGCGATTTTGGCGCACCCGCATCGTGCAGGCAGGTGACTTCACGGCCCGGAATATCGGGCGCGGCCGCAATGTTGATGCCAATCCCGACAATCACGGCATCTTCATAGCGCTCAAGCAGCATCCCGCACAGCTTTTTACCTTCCACCAAAACATCATTGGGCCATTTGAGCTGTGGCGCCTTATCCGCCAGATAGGGAGCGACGGTATCATATACTGCCAGCGCAGCAACAAATGCCAATGTAGACGCCGGCGGATCACCTGCGCGAAGCCGTACCAGCGTGCTGGCGAACAGATTGCCTGATGGGCTTTCCCATGTCCGCCCCAGCCTGCCGCGTCCGCCGCTCTGCCGCTCTGCCTGTATCCACAGGCCTTCGGCGGCACCTGCACGGGCACGCTCCAGCATATCCGCATTGGTCGATGCGGTAAGCGAAACAGTTTCAATATGCGGTTTCAGGATCTAAAAGGCCCAGAACAGCGCCGCAGCCGCCTGGTCCGCAATATTGCCCAGCACCGGTATCAGGAGATAGCCGAGCGGCGATACGAATAGCGCGCACAGCGCAATAATGATCGCATGGCTCTTGCTGTCACTCTTGACCACCACATCCGCAGGTTCATCAAAATACATCACCTTGATAACCTTGAGATAATAGAACGCGCCGATCACCGATGCGGCGATACCAAGCGCGGCGAGCAGGATCAGGTCCGCCTTCACGGCCGCTTCAAACACCAGGAACTTGCCCCAGAAACCGAAAAGCGGCGGAATACCAGCAAGCGAAAACATGAATATCGCCATGGCCGCAGCAAGCGCAGGACGCGATTTCGACAATCCGGCGAGTGAAGATATCTCCTCCACCTGGTTTCCATCCGCATCGCGCAGGTCGAGCACCGCCACGAAACTGCCCAGTGTCATGGCGACATAGATCATCAGGTAAACCAGCATGGCCGATGCCCCTGCCTGATTTGCGGCGGCAAGACCAATCAGGATGAAGCCCACATTGTTGATCGAGCTATAGGCGAGCAGGCGCTTGATATTGGTCTGGCCAATGGCACCTGCTGCACCGACAACAATCGATGCCAGCGCAATGAAGATGATAATCTGCTGCCACGCAGCTACCTGGCTGCCAAACGCCTCGATCGCAAGCCGCATGGTAAGTGCAAGCGCCGCAACCTTGGGCGCAGTGGCAAAGAATGTTGTCACCGGCGTAGGCGCGCCTTCATACACATCGGGCGTCCACATATGGAACGGCACCGCGCTGATCTTGAACGCCATACCGGCGAGCACGAATATCAGCCCGAACAGCGCGCCTGTTGAAAGCCCGCCCTCAAATGCCTGGTTGATGCCGTTAAAGCTGGTCGTACCGGTAAAGCCGTAAAGCAGCGACATGCCAAACAGCAATATGCCGCTCGCCAATGCACCCAGCACGAAATATTTAAGGCCCGCCTCTGCAGAGCGCTCATCATTGCGCAGGAAACTCGCCAGCACATAGGCCGCAAGACTATTGAGTTCGAGGCCAATATAGAGCGTCATCAGGTCAACTGCTGACACCATCATGCCCATGCCAACCGATGCAAAAAGAATAAGCACGGGATATTCGGGGCGCATGGCACTGGTCCGGCGAGAACCGGCATTTTCGAAGAAACGCGGCGCAATGATGATGGAAACAATGGCCGAGATATAGATGAGCAGTTTGGTCAGCGCGCTGAATTTATCAACGCGGTACTGCCCGAAAAACGCGTCCCCGCCATCCGCAAAAGACGGGTTGGTCAAAAATTCAAATGCCACTGCAGAGGCCGCGAACAGGGCTGCCACCGCCAATATGCTGACAAGGCGGGAGGATTTGAATCCGCCCCATGCGCCGATAAGCAGCAATAGCAGTCCGCTTGCGCCCAAAATGATTTCGGGTGCGACCAGATAAAGGGAATTACCAACTGACATTAATGGCCTCCCTCGCTTGCTTCATGGGAGCCATGCTCGCCCTTCTCTTCTTTTTTCGGTACGCCCATCGTGATTTGCGCATCCCCTTGGGGCTGCGCACGGGCAATGCGTGCTTCAAGTGTCGTAATATCCTGCCGCATGGGTGCAAGGAAGCTTTCCGGGTAGACGCCCATCCACAGCACCACCGCGGCAATCGGCGCCAGCAGCGCCATTTCACGGCCGCTCAGATCGGACATCGCCTTCACATCCTCATGCACCAGATCGCCATAGGCAACCCGGCGATAAAGGTAGAGCATATAGCCCGCACCCAGAATGATCCCGGTGGTACACACCAGCGCGACCCAGCTGGAAACCTTGTAAATGCCCAGCAGCGACAGGAATTCGCCAACGAAGCCGCTGGTGCCTGGCAGACCGATTGAGGCCATGGTGAATAGCAGGAACAAGAGCGCGTATTTTGGCATGTTGATCGACAGTCCGCCATAACGGTCAATTTCGCGCGTGTGCAGCCGATCATAAATAACGCCGACACACAGAAACAATGCGCCTGACACCAGACCATGGCTCAGCATCACGATCATCGCGCCTTCCAGCCCTTGCTTGTTAAAAGCGAACAGGCCGACCGTCACAATCGCCATATGCGCGACCGAGGAATAGGCAATCAGTTTTTTCATATCATGCTGTACCAGCGCGACAAGCGAAGTATAGACCACCGCCACCATCGACAGGCCGAATATGAGCCAGACAAACTGTGCAGACGCTTCAGGGAACATCGGCAGTGAAAAGCGGATAAAGCCGTATCCGCCGAGTTTCAGCAGCACGCCCGCCAGAATGACCGAACCCGCAGTAGGCGCCTGAACGTGCGCATCGGGTAGCCATGTATGCACAGGCCACATCGGCATTTTCACCGCAAAGCTGGCGAAGAAAGCAAGCCAGAGCCATGTCTGCGCCTCTGGCGCGAAATCATAGTTCATCAGCGTCGGGATATCGGTCGTGCCCGCCTGATTGGTCATCCACAGCATCGCAATCAGCATCAGCACCGATCCGAGCAGCGTGTAAAGGAAGAATTTGTACGACGCGTAAATCCGGTCCGCCCCGCCCCAGATACCTATAATCAGGTACATCGGGATCAGGCCCGCTTCAAAAAAGATATAGAACAGGAAAATATCCTGCGCCGCGAACACGCCGATCATCAGTGTTTCCATAAACAGGAACGCCGCCATATATTCGCCGACACGTTTCTGGATCGCTTCCCAGCTGGCGCCGATACAGATTGGCATCAGAAATACCGACAACATGATGAGCATCAGCGCAATGCCGTCAATACCGAGCGCCCATGAGAACCGCCCGAATATCGGCGCGTTTTCGGTAAACTGCCACTGCGCACCGCCAATATCGTAATTGAGCCATAGCACGATGCCGAGCGCCAGATTGGCCAGCGTGGCAATGAGCGCCATCCAGCGTGCCGAATTGGCAGACAGGAACAGGCAGACGATCGCGGCTATCGTCGGAATAGCCAGCATCAGCGACAGGATTGGAAAGCCAAGTTCGTTCATCTTATCGCACCATTACCCAAGTGATCGCCGCCACAAGCCCCAGGAGCATGACCAGCGCATAGCTGTAAAGATATCCGGTCTGGAGCTTGCCAGCGACCCTACTGCCATAGCTGACCAGAGTTGCCGCGCCATCGGGGCCGAAACGGTCAATGGTCTGCTGGTCGCCGCGTTTCCAGAACAGGCGTCCGAACCAGAAAGCCGGTTTGACGAAAATCAGGTCATACAGCTCATCAAAATACCATTTGTTGAGGAAGAACTGGTACAGGCCGCGGAATTGCTCCGCCAGCGCCTGCGGCCGTCCTTCGCCGCGCATATACATATAAAATGCCGTGCCAAGCCCGATCAGCATCGCAACAGTCGACGACAGTTTGACCCAGTAAGGCACTTCATGGATGGCGTGCATCAGATGTGCGTCAAACGCGATGCTGCCATTCCAGAATGCCGCGCCCTGCTCTGCATCGATAAAGGCATGATGGAACACGAAACCCGCAAATATTGCGCCCATCGCGAGCACGCCGAGCGGTATGAGCATGGTGAGCGGGCTTTCATGCGGGTGATAGCCGCCCGTGCTGTCTTCAGCCGTTTCCGGCGTCTTGTGGACGCTATGCTGGATATGTTCAGACTCAATCCAGCGCGGCTTGCCCCAGAATGTCAGGAACATCAGACGCCAGCTATAGAAGCTGGTGAGCAGCGCCGCGGTGACGCCAACGAAAAAGGCAATGCCGCCCATTTCAGTGCCGCTCGCATAGGCCGCCTCAATAATCGCGTCTTTTGAGAAAAAGCCGGCAAAGCCGAGCGCCGGGATTGCGCCGATATGAATGATACCCACACCGGTAATCGCCAATGTGCCAGCGAGCATTGCCCAGAATGTGAGCGGAATTTCTTTTTTCAGGCCGCCATAATAGCGCATGTCCTGTTCATGATGCATCGCATGGATGACACTGCCCGCGCCCAGGAACAACAGCGCCTTGAAAAACGCATGGGTGAACAGGTGGAACATCGCCGCGCCATAGGCGCCGACGCCAGCGGCAAAGAACATATAGCCAAGCTGTGAGCAGGTCGAATAGGCGATCACGCGCTTGATATCGGTTTGCACCAGACCGACCGTCGCCGCGAACAGCGCAGTGGCCGCGCCCACGAAAGTTACCACTGCCAGCGCCGTTTCGCTGGTTTCAAACATGGGTGACAGGCGGCAGACCATGAACACGCCTGCGGTCACCATGGTCGCGGCATGGATCAATGCTGACACAGGTGTCGGGCCTTCCATCGCGTCGGGTAGCCAGGTGTGCAGGCCGAGCTGTGCCGATTTGCCCATTGCGCCGATAAACAACAGCAGGCAGAGGATCGTCATCGTATCAAGCCGCATACCGAGAAAACCGATGGTGGAGCCCGCCATGGAAGGTGCGGCTTCAAGGATTTCGGGGATGGAAACGGTGCCAAACACCAGGAAAGTGCCGAAAATGCCGAGCATAAAGCCAAGGTCGCCAACACGGTTGACGACAAACGCCTTGATCGCGGCGGCATTCGCGCTTGGCTTTTTGAACCAGAAACCGATCAGCAGGTAGGAAGCAAGCCCCACGCCTTCCCAGCCAAAGAACATCTGCACAAGGTTGTCAGCTGTCACCAGCATCAGCATGGCAAAGGTGAAGAGCGAGAGATAGGCGAAGAAACGCGGTTGATCCGGGTCTTCATCCATATAGCCCCAGCTATAGAGATGCACGAGCGCGGACACAGTGGTGACCACGACCAGCATGACTGCGGTCAATGTGTCGACACGCAATGCCCAATTGAAATTGAGGTCGCCCGAACGCACCCAGTCGAGAACCGGCACGACCGTAGCCTGGGCATCGCCGCCTAGGAAACTCAGGAAAATCGGCCAGCTGAGCGCACAGGAAATGAACAGCGCGCCGGTCGTGATAACCTTGGCCGGAATATTGCCCAGCGCCCGGTTGCCAAGCCCCGCAATGATCGCCGCCAGCAGGGGCAGGAATACGATAAGTTTAATGGCCACGCCCATTTACCCCTTCATCCGGTTGATATCATCAACCGCAATCGTGCCGCGTCCGCGGAAATAGATCACCAGTATCGCAAGACCAATCGCCGCTTCACCGGCAGCAACCGTCAGCACGAACATCGCGAACACCTGTCCCACCATATCACCCAGGAACGCGCTGAACGCGACCAGGTTGATATTCACCGCGAGCAGGATCAGCTCGATCGCCATCAGGATGATGATCACATTCTTGCGGTTCAGGAAAATGCCCAGCACGCCCATCACGAATAGGATGGAGCTCACCACTATATAATGCTCTATGCCGATCATAGTTCGACCCCCTTGCCCACTTCAGGCTGCATATTGCGTGTTGCATCCTCGGGCCGCCGCGCGACCTGATCCGCCACTTTCTGCGGCCTGACACCGGCGCGCTTGCGGTTGGTGAGCACAATTGCCCCCACCATAGCCACCAGCAGGATAATGCCCGCTGTTTCGAACAGGAAGATATATTTGGTGTAGAGCAGCTCGCCCACGGCCTCGATATTGCTTGCGCCTTCACGCGCCGGATTGACCGGCGCGTCCGCCAGCTCAATCTTGCCCGCACGATACGCGCCGATACCGAAAATCAGTTCGCAGACGAATATAATCGCCAGCAATATGCCAAGCGGTACGTTCTTCATGAAACCCGCGCGCAGCTCGGCAAAATCAATATCGAGCATCATCACCACAAACAGAAACAGCACTGCAACCGCGCCAACATAGACAATCACCAGCAGCATCGCGATAAACTCCGCACCGACCAGCACCATCAGCCCCGCCGCGTTGAAAAACGCGAGGATCAGCCACAGCACGCTGTGCACCGGGTTGCGCGAAAAAATCGTGAACGCACCGCTGGCGATCAGCAGCGTGGCGAATAGATAGAATGTGAAAACCTGTATCACTATATTTCAAGCCCCATTGGATTCGTCACGCGCATTACCGGTATGGTGCATCCGCTTCAAGGTTTGCCGCAATGGCACGTTCCCACTTATCCCCGTTCGCGAGCAGCTTCTGCTTGTCATAAAGCAGCTCTTCGCGGGTTTCGGTGGCATATTCGAAATTCGGTCCTTCGACCACGGCATCGACCGGGCATGCTTCCTGACAGAAGCCGCAGTAAATGCACTTGGTCATGTCAATGTCATAGCGCGTGGTGCGGCGCGAGCCATCCTCGCGCGGTTCCGCCTCAATGGTGATCGCCTGCGCAGGGCAGACCGCCTCGCACAGCTTGCAGGCGATGCAGCGTTCCTCCCCATTGGGATAGCGGCGCAGCGCATGCTCACCGCGAAACCGGGGGCTCAGCGGATTTTTCTCATGCGGATAGTTGATCGTCACCTTGGGCTTGAAGAAATATTTCAGCGTCAGCGCATGCGCTTTCACAAATTCCCACAGGGTAAAGGCTTTGATGATCTGTGCAATATTCATAGCGGCCACCCATTGTCTCTGATCATCACATACCCGCTCACGATCGCGACCCAGGCGAGTGAAAGCGGCAGGAAGATTTTCCAGCCCAGGCGCATCAGCTGGTCATAACGGTAGCGCGGTACGGTCGCCATGACCCAGCTGAAGATAAAGAAGAATATAAATATCTTGAGCAGAAGCCAGACAATGCCCGGCACGGCGTATAGCGGTTCCCAGTCAATCGGCGGCAGCCACCCACCCCAGAACAGGATCGCGTTCAATGCACACATCAGCAGGATATTGGCATATTCGCCGAGCCAGAACAGCGCGAAGCTCATCGAGCTATACTCGGTCTGATACCCGGCCACGAGCTCCGATTCCGCCTCGGTCAGGTCGAACGGATGCCGCGCGGTTTCCGCCATCGCGGAAATCAGGAACACAACCGCCATCGGAAACAGCAGCGGGTTAAGGCCATAGGCATTGACGATACCGCCAATATGCCCCTTTTGCGCCATGATGATATCGTTCAGGTTGAACGTCCCCGCCATCAGCACGACAGTTATCAGCGTGAAACCTATCGAGACTTCATAGGAAATCATCTGCGCCGCCGCGCGCATCGAAGAGAAAAACGGGTATTTCGAGTTGGATGCCCAGCCCGAGATCACCACACCGTAAACGCCCAGTGAACTAATCGCGAGAATGTAGAGCAGACCCACATTGATATTCGCGAGCACCGCCGTTTCGCTGAACGGAATGACCGCCCAGGCCGCGAGCGCCACGGTGAAAGTGATAATCGGCGCAATCAGGAAAAGCCCTTTATTGGCCGCGCTCGGGATAATTGTTTCCTGCAGAAACACCTTCAAGCCATCAGCAAAACTTTGCAGCAGCCCGAAAGGCCCCACCACATTGGGCCCGCGGCGCAGGTTGATCGCCGCCCAGATCTTGCGGTCGGCATAGACAATCATCGCCACCGACAGCAGCAGCGGCAGCACGATCAGCAGGATGCCGGCAATGGTCGCGACAAACCACGCCCATTCGTAGGTCATACCCAGGGATTGGAAAAATTCGGTCATTCCGCCGCCTCCAGCATATCATCCGCATGCAGCAGTTCTGCCGAACAACGCTGCATCGTCGCGCTGGCGCGCGCGATCGAGTTTGTCAGGTAGAAATCCTTGATCGGATAGCTAAGCGCGCCTTCGCACTTGCTGTCCAGCTTGGGCGGTGCCCAGTCATAGCTGGCCAGCCCTTCATTGCCGAGCGCAGGCACAGCTTTGGTCATCGCCGCGCGGCATGCGTCAAAACTGTCAAACGGCAGCGTGTGGCCCAGCACATCGGACAGCGCCCGCAATATCGACCAGTCTTCGCGCGCATCGCCCGGCGCAAACACCGCCTTGTTCGAAAACTGCACGCGCCCTTCCAGATTGACGTACGTACCGTTCTTTTCAGGGTAAGCCGCCGCAGGCAGGATAACATCCGCCGCATGTGCGCCCGCATCGCCGTGATGGCCGATATAGACTTTAAAACTGCCTTTAAACTGGCTGTAATCCACCTCGTCCGCGCCCAGTGCGAACAGCAGCGCAGGTTTCGCCGCAACAATATCCGCAAGACCGCCTTTTTGCGCGTAACCGAGCATCAGTCCGCCCATGCGCGCGGCCGAGAAATGCAGCACGTTAAAGCCGTTCCAACCGTCACGGACCATCTTGAATTTGTCCGCCAGTTTGAGAGCCGCGCCATGCACGCCCTCCATGGCCAGAGCGCCGCCGCCCATGATGATCGCAGGTTTGTCCGCCCCTTTCAGCGCATCGGAGACAGCTTTTGGCAGCTTGCCGAGTACCTTCACATCCTCGCCCAGCCATTCGGCTTTATAGGTCAGATCGACCTCAGGGCCGATGGCGAAAACTTTCGCACCGCGCTTGATCGCCTTGCGGATGCGCGTGTTCACCAGCGGCGCTTCCCAGCGCAGGTTCGTGCCGATCAGCAGGATAGCATCGGCTTCCTCGATACCGTTCATCGTGCTGTTGAAATTGACGGCTGCAAGGTTGCTGGTGTCATAGGCAAGGCCCGTCTGGCGGCCTTCGAGCATTTTCGAGCCCATGGCGGCGAGCAGCTCGCGCGCAGCAAACATGGTTTCGCAATCGACCATATCACCGGCAATAGCGGCCACGGACTTGCCCGCTTGCTTGGCGACCCTGGCAATCGCCTTGAACGCCTCATCCCAGCTTGCTTCAACCAGCTTGCCGCCTTTGCGCACAAATGGCTTGTCGAGCCGGCGGCGGACAAGGCCATCGACCATATAGCGGGTCTTGTCACTTGCCCATTCCTCGTTCACATCATCATTGACGCGCGGCAGCACGCGCAGCACTTCCCTGCCCCGGCTGTCGAAACGGATATTGGTGCCGACCGCGTCGGACACATCAATGCCGAGCGTTTTCTTCAGCTCCCACGGACGCGCTTCAAACGCATAGGGTTTGGAGGTCAGCGCCCCCACCGGGCACAGGTCAATCACATTGCCCGATAGCTCGCTGTGCACCGCCTGTTCCAGATAGCTGGTAATCTGCATGCTTTCACCGCGACCAATCGCGCCAATTTCCTCGACACCGGCCACTTCCTCGGAAAAACGAACACAGCGGGTGCAATGGATGCAGCGGGTCATGACCGTTTTGACGATCGGTCCCATATATTTTTCGGTGACCGCGCGCTTGTTCTCTTCGAACCGCGAACCACCCCGGCCATAGGCAATCGCCTGGTCCTGCAGGTCACATTCGCCGCCCTGATCGCAGATCGGGCAGTCGAGCGGATGGTTGATAAGCAGGAATTCCATCACGCCTTCGCGCGCCTTTTTCACCATTTCGGTATCGGTGCGGATTTCCTGTCCTTCAGTCGCGGGCAGCGCGCAGCTTGCCTGTGGCTTGGGCGGTCCGGGCTTTACCTCGACCAGGCACATGCGGCAATTGCCAGCGATGCTGAGGCGCTCATGATAACAGAAGCGCGGGATTTCCTTGCCCGCAAGCTCCGCCGCCTGCAGCACGGTTGCGCCCTGCGGGACTTCCAGTTCTACGCCATCTACGGTGACTTTAGGCATTACTCAGCCCCTCCGATAGGTTCAAGATGATGGCGCAAAGCAAACATCAGCAAAGCAGGAATACCAAATACACCCGCCATTAATGCGGCAAGTACAAAAATATCAGTGATTGCGGTATGATTTTTAATTCCAAAAAAAATTACACTAAACATTAAAACAATCACACCTGCAGCATACAGTAAAAAAGACCAGTACTTATGAAGTATCAGGCCAATGCCACTGGCTAACATCCAAGCTGACATCAAGCCAGTAAATGGGGTTCTTTCTGCTACTCCTCCGTCAGTATTTGGTGAAGGTGACATAAAATAGACTATGCCAGCCAAAGCGAGACACACGCCAATACCGATTAGAAGCTTGGATTTTTTCATTATTCCGCCGCCTCCATGATTTCTTCATTGTCGCCCTGACGTTCGCGGATGCGGCGTTCCATTTCGGGGCGGAAGTGGCGGATCAGGCCCTGGATAGGCCAGGCCGCGGCGTCACCGAGCGCACAGATTGTGTGGCCCTCAACCTGCTTCGTCACTTCATACAAAGTATCAATATCTTCGATTTCGGCATTACCATCACGCATTTTTTCCATCACGCGCCACATCCAACCCGTGCCTTCACGGCAAGGTGTGCATTGGCCGCAGCTTTCGTGTTTGTAGAAATAGCTGAGACGGGAAATCGCACGGACGATATCGGTGGATTTGTCCATCACGATCACCGCCGCCGTGCCAAGGCCTGAGCCAACGTCTTTCAGACCGTCAAAGTCCATCGGTGCGTCCATAATCTGTTCAGCGGGAACGAGCGGAACGGAAGAACCACCGGGGATGACCGCCAGCAGGTTATCCCACCCGCCGGTAATGCCGCCGCAATGCTTTTCGATCATGTCCTTGAATGGGATCGACATGGCTTCCTCGAACACAGCCGGTTTTTCAACATGGCCCGATACCTGGAACAGTTTCGTGCCATGGTTGTTTTCGCGGCCAAAGCTTGCGAACCAGGCCCCGCTGCGACGCATGATGGTCGGTACAACCGCGATGGATTCCACATTGTTGACCGTGGTCGGACAGCCATACAGGCCTGCGCCGGCAGGAAATGGCGGTTTCAGCCGCGGTTGGCCCTTCTTGCCTTCCAGGCTTTCGATCATCGCGGTTTCTTCGCCGCAGATATAGGCGCCCGCGCCGCGGTGCACGAATACATCGAAATCATAGCCGGAGCCGGCAGCATTCTTGCCAACCAACCCTTCATCATAGGCCTCGGCCACCGCCTTTTCGAGCGCAATGGCTTCGGCAATATATTCGCCGCGAATATAGATATAGGCCGCCCGTGCGCGCATAGCGAACCCCGCCACCAATGCGCCTTCGATCAGCTTATGCGGATCCCCGCGCATGATTTCACGGTCCTTGCATGAGCCAGGCTCAGATTCATCAGCGTTGATGACCAGAAAGCTAGGCCGCGGATTGCCGTGCATATCCTTGGGTGCTTCCTTGGGCATGAAGGACCATTTCAGGCCGGTTGGAAACCCTGCCCCGCCGCGGCCACGCAGGCCGGATGCCTTGATTTCCTCGATAATCTTGTCGTTGCCAAGTGCGATCAGGTCCTTGGTATTGTCCCAGTCCCCGCGCGCCTGCGCCGCTTTCAGGTCAGGTGACTGAAAGCCATAGACATTTGTAAAGATGCGGTCTTTGTCCTGTAGGAAGTCAAAGCTCATAAACTGCCTCCGCCCATGGTGAACCACAGCGCTGCAGCGATCGCGATTGCCGCGATAATGCCCACGGTTTTCAGGATGCCGGTCAGCACCTTGAACGCGATAAACAGCAGAATAAGGCCGATAATGACCGGCAGCAGCGATTCCATTACCATTCCCCCCGGTAATCATGGTTTGTATCGACCATTTCCTTGAGCACCACTGGCCCACCTTCAGGCTCGCTGGTCTTGCGGCCCGTCTGCGACCCCGGCGTCACTTCACGGCCCGCCGCTAGTTCTTCCAGGATCTTGGTGGTGATATCATAGTCCAGATCCTCGAAATTATCGTCGTTGATCTGCACCATCGGTGCGTTGGAGCAGTTGCCCATGCATTCGACTTCAGTCAGCGTAAACAGGCCGTCGGGTGTGGTTTTCCCCTTGACCATGCCCTTGTTCTTGCATGCCGCCATGACGTCATCCGACCCGCGCAGCATGCACGGCGTGGTGCCGCACACCTGCACATGATATTTGCCCACGGGCGCAAGGTTGTACATGGTGTAAAAGCTCGCGACTTCATATGCGCGCATATAGGGCATGTCGAGATAAGCCGCGACATATTCTATCACCGGCACGGGCAGCCAGCCCTGCGTATCGGTATCCGCCCCCACCTGACGCTGCGCCAGATCAAGCAATGGCATCACCGCACTGCGCTGCCGCCCCTCGGGATAGCGCGCAACATACATTTTCGCCTTCGCGTCATTCTCGGGCGTAAAGGCAAAGCCGCCCCACTTCGCACGGACTTCGATTTCGTCAGGGATATTGGGTGTGTCAGCCATTCGACGTCGCCCTTTTGGGATGTTTTCCATTCATTTTAACCCAAAACTCCCTAATTAGTGCAGCAGGAAGTACCGCTGTGCTCATCAATGCCCAATGACCTATATCCAGCGTACCACCGCGAAAATATCCCCACAAAACAGCCCCAGTAAAAAAGACGCAATAGAGCACTAATACCCGGCTCAAGAATAAGCGGAGGCTCATCGGTCACACTCCCCGAACACAACGTCGATCGCGCCCAATATGGCGGTCGCGTCGGGCAGCATATGGCCCTTGCACATAAAATCCATCGCCTGAAGGTGGCTAAACGCGGTCGGACGGATCTTGCAGCGGTATGGCTTGTTGCTGCCATCGCTGACCAGATAGACGCCAAATTCGCCTTTCGGGCTTTCGGTGGCGACATAGACTTCGCCTGCTGGGACGTGGAAACCCTCTGTATACAGCTTGAAGTGGTGGATCAGCGCTTCCATCGACTGCTTCATTTCACCGCGCTTGGGCGGCACGACTTTACGGTCAGTGGAAGCAATCGGGCCTTCGGGCATTTCATTCAGGCACTGGCGCATGATACGCGCGGATTGACGCACTTCCTCTACCCGGATCATGAAACGGTCATAGCAGTCGCCCTTGGTGCCGACGGGAATGTCAAATTCCATCCGGTCATAGACATCATAGGGCTGCGACTTGCGCAGGTCCCATGCGATCCCGCTGCCGCGGATCATCGGGCCGGAAAAGCCCCATTTGATCGCGTCTTCCTTGCTCACAGTCGCGATATCGACATTGCGCTGTTTGAAAATGCGGTTGTCGACGACCAGGCTCATCGCATCCTCGAACAGTTTCGGGAATGTATCGAGCCAGTCGGCGAGATCCGTGAGCAGTTTCAGCGGCACGTCCTGATGCACACCGCCGGGACGGAACCAAGCGCTGTGCATGCGCGCGCCCGATGCACGTTCGAAGAAATTGAGGCAGTCCTCGCGGATTTCAAACACCCACAGGTTCGGTGTCATTGCGCCCACATCCATGACGTGCGCGCCAATATTGAGCATATGGTTGCAGATGCGCGTCAGCTCGGCAAACAGCACGCGCAGATATTGCGCGCGCAGCGGCACTTCCAGATCAAGCAGTTTCTCAATCGCCAGCACATAGCTATATTCCTGCGCCAGCGGTGAACAGTAATCGAGCCGGTCAAAATAGGGCAAGGCCTGCAGGTACGTCTTGTGCTCGATCAGTTTTTCGGTGCCGCGGTGGAGCAGACCAACATGCGGGTCAATCCGTTCGATAATCTCGCCGTCCAGCTCCATAACCATGCGCAGCACGCCGTGCGCCGCAGGGTGTTGCGGGCCGAAATTGATCGTGTAATTCTGGATTTCCGTATCACCAACCGTTGGGTCAGCGGCGTCGGTTTCACCCAGTGCTTCCTCGAGATAATCAGCCATTATGCTTTATCTCCGTCTTTTTTCTTAGCGGCCTTTTTGGCAGACGCTTTTTTAGGAGTCGCTTTCTTTGCAGCAGGCTTCTTTGCCGCTCCCTTTTTTACAGAAGCCTTTTTGGCCGTGCCGGATTTGGTGCGCTTGGGTGCAGGTTTTTTGGCCTTCACGTCATCCTGCGCCGGGCTGCCTTCGGTTTCCTTTTCGGCAGCGGCCTTGTTGGCTTTTTTGCCCGCGCCTGTATCCGCCGGTTTTTCCGTGGTTTTCGGTTTATCTACGCTCGGCGCCCCGGCATCCACTTTTTCATCACCGGGCAGCACATAATCCGCGCCTTCCCATGGTGACATAAAATCAAAACTGCGGAAATCCTGTGCCAGTTTTACCGGCTCATAGATTACGCGCTTATGTTCCTCGCTATAGCGCATTTCGACATGGCCAGTGAGCGGAAAGTCCTTGCGGAAGGGATGGCCACGAAAGCCATAATCGGTGAGAATGCGGCGCAGATCCGGGTTGCCCGCGAACAGCACACCGTACAGGTCATAGACCTCGCGCTCCAGCCATCCGGCTACCGGCCACAAATGCGTCACAGTGGGTACAGGCGTATCTTCATCGGTGCTGACCTTGACCATGATGCGATGGTTCTTGGTAAGGCTGAGCAACATGTAAACGATTTCGAACCGCTCGGCCCGCTCGGGATAATCGGCACCGGCGATTTCCATCAGCTGCTGGTATTCGTGCTCGTCGCGCAAGAGCTGCAATGCCGCGGCAATGCCATCACGCTGCACGGTGAAGCTGATCTCGTCATGCGCCTCAACCGTATCGATAAGCATCGCGCCAAGCGCCGCGCCCAACTTAGCCGCGACACCGTCATTGCTTGCGATCTTCGGTGCTGAATGTCCCATATTACCGTTCAATCGTTCCTGTCCGGCGGATTTTCCGCTGGAGCTGCATCACGCCGTAAAGCAGCGCTTCGGCAGTGGGCGGGCATCCGGGCACGTAAATGTCAACCGGGACAATCCGGTCACAGCCGCGAACCACCGAATAGCTATAATGATAATAGCCGCCGCCATTGGCGCAGCTGCCCATCGAAATCACATATTTCGGTTCCGACATCTGGTCATACACGCGGCGCAGCGCCGGTGCCATTTTATTGCACAGCGTACCTGCCACAATCATCACGTCCGACTGGCGCGGGCTGGCACGCGGTGCGACGCCAAACCGCTCCATATCATAACGCGGCATGTTCACATGAATCATTTCCACCGCGCAGCATGCCAGACCAAATGTCATCCACCATAGCGACCCCGTGCGGGCCCAGGCAAACAGGTCTTCGGTGGAGGTGACAAGGAAGCCCTTGTCATTCACCTCTGCATTCAGATCATTGAAAAACGCCTGCTCGGGCGGTGTGCCTTCCGGCGGCATGTCGGCCATGGTCGCGGGCTGGATAAGTGAATTATTGCTGCTCATGATCTACTCCCAATCCAGCGCGCCCATTTTCCATTCATAGATCAGGCCTATGGCAAGTATACCCAGGAACATCATCATCGCCCCCCAGCCCAGCCAGCCTGTATGATCCAGACTCACGGCCCAGGGAAACAGGAACGCGGCCTCCAGATCAAATATGATGAATGAAATGGCGACCAGGTAAAAGCGCACGTCAAACTGGCTGCGTGCATCCTCAAACGCGGGGAAGCCGCATTCATATTCGGTCAGCTTGTTCACGGTCGGTTTGTGCGTCCCGGTCAGGCGCGAAACACCCATAGGCAGGAAGACAAAGGCAACGGAGAGAATAAGGGCGATACCAAGAAAGAGAAGGATTGGCAGATATTGTGAAAGATCGGTCAAATCATTTCCTTCCTGACCTTGTAAAGAATCCACGTGTAAATCAGCTCCGCTTCTAAGCATGTAGGCGCATGCAAGCAAGTGTCTGGCCGTGTTTTTTTACGCACAACTGTGCGGCAAATTCTGCAACTTGATCGTGTGTATCTGTGTTGGGTGGAGCTGTTTCCCCTGCTTCACTGCTCCGCCTTTTTCAAATTTGGGCCATTGCGCATTGCCAATATAATGGAATTTATCTCCGGCAAGCTGGCCATTTGTTGGCTCTTCCCAAGAAGCATGCGCCTTTTCGATAATATGCGCACATTTTACGTGGCGGCCATCATCGCTCAGTATAAACTGGCTGATACGCGCTGGCGTCTGACCATTTTGGATGGCTATCAGCATTGAGCCATCTCCATAAAGGCCGTCAATGCCGTCTATTGCCACACCTTCTGGCGCTGATAGCTGTTCAATAGACCTTGTGCGCAAGTCTGCGCGTGCCAGTCCATAGGAATAATCCGAGATAATCAGCGCCTCATCCTTATCTGTCAGCACCATGCCCTGCGGGCTGCGCAATATTCCGGGGCGTAGTATGACTGACAAACTATCGCAGCCCGGCGCACATTTATAAATGGCGCCGTTACCAGCATCGGCAAGATAGATCGTTCCGTCGCTGGCAAGCAAGACATCGCCGGGTGATGTTTTCTCCATCTCCGGCGATGGCAGACGATATTTTTCTACGCCGGTCGAAAGGTCATAGCCTATCAGGCCGGCAAAATGCGCTTCACGCTGCGGTGAAGGATCTACGTTTGCAACCGCGGCCCAAACCAGATTACGTCGGTGGTCTGCGGCAAGCCCCAAATGGCTCCACGCGTTATTCGCATCTGCGCTGGTCCATCTTTTGACTGTGCCTTTATCACTTATGAATATGCCACCGCTGACTACAGAAGAGAGCAATATTCGGCCATCATCCAATATTGCCAGTCCCTCGACAAGCCGAGGCGGAGATTCGATTGTCGCGGTAATGTTGCTGCGCTGAACCGCCTTCTCATTCGTTTTAGCAGCTATTCGCAAAACCTCTAATTCCCCCGCATCCATATGTGCCGCAAGATATTCAAGGACCGGTTGTGGAAGTGCAGAACCCAATGCAACTAGCCGTTTGGCATATTGTACAGCGGCATGATGATCTGATGCGCGATATGCCCGGCCAAGTGCAAAATGCCACATGGCGACGCTGGCGGAAAAACGCGTGATAGCGGCATCTGCGGCGTTATCCGCGCTAAAATCGGGACGCTCCGGCCAAGGTGCTGATGGGCGGGCTATTTGCGTATCCAGATGCTGAGTGGAAACCGATGCGCAAGATACGAGGAGAAAGGCAGACACTATGCCCGGTGCACACGCAAATATTTTTCGTGACATCGGCATGGTCCCAACCTCTATTCCGGCTTCGCCTTTGTCCGCAAAGCCCCGGCTATAAGTTTGTGCAGCTTTGAATGCAGCATATCATTCGCCGCGATCATTTCCTGTCTGTTGATGGGCTGATTTCCGCCGCGATAATCTGTCACGAAACCGCCCGCCTCACGCACCATCAGCACGCCTGCCGCTACATCCCATGGCTGCAGGCCACTTTCCCAGAAACCGTCATAACGCCCGGCGGCCAGCCATGCGAGGTCCAGCGAAGCAGCACCAAAACGGCGGATTCCGGCAACTTCAGGGCCAACCGCATTGAATATTTTCGACCATTCATCAAAATCGCCATGTCCGTTAAACGGCGCACCCGTTGCGATCAGGGCTTCGTCCAGATAGCGGCGACCCGAAATACGCAAGCGGCGTTCGCCCACCCATGCACCGCGATTGGTTTCGGCCCAATAGCTCTCATCGGTGAGCGGCTGGTAAATCAGGCCGGATGTCACATCACCCCAGCCATCATGCGTCTCATTGGGCTGCTGCACCGCAATTGAAACCGCAAAATGCGGAATGCCGTGCAGGAAATTGGTGGTACCATCGAGCGGATCGATAATCCAGCGCGGCTTGGACGGATCGCCCTTGATATTGCCGCCCTCCTCCAGCACAAAACCCCAGTCGGGCCGCGCCTTCAAAAGCTCGTCATATAAAGTACGCTCGGAACGCTGATCCGCCTTGGACACGAAATCTGCCGGACCTTTTTTCGACACCTGCAAATGTTCGACTTCACCGAAATCACGGCGCAGGCGCTGTCCTGCCTTGCGTGCGGCGCGTTCCATAATCGCGATCAAACCTGAATGGGATGGCATAATTTTTCCTATGGGCCCGTAAAAGAGTGTTAAATAATCAGGGCATCAAATTGGGTATCTCGCGCGAAAGGCTTAATCCGCCTTTTTCACATATTCGCGGGCATAAACGTCAACAATCACACGCGTTCCGGCGGCAATATGCGGCGGCACCATGACTTTCACACCATTGTCCAGAACGGCGGGCTTATAGCTGGATGATGCTGTCTGTCCCTTGACCACTGCGTCAGCTTCAACAATTTCCGCCTCGATCTGGTCAGGAAGCTGCACCGAAATCGGCTTTTCCTCATATAGCTCCAGCGTCACGTCCATGCCATCCTGCAGAAAATCGACTGCATCGCCCAGCAGATCGGCAGACAGCATGATCTGTTCGTAATTTTCCTTGTCCATGAATGTCAGCATGTCGCCATCGGCGAACAGGAACTGGAAATCCTTTGTGTCCAGACGGACTTTCTCGACAGTATCTGCGCTGCGAAAGCGCACATTGGTTTTGCGCCCGTCAATCAGGTTCTTCATTTCCACCTGCATATAGGCTCCGCCCTTGCCTGGCTGGGTGTGCTGGATTTTCGCGACTTTCCAAAGACCGCCTTCATATTCAAGGATATTGCCCGGACGAATATCGACACCACTGATTTTCATAAAATATCTCGCATATCTGAAAAGAGCCTGTGCGCCAGCAATGCGCACACTTATTTGTGCCTGCGCTCTATAGCCGCATCAACGCCTTGGCAAGAGGGCAGCCACGGCAAGTCGCAAGATTTTCATGGCGGCAGTGATAGGCATCACTGCGCAATATGACCATTTCATCCAATTCCGGCTTGTAAAACCGTGTTACATGGTGCCATAGCTTGAGAAAATCTGGAATATTTCCAGCCAGCCACAAGGCATACGAGAGATAAAGATGAATATATATCAGGCAAATCCAGCGGCAGGGATTTTCGGCAAATTCAGCGATGTACGTGAATCTGCGCATAAGCCGGGTGTTCCATTGCCAGACAGTGATGAATTTGAGGACGATTATACCAGCTACCTCAAACGGCTGGTGGCAGAGGCCAAGCGGAAGAAAGTCGCTAAAGCCTGATGGCGCCTGAGACTATCCGCCTGCCAAAATCTCGCTAAATTCCCGCACAGCGGCCGCCGGACCGCCCGCATGTTTCCACACACCGCCTGAAACCGCCAGAAAATCTGCCCCCGCTGCAATAAGCGGCGCTGCATTGGCCGCCGTGATGCCGCCAATGGCAACACACGGAATCTCAACCATGCTCGACCACCATGACAGCAATTCAGGGTATGCGCGGTGCTCGGTATCTTTCGTCTCGCTCGGGTAAAACGCGCCAAAGGCAACATAGTCTGCCCCGGCCTCGCCTGCCTCCAGTGCCAGATGGCGGCTGTCATGACAGGTGATACCAATCTGCACATCGCGGCCCAGACGTTCGCGGGCCTCGGCCAGTTCGCCATCCCCCTGCCCCAGATGTACCCCATCCGCGTCAAGCCGCGCGGCGAGCGCGATATCATCATTGACGATAAAGGCCGTGTCATATTCCGCGCATATGGCTTGTAATGGTGCCGCAAGCCGCGCCGCTTCATGCTGATCCAGTCCTTTTACGCGAAACTGGAATGCCGCGACAGGTGCAGCAGCCAGGGCTTCGCGCAAGCGGCCCGGAAAATCACCGCCCGTTTCGAGCGGTGATATGATGTAAAGCTGACAGGCGGGGTCCGCGCTCATATGCGGCCCCTAGGTCGCGGACGCTTCGTAAATCTGGTCAATCGCGCCGCCCAGTGATGCGTCAAAGTCGCCATCACCCATTTGCTGACGCAGATCCTGAAGCAATGCCCGTGAGAAACTGGCAATCATGCCGGGGTTTTTGGCCAGCTCGCTACATGCCTCATCACGTTCAAACCCGCCGGATAGCGCGACAACACGAGCCACACGCGGATGGTTCACAAGCGGAGTATAAAGTCCCGCCTGTTCCGGAATGGAAAGCTTCAGCATAACCTTGCGGTCTTCGGGCAGCGCATCAAGGGCCTTTTTAAGCTCTTCAAAAAGAATCGCATCCGCCGCGCCGCGCTCTGGGCTTTTAATCGATACTTCAGGTTCGATGATCGGCATCAGGCCGTGGTCCAGTATGCGCGATGCGACTTCAAACTGCTGCTGCACAATCGCGGCAATACCCGCATGTGAAGCAAGATTGATGACTGAGCGCATTTTTGTGCCAAAAACACCCTTTTCCTTGGCACGTTCGAGCAGCTCATCCAGTCCCTCAATCGGCTTCATCATCTGTACGCCATCGGCTTCATCCTCCAGGCCTTTATCCACTTTCAGGAAAGGCACGACACCGCGTTCCCACAATAGCTTCGGCACAGACTGGCCGCCCGCTTCGCCGTCCATGGTTTTTTCAAACAGGATCGCGCCAATCACCCTGTCGCCATTAAAACACGGCGCGGTGACAATGCGGCTGCGCATATCGTGGATCAGCGCAAACATCTCATCATCATTGTTATAGGCATCTTCCTCAACACCATAGCCGCGAAGCGCCTTTGGCGTGGAACCACCGCTCTGGTCGAGCGCGGCGATAAAGCCGGTTCCGTTTTCAATTTTTTCCATCATTTCGGAATTATGCATCACTATGTCCCTCTTGCATGATTGGCCATGCGGCCAGAATATTTCTATATTTCCAATGCTTTCACGCCGGGCAATTCCTTGCCTTCCATCCATTCCAGGAAAGCGCCGCCAGCAGTGGATACAAAGCTGAAATCACCTGCAGCGCCCGCATGGTTGAGCGCAGCGACTGTATCGCCGCCGCCCGCTACTGACACCAGCGAGCCTTCACGGGTGAGCGCCGCCGCGGTCTGCGCCAACGCCACCGTTGCCCGGTCAAACGGTTCAATTTCAAATGCACCCAGCGGGCCGTTCCAAACCAGCGTCTTGCAGGTTTTAAGCACGTCAGACAGCGCTTCCACGGCCGCTGTGCCGATGTCGAGTATCATTTCATCACTGCCAACTTCATGGACATTCACCGTACGGTTTTCGGCGCCTGCCGCGAATTCCTTTGCCACCACAACATCATAGGGAAGATGGACCGTGCAATTCGCCGCATCGGCGGCCTCCATGATACGGTTTGCCGTATCGGCCAGGTCGTGTTCACACAGCGAATTGCCCACATCCACGCCGCGTGCAGCCAGAAATGTATTGGCCATGCCGCCGCCGATAATCAGGTGATCGACCTTGGTGACCAGATGCGTCAGCACATCCAGTTTCGTGGAAACCTTGGCACCGCCGACAACAGCTGCAACCGGATGCTCAGGATTGCCAAGCGCCGCTTCCAGCGCTTTCAGCTCCGCCTCCATCGCGCGCCCTGCAAAAGCAGGCAGCGCATGGGCCAGGCCTTCTGTGGTCACATGCGCGCGGTGTGCCGCAGAAAAGGCGTCATTCACGTAAAAATCACCCAGCGTTGCCATCTGCTTGACAAGCGCCGGGTCATTTTTCTCTTCCCCCGGATAAAAACGGCTGTTTTCCAGCACCGTAATGCTACCATTGGCAAGCGCGTCAATGGCGTGGCGTTCAGGCGATGCCAGAAAACCGACATGACGGCCCAACACCTCGCCCAGCGCTTCTGCCACCGGACGCAAGGAAAGCGCATCAGATGCATGCCCCTTGGGCCGCCCGAAATGCGCCAGTACCAAAACCTTGGCATGGGCATCGGCCAGTTCGGTAAGCGTGGCCATTGTCGCGCGCAGCCGTGTATCATCGCCAACACTGCCATCAGCATTCACCGGTACGTTCAGGTCCTCACGGACAAGCACCGGCTTGCCCGCAATATCGTGCATGTCATCCAGTGTCCTGAAGCGCTGTGCAGCCATTTCTCCGCTCCGACCTTACAGCAATCCGGCCATGACACCGGCGGTATCGATCATCCGGTTGGAAAAGCCCCATTCATTGTCATACCAGCTCACAACGCGGGCCAGCTTGCCTTCCATGACGGTTGTTTCCAGGCTGTCGACTGTGGAACTCGCGGGGAAATGATTGAAGTCTGAGCTGACCAGAGGCTGCTCGGTATAGTAGAGAACGCCTTTCATCGAACCTTCGGATGCGGCTTTTAATGCAGCATTCAACTCTTCCGCCGAAGTATCGCGGCCCGGTGTGAATACCAGGTCGATCAGGCTGACATTCGGGGTCGGCACGCGTACAGAAGAACCATCCAACTTGCCATTCAGTTCAGGCAGTACCAGGCCGACCGCGCGGGCTGCACCCGTTGTCGTCGGGATCATGTTCTGCGCTCCGCCCCGCGCACGGCGCATGTCGGAGTGCATCTGGTCCAACATGCGCTGGTCATTTGTATAGCTGTGAATGGTGGTCATGAAACCGCGCTCAATACCCACCGTATCATTCAGCACCTTGGCCACAGGCGCAAGGCAGTTGGTGGTACAGCTTGCGTTGGAAACGATAACGTCTTCCGCAGTCAGGCTGTCATGATTGACGCCATAGACGACTGTTTTCGTCACATTTTTGGCAGGGGCGGAAATAAGCACTCGTTTCGCGCCCGCATCAAGATGTGGCTTGGCGGCTTCATGCGACTGGAAAAATCCGGTACATTCCAGAACCAGATCAATGCCCATTTCGCCATGCGGCAATTTGCCGGGCTCGCGCTCTGATGTCACGGCGATTTTCTTGCCATTGACGGTTATGCTGCTGTCATCGGCGGTCACTTCACCCGGAAACCGGCCATGAGTGGAATCATACTGGAACAATAGCGCATTGGCTTTAGCGTCTGCGAGATCGTTGATCGCGACCAGTTCAAGACCATGGTCATCGCGCTCCAGTATCGCGCGAGCGACGAGACGGCCGATCCGTCCAAAGCCATTAATTGCTACTTTTACTGACATTATTTCAGCTCCTTAAATTCCAGATTTCATAAAGTTTATAAACTTTTAGGTTAGTGCATCCCTGATTTTGGGTGCAATCTGTCCGGCGGTCAGGCCGAACTTTTCAAACAGGTCATCAATGGGCGCCGATGCGCCGAAACGGTCGAGGCCAAAGCGTAGGCCTTTGCGGCCTGTATAGCGCTCCCACCCCAATGTTGTCCCCGCCTCTATCGATACGCGCAGCGACCCGTCATCGGGCAGCACGCTATCCTGATAGGCCTGGCCCTGCGCATCGAACAGCGACCAGCATGGCATGGATACAACCGCCGTAGCAATGCCCTCACCTTCCAGCTTTTCTGCGGTTTCCATTGCCAGTGACACTTCGGACCCTGTCGCCATAATCGTGACCTGCGCCGCACCATTTGCCTCTTTCAGCCGGTATGCGCCCTTCGCACATTGATTCTCGCTTTTTTCAAGCCGCAGCTGCGGCACCCCCTGCCGTGTCAGCGCGAGCACGGACGGCCTGTCTTGTGCCTTGAGTGCCAACTCCCAGCATTCCGCCGTTTCAACAACGTCTGCGGGCCGGAAAACATGGACATTCGGCATAATGCGCAGGCTCATGACATGCTCGACCGGCTGGTGCGTGGGCCCATCCTCACCCAAACCGATGCTGTCATGCGTCATAACATAAATGACACGCTGCCGCTGGATCGCAGACAGGCGGATGGCCGAACGGCAATAATCGGTGAAGACCAGAAACGTTCCGCCATAGGGTATCACGCCGCCATGCAGCGCCATGCCGTTCATCGCCGCCGCCATGCCAAACTCGCGAATGCCGTAATAGACATAGCGCCCGGAATAATCGCCTGACGTCATGACGCCAAGATCACCCGTTTTCGTATTATTTGAACCGGTTAGGTCGGCTGAACCGCCAATGGTTTCTGGAATGGCCGCGTTGATTTCATTCAACGCCATCTCCGATGCCTTGCGTGTCGCAACCTTTTGGGGGTCTGCGATCAGTCCATCGAGATAGCTTTCCAGAGAGAAATCATCAGGCAGTTCGCCGGCCATACGGCGCGCAAATTCATGCTGCTCTGCATGACCGGAAAGCGTATCTTTCCATGCCGCATGGGCATCACGGCCGCGATCACCAAAGGTACGCCAGGCGTCCGTAATATCGGCGGGAATTTCAAATGGTGCGTGCGGCCAATCGAGCAGGTCGCGCGCGCCGGCAATTTCCTCTTCTCCCAGTGGTGCGCCATGCGTTGCCGATGTCCCCTGCTTGGTGGGCGCCCCCTTGCCGATAATCGTGGCACAGGCGATCAGTGATGGACGCGGATCTGCCAATGCCTCGTCAATCGCAGCCTTGATCGATGCTTCATCATGACCGTCACAATCTGCGACATGCCAGCCCGTGGCTGTATATCGTGCACGGATGTCTTCGCTGGTCGACAGGTCAGTCGCGCCATCAATGGTGATTTTATTATCATCCCACAGCACATTAAGCCGCCCTAACCCAAGATGTCCGGCCAGGCCAATGGCTTCGTGGTTGATGCCTTCCATCAGGCAGCCATCACCGGCAATAACCCATGTTTTATGATCGACAAGATCATTGCCAAACCCGCTATTCAAATGCCGCTCGGCCATTGCCATGCCCACGGCCATGGCCAGCCCCTGCCCCAGCGGACCGGTGGTCGATTCCACCCCGGCAAGCTCGAAATTTTCGGGATGCCCTGCACATGGACTTGATAACTGGCGGAAATTGCGGATTTCATCCATGGTCGGATGCGCATATCCCGTCAGGTGCAACAGTGAATAGATCAGCATCGAGCCATGGCCTGCGGAAAGCACAAAACGATCACGGTCAGCCCAATCGGGCGCACCTGGATCGAATTTCAGGTAATCACGGTAGAGCACGGTCGCGACATCGGCCATCCCCATGGGCATGCCGGGATGTCCGCTATTGGCGGCCTGCACCGCATCCATGGACAGCGCCCGAATGGCGTTGGACAAGTCGTGAAAGGCTACTGTCATTGCGGATTATCCCCCAATTTTTACAGGCGCGCGTTTACACAGCCCTGGCAAGGCCGATTCGCCCGTTTGGCACTATCATTTGCGGGGCTGCGTTGCCGCCGTCAAGGACAGCTTTGCCACCATCAACAGAAAAGTTAACAGTTTTTATGGCTATCCACAGTTCAGGATTTGGAAAGGCACGATTTTCCTGCTATTTGTTAATTATGACCGATAGTTATACCGACAACGACCGCATGAATGCGGCACTGGGCCAACTTGAACGCGCGCTGGGCCGTGTTGAGTCGGCTACGGCAAAATTGCGGAAAGATGCGAATGCTGCGCCACCCACCAATGCCAGCGATGAAGAATTGGCCGATCTGAAAAGGCGGCACAAGATTTTACGTGATGCTGCTGAAAAAGCCATCAGCCAGATTGATCAGATTACGCAGTAAACCAGATTATTGAACCCGGATTATTGATAAAGTGAGCCGACCATGCCCGACGTTTCCATTACCATTGCTGACCGCCAGTTCAAACTGACCTGCGGTGAAGGCGAAGAGCAGCAATTGCAAAACCTTGGCCGGCTGGTGGATGAAACCGCGCGCAACGCAGGCTATAACAGCCAGGCCCTGACCGAAAGCCGGATGCTTCTCTTTACCTCGCTATTGCTTGCCGATCAGCTGGATGAACTGCAAAAGCAGAAAGGCGGTGCGGGAAACGCGCAGGCAAGTCCCGCTACCTCGCAGAGCAGTGCAGCCGCTGAAGCGGTGGAAAAACTGGCCCAGCGCATGGAAAAACTGGCATCTTCCCTTGAGGAAACCGTCAGCGCCCCCTAAATCATGACAGACGGGTACTGCTTCGTACGAGCTGATAAGAACATCCCTGAGGCGATATATCAAACTAGGGAGCTGTCCCTGACTGGACCGTGGTCCGGATTACATGGCCCCCACCTGACGTCTTGGCGTCAGAGGTTGTTCCTGCAAACGGCCAAAGTGGTCCCGTCACCTGCCCCCGTTTCTGCTCATTTTAAGCACCTCTGCAATCTGGAGCATTATAGCCTTTCATGACAGAAACACCCGACCTGAAACGCACTTTGCGCCGCGAGATGCGGATAAAACGGCAGGGTTTTGTGAACGCCCTGCCCGATTCCGTACGCGCGCTCGTATTCAGAATACCGCCGCCGCAAGTGCAAAAACTGATGAAACAGGCGCGCTGCACCGGTATTTATATCGCCAAATCATATGAAGCACCGACACGCCATTATACCCAATTCATGCACGAAAATGGCCTGCCTGTAGCGGTGCCTTATTTTGCGGACAATGATAGCAAGATGGAATTCCTTAGCCATAATCACGATGACCAGCTCGAACCAGGCCCATTTCATATCATGCAGCCTGTAGCCTCGGCACGCGCTGTCACGCCCGACCTTCTGATCGTGCCGCTTGTGGCGTATAATGACCGGATGCACAGGCTGGGTCAGGGCGGCGGCCATTATGACCGCTATCTGGCCGAAAACCCCGGTACAAAAACTATTGGCCTTGCCTGGACAGCACAGCAGCATGACAATATCCCGGTGGAAGCGCATGACCTTCCGCTTGATATGATTGTCACACAGGCCAGCATAATAGAACCTGAGCACATTTCAGAGGGAAAGAAAGCATAATGGAACCCACATGGCGCAAACCGGTCGGCATATTGGCGATTCTGCTGTTAATCACCATGTGGTGCGTGCTGGTGGTGACCATCGTGGGATGGATGAGCGGCATGCACGTGCTGCTGCAGATTCTGATCTATCTGGTGACAGGCATTATCTGGATATTGCCGCTCAGGCCGCTGATGATATGGATGGAAACCGGACGCTTCAAAGCCCCGGAAGATAAGCAATAATGATGTTTATGAGGGAGAAGCGCCACTGAAAACAGTGGCGCGAGTGACGAGACTTGAACTCGCGACCTCCGGCGTGACAGGCCGGCGCTCTAACCAACTGAGCTACACCCGCATTACTGCTGGAGCGCGGCAATTAAGTGAGAGCCGCGCCGCTGTCAACATTAGTTTGAACTTTTTTCTCCATTAGCAGCATTTTTTTCAGGCGCCCCCCCTCCCGGACCGTGTTTTGTCAATGTTCCTGCCTCAAACAGAAAGCCTGCAATATCGGGCGTTCCGGCGGCAGAAATGACTGTCTGGATGATGATAAGCAGGGGTACAGCCAGCAATGCACCCGGCGTGCCCCATATCCATGTCCAGAAACTGAGCGAGACCAGTATCAATAGCGGATTCACGGTAAGCCGGCGGCCAAGCACAGTAGGTGTTATGATATTGGCCTCAACAGCATTGAAGCCGATCTGAACCATGGCAGGCAGCATGGCCATCCATAAACTGTCAAATGTCATCAATCCCCCAAGCGCGAGCAGGATGGCGGTCAATATCGGTCCCAGATATGGCACGAAATTCAGCAAAGCGACAATGCCGCCCCACATCGCCGGAGAATCCATGCCTATCATCCACAGGACAATCGCCACAGACAGACCCAGCATGATGTTGATGAATGTGATGGTGACGAGATAGGCCGATGTTGCGGAAACCACATTCTGGATAACGCGTGCCGTTGCCAGCGCCCCTGTAAAGCTGCCCCGGCTGTTGATCGTGTTTTCACGCAGCCGCGTCCAGCCAGACAGGAAAAAGAACACCACCAGGATGACAAAGAACATCTGCACCGCCACGGTAGGTGCGGAGCTTGCAATAAGGTCAACCAACGATGTGGGTGAATCCACCGTGACTGTCTGCATTTCCGCAACCGGCCCAGCCGTGATCATTTTTGCGGTATCATCCACAAACTTCTGCAAGTCGGAATAAAACTCAATTAATGGCTCTAAATTACTCATAATCTGAGGTATTTTAGAAGGCAGATTTACAAACCAGTCGGTTGCGGGAACAATGATCAGCGCCAGTGCACCATTTGCTATCAACAGAAATAAAATCACGCATATGCACGCTGCCAGAGCGGAAGGTATCCGCCGCCGCTCAAGCCATTCGAGCGCAGGGACCAGCGCAATGGAAATAACGATAGCTATCGTCATGGGCAGAAAGAACTCTGCGCCGGCCATCAGCGCAAAGGGCAATGCGATGATCAGCCCGATCCCGCCAATCAGTGCCAGCGATGCCAAAAGCCGGTCGCGCCGAAGCTCGTCATCATCATGATTTTCGCCTTCTGTCATAAAAAACCTGCCGTTAACGAATAAAGCCAAGGAATGCGTATGTTTTACGCGAGTTTACAAGATTTGCCTGTTTACCAGTTTCGTTATCATGCCGCCATTATGATAAAAAATCCAGCTTTTCTTAGGGATAGAGGCATATATTCCATGGCTGGTGTCAGCATTGGCCGTTAACCGTTTCTTGGGGTTTTTCTGGAATAACACTCCCATGAACTACCAGAGACCAGAAAACCTACACACCATAAAGCCTTCCCGCCACCTACCCTGTGGGCGCACGCTAATGGCACCTATTGCAACTTTGCTGTTGCTGGGCGTTTCTTCGCCGGCATTTGCGGCAGGAACGGTCGCAGGTACCAATATCGAAAATACAGCGACGGCAAGCTATGACGGCCCTGGCGGCGAAGTCCAGATTGATTCCAACACCGTTACAATTGTGGTGGACGAATTACTGGATGTAACTGTCACATCGGCTGATCCTGGCGATGTCGCGACACAGCCGGGCGCCGAAGACCAGGTTTTGACGTTTACCGTGACGAATACAGGCAATGGCACGGAAAAATATGCACTCACGCCGGACGTGGTGCGTGGCGGCGATGATTTTGACCCTGCTCTTGTATCGGTTGTTATCGATACAAATGGCAATGGCGTATATGATGCAGGCATTGATGAAGTCTATGCCGCAGGGACAAACGACCCCGAACTTGCACCTGATGAAACAGTAACGGTGTTCGTCATTTCAGATATCCCGGCAACTCCAGCAGACGGCGACCGTGCGGAAGTCAACCTGGCCGCAGAGGCAGAAACCGGCACGGGTACACCTGGCACCAGTTTTGATGGACAGGGTGATGGCGGCGGTGACGCCGTTGTCGGCACGACCGGTGCCGATGATGATGATAGCGGCTTCTTCCTGATACAGGATGCGTCCGTTGCGCTTACCAAGTCAGCCTCAATTGCAGATCCATTTGGCGGCGACAGCGCTGTACCTGGTTCCGTCATTACCTATACACTGGTTGCGACCGTTACCGGTAGCGGCACGCTGACCGGGCTTGCTGTATCCGATCCGATACCCGCTGACACCAGCTATAATTCTGAAAGCATTACCCTGGAAGGCATATCGCTCACCGATAGCAGTGCCGATGCAGATGCCGGTTCCTTTGATGGTTCCGCCATTGCTGTCGAACTCGGTGACATTCCGGGCGGGCAAACGCGCACTGTCACATTTCAAGTCACGATAGATTGAGGAGTAGCTTCATGAAACGCCTTATATTGACTTTGGCTGCACTATGCGCGCCCTACAGCGCCATTGCGGCGGAAAAAGTCGAGCTCAGCAGCGACGTCTATGTAGAGAAAGTATCGCATGATGCCAATGGCCGTAAATCGGTCGTGCTGGAAAAACCGCTTAAGGTGGTTCCGGGCGATCGGCTGGTTTTCATCCTCAAATACCGCAATGTCGGCGACCGTACAGCTGAAAATTTCGTGGTGACCAACCCGATGCCAAGCGCTGTCGCATTTCAGGAAACACTCGACGGAACCGAACTGGTCTCGATTGATGGTGGCAAAAACTGGGGACGGCTCAAAGACCTGAGGGTCCGCATGGGCAGCGGTTACAGGGATGCCGTACCGGAAGATGTTACGCATATCCGGTGGAATATTAACGATGATATTTCAGCGGGTTCACAAGGAAAACTGACTTTTCGCGGGGTTGTCAGATGACGCCTCTAAAAAACCGTAAATGGTGGCTGCGGGGACCTTGCCATCAACCGCGAGGCAATGGGCGCGGAGCTTCCCATTCAATATCAATTCTTTATTCAGGAGAACAGCAATGACCAGTAAGCTGAAGTTACTCGCTGCCACTTCTGTCATCCCGTTGGCCATGTTGGGCGCAAATCCCGCATATGCCGAAGGCACGACAGCTGGCACCGATATCCAGAACGACGTGACCGTGTCCTATTCCGTGGGCGGGGTGGCACAAACCGATGAAACAGCATCTGACACATTCAAGGTTGACCGCAAGATCAACCTGACCGTGGCTGAAACAGATGGTATCACAACCGATGTCGCGCCAGGAGAAACCGGTGCTGTCACGACCTTTACGGTCACCAATACATCAAACGAAGTGCTTGATTTCAATGTCTCTGCCTCACAGCTGGCAGGCGGCACAGCCGAGCATGGCGGCACGGATAATTTTGACATTACCGGCCTTCAGGTGTTTGTCGATTCAAACGGCAATGGTGTTTATGATCCGGGTACGGATACGGCGACATTTATCGATGAGCTTGCCGAAGACGCCTCCATTGCAGTGTTTGTCGTGGGCGATATTCCAGGCACGCAGGTGACAGGCGATGTTTCCGGTGTTGTCCTGACCGCTACAGCGCGCGAAGGCGGCACCGCAGGCGGTGCAGTGGGCGCAGCCCTTACCGAATCCGCTGGCGCGAATACAGCAGGCGTTGAAACTGTCTTTGCTGATGGCGCAGGTGAAACCGACGGTGCACGCGACGCAGCGTTCAGCGCAGGCGACGACTACACTGTCGCCGCGGCTGATCTGGCCGTGGTCAAGTTCAGCACTGTCATTTCGGATCCGGTCAACGGCACAACCAACCCGAAAGCCATTCCGGGTGCCGTCATTGAATATTGTATCGCAGTGACCAACGCGCCTGGCAGCGCCACGGCGACAGGCATCTCAATTTCGGATACCCTGCCCGCCAATATCACCTATGATGCGGGTTTTGGCGTGACGACCAACGGTTCATATGACAGCGTAGCTGGCACATGTACCGCAGGCGCAGGCACGGGCAGCTTCTCCGGCGGCGTTGTTTCAGGAACGCTGAACGACATATCCGGTGGTGGCAATTCCGCCCTTGTGTTCCGCGCTACCGTGGACTGAGGCAAGCCTGATTGATGCGGGCCAGCGGGAACACGCTGGCCCCATCAATGCAAAAGCTAATGCGCGCGTTAACCAAACATCTTAAGCCTTTGTTGCTGGGTCTGGCGGTATTCTCCGCCCCGCTGCCCGTGACCATGGCAAGTGCGCAGACGATCAGCAATGTGGCAACGGTTGAATGGGATGCAGGCGGTGCACGCCTGCAAAAACCGTCCAACCGTGTGGATATCAGTGTATCCAGCCCGCCCACAGGCAACCCGCTCACAATCACAGCCTACCAGTTTGACACTCCGCCCGGTGCGACGCAGATACCACTTCCAGATACAATATGCCGCAGCTCGTCAGGAAATATTCCTGTCGAACTTCATGGAGTTTTTGCAGGTGTAGACACTAACCCTGCCAGCCTGAAAGCGACCTCGCGGATCCAGGCAAATGAACCGCTTGTCATTTCGATCATGGCCGAAGACAAAAACCTTGATCCTACCGCTATTGATAAGTTCGATATAACGCTGACTACGCCCGAAGGTGATATTGAAACCATCTCTGTCACTGAAACATCAGTAAATGACGGACGGTTTGTCGGTTATATCAATACGGTATCCGTGCCCCCCAGCCCGGTACAGGGCGACTGTGTACTCTCCGTACGCCAGGGCAGCACGCTCACCGTCGACATACTGGACAGCAAGACCAGCGGATTGCTGGGTGAAGTTGATCTGGAAATCCTGATCGACCCGTTCGGTATCGTCTTTGATAGCGGTGACGGTGCGCCCGTATCCGGCGTCACCGTTACGATCATCGACAATGCAACCGGGCAGCCTGCTGAAGTTTTTGGCGATGATGGCATGTCAGCTTTCCCCAACAAGGTCGTCACCGGCAGCACGGTCAGCGACAGTTCGGGTCAGACATATGATTTTCCGGACGGCTTTTACCGTTTCCCGTTTGTCCGCGCCGGTTCCTATTCGATCCGGGTTGAGCCGCCTGCGCCCTATACAGCGCCATCTGTAGTAACACCGCCTGCCCTTGCGGGTTTCCTGCGGCCAGACGGTGAACCCTATATGGTCGTTGATGGGTCCTATGGTGGCGATATCATACTCAGCAGCCCGGAAGCGGTACGGGTCGACATTCCGATCGATCGCCCCGGCGCACCGCTGCAACTTACCAAACAGGTCTCAAAGGCAGTAGCAGCTCCTGGCGATGCCCTGCAGTTCCGCATTGCCGTAAAAAACAGCGACAGGCACCGCCCCACCGGCCTTGTCACGATCCGCGATGACTTGCCCATAGCACTCAAGCTGCGTCCAGCCACCATGCGTTACAATGGGGAAAGCATTGCCGCCGATATCGCGCCCGATGGCGGCAGTTTCAGCGTTACCGTACCCTCCCTCACCCCGAATAGCAGCGGCCTTTTGACATATCTGACTGAAGTTCGTCCGGATGCCCAGCCTGGAGACATCACGAATACAGCCATTGCAAAGGACAATCTGGGTGCAACAAGCTCCGTCGGCGAAGCATTTGTACGTATCATGCGTGATGGCATCAGCGAACGCTTCACCATTATTGGCCGTGTCACCGAAGGTGCGTGCAGCATCGACCCGCGCGGCGCAGCAGGAATTTCGGGTGTGCGCGTCATGCTGGAAGATGGCACTTATGCCATTACCGATCGTGAGGGCCGCTATCATTTTGAAGGCATCAGGCCCGGTTTGCATGTAGTGCAGGTGGACCCATCTACCTTCCCGCTCGACCAGGAACCGGTTAATTGTGCGCAAAATACCCGTGCCGCAGGCAGTGACATTTCACGGTTTGTAGAAGGCCGCGGCGGTGCATTGAAGCGTGCCGATTTCCGTGCCCGCAAAACTGCACCGCGCGAAGTAGTCGCTACAAAGCAGCAGGCAAAACGCCCTGCCCCGGTCAGCGACCAGCAAGCAGCAGGCGCAGAGCGCGACTGGTTTGCGGGGCAGGAACCGGGTATCGCGTGGTTATTCCCTGAAGCAGACCATAATCCGCGCGTAAAAGCCATTCGCGTCGCCATCAAACATATGCCGAACCAGAATGTGGAATTGCTACTTAATGGCAAACCTGTCGACCCACTCTCCTTTGATGGTACACGTAAAAGCGGCGATGGAAAAATCCGCGTCAGCATCTGGCGCGGCCTGCAGATTGATGATCGCAGCAACACGCTCACCGCAAAAATCAAAAACCGCGGTGGCAATCTGGTCGAAGAACTGACACGCAAAGTGCATTATTCAGGTGCTCCGCTCAATGCACGCTTTCTGAAAGGGCAATCCATCCTGGTCGCGGACGGCATTACACGTCCCGTTATCGCCGTACGCCTGACAGACCGTGACGGCAGACCCGTGCATCACGGCGCGACCGGCGCATTTGCCGTTCCTGCACCCTATACACCCGCCATAGAGGTAGATGCACAGCAGGCCGAGCAACTTTCCGGTCTGGAGAGGGCCAAACCGGTATGGCGCATAGAGGGTGATGATGGCATTGCCTATATCGAACTCGCCCCGACAACAGCATCGGGAAGCGTCACTATCGAATTTCCGTTCCGCGACGGCGAAACCGAGCGCAGCCAGCGTGTTGAAACATGGCTGGATCCAGGCAATCGGCCCTGGACCGTTGTCGGTTTTGCCGCAGGTACTATTGGCTTTAACACGCTGGATGAGCGGCTTGAAACACTGGCTGACAGCGAAGATGGCGTGCAGGTGGATGGCCGTGTAGCGCTCTATGCGAAGGGCCGTATCAAGGGCAAATGGCTGATGACATTGGCCTATGACAGCGACAAGGAAGAGGACGAAACCCGTTTTCAGGGCGTTATAGATCCGCGGAGTTACTACACAATCTATGCAGACCGCAGTGAACAGCGTTATGATGCAGCCAGCATCCGCCGTCTTTACCTGAAGCTGGAACGGCCACAATTTTATGCACTGTTCGGTGATTATGAAACCGGCATCAACGAGCCCGAGCTCGCCCGCTACCAGCGCGCTTTCAACGGTATCAAGGCGGAATATCGCAGCGAACGGGTATCCGCAGTCGCATTTGGCGCAGACACGCCCAACCGTTTCCGCCGTGAAGAAATACAGGGCAATGGCCTTTCCGGTCCTTATGCATTGGCGTCGCGCGACATCCTCCTCAATTCAGAACGTATCCGCATCGAAATACGCGACCGTTTCCGTTCGGAACGCATCGTCGAACGCCGTGACCTTACCCGCCATATTGATTATGATATTGATTATCTGGCAGGGACATTGCGTTTCCGTGAGCCCATACTCAGCCGCGCAAACGGCCTTGACCCGCAATTTATTATTGCTGAATATGAAGTGGATAGAGCCGGAAACCGAGAAATTAACGCAGGTGGCCGCGTAAGCTGGCGTAACGCCACACAGCAATTGCAGATAGGGGCAACCGCCATTCATGACCGGGATGATGTCCAGAAAACCGACCTGGTCGGCCTGGATGTCAGATACCGTCCCAGCGCGCAAACAGAGCTACGCGGTGAAATTGCGCATAGCAGAGCGACAGCATCTGGAAGCAACGGCGCAGCAGCAAATGAAAACAAAGCGACCGCATGGCTGCTTGAGGCCGAACATCATGGCTCCAAATATGACCTGCTTGCCTATGTCCGCCGCCAGGAAGACGGTTTTGGCGTGGGACAGCTCAGCAATACCGGGAATGGTACACACAAATTCGGGTTAGACGCACGTATACGGCTTTCCGATACACTGACGCTTTCAGCCAGCGCCTATCAGGAAGATTTCCTGGCAAATAACGCGCGGCGCCGGGCCGGTAATGCCGAAATACAGTATCGCAAAGACGCAACGTCGCTTCAGGCCGGCCTGATCCATGCCGAGGATCGATTGTCCGACGGTACCGTCAACCGCTCTACACTCGCCAAACTGGGGGCTTCACAGCGTTTGCTCGATAATAAGCTGGAACTGAGCGCCAGCAGTGAATTTGCCCTTGGCGGACAGGATGAAAGCATCGACTTTCCTGCGCGCCATACATTTGGGGCACGCTATGCGATTTCACCTGATGTGAAAATACTGGGTGCATATGAAATTGCCGATGGTGAAAAATTCAGCACGCAAACAGCGCGCATCGGCTTTGAAGTCGCGCCATGGGATGGCGCACGCTTCCTCGGCACGGCCAACCAGCAGGAGATTACCGAATATGGTCCGCGTAGTTACGCTGCCTATGGTTTCTCACAATCCCTGAGGCTTAGCGACAAATGGTCAGTAGATTTCTCACTTGATGGCAATGAAACCATCAGCGGCGGAATCGATACAGCTGATATCCTCAACCCAGACCAGCCTGTGGCTTCAGGCGGCTTCCTGTCCAGCACAGGCGCACTGACCGAAGACTTTATTGCTGTAACTGCCGGAGCCACTTACCGGCACAAGGATTGGAGCTGGGCTTCACGCGCGGAATATAGGGCTGCTGAAACGGGCGAACGCTATGGCTTTACCTCGGCCATACTCAGGCAGATCGGCCAGGGCAGCGCTGTTGGCGGGCTTGTCAGCTATTTCAGCGCCGCACTGGATGCTGGCCCGCGCACTGAAACCACAAAAGCCGAGCTGAGTTGGGCGCATCGCCCGGATAACAGCCGGTGGTCATGGCTCGACAAGGTCGAGTTTCACGAGGACAAGGTACGCGGCGCGGTTGCCGGTGAAGCGGGACCAATTGGCGGCGCATTGCTGACAGTTGACGGCAATGTGACGTCACGCCGTCTGATCAACAGCCTGAGCGTCAACTATACCCCAATCGATAAGCGCGATGGTGCGGGCAATGACCGGGAATTTGTCGAACGCGGCGAATACAGCCTGTTCTGGGGCACGCGTTATGTATTCGACAAGTTTGGTGAAGATGATATCGCGGGCTGGAGCAATGTAATCGGCCTGGATGCACGTTTTGATCTCAGCGACACGATAGATGTGGGCGGCGCGGGTACCGTGCGTTTTGGCACAAAAGGCACAACCATTGCCTATAGCGGGGGCCCGACAGTGGGTGTGACTCCGTTCAAAAATGCCTATATCTCGGCTGGCTATAACTTTGTGGGTTTTGAAGACCGTGACTTTGAGGAAAGCCGCTATACGCGCAGCGGCCCCTTCATCACATTCCGCCTGAAATTCGATCAGGAAAGCCTGAATTCTCTTGGGTTATAATATCTTTATAGTACAAAAAGTATATTCATCTAGTGTAATAAAATAGGTCCGGATTAACGCGTTTTTCATACTGGCTAATCCGGATATGGACTGTGTAACCAAATCTTAATCCGAGAAAATCAGGACCGGCTTCTCAATCACCCGCTTCAGCGCTTGCACAAAGCTGGCTGCATCATAGCCATCAACGACGCGGTGGTCACATGATATGGACAGATTCATCATTTTGCGGATCTGTAACTCGCCATCAACAATGACCGGGCGTTCAACAATCTTGTTCGGGCCGATAATGGCCACTTCCGGACGGTTGATAACCGGTGTTGTCGCAATGCCGCCCAACGGGCCAAGCGATGTAATGGTGAGTGTACCGCCCGTCAGGTCATCAGTTGTTGCACTGCCATCGCGTGCCGCTTCGCTCAGCCGCGCGATATCCGCTGCGAGCTGCCACACATTCTTGTCCTGTGCATTTTTGACAACCGGCACTTTCAGGCCGCTATCCGTCTGTGTTGCCATACCCAGGTGGATCGCGCCATGGCGGGTCACATGCCCTGCCTCATCATCATATAGCGCATTAATCATCGGGAAATCAGGAATTGTGCGTGCAATGGCGACAATAAGCAACGGCAATACCGTCAGTTTCGGGCGATTGCCACGGGACGCGTTCAGGTCAGCGCGGATATCCTCCAGCGCAGACACATCAATCTCTTCAACATAGGAAAAATGCGGAATATTGCGTTTTGACGCCGCCATATTTTCGGCAATCTTGCGCCGCAGGCCAATCACCTTGACCTTTTCATCCTCGCGCTTGCGCGATGCACCCGCAGGCTGATACCCCTGCCCGCTGCCATATGCGAGATAGGCATCCAGATCAGCATGGCGGATATGCTCGCCCTGCGCTTTCACCTGTGACAGGTCTACGCCCAGATTTTTTGCCCGTGCGCGAACTGCGGGCGTGGCTTTCGTAGGTTTGCTGGCTGATTCTGGTACTTCAACCTCACTCACAGAAGGAGTTGGAGTGGATTCAGCGGGCTTGGGAGCTGGCTTTTCAGGTGCGCTTTCCTGTTCGGCAGGTACAGATTCCTTGGTTTCAACCGCCGGCTTTGCAGGTGCCTTTTCTTCCGCACCGTCCGCATCTTCGCCTTCGGTTTCAATCTCGACCAGCATCGATCCGATTGCGATCACATCGCCTTCTTCCCCCGCAACAGCCACGATCTTGCCATCCACAGGCGCTTCCATTTCGACTGTTGCCTTGTCGGTCATCATGTCGGCAATCTGCTGGTCTTCCTCGACCATATCGCCCACTTTAACGTGCCATGCGACGATTTCCGCTTCGGCAATACCTTCGCCAATATCCGGCAGATTGAATATATATTTGCCCATGACGCTCAGTCCTTCATAATCTTGTCTAATGCTTCGCCAATCCGCACAGGACCGGGGAAATAGGCCCATTCCAGCGAATGCGGATAGGGTGTGTCAAAACCGGTGACACGTTCAATCGGCGCTTCGAGATGATAGAAACAGCGTTCCTGCACCAGCGCGGACAGCTCTGCGCCAAAACCGCTGGTACGCGTCGCTTCATGCACGATCAGGCACCGCCCGGTTTTCTCGATCGACTTTTCAATGGTTTCAATATCAAGCGGCACCAATGTCCTCAAATCAATGACTTCAGCATCAATGCCATGCTCTTTAATCACGCCAAGTGCCACATGCACCATTGTGCCATAGGCCAGAACAGTCAGGTCCGCACCTTCGCGCACGATATTGGCCTTGCCCAGCTCTATCCGGTAATAATCTTCCGGCACCTCCCCAGCATCATGCTTTGACCATGGTTCGACCGGACGATCATAATAGCCGTCAAACGGGCCGTTATAGATACGCTTTGGTTCAAAGAAAATGACCGGGTCATTATCCTCAATCGACGCAATCAACAGCCCCTTGGCATCATAGGGTGTGGACGGAATAACCGTTTTCAGCCCAGAGACGTGCGTAAACATACTTTCGGGAGACTGGCTGTGCGTCTGGCCGCCAAAAATACCACCGCCAAACGGTGAACGCACTGTCATGGGAGCGATAAACTCGCCCGCCGAACGGTAACGCAGCCGCGCCGCTTCCGAAATAAGCTGGTCGATCCCGGGATAGATATAGTCGGCAAACTGGATTTCCGGCACAGGGCGCAGGCCGTAAGCCCCCATTCCCACAGCGGCACCGATAATCCCGCACTCGCTGATCGGTGTATCGAACACGCGGGTCTTGCCATATTTTTCCTGCAAGCCTGCCGTGGCGCGGAATACTCCGCCAAAATAGCCGATATCCTCGCCCATCATCACGACATTCTCGTCGCGCTCCATCATATTGTCGAGGGCGCTGTTAATCGCCTGGATCATATTCATTCGGGCCATTTGATTTCCCTTTCCCGAATGGCTTGCTCACTCTGTTCACGCAAATGCCAGGGTAATTCTTCAAACACGTCTTCGAACATGGTTTCAAATGGCTGGTGCAGGCCGTGGCCTAATATACCGTTTTTCTCGGCTTCCTTGGTCGCGGCTTTGACTTCATTCGCCAGTTCTTCGTCCATAGCGGCCTGACGCTCTTCATCCCAGATACCCAAGCCGATCATATGTGTTGTCAGGCGCTCAATCGGGTCGCCCAACGGCCATTCCACGGCTTCGTCAGCACTGCGATAGGCGGACGGATCGTCAGATGTGCTGTGCCCTTCTGCGCGGTAGGTGAAATGCTCGATCAAAGTCGGCCCCTGATTGGTCCGCGCCCGGTGCGCCGCCCATTGGGTGGCGGCATAAACCGCAAGCGCATCATTACCATCGACGCGAAGGCCCGCCATACCATAGCCGATGGCACGCGCGGCAAACGTGGTGCGCTCTGCACCCGCAAAGCCGGAAAATGACGAGATGGCCCATTGGTTATTCACAACGTTGAAAATACACGGCGCATTATAAACGGTGCCGAAAGTCATCGCCGCATGAAAATCGCTTTCCGCAGTCGAGCCTTCCCCGCACCATACCGCGGCAATCCGGCTATCCCCCTTGATCGCGCTCGCCATCGCCCAGCCCACGGCCTGTGGATATTGCGTGGCGAGATTGCCCGAAATCGTGAAGAAATTCAGCCGCCTTGAACAATACATGATCGGCAACTGGCGGCCTTTCAGCTTGTCGCCCTTATTGGAATAAATCTGGTTGACCATTTCCACCAGCGGATAGCCACGCGAGATTAAGATGCCCTGCTGCCGATAGCTGGGGAAAACCATATCTTCACTGTCGAGCGCCATGGCCGGTGCAATGGAAGTTGCCTCCTCACCGCGTGATTTCATGTAGAAACTGGTCTTGCCTTGGCGCTGCGCACGGTAAAGCCGTTCGTCAAACGCGCGGGTCAAAGCCATATCGCGCAGCATTTTCAAAAGCTGTTTTTCAGTGAGCTTCGGGTCCCATGGCCCGACGGCCTTGCCATCTTCGTTCAGCACACGCACCAGATCATAGCTGAGATCAGTCATGTCCTTGGGCGCGGTATTTTCCGCAGGGCGGGGCTGCTTGCCCGCTTCTGGTACCACAATATCCGAAAAGTCGACCGGGTCGCCCGGGCGGGAACGCGGTTCCGGCACATGCAGCGACAGAGGCGGCAAGTTTGATTTGGCGGATTCGCCTGACATACGCTCTCCCTAAGCTAAAATAACTACGCCATTTCCGTGGCTATAGCCGATTTGCGCAGGTTTCTGGAGTCCCGCGCTACTTATCATAAATTACGCCATGGCGTTATTTTATTACAATTGCGATCAAAGCGCAAGCTTGCGCTACGTCAAATAATTAAACAGCGACCGGTGCGGATATGTGCTTTTGCGGCGCATAATCGGTGACTTCAAAATCTTCGATGGCATAGTCAAATATAGTTTCCGGTTTGCGCAAAATATTGAGCCTGGGCGCGCCTTGCGGTTTGCGTGACAATTGCCCTTCCACAAGTTCCGCGTGATTGAGATACAGGTGCACATCGCCGCCATTCCAGACCAGTTCACCCGGCTCCAGATCGCATTGCTGCGCAATCATGCGGATAAGCAATGCCGCAGAATAGACATTGAAGGCAAAGCCGAGCCCCAGATCGCAGGACCGCTGATAAAGCAGTCCTGACAGCTTACCGTCACTCACAAAAAACTGATATGTCTTATGGCAGGGCGGCAACGCCATCTGGTCAAGTTCGGCGACATTCCAGCCTTCAAAAATATGGCGGCGCGATCCGGGATTGTTTTTTATGCCCTCGATCAATTCCGCAATCTGGTTAATGCCCTTTTCCCGGCGCGTATAAAGCCCCTCACCTGCTGGCTCATAGACTGGCCAGTCAACCCATTGCTTGCCATAGACAGGGCCAAGATCGCCCCATTCTTTGGCAAAATCGGAATCCTCAATTATGCGCTGCTCAAAACTATCGCGATCAATATCCTCACCGCTTTCACGCCGGTACGTATCCAGCGGCCAATCGGTCCAGATATGCACGCCCTGCTTCACAAGCTCACGAATATTGGTGTCACCGGTCAGAAACCACAGCATCTCACGCGTGGCGGTCTTCCAGTAAACACGCTTGGTGGTGAGCAACGGAATCTGGCTATTTTCGAGCGAAAAGCGCATAGACGCCCCGAAAACTGCACGTGTCCCCACTCCTGTACGGTCTACCCTCTCAGCACCCTGCCTCCAGATATGGCGCATAAGGTCCAGATATTGCTGCTCATAATGGCTGGCGTTTTCGGCCTGACAAAGCGCCGTAGAATCAATGTTCATATTCATGGTCCCAGACAGTAGGTCGGCGGGCTTTGACAGCCAAGATAAAAGTTGACGCCGGGCTACTACCAAATTGTTTACAGGCGTGAAACGCCAGAGAGCAGACCAATCTGACACAGCACTGTCTTCGGGGGGTGGAGGCCGGAGGTTCAAATTCCCCCTTCCCGGTCAACCCGGCTCTATGTGCAAATATTGCAGATCAAGAGCCTTTGGCGCTTACAATATTCTGTCTTAGCCTTGTTAAATATTGTAAAATAATGTAACTGATGCTCATGCAGCGTGTAGCTGTTAACAACAGGGAGCCAGTTCATGTCAATCAAATCTATACTTGCGTCGTCCGCAATTATCTCCGCCAGCCTTTGCATCACTGCCCCCGCCCATGCGGGGACGGATGCGTATCTTGGTGAAATTACACCGGTGGGTTTCACCTTTTGCCCACGCGCAACCACCGATGCCAATGGTCAGCTTCTAGCTATCAGTTCAAACACCGCTTTGTTCTCGCTCTATGGCACAACCTATGGCGGTGACGGGCGCACCACATTTGCCCTGCCAGATTTAAGGGGCCGCGCACCCATTCATGTTGGAAGCGGGCCCGGTCTTACACCGCGAAACCTTGGTTCGAAAAGTGGTACGGAAACCAACACCATGACTGTTGCGCAGATGCCATCGCATACGCATCAGGGCGGTATCCAGACCAGCAACCAGGCCGCGAACAGCAAAAACGCGAAAAGTGACGCTTTCGGCATTGCCCAGGAAAACACCTATGTCGATGGTGTCACGCCATCAGGCAATTACATGCATGCTGGCACGTTCCAGATCGGCAATAGCGGCGGCAATCAGCCGCAAAACAACATGCAGCCATTCCTGACAATCCGTTACTGTGTTGTTTTACAGGGTATTTTCCCATCACGTAACTGATGAAAATCGAAAGGACATCAATATGTCTATCAAATATTTTGTAGCGTCAGCGGCGATCATTACTTCCGGTTTGTCAGTAACCGCACCTGCGCACGCTGGTACAAATCCGTATCTGGGCGAAATCACCATTGTCGGTTTTACCTTTTGCCCACGTGGAACATTGGCTGCAGACGGCACACTTCTGGCTATTAACAGCAATCAGGCGCTTTTCTCACTCTATGGCACAACCTATGGCGGTGACGGTCGCACGACATTTGCCCTGCCAGATCTAAGGGGGCGGATACCCATCCATACAGGAACCGGGCCAGGCCTGTCTCCACGGGTGCAAGGTTCGAAAAGTGGCAGCGAGACCAACACCATGACCATGGCGCAAATGCCATCGCATACGCACCAGGGCGGTATCCAGACCACCAACCAGGCCGCGAACAGCAAAAATGCGAAAAGTGACGCTTTCGGCATTGCCCAGGAAAACACCTATGTCAATGGTGTCACGCCATCAGGCAATTACATGCATGCCGGTACATTCCAGATCGGCAATACAGGTGGAGGACTGGCTCAGAATAACATGCAGCCGTTCCTGACGCTCCGTTACTGCGTGAATACACAGGGCATTTTCCCGTCACGCAACTGAATAGAACAGGGCGTTGATACCGTTTATGCTATTGTTATCAGCGCCCTTTCTTCCAGATCTCGAAGCAGATCGCTCAAATCTTGTCGGCATTCTTCCTGCGATACATTATATTCAGCCAGGGCGATGGTCACCAGCTCGTCAAAATGGTCATGGCTATCCAGCAGTTCCCATATCCTTTTGCCCGTATCGCTCAGGCTAAAAAAACGGCCGTCATCAAGGTGCATCAAAACCACTTCCCCATCGACAGTTGTTTCGACAAAATTCTCATTTTTGCTAATGTGGCTATCGCCTTTTATTTCACCCATTTCTATCCCCGGTCTGCATTTTGCATCATTTCAAATAACCTAATTCACGCATAAGATCATGATTAGCATCATATATTTCATCCTGCAGCTCACGTGACAGCTGTTCCCGGCCTTCACCCGCGCGCCCGGACCGAAAGAACCTCTTCGCCTTTTGCGGTCGTTCCCGAAACCCTATTCTTGCTTCTTTCTCCCGCAGTTTGTCAAAACGGGATTCGGCAACAGCGTGCGCCACGCGCGCTGCAATATTATCATCGTCCAATTGCAGGAACTGAGCCATCTGCATGACGCACGCTTCAGTATCTTCCAGCATGTCTTCATAACGGATTGTCAGGACAGGAATTTCCGTCTGTTCATGCCAGCTTTTATAATGTCCGGCCCAGCCAAAAGTTTTTTGCCTGAGCTGTGACCGCGATCCACCCGCCATGATGTGATCCGTGCAATTCAGCTGCGCCACTGTTTTTGCAAAATCCTGATGCCCCTGATGATGGGCATAGGAAATCGCGACATCAAGCGGGCTGCGCACCAGATAAATTGCGCCATAGGAACAATCCGATGGAAAAATCGGCTGCCCCTCCATATTCTCATGATACGCATCATGGACCTTTACATAGAACCGCTCGCTGGCCTCTTTGGCAATGCTGCGGTAAGTTGCAGGCCTCAATATGTCGATTTCGTCGTCCGTCATGTCCGAAGATGGCAGGCCGGTCAGGTTATCGAACCGTATCCTGTTACTCGAAATAGAACCACTGAGCCGCACATAATCCTCTTCACCATCGGAAGGCTTTTCGCCAACAAGATGTGAGAGCAGGATACGCGTCCAGGTATTGCCGGATTTGGGAAATGAAGCGAGCCAGCAGATCTTCCGCATCGCGCGCTGTGTGTCGCCAGCCTCAGTCTTCATCGCACTAGCCCGCGTCCCTGCTGTCTGACCGGCCATCATCGGCCCAATCATCTATCCAGCTGTCAATATAGGCTGTGCCTTCATCAAATACCGCCTTGTCTTTGGGCCGGTCGAATATCTGTACAGATACATTGGAGATAATCTTGGCGAGTGTTTCGAAGAGTTTTTTTCTGCCCCAGATCGCTTCTGCAAAGCGCGGCCTGTAGACACTTTCACGCAGATTTTTCAGCGCCATGGCTCCTGACACAGTTTTTATCATAAAACGCGTGTCTTTTACCCCATCATTGCTGCTGGCCAGGATCGACAGGCTCGCCAATTCACCGACACTCTGGCTGCCAGCATGAGCGGGTCTGGCAAAATATTTCTCAAAACCCTCCGCATCGCGCACGGCATCCATTTTTTCCGCGCCAGTGAGCTTCAGGGCATCTTTCCAGAGTTTCAAATCCTTTTGCCCTGCATAGCAGCGCGTCGTCTCCTCTATTTCAGCAGGATCGATAATCAGCACATCATCGGTAAAAAAATGCCGCCCCCGTGCAGCCAATGCCGCAGATAGCGTGGATTTTCCGGCCCCAGATGGCCCCGTAAAGGCATGAACATGACCCTCTTTTATGATGGCACTGGCATGAAGGGGAAGCAAAGAACGTTGATAGCACAGCAAACCCCATGCCGAACCAGAGAGGAACAATGCAACTTCACGGTCGGACATGCCGCCCCTGTCATATGTTATCGTTTCACCGTTATTCACGAAAAAACGCGCACCGCCCGGAACGCTGAGCAGAGCCTGTGTCGGACTGGCCATAAAAGCCACTCCGCTATGCGAGGGTTGCTCTATTTCGCTGGGCACGTCTCCTTCTCTCACCATTACATCTTGTCCATGGCCAACAATATAAGGCTCCACCCTGGAACCCAGATCAATATCCGATCGGACAGTAAAGGGGATTTGCCGCATCAGTTCTTTCCCTCCACCCAGTGTATGAAACGAGCCATAGACACGGCGCGCATCAGGCCGGTTGCCGCCAATTGATAATCGGGGTGATCGCTTGCCGAGCGAGGAGTCTTGTCTGGCCAGCTGTCAATCAGTGCCCTAAGGCGCGGGACGTCAAACCGTTTCGACATATCGGCATCATCCTGCATACGTTCTATATCCTGCCTGTATCTCGGCATATCTCGTGTCATACGCATATGCCAGTCGGCCGCCTGACGCCCGCGCTCTGCGTGTATGATTTCAGTGGGCAGCCTGTCCTCCATTACCCGTTTGATGAGCAACCTGTCCTTCCCGTTTTTCATGAACTGTGTATCGGGTATTGCAGCGCAAAATTCGACCAGTTTTCTGTCGCCAAGCGGGTCACGCGACTGGACCCCGGTCAAGGCTTGCATCGCATAGCTTGCCGTTTGCGCCATATCGCGCGCACCCCCCTCACCCATGGCCTGCATCATACTCAGATTATCTGTAAAGCCTGCGTAACTGTCATCCAGTCCAAATTCCTGTGCCCTTTCATCAACCCGCATGTCATTGGCATATTCAGGCGAAATCGCTGAATGCCCTTTCCAGCCAATATGGGACATATTACCGCGAAGTGCCGCAACTTTCCGCACGAGAGATTTGGGCAGATTGGGTGATATCGCACGGCTGTAAAGCCCGAAAAACTTCATCCCGCGATTATCCGATCCCAGCAGTTCCCTTGTCAACTGAAACAGGCGTCCCTGCCGCAATAGCTTGGCATATAAACCGCGGCCATTGAAACTGAGCGTACGGTTTCCGCTGGTTCCATTCAAAATGACATTGCGCCCCTCCTGCTTTGCGAGCCGCATGATATTCATTACCCAGTGCAGGTTCGTGACACCGAAAGGCGGTGTTTCCGCCAGCAGGAATATCTTGTCCAGATCATGGTCAAGGGAAAGGCCCGCAGAATCAACAAAGCGTGCATCAAGCTGCGGATATTTCTCCGCAAAAGCCCTGACTGGTGCAGATTCATCCCCGCACCTGCGGAACCCCTGCGCCCTTCCATCCCACCCGCTGGATGGTACAGATGTAAAGCTCACCATACGCTCTGTGAGATCATGATCGGCCGCATCCAGATAGCCCAAAGCTTCTGCCACAACTGATGATGAGTCCAGTCCTGAACTCAGGGTTGCTGCCGGGGTTTTGCAGGCGCGCATGCAACTCGCCACCGCCCGCGAAAACAGTTCACGTGCCGCTTCAACGTAATCGGCATTTTTCGCATAACGGATGCTAGAAACCTGTGAGAGGTCAAAATGGCGTGAGACAGATATGGTATCGCGGTTCGCCGCCAGCATATGTCCGAGCGGGAGTGATTTGATATGTTTGTAAAAGCTTCTCTCCACATCCTGATTGTTCAGGATCAGGCTGTCGGCAATCTTCTGCTCATCAAGTTCGCGGGGAATATCCCCCAGCGCAAATATCGCTTTCGGTGCGCTAGCAAATACCAGTCTTTGGCTGCTTTCATGATAAAATAGCGGCGGCGCGCTCCCATGCGAGCGTGCAGCATGGATTTTGTTCGTATCTGTATCGCAAATGATAACAGCATATTCGCCATATAGATGCCGCACGAACTGCATTCCCCATTTTTGGAAAGCAGCATGTACCAGGGCACTGTTAGGCATTGTTTTAAGGGATGCGGTTTCAATGCCCATTTTCGTGGCCAATTCTTCACGGTGCATCAGAAAGCCTGAAAATATGCACGGCCATTTTCCGGCAGCCGATACGGGCTGGGCTTCATATCTGTCTTCAGGCGAAAAATGCGGAGCCTGCGCCCAGCATAGGCCCATATTACCATATTGCCGGACGATTTGCTTCAAAGGACCATGTAAACGCAGCGCATTACCCATTCTTTGCAGGCAATCAGCCGTTACTGGTGCGCCATCACGCTGGAATATTGCCCCCAATCCGCTCATAAATAATGCATACAAATATTACCCGGTTTTACAATGTGCAATTACGTATAGTTGCCGGAAAACAGGAGCTTTTATGATACCCGTTTCAATTGAAGCGGATAGCAGTTTACAAATGTAAAATTCTGTCCTACTCTATAACATTATCAATATGGGGTGCATGATATGGACAAGAAAGAAGAGAGCGTAGAAACCAAGGTTTGGAAAAAACCTGAAGTCATTGACGTCGATGCCTCGCCAAGCGATGTGGAAAGTGCAGCCGGCCCAAGTGCAGATTTTACCGGTGGTACTACTAGCTGATAAAATAATGGTTTCGGCGCTGATACGTAAGTATCCTCGCGGAAATTACCATCTGTTTACACGCATAATTCCCTTCAGGCTTCTATCTAGCCTGAAGAGATATTCATATGTGATTCAATAGGTATCAACTTGTACAAGACTCTCAGCCGCGAGATTTTCAATCGTGAAATTTCCGACCGCGACTGGCGTATCCATATCGCGATCATTGCCATCATCATTCTGGCATGCAGCTTCTGGTTGAGTTCGCGCTATCCTGCCCTGAACGAAAAAGCGATGATGGGCGGAGACACCCCGTTATCCGGCCTTTCATTCGATATAGTATATGAAATACTGCCGAACAGTGGCTTGTGGTGGGAACTGACCGCCAATGTCGTCAACTGGATATCCACCAATATAAAAGGCATGACCTTTGGCGTCCTTTTCGGTGCGGCAGCGCTTACATTACTGTCGCTTGTCAAGAAAAGGTCATTTGAGGGCGCATTTGCAAATTCGGCGCTGGGAACAGTGATCGGTGCGCCGCTTGGCGTGTGTGTGAATTGCGCAGTGCCGATCGCCATGGGATTGCATCTGGGCCGGATGCGCCTCGAGACCACCCTCTCAGCATTGCTTGCCTCCCCTACCCTCAACGTCATTGTGGTTACAATGAGTTTTGCACTTTTGCCGGTGCATCTGGCCGTCATCAAACTGTTGCTGGCACTTGTGCTGGTCATGCTCGTCATTCCGCTTTTATGCAAATATGTACTGATCCACGAAACCGATGCGACTCGTCATGATGCCGCTCAGTTTGCGGGAATATCGGAAGCAAAGGGTTTCACCGCGTGGATTGCCAAGGCCCTCACCCCTGTGGATGTTCAGCCCGGACCACATGCACCGTTGCCCGCACTATTATGGTTCATCCGCGCATATGCCCGCAGCTTCTTTTTCATTTTCATAATTACTGTGCCCATGATGCTTCTTGCCGCCTTGCTGGGCGCTATTGTGGCAACATTTGCATCTCCCACCGAACTACTGGGTCTATTTCCCAGAGGGTCAGTCGCGCTTGTCCTGCTGGCCATGCTGGCAACTGCCTTTATTGCCAGCTTTGTTCCTGCACCGATTGCCCTAGATGTCATACTCACCACAATATTGATTAACATCGGCATGCGCGATGACTATGCGACTGCAGCGCTGATTGGCCTTGGGTCGTTCAGTATCTATGCTTTTATAATATTGTGGAAAGTCATATCATTGCGCACCGCCATGACATTATGGGCGGCTGTCATTGCAATGGCCATGGTCGGCGGCATTCTGGCGAACCTGGTCAATCCCAGCGTCAAAAAATATTATGCCCAGCAACAGATCGCGGCGCTCAATTCAGTGGCGAAAATTGATTGGCCTGTGCCGCCCGAAATAGAAGATGGTCAAAACATTGCCGAACTCACCCCTCTGCTCAAGAAACAGACACCTGTCATCACACCGCTTGATGCCCTAGTTACAAGCGACAGGGGCAGCGCTGTCACAATTTCTCACAGCGACTTCGCTCTTCCCTCAGCATCTGGCCGCAGCTCTGTCGCAGCGCATTTTGCACGTATTATGGGGCCGGAAATAGGCCTTGATGAGATAGGCCTCAATTCCCCTATCCGCGAGTTTGGCTATTACATGATGCGCGGCGCCATAGCCGCTGACGATGTCCATGGCGATGGTTGGCCGGATATCGTGACACGGCGGCCTGACCATGCAAAAGGGCTTTCGCTCTATGCCAATATCGGCGGCAGCTTCACGCGGCAGAAACTTGACCTAGGCGTTGTTGATGACAGCGAGGTTTTTAACCTTGCGCTTGCGGATATGAACGGCGATGGCCTGCCTGAATTGTTCGTATCCACCATTATGAACGGCGATTATATTTTCTATAATCAGGAAGGCAGTTTTGATGCCAGCGAGATGGTACAGCTTTCTAGGCCGTCACCGGCAGTCATTAACAGCTTCGCCTTTGCCGATATGGATCAGGATGGCGATGTGGATATTATCGCCGGCAAGTGGGGCCCACGCGGGATTGCGGAAGGATGGAGATTGCGCCCCCTGCATATCCGCAACCAGATATTCTGGAACCGCGGCAACAAACAGTTTGAAATGCAGATAATGCCCGGCGTGCCGGGCCAGACACTGAGCAGTGTTATCAGTGACTTTGATGGCGATGGCTATCTGGATTATTTCAATGCAGACGACGCAGGTTTCTCCGATGGCGTCACGTTTTTCGGGGAAAATGGCCGCATCAAAGAATCTGCTATCGAAACCCAGCCTTTTCCCTATCACACGCGTTCCAGCATGAGCTATGATCAGGGTGACTGGAACGGGGATCTGCGGACCGATTATTACGGAGCACAGATAGCGATTGGAACTGCGGGAAATGTCAATAAAAACCGCCCTTCGCGAAACCGGACCATATTTGAAATATGCGCGCAGTTTGGACAAGATCTGAAATGGCAGGAAGCACGGATAAAGGCATGCGCACAGGACTTGCTTTCCATGGATGCAGTGCGCAGTTCCAAGAGCGGCAAAGGTCTGGACAGCTGCAAACGGCCAATTTTGGCAAGAGACAGGGCGTTATGCGGTGCCGCCAGTATTTTTCCCGACCATGAGAATTATAGCCGTAAAAGATCAGGTGATACAGAAAGGTTCAAGAGCTGTGAGAAGCTGCTGGCACATATGCCCGCCATTAAAATCCACTGCGCATCGCTTTTGACGCCAGCTGATCCGCCTGTCAGTAAAGAGAAAATGCGCGAGCTATTCCGGCCTGGATTTGCCAATGGCAATATATTGATGACCGCAACTCCAGATGGCAGTTTCGAAGATGCAGGCGGCAGTGCAAATGTGCGCTCCCCTGGCTGGAGCTGGAACAGCAGGTTTATTGATCTTGATCAGGACAGCAGGCTCGACCTTCTTGTCATGACAGGCATTTGGCTCAATTCTGCATCGTCAACAACAAACATATTCTACCGTAACAATGGCCGTACTTTTACTGATGCGACTGCACAATACGGGTTTTATGACATCGCGCCTTCATACAGCTACGTATCGCTCGATTATGACCGCGACGGGGATATTGATATTGTGCGCGATAATGCCTCCCTTCGCATGATCGTACACCGCAATGACAAACCGGTGGGACCAGCGCTTTTCGTAAAGCTGCGCGGCAGTGATGGCAATAGCCAGGGCATTGGCGCGCGCGTGACAATCTGCGTCGATGGTGAAACGGCTGCAAGACCCGGCAAGTGTCAGATGCGCAATATCAAGGCCAGTGGAGGGTACATGTCAAGCGACCCCATTCAGGCGCATTTCGGTTTGGGAACAGCCAAATCCGTGTCGCTTATCGAGGTAAAATGGCCTGATGGTGAGCTGACAAAAATTTTGCCGGAACAGCTTTTGGCAGGTGAGATTACAATCCGCAAAAACTAGATGCGCCGCATGACTATTCTTGTACAATAACGCGGCCATCCTGTGTCACGGACAAGGAATAATTGGCAAATTTCCCTGGCTGTTCAGAATGACTAATAAAAATAACCGGTTTTTGCTGCGCTATTTCTGCGAGATTTTCTACGATTACGCTCTCCAGAGCCCTGTCTACAGCGGAAGTGCCCTCATCAATTATCAACATGGATGAAGGGCGCAGCAAAGCTCTTGCAAGGCACAGACGCTGCCTTTCACCGCCTGACAGGCGGTTGCCACCATCTTGCAATTCGTGGTGAAGGCCATCTGGCAGTCTTTTAACCAGGCTGTCTGCAGCCGCAGTTTCCAAAGCGGCCCATATGTCCTGTTCGGTTACCTCGGCACTGGGCCAGCACAGATTTTCACGCACACTGGCCGCAAACAGAAACGGTTCCTGCGGCACAAAAGCGACTTGCGATTGCCATGCCGCTCGATTGGCCCTGCCAAGCTCAACATCGCCAATACTGATGGTGCCAGTTGATGCCAGTTGCAGCCCAGCGATCAGTTCAGCAAATGTCGATTTACCCGCACCTGAAGGCCCTTCCACATGAATGAGTCCATATGCTGGCAACGTGATGTCTTCTACATATAACAGTTCAGTATCTATACCATCAGATATAGCCGAAACGCGGACATTCGCCAATTTGACAATGGCGTTACGGCTTAGTTCATTCTCACCATCCGTATTTTGAGTGGTTATCTCCTCTTTGGCATCCTCCAGCTTTTTCCGGATACTCTGCGCCGCTGTGAACGCCGGCAAGGCATAGAAAATGCTTTGCATGCCGGTAAACAGCGTTAACAGGCCGGGCATAAGGCGTATGACAATGGCCCCCATTACCAGCAATTCTGCACCTGACAGGCCGAGCAGGCCATAACCACTTAACAAAAGCATTACGGCTGTGCAGGCACCGATCATTTCTATGATGCGCCGCATCCGCCCCTGTTGCTGTACAAATTGTACGGCAACTGCTCTTGCAGCGTCTATTCGCATATCGAAACGCTGCGCAAAAAGATCACCTGCCTGATATGCCTTGGCAGTTTTCAGGCCGTCCAAAAAACGCGTCATTTCATCCATTATGAAGCGATTGCTTTTGGTCATCGCTTCACCAAGCCGCCTGCTCCGCCTACTCCACAACAATCCTGCCATTGCCGCAATGCCGGTTATTACAGTCAGTAATATACCCACGCCCCAGTGGACAATGAAGCCCGCCGCCAGATAAATGACTACCATCACCAACATCACGCCTGCCTGTGAAAGAAAGCGTACCGCCAATGACATTCGGGCAATGTTTGTGGTCATATTGTCGAGCAAATGTGCCCGCCGCACCTTTTTTATAGCTGTCCATTCCGCATTTGCCAGCGCCGCGAAAATGCCCTTGCGGAAATGATCGACATAACCCTGCGATAATTCGCCCAAAAGCGTGTCACGCCGCAAAAGTATTATAGCGCGCAATAATATTATGAACAGAAAGGCAATGCATAGAAATACAAGTTGCTGCAACGTGTTGCCAAGTCCGAAAAATGCAAATACCTGCCCCGCGATGCCGGCCACAGGACTGTTTGAACGCGCGCCCGAAAATGCCAGATCTGCAATTGGCAGGAGCAGGATAAGGCCCGCCCCCTCTACAAGACTTGCAAGGGTCACGATAACCAAAGCAGGCACAAGCCGTGGACCCGCAAAATCACGGATTGATGCAAGCATGTCGCCCCAACCTGTTTGAGCCCCTGCCCGCCGCGTCACATGGCTGCCTTGCTGCTAGATTGAAAACTGTGAAATCCGTCGCGTTCTTCCTGGCCGGTAAGACATTCATCCCCAAACATCAGCCAGGCATGAAAATCGAATGGCTTTTCGCCCGCCCCCCGGCGTGCACCGATAAATAATTGCGTGCCGATACCGCGCCGCAATAACATCCAGCGCGCGGCCATTGCCTGGGGCAGGCATACAGCGCGAAAGGGCACCATCATCGCAGCCCGCCGTACATGGCGGCCAATTGCACGGGCACGTACAAAGCTTGCCCTGTTATGTGTTTCTGACGGTAAGGACTTACCCTGCCCTGCGCTTATGGCACCTAGCGTTTTTCGCCAAAATCTGAATGGCACCAGCGAAACAAGAAAACGCGCAACAAGAAGCATTGTACATGCCTCTGCCATCACCAGAATCCGGCGGATTTTCTGTATGGGTGAAAGGTTTCGCTTTCTGCTCAACAAGCATCTTTCTGCAAAGTGTTTACGAAAGCCCTAGCTATCACTGGTGTGAATGATTGTAAAATCGGATGTCTTAAAGGCGCGTCACAAATGGGCGCAGCAATCGCTGCCAGCTATAACGCATCAAATTAATGCCGTGATCAAATATGTAATATTCAGCGAACGGGAAACCTGTTCTGCGGGCATCGGGTTGATGTCGGTGTAACATATCCAAAAATCCATTGAGTAACCTGAATGTTTTCGCCGGATCCCCTTGCATGGAAGCTTCTTTTTGCCAGGTAGCAGCCAAAGCACCGGGAAACAGGCTTTCGGCAAATTGCAGGCTGGCCGCAACTGCGCTCCGGCAACCATATTTTTCCGCCAGCTTGAACAGACTTGCGGCCTGCCTATCGTCCAACTTGCGGAGCAATAAACAGATATCCACGATCCATTTCAGGCGCGGCCAGTTCGCCGAGGCTCCATGCATTACAAGATATAGCTGGTAATGGAGGTTGTCTGTGGCCGGGCGGGCTTCATCACCAACTGAGCTGATAAGATCGTCCGTAAAATAGTCCGGCTCGGCAAGAAGCAGCCGCTCATGCAGTTCCAGTTGCTGTCCAGTGCCGGGATCAATGAAAGCAATATCCTTGGTGACTTTCACATGTGCGCGCTGAAGAAACCCAAGGCGTGGTTTGCGTGAAACATATCCGGAGGAACTCAGCAATTGCAATGCATCGGCAATATCTTCCGGCCTTATCAGAATATCTATATCCTTGGACGAACGCGCCTCCGGATAGGCATATAGCTGCTCCGCCAGCGGGTCTCCCTTCAAAATGATATATCTGATGCCTGCTTGCTGAAACAGTTCAGAAAGCCGTTGCAGTGCAGCCTTGCGGCGCAGATATGCCTTACTGAACTGTATAGGCAGAGTATTTTCCGCCATGCTTGCATCAGATACCGAGACTGTATGGAGCAAGCCGCCAACCCTGTGCCGGTGTGATGCAAAATACTGTAACTCCTCGGAAGCTGGACTCGCTGCAAATTTTCGCTCCATACCCATGACAGGACGCAGACGATCACAAAGTTCAGGCAGAAGCTTTCGGCTATCCATCATCGAACCGACGTTATGTGAATGAGTTTAAACCGGCAAGCTTTCAAAGCCCCGTGTTACGTTAAATCAGTCTATTGCGGCAGTTAATTTGGTGATAATGGCGGAGAGACAGGGATTCGAACCCTGGGTAGGCGCGAGCCCACAACGGTTTTCGAGACCGCCCCGTTCGACCACTCCGGCACCTCTCCGCATATTCGCGTTGACATCAGGTCGGTCGAACCGCCAGCGCGAAGCGGCGCATTAGCGTATCATTTGCGCATTGCCAAGGGGTGAAAGCTTGCGCTTGCACGATTGCGACCTTAAATTGCACATATGGAAGCTGCCAACGATAAAAAACTGACCCGTGAAGATATTGCCGCCATGCCGCCCAAGGCCGAAGCGCGTTTTTCGATTGGCGCTGTCGTGCGCCACCGTATGTTCGATTTTCGCGGCGTGGTGTTCGATGTTGATCCGGTATTCGCGAACAGCGAAGAATGGTATGAATCCATTCCGGCAGATATCCGTCCGGCAAAAGACCAACCCTATTATCACCTGTTCGCCGAAAATGCGGAAAACAGCTATGTCGCCTATGTAAGTCAGCAAAATCTGCTGGATGACAGTGAATCCGGTCCGGTCGAACATCCTGATGTCCAGGCCTTGTTTCAGGATTTTGATGATGGCCGCTATAAATTGCTGCCCATGATGCACCATTAGGTTCAGGACTTGATTTTCCAGCCTGAGCGCAGCAACAGATAACCAATCGCTGCAAGCACTATATTGACGCACAGCACCACAATCATGCCAGTTGATATATCAGAATCCGCTTCACCCAGAAAACCATATCTGAAACCCGAAATCACATAGAAAAACGGATTGAACTGGCTTACCGTCTGAAACGCGGGTGCAAGCTTGTCGATGACATAGAATGTACCCGATAACAGCGCCAGCGGGGCCACGACGAAATTGGTGACAGCGGCTGCATGATCAAACTTTTCCGCCCATATCGATGTTATCAAGCCCATAAAAGCGAGCATTGCAGACCCCATAACACCAAAATATATCACGGCCCAAGGATGCATTACCGATACGCTGACGCCAGGCCATAAAAACATGGCCAGCCATACAGAACCGCCAACACACAATGCCCTGGTCACAGCGCCGCCAATCAGCGCGATCATCATTTCTACAATGGAAAGCGGCGGCATCAGATAGTCGACAATTGTCCCCTGGATTTTGCCGACCAGCAGAGAGAAGCTGGAATTGGCAAATGCGTTCTGCATCATACCCATGACAATAAGGCCAGGCGCTATAAATGAGGAAAACGGAACGCCGAGCACAGTCCGCCCTTCGCGACCAAGCGCCACGGTAAAAATGACCAGGAACAGCAATGTTGTCACTGCAGGTGCCCAGACAGTTTGCAGTTGCACCTTCAGGAAGCGCCGAACTTCTTTCAGGTACAGTGTTTTCAGTCCGCCCCAGTTCACATTATGAATCACCGGTTCGCCAAATTCACGTAGCGCAGGTAGGGCATGAGAAGTTGAAAATTCGGTGGCCCGTATTTTCTCGGGAGAAACTTTATCACTGGGAGGTTGAACGTTCATGCCGTTCGGCCTATTTAGAGTTGTAAAGCTTTGCAAGCGCGATTTTGAAGGAATTTTATACCAATGGCATGGACGGATGAACGCATCGACCAATTAAAGGCGATGTGGGAAGAAGGGCTGACAGCCAGCCAAATAGCGGAAAAACTGGGCGGTGTGAGCCGTAATGCCGTCATAGGCAAGGCACACCGGCTTGGCCTGAAATCGCGGCCTTCCCCTGTTAAATCGGGCGGCAAGGGCAAGAAAGCTGCACCCAAGAAAAAAGCAGCACCAAAGAAAAAGGCACCGCCGCCCAAAACAGCGGCGAAAGCACCGGCAGCAAAAGCTGGTGCAGCCAAACCTGCTACACCCGCGGCAAAACCAGCAACACCCGCGCCCAATGCAAGCGTACCGAACCCGGCAGCTGCAAACAAGGATATGCCGCGCATTGTATCGGTCGGTCCCGGCGGATTCCTGCGTCAGGGCCCAGGCGACCAGCAGGCACCCATTCCGCCCGCCCCGCCACGCCGTCTGGTGCCAGCACGCCCCAGCCCGGAGATCGCTGACAAGACCAGTCTGCTTGACCTGAGCGAGAAAGTCTGCCGCTGGCCAATGGGGCATCCTGGCGAACCCGATTTTCACTTTTGCGGTGCAGATGTGAACCCCGGATTTCCTTATTGTGTGGAGCATTGCGGCCGCGCCTATCAGGCACAATTGCCTCGTGGTACACGCCGTCCGCCTCCGCCGCTTCCGTTTGGCGGCCCACGCGTAAGATAGTCCCCGTTTACGGTTCCATTTTGTAATCCACAGCGCAATGCCAGACAGGCCTTGCGCGCGTGACTCCGGCTATTCTATAGCCGGAGCATGAGTGATGACCTGTTTGCCGGAACCGGCGATAAGACCAGTGACCAAGGATATGATGCCTCTTCAATCGAAGTGCTTGAGGGGCTTGAGCCGGTAAGACGCCGCCCCGGCATGTATATTGGCGGCGTGGATGACCGCGCGCTGCATCATCTGGCCGCCGAAGTGCTCGACAATTCCATGGACGAAGCGGTCGCCGGCCATGCAAGCCGGATTGAAGTGACGCTGGAAACAGGAAACCGCCTGACCATCACCGATAATGGCCGTGGTATTCCAGTTGAAGAACATCCCAAATATCCCGGCAAGTCAGCGCTGGAGGTTATTCTCACCACGCTCCATTCGGGGGGCAAGTTTTCGGACAAGGCCTATGCCACGAGTGGCGGCCTGCACGGGGTTGGTGTATCGGTCGTGAATGCCTTATCGAGCGAGACAATTGTCAAAGTCGCCCGCAATAAAGAAGCTTTCGAGCAGTGTTTTTCAAAAGGCCACGCCACTACCAAACTCAAAAAAACCGGTGCCGCACCCAATAAACGCGGCACGAGCATCAGTTTTGTACCTGACACCGAAATTTTCGGTGAAAAGGCCCTGTTCCGTCCAAAGCGACTATTCCAGCTGGCTAGGTCCAAGGCCTATCTGTTTGCAGGTGTCGAAATCCGCTGGAAATGCGACCCTGAACTTGCAGGTGATGATATACCTGCTGAAGCGGTCTTCCAGTTTCCTGGCGGCCTTGCCGATCATCTGCGAGAACAGCTTTCAGGCCGGGAATGTGTGACCGCTGAATTTTTCAAAGGCAGCCAGGATTTCCCCGGAGGTATTGGCCGCGTCGAATGGGCCGTTGCATGGCCGTTATGGAGTGAAGGCAGCTATAGCTGGTACTGCAACACCATTCCCACACGTGATGGCGGCACGCACGAAAATGGTATGCGTGCAGCTCTGGTCAAGGCAATGCGGGCCTTTGGCGAACTGGTCGGTACGAAAAAAGCTTCTCAGCTGGTCGCCGATGATATCATGAATGGCTGTGAGCTCATGCTTTCAGTCTTTATCCGTGACCCGCAGTTTCAGAGCCAGACCAAGGACCGGCTCACCTCTCCCGAGGCTGCACGCCTTGTCGAAAATGCCGTGCGTGATCATTTCGACCATTTCCTGACGGACAATATGGAACGCGGCAAGGCGTTGCTGGGCTTCATGATGGACCGGATGGAAGAACGTCTCAAGCGCAAGGCTGAACGGGAAATCAAGCGGAAAACCGCCACCAGTGCGCGCAAACTGCGCCTGCCGGGCAAGCTTACCGATTGTACCGGTACTGGTGATGCTGAAACAGAAATCTATATTGTTGAAGGTGACAGCGCGGGCGGCAGTGCCAAACAGGCGCGGGACCGCAAAACACAGGCCATCCTGCCAATCAGGGGAAAAATCCTGAACGTGGCGTCCGCGACATCGGCAAAAATTCTCGCCAATCAGGAAATTGCCGATCTGGTGCAGGCCCTGGGCTGCGGGACCCGCAAGGACTGTGACCCGGCGCAGCTGCGCTATGACCGCATCATCATTATGACCGATGCCGATGTTGATGGCGCACACATCGCCACTTTGCTGATGACATTCTTTTTTCAGGAAATGTCACAGGTGGTGCGCGAGGGGCACCTTTACCTTGCACAGCCTCCCCTGTTCCGGTTGGTATGTGGCAGCGAGAGTCACTATGCCCGCGATGAGGCACATCGCAGGGAGCTAGAAACAACAGTGCTGAAGGGCAAAAAGGTTGAAGTCAGCCGCTTCAAAGGCCTTGGTGAAATGAATCCTGCACAGCTCAAGGAAACAACCATGGACCCGTCTTCACGGTCGCTGCTGCGCATCACTCTGCCACGTGAATATGAGGAACGTGCAGGTGTAAAAGATCTTGTTGACCGGCTGATGGGGAAACATGCTGAGCATCGCTTCCGGTTTATCCAGGATAATGCAGCGACGCTGGATGAAGACAAGATAGACGCCTGATCGCGCCAGCCATTGATTGCCGGCTGTTTGGCTATATTGTATATATAATACAAAATTTATCCTGGAGGTCTGTTATGAAAAACGCAATGATCGCATTAGCCGCCGCCACAACCGTATCATTGTCAGCCACAGTTCTTGTACCAAGTGTATATGCTCAAGAAGAAACGGCTGTTTCTGAAAAGATTTCTACTGCTTCTGACAGGCTTGTTACCCTGCTGAAAGAAGAAGGAGAAAGCGAACTGCAAGATGTGTTTGCCCCTGCATTTCTAAATGCAGTTCCGCCAGCGCAGTTCAACGCCATGACACAGCAGCTGACTTCGCAATTTGGGCCTGTGCTCCGGATGAAAAGCCTGGTCCCCGTCAATGAGACGACAGCCAACATCCAGATCGAATTTGAAAAAGCAATCGGCAATGGCGTGATGTCGGTCAATGCCCGATGCCCCATATCTGATTAATGGCCTGCGCCTGACAGGCTTTGACACAAAAGAAGATAGTTTTGACAAGGTAAGAGCCGATTTTGAGGCTCTGCAAGGTGATGCCGGTTTCACTGTCTCAAAACTGTCAGGCGATACAGTTGAAGCCATATATGAACATAATGCCGAAACCGGCTTTGCTGTTGGCTCTACATTCAAACTCTATGTGCTTTCCGAGCTAGCCCGGCAGGTGCAGACAGGATCGCGTAAATGGAGCGATGTTGTTACAATCGACCGTAAGTCCTTTCCTTCGGGAATCAGCCAGAACTGGCCAGACGGCGCACCTGCCACATTGCAAACGCTCGCAACGCTGATGATTTCGATCAGCGACAATACCGCAACTGACGTACTGATCCACGTACTTGGACGGGATAATGTCGGCGCATTGCTGACCGCGACAGGACACAGCAATCCTGACCGCACCCTACCTTTCCTGACCTCTGTCGAAGCATTTGCGTTGAAGGATAAAGACCAGAAAGACCTGTTGGAACGCTTTGTCACCGGGTCGGAGGAAGAACAGGCAGTCATGCTCAAAGAAGCGGCAGGCCGGCTTTCGCTTGATAATGTGAACCTGACTGATCTGGCAGGTGAAACACCGCGCCACATCGACACGGTGGAATGGTTTGTTTCCCCCAATGACACGGCCAAGCTTTTTAGTTACATCATAAAGCAGGGCGACAAAACTGCGCTGGATGTCATGGCCGTGAATGATGGGCTTCCCGAAGGCAATAAGAAAGATTGGGAATATATCGGCTTCAAGGGCGGATCAGAACCCGGCGTCGTTAGCCTGAACTATCTCATGAAAAACAAGGCAGGCGACTGGTATGTGGTAGCCGGTAGCTGGAACGACACGGCAAAAGCAGTGGATACCCAGACACTGGTTCTGCTAATGTCGCGGCTTGTATCACTGGCCGCCAAATAACTCATCCGCTTCTGAGCAGCATCGCCCCCACATCGCGTTCAAACAGGTAAAGCGCAACACGCGCCGCCTGTCCTCGTTCGCTGTCCAGCCCGCCATCGCGATCAATCAGCAGTCGCGCATCATCGTTGGCGGTTGGCGCGAACCTGACCACCTGTTCGGCACGGGCGGTGCGGAATGCATTATCACCGGACTGGCGTGTGCCGAGCACCTCGCCACCCCCGCGCAGCCGCAAATCTTCTTCGGCCAGATGGAAACCATCCTGTGATGCGCGCATCAGCGCAAGCCGCTCACGTGCTGTATCACTCAGGCCATTGCCACGCAGTAGCAGGCATACCGACTTATCACTTCCCCGCCCCACGCGTCCGCGCAATTGGTGTAGCTGTGCAAGACCGAAACGCTCAGCGGCTTCGATAATCATAAGTGTGGAATTTGGCACATCAACACCCACTTCAATCACGGTGGTGGAGACCAAAACGGCGATTTTTCCGCTGACAAAATCTTCCATCACCGCATCTTTGAGTTCCGGCTTCATTTGCCCATGAACCAGCCCGACCTTGTCACCAAAGCGGGCCTTGAGCTGCACGGCACGCTCTTCCGCTGCGGCGAGATCACTGCTCTCGCTCTCCGCCACAAGTGGGCATACCCAATAGGCCTGCCCATCTTTTTCAATATGCCTGGCGAGGCCGGCGATCACTTCATCCAGGCGTTCCCCGGATATAACCCGCGTATCAATGGGCTGACGTCCCGGCGGCAGTTCATCAAGTCGCGACACGTCCATCTCGCCATATTGGCTGAGCGTCAAGGTGCGCGGGATTGGTGTTGCCGTCATGGCCAGAAAATGCGGTGTCATGCGCCCTTTTTTTGACAGCATCAGCCGCTGGCTCACCCCGAAACGGTGCTGCTCGTCAATGATTGTCAGCGCCAGGTCCTTATACTGCACCGCTTCCTGAAAAATCGCGTGTGTGCCTATCACGATATGGATGGAACCATCGGCAATGCCCATCAATGTCGCCTCACGCGCTTTGCCCTTATCCCGCCCTGTCAGGATGGCGACATTGACTGGCAGACCCTGTAGCAGTCTGGAAATGCTTTCATAATGCTGCCGCGCCAATATTTCGGTGGGTGCGAGCAAGGCGCCTTGTTTGCCGCATTCCACCGCTGCCAGCAGCGCCATCACGGCAACAATTGTCTTGCCTGAACCAACATCCCCCTGCAGCAGGCGCAGCATCGGTGTGTCCTGCTCCAAGTCGCCCTGTATCTCTCCAATCGCACGTTTCTGCGCGCCGGTCAGTTCAAATGGCAGCGGCAGTGCATCACGCAAACTGCCATCGCCTGTCAGAGGCCTGCCTTTCCTGCCGCGATTGGCCGCACGCACCAACATCAAAGCCAGCTGGTTTGCAAAAATTTCGTCATAGGCAAGCCGATCACGTGCCCGCTCGTTTTCTCCGCCATGTGTCAGGGCAAGTGCATCATTCCAGCTCGGCCAATCATGTTTTTCCATCAGGCTGGGTTCAATCCATTCGGGCAGGTCCGGCGTTTCCGCCATGGCATTTGCGATAAGACCCGCAAGACGTTTCTGGGTCATGCCATCGGCCAATGGATATACCGGTTCGCTGGTCTCTATCTGCCCGGCTTCACCGGGTTTCACCACATGGTCGGGATGCACCATTTGCAAAGTCTCGCCATAAATTTCGAGCTTGCCAGCAATTATCTTCTTTTCATCAAGCGGCAATTGTTTGCGCGCCCAGCCCGTATTGCGGCCAAAATAAATCAGCGAGATATGATTGCCGATCGCGTCCACTGCCTGCACGCGGTAAGGGCCACGATTATACGCAGATTTATATTCAATGGGCAAAATTTCCACGATTATATGCTCGCCCGGCTCTGCCTGATCGAGATTTTCAATCCGCTTGCGTTCTACAAAACCCGTGGGTAGGTGATAGATAAAATCACGCACCCGTCCAAGCCCGAGCCGCTCCAACGGTTTAGACAATTTGGGCCCCACCCCTTTCAGGCTCTCCGCATTAGCGAATAATGGATTGAGTATCGTCGGTCGCATGGCTATCGAACCTGATATGCGCATGTTGGGTCCGCAACAAGCCCCGCCATGCGATTTACATATGGATTTTGACCGGAGAATAAACGTGGACCGCGAAACTGAGCTCAAGAAACTGCATTTTCGCGCCTGGCACCGCGGCACACGTGAGGCTGATTTCATGATCGGCGGCTTTCTGGACCGCTACGGTGCGTCATGGAATGAAGAACAGATCGCCTGGTTTGACGAACTGCTGAAGCATGACGATGTCGATATCATGGCCTGGGCGATTGGTACGCAGCCCGTGCCGCAGGAATTTGCGGGCGAGATGATGGCCATGATGCAGAAACTCGACTATATTGAAACCACCTGAAAGCCCGGCCAGCTAGCAATGAGTGATATCCAGAAAATCCTGGGCGCAAAAACGCCGCTTACACTTGCCACGGTGGGCGATGGTGCCCTGCCGCTGGTACTATCCGATATCGCCCGCATGTCAAAAGGGCGCACTGTCTATATCGCGCCCGATGATGCGATGATGCAGGCGGTTGCGGACGCTGCCGCATATTTTGCGCCTGAACTGAAAACTATTCTGCTTCCTGCGTGGGATTGCCTACCTTACGACCGTGCCTCGCCGACACTTTCGATCAGCGCACAGCGACTGGCGGCATTGTTTGAATTGCAGGATAAACCAGAGCAGCGGGCATTGGTGATAACCACCGTCAATGCGGCAACACAGCGCATGTTAACACCGTTTAGGATGCGGCAGGGCACATTGAAGCTTGCTCCCGGTGTCGTCATTGACCGCGAAGAATTGACGGCCATTCTTCACCGGCAGGGTTATGTGCGGACCGATACAGTCGCTGACTCAGGCGAATTCGCGATACGCGGCAATCTTGTTGATCTCACGCCCTCGGGGCTTGGTTTTGGCCTGCGTCTTGATTTTTTTGACGATGAAATTGAAACGTTGCGCGCTTTTGATGTCTCGACACAGCGGTCGATCAAAAGGCTCGACAAGCACCTGCTGCTCCCTGCTTCTGAAGCCTTGCTGGGCGCGGATAATATCAAGCGCTTCCGCAGCAATTACCGTACGATTTTTGGCGCTGAAAGCACCACAGATCCGCTCTACCAGGCCATTTCAGAGGGACGCCGCCTTGCCGGTATGGAGCATTGGCTTCCTTTGATGGAAGAGAAGATGGCGACGCTGTTCGACTATCTGGGACCGGATGATATCATTACCCGCCATGCGGCCAATAAAGCGGCGTCCGAGCAGCGTTTCGAAGCCATTGCTGACTATCATGCCAACCGCCGCGAAGCGCTTGAAAATGGCGCAGGCGGCTACCGTCCCATAGAACCGGAAAAGCTATATCTGTCGCAGCAGGAATATCTGAACGCGCTGGAGAGCCGCAAAGCGCACAGGTTCAGCGGATTTGACGAACCTGAATCCGACACTGTCTTGCATTTCGGTTTCGGGAGTAGCCGGTCTTTCACCCCTGAACGTGCGCGCGGCGCCAATGTCTATGAGGCCGTCACCGCCCATATCGCGGGCAATGACCGGAAAACCATCATCGCCAGCTATAGCGCTGGTGCACGCGACCGGCTTGCCGGATTGTTGCAGGAACACGGGCTTGCCAAAACCGCTATTGCCAGTAGCTGGCAGGAAGCACAGGGGCTGGCCGCCAATCATGATGCTGCGCTCACGGTGCTGCCGCTGGAAAACGGATTCGCGACTGACACGCTCGAACTGCTTACGGAGCAGGACATATTGGGCGACCGCCTTATCAAGCGCAAACGCCGCAAAAAAGATGCAGAGGCCTTTTTATCCGAGCTTTCGGCAATGTCCGAAGGCGATCTGGTCGTACATATGGAGCACGGTATTGGCCGCTATGACGGGTTGATGTCGATTCCTGTGGGCAAAAGTCCGCATGACTGCGTCGCGCTGACTTATGCAGGCGGCGACAAATTATACGTTCCGGTTGAAAATATCGACGTGCTGAGCCGCTATGGTAGCGGAAGCGATGGCGTCACACTCGATAAACTGGGCGGTGAAGCGTGGCAGCGGCGCAAGTCGAAAATGAAGGAGCGTATCCGTGCAATCGCCGGAGAGCTCCTGAAAACAGCCGCTGCCCGCGCGCTCAACGCCGCTGAGCGTGCGAGCATAGAATCCAATCTCTATGCCAGCTTTGCCGACCGCTTCCCCTATCAGGAAACCGAAGACCAGGAACGCGTTATCGGCGAAGTGCTTGATGATCTGGCCTTGGGTAAGCCCATGGACCGGCTGGTGTGCGGCGATGTCGGCTTTGGCAAAACCGAAGTGGCTATGCGCGCCGCTTTTGTCGCGGCTATGTCGGGCATGCAGGTGGCGATCATCGCGCCGACAACATTGCTTGCAAGGCAGCATTACAGCAATTTTGTCGAACGCTTCAAAGGATTTCCGCTCAATATCGGGCGCTTGTCCCGTCTGGTCCCCACTGCGGAGGCCAAACGCACGAAAGAAGGCATGGCGGATGGCACAATTGACATCTGCATCGGCACCCATGCCTTGCTCGCCAAAACCATCAGCTTCAAGCATCTGGGCCTCGTCATTGTGGACGAGGAACAGCGTTTCGGCGTCGTGCACAAGGAACGGCTGAAAGCGCTTAAGAATAACGTGCATATGCTGACTCTGACAGCAACGCCTATCCCGCGTACTTTGCAAATGGCAATGACAGGGCTGCGTGAACTTTCGGTTATCCAGACGCCCCCTGTCGACCGCCTCGCCATCCGCACTTACGTGATGCCATGGGACCAGATGGTGATCCGCGAAGCATTGCTACGCGAACATTATCGCGGCGGACAAAGTTTTTTCGTGGTGCCGCGCATATCCGACATGGCAGAAATTCAGGACTTCCTCAAAGCCTATGTACCCGAAATCAAGGTGGTCACCGCCCACGGACAAATGACACCGACCGAGGTGGAAGAACGCATGTCCGCCTTTTATGACCGCAAATTCGATGTGCTGCTGTCGACCACCATTGTTGAAAGCGGGCTTGATATTCCGAGCGCCAATACACTCATCATCCACCGCGCCGACCGCTTCGGCCTTGCCCAGCTTTACCAGCTGCGCGGGCGCGTCGGACGAGCAAAAACCCGCGCCTATGCCTATTTCACCGTGCCCGAAAACCGGGTTCTTACCGAGACCGCCGACAAGCGTCTCAAGGTACTGGGAGATCTCGACAGTCTGGGCGCAGGCTTTCAGCTGGCCAGCCATGACCTAGACATCCGCGGTGCCGGCAACCTGGTCGGTGACGAACAATCCGGGCATATTCGCGAGGTCGGCTTCGAACTCTACCAGTCAATGCTGGAAGATGCGATACTCGAAGCCAAAGCCGGGCAGGCAGGCCTCAAACCGCATACAGAGGCATTTTCACCGCAGATTTCGGTCGATGCGCCGATCATGATCCCCGAGGATTATGTGCCTGATCTGGCTGTCCGCATGGCGCTTTATCGCCGCATGAACGACCTGCCCGACAAAGCCGCTATCGAAGGCTTTGCCGCTGAAATGATCGACCGGTTTGGCGACCTGCCCGATGCCACCTCCAACCTGCTCAAGATTATAGAAATCAAGCAGAACGCGATTGTCGCCTCCATCTCCAAAATCGATGTGGGGCCGCGCGGCGCGCTGGTAACATTCCATAAAGACCATTTCCCCAATCCTGAAGGATTGCTGCGTTACGTGGACCGGCTCAACGGCGTTGCCAAATTGCGGCCAGACATGAAACTGATGATCAATCGGGCCTGGAATGATCCAAAAAGCCGTCTCAACGGCCTTATTCAACTATCGAAAGGACTGGCCGGCATTATCCTGAAACAAAAATAGGTTAAGTGTTGGCCAGAACAAAAGCCTCAAAATCCTGTCCTGCCAGAGCCCGCGCGCGAAGGAAACCTTGATAGTATTGGCATCCTTCCGCCTTGAGCGCAGACAGTTGCCCTTCTGTTTCTACGCCCTCTGCAATAACTTTGAGATCCAGTGATTGAGCCAGTGCAATAATACTGCGCACAATAATCCGGTCACGGGCACTGCCTGCTATGTCCCCTGTCATGGCATGATCCAGCTTTATATAATCGAGCGGCAGCGATTTGAGGTAAAGGAAATTCGAATAGCCGGTGCCAAAATCATCAATTGCTATTTTTACGCCCAATTCACGTAAACTTGATAGCAGTTCCGCAGCGCCATCCAGATTTCCGATCAATGCGGATTCGGTAATTTCCAGCGTTAGCCGCTTCGCATCGAAACCCGATATTTCCAATGCATCCTGCAATGTCGCCATAAACCGGGGTGATGCGAGCTCTTCTGCTGTCACATTCAGCGACAATAGTAAATCCGCCATACTACCCGGCCATTTTGCAGCCTGCCTCATCGCAAGCTTTCCAATGTGCGCAGATAAATGCTCAGTAAAATCAGTGCGCTCTGCAAGCGCAAATAGGACCGCTGCACCAATTTTCCCGAATTCATGGTGTTCCCACCGGGCCAGCGCCTCGGCGCCGACTATGCGGCCATCCTCTACGGAAAATTGTGGTTGAAAACTGATCTTGATCTGGTCATTATCTATGGCGCGCATGAGATCAGACTCAAGCTGATATCCATGTTCCGGCGCACCGTCCGCCGCGCGATCCGCCCATTTGATATTCTGTCCATTGCCACGCTGCGCCTGTTTCAATGCAGAGGTCAGGCGCCCAATATAGGACCCTGCATTTTCACCGGACGTAGCTTTGGCAAGTGAGGCCCGCGCAGTCAGCCTGATCACGTCTTCTTTCAGAACCACCGGTTGCGACACGAGCTCGAGCAGCTCCGCAGCTATAAATTGCCATTGTTTCCGCGTGACAGGGCCTTGCGCCGCAACCAGGAAATCCCTTCCCCCGAACCGTGCGACAAGTGTGTTTTTGCCTAAGATCTCGTCCACAAACGCCTGAACGCGCTGCGCGATAGTTTCAAGCAGCATATCTCCCGAATTTGAGCCAAAAGCTGTATTGACTGTTTCAAACCGGCGTAGACCGCACAAAATGGCAGAAACGTCTTGTTTCTCACTTTCCAGCCATACTTGAAGCTGTTCGCGCGCAGCAGGAGCTGCAGACAAGCCGGTGAGTTTATCCACACCGCCAGATGGCGGTGAAACAGACTTGCCATCCAAAAAGGATTGTATCGCCTCCATTTGCGCCTCTAAAACCGCTTCATTGATCGGTGCTGCGATAATATGCGTAGCGTGGGCATCCGCCGCCGCTGCCATGGAGGCAGGATTCTGGCTATCTATAATGGCAAGGATCGCATGTGGTGCTTTTTCCAGCCCATGCAGTAATCCAACATCATCTGTATCGTCATGCAGATCTATAATGGCGCAATAATTGCCTGTGGCATCACCAATGGTTGTTGCAATTTCTGGCCGGGCAAGCCGGGCAGCCTTGCCCAACGCCAAAAACTGGACCTGATAGGTGTCTTCTTTGCCTGATAACGGTGACAATATATCCCTGCCTCTTTTAGGTCTCTTCAAATTTCGCCCTGATATACCTCATAAAACCTTTTCATGACGTTACGCATCATTTTTCTGTATCATTGCCATGCTGCGTTACACAGCATATCATTATGTGGCAGATACGTATTGTAGCGAATATCAATTATCAGGGGCGAATATCCATATGAACAGCATGCGGGATGAGAAAATTGCCTTGCTCGTGTCTCCGACACATCGCGCACAGGAAGCCGCACAGGTCATTCGCAACGACCATGACTGGGTCGATATGGCCGAAGCCGATCGTGCAATAGTATTGGGCGGCGATGGTTTCATGCTGCAAGTGCTGCACCAGATGATCGATAAGGGCCGGATTATTCCGGTTTACGGCATGAATCTGGGCACCGTTGGATTCCTGATGAACCTGTGGGATGGCAGCAAAAACCTGTTTGACTGCCTGAATAAAGCCAAGCCATTTGATGTTGTGCCATTGCGGACCGAAGTAACCACCATGTCCGGCGAAAAGCGTGTATTTTCAGCCATTAATGAAGTTTCTTTGCTGCGCGAAACCCGCCAGACGGCGAAGCTGGAAGTTATTGTCAACGGCATGACCAAGATACCGGAGCTTGCCTGTGACGGTGTACTCGTCGCAACACCCGCCGGTTCCACAGCTTACAATCTTTCCGCCAACGGACCCATCCTGCCTTTGGGCAGCTCAATGCTGGCCCTTACGCCAATCAGCCCTTTTCGTCCGCGCCGGTGGAAAGGCGCTATCCTTGCCGACACGGCCAAAATCGGTTTCCGTGTTCGTGAAGGGCAGAAACGGCCTGTGCTAGCAGTTGCAGACCAAAAGGAACTGCGTGATGTAAGCGAGATACAGGTTGAAATTGACCCCAGTAAACGCCTCACTCTGCTATTCGACCCGGACCATAGCCTCGATGAACGCATCGCAATGGAGCAGTTTCTGGTGTAACCCGGCATATGGAAATGCTCTGTATTAGGCTCCGATAAACAAAAAAACACAGATGTGCATTTTATCAGTTTACGGACCAGATATCCGTTGCTATAGGCCCATTCGTCTGTTCGAAAGCACAGAACACTCCCCGGTAGCTCAGCGGTAGAGCCTCCGACTGTTAATCGGATGGTCGTCTGTTCGAATCAGACCCGGGGAGCCATTTTTCACAGATAACCAACCTATTTGCTTGCCTTTATCGGGGAGCAGCTATCCTGTGCAGTCTGCATGCAAAAATGGCGGCCAGTGCTGGCCGCCACCTTTAATTATCAAAATATAGAACGAACAATATTAAACGTTCTTACCATGGCAATGTTTGTACTTACGGCCTGAGCCGCACGGGCATGGCGCATTACGGCTGATATCCTGATCCGCATACGGATTATCTGCACCCTGCGGCGCGGCGGGTGCCGACTGGCGCGGTGGCAGGGCTGTACTGATCGTGCCCAAAGTGCCGCCATCAATATCGTTGGAATTGTCTTCACCCGTTAACGGATCAATATGCGTTGTCAGGAAATCGGGCAATTCGGGCAATTCCGGAACTTCGGGCTCCTGAATGCGGAAATCGCTGGTCATTACCGTCTTCGTCACATTTTCGCGGATGACAGCCAGCATACGCTCGAACAGACCGAAAGCTTCCTGTTTATATTCATTGATCGGGGTTTTTTGCGCATAGGCACGCAGGAAGACCACCTGACGCAATGCATCCAATGTTGCCAGATGCTCTTTCCAGTGATGATCAAGCTGTTGCAGCAATATGGATTTTTCAATCTGATGCCAGATGCCTTCATCAATTTCACCAGTCTGCCTTTTAAGCTTCTCCCCAGTCATTTCAGCAAGGCGTGCCTCAATGATTTCCGGCTCCAGCGTATCCTCTTCCATCCAGCCATCGAGATCGGGCTGGAGATTCAGGACTTCACCAACCCGTTCTTTCAATCCTTCAATATTCCATTGTTCAGGATAGGATCCGGGCGGGCAGGCTTCGATTACCAGCGCATTGACCGTGTCACGCCACATATCATCCACGACATCATCGACCTGATCCGCGTCCATGATTTCGGCGCGCTGCTCATAAATAACCTTGCGCTGGTCATTCATGACATCATCATATTCGACCACCTGTTTACGCACGTCATAGTTACGCGCTTCAACTTTTTTCTGTGCTGTTTCAATGGCTTTGGACAACCATTTGGACCCAATCGCTTCCCCGTCATCCAGATTTTTATTCATCATCTTGCTGAACAAGGTGTCAGGGCCGAAAATACGCAGCAGGTCGTCTTCAAGGCAAAGGTAAAACCGGCTAAGCCCCGGATCGCCCTGACGCCCTGAACGGCCGCGCAGCTGGTTATCGATACGGCGGCTCTCGTGCCGTTCTGTGCCGAGAACAAACAGACCACCCGCCTGTTTCACCTTTTCCCGTTCCTCAGTGACTTCAGCGGTCAATTTTTCGACGGCAGCATCACGTTCCGGCCCTTCCGGGATATCGGCCAGTTCTTCCTCAATGCGGAAGTCGAGATTGCCGCCCAACTGAATATCTGTACCCCGGCCCGCCATGTTGGTGGCAATCGTAACGGCATTCAGCCTGCCGGCCTGTGCCACAATATGCGCTTCGCGCTCGTGCTGACGTGCGTTCAGCACTTCATGTTTCACGCCTTCCTTATCCAGAAAGTCAGACAAAAGTTCTGATTTTTCAATCGATACCGTGCCTACAAGAATAGGCTGGCCAATATCATATTTTTCCTTGATGGCCTTGGCGATGGCCTGAAACTTGTCCATCGTGTTCTTATAGAACTCGTCTTCTTCATCAATCCGCTGCACCGGTACGTTGGTGGGAATTGTGACGACATTCATTTTATAGATTTCATAAAATTCGGCCGCTTCTGTTGCGGCTGTACCGGTCATCCCTGACAGTTTCGGATACATACGGAAATAGTTCTGGAAAGTAATCGACGCCAGTGTCTGGTTTTCCGGCTCAATATTGACGCCTTCCTTGGCTTCCACCGCCTGGTGCAAGCCATTTGACCAGCGCCGGCCATCCATCATCCGGCCCGTAAATTCGTCAATGATAACGACCTTGTCGTCTTTGACGATATAGTCGGTATCACGTTTGAACATCACATTGGCCTTGAGTGCCTGATCAAGGTGATGCACGACCTGTGTATTCTCAAAATCATACAGGTTGCTGCCTTCCAACAAGCCTGCAGCTTCAAGCAAACGTTCCGCTTTTTCCGTGCCGTCCTCGGTCAGCTGGACATTGCGCGTCTTTTCATCTTTCTCGTAATCTTCTTCAGTAATACCTTGAACAATTTCATTTACTGCGATGTAAAGATCGGATTTATCGTCGGTTGGACCAGAAATAATAAGCGGCGTCCGTGCCTCATCAATCAGGATCGAGTCAACTTCATCGACAATCGCGAAATTGAACGGACGCTGCACCATCTGGCTACGCTCATGCTTCATGTTATCGCGCAGATAATCAAAACCCAGTTCATTGTTTGTGGCGTAGGTAATATCCGCTTCATAGGCTTCGCGGCGCTCATGCTCAGCCATATTTGGCACAATCACACCTGTGGTGAGGCCTAGGAAGGAATAGACCTGCGACATCCATTCCGCGTCACGGCGGGCCAGATAGTCATTGACTGTCACAACGTGAACACCCTTGCCTTCGATTGCGTTAAGATAACAGGCAAGCGTCGCCACCAGCGTTTTACCCTCACCCGTGCGCATTTCGGAAATTTCTCCGCGATGCAGGGCAATACCGCCGATCATCTGCACATCGAAATGGCGCATGCCAAGCGTGCGCACCGATGCTTCGCGCACGGTTGCAAAAGCTTCAGGCAGGATATCATCGAGCTTCTGGCCATCGGCCAATGCCGCACGAAACTTGTCAGTCTGCGCGCGCAATTCGTCATCACTGAGCGCTGAGATATCCGGTTCAAACGCGTTGATATGGTCCACGGTTTTCTGGAGTGATTTTACGTAACGGTCATTAGATGACCCGAAAATGGATTTGGCTAGGCCGCCGAGCATGGCAATTTCCTGTAATCTGGTCCCGCAAGCGGCAATATGCTGCAATTTTGCACGGGATATGGTAATTTCGAAGGCGATGTAAGGTTAGCCCCATGCCGTGTCAATGCGCGGCCAGAGCTAATTTCCGCGGGTCAGGGCGCGCCTTCTTCCAGCTCATGCTTGTCACCTATCACAAACCGCACGGGCAATTGCGCCCACACTGCCTCTTTATTGCCCGCATCGTTCAGCTTGACGGGGGACGGGATTGTATGAAGAACGGCCCGGCAGGTAATCTGGTCCAGTTGTGGATGCCCACTACTAACGAGAGTCTGGCAATCTGCGGTCGTACCATCTTCCAAAAACCTGAATTTGACCAGAGAGCGACCTTTAAGGTCATTCTGGACAGGGCCTTCGGCATACATTGCTCCGGCACGCTGCATGACGCGCAAGCTCCACTGCTTCGCCGCTGTGCGGAAATCCATGCCGCCTTGTTCAGATTCGCTGTTCGTAGCAGCTTTATCTGCACCTGCCAGTGCCTGCCCCATCGCTTCCGATGGCTGTGCAGAAACACCCACAGCCTGCAGGAAAAGGATAACAAAACCGGCAAGGTATAATTTCAAACTTAGGTGCCCCGTGGAAACTGCTTGTTAAAGTGACTGGCGTTCTAGCATAGGCTGGATTAATGACAACTTTAATGTCTGATAAAAAATCCCCCCTCGCACCTGACAGTTTCCCCGAATTGCCGCAAATTGGTGGCGTATCACTTCGTGTTGCAAGAGCAGGATATAAGGATTGGGATCGCGCAGATCTGACCTATGTTGCATTTGAGAGCGAGACGGCAGTTGCGGGTGTTTTGACACAAAGCAAGTGCGCTTCGCCAGAGGTGGAATGGTGCCGTGAAGCCCTTAAAGGCGGCAGAGCCCGGGCATTGGTGGTCAATGCGGGCAATGCCAATGCCTTTACCGGCAACCGCGGACGTGAAGCCGTTCAAACCATTGCCAAGCAGACTGCAGAATATATCGGATGCACAGAGAAACAGGTGTTCATCTCGTCAACGGGAGTGATCGGCGTGCCACTGCCCATTGATATTGCCGAGGCCGGATTGCAAAAAGCCTATGCGGCTGAAAACTGTGGGTGGGAAAGCGCGGCAATCGCCATCAGTACAACCGATACTTTCCCGAAAGGCGCATCAGCAAGCGCTATTGTGGATGGCAAAAAGGTTCATTTTACCGGCATTATCAAGGGTTCAGGCATGATTGCGCCCGACATGGCAACAATGCTCGGCTATATTTTTACCGACGCTGCCATAGAACCCCAATTATTGCAGCAGATGCTGAGCACTGTCAATAATTCCACATTTTCATGTATCACCGTGGACAGCGACACCTCCACCAGCGACACGGTACTGGCCTTTGCGACAGGCACAGCTGGCAATGCCCACCTTAAGACCATGGATAGCGCCGGAGCAGATGCCTTTGCCGCAGCCCTGACCGACTTATGTCGCCAGCTCGCTCATCTTGTCGTGCGTGATGGCGAAGGGGCCAGCAAGTTTATCGAAATCTGCGTTAGAGGCGCTATATCAGACAGCAGCGCACATATTATTGCCAAGGCAATCGCCAATTCGCCACTGGTAAAAACCGCAATTGCAGGCGAAGATGCCAATTGGGGCCGGATTGTAATGGCGATTGGCAAAGCGGGTGAACCGGCGGAGCGGGACAGCCTCTCGATCGCATTTGGCGGCACTGAAGTCGCAAAAAACGGGATGGTTGTGGGTGGCTATGATGAAACTCCGGTTACGCGGCATTTGCAAGGGCAGGATATCCGGATTGATGTGGACCTGGCGCTGGGCAAAGGCCATGCGACGGTATGGACCTGCGACCTGACGCATGGATATATCTCGATCAATGCCGATTACCGGAGCTGATGATATGCATCCGCTTTACCAGCCTGTGCTTGATATTGTCTGGGAAGCCGCAGAAACACAGATATTGCCGTTTTTCCGAAAGCTGGAGGCCCACGATATCCAGGAAAAAACACCTGGCGACCTCGTAACGGTAGCGGATCGTGGGAGTGAGCTTTTTCTGAGCGAAAAACTTGCCGCATTGTTACCCGATGCCAGCATTATTGGTGAGGAAGCTGTTGCTGCAGATGCCAGCCTTATGGATAATATTGGCGCAGATACCGTGTGGATTATCGATCCAATTGATGGCACAGGCAATTTTGCTGCGGGCCGAGAACCATTCGGAATATTGATTGCGCTCACCGAGGCGGGGGAAACGGTAGCCGGCTGGCTTTACGATCCGTTGACCCGGCGGATTTGCCATGCGCATCTGGGGCACGGTGCCTATATTGATGGCGAGAAGATTACTGCCCGTGAAAGCGGTGAGGATCTGCCGATAGCAGCGCTTTCTACCCTGTTTCTGGATGAGGAAGATCGCGCAAAGGTCATAGCGAAAGCAGAAGGCCATTTTCAGCTTGTCGATATTCCGCGCTGTGCCGCTGAACAATATCCGCGGCTGGTGCTGGGAACCAATGATGTTTCAATTTTTGAACGCACTTTGCCCTGGGATCATGCTGCGGGCATTTTGTTTTTGAATGAAGCGGGCGGAAAAGCCGCTCGAGTTGACGACAGTCCCTATAAAGTAACCGATCAGCGGACCGGGTTAATTGGCGCCGCCTCACCCCGCTTGTGGGATAAGGCGGCACGAATATTATATGATTAGAATAGTTTAAGCTGGCAAAGCCCCTTCAAGCCACTCTTTAAGCTGACTTTTGGGTGCCGCGCCCACCTTGGTTTCAACAATCTCGCCCTTGTTGAACAGGATCATGGTGGGAATGCCGCGCACGCCATATTTGCCGGGCGCTTCAGGGCTGTCGTCAATATTGACTTTTGCAATCGTGACCTTGCCCGCCAGTTCATCACTGATTTCTTCCAGTGCGGGGCCGATCATTTTGCACGGGCCGCACCATTCTGCCCAGAAATCCACCAGTACGGGGCCTTCCGCCTCCAGCACGTCGCCTGCAAAACTCTCATCTGTCACTGCTACTGTCGCCATAATATCACTCCTTGTTCGTTTGGTCCCTAACCTAGTTATCTTACCTTCGTACCACAATGGGGCAGCGGAAAACTTATTATTCACACATCCCTAACCCAGCTTTTGGCCTAATCCAGCTTTTGGCCTAATCCAGCTTTTGCGCCCCCAGCAATTCTTCGGAAAGCGTGAACATATGCGGCGTCTGCGTATATAATATCCCTGCCGACACATTGCGGCCGGGGTAAATCTGCCGCAAAACCGCCGTATAGGCCGCCATCTGCCGGATATAGGCGACAGGAATTTTTTCAGTAGATACAGGCGGATAACGTGACGTCTTGAAGTCAGCCACGAAAATATGATCGTCATTGACCAGCAACCGGTCCACCATGCCCGCAATCACACGGTCCCCCACGCGCGCGGCCAGTGGCACTTCTGCCAGTGCATCAGGCCCGAACAATGCCGCCCAAGCATCATCGCGTACTACCGCCAGCACATTATCCGCCATTTCCCGGCGCGCCTGTGCATCCGCAATCCGCCCCTGTTTCTCCAGCCACGCAAGCGCTGCCGCCTCGCGTTCATCATCGGACAGTTCAGGCAGACGTTCAAACAGGCTGTGCAGCATCCGCCCGCGTTCCATCGCGGCGTGGTCCGTCTGCCCCATTACGGGCGGATCGGCGGCATCATCACGCATCGCTGACGGCGCCAACGGACGGGGCGGCTGGCCCGGATCGGCGGCGGGCTGGATTATCCATTCAGGCAAGATGGCCTGCGCAGTCGTTACCATATCACGCTCACGCTGTGTTTCCGCCCTGCCCGGCGCATTTTGCGGCACATCAGCCGCCGCGCCGAACTGATACGCGCCCAACCATATATCATCCGCCACCGGTTCTTCGCCCAGCTGCGCAAATGTGTCCTGCATTTTTGCGTACCAGCTACCCACCGGAATGGCATCGCCGCGTCCGCTTTGCGCGCCCACCATATAAAGCCGCTCCTCCGCCCGCGTCATCGCAACGTAAAGCAGCCGCCAGTGCTCGGCCATATCGGCAGACTGCGCCGCGGCATAGGCTTCCCCCGGCGGTCCCAGCATTTCTGTCTTGCGCAGCCCAAAAACGGGCAGTTCCCGCACGCCATCAATTTTCCATTCAAAGCTACGGTCGGGTGACGCCGCCGGGTCGGTGCAGCAATCGGCCAGTATCACGACCGGTGCCTGCAATCCCTTGGCCCCGTGCACTGTCATGACGCGCAGCTCATCCGCCGTATCGCTGACCTCGCGCTTGATTTCCTCGTCAGAGCTTTCAAACCAGTGCAGGAATTGCTGCAGTCCCGGTACATGGTTTTTCTCATAATCCAGCGCAGCGTTCAGCAATTCATCGAGCGGATCGATGACTTCGCGGCCAAGCCGGGAGATCAGCTTCGCGCGCGCGCCAATTTCTCCCGTCAATATCCATTCCAGGAACTGATACGGCGTGGTGAAATCGGCACGCTGCAATATCGCATGCAATGCCTCCAACTCTGCCGCATCCACCGTGTCGCGCAAATGACTCCATAGCCCCACATGCCTATCGCGAGAACCACGCTGAAGCAGCTGTTCCTGCGTCCAGCCCATAATGGGCGAGACCAGCAGATTGGCAAGGTTCAGGTCATCGTGCGGCTGTAGTGCAAAACGCACGGCAGCAAGCAAGTCCTGCACGCCCAGCGGTTGGCCAAGGCGCAGCCGGTCAATCCCGGCCACGGGAATATCCCGCGCATAAAGCCGCGCGACAATCAGCGCCGCCAGATCGGTGCGGCGGCGTACCAGCACCATGAAATCACCTGGTGTGGCCCAGCGTTTTTCCTTGTGCAGCCACAACCCGTCTTTCAACCAGTGCGCAATCTGCCGCGCCAGCCTGTCCGCAAGCAGGCGATTGGGCTTGGACAGCCATTGTTCCGCATCATCGCCAATATCGCGCCCGTCATCACCATCATCCGCCGCCGAAACCGTATTCCATAACGTCACCTGTCCTGCGCGGTCATCGCCCGCATGGCGCGGCGGGTCTTCGGGCAGGTTGAGCGAGGCCGGTTCGATCACCGAAATCGCTGTGTCGACAAAGTCAAGTATCGGCTGGGCCGAGCGGAAGCTGTGCGCCAGCGTGAGATCGGAAAGCCGCATGTCCGAGCCCTTGGCCGCATCGCGAAAATGCCGCCGCGCCCATTCATAGTTGAGCGGGCTTGTCCCCTGAAACCCGAAGATCGCCTGTTTGAAATCGCCCACAGTAAACAATGTGCGGATACGGCCTTCCTTGGCGCCTTCACCCGCAAAAAAATCGCCCGCCAGGCTTTCGACAATCCGCCATTGCCGCAAATTCGTATCCTGCGCCTCGTCGACCAAGATATGGTCAAACTGCCGATCCAGCTTGTAGCGTATCCAGTCCGCCATACCGCTTTCGGAAAGTAGCCCCGCCGTCATGCGGATAAGGTCGTCAAAATCGACCACCGCCTCACGCTGTTTGGTATCCTGGTATGCAAAGGCAAAGGCACGCCCCGCCTCCAATGCGCGGGAGAATATGTCCGCAAGTTCGATAAGCGCGCGTTTTTCGGCAATGGCCATCAGCGCGGTGACTATGCCTTGTGCCTGCGCGTCATAATCGGGATTTGCCTTCAGCAATCCTGCCGATGTCTTGCGCGGCGCGCCCGTCTGGGTCAGGAAAACGCCCAGCAGTTCATCAAGCCCCCCCAACCGTTCCGCAGGTGAAGCGGCAGCCCATCCATGGATTTTGTCCGCCGCTGCAATCCCGGTTTTCGTACCCCATGCCATATTATCCGCAGCCAGCGCTTTTAACGCCTCCACATCCAGCGCCGCATCGCTGCACATCTCGGCAAGGCCGCCGCCATCCTCAGCCCGGTCCAGTCCGAACAGCGCATTGACGCGCGGGCGCAGGTCACCAATCCATGCATCCTGCCCCTGCCAGATATCGACCGCACCCGCGCAGCGCAGCAGGAATTTCTCACTCGCATCCTCGCCCATGCGTACGCTGAGCATGGCGATATTGTCGAGCAGCCGCTGGTCACCATTCGCTTCGGCTTCGGCCAGCATGTCCACCAGTGCCTCACGCACCAGCAGTTTCTGGTCACGTTCCTCCATCGCCTTGAATCCTGGCACGATATCGGCCTCAAGCGGAAAGGCGGCGAGCAGTGTCTGGCAGAAGCTGTGGATTGTCTGGATACGCAGCCCCCCGCCCGGTGCATCCAGCACGGCGGCGAACAATGTGCGTGCATGGGCCAGCGCTTCGGGTCCGAAAGGCGCACCAATCGCGCGCAGGTCGGCGGCAAGCTGCGTATCATCCATCTGCACCCAGCTGGCGAGCACGGCGTTGATACGGTTTGCCATTTCGGTGGCCCCTGCCTTGGTAAAGGTCAGGCACAATATGTGCTCAGGCTTGATATGCGGTTGCAGCAACAGGCGGAAAACGCGCGCGGACAACACCTGTGTCTTACCCGTACCGGCAGAGGCGCTTAGCCAGATACTTTCGCCGGGTGCCACCGCCTTTTCCTGATTGTCCAGCAGGGGGAATATCTTGCCGCTACCGCTCATGTCTCTTCATCCGTGACCAGGCGGCCATACCATTCATCGAGCCGCATCAACTGGTCATAATCATTATAGCTGGGCAGATCGGGATTGAGTTTTGCCGTGAAGGGTTCCGTCCCCAGTAACCAGCGGTCAATCGCATCGATCAGATATTCTTCGGTTTTTTGCGTAAACTCTTCGCGTAGCAGGCCCGTGCGTTTGCGGCCTTCCTTGACCGGTTCGTCGCGGTAGCCAAAGCCGCCTGCCTTGTTCTTTGCCAGCGACCAATATTCAAATGCCTTCGCTTCCCCCGATATATCCTTGAAACCACCGCGCTCAGCAATCATGCCGAGCAGACCAAGCTGTAGCGCGAACCCCGCCTCAACCTGCGAGCCGCTGGGCGGACTGCCGGTTTTATAGTCGATTATCGCAAGTTTCTCGCCATCTGGCAGGCCATCAATCCGATCAACCTTGCCCGATATGCGCACGCCCCTGATGGTCATATCACCCCATATTTCGGCGGCGCGGACGTCCCGGCCTTCTGCCATTAACCGTGCCGTCTCCTCGGCAATCCAGCGGATCGCGGCGATCAGGCGCGGGCGCCACAATGTACGCAGCAATGCATTGGCAGAACCCGACATCAGCAATGCCTCGGCGCGCGCGACCAGCCTGGCAGGATCCAGCCCATCCTCTTTTTTCCATGCCTCGAGTATTTCATGCACCGCGCTGCCGCGCCAGGCCGGGCTGGGCGGCGCATCGACCATATCCAGCGCGGCCAAATGCAATATTTTGCGCGCGTAGAAAGCAAACGGGTCGGCGCGCAGCCGGTCAAGGTCCGTAACGGCAATGTCCACCCGCCGCTGCGCTGCATCGGGCATCGGCCTGGGCTGTTCCATACGGCTTGCGGGCAATTGGCGGTCAAGCGCACGGGCCAGATACAGTGCTTCTTTATCTGCCTGCAACCGCGCGCCCGACATCGCCTGAAGACGCAGGAAAAAGCGCGACGCCACGGCAGGGCCGGATGCCTCTCGCTTTGCCCTGGTCAGGATAACACGCGGCGCGCCCATTGCCCCGGCCAGGTCGTGCGCGGCAAGGCCAATACGCAGCTCAGGCGGCGCAAGGCCAATTTCGCGGGCAATGCGCGGCGACAGTAGCGGATCAATATCAGGGGCCTGCGGCCAGCTCCCTTCATTCAGGCCGCCGCAAATGACCAGATCCGCCTGTTGCAGCCGCGCCTCCAGCAGGCCGTAAATCGCGACATGCGGGTGTTTGCCATAGGCCGGACGGATCGCAACCTCATCGGTGAAACTGCGCAAAATGGCGGGACCATGCCGGGGTTCCATGGCGAGCCTTACCTGTGCCGCCTCGGCCTCTATTTCGCTCAGCATATCGGCAGCGCTGCGTCCCGCTATGCCCGACCATATCCGCGCCCCGCACAGCGCCGTGGCCGTGTCGCGCAATGCGGCAAGATAATCGCTAAGCTGTGTATCACGCGCCTGGCGCAATGCGATGGCGGGCTGCATCAGCTGCTCTGCGCTGTCCAGCCATGCCAGCAATTCTTCGCGTGCTTTCTCATCCGGCAATACGCGCTTGGCCTCGGCGACAGCCTGGTGTAGCGCCGCAAATCCGCCTGTACGGCGCGGGCCACGCAGCGCAAGGTCGAGCCGGCGCACCTGCCGCAGCCATGTTGCACGCACATCGCCAGACTGCACCAGCGGATGTTTGAACAGGCCGAGCAGCGATACCGGCGCGAAATCTTCGCTGATGCACTCGGCCAACGTGATCAGCAGGACGCCTTCAGGCACCACCGACAGCGCCTGCCCTGCACTGTCATCGGCGTCGATATGCCAGCGTTTCAGATGTGCCGAGACACGTGCTGCAAGCTGCCGATCCGGTGTGACCACCGCGATACGGTCGCCCTTCACTTCCAGCGCTTCACGCACGCGGATGGCGATGGCGAGTGCCTCTTCCTCGGGATTGGCGGCTTCAATCACCTTGAGCTGGCTGACACTGCGCGCCCGCGAATCCAGGCCGCGCCAATTACTGCTTTCCTCTGCGGGCAGAAAGATGTTGCTGATGACATGCGCACGCTGTGCCGGTGCATCGCTCTGCCCGGAACGCGCCCAACGCATTACCTCACCGCGGTTCACGCCCATGCGGTGCAGCAGCAGCTTGAGATGATATTGCGGATGCGTCACGACGCCCACCGCCGGGCGCGGCACATCAGGGCCAAATTCCACAGGCTCCAGCGTATCCCAGATATCATCATCCAGCGTCAGGTCCAGATCGGGCAGCACCACCATCCCCTGCCGCATAAAGGCAATGGTTTTCTGGAGCGCGGCAATAGCAGGCGCGGCGGTGGTGATACCTACGGCGATAACAGGATATGGCGCCGGCTCATTCTCCCATTTGCGTGCCGCATAGCGCAGCAGCTGATTGCGCCTGTCCGCCGCATCAATCATGCCCAGCGAGGCAAGTTTTTCCTGCCACTTGCCATGCACGCTTTCGAAAAAATTGAGCGATGTCTGCCAGTGATGTGCAAGCTCATCAGCAATATCAATCTCGCCTAGCCGTGCCTGCGGGATATCCTCGACCAGCAGGCTATCAATCGTCGCCGCGACTTCACGCGCAAGCCGCAGCTTTTCCGTCGGCGAAAGCTCGCCTTTCAGAAGATGGCCCGTCTCGCCAATAATTTCGGTCAGCGCAAACAGTCTTTGTACGCCTTCCACCGCGGGCGGGATATCAGGCCCCGCACCGATGCTATCGAGCGCGCTGCCGAGCGATTCGGCAAGGTCAATATCCCCCACCGCCACCATGCGCGGCAGCAATAGGCCCTGCTCCGCCTGCCGCACAAACGCCTCGGTAATGGCGCGCCCCGCACGCTGGTTTGGCACCAGCAGCGTCAAGCGGGCAAGACCGTCTACCTCCTTGCCAAATCGCGCAATCAGGCCTGTGGCAAGCGCATCAGCAAATCCCCGGTGCGCCGGAATGGAATAGACAGAAGCGCGGGCACCATCAGCCACCGCGCAGAAATTCCTCGGTGGGCTTCAGAGCAGCCGGCGTGCCGACATCAAACCAGAAGCTCTGGTGCACCACACCATGAAGACGCCCCTCGGCAATGGCACGGTCCCAGAATATATTGGTCGAAAACTTGTCCTGCGGCGGATCGGCAATAAGCTTCTTGGACATAAGCTGGATACCGCTGAACACGAATGGTGCGACTTTACGCGGCACACGGCGGGCCAGGCGGCCATCGCTGCCGAGAAGAAAATCGCCCTGCCCCTTGTAATTACATGCTCTTTGATGGGGTACCAGAAGCAATAGCGCATCCATCCTGTCCGCATCCCAATGCGCGCTCAACTGCGCAAATACATTTTGCGGGCCATCAAGCCAGATATTGTCCGAATTCAGACAGAAAAACGGGTCATCCTCAATCAGCGGCAATGCCTTGATAAGCCCGCCGCCGGTTTCGAGCAGCTGTTCACGCTCGTCGGAAATCCTTATGTCCATCGGATAGGACAGGCCCTCCAGATGCGCCTCAAGCGAATCCGCCAGATAATGGACATTGACCACCACATTGCAAATGCCCGCATCCCATAATTTATCAAAACAGTGATCGATAAGCGGCTTGCCAGCGAGATGGACCAGTGGCTTTGGCCGTGTCGCGGTGAGCGGGCGCATCCGCTTGCCCATGCCCGCTGCCATTACCATCGCCGTTTTCGATACCATCATGGCTGGAACTCTCCACCCAAAACTTTGCCTTTATCGCGCAGTTCGGAAGGAATATTGGCATCAAACCACGCGCGCACTTCCGACAGTGCGGGATGCCGCAGGTCACGCTCCAGCGCTTCCCACACCCGCGGGATAAGGGAGAGGTAGCGCGGTTTGCCATCGCGTTTCCACAGCCGCACGAAAATGCCGACAATCTTCAAATTCCGCTGCGCGCCCAATATGTGATAGGCGGTGCGGAAATCTTCGCCCATGCCGGTCTTGCCGCAATAATAATCTAGCATGTCCGCCTCCAGCGCGGGTGCCACATCGCGCCGCGCGTCCTGCAACAGCGAAACAAGGTCATAGGCCGCGTGCCCGACCAGTGCATCCTGGAAATCAAGCAGGCCCTGCCCGTCCTCGAGCAACATGATGTTTTCCGCATGATAATCACGCAGCACGGTCACGCCCGGATTTTGCTGCGCCAATACAGGCTCCAACGCCCTGTTCCATATCTCGGTATAGCCGTCCGCATCAACCGGCAGGCCGCGCGCCGGGCAATACCACTGGGTAAACAGCGCCAGCTCCTGCTGGTAAAAATCCAGGTCATAGGGCGGACAATCGGCAGGTGGGCGATTATGCAGCGCAATCAGCGTATCAATGGCTTCGCGGTATATGCCGCGTTCGGCATCGCTATTGGCATCAACATATTCGCGCATTCGCTGGTCACCAAAATCTTCGAGCAGCACCAGCCCCGCTTCGGCATCTGCCGCCAATATGTCCGGCGCCTTCAGGTCATGCGCGCACAGATATTCGGCAATGTGCAAAAACGGCTTCGGATCTTCGTCAGGTGGCGGTGCGTCCATCAATATGGCTTTACCCTGATTGCCCTTTACCCGGAAATAGCGGCGACCCGACGCATCACCATCGATAGGATCAAGCGCGCTGCCGCCCCAATTCGCCTGTTCAAGGAACCTGCCAATATGTTCTGGTATATCCATTTCTATTTCAGCCTGCCTGCCCAGTTTTCGTTTATTTCCAAATTCAGGTATCGTCCGCCCTGTTCGGCAAAATCGATATGAATGGCAAGTGCATTCTCACCAAGTAAATGTGCTGCCTTTTCTGGCCATTCTGCAATAATCGCGCCATCAACAGTGGCATCATCCAGCCCCAGCTCGTACAGCTCCGCGCTGTTTTCAATGCGGTAAAAATCGGCATGGACGGCGGGAATACGCGTATCGGGCGGCGCATAATATTGCACGATGGAAAAACTCGGGCTCGGCACTTCGCCGTTATGCCCCAGGCCCAGCAATATGCCGCGCGCCATTGTTGTCTTGCCTGTGCCCAGCTCCCCGTACAATTTGATGACATCGCCCACCTGCAATGCCGCACCCAGTTCCTGTCCAAATGTCTGCATCGCGTCTACGTCTTGCATATGCATTTTCATGGCAGCGTCAGGGTGACCACAGTGCCCTCTCCCTGCCGCGACATAATGTCGAATATGCCGTCCTGCGCCTCAACAAGCTGCTTTGCCAGCGGCAGGCCCAGCCCGCTCTTATGCGGCTTGCCCGCTGTATCTCTGATGGATGGCGCAATCCCGCCCAAAATAGCGGCCACGGCCTGCATATCCATGCCCGGTCCGTTATCGGAAATGACAATCTGTGTCTGCCCCTCACTGGGCGCTGCGTGGATCAATATGCGTCCCTTTTGCTGCGTATATTCAAGCGCATTATCCAATATATTGCCAATTGCCTGTGCCAGTCTTTTCTCATCACCGCGCAATGTGCCAAGCCTCGGGTCAAGCTGGATATCAAGGTCAATCTGCTTGTTTTCAACCGTCTCTTCCCGGCTACTGGCTAGCTCTGTAAGAAACGCGGCCACGTTAATATCGGTCTGTACAAGCGGCATGGCGCCCGCCTCGCTCTGGCTGAGATCAAGGACATTTTCTATCTGCCCGCTGAGCCGATCGACCGAATCGATTATGGCATCCACATATTCCTGCGCCTGTTCAGGCAGTGGCCCGGCTATCCCGCTCGACAGCATTTCGGCAAAACCGCCAATGGAAGTAAGCGGGGTGCGGAATTCATAGCTCATATTGGCCAGGAATTTGCCCTTGATCGAATCCGCCTCGACAAGAGCGTCATTGCGCTCCCGCAGCGCCTGTTCGATCTGCTGGCTGTCGGAAATATCAAGCATGGTCAGCATCGCATTGCCATCTGGCAAGGGGATGCCGGCAAATTCGAAACAACGCCCGTCGGAAAGGACAATGCGGCCATTGCGCTGGTTCCTGTCCAGTGTTGCGGCACGGATGATATCGCGTAGCGCCGCGATCTGCGCAGGACGCTCTAGCCTTGGTGCCAGAATTTTCATCAATTCATCAACACGCGGGTGTTCGGCCAGACTGTCTTCCTCAACCGACCATATCCGCATGAAACGGCGGTTCCACAGATGCAAACGGCCATCGGGCGAGAACACAGCCAGTGCTTCAAACAGGCTGTCAAACATTGCGGTGCGTACACGCAGCAAGGTATCGCGCGCACTGGCCAATTGCACCTGCTCGGTCCTGTCCTCAAATATCAGTAGCAAACCACCATCAGGCGTTGGCTGCGCAATGGCACGCAAATGGGTCCCGTCGGGCAGCAGCCAGTTATCCTCAATCGCTTCGGTGCTGGTGAACCAGGCGCGTTTTCGTCCTTTCCATTCAGGGAAATCGCGCACTTCGGGCACACAGCCCGCTTCACGCATCCGGTCGAGTATCCGGTCAAATTCAGGTGCATTGTTGATCCATTGCGGCCGCAGTGAGAATATGCGCTGAAATGGCTGGTTGCAAAATACCAGTGCCTTTTCGCTGTCAAATTGCGCAACGCCCGCAGACATATTATCCAGCATGTCGCGCTGCGCCCGGCGAAACTGGCCAAACTCGCTTTTTAGGCTTTCCAGCTCCTGCACGTTAATCGCATATCCCGCAACACCCATTTCCCCAAGCGGCAGGTCGACAACGCGCATGACCTGCCGTTTGCCATCAATCGTGGTGGCCACCGTACGCTCTACCATGCGTTCGTCCGACCGGGCCTTCGCGGCCACCGCTGCGGGTGTCAGGCCATCGACGGTTTCGACCAGCTCCATATTGCCCGCCACGACTTGTTTGGCATCGCTGCCGTCCACCGCCTTCACATATGCCGAATTGACCAATGTGATATTGCCGTCCGTATCGCGGTGCCACATCGGCATGGGCGCGGCTTCGATCAGGGTTGAAAGCGACGAAAACGCCGTTTCGGCATGGCTCAGGCGCGATTGCAGCGATTCGATATTTTCCTGACTTTCGGTATCGTCGAAAATCCAAAGCAGAGCCGCACCCAAAGGCGCTATTTGCGGGTCGGCCTGATGCCCCTTGATACGCAGGCTTTTATGCGAAGATTTGACGTTTATCTTGGTGGTAAAGGGCCGCGCGGTCTTCTGCGCCGCAGTGATATGGCGCTGCACATCCTGCAGGTCATCTTCGCTCCAGCCTATATCTCCGCGTGAAAGATCGGAAAAATAGGGCGGCAAACCATCCAGACCGAACCAGCGGGCCAGTCGCTCCGGCCCCTCTATTCGCCCATCGGTCCGCACCAACAGCGGCAAGGCGGGCGCCTCGTCCAGCATTTTGCCGAGCCGGCGCGAATGCCGCAATGTTGCCTGCGCGCGGCGGCGTACCGAAAGCCCGCTGCTAACTGCCCAGATGCCGCCTACAACCCATGCGGCAAGCAATAGTCCCAGGAAAAATACGGCGCTATCGGATAATGTCACCTGTGCCCGTACCTTATCAGAAAATTAGAATTCATGCCTTCACTACACCTAGCGCGCATGGGCCATGCAGGCCAATAAAAAATGGCCCGCCGGAATGCCCGGCGAGCCATTTTTTCATATATCAATATCGATCAGTAGCGATAGGCGTCCGTCTTGAACGGTCCTTCCACCGGTACATCAATATAATCAGCCTGCTCCTCGGACAGTTCAGTGAGCTTCACACCCAGCTTGTCAAGGTGCAGACGCGCGACTTTCTCGTCCAGATGCTTGGGCAGGACATAGACCTGATTTTCATACTGGTCGCTGCGCAGCCACAGTTCGATCTGCGCCAGAACCTGGTTGGTAAAGCTGGCAGACATCACGAAGCTGGGGTGGCCTGTGGCATTGCCCAGGTTGAGCAGGCGGCCCTGTGACAACAGGATCATGCGGTTGCCATCAGGGAATTCGATCATGTCGACCTGCGGCTTGATCTCAGTCCATTTCAGGTTCGACAGCGCGCCAACCTGGATTTCGTTATCGAAGTGACCGATATTTCCGACTATCGCCATATCTTTCATCGCGCGCATATGGTCGATGGTGATAACGTCCTTGTTACCGGTCGTGGTGATAAAGATGTCAGCTGTCGGCGCGACGTCCTCCAGCCTTTGTACATCAAAACCGTCCATAGCCGCCTGAAGCGCGCAGATCGGATCGATTTCGGTGACAACAACGCGGGCGCCTGCGCCTTTCAGCGAAGCCGCCGAACCTTTACCGACATCACCATAACCGCACACTACAGCCACTTTACCGGCCATCATCACGTCCGTGCCGCGGCGAATGCCGTCAACCAACGATTCCTTACAGCCATATTTATTGTCGAATTTCGACTTGGTCACACTGTCATTCACATTGATCGCCGGGAAAGGCAGCAGGCCTTTTTTGGCAAGATCATAAAGGCGGTGTACGCCGGTTGTGGTTTCTTCGGACACGCCCTTGATCGCTTCGACCGTCTTGGTCAGATAGCCAGGTGATTTTTCCAGGCGCTCTTTCAGCACCTTGGCAAAGGCTTCTTCTTCCTCGTTGGTCGGTGTGAACAGTTCTTCACCCGCTTCAACGCGTGCGCCCCAAAGCGCATACATGGTGGCATCGCCGCCATCGTCGAGGATCAAATTACATGTTTCGCCTGATTCTGCGCCCCAGTCGAAAATGCGATCGACATACTGCCAATATTCTTCGAGCGTTTCGCCCTTGATGGCGAAAACCGGAATGCCCTGATCCGCAATTGCGGCGGCGGCATGGTCCTGTGTCGAGTAAATATTGCATGATGCCCAGCGCACTTCCGCGCCCAGTGCAATCAGCGTTTCGATCAGAACCGCTGTCTGAATCGTCATGTGTAGCGAACCGGTGATCTTTGCGCCTTTCAGCGGCTTTTCCTCACCATATTCTTCCCGAATGGCCATCAGGCCCGGCATTTCGGTTTCGGCAATGGCAATTTCATTGCGGCCATATTCGGCAAGCGAAATATCTTTTACGACATAATCATTGGACACGAGAATATTCTCCTTAAAAGCATATGCTGCGCATGGTGAGGCTGTGGCCTGCCATGCGATTGGTGCCCTCCATAACGAACAGCACCTGCGTAATCAAACGAAACTTGAGCAGGATATAAAGAATTCTTTATATGATAATCTGCCGACAGTTTATAATCTGGAAACAGATAATTCTGGTTGAAAATAACGCACGTCGTCACAAGATATGTCAGGTAATAAATTATCACCTCCATCCCTATTTACCGAAAGGATTTTTCCATGATCTCCCAAGGCGACAAACTCCCCAGTGCAAACCTTGTCAAAGCAACAGAAAATGGCCCTGAACAGGTTGTCAGCGATGAGTATTTCGCTGGCAGAAAAGTGGCGCTTTTTTCCGTTCCGGGCGCTTTCACCCCAACGTGCTCGGCCAAACACCTGCCGGGTTTTGTTGAAAAAGCGGAAGAGCTGAAAGCTCAGGGAGTTGACGAAATTGCCTGCACCGCTGTCAATGATGCCTTTGTGATGAATGCATGGAAAGACGCCGCCGGATCGGAAGCTATCACCATGCTGGCCGATGGCAATGCGGACTTTGTCAAACAGCTTGGCCTGGAAATGGATGGCAGCGGCTTCGGCATGGGTACACGCGGGCAGCGTTTTTCCATGGTGGTGAATGATGGTGTGGTGGAACAGCTGCATGTTGAAGCGCCCGGTGACTTCAAGGTCAGCTCAGCGGAATATATGCTCGAAAACATGTGACCTTTACGGGAAGCTCAAAAGAAAAGCCTGCAGGATGCACATCCCGCAGGCTTTTTCATGTCGGAATTTCTGACAATTACCGAAAATAGGCAATCAATACCCCATAAGGCTGAGTACTTCCTCACGGCTGCGGGCATCGTCCAGAAAACAGCCCAATAGACGCGAGGTCATCATTCTGACGCCCGGCGTCCTGACCCCCCTTGCCGTCATGCAACTATGGCTCGCACAGATGACCACGGCAACACCCTGGGGCTTCAGATGATCCCAGATACACTGTGCGACCTCTGCCGTAAGGCGTTCCTGCACCTGCAAACGCCGCGCATAACCATTCAACACGCGTGCGAGCTTGGAAATGCCTACAACGCGGTCTGTCGGCATATAGGCTATAGATGCCGTCCCGATAATCGGCGCCATATGATGTTCACAGTGCGACTGGAAAGGTATCTCTTTCAAAAGCACCAGTTCGTCATACCCTCCCACTTCCTCAAAAGTGCGGCTGAGATGAATGGCCGGATCCTCATCATAGCCCTGGCAATATTCTTTCCACGCCCGCGCGACCCGCTTTGGTGTATCCAGCAGGCCTTCACGGGTTGGATCATCGCCCGACCATTTGATTAATGTACGGATTGCATCCTGCACATCATCGGGCACGGGGATTTTGGGCTTCAAGCCCAGATTTTCATCATCATCGTCTATTTCATGTGACTGCATGGACTGCCCCTTGTTAACTGTCAGGTTAAGATAGGCTCGCCAGTCATGTGAAACAAGGCGCTGACAGATACATTCTCCTGACAAGGCAAAGTTTTCCCCTTGGTTGACGCATCCTGGCATCAAAAGAAGGTATATTCTTAAAGGAGGAAAATGGCGCGCCCGGAGCGATTCGAACGCCCGGCCCCCAGATTCGTAGTCTGGTGCTCTATCCAGCTGAGCTACGGGCGCGCACTTGTTTTCAAACGATTACCAGCAAATCTGTATAACCATTTATGCGGCCACAATATCTGATAACCAGGCATTGTGTCTGCGTTGGGCGGAACTAGCGATTGTATGGACACCTTGCAACCGATATTTTGCAGGTTTTGCCATTTTTGCCTAAATCCATCTTTGCAACGCCTCTACAAGTGGCCTGTCAGCAGGCGGCATTGGCAGGTTTGCCATATCCTGCACTGTCGCCCAGATGATATCGGAGGCGTGCAATGCCTTTATCTCCCCCGACCATTGCCGACATATATATAAGAGCAGAACCAGATGGCGGTCATCCAGTGTTTCGCTGGCAAAGCATATGGGGGTCAGATCGCCTTTATCCACCGCAACGCCCAATTCCTCGTCCAGTTCACGAACCAGTGCATCTTCCGGAGTTTCTGCAGCTTCTATCTTACCACCCGGAAATTCCCAAAGCCCAGCCATTGAAGTTGTTTGCGGCCGTTTTTGCAGCAGCACTTTGCCGTCTGTATCCACAAATGCCGCAGCCACCACATGGAGCAATGTCGGATTTTTTTGCAATTTATTTCACTCCATCAACTTTTCATTAAACTTTTGGGCAGAAAACAGGGTTGCTAGAAATGAAGGGCAAAGGAAAATCAATGTTCAATATATTCAGAAAGCTCAGCACCGATAAAAAAGGTGCCACTGCGATCGAATATGGGTTGATTGCGGCGCTGATAGCCATCGCAATAATTTCCGGCCTTACTGTACTGGGTCAGGAAACGTCAAACACAATGAACGCTGTTTCAGAAGGATTTGACAGGAACGACAACTGACCAGTGCCGGTTTTCCTTTTTTGGATTAAGAATTTGTAAGGAATTTCTAGCTAAACCGGCAATAGTCAATCCGTTTAACATCGTTTTGACCGGGTAAAATGAAGTGAAACCTAAGGAGACCAAAATGTCATATGTAAAGAATCTTATCGCTGATAAAAAAGGCGCCACAGCAATTGAATACGGCCTGATTGCCGCCCTGATCGCAGTTGCTGCCATCACCGCCATGCAGGGTCTTGGCAACCAGCTGACCGACACATTCGGCACAACGGCCTCTGAAATGAAAAAAGGCACGGATAAAGTCAAAGGATAAAGTCAAAGAAAACTAATAGTAGTTGGCTACTCATAAGAAAGGCGGCAGTGAAAACTGCCGCCTTTTTATTTGTCCTGATTCTGCTGAAAGAAAACCAGTTCTAGTATGTCACTATTTTCACACGCTGTCCGGCACGCAACTGCGCATTGTGTGACAGCCCGTTCAGTGCCAGAAAACGCTCTGTCTGCAGCTGGCTATAGGCCATCCGCCGTGCAAAACCGGCAATGGTGTCGCCGGATTTGACAGTGACAACATCCAGCTTGCGCGGCTTGATCTGTGCCGCTTCATTTGCGCTTAAACGGCGCATGCTCGCATACATACCATTAAACGTCTGGCCACGGCCCGCAGGTGTGATTGTCACAAAGTGCAACGCCCTGGTTTTTGAAAACTCGTAAGCAAAGACGGTCACATCCACCTGTTGCTGGCCATTATTCACACGTGCCGTGGAATAGGCCGCGGGCAGGCCATTGACCGTTGTTGACTGGATATTGCCATAATTGAGCTGCGTCTTGTCACCGCCCACTTTCTTAAACGCGCTGTCCACATAGCTGCGCAGATTGCCACTATATGGTAGCAAGGTCAGCTGCCCCTGCCCGCTCTGGCCACTAATGCCAACTGCCGTTGTGGTATTTTGCAGACCAAATCCGGTTGGTGCAGTAAATGTGAAACGCATGTCCGGGTGCAGGAATGTCGTGCCTTCGACAACGCCCTGCTCGGGGTCATCGCCATATAGAACACCGTCAATCCTGTTCAAAAAGACTTCACGATTACGCACTCCGCTCGAATCGGCACCTGCTCTTTGTAGAGCACGGCTTACGCGTTTCGCCGGATCCGGGTGCGTACTTGCCCATGCAGGCACATTGCGTGCTTCGCGGCCGGAAACACGTGCATCAATCGAGCTTTGCGCGGCAAGAGAAGCCAGCATGCTTGACAATGCCTTGGGATCATAGCCCGCAGAATTCAGATAACGTATGCCCAGATCATCAGCCTCGGTTTCCTGGTCGCGTGAATATTTGAGCGTCAGTAACTGACTACCAGTGCCAAAAAGTTGCTGCCCCAGACGCCCTGCAGACGAATTGCCGAGCAAAACGGCAGAAGCGATCTGGCCAATCGCACCAATAATGCTGTTGCGCTGCGCCCTTTTCTGGCGTTTTTGCGAATGCCGCGCGGCCACATGGCCGACTTCATGGCCCAGAACACCGGCGAGTTCAGCCTCATCATTCATCAGCGCGAGAAGCTGACGCGTCACATAGATATAACCGCCCGGAATTGCGAATGCATTGTTTACCGGAGAATTCAGCAGCGTAACTGTAAAATCACTGCGCGCATTGCCCAGACCGGACTGTACGGCAATATTCTTGCCCACGGTTTCGACATAGGCTGCCTGAGGTGCATCAAAGCTACCGCCATATTGGGCCACCAGCTGCGGGTGATACTGATCACCCAGCTTTTTTTCCTCAGCAGTAATGCTTTTCACCTGCTGCGGCGCATTTGATGATGCCGACTGCGATGAAGCAGATTGCGTTCCCCCGGCGCTCGAGCCCATGCAGGCCGCCAGCATGAGTGTAGATGTGGCCGTTGCCACCGTCACGAATTTGCGTGCCATGATATATCCTCCATTTATCCTGTCTTAATGACTGGACCTTATCCGAAAATAAGCGCTGGCAAACCAAAAAGTTCCTTTTTTCCGTGAGATGGAAAAAGTTTACAATTCCCCGAGCGAGAGGAATTTTTGGTGCCGCGCCTGTAAAAGCTCGCTGCCGGACAGACCTGAAAGCTCGTCCAGATGCTTCAAAATAGCGGTTTTGAGAGCCGCACAGGCCTGTTCATGATTGCGATGCGCGCCTCCCACAGGCTCTGGAACAACTTCGTCAATAACGCCCAGCTTTTTCAGGTCCGCCGCAGTCACTTTCATCGCCGTGGCCGCTTCACTCGCCTTGTCTGCCGTGCGCCACAATATCGACGCGCAACCTTCTGGCGAAATGACGGAATAGACTGCATGCTCGTACATCAGCACACGTTCCGCAGATGCAAGAGCGACTGCGCCGCCCGAGCCGCCTTCACCCACAATACACGCGACCATGGGTACAAGCAAACTCAAGCAAGCCTGGGTGGAGCGTGCAATTGCTTCAGCCTGACCGCGTTCTTCGGCTTCAATCCCAGGGAAAGCGCCCGATGTGTCTACCAGCGTCACCACCGGCAGATGGAAGCGGTCCGCCAGTTCCATCAGGCGGATGGCCTTGCGATATCCTTCAGGCTTTCCCATGCCGAAATTATGTTTAATCCGGCTTTCGGTGGTATTCCCCTTTTCATGGCCGATAACCATAACGCGGCGGTCATCAATTTTTGCAAACCCACCCATAATCGCCTGATCATCGCCAAATGCGCGGTCTCCGGCCAGAGGTTCGAATTCTTCAAAAATATGGGTGATATAGTCCTGAAAATGCGGGCGTTGAGGATGACGTGCAACTTGTGTTTTCTGCCATGGTGTCAGATATTTATATGTAGATTTTAAGAGTCGTTCTGACTTTTTTTGCAATCGTTTGAGATCTGCCGCTATATCCAACTCGCCATTATCAGCGGTTTTTTGCAGTTCGGCAATCCGTTCGTCCAGCTCGGCAATGGGTTTTTCAAATTCAAGATAGCTTGTCATATCAGTCCTGCAATATTTGCAACGGGGTTAGAACGCGCCAGCCTGTGCGTCAATGCGCAGCGGCTATCATGCACAGATAAAAGCTGTGTTCATGAGCGCATTTTTGCCAATGGGTGCCGGGCATTTACCAGTTCCACCAGGCGCTTGCTGTCCACATGCGTATAGATTTGCGTTGTCGATATATCAGCATGGCCAAGCAGTGTCTGGAGCACGCGCAAATCAGCCCCGCCCTCCAACAGATGCGTCGCAAAGGCATGGCGCAGGACATGTGGGCTGACACTGGCAGGATCAATACCGGCTTCGGCCGCAAGTTCCTTCACCATCTGGTACAGCCGGATGCGGGAAATATGCCCGGCGCGTGAAGGAAACAGCCACTTGCTGTCCTCCGACAGTGTTGCCCGCCAGCGCGCCACCGCGGCCCGTGCGCGTTTTGATATCGGCACCATGCGTTGGTGTCCACCCTTGCCTCTGATCGCCAACAGCGGCCTGTCTGACATGAATGCGTTATAGGGCAGCTCCACCAGTTCGCTTGCCCTGAGCCCTGAGCCATAGAGCAGTTCAATCAGCGCCAGCAGTCGCAAGTCCTTGTCGCCCGCCTTGGGATTGTCTGTTTTTGCTTCTATAACGCCGAAAATCCTGTCCATGTCATTCTGGCTCAGCACCTTGGGCAAACTCCGGCGCGCGCCTGGCTTGGGCAATGCGCTGGATGGGTCATCCGCAATTATGGCTTCATCAATCAGGTAACCGAAATATTGCCGCAGCGCAGATGTCTTGCGTGCCAGCGTGCTCGCCGCCAGACCGGACCATGATGCCACCAGTTTTTCAATATCCCGCCGCTTTGCCTGTGTCAGGGCAGCGCCCAATATATCCGATGCACCTTCCAGATCGCGGCGATAGGCCGCAATGGTATTGGCACTGGAACCGCGTTCAACCGCCATCATTTCCAGAAAATTATCGATCAGGACAGTGTCATCATGCGTCATACGTTACTTTTGCGCACAGGCCCTACGCTATCCGCGTGCTATCGCTTCGGTCGCTATCATCCGCGCCTCTGCATTCAGGCCCACTTTATTGAGCGCGCGGACAATATGGTAAAGATGCGCAGCCGACATTTTTGACCAGTCCGCGCCCTGCATACCGGCCCCGGCCAGCAGCGCAACATGCGCGGCTTCACCTGCATCCGCCGCCCTTGTTACTGCACGGGCCCAGCGTGAAGTGCTTTCCAGCTTGATTTCAAGCTTCTCTGCAAAACTGTCGCGGTCCTCGCCTGAAATGCGTTCCAGACCCGCCAGTGCAGCCAGCAGAAACCCGCTCTTGCGGCTTTCCTCACTATAATCATTGTCATAATAATCATCGAGCGCGTCATAACCTTCTGCACCCGCAGGCTCAGGGTTGGCAATGGCCAGCATGGCCCAGCCATCGCTGCCACTTTCCACGCTGTCGCTCCACCGCATGGCATTGCGGTCAAGCCCCGCGCTGAGCATGGATGCAATCAGCCGTGAGGATTCTTCACCATAGTCAGAAGACACCGGAAAACGCGCCGCAGCATGCGATGTCAGCACAAGCATAGCATAGACTGTATTGGAATCGGTGGAACGATCCCAGAGGCTTGTCATCGAATCAAGCCGGACCGCCATGTCCTGATTGGCATAGGCATTGCGCAGCAAAGCCGCCTGTGCACGAACATTATCGGCCGTTTCACCGCTGGCATAGGCGGCGCTGTACAGATCAATCATGGTACGGCTCGACAGCACGCCCATGGCTGCGGCAACATCCGCAGATGCAATTCTTTCTTCAATCGGTGACATGGGCGCTATTGCCTGCCATGCGCGGTATTTGGGATCAGCATTGTTGAAAAATTCAATTGGGGGCTGCACACCCGTGGCCAACGCCAGGCCGTAGCGCCATGGCGTCAATTCATTCACATCATCCCATTTAATCGTGACAGCACGGCGACCATTCACGCCTGCTCCCACTGCCTTTTCGGCGAGCAACAGATCAATTTGCGGTGCTTTTTCCTGCCGGTTAAGTCGGTCAATACGTGATGTTGCTGCGCTTTGCTCTCCGGAAAATGACGAACAAATGGCGCGGCTCATATCCCATTTCACATCATCCGATGTTTCAGAACCGCCCGCGACAATCGGGCACAGCCCGCTGGGGTCTGCATTGGCGAGATATGTATCCATGGCCACACGGTACAGGCGGTCATTGAAATTGCGCGTATCCACGCTTTGCACCATCATCCGGGCGTTCGCAGTCTCGCCCATTTTCAATAATAATGCCGCGCGTGCAGCCGCCCAGTCAGCACCATTGACGCCGCCAGGTGTCTGCACATCAGAAACCAGTGCACGGCGCAATAATATCGATCCCCAGCGCGAAAGGATTGGTCCGTCAATATTATTGAGCAATTTCGTAAGATACTGGCCATCAGTATTTACGAAGCTGTCATTCGGAAAACCGCCCTGATCAATGCCGATTATCCCGATCTGATCAAGCGAACGCTGCGCACGCGCAGGCAAGTCATACACAACGCGAGCCGATGTAAATTCTTCCGATGTGTCTTCGGGCAGCTCTTCCACCCCCGCCACCGGTACAGATGATGGCAGATCGGTTGGTGTGCTTTCCGGCGCATCGGCAATTGATGGGGCGGGTACAGGTGCCGCAGGATTGACGGGAGCGACTGGCCCTGTCGAAGGTAGCGGTGCAGGAGAAGGGGATTGTGAGGGCGCAGGCGTTGGTGCAGGCGCGGGCGCGGGAGCCGGTGCAGGAGCCGGATCACCAAATCCCGGCGGCAGAAGCGATTCGGGCGCGTCACCATCCTGCCCCTGTAGTGCGCTATATGCAGGGACCGTCAAAGCAGCAAAAGCAAGACCGCAAAATAACAGGGATTTGTAACGCGGTATCTGCATCAGGCCTGCTCTATATCGCTTATTTCAATGGGCTGTTCAATCTGCTCAACTGGCTGTTCTCCGCCCCAGGAATAGAGCAGGTAGAAAAAACCGATAATGAGCGCCAGCACGATTATCCATTTCAGTGCAGCGGGGCTACGGCGTTTCTTGCGTTCGTTCAAAATTGTCATGTCTTCATCCGGACTTGCTAGGTTTGGCAGGCACTGGCCAGCAAATAATATGTGACAGCGCTCTTGCACACTGCCCTAGCGCATCTATACGCTGGCGGGCAATGAACGAAAAGCGCAAAGCCACAGAAAAATACAGGCAAGACGGCCTGATAGTCGATAGACCCATTATATTGGTGGGCCTGATGGGGGTTGGTAAATCCACTGTCGGCCGCCGCCTTGCGGCCATGTTGAAGCTGGATTTCGTCGATGCTGACAATGAAATTGAAGACGCCGCCGCAATGTCAATTGCCGAAATTTTTGAGGAATTTGGCGAAGAATATTTTCGTGACGGCGAACGGCGCGTGATCGCCCGCCTGATCGAGGACCGGCCACAGGTCATCGCCACAGGCGGCGGCGCGTTTATCAACGATAAAACTCGTGCGCTGATACTTGATCGCGGCATAGCCGTATGGCTGGATGCGGATATTGATACACTGGTTGAACGCGTGAACCGGCGCAACACACGCCCGCTGCTGCGGGGCGGCAATGCACGGGAAATCCTGACCGACCTGGCAAAAAAAAGAAATCCGTTTTACGCCAAAGCGCATGTGCATGTAACAAGCCAGATGGGTCCGCATAACCGCATGGCAAAGGAAATTATAAAGGCGATACAAGAATGGAAATCATAAATGTTGCGCTGGGCGGACGCAGTTATAATGTCCATATCGAAAATGGAGCGCTTGCCAATATCGCAGCCTTGCTGGAACCTTACACGGCGCAGGGCCGCCTGCTTTTCATCACAGATGAAAATGTGCACGGACTTTACTGGGATCGTATAAATCAAAACCTGTCTGCCGCAGGCGTGAAGGCAAAAGTTTTTACCATGCCCGCGGGAGAAGCCAGCAAAAGCTGGCACAATCTGGAGGCCATATGCGACTGGTTGATCCGCGAAGGCACGGAACGCACCGATCATATTGTCGCATTGGGCGGCGGCGTGATTGGCGACATTGCAGGTTTCGCCAGCGCCATTGTCAAGCGCGGGTGCAATTTCGTGCAGATCCCGACCACGTTGCTGGCACAGGTCGATAGTAGTGTGGGCGGAAAAACCGCGATAAACAGCGAAACAGGCAAGAATCTGGTGGGCCTGTTTCACCAACCCGCCTTTGTTCTTATCGACCCCGATATGCTGGATACATTGCCCGCGCGGGAACTGCGTGCAGGCTATGCGGAAGTGGTTAAATATGGCCTGATTGGCGATGCAGATTTTTTTGGCTGGTGCGAAGAGAATGGCGGCGCATTGCTCGCCGGAGATAAAGCGGCACGTATCAAGACAATATCACACAGCATCAACGCCAAAGCGCAGATTGTGTCAGAGGATGAACGCGAGCTCAACGGGCGCCGTGCACTGCTCAATCTTGGCCACACATTCGGTCATGCACTCGAAGCGGAAACGGGTTTTGGCGACGCGCTGATACATGGCGAAGCAGTCGCTGCAGGTATGGCGCTAGCCGCGAGATATTCGGTGCGTAAAGGCTATATCGAACATGCCGATGCCGAACGTATCGCGCGGCATCTGGCGCACAGCGGCCTGCCCGTTCACCTCAGCCATATTGAGATGCAGACCACGGGCACAAAGCTGGCCGCGCATATGCAGCATGACAAGAAAGCCGTTCAGGGGGATGTGCCGCTGTTGCTTATGCGCGCCATTGGCGACACGTTTATGTCGCAGGGCACCGATCTGGCTGATGTGGCCGCTTTTCTGGATGATGAACTTGCGCAGAGCTGATTGCGGCAGATAGGCTTAATCCTCGCCCTTGCCGCCTTGCTCATTTTCGATAGTTTCCATGTCAAAACCGGCGGACATGTCGCCGCCAAAACTCATGTGCATACCCGCTTTCATGTCGCCTGCCTCATGCTGCATTTTCAGGCGTTCCAGGTCCCGGCGGCGGAACTCATCGACCAGACCGTTCACCTTGTCCCTGGCCAAGCCATATTTCAGCAATGCATCGCGGCCCATTTTGATCGCCGATTCCATCAACTCGCGCTGGGCGCCATCAATATCCGCACCTTTAAGCCGCAGCAAATGCATCCGGTCAAACGCGCGTACGTATATCATGGCATTCGGGAAACTGGTCGCAATGGGTTCAATCTGTTCCGGCCCGAAATTGCGGTCATCCATGCAGAAAAACAGCATGCACGCTTCTTCCGCTCCTGCCCTGCGCAGCAAGTCAACACGCGTGCCGTCGCCGTAAAAGACCTTGCGGCCATATTCGCTGCTCGTATCAATTTGGTCAGGTTTTGAATCAATCAATGTTACCGAAATGTCTGCGCCTGCGCATATCTGCGAGACTGTCTGGCCAAAACGGCCATGGCCAATGACAATGGCGCTTGAACGCGGCGCTTTTTCGGGGTCATCAATATCGGAACGAATCGAGGATTTGACACCGCCCAGCCTTTTCGCAAGCAGCATGAGGAAAGGCGTTGTCGCCATTGATAGCGTGATGACTGCGCCAAACAGGCTGGAGGCTTCACTTTCAATCAACAAAGCGGCTTCAGCGGCGGCGAACAGTACAAAACCGAACTCACCGCCTTGGCTGAGGAGCAGGCCCAGCACAAAAGCTGGCTGGTTTTTCATGCCAAATGCCTTGCCCAGACCGAAGATAATCGCCACTTTAATGGCAACCAGCAAGGCAGCCATGCCAACAACAAATACCGGGTTTTCCCAGATTACGCTCAGATCAAGCATCATGCCAACGCCCATGAAAAACAGGCCGAGCAGTATAGAACGGAACGGGTCGATATCTGCCTCAAGTTCATGCCGGAACGGCGAGTCTGCGAGCATAACCCCGGCAACAAATGCGCCCAGCGCAGGCGATAGCCCCAGATAATTCATCAATGCGGCACTGCCAAACACCGCAAACAGGCCCGCAACGATAAACAGTTCACGCTCGGCCACACGGCCGATCAGTTTAAGCATCGGTGCAAGTATATAACGCCCTGCCAATACGAGGCCTACAACGGCCAGCGCTGAATAAAGAGCGATCAGCCATCCTGCCGTTTCTTCCCCTTCGGTCGGCGCGCGCGACAGGGCAGCAACTATGGTCAGCAGCGGAACAATCGAAATATCCTGAAACAGCAGGATGGAAAAGGCTTTCTGCCCCGCCGGCGTGTTGAGCCTACCTTCCGACTTCAGCAAGGGCAGCACCTGCGCCGTCGATGACAGGGCAAGCGGCAGGCCGATGACCAGTGCCGCCTGCCATGTGAAATTAGTGAGCAGGTATACCGCCGCGAATATCGCAATACCGCACAATATCACCTGCGACATACCGAGCCCGAATATATCACGCTTCATCCGCCAAAGCTGTGAAGGTGCCAGTTCAAGGCCAACCAGGAAAAGCAGCAGGATGATGCCGAATTCGGCAAAGCCCACAATTGTCTCCGCATCATCGACAAGGCCCAGTATTTCGGGTCCGATAAGCGCACCGGCCACCAGATAGCCGAGCACTGCGCCCAGCCCGAATTTGCGGAATACCAGAACGAAAAAAAGCGCCGCCGCGAGCAAAATAAAGCCCGACATGAACATGTCTGTATGGCCGTGTTCCATCTTCAGCTCTCCCCTTCATCCAGAGCAGCAAGCGTAGCGCGCCAGGGCAATAACACCGAATCACGCCGCGCCGGATATTCGCGCGCTGACTTGAGCATGTCTATATCCGGCCATGCGCCGGGGTGCTCGGCCTTGCCATGCAGATAATCCGACAATGCCTGTCCAGCAGCATCAACTTCGCTGCGACTGCGCCCTTTTATATGGCTTGCCAGCACCGCTGCCGATGCCTGTCCGAGCGCACAGGCCTGCGCTTTCATGCCGATGCCGGATATACGCTTTCCCCGATCGATAGACAGGGATAATTGTATCACGCTGCCGCATGTCTTGGACCGCATTTCCGCTGTGTAGGGCATCTCAGCATCAAATGGATACTTTGCGAGAGTCATCGCCGTGTGCAGAATCTCGCGTGTGTACAGTGGCGGGGTCATTCCCCTGCTTCCGCTTCAATGATATTGTTCTCGCCGCGCCGTTTATCAACATACGCAATCACTGCGTTGCTGGTGGCATTGAGCAATGTGTAGGTACGCGACTGTGTCATCCAGTCGGGGCGCTCCTGATTGGAATATAGGGTTTCATAACCGATTGTCAGAAGCATAAAGCCCGCCGTAGCCATGGCCAGTCCCTTAAGCGCGCCAAAACCGAAACCAAGCACCCGGTCAATCGGTCCCAACAAGGATGAGCGCGTTTTGCCGCCCACATAGCTCGCAACAAACTTGCCAATGGCATAGGTGACAATAAATACGGCGGCATAGCCGAGCACTGATGCCCCGCCCTCGGTCCCTATAATACCGGCAAGAAAAACCGCCACCGGTTCATAGAATAGCCAGATGGCGGCAATTGCGAATATCCATGCGAGCAGCGACAACACCTCCTGCACAAAACCGCGCATAAAGCCGAATATAGCCCCGCCGCCAAGCAGCAGGAGTATAATGATATCAAGTGCCGTCATAACGCCCGGACCTAGTCACGGCCAAGCAGATGGTCAACGAGATTTGCGAGCTTTTGCATATGTTCCAGTTTCATCGCGCCGCCATGCTTTGCGCTGGAAGGCGGCATGATGGCGCTGTCAAAACCCAGTTTGGCTGCCTCACGCAGACGCAGCCCTTCATGCGACACCGGCCTGATTTCACCGGAAAGTGCGACTTCGCCGAACAATATACTGCCGCAGGGCAGCGGTTTTTCCGCAAGGGCAGATATCAACGCGCCCGCAACGGCCATATCCGCCGCAGGATCAGAAACTTTATATCCGCCCGCAATATTCAGATAAACCTCGCATGACGAAAAACTAAGACCACAGCGCGATTCAAGCACTGCCAGTATCATCGCCAGCCTGCCGCTATCCCAACCCACAACGGCGCGACGCGGGGTGGCACCGCTGGCCAAACGCACGGTGAGCGCCTGTATTTCCACCAGAACGGGCCGTGTCCCCTCAAGCGCAGGGAAAACCGCAGTGCCTGCAACAGATTCACTCCGATCGCTCAGAAACAGGGCCGACGGGTTGCTGACTTCTGCCAACCCTTCCTCGCGCATCGAAAACACGCCGATTTCATCCGTCGCGCCAAAACGGTTCTTGATCGCGCGCAATATCCGGTACTGGTGGCTACGCTCACCTTCAAAGCTCATCACCGTATCCACCATATGTTCGAGCACGCGAGGCCCCGCAATATTGCCATCTTTCGTGACATGACCGACGAGCATCATCGCCGCACCGCTCTGTTTCGCATAACGGATCAGTTCATGGGCAGAGGCACGAACCTGACTGACCGTACCTGGCGCGCCTTCAATCTGGTCGCTATGCATGGTCTGAATGGAATCAATGACAAGAAAATCGGGGACATCACCCTTGCCCAAAGTCGTCAGTATGTCGCGCACTGATGTAGCCGACGCCAATTTAAGCGGCGCATCGCCCAGCCCAAGCCGCCGTGCACGCAGCCGCACCTGATCAGCCGCTTCTTCGCCGCTGATATAGACGACATTCAGGCCGCGTTTTGCCAGATTGGCCGATGCCTGCAACAATAATGTCGATTTGCCAATGCCCGGATCACCGCCCATCAGCGTTGCCGACCCGGCAACCAGCCCGCCGCCCAACGCCCGGTCAAATTCGGCAATGCCCGTTTTCTGTCGGGGCGGAAGCTTCACATCACCATCCAGGGCCACCAGATCGACCGTACGTCCACCGCCCTGCAAATCATGTTTCGCGGAAAAAACGGTTGGCGCGGCTTCCTCCGCCAATGTATTCCATTCGCCGCAATCCGCGCATTGCCCTTGCCACCTGTACGACACGCTGCCGCACTGCTGACACACATATTTTTTCTTTGTCTTGGCCATATCAAGCCCTTATCAGAACAAAAATAGAACATCAATGCCTTATCGCTTGCGTGAAGCGCGCCATGATGCCACTAAATACTTATGCGCCAACGTGAACTTCGCATAGCCCTTATCTGCTACGGTGGTATCAGCCTTGCCGTTTATATGCATGGCATTACCAAGGAAGTCTGGCGGCTGGCCCGCGCAAGCCGCAATTTTCATGATGGCGCCCCGAAAGCAGAAGGCAGCCAGGGCGTATACCGCGATTTGTTCGAACATATTGCCCGTAAAAAAGGGCTGAAAATGCGGTTCCTGCCCGATATTATTACTGGCGCAAGCGCAGGCGGCATCAATGGCGTATTTCTGGCGCAGGCCATTGCCACCGGCCAATCATTGGAACCACTCACCCGGCTCTGGCTTGATTGTGCGGATATTGATGTCCTGCTTGATCCCGATGCGCGGCCATTATCACGCTTTTCAAAATTCTGGGCACAGCCGATTGCCTGGTTTGCCCTGTCGCGCAAAGGCGGCGCGGTAGAACGCACAGTCGCCGAAGAAACACAAGGCGAAGTAAAACGCAAAATGTCGAGCCTGATCCGCGCCCGCTGGTTTGCCCCGCCCTTTAGCGGCACGGGATTTTCGGCGCTGCTGTACAATGCCACCGAAGCGATGGCACAGAGCGAAGAAGGCCCGAAGCTGCTGCCTGACGGACAGCCGCTCGACCTGTTTGTGACTGTCACCGATTTTCACGGGCACTTGCAGCATCTGCGCCTGCACAGCCCGCGCAATGTGGTCGAGACCGAGCATCGCCTCACCATCGGCTTTCGCAAGGTCGTGGGCAGTGGCCATCGCCTTGCCGAGCGACCCGAACTCGTGTTTGCCGCGCGGGCCACCGCAAGTTTCCCCGGAGCTTTCCCCGCCTTCACAGTTGCTGAAATAGACAAGGTGGTGGCCCGCAAAGAGGAAGAATGGCCGAACCGCGATGCATTCCTGAAACGCATATTGCCACGCCAATATGCCATGGGCACTGCGGAAGATGCCGTGCTGATCGATGGATCAGTTCTCGCCAACGCACCATTTTCGCAGGCCGTGTCTGCGCTGCGCAACCGCCCTGCCCACCGAGAAATTGACCGCCGTTTTGTCTATATCGACCCCAAACCGGATTTTCAGAATATCGAGCAACAAAAAGACGGTAGCCTGCCCGGCAGCGAAGGACCTCCAGGGTTTTTCTCGACCATCTTCGGCGCAATTTCTGATATTCCGCGCGAACAGCCGATCCGCGATGATCTGGAGCTGATCGAGGCGCGGTCCAACCGGATATTGCGGATGCGGCAGATTACACAGGCACTGCGCGGCGAAGTCGAGGCGACGGTCGACAAACTGTTCGGGCGCACTTTTTTCCTGAACAGTCCCACCACAAAGCGGCTTATCGCGTGGCGGCGCAAGGCACAGCAAAAGGCCGCGACCCAGGCGGGCTATGCCTATTCTTCCTACGGCCATATCAAGCTGGCCGGAATTGCCGACGAAATCGCGGCAACTTTTCTATGCGCCTATTCAGGAACAGACAAGCCGCGGCAAAGTGACATTCGTGACCGCATCATGGCTGAACTCACGGTACGCGGCCTGGATTCGATCGCCGATGACAAAGGCGGTGCGACCGACGAGGCGATAGCATTTTTCCGCACGCATGACCTGGGCTTTCGCATCCGGCGTCTGCGCTTTCTCGCTCGCCGCCTGTCGGAGGACATTGCCGCCAATGATGCGGTTCCAGGCGATGCAGTGGTGGCGATGCAGGACACGATCTATGCTTGCCTGTCCCGGTATCTGGAACGCGAAGGATGTGGGCAGGATGGAGAAGATTTCAGTGACCTGGCCGAAACCGCGTTCACATCTCCCGCCAGGGCAATTGACGAACTCGGCCGACGCCGCGACCTCATCACGATTGATGCAATTGTCGATGAAAAAATTGCTGCAGCGCTTGGATTGTTGCCCAAGGAAGAGCGGCGGTCACTCCTGCTCGCTTATCTTGGCTTTCCTTTTTATGACATTGCCACATTATCACTGTTGCAGGGTGAGGGGCTAAATGAATTCGACCCTATAAAAGTCGACCGCATTTCGCCCGATGACGCACAATCCATCCGTACGGGCGGCGCGGAAGCGACGCTCAAGGGCATTGAGTTTAACAGTTTTGGCGCTTTTTTCAGCCGCGCCTACCGCGAAAATGATTATTTGTGGGGCCGCCTGCACGGCGCAGAACGCATGGTGGACCTTATCACCACATCGCTAGAAGGTAATGACATACTGGACACACAGACTGTCAAAGCTTTCAAAAAAGATGTTTTCCTCGCCATACTTGACGAGGAAAAGGACCTGAATGCGGATCCCTCTCTTATCCCCACTATTCGTGCGGAAATAGAAGAGCGGCTCTAAAGCCTATTTCGCTGAATTTTCCAGGCTTTTCCAAATGGCCTCTACAAAAGCACCACCTTTGATAAACGCATTCGGGTTGGTATCATAAGCTGCGGCCGGCTTCATTGCCTGAATTTCTGTCAGGGACTTACCTGCATCGCGCGCTACCGACACTGCGTCAATTACCTCTGCCAGCATGTCACGATAGGCCATCAGGTCTGCCTTGGTCGCCATTGGTCCATGTCCGGGGATGACTTTCGTATCATCATTGGTCATGTCCAAGGCGATATTGGCGGCTTCGAGCATGCCCACGGCATTGCCGCCACTATTTATATCAATAAATGGCAAGGTGACTTTATTGAAATACAGGTCGCCCATATGCAGCACATTGGCCTTTTCCCAATACACGATGGAATCACCATCTGTATGCGCCGCTGGCATATGCCGGATATGAACTGTATCGCCATTCAGATGCAGCTTCACGCCATCTTTATATGTCAGCACAGGCTGGGCTATGGCCGGTGCGGGTGCAACTTCCCGACCCGCAACCGTACTGCCCTTGGCCATACGGACACGCACATTCTCATGTGCCATGATAACCGCGCCTTCCTTGCCAAAATTCTCGTTTCCGCCGCTATGGTCATGGTGCCAATGCGTATTGATAAGGAATTTGACCGGCGTTGCTCCCAAATCCGCTATTGCCGTCTGGATTTTGCCCGTAAGCGGCGCGAATTGGTCATCAATCAGCACGGTGCCATCTTCGCCGTGGCTGACACCCATATTACCGCCCGCACCAAACAAGACGGCAACGCCTGGCGCCAGCTCTTCAGCTTTGACCTGTACAGGGGCAAGACGTGCTTCCATCGGGTCAACTGCTTTTTCTTCCTGCTTTTCAGCCTTGGCTTTTTCCTGGGCACTCAAATCCGTACAGCCCGTTAAAACAACCGGCACAGACATAAGGGCAAGCAAGGGCAATGCAAAACGATATGGTTTCATGGGACAAATATCCTCTCAAATAGAACGCGGCTGGCTGTTATTCGCGCGAAACTACTGGCCAGTTACAGCCAGTCATGAATTTATGTAACATAATTTGCCCCGCCCGCGAAAGCCAAGGCGCAATATTCATGAAAGAATACAGGAAAGCCTGGCTTAACCTGCCAGTGCATCCTTGATCTTGTCGAAAAAGCTTTTGCTGTTCGGGCTTTCATCACCGGTTTCGGTTTCCTGAAACTCGCGCAGCAATTCTTTCTGCCGCGAAGACAGCCGTGTCGGTGTCTCGACATCTATCTGCACAACCATATCGCCATGGCCGCGGCCCTGGAGCACAGGCATGCCCGCGCCGCGCTGGCGCAACTGCTTGGTGGACTGGATACCTGCGGGAATGGACAGTGTATGCGTCTTGCCATCCAGACCTGGAATCTCGATCTCACCGCCCAGCGCAGCTGTCGTAAAGCTGATCGGTGCACGGGTGAAGAGCGTCGTGCCATCACGTTCAAACAGCGCATGACGGGCAATGTGGATGAATATATATAAATCACCGGCAGGCGCGCCGCGTGGTCCCGCCTCGCCCTTGCCGCTCAAACGGATGCGTGTGCCATTATCGACGCCGGGCGGAATTTCCACCTCCAGTGTCTGGGTTTCGTCCACCCTGCCCTCACCGCCGCAATTGCGGCACGGGCTTTCAATGACTTCACCGCGGCCATGGCAGCTGCCACAGGTTCTCTCGACAACGAAAAAGCCCTGCTGCGCCCGCATCTTGCCGCTACCGCCGCATAAGTTACACGTGCGTACACCCGTGCCCGGCTCTGCCCCCTGCCCGCCGCATGGTTCACATGTGCTGGCTATATCAACTTCAATTTCGGTGGATTTGCCATCATAGGCATCTTCCAGCGTGATTTCCATGTCATAGCGCAGGTCTGCCCCACGCTGCGGCCCGCGCCTTTGTCCGCCAAAACCGCCACCAGCGCCGCCGCCAAAAATGGTTTCGAATATATCACCGATATCGCTAAAGCCCTGTTGCCCCGCACCGCCACCAAAGCCGCCATTTTCAAAAGCTGCATGGCCATATTGGTCATAGGCTGCGCGCTTTTGCGGGTCTTTCAGGCATTCATAGGCCTGGCTGATTTCCTTGAACTTTGCTTCGGCTTGCGCATCGCCGGGATTGCGATCCGGATGCCATTTCATCGCCAGTTTGCGATAGGACGACTTAAGCGTCGCCCCGTCACAATCACGTGCAACGCCCAGAAGGTCATAATAGTCAGTTTGGGTAGTCATACGTAAAAATACTTCCCCGGAGCAATATGCTCAAAACCTGAAACCGAAAACACCGCCATTCCCGATCATAGCCGGGAATGGCGGCATTTCTATTTGCGAGACCGCTTAGTCTTTCTTGTCTTCACCTTCATCGACTTCCGAAAATTCCGCGTCAACCACGTCATCTTCGGCTGCCTGAGCGGCAGCATCTGCCTGTGCAGCATCATCACCGCCTCCGCTGGCCTGCTCCTGCTCATAGATTGCCTGACCCAGCTTCATGGCCACCTGTGCCAATGCTTCGGTCTTGGTCTTCATGGCGTCAAGATCTTCAGCTTCAATCGCGGTTTTCGTTTCCGCAATCGCCGCTTCAATTTCCGATTTCAGCGCGGCATCAATCTTGTCACCATGCTCTTCCAGCTGCTTTTCCGTGGTGTGGACAAGGCTGTCCGCATTATTCTTGGTCTCTGCAGCCTCACGGCGTTTCTTGTCGTCTTCGGCGAATTGCTCGGCATCCTGAACCATCTGTTCGATATCATCATCGGACAGACCACCAGACGCCTGAATCTTGATCTGCTGTTCCTTGCCCGTGCCCTTGTCTTTGGCAGACACGTTGACAATACCGTTGGCATCAATGTCAAAGGTCACCTCAATCTGGGGTACGCCGCGCGGTGCCGGCGGAATGCCGACCAGATCAAACTGGCCAAGCATTTTATTATCAGCCGCCATTTCACGCTCACCCTGGAAAACCCGGATAGTCACAGCCTGCTGATTGTCATCAGCGGTCGAATAAACCTGGCTTTTCTTCGAAGGAATGGTCGTGTTGCGGTCAATCATGCGCGTGAACACGCCGCCGAGCGTTTCAATGCCCAGCGACAATGGCGTCACGTCGAGTAGCAGCACGTCTTTCACGTCGCCCTGCAACACGCCCGCCTGAATGGCTGCGCCCATCGCAACCACTTCGTCAGGGTTCACACCTGTGTGCGGTTCCTTGCCAAAAAAGTCTTTCACGACTTCGCGGACACGCGGCATGCGGGTCATACCACCCACCATGACGACATCGTCAATCTCGTCTGCTTTCATGCCCGCGTCTTTCAACGCTTTTTTGCATGGTTCCAGTGTGCGTTTAATCAGGTCACCGACCATTTTTTCAAGATCAGAACGGCTGATATTTTTCACAAGGTGTTTGGGGCCATTCTGATCTGCCGTAATAAACGGCAGGTTGACTTCGGTCGTCTGCGCTGAAGACAGCTCAATCTTCGCTTTTTCCGCAGCTTCTTTCAGACGCTGCAGCGCCAGCTTGTCTTTGGTGAGGTCAATACCTTCGGCTTTATTGAATTCTTCTGCGAGAAATTCGACGATCTTCGCGTCAAAATCTTCACCACCCAGGAAAGTGTCGCCATTGGTCGATTTCACCTCAAACACGCCGTCGCCAATTTCCAGAATGGAAATATCAAACGTACCGCCGCCAAGGTCATAGACAGCGATTGTCTTGCCATCATTTTTGTCGAGACCATAGGCCAGGGCTGCCGCTGTTGGCTCGTTGATAATACGCAGTACTTCCAGACCGGCAATTTTACCGGCATCTTTCGTCGCCTGACGCTGTGCGTCATTAAAATAGGCAGGTACGGTGATCACAGCCTGTGTCACGGTTTCACCGAGATAGCTTTCAGCTGTTTCCTTCATTTTCTGCAATGTGAAAGCGGAAATTTGTGACGGGGAATAATCTTCGCCAGCCGCTTTTACCCAGGCATCGCCATTGGAACCCTTGACGATTTCATAGGGAACCAGTTCCATATCCTTTTTCGTCATCGGGTCATCAAAACGGCGGCCAATAAGGCGTTTTACCGCAAAGATTGTGCCATCAGGGTTGGTTACGGCCTGGCGCTTTGCCGGCTGACCGATAAGGCGTTCACCGTCCTTTGTGAAAGCGACGATAGAGGGCGTTGTGCGCGCGCCTTCCGAATTTTCGATAACTTTGGGCTTGCCGCCGTCCATGACTGCAACGCAGCTATTTGTCGTACCCAAATCAATGCCAATTACTTTTGCCATATATTCCTCAAGTCTAAATATTAAGTCCTCCAGATGGCTCGCCCCGTTATGGCGACGATCCATCCACCCCTTATGAAAAGCGATATAGGTGCGCTTTTGCTTGGCACAAGGATTGGGAAGCCTTAGAGACAAGTTCAAGGGGCAAATAATGTGTTTTTATGGAAAAAGGACCTGTAATTGATGAATTCAAAATGGTTTGCGTTACCCACGATGATTGTTCTGGGCAGCACGCTATACGCATGCGGGCCTGCCCAGATATTGGGCGCAGATGATGCCGTTGTCAGGCTCTCTCCCGTCGAGGGCAATCCCAGCGCGGGCTATCTCACTTTAAGGGGCGGCAGTGAAGACACCCAGCTTGTGGAAGTATCATCGAAACAGGCCGAGCGCATTGAATTGCATGAAACCATAAAAGAAAACGGCCTTTCCAAAATGCAGCCACTGGAAACAGTCGATGTCCTCGCCGGAAAAAATGTGGCTTTTGAACCCGGCGGCAAGCATCTTATGATCTGGGGCGTCAACAAAGCGGCGGTCCAAAAGGGTGAGATGAAACTGCTGGTGAAATTTGCCAATGGCGAGATTTTCAGGATACCCGCCAAAATAGAACATATGGGTACAGTCCAGAACATGCATGATGGCATGGACCATGGCAAAATGGATGACGGCAAAGCCAATAATGGTAACGAAGCCATGACGCCAGATATTGGCAAGGAAATCACCGAGTGAGCCAGAAACGGATAATCCAGGCATGACATCACGGTTGCTAACACAGCGGGAAAAGGCACTTGTCGTATCGGTCTTTGGCGATGCGATCGCGCTGGACCATGTTGAGATATGCAACCATAAATGGTTCCCGTTCCAGCCGGTGAGGACAGTAATGGCACCGCGCGGGCATATCCATTTCCATCCGAGAGGCGATCTTTTCAGAGCCGATTATGCGCAGGAAAACCTGGGCCTTCAGGGGCTTTTCATTCATGAAATGGTGCATGTGTGGCAGCATCAGAAAGGCATATTCCTGCCGCTGAAGCGCCATCCCTTCTGCCGTTATCACTACACACTCAAGCCTGGATGGCGGCTGGAGCGCTATGGCATTGAACAACAGGCCGAAATTGTCCGGCATGCCTTCCTACTGCGCGAAGGTGCGCAAATTGCTGGCGCACCGCCGCTGGAACAATATCGCGGGATATTGCCATTCACGGGATTTTCAGCATGAGCGAATTTGGGTTTATATTTTCGCTCTATAGCCTGCTACTCAGCTTCTCGCTTGTTGAATTACTCAGTGGGCTTGGCCGGTGTGTGGAAGAGGCGCTGTATCCTCGTAATAACGATCAAAAACAATTCAGACTTGGTCTGCTGACTCCCTTGCTCGGTATCTTTGTGCTGCTTGACCTTCTGTCCTTTTGGTCCGCCGCGTGGACGACACGCGATCTGCTGGAAGTCAACGGAGTGACGCTTATGTCAGTTCTAATATTTGCAAGCAGCTATTTTCTGGCAGCCTATATGGTCTTTCCATCACAACCCGCAAAACATGAAAATCTGGACGATCATTATTTCCGTGTTCGCCGTATCGTTATAGGTATCCTGCTTGTACTGGTTGTATGCCAGCTCGGATTTTATTGGACACAGCCGGAACTTGTGGCACGGTTGAATAATCCGCTCGCATTGTCACTGACAGCTATCCTCATCATATTGATGCTCGCGACAATGCTATTTCGCAGTCTCAAGTTGAATGTTGCCATTCTTGTGGCTCTGATTGCACGTTATCTCCTCGTTTACGTGATTTGAGTTATATGGCTGAGCGCAATCAATTGTGGGCAGGCGAACTATCCAAAACGGTGAAGCTCGCCTGGCCGCTTATTCTCACCAACCTTACCCTCTCGCTGATCGGCGCCACCGATGTGCTGATGATCGGCTGGTTGGGCGCGGAAGAACTTGCCGGTGCTTCGCTTGGTTTCAACCTTGCCATGCTGGCTGCAATTTTCTCCATGGGTATTATGACCGCAAGCGCGCCCATGATGGCGAGCGAAATTGGCCGCAAGTGGAACAGCGTGCGCGATGTAAGGCGCACATTCCGGCAGAGTTTCTGGGTCGCCATCACCATTATCGTACCCGTCTGGCTGATCCTGTGGAACACCGAAGCAATATTGCTCACGCTGGGGCAACTGCCTGAACTTGCAGCCGAGGCGCAGACATATGTGCGCGTCTATATGTTTTCGATACTGCCCTTCCTGCTCACCATCATAATGCGCAATTTCATTTCCGCGCTGGAACGGCCGGTATGGGCGATGGCAATCGGCGTTGTCGGCGTGCTGGCCAATATCGCGTTCAACTATGTGCTTATTTTCGGTAAATTGGGCTTTCCCGCGCTAGGCATTGTCGGCGCGGGCATAGGCAGCATCCTGACCAATATCGTCATGTTTGCGGGCATGGCAATCGTGCTGTCCACTGACAGGCAATTCCAGCGTTACCGGCTATTTGGCAATTTCTGGCGCGCGGATTGGGAACGGTATCGCGGCGTATGGAAACTTGGCCTGCCCATCGGTATCACATTCGGCCTGGAAGGCGGCGTATTCAGTGTTGCGGTACTGCTTATGGGCCTGATCGATACACTGTCAGTGGCGGCACACGCGATCGCGCTGCAAATCGCCTCGCTCAGCTTTATGGTGCCAATGGGTATCGCGCAGGCGGCAACGGTGCGTGTCGGCATCGGTTATGGTCGCAAGGACCATGCCCTTATCCACCGAGCAGGCTGGACCGCCTTTGTGCTCGGCACCGGGTTCATGACGCTTATGGCAGCGATTATCTGGATTTTTCCTGAACCACTGGCAGGCCTGTTTATCGATTATGACAATCCGCAATCAACGGCAGTGCTGGCACTGGCGGTCAAGTTCCTCGCCATTGCCGCATTGTTCCAGATTGTCGATGGTGCACAGGTAGTGGGCGCAGGCATGCTGCGGGGACTCCATGACACAACCCTGCCAATGGTTTTTGCTGCCTTCGGTTACTGGGTCGTTGGTATCGGCGTGGGCGTTGGCCTCGCCTTCTGGGCCGACTGGCGCGGCGAAGGCATCTGGATCGGCCTCGCCGCCGGATTGGGCGTGGTGGCCGTGCTGATGCTTATAAGGTGGATGATGCGGGCGCGGCTCGGATTATTGCCGCAGCCCGATTAACCTTTACTTAGCAATTTTTTATTAATAACAGAAAGATGCTGCAGACAAAGATACACACACAACCGTATTCTGGCGCACCAGAGTCGCCATTGATTGACCGCGCGCACATAGCTCGAAGCGAATATCTCAATCATTGCGCTCAATTGGAAGGCTGGATGGTCGATGCTCTCGAACGGGCAAAAAGCATGGATATCATATCCAAAAGTCCACATCTTTTTGGTCAAAAGCTAGAAAAAGTTCTGAAAATTGCACAACAGACACAAAGCCCATTTCGTAAATCCAAAGCTGTTTCAGAACACCTGAACGAATTCCAAAGCTATGCGGAAATGCGAGGCTGGCTTGGACATAGTAGCATCGAAGTTGCGCAAAACGACAAAAGCGAAGAAATTATCATTTTCACGCAACCAGGAAATAAAGGGTTTATTCCGGGACAGCAGGCCAAATGCATATCTTTTTCCGATATGAAAAAAATTAATCAATCTCTCAAAAAACTGGTCAAATTGATTTGTGACCAGAGACTAAAACCGATGCAGGATTAATCCGGCTTTTTCGCCACGCCCACCATGGCGGCGCGTAGCAGGCGGTCCTTGTACATGTAACCGGCCTGCATTTCCTGCACAATCGTGCCCGGCTCTTCATCTTCGCTCGGAATTTCGATCATCGCCTGATGCTGATTGGGGTCGAGCGGCATGCCTTTGCTTGGAATTCGCGTAATGCCGTGCTTGCCGAACACCGTATCAAGCTCGCGGTGCGTAGCCTGAAGACCGGTAATCAGGCCTTTCCATTTTTCCTCGTCACGGATTTCTTCGGGAATGGCATCCATCGCGCGGGCCAGATTATCTGCGACTGACAGGATATCACGCGCAAAAGGTGTTGCAGCATAGGCACGTGCATCTTGCGCATCCTTCTCCAAACGGCGGCGCACATTCTGCGCCTCTGCATGGGCATAGAGCGTAGCCTGCTTGGCCTCGGCCAATTCATTTTCCAGCTCGGCTATGCGCACTTCCAATTCCTGCGCATCCTCGCCAACATCGGCAGCGCCCTCTTCTTCGCGCAGTTCTTCAGGCACACCTTCCAGTTCGGCTTCTACAGCAGCATCTTTCTCTGGTGCGTCTTTTATATCGTCTTTTTTTGTTTCGTCGCTCATTTCGCGTAAAAATTCCTGCTTATGATTTCATGAGTCTGGTTAGACTTTTCGCTGTAAAATCTACCATGGGGACCACGCGCGCGTAATTCAAGCGTGTCGGGCCAATAACACCAACGACACCGACTACACGGCCCTCTCCGTCTTTATAGGGCGAAGCGATAACCGATGAACCGGACAGTGAAAACAGCTTGTTTTCCGAACCGATAAATATCTTGGTTGCCGATGCCTCACGGGCATTGTCGAGCAGCCGGGCAATATCCTCCATCTCTTCTAGCTCGTTCAGGAGTGTGCGCACCCGTTCAAGGTCGTGCACGGCTTCATTGTCGAGCAGGTTCGCCTGCCCCCGCACAATCAGTACGGGCCTGTTGGCACCATCTTTTGACCAAGTCGCCAGCCCCTTGCGGATAAGCTCACTGCTCGCCTTGTCGAGCTGCGCCCTGCCCGCCTCAATCTCACTGTCAATTTCATGGAGCGCGCTGGCAAGACTTTTGCCGCTCAGCCGGTGAGTCGCATAATTGCTGGCTTCGGCAAGCGCACTATCGCTGGTTGCCGGGTCAATCTCGACTACACGGTTTTCCACGCTGCCGTCATCGCCCACCAGCACGGCCAGCGCCTGTGCGGCGGACAGGCGCACAAAACTGCATTGCCGCAATATCGGCTCCTTGTTTGGAACCATGACTATGCCAGCACATGCCGAAAGCCCCGACAAAGTGGCTGTAGCTGCGGCCAGTGCCTGTTCAATCGGGCCGTGTTCGGCAAGCTGGTTTTCAATCGCCGCCCGTTCCTGTGCAGACGGCTCCGCCACTTGCATCATGCCGTCAACAAACAGCCGCAAGCCGCTTTCGGTCGGCATACGCCCTGCACTCACATGCGGCGCTGCGAGCAATCCCAGCTCTTCCAGATCCTGCATGACATTACGGATAGAGGCCGGTGACAGGCTCAGCGTGGAATTTTTCGATATCGTGCGCGAGCCCACGGGCGCGCCACTGTCCAGGTACGATTCGACAATGATGCGGAACACGTCACTTGCGCGTTCATTCATTTCGGTGAGCGGGTTTATGGTCATGGACAAATATCTAGGGCGTGTTGCCACATCGCTCAAGAGTGGTTATCGCAAACCGCAATTAGCCACAGGAGAATCATTCATGCGTCCATCCGGCCGTGCACCCGACGAAATGCGTCCCATCACTATCGAAACCGGTTTCACCAAACATGCAGAAGGCTCCTGCCTGATCAGTTTTGGCGGTACCCGCGTGTTATGCACAGCCAGCGTTGAAGACCGGTTGCCGCCATGGATGCGCGGCAAGGGTGAAGGCTGGGTCACAGGTGAATATTCAATGCTGCCCCGTTCCACCCACACCCGCAGCTCACGCGAAGCCGCACGTGGCAAACAGTCCGGACGAACACAGGAAATTCAGCGCCTTATAGGTCGCTCTTTACGTTCTGTTGTAGACATGAAAAAACTGGGTGAACATCAGATCACTCTCGATTGTGATGTGATACAGGCCGATGGCGGTACCCGCACCGCGTCCATTTCCGGCGCATGGGTGGCGATGAAGCTTGCTGTGGATAAGTTGTTGAAAGACGGTGCAATAACGCATGATCCGGTCGAACAGAAAATCGCCGCGATAAGCTGTGGTATTTACAACGGCACGCCTGTCCTTGACCTTGATTATGACGAAGACAGCAGCGCCGATGCAGACGCGAATTTCGTGCTGACCGGTGATGGCAATATTGCCGAGGTGCAGGCCACAGCTGAAGGCGCAACCTATGACGAAGAAAGCCTGCTGCGCCTGCTGCGCCTTGCACGTATGGGTTGCACCGAAATCTTCGCCGCGCAGGACAAGGCGATTTCCGGTTAAGACGCCATGTGTGCCCGAAAACTTACCCCCGGCCGCCTGGTCATTGCCAGCCATAACCAGGGCAAGGTGCGCGAGATCCGCAAACTGTTGGAACCTTATGGCATTGAGCCGGTTTCGGCCGGAGAACTGGACCTGCCCGAACCCGAGGAAACCGGCACGACTTTCGCCGAAAATGCGCTGCTCAAGGCACGTGCCAGCGCGGAAGGCGCCAATTGCGTTGCACTCGCCGATGACAGCGGGCTGTGCGTGGCAGCTTTGAATGATGCGCCGGGCATCTATACCGCCAATTGGGCCGAAAAGGCCGCATTTGAAGGCGGGCCAGGCCGTGACTGGTATATGGCCATGGGCAAGGTCGAGGGCAAACTGGCCGAACTGGGCCCTGATACCGACCGAAGCAGCTATTTCACCTGTACATTGGCGCTCGCATGGCCGGACGGGCATCATGAGATATTTGAAGGCCGCGTCCACGGCTCTCTGACTTGGCCGCCGCGCGGCACGCTCGGTTTTGGCTATGATCCGGTTTTTGTACCAAAAGGCCATGATCAGACTTTTGCCGAGCTTGACCCCGCACAAAAACACGCGATGAGCCACCGTGCAGATGCATTTGCCAAGCTGGTAGCCGCCTGTCTCTAGACCCTGCTCGACTTGAACCGGCAAAGGCGCATAATGTGCACGACATGACCCTGCCCCTCGCACTCTATATTCATTGGCCGTTTTGCATTTCAAAATGCCCGTATTGCGATTTTAACAGCCATGTTCGTGAAAGCGTGGATCAGCAGGTGTGGCTGGATGCGCTACTGGCCGATATGCGCCATGAAGCCGTGCTGACAAAGGGCCGCACCCTGGGGTCCATATTTTTCGGTGGCGGCACGCCTTCGCTAATGCCGCCCGCAACCGTTGAAGCGTTGATTACACAGGCCGAAAAGCTATGGGGATTTGCGGGAAATATCGAAATCACACTGGAGGCCAATCCATCATCGGTGGAGGCTACACGCTTTGCGGATTTGGCCAAGGCAGGTGTGAAACGGGTTTCTTTGGGGATTCAGGCGCTGGATAATGAGGCGCTCACGTTTCTGGGCAGAGCGCATGATGTTGATGAAGCTCTGGCGGCGCTTAATACTGCGCAAAAGCATTTCACCCGCGTGACATTCGACCTGATTTATGCACGCCCAGATCAACGTGCCAAGGAATGGAAAGCGGAACTCACCCGCGCCCTGTCATTTGGAACGACGCACCTGTCACTTTATCAGCTCACCATTGAGCCGGGCACGCGCTTTGCCAGTATGGTCAGACAGGGCAAGTTTACACCTGCCGATGACGATGAAGCCGCGGACCTTTATGCGCTGACACAGGATATGACCCGCACCGCCGGATTGCCCGCCTATGAAATCAGCAACCATGCCGCACCCGGACAGGAAAGCGCGCACAACCGCGCCTATTGGCGGTATCAGGACTATATCGGCATCGGCCCCGGTGCGCATGGACGGCGGCTTGGCAAGGCGACACAGCGCCACAAAAAGCCCGAAAACTTCCTTTCTGCGATTGCGCGCAATGCCAATGGGCTGGCGCATGAAGACGCGCTCGATAACCGTACGCAGGCAATGGAGGCATTACTGATGGGGCTGCGCCTGCATGAAGGTGTTGATCTCGACGCACTGGCAAACCGGTTCGGACTGGCACAGGATGAGATGATTGACTGGAATGCTTTTGCAAAATTGCATGATATCGGCCTTATTACCTATTTCGCCCCTCGTCTCACTGTTACTCCCAATGGTATGCCGTTGCTGGATGCAATATTGCCGGAAATTGTAAAAATTGAGCCAGAGTCCTAACTCTGCTACGCTGATTGCATGGCAGAGACACCACGCGCCCTGATTGAAAGCTGGAGAAAGCATCTGGCGCACAGCCGGCGGCGTTCGGAACATACGATACGCGCGTATATCGCTACAGCAGAGCGGCTTTGCGCTTTTCTCGCCCCCCATTGGGGCGGTCCGGCTACTATTGCGGCACTGACGAATATTGAAGCATCGGATATGCGCGCCTTTCTCGCCGAACGGCGGCAGGATGGCCTCACCAATGCCAGCGCTGCGCGCGAATTATCCGCGATGCGCGCATTCCTGAAATTCGCCATTTCATTGAGCGACACGCCCGATGCCAGCGTGCCGCGCCTTCGCGGACCCAAGATAAAACGCGGCCTTCCCCGCCCGGTGTCACCGGATGAGGCCATGAACCTTGCCGAAACGATATCCGAACGTGATGCCCCCGCATGGGTGCAGGCACGTGACCTAGCCGTATTGCTGCTGCTTTATGGTGCGGGCCTGCGTATCAGCGAAGCGACTGGTTTGACTGGCGATATATTGCCCGTCGGCGAGACGCTGCGCCTTACGGGTAAAGGCGGCAAGGTGCGGATTGTACCGATATTGCCACAGGTACGCGAAGCGGTGGAAAATTACGTGAAGCTATCGCCGCACCCTATCAGCAAAGACGAACCAATATTCCGCGGTGTCCGCGGCGGCGCGCTCTCCCCCGCCCTGATCCGCCGCGCCGTGCAAAACGCCCGCACTGCTTTGGGCTTGCCCGATACGGCAACACCCCATGCGCTCCGCCACAGCTTCGCCACGCATCTCCTCGGCGCAGGCGCGGACTTACGCAGCCTTCAGGAACTGCTCGGCCATGCGAGTTTAAGCTCGACGCAAATCTATACCAAAGTGGATGCGGCGCTATTGCTGGATGTATATGAGAATGCACATCCTCGGGCTTAATCCGTGCTCCTGCGAAAGCAGGAGTCCAGGGCTATAAACGCAGTGGCAATGAGTAGCGCTCTGGATTCCTGCTTTCGCAGGAATACTGAAAATCAGGATAGCCGTCCTTCAATCGCATCCCAGATCATGCCTGCACAATCGGTGCCATTAAAATCATCAATCGCCACTATACCAGTAGGTGACGTCACATTGATTTCGGTGAGCCATTTGCCGCCAATCACATCGATGCCCACGAAAATCAGCCCGCGTTTTTTGAGCTCTGGCCCCATGGCGGCACAGATGCGCTGCTCTTCTTTGGTAAGCTCGGTTTTCTCCGCATAACCGCCCTGCGCTAGGTTGGAGCGAAATTCACCCTCGCCCGGCTTGCGGTTGATGGCACCTGCCACTTCACCGTCAACCAGCACGATCCGTTTGTCGCCGCCGCTGACCGAAGGCAGGAACTGCTGCACCATATGCGGCTCGCGCCAGGTCAGGTTAAACATTTCCATCAGCGCAGACAGGTTTTCGCCATCTTCGCCGATGCGGAAAATCGCCTTGCCGCCATTGCCGTGCAATGGCTTGATAACAACATCGCCGTAGCGCTGTTGAAAATCGCGCACATCATCCACAGAGCGCGTAATCATGGTGGGCGGCATAAATTCGGCATAATCAAGCACAAACACTTTTTCGGGCGCATTGCGGACTGATACCGGATCATTCACGACCAGAGTTTCACCTTCAAGCCGCTCCAGCAGGTGCGTCGCAGTGATATAGCCCACATCAAAAGGCGGGTCCTGCCGCATCAGCACAACATCGATATCGCGGCCAAGGTCAAGCTTGACCAGGTCGCCTGCTGTATAATGATTGCCTTCGACGCGCTGTACTGTCACTGGCTGCGCGACGGCGGATACCCGGCCCGTTTCATAGCTGAGTGTTTCCACATCATAATGAAACAGTTCATGCCCGCGCGCCTGCGCCGACAGCATCAGGGCAAAACTGGAATCCCCCTTGATATTGATGCTATCCATCGGGTCCATCTGCACGGCTATTTTCAGGGGCATAGGCTTTCCTTTGCAAGTTTCGGCATAGACCTAACCGCCATGCCAGACATTGGGAAGATGGTACGGCAACCGCCAGGGTGCAAGCAACATCACATCAATTCGGATATCTTCGCCATTTTGTGCATACCTGGGTGCCAGAATGGATGCTGCCGCAGCGACCCGGCGCAAGCGATATTCGTCAATCGCGTCGCCCAGCGCCGCCTCTGTTTTGCGCGCTTTAACTTCGATGAATGCAACTATTCTACCCCGCCGGGCCACCAGGTCCACTTCACCGCGCGGCGTTTTCACGCGCTGGTCCAATATACGCCAACCATGCAGACGCAGCCACCATGCGGCTTTGGCCTCTGCGCGGCGGCCCGCATTTTCCGCAATCCTGCGCTTGTCGCTCATTCTTTCAGCCTGAGCGCTAGTGCATATAATTCTTTACGGTCCGCACCAAATATACGCGCCACCTCGCCCGCCGCCTTGCTGGTCGACATATGCTGTATGGCTTCACGAAGTGCCTGCTCTATTTCAGCCGGATCCGCTTCCGCCTGGTTTTCTGCGGGCGGTCCAACGGTAATCACAATTTCACCTCTTGGAGGTGCCTCTGCATAATGCTCAGCTAATTCAGAAAGCGTCCCTGTAACGGTTTGCTCAAACTTTTTGCTAATCTCCCGCGAGACAGAGGCGTCGCGCGGACCCAAGATTTTCGCCATCTGGGCAAGGCAGGCCCCGAGTCTTGGCCCGCTTTCATAGAAAACAAGTGTCGCATCCAAAGATTTTACATTTTCCAGCTCGCGCCCCCGCGCACCTGCCTTGGATGGCAGGAACCCTGCAAACAGGAACTTATCCGTTGGCAGGCCCGAGAGTGTAAGGGCGGAAATGACCGCGCTCGCCCCCGGCAGTGTTGTGACGGCAACCCCGGCTTCCCGTGCCTCACGCACCAGTTTATAGCCTGGATCGGAAATGAGAGGTGTGCCCGCATCGCTCACCAGCGCAACCGACTGTTCTGTCATTTTACGGATCAGCGCAGCGCGGTCTGCTGGCTTGCTATGGTCGTTATAACGCACCATTTTCGCGTCAATTTCCAGATGGTGCAGCAATTTGCCCGTGACACGGCTGTCTTCACAGGCGATAAGATCACAGTTACGCAATATATCGGCGGCCCTGGGGGTTAAATCACCAAGGTTGCCGATCGGCGTAGCAACAATATAAAGTCCTGCAGGCAGATTTATTTCTGTATCAGGGTCGCTGGTTCGGGCCATATTCATGTGCATGGACCAAAAAGGGATGGAGCGGCAAGAGATGAAACAGCATGAGGGGAAATTAATGCGGGAAGATATGGTCGAAAATGGGGCCAGAAAAAGCTCCATGGCGGGGCGCATTGCCGGACTGTTGGCCCTTATGACACTGGCAGGCTGTGAAACGCTCTTGCCCAAAGGCCCTGCGGAAACACAAGGACCCGTCGAACAGCCAACCGAAACTACGCAGCCGGCTGAACCTGATCCTATAACCGGCGCATTGCCTGCCGATACTGAACGCCACCGTGTTGCGCTGTTATTGCCGCTTTCCGGCAGGAATTCTGGTATTGGTCAATCCATTGCCAACGCCACAACGCTGGCTCTGCTCGATGCCAAGGCGGAAAACCTGCGCATCACCAGCTATGACACTGCAAAAGGCGCGCGCGCCGCAGCGCAAAAGGCGATTGCGGACGGCAACCGCCTGATACTCGGTCCGCTGCTGAGTGAAAATGTTATCGCAGCGGCAGAGGCGGCACGCCCCGCCAATGTCCCGATTATCAGCTATTCCAACGATATCGGCATTGCCGGCGGCAATGTGTTTCTGCTTGGCTATATGCCGAACCAGTCCATTGACCGTGTCGTCAAATATGCCCGTTCACAGGGCATGTCCCGTTTTGCCGGGCTGGTCCCCAATGGCACATATGGGCAGCGAGCTTCCTCACAGCTGCTACGCTCGGTAAAAGATGCAGGCGGCACCGTTGTCACCATGCAGAAATACAACCGCAGCGCAGCATCCATGCAGTCGGCCGTGCAACGTATGCAGCAGGACAGCGCCTATGACGCGATACTGATCGCGGACAGCGGCAACATGGCGATCAACGCGCAGCCTATCATCGCCCGCAATGGTGGTGCGAACGCCAAATTGCTGGGTACAGAGCTGTGGAATACTGAATCGAAACTCACCTCTACGCCGGGTATGCGCGGTGCATGGTTTGCCAGCGTTTCTGACAACCTCTACCGCCAATATGCAACCAAATATCGCGGCATGTTCGGCTCCAACCCGTATCGGCTTTCCAGCCTGGGTTATGATAGCGTGCTACTCACCATCCGTATTGCCCGCGACTGGAAGCTGGGGCAGAGTTTCCCGGTTGACCGGCTAAAAGATGATGGCGGTTTTGTTGGCCTGGATGGCGCTTTTCGTTTCACTGACAAAGGAACAGCCGAGCGTGCCCTGGAAGTGCAGGAAGTGGGCAGCGGATCAATCAAAGTGGTATCAACCGCCCCGCGCAGTTTCAAATAGGTTTCACAGACATATCAACGCTAAAAAAAGCCGCCGCATTCTTATGGTGCGGCGGCTTCTTAACTATTGGGTTGCGGCCGGGATTGGGTTAACTAATATTCTGGCCGGTAGATTCCCAGTCTTTCAGAAAACCTTCAATTCCCTTGTCAGTCAGGACATGCTTGAACAGGCCGCGTATGACATTTGGCGGCATGGTGGCTACATCCGCGCCAATTCGCGCAGATTCGAGCACGTGAATTGGATTGCGTATTGAGGCGACCAGTATCTCTGTGTCAAAGGCGTAATTGTCATAAATCAGGCGGATATCATCAATGAGTTTCATGCCATCAAAACCATTATCATCATGGCGGCCGACAAACGGTGAAATAAACGACGCGCCTGCCTTGGCCGCAAGCAGCGCCTGATTGGCAGAAAAGCACAGTGTCACATTGACCATTGTGCCATCACTTGTCAGCGCTTTGCACGTTTTCAGACCATCTATGGTTAGCGGGACCTTGATGCAGACATTGTCGGCAATCTTGCGCAGTACCTCAGCCTCTTTCATCATGGTCTCATGGTCGAGTGCAACCACTTCAGCGGAAACCGGCCCATCGGTCAGGCCGCAAATCTCTTTCGTGACTTCCATGATGTCACGTCCCGATTTCTTGATCAACGAAGGATTGGTGGTAACACCGTCCACCATACCAGTTTGCGCAAGATCGGCTATTTCGGCTGTATCGGCTGTATCGACAAAAAACTTCATGGGGATAGGCCCTTCCGGTGAATGAAATTGAATCGCCTGTTACTATAACCCGCAATGGAGCGGTTTGTCAGCGCAGCACCACAGAATTTTGTGGATTGTCTGTTCTCTTCCAAAGAGCGCTGTCAGAACGCACCCGTACCAAAAACGCCGATAAGCAGCGGATCGTTAGTTGCTCTTGGATTGGCCCGGATATTCGCTTCCTCTGCGCCAATTGCTTTCCATATCGCTGTGTCCGCACGGGAAGAAATGTCATTTGCCAAACCGGCAAAATCGATGCCCGATGCTGCGCTCAGCGCCCGGCTGATAATGCCATCGTCAAATATGCGCAGCCCTTCCCCGATACCGGGCACCATGGCATCAACCAGCGAACGTCCCATTTTCTGACGCAGATGTCCTGTCGCCGCCTCCGGGCCGCCGCGCACCAGAGCCGCTGCGTCTTCAATGCTCATATTACGCACAACGTCAGCCACCAGCGGCGCGGCGCGCTCGGCACCTTTTTCCGCCGCGCGGTTCACCTGCTTCTGCAACGAGCGGCGAAATGCGCCGCTTTGCAAAACGGCCGACAGGACAGAGCCTGCACCTGAACCGCCAAGCTGCGGGGGCAGATCGATCCGCGCTATCTGGCTGTCATAAAAACCGCCCGGTTCAAGCAGTGCGGCAAAAGCATTTTGCGATGACAGGGTCAGCAGCCGGCGAATGGCATCGGTCAGGCTGAACCCTGGTAATGAGGCACATCCCGGCAATGCCAGCAATGCTGCCGCACCACCTGCACCCAATAATGTGCGACGATCTATCTGTTTCATTCCTGTTTCTCCTGCCCGTTAAACCCCTAATCTACAGCAAAAGTTCATAAAATCCATATCACACATGACGCACGCGTTCTGCCGTCCTATATCATGTTCATGAATCGCGTCCGCCTGCTCCTTCTTAATGCCGCACTGGGTCCACTTGACTATAAGGTGCCAGATGGAATGCAGGTCGAATATGGCTCTATCGTAGTTGCCCCGCTTGGGCCGCGCGAAATAATAGGTGTCGTCTGGGAACCCGATTTTTTCGATGTGGAAGAAGCCCCTGCCGAAAAGCTGCGCCCGATCCGCGAAGTTCTGGATGTTCCGCCGCTTCAGGCAGAATTGCGCCGCCTGATCGAATGGACCGCGGATTATTATCTTGCCAGCATGGCTGCTGTCACGCGCATGGCATTATCATCAAGCGCCGCGCTGCGCGGTAGCCTGATGATAACCGAATATCGCCTGACAGGAGAAATGCCGAAACGGATGACGCCGCAGCGCCAGAAAGTGTTTGAGCGGTTGCAAGACGAACAGGCCACCGTGCGCGAACTTGCCGAGATGGCCGAAGTTTCCGACGGCGTCATTCGCAGCCTGGTCAATGCAGGATTGATGGAAGCGGTCAGCGTCAATGCCGACAGGCCTTATCCCCTGCCCGATGCTGATTTTGCGCCACCCCAGCTTAGCGACATACAGGAAAATGTTGCTGCAACCATGCGAACAGCCGTGCAGGATGATGATTTTCGCCCTTTCCTGCTTGATGGCGTTACTGGGTCAGGAAAAACCGAAGTTTATTTTGAGGCCGTTGCCGAAGCCTTGCGACAGGGCCGGCAGGTTCTCGTCCTGCTCCCGGAAATTGCACTGACCCAGCCTTTTCTGAAACGGTTTGAAGCGCGCTTTGGCACACCGCCTGTGTGTTGGCATTCCGGGTTGAAACAGGTCGAACGCCGGCGCGCCTGGCGTGCCATTGCCAAGGGGCGTGCCCGTGTCGTGGTAGGAGCACGCTCATCGCTGTTCTTGCCTTATCAAAATCTTGGTCTTGTCATAGTCGATGAGGCGCATGAAACCAGCTTCAAGCAGGAAGATGGCGTGCGCTATAACGCCCGGGACGTGGCGGTTATGCGCGCACAGTTCGAAAAATTCCCCGTCATCCTGGCTAGCGCGACGCCCGCCATTGAAAGCCGCCACATGGCACAGCTTGGCCGGTATGAGCTGCTCGAACTGCCGTCACGCTTTGGCGGGGCCACATTGCCTGAGCTTGAAGCGGTTGATTTGACCGAGCACCCGCCCGAGCGCGGCAAATGGATTGCGCCGCCTCTGGTAGAAGCGCTGCAGGAAACATTGGACAAGGGGGAACAATCACTTCTTTTCCTCAATCGCCGCGGCTTTGCGCCCCTTACTTTATGCCGGACCTGCGGACATCGTTTTCAATGTCCCAACTGCACCGCCTGGATGGTGGAACACCGGCTTGTTGCACGCCTTGCCTGCCATCATTGCGGCCATGTCATGCCGCCGCCCGAAGCATGTCCCGAATGCGGTGAAGCAGATTGCCTTGTCGCCTGCGGCCCTGGTGTCGAACGGATTGGTGATGAAGTGGCCACGCTTTTTCCGGATGCCCGCGCCGCCATCATTACATCTGACACCATATGGTCACCCGAAAAAGCCGCGCAATTTGTCGCCGATGTTGAGAATGGTGCCGTCGATATCATTATCGGCACGCAGCTCGTGACAAAAGGCTATCATTTCCCCAACCTGACGCTTGTGGGTGTAATAGATGCAGATATCGGCCTGGAAGGCGGAGACCTGCGCGCTGCCGAACGTTCTTTCCAGCAAATTGCACAGGTATCGGGGCGTGCCGGGCGTGCGGAGAAACCGGGCCGTGTATTTATCCAGACGCGCAGTCCAGGGGCACCAGTAATCGACGCACTGGTCAAGGGTGACCGCGAAGCATTTTATACAGCGGAAACCGAAAGCCGCCGCCATGCGGGCGTCCCGCCTTTCGGCAGGCTGGCCGCCATTATCATATCCTCCGAAGACAACCAGGAAGCACTCGAGACCGCCCGCGCCATAGGCGGCAGCGCGCCCGCAGCGGACGGTCTATACGTCTACGGCCCAGCTCCCGCCCCGCTTGCGATGCTGCGCGGCCGGCATCGTCACCGCCTGTTAGTCCATGCCGGGCGTAGTGTGGAAATGCAGAAAATCATCCGTGAATGGCTGTCAAAGCTCGACTGGCCCCGCAGCGTCCGCGTGGCTGTGGATGTTGATCCCTACAGCTTTGTATAGCGCCATGCATGAACAACAAATTTCTTGTGCTGGCAAAAACCGCCTGTCAGATAGGGTGCGATGAAAAAACTGCTCTCTTTGCTGATGCTTCTTGCCAGCATGATATTCTTACCCAGCCCCGCTCAGGCTGATCCTGAAGATATTGCCGCCGCGAGCCGTTCGGTCGTACGCGTTGTGCTCGTGGCGCGTGAGGGTGAGCGCGTCTTTTTCGTGGGGCATGGCAGCGGCGTCATGATTGCCCCCGACAAGGTGCTGACCAACGCGCATGTGATCGAACCCGTGCGTGAAGATCAAAGCATAGTGATTGGCATCATCCCTTCGCAGGGCCGCAAAAGCTATGGGGGCAAATTGCTATCCTTTTCCCCCGCCAATGACCTGGCCGTCATACAGCTGCAAAATGGCCGCCTTCCCCCCGCCACCATCTACAGCGCAAAACCCGCTGATGGTGCCAGCGTGGTGGCCATTGGCTATCCGGCATCTGTTGACAGGGCACAGGGGTTGCAGATTAACGACCTGATCACACCCATGGCCCCCGTGAAAACGCCCGGTGTCATATCCGGCGGACGGACATCGCGTGAAATGGATACATTGCTGCACACTGCGCCCATTGCCAGCGGCAATAGCGGTGGCCCGCTGGTCGATCCATGCGGGCGTGTTGTTGGAATAAACAGTTTTGGCTCACTCTCCGACGGCAATGATGCCGAATTCGGTTTCGCTGTCTCTGCCCGTGAGGTCATGCAATTTGCGCGTAATGCGAATATCCGCCCCCGCATGACCAGCAGCCCTTGCCGGTCCGCCGCAGAGCTTAGCCGCGAGGAGGAAAAGCGCCGCAATGCAGAACTGCAAAGACAGGCCGAGATAGACCGCACCGCCAATGCAGAAAAACAGCAGGCCCGGCAGAATGCCGAACGACAGGCCGATACTGAAATCATGATGTCACGCGAAAACCATATGGCGCTGGCCGCATTGCTTTTGGCTCTTGCCACTTTATCGGCCGGTGCAGGCGGAATTCTATTTGAACGTGGCAAACGTAATCCAGCAATAGCCGCGACAGGCGGCGCCCTGTTCCTGCTCATCGGTGCAGCCATAGCTTTTGTGACACGCCCCGGCCTTGCTGAGCGTGAAGACAGGATTGCCGCGATCCTTGCCGAAAATGCCCCGGCACAAAATAATCTCGCACAAAGTTTCAATGGCAAGAATATCTGCAAACTCAACACCGAACGCAGCCGGATTACAGTGAGCGAACTTCCACAGATCGAGTTGCAATGGGACGATAGCGGCTGTATCAATGAACGCACACAATATGGCCGTGAAGGTGCACGCTGGTCGCGCATTTTTGTGCCCAATTCAGAGCAGACCGTATCCGTTAACAGCTTTGACCCGCAAAAAGGCGAATATCGCACCGAGCGCTATCTGCTCGGCATCGACGCCATGGGCTCAGCACGCAGCATACGCAGGCGTTACGCCAACAAAGCCTGCACCACAGATGCGGACAAGCTAACCGAACTGGAAGATATGCAAAAAGCGCTGCGTCAGGCCCTGCCCGCACATCCCAATGAAGTGCTGGTCTATGAGTGCCAGTCCGCCAGTGATTAAAGCGGCTGCGCAAACATCATGGCGTTTCCATCGGGATCATAAAAGGTCAGCAGTTTTACCATCTCGGGAATATGCTGAATATCTCCATCCAGTTTGACATCATGTTCAAGCAAATGCGCTTTTGCAGCATCTATATCCTTCACGCTCCATGTTGCGGTCACACCCCCGCCCCTGACCACATTTTCGACAGCGCTAAGCCCAAGATTTGCCGAGGACACACCTGTCTTCATTTCACACCATTGGATATCATCCACACGGTATATTATCTCAAAACCAAGAACTTGCTGATACCATTCGATACTCTTGTCCAAATCCGTTACACCCAATGAACATGTCAGTTCATCAATATATTCAACAGCCATTCTCGCCTCCCATATTTCATATTTGATTATTTAGTCCTGTTTATATAGTTACTATAAAATTATGATTCATGTCAATCCGCAAATGCTATCTGACCTGGGCAGCCGAAGATGGCTAATGCCTGTTATGGCCTGTTTCCATGCGAATAGCGCGCTGCGCTTTGCGCAACTCAGGCAGACTCTCTCAATCGGTTCGGAGAGCCTGAGCAAAACACTGGATTATCTGGTGAAGATAGGCTGGCTGGAACGGAATGAAGGACACGGACATCCACTTCGTCCTGAATATTTGTTAGCAAGTGAGGGGCGAACGGCCGCAAACTGCGCACATAGTCTGTCTCAATCGTTGCAAAAACTGAAGATTGACTCTTCCCGGCTTACGCGCTGGTCCTATCCTGTACTAGCGTTGATGCATAAAGGGCATAGTCGTTTTTCAGAGTTTGAAAACATTCTGGATAAAGCCACATCGCGGGCCATCGCACAATGCCTTAAACGTCTTGTAGAGCTGGAAGTTGCGACCCGCCATGTAGGGGAAGAATACCCCCCTTCTCCCAAATATACCTTGACGCAACGCGGGCAGATTCTGGTAAAATCACTGACGGTAATATAGATTGTTCGCATTTGCCTGAAGACAATATTGAATGCCTGAAATTTAATAGTCCGGCTCATCCCCGCTCAGCACTTTTTTGGCCTGCACTTCCAGCCATGCCATAGCGGCGGCCCAAGGTTGATGCCCATGACTGATTCTCGCTACGCCCAATTTCGCCAATTCTGTGTGCGTGAGGCCATTTTTTGACCGCAGGATATTAACCGGAAGCGGGGATTTTTCACAGATTGAAGCTATGCACTTTTTATCCGACAGAAACGGCACAAACAAACCGCTTGCTCCAGCATCGGCATATGCAAGACTTCGTTTAAGCACTTCGTCCACCAAAGTAGGCCCGTCAGTTTCGGCAGATTGTCCACGAAACACATCGCAACGCGCATTAATAAACAGTCCGCTTTTTGCAGCTGCCTCAACACGCTTACAATAATCTGATGATGATAACAGACCAGATTCACCGGGCATACGGTCTTCCATATTTATCCCGCATGCTCCAGCAGCTCTTACACGCTCAATTGACACCGCAACATCGTCAGGCGTATCTCCATAGCCCGCCTCCATATCTACCGAGACTGGCAAATCAGTTGCGGCGGCAATCCGTTCCAGATTTGCAAGGGCTGCATCCAGAGGGAAATGCTCGCCATCATCAATACCCTGTGCGCCAGCAACGCCATAGCTCCCTGTGGCGACCGCTTTCACACCTGCTCTAGCCACTGCTTTCGCGCTACCAGCATCCCATATATTAATTAAAATCAATGGCTCGCCGGGCACATGCAGTGCTCTGAATTCTTCCACTTTGTCCATTATTTCGTTTCCATCTCTAACAGTTTGCGTTTGATTTCCAGTCCATAGGCATAGCCGCCCATGCTACCATCGCTGGCTATCACACGGTGACATGGGATCAGCACAGCCACATTATTGGCACCATTGGCTGACCCGGCTGCGCGATAGGCCTTGGGCTTACCGACTGCCGCAGCCAATTCGGCATAGCTGCGGGTTTCGCCGGGCGGGATTTTCTGAAGCTGCGCCCATACCGCTTCCTGAAAGGCGGTGCCCTGTACGTCGAGCGGAATATGGCTTGCATCACCGGGCCGCTCAACCGCAGTCACAACTTGTGTGACCAAAGCGTCAAACTGAGGCCCACCAGCGTCCAGAACCGCATTGGGGAAGCGATCCCTGAGCTCCGCCTCGCCCTCGTTAAAGGACAGGCGGCATACCCCTTTGTCTGTCGCGGCTACCAGCATCCTGCCCAGATAAGTGTCCACCACGCTCCAATGAATTACCGCACCCGCACCGCCATTTTTCCACGCACTTGGTGACATACCCAACCTCTTTCCATTATCTCTGTAAAATGCTGATGGCCCGGAATACCCGGCATCATATATGGCATCGGTCACGCGTGCCCTGCCCTGAAGGCCCTGTTTGGCACGGTCTGCCCTAAGCGCCCGTGCATAGGCCGCCGGTGACACGCCCAGCTTGCGTTTGAACACGCGCTGAAAATGTGTTGGCGAATAACCAACAGCTCTTGCAAGCGCTGCAAGGGAAACTCGTTCCTCTGCAGTTTCAATAGTGGCCATCGCCCTTGCAACTGCAGCTTCATCACGCGAAACACAATCAGGCGCGCATCGCTTGCACGGACGCAAGCCCGCCGCCTCCGCCTGCTCAGGTGTTGCAAAAAAACGCACATTCTTGCGCAGAGGATGACGCGCAGCACATGATGGGCGGCAATAAATGCCCGTGCTCAGCACCCCAGTCACGAATTGCCCGTCGCAATTCTTGTCCCGCCGCATCACCGCAGCCCATGCACTGTCATCGTCCATCATGTCCGGCATATCCAAAACCATATCCATAGATGGCTGTTTACGCCAACAAAAAGCCTCTTGCGTCCCGTTTCTTGCGTTCAAACATTTTATTTCACACCAACACATGGATACGCACCATTATGTCATGACAGTTCATGAATTGGCCTCGCCGCCGCAGCTGCCCCCAAATCTTTCCCATCACCGTCTTGCAATGCAGCATGAGGGGTGCTAGCAGCCGCCCGAGACTAGGCGCTTTTGATAGGGCGCTGATAGGCAAGTCTTGTCTGTAATCTTGTGATAAAGGGATTAAACGCGTGGACAATTCCGGCGGTATTCAGGCCAGTTTGGCAGGGCGTTACGCAACGGCCCTCTTCAATCTGGCGGTAGAAAAAAAGGCGCTTGAGGCGGTGGAATCCAGCCTCGCGAATCTGGACAAGGCGCTCAGCGATTCGCCCGAATTTTCAGACCTGACAAAAAGCCAGGTTGTTTCCCGCGGCGAAGCGACAAAAACCATGGCTGCGCTTGGCACGTCCATGAAGCTTGACAGCATGACCCAGAATTTCCTCGGCGTGCTTGCCGAGAACCGCCGCCTCGACCAGCTGGCACCTGCCATTGCCGCATTCAACTCCATGCTCGCGGACCATCGCGGCGAAGTGACCGCACAGGTTACATCCGCCTTCCCGCTCGAAGCAGCACAGATTAAGGAAATCGGCGCGCAGCTTAAAAGCCGCGCAGGCCGCGAAGTTAAAGTAGAAACACATGTCGATCCCGAAATTCTGGGTGGCCTTATCGTACGGATGGGCAGCCAGATGATCGACAGCAGCATTAAAACCCGTCTCAATACGCTATCGCAAGCGATGAAAGGCTAATAGCAAATGGATATTCGCGCAGCAGAAATTTCAAAAGTCATCAAGGACCAGATTGCCAATTTCGGCACCGATGCCACGGTTTCCGAAGTGGGTTCGGTTCTTTCCGTAGGTGACGGTATCGCCCGTATTCACGGCCTCGATCAGGTTCAGGCCGGTGAGATGGTCGAATTCGCCAATGGCGTACAGGGCATGGCGCTGAACCTCGAAGCCGACAATGTCGGTGTCGTGATTTTCGGTTCAGACGCTGAGATTAAAGAAGGCGACACTGTCAAGCGTACCGGCACTATTGTGGATGTTCCCGTTGGTAAAGGCCTACTTGGCCGCGTGGTTGACGGTCTTGGCAACCCGATTGACGGCAAAGGCCCGATTGAAAGCAGCGAACGCCGCCGTGTGGAAACAAAAGCACCGGGTATTATCCCCCGGAAATCGGTGCACGAACCAGTACAGACCGGCCTGAAAGCAATTGATGCGCTGGTTCCTGTTGGCCGCGGCCAACGTGAACTTATCATTGGTGACCGTCAGACGGGCAAGACCGCTGTTGCGATTGATACATTCATCAATCAGAAAAATGTGAACAACTCTGATGATGAGAGCAAGAAGCTCTACTGTATCTATGTTGCTGTTGGTCAAAAGCGTTCGACAGTCGCGCAGATTGTGCGACAGCTCGAAGAAAATGGCGCGATGGAATATTCGATCGTTGTCGCTGCAACCGCTTCCGAGCCTGCGCCGCTTCAGTTCCTTGCACCTTATACAGGCTGCACCATGGGCGAATATTTCCGCGACAATGGCATGCACTCGCTGATCGTATATGACGATCTGTCGAAACAGGCTGTTGCTTACCGCCAGATGTCCCTGCTTCTGCGTCGTCCTCCGGGCCGCGAAGCTTATCCCGGTGATGTTTTCTATCTGCACTCACGTCTGCTGGAACGTGCCGCGAAAATGAACGAGGACAATGGCGCTGGCTCGATGACCGCACTGCCGATCATTGAAACACAGGCTGGTGACGTTTCCGCCTATATTCCGACCAACGTGATTTCGATTACGGACGGTCAAATCTTCCTGGAAACTGAATTGTTCTATCAGGGTATCCGCCCTGCCATTAACGTGGGTCTGTCGGTGTCTCGTGTGGGTTCTGCTGCGCAGACAAAAGCGATGAAGAAAGTATCCGGTTCGATCAAGCTGGAACTTGCGCAATACCGCGAAATGGCGGCATTTGCCCAGTTCGGCTCTGATCTTGACGCTTCGACACAGAAACTGCTGAACCGTGGTGCGCGCCTGACCGAGCTGCTGAAACAGCCGCAGTTCAGCCCGCTGCCATTTGAAGAGCAGACAGTTTCGATCTTTGCGGGCACCAATGGCTATATTGACGATATCGCCGTTGAGCGCGTGACCCAATATGAAGAAATGATGCTGGCATTCATCCGTAATGATCATCAAGATATATTGGACAGCATCCGCGCTGACAAAGACCTGAAGGACGAAACAAAAGACAAGCTGGTCGCCGCACTCGACGATTTCAGCAAATCTTTCGCATAAGGCTTGGTTTGAACAGGAGCCATCATGGCATCTCTTAAGGAACTAAAAGGCCGGATCGGGTCGGTCAAATCGACCCAGAAGATCACCAAGGCCAAGCAAATGGTTGCAGCTGCCAAGCTTCGCAAGGCGCAGGCAGCAGCTGAAGCTGCGCGCCCCTATGCCGAAAGGCTGGAAGGTGTAATGGCTTCGCTGGCATCGAAGATCAGCATCAGCGATTCTTCACCAAAGCTGCTCGCGGGAACCGGCAAGGACGATACGCACCTGCTAATCGTGTGCAACTCGGATCGCGGGCTTGCAGGTGCATTCAACTCGAACATCGTGAAAGCGGCGCGGATCAAGGCCAAAAAACTGGAAGAAGACGGCAAGAAAGTCCTTTTCTACCTCGTCGGCCGCAAGGGCCGTCCAGTCATCAAGCGCGAATATCCGAACCAGATCGTCAAGCATTTTGACACAACCGGCGTGAAAACGGCCGGTTTTGACGAAGCCAAGGCGATTGCAGACGAAGTTATGGAAATGTTCGAGGCTGGCCAGTTTGATGTGGCCCATCTGTTCTACTCCGAATTCAAGTCTGCACTGGTGCAAGACCCCGTGGGCCGCCAGATCATGCCGGTTGCTATCGACACCCAAGAAGCAGCCGACACAGGCGCTGCCGTGGAATATGAGCCCGATGAGGAAGAAATCCTTGCCGAGCTGCTCCCACGCAACGTCACCACACAGATTTTTGGCGCATTGCTGGAAAACAACGCATCAGAGCAAGGCGCGTCGATGACCGCCATGGACAATGCGACCCGCAATGCCGGCGACCTTATTGACCGCCTCACCATCGAATATAATCGCAGCCGCCAGGCCGCGATCACCACCGAACTCGTTGAAATCATCTCCGGCGCGGAAGCGCTGTAAAGCTTTACCAAGGCAAGGAAACACACCATGGCAAACACAAACAATACAGGCCGCATCAGCCAAGTCATCGGCGCTGTCGTCGACGTGACATTTGATGGCGAAATGCCCGCAATTCTGAATGCGCTGGAAACCGACAATAACGGCGTACGTCTCGTCCTCGAAGTCGCGCAGCACCTCGGGGAAAACACCGTGCGTACCATCGCCATGGACGGCACGGACGGCCTGACACGCGGTCAGGAAGTGAAAGACACCGGCGCGCAGATCCAGATGCCTGTTGGTCCTGAAACGCTTGGCCGTATCATGAACGTTATCGGTGAGCCCATTGACGAGCTTGGCCCGATTCGCGCGAAAGCTGTTGCCCCCATCCATGCGAGTGCGCCTGACTTTGTCGACCAGTCGACAGAAAGCGACATTCTGGTCACCGGCATCAAGGTTATCGATCTTCTCGCGCCTTATGCAAAAGGCGGTAAGATTGGTCTGTTCGGCGGTGCTGGCGTGGGTAAGACTGTTCTTATTCAGGAACTTATCAACAATATTGCCAAAGGCCATGGTGGTACGTCCGTATTCGCTGGTGTGGGTGAACGTACCCGTGAAGGTAATGACCTTTACCACGAATTCCTCGACGCTGACGTTATCGCGAAAGACGCCGATGGCAATGCAACTTCCGAAGGCTCTAAAGTGGCCCTCGTATACGGTCAGATGAACGAGCCTCCGGGCGCACGTGCCCGTGTGGCGCTCTCCGGCCTCACCATCGCGGAATATTTCCGTGATCAGGAAGGCCAGGACGTGCTGTTCTTCGTCGACAACATCTTCCGTTTCACACAGGCTGGTTCAGAAGTGTCCGCACTGCTCGGCCGCATCCCGTCCGCTGTGGGCTATCAGCCAACGCTATCGACTGACATGGGCGCGCTGCAGGAACGCATTACATCAACCAACAAAGGTTCGATTACATCGGTTCAGGCGATTTACGTGCCTGCCGATGACTTGACCGACCCTGCACCAGCCACATCATTTGCTCACTTGGACGCCACCACCGTTTTGAACCGTGCGATTTCAGAGCTGGGTATCTACCCTGCCGTTGACCCGCTCGATTCAACATCACGCGTTCTGGAACCCCGTGTAGTGGGTGAAGAGCATTATCAAACTGCCCGTGCGGTCCAGGAAACACTGCAGAAATACAAGTCGCTGCAGGATATCATCGCCATTCTCGGCATGGATGAGCTGTCTGAAGAAGACAAACTCACCGTGGCCCGTGCGCGTAAGATCCAGCGCTTTCTGTCACAGCCATTCCACGTGGCCGAAGTCTTTACCGGCATTTCCGGTAAGTTCGTTGACCTGGAAGACACGATCAAATCGTTCAAGGCCGTGGTCGAAGGTGAATATGACCACCTGCCCGAAAGCGCTTTCTACATGGTCGGCGGCATCGACGAAGCGATTGAAAAAGGCAAGAAAATGGCGGCTGAAGCTGCCTGATCTTAACACCGCCAGCCTCTATGCGGGGCTGGCGGTATCAGGAATTTGACATGGCATTACATTTCGAACTCGTAACACCTGAAAAACTCGTCCGCTCCGAGGATGTGTATATGGTGCAGGTTCCCGGCAGCGAAGGCGAATTTGGCGTGCTGGAAGGCCATGCGCCGATGATGTCCACAATTCGCAACGGCGCGGTCAGCATTTTCGCGAGCGAAGGCGCAGAAGCCGAAGTCATTGAAATTGAAGGCGGCTTTGCCGAAGTCAATGAAAAAGGCCTGACCATTCTGGCCGAACGTATCGCGGTCTGATCATGGCAACCGTTTTCAGATAAAAGGCAGGAACCGCGCCTAGTCTGAAATTTCACAAGTCTGCGAAGGCATTGCAGCGCGTAAGCGTTCAATATTCCCGCTTTCCATTGGCAGTGTTTCATACTGCGCCGCCACATCGGCAAAAGCACCTGCATCGACAAATGCCACTTTATAGCGCGCGCACAGCGTCTGCATATCAACATCCGCAAGATTGCTTGCCATCAGCCGGATTGGGCGATTCTCCAAATAGGGCCGGTTGAAAACCACGTCCTTGGCAAAAGGTGCCGCCTTATCCTCAACGATCACGATATCAGCCTGCACCGCCGTAATATTTCGGTCAACCGCGGCATAACTGCCCGAAAACACGCTTGCCTGCCATAGCAGCCAGGGCATGGTCAGGCACAATGTGACGACAGATGCGAGGTGGAAATGGCCCAGGCGTACAAGCCCCTTGCGCTTGAGCTCCATCCAGCCTGCCGCCCCTATCAGGCAGCATATGCCGATCAGCCCATGCAGGTACCGATAGCCCCAACCATGCCCCTGATAAGGGCGCATAACCAGCTTGAACGCGATGACGGCCAGCAGAGAACCGATCAGGGCTATCTGCACCTTGCTGCGCGATTTTACCATCGCACGCGCGCCCACCAGTATCAGAGGTAGCAAAAGCACATGCTGCCACGCAAAGAAACGCAGCATATTCGATGCCTTTATCCAGAGATATTCCGGCGAAATATTTGCCAGCGCCCACCCAATGCGCGTCCATATATACCGGTCCGTATCGGTAGGCACGCCCGCTGCGCCCAGCGCCGCAGTCGGTAATTTGAAATATACGGCCCAGAGCAAGATAGCAGCCGCATAGCAAGCAGCATAAATTGCCGAGAGGAACCAGCGCCTTTGCAGCAACAGGCAGAACAGCACAGGCCCCGCGAATAGCGGATGATAAACAATCTGATGCATACCAATGGCCAATATACCCACCATAATTGCGGTCAGATGGCTGTACCAGCGGTCATGCAGGAACAGCATCAGCCATATCATATTGAATGCCAGATGGCCGGACATGGCATAGCTGGTCATACTGATAGCGAGCACTTGCGCACTAAGCGCATATAATAGCACCGTCACCAGATGTGCTTCGCGCTGCCCAGGCCATAGCTGCACAGCAACGCGCCATGTCGCGAAAAGGCCAACCGCGCTCAAAAACGGATTGAGCCAGACATTTGTGCCAATTCCGCCTGCCAGCATATGCATGAAAGCATTGACCGGCCTGTAGGATGACACCCACCCTTCCCCGCGTACCGATGCCGGAACAAACGTCATATTCAGCGCTTCATGCATACCCCGCCAGTATTCGGGAAGCCGCGCGGCAAATTCACCATGCGCAAATATTTCCGCATCGAACAGGGCCATCTGTTCATCGCGGCTGAAAGCATAACCGTGGAGTATCAGATAATGTCCTGCAATCCCGATCATGACCATCGTGACCATGATCAGGGCAAGCTGTGCTGCCCCGAAACGCGATACCCATCCATATTGTAAAGTGCCGCCCTGCGCCGTTGACCGGGACAGCAAGATAAAAAAGACAACTATCGCGATAACCGCGTATATATCCTGCTGCACAAGGAAATAGGTGGTCATTATCTCGCTGGTAACCATGGATGCCATGATCGCGAATATAACCAGTATATATGCGCTATATTTTAGCGCGCGTGTCCAGATATTGTCCAGCACCGCACCATGGGCCGCCAATAGCCGTGTATCTGTGTCATGCGTGATGTGGTTCAGGATAGGCAAAACATTCTGTCTCCGTTTTGCCATCGGGATAACCGCACATGGTTAATTCCGGGTTAGCGACATAATGCAATAATCTTCCCCGCTGAAAACAGGAACAAATCGCGGTTTCATGCAGCGGAGCAGGACAGCAAATACAGTTTTTATCGTCTTTCCACGTGTAGTTAGGAAATTGTAAAAGTTTCCGCGCTATTTACCATTCCACATTGGCTGAATTTGATCCGTCCGGTTTGGATTCAGGGCCATATAAAAGAATTTGGTGAGAGCATATGAGCGCATTTGGCAAAAAAAATAATGGCCGTCCCTCTTTTGGTGTTGCACGGCCCATGCAGGGCGGTAGCGGAAATCAGAATGGTCAAGAGAAACCAAATGCACCCGAAGGCGGCGAACAGTTTCCCAATATTGAGGAAGCCGATTTTCCCGGCGGCATAGCGCCTGCTCCGGAGCAGGAAGATGCGATGTCACGCCTCACCGACCGCGCCAATTCAGTCAATGCACCAGAAGCGAAACTGGAAGGCTTTGAAGCCTCTGTCCACAAAATCAAGGAACAGGTACTCCCGCGTCTGCTCGAACGCGTTGACCCTGAAGCTGCAGCTACGCTCACCAAGGATGAGCTTTCAGAGGAATTTCGCCCCATCATTATGGAAGTTCTGGCGGAGCTCAAACTCACACTTAATCGCCGTGAACAGTTTGCACTTGAAAAAGTGCTGGTTGACGAGCTGCTTGGTTTCGGCCCGCTGGAAGAACTGCTGTCCGACCCTGACGTCAGCGATATCATGGTCAACGGCCCGCAACAGACTTATATTGAAAAAAGCGGCAAGCTGCAGGTCGCACCGATCCAGTTCCGCGACGAGGATCACCTGTTCCAGATTGCCCAGCGCATCGTGAATCAGGTCGGCCGCCGCGTTGACCAGACAACACCGCTGGCCGATGCCCGTTTGAAGGACGGCAGCCGTGTGAACGTGATCGTGCCGCCGCTGTCGCTCAAGGGCACAGCGATTTCGATTCGTAAGTTTTCGGAAAAACCGATTACGCTCGATAACCTCAAAAACTGGGGTTCGATGAGCGACAAGATGTGTACCGCGTTGAAAATCGCCGGTGCATGCCGCATGAACATCGTGATTTCCGGCGGTACCGGTTCGGGTAAGACCACCATGCTCAACTCGCTGTCGAAAATGATTGATCCGGGTGAACGTGTGCTAACCATTGAGGATGCCGCCGAGCTTCGCCTGCAACAACCACACTGGCTGCCGCTCGAAACGCGCCCACCCAACCTTGAGGGCAAAGGCGCAATCACCATTGGCGACCTAGTCAAAAACGCCCTGCGTATGCGTCCCGATCGTATCATCCTGGGTGAGATTCGCGGCGCGGAATGTTTCGATCTTCTCGCCGCCATGAACACGGGCCACGATGGCTCTATGTGTACGCTCCACGCCAACAGCCCGCGCGAATGCCTGGGCCGTATGGAAAACATGATCATGATGGGTGACATCAAAATCCCGAAAGAGGCTATTTCACGCCAGATTGCCGAATCGGTTGACCTGATCGTTCAGGTAAAACGCCTGCGTGATGGCTCACGCCGCACCACCAATATTACCGAGGTTATCGGGATGGAAGGCGATGTGATTGTAACGCAGGAACTGTTCAAGTTTGAATATCTGGACGAGGATGCCGACGGCAAGATCAACGGCGAGTTCCGTCCGTCAGGTCTGCGTCCTTATACACTTGAAAAAGCGCGGCAATACGGGTTTGAACAGCCTTACCTTGAGGCCTGTCTCTAAGCAACTAGCCCTGACAATGGCCTGCCCTGCGCAGCGCCGGGATATAACTCAGCAGCAACTTTTGCGCTGTCCAGGCCGAAATGCCCGCCAATAGTGCCCGCCATCAGCATTTCCAGTGACTGTGTCGGCATCAGGTCACGTTTCTGGTAAAGCTGCCTCTCTGCAAGCCCTGGCCAGTCAGCGATGATGCGTCCCCCCCTCACCCCGCCCCCGATCAGATAGGCAAGGCTGCCTGTACCATGGTCTGTCCCCTGTGTGCCATTCATGGCCACCGTGCGACCAAATTCGGTGGCAACAAGAATGACCGTATCCTGCCAATCCGTACCCAGTCCAGTTTTCAGCGCACCTATAAGACTATCCAGCTTGCCAAGTTCGGTCTTGCTGCGGAAAGATTGTGCGGCGTGCGTGTCCCAGCCTGATGTTTCATACATGGCCAGGCTGGCTCCGCCCGGACCTTTGACAATTTTGGCCATCAATGCCCCGATTGCGGCCATATCGCGCGGGCCAATCTTGCCGGTATCCCCAACCATGTCCTGCGTCATGCGTGCCTGTTCCCATGCATTGGATAGCAGCGGTTCATCCGAATACAGGTCCGATAGCCGGTCAAGCAGCGCGGCATTGGGGCTACGGCGGTTATTGGGCGCAAAAGATGCCGCGGCATTGTCACCGCGCAATACCTGCGGCAAGGCAGAGGCCAGCGCTATTGCGCGCCGCCCTTGCGCACCTGGCAAAAGGCCAATCAAACGGTTCATCCACCCGCTTTTAATGGCATATGGAGAATTTCCGCCTGTCTCCAATATATTCTGTCCATCAAAATGAGAGCGTTCGCGGTAACTGGATGCGACGGCATGCGCGAATAATGCGTCCCTTTCGCCATAAAGCCGCGCAATATTCGGCATGGCTGCATGCAGGGTGAAAAAGCTGTCAATCCTGCGTCCATCCTTGATATCACGCATGAATGGCGCGCGTACTGAAGAAAACTGACTGTCCCCTGTGGGCGCAAGCGCCATCAGTCCATCGGCCGCACCGCGTTGTAATATCAAAATGAACTTCTTACTGCTGCCAGTTTTGGCAAATGCCATTTTCGGTGCAGCAAGGCCCAGCGCGGATAGCCCCATTGCGGCGAGTAAATTACGGCGATCCATCATATCATCTCACCTCTGCAAAAATTCCGGGCTAGCCAGCAGCATGGCCAGTGCCTGCCGCCGATTGTCTGCACTGCCAAGAGCGGCGGCGGTTTTCCGGCTGAGCCCCGCCGGGAAGAGTGCCGCAGCGAGCGGCTCTGCATCTACAGCCCGCGGCAACTGCGCGGTCAGGAGATTGGCCATTTCAGCCCTTTTAAAAAGTGCATCAGGTCCGATCCAGTCAATCACCCTGTCGCCATATCCAGCGGGAGAACCTGGCCGCCAGACCGGCTGTCCAAGCGTGCGTAATATGTTGCCAATCTGCCGCGTTTTTACCGGCAAATCAGCCTCTGCGCCGCGATATACAGATACTAGCCACTCCCAGGGTTGCTTATATTTTACCGGCTTGGGCCGCCAGGCTTCCTGTGCCTGTACAAGCACATGGTAAAGGCTGGGCAGATCGCCATCAGTTTTCAGATATACCTCCGTCAGGCGTTTGATCAGTGATTCAGGTACATCATCACCCGCAAAATGCCGGGCCAGCTTGGCCGATATAAACCTCGCTGTCGAAGGATGCACAGCCAGATCATCCAGTATCTGATCGGCCAGTCTTTCACCCGTATCACGGTAGCTGCGCCCCAGAATGCGCCGTGTGCCCGGCTCATGCAATGCCGCATGATACTGCGTCAGGCCAGGTTTGTGATCCATATCCATCGTCCGCGCAATTGTGCCGCGTGGCAGCGCGCCCACTGTCCGTCCGGTAAGCGCGCGTGCAAATTCGGTTACATCTTCCTGAGAATAACCGCCATTCACACCTAGTGTATGCAGCTCCAGTATCTCGCGTGCCAGATTCTCGTTCAGACCCAGCTTGCGCCGTGCGGCAGGATTAGCCCGCATGGTAAGCGCACTATTCGGGCCGACCGACTGGACCTGATCCAGATAGATAAGCATCGCAGGATGCCGCTCGACCGATTTCAGAAGGTTTGAAAATTTACCCAGAACATAGGGACGGACCGCCTCAAACTCCATTGAACCTGCAAATCCGATAACAAGTGATTTTTCCGCCGACACGGCAAAATGATTGCTCCAGAAATGCACGATCCGTTCCATAAACGGCGCATCGCTCTGGGTAGCAAGCGCGAAACGGCCCATGACAGACTTGTCATAATGGTCCCGTCCCGATGTGCGCATATGACTTCGCACGGCATTTGCGAATTTCTTGTCACGGATAAATGCAGCATTCTTGCCGCTGCCGGTTTCGATCGCACCGCTTTTGCGCAGCTGCGCCATATGTGCGCGGGTCTCCGCACTGATGGACTCCAGTGTTGGCATGGCATGCAATGCTGCGGGACGCGCATCATAGCCTTCCATCTGCGCGAGCAGGAAACCCTGCGGATTATCGCGCCGCACAACTTTGCCGCGCGCACCATAGCCAAAGCGATTTTCCGCTATCTCGCTATTTCGCATATATCAGCTCCGCCCAAAATGGTCAGTGGTTTATAGGTTAATCCTACCGATTCTGCCATGTATCAGCGCTGAACCCGCTTAGGCGCTTTTCAGGGCAAAGCTCGCGGCAAATATGGTGGTGAGCACAGCCAGAACCAATATCAGCGTCCATGGCATGAAGCCAACCCGGTCAACATCCGCCCGGTTATTGCGGCGACGCTCGGCCAACGATGCAACAAGCGCGATAATCGCGGCCCCCATGGCAATAGCTCCCCACAGGCCAAGACTGTCCAGAAATTCGTGCATGTCCGCGTCTTAGCCGTCTTCAAGCGCCTTGATAATCGCCGAAAAATCAAGGCCCTGACTATCAGCCTCTACAAAGGCTTCATAAATTGCGGTGGCGCGCTCGCCCATCGGAACCTCTGAACCTGATGTCTGAGCCGCTTCCATTGCAAGCCGCATGTCTTTCAGCATCAGCGCCGCTGCAAACCCGCCTTCATAGCCGTTATCTGCCGGGCTTTGCGGACCGACACCGGGAACCGGGCAATAGCTTGTCATCGACCAGCTCTGGCCCGAAGCCTTGGAACTGATATCGTAGAAAGTCTGCAGATCGAGGCCGAGTTTCTTGGCGAGCACAAATGTCTCACATGTCGCTGCCATGGTGGACCCGAGCAACATATTGTTGCAGATTTTCGCAGCCTGCCCCGCCCCGTTGCTGCCTGCATGAATCACTGCCTTGCCCATGTCCGACAGTATGGGTTCTGCGCGCGCAAATCCCTGCTTGCTGCCGCCCACCATGAAAGTCAGCGTGCCGCCATTGGCTGCGGCTATACCGCCAGATACCGGCGCATCGACGGGGATTAGGCCTTTTGCATCGGACATGGTTGCCACATCCTCTGCGCTGCCCACATCGATGGTGGAACAGTCAATGACCAGCGTGCCTGGCGAACCTGTCATGACGATATCATATTCATAGACCTTGCGGACATGCTCACCTGCGGGCAGCATGGTTATGACCACTTCCATGCCGCGAATGGCTTCGGCGGCATCGCTCACAGGATGGCAGCCCGCTTCACCGGCCCGTGCCAATGCCTCGCCTGACAGGTCAAACGCATGCACCTCATGCCCTGCTTTTGCCAGATTGGCAGCCATCCCGCCGCCCATATTGCCAAGGCCGATAAATCCGATTTTCGCCATGTCGCTCTCCGTTTTCTTTCCAACCCCTCCCTTGAGGGAGAGGGTGTCCACTATTTCCCCGTCCACTTACCGGCACGTTTTTCGACAAATGCCGCCATGCCCTCGCTTTGGTCTTCGGTGCCGAAAAGGCCGTGGAACAGGCGGCGTTCAAACTGCACGCCCTGCTGCAATGTCGTTTCAAACGCCACATCCACCATTTCCTTGACGGCGAGTGTTGCGAGCGGTGCCATTGCCGCGATTTTCGAGGCGGTTTTGACCGCTTCCTCCACCAGACCATCTGCCGGCACTATGCGTGCCACAAGCCCGCTCCGCTCGGCTTCCTCCGCATCCATCATGCGGCCTGTCAGGCACATATCCATGGTTTTCGCCTTGCCAATCGCGCGCGCCATACGCTGCGACCCGCCCATGCCCGGCGTCACGGCCAGCTTGATTTCAGGCTGGCCGAACTGCGCACTGTCTGCCGCGATGATGAAATCGCACATCATCGCAAGCTCGCATCCGCCGCCCAGTGCATAGCCCGCCACTGCGGCGATAACCGGCTTGCGCGTTGCAGTCACGCGGTCGTAGCCGGCAAAGAAATTGCCGCCATACATTTCGGCAAAGCCCTGCGAAGACATTTCCTTGATATCCGCGCCTGCCGCAAAAGCCTTCTCGCTGCCCGTAATTACGGCGCAGCCCTGGCTGTCATCACCGTCAAACGCTTCCAGTGCGGCGATCAGATCGGCCAAAACCTGACTATTCAGCGCATTCAATGCCTTGGGCCGGTTGAGCGTGATAAGCGTGACCCGGTCACGTTGTTCGACAAGAATTGTTTCGTAGGTCATTTTCTCTCCTTATTCGTCATTGCGAGAAGCGCAGCGACGAAGCAATCCACTTTTTAACGTGACGGTGGATTGCTTGGCTTATCTCGCAACAACGTTATCAATTCAATCCAAAGGCTTCCATGCCTCACCATCTGGCATGGTCGCAAAAATCTCATCCAGCATGGCGTCCGTAACACCTTCAGGCGTAGACGGATTCCATTTTGGGTCATGGTCCTTGTCAACAATAAGCGCGCGTACACCCTCGATAAAGTCGTGCCGTGTCACGACCCGCGCGCCGATGGCATATTCCTGTGTCATTTGGGCAGTGAAATCGGGCATGTCCGCGCCTTCTTTCAACTGGCGTAGCGCCACCTTGCACGCTTGCGGCGATTTCGTGCCCAGCGTATCACGCTCTTTCATCGCCCAATCGGAACCATCAGCTTCCAGTGCAGCCAGTATCTCTTCATAATCATCGCTGGCAAACAGGCGGTTGATATTGTCCATATTGCCCAGGATGCGTGCATCCGGCGGTGTCACAGACAGCTGCCCCAGCGTACCGCTGATCCGGCCAGGGTTGATGGCAATACGGTCCTTTGCCTCCTGTAACGCATCCGCAGGCAGATAATGGGTGGCCAGACCAAGCGCATAGCATTCCGCGCCATCGAGCCGGGCACCTGTCAGCGCAAGAAACTGCCCAACACGTCCCGACAGCCGTGGCAAATACCACCCGCCGCCGACATCGGGAAACAGGCCAATGCCAGTTTCCGGCATGGCAAAGCGTGTGTTTTCAGTCGCGATGCGGAATTTGGCGGGCTGTGAGATACCCACACCTCCGCCCATGGTGATGCCGTCCATAAAGGCAATGACAGGCTTTGGATAGTAGAACAGCAGATGGTCGAGCTGATATTCCAGATGAAAAAACGCGCGCGCTTCCATACCGTCTTTAGCACCGCTTTCCGCCAGCATACGGATGTCTCCGCCCGCACAAAAACCGCGGCCTTCGGCATGGTCAATCATCACTGCCTCTACAGCGTCATCGCCGCGCCATGCGAGCAGCATATCGGCCATCGCCCGGCACATAGGCGTGTTCAGCGCATGCAGCGCCTTGGGCCGGTTCAGGCGGATCAGGCCTACGCGGTTTTCAGTCTGGGTAATGATGTCGTCGGTCATGTTATTCCCTTGTATTCCTGCGAAGGCAGGAATCCAGTGCTGCCTAGCGCTACGTTGCCCTAGGCTCCTGCTTTCGCAGGAGCACTGAAATTGTTAAAATCCTACTGTCGCAACATTTCACGAGCCACAATCATGCGCATCACCTGGTTAGTGCCCTCAAGGATCGAATGCACACGCAGGTCGCGCCAGAAACGCTCGATCGGATAATCCTGTAAATAACCATAACCACCAAAGAGTTGCAGCGCATCATTAACGATCTTTGAGCCATTATCGGTGGCAAGGCGCTTCGCCATGGCGGCGAACTTGGTCTTGTCGGGCGCGCCCGCAGTGACTTTCGCCGCCGCCATATAAAGCAGCGCACGGGCCGCTTCCAGGTCGGTCGACATATCGGCCAGCGTGAACTGTGTATTTTGAAAATCGGAGATGCGCTTGCCAAACTGCTTGCGGTCGCCGGTATAGGCAATCGCCTCGTCCAGACACCGTTGCGCGCCGCCCAGCGAACAGGCACCAATGTTCAAACGTCCGCCATCGAGCCCCATCATCGCAAAACGGAAACCATCGCCTTCCGCGCCGACACGGTTTTCCACCGGCACGCGGACATTGTCGAATGTCACCTGCCGCGTGGGCTGTGAATGCCAGCCCAGTTTCTTCTCGTTCGCGCCGAAACCAACGCCTTCCATATCCTTTTCGATGACAAGGCAGCTAATGCCCTTGGGCCCATCCTCGCCGGTGCGCACCATGGTGACATAGACTTCATTCTCACCCGCGCCGGAAATAAACTGCTTCGATCCATTCACAACATAATGGTCGCCATCCAAGACTGCTTTGGTTTTGAGCGCCGCCGCATCCGACCCGCTACCCGGTTCGGTCAGGCAATAGGATGCGATTTTTTCCATACCGACCAGGTCAGGCAGAAACTTGTCCTTCACCTCCTGGTCACCAAATGTGTCGATCATCCAACTCGCCATATTGTGGATCGAAATAAAGGCTGACGTGGACGGACAGCCATAAGCCATCGCCTCCATGATCAGCGCCGCTTCAAGCCGGCCAAGGCCAATACCGCCGCTCTCCTCACTCACATAGATCGATGCGAAGCCAAGCTCCGCCGCCTTACGGATCGTATCGCGCGGGAAATGGTGGTCCTCATCCCACTGCGCGGCATGCGGCGTAATTTCATCCGCCGTAAACTTGCGCGCCATATCCTGTATCGCAAGCTGGTCTTCGGTAAGTTCAAACTGGTTTGTCATACGTAACTTTCAAATGAACAGTTTATGCCTTCAATTACCCCATTGTTGGGATAACAAACGCGTCTTTATTATCACCGCTTGCAGTGCCATCGGGCCAGCGCTGGGTGATAGTCTTGGTTTTGGTCCAGAACCTTACGCCTTCCATACCGTGCTGGTTGATGTCGCCGAAAGCTGAACGCTTCCAACCGCCAAAGCTGTGATAGGCAACCGGCACCGGGATCGGCACGTTGATGCCCACCATGCCGACATTGACACGGTGCGCAAACTCGCGCGCGGCATGGCCATTACGGGTAAAAATGGCAACGCCATTGCCATATTGATGCTGGCTCGGCAGTGCGAGTGCCTCTTCAAATGTTTTGGCGCGCACCATTTGCAGCACGGGGCCGAAAATCTCTTCCTTATAGCTTTCCATGTCAGGCTTCACATGATCGAACAGGCTGGGGCCGATAAAAAAGCCTTCCTCATGCCCTTGCAACGTGAACCCGCGGCCATCGACGACAAGCTCCGCACCTTCATCCACACCGGTCTGTATCCAGTTTTCCACCCGCTGTTTATGCGCCGCGTTTACCACGGGACCATAATGCGCCTCGTCATCGGTGGAAATGCCGACGCGCAGCGCTTCCATCGCCGGGATCATCTTTTCACGCAGCCTGTCTGCAGTTTCGTCACCCACAGGCACTACCACCGGCAGTGCCATGCAGCGTTCACCCGCTGACCCAAAAGCCGCACCAGACAGGTCTGTCACAACCTGGTCCAGATCGGCATCCGGCATCACAATACCGTGATTTTTCGCGCCGCCCATGGCCTGCACGCGCTTGCCCGCCGCGACGCCGCGCTGGTACACGTAATGCGCAATATCGGACGAACCGACAAAGCTCACCCCGCCAATCGCCGGATGGTCAAGAATTGCATCCACCATTTCCTTGTCGCCGTGCAGGCATTGCAAAATGCCCTCCGGCAAACCGGCTTCCAGCATCAGCTCGACAAGCCGCACCGGGCAACTCGGGTCGCGCTCAGACGGTTTCAGGATAAATGCATTGCCCGTCGCAATCGCCGGGCCAAACATCCACATCGGGATCATCGCGGGGAAATTGAACGGCGTAATGCCCGCGCCAATGCCGAGTGGCTGACGCATCGAATATACATCAATACCGGGGCCCGCGCCCTGCGTATATTCACCTTTCAGCGCGTGCGGGATGCCGCAGCAAAATTCAATGACTTCCAGGCCCCTTTGTACGTCGCCCTTGGCATCAGCGATCACTTTGCCATGCTCGCGCGACAGCATCGCCGCCAGCTCGTCCATATTGGCTTCGACCAGTTCCTTGAATTTGAACATTACGCGCGCGCGGCGCTGCGGGTTGGTCGCGGCCCATGCGGGCTGCGCCGCCAATGCCGCGTCCACCGCTGCATCCAGCTCGGCCTGCCCGCCTAGAGTCACCTGCGCCTGGACATTGCCCTGATTGGGGTCGAATACATCGCTGGTTCTGTCGGAAGTAGATGCCGGCTTGGCGGCCATGACATGGGATATTGTGCGCATGTAATTGCTCCTGCTTATGCTTTTTCCCCATTATGCGCTTTGTAATAAAATTACTCAAGCGTTGTGAGACGGTTTATCCACCTGATCATTCTCATAGTGTATTGGTCAATAGGTGCCGGATTGAATACCATGTGACAGGTATAAAATACTGTCCTACATCGCACCGTATCGCTATGCAGTCATCTTAAGACAATTTCTCAACTTCTACTCAAGGAAAATCCAACATTGGCGTAAAACAAGGCTTCCTGGGTGAGAAGCTAAGCGAAGTTAAGGAATATTGCGGCTACACAACCATGAAAAAAACACGTGAAACAAAACCGCAAAACCGGCCCCTACCCGGTATATTGGTACGCTTGCTCGCCGTTGCCAGCTTGGCCTGCATGTTTGTGTGCGTCAAACTGGCGGCAGAACGCGGCGCACATATTGTCGAACTGCTTTTCTATCGCCAGCTATTTGCATTTCTGGTGTTGATGCCCTTCTTCCTTGCAGGACCAGGGCTTGCCGCGCTTAAGACGGACTATCCCAAGCTGCACATAAGCCGGATGATTGTTGGCCTGACCGGCATGGGTTTCAATTTCTGGGCCGTGTCCCTGCTCCCCCTCGCCGAAGCCACCACTATAGGTTTTATGGTGCCGATATTCGCAACATTGCTATCGGTGATATTGCTGGCCGAATGGGTGGGCATCCACCGCTGGGCCGCCATTATATTGGGCTTTATCGGAGTGCTTATTGTGGTGCAGCCGGGTGACGGGCATATCCCCCTGTTCGGTGCTGCGATCGCCATAACAGGTGCGCTGTTTACTGCATGGGTCAGCGTGCTGATCAGGCAGCTGGGCCGTACGGAAAAACCAGCGACCACGGTTTTCTGGTTTACCGTATCTTCGCTCCCCCTGCTTGGCGGCGCGATGCTCTATTTCGGGCAGATGCATGACGGTGAAACATGGGCATTAATTGCCGGTGCAGGCCTGTTCGGCAGTATCGGACAATTGACACTGACAGCATCACTCCGGCTCGCCCCTGTATCGACCATATTGTCGATGGACTATACCAGCCTGATCTGGGCCACGCTGTTTGGCTATCTGATCTGGAACAATTGGCCGGGGCCCAGCACATGGATCGGGGCACCCATTATTATCGGATGCGGTCTGTATATTGCGTGGCGCGAGCATAGGCTTAGCATGTCAAAAACTGCCAATATACCTGAATAAATAACTGTTTAATTTATAGAATAGGTTTTTTACCTGTGTAAAAACTCTGCATATTATTTGCTTTTCCGCTGCACAACTGCCATCTTCATCATATGGGAATTATTGAACTATTGGGCGTCGCTGGCAGTGTCAGTCTTTTATCAGGCTGGCGGCTGTATCTCACCATTTTTGCAACAGGCCTCGCCATGTATAGTGGCTGGATCGACCTGCCGGAAAACCTGAAAGTGCTTGATGCGCTTGGCAATCCGTGGGTTATCGGCATTAGCGCAGTTGGTGCGACGGCCGAATTTTTCGCCGATAAAGTGGCCTGGCTCGACAGTGTGTGGGACACGCTACATTCGATCATCCGTCCTGTGGGCGGCGCATTGCTGGCGCTCGCCGTGGTCGATGCGTCCGATCCGGTGTGGCAGGTTATCACCTTCCTTCTGGGCGGCGGCGCAGCATTTATGAGCCATGCGACCAAGGCCAGCGCGCGCACGGCGGTCAATGTCAGCCCCGAACCGGTCAGCAACATGGTGGTATCCACCGGCGAAGATATTGCCACCGGCGGCCTACTTTTTCTTGCGCTAGCCAACCCTGAAATCGCCATATTGGTGGCGCTGGCTCTGGGCGCGCTCACAGTCTATCTCTTCTTCCTCGCCCGCCGTATCTGGAAAAAGGTGCGTGGTATCTTTCCAGAGGGCCGGTTTGATCCCGAGCCACCTGAAAATACCGGCCAAGGCTAGTTTCTCTGGCTAGTTGACTCCGCGTTCCCTGCCTTGCCAATAGGGTGCGCGCAGTTCACGGCGCAGTATTTTGCCGCTGGCATTGCGCGGCATTTCGGCAATGACATCAACAGATTTGGGCGCTTTGAAAGCCGCGATCTGGCCGCGCGCATGGTCGATAATTGCACTTTCATCAATTGTGCAGCCGGGACGCGGTACGACCACTGCCTTGACGCATTCGCCCCATTTTTCATCCGGAACACCGATAACCGCGACTTCCAGCACATCGTCATGCCCGAAAATCGCGTTCTCGACTTCGGCAGGATACACATTTTCACCGCCTGAAATAATCATGTCCTTCACGCGGTCCTGAATGAAAATATAGCCATCTTCATCCAGATAGGCCGCATCGCCGGTGAGCAACCACCCATCCGCATCAACAGTTTCGGCTGTCTTGTCCGGTTTGTTCCAATATTCGATCATGTTGAGCGGACTGCGCGTGGCTATCTCACCCACGTCTCCGGGTGGAAGCGTTTCTCCGTTTTCCCCCACTATCTTCACTTCAACACCGGGCAAGGGCTGTCCTGCAGAACGCATGCGCGCATTGCCCGCCGGGTCATGATCTTCTGCCTGTAACATGGAAAACGTGCCTGTCGTTTCGGTCATGCCATAATGCTGGCAAAAGCCGCATCCCATAACATCCATCGCCTGACGCAGCAGTTCCAGCGGCATGGGCGCCGCACCGTAGTGCATATATTTCAGGCGTGAGAAATCAGTGCTGGCAGCTTTGGGATGGGTGATCATCATCTGTACAGCAGTGGGCACAAGGAACATTTGCGTGACACCTGCCTCCACGGCATCCAGCGCTGCATCCGGCGTAAATTCGGGCAAAACGCGCGCGCCTACACCTGCGTAAAATCCATGGGCAAAATAGCCGGATCCGGCGATATGCGCGATCGGCATAATGACAGCCATTTGGTCATCTCTGCCAATCTTTGCCCAACCCCAGCCTTTTTCCTCCAGCTCTTCACGCAGCGAAAACAGGTTATAATTGCTCAGCAACGCGCCTTTTGGGTTACCTGTCGTGCCTGATGTATAGAGCTGCAAAACACAGTCCTTCGGATCTGCCTCTGGTACATCAGCTTTCGGTTGCCCTGCCAGCCAATCCTTCAGGTCCGGGAAAAGAGGCGACTCCCCGTCGCATAAAATTGCCCGTAACTCGCCGCAATTGTCCTTCGCCTGATTAGCCATGTCCGCAAAACCTGGCTCGCAGACAAGTATATGCGCGCCGGTATCGTTCAGGATATAGCAGATTTCGGGAACAGAAAGCCGCCATCCGAGCGGAACAACCACCATGCCTGCCCTGCTGGCGGCAACAAACAGCATGGCATAGGTGATGCTGTTTTTACCGAGCCAGGCAATACGCGTGCCATGGGCAAAACCGGCGCCCCTTAAAGCCGCAGCCCATGTTTTTGTTGTTTTAGAAAGCGCGCTATAGTCAATTTCACGCTGTGCATCGCTGAGCGCCAACTGCGAACCGCGTTCCCCGGCCCAGTAATCAACACAATTATGCATGCTGTCACGCTTGATATCCGCCATATACGCTCTCCTTTTCCATCAAGCGTAATATAATTTCGATGGAGGTCAACAAATGCATGAAAAATTATCTATAATGGAGACATAATAAAATTAGCAATCAACCACGCCGATCCCGAGGAACTTTCATTAACTGGTACCGGTCTCAATTTTTCCGGTAGATCAATGCCAGATTGTTGGCGGGCATTTCTATGGATGGCTCTCGTGCAAATCCATATCTGCCTGCAAGACCGTCCATATCCGCAAGATCACGCAGGCCCCATTCCGGGTTGCGCGCCTTGAGAGATTGATCGAAGGCGATATTACTTGGCGCGGTTATGGTTTCGGACGAAATATACGGACCGTAAAGAAAAAGCGCCGCTCGCTTCTGCAATATGGCACGGGCACCACGAAACAACGCTTCGCTTGCCGCCCACGGTGCTATGTGCGCCATATTGATGCATAATATCGCATCGGCTTCAGTGACTGACCAGCCATCTTGCATCACATCAAGCTGAATCGGCGGCAGAATATTTGAAACATTCGCATCACCCATCCATGCGGCAATTGACCGGCATGCCTCCATAGATCTATCGCTCGGCTGAAATTGCAGACGCGGAAATTTACGGGCAAGATACACAGCATGCTCACCGGAGCCGCTCGCTATTTCAAGAATCAGGCCCCTGTCAGGCAGAACATCTTTCAGCACATCCACAATCGCATCTCGGTTGCGCAGGGTGGCAGGCGCATGTTTCTTTACCACTGCCCCGGCTGCCTTGCTATCCCATGCATATGAATCCGCCATGCTGTCCTTTCCGGGCTGTAATTGCGCGCGGCCAACACTACATGGCATGCATAAGGAAACAAAGGGGCAGATCATGATCCGCGAAAAGAACCAACCGACCAAGCCTGACGTGCGTTTTCCGCCACCGCTTATGTTCCTGGGGTTTATCCTGCTCGGACTATTGGCGGATGAACTGCTTGGCCTACCCGCAATTGCGCGCGGGCCGGAGCTGCAATGGTTTGGCGGAGCACTCGGCGCGGCAGGCGTCGCGCTGATCATCATCTCACTGGGCCTCTTCCGGGCATCGGGGGAAAATCCCGAGCCATGGACGCCCACGGCAACGATTATCGCGCGCGGCCCTTACCGCCACACACGCAATCCCATGTACCTGGCCATGCTGATGATACAGATCGGCACCGCGCTCTGGTTCAGCAGTGCGGGCATCCTGTTCTTTGTGCCGATAGCCTTTATCGCGGCGGACCGGTTTATTATCCGCAAGGAAGAGGCGTATCTGGAAAAGACATTTGGCATTGCATATCGCAATTATTGCCAGCAGGTGCGCCGCTGGCTCTAATTCAGGCCGCCGTTTCACTATCCTTATAAACCAGCACGGGTTTTCGCGCCGCCATGGTTTCATCCAGACGCCGACGCGGCGCATGATGCGGCGCAGCTTTCAGGTTCGCATCGCCTGATTTTGCCGCCGCAACCACATGGCGAAGGGCACCAACGAATTCATCAATCGCATCCTTGCTCTCTGTCTCGGTCGGTTCGATCAGCATCGCGCCATGCACCACCAGCGGAAAATACATGGTCATCGGGTGGAAACCCTCGTCAATAAGACCCTTGGCAATATCGAGCGTGGTGAAACCATCGGCAAAGCCTTTGTCTGAAAAAAGCGCTTCATGCATACATGGACCCGAGGGCGCAAACGGCGCATCAAGGACATCTTCCAACGAACGCAGGATATAATTGGCATTGAGCACAGCATCTTCGCTGACCTGTCTCAGGCCATCCGCACCATGGCTGAGCATATAAGTGAGCGCGCGGGTAAACATGCCCATCTGGCCATGAAACGCCACCATGCGGCCAAAGCTGCTCGCGTGATGCTCCTCGGCATTTTCTTCTTCGACAAGGCGGTATTCTCCGCCCTGCCCTTCAACAAAGGGCAGCGGTGCAAAAGGTGCCAGTGCCTCAGAAAAAACCACCGGACCACTGCCCGGCCCGCCGCCGCCATGCGGGGTGGAGAATGTCTTGTGTAGATTAATATGCATCGCATCCACACCCAGATCGCCAGGACGCACCTTGCCCACAATCGCGTTAAAATTCGCGCCATCGCAATATACAAAGCCGCCCGCTTCATGCACCGCATCCGATATTTTTTTCATGTCGCGTTCGAAAAGGCCGCATGTATTGGGGTTGGTGATCATCACGCCGGCCACGTCGGGGCCGAGCCGCGCGATGAGCGCATCCAGATCAACACGGCCTTCTTTGGTCGCCGGAATATCTTCCACCTTATATCCGGCAAAGGCGGCAGTGGCGGGGTTGGTGCCGTGCGCACTTTCAGGCACCAAAATGACTTCCCGCGCATCGCCGCGCGCTTCAAGTGCGGAACGGATCGCCAGCACACCGCACAGCTCGCCATGTGCGCCAGCCTTGGGCGACATGGCAACCGCAGGCATGCCGGTAAGAGTTTTGAGCCAGTCTGCCAGCTCATCAATTACCTGATACGCACCCTGCACCGTTTGCTGGGGTTGCAGCGGATGGATATCCGCAAAACCGGGAAGCCGCGCCATTTTTTCATTCAGGCGCGGGTTGTGCTTCATGGTACATGAGCCCAACGGAAAGAAGCCGAGGTCGATGCCATAATTCTGGCGGCTAAGGCGGGTGTAATGGCGCACTGTTTCGGATTCCGATAATCCAGGCAGGCCGATTTCAACCGAACGCTCCAGACCGCCCAGTTTTGAGGGTGCGTCGGGTGCTGCCGGAAAATCAATGCCGGTGCGATCGGTGCTGCCGCTTTCAAAGATCAGCTTTTCTTCAAGTATTAGCGCACGATTACCGGTAAATGTTGCAGGTGCACAGCCTGTTTCTATATCTTCGCTACGTGTCGGACGTCCCTGGTTGTTCATGCTCATGACAACACCTCCCGCAGCGCTGACACCAGTGCATCAACATCCGCATCAGTGCATGTTTCTGTAACCGTGATGAGCAACGCATGCGATAATTCAGATTCATTGGGATAGAGACGACCGAGCGAAACACCGCCCAGAATTGAGCGGTCCGCAAGTTCACGCACCGCTTCACGCGCATCCACCGGCAATATGACCGTAAATTCATTAAAAAAGCTGTCATTCACAACACTGACGCCATCAATTTGCGCAAGCTGCTGCGCTGCTTTCACGGCTTTCGCATGGTTGAGCTGCGCCAGGTCGCGAAGACCTTTTTCCCCCAGCAACGTCATGTGAATCGAAAATGCCAGCGCGCACAGTCCTGAATTGGTGCAGATATTCGATGTCGCCTTTTCCCGGCGAATATGTTGTTCCCGCGTCGACAGAGTCAGCACGAAACCGCGCTTGCCTTCCGCATCCACAGTCTCGCCGCATAACCGTCCGGGCATTTGCCGCACATATTTCTGCTTACATGCGAACAGACCTACATAAGGCCCGCCAAATTGCAGGCCTACGCCCAGCGATTGTCCCTCACCCACAACAATATCCGCGCCCATTTCACCCGGACTTTTGACCGCGCCCAGTGCCACTGGCTCGGTAACAACTGCAACGAGCAATGCGCCGGCTTCCTGCGCCTTGGCCGCGAGCGCAGTCAGGTCTTCCATACGGCCCAATATGTCGGGATATTGCACCACGACGCAGCTAGTTTCCGCATCAATCATATCGATCAGGTCGGCAATATCGGTTTTGGCCGACAGTTCAGGCGCGGAGCTGATAACATCGTCGCCGGTAAAACGCGCCATGCTGTTTGCCACAGAGACATAGTGCGGGTGCAGGCCATTTGACAGCAGCGCCTTTTTCCTGCGCGTGATGCGGCCCGCCATGGTGATGGCCTCCCAGCATGCCGTTGACCCATCATACATCGATGCATTGGCAACATCACAGCCAAACAGGCGCGCGACCTGTGTCTGAAATTCAAACAGGACCTGCAAAGTGCCCTGCGCAATTTCCGGCTGATAAGGCGTATAGGCCGTCAGGAATTCACCGCGCTGGATCAGGTGATCCACGCTCGATGGCACGTGATGACGATAGGCCCCTGCCCCAAGAAAAAAAGGCACGCTGCCCGCCACCAGATTCTTGTTCGCAAGCTTTTGCATGTGCCGCTCCACCGCCATTTCGCTGGCGTGGTCAGGCAAGTCACGGATAGTCCCGGTAAGGCGCGCCTCCTCGGGCACATCGCTGAATAAATCATCCACACTGGCCACGCCAATCCTGGCAAGCATGGCATCACGGTCATCGGGAGTAAGGGGCAGGTAGCGCATGATATTCCTTTTACAGAATTGTGATTTACAGGCTGGCGACAAATTCCTTGTACGCCGCTTCATCCATCAGGCCTTCCAGCTGACTGGTGTCAGAAAGGTCGAGCTTGAAAAACCAGCCTTCGCCTTCGGGATCGGTATTGATAAGTGACGGGTCATCGGCAAGTGCCACATTGCCCTCGCTCACCGTGCCGGATACTGGCGCATAAACATCACTGGCGGCTTTCACCGATTCAACAACGGCCGCATCATCGCCCTTGCCCAGCTCTTTGCCGTTTTCCGGCACTTCGACAAACACCACATCGCCCAGCTGTTCCTGCGCATAATTGGTGATACCGACCGTGGCATTGTTGCCATCCACATCAATCCATTCATGGTCTTCGGTAAAATATCTGCTCATATTCAGCTCCCTCTCAATTCTATCAAGCTTTGGGTTTGCGGCGATAATTATGCGGCACGAACGGCATTTTGGTCACTGTCACGGCAAATGGCTTGCCGCGTTGTTGCGCGGTGAGCACAGTGCCTTCTTCGCTCAATTCGCTGGGTACATAGGCCATGGCAATCGGCCGCTCCAGGCTCGGCGAAAAACCGCCGCTGGTCACCTGCCCGATTTCATTGCCTGCATCATCCACAATAATGGCACCTTCACGCAATGGCTGACGGCCGTCCACAAACAGGCCAACCCGTTTCATCGCCGCACCGTCTTTATGTTCGCCCAGTACGCGCTGAGCGCCCGCAAAACCGCCTTGTTCGCGGCGGCGTTTATTGAGCGCAAAACCAAGGTCTGCCTGTATTGGCGTGATTTGCGGTGTCAGGTCATGGCCGTAAAGCGGCAGCCCCGCCTCAAGCCGCAAACTGTCGCGCGCACCCAGACCAATCGGCTTTACATCTTCATGCCCGCACAGCATCCCGGCCAGCTTTTCGGCATGCTGCGCAGCCACGCTGATTTCAAAACCGTCTTCCCCGGTATAACCGGACCGGCTGATCCATAGATCCATACCGTCCAGTGCAAATGCACCGGCCATCATGAAATAGAGATTATCAACTTCCGGGATGAAAGATGCCAATGCCGTGCCTGCTTTGGGACCCTGCAATGCCAGCAGAGCATGGTCATCCATAAGGTTGATTGTGACACTATCGGGCATATTGTCGATGATATAGGCAAGGTCATCATATTTGGTCGCGCCATTCACAACTGCATAGATGTCATTTGCGCGCCGCGTGACCATCAGGTCATCCAATATGCCGCCGTCCTGCGCCAATAGCAGCGAGTAGCGGATGCGATTCACGCCCAGTTTCTGGATTTCACCCGGCAGGATTTTTTCGAGTTCAGCATCGGCATTCTCGCCGGTAAAAACCACCTGCCCCATATGGCTGACATCAAACAACCCTGCATTCTCGCGGGTCCAGATATGTTCAGCCATAATGCCTTCATACTGGATCGGCATTTCATAGCCCGCAAAGCTGACCATGCGTGCACCCTGCCCGCGATGCCAGCTATCGAGTGGCAGCTTCTGGTCTTGCGGCGGACTATCGTCCAACTCATTCTGATCTGACATTTTCGGCTCCTGATGACGTGTGACAGACGATTGGGCGCAGATACGCCCATCACCTGCCCCCTCTGTCACGGAACCTGAGAGTTTTCATGGCAAAGCGTAAAGCACGCCGCCATTTACCCCTTCGGTGGAATGGGCTGGCCCATTCGCTTTCCAGAGTGCCTGAATGACAATGCGGTCCATTTGCACCTGAGAGTTTCCGGGGCGGTTGCTCCTTCGGTGGTCATTGCCATGGAAAACCATAGCGCCAACGCTCTCCCGCATCGCCATGCCGCGCATTTTCATGTGCAGCAAGCGGGATTGTTTTTCACCAATCCGCATGCAGAGTCAATTGGCAGCGCGCAGCTATTTTGTTATTTTCCGGCCAAATCCCATATTGCCGGATTTTCATGCACAAAACTGCCCTTTTCGCGGCTGTTAAACAGCGCCCAGGCAGCCGCCGCTACATCATGTGCATCAACCGAACGGTATTTTTTGAGCGGACCGCGCAGCAACATATCCGTAAACGGACTGGCAAGTATGGCCAGTGATTCGCCCCAGCGCAGCGGACCAGTGCGGTCACCTTTAAGAAGGCCAGGCCGGATAATATCCAGCCTGTCAAAATTGCAGGCCTTGAGCGCTTCTTCCGCTTCACCCTTGGTTTTGAGATAAAAGGCCGAAGCATTTGCATCCGCCATGGTGGATGATATCGACACAAAATGCCGTGCATCGGACGCTTTTGCCGCCTTCCCCACAGCGCACACGAGTTTCAGGTCAATTGCGCGAAACGCCTCGCGTGAACCGGCTTGCCGTATCGTGGTACCAAGCGCACAGAACACCGCATCAGGCGCGATTGAGGCAATCGCCTGCGGCCATGCATCCGTATCATGCACATGCTGTAGATAATCACCATCGCTGCCTGTTTCGCGGCGGCCAAGCGTATGCACCTCAAAATCGGCATGATTATGTGCCTGCCGAACGAAATTGCCCCCGACCAGCCCGGTCGCACCTACCACCAACAGCTTTTTCATCGGCTCGCAGCTCTATGGTTGGTCGCTCTATACATTGCTTAATCCCTCAGGTGCGCTGCCCGTCCATTTTGTGCATTCACGCAGGGCATAACGGTCCGTCATACCCGCCACAAAATCCGCGATATGGCGGCTTTTGTGCGGCTGCGAATCCGGCAGCCTGACCTTCCAGTCATCGGGCAGGCTTTCCGGATTTTGCGTGTAATGCTCCATCAGCTTCGCCACCACCACGCGCGCCTTATCCGCTGCAGCCTTCTGCTCCGGGTGGAAATAGAGATTGGCGTACATGAACTGTTTGAGGGTGCGTTCCTGCGATGCCATAGAATCTGAAAAACCGGCAATCATCTGGCCCGCCTTGCGCGCATCCTCGGCCATATCTATGCCGTGCCGCGCGATCCGGTCCTTGGTCGCTGTAACGACATCATTGACCATCAGGCCAATCTGGCTGCGTACCAGTTCACGCAGACGCATATCCTCGCTTGCATCCGGATATTGCGCCGATACGGCGTCCCATTGCCGTGCAATAAAGGGAAGTTCCAGCAACTGTTCCAGTGACAGGAAACCAGCGCGGACCCCGTCATCAATATCATGATTGTCATAGGCAATATCATCGGCAATCGCCGCGACCTGCGCTTCGAGAGATGGCCATTTGTCCAGCGCCAGATCAAAAGCCGCATTTATTTCGGCAAGCGCCCAATTCGGCTGATGCACCGGGCCATTATGCTTGGCCAGGCCTTCCAGCACTTCCCAGCTGAGGTTGAGACCCTTCCATGCTGGATAAGGACTGTCGAGTTGCATCAGTGTGCGCAGTGTCTGCGCATTATGATCAAAGCCGCCATGTGACACCATGGCGTCCTGCAGCGCATCTTCACCTGCATGGCCAAAAGGCGGATGACCGATATCATGCGCCAGACACAAAGCTTCAGTCAGATCCTCGTCCAGGCCCAATGTTCGCGCGATAGTGCGGCCAATCTGTGCCACTTCCAGGCTATGGGTCAGGCGAACCCGGTAATGGTCACCATCGGGCGCGACAAAAACCTGCGTCTTATGTCGAAGCCGCCGGAACGATATGGAATGGATAATCCGGTCACGATCACGCTGAAACGCGCTACGCGCACCGCGCACTACATCAGTTTTTTCCGGGTGCTGGCGGCCGCGACTGTGATGCGGATTTGCAGCATATGAGGCCCGGATGATATTGTTATCCATGCCGGTGCTCTCCTCAATTGCTCACTGCATGCGCTTTATGCGCCGTCCAATATCCAGTCAACAGCCGCATCGGCATGAATGCGCGCGCCATTATATATGGGCAGGATATTGGCATCCGAATTGATAATCATTTCCAGCTCGGTACACCCCAGTATTACCGCATCCGCGCCTTCTTTTTCGATATTGGTAATGAATGTTTTCATCAGCCGTTCGGAATCGCGCGACGTTTTGCCGAGCATCAATTCTTCATAGATAGTCCTGTTAATGCCATCGACCCGGTCCATCTGCGGCGGAATCAGGCTGATGCCATGGCCAATCAGCCGTTGCCGGTAGAAACTTTCGGTCATCACCTGGCGCGTGCCCAGTAGGCCAGCCTTTTTGACGCCATCGGCTTTCATTTTTTTGCCCACACAATCGGCAATATGAGTGATGGGAACAGACACGGCGGCGGCCACATCATCATAGACTTTATGCATGGAATTAGCCGCTATCATGATAGCCGTCACGCCGCTATCTTCCAGGCGTTTGGCCGCAGCCTGCAATGTGCGGGACGCATTATCCCATTGCTCAGGCGTTTCCAGCTTCGACAGCTCGCAAAAATTCAGGCTTTCAATAGCCAGTGGCGCGCTGCACATTTCGCTGACACGCTTGCGTACCTGCAAATTTATCCGCTCATAATAGCTGCTGGTGGAAATCCAGCTCATGCCACCGATAATGCCAAGTTTACGCATGATCAATCCAGGCTTTTCACAATTTCCTCAACCATCTTCTTGGCATCGGAAAGAAGCATCATCGTATTGTCCATGTAGAAAACCTCATTATCGACGCCCGCATAGCCGACCCCGCCCATCGAACGCTTGATGAAGAAAATCGTCTTGGCCTTGTCCACATCAAACACAGGCATGCCATAAATGGGGGAGCCCTTGTCAGTCTTCGCCGCCGGGTTCACAACATCGTTCGCGCCGATGATAAAGGCGACGTCTGCCTGCGCAAACTCGCTGTTGATATCCTCCAGCTCGAACACTTCGTCATAAGGCACATTGGCCTCTGCCAGCAGCACATTCATATGGCCTGGCATACGGCCCGCGACCGGGTGGATGGCATATTTGACGTTCACGCCTTCTGCTTTCAGCGCGTCACCCATCTCACGCAGCGCATGCTGTGCCTGCGCCACGGCCATACCGTAACCAGGCACAATAATGATATTTTCCGCCTGTTTCATCATATAGGCTGCATCTTCGGCGCTGCCGCGTTTCCATGGGCGGTCAATTTTCTCACCCTTATCACCGCCGCTTGAATCAGCGCCAAAGCCGCCCGCTATCACGCTGATAAAGCTGCGGTTCATCGCGCGGCACATGATGTAACTAAGGATTGCGCCCGATGATCCGACCAGCGCGCCCGTGATAATCATCGCGGTATTGCCCAGCGTGAAGCCCATGGCCGCCGCGGCCCAGCCCGAATAGCTGTTGAGCATTGACACCACGACCGGCATATCCGCGCCGCCAATCGGAATGATTAGCAGGAAGCCGATCAGGAAGCTGAGCGCCGTGATCCAGATAAACAGCGTGCCCTCACCGGCACCGCCTGCCGAAGACATGGCATAGGCTGCAATCATGCCCAATATGGCCGCGAGCACACCCAGATTGATGATATGGCGCAATGGCAACAATATGGGCGAACCTGACATATTGCCATTGAGTTTCAGGAACGCGATGACAGAGCCGCTGAACGTTATGGCACCAATCGCCACGCCCAGGCCCATTTCCACGCGGCTGACAGTCAGTATCTGCCCCGCGCTATCGGTAATGCCAAATGCGCCGGGATTGAGCCACGCCGCAAGCCCGACCAGCACAGCTGCCAAACCCACCAGTGAGTGAAAGCCGGCAACAAGCTGCGGCATAGCCGTCATCGCAATCTTGCGCGCAATCGTGAAACCAATCAGTCCGCCGACAATGATCGCGCCCACAATCTCGTAAATATTGGCAAGGTCATGCGTAACCAGCGTCGTGATAACCGCAATCGCCATGCCCGCCATACCATAGCGGTTGCCCGCACGGCTTGTTTCGGGCGAGGACAGTCCGCGCAGCGCCAGAATAAAGAACACACCCGCCACCAGATAGGCCAAAGCCACCCATGGGTTAAGCGGCGCTGCGTCTCCACCAGCAGCCATCGCGGGAGTAGCGAAAAGAAGCGCAGAAGCGCCAGCAAACAGCATCCGCATCATTTGCGCTCCTTCTTCTTATACATGGCGAGCATGCGTTCAGTCACTGCAAAACCGCCGAAAATATTGATGCTGGCCATCACGACAGCCGCGAGCCCCAGATATTTGGCGACCAGCGAACCTGCCTCGGCACTGGCAATCAGCGCCCCGACGATAATCACCGAACTAATTGCATTGGTCACCGCCATCAGCGGCGTGTGCAGTGCCGGCGTAACCGACCAGACCACGTAATAGCCGACAAAACAGGCCAGTACGAAAATTGAGAGAATTGATATAAAGTCCATCTAGTTACCCCTGCTACTTCTTTGCTGGCCCGAAATGGAAATCATCCTAGCAACCTCTCATTCACAACATTGCCATCTTTCGTAAGCCGGATGGCATCGCCAATTTCCTCGTCCAGTACTGGGCCGCCTGTCTCTTCATCCCAGAAGGCAGAGAGGAAATTGTAGAGGTTGCGTGAAAACAGCGCGGATGTATCAGCGGCAAGGCGGCTGGGAACATTTTTGTGGCCGACGATTTTTACGCCGTGTTTTTCCACCACTTCGCCAGCTACAGCGCCTTCAACATTGCCGCCTTGCTCGACTGCCAGATCGACAATCACACTGCCCGGTTTCATGGTCTGGATCTGCGCGTCACTAATCAATCGCGGCGCGGGGCGTCCGGGGATCAGCGCGGTGGTGATGACGATATCCTGCTTGGCGATATGGCTGCTGACCAGCTCTGCCTGCGCCTTTTTATATTCATCTGACATTTCAGTGGCATAACCGCCAGTGCCTTCACCTTCGATGCCAGCCACATCCTCGACAAATATCGCTTTTGCACCCAGGCTTTCAATCTGTTCTTTCGTCGCGGCACGCACATCCGTGGCGCTGACCTGCGCGCCCAATCTGCGCGCCGTGGCGATGGCCTGCAATCCTGCAACACCCACGCCCATGACAAAACAGCGCGCGGCCGAAACCGTGCCCGCCGCCGTCATCATCATCGGGAAAGCGCGGCCATATTCGCCCGCTGCGTCCAATACAGCCTTATAGCCGGACAGATTGGACTGCGATGACAGGATATCCATCGACTGCGCCCGCGTAATACGCGGCATGAACTCCATTGCCAGCGCTTCCAGGCCCAATCCGGCATAAGCGTCAACACGTGCGCGCTCGCCAAACGGATTAAGGCTTGCCGCCAGCAAAGCGCCTTTTTGCATGCCGTTCAGACTGTCCGGGGCTGGCCCCTGCACGCCCAGTATAATACCGGCATCCTTAAGCACGGATACCCGGTCAGCAACCTGTGCGCCCGCCTCTTCATATTCGGCATCGCTAATCGACGCCGTTTCTCCTGCGCCCTTCTCAACCGCCATCTCAGCGCCCAGTTTGATAAACTTTTTGACAGTTTCAGGGGTGGCGGCAACCCGAAGTTCACCTTCGGCCTGTTCCTTCAGGACAGCAATTTTCATGGGCGCACTTTCAATTAGCTAGCGATGAGCAGAACGACAAATGCAGTCACGATGATGGAGGCAACCGTACCCCATTTCATCAGATCAATAAAACCGGAATATGTTTTTTCCGCTGCCTTGTAATCATTGCCGGATGACATTTCGTACCCTTTCATACCGTTTATTCTTGGCGGGACTGTAATGGCATCAACGCCAACGCTCAAGTGCGCATTTAGGATAGTCGTGGACAAGCCTGCCCGCGCTTTATCCTTATAAACGCGCGCAATTTTATTGCTGCATAGTTAACGGTTTATTTACCTAGTTCCGCTACGTCACACACTATGGATATTACGCGGAAGTCCTTATGAATGACACGGTAAGACGCCTTGTTCTGCTGGTCAACGATATGCCAGCAGAACAGCGGGCAATCACGTCACATGCAGCCAAGGCTGGCTGGCAGGTCATTCACGCCCATGATTCGGAAGGTGCCATCACGGCATTGGGAACGCAGCAGGGCATGCGCCTTGATGCCATAATAGTCGACCAGAACGTTATGGCTGATATGGTATGCGAACTGATCGCCCAGTTGAAATCACGCCGCGCTGCCCTGCCGATATTGATGTTGACACAAAGCACGTCTCCCTTGCTTGCTGTTGAAGCCATGCGGGCGGGTGCGACCGACTATCTGATAAAACCAGTCACCCCTGAACGTCTTGTTGCGGCCCTTGACGCAGCCATCACGCGTGCTGACACCACGGACGAATTGCAGCCGTTGACGGAAAAAATTGCAGCGCCTCTCGAATTTGACGCCATTATCGGCTCATCGCCGCCATTTCGCGCCGCGCTTGCCATTGCGGCCAAATCCGCGCGTTCGCAAGTGCCCATCCTGATTGAAGGCGAAAACGGCACCGGCAAGGAAATGATTGCCCGCGCCGTACATGCCGCGAGCCCGCGTGCGAAGACACCTTTGCGCATGATCAACTGTACCGGCAGTACGGATATGCAGCTCGCCAGCCAGATATTTGGTCACGAACAGGGCGCTTTCACTGGCGCTTTTGAACAGCATATGGGCCTTATCCAGCGCGCTGGTGGCGGGACGTTACTGATTGATGAAATCGACCAGATGCCGCTCGAAACCCAGGCACGGCTTATCGATTTTATGCACACAAAGGAAATATGGCCCCTGGGCGCGAAACACAGTTTTCAGGCAGATATCCGCATATTGGCATCAAGCAACCGTCCCCTGCCCATGCTGGTTGAAAGCGGCGAATTTCGTGAAGATCTTTTTTACGCGCTGAGCATCGTGCATCTCGAAATTCCTGCGCTGCGTGCGCGTCAGGGTGATATTCCGGCCCTTACCCGCCATTTCCTGGCGCGTATTGCCGAACAACCGGGTATGCGCGGCCTGGGCATTACCGATGATGCCGTCCAGCTGCTTTGCGCCTATGACTGGCCCGGAAATGTCAGGCAATTGCAGAACACCCTGTTCCGCGCGGCCATATTCTGCGATGGCGATGCGCTTACGACGCACGAATTTCCGCAGCTTTCGAATATGCTGGGCGAAGTGGATGCACACAGGCATATTTCACAGGAAGGCATTGGCGTTGCGCTCTACAGCGAAGATGGAAATTTACGCCCGCTTGAGGAGATTGAAGCCGATGTTATCCGCCTGGCCATCGGCCATTATAGCGGCCGCATGACCGAAGTTGCCCGGCGTCTGGGCATTGGACGCTCCACGCTTTACCGCAAACTTTCCGATCTCGGCATTGACAGCGCAGCCTGACGGGCCGCTTACATGGCAGTCAACGCCGCATCACGTAATCCGCGCCACACATGCATGACCTGTACCGTTTCGGCAACATCATGCACACGGATGATGTGCGTGCCGCTCTCCATTGCCTGCTGTGCCAATGCCAATGATCCGGCCAGCCTCTGACCCGCTGGCACCTCTTTCGACAGCGCACCTATCATCCGCTTGCGGCTTGCACCAAATAATATGGGCTGGCCAAGGGCATGGAAAAGCGCAAGATTATTGTTAAGCGCCAGATTATCCTGCAGCGATTTGCCAAAGCCAATGCCGGGATCAACAATAATATTCTCGCGCTTTATACCGCCGGCCACAGCGGCCTCTATCCGCCCATGCAGATGGTCGAACACGTCCGTCACGACGTTTGCATAACCGTTATGCTCGTGCGGATCTGCACCAGATGACGGGCTATGCATGAGGATAACGGGGCAACCAGCCTGTGCGACAATATCGAGGGCGCGTTCATCGTGCGAAAGCGCCGATATGTCATTTACAATATGCGCGCCTGCCGCAAGTGCCGCCTCCATCACCGCAGCCTTGCGGGTATCAACCGAAATCACCGTACCGCCAGGCGCAAGTTGCTCAATAACCGGCACCACGCGCTTGATCTCATCACCTTCCCATACCACCGGCGCGTCGGGACGCGTGGACTCACCGCCAACATCAATTATGGCCGCACCTGCTTCAGACATTGCGAAACCTGCATCAACTGCGGCTGTCACGTCATCACCAAACTGCCCGCCATCGGAAAAACTGTCGGGCGTGACGTTCAGTATCCCCATGATTTGCGGCTGGTCCAAACGAATGGTGCGCCCGCCAAGCTCCAGTGGCGCATGGGTTTTCGAAAGATTGGCAAATTGCTGCTGCGCAGATTGTACAAGGTCCGCATGCAAGTCGTTCAGCAAATCCGGGAAATTCGATATCGATGTCAGTATGCGCTGCTTGCGATGCGCCGCATCATAAACAGCGATTTCGAGCATATGGCACCAGACAAGCGAGCCGCCCAGGCGAATGCAATCACCGTCATAAAGCTGCGGGCTTTCCGCCATGCCCACGGGGCGCACATAGACGCGGTGGCTCATAGATTATGTTCCAGTTCGGTCAGGGTTCCGTGGCCAGAATATAGGTCTGACGCAATTTGTCTATCGGCTGCAAACCCTTTTCATCCTCATAATGCCAGAATGTCCATCCATTACAGGACGGTGCTTCCTGCAGGGTCGCTCCCATTTTGTGAATCGACGCCTGTTCACCTTCGCATGACAGTGAACCGTCGGCGCGCACTTTCGCTTTCCAGCGGCGTTTCCTGTCGGTCAATACCGCGCCCGCATCCAGATAGCCTGTTTCGACCAGCGTGCCAAAAGCCACCCGCGGCTGGCTTTTGGGCGATTGCATTGTCTTGAGCGCGCTTTCATCAAGCGGCAGTGCCGCTTCAATCCGTTCTTCAGCAACCTCGATATAATTATCTTCGCGTTCGCAGCCGATCCAGTCGCGGCCCAGACGCTTGGCCACTGCCCCGGTGGTGCCAGTCCCGAAAAACGGGTCGAGCACTACGTCACCCTTGTTGGTCGTGGCCAACATGATGCGGTACAATAGCGCCTCGGGCTTTTGCGTCGGGTGCGCCTTTGTACCGTTTTTCTTGATCCGCTCCTGCCCGCCGCAAATCGGCATCACCCAGTCGGAACGCATCTGCAATTCGTCATTCAGCGTTTTCATGGCGCGGTAATTAAACGTATATTTCGATTTTTCCGATTTGGACGCCCAGATCAGCGTCTCATGCGCATTGGTAAAGCGTGTGCCGCGGAAATTGGGCATGGGGTTCGCCTTGCGCCAGATAATATCGTTGAGAATCCAGTAGCCCAGATCCTGTAATATAGCGCCTACACGGAAAATATTATGATAGCTGCCAATCACCCATAACGAACCGTTTGGCTTCAGGATACGGCGCGCTTCGGTCATCCATTCGGTTGTGAACCTGTCATAGGCCGCCAGCGTATCAAATTTGTCCCAATCATCATCAACTGCGTCCACTGTGGAGCCTTCGGGCCGGATCAGATCGCCACCCAGTTGCAGATTATAGGGCGGGTCAGCAAAAATCATGTCGATCGACTCATCAGGCAGGCCCCGCATCTCGGCAATGCAGTCGCCGCGCAGAATCTTATTCAGCGGCAAATCATGCTTGACCTCTGCTTTTTTCAGCTTCAATTTTACTTTTGATCCGGCTTTTGCTTTCGCCGGAACTTTTTCGATTACACCCATTACATATGCCCCCAAGGAAACAAGAGCACGCACGTTGAGTCCTCTCTTGCGTCAGGTCAAGCGTCTTAACCTGCGGGAATCCTCGCAAAACATGGTTAACAAAATGAGAACGAAGTGAGTCCAAATCGACATATGGAGTCTTTTGTCCACCAGCAGACTCCATATCTGGTGGTGTGGCGCGGAGGACTCACATGGCAAAAAAGCGCAATTATTTCATATAAGTGACAGTTGCGCGACAGGCGCAAAGGATTTTCGGTGATACGGCGTGGGCCCATGTGCACGCAAAGCAGCCATATGTTCGGCCGTGCCATAGCCCTTGTTACGCTCCCACCCGTAATGCGGATGTGCCTTGGCAGCTTCCAGCATCATCGCATCACGCGTTTCCTTGGCAATGATGGACGCCGCCGAGATACAGGGATGGAGCGCGTCACCGCCAATGACCGCCTCTGCACTGTAATGCCACTGTGGCAGGCGGTTACCATCCACCAGAACGCTGTGCGGCGCATTGGGCAACGCTTCCACTGCCCTGGTCATGGCGAGCATGGTGGCCTGTAATATATTAATCTCGTCAATTTCCTGGGCGGACGCAATGCCAATACCGAATGCGCATTTCGCGCGAATCTGCGTTTCCAACTCCGCCCGCCGCTTTGCCGTCAGCTTTTTGCTGTCATCCAGGCCAATAATATCATGCGCTTCAGGCAATATGACAGCGGCCGCCACAACCGGGCCGGCAAGCGGCCCCCTGCCCGCTTCATCCACGCCCGCTATATACTGTATGCTGCCCATGCCATTCTCGCTAGCCAGCATAGGGAACAATTGCCAGCCAAATTGATTATGTGGGTAAACAAACGCGCAAAAATATCTTAAGGGTTAAAGCAACACCCTCCCCCGATTTTCTTACCGGAGAACCCATCATGCACCGCATTGCCATCACCGCCATTCTGCCCCTTAGCCTGATCGCCTGTACAGCCAGCAACGGCAATGCGGCGAGCGGGGAAAATGACGAAGCGCAAACCGGCGCAATCTCTCCGGTTGACGGCCCCGCCTTTGTGAAAAATGAAGTGGGTACGTTTGATGAGCCATGGGCCATGACTTTCCTGCCAAATGGTATCCTGCTTATTACCGAAAAGGAAGGCACCATTAAATTTGTCGACACCCAATCGACATCAGGCCGCATGGGCAGTATCGGCGGCGTGCCCATAGTCGATTACGGAGGCCAGGGCGGTCTGGGCGATATTGTGCCCGCACCCGATTTTGCAGACAGCAATATGGTGTATCTGAGCTGGGTCGAGGCCGGTGAAGGCGATACCCGTGGCGCTGTGGTGGGACGGGCAAAGCTTGTACTGGACGAAGCAGATGCAGGCCGTCTGGAAGATATGAAAATTATCTGGAAGCAATATCCCAAGGTCACGGGCCGGGGCCATTATTCGCATCGCATCGCTTTCTCGCCAGATGGAAAACATATGTTTATCGGGTCGGGCGAGCGGCAGAAATTCGACCCCTCGCAGGATATGCAATCCAATATGGGCAAGATTGTCCGGCTCTATCCCGATGGCAGCGTGCCTGAAGACAATCCGTTCTACGACCAGGGCGGCGTGACTGCGCAGATATGGTCGCTGGGTCACCGCAATATACTGGGCATGGCTTTTGACAGCGAAGGCCGACTTTGGAACCAGGAAATGGGGCCTCAGGACGGTGATGAACTCAATCTTGTCAAAAAAGGTGAAAATTACGGCTACCCTATCGTGTCAGAGGGCATCCATTATGATGGCCGCGATATTCCCAACCATGACACCCGGCCAGAATTTGTCGCGCCCGCCATTGCCTGGGTACCAACCATCGCGCCGGGTGGCCTGATATTCTATACCGGTGACAAATTCCCGGCATGGAAAAACAGTGCCTTTATCGGCGGATTGCGCAGCGAAGCGTTGATCCGCATCAGTTTTGACGGCGAGAAAGCAAAAGAAGCCGATCGTTTTGATATGGGCGCACGCATCCGCGAAGTCGAACAGGGTCCTGATGGCAATATCTGGATTGTCGAAGATGGCGAAAATGCAAAACTCTACAAGCTGACACCCGCAAAATAACGCCTATCGGCAGATCGATTTTCCCAATAGCCCACGATCCGTCTGGTCAAAGTGGAAATGGTCGGCATGCGCCGCATTATAATCGGGTGACAGCACTGTCCCGAACAGGTCACATGCGCCATCGCGTATACTGGTGAGAAAATCGGATTTGGCAGTCCCCTGCCCCCAGTCGCGTTTTATATTGATCGTGCGCCCGTCCGCCAGGTCGAAACCGGCAATATCTATCGCATTGCCGGTGGCATGCTGGCTCCAGCGTCCTTCGCTGCGGCCATAGACCCGGCGGCAGCTGTAAGAGCCATAATGGCGGATGCGCACAACAGGTGATCCCAGCAGGCGCTGCGCCTCCGGTTTCAGAACATGCCATTCCCACAGTACAAGCGCGGCAAATACAGGGCAGGACGGGGTTACATCTGTAGGGCGATAACCGATATCCAACGGCCCTCCGCGGCCGGGCCGTACCAGGTTCGATGCGCTGCACTCTTGCTGTCCTTTTGGCGGGAGCGCCGTATATCTTATCCCTGCATCATCCAGCATCGCCCTGCATTCCGGCGTATTGCGCTGTAAAGCACCCAGCTTGTTGACTGTAAACGGCCCCACTGGATCAGCCAGATCAAGCGGTTTCCACGGTGCATATTCAGGGTTCTGTTCAGTATAATACCAGGCGGCCACGATAACCGCGCCCCAAAGCAGCCATTGCAACAGCTTTTTCGCCTGTTTGCGGGACTTGCGGCGGGCATATCTGCTTACCATTTCATGCCCCCGGTTTTATCTGTCAGTTTGACGGAAACTGGACTTTTAGATCGGCGAGCAATTCCCGTACACGGCGCGCATTAACGCCCAGGTCGCTAAGTCCGACACGGGAAACCGAGCGGATATCGACAATCGTTTCGCCTTCTTTTTCACCCGAAACAATCCGGAAAACCACGTCGTCCTTGAATTTCAGCAGCGCAACTTCATCCGTCGCTTCTATCCGTCCTTCTTCCTGATTGATCGTTGCAATTTCCCAGCCGCGCTGTTTCACCAGCGCTTCCGTCTTTGCAAACACCTCTTCCACTGGTGCCTGCAATGTCAGCGTCTGGATATCGCCATAGGCGTCTTTATGCATTTTCACCCAGCGTTCGCGCGCATCCATACCGCGAAATTCCGCTTCCTTATGTCCCGGCATGTCTTTCAGATTGTCCTTGCGCAGTTCCAGTACCGCAAAAGCCGGGGGATTTTCCAGATCAGTCGTAATATCGTGGATCATTGGCAGCGAACGTGCCTTGGAAATCTGCGTCCCAATATAACCGACATATCCGCCCGCCAGAATCATGCCCAATAACGCCACCAATATGATGCGTGCGCCTGCTTTCAGGTAACGCAGCACAGTATAAAGGCCGATCAACAACGCCGCGATGCCGATAAAAAATGCATAGCGCATGCCTGCAACACCATCCAGCTTGCTCCACTGGTCGTTGCCCGCACCAATGGCGCTGATCAGCGCGGTTGCAACTGTTGCAATGCCCAAAAGCAGTGTCAGCCGTGACAGCCAGATCGACCAGTGCAATTTCCGTGGTGTATCATTCATAACTAACCCCCATAGCGCGCATCTGCACGCTTCCACTTATTCCATAAGTTTCCTGTGGCCATTGTCAAACGCTCGCTGCGGGGATAGGCCGGGGCTGTTGACTGAGATTTGTGATGAACGAGATGATGGAAGCAGCAGCAATATGATTAATCCGCGCCAACGCAAAATGGCGACTGCTTTTGTGCTGTTTACCGTTTTTACCTATTCCATGGGTTTTGGCATCATCATGCCTGTGCTGCCCGATCTGATTATGGAACTGGAAGGTGTCTCACTCTCCGAAGCGACCCTTATTGGGGGGTATCTCGCGGCATCTTATGCACTCTTTCAGTTTCTGCTGGGGCCTTTGGTCGGCAATCTGAGCGACAAATATGGACGCCGCCCGATATTCCTGCTCTCGCTTTTGGGGTTCGGTATTGATTACGCATTGATGGGCTTTGCGCCGAATATCATATGGCTGTTTATCGGACGTTCGATCGCTGGCGGTCTTGGCGCGATATTTGGCCCTGCCAATTCCGCAATGGCCGACATGAGCAGCGGTGAAGACCGTGCAAAGGGATTTGGACTGGTCGGTGCAGCTTTCGGCATAGGTTTCATAGTGGGGCCTGCGCTGGGCGGCCTGCTCGGTGATTTTGGCACACGTGTTCCTTTTTTCGTGGCTTCTGCACTTGCGATCGTCAATTTCATATTCGGCCTGATCGCATTTCCCGAAACGCTTGTACCGGAAAAACGCCGGACATTCGATTTCGCTCGCGCCAATCCGGCAGGAGCGCTGTCCAATCTGCGCAAGCATCCGTCCATTCTTGGCATGGCGCTTGCCTATTTTCTGTGGATGCTGAGCACCGCAATATACCCGTCGACATGGGCCTATTTCGCGCCGGCCCAGTTTGGCTGGGACAGCAGGACAGTCGGCTATTCACTGGCACTGGTCGGGCTCAGCATGGCATTGGTACAGACACTTATACTCGGCCGCAGCGTCAACAGATATGGTGAACGCAAAACGGTTATTATCGGCCTGAGCGGAGCGATATGCTTCATGCTGTGTTACGCATTCATTACCAGCGCCGCTCTGGTTTTCGTGATCTGTGCATTTGTTGGCATACAGGGTATGGTCATGCCCAGCCTGAACGCGATGATGTCACGCCGCCTTCCCGATGATATGCAGGGTGAATTACAGGGTTTTAACGGAAGCCTGGGCGCGCTAGCGACACTTGCTGCGCCGCTTGTCTATAATACGGCCCTGTCCCATTTCACCGCGCCAGAGCGCACATCACAATTTGCGGGCGCACCATTTGTCATTGCCGCCGCTGTGGCAATACTGACCCTGCTCATTGTGATAAGCCTGAAACCAGCAGCGAAACTGCGTGAAGAATCGCAGACCTAACGCTCAGCTATATCTCGACAAATCATCCATTCCCGCCTATCTGCGCGCATCCCCGCCAATCAATCCGGACATGCCATGATCGAAATCATCCCTCTTGCCGAAATACCTGTCGACTGGACAGAAGAGCTGCTTGACCGCGCATTTGGCAGCGACCGGCATAAACGCACAGCCTATAAAATACGCGAAGGTGTCGATGAACTGGGCGCCCTCAGCTTTGCTGCGATTGACAGCGAGCGGCACCTGGCGGGCACCATCCAGTGCTGGCCCGTGATGCTGACCGAACCCGATGGCAAGACACACCCGATGATCATGGTGGGACCCGTCGCAGTGCTACCCGAAAAACAAGGCGAAAATATCGGCAAGCTGCTGATGCGCAAAATGCTGGATACGCTGGCCGCGAATGAAAGCCTGCCGCTCGTGATGGTTGGCGACCCTGAATATTATGACCGCTTCTTCGCCTTCAGCGCCGATCACACAGCTGGTTGGGACTTGCCCGGCCCGTTTGAAAAACACCGTCTGCTTGCGCGCGCGCGTGAGAACCAGATTTTACCCAAAAAAGGTATGCTGGGACCATGGCAGCGCGGATAAAGCACATTAAACACTTGGCATCGGGCTGTACTGCATATTATGCCTGCACGGACATATGCCCTATGATCCGCCACCCGAAATAGCTTCGCTGTCCATCACCGAGATTGGTGAGCTGATTGAAGCGCGTAAATTGCCGCCCGTGGAAAGCTGGAACCCTGAGCGTACGGGCGATAGCAAAATGCGTATAAATAGCGACGGTAGCTGGATCCATGAAGGCGCGCCAATCACGCGGCAGGCCATGGTCCGCGCCTTTTCATCCATATTGCGCCGCGATGCGCAGGGCGACTATTTTCTCGTCACGCCTTACGAAAAACTGCGTATTGAAGTTGAGGATGCGCCCTTTGTTGCAGTGGATGTCACCAGCCAGGATGAAGGCGCAGACCGGATATTGGCCTTTCGGCTCAATACCGACGATCTGGTAGTTGCAGGCCCGGATAATATCATCACAATTTCCGAAGAAAATGGCGAACCTGCCCCTTATCTGCATGTCCGTGGCGGGCTGAATGCACGTATCAGCCGCGCGGTATTCTATGAACTCGCGGATATGGCGATTTCAGAACATGAAAATGAGGATAGCGAAATAATTGGCTTGTGGAGTTCAGGCGTGTTCTTTGCATTTGAGGACAATGCATGAGCTTGCATGATCGTCTCTCAAAAGCCTTGCTGGACTCGCATAGCGCACAGCGAGCTATTCATGACGAACGCCATTTTTTCGATACACAGACACGCCTTACGCCCGCCGCTGTACTGATACCGGTGACCGACCGTGCACAGCCTGGTGTCATATTGACGCAGCGTCCGTCCAATATGCGCAGTCACCCCGGACAGGTCGCCTTTCCGGGCGGCAAGATTGATCCGGAAGACAGTGATGCCGAAGCTGCGGCCCTGCGCGAAGCCGAGGAGGAGCTTGCCATTCCGCCGAGCCAGGTCAACATCATCGGCGTTGTGGATCCGTATCACAGCGGCAGCGGGTTCGAAATTACTCCGGTTCTGGCTATTGTCCCGCCGGATATGGAGCTTCGCCCGAATCCAGGCGAAGTTGAAGACTGGTTTGAAGTGCCTTTGCACCATATACTCGACCCCGGCAATCTGGTGGAGAAGTCAGCCATGTGGCAGGGACGCGAGCGGCAATATTATGAAATCATGTGGCAGGATCGACGCATATGGGGCGTTACGGCAGGAATTATCAAAAATCTGGCCACCAGACTGGACTGGTCACATGACTGATATCCAGGCCCGTATAGAAGCCGCAACATGGCTACGCCGCGACAGCCTGAAACAGCTAATGGCTGCGCTGGATCCGCAGCGCGGCCTGTGCCGCTATGTTGGCGGTGTTGTGCGCGACACATTACGTGGCAGCACGGTTAACGATATCGACATGGCGACCATCCTGAAACCCGAAGAAGTGATGCACCGCCTGAAATCATATGGGATAAAGGTTGTTCCGACGGGTATCGACCATGGTACGGTGACGGCCGTGCTGCCTGATGGATATGTCGAAATCACAACACTGCGCCGCGATGTGTCGACGGATGGCCGCCGCGCTACCGTGGCATTCAGCGATGACTGGCGTGAAGACGCGGCCCGGCGTGATTTCACGATAAACGCCCTGTATCTCGATCCGCATAGCCATGAAGTGTATGATTATTTTGGCGGGCAGGATGATCTTGCCAGAGGTGTGGTGCGGTTTATCGGGTCTGCGGAAGAGCGGATTCGCGAAGATTATCTGCGCATATTACGGTTTTTCCGTTTCACCGCACGTTTTGCAGAGGGGGAAGCTGACAAGGCCGCGCTTGAAGCCTGTGCGAGCCAGGCCGCTGGCCTGAAATCGCTTTCGCGCGAACGCATCGCCAGTGAAATACTCGCATTGCTGTCGCTGGAAAAACCGGCTCATGCGACTTCCATGATGTTCGATATTGATATCTGGAATGAAATTATCCCCGAAGCACAGGCCGAAAGACAGAACCAGCTTTCCCGTCTGATTGCACGTGAACAGCGATATGATGTGACACCCTTTGCCCTCTCCCGCCTGCTTTGCCTGTTGCCCGAGGATGCACGGCTCGCCGACAAAGTTGCATCCAGGCTGCGCTTTTCCAACAAGATGCGCAAGCAAATCAAAGCTTTGCTATCACGCCATGACGTCACCCGTGCAAATGCACGCGCGCTGGCTTACCGCTTTGGTGAAGAAATTGCGGTACAGAAGCTGCTGCTATTTGCCGGTGATAGCGAAGCTGGACCTGCGCTTGACATGCTTGCAGATTGGGAAAGGCCCGAATTTTGTATCAGCGGCAGGCATATTATTGCCGCTGGCGTCCCTGCTGGCCCCGAAGTTTCATCCGCCCTTCAGGAAATTGAGGAACAATGGATTGCGGAAGGCTTTCCGTCCGGCGCGCGTCAGACAGAAATCTGCAATAAGATTAGCCAGTCTTATATGACCTGAGCCTGCTGCACATTTTCCTGGTAAAAAGCATAGGCCTTTTTGGCCGAAAGCGGGCGGGCGTAGTAAAAACCCTGTCCATGCGAACAACCCAATGCGGCCAGTGTGTGCGACAGTTCAAACGTCTCAATACCTTCAGCCGTGGTCTGCATGCCAAGTGCATCTGCAAGTGACAGCACCGCACGTACAATCGAAACCTTGTCTTTATCCTCAAGCATTTGCGTCACAAAGCTTCGGTCAATTTTGAGTATATCGATCGGCAGTTGCTGCAGATAGGCAAGGTTTGAATAGCCTGTGCCAAAATCATCCATGGCGAGACATGTATCAAGACCTTTTAATGCATCCATGACGCGCGCCGCACGGTCAGGATCGCTCAAAATGACACTTTCGGTCAGCTCCAGAGTCAGCCTGTCACCGTCCAGTTTTTCCTGCCGCATGACTTCTTCGACAACCGAGGCCACATTATCGCGGGCAAATTGCACAGCTGACAGGTTTACATTGACTTTTACGGGCAACTTGCCGCCATTTTCCCTGTCCCACCCGGCAAGCGTGGCCGCTGATTTTTCAAGCGCCCAACGCCCCAGCGGCACGATCAGACCGCATTCTTCCGCCACGGGAATGAAATCTACCGGCGATACATTGCCGCGATCAGCATCGTGCCAGCGCGCCAGAGCTTCAAAACCGGTAATCGTGCCTGATGCCAGATCGATAAGCGGCTGAAACTCCAGATGCAGTGAGTCCCTCTCAATCGCCTTGCGCAGATCGGTTTCAATCGAAAAGCGCCGCCGCGCCTGACGCAGGACTTCCGGTGCATACAGGCTGGGCTTGTCGCTGGTCTTGGCGCGTTTCAGCGCAATCTGGGCATAGCGGATGATATCCGCCGGATCGCCATCCGCCATGGTGCCGACAGCGATGCCGATGGCGGCATCCACCTGGATTTCCATTTCTGATAATCTGTACGGATCAGCAAAGGCAGCCTCTACCCTGGCCACGAGATGCGCATAGCTCGTTTCATCATGGCCAAGTTCGACAAATATGCCAAATTCATTCCCGCCCAGCCTGGCCAGCAGGTCATGTTTGCGGATGGCACCGCGTAAACGGCTCGCTACACTGATAATCAACTCATCACCGACAATTGAGCCAGCACATTCATTGACGCGGCTGAAACGTGACAAATCAACAGACAGCACGGCAAATTTGGGGCTTTGCTCAAATTCGGCAAGATTGACGATCCGTTCTTCAATATAGGATTCAACCTGTTCCTCAAAACCCGTGCGGTTGGCAAGGCCAGTCAGGCTGTCACTCATCATTTCGCGGCGGAGGTTCAGCTGGTTTTCGGCTTCTGCGGTCCTGTCCACGAAGGACATCAGGAAATGGGGGTGTTCTTTCTGGCCCGCCGGATGCCTTGCAACCGTTATGTCAATTGTGCGGCGGGAAATTGTGTTGGGCGATTGCCACTTGAACAATCTGACATCGCCTTCATTCTCTATCACCGACTGCATGAAAGATGCGAGTTCAAGATCATAGGGGGCGTTACCGCGATTTTCGTCAAGGCCAAGCTGCCGGAAAAGACTGTTGTGCGCGACCATCTTCGCATCACCATCGGCATAGGCAAAAATTGCCGCGGCCACAGGAATTGTATCCAGCCAGTTCGAAACGGCAACAGGTTGCCCCTGGTCAAGAGTGACGCGCCTACTCTCGGCGCGTTTTGAATGCATAATATCAGTCAGCTTGGCATGGTGTGTCATCATGACCAGACATAACTGTAATGCGTAAACGAATTGCTAAGTTTCGCCGCAACTAATTCAAGTTTATTTTTCTTTTTATAAGAAACGGTTATTGCGCGGAAAACCGGTAGGTGGCATCCGCCCGGCGGCGCCGCGTGCCACCCGCCATAGCGCCATGTCCTTTTCCGTCCGTGTACGCCCGGTGTCGCCGCCCATAGCCCAGCTCAGGCCTTCTTCCATATTGAACGTCACAGCGTCGGACAGACCACCATCGCGGTAGCGCTGCAACTGCACTCCCTGCCCTTTGGCAAGGCTGGGCAGTTCGGTGATAGGGAAAACCACCAGCTTGCGGTTTTCACCAATAACAGCAACATGATCCGCATCTTCAGCAATTGAACGCACGACAGAAAGCCGCGTTTTCGGCTTCAAGTTCACGACCTGCCGCCCCTTGCGTGTTTCGGCGATCACATCACTCATGGCGGCCTGGAATCCGCGTCCATTGCTGGCGACAAGCAATATGCGCCCCTTTTCATCATAAGGAAGCAGGCCTACAATCTGCGTTTCATTGTCAAGATCGACCATCGAACGCACCGGTTCGCCAAATCCGCGTGCACCCGGCAATTTATCGGCTCCGAGCGTATAGAAACGGCCATTGTCACAGGCAAAAACCAGTTTGTCCGTAGTCTGTGCATGAAAGGCATATTCCGGACCATCGCCTTCCTTGAACTTGGACAGATCAGGCTTGGACAAATCAACATGCCCTTTCATCGCCTTGATCCAGCCGCGCTGTGACATGATGACAGTCACAGGCTCTTTCTCAATCATGGCTTCCAATGGAATGTCGCGCGCCGGACCCTGTTCGCTATGCGTGGTGCGGCGCCGACCAATATCGGTATCCTGACCATATTCCTTGAGAAGCGCGCGCAGGTCCTTTTTCAACCGTGTCCTTTGCCGTGCCGGACTGTCGAGCAGCTTGACCAGGTCATCTCTTTCCTCAAGCAGCTTATCACGCTCGGTGCGCAGTTCCATTTCTTCAAGCTTGCGCAGCGACCTTAGCCGCATGTTGAGAATGGCCTCTGCCTGCCGGTCAGTAAGCTTGAATTCCTCCATCATTATCGGTTTGGGATGATCTTGCGTACGGATAATCTCGATCACACGATCAAGATTGAGGAACGCGATAATATAACCTTCAAGCAGCTCCAGCCGCGCATCAATCTTGTCCAGTCGGTGCTGCGAACGGCGCACGAGCACCTGTATCTGATGGCGTATCCAGCTGGTGAGCAGCGGCTTTAGCCCCATCACACTGGGCGTGTTGGTTTCATCAAGAACGTTGAGGTTGAGCGAGAACCGGTTTTCAAGGTCGGTCATGCGGAACAGGCTGTCCTTGAGCACATCCATGTCAACATTGCGGTTCTTGGGTTCAAGCACGATACGTATCTGGTCATCAGATTCGTCCCGCACATCAGCCAAAATCGGCAATTTCTTGTCGCCGATCAGGTTCGCAATCTGTTCGATCAGCTTGGATTTCTGGACTTGATAGGGAATTTCCGAAATGACCAGCTGCCACTGGCCATTGCCCAGTTTTTCAATGCCATCATCATCCAGCCATTCGCCGGTTTTTTCATCGCGCCCGGTCGAATAGCGCGCCCGTACACGAAACGCACCGCGCCCTGTTTCATAGGCTTCAGATATCGAATCCATGCTGTCGACCAGCAGGCCGCCCGTGGCAAAGTCCGGTCCATGAAACACTTCCATCAACTGCGCATGCTCAGCCTTGGGCTGGTCTATCAGCAGCAATGCCGCTTCAATCACTTCGGCGGCATTATGCGAGGGGATACTGGTCGCCATGCCCACGGCGATACCGCTTGCGCCATTGGCAAGCAGGTTCGGAAACAGCCCCGGCATAATGACCGGTTCTTCATCTTCGCCATTATAGGTTGGACGAAAGTCGGTGGCATTCTGGTCCAGCCCATGCATCAGCTCAATTGCTGTCTTGGTCAGCCGGGCCTCGGTGTAACGATAGGCTGCCGCATTATCGCCATCAATATTGCCGAAATTTCCCTGCCCATCGACCAGCGGATAGCGCAGCGCAAATGTCTGCGCGAGGCGCACCATGGCATCATAGACCGACTGATCGCCATGCGGGTGATATTTACCGATAACATCACCGACCACGCGCGCGCATTTTTTATAACCGCTACTGGGGTCCAGTTTCAGCTGCCGCATTGCCCAGAGCAGGCGGCGGTGGACGGGTTTCAGGCCATCACGCAGATCAGGCAGCGAGCGCGCTGTAATAGTTGACATCGCATAGACCAGGTAACGTTCGGACAGTGCGCCATCGAACGGAGTGTTTACAATCTGGTCCAGTGGATCTTCAGGCATGTCACCGTCTATATCGGCATCAATTACATCACTCATAGCGCTTCAGATAACAGCGGTCCCGCCAAGATGCGAGTGGCCAAGCACAAAAACTCGGGGAAAAAATATGGGGCATTCAGCTTTCCGGGCGTGTCCATATCCAGGCTCCGCAGATGCAGGCAACCGCAAGCGGAATAAGGTATACGGGCCATGCCAGCATCCAGAAACCGATACCTATGCTGAAAAGGAACGCAATCATTGCGGCCCATTTGCCCCTGCGGCTAATCGCACCACGGTCGCGCCACTGTTTTACCGGCGAGCCAAAATGCGGATGATTCAATATCCACTGCTCAAGGCGGGCGCTGCTTTTGGCGAAGCAGAATGCGGCCAAAATCATGAACGGCACGGTTGGCAGCAGCGGCAAGGCAATGCCGATAATGCCCAGAGTGAGCGAGAGAAGACCCAGCAAAAGAAAAAAGGCGCGTGTCATAAGCGACAGCTAGCATGACACTGTCAAATCGCATAGAATCTTAAAAAGCAAAGAAAATAACAGCTTGCCACAATTATGATATGATGTATCATGATTGTATGAGGAGAGTGGGCATGCGCAAACTTATACTAGTTTCTGTGTTGCCAGTGGCCGTACTGGCGAGCTGCGCAGAGGAAAGTAATCATTCGGTTACAGAATCCATAACAACCATGGATATTGCCGAAGAAGAACCTGCACCACCTCCGCCGAACCAGCCGGGCATTGTGGATGAGAGCAGTGCAAAAAGCGCAGTTCCGGGCCGCAATGAAATCAAGATCAGCCTGCCGCGGATCGCATATACTTATGAATATGGGTATCGGCTTGGCTCTGATGAAATTGGCGATGTGCAGAGCAAGCATGCTGATTTGTGTGAGAAAAAAGGCCCGCAGCTTTGCCGCATCATAAACATGACACAGAGCGGCGGTGAAGGCGATTACGGCACAGGCATGCTGGAAATGCAGGTCGCAGCGGCGCAGGCGCGCAGTTTCGGCACGGAACTCAGCAAAATTGTGAGTGATGGCGGCGGCGACACCGTCAACAGCAATGTGACCGGAGAGGACCTGTCCAAGCAGATTGTCGATACCGAAGCGCGGCTGCGGGCACGCACATTGCTGCGCGACCGGCTGATGGAAGTCCTGCGCAGCCGCAAGGGCACAGTGGCTGAGCTTGTACAGGCCGAACGCGGCGTGGCGCAGGTGAATGAGGAAATCGATCAAGCCAGCAGCTGGCTGGCCGAAATGAAAGGCCGCGTGGCATTCAGCAAGGTCACGGTAAATTACATGACCGGCAGCCCGAGCGGCGGCGGGTTTATCGAACCGATACGTGACGGTTTTGGCAGTTTTGGCGCGATTTTAGGGGCTACAATCGGCGCGATGATAACATTTATTGCTTTCACCCTGCCCTGGCTATTGCTGATAGCGCTTGGCATATGGCTATGGCGGCGCTTTGGGCCAGCCTGGCCATTTCGTAAAAAGGATACCGAGCCTCCCGCCGACACCGACACTGATTAGGCTCAGTATCTAGTCGAACCAGTGCGCGGGAATGGAAACGCCCTCCCGCTCATTGTCCCAGATTATGGACATAATCCACCAGCGCGCGCCATCGTTCCAGAGATGCAGCATGTTAATTCCGCGAAAAATTATGTCACCGCTTTCGGGAGTTTCTCGCGCTTCATAGGCGGAAAAAACATGCGCAATCTGTCCAAATTTCTGTGTCTTGCGCGCGGTTTCAATCTCGTAAAAAGACCTGCCTGCCAACATCGGCTTTGTCGTCGTTATGAAGCCTTCAATATCAAAAGTATAAGCAATATGCCGTCCTCCCTCGACACGGGTGCGTGTGATGAGCGCATCGTCATGATACAGCTCACGCTCACGCGCCCAGTCCTGCTCACCTGGTGGTCCGGAAATACATTCATATAGCGCGCGCATTATATCATCGATCTGGCTATATGTGCTAGTCATGTTCTTCTCCTTGCCCTGTGCAAATTGATGTCGCACAATATGCATAGTCTCAATTGCACCGCCAAAGCCATTGGATTATAGCATCACTTCCTTCATCCACTCGGACGCCCGAGTCTCTATATTCAGGAAAAGCCCATGTCCCGTCGTCGCCAGATTTATGAAGGCAAAGCCAAAATCCTTTATGAAGGCCCGGAACCCGGCACAATTATCCAGTATTTCAAGGATGATGCGACAGCTTTCAACGCACAAAAGCGTGGTACCATCAACGGTAAGGGCGTGATCAACAACCGTATCAGTGAATATGTATTCACACAGCTTCAGCATATTGGCATTCCCACCCATTTCGTGCGCCGCCTCAACATGCGCGAACAATTGGTGCGGCAGGTGGAAATTGTCCCTGTCGAAGTGATCGTCCGTAATGTCGCCGCAGGCTCTATCTGCAAACGGCTTGGCCTCACAGAAGGTGACCCCCTGCCCCATACACTGATCGAATATTGCTACAAGGATGATGATCTGGGCGATCCGCTTATCGCCGAAGAGCACATTGCCTGTTTCAATTGGGCGAGCGCCGATGAAATGCAGGACATTTCCTCGATGGCGATCCGCATCAATGATTTCATGTGCGGTATGTTTGCCGCCATCGGCATCCGTCTGATTGATTTCAAACTGGAATTCGGGCGTTTGTTTGAAGGCGATTATTCGCGCATCATCCTGGCCGATGAAATCAGCCCCGATGGCTGCCGGTTATGGGACATGGAAAGCAATGAAAAACTCGACAAGGACCGTTTCCGCCGCGATCTTGGCGGTGAAGTTGAAGCGTATCAGGAAGTGGCACGCCGGCTGGGCCTCTTGCCGGAAGACAGCGCCGCAAATGAAGTGGTTGACCTGGACAGCCAGCGCAAAAAACGCGGCAAATAGCCCCTTGTAAAGCTACGCTTATATTGCTTCACTGGTGTCATGACATTTTCATATTGGCGCCCATGCCTGCTCACCCTTGCCTTGCCTTTGCTACTCACCGGATGTGCGACTTCGGTTCCGGAGCCCATAACACCAGTTTCAGCCAAAGCTGCGCAATCGGAAATCCATTCGCAGACGGTCATATCGGCATGGGGTTTTGACAAAAGCGACCTTACTCCGGATCCAGCTGTACGCTATGGTGTGCTGGACAATGGCATGCGCTATGCCATCCGCCACAATGACACTCCGCAGGACAGCGCAGTCATCCGCTTCCTGTTCGACATCGGCTCTATGGCGGAGGAGGATGATCAGCGCGGCCTCGCCCATTTTATCGAGCATATGGCGTTTAATGGCACGACAAATGTTCCCGAAGGTGAAATGGTCAAGATCCTCGAGCGTTACGGCCTTGCTTTCGGAGCGGATACCAATGCGTTTACCGGTTATGACCGGACCGGATACACGCTGGACCTGCCGAATGTAGAGCCCGAACTGATTGATACCGCGCTTTTCCTGATGCGCGAAACAGCCAGCGAAATACTGTTTGAACCTGAAGCCGTTGACCGTGAACGCGGCGTTATCCTGTCGGAACGGCGCACGCGGGACAATTATGCGCTGCGCAGTTTCAATAACCGTGTTGAATTCCTGCTTCCCGACACAAAATTGCCGGTACGCAGCCCGATTGGCACGCAAGAAGTGCTTAACAATGCACCCACGCAGAGGTTGCGCGACTTTTACGAGAAATATTACACACCCGGCCGCGCAACACTCATTATTGTCGGTGATGTGGATGTCGATGTCATTGAACAGGAAATACAATCAAAATTTGGCGACTGGACTGCCAAAAACGGTGAAACCCCCGATCCAGATTATGGTCGCATCGATTTTGGCCGCACCGGGCAAAACAACGAGTTTACTGATCCGGCAATTGGCGAAGCTGTGAGCCTCGTCAGATTCTCTCCCTATAAGGACAAGGCAGACACTGCCGAGGAAAGACGGCAAAACCTGCTGCGCAATGTCGGTTACTCTATCATATCGCGGCGAATTGGCCGCGCCATTCGCAGCGGCGATGCACCTTTTACCAGCGTCCGTATCGGCAGCAGTGATATATTTGAAATCGCCCGCGAAACTTCACTGACAGTCTCTGCCAAGGACGGGGAAATTGCAGAAGCGCTTGCCGCGGCAGAAAAAATGGTCCGGACCGCGCTCACATATGGTTTTACTGACGCAGAAATAGCCGAGCAAATTGCCAATTTCCGCAACGGACAGGAAAATGCTGTGAAATCGGCGAATACACGTCGCAGTTCGGCGCTGGCCAGTGCCATTGTTGGTGCGGCCAGTTCCGATTCCATAGTGACAACGCCTGAAAGCAGCCTGGAACGTTTTAATGCCGCCGTGCCAAGCATTACACCCGAAAACGTACTAGCTGCGATCAAGGCAGATATCGTGAGCCTGGACAGACCGCTTATCCATGTCACCAGCAAAACCGGTGTTGATGGCGGGCCTGAAAAACTGAGGCAGGTATATCTGGCTAGCCTTAACGAACCTGTCAGTCCCCCGGAAAACAAGGATGTCACACAATTTGCCTATACGAATTTCGGCCCTCCCGGCAAAGTGGTCCAGGATAGCCGGATAGAGGATCTGGATATCCGCACGGTGACGTTCGAAAATAACGTCCGGCTGAATATCAAGAAAACCGACTTTGAAGATGACAGGGTCCGCATCTCGCTTCGCGTTGATGGTGGCGGCCTGCTCGACACTGCTGAAAACCCCCACGGAACAGCGCTGATGAATATTTTCGGCAATGGCGGGCTGGAAGCGCACAGCATCGATGACATGTTGAGCCTTCTCGCCGGGCGGTCAGTATCGCTCGGCTTGTCCTCCGGGTCAGATTATTTTGGCAGTTATGTGACGACCACGCCAAAGGACATGCAGTTGCAGTTGCAACTGCTCACGGCATATATGACGGCACCAGGATATCGTGAGGAAGCCGTTACGCGCTACCGCAAATCCATTCCCAATTACTATGCCCGCATCAACGCCACTCCGGGTTCAGCTCTCGGATATCAACTGGGCGCGATATTATCCGATAATGACCCGCGCTTTACACCCATTCCACGCGAGGACATTGAAAAGGCGGATTTTACCACGTTGCGCAAAACCATTTCCGACAGGCTGGAAAACGGCGCCATTGAAATAGGCATAGTTGGCGATATTGATAAACAGCAGGTGATTTCCGCCGTTGCCGCCACACTAGGCGCATTGCCTGTACGCGAAGGTGAATTCCTCTCTTATGACACCAACCGCAAGCGCAGCTTTACGGCAGACCGCTCTGTCCGTAAAATATATCATACCGGACAGGAAAATCAGGCGATACTTAACCTGTATTGGCCGACCACAGATGACAAAGACTATCCGCGCGACGCTGGCCTCACCATGCTCGCATCCATATTACGGCTAAGGCTGACAGAGACGTTGCGCGAAGAACTGGGCGCAACATATTCACCCAATGCGTCATCCGCCACCTCATCTCTCTACCCTGGCTATGGCTATCTTGCGGTAGGCGGCAATGTCGATTTTGCAGATATCGACAAGGTTGCAGATGTAATTACACAGATTGTATCCGATATGCGCAACAGTCCGGCCACACAGGATGAACTGGAGCGCGCGCGCAAACCGGTTCTGGAGCGCATTACCGACAGTCGCCGCGAAAATGGCCGCTGGATTGGTATCGTTGACGAAGCACAGAGCGAGCCGGAAGCGTTGGATCGTTTTCGCAAGGCCGAGGCCGTCTATAAAGCGATTACACCTTCGGATATCATGGCTTTGGCACAGGAATATCTTGATCCGGCAGCGGCGCTACGTATCGAATCGGTGCATGAAAGTAAGAAATAAAAGGCTATTCAGCCTTTGGTACGGTATCCGCCAATAATGCCGAATAGGAACGCCATGAACAAAGCAAGCTGGACCTGACCAGATGGGTCATTCCAGCCCATAATGTCTTCGCCAAATGCAAATAAGGCTATAAATAACATTATTGCCAGTGCGCCCATTATTGTCCCTTTCAGATCTTCAATCGCACGGAATATACCCGTGTGATAATCTGGCCTATCAGCAATTGGTTAACAAAATGCTGCATCCCTTAACCAAATTTTTGCCATGACGGATATTCATCAGCGAATCCGTTCTTGCCCAAAACCATTAATGGCTTTAGCAGGAGGCACGATACCAGTCGCATCGCAGGCGGGAACAACCGAATGGGGATTTCCATGAAAATACGTATATTCGTAACACTCAAAAACGGCGTCCTTGATCCGCAAGGTAAAGCCATTCATCATGCGTTGGATGGCCTTGGCTTTTCAGGCGTCAATGACGTACGATCCGGTCGCCTGATCGAAATGGACGTCGAAGATAATGTGAGCGATGATGATATTGACGCGATGTGCAAAAAGCTGCTCGCGAACATGGTGATCGAAAATTACCGGGTTGAAAAATTGCCCGAAAGTGTCCCTGCATGAAATCCGCAGTCATCACCTTTCCAGGCTCAAATTGCGATCGCGACATGGCGGTCGCAATTGAAAAAATATCCGGTCAGTCACCCGCACGCGTGTGGCATGGCGATACTTCTCTTTCGGAAAATTACGACCTGATCGCTGTTCCAGGCGGGTTTTCCTATGGCGACTATCTACGCAGCGGCGCGATGGCTGCGCGCTCCCCCATCATGCAGTCCGTGGTCAAGGCAGCCGAAAGCGGGACAGCAATATTGGGCGTCTGCAACGGATTTCAGATACTGACAGAAGCGCTGCTCCTGCCAGGTGCCTTGATGCGCAACTCCGGCATTGATTTTGTCTGCCGCGAAGTACCGCTCATCGTCGAAAATGACAGTTCGCGGTTCACATCTGCCTATGAAAAAGGCGAAAAAATCATCATTCCTGTCGCTCATCATGATGGCAATTATTTTGCCAGCGAAGACGAGTTGGACCGGCTTGAAGGTGAAGGCCGTGTGGCATTCCGCTATGCTGAAAGTGTCAATGGGTCTGCTCGCGATATTGCCGGTATACTCAACGCAAAGGGCAATGTGCTTGGCATGATGCCGCATCCAGAACGCCATGTAGAAAACCTTCAGGGCGGAACCGATGGCGTGCGCATTTTTGAATCGCTGACCAAGACGCTGCTCGAAACAGCTGGCTAGGGCTTAGGACGAGCGCTTCACAAAATCTGCCGACAGGCTTGCAGTTCCCGCGTCCAGTTCCGGAAAAGCAAATAATTTGCGTGCATCCGCCGCCGCCATTGGACGACCATAGAAATAGCCCTGTATCTTTTTACAGCCCAGTGATTTGATCATTTCGACTTCTTCACGCGTTTCCGCACCTTCTGCTGTTGTTGCCATGCCAAGGCTGTCGGCCATCGCCACCACCGCACGGATAATGGCCAGGCTTTCGGCTGCATTCTTGGCTGCGCCTTTCACAAAGCTTCGATCCACCTTGATGGTACTGAAACGCGTCTTGCGCAAATAACCCAGTGAAGAATATCCAGTCCCGAAATCATCCAGCGACAAACCGATACCCATGGCGAGTATTTCCTCCAGTACATCGGTTGCGCCTGTGCCTTCATGCAGAAAAATGCTTTCTGTGACCTCAATTTCAAGCCTTTGTGCGGGCAGCCCGCTTTCGCGTAGGGCGTCAACCAGTGAGGGCATGAATTTCGGATTGCTAAGCTGCTCGGCTGAAATATTCACGGCCACTTTAATGTTACTCGGCCAGTTCATAGCCTCCTTGCAGGCTTCGCGCATAACCCATTCGCCTATATCCCCTATCAGGCGCGCCTCTTCGGCCAATGGTACAAATTTGGCAGGCGATACATTGCCAAATTCTTCATTGCTCCAGCGCAGCAGCGCCTCAAAGCATTGCACACCTTCCGTATCCGCACTGACAACAGGCTGGTAGAGCAATGAAAACTCTTCCTTTTCCAAGGCGCTACGCAGAGCGATTTCCATGACACGGCGCTCTTCAGCATGCACATGCAACCGCGGTTCATAGGCCCTGTGCTGGCCGCCACCGCCATCTTTGGACCGATAAAGCGCAAGATCAGCATTACGCATCAACATCTCAACCGTACGGCCATCACGCGGACCGATAGCCGATCCGATACTGGCACCAATATATAGTTTATGCTGGTCAACCAGATAGGGCCGTGACAGGCTTTCAATAATCTTGTTGGCAATTCGGGCTACATATCCTGCTTCGGATGCGTCCTTTATGACAACGGCAAATTCGTCACCGCCCAATCGGCCACATAGCTCATTTTCACTCATGATTGACTTTAGCCGCTGCGATACATGCGCCAGTAACCTGTCACCCACAAGATGCCCCAATGTGTCATTGACCGATTTGAAACGGTCCAGGTCGATCATCATGAACGCACAGCGACCATTCCATTTTTCCGCATTCTGCATGGATTTCGCCATTGTCTCGGTAATCAGCAAGCGATTTGGCAGGCTGGTAAGTGTGTCAAACCGGGCAAGCTGCGATATCTTTTCCGCTGACTCGCGCTGTTCCGTAACATCCGAACCAACACCCCAGAAACCAAGGAACACGCCATTTTCATCAAGTTTTGGCGATGCAGACAACTCCCACCAATAACGATGCCCATTAATTTCCACCCGGACCAGAAAATTGCTGAAACTCTCGCGGCGCTTCAGTTTTTCTGCAAAATCGCGCACGGATGAAGGAATATTGCCTGTTTCCCATGTATCACCGGCAATCAACTCAACAAAAGACATACCTTCAATATCAGAGGCTTCACGGCCAAGCGCATGCGCAAAACGCGGGCTGATATGCACAACCTTGCGCTGGCTATTGACCTGCCACAGCCAGTCTGCAGAACTTTCTTCAAATTCGCGCAGCAAAAGGCTCACCACTTCGCCTTTTTCGTCCGAGCCTTCTTCCGATATTTTGAACATCAGATAGGATTTAGCATTATGCAATGACGCCATGACCAGCATCAGGCCATAGAAAATCGACGCACCCACCATCACCGGATTGCCCGAAAGCTGGAATGTATACACGCTAACCAATGTGAGCATGGTGACGAAAATAATAGTTCCCAGCGGGACAGCCGACATCAGCAACGCCGAAGCGCCCATAAGCGCCACCATAACGCTCCAGGTCACGATATAATCGGTCAACGATGCAGGAGAAGCGAAGAATAGCATGGGAATGCACCAGACAGTGCCTATTGCCAGCGCGCCAAGTGCCACGTCATTTATCCGCTGCCGTGAACTCTTATCATAAGGGTTGGAGCCAGTCTGCTCATATGTCCGGGTCGAAAAAAACAGCGCTGCAGCTACAGTTGCGATCCATCCAGCAAGATAGAAATGCTCTATTTTCTGCCAGAAATTCTGCAAAATAATGATGACGCCAATGATATTGGCAAGCAAGCGTGCGCGTGTGAAGCTGGATACGGCATTTTGCTGTAAAGCGCGTACGCGCGACCAGTCACCGTCCGCGGTATCCGTCAAACCCAGAACAGCCAGCATGGGCAGCTGTTTGGGCAGCGTACTGAAGGATGAAGTTTTGCTCACCGGAAAGTCTATAACCGCAAACAGTTATCGAAAAGTAAGCAAGCTATCGAATTATTAAAAATAATACTGCCGCTTGACCTACATCATTCAACAGTAACGGATTTGGCGAGATTCCGGGGTTGGTCAACATCCGTGCCTTTGGCGACAGCAACATGATATGCCAGCAATTGCACGGGTACGGCGTAAACCATAGGCGCAATCAGCGGATGGACTTTAGGCATTTCGATTGTCGCGATAGTGCCTGCGCCTGCTTCGGCAAGACCTTCGGCATCGGAAATCAGAACAACTTTGCCGCCGCGCGCCTGCACTTCCTGCATGTTGGACACGGTTTTTTCGAACAACGGACCTGACGGAGCAAGCACGATTACAGGCACCTTATCGTCAATCAGAGCTATCGGACCGTGTTTCATTTCACCTGCAGCGTAACCTTCTGCGTGTATATAGCTGATTTCTTTCAGTTTTAATGCTCCCTCCAGAGCCATGGGATATTCAGGACCACGCCCCAGATACAGCACGTCACGCGCAGGGGCGATCAGGTGCGCCATATCGGCAATATCCTCATCATGGGCCAAAGCCGCATTCATCGCCGCAGGCGCTTCGGCAAGATGTTGCACAATTTCCCGCTCTTCTTCTGCTGTCATCTGCCCCTTGTCCCGGGCCAGATTGGCCGCAAATGCCGCAAGAACCGCCAATTGGCAGGTAAAGGCCTTGGTCGACGCCACACCAATTTCCGGTCCTGCATGTGTAGGCAACAGCAAATCGGCTTCGCGCGCCATTGAACTTGTCGGCACATTGACGACAACGGCAATTTTCTGCCCCTCTGCGCGGGCATGGCGCAGCGCGGCCAGTGTGTCCGCGGTTTCGCCCGACTGACTGATAAACAAGGCTAGCCCGCCCTCTTCCATCACCGGCTCACGGTAACGAAATTCGGATGCCACATCGAGGTCAACAGGCACACGCGCAAACCCTTCAAACCAGTATTTCGCGACCATCCCGGCATAGAAACTCGTACCGCACGCCACGATCGTAATGCGGCGCACTTTGGACAGGTCAAAATCCATTTGCGGCAACGCAACCTGTTCCTCCAGCGGTCGCAGATAGCTTTGCAGTGTTTGTGCAACCACAATGGGTTGCTCAAAAATCTCTTTCTGCATGAAATGGCTATGATTGCCCTTTTCAATCGCCACTGCCGATGCCCCGGATATAGTCACTTCACGTGTTACTGCATTGTTATCCTTATCATATATCTGCATGTCTGTCCGCGACAGCACAGCCCAGTCGCCCTCTTCCAGATAGCAGATTCTTTGCGTCAATGGTGCCAGGGCAATGGCATCGGAACCCAGATAATTTTCCCCCTCGCCCAAGCCCACTACAAGCGGAGAGCCAAGGCGCGCGCCGATCAGGAGATCTTCATGGCCCTTGAACAACATGGCCAGCGAAAATGCACCGCGCAGGCGCGGCAATACCGTTTTGACAGCATCAATCGGGGCAGCGCCATTTTGCAATTCACGATCAATCAGATGGCCAACAACTTCAGTGTCCGTCTGGCTGACAAAAACACGCCCATCAGCGATCAATTCCTCACGAAGCTCCTTAAAATTCTCAATTATCCCGTTGTGAACAACGGAAACATCACCAGCGAGATGAGGATGTGCATTATCCTGGGTCGGCGCACCGTGGGTCGCCCAGCGGGTATGCGCAATCCCTGCCGTACCGCTGATTGGCATTTCTTCAATGCGCTTCACCAGGTTTGAAAGTTTGCCTTCTGCCCGGCGCCGAACGAGTTCACCATCAACAAAAAGACAAATGCCTGAACTGTCATAGCCGCGATATTCCAGACGTTTCAGTCCATCAACCAGACGGTCAGAAACCTCTTCTTTACCCAGAATGCCTAAGATACCGCACATAATTTAACCCTTATTCTTTTTAGCCAGCATCGCATCACGAAACCGCTTTGCCCAACCTTGTTTTTCTCTTTGTTCCGCGCGCACAAGCACCAATGCATCATCCGTTACATCCTGCGTCACGGTCGCGCCAGCACCGACTATCGCGCCTTTACCAATTTTCACAGGCGCGACAAGTGCGCTGTTTGAACCGACAAAGGCATTTTCTCCAATCTCCGTGCGATATTTGAAATAGCCGTCATAATTGCAGGTGATTGTACCGGCACCAATATTCGCGCCAGCGCCAATGTCCGCATCGCCCAGATATGTCAGATGGTTTGCCTTGGCCCCCTTACCCAGAACGGCTTTTTTCATTTCGACGAAGTTACCGATCTTGGAGCCTTCTTCAAGCACTGCGCCGGGTCGCAAACGGGCAAATGGACCAACTTCGCAATTTGGCCCAATTCGGCATCCTTCCAGATGCGAATGCGCGCGTATATTTGCGCCCTCATCCACTGTTACGCCCGGGCCGAACACAACATATGGCTCAATCATTACATCTGCGGCGATATTAGTGTCCCAAGAGAAAAAAACACTGCCAGGGTCGCGCAATGTGACCCCTGCGCGCATGACTTCTTCGCGCTTTTCCACCTGCCATAATGCATCCGCCGCAGCGAGGTCGAGCTTGTCATTCACCCCGGCAACTTCGGTTTCATCCGCTTCAACAACTGCTGACGACCGCCCCTGTTTGTCAGCAACTGTAACCACATCTGGCAGGTAATATTCCCCCTGCGTATTGTCATTATCAATCGCTTCCAGCAGATCGAACAGATCCTCGGAACGCGCCAGTATTGGCCCTGCATTGCAAAGGTCGCACTGGCGCTCTTCGTCTGTGGCGTCTTTATATTCGACCATTTTTTCGATCTGGCCATCGCTATTGGCAAGTACCCTGCCATAAGCCTTCGCGTCCTGCGGCCGAAACCCAAGGACCACCGATGCAGGAGCATCATTTGCACGCAGTCGTTGCTGCATTTTTGCTATTGTTGCCGCTTTCAATAACGGCACATCGCCGAAACAGACCAGAATGTCTCCCACAAAACCTGCAAGCGCTGGTTTAGCCTGCAATGCTGCATGTGCTGTGCCAAGCTGCTCATTCTGACGCGCAAATTCGCAACCCTCATTCGACATTGCCGCTTCAACACTGTCGGCAGATGCGCCGGTAATTACAACCGTGCGCTGTAAATCCAGTTTGCCAAATTCAGCGACGAGATGCTGCAGCATGGGGCGCCCTGCAATTGGATGCAGAACCTTATGCAGCCGCGATTTCATGCGCGTTCCCTGCCCTGCGGCCAGTATGATGGCGGCCAATGGTCGTTCCATCGTCATTATGTCATCGCTCCCAAAACCAAATCCGTTAAAGCCCCATGGCATGAAGGGCTTGCTTATTCCAGTATGTTAAGGCCATGAACAGCGCCTATGGCAAATTTTCTTTTCGATATTGTCGGTTTTGATCTGGATTGAACGCTCCTTGACACCCGTGATGAGTTGGATGCACCAGCCCGTTGTAACGCTAGGGGTGAACCATATGATTGATTATCATGATGAGCTGATACCCGCCCTGAAACGGCTTGATGCAGGCCAAACCTGATTCCTCTCGCAAATATACCTGAAGGCAGTGTATAGGCCCAGCCATGGCATATGACGCTTCGCCTCTGCAAAAAACGGGCCGCATTCTTCTGGCGGCAGGCGTTATTGTGGCAGGCGCCATTATCGGCTTTTACATGAGCGGTAGTGTCGAGCGTCTGATCGTGACGCTAGCGGCCGGCCTGTTTGCAATCATCATTCTCCTGGAAAACAGGTCTGAAAGACGTTCCAACCCGCAGGCAGCGGCGCCAATATTGCAAAATGAATCATTGGCGATCAGCCAGCATCCCCAATTTCCTTCGCTCATCAACAGCATGGTCGATCCTGCACTGGTCATTATGGGCCCTACTGTACAGCAGGCCAACCAGGCTGCGCGCAAATTGCTCGGCGAACATATAGTGGGCGAAGATATACGGCTGGTCATCCGCCACCCCAGCGTCGCCGATTTTATCAGCCAATCCCCCATTCCCGAAACCAGTCGCCCAATCATGCTGATGGGCATTGGCAGCCGTGACCAGCGCTGGGAAATGCAGGTCAAGAAAATCGGCGATGGCAAAAGACTGCTTTTCCTTTGGGACCAGTCAGGGTCCTATGCCGTGGACCGGATGCGTACCGATTTTGTGGCCAATGCCAGCCATGAACTTCGCACGCCCCTGTCTTCGATCAAGGGTTTTATCGAGACATTGGAAGATGATAGTGCTGGCGGTGATGCGCAGCTGCGCACCCGGTTTCTGGGCGTAATGTTTGGTGAAGCACAGCGAATGCAGAAGCTAATCGACGACCTGATCTCGCTGTCGCGCATTGAGAGCGAAAAACATAATGCACCCGATACACCTGTTGACCTGGGCGAGCTCATTCACGAGGTGCGGGAAATATTCGTAAACAGCCCCGACATGCAGGGGCGCGATATTCTTCTTGATATCACACCTGACCTTACCCCCACATATGGCGATCGTGCCCAGCTGTCGCAATTGCTGCACAATCTTATCAGCAATGCGGTTAAATATGGCCGTGATGGAACGCCCATTACGATCAGCCTGACACTCAGTCGCAATGGCGCGATGCAGCGGCTGGTCATTACTGATGAGGGAGAAGGCATCGCCCCCGAGCACCTGCCGCGGTTGACAGAGAGATTTTACCGTGTGGATTCGGGACGGAGCCGTTCAATGGGTGGTACAGGCCTGGGGCTTTCAATCGTCAAGCATATCGTCGAACGACACCGTGGGCGATTCGACATAGCGAGCATCCCGAACAAGGGTACCACCATTACAATCTCCCTGCCCGTACCCAAAACTGCCGGGACACCGGCAGATACGCAGCAACAGGCATAACACTAGAGAATAAACGCATATTTCACGCAGCTATGAGCGTGTCATGAAAGTGTAATATTATTGTCATGCTTGGGACACGCGCCATCCCTATTTGCAGGGCCAGCAAAAGGGGGAAGGCAAGATTCGCTGCCAACTCTCATGCATTATTCTGATTGAACGCATTATTCTGATTGAACAAGGAAATTTCTGAAATGATGAAGAAACTGAGCATCGCCTGTATTTCGGTACTCGCGCTTTCCGCCTGTAATGATCAGGCATCCTCCGGCCAGGGCGGCGCCCGCGATTATATTGAAATTGTCGGTTCCTCCACCGTTTATCCTTTTGCAAAGGCTGTAGCCGAGCAGTTTGAAAACCTGGATCCTGCATATAAGTCACCCAAGCTGGAATCGACCGGCACAGGCGGGGGCATGGAACTTTTCTGCTCAGGTGTTGGCCCCAACACACCCGATATCGCCAATGCGTCACGCCGTATGAAGAAATCCGAATTCGACCGCTGTCAGGAAAATGGCGTTGAAAATATTGTCGAATTCATCGTCGGTATTGACGGCATTGCGGTGGCACAGAGCAAGGAAGGCGCAAAGTTTTCGCTCACCCCCGCAGAGATTTATGAAGCCGTTGCGGCCAATCCGTATGGCAAGCCGAACACAGCAGTGAACTGGTCAGATATCAATCCGTCTTTCCCGAACACGAAAATCAATGTCTATGGTCCGCCATCTACATCGGGTACACGTGACGCGCTCACCGAGCTCATCATGGAAGTCGGCTGTAAAACCGATGCAGCTACCAAGGCGCTCAAGGAAAGCGACAAGGAAAAATTTGAAGAAGTATGTCATGATGTGCGCACGGACGGTGCCTATGTCGACACAGGCGAAAATGACAACCTGATCATTCAGAAACTGTCCGCCAATCCCGACAGCCTCGGCATTTTCGGCTATAGCTATCTGGAAGCCAATATGGACAAGATCCGCGGCATGCCGGTGGCCGGTGTCGAGCCGACATATGATGCCATTGCCGGTGGCGAATATCCAGGCGCACGTCCGCTCTATATCTACCTGAAGGGTGAGCATGTGAATGTCATCCCCAACCTGAAGGAATATGTTGCGGAGTTCCTGAAGGCCGGTGCCAGTGATGGTTACCTTAAGAAATACGGCCTGATTACAGCCCCTGACGATGTGCGTGCAAAAATGGATGCCGCCATTTCGGAGCTTTCAGCTCTGGATGGTTCGGAGCTAAAATAATTTCCGATACATCTATCCGGGCCGACCAAAATATTTTAGGTCGGCCCGGATGCTTTATTCAAGTGATTCCCTGATAGGAAAGATATCGTGACAGGCCCCGCCATATTGTTGTTGCTATTGGGATTGGGCCTGATCTCCTGGATTTTCGGGCGCGCCAAGGCTAACCGGTTTATTACAACCGGTTCGAAAAATCTGAACTCGCTTCCCAATTACCATGGCTGGTATACAGCGCTCTGGGCTATTGTCCCCGCGCTGATATTCGTTGCGATATGGAGCAGCGTCTCCCCTGCCCTGGTCACAGACAGCGTCCTTTCAAATCCGGCTGCTGCCGAACTGACCGATAATGGTTTCCAACGCGGCGCAATCCTTTCCGAAGCGCGGGCCATTGCCAACAATCCGGGACAAAAGGCATTTAACCCCGAAGCAGAGCAACTGGCGCCGCTCTATGCTCAGGCACAATCCTATTATGACATAGTCGGTACATTGGCGGTTATATTGCTGTGCTTTGCGGGCGCTGCCTATGCCTTTATCCGCATTCGCCCCGATTTCAGGGCGCGCAAACGCGTTGAACAGGTTGTGATGATTGTCTTGTTGATGGCATCGCTCATTGCGATCATCGCAACGATCGGAATTGTTGCCTCACTTATTTTTGAGTCGGCCCGGTTTTTCGGTATGATTTCGCCAATTGATTTCTTCTTTGGCACCGAATGGAATCCCAAAAACACATCCGTCGCTGGCGATGGTGAGGATTTTGGTGCAATCCCGCTTTTCTGGGGTACGATATTTATCGGCGCGATCATCGCCATGGCCATTGCCATTCCATTCGGCCTTATGAGCGCCGTGTATCTTACACAATATGCCCGGCCCAATGTCCGAAAGTGGATGAAACCGATACTCGAAGTGCTCGCCGGTGTGCCAACTGTTGTCTATGGCTATTTCGCGGCATTGACTGTCGCCCCTGCGCTGCGTGATTTTGCCGCCGCGATCGGTATATCCAACGCCACCTCGGAATCGGCGCTGGCCGCTGGTTTGGTCATGGGCGTCATGATCATCCCGTTTGTATCTTCCATGGCTGATGACAGTATCGCTGCCGTGCCATCCAGCATGCGTGACGGGTCGCTGGCCATGGGCGCAACGAAAAGTGAAACGATCAAAAAAGTGCTAATCCCCGCTGCATTACCCGGTGTGGTTGGCGGCGTCCTGCTGGCGGTAAGCCGCGCCATTGGTGAAACCATGATCGTGGTGATGGCCGCTGGCCTCGCCGCAAACCTGACCGCCAATCCATTTGCCAGCGTGACCACCGTTACCACGCAAATTGTGCAGCTACTGACCGGTGACAGTGATTTCAACAGCCCGAAAGTGCTGGCCGCATTTGCGCTCGGCCTGACGCTGTTTGTCGTCACATTGCTGCTCAATCTGGTCGCCCTGCACATTGTGAAAAGATATAGGGAAGCCTATGAATAACCCAGCTTCTCCCGCATCATCCGAAACCGCAATGATAGGCAGCCGGTCAACCGACTGGCATGGCGAAGCCATGCAGAAACGCATTGCGCGGCGTTATGCCGCAGAGCGCCGTTTCAAATATCTGGGTCTGTCAGCAATTGTCATATCGTCGCTGTTCCTCGCGTTCCTGCTATTTGTCATGATCGGCAATGGCATCAAGGGGTTTTCCACCACCCAGGTGGCGGTGCCGATTGATTTTGCATCGGCAACCGGCGGTGCCAGCCCTGACCAGATTCGCGGTGAAGATGCTGAGCGTGCGCTAAACTCACTGGATATATCAGGCATTGTCAACACCGCCATAGAAATAGAATATGGCGCAGATGCCGCAGATATTTTTACCGAAAACAGCTGGACCGATGTGCGCGATGCGCTGCTTTCCAATCCGGATATGATAGGCGAAAACACGACTGTCTGGTTAACCGCCAAGTCAGAAATAGACCGTGCGGCCAAAGATGACACTGACGAAAAATTTGAAGCGCTTTATGCAAAGCTCAAAGATGCAGGCAAAGCGCAAAGCGGTTTCAACTGGGGCTTCCTCACCGGCGCAGATGGCACAGACCCCGCACGTGTTGGCATATGGGGCGCGCTGAAAGGGTCCATCATCACCATGCTGGTAACGCTGGCGCTTGCATTCCCGGTAGGTGTACTGGCCGCCGTGTATCTTGAGGAATACGCGCCGAGCAACCGGATTACCGATTTTATCGAAGTGTCGATCAATAACCTGGCAGCCGTGCCATCAATCATTTTCGGCCTGCTTGGCCTGGTTGTTTTTCTAAGCTGGCTTGAACTGCCGCGCTCTTCCGCGTTGGTCGGCGGCCTCGTGCTTGCACTCATGACCATGCCGGTGATCGTGATTGCTGGACGAAATTCGATCAAATCGGTGCCGCCTTCCATCCGCGAAGCTGCGCTAGGCGTAGGCGCAAGCCCCGTGCAGGTCGTGTTCCACCACGTTCTCCCGCTCGCCCTACCCGGCATTATGACGGGCACGATTATCGGCATGGCGCGCGCACTGGGTGAAACCGCCCCGCTGCTGATGATCGGCATGCGCGCATTCCTGACCAGCCCGCCGCAGGGTCTCACGGATCCTTCGACCGTATTACCTGTCCAGATCTATCTGTGGTCAGATGAGGTCAACCGCGGTTTTGTCGAGAAAACGTCCGCCGCGATTATCGTACTGCTTATATTCCTGCTAACCATGAATGCGTTCGCAATCTACCTGCGCAACCGTTTTGAAACGAGATGGTGACATATATGAACACCGAAACCACAAATATCGCCAGCTCCAATAAGATGACGACGCGCAATGTCGATGTCTTTTATGGCGAAAAACAGGCGATTAATGGCGTTTCCATTGATATTGACATGGAAAATGTCACCGCCTTTATCGGTCCGTCCGGCTGCGGTAAATCAACATTCCTGCGTACCATGAACCGGATGAATGACACTATTCCTTCCTGCCGGGTCACAGGCGAAATCACATTGGATGGTGAAGATATTTATGCGCCCTCCATGGATGTGGTGCAGCTACGCGCGCGTGTCGGCATGGTGTTCCAGAAACCCAATCCTTTCCCCAAGTCGATTTATGACAATATTGCATATGGCCCGCGTATCCATGGCCTGGCGAGTGGTAAGGATGAGCTCGACCAGATTGTCGAGAAATCGCTCCAGCGTGCAGGCCTGTGGAATGAAGTCAAGGACCGGCTGAATGAAAGCGGGACCGCGCTTTCAGGCGGGCAGCAACAGCGCCTGTGCATTGCGCGTGCTATAGCCGTTGACCCGGAAGTTATCCTGATGGATGAGCCCTGTTCTGCACTTGACCCGATTGCCACTGCAAAAATTGAGGAACTGATCCACGAACTGCGCGGGAAATATGCTATTGTAATCGTGACCCATAATATGCAGCAGGCCGCTCGCGTGTCGCAGCGCACAGCGTTTTTCCACCTTGGCACGATGGTGGAATATGGTGATACATCGGAAATGTTCACCAATCCGCAGGAAGAACGCACACGCGATTATATTACCGGTCGCTACGGATAGAAATTTCACACAAGCCACTGATATATCAGTGAATGGAAAGACATATGAACACGACCAACAACAGCACAGAGCATACGGTCAAGGCGTTTGACAGCGATATCAGCGAAATGCGCGGCCTGATCGCCGAAATTGGCGGTCGGGCTGAAAAATCCATCTCGCTGGCGATGAAAGCATTGGCCAACAATGATCTCGACCTGGCCCGCGAAGTGGTCAAAAATGACAAACAGATCGACGCGCTGGAAGAAAAAATTGACCGCATGGTCATTCAGACAATCGCCCTACGCGCGCCCATGGCGGATGATCTGCGTGAGTTGGTCGCAACGCTCAAGATATCGGGCGTGGTCGAGCGTATCGGCGATTATGCCAAAAATATCGCCAAGCGCGTTGCGGTTATCGACAACGACCTGCACATTGAACCGGCATCGCTCCTGCCCGCCATGGCACAGGCCGCATCACAGCTGGTCGATGACGCACTGACTGCCTATGCCACCCGCGATGCGGACTTGGCCGATCAGGTGTGCGAACGTGACCGGGTGGTGGATGATTTTTACAATACGATTTTCCGCTCACTGGTCACGCATATGGTCGACAATCCGAAACATATCGGCGCAGGTGCCCATTTCCTGTTCATCGCGAAAAACCTCGAGCGTATTGGCGACCATGCCACCAATGTTGCGGAGATGGTTTATTTTGCTGTGACCGGTGAAAATATTGGCGAACGCGAACGCGGCGACAATCCCAGCGATCCCTTATATTCGGAAGATTGACCCTAAACCCGACTGGATTTGAACCTATGAGCAATCCGCATCTACTCCTGGTCGAAGATGATATGGCGCTTGCCGAGCTGGTTTCCTATCATTTTGACAAGTCCAGTTTCCGCGTTTCGCAAACGCCAGATGGTGAAGAAGCCTTGTTACTGGCACGCGAAGAGCGGCCGGACATCATCCTGCTCGACTGGATGATCGAGAACCTCTCCGGCATTGAAGTGTGCCGCCGCCTGCGCCGTGACAATGACACCGCGAATATTCCGATCATCATGATGTCGGCGCGCGGCGAGGAAGAGGACCGTGTCCGCGGGCTTGATATCGGTGCCGACGACTATGTCACAAAGCCGTTCAGTCCGCGTGAGCTCATCGCACGTGTCAATGCCGTTCTACGCCGTGTCCGCCCTGCCCTGGCAGGTGAAACACTCACATTCGCGGATATTGAGATGGACACGATCCGCTACAAGATCAAACGCGGAGGCGAGACTATCCCGCTGGGACCAACCGAATTTCGCCTGCTCCGCCATTTTCTGGAGCATCCAGGATGGGTGTTTTCCCGCGAACGGTTGCTGGACCATGTCTGGGGACATGACAGCGACATCGAAATCCGCACGGTCGATGTGCATATCCGCAGGTTGCGCAAGGCGCTGAATGCAGGCGGGCGCCCTGATATCATCCGCACCGTACGATCAGCGGGATATGCGCTGGATAATGATATAGTGGAAAGCTGAGAGCGGCCTTTGTAGCCGCCCCCAGTGTTACAATAATGGCTTAAAAATCAACCTGGGCGCGCACACCCACGGAATCCACACTGTAATTACGGTCGGTTCCCGCCGCGATAGCAGCGTCACGGTATACCAGATGATTATAGTTTATCATGAAACGTGCATAATCAATCGGCGTCCAGATAAGCGAGGCGTTATATCCATCCTGCGTGCCGCCGATGATGCCGTTATCGGTGAGGTCAAGCCGGTCATAACGCACATTGAACTGCAACGCGCCCAAGCCGCCTTCACCGACTGCTTTTGATGGTTTGATGCGGTCAAATTTGCCGCTCTTATAGCCGCGCGTATCGTCCGTCAGGAATATCCCCGCTTCGACATAGCCACCAAAAAATGTGGGGTCAGCAGTGGTCGCACCAATCAGCTCAGGCTGTATCCAATGGGCCTCGCCCACCGCGTGAAAACGTCCGTTTATCAACGCAGCTTCCAAACCGTAGCTCAGCTCCTCGGATGCGGGCAAGCGCGATGTGCCGAGAAAGCGCGTGTCGGTTGCATGTACCGCAGGACGCTGGCGATACCGGACCGACTGAACATTGTCGCCCAGATCGCGCCAGTGCGCCGAACCGCCTAGATGGACACGTGCATCCCCGAACTTACGCGAGAAAACCACCCGTCCGTCCAGACCGATGCTATCATCCTCATCACTGGTCAGATCATCGACGCTTGCCGTGAAGACGCCACCGCTCAGGGTGAAATCACCGGCTTTCTGGGTCACAGATACACCTGCCCGCCGTTCAAACCCGAATGCATCGGTAAAAGCTGCACGTTCCAGGAAGCTGATATGCAAGCTGCTGGTCAGTTCTTCGAGCGATTGCAGGTTGTTATGATGTCCAATGGAAACGCTGGTGCCACCATTTTTATAAGTCAGTATGGCATCCGCAAGCGCAATATCATTATCGGCAAAATCGGCTTCCAGCTTATACCCGAAACCACCCGGCATGCTGCCCTGCGCGCCAATACGGACACGCCGCAGTTCGTTGGAAAAGCCAAGCCCGGGATCGTTGATGGCATCGGGCGCGCTTACATGCACGGCATCATATTGTATGCGGCCACGCGGCTTGAAGCTCCATCCATCCTTGGTCTTGATTTCCGGGGCACCCTTGAAATTGATTTGCGCCCTGTTTTCATCCTTTTGCGCAGCTGGCACGGGCGCTGGCGTAGCCGTTGCAGCCGTCTTGGCCGCTTCCTGACTTTCCAGGCGCGATTCGAGCGCTTCAACCTGCGCCTTCAATGCGGATATCTGCGCGCGCATTTCGGCGGCTTCCTCATTGCTCATGCCCTGTGCAAATGCCTGTGCGGGCGTAAGGGCGATGGCGGAAACAGCAATTAGCAAACGTGTTGTGCGGGTCATAAATAATCCTGTTCAGGTTTGTTTGATGACGCGTCTATTGTGAATGTGTGACACCTCTATGAATCAAATATGACAGTTTTGGGTAATACGCCGAAACGGCTTGAAATCCTTGATATGTGTACGCTCACAGAACGCCCATTGCCAATTCGCGAGGAAGCTCTAAAAAGGCGGTCAGGAAATTCAATCAATCGATTAAAAGGACGATTCTCATGACCATCAGTTTCAAGGACCGCGTAGCCATTGTCACCGGAGCGGGTGGCGGCCTGGGCCGTACATATGCGCTCGATCTGGCAAAACGCGGCGCAAAAGTGGTTGTGAATGATCTGGGCGGTGCGCGTGACGGCACCGGCACATCCGATGCCGCCGCTAAAGTCGTGGAAGAAATCAGGGAAGCGGGCGGCGAAGCCATGGCCAATGGCGGCAGCGTCACCGAATATGACCAGATGGAAGAAATGGTCGCCAAGGCGAAAGAAGCCTGGGGCGGTGTCCATGTGCTGATCAACAATGCCGGCATATTGCGTGACAAAAGCTTTGCGAAGATGGAGCCTGCCGATTTTGATCTGGTCGTCAAAGTCCACCTCCTGGGCTCTGCAAACTGCACCAAAGCGGTATGGAGCACCATGCGCGAACAGGCCTATGGCCGTATATTGATGACATCATCCTCAACTGGCCTGTACGGCAATTTTGGGCAGGCCAATTATGGCGCAGCGAAACTCGGCCTTGTCGGTTTTGCCAAGACACTGCATCTGGAAGGCGCAAAATATAATATCCGCGTCAACTCTCTGGCACCAGTGGCGGGCACCCGCATGACCGAGGATATTTTCCCGCCAGAGGCGTTTGATGCCTTTAAACCGGAAAATGTCACGCCTGCCGCTATATTCCTGGTATCCGAAGACGCCCCCACAAACATGATTGTTGGCGCCGGTGCAGGCGGTTTTCAGGCTTCCTATGTCACCATGACAAAAGGCGTGGCCCTGCCAGAAGGCGAACGCAACGCAGAAGGCGTGGCCGCGGCATGGGACCAGATTATCGACCGTACAGGCGATACCGTACCGCAATCGGGCAGTGAACAGTCCATGGGTATCATGAAGTTGCTTCAGGGCCAGTAAAACCGCAGATCGAGCTATATCAGGCAAGAAACTGCCCTTGCATTGCGCATTGGCGGTTTATTGCTTTGCGCACAGGGCCACTGTATTGCTACACTAATTCACTTGTGCTACTGCTGCCTTGGGCAACAGGAGAATATCCATGTATAGTGAAGCAGATTTACAAAATGCCGTGGAGGCCGGCGCATTGTCTCCCGATGCTGCGGCCGCATTGCGAAGCCACGTATCCCAAAGCAGGTCATCGCCTGTCGCAGATGAAGAACATTTCCGCCTCATCACCGGCTTTAACGATATTTTCGTTACCATAGCAGCCATATTGCTGCTGGTGGCAATGGGTAATATCGGCGGCCTGATAAGCCAGACAGTATCCGGCCTGCTGGTCGCTGTATCAGCATGGGGCCTTGCCGAATATTTTACCCGCAGGCGGCGCATGGCCCTGCCCAGCATCATATTGATGATTGCCTTTGCAGGCGGCGTGGCCGCAACAGTTGCCGGTTTGCTTGACTTTGATAGTGTGGATAATGAAACCACAGGCGCAATATATGCAGCAATTGTCGCCGCCAGCGCCGCGCTCGCCAGCTATCTTCACTGGCGCCGGTTCATGGTACCCATTACCATTGCCGCGCTGACAGCGACGGCCGCCGCAGCGGCGATTGCACTTATCGCATCAGCGCTGCCATCACCGGAAGACTCCATAAAATGGCTGGTGCTTGCGGCGGGTATCCTGATTTTTCTGGTCGCCATGCGCTGGGACGTGTCGGACCGCGAACGCAAGACACGCCGCAGCGATGTGGCATTCTGGCTGCATTTGTTGGCCGCGCCTGCCATTGCACACCCCATATTCTCAGGTCTGGGCGTGCTGGACGGCGATGCCGGGATAATGAAAGCGCTGGCCGTCATCGCGCTTTATATCGCCTTCGGGCTGGTCGCACTGGCCATTGACCGGCGGGCCATACTGGTCTCCGGCCTTGCCTATGTGCTGTATGCGCTATGGGAAGTGTTCCGCATTTCATCCAATATCGAATTGGGGGTTGCGCTCGCTACGCTGGTTATCGGATCGGCCCTGTTACTGCTGTCGGTATTCTGGACACCTATCCGCAGCAGGATAGTCAGCGGACTGCCAGAAAGCCTGCAATCCAAGCTACCGGCAACGTATGAACTGCCGGTCAATCCTCAACCAGCTTCATAAGCTTACGCTCAAGCGGGGCCAATATGCCAGGCAGTGCATGGCCCCGCTTTAGCACCACACCATTTTCACCTATCAGTGCCCATAAGCCCTGCCTGTTCCTGAGAGACGGGCGCTTTTCTATCCGGTATTGCGGACGCTCGGCAGCGCGGCGAAAGGCCGAAAAAATGGCCGCATCCTTGCCCAGATCTATTGCATAATCACGCCAGTTCCCCGCCGCGACCATGCGGCCATACAGATTCATGATCTGGCTAAGCTCCTGCCGGTCAAAACCGACTTGGCCAGGCGATACAGCTGCACCGGGAAAAGGTGTGACATTACCGCTATAATTCACCAATACCGCGCTTTCTGTTCACGCCTGCCATTCATGCGCCGCCCTGGGCATCCTTGTCCGCGCAGCCGCCAATATCCTCTGGCTGCTCTGCCCCGTCACGTTCGGCAAGCAGCTGGCCCAGGCGTTTTTGCATCTGTTCCATTTCGCACTGCAATACTTCCAGCTTCTGCGTGGAGGGATCATATTTCTCGCTGCATGGCGTACCATAAGGGATGAAATCACGCTGGTAATCATCCGCTTCGACCAATGTCGAGCGTGCACGCACACCGACCATGGTTGCCCCTTCGGGCACTTCTTTTGTGACCACCGCATTGGCGCCGATACGCGCACGTTCGCCGACCAGTATCGGCCCGAGTATCTGTGCGCCGGAACCAATAATGACTTCATTTCCGATGGTGGGGTGGCGTTTACCCGGCACACCGTCTGCGGGATTGGTTCCGCCCAGCGTCACACATTGATAGATAGTCACATTATCGCCAATTTCCGCCGTTTCACCGATCACGGTAAACCCATGGTCAATAAACAGGTGCCTACCGATTTTCGCACCCGGATGGATGTCAATTGCAGTCAGGAAGCGTGAGATATGGTTCACGAGACGGGCAAGAAAGAAAAGCTCCCCGCGGAAAAGCCAGTGCGCCACGCGGTGCAGTCCGACAGCCAAAAGGCCGGGATAGAGCAGTATTTCCCAGCGCGAACGCGGGGCCGGGTCACGGGATCGGATGGAATCAAGATAGTCTGTCAGTGCGCGCAGCATAAGGCGGCTCCTTCACTTGCGTATCGCCCATAAATAGACGTGCCATGCCGGTTTTTCCAGCCTTTGGCGCAAATATCTCTTTCACCGGGGCGAAGTACAGCTTTATCCAGCCGCTTTTTTGGATATTACAAGCTCCGGTTCAAGCTGCATTTCACGGGCCAGTTTCTGGTGTCGCCGTGCCACCACCTCACCATAGAAATGTTCGTGACCGGGCTGTAATAACAGTTGCAGCATGCCCGCTTTTTCACGCACCGAGCAATGCGCGAGGAACTTGTCAGTACCGCCCGACAGCCGCTTCGCCAGCCGAATGGCCAGGCCCCAGCAGATCGCGCGGCGCATGTCGTCATCGCTCAGCAGGCCGCTATTTTCCATGAAAATCCGGACGCCCCCGTCAAATGTTGTCGAGAGTGCCTGTGCGATCAGCATTCGCCCTTTCGCATCTATACCAACCCAGTTGCCATGCAGCGCCATGTCGATACCACGCGCGGAGCGGAAATCGGGGTTCGCCTGCCAACCGACATCGGCCAGATGGCATGCTGCCAGAAGCAACCGTTTATTATCACGGCTTTTTTCGTTAAAAAGTGGTGATAGCCACTGGTATAGCGCCTCACCTGTCCTGCCATAGCGCGACTGCAACCGCCCAAAGCGCGCCGCCGGTTCCAGTAACGGATCACGCTTGCGCGTCTCTTTGCTCATCCGGCCATACAGCAATCCTTCACGCAGACCATAGGCGGAGACAATATATTGCGAAGGCTTGATTTGTCCGTCAATTATCCTCAGCAATTCTGCGGCATCACGGAGCGTTTCCACACGCGAATAGGGAAAACCGTCAATAGCCATCAGTTCTGCACTGCTCATCTGTGCGGCGATATTCGCCAATTCCATCGCACGTTTGCGCGTCATAGCGTAATTGTGCAACACCTTGAGCGGGTAGGATTGCAGATGCATATCGAGCCGCGCCAGTGCGCGCCAGCTGCCACCGACCAGATAGAAGCTGCCCTTGTTTTTGCTGAATGCCGGGTCCAGCGCGGACAACAACCCTTTCGCATGCGTTTCCAGCTTACCCTTTTCACGTAGCGGTGCCGCACGCAACACGCCAATTGGCATGGAAGCGCGTTCATGCACCTTGCCCCCGCCAATACGTGCCAGTTCAAGGCTACCGCCGCCCAGATCGCCGACAATGCCTTTCGACCCGGGAATGCCTGACAATACGCCCATGGCTGCGGCTGCGGCTTCTTCCAGCCCGGAGAGGATTTCGATATCAAACCCGATTTTGCGGGCCATGCCGGCAAATTCATATCCATTGCTGGCGTCGCGCACCGCCGCCGTGGCAACGCAGATAACCGCATCCGCACCGACCAGGTCGATCAGCGATTTGAACCGTTCCAGCGCCGCCAGTCCGCGCTGCATCGATTCCTCTCCAATTCTGCCGGTTTCGGACAATTCGGAACCCAGCCCCGCCATCACTTTCTCGTTAAATGTAATCGCTGGATTGCGGCGGGGGCCCGCATAGACAACCAGCCGGATCGAATTCGAGCCTATGTCAATGATCGCAGTGCGATATTCACGGCGCGGAGCGGCTGAATTTTTCTTTTTTGCCCCCATATGCCCTTAATCCCCCGATTTACCGCGATGGAATAGCTTGAGCTTTGGTACGCCCGCGCTTTTCTTGAGCGCTGCCCCGCGTCCCGACAGTGATGGATTGGTCATGAAATAACGGTGCAGATTGAATGATTTCTTGCCGGGTTTGACGCGGGTGTAATTCCCCCCCCCATCCAGCGACCAGCTCTGTTCATTGTCCAGAAGGTTGGCGAGCATCACCTGTTCGAGCACTTGGTCATGCACGGTGGCATTGACGATAGGCAGCATATATTCAACGCGGCGATCAAAGTTACGCGGCATCCAGTCGGCCGAGCTGATAAAAACCCGCGCCTTGTCATTGGGCAGCGCCTTGCCATTGCCAAACGCCCATATCCGGCTGTGTTCCAGATAACGGCCCACCACCGATTTGACCCGGATATTGTCGGACATTCCAGGCACGCCGGGACGCAGACAGCATATGCCGCGGATAATCAGATCAATCTGCACGCCTGCCGCACTTGCGGTATAGAGCTTTTCGATAATGGCGGGATCGACAAGCGAATTCATCTTGGCCCAAATCGCGCCTGGCTTGCCTTTCTTCACATTGCCCATTTCCTTGTCGATAAGCTGCATCAGCTCATTGCGCATGTCGCGCGGTGACATGGTCAGCAGTTCCAGTTTTTCCGGCTCGACATAGCCGGTGATATAATTAAACAGCTGCGCAGCATCGCGCCCTGCGCGCGGGTCAGCGGTGAAAAAGCTCAAATCGGTGTAGATACGTGCGGTAACGGGGTGGTAATTGCCAGTCCCGAAATGACAGTAGGTGCGAAAGCCATCCGCTTCACGGCGCACCACCATCGAAATTTTGGCATGGGTTTTCCATTCGATAAACCCGTACACCACCTGCACACCTGCACGTTCCAACGCGCTTGCCCAATACAGATTCTGTTCCTCATCAAAGCGTGCTTTAAGCTCAATCACAGCTGTGACAGACTTGCCCGCCTCGGCAGCGTCTATCAGCGCGCGGATAATCGCGGACTGTTTGCCAGCCCGATAAAGCGTCTGCTTGATCGCCACTACATCGGGGTCTTCCGCCGCCTGTTGCAGAAATGCGATCACCACTTCGAAAGATTCATACGGGTGATGGACAACAATATCCTTGTCGCGGATCGCCGCAAAACAGTCGCCGCCATGTTCACGGATACGTTCGGGAAAACGCGGGCTGAATGCCGGGAATTTAAGCTCCGGCCTGTCCTCATCCACCAGCATGGCCAGATCGCCCATGCCGATAAAACCGTCTATCACAGTCTTTGTGGTACCTTTGCCCAGCAGGTTTTCCTCCAGCATCAGGGCAACAGCCTCGTCAAACTCGCTGCTTGTCTCCAGCCTGATCACCTGCCCTCTGCGGCGGCGCTTGATGGCGCTGCGGAAATAGCGGACCAGGTCTTCGGCTTCCTCCTCCAGTTCCAGATCGCTGTCACGGATAATGCGGAAAACGCTGGATGACAGCACTTCATAGCCCGGGAACAGGTTGTTCGCAAACGCTGTCACCACCGATTCGAGTGTGAGGTAAAGCGCCTTGTTTCCCGGTATGCGAATAAACCGGTCCATCGTGGCTGGCAGCATGACAAGTTCGCGCACCAATTGCCTGTCCGACACACGGCGCAGTTCGAAAATGATGCTTAGCCCCTTATTCTGGATAAAGGGAAACGGGTGTGCAGGGTCAAGCGCCTGCGGCGTCAGGACCGGGAAAATCTCTTCAGTAAAATGTTTTTCCAGCCAAGTACGCGCTTCCTGGTCCAGCGCATCGACATCCACCTGATGGATGTCATTTTGTGCCAGTTCTTCTTTCAGCTCATGCCATACTTTCTGCTGGTCTTCAATCAACTCACCGGCCAGTTGCTCAATCTCGGCTAATTGCTGCGCGGGTGTGCGGCCATCGGCGGAACGCTGCTCCACCTCCTGTGTCAACTGCCCGACCAGTCCTGCCACGCGCACCATATAGAATTCGTCGAGATTGTTACCCGAAATGGACAGGAAACGCAGTCGCTCCAATAGCGGGTGCGCCATATTGCGCGCTTCTTCAAGCACACGTTCGTTAAAACCGAGCCAGCTTATCTCACGATTAAAATAGCGATAGTCACCGCTGATGTTTTTCACGATCGCATTCATGATGGCATATCCATTTGCGCGCTTACGGTTTCAGCCGCCTCGGCCACCAGCCGTTGACCAATGGCGGTTTTGCGTTCCAGGGTGAGCCGGTCCAGCTCTGCTGCCAGCGCATGAATCGCGGCATAGCTGCGTTCCAACCGGAGCAGCGCGAACTGTACCAGCCTGTCGCCAATGGCAAGTCCCCGTTTCGCAAGCAGTTTCTGCAATAGCGCCGCGCGCATTTCATCATCGGGCGGACCGATCCACAGCATCTGTGACGCACCCAGACGGGACAACAGGTCAGGCAGTTTTATGCCCCATTCCGCCGGTGCGCGGCGGGAGGCGAGCAGTAATGGCTGGCCATGCTGTTGCGCATGGTTCCAGGCATGGAACAGCTCTTCGTCGCTGCGGCTATCAGCATCGTCAATAAAAACGCCCTGATGCTGCCCGGCGAATATCGTGCCCATCGAACTTTTGCCGCTGGCATCGGGACCAATCAATATGCCGGTGTGAAACGGCCATTTTACAGCATTTTCAAATTGCGTCACCAGCGCCTGATTACAACGCGTGACAATAAGCTGCGTATCCGCGCCGTGTCCCTCCGGTGTCAATGGCAGTGCAATCTGGTTCATTGGGCAATCTGGTTCATTGGGCCTTTGCTATATTCCATATGGTTGTCCGCCATTATAGCCTGTTCAGCGTGATATACGCAAAACATTACCGCCCTGTTGCACCTGCCATCCCTGCGACTGAAGCGCGGTGCGCAACCCGTCAATGGTACCGCTATAGCTCACACGCATTACCGAAGTGCCGCCAATGGCAACGCTGCCAATATTGACCGAGGTCACACCCGGCACGCCGCGCAATGCGCCCTGCGCGGCCGTTACCGCACCGGCATCAGGCGTTGCGATCTGTATAGATACCGTTGTCGCGCTTGCCGCTGGCGGCGTAGGTTCTGTACCGCTCGATGCGGATTGGGTCACAGTTTCAACCTGCTCTTCGGTCTCTTCTGCTTCTTCCTCTTCCTTCGCATCAGGGTCTTCAATCACCAGCGAACTGTCAGGGCGCAGCGTGCCACGCGAAAGTGCGGCGGAATAAATATCGTCAAACCGCTTCACTGCCTCGTTTAGCATTGCATCAAGCCCGTCGCTGTTCGCCACGCGCAACTGAAAACTTTCCAGAAAACGGTTATCGGGGCCATAGCGGGCAGTGAATTTGCCCACAATCGGTCCGCCTGGCCATTGTCGCTCCAGCCGGGCAATGGGAGTAATCACGTCAGCGGCACCAAACTGGTCCAGGATCAGCCGCCACCATATACGTCCGCGGCGTTCCACCTGCCCTGCGTTGAGAAGCAGCGAATCGCTGCCTCCACCGGTTGGGCGTACATAATCTATCCGGCTATCGGCGGTGCGGAAACGTGCCCATGCCTTTTGCCAATCTGTACGGCTTTCAAATACCTGCGCGCTGCCGCCGCTCCACATAACCGGCACGACAAGCATAGGCGCGGAGCGCGCACGATTGCCGCGCACGCCCAGTATCTGGGCAGCACGGGCACGATCGAACAATACGCCCAGCTTTGCGATATACCGGCGCGGGCCGATCTGTTCTTCCTCGACCACAATTGCCGACACAATCGCATCCAGCGCAGAATCACTCAGCGCCGGTGCGCCGCCACGGCCTTTTGACTGTTGCCATAACTTCGCCCAGCCCTTGCGCTGCGCTTCACGCCAGCCCGCTTCGCGTGCGTCCTGCGCAGATTTGCCTGCAACGTTCACCTCAACGCCGGACACTTCAAAATCACCATTGCTGCTGACCGGCGCAACGCCGCGGTCACCCTCTATCTGCGCAAAGGCGATCGCTCCGCATCCCAGTGCAAGGGCTGCCAGTCCGGCCAAGCCTGCTTTGCGCATGTTCATGCCCTTATATGTCACGCTATCCATAGAATTTTCGACCATATATTTTCTGTTTCCACCCTTTTGGCGATAATGCGATGGAAATCCAAGCAAGAACTGGCTAATCGCTGTATTTATGAACAGTAAAGACGATAATGCCGCACCCGAAAGCTATACATATGCGAAGGCGGGCGTGTCCATAGATGCGGGCAATGCGCTCGTCAAAGCCATTGCTCCGCTCGCCAAGGCGACGGCGCGGCCCGGCGCGAATGCCGATCTGGGCGGATTTGGTGGATTTTTTGACCTGAAAGCCGCCGGTTATGACGATCCGTTGCTGGTTGCGGCCAATGACGGCGTGGGCACAAAGGTCAAACTGGCGATTGATTATGACCGGCATGACCATATTGGCATCGACCTTGTCGCGATGTGCGTCAATGACCTGATTGTACAGGGCGCAGAACCGCTTTTCTTCCTTGACTATTTCGCCACGGGCAAGCTTGAAAACGGCGTGGCTGAACGCGTGGTGGCAGGTATTGCGGAAGGTTGTAAACAGGCCGGATGCGCGCTGATCGGCGGAGAAACCGCAGAAATGCCCGGCATGTATGCGGCGGGCGATTATGACCTTGCGGGCTTTTCTGTCGGGGCTGTCGAGCGCGATCAGGTGCTTAAGGGTGATAAAGTGGCGGCAGGTAACGTCCTGCTCGGCCTTGCCTCATCAGGTGTACACAGCAATGGCTATTCACTCGTGCAGCGGCTTGCGGCGGATAAGGGGTGGAAACTGGACCGACCAGCCCTGTTCGACCAGGAACAGATACTGGTCGATGCGCTGATCGCGCCGACGCGTATTTACGTAAAACCGCTATTGCCGCTTATCCGCGCAGGCAAAATCAACGCCATGGCGCATATTACGGGCGGCGGGCTGCTGGAAAACCTTCCGCGTGTATTGCCAGAAGGCCTGCACGCCCATGTTGATGCAAATAGCTGGGAACAGCCACGCCTCATGGCGTTCCTGCAGGCACAGGGCAATATCGAACCTGCCGAAATGGCGCGCACGTTTAACTGCGGTGTCGGCATGGTGCTGGCCGTGGCGGCAGATCAGGCGGCGGATATTGCGGCCGAACTGGAAGCCGCGGGTGAAACCGTGTTCACTATTGGCGATATCCGCGCAGGCCGGAAAGGCTGCACTGTATCGGGCGATGCCGGCACATGGGCGGCACACAGCAACTGGTCCGAAACGCATCATGGATAAAATACAGGTTGCCATCCTGATCAGCGGCAAGGGCAGCAACATGGCGGCCCTGATTTACGCCGCGAAGCAGGATGATTGCCCGTATGAAGTCGCGCTGGTCGCATCGAACAACCCGAAAGCGGGGGGGCTTGCCCTCGCCGAAGCGGAAGGCATCCAGACATTTGCACACAGCCATAAGGGCATGGACCGCGCGGACCATGACGCATTGATGCATGATGCGATCACCGAAAGCGGCGCGGAATATGTCGTGCTGGCCGGATATATGCGCATCCTGAGTGAAGATTTTATCTGCAAATGGTCAGGTAAAATGCTGAATATACACCCTTCTCTTCTTCCAAAATATAAAGGTTTGAATACATTCCAGCGCGCATTGGATGCGGGCGACAGCCATGCAGGATGCAGCGTGCATATCGTTACACCCGAACTGGATGATGGCCCTGTCCTGGCACAGACTAAAGTCGCGCTCATGGATGGAGACACCGCAGAGACACTCGCCCGCCGCGTACAGTATGCTGAGCATCAGCTTTATCCCAAAACACTCGCCGCATATGTGACGCGCGAGAAGGACCCGGTCTGGATATTGGAACAGGTGCGTATTCGCGCACTTGCCCTGCCCGAAACCTATGAAAAAGAAAGCTTCGGCGCACCCGGTTTCCGCGTAGGTACAGAAAAAACCGGCAAATATTTCGCCTATTTCAGCCGCGACCATTTTGAACGCAAAGGCATTGCATTGTTCGTCAAAACGACTGGCCGCGATGAGCAGGCAGCGTTGCTCGATGCCGATCCCGATCTTTATTACAGCCCCAAATTCTATGGCGCATCCGGCTGGATCGCGGTCCGCCTCGACACCGGCGACACCGATTGGGAGCATATCAGCGACTGGCTCGCCAAAAGCTGGCGCACCGTAGCCCCGAAACGGCTGGTGAAACTACAGGATATTGCGGACGAGTTTTGAAAAAAGCCGCCGGATCACTCCGACGGCTTTCTTGTTTTATGTCATGTAAGCTTTTGGTGTATGCCACTTGCGCATACAGCGTGTCATTCCCGCGAAAGCGGGTATCCATCTCCCAACCTTGCATCCGACAGAAACGGCAGGAATTGAATCCCGGATCAAGTCCGGAATGACAGCTATGCTACAACTTTACCCGACAATCTCGTCTTCATTGAAGAAATACGCGATCTCGATGGCCGCATTTTCGTCACTGTCACTGCCGTGCACACTGTTTGCTTCGATGCTTTCGGCAAATTCCTTGCGGATTGTGCCTTCGGCTGCGTCCGCAGGGTTGGTTGCGCCCATGATGTCGCGATTCGCCTGCATCGCATTTTCGCCTTCCAGAACCTGGACGACAACCGGACCGGAAATCATGAAGTCGACCAGTTCACCAAAGAAAGGACGCTCTTTATGCACGGCGTAGAAACCTTCTGCCTGCTCGCGAGTCATCTGGATACGCTTGCTGGCGACAACGCGCAGGCCGGCATCTTCCAGTTTCTTGGTAATTGCGCCCGTCAGGTTGCGGCGGGTCGCGTCAGGCTTGATAATTGAAAATGTACGTGTCACGGCCATGAGGGAAATCTCCATAAAATAGGCATTAAACTGTTGCCGAGGCCCCTAGCCGCGATTTTGCTGCACTGCAAGAAAAAGCCGCCGCTATTGCTAAAAATGACGTGCCGGAGCCGTGCCTCGAGTATTGGTTATTCCCTGCCCGCGGTAAGCATGATCATATTGCCATCATCACCTGCCTCATTGACCATGACCGATACCACCGTGCCATCCTTCGCCTTGCCCGCCATCATCGACATTTTGTCCGCTGTCACTTCGGTTTCAACGTCAATCCCTTTGGCCTTAAAGCTGTCTTTATAATATTTGACGATTTTATCTTTACTGTCAGGCGTTTCCATCTGCACCATTGCACCGCCCTTGCTGTCTTCGGAGCTGTTCATATTGGCAGAGCTGAGTATTTTCGCGCCGGGATAGGTAGTGACTCCGTCGGGCAGGTTTGCGGTCACATCCTTGCCAGCATTAATTGTCATATTGCCATCATCGCTCTTGATTTCGACTGTGCTGTTTTCATTGTCGCCATCCACCGTATATTCCGTGACATTGCCTTCATCATCGGTAAATGTGCCAGAACGCTCCTTACTACATGCGGCGAGTGCCAGGCTGGCGACAACCGTGGCGGCAATAATGGAATTCTTCATGACTGTCTCTCCTGAATATCTATGCGGACCTTTCATACAGAAAACCGTGCATGAATGCTATCTTAAGGCCCCTCCACCCAGCGTCCGTCATCCTGTTTCCAGAATTTGCGGGTGATGTTCTCATCCTCGCCCAGTTTACGCCATGCCGCACGTGCTGCATCGACATCATCACGTCCAAACAGGTAGAAAGCACGCTCAAAACCGATGGCTTCATCGCGCCATGTACCATCGGCCAGCGCGATAAAACTGGCCTGATTGCCATTTTGCGGTGTGTCGTTCAGCAGCACGGGCTGCGCGGCCTGTTTGGGTGACCCGGCAAAATCATGCGCCAGGAAACTGTCCGGCGATGCGGCCCATAGGGCACTGCTGATCGCCGCGAGCTGTTCCTCATGCGAAGACACAACCAGCAGCCGCTTGCCATTATCCAGGGTTTTTTGCGCCAGTAGTGCCAGCACCTTTTCGGCAGGGTCGTGGGTAAGCTGATAGAAATCGACCTGCATCACGTTTGCCAGCTCACCCAGTCCATATTATTTTTCAAAATTATCGGCAATAAACCGGTCGAGCAGGCGCACGCCAAAGCCGGTTGCGCCCTTGTCCCATAGCGGGCCGGGTTTATCGGCCCAGACCATGCCCGCAATGTCCAGATGCGCCCACTTTACGCCATCCTTGATATAACGGTGCAAAAACTGCGCCGCCGTGATGGATCCTGCACCGCGCGGCCCGACGTTTTTCATGTCGGCAATCGGGCTATCAATCAGCTTGTCATAAGCCTTGGAAATCGGGAAACGCCAAAGCGGATCGCCTGATGACTCGGCTGCGGCATTCAGCTTGCCCGCTAGGCCATCATCATTGGTGAACATGCCGGCATGCTCGTGGCCCAAAGAAATGATGATTGCGCCGGTCAGCGTCGCCAGGTCAATCACATATTCAGGGTCATATTCTTCCTGTGCCCAATGCAGCGCATCGCATAATACCAGTCGCCCTTCGGCATCAGTGTTGATCACCTCAATCGTCTGACCCGACATGCTGGTCACAACATCACCGGGACGCTGCGCATTGCCGTCAGGCATATTCTCGACCAGACCGCACACGCCTACAACATGCGCTTTTGCCTTGCGGCCCGCCAGCGCTTTCATGGCCCCAGCCACAGCGCCCGCGCCGCCCATATCCCATTTCATGTCTTCCATGCCGGCACCGGGTTTCAGCGAGATGCCGCCGGTATCAAATGTTACGCCCTTGCCGACAAACACCACCGGCTTGTCGTCCGCGCCCTCGCCTTTCCAGCGCATGGCGAGCAGGCGCGAAGGCCGGACAGACCCCTGCCCCACACCAAGCAGCGCGCCCATGCCAAGCTTTTCCATTTCCTCAACGCCCAGCACGGTGATTTCCACACCCATGTCTTTCAGGTGCGCACAGCGCTCCACAAAGCTTTCCGGATAAATGACATTGGCAGGTTCCGCGACCAGTTCACGGGTCAGTGCCACGCCTTCGGCTACCGCCTGATGCACCGGCCATGCAGCCTGTAGTGCATCATCAGCGCCGGCAATATTGACTGTTTTCAGGGACGGGCGCTGGTTCTTGGGTAGCTTGGTGCGATACTGGTCGTGCCGCCATGCCCGCAGCATGATGCCCGACAGCAGGCTTGCTGCCGCTTCGCCATTCACATCGGCACCTGAAAGGTCAACGGTCAGTTCTTGGGCGCCTGATGTCAGGAATTTCGCGGTGAGCGCACCGCCCGCTTTTTCCAGATCGCGTTCCGCGCTGTCTGCACCTTTTTCGCCGATGCCCAGCAATATGGCGCGCACCGCCTTCCCGTTTTCTTCGACAAACGTATCAAAAACCTGTCCCGCATTGCCCTTGAACCGTGCTGTTTCAGCGGCTTTACGCACCAGATCATCTTGCGCCAATGGTATGTTCGCGCTGTCCAACCCTCCCTTACTTACTGGAAAACAGATTGTGTCTGCATTGTCGGTACCGGGTTGGAACTGTATTTTCATGAGGTTCATCTTTCCTGCTTTAAGGCGTGTTTTATGTTTCCTTGGCTTTCCGATATAGAAACTGCAACGCGTCCCACAATCGAAAAATTTATTTATCTGCGCCACCAATAGCGCCAAATGGGTTTACAGCCAATGGCAACTGGTGCGATAGGCGTGACATGCGAAGCGGTTTGAATAGCGATGGACACGCCGTTAATGGCTTGCAAACCCGAAGGTTTGTAAAATGCGGCCTGTTGGGCGGCACAGCTGCTCTTACATTGCTGATGCCCACGACAGCCTTTGCCCTTGCCGCAGAAACAGGCAATCAGGTCACGCCTGCCTCTCAGGACAGCGAACAGCCGGAAAAAGAAAAGACGGATGGAGAAAATCCTGACAGGAAAAACGACGCCGAGATAATTTCCGAGGCAGTAAAAACCAATCAGCAGATAACGGCGGAGCGTGTTGAATTTCTTGCCGACAAGCTGGAATATGACGAGGCAACGGAAATTGTCACTGCAACGGGCAATGTAATCCTCACCCGTGCCACTCAGAAAGTCCAGGCCAGCAAGATTGTCTGGAACCGCAAGACCGGGCAAGTCGAGGCGATAGGCAATGTCCGTGTTTCCGACGCAAATAACAATGTTATATATGGTGAGAATATCACGCTGACCGATGATCTGCGTGACGGTGCGATTGAAAATATTCTGGTCGTGCTGGACGAAGGTGGCCGCATCGCGGCAATGAGCGGGGAACGTGAGGATGGTTTCATCACGTTGAACCGTGCGGTATATTCGCCTTATCCAATCGAAAATCCCGATGGAACAGCGCGGCGTCCAACCTGGCAGATCAAGGCGGTGAAAGTCGTCTATGACCCCAATAAGGAAAAACTGTCCTACAGAGGCGCACGGATGGAGCTGTTCGGCGTACCGCTTGTTCCGCTCCCCGGCCTGTCACATTCCATCAACAACCGTTCACGCAGCGGCCTGCTGGTGCCCAATATTCGTTTCAGCCAGGCTAATGGCATTGAATATGAGCAACCTTATTATATTTCGCTCGCACCCAATCGCGACCTGACTCTCACGGGAAGTGTCTTTACCGACGTTCTGCCCATGCTAAAGGCGCAGTATCGCGCGCTCAATGAAACTGGTGCCTATCAGGTAACCGGCTATGCCACGGCCAGCTCTCGTATTCCGGTCGGGCAAAGTACACCCTTATCAGCCGAACGCGACTTTCGCGGATATTTTGATGCCAGCGGCAAATTCCAGCTTTCCCCTGAATGGGACATCAGTGCATCGCTGCGTCTTGCCTCTGACCGTACGTTCCTGCGCCGTTATGACATTAGTCGCGATGACCGGCTGCGCTCCACTTTTCAGGCGCAGCGGATTAATGAAAACAGCTATTTTTCCTTGACTGGGTGGGCAACACAAACACTTCGCGTCAATGATCCGCAGGGTCAGGTTCCCATCGCCCTGCCCATATTTGATTACCGGCACCGCATGGATGACCCGGTGCTTGGCGGGAAAGTCGAATTTCAGCTAAATTCACTCGCCATAGGCCGTACGAATGGACAGGATACACAGCGCGCATTTGGTTCGGCGCGCTGGGACTTGCGCAAGCTGACGTCATGGGGGCAGGAACTGACCCTGACTGCCTATGGCCGCGGCGATATTTATCACAGCAATTCAAATGCGCTGACCCCGACCGAAATCTATCGCGGCAATCCAGGCTTTCAGGCACGTGGCGTTGCAAGTCTCGCTGTTGATATGCGCTGGCCTTTTGTCGGAGAAGCCTTTGGCGGCACGCAAACCATCACTCCACGCTTTCAGATTGTCGCTACCCCGCCAACGAGGAACCTGAGCATCCCGAACGAAGATGCCCGCGCAGTAGAACTTGAGGACAGTAACCTGTTCGCACTTAACCGTTTCCCCGGTTACGACCGTATCGAGGATGGGCTGCGGCTGGTATATGGTGTCGAATGGCAATTGCGTAGGCCCGGCATGACTATCAATGCCGTTGTTGGCCAAAGTTACCGGTTCAATGACAAGGAAAGCATCCTGCCCGACGGGACAGGGCTTTCCAACACCACATCGGATGTCGTTGGCCGGACTGAAGTCAAGTTTCGTGATTTTGTGAAATTTACCCATAGATATCGGCTGGATAAAGATAATCTCGCTGTCAGACGCAACGAAATTGATGCTACTGTCGGCACGCGCAGGACATATGGCACCATTGGCTATCTACGCCTGAACCGCGATATTTCCGCTGACATAGAAGACTTGCAGGACCGTGAGGAAATTCGCGCAGCGGGCCGCGTTCAGGTGGCAAAATACTGGTCTGTTTTTGGCTCAGCTGTTGTGGACCTGACGGACGCTGCGGAAAGCAACCTGTCACAATCGGATGGCTTTGAACCCATACGCACGCGCCTGGGCGTTGCATATACCGATGAATATCTGGATATGGGGGTAACATGGCGGCGTGACTTTGTCGCTACGGGCGATGCGGAACAGGGTAATACCTTCCTGTTCCGGGTATCATTTCGCAATCTGGGTTTTTAAATGCTATTCACATCATTTCTTGGCTTTTGGTGGCAAAAGCCTTAACGAATATCCTGCTCAGCTTGGGTTCAGCATATATCTGGCAATTCGGACATATTATTATATAAAAATGGGACTATATGACTAATTTTAAAATAAATTCAACTGGTTCTAAATATTCTTTGAAGCAGACATTTAGCACATTTACTCTTGTTATGGGGCTTTGTGCGACATGCTGCTTTGCCCCCCCTGCTCTTGCTCAGGATGCAACTGAAGCTGTGGAGCAGCCAATTACTGTACCTACGCCCGAAAGCTTAACACTTTATGGGGACAACAACCCCAATGTCCGACGTGCAACCGCTGTGGTTAATGGCAAAGTGATTACCGGCACGGATATCGACCAGCGTATGGCGCTGCTACTTGCTGCAAATAATAATACGCTCGCGGAAGATGAAGCAAAAGCGCTGCGGCTGCAGGTCCTGCGCAATCTTATCGATGAAACACTACAAATTCAGGCTGCAAAAGCCAGTGATATAGACATTTCGGATACTGAAATTGATAATACATATGCGCGGGTTGCCCGCGAAAATTTCAACCAGGATTCGTCCGCTATGGATGCGTATCTGAACCGCATCGAATCTTCACCAGCCTCACTGAAACGGCAGATTCATGGTGAATTGGCTTGGCAACGTTTGTTGAGCCGCAATGTGACACCATTTGTGAGCGTTGCTGAAGAAGAAGTCAGGGATATTATGCAACGTCTGGAGGAATCCAAAGGTGTTGAGGAATATCGTATCGGAGAAATATACCTTTCTGCAACGCAGGAAAATGCGCAACAGATTAATGAAAATGCGCGCCGACTGATTGAACAGATTCAACAAGGTGCAAATTTTACAGGTTATGCTCGCCAGTTTTCGGAGGCGTCAACGGCACCTGTGGGCGGTGATCTGGGATTTGTAAGACTCGAAACACTGCCGGCGGAAATGGCAACCGCTGCGCGGCAGATGCAGATAGGACAACTGGTTGGACCTGTTCAAATCCCAGGCGGATTCGTGATCATGTACCTTATTGACAAACGTCAGATTCTTACCGCTGATCCACGCGATTCACTGCTGAGCCTTAAACAGCTGTCTATAAGCTTTGCTCCCGGCACAACGCGAGAGCAGGCAACAGCTCGCGCTGGTGAGTTTGCACGTGCCGCACAACAAATACGTGGGTGCGGTGATGCGGACCGCGTTGCGGCCAGCTTGGGCGCTTCAGTGGTTGACAATGATCAGGTAACTGTCCGTAGCTTGCCCAAAGCATTGCAGGACACCGTATTGACCATGTCGATTGGAGAATCGACACCTCCATTTGGATCTGTTGAACAGGGTGTCCGTGTGTTAGTACTTTGCGGCCGCGATGATCCACAGGTGAGCGCGGGACCGTCCGCCGAACAATTGACGCAGCAACTTGAGGATGAGCGCATCAACAAACGTGCACAAACTTATCTGCGCGACTTGCGGCGCGATGCTGTAATCAGTTATAATTAAAGGATAGTTTATGGCATCCGCCTTTGCCATTTCGTCAGGTGATCCTGCAGGCATAGGTCCGGAAATTATCTGGAAAAGCTGGACCAGTCGGCAGGAAAACAACCTGCCGGCATTTTTTGCCGTGGGCGATAAAAACGCTTTTACCGCGCTATATGGCAATCGTATAGAGGCAATAGATACGCCAGAGGAAGCCGAACGGGTGTTTCCAAATGCGCTTCCTGTCCTGCACGTCCATGACTGCGGCAATGTGACACCAGGCGAACCTGATGCAGAAGGTGCGCGCTGCGCATTACAGGCATTGGAAATGTCGGTTGGCCTTGCCCGTTCGGATGGCGCAAAAGGCGTCGTTACCGGGCCGGTTTCCAAGGCTTTGCTCAAAAATGTCGGTTTTACACACCCTGGACAGACCGAATTTATTGCCGAGCGCTGCGGCGTGGCCAAAAGCAACGCAGTGATGATGCTTGCAGGCCCCTCATTACGCGTCGTGCCGATAACTGTGCATATCGCGCTTGCCGATGTACCCGCTGCATTGACAGGCGAGTTGATCAAGGCCCGCGCACGGGTCGCCGCCAAAGGCATGACGCGCAATTTTGGTATAGACCGGCCAAGACTGGCGATAGCGGGCCTAAATCCACACGCCGGGGAAAATGGCAATATGGGCCGCGAGGAACTGGATGTCATCATCCCCGCACTTGAAGAACTACGCGCCGAAGGTATGGATATTATCGGCCCCCTTCCCGCCGACACGATGTTTCATGGCAGTGCACGCAGCAAATATGATCTTGCCCTGTGCTGCTACCATGATCAGGGGCTGGTACCGCTCAAAACGCTGCATTTTGATGATGGCGTTAATATGACGCTTGGCCTGCCGATTATCCGCACATCACCCGATCATGGTACTGCGTTTGATATTGCCGGCAAAGGTATTGCCAATGCCAGTTCGATGATTGCCGCCATCCAGATGGCCGAAACAGCGCACCACCACCGTCAAAACTATACTGAGCCTCTCTGACAAGGCCATGAGTATGCCTGACCTGCCTCCGCTACGTGATGTCATTGCCCGGCACGGCCTGTCGGCAAGCAAGGCTTTGGGACAGAATTTCCTTCTCGATGCACAATTGCTGGGCCGGATTGCCGCGATACCGGGCAGTCTGAGCGGTGAGCATGTGTTTGAAGTTGGCCCTGGCCCAGGGGGCCTCACCCGTGCGGCCCTGCTGGCGGGTGCCAGGGTGACAGCCGTGGAGCGTGACGCGCGCTGCCTGCCCGCGCTCATAGAGCTGGGGGAAATATTCCCTGGCCAGCTGCGCGTGATCGAGGGCGATGCGATGCAGGTTGACCCGGTGCAGGAAATCGGCGCGCCGTTCCATATTCTGTCCAACCTGCCCTATAATGTGGGCACTGCTCTATTGGTAAACTGGCTATCGGCCGACAAATGGCCACCGGAGTGGAAATCTCTCACGCTGATGTTTCAGCGCGAAGTGGCGGAGCGCATTGTCGCAGAGCCCGGCAGTAAAGCCTATGGCCGTCTTGCCGTGCTGGCCCAATGGCGAACAAAAGCGACCATGCCAATGAAAGTGCACCGCAGCGCCTTTACCCCGCCGCCCAAGGTCATGTCGGCCGTTGTCCATATTGTTCCAGGCAAAGCGCCCAAGGGCGTTTCACCTGCCGTAATAGGCAAAGTGACCGGCGCGGCTTTCGGTCAGCGGCGCAAAATGCTGCGGCAAAGCCTGAAGTCCCTGCCCGGTGCCCTCGAAGCACTGGAAACAGTCGGCATCGACCCGACGCGCCGCGCGGAGACTGTAAGCGTGGATGAGTTTGTAATGCTGGCGCAAGTACTGGGTACATTATGAACACCGTCTCTGCGTAGCGGAAATCTCTGGCAATCCGACACAAGATGTCATCCAGTGCCATTCCCGCGAAAGCGGGAATCCAACTCAGAGAGATTGGCCAAAAAATAACGGTGTAATTTAACCGCCCGGTGTGTCGTGGGGATATGCTTGAACCGGCTCATTTACCGATAGCAGAGTAGATGGATTCCCGCTTCCACGGGAATGACAGATAGGGCTAAGCGCTAGACTTTAACTTTAACCGGTATTCATGCAGCAAGGGCTCGGTATAGCCGCTCGGCTGTTCCACGCCCTTGAACACCAGATCACGCGCAGCTTGGAACGCAAAGTTGTTGTCAGGATCACCGGCCATTGGTTTGTAGAGCGGATCCCCGGCATTTTGCGCGTCCACTTTGGCCGCCATGCGCAGCAGCGCAGCATCAACCTGCTCCGCAGTGCATACACCGTGCAGCAGCCAGTTCGCCATATGCTGCGAGGAAATGCGCAGTGTCGCACGATCTTCCATCAAACCGACATCGTGGATGTCAGGCACTTTGGAACAGCCCACACCCTGATCAACCCAGCGCACCACATAGCCCAATATGCCCTGCGCATTATTGTCGAGTTCCTGCGTAATTTCCTCTTCGGACCAGTTATGTCCGTCGGCCAGCGGAATGGTGAGCAGCTTGTCCAACCCTGCAACGGGTTCACTCGCCACCTCTTCCTGCCGCGCAAATACGTCCAGCCGGTGATAGTGGATAGCATGCAGCGTCGCAGCGGTGGGGCTGGGTACCCAAGCCGTGTTCGCGCCCGTTTTAGGATGCCCGATTTTCTGTTCCATCATATCGGCCATCATATCGGGTGCAGCCCACATGCCCTTGCCTATCTGCGCCTTGCCGGAAAGCCCGCAAGCCAGGCCAATACCGACATTGCGCGCTTCATAAGCGGCGATCCAGTCGCTGTTCTTGATATCGCCCTTGCGAATCATCGCGCCCGCGCGCATCGACGTGTGTATCTCATCGCCCGTGCGATCCAGGAAACCGGTATTGATAAACACAATCCGGTCTTTCACCGCATATATGCAGGCGGCAAGATTGGTAGAAGTCCGGCGCTCTTCGTCCATTACGCCCACTTTTACCGTATGCCGCTCCAGCCCCAGCATGTCTTCGGCAGCATCGAACAGATCATTCGTGAACGCGCATTCCTCCGGTCCATGCATTTTCGGTTTTACGATATAGATGGACCCGGTACGGCTATTGCCGAGCGTGCCCAGCCCTTTCAGATCATGACACCCGATCGCACTCGTGAAAACCGCATCCATAATACCTTCGGGAATTTCACTGCCATCGGCCAGCGTGATCGCAGGATTGGTCATCAGATGACCGACATTGCGCACAAACAGCAGGCTGCGGCCAGGCAGCGTGACTTCGCTTCCATCTGCTCCTTTGTAAACACGGTCGGCATTCAACGCGCGTGTCACCGATTTTCCGCCCTTATCAAACGTCGCCGCCAGATCGCCACGCATCAGGCCCAGCCAGTTGCGATAGGCAAGCAATTTGTCTTCGGCATCCACAGCGGCCACTGAATCTTCCATATCCACGATAGTGGTCAGCGCGGATTCGAGCATGACATCGGCAATATTGGCCGGATCATCCTTGCCAATCGGGTGATCAGAATCGAAAATCACATCGATATGCAGACCATTGTGACGCAGCAGGCACCCTTTGTCGTTCCAGCCGACGCACTGCTGCGGATTTTTCAGCGGGATGCCGTTTTCCTTCACATTGGCAAGATCGGCCCAACTGCCATTTTGCAGCGGCACGGCCTCGTCCAGAAACGCCTTGGCCGCGGCGATAACGGCCGCGCCGCGCTCTGCATCATAACCGCCGGGCTTTGCAGGGGGCGCATCCAGCGCATCGGTGCCATAAAAGGCATCGTACAGACTACCCCAGCGAGCATTGGCGGCGTTAAGGACAAACCGGTCATTGAGCGATGGCACCACCAGCTGCGGCCCTGCCATGGTGGCAATTTCGGCATCGACATTTTCTGTTGTGATTTTGAATGGCGCCGGTTCTTCGAACAAATATCCGATATCACATAAAAACAACTGATATTCTTCGTTATTCAGGGGCTTTCCAGCACGTGCAATATGCCAGTCATCAATCTGCCTCTGCAACTCTTCACGCCGTTCCAGCAAGGCACGGTTACGCGGCACAAAATGGTCCAGCAAAGCCGCAAAATCATTCCAGAACCTGTCTGCATCCAGACCGATCGGGGTCAGCACCTTGTCCACCACAAAGTCATGCAGTGCAGTGTCGATTTTCAAACCGGCTTTTTGGGTAATATCGCTCATACATCCTCACTATTAGGGTCCGACAGCACTGCCCGGCTGAATGCCATATGGGCCGCGCACAACATGAAATCGAAATCCCGGGGAGGAGATACTGGCTATATGGCCAGCACTCACGGTTTTGTAAATGCCCCGAAATGAAAAAAATCACGGGCTGGCTATGCGGGGTATTAGGCGTTAGAGATAGCCGCCATGACACAGTTATCTTCCGCTGAAACCGCTGCGCTCTCTGTTATCGACAATGATCATATGCTGGTTCAGGTGCAGCAATGGGCGCTGATCAACAGCGGTTCGCGCAATCTGGACGGCCTTGCAAAAATGGCTAGCGCGCTGGAACAGGCATTTGCCGTGCTACCTGGCGACATCAGCCTGCATGCCCCCGCCACGGTGGAAGCCGTGCGCAGCGATGGCAGTATCGCCAAAATTGAACATGGCCAGCACCTGACGGTTTCAGTGCGGCCCGATGCTTCGATCCGCCTTATCCTGACCGGGCATATGGACACGGTCTTTCCTGTAGACAGTGATTTTCAGGATCTCACATGGCTGGAAGGCAATGCGGAACGCGGCGGCGTGCTGGGTGGTCCCGGTGTGGCAGATATGAAAGGCGGCATTTCCGTCATGATCGCCGCGTTGCAGGCGCTCGAAGCCAGCGAATATGCGGAGCGGCTCGGCTATGACATACTCATCAACAGCGATGAGGAAGTGGGTTCACCCTCTTCTGCCGCGCTGATCGCTAAGCTTGCGGCAGGCAAGAGCGCCGCGCTCACCTATGAACCGGCCGCCCTGCCCGATGGCACATTGGCGGGCGCACGCGGCGGTAGTGGCAATTTCTCTGTTATCTTCAGCGGCAAATCAGCGCATGCGGGCCGCAATCCGCAGGATGGTCGCAACGCGGTTGTCGCGGCGTCTGATATGGCGGTGCAGCTCAAAGCACTCACCCGTGACGGGTTGTCGGTCAATCCTGCCAAAATAGAGGGCGGGGCTGCGAATAATGTCGTGCCTGACCATGCTATATTGCGCGTCAATTTTCGGCCAAAATCGCTTGAAATGCAAGCTTTAGCACGGGAAGCGCTGGACCATATGGTTGATGATATCGCACAAAAACACGACCTGAATGTACACTGCCACGGCAGCTTTGGCCGCCCACCCAAGGAAATTGACGGACAGGCGGCCAAACTTTTTGATCTGGTCAAAAAATGTGGCAGCGACCTTGGGCTTGATATAGGCTGGCAATCAACTGGCGGTGTCTGCGATGGCAATAATATCGCGGCTTGCGGAGTGCCGGTTGTCGATACTATGGGTGTGCGCGGGGGCTCTATTCACAGCGCCGACGAATTTTTGATCACGGACAGTTTGTCCGAACGTGCCAGACTGTCCGCGCTCACTATCATGCGCATCGCACAAAAGGGGGGATTATGAGTTTCAGGATACGCGCTGCACGCAGCGATGATTTGCAGCACTTATATGAAATGGCGAAACTCACTGGCGGCGGCTTTACCAACCTGCCCGCTGACAAAAAATCCCTCACGGCCAAACTGGAACGTTCGGCGGAAGCCTATGCCAGCACTGACGAGGAAGTGGGCGACCATATTTTCGTTCTCGTTCTGGAAAATACAGACACCGGCGAAGTGCGTGGCACGTCCCAGCTTTTCACTAAAGTCGGGCAGAAATGGCCATTTTATTCCTACCGGCTCAGCACGCTGACCCAGCATAGCCAGGAACTTGACCGGACTTTCCGGGCAGAGATGCTGAGCCTTACAACTGATCTGGAAGGGTCCAGCGAAGTTGGCGGGCTGTTTCTGCACCCCGGCGAACGGGCGGGCGGGCTTGGCCTGCTGCTGGCGCGTAGCCGTTATCTGTTTATCAGGCAGCATCGCGGCCATTTTGGTGATCGCATACTCGCGGAACTGCGCGGTATAATTGATGAAGCCGGTGGTTCACCCTTCTGGGACGGGCTTGCCGGCCGGTTTTTCGGCATGAGCTTTCAGGAAGCCGACTATTTCAACGCACTGAACGGTAACCAGTTTATTGCCGACCTGATGCCCAAGCACCCGATATATACCGCCATGCTGAGCGAAGCGGCACGGGCGGTTATCGGCCTTCCCCATCCCAGCGGTCGTGCGGCGATGCGAATGCTGGAAAATGAGGGATATCGCTATAACGGCTATGTCGATATATTTGATGGCGGACCGACAATGGTGGCGCGCACCGACAATGTGGGCAGCGTGAAAAACGCCCAATATGCGAAAATTGCCAGCATTGGCGATGGCGGCGCAAAATCACTGGCCGCATGCGGTGAATTGACAGATTTCCGCTGTGTCTATGCATATATCGAAAATGGCGATGATGGCCTGAAGATAGACGCAGAGGGCGCCAAAACACTGGGTGTCAGTGTCGGCGACGAAATTCTTTACATAGAGCGGTGATATGACAATAGGCGAAATCAATTTTGACGGCATTATCGGCCCCAGCCACAATTATGCGGGGCTTAGTTTGGGCAATATTGCGTCTTCGACCAATGCAGGTGCCACATCGCATCCGCGCGCAGCCGCGCTTCAGGGCGTGGCCAAAATGCGGGCCAATATGGAGCTTGGTCTGGCGCAAGGGTTTTTCATGCCGCTTGACCGGCCCAACCATGGCTGGCTGGAGGCGCTTGGCACCGATATTGCGGGTGCAGAGCCGCACATGCGCGCCGCTGCCTATTCGGCATCATCCATGTGGGCCGCCAATGCGGCGACTGTCTCCCCTGCCCCCGATACCAAAGATGGCAAATGCCACCTTACCCCTGCCAACCTGATTACCATGGCACATCGCAGCCATGAATGGTCCGGTACGATGGCGCAGTTGAAATTGGCTTTTGGCAATAGTGATGCGTTTGCCGTGCATGACGCGGTGCCGCCAACATTTGGCGATGAAGGTGCCGCCAATCATATGCGGCTGTGCGACCATCATGGGGCGGCAGGCCTCGAACTGTTCGTATATGGCACATCAGGTGGCCCTTTCCCCGCACGTCAGCATATTGAGGCCAGCAAGGCGATAGCCCGCGCGCATGGCTTGGACCAGGATCGCGTGTTGTTTATCCAGCAATCCGAAACAGCCATTGCCGGCGGCGCATTTCACAATGACGTGGTGGCCGTCGCCAATGAAAATGTCCTGTTCACCCATGAACTTGCGTTTCAAGACCGTGAAGGAAGCTATATCGCCATCCGTGAGAAAATGCCCGATGTGCAGATCGTCGAAGTGCCTGCAGCCGCAGTCAGCCTTTCGGATGCGATCAAAAGCTATCTGTTCAACGCGCAGCTCGTAACGCTACCTGGTGGTGGTGGGATGGATGGCGGCGGCATGGCCCTTATCCTGCCGACAGAAGCACAGGAGACACCTGCTGTCTGGAAATGGCTCGAACAGATGGTGGCCGGCAATGGCCCGATCCGCAAACTGATCCCCGTCAATGTGCGCGAATCCATGGCCAATGGCGGCGGCCCAGCCTGCCTGAGGCTCCGCGTGGTGGCTGATCCCGCACAGGTTGATCCGCGCTTTATCGCGACGGAAGACAAACTGGCAGCTATTGAGAAAGTAGTCAGTACGCACTGGCCCGAATCCATCCATCCAGATGACTTGGCTAAGCCAAGCCTTGCCGTGACAGTCCAAACGGCACGCACGGCACTGCTGAATGCACTTGATTTGCAGGAGCTTGACTGACGTCAATTGTCGGAATTTTTGACATTAACCATTTGGTAACAATCACAACACACGTAAATCAGGGATTGGCACACCCCTTGCTTAGTTAACAATATGTTAAAAAAACTACGTCGCCTGTTCCTAATCAAGACGAAATTCGAAGCCTATCTGATTATCTATGCGCTGTCGCTGGGTGCCGTTGAACGCGGTCAAGCCTATCTCCATCAATATCCCGGTACGGGCGGATGGTTGTTATTCCTGGCCTGCACCGGCGCAGTTTTCATGGCAGGTGCCAAAATCCTCGACGCGATTGATTATCAGCGCGCCTATGGGGATGAGGATGGATAAAGGTTTCTTTACAAGATGAGAAAATAGTATCCTAGCAGAGTTCTTTTTGTTCGCTCTCGCTCACAAGTCGGCACCGGCCCGCTCCCCCGCCCAACCTCCCGATGTCATTATACCTTGTCGGGAGGTTGGGCGGGGGAGCGGGCCGGTGCCGACTCATCGCTGTGAGGCGATCAAAAAACAGGCGAGGACCGCCGAGCTTTTTGAACCGTTTGCGTTTATCTGAAAGCTGTAGGTGAGGCGTTTCTGTTGGCCGGCGCAAAGTCTTTGTTTGGGGTGCGAGGGCCGTATCGCATAGTCTTTTGACCTGCGTTTATTTACAAAATTAAGGGTGGAGGGCTTCTGTTGGCCGGCGCCCTCCGGGCCGCGGGAATCCGTTCTGTTGCCCGGTCGGTCCAACCGCGCTTTTAACTTTCTAATTCAAGGCCGTGAGGCCCGGTGAATTAGGCAGCCATTGCGAGTGCTTCATTATCGTTTGCACTTATGAGTTTTAAGCTTTTTTACGGGATACTCAGCCCGGACGAAAACAAAGTCTTTCAACACACGTCGATCCTGGTTCGGCCCCGTCAGATGTCCCGGCGCTTGTTAAAGCCCACGGGATATATGGTGGAGCCGCCGGGTACTGCCCCCGGGTCCGCTGCATCTATTACACAGTGCAATTTATCGTCATAGCCAGCCGAAACCGGCAAGACCTATATAGCGTATATCACATGAATAAAAAGTGGATGAAGCCAGAAAACCGGCCCCATCCACAAAACTGATAACATCTATCTGTTTTTATTACTTTTTCAGATTATCCCGAATTTCCGTAAGCAGGTCGATTTCGCTTGGACCGTTATCTTCCGCTTCCTCTTCGCGTTTTTTGATGATCTTGTTGGCCTGCCGCACCAGCAGGAAGATTACAAAGGCGAGAATGATAAAATTGATAACCACTGTCAGGAACTGACCATAGCCAAGCAATGGAACGCCCGCCTCTTTCAATTCGGCATAGCTGGTCAGTGATCCTTCATAACCCCCAGGAACAGGACCCAGCATCATGAAATAATTGGCAAAATCCGCGCCGCCAAAAATCGCACCAACAATAGGCATTATAATATCTTCGGTCAGTGACGTGGTAATAGTGGCAAAAGCCCCTGCGATAATCACCGCGACGGCCAAGTCAATCACGTTTCCTTTGGCGATAAATTCCTTAAATTCCGATAGCATTGTGACTGCTCCCTCCTCATATTTTTCCGGAAAAATGCGTTTTTGCTTGGAATCAAGCGCCTGTCGAGTAAAAAATGGCAACATGGCCGATTGAAAGAGAGTGTATTAACACTATATTACGGTTAAGTATGAGTTTTTTGGAGTGGAGGAAATCAAAAATGCGGATTGTTAAATATTTAATGGTTGTGGGCGCAGCGCTCTCACTTTCGGCGTGCGGTATCAACAGTGTGCCAACGGCAGAAGAAAACGCGAAAGCCAAATGGGCCGATGTAGAAAGCCAGTACCAGCGGCGTTCCGACCTGATTCCCAACCTTGTCGAAACCGTCAAGGGTTTCGCTGAACAGGAACAGGATACACTGACAGCCGTGGTGGAGGCCCGCGCCAAGGCGACATCGATACAGGTCAATGCTGATGACCTGGGTGATGCGTCGAAAATGGCCGAATATGCCAATGCGCAGACCCAGCTCAGCTCAGGTCTTGGCCGCCTACTGGCCAGTTTTGAAGCTTATCCCGAGCTTAAGTCAAACCAGAACTTCCTGGCGCTACAAAGCCAGTTGGAAGGTACGGAAAACCGGATTGCGGTAGCCCGCCGCGACTATAACGAAGCGGTGCGCGGATATAATACCACGATCCGCACCTTCCCCGATATTATCGGCGCAAAAATCATCCATGGCGCAGAACCAATGGTACCGTTCAAAGCCACGACTGAAGGCGCTGAAGAAGCCCCTGAAGTCAAGTTCTGATCATGATACGGGCCAGCGCCAAACGGTGCTGGCCTTTTTGAAAGTCCACTTGCCCGCGCGCATCATGGCGGAGGTGACAAGCTGGCGAACCAACATAAAGGATAAAGCGGCATGAAGAGATATATGGCTATTTTCCTAGCGATATTCTTCATGCTGTCGCCACTCCAGGCGCAGACATTCCCGGAATTGACCGGGCGCGTTGTTGATGAGGCGGGCTTGCTTTCTACAGGACAGGAAGCTCAGCTGACACAGCAGCTTGAAACGCTGGAAAACCAGTCGGGACGACAGCTTGTCGTGGCCACGGTGCGCGATCTTCAGGGCTATCCGATCGAAGATTACGGTTATCAACTTGGCCGTACATGGGGCATTGGTAGCGCCGAACGCGATGATGGCACCATATTACTGATCGCGCCCAATGAACGCAAGGTGCGGATTGAGGTCGGTTACGGTCTTGAAGGCATTATGACCGATGCCCTGTCGAGCATTATCATCCAGAATGACATTCTGCCCAATTTTCGCAATGGCGATATGGCCGCAGGTATTATCGCGGGTGTCGATGCGATCAACACGCAGCTCACGCTGCCCGAAGACGAAGCCCGCGCCTATGCGGAATCGCTTGAGCGGCAGCAGCGTGACCGCGACAGTGAGGGCAATTACGGCATGCTCATTTTCTGGGCACTGATCCTGATATTCTTTGTGCTTCCCGCCATTTTCTCTTCACGCAAGGGCAAACGCTATCGCGGCGGGTCCGGCCCCATCATTATCTGGGGCCCCGGCACCGGTTCCAGCTGGGGCGGTAGTGGCGGCGGTTTTGGCGGAGGCGGCTTTGGTGGCGGCGGCTTTGGCGGGGGTGGTTTCGGCGGCGGAGGCGGCGGCTTTGGCGGCGGCGGCGCTTCGGGTGGTTGGTAGAAAACGGGGCATAAGCATATGAGCAAAGCCATTAACATGAGCCTGGAAGACCATAGGCGTGTCACCGCTGCGGTGGCCGAAGCCGAAAAAGGCACGGACGGCGAAATTGTAACCATCGTCACCGAACAGTCGGACCATTATAATGATGTCGCGCTGCATATGGCGATTGCTGCCATGTTCCTGTTCCTTTCCGCGCTGGCCATTTTCCCGCGTTTTTTTCGTGACATGGTCAATTTTCTCGCAGGCGGGTGGGAACATGATTTCACAACCGCGCAATATCTGTCGATGATATTGGTGGTGAGCGCGGTGCTGTTCCTGACGATACGCTATCTTTTTACCATTCCCGCGCTGCGCATGGCGATTACACCGGGCAGTACCAAGGAACTACGCGTGCGTCATCGCGCCATCCAGTTCTTCAAGGTCGGAGCAGAGCGCCGCACGCTGGGGCTGACAGGTATTCTCATTTATCTCTCCATTCGTGAGCATCGCGCCGAAATCGTCGCCGATGAAGCCATTGCAACGCAGGTAGACCCCGAAGTGTGGGGAGAGGCCATGGCAGCATTGCTGGCCGAAGTGAAAGCGGGGCGCCCCGGTGACGGCATGGTCGCGGCTGTTGAAAAAGTCGGCGAAGTGCTGACCGTGTACTTCCCAAAAAGTGTGGATAATACCAACGAACTTCCCGACCGGCTTATCGAACTATGAGCAATGGCGCTGGCGGCGTGGAAATCATGTGGAAGGGCCGTTTTATCACGGCCAAACGCGAGGGCAAATGGGAATATGTCTCACGCAGTCGCGGCATTGGCGCGGCAGTCATTATCGCCATTGATGACGGCCATATCCTGCTGGTTGAACAATATCGGGTGCCGATCGGCAAAAACTGCATCGAACTGCCTGCGGGCCTGATTGGTGATGAAACCACCGGCGAAGAACCGGCCATTGCAGCGATCCGCGAGTTGGAGGAAGAAACTGGCTATCTCACGGCACGTATGGAGGATCTGGGCGAATATTATAGTTCGCCCGGCATGGTGTCGGAAAGCTTTCGCCTGATGAAAGCGCATGATCTCACCAAAACAGGTCAAGGCGGCGGTGTAGAAGGCGAAGACATCACGGTGCACCATGTCCCGTTGAAGGATGTTGAGACATTTATTGCGCAAAAACGCGCCGCAGGGTGCGGCGTCGATGTAAAAATACTGCTTTTACTGGCAGGCGGTTTCTTAAGCTAAACCCTAACGAAAATTATCCGCATAGGCCTGAATTTTCAGCTTGCGCGCGGGTGATTCCACAACATGCGCATCAATGCCATATTTGCCCGCATAGGCAAGTGCGGCTTCCTTGCTTGGAAATTTCAGGCTGAGCTGCTGCATCGTATCGCCCGACCCTGCCCAGCCCATCAGCGGATCAGGATGCTTTGCCTCGCTCGGCTCAAACTGCAAGACCCAACGGTCAGTCAGCGCGCGGCCGGACTGCATGGCATTTTTCGGTGTCTGGAAAATACGTGCGGGCATGAGTAGTTCCTGTTCCTGTGTAGTTTTTTCAATGGCGCAAACACGGCCACGCGGTCAAGCGTAACCTGTGTCTATTTCTGCCGCGCTTGCGCTTTTTTTGTCTTTAGGCTGGCCGCCGCATTTACTGGATCATCGGGCCAGTTATGCTTGGGATAGCGCCCGCGCATGTCACGTGCGACCTCGGCCCAGCTGCCAGCCCAGAATGCAGGCAGGTCGCGCGTGGTCTGTACCGGACGCCCCGCAGGCGATGTCAGGCTGAGCACCAGCGGGATACGATCACTGCCCACCACGGGATGTTCAGACAGACCGTAGAGCGCCTGTACGCGCACTGTCACTGTCGGCCCGGCTTCGGCGGCATAGTCGATATCGTGGCTGGTTCCAGCCGGGGACATGAATGTCTCGGGCGCATATTTTGCCAGCTCCTGCTGCCGATCCCAGCCAATGCGGTTCACAAGTGCCTGGGTCAGATCACCCGGTGCAATCGCACCAAGCGCATTACGGCCATGCAATATTGGCTGCAACCATGACGCCATATCCTTGATCAATGCGCTATCCGACAGTTCTTCTATCCCCGCAAAACCAGCACGCGTGCGCAGCGAACATGCAGCTTTGCTCCACGGCAATACTTCCAGCCCTGCCCTGTGCACATGATCCAGCATGGCTTCGGCCAGTGTATCACGGTCCGGCGTACCATCCGTGCTGCGCTTGAGCCGGATCTGCCCGAGCCGTGTTTCCGTCACAGCCTCTGCGCGGTCCGTTTTCGGGTCATAGCTGGCATGGGCATGCCGCGTAATCATATGCGCAAAATGAGTTTCTATCTCCGCCAGACTAAGTGCTGCGCCTGACAGGATCCGCGCATTGGATGCCGCGCCCTGCACTTCCCCCACTGCGACCCATGCCTGCGCGGCGAGCGGCGACGCCCCATCAAGCCGGAATCCGCGCCCGCCGCTGCTTTGCCAATCTGTGCCATCGGCATTGCGGCGGCGGCATATCCGGTCGGGATAGGCATGGGCAAGCAGCCCGCCTGCTGAAATATCGCCATGCCCCGCCTCACCTGCCAGTGCCTCAGCCTGTGCCGCCCAGCGCTGTGCCATATTGCGCGCCGCCTTGGCCCGCCGTCCTTTTTCCTGTTTCCACCGGGCGCGCCGCTGCTCCAGATCTTCACCGCGCCCGCCCAGGCCGCGCTCCTGCAACAATACCGCGATGTCCGCCGCCATCTGTACTGCGCCGTTCTGCGCGCCTAAAACGAGCATATGCCCCAAATTGGGGGGAAGCGGAAGCTGTACCAGCAAGCGCCCATGCGCTGTGATATGGCCGTCCGCATCCAATGCGCCGATAGCCTGTAACTGCACGCGCGCGGCTTTCAAACCGGTTTCTGGCGGCGGATCAATCCAACGCAACTTTCCCGGCTCCGCCTCTCCCCATGCCGCGCTTTGCAGCAACAAGGGCGCAAGATCGCTTTCAAGTATCTCTGGCGGGTCAAATGGCGGCATGCCTTTGGTTGCGGCTTCCTCCCACAGGCGATAGGCAATGCCCGGTCGTTGCCTTGCGGCGCGCCCTGCACGCTGCGTTACAGCGGCTTGGCTGGCGCGTTCGGTCACAAGTCGCGTAACACCTGCGCTCCTGTCAAAACGCGGCCGACGCGCCATGCCGCCATCGACGACAATCCGCACACCGTCAATGGTGAGGCTGGTTTCTGCAATACTGGTGGCCAGGATTACCTTGCGCCGCCCCTGTGGATCAGGGCGAATGGCCGCGCGCTGGTCCGCCGCTTCCATCGCGCCGTATAGTTTATGCAACGCAATTTCAGAAGGGAGCGATGCCAGCGTATCCGCCACACGTTCAATTTCATAGACACCAGGCAGGAATGCGAGAATATCGCCCTGCGCCTCGGCCAATGCCGTGCGAACGGCGCTGGCGACAGCCGATGGCAAAGGCGCATCCCCACTCCGGCTGATATAGCGGTGTTTCAAGGGATAGCTGCGCCCTTCGCTTTCAATCACCGGCGCGTCCATCAATTCGGCATAACGGCTGCCATCCAGCGTGGCAGACATGGCAACAAGCCTGAGGTCAGTGCGAAAAGCCGCCTGCGCTTCCAGCGCAAGCGCCAGCCCGAAATCGCTGTTCAAACTGCGCTCATGTATCTCGTCAAACAGAACCGCCGACACACCGGAAAGCTCCGGATCATCCTGGATACGGTTCAGGAATATCCCCTCGGTCATGACCAATATGCGTGTTTTTGCCGACTGACGCGTATCCATACGGGTGGCATAACCGATGGTGTCCCCCACATTTTCCCCTGCCAGTTCGGCCATGCGTTCGGCAGCAGCCCGCGCGGCCAGGCGGCGCGGGGAAAGCAGCAATATCTGCCCATCACACCATGGCTGGTCCAGCAGAGCGGGTGCAGCAGCGGTTGTCTTGCCCGCGCCCGGCGGCGCTATAAGGACGGCGTTGGGGTTATCCGCAAGTGCGGCGACATATTCGGGAAGGACCGCTTCAATGGGTAGGTTTGACGTCATATTCATATACGAAACCCATAACCGTTAGTCCTGAGCTTGTCGAAGGACGTGTATCAGTCTGCTAACTAATACGGGACGTTTTTCGACAGGCTCAATACTAACGGATTGTGCTGATAGAAATCTAAAATGCCCGCGCGATTGCAAATTCAACCGTTTCGACGAGCGCTGATTTCGCCTTGCCTGGTCCAAAACCGGCAATGGCATCAACAGCCCGCTGCCCGAAATGGCGTGCCCGCTCCAGCGTATCGTCAATCGTTCCATGGGCACACATCAGTTCGGTGGCATGGGCCAGATCGGCATCCGAGCTACGGTGGCCGATAATGGCATCCTGCCAGAATTTACGCTCTTCCTCACTACCGCGTGCATAGGCAAGAATGACCGGCAAGGTTACCTTGCCATCACGGAAATCGTCACCAACGCCTTTGCCCATGGTTTCTTCATCGGACACATAGTCAATCGCATCATCGACCAGCTGGAATGCTATACCCAGGTTGCGGCCATAGGCGTCCAGTGCCAGTTCGTCCTCTTCGCTGCGTTCCGCAACCACAGCGGAAATACGGCAGGCGGCGGCGAATAGCGCAGCTGTCTTGGCACCGATAATATCGAGATAGCGCTCTTCGCTGGTGTCAATCTTACGCTGCGCAGTAAGCTGATCCACCTCACCTTCGGCGATTATAGCCGACGCACCGGAGAGGATTTTAAGAACCTTGAGCGACCCATCCTCGACCATCAGTTCGAATGAGCGGGAGAACAGGAAATCACCGACCAGTACGGTCGCGGGGTTGCCAAATACCAGATTGGCCGTGGTCTTGCCCCGCCTGAGATCAGAGCCGTCCACCACATCATCATGCAGCAAAGTCGCGGTATGGATAAACTCCACCGCTGCCGCCAGTTTGTGATGGCGTGTGCCCGGATAATCGAGCAGTTTTGCACAGGCCAGTGTCAGCATCGGCCGCATACGTTTGCCGCCGCCTGCTATCAGATGCCCGGCGAGTTCAGGTATCAGCGGAATGTCGGACTGCATGCGGTCCAGTATGACGCTGTTCACCGCATTCATGTCCTGCGCGACCAGTGACATGATCGGTTCCAGCGATGGCGGCCCCTTGCGGCCAATATGGTGCACCGTTGCGCTCATGGACCCAGCATGTGGCAAGACGCGCGGCAATTGGCAAGTGCAAAGCGCGCAGAAAACGGTTTGATGTTGCGCAACTTGTGTTTAATCTGCCTATATTATGGACATGGACCAACAGCTTTCCGCCTATCGACAGAGCATCGACAATATCGATGCCGCACTTATTTACATTCTGGCCGAACGTTTTCGCATTACCAAGGCAGTGGGTGAGCACAAGGCGCAAAATGCCCTGCCCCCGGCCGACCCGGCGCGCGAGGAAAGGCAGATTGCCCGGCTGAAAGCGCTTGCCGAAGAGGCCAATCTGGACACCGAATTTTCGGAAAAGTTCCTGCGTTTCATCATCAACGAAGTGATCCGCCACCATGAACAGATCCGCGATGGTAGCTAAAAAGCGGCCTTAGACTTCCACTTCTTCCGGTACGCGCGGAAGCTGCAACCGTACCAGTAACCCGCCCAAATCCTCGCTTTCGTCAAGCGAAACATTGCCATCATAGATTTCCGCCACATCGCGGACTATGGCCAGGCCCAGCCCCGTACCCGGTTTGCCTGTATCCAGCCGGGCCCCGCGGTCAAAAATACGCTGCCGTTCTTCCTCGGGAATGCCCATGCCGTCATCCTCGACCCAGATTTCGACCATTTTCGGTTCTTCCTCGCCCGCCCGGCTTCCGGCATCCACGGTCACAAATACGCTGCCGCCACCGTATTTCGCGGCATTTTCAATGAGGTTGCCCAGCATTTCGTCCAGATCCTGCCGCTCGGCTGCCACGCGCGCTGTCCTGCTGCCATCAAGGTCAAAACGGACATGCGGGTAAAGCTGGGTTACCGCGCGCTCCACAGCCTCAACGCTTTCCCAGACACTGGCAACACTGAGCGCCTGACCGCGCCGGCCAACAGCGCGGGCGCGGGCAAGGTGGTGATCGACCTGGCGCCGCATGACAGCTGCTTCACGGATCACCGTGTCGGACAGGTCGTCCGCCTTGGCCGTGGCAGCGTTCATGACCACGGTGAGCGGTGTTTTCAGCGCATGGGCAAGGTTCCCGGCATGGCGGCGCGCTTCCTCGGCCTGTTTTTCATTATGGGCCAGCAGCGCATTGAGTTCATCCACCATCGGCATGACTTCCAGCGGCAGTGTTTCGGTAACGCGGTTCTTGCGGCCTGTACGCATTTGCACAATCGCCTGGCGCACACGGCGTAGCGGCCATAGCCCGTAAAGCGTCTGCAAAGCGGCCAGCACAATCAGGCCTAGCGCCAACAGGGCAAAACTCTTGGTCAACGTGGAACGGGTCTGTGCAAGCTGCTTGTCCAGTTCGCCGCGGTCCTGCGCCACAATAACCCACCAGCGCGTATCCGATCCGGGCAGATACACCGCACGCTCGATAACCCGCAGCTGCTCATCGCCAAACTGGTTCGAATCATAGATATGCGGTTCGGCATCCTGATGGTTAGCAGGAACTTCCAGTGCCCGGTCCCACAGCGAGCGTGAAGGAAAGTCATCATGTCCCTCGCCGCTGATCTGCCAGTAAAACCCGCTATTGGGTTCCAGAAAGCGCTGGTCCCCGAGCGGGCGGTTGAAAAATACTTCCCCATCAGGGCCGATTTCCGCAGAGGCAACCATGGCCGTCTGCACATATTCGAGCTGTTCATCAAAATTATTGGTGATGATCGAACGCAATGTGCGGTCCAGCGCTATGCCGCCGCCCAGCAGCAGTAGCGAAATCCAGACCGTGGCGATCAGAATCATCCGGCGGCTGAGCGACCCCGAATGCGCCGGAGGCGCTACTGGGTCATCAATTGTACCGGAAGCAATTTCACTGCTGGTTTCTGTATCCGTCATGGCGCGGTGCCGTGACCATGGCTAGGTCAGCCCTCGTCACGGTCCTCCGGATCTTCCAGGCTGTATCCCAGCCCGCGAATGGTGGTGATAACATCGCTGCCCAGCTTTTTGCGAATACGTGTCACGAATACTTCGATCGTATTGGAATCGCGGTCAAAATCCTGGTCGTAAATATGTTCGATCAGTTCGGTGCGCGACACGACCTTACCCTTGTGATGCAAGAGATAAGATAGCAGCTTATATTCCTGCGCGGTCAGTTTTACCGGCTCCCCTGCCCGCGTGACTTTGCCCGAACGTGTATCAAGCCGGATTTCACCTGCGGTAAGCTCTGAACTCGCATTGCCCGATGCGCGGCGGATAAGCGCGCGAAGCCGTGCGATTAGCTCTTCTGTCTGGAACGGTTTGGCAAGATAGTCATCCGCGCCTGCGTCAAGACCAGCCACCTTGTCCGACCAGCTGTCCCGCGCAGTCAGTACGAGCACGGGAAACTTGCGGCCTTCCTTGCGCCACATGCCCAATACGGTCAGGCCATCAATTTCCGGCAATCCCAGATCAAGAATGACAGCGTCATAATCTTCGGTTGATCCCAGAAAATGACCGTCTTCGCCATCTGTTGAAAGGTCAACAGCATAGCCGGTATTTTCCAATGTAGATTTCAGTTGCTGGCCAAGCGTCGGTTCATCTTCAACAATCAGGATACGCATGACTATTCCCTTTCTGTCTCATGGCAGCTGCAAAGCGCGCTGCATGGAAATTATCTCATGGATATGCATGAAAGACATGGAAGCCCCGGTCAAGGGATATGCTGGAATTGCCCCCATTATTCACAGGCGCTCTACCTGCGGCGCAATATGGCACCACTGCGCGCATCAACGAAAACATCAACCACGCGCTGTCCCTTAATGAAACGCAGGGTATAGACAAGCGTATCCGGGTCATAGCTGAAGCCCAGATAACGCATGCCCTTCATTTTCGGCACGACACGTTTTTCAATTTCGGATCGGGATTTGATTTCACCCGAACGCATCTGTTTACGCGCATCATCCTGATTATCGCGCCGTGCATCGGCAGGCGCAGGCATACCGACAAGCGACAGGGCAACAAGCGCGGATGTGATCAAAGCGGATGTTTTCATCATGCTCAATTACTACCTATACGGGTTTTAATATCGCGTGAACAACTGGTGGAGCAGCCGTTCAGCTTTGTCAAACCGTTATTATTGCACCATTTCATAGGTGACTTGCACAGTAACACTTGTTCCCACTTGCCCTGGCTGTACCGGAGTGGACTCAATCATATCTGCCGACATCGCGCGGGCCATGACACCTTTTTGAACAGGCGATGATCCTGAAATATGTTCGCTAATCGCCAATATCCGAACGTTGGAATAGCCAGCCAGCCGTGCATAATCGAGCGCCTGTACCCGGCCGCGCTCCATCGCCCGCTTGCGTGCCATGGCCTTGACCTCGCCATCATTGGTCAGGCTGAAATAGGGGCCATTCAGGTTATTCGCACCCGCTGATACCAGAGCGTCAATCATTTCACCCAACCGGTCAATATCGCGCACTTCAATCTGCACCTGGTTCGATGCACGATAGCCGGTCAGCCGTGGTTCTTCACCTCGCTGATAGTCAAATTCTGGATTGATATTGATGCCCGTGGTTTGGATATATTTATCTTCAATCCCAAGCGCCTTAATCTGCTTGATCAGCGCGTCCATTTTACGCGCATTATCGCGCAATGCCTGTTGCGCAGTCGGTGCCTTGGCTGTCACGCCCGTACTCATACGCGCGGTATCAGGCGCACTGTCGATGCGTTCCGAAATGCTGAGTTCGATGACCGGTCCCTTGGCATCAATATCCACATCTGCCGCCACAGCAGGCGCCGCTGTTATCGCGGTTGCAGCCAATACCGAAGCGGAAACCAGCGCTGCGGGAAGATTTTTGAACCTTTTCATCACGTAAACTCCTTGATGCAATGTGTTGTAAGGGCGTTTAGGTGACCTTATATTAGCTTTGCCTGAATATCCATGAATTGCGCCATGCCCCCTTGCCAGCCATGTACTGGCGGCCTAACTGCTGGAGCATGAGCGCACCACCGATCTTGTCTTATGAAAACCTGAGCCTGATACAAGGTAGCGGCTGGCTGTTTCGTGATCTCGACATCCATATTGGTCCCCGCGACAGGCTGGCACTAATCGGGCGCAATGGAGCAGGCAAGACAACACTATTGCGGCTGATTGCGGATCAGATAGAGGCGGATACGGGAACCCGCTCGATCAAGCCCGGAACAAAAGTCGTGATGCTTGAACAGGAACCGGACGTGGCGCGTTTCGGTACGCTTATCGATTTTGCCCTGCACGGCGACGATGCGCCCGAACGCCATGACGTAGAGGCCATTGCGGACCAGCTTGGCATTGACCTTGACCGTGAAGCCGCAAGGGCAAGTGGCGGTGAGAAAAGGCGGGCCGCCATTTGCCGCGCATTGGCGCAGAAGCCTGACCTGCTGCTGCTCGATGAGCCCACCAACCATCTGGACCTCAGTGCCATTGACTGGCTGGAAAGCTGGCTCAGCCGCTATAATGGCGCATTCGTTACCATCAGCCATGACCGCACATTCCTCACCCGGCTTACGAAGCAGACTTTATGGCTCGACCGCGGGAGTCTGCGCCGGCAGGAGGTTGGTTTTGGGGGCTATGAAGCCTGGATGGAAAAAATCTATGCCGATGAAGCGCAAACTGCGCAGAAAATGGACGCCAAGCTGAAAATCGAGGCGCATTGGCTGGAACGCGGCGTAACCGCACGGCGCAAACGCAATCAGGGCCGGTTGCAGAAACTTTATGAAATGCGCGCCGCACGGGCCGCGATGATGGGTCCTGCAGGTGCCGCCAAGCTTAAAGTCGTCAGCGATGATGTTCGCACCAAGTCAGTCATTACCGCTGAAAATATCAGCAAAAGTTTTGGAGAAGGCGAGGAAAAACGCACGATAATCCGTGATTTTTCCCTGCGTATTCAGCGCGGTGACCGGATTGGTGTTGTTGGCCATAATGGCGCGGGCAAGACGACTTTGCTCAAACTTCTCACCGGGGAAATCGAACCCGATAGCGGCACGGTCAAGCTCGCCAAAACGCTCGATGGGGTTATCATCGACCAGCAGCGCAGCCTGATGCAGCCGGGCAAGCGTGTGCGCGACATATTGGCCGAGGGTGGCGACTGGATTGATGTGCGCGGCACACGCAAGCATGTGCAAGGCTATCTGAAGGAATTTCTGTTTGATCCCAGCATGATCGATACGAAAGTAGGCACGTTGTCAGGTGGTGAGCGCTCGCGCCTGCTGCTCGCGCGTGAATTTGCGCGGGCATCAAACCTGCTGGTGCTTGATGAACCCACCAACGATCTTGACCTGGAAACACTCGACCTGCTGCAGGAGGTGATTGCCGATTATGATGGCACGGTCCTGATTGTAAGCCATGACCGTGATTTCCTCGACCGCACGGTGACGCTGACACTCGGTCTGGATGGTTCCGGTGAAGTCGATATCGTGGCGGGCGGCTATGCCGACTGGGAAGTGAAGCGGAAATCTGAACCCGGCAAGGCAAAAGCCGCGCAAAAACTCAAGACACCGGCACAGAAGCCCAAGACGTCCGGCCAGTCCCGGCGCAAGTTGAGTTACAAGGACCAGCGTGATTATGATGGTCTTCCTGCCCGGATCGAAGAGCTTGACAAGCTGATCGCACATCATGAAAGCGAGCTTGGAGACCCCGACCTGTTCACCACTGACCCTGCACGCTTTTCTCAGTTAACCAAGGCCATAGAGGATGCGCGCGACGAAAAGGATGCCGCCGAAATGCGGTGGCTGGACCTTGCCGAACAGGTGGAGAATATGGGCTAGGCTGCCTCGCCCGGCAGACGATAGAAATCCGCGATCCTGTCAAGCGCAATACGCAGCACCAGCTTACCCGACCGCGTTGGCCAGCCCAGTTTTTTTTCGGCGATCGGTACCGTTTCACCTGCGCAAATAACACGCCAGGCAATATCATTCAGGTCACGCCCGATATATGTCTCGGCTTTCTGGAAGCGGTCCTTGGCGGCAATTTGCATTTCAGTCGGCGTAAGGTCTTTTGGCCCGCCACCTTTATGGCGCACCGGGTTCCAGCTCATTGTAACACGCGGAGACAGGTTCGCTCGTTCCCAGTCCATACGCAGTCTTTCCCCCGCATCAAACTGACGGTCAGTCAAATATCCCCGCGCATGCAGCCACCCGAGCGGCGATTCGGCAAGATTTACGGTGACGGAGCGCTGCATCTTTGGCGGTTTTGCCCCCATACTCTCACGTGCCCGCATAATATGGCCGTCACATAACGGTTGCTCTGACAGCATACGGTTGCGTGTTGCAGGTTTAACGGGTGTATTTTTGCGCATCTATAGCTCCTCCGATATGGAAAAACCTCTTGCCATTTTGGTGATAGTGTAGGAAAGTAAAAACCATATAGGTTTATTGGAGGTCGCCATGATTAACCGCATCCGCGATGTACGCCGCGCAAAAGGGCTGACGCTGGCCGATGTTGCCGCAAAATGCGCCCCGCCTACCACCGCGCAGACGATTGGCAGGTTGGAAACCGGCACCCGCACTTTGTCGCTGAACTGGCTCAACCGGATAGCCGGCGCTCTGGGCGTTGACAGCAATGAGCTGGTCCAGGGCGGCAAGGCGGAGAATATCCCGGTGGCCGCGCGGCTGACCCATAAAGGTGCGCAGGCGCTAACCAGCACTGAGCATGCCTATGTCCCGGAGCCGGGGGAACAGATGGTCGCCCTTAATGTACAAAGCGGGATCGGCGATTACCGTGCGCATGACACAATCTGGCTGCGACAGTTGGCGCCTGACAGTTATGCGACTGCATTGAACCGCGATGTACTCGTACCCCGCCCCGCCGGCCGGTTCCTGTTTGGTAGGCTTATTGGACGCGAAGATGGCAAACTGCATATCCTGCCATTGGGCGCAGGCACACGCCAGCAGGTGGTAAGCGATCCGGCATGGATTGGCATGGCCGAAACGCTGATCCGTAGCCTGTAAGGGCGCTTTCAGACAAGCGGCATCAACGCCGCAACAATCTGCCTATCTTCCTGCCGCAGCATGCCCCAGGCCCGTGCAGCGGCCTTGCTGTCCATTACCTCTATCCCCATGCCCAGCGCCTCGATTTCACGCACAAAATGGCGCGGCGGATGCACGAGCGACAGACCGGTACCCAAAAGCAGGAATTCCGGCAGCGGATCACACGGCAATATGGCCACCAGACTAGCCATATCCATATTCTCCATCGCCGGCGGCGACCAATCCAATGCGTTGGAAGATGTCAATAAAAGACCGCCATCCACCTGTCGGTTGCCGACCCGAAAGCCGGCACCGGAAAAACCCGAAACCACGGGCCCTTCCGGCATATCATCCTTGAAAAGTTCCATCAGCCGGGCTTTGCCTTATGGCTGCGCACCGTCGAAACCTTCATTCATCGACTGCGCCTGTCTGTCGGCATCGGTTGTAGGTGGAATAAAGCTGTCAGGGCCCACACCCAACCAGATCAGCACCGGGTTCGCCATATAGATGGACGAATAGGTACCAATAAAAATACCGAGCAGCATCGCAGCGGTGAAGCCGAAAATCGTGTCTGGCCCCAGCGTCACAAGCGCGGCGAGCGCGATAACCATCGTCAAGCTGGTCATGATCGTACGGGCCAGTGTTTCATTGGTCGACAGATCAAGCAGCGAGACGATATCCATCTTGCGATATTTGCGCAGATTTTCGCGAACGCGGTCAAACACGACAATCGTGTCGTTCAGTGAATAACCAATAATGGTGAGCAATGCGGCAATGATGTTGAGGTTGAATTCCAGCTGCGTCAGCGCAAAAAAACCAAATGTAAGCGCGACGTCATGGAACAGCGCGAACAACGCCCCGACCCCAAACTGCCATTCAAACCGGAACCAGATATAGATGGAAATGGCCAGCAACGCGAAAATCAACGAGTATATCCCCGTGCTGAGCAATTCTTCGGACACCTTGCCCGACACGGCATCGACACCATCAATACGCACGCCCTGATCGACATATTTTTCCTCGATCATATTGGTTATTGCGATTGTGGTGCTATCGGCTTCCTGCAGGCCATCGGCCTCGTCAGCATTCAGCCGCATACGGATCGATACGACATTGGGATCGCCGAAACGCTGGATATTGGCATCGCCAAGCCCAAGCGCCGCAATATCTGTGCGAAGCTCCTCAATCGGTGCTTCCTCCGCCTTTTCAAAAGTGGCCTGAATCATCTGGCCGCCCACGAAATCGACACCAAAATTAAGCCCGCGTGTCGCGACCAGCACAATCGAGGCGATAATCATCAGCGTGCTGATGGCAAGCGCGACATGGCGCCATTTCAGGAATTTGATGTTCGTATTGTCGGGTACGAGTTTCAGAAGTTTCATATCAGATCACCAACTCTTTCGGCCGTTTATTCTTCAGCCAGATCGCGACAAACATGCGCGTTACGAACACCGCGGTAAACACCGAAGTACAGATACCGATCAGCAGCACCACCGCAAAACCGCGGATCGGGCCAGAGCCAAACAGGAACAGCAGGATCGCCGCGATCACATTCGTGATATTCGCATCGTAAATGGCCCGGCTGGCCTCTTTGTACCCGACTTCGATAGCCTGGATAATGCGCCTGCCCGCCCGTCGTTCCTCCCGGATACGCTCGTTAATCAGCACATTGGCATCCACGGCAGAACCTACGGTCAGGATAAAGCCGGCAATACCCGGCAACGTCAACGTAGCATTGAGCATCGCCATAATGCCAAGAATGATGAACAGGTTCAGGATCAATGCAATATTTGCATACACACCAAACCGTCCATAAACAGCAATCATGAACGCCAACACGGCAACTGTGCCGATCAGGCCAGCGATCAGGCCTTTCTCAATCGAGTCTGCGCCAAGGTCTGGGCCAACAGTGCGTTCTTCCACAACCTGCAATTCAACCGGCAATGCGCCCGAGCGCAGCGCAATCGCGAGCTGGTTCGCGCTTTCCACGGTGAAATTACCGGAAATCTGCGCGGTACCGCCCAGGATCGGTTCATTAAAACTGGGCGCGGAAATAACTTCACCGTCCAGGATGATGGCAAAGCGGCGTCCGACATTTTCGGTACTCAGTTTTGCAAATTTGCGGCCACCCTCGCTGTCAAACGCGATGGTGACAACAGGTTCGTTGGTCTGCGGATCAAATGCCTGGCGCGCATCGGTCAGGCTGTCGCCCTTGATACCGCCCAGCCGAATAACCGCTTCATTGCGTCCATCAAAACCAGCGCCTTCGGTATAAGGGAATACCTGACTGCCAATATTGGCCTGTCCCGCCGCTGTCTTGTTGGGATCGGCAGCGGCATCGACCAGTTTGAATTCAAGCTCCGCCGTCTTGCCGAGCAGCTCTTTCAGCGCCTCAGGGTCATCCAGTCCGGGAACCTGCACAACTATACGCTCGTCGCCTTGCCGGATAATGGTGGGTTCGCGTGTACCCATTTCGTCAATACGCTTGCGGATAACCTCAGTCGCGGTATTCATTGCCTGGTCCAGCGCTTCGTCAACACCCGCATCGGTGGGTGTCAGGACAAAGCGGGTCGTATCGCGAACTTCAACATTCCAGTCGCGCTGACCGGTCAGGCCGACACCATTGGTAAAACGCTGAATTTCCTCACGTGCCGCATCCACCTTGTTCACATCGCGAACCAGGAAGGACAATGTGCCATTTTCACGCGAAATATCGCCAATTTCGATCCGGGGATTGGCGTTACGCAGTGCGGCACGCACATTTTCTTCCATGTTCTCCATGTTCTGTGCGCGCACATCTTCCGGGTCAGCTTCCAGCAGGATGTGGCTGCCGCCCGAAAGGTCAAGGCCAAGATTAACCGTTTCCTGCGGCAGGAAGGATGGCCAGTAATCGCGCATCTGTCCGGGCAATAGGCTGGGTATCGAAACCAGCACGCCAAAGAAGAGCAGCAGGGACAGGGAAATGATTTTCCACCGCGGAAATTCTAACATGCGTGTGCTATCCTTACATTAGAGCACGTATATATACGAGTCAGGGCGACTTGGAACCTGCCAGCTCAATCGTTGGCTGGCTTTGAAGCACCCGGAGGCACGATATCAGACAAGGTAGATTTGACAGCCTTGACTTTCAAGCCGTCGCCCAGATCAATATCAACATAATCATCATCAACTTTCGTGACTTTTCCCACGAGACCACCACCTGTGACGACCTTGTCATTTTTCTTGACGCTGTCAATTTTGGCCTGATGCTCTTTCATCCGCTTTTGCTGCGGACGGATCAGCAGGAAATAGAAAATCACGAAAATCGCGACAAGCGGCAGCATGCTGAGCAGAAACGGCGGCTGCTCGCCTGCAGCTGCGGCTGCAATAATGGTGGAAAAAGTTACGCTATCCATAATCAAAACCCATTTATCTAGAATGCACGGAGAAACCATGGTGGTATCTCCCGAAAATATATCTGCGCGCGCCTATCACCTTCAACCGGTAAAGGCAATTGCATTACACATTACGCTATGGAGCAATTCCATATTCTCGCGCTGGTGCGGGCAGGCGCATAATATTGTTTACACCGCTTGCCAAATGCGATGCAGCGCAATATACGCCCTCATTCCGGTCGGGACGTAGCGCAGCCTGGTAGCGCATCACACTGGGGGTGTGGGGGTCGTAGGTTCGAATCCTATCGTCCCGACCAATTATATCCATGACTTAACAAGCGCATCTCAACTTAAGTATGATTTTGGTTGGGGAAATTTCGCACGCAATTGCTGTCGAAATTTACCCTCATTATAAATTTAAGCGCATCAATGGCAAAATTTCATAGCGAAGCACTTTAACTTTTGATCAGCACTGGAATGATTGGCACTGTGCAGTGCGCATGATGCCTTCAATCCGTTTCGCCCTTGTCCTTTTTTGCTGTGATCAGGATTATGCGTGTCTAAACAAATGATAGAGGAAGCGATTACCTTTTAAGAGCGGACAGGAATTCCGCTTCTCTTGGGTGGGTTTAGTGCAATTGATAAGTACCGACCTAAGCGAACGGGCGCACTATACTATGCTGTCCGTAAATATGCTGAGATGCTCAATATAGGTTGGTACAAAATGGACTATCCCCGCGCGCCGGAACGATGGTTGTATTCCGCAAATGGTAGCTGCGTTAGGATTGCCTTTGAAAAAGCAAAATTTCTAAATGATTTCGCCTTGTGGTGGCGGGCCGGTAGAGTTCCGCTTCACAACATCATAATCCAGAAAAATGGCGTTTTCATCATCTTCTGATGAGAATCGGCGTGAAATATTATTCGACAAGATACGAACTGCACTAGCCGCAAGTTCGGATATTGGTTGTCGTACAGTTGTCAACTGCGGGCTAATGATACCAGCAATCCGCGTATGGTCAAAGCCGATGATGGATAGCTGTTTTGGTACTTCAATGTGCCGACTATAAGCCGCCGAGATTGCGGCTGCAGCCATGTCATCATTGCTGGCAAAGATCGCCGTCGGCGGCTTTTGCATATCAAGGAGCAACTCTGCGGCTTCGAGTCCCGTCGAATAATCGAAATGCCCTTGGCGGATCAAATCCTCATTCGGTTCCAGTCCGTATTTGGCAAGAGCTTCGCAATAACCTTGATACCGTTTTACCGATGCACCATGGTTGGGGTGACCGCGAATATATCCGATACGACGATGGCCAAGACCGAGCAAATATTCGGTTATTTCCCGTGCCGCAGCGACATCATCCATGTTCACAGAAAAATGTGCTGAATCGGGATTATTCGGAGCAATCAATACATAGTTACAATGTTGTGCTTCAAGCAATTTAATTACTTCCGGATCATCGCAGAGCGGCGGTGTCAGAATGAGTCCCACCGGAGAGAGAGTCTGCAAATCCTTTTCACGTCATCGACACCATCGGGGCAATGATCCAACACTAACTGCATAGAAAGGTCATGGCACTGCTTGAGCGCGCCAATGTGGACATTTTCCAGATAGCTGCGGCTTGGATTATTGACCAGAAGTGCGATAACCTGTGCAGCGCCCGCGCGTAGGGTCCGGGCAGCCTGATTCAATTTATAATCCAGCTTGGTTGCCGCTTCAAGAACGACATTGCGGGTTTCATCCCGCACATAATCTTCTTCGTTTAGAACTCGAGATACCGTCTTTAACGAAACGTCTGCTTCGCGAGCCACATCAACCATCGTGGATCGGCGCAAAATCTTCGTCATCTTATCCCTCCAGATAGTTTCACCGTTTTATAGCTCATTCACAACACATTACGTCAGCTGTATACCATCCCGCAGACAAGCTTGTCATAGTATCTGATAGTGACTATCCGGTTACGCAAAGTTTATCGACAATTTCGGGCGATCCGTATCGATATCAAGATAGACACTAATGCTGGTCGGCCTGCTTTACTCGACCATATTTCCAACAACCTTCAGCTTCGCTACAAAGAGCATGAAATCATACCCGGCCACTTAAGCGTAGGGATTGTGGCAAGCAATATCGTTGCGATAGTATATTGCCAGCGGTCTACGGCTTTGTTGCTGACGTTACCAGCATGACTGCAGTATTTGTGATACGGGTTATCTACTACATTCTCATAGCATTTTATGGCTATTATACTGAGCTTCGACGGTCGCAATTAGGCTTGACCAAGATGTAAGCGATTCATTCAATTTTCTAAGTCTAAATGATTTCTTAGAGTTCACTGAGTCTCATTCAGTATTGAACGTTGAGCGTTGAATTTTATGTGCAAACTGGACCGTCCTTCTTCTGGAAACATCTGCTTACAATATCACGATTCCAGCCCGGCAATTGTTTCGACCATTACGCGCTGATTTTGCCAACTCAGTTTGTTTCATTCATCTGCAAAGTTATCATGACATCATTATGCGTTAGTTCAGCCGGATGCAGCGCACCATATCGCCTACGGCTTGTGTCGGCATTTCTGGCGGACAGCGGATCAGGCAGTTGGCAGAGGAAAGGCGCGATAACAGGGAGCTGTCCTGATTATCCGCAGGGTGCACAGTGACACCCCCGGAATCTGAAACTTCATATATCCCGCGCATGTAATTTTCCCTGGGACCATTGGCTTTCAGCGGACTGGCAAGCCGGGCCTGCAATGACGCGGGTCCGACATCACCACCGCCGCCCAGCCGATTTATCAGCGGCTGTAAAAACAGGGTCGCGCATACCAGTGCGGACGCCGGATTACCGGGCAGGCCCAGCACATGGGCTTCTCCCAATGCGCCAAACCATGTCGGCTTGCCGGGTTTCATCGCGATTTTATGGAACAGGAACTTGCCATCCATCCGCTCAAATGCCGCGCGGACATGGTCATGGTCGCCAACCGATGCACCGCCAACCGATATGACAATATCAACATGCAGCCCCGCCTCGAATTTTACCGCGACTTGTTCCAGCGTATCCCCCGCTTTGCCCAGATATACTGGTTCTCCGCCCCATTCCCGGATCATGCCATCCAATGCAAAGCGGTTGGAGCCAATTATCTGTCCATGCTGCAATTCCGACCCTGGCTCGACCAGTTCATCACCATTGTCGAAATAGGCAATGACAGGACGCCTGAAGACACGGACATCAGCAATATTGGCGGCGGCCAGCAAACTGATATCAATAGCGCTTAACCGTGCGCCCTTGCGTTTGAGGATATCACCTTCGCAAAAATCAATGCCCGCCCTGCGGATATTTGCGGGCGCAGTCTGATCTACACACGTGGTTATGGTACCGCCTTCACGTTCCACATTTTCCTGGATAATGACATGGTCTGCACCTTCCGGTACAACGCCACCGGTAAAAATGCGTATCGCGGTCCCTGAATGCAGCAATTGCCCCGCTGCTTCACCTGCACGGGATTCGCCGATAACCTTCAGCTTTGCACCGCTATGACGGACATCTTCGAGCCGGACAGCATAGCCATCCATGGCAGAGGCCCTGAACGGTGGATGCGTTATGCGCGCAGGGATATCAGCCGCGCAGATCCGGCCAAGCGCCTGATCCAGCTTTATGGTTTCCGCCTCATCCAGCGTTTTGACCGCACCAATGATCTGACGTGCTTCATTAACTGAAATCATGGTGCCGACCGTTCAAAGTCGCCCGACTTTCCACCTGTTTTCGAAACGAGCTGAATATCCGCAATCGTCATATCCTTGTCGATAGCCTTGGCCATGTCGTAAATGGTGAGGCAGGCCACAGATACAGCCGTCAGCGCTTCCATTTCCACGCCCGTCTGTCCGGTCGTCCTGACAGAGGCGGTAACATCAATCGCGAATGCCTCATCATTGAAATCGGTCTGCACTTTTACGCTGCTGAGAGGTAGCGGATGGCATAAGGGTATCAGCGTTGCGGTCTGTTTAGCGGCCTGTATCCCCGCCAGTTCTGCAATCACGCGGACATCCCCTTTCTTCACGCCCTTGCTGCGCAATATGCGATAGGCGGCCTCCGTAAACAGCACCCTGCCCCGTGCAGCCGCTGTCCGGACATTCTCAGGCTTGCCGGACACATCAACCATCTGCGGGCGGCCTTCGCCATCGAAATGTGTCAGTTCATCTTGTCGTTTTTCCTGCATTGTCACTCCAAACCCCTGATCACCACGAAATTCCCGTTAACTATATCAGCCTCTTCCATCACAGCCATGTCCTTACAAGCAGGCGGATAGCCACAACAAGTATGAGTGCCGCCGTGGCGCGCTTGATGAATGTCTGGCTGAGCGTAAGACTGCCCAGCCGCGATCCTATCTGTCCGCCAATCAGAACTGCAATAAACAGCGGAAGATATTCACTGATATTGCCCGTCGCTGTTTCCAGCCCCGTTTTCATGACTTGCCCGGCAAGGCCCGCCAGGGAATTGACCAGAATGAAAAAACTGCACGTTGCGGCAATCAGTTTGGCTGAACCCCAGCGTGTCAGATAAAGAATGGGCGCAAGGAAAATCCCGCCGCCAATGCCCACTATCCCGGAGAGAAAGCCGATCCCGCCACCCATGAGCAGCGTGGCCGGTGTCGGTACATGCCTGCCTTCATCCCCTGCTGCAACCGGCTTCCAATCGAACAGCAAATGGATGCCCGCAGCCACCAGTGCCAATCCCAGCAGCGTGACCAGCAACTTTTCCGGTATCACAAGGCTTCCGCCCAGCCATGCCGCCGGCACTGAAATCAGGATAAGCGGCCAAATACGCGTAAGGTTGATATAACCCGCCCGCGCAAATTGCCAGACACCGCCAGTGACCACGATAATATTGCAGATAAGCGAAAGTGTCGGAATGGACTGGTATGTGACACCTGACAGGATCAGCAGCGCCGTATAGGTCGACCCACCGCCGAAACCCACGGCAGAATATAGCAATGCCGTCAGGAAGAAAAATACCGCCAGCCAGATGATAGCTGCCATTTGCCCTAACCCCAGCGCGAGCGGTCGCGATGGTCTTTCGCGCCCGGTTCGACCCAGCGTTCGCCATGCTGCGTGAGTTCTTTCTTCCAGAAAGGCACATCGGTCTTGAGAAAATCCATCAGCATGTCACAGCTTTCAAATGCGGCGCGCCGATGTGCAGCAGCCGTAGCGACCAAGACTATCGGATCTCCGACCACCACATGGCCAATTCTGTGGACAATGCGCAGATCCAGCAAGTCCCATTGCTGCCGTGCTTTTTGTGCGGCCTGTTCAATGGCTTGCTGTGTCAGGACAGGATGATGTTCCAGAATCAGGGCGGAAACAGCTGCATCACCCTCACCGCGTACCAGGCCAACAAAGCTTGCCACAGCGCCCGCACCATCTGCACTCTTGGCAAATTCCTGCAAAAGCCGGTAAGGGTCAAATGCTTCCGCGCTCAGCGTAATCAAGTCACCCTCCACTAAAGGGCGGCAGGAACTCTATCCTGTCCCCGTCCGAAATCGCCATATCTGTCTGCACTATGACATCGTTCAGGACAATCTTGGCCCGCGCGTTTGAAAGCATGCCGGAAAATCCGGGATATGCTCCGGCCAGATATGTATCCAATGCCTTCAGGCTTGCAACATCTTTCGGCAATTCCAACTCCAGACTGGGGCCGATAATATCCTGAAACTTACCGTAAAAAATAATCTCAGCCATTCAGCCTCCGGTCAGCGACATGGTGCGCGGCACGGCGGGTTTCTGCGCCTGCCCGTCAATGGCAAAGTCATGCCCTTTGGGTTTTTGCAATATGGCCCGGTCAAGTGCGGCGTTGATTGCACCTGCACCTTGATCTCGCAGCACGGCGCGCAGATCCATACGGTCCTCCTGCCCCAGGCACATATAAAGCTGCCCCGTGCAGGTCAGCCGTACGCGGTTGCAACCATCACAGAAATTCTGCGTGAGCGGCGTGATAAAGCCTAATTTTCCGCCCGTTTCTTCTACCCGGACATATCGTGCAGGCCCGCCGGTGCGCATCGACAATGGTTTAAGTGTCCAGCTTTCTTCCAAAGCAGCACGCACTTCGGACAATGGCAGATACTGATCATATCTATCCGCACCGACATCGCCCATAGGCATGATTTCTATCAGTGTCATGTCATGGCCGTGCGCATGCGCCCATGCGATCATGGCCGGCAACTCATCCTCATTTAAGCCTTTCAGCGCAACGGTGTTCAGCTTTACCCTGATACCTTCGCCCTGCGCGGCATCAATTCCGCGCAGCACATCCGCCAACGCATCGCGGCGCGTAATTTCATGAAACTTGCGCTTATCAAGCGTATCCAAAGAGACGTTGATACGCCTGACGCCGGCCTTTGCCAGTCTGCGCGCATGTCTGGCAAGCTGGGTCCCGTTCGTCGTCAATGTGATCTCTTCCAGAGCGCCTGAAGCGGCCTGTTCACCCAAACGATCGATCAGCGTGCCTATACCCTTGCGTACCAGAGGCTCACCTCCAGTCAGCCGCACCTTGCGCACGCCGCGCTCGATAAAAGTCATGACGAGTTGCTCCAACTCTTCAAGCGACAGCAAATCTGCGCGCGGCAGGAAGCGCATTTTTTCCGGCATGCAATAATTGCACCGCAAATCGCACCGGTCCGTCACCGAAACCCGCAAATAGGTAATTTCACGTCCGAACCTGTCAATCAGCGGACCGTTATCGCACACGCCGCCATTTACTGAGAGAATATCGGGCTGCCGGTCGGAACCGGGAGGGAAAGAGGCGTGTTTGTTCAATTGCGTGTCCTTGCCTTCAAGTGGTAACAGTCACCCCGGAACAGGCATTGATATATATCAAGAATGCCGTGTATGCACAAACTTATATCATATCCTGAGCAAGGCGAGCTGAAAGAACCAGCATATGCGCAAAATAATGATCATATTGGCAGGCGGGCAGTCGCAGCGCATGGGCGGAATTGACAAGGGCGAAGCGCTCTTGGGCAAAATGCGGCTGATCGACCATGTCTTCAGAAGGACTTTCCCTCAAGCAGACACCCTGATGCTGGCGGGCGGGCATGATTATGGCACTGGGCTCAAAACCGTTCCCGACCGCAGGGATGGCCCAAAGGGGCCGGCAGCAGCGATATATGCCGCGCACATATGGCTGAACGAGCATGACCCAAAGACTCGTGGTTTTTTCACGGCGCCAGTGGACGGGCCTTTCGTTCCAAAGGACCTCGTTGCCAGACTATACGAGACTGGTTCACCCGCTATTGCTGCCAGCGATGATGGCCTGCACCCCACATTCGCATATTGGACACTGACCGCACTTGAGAAAGCATGGCCAGTTTTAAAGGAGCGTGAATCTCTATCACTGCGAGCACTCGCAGAGGCATGTGACGCGGCCCATGTTCGCTGGTCAGGCACAGGCATGTTTTTCAATATCAACACGCCGTTAGATCTGAAAGAAGCCGCGGCACAGCTGAAACACATGCCGGATTGACTATTGCACCAAAAGGCCGTCACTGCCTTCCATATCGAGTCCTGATATATCGGCCTTGCCCACGAGTATCTTGATATATTGCGCCACACCGCGCCGCCAGCTTGCTTCTTCCAGATAGTCCGCGATCCTGGGTTTGACTGCCTCAAAGGGCATAATTTCGCCCGATATTTTCCGGCCAGCCTTTATGACATGTGCGCCATAGCGCGTTTTTACCGGGACCGGGCAAAGCTGGCCCGCATCCAGATTGAACAGGTAGGTTTCAAATTCACTGACTGTCTGGCCGGGGCCGATCTGGCCCAGATTGCCGCCCTGCTTGGCTGACGGACAGGCAGACAGTGTTTCGGCAAGCGCGGCAAATCTTTCGGGATGTTCCTGCAGCTGCGAAATCGCCTGTGCCGCATCGGCAACCGCATTATTATAGCGCGGCTCATCATCTTTTGGCGCAGCGAATAATATATGCGATGCTTCAACCAGATCAGGACTGCTGAACTGTTCGATATGCTGGTCATAATAGCGCTGGCACGTCACCTCATCCGCCTGCGGGATAGTGACCTCCTGCTCCAGCAGCGCCTCGATACGCGCATCATCTTCAACCAATGGCCGATTCTTGCTGTCGGTATAGTTGCCGGGTTTGACATTCAGCCGTTCCGCTTCCGTCAATAGCAATGTCTTGATCGCCAGCGCACGCGCCGCCTCTGACCAAGCCATTTCGGGATTATCAGCAGGATGGTTCTGCGCTTCGGCGGCAATTGCCTCAGCCGGTATTTCAGTGCCATTCATTGTTAGCGCAGCCGCTTCAGATAATTGGCTCATAAAGCGGCCTTCTTGCTACGCACGATCTGATAGCCTGAACGCCAGATATAGCGCACTGGCGCAGAGAACATATGCACAAGCCGTGTAAACGGGAAGACCAGGAATATGGTCAGACCCAGGAACAGGTGCGCCTTGAATATCGGGTGCACGTCCATGACATAGGATGAAGCATCCGCCTGGAATGTGAAAATACCGCGCGCCCATGACATGAACTTGACCATCTCATGCCCGTCCAGATGATCCAGCGAGACAAATATTGTCGCCAGTCCCAGTACCAGTTGCAACCAGAGCAGGAGCAATATGGCTATGTCCGAAAAGCTGGACGAACGCCTTATGCGCGGATCGAAGAGACGGCGATGGAGCAGCAGGGTGGCGCCGAAAAATGCGAATATACCCGCAATGCCGCCCACAACAATCGCAAGCGTCTGTTTCGCGCCATGGCTGATGCCCATGGCATCAAACAGCTCAATCGGCGTTAGCAATCCTCCCAGATGCCCGAAAAAGATAATCAGTACGCCCAGATGAAAGCAGAGCGACCCCACCATCAACTGCTTGCGCCGCAAAAGCTGGCTGGAGCCTGACTTCCAGCTATAAGGTTCGCGATCATAGCGGATAATCGACCCGATCGCGAGCACAGCCAGCGCGATATAGGGATAAATGCCGAAAACGAGATGGTTCAAAAATTCAGCCATTTTTCGTACCTCCGTTAGATGTCGTTCCCCCAGATTTTACTTTGCCCTGCGGCGGAATATCTGCCAGCATTTTGTCCAGCATATCTGATGCTTTCGGGCAGCCTTCATCAGGCGCACCGGGACCAAAACTTACCTGTTCAGCTTCCCATGCTGCGTCCAGCGCCTCCAGATCTTCGGGATCATCATCCGGCTCCTTCAGTAGCGCTTCCTTGACCTTTTCATCAGCCGGACCTGACAGCTGCCCCAATGCTTCGAGCACGGCGGCATAGCTACTGCCACGCTTGGTCAGTCGCTCACCGATAGCGGCTATAACGTGCGCTGGTTCACTGATCAGTTCCAATGCCTCAGCCTTTGGAAGGATCGACAGATATTCCAGAAACAGGGGCAAGAAGTCGGGTAATTCGGTCGAGCTGATCGTCAGGCCTTTTTCTTCGTACATGGCTTTCAAATCAACCATCGCCTGCCCCCGGTCACGGCTTTCACCGTGCACGTGTTCAAACAGGTGCAGCGAGAGCGAGCGGGTACGGTCGAACAGAAGCACATAGCGTTCCTGCAGGTCGAGCAAATCGCGTTCCCGGTATTCAGCGATCAATGGTTGCAGACGTTTCTGAAAGGATGCGGGTACCATCCCCTCTTCCTTCAGCGCAGGCAGGAAGTCTTCTACTGCCTCCTGAATCTCTGCAGTCGGATATGTCAGCAGTGCCGCCAATACTTTGAATGTCTTGGTCATGACGGGTCTCCTTCCGTCAGGAATGCCGATGGTGACTGAACCTTTTTCTTTTTCGGCGTGCCAAACATATTGGTTTCGGTGGAACCGCCCGAACAGCCATTGCCGAATGAAAAACCGCATGAACCGCGCTCTTCAAAAGCGTCTTCGGCTTCTTCGCGGTGGGTGGTCGGGATGACAAAACGGTCCTCATAATTGGCGATCGCCATAATATGATACATTTCATCAATCTGTTCAGGGGTCAGGTTAACGCGCTCTGCAACATCTGTTGCGATCACACCATCAACCGTTTTGGCACGCATATAACTGCGCATGGCCATCATGCGTTCAAGGCATAGGGCAATCGGCTCCTCCTCCCCTGCTGTCAACAGGTTGGCAAGGTAACGTAGCGGTATGCGCAAAGAGCGCACGTCGGGCATGTCATCCTTGAACGCCATCTTGCCCGCGCTTGCCGCCGAATTAATCGGTGACAGCGGCGGCACATACCAGACCATTGGTAATGTCCGGTATTCAGGATGCAGCGGAAACGCGACTTTCCATTCCATCGCCATTTTATAGACCGGTGATTTTCGCGCCGATTCCAGCCACGCTTCTGGCACACCGTCTTTACGCGCCTGCGCGATGACGTCGGGATCATTGGGGTCGAGGAAAATATCAAGCTGTGCCTGATAGAGATCCTGTTCATCTTCCACCGAAGCGGCTTCTTCGATGCGGTCCGCATCATAGAGCATCACGCCCAGATAGCGGATGCGTCCCACACAGGTTTCAGAGCATACCGTCGGCTGGCCCACCTCAATACGAGGGTAACAGAATGTGCATTTTTCCGACTTGCCGCTATCCCAGTTATAATAGATTTTCTTGTACGGACAGCCTGATACGCACATGCGCCAGCCGCGGCATTTTTCCTGATCGATCAGGACAATGCCGTCTTCTTCGCGCTTGTATATCGAACCTGAAGGACAGGCTGCGACGCATGTGGGGTTGAGGCAATGTTCACACAGGCGCGGCAAATACATCATAAATGTATTTTCAAATTCGCCGTACATTTCTTTCTCGACGCCTTCGAAATTATAATCTTTCGAACGCTTCGAAAATTCACCGCCCAGGATTTCCTCCCAGTTCGGACCCCATTCGATTTTCTCCATCCGTTCGCCCGACACCAGCGAGCGCGGCCGCGCGGTCGGCATTGCCTTCATCTCGGGCGATTTTTGCAAATGTTCGTAATCGAACGTGAAAGGTTCGTAATAATCGTCAATTTCCGGCATGTCGGGATTGGCAAAAATCTTGGCCAGCAACCGCCATTTTCCGCCCATTTTCGGGCGTATACGGCCATTTCTCTGCCGCTCCCAACCGCCATTCCAGCGCTTCTGGTTTTCCCAGTCCTTGGGAAAACCAATGCCGGGCTTTGTTTCAACATTGTTGAACCAGGCATATTCCATGCCTTCGCGGCTGGTCCATACATTCTTGCACGTGACCGAGCAGGTGTGGCAGCCGATACATTTGTCGAGGTTCAGGACCTTGCCTATTTGCGCACGTACCTTCATTCCGCTGCCTCCATATCACCGGGGTGTAACCGGTCTTTTTCACCGTCCAGCCAGTCGACATCGACCATTTTACGGACAATCACGAATTCATCGCGATTGGACCCGACCGTGCCGTAATAGTTGAAGCCATAGCTCTGCTGCGCATAGCCGCCGATCATATGGGTGGGTTTCAGGATGGCGCGGGTGACGCTGTTATGAATGCCCCCGCGCTGCCCGGTTATTTGCGAACCCGGCACATTCACGATTTTTTCCTGTGCATGATACATGAAGAGAGTTCCCTCTTTCATCCGCTGCGACACCACGACGCGGGCGACAAGCGCGCCATTCGAATTGAATGCTTCGACCCAGTCATTATCGACCAGACCTGCTTTCGCGGCATCCACTTCGGACATCCACACGATGGGCCCGCCACGTGACAGCGTCAGCATCAGCAGATTGTCGGTATAGGTCGAGTGAATGCCCCATTTCTGGTGCGGGGTGATGAAATTGAGTACGACATGTTCCTGCCCCTCGGCACGGTCGAGCATCGGTTTCACCGCCTTGGTATCGATCGGCGGGCGGTAGACGCAGAAACCTTCACCAAAGGCGCGCATCCACAAATGATCCTGATAAAGCTGTTGCCGCCCGGTCAATGTGCGCCACGGGATCAGCTCATGCACATTGGTATAGCCCGCGTTATAGCAAACCTTCTCGCTCTCAATACCCGACCATGTCGGTGAAGAGATAATTTTGCGCGGCTGTGCCACGACATCGCGGTAACGGATTTTTTCATCCTCTTTGGGTAGCGCCAGATGCGCATGTTCACGCCCGGTAAATTCTTCCAGCGCTTCCCAAGCCTTGACCGCAACTTCACCATTGGTTTCGGGTGCGAGCATCAGGATGACTTCGGTCGCATCAATGTCCGACTCGATTTTGGCCATGCCTTTGGTCGGACCTTCTTCGGTGACGACACCGTTAAGCTCTTTAAGATGCTCGACTTCTTCTCTGGTCTTCCAGGCTATGCCCTTGCCGCCATTACCGACATTTTCCATCAATGGGCCAAGCGCGGTGAAGCGTTTATAGAGGTTCGGATAGTCGCGTTTTACAACAGTAATCTGCGACATTGTCTTTCCCGGCACCGGCTCCACATCGCCGTTTTTCCAGTCCTGCACATCCATGGGCTGTGCGATTTCACCCGGCGTATCATGCAGGATGGGTGTCATCACCACATCCTCTTCCTCGCCCAGGACTTCTGGTGCGATTTCAGAGAATCTTTTGGCGATTGCCTTATAGATTTCCCAGTCCGATTTGGATTCCCACACCGGATCGACTGCCGCCGAGAGCGGGTGGATGAACGGATGCATGTCCGACGTGTTGAGATCGTTTTTTTCATACCAGGTCGCGGTCGGCAAAACGATGTCCGAATAGACACAGGTCGTCGACATGCGGAAATCAAGCGTGACGACAAGATCAAGTTTCCCTTCTGGCGCTTCATCATGCCAGACGACATCTTCAGGCTTCACATGCCCCATTTCGCCCAGGTCCTTGCCCTGCACGCCGTGCTCTGTGCCGAGCAGATGCTTGAGGAAATATTCATGTCCCTTGCCCGAAGATCCCAGGATATTGGAGCGCCATACAAACATGTTGCGCGGCCAGTTTGCCGGATCATCGGGATCATGGCAGCTAAGCTCCAGATCACCCGATTTCAGGCCATCAGCGACATAATCTTTCGCTTCTTTGCCCGCATCACGCGCCGCTTTCGCCACTTCCAGCGGATTTGTCTTGAGCTGCGGCGCGGATGGCAGCCAGCCCATCCGCTCTGCCCGGACGTTAAAGTCGATCAGCGAGCCTTTAAATTCACCTTCCGGTGCAGTCGGCGACAGGATTTCATCGACATCGAGCGTTTCGTAACGCCACTGGTCGCTATGCGCATAAAAGAAGCTTGTCGAGTTCTGGTGGCGCGGCGGACGCGCCCAGTCGAGGGCAAATGCCAACGGCTGCCAGCCGGTTTGCGGGCGCAGTTTTTCCTGCCCCACATAATGCGACCATCCGCCGCCCGATTGCCCGATACAACCGCACATGATCAGGAGGTTGATAATCCCCCTGTAATTCATATCCATATGATACCAGTGGTTGAGGCCAGCCCCCAATATCACCATCGACCTGCCATTTGTCTTTTCGGCATTGTCCGCAAATTCACGTGCGACGGTGATGATGCTATCGGCAGGAACCCCGGTGATCTGTTCTGCCCATGCGGGCGTATAAGGCTCGTTATCGGCGTAATCACTTGCGAGGTTTTCGCCGCCCAGACCGCGATCCAGGCCGTAATTTGCCATGAACAGGTCATAAACTGACGCGACCAGTACGCCGCCTTTCGCGAGTTTGATATTCCGTGCCGGCACACGCCGAATGAGCGTATCGGGGTGATCCGTGCCCTTGAAATAATCATGTTCGCGGTTGCCGAAATAAGGGAAAGCGACATCGACCACCGTGTCATGGTCACCGTCCAATATATTGGTCAGCTTGAGCTTGGTGTCATTGCCGCCGGTTTCCTTTTCTTCCAGGTTCCATTTGCCCTTTTCGCTCCAGCGCGACCCGATTGTGCCATTGGGCACAACGATTTTTTCGCTCAGTTCATCAAAGGCAACGGTTTTCCATTCGGCATTTTCTTTTTCGCCCAGACTGTCCTTGAATTCGGACGCCCTGAGCAAGCGCTCGGGAATGAAATGCCCATCTTTTTCCACCAGCCGCACCAGCATAGGCATATCGGAATATTTGCGCGCATATTCCTCAAAATATTCAGCCTGACGATCGAGGTGATATTCGCGCAGGATGACATGGCCCATTGCCATGGCCAGCGCGGCGTCAGTGCCCTGTTTGGGGTGCAGCCACATATCGGAAAATTTTGCCGCTTCGGAATAGTCGGGCGATACGACAACCGACTTGGCGCCTTTATAGCGTGCCTCGGTATAGAAATGCGCATCGGGCGTCCGTGTTTGCGGCACGTTCGAGCCCCAGAGCATCAGGAAGCCTGCATTATACCAGTCGGCGCTTTCGGGAACGTCGGTCTGTTCCCCCCAGGTCATGGGCGAGGCTGGCGGCAAGTCGCAATACCAGTCATAAAATGACATACATGTGCCGCCCAGCAGGGAGAGATAGCGCGAACCCGCCGCATAGGAGACCATCGACATGGCCGGAATAGGCGAGAAACCAATAACACGGTCAGGACCGTATTTTTTCGCGGTATAAGCATTGGCCGCCGCGATGATTTCGGTGACCTCATCCCAGGCTGCACGGATAAACCCGCCATGGCCGCGGATTCTGGTATAGCTGTCGCGCTTGGCCTTGTCTTCGACGATTGATTTCCATGCCGCCACCGGTTCCATGGTCTCGCGTGCCTTGCGCCACAACCGCACCAGCCGGGAACGGATAAGCGGATATTTCACGCGGTTGGCGGAATAGATATACCAGCTATAGCTCGCCCCGCGTGAACAGCCGCGTGGTTCATGATTGGGCAGGTCAGGCCGGGTCCGTGGATAGTCGGTCTGCTGCGTTTCCCATGTCACAATACCGCCCTTCACATAGACTTTCCAGGAACATGATCCGGTGCAGTTCACGCCATGCGTAGAGCGCACAATCTTGTCATGCTGCCAGCGTTTGCGATAGCCGTCTTCCCAGCGCCGGTCCTCACTGGTCGTGATGCCATGCCCGTCTGCATAGGGCGCTTTGGTCTTGCTGAAAAAATTCAATCGGTCGAGAAGATGGCTCATTTTCAGGTCCTCAAAGTTATGCGGTTGTCGGGATGGGAGAGATAGCTTCGCGCCCACGTTCAATGTCGTGGAGCAAGCCGCCGCGGCGGGTGTAGACAAACCAGGTCACAGCGGCGCAGGCGGCATAGAAAATCAGGAAGCCCCAAAGCGCCGCGTTCGGTGCGCCTGTCATCGAAATCGACGTGCCATATGATTTCGGGATGAAGAATGCGCCATAGGCTGCAATGGCAGAGGTAAAGCCGATAATCGCGGCAGATTCCTTCTCTGCATTGCGCAGCTGCTCATTGGCGGGCAGTCCGGGCATCAGCCGCCCGATTTCCTTGCGCATGATGATCGGGATCATCTGGAAGGTCGAAGCATTGCCCACGCCCGTTGCAAAGAAGAGCAGCATGAACATTGCAAAGAAGCCCCAAAATGCGCCTTCTTGTTCCTTGATACCCAGGAAGTAGAGCACACCGGCCACAGCCGCGATCATTAGCAGGAACGTCCAGAAGGTGACACGGCCGCCGCCCCATTTGTCAGAAATCCAACCGGTTGCTGCACGCGACACCGCGCCAACAAGCGGACCCAGGAACACATATTTGAGTGAATCCACATCGGGGAATGCGATTTTGGACAGCAACGGGAAACCCGCCGAATAGCCGATAAACGACCCGAACGTGCCGGTATAAAGGAAGCACATGATCCAGTTATGCTTGCGCTGGAAAATCACCGCCTGGTCGGCAAAGCTCGCCTTGGCCGAAGCGATATCATTCATACCAAACCAGGCAAAAGCCGCACTGGCTATGATGAAAGGCACCCAGATAAAACCGGCATTCTGGATCCATAGCGAGGAACCGTCAGATGTTGTCTGCGGCTCACCGCCTATAAATCCGAATACACCCGCCGTAATTACGATCGGGACAAGGAACTGCATGACAGACACGCCTGCATTGCCAAGGCCTGCATTGAGCGCCAGCGCATTACCCTTTTGCCGTTTCGGGAAAAAGAAGCTGATATTCGCCATGGAGGATGCAAAATTGCCGCCCCCAAAGCCGCAAAGCAGCGATAATATTAGGAATATGAAATAAGGCGTGTCGGGATTTTGCACCGCATAGCCAATTCCGAATGCCGGAACGAGCAGTGACAGCGTGGTCAGGGTCGTCCATAACCGGCCACCGAAAATCGGCACCATAAAGCTATAGAATATTCGCAAGGTTGCGCCCGATAACCCTGGCAGCGCCGCAAGCCAGAAAAGCTGGTCCGTAGAATAGTCAAATCCGATGGTGGGTAGCTTTGCAACCACCACCGACCAGACCATCCAGACCGAAAAGGCCAGCAACAGGCAGGGAATGGAAATCCACAAATTGCGCTGCGCAATTTTCGCGCCTTTGTCGGCCCAGAATTCTTCGTCCTCCGGCTCCCAGGTTTCAAGCACTGCGCTTTTTGCGGCGCGATGCGCCTTGGGCTCGTGTATATTCTGCATTTCAGGAAATTCAGGAAGCTCGGACAGCTCTTTGCCCATGGCTTCCTGTTCCATCTGCCGCACGGAGAAATGCATCCATGCAAGCGCAATCGCGACCAGCGCGAACAGCAGCATGTAACAGCTGGTCCAGATGCCAGTGAGGTCATTCATCGCGCCAAAGGCAATCGGCAGGATAAATCCGCCCAGACCGCCAATCATACCGACCAAACCCCCTACACTGCCCACATTTTCAGGGTAATAGACAGGGATATGTTTATAGACAGCCGCCTTGCCCAGCGACATGAAAAAGCCAAGTATGAATATCATCACGACAAAGGGGATCAGGCCCATTGAGGTCGAAAATTCGATCGGCCCTCTTATGCCGTGAATGATGTAATCGGTTTCGGGGTAGCTCAGCATGAACAGGCAGAGCAGAGACACGCCGAAAGTCGCGTACATCACCTTGCGCGCGCCATAGCGGTCCGACAGATGTCCGCCATAGGCACGAAACAGGCTGGCCGGAATCGAATAGGCCGCCGCCAATATGCCGGCGGTTTTAATGTCGAGGCCATATACGTCGATCAGGTAATGTGGCAACCATAGTGCCAATGCCACAAATGCCCCGAATACAAAGAAATAATAGAGCGCAAACCGCCACACCTGCTGGTTTTTAAGCGGTTCCAGTTGCATCAGCGCAGAGCGTGGTTTTTCACCGCTCGCACGCCGCGCCTTGATGTCGGGATCATCTTCCGTGGTGATCCAGAATATGATGGCAGTAAGCACCAGTGCCGCCGCCCAGACCTGCGCCACCATATTCCAGCCATAGGCAACGAGTACCAGAGGCGCGACCAGTTTGGTCACCGCCGCACCGACATTGCCTGCGCCGAAAATACCGAGCGCCGTGCCCTGTTTTTCCTTGGGATACCATTTGGAGACATAGGCAATGCCGACCGCAAAACTGCCGCCCGCCAAACCTACGCCAAGCGCAGCGACCAGCATCATGGGATAGCTTGTCGCCATTGATAACAAGAATGTGGCCAGCGCCGCCGCGAGCATGGTGAGCGCGAAAACGCGCCGCCCGCCATATTGGTCAGTCCAGATGCCCAGAAAAATGCGTGACAGCGAGCCGGTCAATATCGGTGTTCCCACCAAAAGGCCAAATTGCGTATCGGACAGGTTCAAATCTTCCTTGATCTGAATCCCGATAATCGAGAATATCGTCCACACCGCAAAGCATATGGTAAAAGCTGCTGTGCTCATGCCCAGCGCCTTGTGCTGCTGGCCCGAACTTGCCACTGCTGCGTCTTGCATTTCCCCTGACTCCCTTGCCATCCGGGGTCTTCACCCCAATTTTCGGCATCAGGTTTCACGCCAGTCCGCACATCAACCTTGATTTATGTCAAATCAAGTGGAATGCAGAATATTTAGGAAAAAAGTCAGGCTACAGATTAGCCAAAGTCTGGAATCCATTTTACATCACGCAAACTCTCTCTTGATATTTATCAAGCAATTGGGCGATATATGTGTATCACGAATCAGGGGAAGTCATTCATGCGCGCACAAGACATGCCAGCGGTCCGGAACCTGCCTCTGTTTGCAGGGGTTCAGGATGACAGTTTCGAAGAACTGGTCTCGGCTGCACTGTTTCAGCATTTCCCGCCGCAAGTGCGTCTTATCCATGAAGGTGACAGCGCTGATTTCCTCTATATTCTGGTGGAAGGCTCCGTTGAACTGTTTGCCTGTAATGATGGGCGTGAAACCAGCATGGCCATTATCGAGCCGACATCAGCCTTCATCCTGGCGGCTGTGCTTAGCGATGCCGTGTGCCTGATGTCGGCGCGGACATTAACCCCGTCACGGTTACTTATGATACCGGCGGAACACATCAAACGGCATTTTGCCGAAGACAAGATGTTCGCTGTGGCAATCGCAACCGAATTGTCAAAAGCTTACCGACAGCTTGTCAAAATGCACAAGGAAGCGAAGCTGCGTCCCGCGACTGAACGGCTCGCAAATTACCTGCTTCGCCTAGCTGCAAGCCATGGTGAGGCATCCAGCTTTACCCTGCCCGCCGACAAACGGACCATTGCCGCCCTGCTCAGCATGACCCCGGAGAATCTGTCGCGTTCTTTTGGCGCTCTCAATGCACATGGCGTACGCATACAGGGACCCGTGGTGCATATTGACAAGCCGGATGCGCTAATTGCCTTTGCTAAGCCCAATCCGCTCATCGATGATCCGGAAATAGGTCTCAGCAGCCGCTAGGCTTTACCGGCGTTCGGTGAAAAATAACGGGCCGTAAAGCACCGCGAACAACAGGAAAGCACTTGCCCAGACCATAGCTGCGATCGACATGCCCAATGCATATCCAATGCCCGTAAACGGGAATATCATGCGGAGAAAAGCCCCTGTAAATGCAAGCATATATATCAGCACTGTACCCACACCTGCCCGCAATTCGCGTCCGCTATGCCCCAGGCTGGCGCGTGTCATTATAGCGAGTGTAAGCTGGCCCGCCGCGCCCGCCGTCAGTGCGTGCATGGCATGTGCCGCCGTCAGCAGTTCCGGCCGCAATATTGACCATCCCATCAGCAGGAAAGCGGCTGGTATCCATGCATAGCCGATATGCAGGACCAGCACGAGCGGATCGCGGACCGTGGCCCAACCACGCCATCGCCACAGCCGCACAAAGTGCATTATAGCGGCGCCCATGAAGCCATAGCCGACCAACGCCGCATTGGGCGCGATAACCCAGCCAATGAGTGTCAGCCCCGCCACCAGCATTGCGATTTTGTCATAACCGCCAAACGGCGTCGGTGCAGGCGATATGCCCTGTTTACGCATCCAGTTTGTCGTAAAGGACGGAATAACCCGTCCGCCTATCAGCAGCATCAGCAATGTCACAACCGCAATGCCCAGCCGCAAACCGGTCTGATACGGAAGCTCCCATGCCTCTTCAAAATGAAACAGGACATTGCTGATCGCGAACAGGCTGAGCAGCAGGCATATGGGCAAATTACGCCAGTTTTTGCCGGTCAGTATCTCGCGCCAGGCAAATGCCGCCACCATAATAAGGAACAGGCTGTCGATTATGGGCGGGAACAGCCCGTAATCTCCCCCGAACATGACCACACGACCGGCTATCCATAGAAGCAAAAGCAGGAACAAGGGCATGCCCATGACCGTCAGCCGGCCCGTCCAGTTGGGAATGGCGGTCATCACGAAACCGGTTATCACTGCGGCCAGATAACCATAGACCATTTCATGCACATGCCAGCCCAGCGCATCGCCGCCAGTGCCCACGCCATAGCCATGTGAAAACGCCGCCATCCAGATGAGAACGGCCAGGGCGGCGAATAATGCCGCGCAAAAGAAGAAGGGGCGAAAGCCGTGGCTGAAAAACGCCGGTCCATTATAGGCCCGGCGCTTTTCGCCTGATGCAGAACGCTCCCCTTTCTGCACTAGAACTTCAACTGCGTGGTAAACCAGAATTTTTGCGTATCAGATGCAAAGCCATCGCTGTCATAATCCGCATATTTGAGTGACAGCGATACATGTTTGCCGATGTTGCGTGCGATCAGGAAATTCCATTCCTGACCATAATCCAAATCACCGCGGGTGGATTTAAAGTCATGATAAACAGCTCTGAACACTGTACCTTTCAACCATTTCGGGCCCGCTGGCTTTATCGTCACATCGCCATATATATCACGCAGGCCATTGGCAGGTGTGGACAGGAACTTATCTGCCCAGCCGTTAAAAGCGTGCAGTGTTGCAAACGGGGTCCTGAGGGCTGTCACACCGTCGCCTGCCAGTTTTTCATAGCCGAATTTTGCAGTCACCGGGCCGATCGCGATGCCAGGTTCTATCAATAGATAATCATGGCCAAAGCGCGCCCGGTTATTGCCGTAATCGGATTGCCTGGCGTATTCGGCAGCATAAAGCAGCTTGGCCCCGCCCAGATCCTGTTGCCCTGACAGGCGAACCCCAAATGTTTGCGAGGATGCCCCCGGCGCATCGGGCACGTCAAACAGATAGGCATAGGCCGTGACATTGCCAACGACCGGCACATCATAGCCCGCCCGTACAAAATGCATGTCATTGTCGCGAAATATACCACGCGGGGAATCCGGCCCGAAAATGCGGTTGGTACGCCAGCTGTAACCATAGGTCACAGATGGCCCAGCCGGCGAATTCACTGTTCCGACCACAGCATCGAACGTCTGGTCATTCTGCCGCCAGCCAACCGAACCGACCCAGCGCTGATTATCAAAATTAATCACCTGACGCCCCGCACGCAGGTCAACAACATCATTATGGTGCCAGCGCACATATGCCTGATTGAGCACAATGTCATCAGGGTCGGCCACAACAGGAAACTGTGTCTTGCCATTTACCGTGTCGTTGAATTTTTCCGCGCCGATATGGGCAGTGGCCTCGCCTTCAACTTTCAGGCTGAAACCCTGCCATTCATCGGTTTCAAAACCAGCCTTGACGCGCACGGTTGAAGCAGTCGCATCACGCGGCAAACCATCCTGCTCCACCGTTTCAAGCCGATATCTGATATCTATATAAGGATCTACAAATGCTTCTTCACCAACCTGTTCTTGCTCGCCCGAGGCAAGCGCCAAGGTAGGCATGCCTGCAAAAACAAGGCCTGCAAATATTGCTATTCGCGTGCGCATAGCCAAAACTCCATAAACAATTTTCGAATTGTTTAATGTAACCGGAGCGCGTGATAATTGATATATATCAATTTTGATTGATATATTTAGCCTGCATCTTGTTTTTTCATAGAAAATTCTGTCCTACAAATAACCAAATAGGTTATTAATGATTCTCAATATTGGAGAGTCATTATGGATATATATAAATTGATTGATGAAGTTATCGATCGCGAAGGTGGTTATAGCAACCATCCTGCAGATCGCGGTGGAGAAACCAATTGGGGAATTACACATAGGGTAGCGCGTGCCAATGGCTTCGATGGCCCGATGCGGGAGCTGAGCCGGGCAAAGGCCGTCAATATCTATCGCCGCATCTATTGGGATGCGCCTTCTTTCGACAAGGTCGCGGCACAGGCCCCTGCCCTTGCTGCTGAGCTATTCGACACGGCAGTGAATATGGGGCCTGCCACGGCATCGGCTTTCCTGCAGCGGGCGCTTAATGCACTCAACCGTAACGAACACGATTATGCTGACATCGCGGTCGACCGGCAAATCGGCCCACGTACGCTGGCGGCACTTGGTGCTTTTATTGCTACGCGCGGCACGCAGGCGGAATCGATCCTGCTAAAAGCCGTGGAAGCGTTGCAAGGTGCAAAATACCTGCACCTCGCTGAAAAACGCCCCGCCAATGAAGCCTTTTTATATGGGTGGCTCGCCAACAGGATTGGCAATTAAACACCGCATAACGTTCAGGGGATAATGAACAAAGGATACAACATGTCACTACTCGAAGGCATAATCGGCCCGGTGGCCAAAATCATAGACAAAGTCATCCCCGATCCACAGGCACGGGACCGTGCCAAGCTGGAGCTTATCAAGCTGGAAGGCTCACAGGAAATGCAGCAATTGCAGACCCGCATGTCGGCCATCGTTGCCGAAGCGGAATCAGCAGATCCATGGACGAGTCGCGCACGCCCAAGTTTTCTCTATGTTATGTATGCAATGATTCTGTGGGCGATTCCCATGGGGCTTATAGCCAGCGTCAGACCTGAAACTGCCCATGCAATAGCAAATGGTATGAATGCCTATCTGGCTGGCATCCCAGAACCACTTTATGCGCTGTTTGGTACGGGATACCTAGGATATACCGTTGCGCGTCAATGGGGCAAGGCGCGCGGCATCGACAAGTGAATTTGGTGTTTTACCGTATTTTTGCGAAAAATTCTTGCAAGACCGGTAGACATGCAGGTAAATGGCAAATTCTTATTCCAAACCAGAAGGGGAAAAGTACCATGAAGAAAACAAACCTGCGTTCCATGCTTGCAGTAACCGGCGGTCTCGCTCTTGCTACAGCAGCATGTGCACCTGAAACCGCTCAGGAAGAAGCTGTTGAAGCTGCTGAAGAAGCATCAGAAGAAGCTGTTGAAGCTGCTGAAGCTGCTGACGAAGCTGTTGAAGCTGCTGTTGAAGCTGGCGACGCGGAAGCTGCATGTGCAGCTGGCGAAGCAAAATGCTCAGCACAGTGTGCAGCTGTTGAAGCTAAATGTGCTGCTGAAGCTGCTGCTGAATAAGCTGACCAGTTTCGCTTGACACAAGCACTTGAAAAGCTGTTTGCCCTCACGGGCCAGATAGCTGAAGAGGGCGTCTCGCTGGTACCCCGTGTGGTGCCGCCAGACGCCCTTTTTGTTCAACTGGACCATTATCCCAAGGACGACTGCATTGCCCCTGGGAACAAGTCGCGCTGGTTTTACCACGCGCATCCTCCCGAAGAACGTGAGGAAGGCGAGCATGGTCATTTCCACATGTTCCTGCCGCGCCACCTGTTCGGTGACACCAAACCGCTGATCGGACCGCCCAAGAAAAATGTGCGCGGTAACAAGCCTGCACAGGTCGTGCATTTTGCCGCGCTTGCCTTTGGGACAGACGGTATGCCCAGCTATTGGTTCACCACCAATTACTGGGTTACACATGAATATATGATGCCTGCTGCAGAGATAGCGAAATACCTGAAGGAATTTGACATGACGGACGCACCAGGCGATCCACTTGTCAATGACTGGCTAACCGCAGCGGTGCAGGTTTTCCACGACCCACTTATCGGCATATTAAAAGAGCGCGATGAAGCTTTGGCCGAGAGCAATTATACCGACAAGGCACTGGAAGTGACCTCGCGGATGGATTTTGATCTGTAATGCAGCCAGATGCTGCCGCTAAAACATGATCACGCTGCGCAATGCTGGCCTGAAACTGGAAATTGTCCCTGAGCGCGGCGGCGGCATTGCCCGTTTTGACTGGAATAGCCTCCCCATCTTTTTGCCCGCCAGGCATGAAAATTGCCCGACTGGCTTGTCATCTTTTCCATTGGTACCGTTTTCCAACCGGATTGCTGATGGCAAATTCACGGCCAATGGCCGCCCTGTTGCCCTGCCTCCCAATTACCCGCCGGTTTCCACACACCACGCTATCCATGGTTATGGCTGGCTGCACGCATGGGATATAACCGCACAGGCGGAAGACACCGCAACATTGCGCTATAACTATACTGGCCCAGACTGGCCCTGGCCATTTATCGCAGAGCAGCGCTTTGAACTGAAAGACACCGCACTACGTCAAAGCCTAAGCGTGCGCAATTGCGGCAATACCAATATGCCAGCGGGACTGGGCTTCCACCCCTATTTCCCGCGAAGAGATGCTGTTTTAACCGCAGATTTCGGCGGCTTCTGGCACGCTTCGCCTGATGGGCTGCCTACCGAATGGGAGGCTATTTATGCGCCGCCCGGCATTACCGACCCTGCTGCCGCCATCGACAATATCTTCACGGGCCGCAAAGGCGATATCACCATTGCCTGGCCCACACACAAACTGACTATTATGCCTGACCAGGACTTACCGGAAACCATCATATATGCACCCGGTGCAGGGGATTTTTTCTGTATCGAACCCGTCAGTCACATCACCAACGCCATTAACACCACCGGGATGCATATGCTCTCACCCGGTGAAAAATGGGAAACAGGTGTCACATTCGAGATAAAGGCGCGCTAGACCTATAGGGAAATAGTGATTTCGCGAAAAAGTAATAGCTCCACACCCAAGGGATTCGAACCATTTTTGATGGCTTGACCATCAAAACAGCAAAAACACACAAGTTCGTGAAAAAAGTTATAAATGGTGCACCCGACAGGATTCGAACCTGTGGCCCCCAGATTAGGAATCTGGTGCTCTATCCGACTGAGCTACGGGTGCGCGCATATCGCAGCCATGCTCTAATGCGGATATCGGTGGTTTTCAAACCTTATCTGACACAGGCTAAAACCAGTTCTAGTTTTTCGCCTCTGGCGGCACGACGGGGAGCGGCAGTGGTGCTACCGATATGCCTTCGTCGATCAAATCCTGTGCCTCTTCCTCACTGGTTTCGCCGTGGATGAGTTCCTGTTCAGCCTCACCATAATGGATGTCGCGGGCGCGCCGTGCAAAATCGCTGCCGACCCAGGTCGATTTTTCAAGCATTTGTGATTGCGCCTTGGCCAGCGCGCTAATCATATCCTGCATCTTCTGGCTAATTTCCGGCACATTCTGCATGGCGACAGCCTCTTCGGCGGCAGGTGCTTCGGTCTGACTTTCCGCAGCAGAAGCCGAAGCGACCATTTCGCGCACCTGATGCACCTGATTGCCCTTGGCACCAACATTGGGGGCCATAACGGCTTTCTGAATGTCATGATCCCCGCATGTAGGGCAGCATAGCAGACCGGTCTGCTTCTGCTCGGCAAAAACCTCGCTGGACGCGAACCATCCTTCAAAAACATGACCGCCAGAGCGGCAGACTAGATCAAATACAATCATGAGATCACATAATCCCCTATTTCCCTTGCATTGGCAAGCGATGGTAGCCTTTGCCGCACTTTTTGGATCTGTTCCATATCCAGTTCCACAATGGCAAGGCCCGGGTCCTCTCCTGCATCATGCAGCACTCTGCCCCACGGATCGACCACCAGGCTATGGCCATAGGTTTTGCGGCCGTCCTCATGCGTCCCGCACTGCGCCGCGGCAATGACGAAGCTGCTCGTTTCGATGGCACGGGCACGGAGCAACACATGCCAGTGCGCTTCACCGGTGGGTACGGTAAATGCGGCCGGTATCGCGATAATGTCCGCCCGTGCCCGCGCCAGTTCACGGTAAAGCGCCGGAAAACGGATATCATAGCAGATGCTAAAACCCAGTCTTTGTCCCGCAATATCAGACAGTGCGACCTGCTCTCCCGCTTTATAAACACTGGACTCACGCCAATTGTCGCCGCCGCCCAGTTCGACATCGAACAGGTGGATCTTGTCATAACGGGCACGAATTTCGCCGGTGCTGTCAATCAGGATAGAGCGGTTACGCCATTTACCATCTTCATGCGTTAGGGCCAGCGAACCGATATGCACATTCATGTTATATTGCCGTGCGGCCTTGTGGACCTGCGCCAGAAAAACGTCGCTTTCTTCTGATGCAATTTTTGCTGCCGCACGCTTTCTGTCACGGTCGAGCATATTCGACATTTCAGGCGTAAAAAATATTTCGGCACCCTGCGCAGCCGCATCCGCAATGGCAGATACCACCGCAACGGCATTGGCCGCGGGGTCGATACTGCCATTCATCTGCAGGATAGCGACTTTCATGCCGGCCCTCTGCGCCTATACGCCAAGCAGCGGATCAAGCCCGCCCTTGGCATCCAGCGCATACAGGTCATCACAACCGCCAATATGCTGGCCATCAATGAATATCTGCGGCACAGTCGTGCTTCCATTTGAACGTTCCAGCATCTCGGTACGCTTTGGTCCGCCCATGCTGATCTCAAACTCTTCAAATTCCGTACCCTTGTCCTTCAACAGGCTTTTTGCCCTGACGCAATAGGGACAATAGAATTTGGTATATATTTCGACTTTCGCCAATGCTGTTTCCTTTGATGGATTACATCTGTGTTCATCGTAGAAATGGGGTGCTGCGCCGCGAAAACAAGTGCTGTCTCAATGCCCGCCGCTTCCCTCTTCCCCATCGCGCAACACCCGTGCCCAACAATATATCGTCACGGTCCGCACGCCTGCTTTTTTAAGCTGTATCACACAGGCATTTGTCGTAGCGCCGCTGGTATAGACATCATCGACCAGCATGATGTCGCGTCCTTTCAAGCTATCCAGATGTTTCGGGTTCACTTCTATCGCACCCTGCAGGATTTTGCGGCGCTGCCGTGCGGTCATGCCTTTGAGCGGCGGGGTCGCTCTGGTACGAAGCAAGCCGTCAGGGACCTGCGCAATATCATGGCTGCGGTGCAGCGCATCTGCAATTAATGCCGCCTGGTTGAAACCGCGCCGCCACATACGGCCCCGGTGCAGCGGCACAGGCACCAATAGCAAATTACCATGTTCATCCGGTACATGACGCCCCAAAAACCGCGCAACCAGCTTTGCAAGGCCAATACGCCCCGCATATTTCAGCTTGAGCGGTATCTGCCGTGAGAGCTCATCATAAACGACCGCTGCCCTGATCCCGTCATGCTTTGGCGGCTTGGCAAGACACGGAGCGCATAACAGTTCATCATCGCGCGCAATGTCAAAAGGACGGCCGCACGCAGCGCAGCATGGATCGGTAATGAATTTAAGCTGCGGCCAGCATAACCCACAAAGCTGGAGATCATCTGCCACCATATCCCCGCAAATAGGGCAGCGCGGAGGGATGATAACATCCAGTACCGGCTTTACCGCCTGATCGTAAAAGCTTTTAAGCACCCCCATTTTTTAAGCTTGTCGCAGGATGCAGTCCAAGGCACAAGACTCCAATGGCTCCATCCACATCCAATACACCTACGCAACCGGCGGATATTTTTGATCGCAAGCGGCGGCAACTTGCACGTGACCGCGCCGCACGCAGCGATGCTTCCCACGAGTTCCTGCATGCGCATATGGCCGAAGAAATGCTCGAGCGGCTGCAATGGGTGAAGCGAGATTTCAACGATGTGCTTGTCATCGGCAGTGCACCAGGACAGCTTATTTCCGGGCTTAAGGCGCAGGGAATGGCGGTAACATACGCAGATAGCAGTGCGGCATGTTGCGCGCGCCACGAAGGTGTGCATTGCGAAGAAGACAGATTGCCATTTGAAGCGCACAGTTTTGATCTGATAATCTCCAATGGCGTTCTGGATAGCGTGAACGACCTGCCGGGTGCACTGATCCAGATGCGGCATATATTGCGGCCAGACGGGCTTTTTCTCGCCGCTTTTGTGGGCGCAGGCTCGCTACCACAGCTGAAAGCCGCGATGATGGCTGCCGATAACGCCAAGAACAGTGAAACGATGGCCGCACATATCCATCCGCAAGTCGACGTGCGTGCTGCGGGCGATCTCCTCACCCGTGCCGGCTTTACAATGCCCGTGGCCGATGGCGAGCGGCTGACAGTGCGCTATTCCGGCCTGCCTTCGCTGGTGCGCGACCTGCGCGGCATGGGAGCACATAATGTACTCGCATCCAAACCACCCTATATCGGCAAGCATGGCCTGTTGGCCGCGGCCAATCATTTTGCAGAATCTGCTGACGATGACGGTAAGACCAGCGAGATATTCGAACTCATATATCTGAGCGGCTGGGCACCCGATGCCAGCCAGCCCAAACCCGCAAGGCGCGGGAGCGGGAAGGTTTCCCTAGCATCGACACTAAAGCCGACTGGTCGTCAATAGCCGTGTAATTGGCGGCGAAGCCCCCCTTTCAGGGCCGACTAGCAGGCGTATGAGTAATTCTCGCTATGAATATCAAATGTGCCCACAAAATCCACTGTATCATCGCAATACTGGATGAAGTGGCCTGTGTGATAAGCCATACTGCCGCCAGGCTGCGAGAAATATAGCGTTTCATACCTGATATTCGGTGAGGATCCCGGCCCTGTATTGGCAGTTGAGAGTAGGAAAATCGAACTTAAAGCGGCGATTGTTAAACGTTTCATGCTTCTTCTCCTTCAGATGAGGCGAAACCATGCACAATTCCTCAAGCGGTCACAATAAAACAGCCTGTAAATTAAATATTTTTAATATAAATCAATATCTTGATATATAAATCAAGTTCTGCATTACTGATTGGCGAGCGCCGCCTGCGCCGCTGCGAGCCGTGCTATTGGCACCCGGTAAGGCGAGGCGCTGACATAATCGAGACCGGCTTTGGCGCAGAACGCGATGGATGCGGGATCGCCGCCATGCTCGCCGCAAATGCCAAGCTTGATGTCGGGCCGCACAGCCCTGCCCTTCTCGGCAGCAATTTCGATCAACTGCCCTACGCCCTCAACATCGAGCGATACAAACGGGTCACGCGCATAAATACCCTTGTCGACATATTGGCCCAGGAACCGCGCGGCATCATCGCGTGATACGCCCAAAGTGGTTTGCGTCAGGTCATTGGTGCCAAAACTGAAAAATTCGCCGCTCTCGGCAATTTCATCGGCCATCAGCGCCGCACGCGGTAGCTCAATCATCGTCCCGACCAGATAGTCAACACTCTGTCCGCGTTCGGCAAACACCGCTTCAGCCGCGCCATCGACAACCGCCTTCATCAGATCCAGCTCGCGCTTGGTGCCGACCAGCGGGATCATCACTTCAGGGATCGGCGCTTCACCCGATTTTTCGAGCACATCGCAAGCCGCTTCAAATATCGCCTTTGCCTGAATTTCATAGATTTCGGGATAGGTGACGCCAAGACGGCAGCCGCGATGGCCCAGCATCGGGTTAAACTCGTGCAGCTCATTGGCGCGCCGTTTCAGCGCCTCAATACCGATGCCGGTCGCTTCGGCCACATCCTTGAACTCGCTTTCGCTATGCGGCAGAAATTCATGCAGCGGCGGGTCGAGCAGACGGATCGTGACCGGAAGTCCGACCATCACTTCAAAAATCTCGGTGAAATCCTGCCGCTGTTCGGGCAGCAGCTTGTCCAGCGCTGCGCGGCGGCCTGCCTCGTTTTCGGCCAGAATCATCTGCCGCACTGCGGTAATACGCGCGGCGTCAAAGAACATGTGCTCGGTGCGGCACAGGCCAATGCCCTCCGCCCCGAAATCACGCGCCACACGGCAATCCATGGGGGTTTCCGCATTGGTGCGCACCGCAAGCTTGCGCACTTTGTCCGCCCATTCCATCAGGGTGCCGAAATCGCCAACCAGTTCGGGCTGGATCGTTTCAACCTCGCCCGACATTACTTCGCCGGTGGAGCCATCGAGCGTCAGCATTTCGCCCTCTTTCAACATGCGCCCCGCAACCGTCATGCTGCGTGCATCATTGTCGATCACCAGCTCACCCGCGCCCGATACACAGGGCCGCCCCATGCCGCGCGCGACAACCGCCGCGTGGCTGGTCATGCCGCCGCGCGCGGTCAAAATGCCCTGCGCCGCATGCATGCCGTGAATATCCTCCGGTGACGTCTCTATGCGCACCAGAATGACATTCTCGCCCATTTCCTTGCGCCGCTCGGCAGTATCCGCATCGAACACAATCACGCCCGCCGCTGCGCCCGGAGAAGCCGGAAGCCCGCGCGTCAGCACGTCACGGTGCGCTTCCGGGTCGAGTGTCGGGTGCAGCAGCTGATCGAGCGCCATCGGGTCGACACGGCTCACCGCCTCTTCTTCGGTAATAAGACCTTCGCTGGCCATATCCACCGCGATTTTCAGCGCCGCCTTGGCCGTGCGCTTACCGCTGCGCGTTTGCAGCATCCACAGCTTGCCGCGTTCGACGGTGAACTCAATATCCTGCATATCGCGGTAATGTTTCTCAAGCAGGTCGAACACACCCGCGAGCTCGGCATAAGTCTCACCCATCGCCTCTTCCATGCTCAGCGGTTTGGCATTTGCCTCCTCACGCGCGGCTTTGGTCAGATATTGCGGCGTGCGGATACCCGCGACCACATCTTCGCCCTGTGCGTTGATAAGATATTCGCCATAATAGGCATTGGTGCCGTCGGACGGGTTGCGCGTAAACGCGACGCCCGTCGCGCTGGTTTCGCCCATATTGCCGAACACCATCGCCTGTACATTGACCGCCGTGCCCCAGTCACCCGGAATATCATTCAGCCGGCGATAGACTTTGGCCCGCTCCGCCTGCCAGCTGCCGAACACAGCGGTGATCGCGCCCCATAGCTGGTCGTTCACATCCTGCGGAAATGGCTTCTCCCACTGCTCCTCGACCAGCGTTTTATATTCGGCGACCAGCGCTTTCCAATGCTCAGCCTCCATCTCGGTATCGTTATAGAAGCCATTGTCTTCCTTGGCGATTTCCAGAGCCTCTTCAAATGCATCATGGTCGAGGCCCAGCACGACGTCGCTGTACATCTGAATAAAGCGGCGATAGCTGTCCCAGGCGAAACGCTCGTCCCCGCTGACCTGTGCAAGGCCTTCGACCGTTGCATCGTTAAGGCCCAGGTTCAGCACCGTGTCCATCATGCCCGGCATCGACACCCGCGCGCCCGAGCGCACTGAAACCAGCAGCGGATTGGCCGCATCGCCAAATGTCTTGCCGGTCACGCTTTCGATATGCGCGATGGCCTGTGCCACTTCGCCGGTCAGGCTATCAGGGTATGTCTCGCCATCGGCATAATAGCGTGTGCACAGCTCGGTCGAGATCGTGAAACCCGGGGGAACAGGCAGGCCGATCGACGCCATTTCCGCAAGGTTCGCGCCCTTGCCGCCCAGCAGATTGGTGCGCGCAGCCTTGTCGCCACTCGCCGCATCCGAAACACCGCCGCCGAAACGAAATACATATTGGGTCATATTTACAAACTACCTTGCTTTTCTTGCGTCATTGCGAGCGAATGCTGGAATCCAGATGAAATTTCATTCTGCCCCGCCAGTCCGGCTGGACCCCAGCCTTCGCTGGGGTGACTTCATTGGAGTGACAGAGAAATATTGATAACTCGCCCTATCCCTCAATCTTCGAAAAATCTGCGACGCTGTGCACCGCATTTTGCACCCGCACCAACAGGCCGAGCCGTGCTTCGCGTTTGGCCGGGTCATCATCGTTAACCGTCACATCGTCAAAAAACCGGTCGATCGGCCCACGCAGGCTCGCCAGCGCCGCCATCGCACCTGCAAAGTCCTCTGCCGCAATCGCTGTCGCCGCTTTCGGCTCTGCCGCATCGAGTGCAGCAGTCAACTCTGCTTCGGCTGGTTCGGGGGTATAGGGCAACGCTCCGTGCTCCTGCGAAAGCAGGAGCCCAGGGCCATCCTGCACTGCGTCCGCACTGGATTCCGGGTCTTCGCCCGGAATACTGGATTTCTTCAAAATATTCGAAGCCCGCTTATACCCGGCGAGCAGGTTCTCACCATCCTCAGTCTCAACAAACGTCTGCAACGCCTTCACCCGCGCGAGCAGGCGGACAAGGTCGTCTTCACCACCAAGTGCAAATACCGCGTCGATCAAATCATGGCGGACGCCAGCCTCGCGTTGCTGGACCTTGAGGCGGTCGGCGAAGAAGTCGAGAAGAACATACATATAACCCAAGTCAATTGGGGCATCTGTTTCGCCACGCAACTCATGCAGTGCATAGTTCGCTGCTCGGTTTTGAACTTGAACTTCTGCAAACTCGCCCAAACGATCTAATGTATCTCGAACTATAATAATTTCAGATTCAACAGGATAGTGCTCACAAAGCATGTTTGCTTCGTTTAACGCGAATGAATGCATTGGCAATCGAATATTAGAGTATACCAGTGTTCTAATAACTGCGTTCGCGGACCTGCGAAGTGCAAAAGGATCCTTCGAACCCGTTGGCTTTTCATCGATAGCAAAAAAGCCAGCTAGTGTATCCAGCTTATCCGCCAGACTTACCGCCACCGTTACCGGCGCGGTCGGCACTTCATCGCCCTGCCCGACCGGTTTGTAATGATCACGGATGGCGTCGCTGACTTCGGCTGGCAGGCCTTCTTTTTCGGCGTAATAGCCGCCCATCAGGCCCTGCAGTTCGGGAAATTCACCGACCATCTCGGTGACAAGGTCGGCCTTGCACAGACGCGCAGCCTGTTCGGCCATATCAGCCAGTTCAGCCTTCTCCCTTGAGGGAGAGGGTTGGGTGAGGGTGTGCGGCGTTTCTTTGGCCAGGGCACCCTCATCCGGCGCTGCCGCACCACCTTCTCCCTCAAGGGAGAAGGAATTTCCAACAATCCCTTCCTCACATAGCCATCTTGCCAGCTTGGCCACACGCTCCACCTTGTCGGCGACCGTTCCCAGCTTTTCGTGGAAAACAATATCTTTCAGCTTCTCGGCATGCTGTTCCAGCGTGGTTTTCTGGTCCAGATCCCAGAAGAATTTTGCGTCAGCCAGCCGCGCCGCGAGCACTTTTTCGTTACCGGCCACAATCGCCTTGCCGCCATCATGCGCGTCGATATTGGCGGTGCAGACAAAGGCGTTGGTCAGTTTCCCCGTGCCATCGCGCACCACGAAATATTTCTGGTTGATGCGCGTGGTGAGCTGGATCACCTCTTCCGGCACATCCAGAAACGCTTCGTCAAACCGGCCGAGCAATGGCGCCGGCCATTCGGTCAGGCCCGCATTCTCGATCACCAGCCCTTCGTCTTCGACGAGCGCAAGGCCCGCATCGGATGCCGCCTTTGCCGCGCCCGCACCGACAATATCCTGCCGTTCTTCGTGATCCACAATCACATGGCAGGCACGCAGTTTTTCGATATAATCGTCCACGCCGCCAATGGTGATGACACCATCATGATGGAATCTATGCCCCACCGTATCATAGCCGGAAGCCACGCCGCCAATCTCACATTCGACCAGTTCATCGCCGAATATCGCGACAATGCCCTGCAAGGGCCGCACCCAGCGCAGGCTTTCGGTGGTGATGCTGGCATCGCCCCAGCGCTGTGACTTGGGCCATGGAAAGGCTTTGATGATTGCCGGGATGGCCTCGGCCAGAACGTCTGTGGTCGCGCGGCCCGGCGTGTCGATCACCGCAAAATAGGTCGGGCGGCCCTTAACGTCGCGTACTTCCAGCTGGTCGCGTGTGACGCCATTCTTGCGGCAGAAACCGTCGACAGCCTGGTCGGGCGCGCCTTCAGGCGGGCCTTTCGCTTCTTCGCTGACCGCTTCGGTTTCGGCAGGCAGGCCCTTTGCGATTAAGGCCAGGCGTCGCGGTGTCGAATAAACGGTAATGCCCTCGGCCTTCAGGCCTGCATCACCAAGCTGCGTAACAAAGAGTTTCTCAAGATCAGTGCGCGCTTTTGCCTGCATCCGCGCCGGGATTTCTTCGGACAGGATTTCAAGGAGGAAGTCGGTCATATTATACGCTCCACCCCTTATATTCGCTTGCCCAGCGCTCTTTGTTCTTATCGATCCACGCCTCGCACGCCCCTTTGGCAAGGTCACGGACACGGCCCATATAGGCCTGTCGCTCGGCCACGGAAATCACACCGCGTGCTTGCAGCAGGTTGAAGATATGGCTGGCTTTCACCGCCTGCTCATAGGCAGGCAGCGGAAGCTTGTGCTCAAGGCAATTTTCGCATTCCGCAGTCGCTTTCTTGAACAAGTCGAACAGCATATCCGTGTTCGCCACCTCAAAATTCCAGGTGCTTTGCTGCACCTCGTTTTCGTGGAACACATCGCCATAGGTGACGCCCCCCTCACCCTTTGGACGCCCATTGAAATCGAGGGCATAGACACTGTCGACGCCCTGAATATACATGGCCAGACGTTCCAGTCCGTATGTCAACTCACCCGCCACAGGTTTACAATCATAGCCGCCCATCTGCTGGAAATAGGTGAACTGCGTCACTTCCATGCCGTCACACCATACTTCCCAGCCAAGGCCCCAAGCGCCCAATGTGGGGCTTTCCCAATCATCCTCAACAAAGCGGATATCATGGAGCAACGGATCAATACCGATCGCGGACAGGCTGTCCAGATACAGCTGTTGCAGATTGGCCGGCGAAGGCTTCAAAATTACCTGATACTGGTAATAATGTTGCAATCGCATTGGGTTATCGCCGTAACGGCCATCGGTCGGGCGGCGGCAGGGCTGCACAAAGGCGGCATTCCATGGCTCCGGCCCCAGCGCCCGCAGCGTCGTTGCGGTGTGGAACGTGCCCGCCCCCATTTCCATGTCATAGGGCTGCAGGATCAGGCAACCCTGCTCGCTCCAGTAGTTATGCAGCGTCAGGATCATGTCCTGAAAACTCATTTTTCCGCTCTTTTGCGCGGGCTTTCCCGCCAATTGCACATTGTCCATCCAGGTCCGCTTTCGCACTTGCAACAATTTTGAAATGCAATGGCGGATGATGCCGCGCGGGTCAAGAAAGCACAGTTATAAATCTGTGATTCTTTTCTGCAGACATACTTTCCGGGGTGGATATATGGATACTCAAAAAGCCTTTTTCAAAAAATTTTTCGCTATCGAAACATGACATTAAGTCATTTGACCATGTCATTTAGTCATGTGTTGTTGACATAGTCAGCGAATCAAGACATATAGTAATGGAAACCTGACATTGGGTCAGGGAGAGATTACATTCAGATGGGGCTACAAAATGGCTTTCGTAAAAATGACAACCGGAAAACTTGATATATTTCTTATCCTGCCTGTGCTGGCATCGCTCATGATGATTTCCGATGTTCCTGATTTTGCAGAAACTGCTGCAACGCTCTCCCCCATCGCACGCATTGCGATATTGGTTCCGGCGATAGTGATCATTGGGCTTCTCGCCGTGATGGGCAGCGGACTCGACCGACGCTGTTCAGAAGATTATATTTTTCAGTTGCTTGCCAATGCCGCCCTTATTGGCGTGATCGTGACAGTCATGGTCAACATGGCGTGGGGCATTGCCAAACTATTCTATCTGCTGCCGGACCTCAGCGGCGAAAACATGACCGGTATAACGGTAATGTCCTGGTGTGCAGGCTATTACTGGTATCGCCTGAAAGGACTGACTTCATGAAAAACCGCCTCAAAGTCCTGCGTGCGGAACGCGACTGGTCGCAAGCGGAACTTGCCGGACGGCTGGATGTCTCCCGCCAGGCCGTGAACGCCATCGAGACCGGGAAATATGATCCCTCGCTGCCCCTAGCCTTTAAAATCGGCCGCCTGTTCGGCCAGCCCATCGAAGAAATTTTCGATGACGAATTTGATGGAGAATAAACGATGAGTGACAGCAAAAAACCACCCATGTCGCCGCGTGCGAAAAAATACTGGTTCAGCCTAATCGCCGCTGGCGTACTTGGCCTGATTGGCGGTTTTCTGACTTACCCGGTCGGATATGAACTGGGCCGGGCCGCAGATTCGGGCGAAATGCCGGCCGGAAGCTGGTTTGAAGCCCCGATCGACTCCACGACGGCGATCATCATCAGCCTTATCTGGGGCGTAGCGCTACCGCTGCTGTGCATTCTGCATCACCGGAATGTCGATGAGCAGGAAGAACACGCCTTTTTATGGGCAGGGCTTATCGGCTGGTATGCAATGATTATCATCGCCCCTGTCTGGTGGGTGTTCGCATGGGCCGACATCTGGCCGGAAGCGCATATCATGGGCATTTTTATCATTGGCATGATTGTAAACGCCGCGGTCTTCGTCTGGAAGAAATTCCGCTGAAAGAGTTCAAAATACGCTTTTGACACAACTTACACTGCAATCAACTTACTGAATTAATTTTAAAAGGAGAATATAAAATGAAAAAACTATTGCTCAACACCGCACTTGGCGCACTGACACTTGGCATGGCGAGCTTTGCATCTCCCATGACAGGCATCGCCTTGGCGCAGGAAGCAGCAGCACCCGCCACAACCGAAACCGTAAAGACAGTAGACGTCGATCCCGCCCTGTGGGTGGTCAAGGACGAAGACACCACCATTTACATGTTCGGCACGGTACACTTCCTGCGTCCGGGACTAGGCTGGTTTGACGAAGCGGTCGAAACCGCATTTGACAAGTCAGACGAGCTTGTCGTTGAAATAATATCTCCCGACGGCCCTGATGCACAGCAGATGGTCATGCAGCTGGCAACTGACACGAGCGGGACTTCATTACGTGACAAACTGGAGAGTGAAGACAGGGCCGCATATGAAGCCGCGATGAAAAAACTGGGATTGCCGGAACAGGCATTTGACCAGTTCAAACCATGGTTCGCATCGCTCAACCTTGGCCTGCTGCCCGCACTTAAGAGCGGCTATAACCCCAATAGTGGCGCGGACAAGATCCTGATCACCGAGGCCAAAAAATCAGGCAAGAAACTGAGTGAACTGGAAACCGTCGCATTCCAGATGAACATGCTGGCAGGCAGCAATATGGAGGACCAGATAAAAGGCCTGAACTATACCGTACAGAATGTCGACAAAGCCGTTCCTACTATTGACAGCATGGTGACAGCCTGGGGTGAAGGCAAACCCGATGATCTGGCCGAGATAATGAATGCCAATATACTCAATGGCAGAATGTATGACACCTTCCTGACCCGCCGCAATGCGGCTTGGTCTCGCTGGATTGACGAACGTCTTGACCAGCCGGGGACAGTGTTCATCGCGGTCGGTGCGGGCCACCTTGCCGGTGAAGGTAGCGTTCAGAAACAGTTGAAACTACGCGGTATCGATACTGCCCGTATCAACTATTAAATCACATAACGCTCAGATTTGAAGCAGACGCTCCCCAAGCAATTCTGTTTCAATAAAGGGCCGGGAGTAGCCAAGGCTGCTTCCGGCCCTTGCTCTATATGGGTTGGGTACCTGTCAGTCCAGGAACCCTTATGTTCAAGGCAGTTTTCATTCACACCGTAACGCATTATGGTCGCGGCCATGCTGCCCAAAATGATCCTACCCATCTTGATAGTTGTCTTGCTTGCCGCCTGCGGTCAGACTGCCAAGCCTGTGCCGGTGGATATAGCGCAGCCCGACAACCCAAGCCCCGCGCTTTGGGAAATAAGCGGCAAGGGACAGCCTTCCTATCTGTTCGGCACAGTGCATATCTTGCCCGAAAATATCACATGGCGTGGCGATGCAGTGGATGCCGCAATTGCCCGTTCGGACCAGCTTGTCCTGGAACTTGATCCTGCCGAAACGCCAGAAAAAATACGCGATATTTTCGCAGTTATGGCAACCACGCCCGGCCAGCCGCCACTCAAAAACCGCATTGATGCAGAGCTGCACGATGAAGCTGCCGATATCATGCAGGAATATAACCTGCCTGTATCGCTCTTTGCCAATGTGGAAAGCTGGGGCGCGGCGCTGATGATATCATCCAGCCTGTCGGGAAAAACCGGTGCGCGCGGCGAATTTGGTGTGGAAGAAATATTGAGCCGCGCTTTTCTGAAAAGCGGCAAGCATATTTCCGGCCTGGAAAGCGCCGCGAAACAGTTTGGCTATTTCGATGGTTTGTCCGAACCCGACCAACGTGCCATGCTGGAAGCTGTAATTGACGGGGCAGACGAATCTGCAGCCAATTACAAACGCTTGCTGGAAAGCTGGCTCACCGGTGATATGAAAGCGCTGGAAACGATTGTGGCACAGGGGTTTGACAACCGTCCATCCATCCGCAAGGCCGTGGTCACACGCCGTAACCGGGACTGGGCAGAGCAGATTGCGGAGAAATTGGAAAACGGGGGCAGCACATATTTCGTTGCCGTTGGCGCAGGCCATTTTACCGGCCCGGATGGTTTGCAGAAGCTGCTGGCCGAGAAGGGCTATTCGGTAAAACGCCTACAATAGCGGCAAATGGGTCAAGACTCTGCTTGCATTATCCCCCCTCCCCCCCTATAGCGCCCGCTTCCCGGCCATGTTCATCCCTGGAGGTGTGGCGGGAATATTTTTGAAACACTTTAATTTTTTGGAGACTGACTATGAGCGATCAGCTTACACTGTCGGCCGAGACACGCGAAAAAGCAGGCAAGGGAGCCTCTCGTGCGCTACGTCGTGAAGGCCGCATCCCCGCCGTGATTTACGGAGACAAACAGGACGCACAGCCCATCCATGTGGCAGAGCGCGATCTGAACAAACTCCTGCACACCGGCCATATGATGAACTCACTGGTGGAAATCACCCTTGGCAAGGACAAGATCCGCACCCTGCCAAAAGATGTAGCTTTGCACCCCGTTACTGATCGTCCATTGCATGCCGACTTCCTGCGCCTGGCCAAGGACGCCACGGTTGAAGTTGCCGTGCCTGTTGTCTTTGTGAACCAGGAAGAATCGCCTGGCCTGAAACGCGGCGGCGTTCTTAACGTGGTTCGCCACGAGCTTGACCTTGTCTGCGATGCGGCACGCATTCCTGACGAAATCGAGCTGGACGTAACCGGCCTTGAAGTGGGTGACTCGATCCATATTTCCGCAGTCAACCTGCCGGAAGGCAGCGAGAGCGCGATTACCGACCGCGACTATACGATCGCAACGGTTGTTGCTCCATCCGCTCTCAAGAAATCGGACAGCGAAAGCGGTGATGAAGAAGAAACCGAAGGCGAAGAAGGTGCAGAAGCAGCTGAAGGCGCAGAAGGTGAAGCTTCCGAAGGTGAAAATAGCGAAGATTAATTTCTTTGATATCCATTTAAAAGGCGCGGCTTGCAACCTTGCAATCCGCGCCTTTTTTGTATTCTGGTGGCAATGTGCACATATTGGAGCTGCGCAAGGAGTGAAACAGACGTCATGCAACTATGGGTAGGCCTTGGTAATCCCGGCGCCGGATATGCGCTGCACCGTCATAATGTCGGCTTTATGGCAATGGATACGCTGTGCGAAGTCCATGACTTTCCCGATTACAAAAAGAAATTTCTTGGCTGGGCCACAGAAGGCCGGTTTGGCAGCGAGAAGGTCATTATCCTGAAACCCGCCACTTTCATGAACAAAAGCGGACAGTCGATTGGCGAAGCCATGCGCTTTTACAAGCTTTCCAAGCAGGATGTGACCGTTTTTCATGACGAGCTTGACCTTGAGCCTTTCAGGATAAAGGTGAAACGCGGCGGCGGGCTAGCCGGACACAACGGCCTGCGCTCCACCGCAGCCCATCTCGGCCCCGATTTTCGCCGCGTGCGCATCGGCATTGGCCATCCGGGACATAAGGACCGGGTGCATAGCCATGTGCTGGGCAATTATGCCAAGGCGGAAATGGATGGTCTTGCAAACATGCTGGGCGCAATCGCCGCCGAAGCGCATTGGCTGGCCGAGGATAATGATGCCCGCTTTATGAGCGATGTGGCGCTGAGGATGCAGGGATAAGCAACATCACAGGCTATCGCCGCGCCCATAAATACCAACTTGTTTCAAGGTCCAGAGTGGCTATATGCAACCGCAACACAAAAACGCTCTTGATGCTGAAACAAGTTCAGCATGACGTTTTTGAACTGGAGTGAGTAGATCATGGGTTTCAAATGCGGCATTGTGGGGCTTCCCAATGTAGGTAAATCGACACTGTTCAACGCGCTGACCGAGACACAGGCAGCGCAGGCGGCCAATTATCCGTTCTGCACGATCGAACCCAATGTCGGGCAGGTCGCCGTACCCGATCCGCGGCTGCACAAGATTGCTGGTATTGCACAGAGCGCCAAGGTGATCGAAACGCAGCTGGGTTTTGTCGATATTGCCGGCCTTGTCAAAGGCGCATCGCAGGGCGAAGGCCTGGGCAACCAGTTTCTCGCCAATATCCGCGAAGTCGATGCGATTGTACATGTGCTGCGCTGTTTTGAGGATGACGATATCCAGCATGTCAACAATACGGTCGACCCGATTTCCGACGCGGAAATCGTCGAAACCGAATTGCTGCTCGCCGATCTGGAAAGCCTGGAAAAACGCGTTCCCAACCTGATCAAGAAAGCGCAGCAGGGCGACAAGGAAGCCAAAGCCTCTGCATCCGTGCTGGGCAAAGCGCTCGACCTGCTACGTGATGGCAAACCTGCCCGCCTGACCGAGCCGGATGGCGAGGAAGAAGAGCGGCTGTTCGCGCAAGCGCAGCTTATCACTTCCAAGCCCGTTCTTTACGTCTGCAATGTCGATGAAGGCAGCGCGGCAGAAGGCAACGCATTCAGCGCAAAAGTGTTTGAAAAAGCCGCCGCAGAAGGCGCCGAGGCCGTCATCGTCTCCGCCGCGATCGAAGCCGATCTGGTGGGCATGTCGCTGGAAGAGAAAATGGAGTTCCTATCCGATCTTGGCCTGAAAGAAACCGGCCTGGCGCGGATCATTCGCGCCGGGTACGAACTGCTGCACCTGATTACATTCTTCACCTGCGGACCCAAGGAAGCACGCGCATGGACGGTCGAAAAAGGGTCAAAAGCCCCGCAGGCGGCGGGCGAAATCCACAGCGATTTCGAACGCGGCTTCATCCGCGCGGAAACCATCGCCTATGATGACTATGTTGAATGTAATGGCGAAAGCGGCGCGCGTGACGCGGGTAAATTGCGGCAGGAAGGCAAGGAATACGTGACGCAGGACGGCGATGTCATGCTGTTCAAATTCAACGTCTGATTTTCCTGCTGGCGGCCCGGCAGGTGCGCTGTTAGAAAACACCATGCTGAAAAAAATATCCCACGCGATTCTGCCCGCCATGTGTATGGCGTTGGCGGCCTGTACCACCACCAATCAGCCTGTTTCTGTGCAACCGGGCGCTACAGGCCAGACGCCGCCTCAAGCACGCCAGCCTGTCACGATACTGGTTTCGATTGATGGATTTCGGCCCGATTATCTGCAGCGCGGAATTACACCCAATCTCAATGCCTTGGCCGAAAGCGGTATAAGTGCGGCGATGCGGCCTAGCTTCCCTACAAAGACATTTCCCAACCACTATACGCTGGTCACCGGCCTGCGCCCCGACAGGCACGGGGTGGTGGGCAATACCATGCGTGATGCTGCGCGCCCCGGCGAAGTTTTTACCATGACCAATAAAGACATATTCTGGTGGCAGCAGGCTGAACCGATCTGGATCACGGCGGAAGAACAGGGTGTCCGCACCGGCACCATGTTCTGGCCAGGGTCGGAAGTCGCCTTTTCAGGCACACGCCCTGCCAACTGGTGGCCATTTTCCATGGATCTCAGCAATGATCGCCGCGTCGAAGCCGTGATAGACTGGATGCGGCGTCCGGCGGAAACGCGGCCAAAGCTGGTGACACTTTATTTTGACACGGTGGATACTGCCGGACATTTTTATGGCCCCGCGCCATCGGAAAAACTGGACAGGGCAATTGCGGATGCGGACAAACAGATCGGCGCGCTCAAGTCCGCGCTCGACAAAATCGGGCAACCCGCAAATTTCGTCATCACATCCGACCATGGTATGGCCGAAACCCACCCCGACCGGGTGATATATATGGACAGCATATTGCCGCGCGACAAATATGTGCTGGTCACAGACGGCACCTATGCGGGCATAGACCCGCTGAATGGTGATATGACCAGCATTCGGGCGGCCTTTGTGCGTCCACACGCACGCATGCAATGCTGGGAAAAGGGCAATATCCCGGCGCGCCTGGAATATGGCAAAAACCCGCGTGTTCCGGCTATCATCTGCTTGCCCGAAACTGGCTGGAAAATCTATCAGGACAAGCCGGAATGGATGACGGGGATTGGCGGCGATCATGGTTATGACAATGCCCATCCCGAAATGGCCGCACTGTTTATCGCCAGCGGACCGGGCATCGCCGCAAAAGGCAGAATTGCCACATTTGACAATGTCAGCATCTACCCACTGGTGGCAACGCTGGCGGGTATCACCCCGAATACGAGCCAAGGTAGCCTCACGCCATTTGGCGATGCGGTAAAACCCAAAACGGCACAATAGACGGAAAAAGCCATGATCTATTTTGAAGACATTGAGGTGGGTGCCACCCAGTCATTCGGTTCCTATGAAGTGACTCGCGAAGAAGCGATTGACTTTGCATCAAAATATGACCCGCAACCTTTTCATCTTAGCGACGAGGCGGCGGCGCAGACCTATTTCGGGCGCTTGTCCGCCAGCGGCTGGCACACATGCGCCATGACGATGCGGATGCTGGTCGATTCCATGATGGAAAGGAAAGCCGCGAGTCTCGGTTCGCCGGGCGTCGACAAAGTGCGCTGGCTCCGGCCCGTTTATCCCGGCGATACATTGCGCGTCGAAAGCGAGGTGCTTTCGAAACGGCAGTCGGAAAGCAAACCGCACATGGGCAGTTTTCAGAGCGAAATGACGGTCTATAACCAGAATGACGAACCGGTCATGACCATGATTTCCATTGCACTGATGCGCGTACGCGGGGATGACGGCTGAAACGCTGACAGGCCCACTGTCTTACAGGTTGCAGCTATACTCCCCGCCGCGATAGACACGCACCTGGTCCCCTTTACCGCGCACCACCATGGCCGCATCCCAGACCAGCGATTTCACCTTCTGTTTTGAACCAGTGCCACGATCAGGTGTGATTTCAATCGCAAAATCAGGTCCCTTGAATTCGGGACCCGCGGCGAGATAACCCATGCGCCCCGCTTTTGCTGCCGTCAGTTCAATCGCATCCCCGCCCATGCGCACAATAGCCTTGGGTCTGCCACGAGAGCTTGAGGGTGCATTTGCAACCAGCAGCGAATCCGTTTCACCCTTCATCTTGAAGCTGCACCCTTTAAGCGGGCCGATCAGCTTCTGGAAATCTTCCAGCATGACGGGCGTGAGCTTGATATTATCCTCACTCGCAAGAATATTGCGCACGGGAATGATCCGGTTATCTTCGCCGACCAGCTTGCCTGCACGGCCATCATCGGACCAGGACACTTTTGCATTGTCCGTCATCGGCTCAGCCGAACCGCAACCGGCAAGCAGGGCAGATGCCATAAGCGCGACGGGCAGGCCACAATGATACTTCATAGGATTTCCTCTTTCTTTGTGCGGTTTCATGCACATTGGCGCATAATCTTAAAAGAAAGAGGTAAATATTTATTCAATATATTCAGGCGTTATATACCATGTGCTTAGCGTACAATCATGCGCCGCAGGCATAGGTGCCTTCATAGCTGTTGGAACCGCCCTCATCCTGCGTCACCCGCATCGTGGCTGACCAACCTGTGGTTTCGACGCCAATGCGTTTTCCATCACCATCTGCGCGCTTGACCGTCACGGTTAACGCTTCCGATGTGAAATTACCGCCTTTTGCAAGCGCATCATAATCGCTGCCTTCAAATTGCAGGATGACCGGCGTGTCATTGATCTTAACGACAGCTTCACCCTTTGTGTCAGTCATGGGATCGGCTGTGGCGACCAACAGCGTTCCGCCATCCGGTTCAGACTGAAAACTGCACCCCAGCCCCGCCTCAATGGCAGTCGAAAAATCCTGATATTCCATATTTTGCAGCATGGGGCGCGGGCCGGCAGCGCCGGGCCCATTGTCGCCGGTCAGTGGCCCGCCTTTCGGGCTGTCCCCAATACCGCCGTCCGGCTCGACAGGGATCATTTTTTCAGCGGGCATAGGATCATTACCATTATTGGCAATGTTATTGTTATCCGCATCGTCGTTACCCGCATTGCTGCATGCTGTGAGCGCCATGCACGCTGCCAATGTCACCAATTTCCGCATCATTTCCTCCCGAACAGCTTCTCTATATCACCGTGCGCCAGTTTGACCCATGTAGGGCGGCCATGATTGCATTGCCCTGAATGCGGGGTCACTTCCATTTCGCGCAGCAGCGCGTTCATTTCGGGCACATTCAACACGCGCCCTGCCCTGACCGATCCGTGACAGGCCATGGTTGCAGCCACCAGGTCTATGCGTTCTTTCAGCGACAGGCTTTCATCATAGGCGGCCAGTTCATCGGCAATATCCGTGACCAGCCCTGTCACATCGCCGCTGCCCAACATGGCCGGGGTGGCACGCACCAGCACGGCGGAAGGGCCAAAACGTTCGAGTTCCAGCCCGAATTCGGCAAGTTCGCCTACGCGTTCCTCCAGCCGGTCGCAGGCCGTTTCATCCAGTTCGACAACTTCGGGCATCAGCATGGCCTGTGACGCCACACCGCCACCGCTGTCCTTGACCGCGCGGCGCATGCGTTCAAGCACCAGCCGTTCATGCGCGGCATGCTGGTCGACAATCACCAGGCCATCTTCGGCCTCGGCTATGATATAGGTTTTGGCCACCTGCCCGCGGGCGACGCCCAATGGGTGCTGAGTGCCCGATGGAACAGGTTCTGCGGCCACCGCTGCGCGGCCCATAATGGGCGCAATATCTTCGGCACTGGGCGGCGGGGCATATCCTGCGCTCTCTTCACCAAAAGCAACCGGCTGGTGTGCGGAATCTGTATTAACAGCCTGCCCCATCGCCGGAACCACGCCCTGCGGGGTAAATATATCAGGGTGTTTCGGTTCGACAGGCTCCGTCTGCCAATTGGACAAAGCCGATTGCGCCGGACGCTGTACGCTGCGAAAACCGCCTTCGTCCAATGCCTTGCGCAGGCCGCTGACAATCATTCCACGGATCATCGCTGCATCGCGGAAACGCACTTCGGTCTTGGCCGGGTGGACATTCACATCCACCGCTTCGTTCGGCACGTCAAGAAACAGCGCCACGATAGGATGCCGGTCACGCGCCAACATATCGGCATAGGCCCCGCGCACCGCCCCCGTCAGCAACCTGTCTTTCACTGGGCGTCCATTGACGAACAGGAACTGGTGATCGGCTACTCCCCGATTATAGGTCGGCAATCCAGCGATGCCGGTCAGGTGCACGCCCTCACGCTCCAGATTCACGGTCACGCTGTTTTCCTGCAATGCGCGGCTGGTGAGCGCGGCCACACGGGTCAACACATCGTCGCCGCCCTGTACGGCGATCGACCGCCTCCCCTTATGTTCCAGCGTAAAGGCGATATCAGGCCGCGCCATGGCAAGGCGACGAATCACATCGCTGCACGCGGCATATTCGCTGCGCGGTGTGCGCAGGAACTTGCGGCGCGCCGGTATCTTGGCGAACAGGTCGCGCACCCGTACCCTTGTCCCTGCCGGTATCGCCGCCGGACCTTCCTCAACAAGCTCACCATGGTCGATAACCCGGCGCCACCCATCCCCGTCTGCGGTGCGGCTTTCAATGGTGAAATGCGAGACGCTGGCAATGGACGGCAAAGCCTCGCCGCGAAAGCCCATGGTGCTGACATTCTCGATATGCTCGTCGGGCAGCTTTGAAGTGGCGTGGCGTTCCAGTGACAGGGCTATCTCTTCTGCACTCATCCCGCATCCGTCATCGGTCACTTCGAGCGCATCCAGGCCGCCAGAGTGTAAAGTTATGGTAATATGCTGCGCACCCGCATCGATCGCATTTTCGACCAGTTCCTTGAGCGCGCTGGCGGGCCTTTCCACCACCTCGCCCGCGGCAATACGGTTTATCAACGCATTCGGGAGTCTTCTTATTGACATATGCGGCTTCCTAGCCCAAGCGAAGCAGTGAGGCGACCCCTATTTGATACGGCACTGACCGCCACGAAAATTTTTGCCTTTTCGTGAGGATTTCGGCTAAGGGTGCGGCTTTATATTTAGTGCATGACACGGCGTCCCCCACGCCATCATGACCGACTGGTAAAATGGAATATCGAACACATGTCTTTTTTTTCTAAACTGTTGAAATTTGGCTCTCACAACATGGCTATCGACCTCGGCACAGCAAACACGCTGGTTTATGTCCAGGATCAGGGGGTAGTTCTCAACGAACCTTCTGTCGTCGCCATTGAAACCATCAACGGCATAAAGAAGGTTCGCGCCGTTGGCGATGATGCCAAAATGATGATGGGCAAGACACCCGATTCGATAGAAGCCATTCGTCCGCTGCGTGACGGTGTTATTGCCGATATTGAAGTGGCCGAGCATATGATCAAGCATTTTATCCAGAAAGTGCATGGTCGCAAAAGCCTGTTCAGCTATCCTGAAATCGTGATCTGTGTGCCCAGCGGTTCGACTTCGGTGGAACGGCGCGCCATTCGTGATGCGGCCTCCAATGCGGGTGCGAGCGAAGTTTACCTGATCCTTGAACCCATGGCAGCGGCCATTGGTGCCGATATGCCGGTGACCGAGCCAATCGGATCGATGGTGGTCGATATAGGCGGCGGCACGACCGAAGTCGCTGTCCTGTCACTGCGCGGTTTGGCCTATACAACATCGGTCCGCGTGGGCGGAGACAAAATGGACGAAGCAATCGTGTCCTATGTTCGCCGCCATCACAACCTGCTGATCGGGGAAGCAACGGCAGAACGGATCAAGAAAGACTTTGGTGTGGCGAAAAAGCCTGCCGATGGCGAAGGCGTGAGCATTCAGATCAAGGGCCGTGACCTTGTGAACGGTGTACCAAAAGAAATCACCATTAATCAGGCGCAGATTGCCGAAGCACTGGCCGAACCCATTAGCACGATTGTCGAAGGCGTGCGTATCGCGCTGGAAAACACTGCGCCTGAACTGGCCGCCGATATTGTCGATCAGGGCATTGTTCTTACCGGTGGCGGCGCGCTGATCTCCGGCCTGGATGAGTTTATCCGCGAGGAAACCGGCCTGCCAGTCACTGTTGCCGAAGATCCGCTCAGCTGTGTGGCCATCGGCACGGGCCGGGCCATGGAAGAGCCGATTTTCCGCGGCGTACTGCATACCGCCTGATAGAGCCGGCAGCGAACTTGGCAGTCACTGGGTCTGAAAGTTACTGGGGTTGACGAAGATGAAATGGCGGAGGGGCAGCCGCCTAACGGAGGAAATAAGATATGGCGCCGCCGGATAAACGGCGTCCGGGGTTTTCCCGCAAGGCGCAATACAAGATATTCACCGGCTATCTGGTTGCCTTTCTGGGCGCCTTTGGCGGGTTGTTCCTGCTTGTCATATCCTATCTCGACCCAGCGGCATTTTCCGCCATTCGCCATGGCGCAGCGGACCTGACACGCCCCGTCACCGAATTTTTTACCGTGGCACGCTCCACCGGGCAAAAAGGCAGCAGCGAGGTCTCCGCCTATTTTGATGCCGCCTCCAAAAATGCGGCGATGCAGCGCGAGCTGGAGCAGAGCCGGACTCAGCTTATCGAGGCGCGTGCGCTCAAACAGGAAAATGAACGGCTCAGGAGTCTTTTGGGACTGGTCGAGGAAGAGGGGCAGCCCGTAGCCATCGCTCGGCTCATCAGCTCGACCTCCTCCAGCACACGGCGGTTCGCGACGCTGGGTGCAGGCCGCAATCAGGGTGTTGAGGCGGGCCAGCCAGTGCGTGAGCAAAGGGGCCTGATCGGCCGCGTGCTCAGCACAGGGATCAACACATCACGCGTGCTGCTGCTTACCGATTCAAACAATGTCGTACCTATCAAGCGTGCCAGCGACGGGACTGTCGCATTTGCGGAGGGGCGCGGCGATGGCCTGCTCAATATCCGCCTTATCAATATTGGTGTGAATGACATCAAGCCCGGCGACATATTCGTGACATCAGGCAATGGCGGACTCTACAGCCCGAATATCCCGGTCGCAATTGTCGACAGCTTGGCGAGCGACGGTGCCGTTGGGCACCCGCTCAGCGATCCTGCGGCCGCAGATTTTGTGGTTGTACAGCCTATTTACCAGCCTGAGCTTGTCCCGGAGGCACAAGGCGGTGCAGCAGACGGCGAAGTCAACAGTGACGATGCCGAAGCCGGGACTGAAAGCAGCAGCGAAGGCGGGCAATGAGCACGGCATATCAAAAGCGGATAGACCAGGAGCCTTCCTCCATTCGCATCGGCCTGATTCCCATATTGTCGGTTATGGCCGGTTCCATGCTGGTGCTGTTCATACCCTATATCGCCTCCATGCCGTTGCTGCCTCCATTCGGGCTAATGCTGCTGATTGCATGGCGATTGATACGCCCCGGCATCTGGCCAATCTGGATCGGTTTCCCGCTTGGCCTGTTTGACGATATATTCAGCGGCCAGCCATTTGGCAGCGCCGCCTTGCTATGGTCGCTGGTGATGATATTCATTGAAATCCTGGATAACCGCTTTTTATGGCGCGGTTTCTGGCAGGACTGGTTAATCGCCGCGGTTTCGATTATGCTGGCGTTGATCGGGGGCCTTTTGATCAATAATGTTATCGCGGATGCCGGGAATATAACTATTTTGCTGCCTCAAATCATACTTTCCATTTTCCTTTACCCGCTTGTTTTACGCATTGTCGCCTGGCTTGACCGAAAGCGGCTGACAGCATGACGGAACGGCCGGCATGAACAGGAAGCGCAAAGCGAACAAGGCGCGCAAGAAACGCAAGCTGATAACAGCGGCGTCACAGAATATCACCTTCAACCGGCGCACGCTTTTTCTGGGCGGAGCGCAGGCGGCGGTCGGCCTGTTACTCGCCGGACGCATGACTTACATCGCAGTGGCAGAAAATGAACGCTGGGAGATGCTGTCGGAAAGCAACCGCGTCAACCTGACCCTCATTCCGCCCCGGCGCGGCTGGATCATCGACCGTTATGGCAAGCCGCTTGCCAATAACCGCGCCGATTTTCGCGTCGACGTCATTCCCGACCGGATGAAAGACAAGGAAGGCACAATTGCCAGGCTGGCTGACCTGCTACGGCTCAGTGACGATGAAGTGGGGCGGATCAAGAAGGACCTGGAAGATTCGCGCGGGTTCGCGCCGATCGAAATTGCCTCTGGTCTTGATTATGAACAATTTGCCGCGCTTAGCGTGCGCCTGCCCGATATGCCTGGTGTCGCGCCCTTGCGCGGATTCAGTCGGCAATATCCCTCTGGTGCGGCGGTGGGTCACCTTCTTGGTTATGTCGGTACAGTCTCTGCCGAAGAATATGAGGAGGAGAAAAACCCCCTGCTTATCACGCCGGGATTCAAAATCGGCAAGGACGGCCTGGAAAAACAGTTTGAGCAGGATCTGCGCGGCAAGCCAGGGGCAAAACGCGTCGAAGTCACCGCACGCGGCAAGATTGTCCGCGAACTCAGCAAGCGCGAGGATGTGCCCGGCAAGCCGATGAAACTCGCCATCAATGCGGACCTTCAGGAATATGCCGCCCGCCGGTTGGGCCCGGAATCAGGATCGGTGGTGGTGATGGATTGTCATACCGGCGAATTGCTGGCCATGTCCTCCATGCCCAGTTTTGACCCGAACAGTTTTTCCGATGGTATCGGGTTCAACGAATATGGCATGCTGCGCGATGATGACCATGTGCCGCTGCGCAACAAGGTGCTCAAGGGACTGTATCCGCCAGGCTCCACGGTCAAGCCCATGGTGGGCCTCGCCTTTCTGGAGGCGGGCCTCTCTCCCGATGACACGGTGGTCTGCAATGGCGGGCTACGCGTGGGTAACCGACGTTTCAACTGCTGGAACCGCAGGGGACATGGCCGGGTCGACATGGCCAAGGGTATTTATCAGAGCTGCGACGTCTATTTCTATTATTTCGCGCAGCGCATTGGCATGGACCCGATTGCCGCGATGGCGCGCAAGCTGGGCATGGGGCAGACTTTCGACCTGCCCGTCACCAGCCAGTTTTACGGCACCGTCCCTGATCCCGAATGGAAACGCAAAAAATACAAACAGTCATGGCAGGCATTTGATACGGTCAATGCCACTATCGGACAGGGGTATATGCTGTCCAACCCGTTGCAGCTTGCCGTCATGTCGTCGCGCATAGCCTCGGGCCGCAATGTCATGCCCAAATTGCTGATGCCGAAGCAGCGCAAACTGGCCCCCAATCTGGATATATCGCCCGAGCATCTGCAAATCGTGCGCAACGCCATGTCCGACGTAGTGAACGGTCCCGGTACGGCGCGGCGGGCGCAGCTGAATATTCCGAACGTTAAACTGGCCGGCAAGACCGGCACCGCGCAGGTGGTCGGCCTGCAGTTCGGACGCGGCGGGCGCGATGTGCAATGGAAATTCCGCGACCATGGCTTGTTCATCTGTTTCGCCCCGCTTGATAATCCGCGCTATGCCGCTTCGGTGGTGGTTGAACATGGTGGTGGCTCCAGCGCGGCCTATCCGGTCGCGCGCGACGTGCTGACATTCCTGTACGACAGGCGCAAGGCAATGCGTGCGCTCGAAGCGCTCGAACAATCATGGGGCGGCACGATCGAACAGCGCATGGCGCGCAAGATGAATGCCTATGTCGCGCGCAAAAATGCCGAGAAAGCTGGCGAGAATGCGCCTGTGCCGGAAACGGATAGCACGGCGGAGGCCAACGAATAATGTCCGGCATCATCCCCGCCCCGATTGCCCAGCAGCCATGGAAGGTCATATTCCTGCTCTGCATTATCGCCGGGTTCGGCGTAATCGTGCTTTATTCGGCCGCAGGGGGCAGCATGTCGCCATGGGCTTCACGCCATGCGATCCGTTTCGGCGTATTCCTGGCCATGGCATTGGTACTCTCGCGCTTCAGCGAAAATGTGTTCAAGTTTTTCACTTTCCCGGTTTACGTGGTGATTGCACTTATGCTGCTCGGAGTCGAACTGATTGGTGCTGTGGGCGGCGGCAGTCAGCGCTGGCTTGATCTGGGCCTGATCCGTATCCAGCCATCCGAACTTATGAAACCGGCCATCATCCTCGCTGTAGCACGGTTTTACGACCTGTTACCCATTGGCCAGATACGTACATGGGGGGCAATATGGCCTGCTCTGCTGCTGATGGGTATTCCGGCCTCACTGGTGCTGCTGCAACCTGATCTTGGCACCACGCTTACGATTTTGGCGGGCGGCATGACCGTTGCTTTTCTCGCGGGCCTACCGCTTCGGCTGTTCGTGATTGGTGCAGCTGCCATGGCCGTGATGGCACCGCTAGCCTATTTTTTCGGGCTGGAGGAATATCAGCAACGCCGCGTAACAACCTTTATCAACCCGGAAAATGATCCCTTGGGCGCGGGCTATCATATCACCCAGTCGAAAATCGCGATCGGCTCAGGCGGGATGACGGGCAAGGGTTTTCTCAATGGCTCGCAAAGCCATCTTGACTATCTACCCGAAGGCCATACCGATTTCGTGTTCGCCACAATGGCGGAGGAATGGGGTCTGATTGGCGGTTTTGCCGTTATTTTTGCGTTCTTCCTGCTGTTGCGCTGGGGTTTTGGCTTGGCCGTCAATGCCAAAACGCGTTTTTCCAAGCTGGTTGCAGCGGGCCTCACCACGACCATGTTTTTCTACATTGCCATTAACCTGATGATGGTGATGGGCCTTGCTCCGGTGGTCGGCATCCCCCTGCCCTTCCTGAGCTATGGCGGATCATCCATGATGACCATCATGATCTGCATCGGTGTGCTGATGTCGATAGACCGCGAAATGAAGCAGAAACGCGGCTCAACGCTCAGCTAAAAAGGGGACTGCCAAAGACAGTCCCCTTATCAGACTTATAGTCCGAAATACCCGGTGAGCCAGCCTAGGAGAAATAATCCTAGAGATATCTCAACACGGTATTTCGTGCCGTTAGATCTGCTGGCTTCGAGAGAGAAAGATGCATACATATACAATTCCTAATCTCATGTATGGGGTCCCTTATTGTAGCGGTCACATACATTAGGCCAGTGCCAAGATTTTGTTTTCTATTTCGAAGAGCACAAGGGTCTTGGCAACCACCGCTCTTGACTGTGAAAGTGGGGGTTATAATTATAATTTCAAGTCAGAAAATGACGAATTTTTGCAACTTAGAACGGGTTAAGCGTATAACCCTCCTGCTGCAGCAAGGCATGCATCGTCATCGCAGATAAAGCCATATCCACGCCAGGCAGCAGGTCTTTATTGGCTATACCATGATAGGCCGCACTCTGCCCACACAGATAGATTTTCACATTATGTGCGCGCAGTGTTTCGATCGCGCCTGCATTGGCATTTTCCGCGCCATTATTATCCGCACTGTAAATTTCGGGGCGGGTCAGGTCGATCGATGCTCCCCCGTGAAACACCACGGCGATTTCAATATTTCCGGGGTCCACGCCCGCCTCGGCATGCATGTTAATGAAACGCGCCGCACTTACCAATGTGCGGTTGATTTCACCCGGCTTGGCGGCTTTGCTAACATCGAACAGCACTTTAAAGCGCGTATCGGCGGGAATTTCCACATCCTGCTCCACCGATGCCACAGGTCCGAACCCAGTGATCACCTTACCGGAATGAAATCCATCCGACTGTGCCAGCACCGGGTAAGCCGTACAAAGCGCAGCCGCCATCGACGCGGCCCAGACATGTTTCCATTTGCATTTCATCGCTCTCTCCTCACTCATATTCTATCGTAATGGCATCCGCCGCCACTTTGGCGATTTTGCGGGCCCTGTCTGTATCGTCGCACGCTACCAGCGTGACACCCATCCGCCGATAGGGCCGCGTCACCGGCTTGCCGAATATGCGGATATCGACCTCTTCGCCCTTTCCCCCTACAGCCAACGCATCAGCCAGTCCGGTAAAAGCGAAATTTTCGGCGTCGCGGTCCGCCAAAATAACCGCGCTCGCCGCGCCACCACTGCGCAATGTGATTTCAGGTATCGGCAGTCCCATGATCGCGCGGGCATGCAGGTCAAATTCATTCAGGTTCTGGCTAATCAGTGTCACCATGCCCGTATCATGTGGGCGCGGGCTGAGTTCGGAAAAGATGACCGCGTCGCTGGTGACAAAAAACTCTACCCCGAACAGGCCATAGCCGCCCAGCCGGTCCACCACCTTGCGCGCCATATCCTGCGCCTGCGCCAGATGTGTAGCCTCCATCGTCGCAGGCTGCCAGCTCTCCTGATAATCGCCGCGTTCCTGCCTATGGCCAATGGGCGGGCAGAAATGTACGCCATCGCGCGTACGTACAGTGAGCAATGTGATCTCATAGTCAAAATCAACAAACTGCTCCAATATCACTTTCACGCGGTCGCCGCGCATATTATCGGCGGCATACTGGAATGATGCGGCAATATCTTCAGGACCTCTGGCTATGCTCTGCCCCTTGCCGGATGATGACATGACGGGCTTCACAACCAGCGGAAAGCCAATGTCCTGTGCTGCGGCCTCTGCCTGCGCCGCCGTTTCGGCATAGGCGTAGCGCGACGTTTTCAATCCCAGTTCATTGGCAGCCATATCGCGGATCGCATCACGGTTCATGGTCAGCTGCGTCGCCAGCGCGGATGGCACGATAGTATAGCCTTTGACTTCTGCATCGGCGAGTATCTCGGTACGGATGGCTTCCAACTCTGGCACGATCAGATCCGGCTTATGCCTTGCGATGGCGGCTTTCAGCGCTTCTGCATCCAGCATAGAGAATATCTCCGCACTGTCGGCCATCTGCATGGCGGGCGCGTCCGCGTAGCTGTCACAGGCGACCACATATGCGCCCAGCCTTTTGGCAGAAATGGTGAATTCACGGCCCAGTTCGCCCGAGCCCAGCAACATGATTTTCGGTTGTGCGTTCATACCACTGTCATAGCGCCTGTTTTAGAGAAACGGCAGACATGTTTTGCATGTTTCGTACCGCCTGTTCGACGAACTGCATGAATTGCGCGATAATTGCTGTTGATATATAATATCATTACATCTAAATAGCCTGCACAAGATCAAGTCGCCAAGAGGAAAATCCCCATGCTAGTCTGTACAAAAACAACTCTTCCTGCCCTGTTGCTCACTGCCTCATCGTTTGCCATTATGTCGCCCGCATTCGCGCAGGAGCAAGAAGCCCAGGAAGAGGCGCAAGCTGAAGCCATTGCTCAGGACGATGATTTTCATAGCGATGAAGCCATTGTGGTAACGGCGCCCTTCCTTGCCAATCTCAACATATTGGCAGGCACATCGGCCATTTCCGGCGACACACTCACCCGCGAAATACAACCGCAAATCGGTGATGCATTGACCAAGCTGCCCGGTGTGTCGGCGACATCTTTTACCCCCGGCGCATCGCGGCCAATCCTGCGCGGCTTTCAGGGCGAGCGTGTGCGCGTCCTGACTGACGGTATCGGCGCGATTGACGTGTCGAACACGTCTGCCGACCATGCCGTAACCATCGAACCTCTGACACTTGACCGGATCGAAGTGTTACGCGGCCCTGCCGTATTGCTGTTCGGCGGACAGGCCGTGGGCGGCGCGGTGAACGCCATCGACAAACGTATACCGCGCGCAGTTCCGGATGAAGCATTCCATCTTGACGCTATCGCCAATTACGCATCTGCGACGGACCAGTATGGCGGTGCGGCCAGCCTCGACATTCCGCTGGCGGACCGGTTGGTTATCCATTTTGATGGTAGTTACCGCAAAAGTGATGATCTGGAAGTTAGCGGTTTCGTGCTGTCGCCCCAGCTGCGTGCCGAGCAACTGGAAATTGCAGCGGAAGAGCGTGAGGAAGGCCACCTGGACGAAGCCGAGGAGGCCGAAGAGCTGGCAAACCTGCGCGGACGCATTCCCAATACAGCCACCAAGACCTATTCACTTGGCACCGGCATAGCCTTTATCGACGATGGCGGCAGCATCGGCATCGCCGCAAGCTATTATAACAGCGATTACGGTGTCCCTGCCCGCCCCGGCGCGGAACATGCGCATGGCGAGGAAGAAGGTGAAGAGCACGAAGGCGAAGAAGAGCATGAAGAAGGTGAAGAAGGACACGAAGAAGAAGGTCCAGTCACCATCGGGCTGGAGCAGTTCAAAGTCGATCTGCGCGCCGAAGCTCTCTTGCCCGGTTTCTTTGAGAAGCTCCGTGTCCGCGCCGCTTATGCCGATTTCAGCCAGACTGAATTTGAAGGCGATGAAGTGGGCACAGTCTTTGAAAACCAGGGTATAGAAGGCCGCGTGGAACTGGTGCAGCGCAACAATGACGGCTGGCGCGGTGCCACCGGGGTGCAATATGTGTTCCGTGATTTCAGCGCGATCGGCGCAGAGGCTTTCGTGCCGCCTAACATTACCAACCAGTTCGGCGTCTTCACGCTACAGGAATATTCGTCCGGCGGATGGGATTTCGAAGCCGCGGCGCGTTATGATCATAGCGCTGTCAATGCCCGCACTCTTGGCATATCACGCGATTTCAATTCTTTTTCAGCGGCTCTGGGTGCAGGTTACACCACAGCCAACGATCTCAAGATCGGTATCAACCTGAGCCGTTCCGAACGCGCACCTGCAGCAGAAGAGCTGCTGTCCAACGGACCGCATGTCGCCACCCAGGCATTTGAGATTGGCAACCCCGATTTCACCACCGAAAAAAGCATCGGCGGCGAATTTTATGTCCGTTATGACAGCCCGGATATTCAGTTGTCAGCAACAGCGTTTGTGAATGATTTTGATGACTTCATCATCGACATTCCAACCGGCGGGGAAGAAGATGGCCTGCCTGTTTTCCAGTATATTCAAAATGACGCCACTTACTATGGATTTGAATTTGAAGGCTCGGCCAAACTGGCCGAAGCAGGCGGTTTCAGGTTTGTTGCCGACACGGTGGTGGATTATGTCCATGCCAAGCTGGATGGATTGGGGCCTGTGCCGCGGATACCGCCATTGCGCGTACTGGGCGGGCTCGAAGCGCAAAGCAGCGGTCTGACGCTGCGCGGTGAAGTCGAATGGTTTGCTGACCAGAACCGCAATGCGAGTTTTGAAACTGAAACCGAAGGCTTTACGCTGGTCAATGCCAGTGCATCCTGGAAACCGTTCGGCAAAGGCGGCGGTTTGACGCTGATCGCATCTGCAAACAATATTTTTGATGTAGCCGGCCGTCGCGCAGCCAGCTTTACCAAGGATTTTGCGCCGCTATCAGGGCGTGATTTCCGGATGTCTGCAAAAGTGAGTTTCTAACTCCCCCCTGATCGCCGTGCTCCCGCGAAAGCGGGCGTACGGCGGTTTCAGTCTTTAAAACCATAAGCAAGAAAATCGGGCATTGGGCCGTTCCAGCCTTCATCGGGCGGATCATCCTTTGCCTCTTTCCGCTTACGCGGCTTGGGCTCCGCCTTTTTGGGAGCAGCCTCTTTTGCCGCCTTGCCTGGCTTTTTTTCGGATGCTTCACCCGCATTATCCGCCGCGATGGCCGCTTCTTTTGGTTCGTCAGGCCGTTTCTGGCGTGACTGATTTTTTGCAGGCGATTTTTTCTCGGACTGTTTTTTGTCGCCACCCGATTTCTTGCGAGAGACTTTCAGCGTCTTGATAGCACCGCCGATCAGCTTTTCGATATTTTCGATGGCCTCAGCGTCCGCATTGGTGGCGAATGTATAGGCTATACCTGTCGCCCCTGCCCGGCCCGTACGGCCAATGCGGTGGACATAATCATCAGGATGCCATGGCGCATCATAGTTGAACACATGGCTCACATCCTTGATATCAAGGCCGCGGGCGGCAACGTCGGATGCAACCAGTATGTTGATCTCGCCGCTTTTGAACTTGTCCAGTTCAGCAATACGCTGCGCCTGTTCGATATCACCGTGTATCTCGCCGGAATCAAAACCGATGCTGCGCAGCTTCCTGTTGAGTTCGCGCACCTGTGTCTTGCGGTTACAGAATATAATGGCGCTGTCGACGCCGTGGTCGAGAAACTGGATCAGCAGATCCTCTTTCCCGCGCGGCGCCACATTTATCAGGAACTGCTGGATGGACTTGTTCGCGGTTGCGGGCCGTGCAACCTCAATATGTTTCGGATTGCTCAGGAACTTGTCCGACAGTTTCTTGATCGGTGGCGGCATGGTTGCCGAAAATAGCAGTGTTTGCCGTGAGGTTGGCAGCTTGTCGCAGATCGATTCAATGTCGGGAATAAAGCCCATGTCGAGCATGCGGTCCGCTTCGTCAATTACCAGCAGGCTGCAATCATTCAGCATGATGTTGCCGCGATCGAACAGGTCCATCAACCGGCCGGGCGTTGCGATAAGCACATCAACACCTTTTTCGAGCGCCTTGACCTGGTCCCCCATCGAAACACCACCGATAAGCAACGCCATGGAAAGATTATGGTGTTTGCCGTATTTTTCGAAATTTTCGGCCACCTGCGCCGCTAATTCCCGTGTCGGTTCCAGGATCAGTGAGCGCGGCATACGCGCCTTGCTGCGCCCCGCCGCCAATATGTCAATCATGGGCAATACGAAACTGGCTGTCTTGCCGGTGCCGGTCTGCGCAATACCGATCAGGTCGCGCATCATAAGGACAGATGGAATTGCCTGTTCCTGAATCGGAGTCGGCGATTCATAGCCTGCTTCGGCTACGGCTTTTAACAATTCATCTGAGAGGCCGATATCGGCAAATTTCATAAGCTATCCGGGAAATCCAAGTGCAAAATTGCATATAGGCGGTTATGCATGACTGCAAACAACCGCTTTGGCCGGGCTTTGAAGCCTTATACCGGAAAAGTCAATATATGCGTTATATGGGTAGTGGTTCAATCGTCCGGGACGAGCTGGCGCATCTTGTCAATTTCGCATTTGGTGCCGGAACGCGCCAACAGCAGATCACGCTCTACGCATAATTGCCCATCCTTGCTCTGTTCCAGATAAAAACCCGAATAGAAACTGCGCGCAAGACAGGCCCGCTCAAGGTCCGCACGGATAATACGGCGATCACGCATATAGAGCAGGAGCCGGTTTTCATTTGCCGCGACGCGTACACCGGCAATACCGTTCATGGGCACGCATTTGCCGATTTTTTTCGCCTTGTATTTCCTGACCGGGCGCGCCTGCAGGCTGCTCATGCGCTGCCGGTTTGCGGGCGTCAGGCGCGGGATGCGGATACGGATGCGCTGTTCAATGCGAACCTGGAATGTAATTTGCGGATGCGGTGAAAGCGCCGAATTCAACCATTCCTGGGCAAATATACTCTGCTGCTCTTCTGCCATTGCCAGCGCTTCATCCAAATTGGACGCATCGCCAGCTGGCGCCATACTGAACATGGACAGGGCAATCAGGGAGTGGACTATCGACATGCGATTTCAGATACGCTCCATTCGGCAGAATCAGTTTTGTTATAACCAAAGCTTAGCTGGTGGCAAATGATTGGCTATGACTTATAGAAAAGTCGTTTGAACAGGTGATTAACCCGGCAAAAATTGCGCCGCTTGCCACCATTTAGCCATCAGATGTTGCGCAAATGTCGCACCATACATAGATAGGCAATATGACAGATTTCCTGAAAGCGTTGGAGCATATTGCCGGTGCGCGTGCCGTGACATGTGATGCGAACGATATGGAGCCGTGGCTGACCGACTGGCGCGGCCGTTATCATGGCTCTGCACAGGCACTTGTTTCCCCGCCCGACACGCAAACACTCGCCAGGGTTGTCAAGCTTGCCGCTGAACACCGCGTTCCCATTGTTCCCCAAGGCGGCAATAGCGGCATGGTCGGCGGCGCGACACCTGATAGCAGCGGCCATGCCATATTGCTGTCCTTGCGCCGTATGAACGCCATTCGCGGCTTTGATGTGCAGGACGCACAGATTGTTGCAGAAGCAGGAGTCATCCTGCAAAACTTGCACGAGATTGTCGAAGAAAAAGGGCTGCGCTTTCCGCTCACTCTGGGCGGCAAAGGGTCAGCGACCGTCGGCGGGCTGATATCCACCAATGCGGGCGGCACGCAGGTGCTGCGCCATGGCACGATGCGCGCACTGGTGCACGGTATTGAGGCCGTGCTTCCCGATGGCAGCATATATGACGGGCTGTCAGCGCTCAAAAAAGACAATCGCGGTTATGACCTGAAGCATTTGCTGATTGGTGCCGAGGGCACTTTGGGCATTGTCACCGCGGCGTCGCTCAAGCTCGTGAAATCGCTGATTGACCGGACCGTTATCTGGGCCGGGCTGGACTCGACAGCCAAGGCGCGCGAATTGCTCCTGTTCCTGCAGGACCGGGCTGGCGATGCAATGGAAGGGTTCGAAATACTGCCGCAGCACTGTCTCGACAATGTGCTGACGCATATTCCGGGCACCCGCGCACCACTTGCCTCTGCGGCGCCATGGCATGCGCTGGTCGAGCTGGTCCGCGATGATCCCTCCAGCCCCGATCCCGCCCTGGTGGCGGAAACATTAATGGGTGAAGCGATGGAACGCGGATTGGTATCGGATACTGTCATCTCCGCCAGTGAAGCACAGGCAGAGGCTTTCTGGAAAATCCGCGACTCTATTGCCGAGGCGGAGCGCGCGGCAGGCCCCGCCATGCAGCATGACATTAGCGTGCCTCCCGCAAAAATGGGCGGATTTATCGACCATGTCGCACCGCTGATGGAAACGAAATTTGCCGGAACGCGCGCCATTGCGTTCGGGCATATGGGTGATGGCAATATCCATTTCCACGTCATGGCCCCGTCCGGATCCGATGCCGCCAGTTGGAACGAAACGCAAGGCCGGCAAATCAGCGCGATGATGCATGACCTTGTCATCAAATGGGGCGGCTCGATATCGGCAGAGCATGGCATCGGGCAAATGAAACGCAGCGAGCTTGCCAGATTATCCAGCCCGGCGCGTATCAACAGCCTGATGGCTATCAAGGCGGCCATGGATCCCCATGGAATAATGAACCCAGGCAAGCTCATTCCCCTTGCGTCTGCCCCGCATACCACCTAATGGGATGCAATTAATTTTTACCGACACATGAAGATATTGGAGATTGAAGATGGCCAGTGCGCCGCAGCAGGCAAGTTTGCCAATTTTTTACAAAGATTTGGTTCCGCTCAACAGCCAGGAACACGGATCATGGAAATCCACCGGCCTGGACAATGCCCAGTTCATGGAAAACCAGCACGCCATTCCGCTGACTGTTGAAGAATTTCCACAGGCACAGCGCCATTACCCGATCGTGTTTTCAGCCGGTGACAATCCCGTTCCGCTGATCCTGATGGGTATGAATGAAGGCGTGAACGTTTACATGGACGGTGAAGGCAAGTTCAGCGATCCTGTCTATGTGCCCGCTTATGTGCGCCGTTACCCCTTCATGCTTGCCAAGCTGCGTCCTGATTCAGAAGAGCTGTCACTCTGCTTTGACCCGACAGCGGGCGGTCTTGGAGAATCCAAGGAAGGTGACGCGCTGTTCGACAAGGATGGCAATCCTACCGAAACGACCCAGAATATCCTGAAATTCTGTGAGAATTTTGAACAGGCTGGCCAGCGCACAAGCGTCTTTATGGACGAACTGAAAAAACTCGACCTGTTGATGGATGGCGAAGTCGCCATTCAGCAGGACGGCGTTGAAAAACCGTTTATCTATCGCGGTTTTCAGATGGTGAATGAAGAAAAACTGCGCGAACTGCGCGGCGATGAACTGCGCAAGATGAACCAGAACGGCATGCTGCCGCTGATCCATGCGCACCTCTTCTCGCTACAGGTTATGCGTGAAGTGTTCAGCCGCCAGGTCCAGTCGGGCAAGGCACCGCAGGTGACGGAACTTCCGGAAGTTCCTGACGCACAGCTCAGCTAAGTCTGATAGCAACCAAATGAATCAGGGGAGGCTTCGGCTCCCCTTTTTTATGCCGTCGCTGTGCGCGGTCCTGTCCCAAGTTCCGCCGTAAAACGCCCGAACAGGCCATATAGAAAGTCGCGCGTTTCTTCAGGCAGCATATCGTGCAGAAGTTCGTCAAACGCTGCCCTGTTGCCCGTCCCCGCACTGCGCAGCATTGCGATAACAGTGACCTCATCAAATGAGAGCTGCGGACAGCACGGGCGCGATAACATGAAGTTATCTGGCCAGGCATCGCCAATGGCCGATACGATAAGTGAAAGCTGGTTGGACAGGCTGTATGACCCCAGGCGCCGGGCAATAAGCGCGGTAGGGTCCTGCCCCGCCTTACCCGCAATCGCCGCCAGCCGGAAACTGGTAACCACGCGCATTTCCAAGCATGTCGTATCGTGCAAGCTCTGCACAGCGCCATAAGAGGCGGGTTGCTCCATATCCAATCCCTTCCGCATCGCTTTAATCCGAGTCGAAAGATATTAATTGATAATAGTTCTCATTTGCAAATATATTGTGCCGCGCAAGCGAATTTTTTAAAAGTTTTATATTGAAACGAGAATTTTCATGTCTATCTAATCTGTGTCGGGCTGCCATTCCCCCTCTCTATCGGCGGCCTGACAGGTGCAGATATGCGCCTCCTCCCTGAACTTGGCCATCTCGCGGCAAAGCGAGGTGGCCATTTTTTAGGGAGGTTATTATACCTTCAAAGCAATGACTTATTCCGCCGCCATGAGCTCCACACCGCGTGTCGCTTCATCCGCAAGTGCCAATGCTGTCTCGCGCACCATGGCGGATACGGCATGCACGCCATATGCCGGCTCACGTCCGGTCAGGTCGAGATAGAGCGCCCGGTCGATTTCCAGCTGGAGAGCGTGGACATTCTCCATCGGTGCGGCATGGCGCTGCAAAATATACCCGCCGGCATAAGGATAGTTAAGCTGCGCCGTAAAGCCATGCTGCTGCGCCACCGCCAGCGCAGCTTCGGATATTTGCGACGATGCCGCCGCACCGAAGCGATCACCGATCACGACCTGCGCGGGCGGAGCATTATGTGCCGCCGCCAGGCTGGGCATCGAATGCAGGTCAAGCAGTACAGCCGCGCCATATTGCCGCTGCATCGCGCGCAATATGTCCGCTATCGCGCTGTGATAGGGCGCATGATGCTCGGCGATCCGCGTCCTGATATCCTGCCATGCCCATTTATTCTGCCAGATATCACCAACCCCTGACAGGCGCCGCGGGATCAGGCCAAGCCCGCCCCTGCCCTTGCTGCTCATACCCGGAAACTGGCTGGAATCGGCATCGGCCAGCATCGCGGCATCTATGTCATCAGGGGCGCGGTTCATATCAATCCATGCGCGCGGAGCCTTGGCGGTAATCACTGCAAAACCAGCCTGCGCCGCACTGCGTGACAGCATATCGACATAACGATCCTCAAGCCGAAGCAGGGCGCCAGCGGGAATGCGCAGATTATCGGTAATCTCTTTTGGATAATGGCGCCCGGCATGCGGCACGGATATTAACACCGGATATTTCGGGTTATCTGCCTGTATCAGGTGGTAATTTCTATGCTCTTTTTCCAAAATACCGCCTGAAATCGCCAATTTATGAAGAAAATGTTAACCATTTGAAGGTATAGAGACAAGCCCGGCTGTGGCAAGCACGCAATATTATGTGTTAGGATATGGCCTGAACATGAAAAGCCTTTTGGCGCAGCGCCTGGAGTAGAGACAATCCGCATATTGCTTGCAGAAGATGAAACCGCGATGCGTGCTTACCTGAAACGCGCGTTGGAACAGGCTGGATATGAAGTGACCGATGTTGATCGCGGCACGGCGGCATTGCCCCTGCTCGAAACCGAGCATTTCGACCTGTTGCTGACAGATATCGTCATGCCGGAAATGGACGGCATCGAACTGGCCCAGAAATGCGCGGAGGTATCCCCGGACACAAAAGTGATGTTCATTACAGGGTTTGCGGCCGTCACGCTGAAGGCCGGACAGGCCGCGCCGGATGCAAAAATACTGTCAAAACCGTTCCACTTGCGTGACCTGGTGCTGGAAGTGGACCGGATTTTTGACCGCGGCTCCGCATCGGGGCTCATTTAACACTTGCCACTGCATGATGTGGCGGCTAAATGACCGCCTCTGGCCCCACCTCAATTGAGGTGACTGGCAGGAAAATGGGCGTATAGCTCAGTGGTAGAGCACTTCGTTGACATCGAAGGGGTCGGGAGTTCAACTCTCTCTACGCCCACCATTTTCCCCGAAATCATCTATTTACAGTCATTCATCGAAATTTATCCGCGCTGCATATAATAGGGCTCGCAGCATGCGCAATCATATATATGCTCCTTTTTGCTTGAGGGCATGGTGCCCTATCCGCACATTCTGGGGAGTGGCAATGAGCAAGCAGCTGACACTATCTGCAATATTGTCGCTATTTTTGATGGCAGGCTTTGTTGCGAATACCGCTTGGGGCGGTTCCGCAAATACGGCATCAGGCACGGCAGGTAAAACAATTGCCAATGTGGAAGCCTGTGTGAGCAGTGCCCTCACCACACCTGACCTGCCATTTCTTGGCCTGCAATAACAACTTGCCTTACCAAGCCTGTTTCGGCTCATCAGGCAATCTTTATCGCTTGCATGCAAGTACCAACAGTATCGCTGAAAAAATTCGTCACTCCCAACTTGACCGGGAATCTATGTCACAGGAGCTGCGCCAGCATGCTAGCTAAGTGAAATAGATTCCCGCTTTCGCGGGAATGACAAGGTTATATAAAATTGCCAGAGGATCTGTAAGCCGGGTTCTGTTCCCCTCCTGGACGGAGGTTTGGCAACTATTCATCTCGGCATGACATTGCTGCCATGCTCCAGCAACCAACCCGGGCAGCGGGCCAAAACACGCCCATAATGCCGCCCCTATTCGGTCTTGCTCCGGATGGGGTTTACCATGCCGTTTCCCTTGCGGGTCACGCGGTGCGCTCTTACCGCACCCTTTCACCCTTACCCCGGATATTAAACCCGGGGCGGTCTGCTCTCTGTTGCACTGTCCCTGGGGTCACCCCCGCCGGCCGTTAGCCGGCATCCTTGTTTTGTGGAGCCCGGACTTTCCTCGAAATTACTTTCGCAGCTGCCCGATCCCCTGGCTAGCTGGCACTACCATTTTCGCGGTCACGTTCCAACAGCAAAGCGAATAATATCGCGCGGCATTCGCCATCCACCATTCCATCAATGGTATGCGTGCGGAAACGCCGCTGAAATGCGCGTGTCGCCGCCTCGCCGTCGCTGATATCATAACCGAAGCGTTCAAGCGCGAGATAGAAACCGCTGTCACTCCAATAAGGATCAACCAGCTGTCCATCCGGAATGGGCAGCGCAAGACCGAGCCTGGCCAGCAAGGGCCAGTCGAACAGCTCGCCCGGATCCTGTTTGCGTGCAGGTGCAATATCGCTATGCCCGACAATATTGGCTGGCGCTATGGCATAGCGCTTCACGATGTCGCTTATGAGCGGCACCAGCGCGTCCATCTGTTCCTGCGGAAATGGCCGGTATCCCCATTCATGTCCCGGATTGACGATTTCTATGCCAATACTGGCGCTGTTCACATTGGTAATGCCGCGCCAATGTGAACGCCCTGCATGCCAGGCTCGCTTGTCCTCATCCACCATTTGCACAATCTGTCCATCTTCAGTCACGACATAATGCGCGGAAACCTTGCTTTCCGGGTTGGCCATCCAGTTGATGGCAGAGGGCGCGTCGGGCATGCCGGTATAGTGTAGTACCAGCATGGTGACAGGCAGTGTGCGCTCATCAAAGTTGGGCGAAGGTGTTTGAATATATTCCTGATTCACCGGTCTGCCTCTCATCCTTCCGCATTGCTAATCCCGTGATAGACAGGCTGCGGAATGTAATCAATGCCGGTGCGGCCAGTGACCTGCGTCAGGATTCCTGTGCGAAAGGCCAATTGGTATCCAGCACGGGCCTGTCTGTACGCGTGGCATCCTGAAGCGTGTAAACGCCGCGTATTTCCCGGCAGGCATTAAAACTTGTGGTCTGGCCGATAACTGTTTCAGCCGCACCGAGCATCAGATAGCCATCACTGCCAAGCGAACGCGCCAGACGTGAAAATGCCATATGCCGTGTCTCGGGCGCAAAATAAAGCAACACGTTGCGGCACAGGATAAGGTCAAACTGCCCCATATTACCACTTGGCCGGGTAATATTGTCGGTGCGGAACTTTACCATGGCGCGGATATCGGAGTTAATTTCCCAGTCCTCACCATCCTGCCGGAAATAGCGCAACATGCGCGCCACTGAAAGGCCGCGCTGGATTTCAAACTGGTTGTAGCGGCCCGAGCGTGCCCTTTCGAGCACGGAGTTCGATATATCCGTACCCACTATTTCAATATCCCATCCGGCCCATTTCTGACGGTCGTCGGCAAACTGCATCGCCAACGAATAAGCCTCCTGTCCGGTCGAGCAGCCGGCACACCATATTCTGAGTCTGCGGCTATCTGCGCGCGCTTTTTGCAGCACCGGCATCACCTGGGTGCGGATCATCGTGAACATCGCGGTGTCGCGGAAAAAATAACTCTCATTGTTCAGCATCGCTTCGACACACGATTGCACCAGATCGTCATTATCCGCGCCCAGCAGCGCCGCGACAAGCGTGTCGATATCAGGAATGCAATATTCGGCGAGAACCGGTTTCAGCGAAGTTTCAACACGCCAATAGCGGCCGGATGAAATCACCTGCCCCGTGCGCGCCTGCAGCAGGCCGGCCAGTATCTGCGTTGCTCCGCCACTCTCATCATGCATGCTCATATGACCGCTTTCTGTAGCTGGTTAATATGCCGCGCCATCCTGTCCACCGGCATGATGGCATTAGCAAAACCCGCGCGCGCGACCACGCCAGGCATGCCCCAGACTACACTTGTTTGTGCATCCTGTACGAATATCTGTGCGCCCTGTGCGGCCATTTTTTCTACGCCAAGCAGGCCATCCTGGCCCATGCCGCTCATGATAATGGCAAGAGCGTCGCGGCCAAAGACCGATGCGACAGACGCAAGCATCGGGTCGACAGCCGGGGTATAGGCAGACGGCATGGCGCCCGGAATAATGCTGAGCCGCACCTGAGATCCGACGCGCTCGCAGGTCATGTGACCATGGCCGGGGGCAACATAGATATGGCTGCGCTCAAGCTTCATGCCCTGCTGGCCCAGCATGACACGGCGATCAGTGAATTTTTGCAATTGCCGCACTAGAAATGGAAGGAATGTCTCGGGCAGGTGTTGGGTCAGCAGCATGGGCGCATCAATGGCAGGCGAGATATTTTCAAGAAATGTGTGGATTGCCGGAATTCCGCCCGTCGAGGCACCGATCGCGATACAGCCGGGCTGACCCTGCGGTTCCTGCGGGATTGACATGACGATAGTTTCTACAGGCTTGCCTTCGTTAAGGTTCGAACGCACCAGTTGCTGCATCCGGTCGATCAGCATGGAGGAAAAATTGCCCGCGAAACTGCTGCGCCCCGGCTTGGCCATGGTATCGCATGCGCCCAGTGACAATGCGCGCATCGCCGCAGGGCCGCCCTCTTCACAGGCCGATGACAGTATCATCACCCGCGCCGCGCCGCATTCGGCCAATATGTCCGGCAACGCATCCAGCCCGCAACGGTCGGGCATCTCAATATCCAACAAAATGATGTCGACATTATTTTTCTTAAGAAATTCAACAGCATCTATTGCACTTGCCAGCGATCCTGCAAGTTCAAAACCATCATGCCCGCCAATTATTCTCTCAAGAATAGAACGGACCACAAGGCTGTCGTCAATAACCAACACCCGCACCTGTTTCACAGGCGAAGAAGAAATATCTTCCTGACAGGAACTTTTGCGGGAAACTTCGTACATAAATAAACGCAGGCCGCTCAGGCAGCGCCCACAATCTGCAGCTTTGATTCAAGCGTTTCGCGGTCAAACGGCTTCATCACATATTCGTCTGCGCCCGCATCAATCGCGGCCTGAATATGGCCAAGGCCATTCTCGGTCGTGCAAAACACGACCTTGGGTTTTTCTCCATTCTCGCTCCGGCGCAATGCGGTGAGAAAATCCATTCCACTCATCACCGGCATGTTCCAGTCGAGCAGGACCACATCCGGCAGTTGGTTACTGCAATGGTCAAGCGCCTCACGCCCGTCAGCCGCTTCCTCAACATTGAAATCGAGCGTTTCCAATATATGCCGCGCAACTTTGCGAATGACTTTGCTATCATCAACTACAAGACAGGTTTTCATGAGAATAGTCCTTGTTCAAATGGATATGCCCTGCACTGTACCGCGATGCAGTAAGCACAAGGTTAATTTTTCCTCATTTTTCACGGAAATATGATGGTTTTTCATATGTTCAGGCGGCTTTTGTGGTCTCAGCTTCAATAAAGCGGGCAGGATCAACCACCAGCATGGTCTTGCCATCCACAGATAACATTGCGGTGCCTATTTCACGCCACATGCCGTGCAGGGTGGCCGGCAAAACCGACTCTGCGCTTTCTGCGCTGCAGACATCCTGTATGGAATCGACCAGAAAGCCATAAAAATGCCCTCCTATCTGTGTGACAATTGCCGCATGCTCATTCGCAATCTTGCCAGGATTTCCAGTCACAAAGTGACTGCTATCAATCACAGTGAGTACGCGGCTTCGCAGTGCAAAAAGCCCGCGAACATAGGGTTTTACAGATGGGACTGATATGATGTCGCGCACTTTCACAACGCTTTCCACCCTGTCAGCGGCAATGGCTATATCTTCACCTGCCATGGTGGCTATAAGATACAGGTTATTCATGCGCTTTCCCTCCGCTTCAAATTGTTTGAAAGCGCCTTAACAAGGGCCTCACGATCATACCGGTAAACGGCGTCACCTTGACCTGTCCGGTTGCTGACCAGATGGATGACCGGGGCATTTGCGGGCAGGTCAGCTGTATCTCTGCAATCCTCCATCGCAATATAGATATCAGCTGCCGCGCTTTCATCATCACCGAGAGCCAGTTCATAGCCAGCTGCTTCTACAAGTGGTGCAAGGATATGCCGGGTCCACATATCATCCCCCCCGACAACTCTGCATCTGGGCCGACTAGCGGCGTTTGACTCTATGCTTCCGCAAGCATGCTGTGCAAAAATCCAGTGCGCATCAACTATTTCGGCTTGTTGCCCTGAAATCATCGTCACGCCAGCGACAAGGCCAGGTTCAGCCGCCTTTTCAAAAGCCCTGTCCATGGCGAAAATATCAATGATATCGTCGATTGCATAATAGATCGCAGTATCACCATCGCTGAGAATAAGAGTCTTGATACTCTCGCTGCCCGGCACCTGCTCCAGTCCGAATATCGGGCAGGTACCATCCCCGCAGCTGACCCGCATCTGCCCGGCAGAAAACGCCACACGCTCAGCTTCAATGTCTTCTACCCGTTCTATAACGCCCAGATTAATGGCGCGGGTTCGCTGTTTCATATCCTTGAATACAAGCACTGAAATAGTTTCATTTACGTTGTTTTCGGCGCTGTCGTCCTGCAGGGTGGAAAGCTCCGCCTGCGCATTTATGTCCAGTTTTGCGGCCATTCCACCCGGATCAAGAAGTAGCATGGGCCGCCCATTGTCAGGCAAAGTTGTACCTGCATAAAGGCCGTTTTCCATCAACAGTGGCGGGCATGGGCGGATCACAAGCTCTTCATGATCAAGCACCGATGCAACACTGAGCGCATAATTCTGCCTCGGCCCCGCATCTATAGCAATAACCGTCCGGTTTTCCGCTCTGTCGTCATCAGCCTCATCAAGCCCCAATATCTGTTCCAGTGTGACATGCGGGACTTTGATGCCGCGTATGGAAGCAATATCGGTTCCGCCCAACCTTTCGATTTTGACCTGCTTGTTGTCAGCCTGCAGAATCTCCTGAACAGCAGAACGCGGTAGCGCGAACAGATTGTCACCGCAGCGTATGGTCAGGCATGAAATAATCGTAAGCGTCAATGGCACGCATAATGTGATTTTCAGCCCCTTGCCTGGTACATTTTTCACATCTATCGCGCCGCCGATACGCTTAATATTTGCATGCACCACATCCATGCCCACACCGCGCCCGGAAATTGAGGTGACATTCTGTGCCGTTGACAGGCCAGGTGCGAAAACAAGATTCAGTTTTGCCTGTTCATCCAGATTGGTGCGTTCCGAACCACGAATAATTTTCGCAGCTACAGCCTTTGTCACGAGTGAATCAACATCAATGCCGCGTCCATCATCGGCAATTTCGATCAATATCTGATTGCCCGATTGGCGCGCATTGACCGACAAATGCCCTTCCGCGCTTTTCCCCGCCTTTGAACGCTCGTCGGCGCTTTCTATCCCATGATCGATCGCGTTGCGGATAATGTGCATCAGTGGATCGCGAATCATTTCCAGCATCTCGCGGTCCATCTCGACTTCTGCGCCGCTTGTGCTGAGTATGACCGACTTACCAAGTTCAGCATTCAGGTCACGCACCAGCCGCGGCAACGGCGAGAATACCCGCTCTATGCGTTGCATGCGGGTCTTGCCGATCATGTCACGCATGTCAGCAATACAGGTCGACAGGCGTTCAAATGCACCGCTCATGACCTGCTCATCGCCACCATCACGTATCCTACGGGCCACTTCGTTACGCGCAAGCACCATGTCGGATACACCGTTCATCAAATGATCCAGCAAATCCAGTGGGATACGAATGGCACGTGTTTGCGGATGGGCCTCCGCAACAGATTGTCCGGCTTCCGGCATCGCCTTCGCTTTCTCGAGCACCCCGGCTACCGTCCCGCTGCACGCTTCAGCCAGGCGCGCAATAAATGCCTTATCCTCACCGTCGGGCAATGCGTCTCCGCTATTGAGCGCGCTTGCAAGTGTGGAAATCCTGTCCACAATGGCAAGAATAGCGGTCACAAGCGCAGGTGAAGGTTCAATGGAACCGTCGCGCAATTTACTGAGCGCGTCTTCGGCAGCATGGCTCAAACGCTCGAAACGCGGCAGGTTCAGAAAACCGCAGCTGCCTTTTACAGTATGAAAAAAACGGAAGATATTATCGAGCCGGTCGCTGTCCGATGGATTGGCTTCCCAGGCAACCAGTTCCCCGCTGAGCGTATCCAGCGTCTCAAACGTCTCGTCTATAAAATCCTGAATCAGCTCGTCCATAAATCCCGCTCTTGGCTTGTTCAAAGCCGTGATAGGGGAATATGGTTAAAATCCTGTTTACCGTAATCCGGGAAACGCTACTAAACTTGCGGAATATAGTCTAGATATTCAATCCTGCGCCCATTACCAGCGATTCATCGTCAAGAACCACCTGAATCTGGCCGTCTGCGGATTCTGCGAGTTCAGCAATCATATATGCCGCTGCGGTGCGCGAACTGAGTTCATCGTCCTGCAATTCACCAGTAAGTGCACGGCCAATGGTTTCGTCCATTGCGATTTTTTCACCCACCGCGCGAACTACGATTTCTGCGCGCCCACCGCCCGATTCCGCACCGATATCCAATTGCCCGCCCCGCACCAGCGATTCGATACCGATCAGCGCCAGATTAAGCAGTATCTTGACCGCAGGTTTGGGCAATGTCTGCTCATCCAGTGTCCAATTGAGCGTGATGCGCGGCTTGTCGGCAAGCAGGCCTTCTACCAATGCCTTGGGCTCGCGATTGTCAACACTCTCACCAAAACCGCCCGCCGCACCGAAGGCAAGGCGGAAAAACTTCAGCTTCTGTGCCGATGCCGAGGCACTGTCGGTCAGCAATTCAAAACAGCGCGCCCGCATTTCCGGATCCGTCTCATCCGCCAACAGTTCCAGTCCATTGTTGAGCGCGCCCACCGGACTTAGCAAGTCATGGCAAAGACGTGAGCAAAGCAGGCTGGCAAGTTCAACTTGAGGTGTGGTCATATTCAATCCGTAATCTGAGGCCGGAGCCGTTTCATCTGGGCGCGGTTATGCTTTGGCGAAAGACATGAATTTATTCAAGTCTCGTCTGAAGCAAGCGCGGCGACAGAATAGCTGATCTCGGTAAAGGCACCATGCACGGTGCCGCCCGCTTCATTACGCCACAAACGCATAATATTACCCGCTATTATGGCCCATAGACGGCCATCGCAGGCTGAGCGGCGTGCATCAGTTGGCGACGGAACAGACCCGCCGGCAGGGTGCGAGTGGTAATAACCGAGAAGTAGCCGGCCGCCGCGCCGCATCTCCTTTTCTGCTGCGATAATATCCTGTGGCGGAATTTCAAAATGCCGTTCGGGTTCCGCCGCAATATTCCGGCAGACTGCCATGTCTTCAATCTGGTTGGCGGCACTGCCCAGCAGAAGCCCGCAGCATTCCTGTTCGCCTGCCCGAAGCGCCTCTGCAAGCAACTGTCCGCAAACCCGTTCGTCAATCCGAACCGGGGCAACGGGCATGTCCGCTCTTGATACAGGGTCAACCATGCCCCAAGGTTAGACCATGAATGTGCCAGTTTCCAAATATGAAGGTATTTTTTCGCAAAACCATGCCGGGCAACGCATCGACAGTGCCCTCGCCGACATGATGGCGGACCTGTCGCGTGAGCGTATAAAAGCGCTGATAAAGGATGGCAGGCTCCTGATTGACGGCAGCAAGGTAACGCAATCGTCCGCCAAAGTGCGCGCCGGAACGCATTACTGCCTGGATATCCCTCCGCCTGTCGCGGCACACGCGCTGCCGCAGGACATTCCCCTCGACATTGTTTATGAAGACGATGCCCTGCTCGTGCTCGACAAACCCGCCGGTATGGTTGTCCATCCTGCCGCGGGACACGCAGATGGCACACTGGTCAACGCATTGCTGCATCATTGCAAAGGCCAGTTGTCCGGAATTGGCGGCGTTGCGCGCCCTGGTATTGTCCACCGGATCGACAAGGATACATCCGGCCTGCTGGTAACCGCCAAAACCGATGTGGCGCATGCAGGGTTGGCCAGGCAGTTTGCCGATCACAGCGTCACACGGCAATATTATGCCATCGTGCAGGGCCGCCCCAACCCTGCCAAAGGCACGGTGACAGGCAATATCGGCCGTTCGCGCCGGGACCGCAAGAAAATGGCCATTGTACCCGATGGTCACGGCAAGCATGCCGTCACCCATTATGAAACAGTGGAAAAACTGCATGAAGCGGCGCTGGTACGCTGTCAGCTGGAAACAGGGCGCACACATCAGGTGCGCGTACACATGGCAAGCTTAGGCCATAGCCTGCTGGGAGACCCCAATTATGCCCGTACGCACAAGGCACATCGCACGCTGCTGAAAGAAACCGGATTTGCGCGCCAGGCGTTGCACGCGGCTACGCTCGGCTTTATACATCCTACATTGGACGAAGAAATGTTTTTCGAATCCAAAATTCCTGCTGATATGCAGGAACTTTTAATGCGCTTGCGTGTTTAATAGTTGAGTAGCCAGAAATGGTAATGTGACCCGGACTGCGAATGCTTGATGAGGTTCGCGTAAAAGGTTGACGAGTAAAGGAAAATGCATAGTGGCAAAATCGAATAGCGTGCCTACCACCATACCTGCACTGGGTGGTGATGCCAGTCTCAACAGATACCTTAGTGAAATCCGCAAATATCCGATTCTCAAGCCTGAGCAGGAATATATGCTGGCCAAGCGCTATGAGGAACATGAGGACCCGGAAGCAGCTGCGCAGCTGGTGACATCTCACCTGCGTCTCGTGGCGAAAATTGCCATGGGATATCGTGGATATGGCTTGCCTGTTTCCGACCTGATTTCCGAAGGCAATGTCGGCCTGATGCAGGGTGTCAAGAAATTTGAGCCTGATCGCGGTTTCCGTCTGGCAACCTATGCCATGTGGTGGATCAAGGCTTCTATCCAGGAATATATCCTGCGCAGCTGGTCGCTCGTGAAAATGGGTACGACCGCCGCACAGAAGAAACTCTTTTTCAATCTGCGCCGGATGAAAAATAATCTGGAAGCGTTTGAAGAAGGCGATCTGCACCCTGATGATGTGGATTCAATAGCTACCAAACTGGGCGTGGCCGAGCATGAAGTTGTCAATATGAACCGCCGTATGTCTATGGGCGGTGACGCATCGCTCAACGTGCCCATGCGTGAAGACGGCGAAGGCCAGTGGCTGGACTGGCTCACCGATGATGAACCGCTGCAGGACAAGGCAATTGCCGATGCCCAGGAAGCCGATGTTCGTCACGAGATGCTGGGTGAAGCCATGGAAGCGCTGAACGAGCGGGAACAGCATATCCTGACCGAGCGGCGCCTGACCGACGACCCGAAAACGCTCGAAGAACTGAGCCAGGTGTACAGTGTGAGCCGCGAGCGCATCCGGCAGATTGAAGTGCGCGCATTTGAAAAACTGCAAAAGGCGATGCACCGCATTGCCGGCGAGAAAAACATGCTGCCTGCGGGTTAAACACCGCGAAAGCATTTTATGAATGACAATTTTTTGGCCATGCCCTAGATTTTAGGGCATGGCCAAATCTTTACCACGAAAGCAAAAGGCCCGGCGCGGCATTTTTGCACGCCTTGTTTTCTTTCTTATCAAACTACTGCTCTGGTTTGTGGCGCTCTCGCTGGCTTTGGTGCTGCTCTATAAATATGTCAATCCGCCCATAACCGCGACCATGGTAATGGACGAAAATGGCGCAAAGCGTGAATGGCTTGCCATTGATAAAATTGACCGTGACATGGTCTCGGCCGCAATTGGCGGGGAAGATAGCAAATTCTGCGCACATGATGGCTTTGACCGGCAGGCAATTGAAAAAGCGCTGAAACGCAATGCGCAGGGCACTGCCCCGCTACGTGGCGGCTCCACCATCAGCCAGCAAACCGCAAAGAATGTCTTTTTGTGGCAGGGCGGCGGCTATGTCCGCAAAGGTTTTGAAGCCTGGTTCACTTTCCTGATCGAGAAAATCTGGGGCAAGCGGCGGATCATGGAAGTCTACCTGAACGTCGCGGAAACAGGCATCGGCACCTATGGTGTCGAAGCAGGCGCTCAGCGCTATTATGGAAAGAGCGCGCAGTCATTGAGCCGGATAGAAGCGGGCCGGATCGTGGCCGCCCTGCCCCTCCCCAAAAAACGGTCGGTTAAAGCACCCACCGGCTTTGTTCGCCGCTATGGCAACACCATCGCCGCCCGCATCCGCGTGGTGCAAAATGAAGGCATGGACAGCTGTACCATTGAATAGAACGCCACGAGGCAAAGAAAAGGGCGCGGAAGCCATACTCCCGCGCCCTTTCAAATTTCTGTAAGCCGTTACTTAGAACTTATAGCTTAAGCCAACTTTCAAACGCCACACTGACGTGCTGAAATTAATGCGATTATCGTCGGCAATGGCATCGGCACCACGGAAGCTATCAATAATATAGCGTCCTTGCGCATCAACACCGCTGCTATTGGCAACATCCTGCAATCCGGAGAAGTTGCGACGACGATGCACACCCCAATCGCTATCCAGGAAATTCAGGAAATTGTCCATGGTAGCGTAAAGCCTCAGCTTGTCTTCGCGGCCAAAGAAGCGACCTGGCCCAGGTATTTCCTGAGAGAATGACAGGTCAACATCGTAATACCAATCGTTTGTACAGGTGTTACGCGCGATCGATTGTCCAAGATAATCCTTGGCGCAGTCAAGACCCGAAGCATAGCTCGCAAAGTCACGCACGGCATCCATATCCGAAAGATCCGAGATGTTTGGATCGTCAACGCCTGATGGAATATATGCAAGCACGTTGTCATTGCCAGATGTACTGTCGTTGAAAACGCCGCCGCCGGTGAAGGTCAGGCTGTATGGACGTCCAGAACGAGCTACAAAAGAAATTCCGAGACGAGTGCTCAAATCATCAAAAAATTCCTCACGGAATGATGTACGAACAACCAGATTATGCCGGCTTTCATAGAAACCGCGAGACACCAGAGGAGCCTGGCGGTCAAAAGCTGCTGTACGGTCATAGTTTGAACCAGCAGTCGAATTGAACATATTCCGGCGGTCATCTGCCTTGGTCCAAGAATAGCCTATGTTAAAGTTAACTGAGCCGCCTTCGGTAAACAGACCACCGTCAAAGCGCTTGCCAAGCAATATAGAGGCAATATGGCTTTCATATGAGCCAACGTTGGTCAGCATCAGTTCGTTATCACGGCCAATGCGGTTAAAGCACTCGGGTGTAACATTCTGCCATTGTGGCGGGGATGCACCGACAAGTGTCGCATTACAGCCAGCCGCATCGCGATCAGTAGGATCAATGGCGGCATAGATTGGCCGGCCATCTATTGCAAAGCCGTTCAACCCTTCCCTGATGTCAGGTATTTGTGACAAATCTACAATAGAAAGTGGATTACGGTACCTGCTGTAGATGTAATCAAGATTTAGATTCCAACCACTGAAGAAGCCTGTGTTGGTTATATCCAGATCTGACGAAAATCCAAGGTTCGCACGGAATACCGAAGGCATTTTCAGATCAGGGTCAATGGACTGTGTGTCAGCAAGTCCAGCTGCAGCACGGTTACCGCCAGCAGTCTTGATGCACTCAGGAACACCTGTGAATGTTCCCCCTTGCAGAACATTGATTGGCCCTGCGGGACAATCCCGGTCATCGGTATCGCCTTGGCCAGATCCAATTCCGTTGTTCTGAAAAGCATTGCCGAACCAGACAAGCGGATCACCCCCGGAGAAAATACCAGCGCCGCCACGCAGTTGTGCACGGCTGAATACGGCAAAGTCATCCATATCATATGAGAATGCAAGCCGGGGGAGGATCAGAGGAGAAATGTTGCTGAACGAAGTGATATTATTGAAGCCATAGCGATCAACAAAATTCTGGTTAAGCTGAGGCCGCGCGCCATTATACCAATCAACGCGCACACCCATCGTTATATCCAACTGGTCTGTGGCGCGCCATTCATCCTGCAGGAATATCGAATAGATATCACGGTGGAAGTCAGCTGCAGCGGTATTTATATCGCCTGTTGGCGTAAAGTTACCATAAGCGCCCACTGCCCGTCCACGTGCAACGTTGGAAGGATTTGCAAAAGTTGACGTACCATTTGACAGGATACCATTGCGCAAATCGTCAACAGACTGGAACACAAGGGTGCCTGTCGCGTTTTGCACAAACAGGTTGAAAAGGCTCGCATGATTCCATTCCATGCCGACCTTGATTTTGTGATCACCTGCTTCAAGCGTACCTGCGATGCGCAGTTGGTCAATATCAGTTTTCAAATCGTTGGCGGCACGAGAAAAGCCTGGTCCTGCCGCAACCATACCATATACGCCGTCACCATTATCAATACCTACGGCAAACCGTGGAATCGGGTTTTCATCCTGTGCTTCACCACCACCAATTGGATCCTGAAGATCCTGGATTTCAGAACGTGAATAGCGGATTTCAGACGAGAAATTATCGCTCCATTGCGAGTACAAACGACCAGAGTAATAATTCGATTTAGTCCCGCTGTTATTATAGGTATTCCTACCTGCGACTGTTCCGAAGAAAGACCCGCCGGTGGGCTGATCGTCAGCGCGAACCGTAGCCTCTTCCATACGCTGATAAGTCGCTTCCAAACGATGGTCATCATTGATCTGCAGATCAGCACGAACAAAATAACGATCGTTTTCGAAAGGACGGCTCAACAACAACGGCCCAGTTTCTACACCATATGTAGAACTCAGGATTTGTGAAATTTCTTCAAACTGGGCAACCGAAACGCCTGGAACCTCAATGCTGTATCCGCCGCCTGTTGGGCCAACATCCTGCGGGGCACCAGCTTCTGAATGTTCATATGCACCGAACAGAAATAGACGATCTTTAATGACTGGGCCGCCAAGATAGACACCCCAGCGTTTTTCAGGTTCAATCGGGCTTACACCCTCACCGGCGACGCTATTACCGCGCAGGCTGTCGTCTGAATATTCAAAAAAGGCACCTGCTCTGACGCGGTTGCCTCCTGAACGCGTTACTACGTTAATGGCGCAGCCCGTGAAGTTTCCATAATCAACATCGAATGGTGCAAATGCAACCTGCGTTTCGCGAATGGCGTCAAAAGGCAACGGTGTAGAGCTACGAGAAGAAAAACCAGTTCCGTTCAAACCGTAGACATCACCCTGACTAATGCCATCAACCGTAAAAGCATTGCCGCGGTCATTGCCACCAAGACATGAAATACGGTCCTGGCCATTGCCGCCATCGTCCCTATCGAGGCTGACACGCGGGTCAAAGCGAATAACATCACGAATGTCGCGGTTAAATGATGGTGCGTTCTCCAGAACTTCACCAGCAAAGCTCTGACCTGGACCTACATCAAACTGAGTCAGATTAACGCGTGAACCTGTCACAACGATTACGCCCGAACCTGACGATAGTGTAAATGTCAGGCTGGCATTGCCTTGCAGTGTGAGATTAACATTCTCAACGGTTTGGCTTTCATAGCCAACTGCGCTCGCAGTTATCGTGTACGGACCGCCAGTTACAAGATTTGTTGATAGAAACTTGCCGTCTGCACCAGTAGCAATTGTGCGCGAACTGCCTGTACGCGTATCCGTTACGGTAACTTCAGCACTTCCAATCGCAGAACCGTTTTCATCAACAACTGTGCCATTAATTCCGGATGTAATTTGCTGCGCATGTGCTGGTGCCGCAAGGCCAACTGCCATGGAAAGAGATGCGGCACTCGCCGCGAGAAAATATTTAAGCTGCATTTGCTTTGTCCCTCAAATTTGGTCCGCATGCCCCCATAGGCTTGGTGCGGGTCTAAAGCTTTAAACTCCCCTAAGAGTTGGAAAGGCCTCTAATGCTCTGGAGCGACAGGGCAACTGCAATTTTGTTGCAGTTTTGTTACGAAAAATCCCATTCCCGTAACAATATTTCGGCACAGCCACATTTTTGGCTTAATTCATTGTTTTCAAACAAAATAAAATGGAGGCATCAACAGCTGGTTATCCACAGGCAAGCCATGTATTGGCAAGGCAACATAATTTTTCTGGACAACTGTGCCCAAAAAGCGACACTCAAAAGAGCCGCACGCATACAATCAAATTCTGATTGATCGCGACTCGCGGTTTTCCAATGATTTTTAGCTAAAATAGATGAAACTTGGCTGTCTTAAGCCGCGTCGTCTTTCTTGACCTTGGCTTTCTTGGCAAAGACCTGAACTGGTTCTTTACGGCCTTCCACCACATCCTTGTCGACCACGATTTCGTCAACGCCATCAAGGCCGGGAAGATCAAACATGGTGTCCAGCAAAATGCGCTCCACAATCGAGCGCAGGCCACGCGCGCCTGTTTTGCGGGCGATGGCTTTTTTCGCAATCGCCTCCAGCGCATCATCGGTGAAAGTCAGGTTTACATCTTCAAGGTCGAACAGCTTTTGATATTGTTTCACCAGCGCGTTCTTAGGCTCACGCAAGATTTTGATAAGCGCGTCGATATCCAGGTCTTCCAGTGTCGCGATCACGGGCAACCGGCCGACAAACTCAGGAATCAAACCAAATTTCAGCAAGTCTTCAGGCTCACCATCTTTCAACAACTCACCAACCTTGCGTTCCTCCGGGGAGGCGACATGTGCGCCAAAACCCATGGACTTTGCCTCAAGACGGTTGCCAATAATTTTTTCAAGGCCCGCAAAAGCGCCGCCACAGATAAACAGGATGTTGGTCGTATCAACCTGCAGGAATTCCTGCTGAGGGTGTTTACGTCCGCCTTGTGGTGGAACGGAGGCTGTCGTGCCTTCCATCAGCTTGAGCAACGCCTGCTGAACGCCCTCACCGCTCACATCACGGGTGATGGACGGATTTTCTGCCTTGCGGCTGATCTTGTCGATTTCATCAATATAGACGATGCCGCGCTGCGCCTTTTCCACATTGTAATCGGACGCCTGTAGCAGTTTCAGGATGATATTCTCTACATCCTCACCCACATAGCCCGCTTCGGTCAGTGTCGTGGCATCAGCCATGGTGAACGGCACATCAAAGGTGCGGGCCAGAGTCTGCGCGAGCAGAGTCTTGCCGCAGCCGGTAGGCCCAACCAGCAGAATGTTCGACTTGGCAAGTTCCACATCATCGCTTTTGCTGGCATTGTTAAGGCGCTTGTAATGGTTATGCACGGCGACCGACAATACACGTTTGGCCCGGTCCTGACCGATCACATAGGCATTCAGCGTATCAAAAATCTCCTGCGGCGTGGGGACTTCACCCTCTTTCTTACCGCCAATACCCGCTTTGGTTTCCTCGCGGATGATATCATTGCACAATTCGACACATTCATCGCAGATGAACACTGTAGGTCCGGCTATAAGTTTACGTACCTCATGCTGTGATTTACCGCAGAATGAGCAGTATAACGTGCTTTTTGAGTCCGAACCACTTAACTTCGTCATAACGTTCCTTACGCCTCAATCCCGCAGAAAAGCTTGCGGGAATCACTTTTGGGCTTTCACCAGTCCATAATCGTAGAGCTATATGGTCATTTTTCAATAACCGTTAACCCTTTGCTGCAACCACACAAATCACGTGCCATACACAAGAAGCAGCCAGCATGCGGGTAATATCCATACTGGCTGAACCTGTTATTTACGGGGAAATAGTTTCTATTTGCTTTCGTCGTCAGCCGGTTTTGGGCGCTTGTCAAAAACTTCATCAATCAGGCCAAATGCCTTGGCTTCGTCCGCTTCCAGAAACGTATCACGATCCATGGCCTTCTCGATTTTCTCAAGCGGCTGACCGGTATATTGCGCATAAAGCTCGTTCATACGCGTACGGATACGCAGGATTTCTTTCGCCTGAATTTCAATATCGGATGCCATACCGCGCGCACCGCCCGATGGCTGGTGAATCATGACACGCGCGTTGGTCAGCGCAATACGCATGCCAGGCTCGCCTGCCGCCAGCAGGAAGCTTCCCATCGACGCCGCCTGACCTACGCACACTGTGCCAACACGCGGGCGGATATATTGCATCGTATCATGGATCGCCATACCAGCCGTCACAACGCCGCCTGGCGAATTGATATACATATAAATGTCTTTTTTGGGGTTATCCGCCTCCAGGAAAAGCAGCTGCGCCGTGATCAGCGCGGCCATATTGTCTTCCACCTGTCCGGTTACAAAAATAATCCGCTCACGCAGGAGGCGGGAAAATATGTCAAAGCTGCGCTCACCGCGGTTCGATTGCTCAATAACAATCGGGACAAGAGCGTCATGGATCGGATCGAAATTCGAATTGGACATGGGATTGTTTTCTTTCCTGTTTCAGATAGCGTCATCCCTAAATCGGGGCAAAGCCATAAATGTTCAAGGGCGTTAACCAAAAAGGCACCGGAGCGCATGTCTCCAGTGCCTTTTTTTACATTTCAACCTGTCTCGGCAAGATGATTACTTCTTTGCAGGTGCCTTTTTGGCAGGTGCTTTTTTCGCCGGAGCTTTCTTGGCAGACGCCTTTTTAGCGGCAGGCTTTTTTGCCGCGGCTTTCTTGGCTGGTGCTTTCTTCACAGTTGCCTTTTTCGCGGGAGCCTTTTTGGCAGCCGGTTTCTTGGCCGCAGCTTTCTTGGCAGGCGCCTTTTTCTTGGCCGCTTTCGGTGCTGGTGTCTCTTCCGCTTCGATAGCCGCCTGCAATTCCTCACGCGTTACCTTACGATCGGTAACCTCTGCTTTATCAAACAGGAAGTCGACAACCTTGTCTTCATACATCGGCGCACGCAGCTGTGCGGCAGCCATGGGTTCCTGCTGTACATACTGGATGAAACGTTCGCGATCCTCCGCGCGGTATTGCTGCGCCGCCTGCTGGATCAGCATGTTCATTTCTTGGCTCGTAACTTCAACGCCATTGGCCTGGCCGATTTCGGACAGCAGCAAGCCCAAGCGGACACGGCGCACAGCGATGTCACGGTACTCGTCCTTTTCGGCTTCCATTTCCTTGCGCGCCGCCTCAGGATCTTCCTCATTTGCCAGTTCCTGCTCCAACTGCTGCCAGATCTGGTCAAATTCGGCGTCCACCATCGAGGGCGGCACATCGAAATCATGATCGGCGGCCAGTTGATCGAGCAGGCCGCGCTTCATCTGCGTACGGGTCAAGCCGTTGAGCTCCTGCTCAATCTGGCCTTTCAGCAGCTCGCGCAGCTGGTCCATGCCTTCCAGGCCGAGAGATTTGGCAAAATCGTCATCCGGCTTGTTTTCTTTCGGTTTCTGAACTTCACCAACGACAATATCAAAAGTCGCATCTTTACCCTTCAGGTCGTCAACATTGTAATCATCCGGGAAAGTTACGTTCAACACTTTCTCATCATTGGCTTTCACACCCACGAGCTGATCTTCAAAGCCCGGAATCAGGCGGCCTGAACCAAGTTCAACGGCCATGCTTTCACCCTTGCCACCATCAAATGGCACGCCATCAACCTTGCCTTCAAAATCGATCACGACCTGATCGCCCATTTTGGCTTTGTACGATTTGGCCGCGGTTTCAAAGCTCTTCTGACTTGTCGCCAGGCGCTCAACAGCTTCATCAACTTCCTTATCCTGCACTTCGGCAGTCAGGCGTTCGAGCTTCAAACCGTCGACAGATGGCGTTTTGATTTCAGGAAGCACTTCAAGCTCAAGTGTGATTTCAGCGTCCTTGCCATTCTCATAGCCTTCGCCCAGTTCTACTTTGGGCTGCATCGCGGGGCGCAATTTGTTTTCCGCAATGGCTTGATCAACACCTTCGCGAATCGCTGCATTGAGAGCATCCTGCATCAGAGCATCACCATGCATCTTGCGGATCAGGTTGGCCGGCACTTTGCCAGGACGGAAACCTGGCATATTGACCTGTGGCGCGAGTTTCTTGACTTCAGCGTCTACGCGCTTGCTGATATCGTCAGCCGTTATGGTCAGTTTATAGGCGCGTTTCAGGCCTTCGTTCAGCGTTTCGGAAGTTTGCATCTGCTTGTCTGCTCTCTAGTTATAAAGCGTTTCAGTCATTAGGCTTTTCATGCCCCGCATATGGAGCACTAAATTCATGTCTACCGGTCTGCCTGATGGTGCGGGCGAAGGGACTCGAACCCCCACACCTTGCGATACCAGAACCTAAATCTGGCGCGTCTACCAATTCCGCCACGCCCGCATGGGCATCAGTTTACCCGGTCAAGCGCGTGCGTCTATACAAAGCAGGCGCAAAGGGCAAGTGAAGATATATGCTATACGCACAGATTAAGGCGTATAGGGATATATGGCGATATGTGGCCAGCTGGATAATCGGCTGGCACATCTTGCCAGAGTTTATTCCGACTCAGCCGCCTCCGCTGCAGCAGGCTCAGGGGCAGTTTCCGCATTGGTTGGCAATTCTTCCCCCCCAGCGGTTGCACCTGAAACATCAGCAGCCGATTCCGCAGCTTCGGCGGCTACAGCAGCCCTAGTTTTGGCGAGTTCTGACTTGACATCAATCGGACGGTCACGGTCATAGGCGAGAATGCCCTCCAACGGGCGCATTCTTTCCATCGGAATGCCAAATCTGTTGGGATATTTCTTGGAAGCGCGCAGATCCGCAATTTCGCTTTCAAACTGCTGAAGATATTCCGGCAGGTCATAATCCACATATTTCATCGGATAAGGTTTGAGGTTAAGCGCAATAGCCGCACCATCATGATCAACATTCATCGAATCCATCATGGTCCCGCCAAGCTCCAGCGCCTCACCCAGATTGGTTATAACACCCGGTTTCACATCAAACTGGATGCTGCCCATGCATAGACAATGGCCCACTACGCCATTACCGCCAGCCAGATTTATGGGGCCATAATAGACATAGGTCCCTGGTTCCACCTGTTGCAGATAGCTGAATATCTTTTTGCCCTTGGCCTTGGCCTTTGCATATACGAATTGCGGGCCAAAACTGACCATGTTGCGAAATTCAATAGGATCAATGAAAAAATTTTCAGGTGTTGGCTCCACCGGCCTTTCAGGCACCTTCAGCTGATTCCGACGAGCATGCTCCGCTCTGCTTTCGTAGCTTGCGGCCTGGCGCTCATATTTCTTGCGCGCTTTGGCAAATTTCTCTTCCCAGTCAGCCTCATATTCCGCGATATCGTCAGCGTCGGGAAGTTTCAGGAAGACGCCTGCGAAACGGGCATCTCCATACATGAAGATATATCCGTTATCGGAAGTAATCTGGTCTTTGCCACTTTTCAGGTTTTTCTCTTCAACAGGCTGCGCAACCGCCATTGCTGGAAATGTGCAGGCGAGTATACCCGCCAGAATAGCAGTTTTTCTTGCAAGTATCTTCATGGCAACAACACCTCCTGCTCTGGCTTTGACCCGGAGGCGACTTTCGCCTGTTTCAAAAGATAAGTGCGGCGTTTTTCAGACTCGACAGAACCTAGTCCTTCTTCGAAATGGAAAGCCTGCCAACGTTCTTTTTCGAGGCCATAACGATCATACCCTTTATAGCCCATACACTTGCGTATATTCATGCGGCGCAGCTTGCGACGTTCACCTGAACCGAATATTGCATTTACCATCAGACTGCCGATTACACCGCCCGCAGCACCCGCTACCGTGCCCGCATATGGATATGGCACAGATGCATTATAGGATCCGACGCTCAAGCCACTGGCAAGTGCATCGCATTCCATAATATCGGCAAAAGCTTCATCAAAACTGGTATCCGGGTGATGGAAATAGAAATATTTCTTATAGTTCTTAATGTCATTATCCGTCGCTTCAAATTGAAGGTCAGGCATTTCGATCGCGGCGATAGTCTCCGCATCAAATTTTTCCATTTCCGGCTCAGGCTTGATGGCCTGAGCGTTCGCCATTTGCGGTATTGCAAATATGGCAAGAAATGCTGCTACATGCAATTTCATGGATGCTCCCCTTACCCATAATTTTGACTAGGAATAAAAATAATTAGATCAAATATCAATAACCCGTATTTACTGAAAACCATCTAACTGCATTCAATCAAGCTTTTTCCTGAGCAATTCATTCACAATCTGCGGGTTGGCCTTGCCTTTCATGGCTTTCATGGTCTGGCCTACAAAGAAACCGAACAGCTTGTCCTTGCCCGCCTTGTACTGCTCGACCTTGTCGGCATTGGTTTCGAGAATTTTCTCGATTTCCGCCTCAATCGCACCAGTATCACTGGTCTGCTTGAGGCCTTCCGTATCGGCAATTTCTTCCGCATCACGGCCAGTTTTCAGGACGATTTCGTAAATCTCTTTCGCCTGTCCGCCCGATACGGAACCGCCCGATACCATTGCCAATATGGCCGCATTGGCGGCTGGCGTATTATTTTCATGATCCGCCGTGACTTCCAGCGCTTTTTGTACGCCCGGCGCGATGGAAAGCGACCAGTTGGCCACTTGCGTTGCGACCTCAGTGTCGGCTTTGCCCTGTTTTGCCGCTGTCTCTTTCAGCAGCACTTCAAATGCCCGCGCTGTTTCCGCTTCCGCCGTCAGGACCGCAGCGTTATACGCCGTGAGGCCCAGCTCGCTTTCGTAGCGCTTGCGCTTGGCATCGGGCAATTCGGGCAGTGATGCCTTGCAGTCCGCAATAAAATCATCGGTCAGTTCGAGCGGCAACAGGTCGGGATCGGGGAAATAGCGATAATCATGCGCGTCTTCCTTGGACCGCATCGACCGTGTTTCATTGCGGTCAGGGTCGTAGAGCCGTGTTTCCTGTACAATCTCGCCGCCCGCTTCGAGCACATCCACCTGACGATTAGCTTCAATTTCAATAACCTGTTGCACGAACCTCACAGAATTTACATTCTTTGTTTCGGTGCGTGTGCCAAATTCCTCGCCCGGTTTGCGGACGCTGACATTAACGTCGGCGCGCATCGAGCCCTGCTCCATATTGCCATCGCACGATCCGACATAGCGCAGGATCGAGCGCAGTTTTTTGACATAGGCACCTGCCTCGACCGGACTACGCATATCGGGCCGCGACACAATTTCCATCAGCGCCACGCCGGAGCGGTTGAGGTCGACATAGGACATGGTCGGATGCTGGTCGTGCATCAGCTTGCCCGCGTCCTGCTCGATATGGATACGCTCGACGCCAATCTGCCTGACTTCACTATCAGGATCTTTCTCATCCAGCGCGACCTCTATCACGCCCTCGCCCACAATCGGGTGGTATAGCTGTGAAATCTGATAGCCCTGCGGCAGGTCGGCATAAAAATAATTCTTGCGGTCAAAGCGCGAATATTTGTGGATCTCGGCATTCAGCGCCAAGCCCGTCCGTACCGCCTGACGCACGCATTCCTGGTTCGGCACGGGCAGCATGCCCGGCATCGCGGCATCAACCAGTGACACCTGCGTATTGGGCTCCGCGCCAAATTCGGTGGAAGCGCCCGAAAACAGCTTTGCGTTCGACGTAATCTGCGCATGGACTTCCAGGCCGATCACGACCTCCCAATCCCCGGTTGCGCCCTGTATGCGATATGTTGATTCAGTCATATTACCACCACTTGTCCGGACGTGCCGTAAATCCTGCGCGCTGTTCTATCGCGAGGCCTGCATTGAGCACGCTTTGCTCATCCAACGCCTTGCCGACAATCTGCAGGCCCAGCGGAAGCCCCTGTCCGTCCAGGCCGCCAGGCACCGACATGGCCGGAAGGCCCGCCAGCGATGCGGGCACGGCGAATACGTCATTCAAGTACATGGCAAGCGGATCATCCGCCTTTTCACCCAGGCCAAATGCCGCGCTTGGCGCGGTCGGCGCGAGGATCATGTCGCACTGTTCCCAAGCCTGCTCAAAATCACGTGCAATCAGGGTGCGGACCTTTTGCGCCTGCGTGTAATAGGCGTCGTAGAAACCGGCGGACAGAACATAGGTACCGATCATGATACGCCGCTTCACCTCTGGGCCAAAGCCTTCGGCGCGGGTGGCGGCATACATATCCTGAAGCCCTGCACCGTCGGGAAGTTCGCGTTTGCCATAGCGTACACCGTCATAGCGCGCGAGGTTTGAGGAAGCTTCCGCTGGCGCGATGATATAATAGGCGGGCAGCGCATATTTGGTGTGTGGCAGCGAAATCTCGACAATCTCCGCACCCGCGTCACGCAGCCACTCAGCGCCCTTGTCCCACAGCTCGTTAATCTCGGCGGGCGTACCATCAATCCGGTATTCTTTGGGAATACCGACACGCTTGCCTTTTAGGTCACTGGAAAGCGCACTTTCCCAATCAGGTACAGGCAAATCAAGCGACGTTGCGTCTTTCGGATCAAATCCGGCCATCGCCTGTAACATGATTGCGCAATCGGTAACATCATGCGCCATCGGCCCCGCCTGATCGAGCGAGCTCGCAAATGCCACCACGCCCCAGCGTGAACAGCGGCCATAGGTCGGTTTGATACCGGAAATACCGACAAATGCGGCGGGCTGCCGGATCGAACCGCCTGTATCGGTGCCGGTCGCAGCAGGACATAAGCGTCCTGATACCGCCGATGCACTGCCGCCCGAAGAACCGCCGGGGGCCAGGTCGGTATTGCCGCCATCATTGCGCCGCCACGGGGAAATCACATTGCCAAAGGCGCTGGTCTCGTTGGACGAGCCCATGGCAAACTGGTCCATATTAAGTTTGCCGAGCATGCCTGCGCCCGCTTTCCACAGGTTCGCGGACACAGTCGACTCATAAGTCGGTACAAAGCCTTCAAGGATATGGCTGCACGCCGTTGTCGCCACGCCTTCGGTGCAGAAAAGGTCTTTCATGCCAATCGGCACGCCTGCCATCGGTGCCAGTTCCTCACCCGCCGCACGCGCCTTGTCCGCTGCATCAGCTGCGGCCAGCGCATGTTCCGGCGTTTCCACCAGGAATGCGTTCAGTTCCTTGCCCCCCGCAACATTGGCATTGAAAGCCTCAGCCACTTCACGCGCAGAAAATGTCCCTTCGCGTACGCCATCACGGATCGCCTTGATCCCCAGATCAGTAATATCGGTCACTATTCAATCACCTTCGGAACGCCGAAAAAACCATGTTCGGCCACAGGCGCATTGGCCAGCACCTTGTCGCGCACACCGCCAGCGGTAAGCGGGTCGGCATCGACAATATCGTCGCGCATACGCAATGTGTTGGGAATAACGGCTGTCATCGGTTCGACACCGCTGACATCGACTTCACCCAGTTGTTCCACCCAGCCCAATATGTTGTTGAGCTCAGGCACCAGAGCCTCCACCTCGGCATCATCCATATGGATGCGCGCGAGCGAGGCGATTTTCTTGACGGTTTTGCTATCTACTGACATGGCCTAGCCGCTAGCATCGCGCCCGAAAGCTGGCAAGTGCGAAGGTGGGACAAATCAAATTTTTGCGGCGCATGCCGCCGCCAAACCATTGCACCCGCCGCTCCAGCCTGTATAGGCGGCTGGGTTCAGCATATATTTATGCTGCACTCTATATCGCTATCCTTTTGCAAAGCCCAAAAGCCGGAGGTATATTTGGTTCGAAAGTTTCTTTATTTTATAGTGTTTTGTGTCTTTGCGCTGATACTCGCACTGGCCGCTCTTGCCTTTTTTCAGAAAGAGGTCACACAGGCCGCATTCGTGCCAAGGGCTGATTTTGTTGAACAGGAAAAAGTCGAACAAAGTGCTTATGCGGCGCGTGATATGTGGTTTTCACGGCCTGGCAAAGGTGCAGGCGATCCTTCATTATGGACACCTGAAGGTTTTGAACACACAGCAGAGCCTAAGGCCGCCGTCTTTTATATGCACCCCACATCTTTCGTGTCCTTCGCGACGACGCAGCTTTGGAACGCCCCGCTTGACGATGCAGAATCACAGGAACGCGCCAGGATTTTCCTGCGCAGCCAAGCCAGCGTTTTCAACGGTGCCGGCGAAATCTGGGCACCGCGATACCGGCAAGCCGTGCTGGGGGCTTTTCTGACCGGCAAGCCCGAAGGGCAGCAGGCGATTGATGCCGCCTATCTGGATGTAAAAACTGCCTTTGAGGAGTTTCTTGCTGAAATCCCTGCGGACAGACCCATCATATTGGCGGGGCATAGCCAGGGCGCGCTCCACCTCACTTCACTGCTGCGTGAATTTGTAAAAGACCGGCCACTCGCGGACCGCATTGTCGCGGCTTATGTTATCGGATGGCCCGTGTCGGTTGAAAACGACCTGGATGCGCTCGGCCTGCCTGCTTGTGATGATCCGGAGCAGACAGGATGCATCATAAGCTGGCAAAGCTATGGCGAGCCAGCAGATCCCTCAATGGTTATCAAGGCCTATGACTCCACCACCGGTTTTGATGGCAATTCGCGTGAAGGCTCCACCATGCTGTGCACCAATCCCCTTACCGGCAAAACAGGCGGTGATGCCCCTGCCAGCGCCAATCTGGGGACACTTGTACCGAACGAGAAGCTGACAGATGGCAGGATAGTGCCCGCCGCCGTACCCGCACGCTGCAATGATCGCGGTTTCCTGCTAATCGGGGACCCGCCTGAGCTTGGTGCCTATGTGCTGCCGGGTGAGAATTATCATGTCTATGATTATCCGCTTTTCTGGGCCAATGCCCGCGCGGATGCCGACCGGAGGGTGGACGCATTTCTGGCGCGCTGATCACTGAAAATACAGGCGAATATTGCGCTGCGTTGCCAGATGCCGGCCGGCTGATGGGGCTTGATGTGGGCTCCAAAACCATCGGCACGGCTTTTTGCGATGCGGGCTGGTCCTTTGCCACTGCCGCCAAAACCATCAAACGGCGCAAGTTCGGGCAGGATCGTGCGGCTATTGTAGAACTTATCGAAGAACAGGCCGTAGCCGGTCTTGTCATCGGGCTGCCGCTTAACCTTGACGGTACGAATAGCCCGCAAACCCAGTCGGTACGCTCGTTCACGCAGAATATGCAGAGTGTGGGCCTGCCCATCTTGCTATGGGACGAACGCTGGTCGACACAGGCCGTGGAACGCGCGCTGGTCGAACAGGATGTGAGCCGGGGCAAAAGGGCGCAGCGCATCGACAGCAGCGCTGCGGCCTATATTTTGCAAGGGGCGATTGACGCACTGGTAAATGTGTAGCTCTGTATCTATGCACGATTAAATCTTGACCCCTCCCCCCTTCTGACCCTACACGCTCAGCTTTAATGACATCGCCAAACGACAGCTCGCCGCGCGCCTATCCCGATGGATCAGACGCGTTTCCGCACCATAACCTGCTGGGGATAGCGGGCCTGCAGCCGTGGGAGATAGAATATCTTCTGGACGAGGCAGAGCAATGGGTCGATTTGAACAGGCAATCGAGCAAGCATGATGACCGGCTGGCGGGCCTTACCGTCATCAACGCTTTCTTTGAAAACTCGACCCGGACTCTGCTATCGTTTGAAATTGCCGGCAAGCGGCTGGGCGCTGACGTGGTGAACATGCATGCCGCGCAATCGAGCATCAAAAAAGGCGAAACACTGATTGATACGGCGGTGACACTGAACGCCATGCGCGCCGATGCGATCGTCATCCGCCACGGCAGCTCGGGTGCCGTGCAGTTAATTGCCGACAAGGTTGACTGCCCCGTGCTCAATGCCGGCGATGGCAGCCATGAGCATCCGACACAAGCGCTGCTGGACGCCCTCACCATCCGCCGCCGCAGGGGCAATATTTCCGGGCAAACCATAACCATATGCGGCGATATCCTGCACAGCCGCGTGGCCCGGTCCAATATCATCTGCCTGCGTACATTGGGCGCGGTCGTGCGCGTGGCCGGGCCACCCTCGCTGCTTCCGGCGGCAATAAAAGAGCTGGATGTCGATGTGTATACTGACTTTGATGCCGCACTCAAAGGCTGTGACGTGGCGATGATGCTGCGCCTTCAAAATGAGCGCATGCAGGGGCAATTTATTCCTTCACCCAACGAATATCATCATCTCTACGGCCTCACCGAAGAAAGGCTTGAAAAAGCGGGTGGAGACATATTGGTGATGCACCCTGGCCCCATGAACCGCGGGGTGGAAATCGTCAGTTCGATCGCCGACGATCCGCAGCGCTCGACTATTACCGAGCAGGTGGAAATGGGCGTCGCCATGCGGATGGCCTGCCTGGACATATTGACGCGAAGATCGCGCGGTGTGGAGGGCTGGACATGAAACTGACAATTATAAATGGCCAGTTGATCCTGCCCGGACAGGATATGCCTGTTCCAGGCGGCATACAGGCCGATGGCGATACAGTCACCGCTGTAGGCGAAATTACGGACAATAAGGACACGGTTGATGCCAAAGGCGCAATTATAGCGCCCGGCATTGTCGATCTGGGCGTATTTGCGATCGACAAGGCGGCTTTTCACTTTGGCGGTATCACGCGTGCAGCATTGATGCCGGACCAGTCGCCCCCGCTCGATTACCCGGCAAGGGTGCGTTTCGCCGCCTATTCAGGCAAGCCGGATCTATGGGTACACCCACTGGGCGCGGCGACAGTCAATCTGGGTGGCAGCGAAATGGCCGAAATCGCCCTTATGCAGGATGCCGGGGCAAAAGCGATCAGCACGGGCCGCACATGGATAGCCGATAGCGGCATGATGCGGCGGCTGATGCAATATTGCGCTGCGCTCGACCTAGCGCTGGTTATTCACAGTGAAGATAGCGGGCTTACCGGCAATGCGGTCGCCACCGATGGCGAAATGGCCACAAGGCTGGGCCTTGCCAGTGCCCCTGCGGAGGCGGAAGCCATTGCGGTCGCGCGCGACATAGAGCTAGCCCGGATGACCGGCGCGAAAATACATTTCCGGCAGGTTACGACCAGGGCGGCGCTTGAACATGTTCGCCGTGCCAAATCGGATGATCTGGCCATTACATGCGGCATCACACCCGCGCACCTTTTCCTGTCTGATATTGCCATGGGCAATTTCCGTACCTTTGCGCGCCTGTCCCCGCCGCTCCGGTCAGAAACAGACCGGCGGGCCTGTATTGCCGCCATTGCCGATGGCACAATCGATGTCATCAGCTCGGGCCATGATCCACGCGGCGCGGAAGATAAACGGCTTCCCTTTGCCGACGCCGCGCCAGGCATGGCAGGGGCAGAAAGCCTGCTTGCCTTGTCTTTAGGCCTGGTCAGGGACAATCATATTTCGATGGGCAGGCTTTTTGAGCTGCTTTCTGTCAATCCGGCAAAGATACTTGGTGTCGCGGCAGGCAGCCTGGCAAAGGACATGGCCGCGGACATAATCCTGTTCAACGCAGATGCCCCGTGGCAGATTCATTCGGACAAAATGCTCGCCCATGGCGGAAATACCCCATTTGATGGCATGCCCGTGCAGGGCAAAGTCGCCACTGTCTATAAAGGCGGGCAGCAGATATACTGAAAAAAGACCGGCTCAGCATTGTGCTGAACCGGCCTTTTTCTATTCCGAAATTTCCGGGTTTAGTGGCGCATTGCCAAACGGGCACCATTAATCCGCATGGGTTTGAAACTACCCGAATGGCGCACAAAGCAATTGCCGCCCTGCGCCTTGATGCTGTTGCACATGGCGCGTGCCGCCCGCACATTGCCAAAGCCGGTTGCGGCCAGACGGTGAAGCTGGCGACCTTTTGAATTGACTGTAGCGCTGGCATGACTGAAACCGCGCAGATTGCCATAGCGCTTGCTCAAAATACCCCAACCGCGCTTTGCATTTGACGGAGAGGAAAATGCGCCCAGTTGCACAACATAATTTCCGCGATCCGCATTCGCTACCGAATTGCGCGGCGTAAATATGGGTGTTCTTGCTACAGGCTTGGCAAGTGCAACGCGCTGTTTTTTCGGTTTTACTGTCGATTCCGCTTTAACATCGATCGTTTTCACTGGTGCTTCCTGAGCTTTTGCGCTCTTTGCCAGTGGCTGCGCTGTGGGTGCAACTTTCACAGGCTCCCTTACTGTAGCTATGATCGGAACGACCATATTATTAGCTTCTGCGGCGCTCGCCATGGCGAATTCTTCAGTTACAGGCATATCCGCAAATGCCGTTTCTGGCTGTACGTTGTCATCGGCAATATTTTCAACCAGTTCCGGCATGTCAGGCGTATTTATCAATGCAAGCCGCTGTGGCTGCCCTGCATCCGCACGCGGCGTAACACCCAATATCGAGGCCACGCGGACCTGATAATGTTCAGGGCGCGACATTTGCGCCCATTGCAATAACCGCTGACCAGCTTCGGCTGGCGGAACGTCTTGCAATGCCATGGCACGGGCTTGCCGCCAATTGCCATTCAGGGCAAATGCCATGGCCAGATTCTGGCGCACTTTGGGCGTATTCGCACCACTGCGCACTTCACGCACCAGCACATCTACACCGCGCTCTGTTTGTCCGGCCAATGCTATTGCCAAACCATAATCGCCATTGGGTATCAGCGCACGGTGCTCGTTCAAAGTATCCATGGCGTCACGCTGCCGGCCCATGCCGATTTGTGAAAGTGCCAGGCTGATAACATTGCGCGCATTTACATCGCCCAGATCGATTGCATCCTGAAATGTGTGCGCAGCAGACATGAAACGGCCATTGGCAAGATACGCCTTGGCAAGCGATGTGCGGTATGCGGCATTGCGCGGCTCGGCAGAAACGGCATTTTCCGCATTGCTCAACGCTTTGCCCAGCTTACCTTTTGTCAGCGCTTTTTCCGTTTTGGAGGAATAAGCCGAAGGACGATCGCTGCCCGTGGACGAACAACCCACCAGTGTAGCTCCGATTATCAAAGCCGATGCCGTCACTTTCAATAGTGCAGTTTTGTGTATCATAGCGTTTGTCCTTGTTCGCCTTGTTGCGTTCTTCATGGTTTGCGCAGCCATGCCTGTAACAGGTTAATTCCTGCCACCACTTGCCGCCTTGTCAGCAAGCGCACCAATTTCCGGCATTTTTTCCAGAAACTCATCCAACGCCTGCGTCACGAGCTGCTGTGCGGAAATGTTGTTGAGCGCGCAGGCCAGACGAAGCCGCAAATGCCGCTCTGGATCAACACGCAGCGTAAATGCGGCGCGCTTGCCAGATTTTGTCGCGGGCTTTTTGGGCCTGCTCGGGTTTGCCGCTGGTGTCGGTGTGCGCACTGCCTTGACTTCAGCCTGTTGTGGCGAAGGCATTATGGCTAGGCCGGAAGCTTTCTCCGCTTCCGCTTTATCCGCGCTCAGGGCCGGTTTCTTTACTGACAGCGGACTGTTCGCCATGTCGACAGGTGCGCCCGATACCGCATTTTCAGTGTTTTCAGGGCCCGGTTCCGAAGATTTGACTTCGCTGGAAAGCTCTACGCTCGCCTCTACCTCTTGGGCGTCCGGTTCTTCCGTTTCATTTGCATCCTGCAATCCCAGACTGTCATCCGCCTTCAACCGCTCTTCCAGGTCATCGCGCTGCTTGACCACTTCCGGTACAGCAGCCGCAAGCGGGTTGACCGCCTTGCCATTTGCCATGGATGCCGGGACAGCCACATCATCCTCGGGCTGCGGATCGACATCATAACCCATATCGTTCCAGCCAAGGTCTTCAAGGCTTTCACCACTATCTTTTTTGGGCGCTGTAGTAAGACCGGTCAGCCCTTGGCGCCGCATTGCTGGCTTGGCGTCACCCTTGCGTGCAAGCAGGCTGGATGACAATGAAGCCGTTGGCTTGGATTCAGATATATCCATCACTTTTTCTCCTCCTCCTCATTCAAGACCCGGCGACCCGGCGGCCGAAGCCGCCCATGGGACGCGGTGCACCGCCGATCGGCTGGGCCGCGGCGGGAGCAGAAAAAACGGTACGGCGGAAATTCTTTTCCAGCCGATCGGACATATATTCCCAAAGTGCTGTCACTTCCTGTGCAGAGCGGCCTTCAGGATCAATTTCCATGACAGTGCGACCATCAATCATCGACGCGGCAAAATCGGTACGATGATGCAATGTCGTCGGTGCCACTGTGCCATGCTGCGACAGTGCCACCGCCGCTTCAGACGTAATTTTGGCTTTTGGCGTTGCACCATTGACAACAAAAATCAAAGGCTTGCCTGCACGTTCACACAGGTCAACCGTGGCGCCCACTGCACGCAGATCGTGCGGGCTTGGCCGTGTGGGTACGACGATCAGTTCAGCAACCGAAATCACGCTCTGGATGGCCATGGTGATGGCAGGCGGCGTATCAATGACCGCCAGCTTGAAACCCTGTTGCCGCAAAATCGCAAGGTCGGATGCGAGCCGGGCAACGGTTGTTTGTGCGAATGCGGGCAATTCCGCCTCACGCTCATTCCACCAGTCAGCGAGCGACCCTTGTGGATCAATATCGATAAGAACAACCGGACCGGCGCCTGCCAGCTGGGCCTGAACGGCGATATGGCCAGACAAAGTCGTCTTGCCGGAACCGCCTTTTTGTGATGCCATTGCGAGAACGCGCACATTAATCCCCTTAGGTTCGCGAAAATTTCCTGAAGACACGAAATCGCAGAACAGGACTAATATCTGGTTAACAGCTGAAATTTTGCGTGGAACAAACTTGCTTCATACTGTCGATAATAGCGGGATAGCGGCTTTTCCTAACCACCCGTTATCTATAAAATTTGAGCATTGCAGACGTGCCTGTTCCGGCAAAGAGACGTTGCAAATATGTGTTTTCATTATAGGAGTATTAATGCGCAGGCGCCAATTATGATAAATGGTAAATCCCCGCAGATTTTTTATTATATGGAAAGGAGAGAAAGGATGATCCGCGTAAAACCAGGCCGCTATCCAGCGCGATTCACGCTCCTTTCCCTATGCTTTACATCTTTTGCGCTCCCTGCCACAGCACATGGATTCGTGCAGGATGACGTCATCACACTCCCCCCCGGTGATGGTGAAGCGATTGCCGAATGGCGCGCACTTGCCGAAAAAGGGGACGCGGATGCACAATATAATCTGGGCCAGGCATATACTATCGGCCAAGGCGTTGACCGCGATCTGGCCATGGCCGAACAATGGCTTGCCAAGGCCGCGAAACAGGGACATGTGCGCGCAATTGAAAGCTATGGCCTTATCCTGTTCCGCAATAACCGTCAGGCAGAGGCAATGCCTTATATTCAAGCTGCTGCCGCCCGCGGTGAACCCCGCGCGCAATATATATTGGGCATAGCGCATTTTAACGGAGATCTTGCCGAGCAGGACTGGGTACTTGCCTATGCCTATATGCTGCTCGCAGCGGAAGCCGGCCTGCCGCAGGCCGACCTTAATCTGGCCACGATGGACCGGCATGTCCCGATAGAGGAACGTCAAGAAGGACTTAGGCTCGCCAGGAAAATCGAGCGTGATGCAAAACCGATAGACGGCGAGCAGGTTGTTGCCGTCATACAGCCCGAAACAACCACCCCTGTCGCTACACAGGATAGCGCCGTACCAGACACCGCGCGCGAAAATATTGCATCGCAGAATCAAGTGGCGGGCACAGACGGCACCGCGCCGGAAAGGCCTGCAGCTGCTACAGATACGCAAACCGTATCGGCATCGCCGCAGGAAGTGGTGCAACCTCTGCCTAAAGAAAATACAGATAGCAGTATTGTTGAGGCGGAACTGCCACCATCGCAGGTCGCAGATACCGGCGTGTCACAGGCGGATATCGCTGCCGTAGACGAACCGGCACAGACGGAAGCCGCAGATCTGGGAAAGGCCGTTGGGCAAGAGCTTACCCAGGCAGAGGCTGACGGCGGACAAACCGACATGCCGCAAAATGATGCACCGGCAGAAGGTATTATAGCGCATAATAGCGAAACCGAGGTTGCCGCAAACGATGATACAGAAACGGTCACAGAAGAACAAAATATAAGCCTTACGGATGCTGATAGTCCGTTGCCTGCCCTCCCTGATACTGGTTCTAACGCTGATACGGTCGAAACAGATGAAGAAACTACCGAACAGGTCGCACAGACAGAAGAGCCAGAATCTGCCGCACTGGTGGAGGAAGATGCCGTTAAAGCCAATGAAAGAACAGCATCACAAAATACTGACGAAGCTGCTCCCGCTATTGATCCTTCTCAAGAAGTGCAGCAGGATAACTGGCGCATTCAGCTTGGTGCGTTTCGAACTAGCGAAAAGGTGGAAACGGCATGGCAGGGTTTACAGGCACGCCATGCGGCACTCGCGGGGCTGGAACTATATATGCAGGATGCAGGCGAGTTTAAGCGTTTACAGGTGGGACCGTTTACGAACCGGGCGGATGCCGTACGGCTATGCCGGAATTTGGAAAATCAGCCCTGTTTTGTCGTCAAATCCGACTGACCTATCGCTCAGGCCTATCGCTCGGGAATAACCACCCACTGATCTTCATCAATGCCCTGGGCCAGAAGTATCGTGGTCAGGTCACCATGCGCGATATACGCATCTGCCGCATCGCGCGCAGCCTGTTTCGCGCGATAGGCAATGCCGTATCCCGCCGCCTGTAGCATGGGAATATCATTCGCCCCGTCACCAATGGCCAGGCTGTCTGCGGCATCAATTTTACGCACTTTAAGGACTTGCGCAAGAAAATCAGCCTTGGCCCTGGCATCGACAATATCGCCCAAAAGCGTGCCTGTCAGTCTGCCATCGCGTACCTCAAGCCTGTTGGCAAAGACCTGATTGAACCCGAGACCAGCCGCTACCGGATCAGCAAAAGCGTGAAAGCCGCCTGATACAAGCATGTTGAAACAGCCCAAAGCGTGCATGGTGGCAATTAACGTACCTGCACCCGGCATGGCGCGGATACGTTCATGCAGGCATTCGTCAATTGTGGTTTCCGGCAAGCCTTCGAGCAATGCTACGCGTTTTGCCAGTGATTCGGCAAAATCGAGCTCACCGCGCATTGTGCTTTCGGTAATCGCCATCACTTCTGGCCTGAGGCCCGCATAATCGGCGAGTTCATCAATACATTCGGCAGCGATCATTGTGCTGTCCATATCGGAACATAGCAGCTTTTTGACGCGGTGCGCCGCTGGCTGCACGAACAGATCGCAGCTGTCCAGAAAGGGCCCAAATGCAGTTCTTGCGGTGTCCGGCCCTGTCTCAAATTGAATGTCAATCGCGTGCCCGCTACCGAAAATGCGCGTATCCTGCGGCGCGCAACCTGCAGCGGCCAGCAATTCGCATGCCGCATTTTCCGCTCCATCTTCGTGGGGTTTTGCTGCTATCAGGGTGGCAATGAACATGGATAAACCTTCAGAATCGGGTGGCATGCAGGAAGACAAACCTCCTGTTGCGCTTATTGCCGGACCAACGGCCAGCGGCAAGAGCGGATTAGGCGTCGCCCTTGCAAAACATTATGCCCAGACCGATAAAAAGGCCGTTATCATCAATATGGACAGCGCGCAGGTCTATGCCGATCTCGATGTGCTGAGTGCCCGGCCAACAGCGGATGAAATGCAGGGCATAGAACACAGACTCTACGGATATATTGACGGTAGCGAGGCTTGCAGTGCCGCGCGCTGGGCCAGCGATGCGAAGGTGCAAATCGCGCAGGCCCATGCTGAGAGCGCGGTTCCGATACTTGTCGGCGGCACGGGTCTTTATATGCGTACCTTGCTGGATGGCATATCGCCCATTCCCGATATTGATGCAAAGATACGCGCGGAAGTGCGCGCCTTGCCGGTTTCACAAAGCTATGCCGCGCTTCTTTCCGAAGACCCGGAACGCGCCGCGCGGCTTTCGCCCAACGACACCAGCCGGATATCGCGCGCGCTGGAAGTTGTCCGCTCTACCGGTAAAACCCTCTCTTATTGGCAATCGGCCAAGGAAGGCGGGATAGCCGGTGATATCACGCTCAGGCCCCTTGTCCTGCTGCCCCCGCGCGAGTGGCTATATACGCGGTGTAACCAGCGGTTCGAGATGATGTTTGACAATGGCGCTGCGGCGGAAGTGCGCGCGCTGATTGACCGAAACCTGCCCGATGACTGCCCGGTCATGCGCGCTATCGGGGTGCCGGAAATTACCGCCTATCTGCATGGGGACATGACACGTGCGCAAGCCGTGGAATCGGCCCAGACAGCAACTCGGCAATATGCGAAGCGCCAATATACATGGTTCCGCAATCAGCCTCCGCCCGAATGGCCATGCTGGCACGGAGAGATAAATAACAATAATATAGATAATATTATAACTTTATTTCAATAAAATCCGTTGACATAGTATTTTAATGCCCATAACAGGCTTGTCTTGCCTTTATGGTTGCAGTGCAACATTGAGGATGAACTGACTGTGCCATATTGGTGCGGCTTGCATGGTGGAATTATCTGGAAGGACCGGGACAGTGGCCGAAAAAAGCGGCGCAGACATATTGGTGGACACGCTTGTCGAGCAGGGCGTCGAAGTGATTTTCGGCTATCCTGGCGGCGCGGTGCTGCCGATTTACGACGCTATTTTCGAGCATCCCAAAATCCGCCATATTCTGGTGCGCCACGAACAGGCCGCGACCCATGCCGCCGAAGGCTATGCGCGCGCCACCGGCAAGCCGGGCGTTGTGCTTGTCACGTCAGGTCCTGGCGCGACCAACGCTGTCACCGGCATTACCGACGCGTTTATGGATTCGATCCCGATGGTGGTTATTACGGGGCAAGTCCCCACTCCGCTTATCGGCTCCGATGCATTCCAGGAAGCCGATACAGTTGGCATCACCCGGCATTGCTGCAAGCATAACTATCTGGTCAAGGATCCGGCCAAGCTGGGCGCAGTGATGCATGAGGCGTTCTTTATCGCCACGCACGGCCGCCCTGGCCCGGTTGTGGTCGATATTCCCAAGGACGTACAGGTGGCCAAGGGCAACCCTTCTGCCGAACCCGTCAGCAGCCATAAAAGCTATCGTCCGAAAACGTCCGCGCGCATGGAAGAAGTCGATGCCGCGCTTGATCTCATCGCAAAAGCTGACGCCCCGATATTCTATACTGGCGGCGGTATTATCAACAGCGGCCCGGAAGCCTCCGCATCATTGCGCCGCATTGCCGAAATGACTGGCGCACCGGTGACATCGACGCTCATGGGCCTGGGCGCTTTTCCCGCGACTTCGCCGCAATGGATGGGCATGCTCGGCATGCACGGCACCTATGAAGCCAATATGGCGATGAACCGCGCCGATCTGGTCATCTGCCTCGGCGCGCGCTTTGATGACCGTGTCACGGGGCGGCTTGATGCATTTTCGCCGGGTTCAACCAAGATTCACGTCGACATCGACCGCAGTTCGATTAACAAAACCGTTGCCGTTCACCTTCCTATAGTCGCGGACGTTGGCGACTTCCTTGCCGCACTGTGCGCACGCTGGGAAGAACGCGCCCTCGAGCGCCGCAATCTTTCCGAATGGTGGGCGCGCATTAAAGGATGGCGCGCGACCGAATGCCTCGCCTATCCCGAACATGATGAGTTGATCATGCCGCAACGCGCGATTGAAAACCTTTTCAAGGCAACACGCGGCCGCAATCCCATCATTACCACGGAAGTCGGCCAGCACCAGATGTGGGCAGCGCAGCATTTTCATTTTGACGATCCGAACAAATGGCTGACCAGTGGCGGGCTTGGCACCATGGGATATGGCCTGCCTGCAGCCATCGGCGCGCAGATCGCCTTTCCCGATGCGCTGGTGATCGATATTGCCGGTGAAGCTTCGATCCAGATGAATATTCAGGAGCTGGCCACCGCAACGCAATACCGCCTGCCAGTCAAGATTTTCATCCTCAACAACGAATATATGGGTATGGTCCGGCAATGGCAGGAACTGACCTATGAAAGCCGCTATTCGAGCAGCTATTCCGACGCCCTCCCTGATTTTGTCAAACTGGGCGAAGCCTATGGCTGGACCGGCATCCGCATTGAAAAACCAGATGAACTTGATGCCGGGATAGACGCAATGATAAACACCGATGGCCCTGTAATTGTTGATTGCCGCGTGGCGAAACTCGCCAACTGCTTCCCAATGATCCCGTCGGGCGCGGCGCATACCGAAATGCTGCTACAGGCAGATGAAGTTTCGGGCAAAATGGACGATGAAGCAAAGGCATTGGTGTGATGGGATATAGATATTTTGAAAATCCTCCCTACGCGAAGCGTGGGGAGGGGAACCAATTTGCGGCAGCAAATTGGTGGAGGGGCCGCCGCTTTAGCGGCGGTAACACCGCCGCCCCCTCCACCACCCGCTATGCGGGCGGTCCCCCTCCCCGAGCAAGCTCAGGAAGGATGTACTGATGCACATCAAGGAAACAGCTCCCGAACGCCATGTCCTGACAGTCACGGTCGATAACGAAGCGGGTATTCTCGCGCGTATTGCGGGCATGTTTACCGCGCGCGGCTATAATATTGAAAGCCTAACCGTGGCCGACGTGACAGAGGATCATGCGATCAGCCGGATCACCATTGTCACCAACGGTCCGCCGCATGTGATCGAGCAGATTATCGCCCAGCTTGACCGGCTGGTGCCCGTGCACAAGGTTGCCGACCTTACCGATATCGGTCCACATGTGCAGCGCGAACTGGCACTGGTGAAAGTGGCGGGCGTCGGCGAGCACCGGATCGAAGCGCTCCGCCTCGCCGAAGTGTACCGTGCAAGCGTAGTCGATGCGACCACCGAAAGCTTTATCTTCGAACTCACCGGCGCGCCTGACAAGATCCAGTCGTTTATCGACCTGATGCGGCAAGTCGGCCTAGTCGAAGTCGGCCGCACCGGCGTCGTCGCCATCGTGCGCGGCAAAGAAGCGAGTTAAAACCATCGTATCCCGGCGCAGGCCGGGATCCAGTTGAACAAAAAGTCTGGACCCCGGCCTTCGCCAGGGCACATCATAAGACAAGGAAAGCGAATAAAATGAACGTCTATTACGATAAAGATTGCGATCTCACCCTCATCACGGACAAGAAAGTCGCGATTGTCGGTTATGGCAGCCAGGGCCATGCCCATGCGCAGAACCTGCGCGACAGCGGTGTCAGCGAAATCGCCATTGCCCTTCGTGAAGGCTCGGCGACACGCAAAAAGGCGGAAGAAGCCGGTTTCAAGGTCATGAACAATGCGCAGGCCGCCGCCTGGGCCGATATTGTCATGTTCCTGGCCCCAGATGAGCATCAAGCCGCGATCTATGCCGCCGACTATCATGACAATATGAAAGAAGGCGCTGCCCTCGCCTTCGCACACGGCTTGAATGTGCATTTCGGATTGATTGAGGCGCGCAATGACCTCGACGTTATCATGATCGCTCCCAAGGGGCCGGGCCACACAGTGCGCAGCGAATATCAGCGCGGTGGCGGTGTCCCTTGCCTGATCGCAGTGGAGCAGGAAGGCAGCAGTGCCAGCCGGAAGACTAACGGCTATGCAAAACAACTCGCCCTCGCCTATGCCAGCGGTGTAGGCGGCGGACGCAGCGGAATTATCGAGACCAATTTCCGCGAGGAATGCGAAACCGACCTGTTCGGTGAGCAGGCCGTGCTATGCGGCGGTATCACCCACCTGATACAGGCCGGTTTCGAAACACTGACTGAAGCGGGCTATGCACCCGAAATGGCCTATTTCGAATGCCTGCACGAAACCAAGCTGATCGTCGACCTGCTCTATGAAGGCGGCATTGCCAACATGCGTTATTCGATTTCGAACACCGCCGAATATGGTGATATCACCACCGGCCCGCGCATTATAACCGAAGAAACAAAGGCGGAAATGAAACGCGTGCTGGATGATATCCAGTCGGGCCGTTTTGTGAAGAATTTCGTGCTCGACAACCGCGCTGGCCAGCCCGAACTTAAAGCCGCACGCAAACGCGCGCAGGCACACCCGATCGAAAAAACGGGATCAGAGCTGCGTGCCATGATGCCCTGGATCAGGGCCAACAAGCTGGTGGACAAGGATAAGAATTGATGCCTAGCTACACGTATAAGATCACCGTCGCAGCCATTCTGCTTCCTTTGACAGCGGCTTGTACATCTCAGGTGCCTGCCGACGGGATCAAAACAAACGAAAAAACCGCTGCCGCTGATGATGTTCATACGCAGCTTCCTGCACCCGTTACTTCACCGCAGGAACGTAAAGACACTGATCTTGCGCCATGTCCGGGCATTAATGGCGATATCAGGCGCCCTGCAGGGTCGAATTGCCTTGGCATTTTGCCCGAACAGTGCGGCGCGGACAAGTTGACAGCCTATAAAAATAAGGTTGCCGATGCAGCAGTGCGCGCAGAAGTTGGCAAGATTGTTGGGCATGATGAGATACGCTGGATTAATCCTGGCGATGCAGTGATTCAAGACTTACGCCCCGACAGACTCAATATGGAGCTTGACGACCAAGGCCGTATCGAAAAATCAGACTGCTATTAATCTTTATCAGAAGTAAAAGGCGGCGCCCAAGGTACTGGAGGGCACCGCCTTTCTTTGTCCGGCACTGATGAGGAAGGACAAGCCGGACTGGGGGATAGGTTAAAGCTTAATCAGCGTCATCATAACGCTGGTCTTTGGTAAAGCCCGGCCACGCCTCTTCCGACTTCATCAGAAAACCCGGAATGTCTTTCAGCCATGTCTGCTGCACTTCATCATTGAAGTTCAAATATAGCTTGCCATCGACAATCTTGTATTTGGTTGCATCACCCGGTGCCAGATAACCGCGTGCCAGCGCCCATGCACAATGCCCGCCATATTGCGGAGCGAATGCAGCAGGATCTGCCGCAAATTTCTTGGCATTTTCCGCAGAAGCGAAGCGATATTCCTTGTCATTATAGATAACAACATGGTCTTCGCTGCCTTCCACCGGCACGCCTTCGCCGGTAAAATAGGAAACGGCATCATAGCCGCTCACGGCCAGATTACCGGTTTCGCCGGTAAATACAGGCCCGCTCGCATCGTCATTGACGGTGACAACGGACTGCACGGCTTCGGTGGTTTCTGCAGCAGGTGCAGGTGCTTCAGATGCTCCACATGCAGCGAGAGATACGCTTGCAAGAGCGGCGAATAAGAACGTCTTTTTCATAGGTAATTCCTTTACATTTGGCCCCGATTGAAATCAGGTATTTGCCAACCCCAGTATGCATTAGGAGTTCGCTGCTACATCCCGGTTCGTTACAGCGCCCAAAATAATTAAATTACGGCAGCGCTGACTGCGGGTGCGAAGGCAACGCTGGTCGCTGCAAGCGCAAAAAACGCGGCTACGGCAGAAGTGATAATTTTCATGTTCAGTCTCCAAAATTTCCAGACAGGCATGATCGCCGCTGGATTGGCTGGAGGTTCGCATGTGCAGCATTTTTGGTTACAATTTTTTTGATTGATTTCTGTGAGAGGCTTGTGCACACAGGATTTATGCGGATTTCAGCATCTCTCCTGCACCTACGACTTACGCGCCCTTAGGCGTGTAACCGCTGGTGCATATATGCGCCGACCCCGCCTAAGGGCCTTTCCCACCAAATTGATTTTACCGGACAAAGGGCAAGCGCCCGTACCATGTCCAAAGCCTGACTAAAGCGAGATGCAAAATGGCGATGCTGCAAGACCCGTCCCGAAAATACCGACCTTTTCCCCAGATCGATCTGCCCGATCGCAGCTGGCCCGATGCGCAGATCACACGTGCCCCGCGCTGGCTGTCCACCGACCTGCGCGATGGCAACCAGGCGCTGATTGACCCGATGGATGCCGCCAAGAAGCAACGGTTTTTTGAGATGCTGCTACGCATTGGTGTCAAGGAGATCGAGGTCGGCTTTCCTTCCGCCGGGGCCACCGAGTTCAACTTTATCAGCGGTCTGGTCAAATCCGGTTCGATCCCCGATGACGTGATGGTGCAGGTTCTCACCCAGTCACGCCGTGACCTGATCGAACGCAGTTTTGAAAGCCTGGCCGGTGCAAAGCAGGCCATTGTGCATCTGTATAATGCGGTTAGTCCCGCGTGGCGCGAAGTGGTGTTCAAACTGGATAAACAGGGTGTGAAGGACATTGCCCGCTCCGGTGCGACCATATTGCGCGAACAGGCGGAGAAATATGCGGATACCGACTGGCATTTCGAATATTCGCCCGAGACTTTCTCCACCGCCGAGCTCGATTTCAGTCTGGAAGTGTGCGAGGCGGTGATGGAGATCATTGAGCCGACACCTGCAAAACCTCTCATCCTCAACTTGCCTGCCACTGTCGAGGCCGCCACACCCAATATCTACGCCGATCAGGTTGAATGGATGTGCCGCCATATCTCACGCCGCGACAGCGTTGTGATATCGCTGCATCCGCATAATGACCGCGGCAGCGGCATTGCCGCGGCGGAACTGGGTGTGATGGCCGGTGCGGACCGGGTCGAAGGTTGTCTGTTTGGCAATGGCGAACGTACAGGTAATGTCGATATCGTAACGCTGGCGCTTAATATGTACACGCAGGGTGTGACGCCAAACCTTGATTTTTCGGGACTGGAAGAGATCGTCAAAACGGTCGAATATTGTAACCAGCTACCCGTGCACCCGCGCCATCCCTATGCGGGCGAACTCGTGTTTACCGCTTTCTCCGGCAGCCATCAGGACGCGATCAAGAAAGGCTTTGCCGTACAGGATACGCGCAATGATGAACTGTGGAATGTGCCCTATCTGCCTATTGACCCCGCAGATCTCGATTGTTCCTATGAAGCCGTGATCCGTGTCAATTCACAAAGCGGCAAAGGCGGCGTCGCCTGGGTCCTTGAACAGGACAAGGGATTGAAACTGCCTAAGAAACTGCAGGCCGATTTCAGCAGGGCGGTACAGGAGCTGGCGGATAAAACCAGTCAGGAGCTCTCCAGCGAGGATATCTGGCAGGAATTTGAGCGGCAGTATCTCAAACGTACGAACCGCCGTGTCGAACTGCTGGACTATACTGAAACCAAAAGCGGAGCCGAACGCATTTTTGCGGGCAAAATCCGTATTGATGGCGAAGTCCATAGCGTCAGCGGACGCGGCAATGGCCTGATGTCCAGCGTTGTAAACGCGCTGGCCGATGCGGGCGCGCCCGCGCTCGACATCATGAACTATAGCGAGCATGCCATCGGCCAAGGCTCAGATGTGAAAGCCGCCGCCTATGTAGAATGCCGTACGGCAGATGGCAAAAGCGTGTTCGGTGCGGCCATTGACCCCGATGTCGCCAGCGCCAGCGTCCGTGCGATACTCAGTGCGACAAACCGGGTGTGAGGCAAAAACTGGCGTAGCACGACATCCCGTACAACGCCTAGGCCGCACACTATATTAGTCCATACCCGCACATTACACCCCGCCGTCATCCTGAACTGGTTTCAGGATCCATTGTGCAATGGCAGAGCAGTTTTGATCTAGCACGCTAATATAGCCACATGTGCTTTGCCATACCTAAAAACAGCGAACAGTTTAGAAATGGATCTTGAAACAAGTTCAGGATGACGAATAAAGGATGACTTCACTGTATCCCTCTTTATCGCAACCCGCGCTTTTAACCACTCACTTAAATCACGCTGGACAAAGTTGACGTAAACGTTAGGGTGCTTGCCATGACTTTACCTTCTCCGCTCTGCGATAATTTGCGCCTGCCCGTTATCGGGTCGCCGCTTTTCATAGTTTCCGGCCCCGAACTGGTCATTGCCCAGTGCAAGGCCGGTATTATCGGCTCTTTCCCTGCGCTCAACGCGCGGCCGCAAAGCCTGCTAGACGAATGGCTGCACCAGATTACCGAGGAACTGGCCAAGCATAACCGCGAAAATCCTGATCAGCCCGCCGCGCCCTATGCGGTGAATCAGATCGTGCATAAATCGAACGACAGGCTCGAAGCGGACATGGCGACCTGCGCCAAATGGCAGGTGCCGATGGTGATAACGTCGCTGGGCGCGATTGAAGACCTGAACAAGGCAGTACACAGCTGGGGCGGCATCACCATGCATGACGTCATCAACGACCGGTTTGCGCGTAAGGCGATTGAAAAAGGCGCGGACGGCCTGATCCCCGTTGCCGCCGGCGCAGGCGGCCATGCCGGCGTCACCTCACCATTCGCGCTGATGCAGGAAATCCGGCAATGGTTTGATGGCCCGGTCGCGCTATCGGGTTCGATTGCCCATGGCGCTTCGGTACTCGCGGCGCAAGCCATGGGCGCGGATTTCGGCTATATCGGCTCCGCCTTTATCGCCACGAAAGAGGCCAATGCCGATGCGGAATATAAACAGGGCATTGTCGATGGCAAGGCAGCGGATATTGTCTATTCCGACCTGTTTACCGGCGTGAGCGGCAATTATCTGCGCGCTTCAATCGAATCCGCTGGACTGGACCCCGACAACCTGCCTCAGGGCGATTACAAAACCATGGATTTCGGATCAGGCGGCAATACCGAGAAAAAAGCCTGGAAAGATATCTGGGGCAGCGGCCAGGGCATTGGTGCGGTCGATGCCGTGGACAGTGTTGAGGACCTCGTAGCACGGCTCGAGCGCGAATATGTGGCAGCGCGGGAGTCACTGGCCGCGCGGTCGGGATACTAAAATTAAAAGGCTAGATCCTCCCCGAAACGAAGTTTCGGGGAGGGGGACCGGTTTGCGCCAGCAAAATGGTGGAGGGGCACCCATGAAAGTACTACTTTCATGGGACCCGGTGGAGGGGTGAGAGCGGCAATAGGCAAGCTTTGTATTTACACCGCACTCACCCCTCCACCACTTGACTACGTCAAGCGGTCCCCCTCCCCATCGCTTACGCGACAGGGAGGATTTGAGAATTTACGCCCACTAGGGTCAGACCCTAAATCTCGACCTGACTGCCCAATTCCACCACACGGTTGGTCGGCAGACGGAAAAACTCCATTGCGGTCGCTGAATTGCGCAGCATCCAGGCGAATATCTTTTCCCGCCAGAGCGGCATGCCCGGCGTTTTCGATGCGAGCAGCGTCTGGCGCGACAGGAAGAAACTGGTCTGCATCATATCAAATTCGCCGCCGCAATGTTCAACAGCCTTGAGTTTCTCAGGAATATTGGGGTCCTGCATAAAGCCGTAGCGCAATATCAGCCGGTAGAAACCATGCCCCAGACCCTCAATCTGCTGGCACTCTTCATCCGTCACATAGGGCACTTCTTCAATCTTGACGGTCAGGATAACGACACGTTCGTGTATAATCCTATTGTGCTTCATATTGTGAAGAAGCGCCGCCGGTACGCCCGCTGTGCTGGACGCCAGAAAAATAGCCGTGCCGGGCACGCGCGAGGCACTGTTATTGGCGGATTTGACAAATATTTCCATCGGCAGGCCCGTCTCATCCATGCGTTCACGCATCAATTTACGGCCGCGCGCCCAGGTGGTGAGCAAAGTAAAGGCTATTGCGCCAATCATCAGCGGGAACCAGCCGCCATCAGGCACCTTGGTTAAGTTGGCGATAAAATAAGCACCGTCGACGATAAAGAACAATGCCAATAACGGGATTGCGTACCAGAGCTTCCATTTCCACAGCACGATCGCCACCACGGCGAGCAGGCATGTATCAATAAACATCGCGCCGGTCACCGCAATACCATAGGCCGATGCCAGCTTGCTCGAAGACTGGAATGTCAATACCAGTAAAATTACCGCAATCATCAGCGCCCAGTTGACGACCGGAATGTAAATCTGGCCCGCCTCTGATGCACTGGTATGCTTGATCGAAAGGCGCGGGATAAAGCCAAGTTGAATGGCCTGATGCGTGATTGAAAAAGATCCTGATATCACTGCCTGACTGGCGATAAATGTCGCCACCATAGCCAGAAAAACAAGCGGCAAGCGCAGAAATTCGGGTGCCAACAGAAAAAACGGGTTTTGAATAGCTTCCTGCGCACCCGCGCTATCGAGACCGACAATCATAGCGCCTTGCCCGAAATAGTTGAGCAGCAGCGCGGGCATAACAAAACCGAACCAGCTCAGCCGCATCGGTTTGCGCCCGAAATGCCCCATATCGGCAAATAACGCCGCAGAGCCTGTTACAGCAAGCACGACAGAGCCTAGGGCCAGGAATGCTTTCCATCCATCAGAAATAAAGAAAAGAACTGCATAATAGGGGCTTAACGCACGCAATATGGAGGGTTCCTGCACAATCTGAATCAGGCCAAGCGAGGCTATGGTTGTAAAATAGACAATCATCACCGGACCGAATAACGCGCCCACTTTGGCTGTGCCGCGTGATTGCAGGAAAAATAGGAAGATCAGCAAACCAACAGCTATCGGCAGCACAAGCGGGGCCAGACCCGCCTCAACCACTGTCAAACCTTCGACAGCCGATAATACAGATATGGCCGGTGTAATCATACTGTCGCCATAGAAAAGCGCGGTCGAGAAAACCCCTAGCAGCACGATAAGTCCGCCATATTTCGCGCGGCTAGTCATTCGTGATAACAGCGCCACCAACGCGAGGCTGCCGCCCTGCCCCTTATTGTCCGCCCGCATCAAAATGGTGACATATTGGATCGCAACAACAAGCGTCATTGACCAGAAGATCAGGCTGACAACGCCCAAAATATGCAGTTCATCCAGCGCCAGCTTGTGATGGCCGGTAAATGTCTCACGAAAAGCATAAAGCGGACTGGTGCCAATATCACCAAACACGATGCCAATGGCACCCACGGCCAGTTTGAGCATCGGACCATCTTTATGGCCGTCTGCGCCTGCGGTTTCCCCATCCGCATTTTCGGCTGCTGCCGTCAATTCGTTGTCTGTAACCATAGGGCATAGTGCCTTTCGCTTTACGCTTGCCCATATTGGCCAGAGTCAGCGGAGACTCGGGGAGAACGGACAAGACCCGCGCACCTATCACGAGTCATATTGCGGCGCAACAACCGGCTAGTTTGCGGGTTCCGTGGCTTGCGTGCCGGGCATGCCTTGCTGCGGCACTGTGATTTGGGCATTTGCCCCCAGGCTCGCATCCACGCGCGCGATCAGGCTTTCAAGCTGCGCGCGTATCGGCGCATCTTCGGGTGCACGCTCCAGCAGCGATTGCCACAATGCCCGTGCTTCCTCAAGCCGCCCGGATTGGGCGAGCGCGAGACCCATGAAATACGGTGGTGCCGGGTTGTCGGGCGCAATATTCGCCGCCTTTTGAAAGGCATATTGCGCCGCCGGGGAAATAAAGCCGTTGCTATGCCCGACCAGTGCATTGCCAAGTGCGACCCATAAATCGGGGTTTTCCGGCTGTTTTTCTATCGCGTTTTTCAGGACAACGCTTGCACTCGCAAATTTGCCTTGCCGGCTTTGCGCATCGGCCATCACCAACCAGCTACGCGCGCCGCTAAATTCATAATCCATGTCCTTGCGCTGCTGCAACATGACGCGCTGCGCTTCGTTATCCGGCTCGGAAAAGTCTTCTGCTGCGGCTTTGGGCGCGCCCGCATAGCCGGGATTGCCCTGCCAGGCATATCCGGCAATGCCCAGCACCACTGCTGCGGCTACAAATTCCCATGATCCGCGCGGTATGCGCACCCAGAATAGCAGGATAGCAAGCGTGGCAATCGCTATCAGGGCGATAATGAGCCAGCCCATCAGCCATCCTCCCCATCATCTGTCTGCCCGCGGCGCAACCTGCCCCGCATCAAGAATAATGCCAGTAACAGCAATATGACCGGCGCTGCCCAAAGCGGCCAGGTCATAGTGCTTACTGTCGGTGCATAGCTCACCCAGTCGCCATAACGCTCCACCAGCCATGCACGGATTGCTTCGGGGTCTTCGCCCGCCGCAATGCGTGTGCGCACCTGATGACGCATGTCACCCGCCATCGGCGCATCGCTGTCAGCAATCGACTGGCTCTGGCATTTCAGGCAGCGCAGCGTTTCCATGAGTGCCTTGGCTTCGGCTTCCTGCGCAGGATCATCCAGCTGCTGATAGGCATAGGGTGCAGGCGGCATGGATTGCTGCGCCGCTGCCACACCCGTCATACAGAGAAACATGACTATAATGGCAACAAGCCGCATCACCGTGCCTCCTCCAGCTTTTCCAGCAGCATCGGCACATCGCTCGCACGGATATCGCCGATATGCTGGTATGTAATCCTGCCCTGCCCATCGACCACAAACGTCTCCGGCACCCCGGATGAGCCGATTTCAAGCTGCACCGAACTTAGATTATCGGCTCCGATTCTTGTATAAGGATTGCCGTTACGCGCCAGAAAAGCTGCCACATCTTCCGGTTTGTCCCGGATCGCGACACCGTTTATTTCCGCGCCTGCATCAGACAGAGCCTGTAAATGCGGCGCTTCAGCAATACACGGCACGCACCAGCTGGCAAAGATATTGAGCAGCCTGGGCGTGCCAGTGTTAAAATCAGCCGTGGAAAGTGCCGGACGGTCCGCCACCGCCTGTGGCAGATCAAATGCCGGCAGCGGCTTGCCAATCATTTTCGACGTGATGGTGCGATCTGACGGAGAGATGAGTCCCCCCGCCACGACAATGAAAAACAGCGCGAACAAGCCGAATGGCAGCCATAGCTTCCAGTTTGTCATGCCGCTGCCTCCCCTGCCTGTTGGTCCTGCTCATTTTCTTCGTCCTGCATGTCATGCGCGCGCCGCCTGATATCGCGCACGGTGCGACCAATCAGCGCGAGCAGCCCGCCCAGACCAATCAGCAGGCCGCCATACCAGATAAAGGTCACAAACGGCTTCCACCATAGCCGCAACTGCCAGCGGCCATCCGCATTTTCCTCACCCAGTACAACGTAAAGCTGTCCATTCCAGCGGGTCAGCAGCGCCGCTTCACTGGTCTGTGTGGGCGGGGAGGAGAAATTGCGCGACTGCGGGTTCAGTGTATCCGAGCTATCTGACCCTGTCACTCTGGCCGTAATATTGGCTTCCAGCGCGGTCCAGTTCGGGCCTGCCACTGGTTCAATCGCATTGAAAGTGAGCGTGTAAGGCCCGACTTCATGGCTTTCACCGGGCTGTGATGCGACCAGCACTTCCTGATTAAATGCCGATTCAGATGCCATTCCGAACAATGCCACGGCAATACCCAGATGCGCGATCACCATACCCCAGATGTTGAGCGGCGTGCGCAGCAGATTGCGGCCCCAGAGCGGGATAATGCTGGCAATGGCAAGACCGGTAGCGAGTATCAGCCCCAATAACGGCAATATCCCGATACGTCCGCCAAACAGAACCACAACCAATAGTGTCACCGCCGCGGCCAGCACAGGCAGCGCCATCATATTTATGAGTTTGCGGCCGCTATCACCGCGCCACCTCAGCAACGGCCCCGCCGCCATAACGACCAGCATGGGCAACGCAAACGCTGCGCCCACCGGATTGAAATAGGGCGGCCCCACCGATACTTTCGTACCCATCGCCTCGGTCAGCAGCGGATAGAGTGTCCCGATCAGCACAATGCCCAGTATCGCGGTCAGCAGCACATTGTTGAGCACCAGCGCGCCTTCACGGCTGAAGAAACTGAAGCGCGTGCCTTCGCGTATCGTTGCCGCGCGGATGGCGAATAATGCCAGCGCGCCGCCAATATAGATGGCCAGCAGCGCGAGGATGAAACTGCCGCGCTCCGGGTCCACGGCAAAGGCGTGTACACTGGTCAAAATGCCCGAGCGCACCAGGAACGTGCCAACCATCGACATGGAAAAGGCGACGACGGCCAGCATGATTGTCCATGTTCTAAGCGCACCACGCGTCGCCAGCACACTCACCGAGTGCAGCAAGGCAGTCGCCGCCAGCCACGGCATGAGCGACGCATTTTCGACCGGGTCCCAGAACCACCAGCCACCCCAGCCCAGTTCGTAATAGGCCCAGTAACTGCCCGCCGTAATACCGAGCGTCAGGAATATCCACGCGCCCAGCACCCATGGCCGCATCGCACGGGCGAAAACCGGCCCGACATTGCGGGTGATAAGCGCGCCCACGGCAAAGGAAAACGCCACCGACAACCCGACATAACCAATGTAAAGCGTGGGCGGATGAAAAGCGAGCCCAGGGTCCTGCAGGAGCGGGTTGAGTCCTTGCCCTTCGGGTACCGGAGATGGCAGCCGTTCGAACGGGTTCGAGGAAAAAAGCAGGAAAGCGTAGAAACCAATACTGACAAAGGCCTGCGCCGCGAGCGTGGCAATCATCGTATCGCTGCGCAGCCGTTTTTCGAGCAGCGCGATACAGCTGCCTGACAGACCCATGATGGTGACCCAGAGCAACATCGAGCCTTCGTGATTGCCCCATGTACCGGCAAATTTATACAGGAACGGCTTTGCGCTGTGACTGTTCATAGCCACCAGCTTGACCGACAGGTCAGTGCGCAGGAACAGCCAGATCAGCATCACGAACGCAATCGCGACCAATATGCCTTGCATGATCGCCACGGGCCGGATGATCGAGGCAAGCTGTTCCCCCCTGCCCGCCAGCGAAAAACCGCCCGCGAGCAATTGCAACAGCGACAAGGCCGCTGCCAGCCAGAGGCATGCAAGGCCGGCTTCCGCTATCACTGCGTCACCGTCGTTTCCGCTTGCTGCTTGATCTCATCAAGGTTCATGTCCTCCAGCTCGCGCGGCATATAGTTTTCATCATGTTTGGCAAGCAGGTTGTCGGCAACAAATGTGCCGCCTGCATCCATCCGGCCTTCCGCCACCACGCCCGATCCTTCGACAAACAGGTCCGGGGTAATGCCGCGATACGTGACCGGTACGCTGGCCTTGCCATCCTCGACGATAAAGTTGACGGTTACACCGTCTGCCGCCTGTGCAATCGACCCGCGCCGCACCATGCCGCCCAGCCGGATGGCACGGCCCGCCTCGACGCCCTTGGCCTCAATATCCGACGGCGCATAAAAATAGGACGCCTGGTCGCGCAGGGCATAGGCCGCCAACAAGGCCGCACCGATCAGTGCCGCAAGGGCGAGTAATATGAGCGTGAGCCGCTGGTGTTTCGCTTTTACCGCCACTTGTTTCTTCCTATTTGCGTTTAATGTCTTCGAGCCGTTTTTCGGTCCGGCGAAGGCTCGCATAACACCAACCGATCAACGCCAATGTGCCCAGAATGGCTATAGCATAGACCGTCATTACGTAATCCCACTGGTTCATGATGCGGATGCCCCCATGGCTTTACGGCGCAGCCGCCCCTCGATCCGAATTTCGGCCAGCATGCTGCGCATGCGCATCAGCACGAGCGCGCCGAAAATCAGGCTGAAACCCAGCACGGCAATCGCCATCGGCCACAGGAACACCGGATCAATCGACGATTGCCCCATGGTGATACTGGGCGGCTGGTGCTGGCTGTTCCACCACACCACGGACCGGTTGATGATCGGGATATTGACCGCGCCCACTATGCCGAAAATGGCGGCAATGCGCGACATTCCGCTGCGCCCGGCCATGGCTTCAGACTGGCTCTCACGCGCCAGCGCCATATAGGCAAGGTAAAGGAAAAACAGCACCAGCATCGATGTCAGGCGCCCATCCCACACCCACCATGCCCCCCATGTCGGTTTGGCCCAGATCGAGCCGGTAATAAGGCACAAAGCCGCAAAAAATGCACCAGGAAGCGCCGATGCGCGCGCCGCAATGGCCGCCAGCGGGTGCCGCCAGACAAGCTCGACTATCGAGGCAATGGCGATGCTGGTCCAGCCAGCCATGCCCAACCAGGCAGCAGGCACATGCACATATAAGATGCGCACCGTTTCCCCCATCAACCGGTCAGCGGGCGTCGTGAACAGCCCCATATAAAATGATACCGCTACCAATGCGACGCCCAGCCACAACAATATCGGCGTAAGCGGGCGGGCTATAGAAAGAAAGCGCGTCGGATTGGCAAAGCCATGCATCGAATATCATACCGTCATGTAGGGTCTGGAACCGTTATGGGCGACCTTCACAATTATGCGTTCCTGTTGCCATGGCGCAGGTCACACGGCAAGGATTTTCGCAAGTCTTTACGGGCTTCAGCCGCGCCCGATCAGTTGTTGTGCCATCCGGTCGGCAACTATTGCGGAAGAAACACCCTCATCATCGCTTTTCTGCCAGATTTCCATCAGGCGTTCGGGAATCTGCTTGAGCCGTTTACGCACTTCATTGACGTCGCAGAAACTGCCATCGCGTTCGGCCAGATATTCGAGCGCAACACTGATAATACCACCGGCATTGATGACATAATCAGGCGCGTATAATATGCCCCGTTCGTATAGCATTTCGGCATGACCCGGCTTTGCGAGCTGATTATTGGCACCGCCCGCGACAATCCCTGTTTCCAGCCGGGCAATCCCCTCATCATCCAGGATCGCGCCCAGTGCGTTCGGGCTAAAGACATCTGCCTCCACGCCCATAATCTGCTCGGCAGCCACCGCCTTGCCGCCCAGCTCATCAGCAAGCTGCACCGCGCGGTCATGGTTCACGTCGGCCAGTGTCAACACCGCGCCATCCTTGGCCAGCAGGCGCGCAAGACCGCCGCCGACACTGCCCACGCCCTGCACCGCCACACGGACACCGTCCAGCCTGTCAGTCTTGAGCTTGTGCTGCACCGCCGCTTTCAGGCCCAGGTAAATACCCATGGCGGTAAACGGCCCCGGATCACCGCCGGCAGAACCCTCTTTTTCCACGGGAAGCCCCGACACATATTTGGTGCGTTTCGATATGGCGACCATGTCAGCATCGCTCATGCCGACATCTTCTGCCGTCACATAGCGGCCGCCCAGGCTTTCAATCGCATCGCCAAACGCGGCCAGCATGTCTGGGGTTTTGCGGTAATCCTTATCGGCCAGAACCACAGCCTTACCGCCACCCATAGGCAGTCCCGCCATGGCATTTTTATAACTCATGCCGCGCGAAAGGCGTAGCGCATCGGTCACCGCTGTTTGCCGGTCGGCATAATGCCAGAAGCGCGTGCCACCCGCCGCAGGGCCGAGATGCGTCGAATGCATGGCAATAATCGCGGACAGCCCCGATGCACGGTCGTGCACGAAATGCACAGCTTCATGTTCATCGAAATCGGGCAAGTCCCACATTGACGTCACGCCGCAAACTCCCTTTGGCAGAGGAAATGGGCGTATCCGTCTTTAGAATGGGGCGATCGAGGGGTCTCGAACCCCCGACCTCCGGTACCACAAACCGGCGCTCTAACCAACTGAGCTACGATCGCCACACTAAGTGCACACCCATGAGCGCGCTCTTTAGGGTTGGAAAGGCCAAAGCGTCAAGCAGCGATTGGCCAAGACAATCATCTTGCACAATGTTTTTTCTGAAGAAAGAAAAATCGTCTGGCAGGGCATATTTTGTAATATTATAAAGGATGCGCAAAATCGTTTGGCTGAAAATATGCGTAGGTAACATCGAATCTTCCTACAGATCCTCACCCCATTGCCGGTGCACCAGCCGCGCCGGGGTCAGGCTGGCGTCGATAAGCGCACGTTCGATAAGCTCGGCTTCACCCAGTTCTATTGTCATGTCGAGCATGAACCAGCGGGTGCGTACCTGTACCTGGCTCTGTACCGGGCGCGGAAGATTTTCGGGATTGGAGACTGCCGCCTGCCAAAATTGCCTTACGCCCGCAAAGCCGCCTGCGGGGCGCGCCGCCAGCACGCGCTGTGCACGCTCGGGTGGCAGGTAGCTGGGAGCCATCATGGTGAGCAGAACTGCCTGATCACCGCCCAATGTGTTGATATTGATGGGTGAAAGCTCGGCCATGGGCAATGCGCATATCCATCCGCGCAAGGCCGCATAAATATCCGCCGTAACCCCTTTGACAGCACGCAATTCGGTGGGATCGGCAATCAACCGGTCGGCGGTAAGATAGGGCGTATCAAGCTGCAGGTAATAACCATCCTCTGCCCCGCCGCGCTCCAGATTCTGGTCGCTGTCAATCCAGTCGGTCAGGCTCGCGGCTACAATATCCGCCTCATTGGCCGGAATTTTGAGCGCGTACATCAGCGATTTGAACTGCTGCACACCCACGCCATTGACGCGGTAATTGCCCTTTGCACCGCTCACCACCGAATTAAGATTGAAACAATTGCCGCCATCACGCACACGCCCGCGCGCCAGCCCGCTTTCAAACGGCAGGGTGAATTCCCGGCCAACCCAGCCGCTCTGATTGGTGGTACGCGCCGGATCCGCATCGACCAGGCGCTTGATCTGCGCAATAGCGAGGTTTTCCGCCGCCACCGAATACAGCCGCGCCTGCGAGAGCGACTGTCCATTGGCGGCCAGCCGCGTGGCAATACTTACCCGGTCGAGCATGATTGCGGCGATAATCGAAATCACGGCGACCAGCAGCAACACCGTCAGCAAGGCCGCGCCGCGTTCACCATCTGCAAAACGTATGTTCTTCAGGTCACTCACTGATAATTTGCCCCGACCAGCACCACCAGGCGGATAGGCGCGGCAGCCTGGCCATCGCGCACTGATTCGACCAGCATTTCCACTGCTACGGGTAGTGATTCGGGCAGCTCCGGTTCCCAGTCATCGCTCCACACGCCGCGCGAATCACGAAAACGGAGCTTCACTCTTGTCACGCCGGACATAAGCAGGCTGCCCTCGCCTGCACTACTTCCATCCAGCATCGCATGGGTGCGCCGTTCCAGCCTGTCCCCCGTCAGATGATATTCCACCAGTTGCAGCGATGAACGCGGCGTTCCTTCAAAATTGGTCCAGCCGCCACGTGTCACCCGCATCAACAGGCCCGGTTCCTCTGCATCGCGTATCTCAAATGCACCGCGCCTGACATCGCGGATGGTGCGTGATGTGCGTGGTACAGCCTGGGCAAGGTCGGCATTCAGCACAGCGGTAAAACGGCGCATATCGGCAATTTCCTCCAACCGCTCTCGCGAAGCGTTTTCGGCATCCACGCTGAATCGCAACAGCATAACTGCACCCGATGCGATCAGGCCGAACACGAACAGCGCCACCATCATTTCGACAAGGGTAAAGCCCGACTGGGATGATTGCCGTACCATCAGCGCGGCCGCACCACATCCAGCGTCACTGCCGAGCCTCTGCCTTCAGAGACCGCAATATCGACGCGCACCAGCGTATCATTGTCCCCAATCAGCTCCGCCCGCCGCACCCAATTAAATTCTCGCCCGAAATTCGTGACTGTTCCGCTTGCCTCCCCCAACGAAGGTGCGCGCGGGTCAGTCAGGATTTCAGCGGCCAGATTCTGTGCCACAACCTGCCGCTCAAACCGCTGATCCAGATCAGCTGTCTGCGACAGGCTGGCACTGGTCATACGCAGCAAAGTGAGCGCGGCCAGGCTGAATATTGCAAGCGCCACCAGCACTTCCAGCAGGGTAAACCCATTGCCCCGAATATGGCTATTGCCCGACACGGACGTCTCCATTGCGGGCAATCTCGACGCGTACACTGTCTCCTTCACGGCTCAGCATGACCTGCATATCCCCGCTGGCAAGGCCGACAGGGTCGAAAATCAATCGCTTGTCGCTACCGCCCATTTGCTGCACGACCGTGCCTTCGCGCCATGGCGTAAAGGCAAAAGGTCCATCCACATGCGGTTGCCATGCACCTGCCCGGCGCTGTTCGAACCGGTATCCCGATGCGTCCAGCGCCAGTGCCATTGGCCGTGACTGCAATACGGCATTGTCACGCGCGGCAATGGTCCTTCCGGCAAATTTTTCCGCTTCGTTCACAAGCTGTCCACGCGGATCGGGGATGGTGAATATGGCGATTCCGGCGATCAATCCAATGATGAACAGCACGACCAGCATTTCAACCAGCGTAAAGCCCTGCTTATCTGGCCGCTGCGTGTTATTCCGCCTGATTGCGCTCAAGAGTGCCATGTTCACTCACATTCCTGCCATGCCATATCAAGGCATGTTCCTGTCTCGCGTCTTATGTGCGCTGTACCCATTACGGTCAATATCAAGGCTTGCAATTGCCCGGCGTTTTCACGAAGAAAAACCCATCGCAACCCGTGCAAATGGAGAAATGGCGTGTCCAATGAGGCTGACATCGAACATATGCTGGCAACACCGCATATCCAGCGCGTGCCGACGCCCAAGGCACAAGTCTTTGCACTTCGCGGTTTTCTGGATGAGGATATGTGTGCGCAGCTGATCGATCGGATTGACAGCAATCGCCGTCCCTCCACCATTGCCGACCCCAATGGTGACAATTATTTTCGCACCAGCGAGACATGCGATCTCGATATGGACGACCCGGTCGTCGCGGCGCTGGATGACAGGATATGCAGCTTTTCGGGCATTGATCCGCAATATGGCGAAACATTGCAGGGACAACGCTATGATGTGGGACAGGAATTCAAGGCACATACCGACTATTTTGAACCGAACGGCATGGATTATCATAAATATTGCAGCATTTCGGGGCAGCGCACCTGGACATTCATGATTTACCTGAATGAAACCGAGGCAGGCGGCGCAACGCGTTTCAAGGCGCTCAAGAAAAGCTTCCACCCCGAAACAGGCCGCTTGCTGTGCTGGAACAACCGCAGACCCGACGGCAGTGTCAATCCGTCAACCATTCACCACGGCATGAAGGTGCGCAAAGGCGTCAAATATATCATCACCAAGTGGTTCCGCGAAAAACCCTGGAGGTAGATGATGATGTGTCACCCCAGCGAAAGCTGGGGTCGAGATAAGTTACCAATATCACAAGAAACCAAATATAAACACCACAGGTACAATTATAGACTCGGTTATGTTCGAAAGCTACTTGCCTCACGGTAGCTTAGATAGATTCCAGCCTTTGCTGGAATGACGTGCTGTATTGATACAGCGCCGAATTTATAACGGCCTTTGCCTGCGCATGGGCAGTGCACGCGATATTTCTTGCCACCAAGCATACAAACCGCCAATCTCCCGTCATGTCGAGCATGAGAAAAACCGGCCCCGGCCTGATCGTCGCAGCAGCCTTTATCGGTCCGGGCACCGTCACAACCGCGACACTCGCAGGCGCAAATTACGGCTATGCACTGTTATGGGCGCTATTATTTGCGATCATCGCCACCATCATCCTGCAATATCTGGCCGCGCGCATCGCCATATTGACGCAGCAGGGCCTGGCCGAGGCAATATTGACGGCCTTGCCTGGCGGCGCGGCGCGGATCACCATGGCCGTGTTGGTGCTGGCCGCGCTGGCCATTGGCAATGCGGCTTATGAAGCGGGCAATATCGGCGGCGGCTATCTGGGGCTGGAAACCATGTTCCCGGCAGTGGCCGCGCACAAGAATATCGCCATTGCCGCCATGGCGGTGATTATCATCGCCCTGATTGCACTGGGTGGTCTCAAACTGCTCCAAAAACTGCTCATTGCGCTGGTGCTACTTATGAGTCTGGGTTTTCTAGCCAGTTTCTTTGCGCTTCGCCCTGACTGGAGCGCCTTGCTTGCAGGGTTTATCCCGTCCATCCCGGGCGGCGCGGAACTGACCGCCATTGCCCTGATTGGCACCACCATCGTGCCCTATAACCTGTTCCTGCATGCCGCCATGGCAAAGGATCGCTGGAAATCGGGCGCAGACCTGCACGAAATGCGCCGCGATACGGTTGCATCCATATCGCTGGGCGGGCTTATCTCGCTGGCGATAGTGGCGACAGCGGCTGCGGCGCTGTTCCGGCAGGGCCTGGTTATCAAGGGCGGTGCGGACATGGCATTGCAACTCGAACCGCTGCTCGGGCCATGGGCGCGGCAGCTGATCGGCATGGGCCTGTTCGCGGCAGGCATTACGTCCGCCATCACCGCCCCGATGGCAACCGGATTTGTCGTGCGTGAAATCGCCGCGCAATTCCGGCCAGACCTTGCGGAAAACACCCATATCTTCCGCTGGACGGCCATTGCCATTGTCGCCATTGGCGCATTTTCCGCACTGTCGGGCATGAAACTGGTCGAACTGATCGTGATTGCACAGGCCGCAAACGGGTTGTTGCTACCGCTGGTAGCAATCCTGCTTTTCCGGCTTGCCAATAATGCTGAGCTGCTTGGTGAGAGACGCAATGGCATGGCGCTGAACATTGCCTGCCTGATTGTCATCGGCGTATCACTGCTGCTTGGTTTCCGCATGATTGTGCGGGCGCTGGGATACTGGTGAGCGCGATGCAGATCGACCTGAATGCCGATCTGGGCGAAGATGAGAGCGCAGAGGCTATCGCCCGCGACATCGCCCTGATGCAGCATATCAGCAGCTGCAATATCGCCTGTGGCGGGCATGCCGGATCACCGCAGCTGATGCGTACCATGCTGATGCAAGCTGTAAAGGCAGGCGTTGCGGCGGGCGCGCACCCTTCCTATCCAGATCGCGCAGGTTTTGGGCGCGTTACCATGGACATCGCACCGGATGCGCTCTGTCAGAGCGTGATTCACCAGATACAGGCGCTTACCGACATTTCCACCGAAATGGCTGTTTCGCTTACCCACATCAAGCCGCATGGCGCGTTGTACAACGATCTGGCCGCGGACCATGCACTGGCAGACATCGTGGCACCCGCCCTGCACAAAGCCTTTCCAGCGCTTAAAATTGTCGGACTGGCACACAGCGCATTTGAAGACGCCGTGATCAGCACAGGCGCGATTTTTGTCCGCGAGGCCTTTATCGATCGCCGCTATACCAAGCACAAGAGACTGGTGCCAAGGTCGCATGATGGCGCTGTACTGCATGATGATACAGCGCGTATCGGACAGGCGCTATCGCTTGTACGGGATAATGCCGCGTTGACGGATAATGGTGAAAAAATAGAGATTACCGCGCAGAGCCTGTGCATCCATTCCGACAGCCCAGGTGCGCTGCAAAGCGCGGGCGCTATACACGCCGCATTCGTCCGTGAAGGTGTGAAAGTCACCGCGCCATGAGTGAGCGTGACATATATTTGGCCGATGACTGGATATTGCTCCGCGACCTGGAACCTACCGCCATATGGCGGTTTACAGCAGCTGCTGATATTCAGGGGCAGTGGCAGGAAATAGTTCCCGGAATAGACAGTCTGGCACTTAAATATGACCCGTTGGTTCTGGATATGGACGCGGCACAGATATTGGCTGGGCAGTTATATGGGGGAACTGCCACAATCACGCCGCAGCCCGCAAAACCGATCACCCTGACCATATGTTATGATCCGCAATTTGGGCCGGATCAGGCGCTCGTGGCAAACCATCTGGGCATAGAGGTTGCCGACCTGCCCGAGTGGCATCTGGCACAGGAATATCATGTGGCTATGCTCGGTTTTCTGCCCGGCTTTGCCTATCTGCGCGGTCCAGCGGATATAGCTGATATCCCGCGGCTTGATGTCCCACGCGCACATGTTGTGTCCGGGTCGGTCGGGTTGCTGGGGCAGCAGTGCGGCCTTTATCCGGTGGAAGGCCCCGGAGGCTGGCCAATAATCGGACGCATCGCCGCGCGCCTGTTTGACAGCATGCATAGCCCGCCCGCATTGCTTTCACCTGGGCAGAAAGTCAGCTTCCGTGACATATCTCGCGCAGAATTTGATGCGGTGGCTGCGCCATGAGCCTTACAGTCATCACGGCCGGGTTGCAGAGCAGTATTCAGGGCGCACCATATCGCGGCATGCGTGCAAGCGCTGTCCCGGCATGCGGCGCGGCCGACCCGCTCTCACTCGCGTTGGCCAATCGCCTGCTCGGCAAGCCTTTAGGTGCACTGGCGATTGAGATCACGGCTACGGCCAGCGCTTTTCGCGCGGATATGGACATGCATATCGCGCTGACCGGCGCGGCGCAGCGGCTCTATATCAATGACAGATTTGTCACGCCGCATGCCAGTCATGCGATTCGTGGCGGGGACACTATCACGGTTGCGGCACCTGAAACGGGCGTACGTTCCTATCTTGCCCTGTCACATGATATTGATGTTGCACGCCCGTTCAAAAATGGTTCCACCTGCTTCAGCGGAAAGTTTGGCGGGCTGGATGGCCGCGCACTGGAAGATGGCGATATTTTGCCGCTTGGTACGGCCCACAGGACACCTTCAGGCAAGACCCCAGGTACATCGACACCAGCTAAGCTGCGCCCGGTTTTTACAGACGGCTTCCTGCTCCGCTATGTTGCCGGGCCAGAGCATGAATATCTGGATATGACCAGTGCGGCACAGCTTCATATCCAGCAATGGCGGGCTTCGCCGCGTATGAACCGCATGGGTATTGCACTGGATGGCTCCGCGCTCTTGCTTACAAAGAGAAAAAACCTGCCCAGCGGCGCGGTATTTCCGGGCACTATTCAGTGCCCGCCCAGCGGACAGCCTTTTCTGCTCGGTGTGGATGGGCAGACCAGCGGCGGATATCCCCGCATTGCGCAGATAATCCGTGCCGACCGGCATCTCATCGGGCAGATACGCCCCGGCGACAGTATCAAGTTGGTGCGTAAGAATGCGTCGCAGGCACAACAGATTTACCGCCAGAAAATGGATTTCTGGCGGCAATATCTACCGGATCTCCGGCTGGATTAATGTGACAGCGCCGCAGCGGCGCGCCCGCATTATTTTTTGAGCGAAAGACCGCCGAAGCGCTTGTTAAAGCGGGCCACCTGGCCACCTTCCTGCATCAGGCGCTGGTTGCCGCCGGTCCATGCAGGGTGTGACGTTGGATCAATGTCGAGTGCCAGCGTATCGCCTTCGCTGCCCCATGTGGAACGCGTCTGGAATTCTGTACCGTCTGTCATTTTGACAGTGATCATGTGGTAATCGGGATGAATATCGGTTTTCATGTCTTTTCTCCGGTGCGGCTGGTTTCCGACCAGCCAGGGAATCTGTAAAGCGCGGGAATTAGCTAGTGTTACGGACAATTGCAAGTGTTGAATTTTGAGTCTTTTTTGATTTCACGGCGAGATGCTGCGCATCCGCCTCCAAATGGGTTCGGCCCAATAAGGGCCGGCGGCCAGTCGGCCTTGCCGAGTTGCTAGGCGCAACTCGGAACAGCGCCAGAAGATAGCTTTGAGGTTTCTGCAGTTGCGCAAAAAAAGCCCGTGTGGCGAAATCCCGAGCGGCGGTTAGCCGCTCGCAAGCGCGACTGCGCGCCCGGCCTTACCCACCGGAACCCTATCGGAGCTGAATGCGAAGCATTCTAGCGTGAGATCAAAAAGACTCATCTCGCCGTGAAATCAAAAAAGACTCAACCTCAACTGCGAGACCAAATATACACGCTAACCCGGCGCATCAGCGATCATTGCGGTAAAGCTCACTTCACAGGCAGTTTTATCGCCAATTTTAGCTTCCCCGCTGAATTTGCAGACACGTGCGCGTTTCTGCTCAAACTTCACATGCAGATCAAGCAATATACCCGGTTCGACAGGTGCGCGGAACTTGGCATTTTCAATCGCCATAAAATAAACCAGCTTGCCGCTGCCTGCCAGGTCCAGCGATTCCACGGCGAGCACACCCGCCGCCTGTGCCAGTGCTTCGACAATCAGCACGCCCGGCATAATCGGGCGGCCCGGGAAATGCCCCTGAAAGAACTGCTCGTTCATCGTCACCGCTTTCACGGCATGAATCGATTCATCCTTGGTCAGCCGCTCCACCCGGTCAACCAGAAGCAACGGATAACGGTGCGGCAAAGCTGCCATCACCTTGGTTACGTCATAGGGCTGATCGGCTGGAGCGCTGTCTGTCATCAGTAGTTACCGCCCTGATGGCGCAGGCTGTTGTTGCTGCTGTGCGGCGGCTTGGCGAAGGCTTCCTGGCTGATAGCCAGCTGGCGGGATAGCCTGTACAGATGGCACAAGCCTGTTGAGTTCCGTAGCAACCGCAGATGTGATATCAACATATGGCTCACGCGCAAAGACCGCTTCAGGTGACACAAGCAGGTCAACTTTTCTAGCTTTCATTGCAGCGCGGACAGCATCGCCCATTTTCAGCTCAATCTGCTCAATGGCATATGCTTCGGCCAACGACACGCGCTGGCGCATGCGGCTAAGTTCCTGCTGTGCAGCTGCACGCTTCTTTTGCAGCGCCTCTGCCTGTGGGCGAACTGATGCAGACGTTGCACCAGGCTGTTTCACGGCAGCATTATAGGCGTCCACCAAGGGTTTGATTTCAGCATCAAGCGCGGTTGCACGCGTTTTCATCTGCTGCAGATCAGCCGCATAGGATGTGTTAATCTGCTGCTGCGCTGTGCGATAGGCAGATGATTGGAGCAGTGCCGATTGTACGTCTGCCGTCGCGGTTGCCAGCCTGCTTTGTGCGAATGTACCTGGGGCTGTGGCAATGCTGGCACCAGCCAGTGCCAAAGTTGATGCGCACATGAGTTTTTTAATAATATTCATCAGAATTGTGTTCCTACGTTAAATGTGAAAAGTTTGGTATCATCGCCCGGCTCTTTTAGCAGAGCCTTGGCAATGTCGATCCGGAACGGACCAAAAGGAGAGTTCCAGTTGACACCTATGCCAACGGAAACACGCGGGCTGGCAGAATTGCCAAAAAATTCTTCTTCAAAGGCAGGAATATTACTGCCGACAGCCTGGTTATCTGTTCCGTTACTGGCCATTTCTATTGTCTGGACAAAGCTGTTGCTATTGTCCGGATCACTCAGGATCAAGTCACCATTTGCATCTGTTTCGAAGAAAATCGGATTATTGTCCGCATCACGTGTCGGAACAAAAAATCCTGGTGGCGGGTTTGAAATAATGGATGGCGTTGTGATATTGAACACTGCGCCGACATCAACAAATATGGATGGACGCAGACCCAGTTCGCGTGCGCCGCTGCCTAGTGGAATATCCAGTTCAGCACGCCCCATATAATAGCTCCTGCCTCCGATGGCGTCATCAGTGATCAGGTTTTCGTCCGTGACCAGATTGCCGTCTGCATCATAAGGTGTACGCACAACGCGTGGCCCCACACCGCGAATGTCAAAGCCGCGAATTTGCGGTTCGCCAAGGAAGAAGCGGTCTGTCAGGCGTACATCATCTATACCGTCAGCAGAATCCCCGCGATCTTCAAATGGAATGATGTGACCACCCTCGGCACTAAGGCTGAAAATAAAGCCGCCCAGTACGCTCCAGTGCTTCGATGCATTCAGGCGTGTGCGCAGATATTTGACGGATCCACCCAGACCGGCAAAATCCTGGGACAGTGTTACTGCCTGGCCTCGTGTGGGCCTGATACGGCTGTTGCGATCATCATATATTAATGAGTAGCCAAGCAGAGATGTTGTGCGTTTGCCAATAGCATCACAGAGAAAACGTCCAGCAATAAGCGGTTCACACTCTGAAACGCCATCGCCATCAAAATCTGCAAAATACACATTCTCATCAAGCGAGATATCGTCAAAATTCAGGCTGTAGCGCCCCAGCACAGAGAGATATTCGGTCAATGGTACGCCAACACGAACAGATACACCACTCGTGACCTGCTCATAGGTCGAACGTCTGTCACGGTTAAAGCTGCCCGAATTCAGGTCGCGACGGAAGATATCAGCGCCGACGGAGATATTCCGGTCAAACAGGTAAGGCTCGGTAAAGCTAAGCTGTGCACTTTTGGAAAAACGTGAATAATTAACGCTTGCGCCAATTGTCTGTCCTTTGCCACGGAAGTTATTCTGCCGGATGGAGCCTTGCAGGATAAAATCCTCAATACTTGAAAAACCGGCGGATAACTGAAGCTCTCCAGTTGGTTTTTCTTCCACATTCGCTTCCAGAATAATGCGGTCGGGAGCACTACCCTGTTTCTGTTCAATTTCAAAATTTTCCTGGAAATAGCCGAGCGAATTGATCCGGTTTTGCGAACGGCGCAGCAGGAAGCTGTTAAAGGCATCACCTTCGTTCAAACGGAATTCACGCCGGATTACCTTGTCCTGGGTCAATGTATTGCCGTTGACATCAATCCGCTCGACATAGACGCGCGGCGCCTCTGCGATCTGGAAATTGATGTTCATCGTCAGATTTTCCTTGTCGCGGTCAAAACGCGGCTGAACGTTGGCAAAGGCATAACCGAACAAACCAGCGGTCTCGCTCAATTGCTCGACAGTGTCCTCCACCTGTTTGGCATTATAAAAATCACCTGTTTTCATCGGCAACTGCGCAGCGAGTGACTCGGAATCGAAATCACGGATTTCGCTATTGACCGTAACATCGCCGAACTTGTATCGCTCGCCCTCTTCCACAACATAGGTGATAATGAAATCACGCTTGTCGGGCGTCAATTCAGCCACGGCCGAAACCACGCGGAAATCAGCATAACCTTCAGTCAAATAAAACTGTCGCAGTTTTTGCTGGTCAAATGCCAACCGGTCCGGATCGTAGGAATCGCCCGAACTGAAAAAACGGTAAAAGCGCGACTGCTTCGTAACCATTTCCCCGCGCAGCTTACCGTCCGAAAATACTTCATTGCCGATAATGTTGATCTGTCGAACCTTGGACTTGGGTCCTTCGGTAATCTCAAACACAATATCAACACGGTTTTGCGCCTGCTGCACCATTTTGGGTTCAACAGATGCGGCGAAGCGGCCTTGACGTTTATATAGCTCAACAATACGCGCCACATCGGCACGCACCTTGGTACGCGTAAAAATCTGCCGCGGAGCAAGCCGGATTTCCGGCAATATCTTGTCATTCTTGATGCGTTTATTGCCCTCAAGAATGATACGGTTCACAACCGGGTTTTCCGCCACCTCGATAACAACCGCGCCGGCATTATTGCGAATGCTGACATCAGAAAACAGTTCGGTGTCGAACAAATCTTTGAGCGCCTGGTCGGCAGATTGCTGGCTATAGACATCGCCGATGCGCAGACGGATGTACGAACGGATTGTGTCCGGTTCAAGCCGCTGCGCCCCGTTCACTGTTATGGAACGGATAACATCCTGCTGCGCAACCACGGGTGCCGGGCTGGTCTGTGCTTCAGTGGTGGCGGATCCATCCTGCGCCAATGCAGCAGATGGCATTGCCGTCAAACAGGAAGACCCCAGCAAAAAGGTCGCAAAACGTAAGGTTTTCAAGCCGGTCTTTTCAGATTTCACAGATATTCACCTTAAAATTCAAATCGGTTTATGCACACCGGATAACCGGCCTTACTATATCAGCCGCTTTACAGCGACCTCCCCTGCAACATCCCCGTCTATCAATCAAGACATCATATGCCAAATGCCATGTTTATCAGCGGAAAAGCCCAAATGAAACCAGGTCATTTGCGGTTACCAACAACATTAACGCCATGACCAGCGCCAGACCCGACCGGAATGCCCATTCCATAACCCTTGGGCTGACCGGTTTGCGGCTGACCGCCTCAATCGCGTAAAACATCAAATGTCCTCCATCGAGCATAGGGATTGGCAGGAGGTTGATGAACCCTAAGTTAATTGAAATCAGCGCGATGAAAAATATGAAGGCAGAGGCACCTGCGACGAACTGCTCGCCCGACACCTGCGCTATTTTGAGCGGCCCACCCATTTCCCGCACGCTGCGGCGGCCGGTAATGACCTGACCAATGGTTGTGACCATCAGGTCAACAATCTGCCCGGTACGTTCCATGCCGATCAGCGGCGCTTCATAAAACGGGACATCTTCATAGATCAGCTTGTCTGCACCAATGCCCAGCATACCGACCTTATATTCATTGCCGAACCGGTCTTTCTGGATATTTGTGCCAATCGTGAGCGGCAGCTCAATCTCGCGGCCATCCCGCGCGATACCCAGTACAATCTCTTCACCGGGATGCGGGGAAATCATGGGCGGGATGTCGGGGAAATACTCGACCTGCTCGCCATCAACCGAAACAATGGTGTCACCGACTTCTATGCCCGCCCCTGCTGCTGCGGAATTTTCCATCACGGTCGTCACCACAGGCGGCGTCACACCCTTGCCATAAACCATGGCAAAGCCCGCAAGGATCAGGATAGCGAACAGAAAATTGATCGCTGGCCCCGCAAATACAATCAAAGCGCGCTGCCAGAGCGTTTTCGACTGGAATGTCTGGTTACGCTCTTCAGGCGGCAGGTTTATCCATTCTTCCGACTTGCTGGACGATGGGTCCATGTCCCCCGCAAACTGCACATAACCACCCAATGGCAGCATACCGACTTTCCAGCGCGTACCGCGCCGGTCGGTCCAGCCAGCAATTTCCTTGCCAAAACCGATGGAAAATGTGTCCGCCTTTACCCCAAACCAGCGGCCAACAAGATAATGGCCCATTTCATGGATGAAAACGAGCGGCCCCAACACGAGGATAAAGGCCAGTATAGTCAGGAAAAAACCGGGATTTTCAGGCAAGAAATACGTCCAATTATTTGTAATTATTTAAAATGTTTTGTGCTGCGTTGCGCGCTTCACTGTCGATGGCCAATATATCCTGGATAGAGACTGGCTGCACAGGATCATAGCGCTCCAGTGTCTGCGACACAATTGCGGTAATGTCCAGAAAACCGCACTGCCCATTCAGGAAACCCGCCACGGCCACTTCATTGGCTGCGTTCAGAATCGCCGGGCGTGCGCCGCCTTCCGAAATTGCGGCGCGGCAGATGGAAGGCCCGGGAAATCTTTCATTATCAATTGCTTCAAATGAAAGTGTTCTAATTGATGTTAAGTCAAGCGGTGTGCAATCAGTTGTCATACGCGCCGGCCATGCCAGCGCACTGGCAATCGGAATTTTCATATCCGGCGAGCCCAATTGCGCCAGGGTGGAGCAGTCGCGATATTCGACCATCGAATGGATCACCGATTGCGGATGTACCAGTATTTCTATCTTATCAAGGCCTACGGGGAAAAGGTGATGGGCTTCTATCAGCTCCAGTCCCTTGTTCATCATCGTCGCGCTATCGACCGAGATTTTGGCTCCCATGTCCCAGTTTGGATGTGCCACCGCCTGCGCAGGTGTCATCGCCCGCATTTCTTCCAGCGATTTTTCCCGGAACGGGCCGCCGCTGGCAGTCAGCGTAATGCGCCGCACCTCTTCGATCTTTCCGCCCTGCAGGCACTGGAAAATCGCATTATGCTCTGAATCCACCGGCAACAGCGTTGCACCATTTTCCCGTGCGGCCGCCATCATCAAGGCCCCTGATGATACCAATGATTCCTTGTTCGCCAGTGCTACCGTACGCCCCTGTTCCAGCGATCGCATGACCGGAGCCAGGCCGGCACAGCCGACAATCGCCGCCATGGTCCAGTCAACCGGCATATTGGCCGCATCAACCAGCGCCCCTGCCCCTGCAGCAACCTCTATATCCGTACTCGCGAGCGCCGATTTCAGTGCATTATACTGGCTTTCATCGCCAATAACCGCACGTTCCACTCGAAATTCGCGCGCCAGCTGGGCCAATTCTTCCACATTGCTGTGCGCCGTTAGTGCCACAACACGGTAGGCATCAGGCTCCAGCCGGACAAGGTCGAGCGTTGATGACCCCACTGATCCCGTCGCGCCGAAAATGGAAATGGTTTTAGGGTTGCCTGCCAATGCATCCGCCTCAGATAAATCTTAGCGCAGCGACCATCACCGCCGCCATGATCGCGACGGGGACCAAACCATCGACGCGGTCCAGTATACCGCCATGCCCTGGAATAAGGTTGCCGCTGTCTTTCAGGCCCACCTTGCGCTTCATCCCGCTTTCCAGCAGGTCTCCGCATTGTGCGAGTGCTGCCAATATCGGGCTGGCAAAGGCCAACACTGCGGGAAGCTCTGCATAGAAATGAAACAGCAGGCCCGTCACCAGAGCGGCCGCCATGCCGCCAATCAAGCCTGCCCAGGTCTTGTTCGGGCTGATTCCAGGGGCCAATTTGGGTCCGCCAATCGCGCGCCCGGCGAAATAGGCACCTATATCGGTAGCCCATACAATCGCCATCGCCCAGAAAGCGAGAATAAGCCCATCCTCGCTCCCACGCAGGTAAAGCAGGCCAAGCACTGGCAACCCGGCGTAAAACACGCCCGATGCGAGCGCCACACCGCGCTCCACCACGCAGACGAACAGGAAAGCTGCTACAATAAGCCCCAATGCCAGGAAACTTGGCCCGGCCGCCAATGGTGACATGATGGATATCGGCACGAACAGCGCCAGCATCGCCAGTTTGCGGTTTTTGGGTCGCTCCACCAGCGCCGCCCACTCATGCTGCATCGCGACTGCGCCGATCGCCAGCAGCAACCAGAACGCGTTACCGCCCAGATACAGCGCCGTAAGTGCAATCATACCCATGGCAATGCCGCTGACCACGCGCAGGCCCAGATCGCTTTTCTGCGCTGGTGGCGGGGGCGTATTATCGTCCACCAAAACGCCTTTCACGGCCCGCAAAGCTGTCTATCGCCGCTTTCAGGTCGGCGGCGCCAAAATCGGGCCACAGGACATCGGTAAAATAAAGTTCGGTATAAGCTGTCTGCCAGAGCAGGAAATTGGACAGGCGCTGCTCACCGGACGTGCGTATCAAAAGGTCCAGTGGCGGCAGCAACGCGGTGTCCAGATGTGCGGCAAAATTCGCCTCGGTAATATCATCAGGCGCAATTTCACCTGCCGCGGCTTTTGCGGCCAGCGCCCGCGTGGCCCGGATCATTTCGTCATGTGACCCGTAATTCAGCGCAATGGCGAGCGTGGTACCGTCATTATGCGCGGTGCGAGCGATAAGATCATCGATCATCACGACAATGTCAGCTTCCAGTGCACGATAATTGCCAATAACGATCAGACGCACATTATTGGCGATAAATTCGTCGATTTCCTTCTTGATGAAATGCCGGAGCAATCCCATCAGGTCGGAAACTTCCTCTTCGGGCCGCTTCCAGTTTTCCGACGAAAAAGCATAGAGTGTCAGCGCCTCCAGCCCCAGATCACGGGCCGCACGTACAGTGCTCCGTACCGCTTCCACGCCGCGCTTATGCCCTGCTGCACGTGGGAGATGCCGCTTCTTTGCCCAACGGCCATTACCATCCATGATGATGGCGGCATGGCGGACACCATGCACCGGGCCAGATGCACCCGTGCGTGCATCAACATTTCCATCATTGGCTGGGGCCAGGCTCAATTTACAGCATTCCCTTCGGCAAGTTTACGCTATCGTCCAGGGTTACTGGGTAAGGATTTCACTTTCCTTGGCAGCGGCGGCATCATCGACAGCTTTCACCATATCGTCGGTGAGCTTCTGCACCTCGTTTTCAAGCGTTTTGCGCTCGTCTTCACTGATTTCCTTTTTATTCTCGTCATGCTTGAGCGCGTCCATACCGTCGCGGCGAACATTGCGGATCGAAATACGCGCTTTTTCCGCATATTGGCCGACCAGCTTGGCGAGCTCCTTGCGGCGCTCCTCGGTCATATCGGGAATGGGCAGACGCAGCATCTCACCGTCCGCCATGGGGTTAAGCCCCAGCCCCGCCGCGCGGATCGCCTTTTCCACGGCATTGACATTGCCCTTGTCCCAGACCTGCACCGAAATCATGCGTGGTTCGGGAACGGATACCGTCGCCACCTGGTTAAGCGGCATGTTCGCCCCATATACTTCCACCTGCACAGGATCGAGCAATGCTATATTGGCACGGCCTGTGCGCAGGCCGGAAAGATCACTCTTCAGGGCGTCAACCGCCCCGTTCATGCGGCGCTTGAGATCGGATTTGTCATATTTGGCCATGTTCAGTTTTCCTCTTGTACAATAGTCGCCGTGCCGTCACCGGCCAGAACGCGGGCAAGATTGCCCTGTTCACGAATGGAGAAGACCACGATCGGGATGCTATTATCACGGCACAGCGCCACCGCGCTTGCATCCATGACTTTCAGGTTATCCTGCAACACGCGGTCATAGCTGAGCGTGTCATAACGCACCGCGTCCGTATCTTTTTTAGGGTCGGCATTATAGACCCCGTCAACGCTCGTGCCCTTGAACAGTGCGTCGCATTTCATTTCAGCGGCGCGGAGCGCAGCGCCGCTATCGGTGGTGAAATAGGGGCTCCCCACACCTGCCGCAAAAATCACGATCCGCCCTTTTTCCAGATGCCGTTCGGCGCGGCGGCGGATCACCGGTTCGCATACCGCATCCATCTGAATTGCAGACTGCACACGTGTATGCACGCCCAGTTGTTCCAGCGCATTTTGCATCGCCAGCGCGTTCATGACAGTCGCGAGCATGCCCATATAATCCGCCTGCGCGCGGTCCATACCCTTGGCCGCGCCCGCCATACCGCGGAAAATATTGCCGCCGCCAATCACCAGGCAGATTTCAAGGCCGGTGTCCTTGGCCGCTTTCACTTCTTCAGCCATGCGCGCCACGGTTAGAGGATCAATGCCATATTCCCCCTCACCCATCAGCGCTTCGCCTGACAATTTCAGCAGGATACGTTTGAATACGGGGCGTGTCATAGGGGGCAGTTCCGATCTATATTCCGTTGCACCGGCCATGCAGCATGGGCGCAGATAAAGCAATGGCGCGGAGCATAATCACTCCGCGCCGGAGTGTGAAGGATTCTTTTGGGAGTCTTTATTGACCTCACGGCAGAGCGCTTGCGCTCACAGCCTTCAACGGGTTCCTAAGATCCTCCCTGAAGCGCTAGCTTTGGGGAGGGGGACCGTTTTGCATAGCAAAATGGTGGAGGGGTGAAGGCGGCAATGAGCTGACTCTGCATGGAAATGCACCCGCCCCTCCACCACTTGGCTACACCAAGTGGTCCCCCTCCCCATCGCTACGCGACAGGGAGGATTAAAGAGCATAGCCCTATCGGGAGACTGCGTGGTATTTGGCCTTGTGACTGACGCTGAGTCTTTTTGACCTCGCGGTTAGTTCGCTGCGCGAACACCTCCGGCGGGGCGGGCCAATAAGGCCCGGCGCGCAGTCGCGCTTGCGAACGGCGGATTCGCCGTTCGGTATTTCGCCACTCGGAACCTATCGCTTTACCAAGGCCCCACAATAATTAGCGTTAGGCACTATTCCGCAGCTGCGATAGCAGCAAGGCAAGGCCGACCGGCCGCCGGGCCTTATTGGCCCGAACCCCATCGGAGCTAAATGCGAAGCATTTATAGCGTGAGATAAAAAGACCCAGCGCCGGCCATGAAATCAAAAAGACTCAAAAAAAGCCGGAGGCAGCTTATCGCTACCCCCGGCCCTTTAATATCCATTCTGCCCGGGCAGAAACGTGGTGGCTTATACCCCCGCAGCAGCCGCAACTTCCGCAGCGAAATCGGATTCTTCTTTCTCGATGCCTTCGCCTAGCTGGAAACGGACATAATCGACAAGCTCGATCTTCGCGCCGGCTTCCTTGCCAGCCGCTTCGACGACCTGTGCAATCGGCGTCTTGTTGTCCATCACGAACAGCTGGCTTAGCAGTGCGTTTTCTTTCGCGAACTTGGCAATCGCGCCATCGACCATTTTCTCGATGATGTTGGCGGGTTTGCCGGACTCAGCGGCTTTTTCTTCGGCAATCTTGCGCTCGCGTGCAATCACGTCCTGATCCAGGCCGTCAGAGTTCAGCGCCAGCGGGAAGGCCGCAGCAATATGCATCGCAATCTGCTTGCCCAATGCTTCGAGAACATCTGTGGATGCTTCGCTTTCCAGAGCCACCAATACGCCGATCTTGCCGAGGTTCGGTGCAACCGCGTTATGCATATAGGAAACGACGACGCCGTTATTCACGCTCACAGTTTTTACGCGGCGCAGCGACTGGTTCTCACCGATTGTGGCAATATTATTGGTCAGCTTGTCCGCAATTGTACCGCCATCTGCATGCGCAGCCGATGCAACAGCATCAATATCGTCACCGCCCAGAGCAAGCGCAGCGTCTGTGGCTTTCAGCACGAAATCCTGAAACTGGTCGTTTTTGGCAACAAAGTCGGTTTCGCTGTTCACTTCCAGCGCGGTGCCCTTGGTGCCGCTCACGGCAACGCCAACCAGGCCTTCTGCGGCCGTACGGCTTGACTTTTTCTGTGCCGCGGCCAGGCCTTTGGAGCGCAGCAGATCCACTGCCGCTTCCAGATCGCCATTTGTTTCGTTCAGCGCTTTTTTGCAGTCCATCATGCCCGCGCCGGTGCGTGTCCGGAGTTCTTTTACGGTTGCAGCTGTAATCGCCATGTTTGTCGTCCCTTTGTATCTTGAGATATCGGTTAAATCTTTTTGCATGAAAGCCGGAGCGCGCCTTTTACAAAGCAAGCCCCGGCATATCCATGTGCTTGTGCGGACCATATAAGAAGCAGCCCATGCCGCTTCAATCCGGCCCGTCACGCCGCTTTAGTCAGCGGCTTTTTCGTCAGCTTTCTTCGCTGCGGCCTTTTTAGGGGCAGTTTTCTTGGCAGGCGCTTTTTTGGCGGGTGCTTTTTTCGCTGCAGGCTTTTCTTCAGCGTCGTCCGCCTTTTTTGCGGCGGCTTTCTTTGCCGGAGCCTTTTTAGCTTCTGCTTTTTTCGCTGCCGGCTTTTTCTCAGCAGCTTTCTTGGCAGGCGCTTTTTTGGCGGCAGGCTTTTTCTCTTCCTTCGCAGCTTCTACCTTGGCTTCTTCAGCAGGTGCCTCTTCTGCCTTGGCTTTCTCGGCTGGCGCTTCCTCTTTCGCCGTCATCTGCGGCATAGGTGCGGCAGCAGCGGCTTTGGCAGCAGCGGTTGCCGGTTCAGCGGCAGGTGCAGCTTCGGCAGCAGGTGCCTCTTCAGCTGCAATCGCAGCCTCTTTCGGAGGCTCCGCCATCGCGCCCAGGTCAACACCGGCATCGGCAGCGGCTTTCTGACCGCCTTTGGATGCGGCCTGTGCCACGGCTTCGCAGTACATGCGGATGGCGCGCGCGGCGTCATCATTGGCAGGTACGGGGAATGCAATGTTGTTCGGGTTCACGTTCGAATCGAGGATTGCCACGACCGGAATGCCCAGCACGTTGGCTTCCTTAATCGCCAGCTCTTCCTTGTTGGCGTCGATCACGAACATCACGTCGGGAATGCCGCCCATGTCGCGGATACCGCCCAGAGACATTTCCAGCTTGTCGCGCTGGCGTGTCATCTGCAGGATTTCTTTCTTGGTCAGCAGCGTGGTGTCACCGGCCAGTGTTTCTTCCAGCGTTTTGAGCTGGCGGATCGAGTTGGAAATGGTTTTCCAGTTGGTGAGCATGCCGCCCAGCCAGCGGTGGTTCACAAAATGCTGACCCGAAGCGCGCGCGGCATCGGCAATCGGCTGCTGCGCCTGGCGCTTTGTACCCACAAACAGGACCTTGCCGCCCGACTGCACAGTCGAGGCCACAAATTCCAGCGCACGCGCGAAAAGCGGTACGGTCTGTGAGAGGTCGAGGATGTGGATGCCGTTGCGCTGGCCGAAAATATACGACTTCATGCGCGGGTTCCAACGGTGGGTCTGGTGTCCGAAATGGGCACCGGCTTCAATCAATTGCTGCATCGAGACGACAGGGGCCGCCATAATAGTTCTCCTTCCGGTTATACCTCTGGAAAGCAGTAACCAACGGAGATTAAGTCATCTCCAGGCACCGGTATGTGCGCTTTCCATGTGGAATGGACGGGCCTTTAGCGATGTTTGACGGGGAATGGAAGAACTTTTTTTGATCTCACGGCCAAATACTTCGTATTGGCCTCCGATGGGGCGCGGCAATAAGGCCCGGCGGCCAGTCGGCCTTGCCTTGCTGCTGGTCGCAGCTGCGGATGTCATACTCTTAAGCCCCTCTCCTTTAGGGGAGGGGTTTGGGGTGGGGAAAGAGTCCTTTGATTTCACGGCGAGATGCTGCGCATCCGCCTCCAAATGGGTGCGGGCCAATAAGGCCCGGCGGCCAGTCGGCCTTGCCTTGCTGCTGGTCGCAGCTGCGGAATAATGCCTAACGCTAACTATTGTGGTGCATCGGCAAAACGATAGGTTTCGCATGGCGAAATCCCGAACGGCGCCCAGCCGTTCGCCAAAAATCTAAAGAGGGCCGCGACTGCGCGCCGGCGCTTATTGCGCCGAACCCATTTGGAGGCTTTTCGCGTAAGCGAAAAACAGCCGTGAAATCAAAAAAGACTCTTCCCCCTAATCCCAACCGCTCCGGTCCAACGCTTTCATTGTGTCAGTAATCTCATTAGTCTCGACACTCACCCGCACGACTTTACCAAGTAGCTCGATCATGCTCTCCTTATAGTCGGCAAATTTATAGATGTTGAACTTCTCGCGAATGGTCGGATCGCGGGGTTTCTTTTCCTTGTGCTGGTCGAGCACCCAGTCGATCGCGCTGCGATTGCCGAGGCGATAGTCCCACGCGCCCGCCGGGATGCCGGTGATCTGGGTATCCTCGTCCACCACCACGCTTCCCATCTCGGCATCGTCGGCTAGCACGGATTTGAGTTTTGGCTTGGGATGCGACCCTTCGGCGCGCTTGGGGTTGGGGGTATCGATGCGCTCGACGTTCCACGGTTCGACTTCCTCGTAATCGATATGCAGGCCCAGCAGCGTCTCGCCCCAACGCGCCCATTGCGCGAAATCGGGATAGAAGGGGATACGCGGAAACTCGCGCTTGAGGTTCAGCGCGTATTTTGCGCGATAGACCGGATCGTGCAGGACCGCATAGCAATAGGCGAAGATCGCGTCCTTGGTGACGCCTGCCTTCTTGCCGTAGTGCTTGGTGAACTTGTTCAGCCCCCAATCGGTGATGTTGTCGATGCGCTCGTCGGTTTTGGTGTAGCGATAGCGTGAGAGTGTCTGCGTTTTTTCGAGAAAGTCGTATGAAACGACCGTTTCTGAGGCCAGTACTTGGAAAGGTTTCGCGGCTGGCTGTCCTGATACCAATATGGACTTGTTTGCGAGTAAGGGTTCACCGAAAATCTCATTAAGGCGATACTGCATTTCATTAAGTGGCCCCCAGAAATGAAGCCGCCTAGAACTGTATGGTCGATATAGAGAATCCCTATTTCGACCACTTGAAAATCGCAGCTTTGTTCCGGCGACCAGATTATTCTTGAGGGCCCTAGTGAGCTTAATTTCTGCGTCGCCTATAGCATCGCGCCGCTTAAGCTTCGGCACAGCGGCAATCCGTTTCCTGATCTTTCGATAACGCTTAAGAAACCAGGAGACACGCTCATCTAATTCGTTGTCGTTGCGGGCATAAACCCATTCATCTCTTGCTGTCACCACTCCGAGGGAGAACAGCTTAAAAATCGCACGTTCATTGCGCTTTGTGTCTGTGGTCTTCGTACCTTTGTCAGCGATTGGGATAAAATCATCCCATTCACTCGCTTCGAGCTGGTTAAGCCACGTCCCGCGATCATTCGGTCGGATCTTGATGAACTGATCTCTGGAAAGGTCGCGCGATGCGATGTAGCTCCGCTTATCGTCCTCAGTTGCGTAGTCCTCGATTGCCAAGTAGTTCACGGTGAATGGTGACTTGCCTTTCTTTCGGATGAAGAAAGCAACCGCGATCCCTACCTTGATCTTGTTTTCAAAGACATTGCCCCCTTCTCGCCTGCGCCGCTCGCCGCTGTTACGAGCATTCCCTTTCAAATCCACGACCCAAGCTTCGCTAAATTCCTCTGCCATTCTCTTGCGAAAGCCATCAAAGGTTCTTGCTTCCAAGAAGCTGTTATTGTTTACAAACGCTACGACGCCCTCATCCCCAAGCCGGCCACTGGCCCAGCGGTAGAAGCGTGAATACATATCGTAGAGCTTGGTCTTCTGTGCCGTGCTCTCCTTGATGTACGTCCGCTTTATCCGCTTATCGATATGCGGATACTCGCGGTTTTTATTGTTGTCGTTCTCGTTCCGCTGGTTCGCGTTATAAGGCGGATTGCCGATAATCACGCTGATCTTGCGCCGGTTCTGTCGTTTCACGCGCTCGATATTCTCGTCGCTCAACGCGCCGAGCATATCGAACTGGTGGCCGGAATGGATGCCCAGCCCGTCCACATTGTCCAGCGTGTCGACCAGGCATAGCCCCTCGAATTCCTCGAACTCGCCGGTGATAGCCTGATAGGTTGCTTCGATATTCAGATTGGCGACGTAATAGGGCAGGATCGCCACCTCGTTGGCGTGTAGTTCCTCCTTGTACTTCTGCTTCAGCTTGTCCGGCTGGCCCCGGAAATATTCCAGCAGCTCGACGATATAGGTGCCGGTGCCGGTCGCCGGATCGAGAATCTCCACGCCCGGATCGACCAGGTTCTTGCCGAAATGCTTCTCGCACAGCCAGTCGGCGCTGCGGATCATGAAGCGCACGATTTCGCCCGGGGTATAGACCACGCCCAGCCGGTCGGCCGCCTTGGGATTATAGACCTTGTAGAAATTCTCGTAGAGCGATTTCAGGAAATTCTGCTTTTCCGAATGGCTCTGGATCAGATGCGCGGTGTCGCGGATGCCGGTGTAATACGCCTGCATCCCGTGCAGCATCTGCCGCTTGCCGCGCGCGCCGAACAGCTGCCTCTCCAGAGCATATAGCTGCTGCGCCACATTGTTTTCGCGGTGGTAATCGGGCGCATCGAACACCAGCCGGAAAATCTCTTCGGTCAGGATATGCTGGATCAGCATTTCGGTGACGTCGGCCCGCTCCAGCGCGGGATTGATGGTTTCCTTGACCTGCTTGAGGAAGCCTTCCTCGGCTTTGGAAAAGGCTTCGCTTTCCTCCCGTTTCTTGCGGATGCGATCGCGCAGCGCTTCGAGGATCGCCGGCAGGTCCTCGGCAAACTTGGCGATCGCCTTGCGGAAATCGCGGATGGCCGGCTGTTCGTAGGCAAAGAACCGTTCCAGCAGCGCGTATAGCGCGTCCGTATCATCCATGTCGGCTTCGGCAATGCGCGTGCCGTCCTGGATCAGGACCGCGCGCCGCGTATCCTCATAGATAATATTGGTCTTGGGATAGCCCTTGGCTTCTTTCTTGCGGATTTCCTGTTCGAGGTCGTCCTTACTGTCCTTCGCCTCCCAATAGCCGAAGGGCACGCGGATGGAGTACATCAACGCCCCATCCACCGAGATCGCGCCGCCTGAACCGGTCATTCGGTGTTCGGACAGATAGACGAGGTCGTTCGACTTGCCCCAGCTTTTGAGCAGACCCTGAAAGGCGTCGCGCACCGTGCCTTCGTTCAACGTGCCGCCGACCTTGACGATGCGGTCCAGTTCGCTGCGATACTCATTAATCAGCTGACGGCTCATATCCTCACCCCTTCACCCTCCCCGTCTCGCACAGATACTCCGTTTGCCACAAGGGCTTTATCGTGCCGGTTATCATGGGCGCGGCGCTTGGGGCTGGTGTGTGTGCGGGCGGGGTGATAGGCTGCGCCCGCATTATCTCATCCATATTTTCCCGAAAGGAATTTCTCCATGCCCGTAACCGTGATCTACAAAACCAGCGCCACCGCTTCGGGGGGCCGTGACGGCACCGTCAAATCGGACGATGGCTCGGTCGATCTCAGCCTTGTCGTGCCAAAGGAGATGGGCGGCCCCGGCGGCACGGGAGCGAATCCGGAAAAGCTGTTCGCCTCTGGCTACTCGGCATGCTTTGTCGGCGCGATGAAGGCGATGTCGCCCAAGGTTGGCGTGTCCGTGCCCGATGACACCACCGTCACCGCGCATGTCGGCTTTGGCCCGCGCAGCGAGGGCGGCTTTGGCATTACCGCGGATCTCGAAGTCTCCATGCCCGGCGTGCCGCGCGAAGATGCGCAGAAACTGGTCGAGGCGGCGCACGAGGTCTGCCCCTATTCCAACGCGACGCGCGGCAATCTGGATGTGGGGCTCAGCGTCGTGTGATCGCCGCATAACCCAAAGGCGTAAAGCCGCAAGCAGACTCGCGCTGGAAACAGTGCGGGTTTTGTTTTTAGGGGCAACAGAAGAGCCAAAGGCGCTTATCCCATTCGGACAGGAAGGCACAAGCTCCGCTTAGGCTGAGCTTGTCGAAGCCTCGTGACAGCACCCTTTGACAGGCTCAGGGTGAGCGAAGAGGTGCATATTTGTCCGAATGGAATAAATATCAAGACTAAATGGCGCAAATGCGGGAAAGTGACATAAAAATAGCAAGAAACTTACCAAGCCTCTGTTTTAATGCATTATTTTACGTCTTGACAGATTGGAACATTTAATGAACATTATGGAACATAATAGAAACATATGATTCTGGAGATGCACGTAGCAAGATCGTTGGAATATCAGGACGAATGGCGGGTTATCAATAAATATCCACAGGATATGCACAGCCAGTCCAGTAAAGTTTCAACATTGCGCGGCGCGTACCAGGGCGAAAGGACAGGCCATGATGACATTTGCGATTTCACTGCTTTTTGCGGGTGCAGCTATACTGAGCGTTTTCACTATCGTGGCGAGCCTGTTGCACTACGCCCCCCGCATGGTTCAGGTGATCGATCACTATATTGATATGGATATGGGCAGAGACGTTCCGCTTGCCGGACACAAGGTGCGCGCGCATTTTCATGCACGCCCGGTTCCCGTCGCTGGCGCTGCTCCGGTTCCGGCAAGACGCCGTGCAGTGAATGCAGAGATAGTCAGGCTTCCCCGCAAGCCAGTGCAGGCATTTACCTCCCCCACCCTGTCGCAGCTCCCCGAAGCCGCATGATGGGCACCATGAAAGCACTGGCCAGCAAAAAGCCAGCCCTGCAACTCGCAGGGCTGGCTTTTCTTTATCTGCTGGATTGCCGGTGGCCGGGCTGGATCAGCCCTCGATCACCTTGATGAGTGATTGCGTGACGCTGTCCATGTCATCCATCCCATCAACGCGGGTTACGACATCACGTTCTTCATAGATGGGCAGGATCGGCGCTGTTTTCGCGCGATATTCAACCATGCGTTGCCGCACGGTTTCGGCATTGTCATCCTTGCGCCGCTTGAACTCGGTTGAGCCGCAACGATCACATGTGCCTTCCACTTCTGGCAGCTTATAGCGGTCATGATAGCCCGCGCCGCAATTTGCGCAGGTGAAGCGGCCCGTGATCCGGTCGATCAGGGCTTCTTCGTTCACCTCAAGCTCTATCACATGATCCAGCACGCGGCCGCGGTCGGACAATATGGTATCAAGCGAATGTGCCTGCGGAGCCGTGCGGGGATAGCCGTCAAAAATAACGCCCGTACCTTCATCCAGCGCATCCAGCGCATCGCAGATAAGCGCAGAGACAATATCATCGGAAACCAGCTCGCCCGCTTCCATCACCGCCTTGGCCTGCTGCCCTACGGGCGTACCTGCCTTGACTGCCGCGCGCAGCATGTCACCGGTGGACAGTTGCACCATAGAGTATTTTTCAACCAGCCTGTGCGCCTGCGTTCCTTTGCCTGCGCCTGGAGGCCCCAGTAGAATGATATTCAACGCCCCGAATCCCTCATGTCATGATTGGAAATACTGGTTGTGCCAAAGCTGAAAGCTTAACGCAAACGACCTTTCAGTTTCGCCTTTTTGATCAGGTCACCATATTGGTGCGCCAGCAGGTGGCTCTGGATCTGTGTCACCGTGTCAACCGTCACGTTGACCACAATCAAAAGGCTGGTACCGCCCAGGAAAAAGAGCGGAATGCCCGTCTGCGCAATCACATATTCGGGCAGTACGCAGACAAATGCCAGATAGGCCGCGCCGACAACGGTGATACGCGTCAGCACATAATCCAGATAGGTCGCCGTATTCTTGCCCGGACGGATACCCGGAATAAAGCCGTTATTGCGCTTCAGGTTATCTGCGGTCTCTTCCGGGTTGAACACCACCGCAGTGTAGAAGAAACAGAAGAAGACAATGCCGATGGCATAGAGCGTCATGTAAAGCGGCTGGCCATGCTGCAGATACTGGTTCAGCGTGACGATAAAGCTGCCAAATGCGCTGTCGGTATTGGCGCTGTTACCGGCAAATTGCGACACGGTCAGCGGCATCAACAGCAGCGACGATGCGAAAATCGGCGGGATAACACCGGCTGTGTTGACCTTGAGCGGCAGGTGGCTGCGGTCCGCCTGCATCACTCCGCGCTGTGTCGCGCGTTTGGGATACTGGACAAGAACGCGGCGCTGCGCACGCTCCATGAAACAGATAAAGACAATCAGGCCCAGGATCATGACAATCAGGCCCAGGATCAGGCCGCCGGAAATCGAACCCGTGCGGCCACCTTCAAACATCTGCGCGACAAAAGTCGGCATCTGCGCGACAATGCCGGCCATGATAATAAGCGAAACACCGTTGCCGATGCCGCGGCTGGTAATCTGTTCGCCCAGCCACATCAGGAACAATGTACCGCCGACCAGGCTGATCACCGCGCCCACGCGAAACATGATGCCCGGTGCCACAACCGCAGCGATGCCCTGCTGTCCAGCCAGCGATTCAAGCCCGACAGCGATGAAATAGCCCTGTACAGCCGTCAGGCCAACGGTGCCATAACGCGTATATTGATTGAGCTTTTTGCGTCCGCTCTCGCCCTCTTTCTTGAGCGCGCCCAGCGTCGGCGAAAGTGCCGCTGCCAGCTGCACGACGATTGAGGCGGTAATATAGGGCATCACACCCAGCGCAATCAGGCTCATCCGCTCCAGCGAACCACCGGAAAACGTGTTGAAAATGTCGAGCACACCGCCGCGTGTCTGATCGGCAAGGCCCGCAAGCGCGGTCGGATCAATGCCTGGCAGAGGCACAAAGCTTAAAAAACGGAATATGACAAGCGCACCAATGGTAAACCAGATGCGGTTCTTGAGTTCAGTCGCCTGCGAGAATTTCGAAAAACTGAAATTGCTGGCGATGTTATCGGCCCGTGATGCCATGTGCGAATTACCTTTATCGTTTCCTGTCGCGCCGCCACGGACGCGCAAACCTAATCTTTAACGTGCCAGACGGAACATGTCGATATATACGCCGTGCCGTCTGTGGAATATTACGGGTTCAAGGGCACAGGCCCGAGAACTAAACTGCCCCGCCCTCCACATATTGGAAAGCGGGGCAGTGATAACAAGTCCGGTGCCTGGGCTTACGCCTTATTCTTCGCGTCTTTTTTCGCGTTTACTTTTGGTGGCAGAACTTTTTTCTCGATAATCTCGACCTTGCCGCCCGCTTTTTCAACGGCTTCAAGTGCACCTTTGGAAGCGCCATGTACGCTCAGGCTGATTTTCGATTTCAGTTCACCCTTGGCCAGAAGACGCACGCCATCCTTGCCTCCGCGCGCCAGACCGGCTGCTTTCAAAGCGGCATGATCAATCGTGCCTTTGGTATCAAGCTTCTTCGCATCGATGAATTTCTGGATCATGCCCAGGTTTACAATCGCATAATCAGTACCGAACGGGTTGTTGAAACCGCGTTTTGGTAGGCGCATGTGAAGTGGCATCTGACCACCGGCAAAGCCATTGATCGATACACCGGAGCGTGATTTCTGGCCTTTTTGGCCGCGTCCGCCGGTCTTGCCTTTGCCAGAACCGATACCGCGTCCGATACGCATGCGCTCTTTGCGCGCGCCCTGATTGTCTTTAAGTTCGTTAAGTTTCATGTCTTGCACTCGCTTTCGCTTTAATTCGCACTGAATATTTTGCCTGCCGAAATTGGCAGGCAATGAGTTTAGTCCACAATTTCCACCATGTGACGAACCGAACGGATCATGCCGCGAATTTCGGGCGTGTCTTCCAGTTCAACTTCACGGTGCATCTTGTTGAGGCCCAGACCGATCAGCGTTTTGCGCTGTACAGCCGGACGGCGGATCGGAGAACCGGTCTGCCTGATCTTGAGCATTTTTTTAGCCATTTTGATTACTCCGCAATCGCTTCGGCATCAGCCTTGGCTTCCGCCTGGCTGGCGCCACCGCGGCCCAGCAGGTCAGCAACTTTCTTGCCGCGGCGCTGTGCCACTGATTTGGGGCTGGTTTGTTCAGACAAGGCCTGAAAAGTCGCCCGGATCATATTGTAAGGATTGGATGTACCAACCGATTTGGTCACAACGTCCGCAACGCCCAGGCTTTCGAAAACAGCACGCATTGGGCCGCCTGCGATGATACCGGTACCTGCTGGCGCTGAACGCACAGTCACTTTACCGGCACCGAAACGGCCATTGCCATCATGGTGCAATGTGCGGCCTTCGCGCAGCGCAACACGGATCATGTTTTTCTTCGCTGCGGCCGTTGCTTTGCTAATTGCCTCAGGCACTTCGCGCGCTTTACCCTTGCCGAAACCGACACGGCCAGAGCCGTCGCCAACCACAACCAGAGCGGCAAAACCGAAGCGTTTACCGCCTTTAACGGTTTTCGAAACACGGTTGATGTGCACCAGTTTTTCAATCAGCTCTTCGCCCTGATCTTCCTGGTTACGGCCACCACGACGATTGTCGCGTCCGCCGCGGCCACGGCCACGGTCGTTACCACCGCGACCACCACGGCCACTGCGCGGTGTGTTTTCCTTGGTCGCAGGAACGCCTTCAGCGCCCTGTGCCGCGCTCTGGTTTTCAGCGGCTTCGCTTGTTTTTACTTCATCAGCCATCATTAAAACTCCAGTCCGCCTTCACGCGCTGCATCAGCAAGCGCTTTTACCCGTCCGTGGAACAGGAAGCCGCCACGGTCGAATACAACCGAGGAAACACCTGCCTTTTTGGCGGCTTTTGCTATTTCAGTGCCGACTTCCGCAGCAGCCTTGCAATCCGTGCCCAGGCTTTTTGCGCCTTTTTTCAGCGATGATGCATAAGCAACGGTCTTGCCTTCCGCATCATCAATAATCTGTGCATAGATATGACGGCCTGTGCGATGGATCGACAGACGTGGGCGGCCCGAGCCGCGTTTACGAAGCGCAGAGCGAACACGCTGGCGCCGTTTTTCGAATAAAGAGAGTTTCGCCATGGCTTACTTCTTCTTCCCTTCCTTGCGGAAAATATATTCGCCGCGATATTTGATACCCTTGCCTTTGTAAGGCTCCGGCTTACGCCAGCGGCGGATTTCTGCGGCCACCTGGCCAACCTGCTGCTTGTCGCTGCCCGAAATTTCGACCGTGGTCTGGTCAGGCGTCTTGATCGTGATGCCTTCCGGGATCGCAAAATCGACATCATGGCTAAAGCCAAGTTGCAATTTCAGCGTTTTGCCCTGGACATTTGCACGATAACCAACACCGTTAATTTCCAGTACCTTGGAGAAACCTTCGGTTACACCGGTAACCAGGTTCTGCACCAATGTGCGCTGCATGCCCCAATAGGAACGTGCCCGCTTGGTCGCATTGGCAGGTTTGACCGACAGTTCATTGTCGTTCAGCTCATAGGAGATTTCATCACTCATCGGCATGCTCAGCTCACCCTTCGGTCCCTTGACCGAAAGAACACCGCTTTCCATGCTCGCCGTGACGCCAGAAGGAATCTCTACTGCTTTCTTTCCGATACGGCTCATGATTAGAACACCTCTGCCAGTATCTCGCCACCGACATTCTCTTCGCGCGCTTCGGCGTCGGAAAGAACACCGCGGGGTGTCGATACGATGGTTATGCCAAGGCCGTTTCGAACATGCGGCAGCTCTTTGGAAGCCGAATAGACGCGGCGACCGGGTTTCGATACGCGCGCTACATGTTTGATAGCCGGCTGGCCTTCAAAATATTTCAGTTCGATGCGCAGGCCGGCGTGGCGGCCCAGCTCTTCTTCGCTGTAACCGCGAATATAGCCTTCACGCTGCAACACGTCCAATACGCGGGCACGCAGTTTGGAAGCGGGGCTGACCACGCTGTCCATGCGGGCACGCTGGCCGTTGCGGATACGGGTGAGCATATCACCCAATGGATCTGTCATTGCCATTTTATCTTATCCTTACCAGCTCGATTTCGTGACGCCGGGGATCAGGCCTTTATTGGCCAGATCGCGCAATTCAATGCGGCACAGTCCGAATTTGCGATAATAACCGCGTGGGCGGCCCGTTGTGTTACAGCGGTTGCGCACACGTGTCGGGTTACCGTTACGGGGGATTTCAGCCATTTTCAGACGCGCCATCAGGCGTTCCGTCTCATCAAGAGACTTGTCGTCCGCAATTGCTTTCAGTTTCGCATACTGGCCGGCGTATTTCTTCACCATCCGTTTGCGCTTTTCGTTTTTGTTAATAGAACTCAGTTTCGCCATGACTTAAGCTCTCCTTTCTTGGGAGAGGATGCGGCAGCTGCACTTAGGCAGCCGCTTTATCCTCTGTTTCTTCGGCCGGGAACGGGAACCCGAACAGACGCAGCAATTCACGTGCTTCATCGTCGGTCTTCGCGGACGTTGTTACGATCACATCCATGCCCCGGACCTTTTCGATCTGGTCATAGCTGATTTCGGGAAATACGATCTGCTCTTTCAGGCCCATGGCATAGTTGCCACGGCCATCAAAGCTTTTCGGGTTCAGGCCGCGAAAGTCACGGATACGCGGCATGGCCACGGTGACAAAACGGTCCAGGAATTCGTACATGCGTTCCCGGCGCAGCGTCACTTTACAGCCAATCGGCATGCCTTCGCGCAGCTTGAAGGTCGCAATTGATGTTTTCGCTTTGGTAATCACAGGCTTTTGGCCCGCAATCAGCTCCATTTCAGCGGCAGCAGTTGCAACTTTTTTCTTGTCCTGACTGGCTTCACCCACACCCATGTTCAGAACGATCTTTTCGATCTTCGGAACTTCCATGTGGTTTTTATAACCGAATTTCTCGGTCATCGCCTTGACGATTTCATCGTCATATTTCTTGCGCATCCGCGCTACATACTTATCAGCCATCAATCGTCTCCCCGGACTTTACAGCCACACGGACTTTCTTGCCGTCTTTCTCTTCGATCCGTACGCGGGTTGCCTTGCCATCTTTCGGATCGGCAATCGCTACTTTCGAAATATGCAGAGGCGCTTCAATGCGGTCGATGCCGCCTTCAGGGTTCTGCTGTGTCGGTTTGCGGTGACGGGTCATCATGTTAACGCCGGACACAAGAACCTTGCCATCCTTTGGCATTACCTGTGTAACATTACCGGTCTTGCCCTTGTCCTTGCCGGACAGAACAACAACCTCGTCGCCTTTTTTGATCTTTGCTAGTGCCATGGTTAGAGCACCTCCGGAGCCAGGCTGATGATCTTCATGTGCCGCTTGGCGCGCAATTCGCGGACCACGGGGCCAAAGATACGTGTGCCAATCGGCTCATCGCTTTTGTTGATGAGAACAGCCGCGTTACCGTCAAAACGGATAACGCTGCCGTCTGCACGGCGGATGTCCTTGCGGGTACGCACGATGACAGCGCGGTGCACGTCACCTTTTTTGACTTTGCCGCGCGGTGCCGCTTCCTTCACGGAAACAACAATCGTGTCACCCACACCGGCAAAGCGGCGTTTCGAACCACCCAGCACCTTGATGCACTGGACGCGCTTGGCACCGCTGTTATCAGCGACCTCAAGATTTGATTGCATCTGGATCATGGACCCAATTCCTTCTCGTTAGGCTTGCCGGATTATTCCGGTAGTTCCGTTACTATTTTGCCTTTAGGAGGCGGCTTTACCCGCTTCCATGACTTTCCATGTTTTCAGCTTTGAATAAGGCTTTGTTTCCTCAATGCTGACAACGTCACCTTCTTTGTGCGCATTGCCTTCATCATGGGCATGGTATTTTTTCGAGCGGCGCATAATTTTACCGTAAAGCGGATGTTTGATTTTCCGTTCTACCAATACGACCACCGTCTTGTCGGTCTTGTCGGAGACCACTGTTCCTGTCAGCACGCGTTTAGGCATGTCTTAGCCTCCTCAAGCTTTGGCAGCGGCGGCGCGTGCACGCTCGCCCTGCAATGTTTTGATACGCGCGATGTCACGGCGGACAATTTTAACGCGAGCCGGTTTTTCCAGCTGGTTGGTCGCCGCCTGGAAACGCAGGTTGAATGCCTCACGCTTCAGTTCGGTGAGTTCAGCGGACAGCTCATCGTCTGTCTTGGTTTTGAAATCTTCCATTTTGCTCATCGCTTACGCTCCCAGATGTGACGTATCGCCAAGGCGGGCCACAACTTTCGTTTTAATTGGCAGTTTCATCGCCGCGCGCTCGAAAGCGACCGCTGCGATTGGGCCAGGAACGCCGTCCAGTTCAAACAGGATCCGGCCCGGTTTCACGCGTGCGGCCCAATATTCGACGCTACCCTTACCTTTACCCTGGCGGACTTCGGCAGGTTTTTTCGATACAGGCACATCGGGAAACACACGGATCCACAAACGACCCTGACGGCGGATGTGACGTGTGATCGCACGGCGAGCTGCCTCGATCTGGCGCGCGGTAATCCGCTCTGGCTCCATGGCTTTCAGGCCATAAGACCCGAAATTCAGTGTTGTACCGCCGGGCGCATTGCCCTTGATCTTGCCTTTAAAGGCCTTGCGGTATTTCATTTTCTTAGGTTGCAGCATTTTCTTAGCTTTCCTCTATCAGTAATCCGCCACGCTTAACGCGCTGGACGAACGCCCGAAGTTTGCGCTTCCATCATCAGGCGGTCCTGGGCCATGGGGTCATGTCCAAGGATTTCACCTTTGAAAATCCATGTCTTGATGCCGATAATGCCATATGCAGTCAGCGCTTCGGCTTCGGCATAGTCAACATTGGCACGCAGCGTGTGCAGCGGAACCCGGCCTTCACGGTACCATTCAACACGCGCGATTTCAGCGCCGCCCAAACGGCCACCACATGTGATTTTGATACCTTCTGCGCCCAGACGCAGTGCAGACTGCACAGCGCGCTTCATGGCACGGCGGAATGCGACACGGCGGATAAGCTGGTCGGCAATACCCTGCGCCACAAGCTTGGCGTCGATTTCAGGCTTGCGAATTTCAACAATGTTGAGCTTCACTTCGCTGTCAGTCATTTTCGCAAGAGCGCCGCGCAGCTTTTCAATATCCGCGCCTTTCTTGCCAATGATCACGCCAGGACGCGCTGCATAAATGGATACGCGGCACAGTTTCGCTGGACGTTCGATAACAACTTTTGAAATCGCTGCCTGTGGCACCGTTTTCAAAACATATTTGCGGATCTCGATATCTTCTTTCAGAAGCTGCGCATAGTCACGGCCTTCCGCATACCAGCGGCTGTCCCATGTGCGGTTGATCTGAAGACGCAGACCGATTGGATTACTCTTCTGACCCATTATGCTTCCTCCTGCTCACGGACAACGATGCGCAGACGGCTGAATGGCTTCAGTATCTGGCTGGAACGGCCACGTGCACGCGTTGTGAAACGCTTCATCGTGATCGCCTTGCCCACGCTGGCTTCCTTGACGATGAGCGAGTCAACGTCGAGATTATGGTTGTTTTCCGCATTGGCGATGGCAGATGCCAACACCTTGCGCGCTTCCACGGCCATGGCTTTATTGGAAAAAGACAGGATGTTCATCGCGTCTTCGGCTTTCTTGCCACGGATCAGACCGGCTACGAGATTCAGCTTCTGCGCGCTACCACGGATGGTGGTACCTACGGACAGGGCCTCTTTCTCGTCAACGCGGCGGGGTGAGGATGACTTACCCATTATTTCTTACCCTTTTTGTCTGCAGCATGGCCCGGGAACGAGCGTGTGGGAGCGAACTCACCCAGCTTGTGCCCAACCATGTCTTCATTGACCGATACCGGGATAAATTTATGGCCGTTATAGACGTTGAACGTCAGGCCGACGAAATCAGGAAGAACCGTAGAGCGGCGCGACCAGGTCTTGATCGGCGCACGGCCACCAGCTTCCTGGGCTTCCTGTGCTTTTTTCAGCAAATGCAGGTCGACAAAAGGACCTTTCCAGACGGAACGAGCCATGACTTACCTCTTCTTCTTCGCGTGACGTGACCGGATAATCATCTTGTCAGTCTGTTTATTCTTACGGGTGCGGGCACCTTTGGTCGGCTTGCCCCATGGCGTTACCGGATGGCGGCCACCCGATGTGCGGCCTTCACCACCACCGTGCGGGTGATCGACAGGGTTTTTCGCAACACCGCGCGTCAAAGGACGACGGCCCTTCCAGCGTGTCCGGCCAGCTTTTGCAAAAGTCTGGTTAGAATTGTCCGGGTTGGACACCGCACCAACCGTACCCATGCATTCGCCGCGGATGTAACGTTGCTCGCCTGAATTCAGGCGGACAATCACCATGCCGCGGTCACGGCCAACAACCTGTGCATAGGTGCCGGCTGAACGTGCAATCTGACCGCCCTTGCCTGGTTTCATTTCCACATTGTGGACAATGGTACCAACAGGCATCTGGCTCAGCAGCATGGCGTTACCAGGCTTGGTATCCGTTTTTTCACCGGCAATAACCTTGTCACCCACGTCGAGACGCTGCGGTGCAAGAATATAGGCCTGTTCGCCATCATCATATGTGATGAGCGCGATGAAAGCCGTGCGGTTCGGGTCATATTCCATACGCTCGACCGTTCCTTGCACGCCGAACTTGCGACGCTTGAAATCAATCTTGCGGTATTTCTGCTTATGACCACCCGCGATACCGCGCGATGTCACATGACCTTTATTGTTACGGCCACCGGTTTTCTTCTTGCCTTCGGTCAGCGCCTTTACAGGGCGACCCTTCCAAAGACCGGTTTTGTCGACAAGAACCAGGCCGCGACGGCCCGGGCTGGTCGGTTTATAGCTCTTAAGTGCCATATCTAATTCCTATCCCTCGGACCTTAAACGCCTGTGGTGACATCGATTGAGTCACCTTCAGCGAGTGTTACGATGGCTTTTTTGACATCATTGCGGCGATAGGGGCGGCCTTTCCACTTTTTGACCTTACCCTTGGTGACCAGCGTGTTCACGCCGGTGACCTTAACGTCGAACAATGCCTCGACAGCAGCCTTGATTTCAGGCTTGGTCGAAGTGCCGGACACCTTGAAAACAACAGCGTTATGCTCGGAAAGCAACGTTGATTTCTCGGTGATGTGCGGAGCGACAATCACATCATAGTGACGACTGTCGATTGTGTCTTTCTTTTTAGCCATTGAAACGCGCCTCCAGCTTTTCAACCGCCGCGCGGGTCAGCACCAGCGTGTCGTGTTTCAGAATGTCATAAACGTTCGCACCAGCCGCCGGCATTGTGTTGACACCGATCAGGTTCGATGACGCCTTGCGAAAATCATCATTCACTGCATCACCGTCAATCACGAGAGCGGTTTTGCCAAAGCCAAGCTTATCGAGCTGGCCTTTCAGCAATTTGGTCTTCGCGTCCTTCATGGCCAGATCGTCGATAACGACAATGCTGTCAGTCTTGGCCTTGGAAGACAGGGCCATTTTCAGGCCCAGTGTGCGAACTTTTTTGTTCAGCGACGGGTTAAAGTCACGCTTGCGCGCACCATGCGCTTTACCACCACCGATAAAGATAGGGGCACGGCGATCACCGTGACGGGCTGTACCGCCACCTTTTTGATTACCGAACTTCTTGCCGGTGCGGGCAATGTCGCTACGCTCACGCGTTGGACGCGCTGTGGCACGGCGCTTTTCAAGCTGCCATGTAACAACACGGTGCAGAATGTCTGCGCGCGGCTCAACGCCGAACACGTCATCATTCAGATCGATATCGCCCTTGGCTTTCGCGTCGAGGGTTTTTACCTTGAGCTTCATGGCTTAACCCTCCTTGTTTTCTGTTGCGGCATCATCAGCCTCGGGTTTCTTTGCAGCTGCAGCTTCAATCTCGGCCTGTGTAGGACCTTTTGGAGCCTCATGCTCAGCGGCGGCTTCCACCATACCCGCTGGCGCGTCTTCAGTTGCGGTTTCATCTGCGTTCCGGCGCATGGCACCGGGGAATGGCGCATCTTCAGGTACCGGATGCTTGACAGCATCACGCACCATCAACCAGCCACCTTTGGAACCAGGCACAGAGCCCTTCACAAAGATAAGGCCGCGCGACGCATCGGTGCGAACCACTTCCAGGTTCTGCTGCGTGCGGAAACGATCACCCATGTGACCCGCCATTTTCTTATTCTTGAAAACCTTACCAGGATCCTGGCGGTTACCCGTCGAACCGTGTGAACGGTGAGAGAGCGAGACACCGTGTGTCGCGCGCAGACCACCAAAGCCCCAGCGCTTCATGGCACCGGCAAAGCCCTTACCCTGGGTGCGACCCTGAATGTCCACCATCTGACCGGCAATAAAGTGGTCAGCTGTGACACGGGCACCAACAGGAAGCAGCGCATCTTCACCGCTTACGCGGAATTCGGCGACGCGCGCCTTTGGTTCAACTTCAGCCTTGGCGAAATGTTCGCGCTGCGGCTTGTTAACATTTTTAGATTTCGCGGCACCGGCACCGAGCTGAACAGCAAAATAGCCGTCGCGCTCTTCTGTCCGGGCGGAAACAACCTGACAATCTTCCAGCGAAAGAACTGTCACCGGAACGTGCCGGCCGTCTTCCTGAAAGAGTCGTGTCATCCCGACTTTTTTCGCGATCACGCCTGTACGCATGACCCATTCTCCTTACAGAGGCCCCGCAGCACCATTGCCAGGGGGCGTGAATTAAAAAAACCCTGCAAGACTTTACGCCCTGCAGGTTCAACCCAATGCGAATTATGTCACCCCGTCCCGGGTTGAGGTCCAGCAGGCCATAAGGCCGTCGCTGAAAGACGGGGGACGCAGGCCCGAGCAAGCTCGGCGGTATCCCTATTCTGTCATTCCGGCGAAAGCCGGAATCTCCTTCGTTAGGCAGCGCCTTGACTAAGGAGACCCCGGATCAAGTCCGGGGCAAATTGACTTACGCCAATTTGATCTCAACATTTACACCGGCAGCGAGGTCAAGCTTCATCAAAGCGTCCACAGTCTGCGGCGTTGGCTGCACGATGTCGAGCAACCGTTTATATGTGCGCACCTCGAACTGCTCACGTGACTTTTTGTCAATGTGCGGCCCGCGGTTCACGGTAAATTTCTCAATACGCGTCGGTAGAGGAATTGGTCCACGAATGAGAGCGCCCGTGCGGCGTGCGGTGTCCGCGATGTCGCCAGTTGCCTGATCGAGTACGCGGTGATCAAATGCCTTAAGGCGGATGCGAATATTTTGCGTTTCCATGGTTTATACCAAATCCCGTATTCTATCGATGCGAAAGAGCCAAAAATAAACCGCCCCGATTTTGCGTTCCAGATGAAACGCCAAGCCAGAGCGGCGAAAAACTGGCTGCCCGAATCAAAAGATCCGGGCAGCGATGCGTCCTATATTACGCTTTGATCGTGCTGACAACCCCTGATCCAACAGTACGGCCACCTTCACGGATAGCGAAGCGAAGACCCGCGTCCATTGCGATAGGTGCAATCAGCTTCACACCGATTGTTACGTTGTCACCAGGCATGACCATTTCTGTGCCTTCTTCAAGGATAACTTCGCCGGTCACGTCCGTTGTACGGAAGTAGAACTGTGGGCGATAGTTGGCGAAGAATGGCGTGTGACGGCCGCCTTCGTCTTTTGAAAGCACATAAACTTCAGCGTCAAATTCTGTGTGCGGTGTGATCGAACCAGGCTTACAAAGAACCTGGCCACGCTCAACTTCCTCACGTGCAACGCCGCGGATCAGCGCGCCAATGTTATCACCAGCTTCACCCGAGTCGAGCAGCTTGCGGAACATTTCAACACCGGTCACGGTTGTTTTCGACGTATCTTTGATACCCACGATTTCAACTTCGTCACCAACGTTTACAACACCGGTTTCAACACGGCCCGTAACAACGGTACCACGGCCAGAGATCGAGAACACGTCCTCAATCGGCATCAGGAAGTCTTTGTCAACCGGACGGTCAGGCTGCGGGATGAATTCATCAACAGCTTTCATCAGTTCAAGAATTTTCTCTTTACCGATATTGTCGTCACGGCCTTCCAGAGCAGCAAGCGCCGAACCTGCAACGATAGGAATATCATCGCCAGGGAAGTCATATTCGCTCAGAAGTTCGCGCACTTCCATTTCAACCAGCTCAAGCAGCTCTTCGTCGTCGACCTGATCGACTTTGTTCAGGAATACAACCATCGAAGGCACACCAACCTGACGTGCGAGCAGGATGTGCTCTTTCGTCTGTGGCATTGGGCCGTCAGCCGCGTTCACAACCAGGATAGCGCCGTCCATCTGCGCCGCGCCGGTGATCATGTTCTTAACATAGTCAGCGTGACCTGGGCAGTCGACATGTGCATAGTGACGGTTGTCGGTTTCATATTCAACGTGCGCCGTCGAAATGGTGATACCGCGCTCACGCTCTTCAGGAGCTTTATCGATATTTGCGAAATCAACAGCCTCACCGCCGCCAGTTTCAGCAAGCACTTTCGTGATTGCAGCTGTCAGTGTGGTTTTACCGTGGTCAACGTGACCGATGGTGCCGATGTTGCAGTGCGGCTTGTTCCGCTCAAACTTTGCTTTACCCATTTTTTCCTACCTTTACTTAAACGTAATACTTAAAATTCGTGTGCCGCGCTTTGGCGAGCATAAGACAATCTGTCAACACCCGTTATAGCCGCTTTGCATATCGCGCCCCCCGGAGATTCATCCAAGAGATTCGGAAGAAGCATCGCGCCTATAACGATGTTTATCCGATTATGCCAGCTTCTCTTTCAGTTCTTCGGCAACATTGTTCGGAACTTCGTCATAATGTGAGAAGTGCATGGTGTACTGCGCACGTCCCTGCGTGAATGAACGAAGTTCGTTAACATAGCCGAACATGTTTGCAAGAGGCACCATGGCATCGACAACCTGTGCGTTACCGCGGCTGTCTGTACCCTGGATCTGTCCGCGGCGAGAGTTCATGTCGCCGATTACATCACCAAGATAATCCTCCGGCGTCACAACTTCAACCTTCATGATAGGCTCAAGCAGCTTGATGCCGGCTTTCCGTGCGGCCTCACGCATTGCAGCGCGGCCAGCAATTTCAAATGCCAGCGCCGAACTATCGACGTCATGATATGCACCATCGTACAGACGGATGTTGAAATCGATGATAGGGAAACCGATAAGCGCGCCGGTTTCGGCGGTTTCGCGCATACCTTTTTCAACAGACGGAATATATTCTTTCGGAATGTTACCGCCCTTGATTTCATCTTCAAATGTAATGCCGCTGCCGCGTTCGCCCGGAGTAACCTCCAGCTTGACGCGCGCAAACTGACCCGAACCACCCGACTGTTTCTTATGCGTGTAATCAAGATCCGCAACGCTTTTCAGTGATTCACGATAAGCCACCTGCGGCGCGCCGACATTGGCTTCCACCTTGAATTCGCGCTTCATACGGTCAACCAGGATGTCGAGGTGAAGCTCGCCCATGCCCTTGATGATCGTCTGGCCCGATTCATGGTCGGTCGACACACGGAAGGATGGATCCTCGGCCGCAAGGCGGTTAAGGGCCACACCCATTTTTTCCTGGTCGGCTTTGGTTTTCGGTTCAACCGAAAGTTCAATCACCGGCTCAGGGAATTCCATGCGCTCAAGGATGATCGGATTGGATGCATCACACAGCGTGTCGCCCGTCGTGGTCGTCTTCATGCCTGCAAGCGCAACGATATCGCCCGCATATGCCTCATCAATATCCTTACGGTCATTGGAGTGCATTTCCAGAATACGGCCGACTTTTTCTTTCTTGTCCTTGACCGAGTTCAGCACCGTGCCTTTTTCCAGCTTGCCGGAATAGATACGGGCAAAGGTCAATGAACCCACAAACGGGTCATTCATGACTTTAAATGCCAGCGCGGCGAACGGTTCGTCATCGCTTGAAGGACGTGAATCCTTGGTTTCGCCGTCCATCTTGACGCCTTCAATCGCAGGGACATCGAGCGGGCTTGGCAGATAATCCACAACCGCGTCGAGCAGAGGCTGAACGCCTTTGTTCTTGAACGCAGAGCCGCAGATCACAGGAACAAAGTTATGCTCCAGCGTACCCTTACGGATCAGGCGCTTGAGTGTCGGCACGTCCGGCATGTTGCCCTCAAAATAGGCTTCCATGGCTTCTTCGTCGAGCTCAACAGCCTGTTCGATAAGCTTTTCACGGTATTCGGCGGCTTCGTCCTTCATGTCATCAGGAATTTCGCCATATGCATATTCCGCGCCCAGGCCATCATTTTCCCAGGTGATCGAACGTTCGTTGACCAGGTCAACCAGGCCGATCAGGTCTGCTTCGATACCGATCGGCAGATACAGAACAGCTGGCGTCGCACCCAGGCGGTCGATGATCGACTGCACACAATATTTGAAGTCCGCGCCGGTACGGTCAAGCTTGTTGATAAAGCACATGCGCGGTACTTTATATTTATCGGCCTGACGCCATACGGTTTCAGACTGCGGCTCAACGCCGGCAACGCCATCAAAACAGGCAACCGCACCGTCAAGCACACGCAGCGAACGCTCAACTTCAATCGTGAAGTCAACGTGGCCCGGTGTGTCGATGATGTTGATCCGGTGCTCAGGGCCCTTACGGTCGTCGGCATTCCAGAAACAGGTCGTCGCAGCAGACGTGATCGTGATCCCGCGCTCCTGCTCCTGCTCCATCCAGTCCATCGTCGCCGCGCCATCATGCACTTCGCCGATTTTATAGGATTTACCGGTATAATATAAAATACGCTCTGTCGTCGTGGTTTTACCCGCGTCGATGTGCGCCATAATGCCGATATTGCGATATCTTTCCAATGGATGGCTGCGTGCCATGATGTTCTACTCCGAAGAAGAGCCGCCCTTTTTACCATTTGGGCGGACTATTAAAAGTTGGCTGCGATATAGGCAAAGGGGCCAGTTTGCGCCAGCCCCTTTATCCTGTTTCAGTCACCGCGTGATAAACCTACCAGCGGTAGTGTGCGAACGCACGGTTGGCTTCCGCCATTTTGTGCGTGTCTTCACGTTTCTTCACGGCATTGCCGCGGTTATTGGCTGCGTCCATGACTTCCGCCGACAGGCGGGCGGCCATGGTGGTTTCGCTGCGGCCACGTGCAGCGGCAATCAGCCAGCGAATGGCGAGAGCCTGTGCACGGTCAGGGCGCACCTCGACCGGAACCTGGTATGTGGCACCACCCACACGGCGTGAGCGTACTTCGATACCCGGCTTGATGTTGTTGAGCGCATCATGAAACATCTGCAGCGGGTCGGTCTTCGCCTTTGTCTGCACAGTGTCCAATGCACCGTAAACAATACGCTCGGCGGTTGATTTCTTACCGTCCAGCATAAGGTTGTTCATGAATTTCGACAGAACCTGATCACCGAATTTGGGATCAGGAAGGACGATACGTTTTTCTGGTCTACGACGACGTGCCATTTCAATATACTCCTGATCTTATTTCGGACGCTTGGCGCCATATTTCGAACGCGACTGCTTACGGTCTTTCACGCCCTGGGTATCCAGAACGCCGCGAAGTACGTGATAACGCACACCGGGAAGATCGCGAACACGGCCACCGCGGATAAGCACAACAGAGTGCTCCTGCAGGTTATGGCCTTCGCCGGGAATATAGCTGATGACTTCACGCTGGTTGGTCAGGCGCACCTTGGCAACCTTACGCAGCGCGGAGTTCGGCTTTTTCGGAGTTGTTGTGTAAACACGGGTACAGACACCACGCTTTTGCGGGTTCTGTTCCATTGCGGGTACCTTGGACTTTACCTTCTGCGGTACCCGGCCCTTGCGGACCAGTTGGTTAATCGTTGGCATAAATTCTTCACCTTAAAAGTGTTGTATGCGGTTACTCATATCAGGAGATGCGCGGATATGACGGAGGCTCAGCCTTTTGCCCGTCCGCACCAAACGATATGTGTTCAGCCTATGTAAGTTTCCCGAAAGTCCGCGTGTTTCACATATATCTCTATATGGAGCACATCACAGCCAAAGGTGTCCCCACCCATTCGGAAGCGCGGCCTTTAACGGGGATTCGGGAAGAGGTCAAGGGATTCCATAAGCAAACTGTAGCCCTAAGGAATCACATAGAAATTAAATTTGCCGCAACTCGGCAAGAAAATTTGCAAGTACGACATCGACACTCTGAAATGGAACGTTGTCTTTAAAATGCTCTTCAAGTTGAGATAATATCAAGTCTTCAGATTTTGCGTCTTCATTCGATGACTCGGCCCATTTTCGTCCTGGGTGAATGGTATCCCATGGCGAGCGTTTATTAGCCCGCGTTGTAGATGAGTCTCCGTGTTTTCCAAGGCCATACAATATCTTGGTTTCATTATTCCAAATCGGTCGAAACAAATGAATTAGATAATCTTCAGCGGCTGTTTCCCAGCCTGTTTGAACAACCAGTGATCTAAAACGAAAGTCATTAACATCCAACGTACTGATAGCTTTTATAATATTTTTTTGATGTTCAACAAGACGGTTTGACAGTTTAGGGCCCTGCTCCTGTGGCGTTTTAGCCCCCTTATCTTTGGATGAAGCTTGACCGACATAGATTGGCGTTTCACTACTAGAAATTGGTTTATATGGTTCAAAATTTCCTGAATAATATATAGCGTAGACACCTGAACCATAAACTTTATCTACAGCAGCTAGTGAAATTTTATCCTGAGCTACAAGTGCGAGAGAAACGAATCTGCCTATAACTTTTGGATCACTTGGGTCAAAAAGCGATTGTGGAGCGGATATTGGGTCCAACGATTTACTAAAAGCATTTAGTTCTAATGTCGTTTCAACTAGTTTCTTTCGTAAAGTCTGCCTTTTGTGATTCGTGAGATCAGCTTCAGCAATTAATTTTTCTATTCCTTTTACAGCGTCCTGAAGATTGCTAATAGCGTCCGATTCTGCTCTTTTAGTCATTACAAACCGCCACCAGTTTATCTGCCACGTTTCGCCCAACTGTTTCAGCAAGCTTTACAGGCACTGCGTTACCCAACTGCCTCATCGACTCTGTCCAAGAACCATCAAAAGTATACGAGTCTGGAAAAGTTTGAAGCCTTGCACTTTCTCTAATAGAGAAATAGCGAACGGTTCCATCGGGTCGTCGCAACATATTCTCTCCACCAGGCACACCATGCACACCAGCCTTAAGTGTTTTAGCTGGCTGATCCAAGGGGCTTCCAGTATGCCCAGGATATGAACGCGCGCCTGGCTGGAAGTTATGATTCTTCCAAGTAGGTTGGGCCATCACTTTAAGCTCTGGGTCAGGCACATCAATCAAGGCATCTCTGACTGTACGCCAAGGCTTTAACTTTGGCTTTTCTTTTATAGCCAAACCCCTATTATAAAGCCGCGCGTCCATATTTTTTTCACATGACATAACCTTGTGCCGATCCCAATAAACACCACTTCTTGTCTGCTGCCATAAAAGAGCATCTAGAGAGTGTGTTGGATCAGGGAAATTCCACTCAATTTCTAAATCATTACGAAAACCTACAAAAACTATCCGTTCTCTCTTTTGAGGAATACCATAATTAGCTGAATTAAGTACCTCATAGACAACATTATATTTTAGGCTTAATTTGCCGCCTGACGTATGGTGTCGCTGTAATTTTTTGTGGTGCTCAATCCAATCTTCAGTGCTGTGCCGCTCAATATCAGGATAACTTAACTGCAACTCTATATAAGACAGATAAGTTGCAAAACTTGCCCTAGTTAATCCTTTGACATTTTCGAATATAAAAGCCTTTGGCTTTGTTTCTTTAACAACACGAACTGCTTGCGGCCACATATCGCGTTCATCATCGAAGCCTTTGTGTTTACCACCCAGCGAAAATGGTTGGCATGGCGGCCCGCCACTTACTAAATCAATTTTCCCTTCAAACTCATCGAACTTTAAGGGTCTAATATCCGCCTGTGTAGCCTCTGGCCAATGCCTTATACCAGCACTGTTACGCTTGCGATTTATATTAATTGTCTCACAGCACCACTTATCCCATTCGATAACTTGAACCGGGTTGAAACCAGCCTTACTTAAGCCAATGCCCAACCCCCCAGCTCCAGCAAAAAGTTCGATAGATTGCATCTAATTCCCTCATTTGTTCTTTATATGTTCTATAAAATCTTATTACTCATTGCAAGCAAAATTAAATGTTACCAAAAACAACTCTCATATATATGACAAAAAGAACACTGAATAACTCTGTTATTTCAGGTTACAAACGTCAATAATAAATTGATTTAATCTGTCCTACAACTAACCATGTAGGTTATATTACCACCTTTCACACACCAAAACGAAAGGTTCTTCCCCATGACTCTCCAAACCCCGCCCGCCCCTTCCGCGCAGTTGCTTGACTTTGCGCCGGTTCCGCTTCGCCATCGCCGCGACGGGTGGACGCCGGAGCGGCAGCGGCAGTTTATTGCCGCGCTTGCCGCAATGGGGTCGGTGCGCGGCGCGTGCCGGGTGGTGGGGATGTCGCACCGCCATGCCTATGACCTGCGCTTTCACCCCGAAGCGGGTGAGTTCTGCGCGGCATGGGATAGCGCCATCGCCAATGGGCTGGCGCTGATGGAGGATGCCGCGTGTGACCGCGCGATCAACGGCGAAGTCACACCGATCATGTACAAGGATGAGCAGGTGGGCGAACGCGTCCGCTATGACAATCGGCTGCTCATGTTCCTATTGCGGGCGCGCAAACCTGATGTTTACGGACGCGGATTGCAGAGCCAGGAGCCGCCGCGTCCGGGCAGCGAACTATATAATCAGTGGGAAGCCAAATGGCGGGAACGCAAGGAAGCGGAACAAGCGCAGACCAAGCAAAACGTCGTCAATGTGACCGAAAAACTGGCCCAGATGCGTCAACGCATGATCGAGAATTTCGATCGTCAGGGCCTGGGTGATCAAGTCGTACCGTTCGATCCCAGATCCACCAGTGTCATTGAATCCATGATCTATGAGGAAATTGCGCAGACCAAGGCCGTGATCGACAAGATGGAGGAACTGGGCATTGCGCCTGGAGAGCTGGAGGCAATGCGCGAACGGCTGGAAAATTATCAGGCGCAGGCTGAAAGTGCGCAGCCGGATGAGCGGGACCTTCCGGAAAGTGAGGCGGGACCTTCGGCGGTTTTACAGCCGCAATACGGCATCCAATCAAATGGTTTTAATCATTGCAATTCAGATACTTGATAGTGGAACGTCGATGGCCGCAAAAACCAGATAAAAATTTTACCCGGGACCTTCCGGCGCATGGCTCTTTTGTCTTAACGCGCGTCTTTCACCACCTCGCCGCCTTTCATGACGAAGCGGACATTGGTGAGGATGCCGACATCGCGCGTAGGATCGCCCTCAACCGCGATAATGTCGCCATAACGGCCTGCCGCTATCGCGCCGACATCGCCTTCCCGGCCCAGCGCCCTGGCCGCTTTGGAGGTGGCCGCCTGCAATGCCTGTACCGGCGTCATCCCGAAACGCACCATCACGGGCAGCTGCCGGGCATTATGGCCGTGCGGGAAAATCGCTGCGTCCGAACCGAATACGACAGTCGCGCCCGCAGCCACCGCCTTGCGGAAGCTTTCGCGCTGGATACCGCCCACCTGCCGTTCCTTGGCCAGCGATTCTTCCAGTACGCCGTTCTTCTCACCCTCGGCCAGCGTATATTCGGTGTTATAGATATCCATCGAGAACGCGACCCCGGCCTCTTTCGCCATGCGGATCGCCTCATCATCAAGATAGCTGGCATGCTCGATCGTATCGACCCCGCCGCGGATCGCCGCCTTGATGCCTTCATTGCCATGCGCGTGCGCGGCGACTTTCATGCCCAGCATATGCGCGATTTCGACGACATCACGGATCTCGTCCACGCTCATCTGCTGTTCGCCCACGGTGGTGCCTTTGGAAAACACACCGCCGGTTGCGCATATCTTGATCACTTCCGCGCCATATTTGCGGTGCTCGCGCACCCTTGCGCGCAGCGCCGCCTTGCCCTCGGCCAATGCTTCGCTTTTCGCATCATAGGATGGCGGCAGGAAATTATTGTCACAATGCCCGCCGGTCACGCCAATCGCATAGGTTGCCGGCACAATGCGCGGTCCGGGCACAAGGGCGCGCTCAATACCCTGTTTCAGCGCGACATCGGCATAATCGGACGATCCCAGATTGCGAACCGTGGTAAAGCCCGCTTCAACAGTGGCACGCGCATTGGCGACCCCCGCCACCGTCCAGAACGCATCGGTATATTGGAACATACGATATCCGCCGATTTCGGCAAGTCCGGTCAGATGCACATGCATGTCGATAAGGCCCGGCAATATCGTCATGCCCGGCAAGTCGACGCGCCGTATATCATCCCCGGTTTCCGGCGCAGCCCCGCTGGACACAGAAACAATCCGCCCGTCGGTAATCGTGACAACCGGGTTGTCAGTGACCGTCCCGTTCAGCGTATCGACCATATGGTCCGCAGTCACAATAACCGTATCCGCATAAGCGGCGGGGGCAAGGAACACACCCGCTGTAAACGCTGCCGCACACAGCCTCCACCGGCCGTTTTTCAGTATGTCGAACATGCGCATATTCCAATCCCCTTGCGTCATTCTATTGCCCAATTGCATCTACCATAAAGCAACCATCGTCTGCGGCAATTTAAATCGAGTTGACATTTTAAATCGGGTTGACATTTGTTATTTAACAGGTACGTTAATTAACAGAAACGGGAAACGAATTTGCATGCACAATTTGACAGGCAGTTTTGCGGCACTGGGCGATGCCACGCGGTTTGCCATTGTTGAACGGTTATTGACCGAGGGGGAGCTGAGCGCCGGGGCCCTGCGGTCAGGCACGGGGATTTCCCCGCCCGCCGTGTCCCGGCACCTCAAAGTTCTGCACGATGCCGGGCTGGTGCAGCGCCGGACCCAGGCACAAAGCAGGCTCTATTCGGTTCGCCCGGAAGCGATGAAGGCAATTGACCGGTGGATTATCGAACATCGCGAATTCTGGATGGCCAGCCTCGACCGGCTGGAAAAAGCCCTGACAAAGGAGACAGGAAAGACATGAGTACGCTAGAGATCAAACGCCACTTCAAGGCCGATCCGGCCACTGTTTTCGCCTATGTGACACAGGGAGAGCACCTGATGAAATGGTGGGGGCCTGAAGGAATATACATCACCGACAACAATCTGGACCTGTCCGCACCCGGTCCATGGTTTTCCCTGATGGAAAGCGACAAAGGCGCGCACCACAAGGTTTCCGGCGAAGTCGTAAAGGTTGATCCGGGCAAGGCCGTCGAGTTCACATGGGGCTGGCACGATGATGACGATGTGCGCGGCCATGAAAGCACCGTGCGCTTTGAAGTCTCCGCTGCGGCAGATGGCGGCACTGATTTTGTGATGATCCATTCCGGCCTGGAAGACGACACCAGCGCGGAAAACCACAATGGCGGCTGGTCATCATCGTTCAACAAGCTGGAAAAGCTTGCCGGTTAATAGAGTTTTCCAACCCCCGAAAAAGGAGAGAGACATGCCCAAGTACATCTTTGCCTATCATGGCGGAAAGCCGCCCGAAACGCCCGAGGAAGGCGAAAAAGTCATGGCCGCGTGGGGCGAATGGCTGGGCGGCATGGGCGATGCCGTGGTCGATGGCGGCAACCCCGCCGGCCCTTCCAAAACCGTGTCTGCATCGGGCGTGGCCGATGATGGCGGCGCGAACCCGCTGTCAGGCTATTCGCTCGTCAATGCACCCGATATGGACGCCGCGATCGAAATGGCCAAAGGCTGCCCCGTACTCGACCATGGTACGGTCGAAGTGTGCGAAGCGGTCGAGATGTAGAGTGGAGTCTGTTTGATCTCGCGGCGGAATGCTTTGCATCCGCCTCCAAATGGGTTCGGCTGGGCAAGGGAGTCTTTTGGCCTCACGGTTAGTTCGCTACGCGAACACCTCCGCGGGGCAGGTCAAAAAGACTCCCGTTAAAACGCATGCCCCTGCGCCTTGGCGATGAACAGCATCAGCGGCGCGGCTTTTTCAAACTGCGCTGTCACCGCATCGGTAAAACCGTCTGACGTTGCCAGCGCTTCATCACCATCGGCCATCAGGAAAAAGCTCTTGAGCCGCAGGTCCTCGATCATCGGATGGTCGCGGTCAAAATCGCGCGGCGCAGTTTTGAGCCGTTCACCCTGCACCTCCATGCCCTCTGTCGCCGCCCGCCATTCCGCCGGCTTGTCGGCAATCCGCTGTCTTATCGCACGCAGCGCATCGCTTTTGGGACCCCAGACACCACCGCCGAAAAACACCCTGCCTGGTTCCAGATGCATGTAATAGCCGGGCGCATGCGCGTCTTTACCGGCTTCATGCCGGAACTGCGCACCCACATGGGTTTTATACGGGCTCTTGTCCTTGCCGAAACGGGTGTCGCGGTAGATGCGAAACATCGACCCGCCATGTGGCCTGGGATCAACCAGAATATGCTCGCTGATCGCCGCGACACGCGGTGCCATAGCGGCAATAAAGCTGGTCACCGGTTCCACTACATCCGTCACATATTGCGGCTTATGCTTTTGAAACCATTCACGATTATTGTTGGATTTCAGCTCACGCAGGAACGCGAACAGCTCTGGGCCTATCATCTCATTCTCCTGTATAAGGAGGCTACCATATCAGGAAAATCCATATGCCACATCACTGGATAAAAAGCAGCTTGTACCTGTTCTCACCATCACCATGCCCGACCAGCGAACTGGCGCGAATGTGGATATAACCATCTGCCTCCCATGTCAGTTCCAGGTTGGAGTTCGTGCTGCCCTCACGGCCGTCATCGTCATTGCTGGAAGCCACCGCAAATCCCGTCGGTGTAATCGTACCGGCCTCCAGGAACGTGTCAAAATCATCCGAATGCATGCTGACAGTCACCGTGTCACCCTTTGATCCCCATATGGCGTAGGTCGCGTAAGGCCGGTCGGTTATTTCATCGACCGTTTCAAGACGCGGTGTCCCGGCATTGAAAACACCCTCAACCGTTTTCAGGCATTTGTCCGTATCCATTAAAATTTCAACAGGTTGTACCATTTTCAACCGTGTGCCAAGGTTGGTGAGCGTCAGTATGAACTGCCCTGATGCCTCCCCTGTATTGATCGCACGGATAATATATTCCGCATCATCGCTGTTCAGAAGGTTCAGCCGTGCATCAAGCCCGGAACCGCTGTCATCATCTGATATCGCCGATCCGTCTGGATGGACAAGCACCAGCCTGGGATCCAATCCTTCGTCCCAACCGGCAGTTTCCATATCAATACGGTATCTGGCGCCCCGTTTCCCCTGAAAGCGGAGTTCCCGGCTGGATTCATTGCCATTCAGCCGGAATGACACGAATTTGCTGCCCGTTTCATCGGGCGTTTCAATCTGCTGGACCGGATCGTTCTCCACCCGCTTTACCGACAGGGAAAAGGGTGCGCCCACATCGCCAATTTCCCCGCCGCTATTGGCATCAGCGACAACGATATAATATTCATTCGGTACCATGTGCCTTTGCTCAAGCGCAGCGTTCAGCCCGCCGCCGCCATCATCATCCTCGCCTATCGGCTCCCACATCGGCGTATTGGACAGCTCGTACAGGAAAATCAGAGGATCAAGGCCGCTGCCACGCTCGCTCTCAAGCTCTATCAGGAGCGACTGTGTTTCCTTCAGGTCCAGCCGATACACCTGGTAAAGGCCGTCGGCCATGTCCCCGGCTACGGTGTCGCCCGGCGCAATTTCGCGCTGCTCCAGCTGCTGGATTTCCCGCTGGATATCCGCATCAGGCTCGGCATGGACCGGTACAGCCATGGCCGCCGCCAGCAGGGCTGGGATTGCGCTGCACAGTTTTTTCATAATCCCTCCGTTACGGTGTCGCCCTATACCTACCCGCCTGCCGGTTAGTATAAAGTAAAATCTGCGGTCCGCCGGATCATTTCACTTTAACATTTTGTTTACGATGTTCATGGCAAAAGGGCACTGAAGAACCAGATTTCGGGGGATATGATGGATAACAGCGCAAAAATCGAACGCGGCACTGAGCTGGAGAGCTTTCATGATTTCGCGATGGATGAATATATGGGCGGTGACTATACCGAAGACGGTGCGCAGCCCGGCGCAGCGCCAGATGGTGAACGGCGGCTGCGGATACAGGCCTATAATTACTGGTCCTCGATGCTGAGCGACAAGAATTTCCCGTCGATCCGCGATATTGATTTCGACGCGCTACCCGATTTCAAGAGCAATTCGATCCTGCTCAATTTCGGAGCAGGGCTGGACAACCCGGCAATCGAATATGTGGGTGAGGCGCTGGCCACGCAATGCAGCATAGAGCGTGATATCCGCAGCCTGCATGATATTCCCTATCCGTCGGTGCTCTCGCACATCAACCACCATTATATGCAGATTATCGCCAGCCAGGCCCCGGTGGGTTTCGAGGCCGAGTTTATCAACTACCGGGACAAAAAAGTGCTGTACCGCAGCATCCTGCTGCCACTGTCATCGGACAATGAGACAATCGACTATATCTGCGGCGTCATCAACTGGAAAGAAGTGCCTGTACGCAAGATATTCCCGCGCCAGATGCGTCCTATCGACGGCAACGCGGTGGACAGCATGCGCCCCTGCCCGCCAGGCCCACGCACACCGGCGGCCACCCGCTCAAACGTCCCGCTATTCGGCGAAGTTGAACCCGACATTATCGGCGAAATCCTGACATACTACTGCCCGCAGAAATAGGGGTTTCTGCGGCAGTTTTTCGCGCTGCGCAGCCACCGCCGCAATAAATTTCGGAACAATTTCTCCTTCCATCCGTAGGTTTGGAAAGGAGAAAAAAATGACCGACATTTTTGACAAGCTGAAACAGGACCATGAACGCCACCGTGATATGCTGGCCAAAATTGCCGATACGAGTGGCGACAGTGAAACCCGCCGTGAAACATTTGATGCATTCGTGAAAGAAGTGACCGCACATGCCAATGCGGAGGAGCAATCGCTCTATGCCGAAATGCTTGAACGTCCGCCGCTTCAGGACAAGGGCCGCCATTCTGTCGCGGAACATAAGGAAATTGACGATTATATCGAAGAGCTGGAAAAAACCGATATGAGCAGCCCCGGCTGGATCGCGACTTTCAAGAAACTGAAAGATCGGTATGAGCACCATATCGAGGAAGAGGAAGAAGAAATCTTCAAGGCCGCGGAAAAGAAAATGACCGGGGAAAAAGCCGAAAATCTCGGCAAACGGTTCGACGACCGCAAGGAAGCCGAACTGGAAGAATTGCAAGCGTAAGTCTGACGGACCGGCACTGCGCCGGCCACACAATAAAAAGGCGCTGCAGCAATGCGGCGCCTTTTGCATGTCGTCACCCTGAACCTGTTTGGTGTCTGTACGGCTTAAGCCGGTAAGCAAATATTATAGTAACTCCGTCACCCCGGACTTGATCCGGGGTCCAACTCCTGTCGTTTCCGCTAGATGTAACATCAAGAGTTGGATTCCCGCTTTCGCGGGAATGACGAATTACCTACCTTCGAAGGTAAAACCACTAAACAAGTTCAGGATGACAAGTGGGATTCATGCGTGAAACGGTGAGTCACGTGACGCGCTACCCCTCATCCCCCATCCGAAGCGCGGCTATGAACGCCTCTTGCGGGATGGACACATTGCCGTATTCGCGCATTTTCTTTTTGCCTTTTTTCTGCTTGTCGAGCAGTTTTTTCTTGCGGGAGATATCACCGCCGTAACATTTGGCGGTGACGTCCTTGCGCATCGCGGCAATGGTTTCGCGGGCGATGATCTTGCCGCCGATCGCGGCCTGTACCGGGATTTTGAACAGGTGACGCGGGATCAGGTCTTTCAGGCGTTCACACATGTGCCGCCCGCGCGCCTCGGCGGCGTCGCGGTGGACAATCATCGACAATGCATCGACCGGTTCGCTGTTCACCATGATGTTCATTTTGACGAGATTGCCCTCGCGCAGGCCGATCTGTTCATAATCAAAGCTCGCATAGCCGCGGCTGATCGATTTCAGGCGATCGTAAAAATCGAACACCACCTCGTTGAGCGGCAGCTCATAGGTAAGCTGTGCGCGGCCGCCTACATAGGTAAGATCCACCTGTATCCCGCGCCGGTCCTGGCACAGTTTGAGGATCGCACCCAGATATTCATCGGGGCAGTATATAGTCGCCTTGATCCATGGTTCGTCAATCTGCGCGATTTTCATGATGTCGGGCATGTCGGCGGGATTGTGCAGAAACTGCTCGCTCCCGTCATTCAGCACCATGCGGTAGACCACCGACGGCGCAGTGGTGATAAGGTCGAGGTCATATTCGCGGCTCAGCCGCTCCTGAATGATCTCGAGGTGAAGGAGTCCCAGGAAACCACAACGGAACCCCTGCCCCAGCGCCGCGCTGGTTTCCATTTCAAACGTGAAGCTGGCGTCATTCAGCCGCAGCTTGCCAATGCTTTCGCGCAGCTTCTCAAAATCCGCGGCATCGACGGGAAATAGCCCGCAAAACACCACCGACTGCACTTCCTTGAACCCTTCCAACGGTTCCGTCGCGCCGCCCTTGACCGTGGTGATGGTGTCACCCACTGCGGTCTGCGACACTTCCTTGATCTGCGCGGTGATAAAACCGATTTCACCGGGGCCAAGCTCGGGCAGCTGTTCAATTTTCGGCCGCATGCAACCGACCCGGTCGACAAGGTGCTGTGATCCCTGCTGCATAAACTTGATATTCAAGCCTTTTTTCAGGACACCGTCAATTACGCGAACCAGGATGACGACGCCCAGATACGGGTCGTACCAGCTGTCGACCAGCATCGCTTTCAGCGGGGCATCGCGGTCGCCGCCAGGTGCGGGGATTTTCTGCACGATCTGTTCGAGGATATCCTCAATCCCTATGCCTGCCTTGGCTGACGCCAGCACGGCATCATCAGCGGGCAGGCCGATAATATCCTCAATCTCTTTCTTAACCATGTCAGGCTCTGCGGCGGGAAGATCGATCTTGTTGATTACCGGCAGGATTTCATGATCATGCTCGATCGACTGATAGACATTGGCAAGCGTCTGCGCTTCCACGCCCTGCGCTGCGTCAACCACCAGCAACGCGCCTTCGCACGCGGCGAGCGAGCGCGAAACTTCATAGGCGAAATCGACATGGCCCGGCGTGTCCATCAGCGACAGCTCGTATGTCTCGCCATCCTTGGCGGTATAGTTGAGCCGCACCGTCTGTGCCTTGATGGTGATGCCGCGCTCTTTTTCGATATCCATATTGTCGAGCACCTGCTCGCTCATCTCGCGTTCGGTCAGCCCGCCAGTGTGCTGGATCAACCGGTCAGCGAGCGTCGATTTGCCATGGTCGATATGCGCGATAATCGAAAAATTGCGGATTTTGGAAAGGTCGGTCATAAAAGGCCGATTAGCAGCAAGTTTGGTAACTGTCAGCAGCGAACTATCCTTTTAGCAATTTTCCGCTTCTCCAACCATCAATAATCACCAATTGATAGCGCGCGGTAAACGTGGCATGTTGTCAGGCTGATAATCACGCGGAGAGAGATGCATGTCCAAAAAAACATCCAAGCTGGAAAACGAAGCTGCAGAATCAACCATGGCACTGGGCCCGCTGGTGGGTCTTGCGCGCGAAGATTTTGTAGGGGCGATTGGCGTATTGCTGCGTGAAACGGCAACCGATCCTGCCCGCACCATGCGCCATGCACAAAGCTTCAGCGAAGATGTGGTCAAGATTATGACCGGAAAGTCGGACCTTGCGCCCGACCCAAAGGACAAGCGTTTCATGGATGCCGCATGGCAGTATAACCCGTTCTACAAGGCGGGCGCGCAATATTATCTTGCCGTGCAAAAGGGCGTGCATAACTGGATCGAGGACCTGGAGCTTGACGCGCTGGAAAAAGACCGTGCCAATTTCATCTCCAATATCGTGCTGGATTCACTCAGCCCCACCAACACTTTTATCGGCAATCCCAGCGCGCAGAAAATGGCGATCAATTCGGGTGGCCTGTCGCTCGTCAAGGGTTTGAAGAACGCCTATAACGACATGATGTATAATGATGGCATGGTGTCCCAGGTGGACAAGAAACCATTCAAGGTCGGCGAAAATATCGCCATTTCACCGGGCAATGTCGTGTTCCGCAACGAAATGATGGAGCTGGTGCAATACGCCCCCACCACCGACAAGGTGCATGAGATTCCGCAGCTCACCATCCCGCCGCAGATCAACAAAATGTACATTAACGACCTCAGCCCCGAAAAGAGCATCGTCAAATGGCAAGTCGATAACGGCATCCAGACGTTCGTCATCAGCTGGCGCAACCCATCCAAGGACCAGGGTCATTGGGACATGGCGGACTATATCGCGTGCTGCCGTGAAGCGATTGACGTGATCTGCGAGATTACCGGCAGCAAGAAAGTGAATGTGTCGGGCGGCTGTTCGGGCGGTCAGACACTGTCGATGCTGCTGTCCAAAATGGAGGCGGAAAAAGACGGCCGCATCAATGCCGCAACGATCATGGTGTGCGTGCTGCACCCGAAGCAAAATGATATCGAGGCAGGTTCGCTGGTCAGTGAAAACGGACTGGAACTGGCCAAGCAGCGCGCCGCGAAGAAAGGCATTATCGAGGCGACATCGCTGGCGCGCTCCTTCGCATGGCTGCGCCCCAATGACCTGATCTGGAACTATGTGATCAACAATTACCTGCTGGGACAGGACCCGCCGGCATTTGATGTACTGTACTGGAACGCGGATGCCACTAACCTGTCGGCGGCGCTGATGGGCGATTTCCTGCATATTTACGAAACGCTGGCTTTTGTGAACCACGGTCAGGTCGAGATGGTCGATCACAAAGTGGATCTTTCCAAGGTGAAGAATGACCTGTTCATCCTGGGCGGCGTGACGGACCACATCACCCCGTGGCGCGCGACATACCGCTCGACCCAGCTATTCGGTTCGAAGAATATTGAATATGTGCTCTCCCAATCGGGCCATATGCAGGCGATCCTGAACCCGCCGGGCAACCCCAAGGCGAAATATTTCAAATCGAAAAAGGCGAACCACACCCCTGCCAAGGTCGATGACTGGCTGGAAAGCACCGAAGAGGTGGCCGGCAGCTGGTGGCCCTACTGGATGGAATGGATCCAGAAACGCTCTGGCAAGAAAGTCGCCGCACCGAAAGCCACCGGCAGCAAGAAATATCCGGCCATGGAAAAAGCGCCAGGCACCTATGTGGTGGAAGAGGTGTAGAGGGAAGTTTGGTTTTTTGATTTCACGGCTTCGCTGAGTCTTTTGATCTCACGCTAGGATGCTTTGCATTCAGCTCCGATGGGTAAGGCTGGCTGGCCTTATTGGCCCGCCCTTGCCGGAGGTGTGAGCGCTGCAACTGACATGCCGGTGCAATCACGCACCGCACTTGCCCGAAATTAAACCATCACACTGCCGCTTTGGCGTGATAGCAAACCTTCCAGAGCCTGGGGGCCTGAAAGGAAAATTGATGACATATTTCCCCATCAGCCATGTGTGCTGCGGCACATTTTTTCTGGCTGTTTGCACAACAAGTCCCGTAGCGGCACAGCAACAGGATGCAACATCCAATAATGCCGCAACATATGACATTTCCGAATTCGAAAAGTTCACACCCCGCACCGCTCTCGACATTGCACAGCAGGTCCCCGGTTTCACCATTGATGTCGGGGAGACGCGGCGCGGCCTTGGTGAAGGCGGTGCAAATGTCCTGATCGATAGCAAGCGGGTTACGGGGAAAACCGAAGATGTACTCAATGCATTGTCGCGCATATCGGCAGGCAATGTGGTGCGCGTCGAAGTCTTGGATGGAACCACGCTCGGCATCCCCGGATTGTCGGGACCGGTGCTGAACATCGTGCGTAAGGCGGGCGGAATACAGGGAAGTTTCGCGTATGTGGCCAGTGTGCGAACGGACAGGGTACCCCTGCAATTCGGGAAGATAAATTTCTCTTTAAGCGGGGGTGACGACAGTCTGGGCTGGTCGCTTGCCTTTGACCATGACCAGCGACGCATCGCGCTTTCAGGGCCGGAATATGTGCGTGATGGCGATGGCACCCTGACCGATGTACGAAACGATTTACAGCGTCATATCGGTGACCAGCCGACTTTCTCCGCCGCACTTCGGCGGAGCGGACCAGGGGGCGACATCCTCAATCTCAACGCAGAGCTCCGATTCCTGTGGTTTAAACTTACCGAACAGTCGTTGCGGTTTGGCAGTGACATAGGACAGACAGAACCCGAGCGCATACGCGAGCTTGTCAGCAAACTGGGGCGCACAAGGTACAAATTGGGCGGAGATTATGAAACCGGCCTTGGCAAAGGTCAGCTCAAGCTTATCGGCCTGCATAGCATGGATGCCACTTCTCTCGAGCCCGAAGTCACAACCTTTTTTTCCGATGGAAGTGTCCCGACAGGCACTTTGTTCCGCCGTGACGCAGTTGCGTCGGAAACCATCGCCCGCGCGGAATATGGCTGGAGCACAGACAGCTCCAGCTGGCAATTCGCTCTGGAAGGCGCGCTGAACAGCCTTGATGTCAATAATACACTTGCGCTGCGCGATGCCAGCGGGGTTTTGCAGCCTGCCGACTTCCCGGACAGCAAGGTCAGTGAGCAGCGAACTGAAGGTGTATTGAATTACGCCAGAACATTCAGCCCGGAACTTTCCATCCAAGCTTCTGTCGGTATGGAATATTCCCGCATCCGCCAGTCGGGCACACAAGGGCTTGTACGCAGTTTCATGCGGCCAAAAGGATCGCTCGACCTGACCTGGAATACCACACCGGATTTCAACCTGTCGGCAGGTGTGGCAAGAGAGGTCGGCCAGCTCGATTTCTTTGATTTTATCGCTTCGGTCGATCCGAACAACGGGAATGACAACAGCTCCAACCCTGAACTTGTGCCACCGCAAAGCTGGATTTTCGATATGGAAGGCACGCTTGCGCTGGGAAACTGGGGCAACATATCCTCGCGGGCATATCTGCAATGGATCACCGACATTGTCGACCAGGTCCCGATAGGGGCGACGGGTCAGGCTCCCGGAAACCTGGAAAGCGGACGGCGGATTGGTGTCGAATGGACAAGCACCTTGTTAGGTGAACGCGCAGGTCTTCCGGGGGCCAAGCTGGACACGAGCCTCGTTCTGGAAAGCAGTCGCCTCGTCGATCCACTAACGGGGCAGCGCCGGGAAATCACCGGAAACCGGCAAAGGCGACTGAAACTGGTTTTTCGCCATGATATTCCCGGCAGCGATATTGCATGGGGCGGCAGCTGGCAAAGCGACCGCGATGCGGCCACGGTCAGGCTGGACAGCACCTTCCGCGAAACGCGTGATCCTGGGCAAGCCGAACTGTTTCTGGAGCATAAGAGCATTTTCGGGCTTACGCTGCGCGGCTCGGTTCTGAATATACTGGATGATAAACGCAACAGTGGGCGTCTGGTTTTTGACGGCCGACGTACCGGGCCGCTTTTGTTCTCGGAACAGAGGAAACTGGACGAAGGTCTAAAATTCCAGGTGGAATTGAAAGGCAGTCTCTAAGCCGCCTTGTCCAGTTTGCCACTACCCCTTTTCCACATCCCCTTTTGACATCTGCGCGATTGCTGTTAACCATCCGTTTAAACGATAATAAAGCAGCAGGAACGACATATGGCCGCCAAAAAAGCCACCCCACGCAAGACCACACCGCGCAAAGCCAAAACCAAGACCAAAAAGCACGATCCTTTGCAGGTCACGATGGAAACGGTCGATGGCCGCACGCTCAGGGTCGCACGCTGGCGGATGCGACCTGATGAAAATCCCGAAGGCCATCTGCCCATCCTGTTTTTCAATGGCATTGGCGCGAATATGGAAGCGGTCACACCCTTTGCCGAAGCGCTGTCAGAGCGCCCTTTCATCATGTTCGATATGCCTGGCACGGGCGGTTCGCCTGATCCGGTCATTCCCTATAACGCCATCATCATGGCCCGCATCACCGACGTGCTGCTGGACCGTTTCGGGGTGGAAAAAGCCGATGTGGTGGGTGTCAGCTGGGGCGGCGCGATGGCGCAACATTTTGCGCTCCAGCACCCTGGCCGCGTCAACAAGCTGATCCTGATTGCCACCACCGCAGGCATGTTCATGGTGCCGGGCAATCCCAAAGCGCTCAGTAAAATGGCCGATCCGCGCCGCTATATCGACCCCGATTACATGGAAAAGCATTTCGAGACACTTTATGGCGGTTCGCACAAAGGCAAGGACGGCCATGTCTCACGCATCACACCGCCATCCAAGCGCGGTTATTTCTATCAGCTACTCGCCATGCTGGGCTGGACAAGCGCACCGTTCCTGCCGTTTATGCGCAAACCAACGCTGATCATGATGGGCGATGATGACCAGATTGTCGTACCCGCCAACGGCAAAATCCTCAATAGCCTGATCCCCGACAGCGAACTTGTCATGATCCACGGCGGCGGCCATCTGTTCATGCTCAGCCATGTCGAGGAAACCCTCGCCATTATCCGCGAATTCCTGGACCGGGATGAGGAAGAGGGCAAAAAGGCGGCGTAACCGAGAGGCTTAGACAGCCTTCCCCTTCTGTCATTCCAGCGAAAGCTGGAATCCAGATGCCCTTTTGTATGGCGGCCGACCTGCGGCTATGGCAAGCCGCTTATTGATATGCCAGAACCATACTCAACCCTCACACCTCGCCTGTACCCGTATCTGGACCCCAGCCTTCGCTGGGGTGACGTATCGTTGCGGCATTATACTATGCCCCTCCCCACTGGAGAGCTTTTCTGGCATATAGCAACAAATCAACCGGGAACCATATCATGCGCCTTTTCATCCTGCCTATCGTCCTCGCCTTTCTCACCGCCTGCACCACAGGCGATACCGCCGCCGCCTCGCCTGAATCGCGCGCAGATGTTTCCGGCACTCTGGTGGTCGGCAACAAGGGTGAAAACACCATCAGTTTTATCGACCTGCAATCGGGCGAAGAGCTGGCGCGCGAGGCAAGCGGGCCGATGCCGCATGAAATTGCAATTTCACCAGATGGTACGCAGGTCGCGGTGGTCGCCTATGGCGGCAGCAGCATCGATTTTTACGATGCCGTCACGCACAAACGCATAGCGACACAGGATATTTCCCCGAACAGCCGCCCGCACGGCCTGATCTGGCTTAGCGATGGCCGCATCCTCGCGACGACCGAGGGCAGCACGACACTGACCGTCATTTCCGCCCCGGATGATAAAGGGAAACGGCAGGTCATTGGCATGGATACGGGCGATGCAGGCCATATGGTCGCTGTCACGCCCGATTACGCATATGCCTATACCGCCAACCTTGGTGATGGGACGGTCTCGATGGTCAATCTTGAGACAGGCAGCCTTGTGCGCACTGTGCCTGCCGGCGCAGGCGCGGAAGGCATTGCCGTGACAGCCGATGGCAGCGAGGTCTGGGCCTCGGCACGCGAAACCGACACAGTCTATATCTATGATGCCGCCACATTGGATAAAAAGGCAGAGGCAAAAGTCGGCCGCTTCCCGCTGCGTATCATACGCAGCCCGGATGGCCGGTATATGGTCACATCGAACCTTGCCGATGGCTCTGTCAGCGTCATTAACGTGAAAAGCCGCCAGGTCGAGCGCACTATCGCGGTGGCGAAAGGCCCCGATAGCAGGCAGGTCACGCTCCTGTTCTCCCGCGATGGGAAACGGCTCTATGCGGCGCTCACCGGCCTTGATAAAGTCGCGGAGATTGATTTTGCCAGCGGCGAAGTGGTGCGCATGCTGGATGCAGGCAGTGACGGCGATGGCCTCGCAATTATCCGCTAAATCCCCTTATACACCATCTGCTTTTTCACCTCGCCAAAGGCAAAGGCGGTATCAATGGCGGCAATGCCTTTCACCTCGTGCAGCTCTTCGCGCATAAAACGGTTATAATCGTCGAGGTCAGCAACCATGATGCGCAAAAGATAATCAGCGCTGCCGGTCAGCAAATGGCACTCCATCACTTCGTCCATATCCTGCACAGCGCGTTCAAAACGCGTCACCACTTCACGGTTATGCTGATCAAGCGTGATGCGTGCGAATAATGTAACGGCAAGACCATATTTATGCGGGTCGATTTGCGCCGCATAGCCCGTAATCACGCCTGATTTTTCAAGATTGCGCAATCGCCGCAGACATGGCGAAGGCGACAGGTTGACCCGCTCGGCAAGCTCCTGGTTGGTGAGGCGGCCATCCTGCTGAAGCGCGCGAATAATAGCATAGTCAATTTTATCCATACAAGATATTAGCATTATATGCCAATTTTGCAATATATATTGATATTATTTGGCAACATATTTCAGCGGTTCCAGTGTATAAATCTGCGATAAATCGGGACAAGAGGATATTGCCATGAAACATGAAAAGATCAGCACATCGTCGCAGCGCAAAACGCATAGTTTTTCAACGCGCGCTATCCATAGCGGCTATGATCCGCTGGAAGAACATGGTGCATTGTGTCCGCCCATGCATCTTACCTCCACTTTTGTCACCGATACAGCCGAAGAAATGGGTGCGCGCTTTGCCGGTGAGGCCGAAGGGCATTTCTACACCCGCATTTCCAACCCCACGCTGGACCTACTCGAACGCAGGATTGCCGACCTTGAAAATGCCGATGCCGCGCTAGCCACCGCGTCGGGCATGGGTGCAATCACCGCCAGCCTATGGTCGTTGGTCCAGCCGGGTGACGAGATACTGGTCGATATGACGCTGTATGGATGCACCTTTGCATTTATGCAGCACGGCCTGTCACGTTTTGGCGTGACAGTCACGCCGGTTGATATGACCGATGCCGACACTGTTGCAGCAGCGATTACGCCCCGAACAAAACTTGTCTATTTTGAAACCCCCTCCAATCCCAATATGCGGCTGGTTGATATTGCGCGGGTCAGCAATGCTGCAAAAATGCACGATCTGCTGGTGGTGGTTGATAATACATATGCGACGCCCTATCTGACCCGGCCGATCGAATTTGGTGCTGATCTCGTCGTGCACAGCGCCACCAAATATCTGGGCGGGCACGGCGATCTGGTGGCCGGTATGGTGGCCGGGCGACAGGATTTGATTGATCAGATCCGTGTCTATGGCCTGAAAGACATGACCGGCGCAGTGATGAGCCCTTTCACGGCAACTTTGCTGCTGCGCGGCCTCAAGACACTGGAGCTGCGCATGGACCGTCATTGCCAAAGCGCACTCGCCATTGCAAAATGGCTGGAAAGCCGGCCCGAGGTCGATGCAGTCTATTATCCAGGGCTTGAATCCTCCCCCTATTACGCGCTGTGCAAAACACAAATGGCGAACAGCGGCGGCATGATTGCATTTGAGCTGAACGGTGGGATGGAAACCGGCAAGTCATTCATTAACAAGCTCGAACTGATCCACTGCGCGGTGTCACTGGGCGATGCAGAATCGCTCATCCAGCATCCGGCCAGCATGACCCATGCCACCTATACCGCTGAAGAACGCGCAAAATACGGCATCTCTGACGGACTTGTACGGCTATCAGTCGGGCTGGAGGCGCAGAATGACCTGCTCGCCGATCTGGATCAGGCATTCGCGTAAGCCGGTTATCCACCGGAACACTTGCCTAAATAAAATTCACCGTGATGTGCAGTTGAAAAACAGCTTTCTTTTTTGCCTTCCTTTTGTACCTTGTGACAGCCAAACGAAAGGAACTGCACATGACCGCATTTCGCATTTTACTCATCGTCATATTCCTGGGCATTGCCGGATATACGACAGTGACAATATCAAATCACGGCGGGGACCTGCTGCCCGTATTTTTTGGCGATATGCAGCAAATGGCCTGGCCCGGACAGTTTAATTTCGATTTCATGTGCTTTCTTATCCTCTCGGCGACCTGGGTCGCATGGCGGCATGCCTTTTCAGCAGGCGGCCTATTGCTCGGCGCGGTCGCGGCCGTAGGCGGCGCACTGTTCCTCTCGGCCTATCTGCTCATTGCGAGTTTCCAGGTGGATGGTGACTATCGCAAGCTGCTGCTGGGACCTTCGCGCGCATAATCCACAGGCCCCCTTCCCTTTTTCAAAATAGCCGCTAGCATTCTCCAAAACATGACGGGGAGAGCGTGTATGCGGCATCTGGCGATTATCGGGTCGGGCCCGGCAGGATATTACACTGCCGAAGCGGCGCAGAAAGCCTTTGGCGATGATGTGCATATCGATATTATCGACCGCCTGCCCGTCCCCTACGGCCTGATCCGCTTTGGCGTCGCGCCCGATCATCAGTCGATCAAGAATGTGTCACGCCGTTATGAGAAGGTGGCGCTCACCGACAATGTCCGTTTTGCCGGCAATGTCAGCGTTGGCGATGATATCTCCGTGGCCGAGCTGCAGGAACTCTATGACGCGGTCATCCTCGCCACCGGCGCGCCCAATGACCGCACGCTGGAAATACCCGGCAGCGATCTGGATGGTGTGATTGGCAGCGCCGCTTTTGTCGGCTGGTATAACGGCCATCCCGATTTCGCGGAGCTGAATCCGCCGCTGGATGGCAAAAATGTCGTGGTGGTCGGTAATGGCAATGTCGCGCTGGATGTCGCGCGCATCCTGGCCAAGAACGAAACCGAATTTGCCGGCAGTGACATAGTCAGCCACGCACTTGAGGCACTCAAAGCGTCGGGTGTCGAGAAAATCACCCTGCTCGGCCGGCGCGGACCGCACCAGATTGCGATGACACCCAAGGAGCTGGGCGAACTGGGACAGCTGGAGCGCGGCTGTCCGCGTGTTGACCCCGATGACCTGCCCGATGAGGGTGATGATGCCATGCTGGAACCCGGCATGCGCAAATCGGTCACGCACCTGCGCGCCTTTGCCGCCATTCCCGAAGAATATCGCGCCGATAAAAGCATCGAGATCGATTTCGACTTTTTCGCCATGCCGGTCGAGGTGCAGGGCACAGGCAAAGTCGAAGCCGTGGTGATCGAGGAGACGGAGCTCGACGCGGATATGCGCTCAAAAGGTACGGGCAATCGCGCCACCATCCCCTGCGACATGTTGATCAGCTGTATCGGCTACCGCACGCCGCCAATCGAGGGCGTGCCCTATGAACATGGCCGCGGCCGTTTCGCGAACGACGAGGGCCGTATCATGCCGGGGCTATATTGCGTCGGCTGGGCACGGCGCGGGCCAACGGGCACGATCGGTACCAACCGGCCTGATGGCTACGCGATTGCCGACCTGATCGCGCAGGATATTGGTGAAGGCGCAGGCAAACAGGGCCGCGAAGGGCTGGATGCATTGCTGGAGGCGCGCGGCACCGACCTTGTCACCTTCCGCGACTGGAAAAATATCGAACAGGCAGAAATAGGGCGCGCCCGCGACGGCAGCCCGCGTGAGAAATTCACGGCGGTAGAGGACATGATCAAGGCGCGGGGTTAGGGCAAGCCTCTCCCATGTGGAAAGGTTCAGGATTGCCTTTGCCATCCAAAAAACACGCGCCCATACGATTTTATTTGCCGGAGTTTCGAATCAGAATTATATAGCGATTTGGCAGCGACCAATGTGGTTCTAACATTAGCTGGGCTGCCCGCTTTCTAAAGGAAAAAAGAAGATGTTTGTTACTGTAACTTCGGTAGCAGCCATGCTTGTCATGGCATCGGCCCCTGCCGACAACATGGAACTCGCGCGCAAGGCGTATAACAATTGCGTGACGGACAATATGATCGTTCAGCTGGATAAAAGCGCGGACGCGGATGCTTACGAGAAATCGCTGGAGGGCATTTGTGCCGCGGAGCAGAAACAGTTTGTCGCAGCGGTCATCCAGTATGAACGCAGCGAAGGTGCGTCTGCCTCGGAAGCAAAAGAGATTGCCGAGGAAGAAGTGCAGATGGTGCTGGAAGATTCGGTGGAAGTTTATGCCGAACACAGCGCCGAAGGGACCCGCCCCGAAAAGGAGGCATAAGCCGGGGCAATCAGGCAAACTCGAAAACGGGCCGCGGAGATGATCCAGCGGCCCTTTCTTTTTGTATGCGCTAATTTCGACAAGGCCGAGAATAGTGGCTATAACGCACAAAAGCCCTTCCCTTGAGGGAGGGATTTGCGGGAGAGACACATGCACGACCTACTCATCACCGGCGGAACGATTGTCGATGGCAGCGGCGGGGCCGCGTACAAGGCGGATATCGCGATTGACGGCAACCTGATCACCCGGATCGGCAGCGACCTGGGCGAGGCGCGCGAGGTGATTGACGCCACTGGCCGCATTGTTGCGCCGGGTTTTGTCGACGTGCACACCCATTATGACGGTCAGGCGACCTGGGACGATGAAATGGCCCCGTCCAGCTGGCACGGCGTGACCACGGTGGTGATGGGCAATTGCGGCGTCGGTTTTGCGCCCGCAAGGCCCGACAAGCATGACTGGCTGATCGGCCTGATGGAAGGCGTGGAGGATATTCCGGGTGCCGCATTATCCGAGGGGATGAGCTGGAACTGGGAGAGTTTCCCCGACTATATGGACGCGCTGGAAGCCATGCCGCGCACCATTGATGTTGCCACCCATGTCCCGCACGGCGCGGTACGTGCCTATGTGATGGGACAGCGTGGCGCGGACAATGAGGAACCCACCGAAGACGATATCGCCGCCATGTCGGACATTGTCGAGGAAGGGCTTCGTGCCGGCGCACTCGGCTTTTCGACATCGCGCACCGTGCTGCACAAATCGATAGACGGCGAGCTGGTCCCCGGCACCACCGCCACCGAGCCGGAGCTGGTGGGTCTGGGCCGCGCGATGGGCCGCGTGGGATATGGCGTGTTCGAGCTGACATCCGACCTGCTGCCCGAATGGGACGAATTCGGCTGGATGAGCCGTCTTTCCAAGGAAACCGGACTGCCGGTGAGTTTTTCGATGCTGCAATCGCCCGTCAAGCAAATGTCGTGGCAGGACCAAATGGCCTCGACCAAGGCCGCCAATGATGATGGCGCGAATATCATCGCCCAGATTGGCCTGCGCGGCATTGGCGTCATCATGAACTGGCGCGGCACCGTGCATCCTTTCATGATGAAACCAAGCTGGCAGGAAATCGAAAACCGCCCCTGGAAAGAACAGTACGCGAAGCTTTCCGACCCTGCGTTCAGGGCGAAGCTGCTGGCCGAGGAAAACCTGCCGCCGCCTTCCCCCGATATGGCCGCGTTTTTCATGCTGGTCACCGCCGCATGGGCAATGCAGTTCCCGCTGGGTGAAGACTTTTCCTATGAACCCACCCGCGAGGAAAGCGTTTTCGGCTTTGCACAAGGCGCGGGGAAAGACCCGCAGGCATATGCCTATGACCAGCTGATGGCGGATGGTGGCAATGGCCTCATCTACTTGCCGATCCTCAACTATATGGACGGCAATCTCGATTTTACCCGCGACCTGCTGGAGCGTGAGGATATTGTCGTGTCGCTGTCCGATGGCGGCGCGCATTGCGGCACGATCTGCGACGCGGCGGCACCGACATTCCTGCTCAGCCACTGGACGCGCGACCGGGTACGCGGGACGATCCCGCTCGAGCTGGCAATCAAGCGACAATGCCATGACACTGCGCGGCTATACGGCCTGAATGACCGGGGCTTGCTGAGGCCCGGCTATCTCGCTGATATCAATGTGATTGATTATGAGAAGCTGCGGCTCGAAAAGCCCTATCTGGCATTCGATCTTCCTGCGGGCGGCAAACGCTTTCTGCAAAAGGCCAGCGGCTATGACGTGACGATCAAGTCGGGCAAGGTGACATTCCGTCGCGGCGAAGTCACCAGGGCTCGCCCCGGCACCCTGATCCGCGGCCCGCAGAGTGTGACAGCGAAAGAGGCGGCCGAATAGTGTGTAATCCTCTCCATGGGGAGAGGAATATGGAGACTTACCAGCTTGCTGGTTAGTCGCAGTTGGTGAGGGGGTCGGGCGCTCTGGAAACATCAAGCGTCTGTGCTATCTGTTCAAGGACACCTTCCAAATTCTGGAAAACTTCGCCATTCCAAAATCGCAACACTATATATCCAGCAGACTCGATCGCAGCTGTACGTTCCAAATCTCTATGATTATCAACATGCTGACTCCCATCCAGTTCGATGACCAGCCCTGCATCTGACAGAGGAAATCAGCAATGAAATCGCCAATCGGAGCCTGTCGCCTGAATTTTTTCCCGAGTAATTGGCGTCTACGAAGCCGCGACCACAATATTGCTTCGGCCTCGGTTTGCGATTGTCTGAGCTTGCGCGCGGTAGATGTAAGGCGTTTCATCAGGCGGCTATTCCCCTCACCTACTGCGACTAGGCAACAAGTTGCCAAGTCTCGCTGTCCTCTCCCTATGGGAGAAGACAGATCACACCCGCATAGGCATCAGCACATATAGCGCTTCGGACTTGTCGCTTTCGCGGATCAGTGTGGGGGCGCTGGCGTCGGCGAGGTGGAGCTCCACGCTGTCGCTTTCGACTTCGGCCAATATGTCGAGCAGGTAACGGGCGTTAAAGCCGATTTCAAAACCGTCGCTCTTGTAATCGCCCGACACTTCTTCGGCCGCCGTACCGTTTTCGGGTGAGGTGACGGAAAGCGTGATCTTGTCCGTATCCAGCGCCATTTTGACCGCGCGCGTTTTTTCCGATGCGATGGTCGCCACACGGTCAACCGAGGCCTGAAGCGCTTTCGGGTCAATCTTGAGCAGCTTGTCATTGCCGGTCGGAATCACGCGGCTGTAATCGGGGAATGTCCCGTCAATCAGCTTCGATGTCAGGATCGCGCTGCCCATGGTAAAGCGGATCTTGCTCGCCGACAGATCGATCAGCACATTCTTGTCGCCGCGCTCACCCAGCAGCTTGTGCAGTTCAGCCACGCATTTGCGCGGCACGATTACGTCGGGCATGCCTTCCGCGCCATCCGGGCGGTCCAGTGTCACGCGCGCCAGGCGGTGGCCGTCGGTCGCGGCGGCTTTCAATACCGCGCGGTCGTCATCATCGGCAACATGCAGGAAAATACCGTTCAGATAATAACGCGTTTCTTCCGTGGAAATTGCAAAGCGCGTTTTTTCGATCAGGTTGACAAGCTCCGCCGCCGGCAGTTCAAAACTGGTCGGCAGGTCGCCTTCGGCAATCATCGGGAAATCATCACGCGGCAGGGTCGGCAGGCTGAAGCGGCTGCGGCCCGCCTTTACCAGCATCTTGCCATCCGCCGCATCGAGTAGCACTTCGCTGCCTTCGGGCAGTTTGCGGGCAATTTCGAACAATGTGTGCGCCGATACGGTAATGGAACCTGCGGTTTCCACCGCTGATGCGCTCATCGTTTCGACAATCTGCAGGTCAAGGTCCGTGGCCATGAAGCGCAGGCTGCCATCTTCACCCGCTTCGATCAGGACATTGGACAGGATGGGAATGGTGTTGCGCCGTTCCACAACCGACTGCACATGGCTCAGGCTCTTGAGCAGTGTCGCGCGTTCAATTGTCGCCTTCATGGAAATCCCCTAGACTTAAGCTTTATCCGGCCATTTCACGCGCCGGACAATGAATGCCGGACAATGAATATGGTGTGCAGGTTCATTCCCATCAAGAGAATCCCGCATGGACATCCTTACCAACTCTGCTTTTCGGGGCAAGCATGTAGCTGCGATATGACGAGTTAATTGTGGAAAAAACCGTTACCATGAAATTATGGCCGCAAAACCTTATCCCACAAGAGAAAGGCTAGTAACAATAATCGCTGTTGCAATTTGCCGTGCGGACCGCAAAAGATGGCGCATGTCATCTCATGCCCCCTACCCGGCCAAAGGCCGTTTCTTCATTGCCCGTCATGGTGAGACAGTCTTCAACGCCGCCGCGCGGCTGCAGGGAGATGCGCTGCACACACCGCTGACCCGTGCAGGCTTTGTGCAGGTCGAGACCATGGGCAAAAAGCTGCGTGCCTATCTGGGCACAGCGCCCGATATAGAGCTGCATGTCTCAAGCGCCGGCCGCGCGCAGCAAACGCTTGCGATCATTACCGAACATCTTGGGCTTGACTGGCATGACGGGCACGGCGATGACCGGCTGAAAGAGATCGGCATGGGCAGCTATGGCGGCAAATATTACGCGCATGTCGAGGCAGAGCATGGCGAGATTGTCGACCGGGAGGCGATGCTGCTGCGTCCCGCCCCCGATGGCGAGAATTACATGCAGATTGCAGGGCGCCTGAAAGACTGGCTGGGGTCGCTGGAGGACAATGCCGCCGACCGGCTGGTCATCATGCACGGCATTTCCAGCCGCGTGCTGCGCGGGATATTGTGCGGCCTGCCGGGCAATCCCGTTTATGGCGCGCCAATAGCAGGCAGCCTGACCCAGGGGTCAGTCGTGTGCATCGAAAATGGCGCCGAGCAGGTGATTATCGAAGGCCAGGGCGGGCAGCGGGCGTGAAGAGACGGTTGCTCCTTGCATTTATCGCCATATTGGCGCCTTTCGCCCCCGCGCTTGCCAAGGACGATCTGGGCATATTCGAAAGCTGGGGCGCATTCCGCGACGCGGGCGTGCCGCGATGCTATGCCATTGCGGAGCCGCAGCTATCACGCGGAAAAGCCGTGTATCCACCTTATGCCTCAGTTGGATACTGGCCAAAACGCGGTGTGCGCGGGCAGCTGCATTTCCGCCTAAGCCGCGATATGGCAGAGGGCGCAAAAATCGACCTGCGCATCCGAAACCGGCATTTCACCCTTACCGGCGGCGGCGCAGATGCCTGGGCCGCAGACAAGGCCATGGACGCCGCCATCACCGCCGCGATACGTTCGGGTGGCAATATGCGTATATTGGTGCGCGGCGCGGATGGCCGCATGGTGCGCGATGACTATAGGCTGCGCGGCGCAGCCACCGCCATGGATGCCGCCGCACTGGCATGCGCCAAAAAGCGCTGACGTTTCACACTGACAGACTATTGCTGATTTTGCGGCAAGCCATCGCCAATATCGTAATAATCGCCCTTGTCAGCCACATAGATATGCGATTCCAGCTGCGTACCGGTAGGCGCATCAAACGCGCCCATGGCTACAGCGGTACGCGGATGGTGAATGGGGTCCCAGAAAAGATAGGAACCGCAGGTTTTGCAAAACCCGCGTCGCACTTTTTCAGAGGCCTGATACCAGGTGATATTGTCCCCGCCGGTGATGGTCAGGCGCTCTTCCGGCACATCGGTCGAGGCCCAGACATGCCCTGACTGCCTACGGCACTGCGAACAATGGCACGCATCTGGCGGCGCGAGTTCGCCCTCCACCTCAATGGTAACCGCCCCGCACAGGCATGATCCTTTTGGCATGGTTGTTCTCCTGAATCAGTACCCTGACATCATAGCACATTCATCATTCCCACGAAGGCGGGAATCCAGATAACATGTCGTATAGCAAAAAAGCCTATAGCTTCTAGCGGGCCGCTTCATTGATGGGCTGCAACAGCATATGCAAACCTCGCAGCCTTCCCGCACCCTTATCTGGACCCCAGCCTTCGCTGGGGTGACGGGTAGACAAGCTCAGGACTGACGGATTGTGTGGACATAGCCTGCCACACACCGCTTCCATTTCGCCATCCCCTCCCCTATATGCCTGTCCATGCAGATTCCCGGCCATATCGATCCTGTTCCCGTACCCCGCAACGTCACGCCGCGCGCTGACGGGCGGGTGGACCTGATGGGCCTCGCCAAGGCGCAGATACGCGAGCTGTTTGCCGAAGCGGGGCTGGACGCAAAACAGGCCAAGCTGCGTTCAAAGCAGGTGTTCCACTGGATATACCATCGCGGCGTGTCTGATTTTGGCGACATGACCGATATTTCGAAAAAACTGCGCCCATGGCTGGATGCGCGCTTTGTCATCGCCCGGCCCGAAGTCGCCGAAGCACAGGTCTCGGAAGATGGCACACGCAAATGGTTGCTGCGCACGGCGGACGCGCAGGATTATGAAATGGTCTTCATTCCTGATGCGGACCGCGGCACGCTGTGTATTTCCAGCCAGGTCGGCTGTACGCTGAACTGCCGTTTCTGCCATACCGGCACGATGCGGCTGGTGCGCAACCTGACCCCGGGTGAGATTGTCGGGCAGGTCATGCTGGCACGCGACGCGCTGGGCGAATGGCCCAGGGGCAATATGGATTTAAGCGATCAGGAAAGCGCGGATACCTATCGCGCCGATGCCTATAGAGCAGACGGACGCATGCTCACCAATATCGTTCTGATGGGCATGGGCGAGCCGCTCTATAATTTTGACAATGTCCGCGATGCGATGGCAGTCGTGATGGACGGCGAAGGCCTGTCGCTGTCGAAACGCCGGATTACGCTTTCGACCAGCGGCGTGGTGCCGATGATGGAAAAGGCGGGCGAAGAAATTGGCGTGAACCTTGCCGTCTCTCTCCATGCCGTGACCAAGGATATCCGCGACGAAATCGTGCCGATCAACAAGAAATACGGGATTGAGGAACTGCTCGAGGCATGCGCCGCCTATCCCGGTGCCAATAATGCGCGGCGGATCACGTTTGAATATGTGATGCTGAAAGACAAGAATGACAGCGATGAGGATGCCCGCGAACTGGTGCGGCTTATCAAACGCTATGGCCTGCCCGCCAAGGTCAACCTGATCCCGTTCAATCCATGGCCGGGAGCGGTGTATGAATGTTCGGAGCCGGAACGGATCAAGGCGTTTTCCAAGATTATCTTCGACGCCGGTATCAGCGCACCGGTACGCACACCGCGCGGCCGCGATATCGACGCCGCGTGCGGGCAGCTGAAAACCGCCGCCACCAAACTGAGCCGCGCCGAGCGCGACCGGCTGGAGGCCGAAGCAGCGGGTTGACTGTATGTGCCTCTCCCAATGGAAGAGGAGGCAATCCACCCCCGCTGTAACCAACCACTGGAAATCGGCGAATAGGCCTTTATGCTGGGGAAGATGGATAGCGACATGAAACAGGCGCGCGGCAGGACAACGCCGAAACACCGGCTCATGACCCGGCTTTGGCATTGGGTCAATGCCGCCGCGGTCATCATCCTGTTTATGAGCGGGCTCAATATCTTCAATGCGCATCCGCGGCTTTACTGGGGCAGTTATGGCAGCTGGGGCGATCCGGCATGGCTGCAATTGTCGCGGTTTCCCGGCTGGGCCACAATCCCGGGCTATTACAGCCTGGCCGATGCGCGGATGTGGCATTTTTTCTTTGCCTGGGTGCTGGCAGTGGCACTGCTTATTTTCATGATCGTATCGCTTATCAACCGGCATTTTCAGCGCGACGTGCATATCACGCGGACCGAATGGCGCTGGTCCACGCTCCGCGCCGATATTGCGCAGCACCTGCGCAGAAATTTCACCCATGGCAGCGGCACATATAATGTGTTGCAGAAAATCGCCTATGCGCTGGTGTTGTTCGCGGGCCTGCCGCTGATGATATTTACCGGCCTCACCATGTCCCCCGCAATGGCCGCGAACTGGCCCTGGCTGCTCGATATATTTGGCGGGCGTCAGTCGGCACGCTCAATCCACTTCATCGTAACATGGATACTGTTCGCATTCTTTGCGCTGCATATCTTGCTGGTGCTGCTGTCGGGTCCGCTGCGGCAAGTGCGCGATATGATTACAGACGGGACGCGCGAACCGGAGGAACGCATATAATGGCTCGGAACCTCTCCCGCCGGACGCTGCTCACCTCTTCCGCGCTGCTGGCCGGTGGCATGCTCGGCGGATGCGGACGCGAGTTCCATAAAAGCGATACCGTGCGCAGGATATTGGGCAGCGCCGAACATGCCAATTTCGTGGTGCAACGCGCGCTGGGCGACCGCATGCAGCTTGCTCGTGAATATGACGAAGCCGATATTTCGCCGGATTTTCAGGGCAATGGCACCACCAATCCGGCTACGGCGGAATATGATGCTATGGCGGCAAACGGTTTTGCAGACTGGCGACTGGAACTGACTGGCCTGTTCGTGCGGCCACAGGCTTTTTCCATGGCTCAGCTGCGCGCCATGCCGCAGCGCACCCAGATAACCCGGCATGACTGTGTCGAAGGATGGAGCGCAATCGGTAAATGGACCGGCGTGCCGCTCAAACTGCTGCTGGACAGGGCTGGGTTAGGGAAAGGTGCCAACTATCTTGTATTTCACTGTGCCGACCGGCTGTCGGGGGTGCGCTATTATGAAAGCATCGACCTTATCGATGCCTATCATCCGCAGACCATTATGGCGCACCGGCTCAATGGCACAGACGTACCGGTAAAGAACGGTGCACCGCTGCGGCTGCGTGTTGAACGGCAACTGGGCTATAAGCACGCCAAATATGTGCAACAGATTGAGGCGGTGGAAAGCCTGGGCAATATGTACGGAGGCAAGGGCGGTTATTGGGAAGATGTGGGCAATTATGCTTGGTATGCGGGGATTTAGGAAAAGCCAAAAAACTATGCTAGGCATGTGATTCGATAGAATTTTTCGGGGGGGAATATCGCTTGAGTATCATCGGTAAATATCTGGGTTCGGTCATCAAAAAGGGTGAGCTCACCCTCACCCATGCAGACGGCAGTCAGGAAAAATTCGGCGCACCGGCAGACGGCTTTCCAAATGTATCCATCCGTCTTGCCGACAAGGGCGTTGTCAGGCAGATCATGCTGGACCCGCGCCTTGGCGCTGCGGAAACGTTCATGGATGGCCGCCTGATTATCGATCAGGGCGACATAATGGAGCTGATCCAGCTACTACGCAGCAATACCCCATGGGAGCGCCACGGTGTAATCAGGGAATCCTCACCCCTGCGCCGCATTCAAAATACCATTGCCGCAAAGCTTGACCAGTATAACAAACAGGGGCGCTCTCAAAAAAATGTCGCGCACCATTATGACCTTGGCAACGACCTGTACCGGTTGTTCCTGGACGAAGACCTGCAATATACCTGTGCCTATTGGGATTTTGACAGGCACGGGCCGGACATGACGCTGGAACAGGCGCAGGCGGACAAGAAAGCGCATGTCGCGGCCAAGCTGGACCTGAAACCGGGACAGCGCGTGGTTGATATTGGTTGCGGCTGGGGCGGGCTTGCGCTGTATCTGCATGAAAAAGCGGATGTCGACGTACTTGGCATAACGCTGAGCGAAGAGCAGCTTGCGCTGGCACGGCAGCGGGCTGAAGCCGCAGGCGTGGCGGACCGCGTTAAATTCGAACTGATTGACTATCGCGATCTTGCAAAGCGCGATGCGGGCCAGTTTGACCGTATCGTCTCGGTCGGCATGTTCGAAGCCGTGGGAACACCGCATTTTGAAGAATTCTTCCGCTCCATGGCGAACCTCATGACCGATGACGGCGTGATGCTGCTACACACCATTGGCCGCATGGGCGGCCCCGGCAAGACCGACGCCTTCACCCGCAAATATATCTTTCCGGGCGGCTATATCCCCGCGCTCAGCGAGACATTGGCGGCCAGTGAGAAAAGCCGGCTGATTTCCACCGACATTGAAACGCTTCGGCTGCATTACGCCTATACGCTGCGCGAATGGTATAAACGCACCGTGGCACAAAAGGACGAAATTATCGCGCTATATGACGAGAAGTTTTTCCGTATGTGGACATTCTATCTGGCGGGTGCCACTGCGGCCTTTGAAAGCGGCGGCATGTGCAATTACCAGATACAGTTTGCCCGCAACCGCCACACCCTGCCGCTCACCCGCGACTATATAGCGAAGAATGAGGCTGAGTTGCGTAAAACATAGGGTTTGGACCGGATACCGGTACTATTCGACAAACAGCATTGTCTTTGTTGCAGCAACAGTTACCATTTGCTGGAAAGCCGAACAGGAGACATATAATGCGTAGACAATTTGCCGCGATATCACTTCTCTGTGCTGCGCCACTATGTATTGCCAATGTGTCCGCCCCAACCGGAACAGCGGAAGACGAAGCCAGACTGAAAGAAATCAAGACCACGGTGTGGCCCGCATTCTACAGGTCACAGAATGTTGATGGCCTGAGCCATTTCCTGGCTCCCACGTTCGTGAATATAAGCCCGGATGGCAATGCTTCAACGCGTGAGGCAGAATTGAAAGGTGTCACTGAAAATGCCTGGAATCCCGTCAATTTCCGCTATATCGTAAAACGTATCGACTGGCATGGTGCAAATCTGGTCACTGTCACGGGGCACGGTATGAGCGAGAGGACTGATGACAAGGGCAAGCCGTGCCTGCACAGCTATACATCTTCCAACCTGTTAAAACGTGCGCCGGGTAGCGAGCACGGGTGGCAGGCCCTGTCCAGCCATGTTTCCGGTATTCGCTGCGATGCGCTACCTGCCGGCTGATTTCACTCCGGATACATCTCTGCCATATTCTGCACATCCTGCCAGATCAGTTCTTCCAGTACATCCATATCGATATTTTTAAGCCGCGTGACATAGAGGCAGGATTTGCCCATTTTGTGCTTGCCCAGCCGCGACAACAGCGCTTCGCGTTTTTCCAGCGCCGGCCCGTCCTTGCAACTGCCCATGATATAGATGGACATATTCGCCTTTCGCGGGCTGAATCCTGTACGCAGAAAATCGCCTTCACGCCCGCTGTCATATTTATAATGGTACGTGCCATAGCCGATAATGCTGTTTCCCCACATTTTCGGTTCCTTGCCCGTCACGCGCGCGAACAGATCAAGCAGCACCCTTGCATCCTCCCGGCGGCCATCATGTTCGACAGCATCAATAAAGGCTTCAACATCACCATCATTTTCGGTCGTTTTATTTTGCGCCTGCGCCATGGCTCGCTTCTCCGTATAATTCCGTCAGGATATTATCAGTTTCACTAGCATTGCGCCAGCCGTGCAGCCCTGTTACCCGCGAGTTAACGTCATCTTATAAGGATTCGCGCCCATGACCGCAGCAGATGCCCCCAAACGTGTTGTCCTCGCCTATTCAGGCGGGCTGGATACCAGCGTGATCCTGAAATGGCTGGAAGTCGAATATGGCTGTGAGGTGGTGACCTTTACCGCCGATCTTGGTCAGGGCGAAGAGCTGGGCCCCGCGCGTGACAAGGCGCTCGCCATGGGGATCAAGCCCGAGCATATCTTTATCGATGACCTGCGCGAGGAATTCGTGCGCGACTATGTGTTCCCGATGATGCGCGCCAATGCGCTGTATGAAGGACTGTATCTTCTGGGCACATCAATTGCCCGCCCGCTGATTTCCAAGCGCCAGATCGAGATCGCCAAACAGGTCGGCGCCGATGCCGTCAGCCATGGCGCAACTGGCAAGGGCAATGACCAGATACGTTTCGAACTTGGCTATTATGCGCTCGACCCCGATGTGAAGGTAATCGCCCCGTGGCGTGAATGGGATCTGACCAGCCGCACCAAGCTGATCGAATTTGCCGAGAAGCATAATATCGACGTACCCAAGGACAAGCGCGGCGAAGCGCCATTTTCCACCGATGCCAACATGCTGCACACTTCTTCCGAGGGTAAGGTGCTGGAGGATCCGTGGACCGAAACACCCGATTATGTCTATTCGCGCACCAACCATCCCGAAAATGCGCCCGATACGCCGGAATATATCGAGATTGATTTCGAGGCCGGTGATGCGGTGGCCATTAATGGCGAGGCGATGTCGCCCGCCACCATCCTGGAAACGCTTAATGACTATGGCCGCACGCATGGCATTGGCAGGCTTGATCTGGTCGAGAACCGCTTTGTCGGCATGAAATCGCGCGGCATGTATGAAACCCCCGGCGGCACGATCTACCTCGCCGCGCACCGCGGTATCGAGCAGCTGACGCTCGACCGCGGGGCAGCGCACCTGAAGGACGAACTCGCACCGCGTTATGCCGAGCTGATCTATAACGGTTTCTGGTTCTCGCCAGAGCGTGAGATGCTGCAGGCCGCGATCGACCATAGCCAGAAAGACGTGACCGGTACGGTGCGGCTCAAACTCTACAAGGGCAGCGTCAATGTCGTCGGCCGCAAGGCGGACGTGCAGTATAATCTTTACAGCGAAGATGTGGTGACGTTTGAGGATGATGCCGGTGCCTATGACCAGCGCGATGCGGAAGGCTTTATCAAGCTCAATGCATTGCGGTTGAGACTGCTGGGACGAAGGACTCGCAGCTCGTTGTTCGACAACTGAGTCGCGTGCCGGTGATTCTCCCGCGACTTGCAGGTGATTTTCGGCAGTCATAAGTTGCTGATTTGAATCAGATAATTGCGCATCTCTTTCGGCTTGTTACTATACACAGCTTATCCACAGGACGGTCCACGCATTTCGGCGCTGCGGGTGGATAACTCGTCCCAATTTACTTGCATGGGCCGCGCTGCCGTGACAGTTTTAAGTCATCGGAAGGAACAAAGACATCCGAAATGTGAACCGGTCAGCAACGGTCGGGGAGCAAGACAGCGGAAATGAAGCGCAAGCGGAATGGAAACTGAAAGAAGTCTGTAGTGGCAACATTACGGAATTCACGAAGATAAAAATGAACCGGAAGATTGTTTGAATTATATCATTAGACTGTCGCAAGACGGGATAAAGAAATAAATTGAACAGATGCCAGGTGATCGCAGATCATGGGCGCGCCACGAAAGATAGGCCTGTCAAAGGGCAAATTGGACGAGGCAAGCGACGGGTCAGCAGGATGGTGTCAGGCAAGCGTCCGTTTTCTAAAGTGTGCAGCGAAGCAATTCAAAGCACCCACCTGAAAGCGGCGCGAGCCAGACGCAAGAAGAAAAGGCGGCCAGATCGCCGGACCGCAAGGCCCCCAAGGGTGACATGGTCTGAAATTTATGCTCGCAAGAGCGCAAGGATCAGGACATCCATCCATAAGGAGTGCGATACCCAAACGGGTTCGCCCGAGTATTCAAGCGCAGTGGGCGCTGGCAGCAATGCCAGCGCCCGTTTGCGTTTTTGGGGATAGGGTTTGTGCGGGAGTTGGATCCATTACCCTGCACAGTCTGCCACCAATAGCTACGAATGGAAAAGGCGGCCCGCAGTTCATGCAGGCCGCCTTTCCACTTGCTGATTATGTTATGGTTTATTTGACGCCAATCACATCCGGATTGCCATCAGGGTCACCATTGACAGTGCCGTCTGTGCGCACAGAACCCGTCAGCAGCAGACCTGCAAGGTGTGGAGTCGCCATGGATGTACCGCTGATGGTGTTATAGCCGCCATCTTTCCATGTCGACTTGATCGAGACGCCTGGCTCGGCATAATCGACAGGCGGGTTACCATAGTTGGAAAAGCTGGCCCAGTTGTCACCTATCCCGAATGCGGAAACAGTATACACGTTCGGACCATTGGCACGTGCCGGCGAATGGTTGTTCGCATTATCACGCTCGTTGCCAGCTGCAAGGGCAAACCGCACGCCGCCAGCTGCTGCTGCCACTACCGCATCATCCAGCGCCTGGCTGACCCCGCCGCCAAGGCTCATGTTCGCGACATCACCAGGACGACCGAACTGTGCCACATAGTCTACACCTGCGATAACACCGGAGGTCGAGCCGCTACCACGGCGATCCAGTACACGAACAGCAACGACGGATGCGCCAGGAGCGACACCAATCACACCGATTGTATTGTCAATCGCGGCGATAGTGCCCGCCACATGTGTACCATGGCCGTTCTGGTCATTAGGTGAATCATCGCGGACAAAGCTCCGGCTGCGTGTCACATCAACATTGAGATCCGGATGATCAAGGTCGATACCGCTGTCGAGCACCCATGCGGTGGCAAAATTACCTGGCGCGCCGCCGCCTACACGGGCGATACCCCAGGGTGTTTCCTGCGCCGGCTGCGCTCCGCCACCCGGCTTACCGCGCTTAGCGCGCACCTGAATCGCGCGCATCACCTGGTCCTGTTCACAATAGGCAATATTCTCATTCTTGGCCTGCATGTTGGCCACGGCCTGCGGCGCCATGTTCGTCGAAAAACCACGCATGGCGACAGAATAGACATGCTTGAGCTGACCGCCATTGGCCTGCACCGCACGCACAGCTTCCGCGCGCGCATTACCACGCGAAACGGCGTTCTTCTTGAATACGCAAACATAGCTGTTCGATATTTTCTCGCCTGCGTTCTGGGCCTGAGCGGGCATAGCCACTGCACTCATCAATACAACCGTTGCTGCTGCTAAAGACTTGGATTTCATTAGTTACCTCTCCTGAATGTTACAGGGACCGGTACTATTTCTATCCGCTCCCCGCATCGGACGCTAGGAGCATATTTTTTCAATGTCGAGACAGGAAATATTGTAAATGAGATACTTACCATGCATTTAATTCATTGATTAAATGTAATTTAATAATATTATTACAAATGAATGAACTTTAATCACAGTCACATCTCTTATAATTATAACAGGCCCTATCTCATTAACAGAAAGATGGTTTTTCTAAGGAAATCACTAATCTATGTAAAATTTCAATAACTTAGTGTAAAATCTCTGAAAATATGACCGTATGCACGCATAGTCACTCTTTTGCGCGGCAGGCAGCCGCGATCATGGTTGTTCGGCTGCATTAAGCTTCTGATGATTCGTAATATTATTATCATCATCATCAAAACGGCGATGGCGCACAATATGCGGCGTAATAACTATATACAGTTCGGTTTTGCTCCGCGTGGATCTTTCCACCTTGAAAAGATTGCCCAGCAACGGAATATCACCAAGCAGGGGTACCTTCGATTTGGTTGTCAGCACGTTTTCCTGCGTCAGTCCGCCAATCACAAATGTTTCTCCATCACGCACAGATGCGGATGTTTCCGCTTCACGTTGACTGATAGTGGGATAACCTTGCGAAAATCCCGTCACCGAGGATACCACGCCATATATCTGCGACGTTACGAAACCGTCACTGCTGACCCGCGGTGCAATCTGGAGCGTGACACCGACATTGACATATTGCACCTGCTGCGAGACGCCGTTTACACCAGATAGCGTGATAGCGGTCAGAATTGGCAGTGCATCACCGGTGATAATCTTCGCTGTCGAACCGCTTTGTGCAGCAATACGCGGCCGCGATACTATACGCCCCTCACCTTTTTGGACCTGTGCATAAATGGCGGCTTGCAACACGCCTGATGGCAGCACATCGTTCGGGTCTATGCCAAAAGGCAGAAACGATCCTGTCTGCAGAGTGCCAACACCAATCTGGCCAGAACTGTTGGTCAGGTCGACACCCAGATTGCGTGCACCGGTTTCGGTCAGCTCGACAAACTGTGTTTCCAGGATAACGCTGTCGACAGGAACATCGATCATGGCAATTTGCTGCTTGATGCGTTCTATCCGTTCCGGTGTACCGGTCACCCACACCGCATTTAACCTGCGGTCAATGGCGAGACCGTTGCCGAATGATTCGCCCAGCGGTTTATCATCACGCTCGACAGGATTCTGTGCGCCGATATAGCTTGGCTGGTTGTTTGCAGCGGGAGACCCAAAACCGGGTTCACGGCGGATAAAAACGTTATTGGGCTCAATGGTCGTTCCCTCCACAAGCAGGCCGATAACCTCACTGACATCCGCATATTTAAGGAATACGAGCTCATAGCTGTCGCCCGGATTATAATAGTCATCGGGCTGGGCAAGATCGCTTGCGCGGAAAACCTCTTCATCATTCGAACCTATGGGACGACTTCCGATGACCTCCTCGTCACTTACCCGGGTAACCGTGACCTGGATGGAATTAGCACCGACGCGTTCTGCAGAAACACGCGCGGGCGCATTTGTATCGAAGCGCAACAACAAGCTCCCGTCACTGACATTGAACCGTAATGTCCGGACCAGGCCGCGATAACTTCGCGCTTCGGAAATTCGCGGCGAGCGCAGAGTGGACCGCATCACGAGTGCCGGCCGACTAGGATTTGTGTTCATTTCCGAATATCTTGGCTCTCTGGGTGAAAACCGCAGCATGAATGCCACCTGTTCCTCATCCCCTGTCACCAGTTTGATTTCCTCCAATACAGAGGGAGCCTGCGCATATGCAGGAAAAATATTCTGAAAAATGCCAAAAAAAAGGACCAACCCCAAAACCGGGGCGCGCATCGCAAACTTTAAACCAGTCAAAACAAACCCTCTCGCACTGCTTTATTTTTGCAGCACATTTTTGTGGATGCTTAGGGCATGGAAAGAGAAAAGCAAGCATCAACAGCAAAATGTTCACGTAATTTACGTTGCAACAGGAAACTGGAGACGCTTGCCAGGATACTACATTCAAGCGCCGCATCATGCGCACCTGCAACCGGATCATCGACAATGTCCGTAAAGGCTGCGCTTCACCAACGAGGCCATGGTCAGAGAGCGGGCACTGAATTGAAATATTTGATTATATTTCAGTGGTCATATATAGAAAAGGAATAAGAGGGTCGCCTTCACTACAATAGGAGGCAAAAATGAAACTCACTATAGCATCTATCATTGCTAGTCTTGCGCTAATCTGTGCAAGTCTTACATATTATATCTTTCCCACTCCAGCTGGTGCCTATAATATCTCGATCAAAGGCACAATTCACGAAGCAATGACAAGACTGGCCGAGGCGTGTTTGGCCAAATCTGGTGGCTCTATTCCTGATCATTGCGATCTATCGAATTTTCAAAAATATGCACAATGGAAGAAACAGAAAAGATCGGATTTGGAGAAAGCGTCGAGATGGTCGGATGATCCCACACATATGATAGGCACTGCCGGAATTAACAAATTCCTTGGTCTCCTGCTCAGCGAGGAATGTAAACAACTGGTCACCAGCACCGCTAAGTATCCGGAGAGGAAAGCAGAGAGGGGATTGCTATGTAATTCGCACTCTGGTGATTTTCAGTATCTGCATGCCATGGCGACCGAACCCGAAAAATCGCCATCGATAACGGCGAAAAAAATGATGGAATGGACCCGCCTAACTTACAGGGTCGCGACAAACCAGGTGGGGCCGGACGTAAAATACTGCGACTATTTTGATTCCTCAAATAAAAATCACGGAGAAAAGTTGGATACGATACGCGAGGATCTTCGCAACTATGCGTTACCGTACTGTTCAGAGCGACCAAGAAAATTCTGGTTCATAAAAATTGGCACGTATCCCGAGTGGAGAGTGCATACTCTGTTTAGCTTGAAATGTAAGAATCCCATCAATTCTCTTAGATGCACGGAGCTTACTAAAGCAAAGGGGCTTAAAATGGCACGGAACAATGCCACCGGCGCAATTTTGCATATGATACAGGATTCATATTCTCAATCGCATGCCGCGAGAGGCAAACAGGTCGGTGAAGATGGCTATCAAGCAAAAATTGTCTGCGCTCCAGTCACTAAGTTCTACGAATATAAGAGGCAGATTGATGAAAAGCTAAACCATAGTGCGGCCGATGAATTCCCTCGCCTGGACTGTCCTGAAGACTCAAAAATACACGGCCCAATTAAAGCTTCGGCTATTGCATTACACTACATAGAGAAGGGAAGACGTTCCGATAATAAAGCAGCCGTTGAGGACGAGTTAGTAAAATACCTTTCAGAGCATGTACTAGGTATAGACCCAAAATATTAATATTAAGTAATACCAATAAATTAATTAATAATACATACCGAAATTGCAGTAAAAAGAAATCAACGTGCAAATTTAATTGCAATGAGAATTACATAATTACAGTGACGGTTTACTTACCCCCAAGCCATGCGCGGCTACAATTCCCTGTCCTACACACCCCGTGCCATGCTAGCCCGAGGGCGCTGACGGTTTTCCATGTGAGTCCTTGGCACCTGCTCTTTCATATTGTCCGTTCCTCTCTCTTTCCGCCATACCGCGCCGCCGCGCGCATCCGGACCTTCCCCCAGGATGTGGAACCTTCCGGCCCGACACCCGGGACCTTCCAGCATAACGGCATCACCACTTTCACCATATAGTATAAATATATCAAATATTTATAATTAATGCATGGAAAGACACACTCCATACATGCGGGACCTTTCGACACCCGCCCATGCGAGTGCAAGCCAGTTCAAGACAGGCATTGGCAGGGGTTTTTGCGAAGCCCGCAACAAAAACCCCGTCAGCATTGCTGCTGACGGGGCTTCGCGTTTTTTCCTCCCCAGGAAAAACTCGTATCGAGTGAACCTGCGGGGCCTGGTGCCCCGCGCCGGGTTAGCCGAACTGGTTCATGGTGTTGTGGACGCCGCCAGCCTTCAGCGCGGCTTCGCCGGCAAAATATTCCTTGTGATCATCGCCAATGTCGCTGCCGGACATATTCTGGTGCTTCACGCAGGCAATACCCTCGCGGATTTCCTTGCGCTGTACGCCCAGCACGTAGCCCAGCATGCCCGCGTCGCCAAAATATTCCTTCGCCAGATTGTCAGTCGACAATGCCGCGGTGTGATAGGTCGGCAGCGTGATCAGGTGGTGGAAAATACCGGCTCGCTTGGCGCCATCGGCCTGGAATGTGCGGATACGCTTGTCCGCCGCCTCGCCCAGCTCCGTATTGTCATATTTCGCGCCCATCAAATTGTCGCGGTCATATTCCGACACGTCCAGTCCTTCTGCGACCATCGCGTCATAGACCTGCTGACGAAAATTGAGCGTCCAGTTGAATGATGGCGAGTTGTTATAGACCAACTTCGCGTTCGGCATAACTTCGCGGATCCGGTCCATCATCCCCGCAATCTGTTCAACATGCGGTTTTTCGGTTTCGATCCACAGCAGGTCCGCGCCATTTTGCAGGCTGGTGATGCTGTCGAGGACACAGCGGTCTTCGCCAGTGCCCTGACGGAACTGGAACAGCCCCGATGGCAGGCGCTTGGGCCGCATCAGCTTGCCGTCGCGGTTGATGACAACATCGCCGTTCTGCGCGGTGGCGGGATCAATTTCCTCGCAATCGAGGAAGCTGTTATATTTGTCGCCAATATCGCCCGGCTCCTTGCTGACCGCAATCTGTTTGGTCAGGCCCGCGCCAAGTGAATCGGTGCGTGTAACAATGATGCCGTCCTCAATGCCGAGCTCCAGAAACGCGTAGCGACAGGCGCGGATTTTCGCGAGAAAATCCTCATGCGGCACTGTCACTTTACCGTCCTGGTGCCCGCACTGTTTCTCGTCCGACACCTGGTTTTCGATCTGCAATGCGCAGGCGCCCGCCTCGATCATTTTCTTGGCCAGCAGGTATGTCGCCTCTGCATTACCGAAACCGGCATCGATATCGGCGATAACCGGCACGACATGGGTCTGGTAATTTTCAACCTGTTCGAGCAGTTCCTTTTCTTTCGCGGTGTCGCCCGCTTCGCGCGCCGCATCGATGTCACGGAACAACAGATTGAGTTCGCGCGAATCTGCCTGACGCAAAAAAGTATACAATTCTTCGATCAGCGCCGGCACCGATGTTTTCTCATGCATCGACTGGTCGGGCAGCGGCCCGAACTCACTGCGCAGCGCCGCGACCATCCAGCCGGAAAGATACAGATATTTGCGCTTCGTCGTGCCAAAATGCTTTTTGATGGAAATCATCTTCTGCTGCGCGATAAACCCGTGCCAGCAACCTAGCGACTGGGTGTAATTGGCGGGATCGGCATCATAGGCCGCCATGTCTTCACGCATGATTTTCGCGGTATATTTGGCGATGTCGAGACCGGTTTTGAAACGGTTCTGCAACTGCATGCGCGCAGCCGATTCAGCATCAATGCTGCCCCATGTACCATTTTTGCCGTCGATCAATGTTTCATTAGCCTTGATTATTTCCTGATATGACATGTTCGTTTCCTTATCCGGGGAGTATGTAAATTGGCGTATTGTGCGACGCAATGTCAATTAATTTGCACCTGTCACAGCATTAGATGGACGGGAAATAGCCGGATAACCAGAAAAAATTAGATGAATTCGTGTCACGCCAGTATTCAAAAACGTGCATTTAATGTAAATTTGTAAATATATTTACAAATCCCTCTTTGTGAGGGCAGACAATAAAAGGCCGGCAAGGTTACCCCTGCCGGCCCAATCTATATGTGTGCGAAGCGGGATGCTCCCGCTATCGCGATATCCTGTCCGGGCTTAAGCCGCTGACAGGTTGGAAGCTGCCATTTTGCCGCGGCGATCTTCCTGAAGCTCGTAATTCACGCGCTGGTCTTTTTCCAATGTGCGCATGCCCGCTGCCTCAACGGCCGAAATATGTACGAATGCGTCATTGCCGCCTTCTTCAGGAGCGATGAAACCATAGCCTTTGTCGGCGTTGAAAAATTTAACTGTGCCTGTTGGCATAACTGTATTCCTTTAATAAACCGCGAGCACCCCGCACACCGTGGATCGGCGCAGCATTGGTCCCGCGTAACAAGTGCCAGAAACGTATTCGGAAGAGAGAGTAGAGCAGCAAGGGCCATATTCAGTCACCTAGGGCGACATCCAGCACGGCTTACATAGGAGTGCATCCCGGCAATAGCAAGCGGTGTCCGCTTACAGCACCGCAATAGGCGGCGAAACGGGCGATCCATGCGCCGTGTAGCGAAAGAATAGCCGCCCTGCTTGACATGGACCACGCGCCGCCTTACCGTATTAATTAAATAACACAGTTAGGAACCCCATGCGCAAATCTTATATCTTACCGCTCATCGCCCTTCCCCTCACCCTTGCCGCCTGCGATCGCGTGCAGGAACGTGTCGAGGAAAAGATCCAGGAGAAAGTTGACGAAAAAGCCGAAGTGTCGATCAGCACCGGTGATGGCAGCGAAGATGGCAAGACCAATATCTCGATCAATGCCGATGGCTTTAAACTCGATCTCGATATCCCCGATCTCAATATCGACGCCCGCACCGACAAGAGCGACAAAATCTATCCCGGTTCAAAAATCACCGGACTGAATGTCAACGCGAACAGGAAAAACGGCAAAGGCGATGCCGAGGTCGAGCTGCGCTTCACCTCCCCCGCTGGCAGCGAGGAAGTCGCCACATGGTTCGCCGACAAGATGCGCAAGGACGGCGGCACCGCCACCATTTCCGGCAACACCGTCACCGGCACCAGTGACGAGGGCAAGGCATTCACGCTGAGGCTCGACGGTGATGGCGACACCACCAAAGGCACGCTGAACCTGACGGAGTAGACCCGCACGGCGGACAGAAAAGAGATTGCGAAGGCAGGCATGCTGAGAAACCCCGATTCCCCCTTCGTGCTGTTCCACATATTTGCCGGCACCATCCTGCTCGTGGCGGGAATTGCCGCACTGTTGCTGCGCAAGGGATCGCGTCCACACCGCATGGCGGGGCGCATCTTCACCACCTGCATGGTGCTGGTATGCCTGGACGGCACGTACCTTGCTGCGATCAAGGCGGATGCGTCGCTCGCCACGCGGACGGGGACGATGATTATCGCCCTCACCGCGCTCTATCTGGCCGTGACCGGATGGGCGGCGGCACGGCGCGATGATGGCGAAACCGGATGGATCGAACGCATTGCCATGCTCGGCATATTCACGCTCGCCGCCATCAGCATCTATACGGGGCAGCTGATCGCAGGGCGCAGCGACCCGCTCGACCTGATGCCACCCCCTGTCTATTACGTGCTGGCGGGCATAGCCGCATGGCTGGGCGCGCTTGATATCAGCGTGCTGGTGCGCGGCGGGCTTAGCGGGCGGCACCGCATCGCGCGGCACTTATGGCGGATGTGCTTCGCCTTTTTCTTTGCTGCGGCGATATTGTTTGTCGCCAATGACCATATTTTCCCGCAAAGCTGGCGCGACAGCGGACTCCTCCGCCTGATCCCGGTCGCGATCATCGCCGCCATGCTCTTCTGGCTGGTGCGCGTGCTCTTTACCCGCTGGTGGAAAACGCCGCATGACGGACGCATCCAGGCGATGTAGGCAAGGCATGAACGGAGAACCAGCGCTTATCCGGGCAATTGCACCCCGTTTTCGGATGCGCACTGGCGGACGATTTCCTGTCCTTTGCCCGATCCGCTGCCCATTGTATCAATAATGGTCATGCCTTCATCGGCAAGCCGCTCGGTCATGCAGGAACACAGCGCCTGGCCCTGGCTTGGATCAGGGGCCATGCGGGCGAATGTGCGCTCGCACCGCGCCTGTGAACGCGCCTGTTCGTCGCCCGGCACCATGCCGCAGGCCGACAAAGATGCCAGCGCCACCGCGGCAGCGGGCAGCATCAGCGCGGAAGGATATTTGCGTGCAATAATCATGGATTTTCTCCGTCATTGTTCAGCAATAGCTATGGGTAATAGCGCACAAAGGTTAAATTTGCGCTTCATGCGCCGCGTGAGGCCCGCTGTCGTCGCGCCCGCTTTACATCCGCATGCCTTTACCGCAGCACACCATGCCGCCATTCCCGAAGGTCCCGCCGGGGCTTGGCCAAAAAACTCCTTTCTTTATATATTACAGATAGTTACATAATGGACCAGAACCGGAAGGTCCCGCCCCCTGATCGAAAGGTCCCACCCTCCCCGCCGAAAGGTCCCGCCTTTCGCACAGCCCGGCAAAGGCCGATGCGGCGCAAAATATGGCAGGATCGAACAAGGCGGCATATCCAGGGCGCTAGCATAACGGCCCCTATGTAGGAAAATGGCTTGTGCGGGGCGCGCCCCGGCATGTTTATCGCGCTGCGACAAGACAATATCGTCATTCCCGCGAAAGCGGGAATCCATCTCACTGGGGTTGCATCCGGGTGTAACTGTTGTGAGATAGATTCCCGGCCGCCGCATTCGCGAGGGCAGGCAAGCTGGGAATGACGGCATTTACCAGATAGCAACCCGGAACACCCACATCCCGCAAACCGCGTTAAAACATGCCATTATCGTGCAGCGCGGTATCGGGAGCGAGCTGCAGCACGTCCCAATGTTCGACAATCTTGCCATTGCCGTCAAAGCGGAAAATGTCGATCCTCGCATATTCCTGCGTCTCAGACGTTTCGGTCGCAGGCCAGGTCTGGCGGCAATCCGAGACTGTTTTTATTATCGAAGGTTCAAAAGTTGACACATAAACTGTATGAACTATTCAAGTAAATTATGGATATAGGAACAATATTCTGGATTGGATTAGCAATAGCGATCCTATGGTGGCTCTTTTCAAAAGAGCCAGAAAAACCTCAACAAAAAACAGTTACGTATACTGACGTCAGGACTGGAGAAGTTAAAAAAGAATCTAGGAAAAGACGTCAACCGCAAAACAATCTTACCATTGAAAAGCCGGAGGGCTTTCAAATTACTAGTGAGATTAAAGAAATTCTAGATATCCTGGAAAACACCAACCAAAATATCTTCCTGACCGGAAAAGCAGGTACAGGTAAATCTACTTTGCTGCGCTACTTCAGGGCTACAACCGAAAAATCTCCTGTTGTTGTTGCACCGACTGGTATAGCGGCGGTGAATGTTCAAGGGCAAACTATACACAGTTTTTTTCGTTGGGGCATTACCATAACACCAGAACAAGTTCGCAAAACGAGCTTTCATAGGTCCAAAATATACCGAAAAATGCAAATGTTAATCATCGATGAAATATCGATGGTTCGAGCAGACATTTTCGATTGCATAGATAAGTTTCTGCGCCTGAACACAGGCAAACCAGATCAGCCATTTGGCGGTGTCCAAATTGTCGTTATAGGTGATTTATACCAACTGCCTCCGGTGGTAAAGGGAACGGAAAAGAAACTTTTCGAGACTAGATATTCATCTCCGTTCTTTTTTAGCACTAACGGATATTCTGGAGGAAACTTCAAGAAATTTGAGCTAGGGAAAGTATTTCGTCAAAAAGATCAAGAGTTTGTATCCGCACTCAATGCCATCCGTGAAGGGGCAGTAAAAAAGGAGCATATTGAATTAATCAATAAATGTGTGATCCATACAGAACCAGAGGATTTTGAAGATTATGTCAATTTAGTCACTACAAATAGAATGGCTAAGGAAATCAATGATTCCAAGATGAGCCGACTGCCATCTAACCCAACCACATACAAAGGGATACTAACTGGTACATTCAAAGAGAGAGACGCACCCACTGAACCGGAACTGACACTTAAATCAGGAGCGAAGGTAATGTTGCTCAACAATGATAAGAAGGGACGGTGGGTCAATGGAGATATTGTAAAAGTTCTTGAAACCAATCCTAACTCAATAATGGTTGAGTTCGACGACCAATCCGTTGATTCTATAGAGCAATTTACCTGGGAAACAGTCAGGTTCACATTCGATGAAGAAGAACAAAAAATCATGCCAAAAATAGTTGGCAGCTTTACGCAGATACCTACTAAACCAGCTTGGGCCATGACCATTCATAAGGCCCAAGGTCAAACATTCTCAAAATTGTTTGTGGATTTAAGCTCTGGCACTTTTGCTGAAGGACAAACTTATGTTGCGCTAAGTCGGAGCAAGAGCCTTGATGGCCTTAAACTTGCTTCACCACTTATGCCTCAGGATGTTTCGGTAAATGAAAAAGTACGCAATTTTATGGCTTTTGCGCATGAAAAGAAATTCTTACCAAAAGTTAATTTAGAATTGGGATTAGAGGAAATTAATTCAAATTCCCAAGAAGAGGAAAGCAAAGTACCCAGATCGAATAATTTTGCATCAATGGAAGAATTTACACTGCAATCAATAAAAAGGCTTCGTATTAAAAAATACAAAGGCATTCATGTTGTATATAGCGGATTTAATGATGCATTCCGTAAGAAATTTAATCAAGATCCGGTCAAATTTATAAAAGACCTAGAAAATAAAGGTGTAGTTGTAACACATCTGGTTAGAGGAGGCGTTATGCTTTATGATGCGAAAGATATGAAACCACGGCGATAACACCAGATTTTTGGTCCTCGAATTATTGTACAGTGTCTCACCTGTGGCGCCTGAAAGATCCTTGCTTTCTATTCACTCACCCCAACATCCCCTGCAAATACCCGCCAGTAAAGCTCCGCTTATTCGCCGCCACGTCTTCCGGCGTACCTTCCGCTACAATCTCACCGCCCTTCACGCCGCCCTCCGGCCCTAGGTCCACGATCCAGTCTGCTGTTTTTATCACGTCGAGGTTGTGCTCGATCACGATTACGCTATTGCCCTGTTCGACCAGGCGGTGGAGGACTTCGAGGAGTTTGCGGACGTCCTCAAAATGCAGACCCGTGGTGGGTTCGTCGAGGATATAGAGGGTTTTGCCCGTCGAGCGCTTGGAAAGCTCTTTCGCGAGTTTTACGCGCTGCGCCTCGCCGCCCGATAGCGTGGTTGCCTGTTGGCCGACCTTTACATAGCCCAGGCCGACTTCATAGAGCATCGCCATCTTGTCGCGGATGGGCGGCACCGCCTTGAAAAACTCGACCGCATCCTCGACCGTCATGTCGAGCACATCGGCGATCGACCTGCCCTTGAACTTCACCTCCAGCGTTTCGCGGTTATAGCGTTTGCCGCCGCATTCCTCGCAGGTGACATAGACATCGGGCAGGAAGTGCATCTCAATCTTGATCAGCCCGTCGCCGCGGCATGTCTCGCAGCGCCCGCCCTTCACATTAAACGAAAACCGCCCCGGCTTGTACCCGCGCGCCTGGCTTTCGGGGAGGCCCGCAAACCAGTCGCGGATATTGGTGAACGCGCCGGTATAGGTCGCGGGGTTGGAACGCGGCGTGCGGCCAATGGGCGACTGGTCGATATCAATCACCTTGTCACAATGTTCAAGGCCGGTGACCTTGTCATGCTTGCCCGCGATGATGCGCGCGCCGTTGAGCGAACGCGCGGCGGCGGCATAGAGCGTGTCGATGGTGAGCGAGCTTTTGCCGCTGCCCGACACGCCGGTGATGCAGGTAAAGGTGCCGAGCGGGATTGACGCGGTGACATTTTGCAGGTTGTTCGCCTGCGCGCCGTGCACGGTCAGTTTTTTCTTGTTGCCCTTGCGGCGTTTTTCGGGGACCGCGATTTTCCTGCGCCCCGTCAGGTAATCGGCGGTGAGCGATTTTTTCGATTTCAGGATCTGTTTCAGCGTCCCCTGCGCCACCACTTCGCCGCCGCGCACACCCGCGCCGGGGCCAAGGTCGACGATATGGTCGGCATTGCGGATCGCGTCCTCGTCATGCTCGACCACAATCACGGTGTTGCCCAGGTCACGCAGGCGCTTGAGCGTTTCGAGCAGCCGGTCATTGTCGCGCTGGTGCAGGCCGATGCTCGGCTCATCGAGCACATAGAGCACGCCGCTAAGCCCCGAACCGATCTGGCTGGCGAGCCGGATGCGCTGGCTCTCGCCGCCGCTCAATGTCCCGCTGGTCCGGTCGAGGTTGAGGTAATCGAGGCCGACATTGTTGAGGAAACCCAGCCGCTCGTTAATCTCTTTCAGGATCGCTTTCGCAATCTGCTGCTGCTGATCGGTCAGATGGTCGTTCAGCCCCGCAAAGAATTCCACGGCGTCACCAACGCTGAGCCGGGTCGGCATGGAAATGTCCTGCCCCGCAATCTTGACCGCCCGCGCCTTGGGGTTGAGCCGTGCGCCATCGCACACCTCGCACGGCGCCGCCGCCTGGTATTTCGACAGCTCCTCGCGCATCCACGCGCTTTCGGTCTGCAGCATGCGGCGGTTGAGATTGCCGATCACGCCTTCAAACGGTTTTTTCACTTCGTACGATTTGCGCCCGTCCTTGAACGTCAGCTTGACCGGCAGACCGCCGGTGCCGTTCAGGATGACATCGCGGTGTTCTTCGCGCAGGTCGCGCCACGGCGTGTCGAGGTCAAATTCAAAATGCCGCGCGAGCGAGCCCAGCACCTGCATGTAATAAGGGCTTGGCGGGTTCGATTTGGCCCAGGGCATGACCGCGCCTTTTTTCAGCGACAATTCGCCGTTCGGCACCACCAGCTGCGGGTCAAAATACTGTTTCTCACCCAGCCCGTCACAGGCCGGACACGCCCCCTGCGGCGCGTTGAACGAGAATAGCCGCGGCTCGATTTCCTCAATCGTGAAGCCCGATACCGGGCAGGCGAATTTTTCGCTGAACACGATGCGGTTGTCGGGGATCCCCGCGCCTTTCATGCCAGTGGCCCTCTCCTTTGAGGGAGAGGGTTGGGTGAGGGTGTGCGGCGCATCACCGGAAACATTGTCACTGCCACTGCCGAGCCCCCTCACCCCAGCCCTCTCCCCGCCACGGAGAGGAAGCAATTCGGCCACAGTCCCATCCGCCAGGTCAACATAGGCCAGCCCGTCGGCGAGCCGAAGCGCAGTCTCAAAACTGTCCGCCAGCCGCGTTTCCATGCCCGGCTTCACCGCGAGCCGGTCGACCACAACCTCAATGTCATGCTTGTATTTCTTATCGAGCGCGGGCGCATCCTCGATATCGTAAAATTCGCCGTCAATGCGCACGCGGGTAAAGCCCGCCTTGGTCCATTCGGCCAGCTCCTTGCGATATTCCCCCTTGCGGCCGCGCACCACGGGGGCAAGCAGGTAGAAACGCGTCCCCTCCGGCATGGCCAGCATACGGTCGACCATCACGGACACGCTCTGCGCGGCAATGGGCTCGCCCGTCGCGGGGCTGTAAGGCACGCCCACGCGCGCCCAGAGCAGACGCATATAATCGTATATCTCGGTCACCGTCGCCACGGTCGAACGCGGGTTGCGACTGGTGGTTTTCTGCTCGATCGAGATGGCGGGCGACAATCCCTCGATATGCTCAACATCGGGCTTTTGCATCATCTCCAGAAACTGCCGCGCATAGGCGCTGAGGCTTTCGACATAGCGCCGCTGGCCCTCGGCATAGATGGTGTCAAACGCCAGCGACGATTTGCCGCTACCCGACAGGCCGGTCATGACGATCAGGCTGTCACGCGGCAGGTCGATATCAATGCCCTTAAGGTTGTGCTCACGTGCGCCCCGGACGCTTATTGTTGTCAGCATTCGGTAAACCTCTGCTTTGTTATTGTTGTCAGCATTCGGTAAACCTCTGCTTTGTTATTGTTGTCAGCATTGAGAAGAAGCCTTTATATGAGTCAGAGTGGCAATCCACTTGTTCCATATTTGTTCCCATGGCGCAAGCCCGTCAGTGCCTATATTTCGTTCTCCATATGGCGATCCGTGGCCAATGTGCAAATGCATATGCCCCTAACCAATAATTAACCATGCATGGCTTATAGCAATTGCATGACTTTTGGGAGCATTGCATGACCGCGCAGACACTTAAAATTGATGACACTATCCTGGCCCGTGAAGAGGCCCGCTACAGGCAGTATTTCGCCGACACGCTGGCGCTTCATAATGCGCACGGTGATTTGAACCGGGTGGGCGCGGAAATGTTTGCGCGCATCGCCGATGATGTGATCGAAATCGGCGAAGCATTCTGGGGCTTTTGGGAAGATAAAGAACATGACATTACCGATCTTGCTCGCGGGGATGTAGAGGCCCGGATCAAGGCCACGCCCGAATATATCCGTTCGCGCTATAGCGAAATCGAAGATGGCGCATGGATCGAGAATATCTACGAAACCGCCCAGATTGCGAACCGTAATGCCATCCCGCTCAACCTGTTTATCGCCGCATCGATGGCGGGGTCGCAAAAATGCATGGAAATTGTGCAGCGCAATGTGGCGGCCGATGACCCGGCCTATGCCGACTATCACCGTGTCATCACATCGGTCGCGGCGCTGGAAATCACCGTCCTCACCTATTGTTATGACATGGTGAAACAGGCCATGGCGGAAACGCGGCAGAATGAAAGCAGCAATCATTTCACCCGCGAAATAGCCAGCACTATTGATGAAATTTCAGGCAATAGCACGCAGCTCAAAAAACAGGCGCAGCAGGTGTCGGAGCGTACGGCGCGGATGCACGAGAAATCATCCGAAGTGGCATCCGCCGCCGAGCAGTCAGCGATAGCCATGCGCGAAGCCGCGACAACCACAGCCGGCCTGATCCGTGTGATTGAGGATACGCGCCACGAAGTGCAGGGTGCCGCCGAAATCGCGACACAGGCTGCGGAGCAGACACAGGAAGCCGCTAATGTTTCCGCCACATTGGCGGGCCATGCGGAATCTATCGAGTCCATTGTCAGCCTGATCCAGGAAATCGCGGGCCAGACCAATCTGCTCGCGCTCAACGCTACCATAGAGGCGGCCCGCGCGGGTGAAGCCGGACGCGGCTTTGCTGTCGTCGCGCAGGAAGTCAAAAGCCTGGCCAGCCAGACAGCCAAGGCCACAGACGAAATTGCGGCAAAAATCGGTGCGATTCAGAGTGCCGCCTCAACCAATGTCGAAACCAGCCGGCAAATCCGCGCAACGGTCGAAAACGTGCAGGCCTCCGCCTCGCGTATCCGCGAAGCGATGGAACAGCAGGCACAGACCGTCACCACAATCACCGCCGCTGTTGACGAAACCGCGCTTGCCGCCGACAGTATGTCAGGTTCGATCGCGGTTATCCGCAGCGATACACAGGATGTGAATGACGATATCGAAGCGCTGGAAAATGGCTTTGGCAAGGTGGACGAGAATATGGCCCTGCTCGGCAAACGCAGCAGTGAATTTGTCGGACGACTGCGCAAAAACTGGAATGCGTAAATCTCCAGCCATAATCGAAGTATATCTGCGCTTGGTCGAGCCATATTTGCCAAGGCTCCATATCCTGCCGCATAAAGGCCCCATATATAAGGGGGACAATATGGTATATTCACGGAATATCGGAACGAAAGCATTTTTTAGCGCGGCATTGGTGTCACTTGCCGGCCCGGCAATCGCGCAGGAAACACAGAGCACACAGCCCCCACCCCCCGCAGCGGCGCAGACGCCCCCATGCGATACGGCAGAACATAAGCAATTCAATTTCTGGCTGGGCACATGGAATGTCACCTCGGCTGGGCGGGATGCGCCCACCGCCACCAACATCCTGACATCAGAGCATCTGGGTTGTGTCGTGCGTGAAAATTACGCGACCCAGAGCGGTTATACCGGCATGAGCATGAGCTTTTACGATGCCGCACGCAAAGTATGGCATCAGACCTGGATGGGCGGTGACGGCGGCGCGCTGTTTATCGAGGGCGGGTTGAACGATAAAGGCGAAATGGTGCTGGGCGATAAGGGCATGGCGCACAAGGCCGAAGGCGCGCCTATCAGCCGCGTCACATGGACGCCGAATGCCGATGGCAGCGTGCGCCAGCACTGGGAATCAAGCCAGGACGACGGCAAAACATGGACCACCGTGTTTGACGGACTGTACACCAAAAAGACGGAAGCAAAAGAAGAAGGGCGGTAAAATCCGCCTAGTCAGATGGGGCACTGTGCAGCAGTTTCTGCCCGTTACCGATTTCCAGCCATTTGGCACGCACATGATACACGCTTTCGATGTTCTGCGCGGATAGCGCATTTGCAGGTCCGCCGCTTGCAGCCACCTGTCCTCTGTCCAGCATGACCGCATGATCGGCGAAATTCATGGCATGCGACAGGTCGTGCAGCACCATAACAACGCCCATGCCGTTATTGTCCGCAGCACGGCGCATTGCCGCCAGCATGTCTAACTGATGCGCGATATCAAGATTGGCGAGCGGTTCGTCAACCAGAAGCCAGTCCGGCTGCGTAGCGAGTACCCGCGCCACCAGCACCCTGGCGCGTTCGCCGCCTGAAAGGCTGTTGACGCTGCGGCCTGCAAAACCTGTCACATCCATGGCCATCATGGCATCATCAATCGCCGCCCGGTCAGCTTCGCTTTCCCCAGAAAAGGCACCGCGATGCGGAAAGCGGCCCATCGCCACCAGAGCGCGCGCGTCAATGTCCCAATGCACATCCTGCACCTGCGGCAGGTAACCGAGCCGCCGTGCCCGCTGCCCGGGCAGAATATCGGCCAGACGTGTACCATCCAGCAGCACTTCGCCCCTATCGGGCAGCCGCAAGCCTGTAAGGCAATCGAGCAGGGTTGACTTGCCGGCGCCATTGGGGCCGACAATCGCACTCACCTGCCCGCGCGCGAAAGCCGCTTGCACGCCTTTCAGTATCTGCGCATCGCCCAGCCGCACGCCAATGTCTTGCGCCACTAGTGTCATGCCAGCTTCCTCCGCATCTGGATAAGTAATGCCAGGAAGAACGGTCCGCCAATAAGCGACATGGCAATGCCGAGCCGCAGTTCACTTGCCATGGGCAGCACGCGCACAAGGCTGTCCGCCGCGAGCAGCAGCACCGCACCCGCCAGTGCAGATGGAATCAGCAACGAAGATGGCCTTCCGTCCGTCAGCGGGCGCATAAGATGTGGCACGACCAGCCCGACAAAGCCGATAATGCCCGCCACTGCCACCGATGCACCAACCGTCAGGCCAATGCCGATAATGATCCACCATTGCAGCCGCGCCATATTCACGCCCAGCGAGCGCGCCGCCGCTTCACCCAGAGTCAATGCATCCAGCGCGCGCATTGTCATCATCAGGCACATCATGCCAAGCACGATAAGCGGCGCGGCAATCCATACATCGCGCCAGCTGCGGTCGGTAAGCGCACCCATCAGCCAGGTGACAATTTCGGTCATCGCAAAGGGTGTGGGCGCGAGCGAAATGGCGAGCGAGGTAAAAGCGCCTGCAAGGCTGGCAATCATCATCCCCGCAAGCGTAAACAGGATGATACTGGCACTGCGCCCGGCGATCAGCGCGAGCAGGAACATCGCTCCGCCCGCACCGATCAGCGCGAATATAGGCAGCAGCCATGCACTCACTGCAAAGCCGAAATAGAGCGACAGCACCGCGCCCAGCGCCGCGCCCGGTGAAATACCGAACAGTCCGGGGTCTGCCAATGGATTGCGCAAAAAGCCCTGCATCACCGCGCCCGCCATGCCAAGCCCCGCACCGATCACCGCTCCCAGCACCGCCCGTGGCAGGCGCAGTTCGGCCAGAATGATGGCGGCTGTGCCATCTGCGCCCCACTCGCTAAATGGCAGCCACACCTTACCGGCCAGCAGCGACAGCGCAAAAGTGAAAGCAAGCGCAAGGATCAGCCAGAGGTTGAGATTTTTCTTCATAATATCGCGCCCCTGCGAATGCAGGAATCCGGTAGGAAAAGATATGCCATCACTCTTTTACCTCCCGTCTTATCTCCGCCAGCCGCTCTGCTGCGCGGATAATGGTCGGCCCGCCACAGAAAATCAGCTGCTGGTCAAACTGCGTGTTTTTCATCTGCCCTTTCAGATGCTTCAGCGCCGGATGGCCCAGCATGCGATCCTCCTGCGCCATGGAGCCATTTGATGAAAGCAGCACCTGTGGCGGATTATCGACCAGATATTCCAATCCCAGCACATCCCACATGGCAAGGCCGCGAGCCTCCGCCACATTTTCAAAACCGGTGCGTGTCAGCAGGTCGTCAATCAGCGTGCCTTTGCCCGGAACCAGCCCGCCGCCCTGCCACACCAGAGCAGGCACAGGCGCATCGCCAGTCTGCTGCAGCGCACTTTCGCCGAGCGCGGCGGCAATGCGCTTCACCAGTTTTTCACCCTGCTCTGTCCGGCCAATGGCTGCGGCTATTGCGCGGATGGCGGCATCGCTTTCTTCCACACTGTCTGCAACCGGGGTCTGCACCAGTGCAATCCCCAGACGGTCCAGCGCATCGACCGTGGCCGGACCGACATGCCCGCCCGCGACGACAAGGTCCGGTTTCAGTGCCAGCACTTCCTCAACACTGCCCGAAATCGCGGGATAGCGCCGCGCCTTCTCGATCGGCATAGATGTGGCACGCGGATCGTGCGAATAATGGCTGATCGCCAGTATTTGCGCGGGGTCGGCCACTTCAGCCAATATTGCATCGGTACAGGGATTGATCGAGACAATGGTGGGAAGGTTCTCATCGGCTACAGTACTGGCTTGGGGTGTGCAACTGGCTATAAAAAACCCACCAATCAATGTGAGGGCCATAAAAATGTGCTCCTGCGAAAGCAGGAGCCCAGGGCACCTATATGCACGCTTTGTTTCTTTCGCCCTGGATTCCTGCTTTCGCAGGAATACTCCAATGCGCAGATACAAACGGCCTATCATCAGAACCGCACTCTTGCCCCGACCGTACCCACACGGCCCGCTGTGCCGAAATTGGCCACAGTTTGATAATCCACATCCAACACATTTTCGATGCGGCCATATAGTTCGAACATATCGCCAAGCGGTACGGATGCCCGCACTGTCACCAGCGCATAGCCGTCCAGCGGCACGGAATTGGCGGCATTGTCAAAACTGTCACTGACCAGCCGCATATCCGCGCCTATGTTGAAACCATCACGCGTCTCGCTGCTGTTCCAGTCCGCCGAAAGCGTCAGCGCGTGTTTCGGCCGCCGCGCCAGCACGTTGCCGAAATTGACCGAAGCTTCGCCACGATTTTCGGTGTCAATATAGCTATAGGCCGCACTGGTGCGCAGCCGCGCCGACACATCCGCACCCAGCTCCGCCTCAAAGCCCCTCGTGCGCGCCTTCGCAACATTGTCATAGGTGCCAAATGGACGGTCGGTGCAGACAGGATCAGTCACACCAAAGCAGGACACGAAATCAATCTGATCCCGCGTATCACGCTGGAACAAAGTCAGCGCCGCATAAAAGCCCGCCTGGCGAAAGCCATGCTCGATACCGATGTCATAACTGCGGCTTTTTTCCGGCTGGAGCGCCGTATTGCCAAAACTACTCAGCAACTGGAACAAAGTGGGTGCCTTGAAGCCCTCCCCATAGCTGGCCCGGATCCGCCACCCGTCTACAATATCGATACTGCCATTCGCGCCCAGCGTCACTTCTGATCCGAACTGTTCATGGTCATCCACACGCGCACCTGCGGAAAGATTGAGCGGCCCATCCGAGAAACTGAGCAGGCCATAGGCGCTGTCAATCCCCGTTTCGGCTGTCGCTCCTGTGTCGAATTCACTATCCTCGCTTTCTGCTCCGAAACTCAGTGCAAACTGATCTGTTACTTCCAAATTTCCTTTTAATTCAAATCGCTGCGTACGACCTTTGGCAAAGAAACTAGGATTATTTCCGAATGCAGGATTGAAATTCGTGCGATCAATATCGCTGATTGAATAGCCACCACGCAGGGCAAAACTGTCTCCCAGATAGGCCAGCCCGGCATAGCCGGACCATTGCTCGGTATCCTGAAATTCAGCTGTGTCAGCAAAGGCAAATTGAGGCGCGGGGAAACCGTCAATTTCAGTGCGGCCATCGGCATAGCGGCCACGAATTTCTGCAGTCAGGCTATCCGTGATGTCCACACTGGCACGCGCACCCACATAGACCTGATCAAAACCATCAGATTCGGTTCCGCCTGCAAAGCTGGAATAGCCATCCGTCTGGTAATAGCCACCGCTTACGCCAAGAGAGACCGGACCGATATCGCGCGATACATTGCCGGAAACATTGAAGGTATCAAAGCTGCCATATTCACCGCGCAGATTAATAGCGTCGCCCTGTCCGCCGGTCGTGATAGCGATAACACCGCCTACAGCCTGACTACCCCACACCACGGAATTGGCACCGCGCAGCAGCTCTATTTTCGCAATATTTCCGGCCAGAATATTGCTGAAATCAAACCCCCCACCCGGCGACGACGGGTCATTCACCCGTATACCATCGATCAGCACAAGCACCTGCTCTGCTTCGCTGCCGCGGATACGTACGGCGGAAAATCCGCCAATCGGGCCATTGCGGGAGACTGTGACACCGGGTGCGCGTTCAAGGACCGGAAGGATATCCGCTGCCTGGACGCGCTCCAGTTCCCCTTCGCCAATAACAGTGATTGACTGACCTTGCCGGGTGATTTTCTCTCTATTGCCGGTAGCAATCACGACTATCGATTCTTCTGCCGGCAAACGCATATCCGCGATGACTATCTTGTCGTCATACTCTTTTGCCACTGCAACATCCTGTGCCGCCGCAGCGCCAGGCACACTTGCAAAAGCCAGGACAGACAATCTGCCCAGCAGTGTATTGCTTCGTAGTTTTTTCATGGATTTACTCCTTCGCCATGACAGTTCAACAAACGCCGTCATGCGAAGGGCTGGTTTCTGCACGCAGCGCCATTGCCGCATCCAAAACCGTGCTTCGTCCGTTCGGTACACCTCGCCCGCGCGGAAAAACGACCGTTACGGGCTGGTCTCCTGGCTCCCGGGTCGTCATTTGCGCATGCCTTCCCAGATTGCTCCAGTGGCTTGATATGCAGAAACTCGCCGGTCACAGTTGCGAGGGCAGCTTTGGCGCGGCTGTGTGCCTATGCACGCAGCCATGTTCCAAATTCCCAATTCACGGACGTTTCCGCCCGACCTGTAACGTGAAACGGGCTTTAAGAGCCTATCCGCATTTGTGCAAGCCCTTGCGAGTGGATACTGCGTGTGGATATTGGGTGGCAGAAGTCATTAAACGACACTTATTGCGGTTAAACTAAACATTGCTGGCATCGCTGCGCATGATGCAGTAGCAACCGGCAAGTTCATCTAGTGACTGAATGGGCCTGCCAATATCGACTTGCCCAATATCGGCCAAACCCAAATATCGGAAAACATCATTACCCAAGCCCGCGACGATGAATTGCCCCATGCACCGATCGGCAGCGCCACCGGTGCCAGCGAGGCTGGTATGGACAGTGAAGCCGGCCAAGACGAGGGCAATACCGCCAGCAGCAAACAGGCCCGCTTTCTGACCGGCAATTTGATGCACCATGTCGCGGTGATGACACTGACATCCTCCTTTGGCCTGCTCGCCATGTTCCTGGTCGATTTTGCCGATCTCTATTTTATTTCACAGCTGGGCGATGATGCGCTTACTGCCGGCATGGGCTTTGCCGCGACTTTGCTGTTTTTCAACAGCGCGCTCAATATCGGCCTGATGATTGCGATCAGTGCGCTGGCGGCGCGGCGGATCGGCAATGGCGATCCAGAGGCGGCGCGTGCGCTACTTACCCATATCGCACTGCTGGGGGTAGGCCTGTCTATACCTGTGACCATCGCATTTTGGGTATTTTCTCCGCAAATAATGGATCTGTTTGGTGCCAGCGGCGCGGCAAAGGATGCCGCTGTGCAATATATCCGCATTGTGATGCCGTTCACACCGGTAACGGTGCTTGGCATGGTCTGTTCGGGTTTTTTGCGCGCACATGGTGATGCCAAGCGGGCGATGAACACCACGCTTGCCATGGCATTTACCAACGGCATTTTCGATCCGATCCTGATTTTTGGTATCGGCCTCGGTTTTGCAGGCGCGGCCTATTCCACTGTGCTGTCCATCTTTGCCATGGCTGCATTCGGGCTATGGCCTGTACTGCGCATTTATGGCGGCTTTGCACCATTTCGCAAGGAAGAGTTTCAAACCAACCTGCCCGTGATATGGGGTATTATGATTCCGGCAGTGCTCACCAACCTTGCCACCCCTGTGGGCGGCGCAATATCGTTCCGCTTTATCGCCGAATATGGCGCAGCCATTGTGGCTGCCTATGCGCTTATCGGCCGGATCATCCCGGTGGCTTTCGGCCTGTTCTTCTCACTTTCCGGTGCAATTGGCCCGATTGTGGGGCAAAACTTTGGTGCCATGCGCCTCGACCGCGCACGCACCGCCATCAACAATGCGGTGGTTTTTGCCGCTGGCTACCTGCTTATCATCTGGCCGTTGCTCTATCTGTTCGCCCGCCCGATTGCGGCGCAGTTCAACCTGAATGAACAGGGGCAGGATCTGGTCGCCCTGTTCGGCATGGTCGTCACCCCGCTCTTTTTATTCAACGGCATATTGTACATCGCCAATGCGACATTCAACAATCTGGACCGGCCACGCTGGGCGACATGGCTGAACTGGGGCCGCAACACTATCGGCGTGCTGCCCTTCGCATGGGCGGGTAGCCATTATTACGGGGCAGAAGGCGTTTTGGTCGGTCCGGCGATAGGCGGCGTCCTGTTTGGCTTGCTTGCCTATTGGCTGGCGTTGCGGCTCGTTACCCGCCAGCATGCCGCGCAGATCGCAGCAACCTGAACACATATCTTCCGGTCATATTGCATGGTTAAATATGCCGGGAAGATTTTAACCAAAGCTCCCAATCGATTATTAGCGCGTGGGCTGTAGCAATGGCGTATCGCGTTTCTCCATCACGGACGCCGTTTTCTATATTATAAAGGCTTGTACCATGCATCCACTCTCTTCATCACGCGCCCGATCTACCAGATTGCCGTTTGTTTCAGGATATGCCGCCGCCCATGGCCGCGCCGCAAACGACAATGTCCGTTTCGACACGCCTGCGGATGCGCTGCGCAACCATTATGTCCAGTCCGCACTTCGCCTGCTCGCCAGTCATGGCCTGAATGCAGCTGAACATGCGTTTCATATGGCTGAAAAAGAGAAACAGTCCGGCGCGCGTCAAAAAGCGCAGGAATGGATGCAGATATGTCATATTCTGGACCGCCGGTTGATCCAGAGAATGCGCGGCCGCAAACAGCCAGGCTGCATGCAAAACAACCGCAAAAGTGTAATTTCTGTCTACGGTCCGCAAAAATGCTCTCCGGCATGAAAAAATATTAATTTTTGGGCTCCCAAAACAGCATTTGCACTGGTTAAAGACATATCATTGACAGGTTAGATTTTTATAAAGCATTATAATTAAAGAAAATTTACAAAAAGATACACATAGTGAAATTATTACCCGGCCGTTAACCTTAAACTTACAGATTTGTGCAAATATGCACTGTCGACAATAAAAGGAGCCGTCCAATAATCATCTTACATTCTCTTTCCGGGAATGATCCCAATGTGTTCATAAACACGCAAACCAGCGCGCTTGCATCATGCATCTGCGTTGCGGGTGATGATGCATCATGGGCGGAAAGGCCGGCAACGTGGTGACTGTCCGGCACCATATATTCCGTTTTCGCCAAATGCTGCGAAACATCCTGCGCAAAAGCCGTAATGTCATGGTCTGGGGTCTGCTTGTCGCCATTCTGATAGGCGTAAGCGACTTTGGCGCCCCTTTGGAAGACAGTTTGCAGGCTGCCCGCAACAAGGCACGCAGCCATGACGCCAGCGGTGAAGTTGTCGTGGTAGGCATTGACACACTGGCGGTCGAGGAAATTGGCAACTGGCCCTGGTCCAACGGACAATTGGCAACGTTGGTAAGCAGTCTCGACAAAGCAGGTGCAAAACGGATTTTCTTCGAATTTCCAACGCAAACCGATAGATCTGATAGCGAAAATGAAGCTTTCGTTAAAGCTCTTGCATCAAGTAAAGCAAAGGTTTTCCTGAACGGACGTTTCGAAATAGATCCGGTTACGGGCCAGCGGGATGACATACTCCCTCCACCTGAATTTAGCCAACATGCCGGTTTGATAAACACAAACTCGCCCATTACCGGCTATAATAGCATTCGTGATATGCCATATGGTGTGTTGGTATCTGATATACCTGTTCAGTCCATCGCCTCCAAAATATCCGGTGTCACAGGCGATGTGGGCAGCACTTTTCCTGTAGACTATTCGGTAAGTACCTACACTCTGCCTTATGTAAGTGCATCCGATGTCATTGCAGGCACTGGTGATGTGAATAAAATTCGCGGCAAAGATATTATTGTCGGCACGAATGGCGTGAAACAGGAACAGAAATACTGGATTATTGGTAGCGGCCCTAGCTCGGGTGTATTCATATCCGCGCTTGGTTCGGAAACTTTATTGCAAGGTAAACCGTATAATATCGGATGGTTGGCACCACTATTAATCATCGCATTGCTAGTTATCGCTATCAGGAAGACAAAACGCACCGCCATACGTCGTGCAGCTAAGTTGGCAGGACTGGCAGTTATTCTGGTAGGCCCGATGTTTCTGGAAGCCTTGAATGTCTTTTTACAGATAATGCCCGCATTAACATTCTTTGGGCTAGCAATGATCGCTGGTCTGTATCAGCGCTATAGTAAGTCTTACAAACTGCGCGGTACGCGTAATGAGTTATCCGGCCTTCCTAATTTGAATGCCTTGCGCGAATCCAGCCTGCCTACCGAATATCTTCTGGTTGCGGCGCGTATCCAGAATTTCGTTGAGGTGGCCACTGCCCTGCCCGTCAACTCGGAAAAAGAGTTTGTGAAGCAGATTGCCAGCCGCCTGTCCTTCGGAACCAGCGGCGAAACCCTGTATCAGGGCGATGAGGGTATTTTCTTCTGGAGCCTGCCAGCTGAACAGAAAGACGACCTGACCGACCAGCTATCGGCCCTGCAGGCAATTTTCCGCAACCCTGTACCCGTGCAAGAGCGCAAATATGATCTTGATATCTGTTTTGGTATTGATGTCGATACCGAACGCTCGCTTTCCAGCCGTATTTCAAGCGCTCTGCTTGCAGCTCAGGGCGCACATGAAAGCAGCGAACAGTGGAAATTCTATGATCCCTCTGACCAGCAGGCGACAGCCTGGAAGCTTTCCATGCTGGGCAAGCTTGACGATGCGATTGAAAACGGACAGCTGTGGGTCGCTTTTCAGCCCAAGCTGGATATTCGTAGCCAGCGCATTTGCGGCGCGGAAGCACTGGTGCGCTGGACCCATCCCGAACATGGTGATATCAGCCCGGAAGACTTTGTACTCGCCGCCGAAAAGCATAACCGCATTGGCCGCCTGACTGAATTTGTTCTTGGTAAAGCACTCGATACAGCTGAACAATTTTCAGCATTGGGACTGGATATCAAAATTGCGGTCAACCTGTCACCGCGCCTGCTCGACCAGCAGGGACTGGTGAAAATGATAGAGCGCGCTTTTATCGGCCGTGAAGTGGATAAAAAACAGCTTATTCTGGAAGTCACTGAAACCGCGGCCATGTCCAGCTCGGAAACAGCGCTCCGGCAATTGCATCACATCAAGGCGCTGGGCGTCGCCATATCCATTGATGACTATGGCACCGGGTTTTCCACGCTCGACTATCTTAGGAAATGTCCTGCCAGCGAGGTCAAGATTGATCGCAGTTTCGTGCAGATGCTGGCGCAGAGCAACAGCGACCGCATCATGGTCAACTCGACCATTGAACTCGCCCATTCGCTTGGCCAGAAAGTCGTGGCCGAAGGTGTTGAGGACAGGCAAACCTTGCAACAGCTCACAGAAATGGGTTGTGACATCGCGCAAGGTTACCTGATTGGACGCCCCATGCGGCTGGATGCGCTGCGCGATTTTCTTGCCAATTACAAGAAACGCAACGCCGCCTGACCTCTGGTCAACTGGCATCATTCCTAAACTTTATCAGCCAGCATAGATATTCCATTCGGAATGCGCTTACCGGAATCAGTTAATGTGGATTTAACTGAAAAGGTTAACCACTTGCTAACCATAAATGTAAAATGTATTATACACTCCTAAATGCGCGTCAAAAAGCGCATGAAAATAAGGAGGCTTTATGAAAAAGCGTACACAACATCAGGGCCGCGGTTTCTGGGAATGGCTTCTCGGAAGCGGTTGGAAATAACCTGATCCTTAACAAATTTTGCCACATGGCTTAATGAGAAGAGCTCCGGATTTTCCGGGGCTTTTTTTATGTCGGTATATTTTACATTAACCTGATATTAACCATTTATTTTAAACATTTATCGTCCTGTAAAATCGGGAGCGCGTTTTTCCAAAATGGCGGCAATTGCTTCTCGGTGATCGTCCATCTGCTGCAACACACCTTGCAGGATCGCAGCTTGGTCAAGGTTCTCTTTCAGCGTCATGTCGCGTGCGTCTTTCAGCAAGCGCTTCGATTTGCGAATCGCCTGCGGGGGGAACCCGACAACCGATTCGGCGAACTGATTCGCGCGGACCAATAGTTGCTCATTTGCAACAACTTCCGACACCAGGCCATATTCGATTGCGCGGTCCGATTTTACAAATTCGCCCGTGAACAGCATCTGGCTGGCCCGGGCCATTCCGACAATGCGCGGCAACAACCATGCACCGCCATCGCCAGGAATGATACCGACGCGCAAAAAGCTTTCTGCAAAAATGGCGCTTTCATTGCATATCCGGATATCACACATACAGGCCAGATCGCAGCCTGCACCAATGGCATGGCCATTTACTGCCGCAATGACCGGGACGGACATCGCATCCATGGTAAGCGGAATACGCTGTATGCCACTGCGGTACCATTGCTCGATTTCCAGCGGGCTCATGCCTTGCTCCGCCGTCATGGCGCGGATATCCTTGATATTGCCCCCGCTGCAGAAACTGGCACCACTGCCCGTCAATATCACGCAGCTGATATCAGGGTCTGCCTCGGCACGCTCAAGGGCGGCGACCAGGGCTTCAATTACATCGTCAGCCAGCGCATTGCGGCTGTCCGGCCGGTTAAGCGTGATGGTAGCAACCTTGCCAGCCACTTCGAACAGCACGGGCTCATCGTCAGGAACGGCATCTCCCGCGGGTTCAATCTGTGTTGTCCCTGAATTTTCCACCAGCGGCGGGCGTTTCTTTTTGTCCGCATAATCACCGCCATGGAACAGCAGGGGTGGCTTGTCAGCATGATCGTAATCAATCACTTCACCCACAAAGATCACATGATCGCCGCCATCATACTGATTACGGGTGCGGCACATGAAACGCGCGGTGCAGTCCTCAAGCAGCGGCGCACCTTCAACGCCATGGTCAATCCCGGCAAACTTGTCGATATCGCGCGAGGCGAAGCGGTTTGACAGCGCATCCTGATCGCTTGCCAGGATATGCACTGCAAAAGTTTCCGCCTGTTCAAACACTTTCATCGACCGTGACGACCGCGCCAGTGACCAAAGCACAAGCGGCGGATCCATTGACACTGAATTGAAACTGTTCGCGGTTACACCCACCGGGTGTCCATCGGCGGCACGCGCGGTAACAATTGTCACACCAGTTGCAAACTGGCCCAGGGCATCACGGAATGAATGAGGGTCAAAATCAGCCATGACCGGCATTTAGCGGCAAAACCAACTGCGATGCAATCTGCTAAATTGATGTCTGGCAGATACCCTTGCCTGAGCCTGCTACCAGCCCGCCGGCTTGCCAAGCCCGGCAAAAGCCACCTTGTCGACGCCCGAATCCTCTACCAGCTTCATATGCTGTACAAATACATCGTAGCGCGTGCGCGGGTCCGACTGGAATTTCAGCAGTGAGCTGTCATGTGCCGACAACCCTTCCAGCCTGGGCCGAAGCTCAGCCATGGTGACTTTCTCTCCATTCCAATATGCCTGACCCCGCGCATCCAGCCGCAGTACATATTCATCCGTTTGTGGAGGGCCTGCCGCCCCCTGCGGCAAAGGCACAGTCAGCTGGTGCGTTGCAATGGGTATCGCCATAATCATCATAATGAGCAGCACCAGCATGACATCAATCAAAGGCGTGATGTTCAGGTCGCTCATTGGTCTGTGCGCGGCCGCAGCCTGCGCATACCGGTTCCGCCGTGCCTGCAAATGTGTCCTATACGCCATAATAACTCTCCTTTCGCAAATCCTTCCTCTATTATGTTATGTAATAACATTTCATTAATTAAATTCCCTGAAAAGATACCGCAAACGTCAATATATTTTTGCATTGGCACGTGCCACTCACCTGCTATGCTCGAACCGGCAAAGGGGCAGGAGTATGTTGCCATGGGCGATGAAATTGATGCGATAGGCACTATGGCTGAAGGCGCGCTAGTTGCGCGCACCACAGAGGACAAGGCCGGTGAAACGGTCGCGAACCATGACAGCGCCGCCTGCCTCAATTGCGGAGAAATACGCACCGGCAATTATTGCGGGAACTGCGGACAATCTGCGCATATCCACCGCTCGATCGGGGCATTCTGGCACGACATATTGCACGGCGTGCTGCATTTTGAGGGTAAATTCTGGCGCACCATGCCAATGCTGGCATGGAAGCCCGGAGAGTTGACACGGCGTTATATTCATGGCGAACGCGCCCGGTTTATATCTCCCATGTCGCTTTTCCTGTTCGCGATATTCATGATGTTCGCGATATTCTCTTTCATGCCAGGCGGCAGCGGCAGCATCGAAGATTATATGGACAGCGATGAGATAACCGAGGCTGCCGAAAAGCTGGACCAGCAGATCACCGAAGGGATGGACAGGCTGGAAGCGTCGGGTGAACTGTCAGCCGAAAAGCGAAAAATGCTGGAAGAACAGATTGATGAATGGAAAACCGAACGCAACGGCATATCCTATGTACGCACCGGCAAGCCCAAATATGCGGATGCAGAATCAAAAATAGATGCAGACGGGCTCAAGATCAGTGCGGGTAGCGGGCTGGATTCAGGTTGGCCTGCGCTGGATGATACAGTGAATAATTTTGTCAAGAAGACACAGACAAACCCCGACCTGATACTCTATAAACTCAAATCCAACGGCTATAAATTCGCCTGGCTGCTGATACCACTTTCGATACCCTTTGTCTGGCTGGTCACCATAGGCGTGCGCGGTCACCGCTTCTATGACCATGCGGTTTTCACCACCTATTCACTGGCATTCATGTCGCTCATGTTTATTGCCGTGGTTTTACTTGGCGCCTTTGGTATCGGAACAGGACTTACCATCCCGCTCGCGCTCGGATACGGGTTATTCCACCTTTACCGGCAATTGCGCCATGCTTATGCGCTCACACGCATGGGTGCGCTGGTCCGGCTGGTCTTTCTGCTGGCCTCAATAGTGATCGTGATGGTGCTATTCGCTTTGACCTTGCTCGTGTTAGGGATGCTATCCTGAACGCAGGCCCATCTAGTCCGCCGCTGCGCAGGTGCCCATAAATGCACGCTTTATATCTTCAGCCAACCGCGCGGGGCGGAGCGTTTCGGCATCAACACAGCACCAACTGGACTTGACCTCGGCGAGCACCTCCTCGCCGCGCATAATCACCGTATCGTAAAATGCCCGCGCACCGTGCACTTTCTCCAGAATCACCGTGGCAATAACCTCATCATCAAGAAACGCGGGCTTGCGATAGGTAATTTCATGCTTGAGCGCGACCCACAAATGCTCGGCCACGGCCTGTGGCGGCGCAATTTTCTGCCAATGCGCAATGACCGCATCCTGCACCCAGTTGAGGTAATTGGCATTGTTGACGTGCCCCATAAAGTCGATATCCGACGCCTGGACAGAAATATTGTGATCGTGGATCTTGCTCATGATGCTGACAGTAATGTCAGTGGCATGAGATTCATAGGTGAAAGAGGCGAAACGAATATCTTTTACAGCATGGCGTGCTATAACGCGCCAATTAACCTGCACAAGTAAACACAATATAATGTCACCCACCACATACATAGACATTGCGGTACGTTTCAGCGGAATCACTTGCCTGCTTCTGATCCTGATTTTGACATGCCGTGATTTACTAACATCAGCAAGCGCAAAGCTGCTGGCCGCCGCTTGCATAAGCGTCATAGCGTTGCTTCTTGGATATACCCCTGAATTTCTAAATCTGCCACAAAGCGTTCGCCTATTCCTGAGATTTCTGGATGTACCACATTTGGTTCTGATTTGGTTATTTGCCATGTCCCTGTTTCAGGAGAAATTCCAGATATGGCCAACCTACGCATGTGTAGGCATCGCATATTGCATCCCAATTTTCATAACCCGTATGGCCGAATTCGGATTTATTCAGGGATACCCAGGTTGGGTCATACCCTTTGTAAGTATACTATCGTTGCTCCTTGTCAGCCATCTTGTCATAACTGCCCTAAGCGGGCGCCGTGATGATCTGCGTAAGGAACGCCGCAACCTGCGCGTCTGGTTTGTTGCAGTCATGGTTGGTGTAACAGCAATGGCTGCGATCTCGGAGGCAATCCCATCATTACAGGCAGGGCTGCCACGTCAGACGATCAAGGCTCTGACAATATGGCCTGGCATAGTTTTCGCTTCATACTGGCTGCCTTCCATCGAGCCGGGCAAAATCACGTTCGCTGGAACAGTAAAGACAAACCACCCTTCTAACTTGGCGCAAGCAAAAAATGCTGAACTGCTGAGGAAACTGGAAAATCACATGCAATCGGAGCAACCCTATCTGGAAGCGGGCCTGTCGATTGACATGTTGGCAAGCCAGCTAACCATACCTGCACATCGTCTGAGGTATCTTATAAATCAGTCGCTTGGTTACGAAAATTTTAGCAGTTATGTAAATTCGCATCGCATAAAATCTATAAAACAGGCTCTGTCCGATCCTAGCCAGGCACATTTGCCCATATTGACTATTGCGCTGGATAACGGCTTTACATCCCTACCTTCCTTCAACAGGGCTTTTCGAAAGTTCGAAAACGTCACACCTTCTGCTTATCGCAAGGAAAACCTGTACCCCGTCCGCTGAAAGGCCGAAGGTAATGTTTTCACTTTTGACCTTCTTTTATTCGGTTTTGATAAGCCTGCTTGTCAAGCATTCACTATGCTCCAGGTCATATTTACAATGCCGGTGTCCCACTCGTTCTGGTCGGACAACGGATGCATAATGAACGGATGCTGATATGTTGAAACTGATTTTACCAGCAGCAATGCTGGTCGTCGCAGGCTGTAGTCACCAAACACAATCAAACACTATCGTCGCACCACAGGCATCTGCGCCGCTTAACAAAATAGCTTCTTATCGCGCCGAGATTTCAGAACTTGCCGAAAACCTGACCTCAACCCATCCGGTTCCCTACAAATACATATCAAAGAAAAACTTCGATGCACTCGTAGCCAAAACAAAGGCCAGAATTACCGAAGACACGTCAAAAGCAGATCTGATGTGGATGTATAGCCGCATCATTGCCAGCATAGGGTGCGGACACACCCGCATGCCGTTTTTTAATCAGGAAGATGCTCTTATAAAGCCTGAAGAGCGCTTTCCTGTCGATGCCCGCTTTTTTGACAACCGGCTATATATCATTGATCCACTTACCAATGCTGGAAAACTGTCGGCAGGTACAGAGATAGAAACGATTAATGGGCGCAATGTGCAGGATTTATATGATGAAATCGCACAACGCATCCCGTCAGATGGATACAACCCCCATTTCCCACGCGGATTGATCAACATTTCATTCAGCAGCTACATGACATATGCTCTGGATTTCCCCGAGAAATATGAACTCACTGCAAAAGGAAAAGACCAGCCGGTCCGTTTGACGCCGCTACACCAGTTTAAGCATAAACCAATAATTCCGCCCTACGATCCATGTAAGAAAACATTGTGCTACCGCGAGGTAAATGGCGACACCGCTGTCATGACCATCCGGAATTGGGATTTTTACGGTGAAAGAGGCGCAATTTTCAAAAAATTCATCGATGACAATTTCGCGAAAATGCAAACGAGCAATATCCAGTCCTTGATTGTTGATGTCCGCGGGAATCTGGGCGGCACCAATTTTGCCACAGCGTATCTGCTTCAGCATATTGCGAAAAAACCTTTCCGTTTTGGCACTATGGATTCTGCAGGCGCAAAAGAGTTGAAAGAGATGCTTCCGCCAATACTCACAGGCTTTAAAGGCAAGACTTACATTCTATCCAATGGACAAACTCAATCGGCAACCACACATTTTTTAGCACTGGCAAAATATCATAAAATGGGGACTATTGTTGGTAGCCCTTCCGGTTCCGCATCCACAGTGAATGATAACACAAAAGAATTCGTATCAAGTATGACAGGAATAAAATATTACGTTGCCCGTGATACGTTTTCTGTTGATGTTGAGGGTTTTACAGAAAGTGATGGCATTATGCCTGATATTGCCGTCTACCCCACAATTGACGATTACCTTCACGGCCGCGATCCAGTACTGGACCATGCAATCAAAATCAGTGCCAAGTAATCCTGAGCACTATTATCACCCCCGGCCACGATAGCCGGGGACCCCTTGCTCTGGAATCCATAGGCCTTCGGGCGGCGGGCTGGATTGCCAGAACACATCGATGGGAATACCGCCGCGCGGGAACCAGTAGCCACCAATGCGCAGCCAGTGCGGCTTCATTTCGATAAACAGCCGCTGGCCAATACCCACTGTGCAATCCTCATGAAACGCGGCATGATTGCGAAAAGAGCCGAGGAACAGCTTGAGCGACTTGGATTCGACGATTGTCTGGTCCGGCGCATAATCAATTACGATATGCGCAAAATCTGGCTGGCCAGTTACGGGGCAGAGCGACGTAAATTCCGGCGTCACGAACCGCGTCATATAGAGGCTGTCCTTACGGGGATTGGGCACGTAATCGAGCACCGCCTCTTCAGGTGTGGTCGGCAATGGTGTGTCCTTGCCCAAGAATTTCGGATCTGGCAATTTGGGTGTATCAGGCATATCGTTCATGCGTGCCAGTATAGTCGAGCGCGGCAGCCTTGTCATCCGCAAGATGACGGCCCCGCATATCTTCGCGCATCACAAAATGCTGGAAACCACCATGTTAAGCGGCTATTCACCGCCGCCGGTTAATCTGGAACGCTTAAATATATCCCTGAAAACTGCTATGTCTGGAATCATGTCCATTTCGCGCGCCTTTTCCTGCATTTTACTGGCTTGTGCCAGCCTTGCCCTTTTGCCGGTGCAGGCACAGGCACAGTCATCGCCCTCGCTGCGCGATTTCTCGCTTGAGCCGCAGCCCAAGGGGGAGCCACCCAGCAAAGTGCAAGGGCCGGCTGTGGACGGGCTGCGACCACGCGATCTGAGCCAGCCGCAGCAACAAACTGCGCCCCCGCAAAGCCAGCCACAGGTGCAACAGAGCGGTCCGGCTCCATCTTCACCGCCTGCGGCCGCGCAACCACAGCCTGATGAGACGCGCATTACGCCATCACGCACAACGCCTGCGCGTACGGCCACACAGCCCCCGTTACGCCCGGCGGTCACACGGCAACAGCAAGGCGCAGCACCGGCACAGCCAGCCAATGACAACATGGCTGAAACGCAGGATCAGGCTGTGCCGAGCGAGAGCGCGATGCCGCCCGCACCCGTTACTAACGACACTAGCACCGCCGCCGCGCCTGAATCAGCGGGCAAGGATGCTGCCAATAACACGGCTGTCTCTTCCCTGCCGCTTTGGGTCTACATATTGGGTATGCTGGCACTGCTCGCGACGCTGGCAGGGCTTTACCTGCGCCGCAAGGATGCACCCGCGCAGCCTGTGATGCAGACAGATGAACAGGCCCTTGCCCCGCAACCTTCCCCGCCAGCGAGCTTGGATAATGCGCCCAAAAAACCGGCCCCTGCCCCGCAGCCGCAAATAAAGCAGAAACCAAAGCCAGGCCCCGCTATGCCATCGCACGCTTTTTCAAGCGCAGCAGGCAGCGGTGCACCGGACGGCAATCTGGCAATCGAATTTATTGCCGAAAGCGCGGGCGCAACGCTTATGAATGCGGTGCTCGGCTATCGTATAATAGTCCGCAATGGCGGTGAAGCAGCGACAAAGCTGAAATTGTCCGGCATCATGCTACAGGCCACAAATGGCAGCGATAAGGTGCCGGATGACCTTTACCAGCCCTTGCACGAACTGGAAAAAATTGATGCTGCCGGGCAGGAAGAGCTGAAAGGTGAAATCCGCCTACCGCTCACCCAGATACGGCCTATCACCTATAACCGGCAGGCTTTGTTCGTGCCGGTCGCACATTTCGCACTTGAATATACCGATGGCAAAGGCGAGGTTCGCCGCGAGCGGCACAGCTTTATTGTCGGGCGCGAACATGAGCCGCCACGCGCAAAAATGGCACCGTTCCGCCTTGATCTTGGCCCCCGCACATTTCACGGCGTCGGGCAAAGACCATTGGCAGTGTAATTCGCGCCATTTCCCCGGATTTTTCCGGTCAATCGAACAAAACGGCGCGTGCCGCGTTAAGCACTGCACATGACCGGTAAAACTCTTATTCCCGTGCTGGGCGACCAGCTTTCCATGAACTTGTCATCGCTGCGCGAAGCTGCGCAGGAAAACAGCGTCATCCTGATGATGGAAGTTGCCGGGGAAACTACTTATGTCAAACATCACAAGGCCAAAATCACCTTCATCCTCTCCGCCATGCGGCACCATGCCGAGGCATTGCGTGGACGTGGCTGGACAGTCGACTATATCAAGCTGAACGATGCTGAAAATCGCGGTAGTTTTTCCGGCGAAATGGCCCGCGCCATAGAGCGACATGCGCCCGGCCAAATCGCCGTAACCGAAGCCGGTGAATGGCGCGTGCGTGAGATGATCGAGAATTGGGAAGACCAATTTGGCCTGCCCGTCACCATTCATGCCGACGACCGGTTCATCGCCACGCATCAGGAATTTGCCGATTGGGCCGAGGGCAAAAAAGAACTGCGGATGGAGTTTTTCTACCGCGAAATGCGGCACAAGACCGGATTGCTGCTGGATGAAGATGGCAACCCGGAAGGCGGCAAATGGAATTATGACAGCGAAAACCGCAAACCCGCGCAAAAAGACCTGTTAATGCCGCAACCAATCCGCTTTCAGCCGGACGAAATCACGCGGGCAGTAATCAATATGGTGGATGAAGAGTTTACCGATCATCCCGGCAGCCTTAGCCATTTCCATTTCGCCGTCACGCACGAAGAGGCGATGCGGCAAAAACGTAAATTTCTGGACGAAGCACTCGCGAATTTTGGCGATTATCAGGACGCCATGCTGACGGACGAACCGTTCCTGTGGCACTCGGTGCTTTCGCCCTATATCAATGCCGGGCTGCTGGACCCACTGCACCTGTGCCGGGATGTGGAGGAGCGATACCGGGATGGCGCCGTACCGCTCAACGCTGCCGAAGGGTTTATCCGTCAGATTATTGGCTGGCGCGAATATGTGCGGGGCATTTATTGGCGTGAGGGGCCAGATTATGTCGAGCGCAATCATCTGGGGGCAAAGCGTGATCTGCCCGATTTTTATTATACGGGCGACACGGACATGCATTGCATGGCGCAAGCGATCGGGCAGACACTGGACCATGGCTATGCACATCATATCCAGCGGCTTATGATTACCGGCAATTTCGCGCTAATTGCCGGAATTGATCCGAAACAGGTGCATGAATGGTATCTGGAAATATACGCAGATGCGTATGAATGGGTGGAACTGCCCAACACGCTGGGCATGAGCCAATATGCAGATGGCGGTATATTGGCATCAAAGCCTTACGCATCCTCAGGCAATTATATCAACAAAATGTCCGATTATTGCGGGCATTGCCGCTATGATGTGAAACAGCGCACGGGCGAAGATGCCTGCCCCTTCAATGCGTTATATTGGGATTTTCTGGCGCGTAACAAGGATAAGCTGAAAGGCAATAACCGGCTCGCCATGCCGTACCGCAACTGGGCAAACAGGAATGTGGAAGAGAAAAAGGCCCTGCGCAAGCGGGCCGCAGACTTCCTCTCCGGGCTATAGGCATGAATGCCCCTGCAATGCGGCGCTCCATATGTCCCGAAAGAAAAATCGCTTTTCCTGCCATTGCCCTCTAGCCGAGACCAGAATCAGGCGATAGGTTGCGATTTCGCAGTGCAATAAAGCGTCATGGAGTCGAACATGGAATCATTAGTAACAACCGAATGGCTAGCCGGTGAAATGGGTGCATCCGACCTCAGGATCGTCGATGCCACGAAATTCCTGCCCGATGCGGGACGTGACGCCGCCGCAGAATATGAGGCTGGCCACATCCCCGGCGCTGTGTTCATGGACCTTGGCGAGCTGACCGATCCCAGCAGTGATATCGACAATATGCTTCCCCCGCCGGAAAAATTTGCCAGCCGCATGCAGTCGCTCGGCCTGGGTGATGGCAGCCGGATTGTTCTGTATGATGATAGCCCGCTCAAATCCTCGGCCCGCGCCTGGTTTATGCTAACCATGTTCGGCGCGCATGAAGTTGCCATACTCGATGGCGGTATTGCCAAATGGAAAGCCGAAGGCCGCCCGCTGGAAACCGGCAAGGAAACACTGCGTCACCGTCACTTTACCGCATGGGCCGATGACAAGAATGTCCGCAGCAAGGCCGATATGCTGTCCAACCTGCACAGCCAAAATGAACAAGTCGTGGATGCCCGCCCGGCCGCACGTTTCAGCGGTGAAGACGCCGATCCGCGTGGTGGCAGTGCATCAGGTCATATTCCAGGTTCGGTCAACCTGCCGCACGGACAGTTGTTCAACGGTGATGGCACATGGAAAACCGGCGACACGCTGAAAGCCGCATTTGAAGATGCCGGCGTCAATCTGGACAAGGCCATGGTCACCACTTGCGGATCCGGCATGACTGCCGCAGTGGTTGCATTTGGCGCGCACCTGCTCGGCAAGACAGACGTTGCACTCTATGATGGCAGCTGGTCCGAATGGGGCGCTGACAGCGACACGCCCAAGGAAATGGGCTGATCTGACAACCGACATATTCATTTAGATGAAAAAGGCCGCTCCCTGATATGGGAAGCGGCCTTTTTTAACGTCTATTATTTTCAGCTAAAGCTGGCATCGGATGATCCAGGCTCCCCGCACCTGATCAGGCGCGACGTCTGCACGGCGGCCTGCCTGTGCACCACGGCTTTACGGTATTCAGGGTCTGTCACCATTTCCATGAAGCATGAAGCATCGGGGTAGCGTGCGATAAACACGGCGTCCCAGCGTTCGTCAGCCGGACCGATGACCACGCCCTGAAAATCACCGCGCCAGATGATCTTGCCGCCCACGCGGGCGAATATCGGGCCGCTGGCCTGTCCATATGTCGTATAAGCCTCCGCGCCCGTCAGGCCCTTACCATGCAGGTCATGGCCTTCGGGATATGCCGCCTCGGCCCTAAAGCGCACAAGGTTGAGCATATTGATGGGCGTGTCACGTGGCAGGTCCTTGAACGCCGCAAATTGCGCCTCCGGCGGATCAACATGATTTTCTGTTATCATGCGGAACGTTCCTTTTGTCTTGCGTGCCATTCATCACGTGTCTGTTCATAGCTATCGACCGGGAAGTCCTGATAGGGTTCAGGCAGACGTGTTGCCCCCTGGTTGGTCGATCCCAGCCGCTCAGCCAGAGCTATAGACGCGTGATTGTCCGGCGCGATCGTATGGATCACCCTGTCCCAGCGCAGCACGTCAAATACATAATCAAGCGATGCGCAGGCGGCTTCATAGGCATAGCCCTTGCCTTCATATTCGGAAATTATGCCCCAGCCGACTTCCTTGCCCGGCCAGCCTTCGGGTTCCCATGGACCTATACGGCCAATCCACTCACCGGTGTCACGCAGAATGAGCGAGAACATCGCAAAGCCGCGAATATGCCACGCACCTGACATGGCGCACAGGCCGCGCCACGCTTCGCTGCGCGCCTGCACCCCGCCCAGGTGTTCCATGGTTTTGGGGTCGGTATGGAATCTCGCCCAGCCATCCATATCTTCAGGGCCGGGTGGACGCAGTATCAACCGCTCCGTTACCAGTATCGGTCCGTTTATCATGATGATTGCCCCTTCAAAAAATCGCGGAAAAGCGACCATAGGCACAGCGGCGCAAAAGGCAACAAAACAAAGGCCAGCAGGTCCCGTGAGGATCGCTGGCCTTTGCTCGGTATCAATTTGGTGAGGGGATGAGAATTCTCGTTACATATCCCCTCACCCTTTGCGACCCGGCAGGCTTTGCCGGACCTTATCACTGCCCCGCACACTGGCGGGGCCGTAATTCATAAAAAATCAGCGGCAGCGGTAATTGCCGCGGTCAATGGCACGGCCAAGGATCGCGCCGCCCGCCGCACCCAATATCGTGCCCAGCGTCTTGTCACCGCGGCCCGCAACTTCATTGCCAATCAGGCCGCCGACTGCGCCGCCGATCAACAGGCCGGTCGTGCCATCGTCACGGCGGCAGTAATAGCGGCCATCGCGGCGATCACGCCAGATGCGCGTGTTGCGGTGAATACGCTGGTCCCGGTAATAGGCGCGGCGGTCCTGGCGATAGCGGCGACGTTCATACCGGTCATCATCGTCGTCATAATAGTCCCGGTCCCGGTAGCGTTTGGCCCGCTTGCCATAGGCATGTCCATGGTTGTGCTTATAACGCTTATGTTTCTTATGCCGCTTATGCTCCGCAATTTCGGTATCAAAAGAAAGCGTGTAACTATCCAATATGGCCGTCTGTGATGTCCCGGTTGCCTGGGCCGTGACCATAGGCGCAGCCATCGCAGGCGCGGAAACAGTCATTGCACCGAAAGCTAGCGGTGCGGAAACAAGTGATAACAGCGTCTTATTCATTTTATTTCTCCCTGACGAAATCCCATGTGAATCGCTGTGCGCGATCTGTGCATTCAGAATTACGCTGTGTTTCCTGAATATTTTACAACCGGTCCGACAGATGGAGGATTTTCGCGACGAACCGTTTACATTTTCGCTTTTCCTGTCGCGCAGGTGAATAAAATTACGCCCTCATGCAGAAATTTTGCACTATTTTTGGTGCTGGACTATTGCACAGCAGCGCTGCCTTACCTATATAATACACATGGCTAATCTAGTTTCTATCATCATCGGTATATTCGCGCTGATACTCGCAATCCCCTCTTTCATTCCGCTGCTTGGCTGGGGCAATTGGCTGGTTGTTCCTATCGCACTGGTCGGCGTCGTGTTCGGCGTTATTTCCAGTTCGAACACAGGGCGCAATTTGTGCCTGATCGTGGCGTTGATCGGCATCATTCGGCTATCTTTGGGCGGCGGCTTCATCTAAGCCGCGTGGATGAGCACTGATTCATCCGCATCTTCCCCAAAATCCGGCCTGATACAGGCGGTCATCACCTATACAATCTGGGGTTTCATGCCGCTGTTTTTCAAACAGTTGCAGCATGTATCCGCGCTCGAAGTCGTGGCGCACCGGATCGTCTGGTCAGTGGGGATGTTGCTCGCCGCATTGTGGCTGCTTGGCCGTATGGGCGAATATCGCGCCGCGCTTGCCGAACGGCGGACACGCAATATGCTGTTTTTCAGCTCATTTCTGATCGCGGCCAACTGGCTCATCTATATCTGGGCAATTTATCACGACCAGATTCTGGCGGCGAGTCTGGGCTATTATCTCAACCCGCTGCTGAACGTGGTTCTGGGCGCACTGTTTCTGGGTGAACGGCTGCGCCCGGTGCAATGGCTCTGCGTGGCGCTCGCCGTGATCGGTGTCGCGGTGCTGGCTTCGGAAACGCTCTCCACCATCTGGATCAGCTTTGCATTGGCCCTGACATTCGGAACCTACGGCCTGGTGCGCAAGGTCGCGCCTGTGGGGTCTATCCCCGGCCTGACCGTGGAAACCACACTGCTCTTTCCGCTTGCACTCGGTTTTGCGGCATGGGCATGGTTTTACAATGCCAGCCCCGGTTTCGGCTATGATACACGTACGGATATCTATCTGATTGCCGGCGGCGCGATTACCGCAACGCCGCTATTGCTGTTTGCATCTGCCGCCAAGAAACTGACGCTCGCGACGCTGGGCTTTATTCAATATATCGGCCCCACCATCCAGTTCCTGCTTGGCGTGTTCCTGTACAAAGAAGCGCTGACACCGGCGCACCTTATCTGCTTCGGCCTGATCTGGACCAGCCTTATCATCTATTCAGGCGAAGGATGGCTGCGATCGCGCAAACAGGCGCAGCCAGTTTAACTGGTGGCCATCCGCCAGCCTATTTCCTCACCGGCATGGAAAGGCACGATAGCCCCGCTTGCAATCATGATCCGTTCGGGCACATCCGTGGCTGCGCGCTCAAGCGTGACCGTGCCATCGTTCAGCGGCAGGCCGTAAAAGCGCGGGCCATTTTCCGAAGCGAACGCTTCCAGCCTGTCCAGCGCGCCTTCTTCATCAAATACCGCAGCATAGCTTTCCAGCGCATAGGGCGCGTTGAATATACCGGCACAGCCACAGGCAGATTCCTTGGCACCAACTTCATGCGGCGCGCTGTCGGTGCCGAGGAAATATTTGGGCGAGCCTGATGTCGCCGCCTTGCGCAACGCCAGCCGGTGCTCTTCGCGCTTGGCCACGGGCAGGCAATAGGCATGCGGGCGGATGCCACCGGCAAAAATCGCATTGCGGTTGATATGCAGGTGCTGCGGCGTGATGGTCGCGGCGACATTTGTACCCGCACCGTCCACAAACTGCACCGCGTCACGGGTGGTGATATGTTCGAACACCACTTTCAGCTCCGGCAGGCGCTGCACCAAAGGCGCCAATATGCGCTCGATAAACTCCGCCTCGCGGTCAAAAATATCGATATGCGCCTCGGTCACTTCACCATGAACCAGCAAAGGCATGCCGATATCCGCCATCTGTTCCAGCACGCCCATTATATTGGCAATATCAGTGACGCCATGCGCGCTGTTGGTCGTGGCATTGGCGGGATACAGCTTGGCAGCGGTGAAAACGCCGCTTTCAAAGCCGCGCGCCATATCGCCCGCATCCGCAGCGTCGGTCAGGTAACAGGTCATCAGTGGTGTAAAATCACTGTCTTCAGGCAGTGCGCCCCTGATCCGGTCACGATAGGCCCTAGCGGCCGCAGCACTCGTCACGGGTGGCGACAGGTTAGGCATAACGATCGCGCGTGCAAACTGCCGCGCGGTATAATGCGCCACTTCGCGCAGCATATCACCATCGCGCAGGTGCACATGCCAATCATCAGGGCGGCGGATCGTGAGTGTATCGGTCATGTGGGTGTGTCTATCCATTTGGCTGCCGTACGGCAATAAGCCGGTTGAGTCTTTTTTGGTTCGCTCACGCTCACATCCGGCACCGGCCCACAGGCTTTTCGCGAAAGCGAAAAATAGCCGTGAGGGATAAGAACTAGGCCGATGGTGCTGCGCTTCAACGCATTTAATCAGAGCGAACCCAAAAAGACTCAACCCCGTTCACTTTCATTTCCTTACCATAGCTCCTACTTAATCCCCATGAGCAATACCACCCTGATCCACCGCGCGCTGATCCGTATTTCACCCATGGAGGCCCCGACAAGCGAGCGCGAGGACATACGTGCTTTCCTGCAAGGGCTGGTGACACAGGACATGGCCGCCGTGCAGCCGGGTGCGCCGCAATGGGCCGCGCTATTGAGTGCGCAGGGCAAGGCTTTGTTCGACTTTATCCTCTGGGCAGACGGTGACGCTGACATATTAATCGACTGCGAACGCGAAGCGGCGGGGGATCTGGCCAAGCGGCTGACGCTCTATCGCCTGCGCCGCAAAATCGCGATAGGCCGGGAGGAAACACTATGTGTGCACTGGTCCCCTGACAGCGATAAAGGCGTGGGTGACCCTCGCCTCCCCGCATTGGGCAGGCGCTGGCTCGCGCCCGAAAACCCTGACGATACCGATAAGGTTGATGCCGCGTGGAAAGCGCACCGGCTTTCTCTGGGCGTGACCGAGGGACAGGCGGAACTGGGCAGTGACAAGACGCTCTGGCTCGAATGCAATGCGGCAGAGCTGAATGGCGTCAGCTTTACCAAAGGCTGCTATGTAGGGCAGGAAAATACAGCGCGCATGAATTACAGGCAGAAAGTGAACCGCCGCATGGTGGTTATCCCGCTGGATCAGGCTGATAAGAAGCGGCAACGCATCGCCTATGCTGATCTCGGCCTGTCGGTCGAGCATCGCCGGGTGGATGATATGGACGGCCTCACCCTGCCGGGCTGGCTCTCAAATGCGATTTCACGCGATGACACAGCTGATGGTGCGTAAAACGCACATCGAGGTGCAGCAATAATAATTGATAATTATTTTCAATTATCATATAACTGTCTTACTTAACTATTGCAGATAGAAAACAGGAGCTACATATGGCGCGCCCCCAGGTCGATATGGAAGCTACAAAAGCCAAATTGCTGGAGACATGCGAGGACATGATCCGCGAGCGCGGTGCCGTGAGCTTCACCATGACCGATATCGCACAGGCCGCGGGTATGTCGCAATCCAACGCCTATCGTTTCTTTGCCAGCAAGGATGAGCTTGCCGAAGCGATGGCAGGTCGGTGGTTTGAAGAATTGACAACCATGATGGAGGACGTCGTGGCATCAGACCTGCCTGCGCGCGACAAGATGTATCATTTTTTTGCCCGCCGCCTCGAACTCAAGCATCAGCGCCTGAATGAAGATCCTGCGCTGTTCGCCGCCTATATGGAACTGGGCGATGAGCATTTTGAAGTGGTGCGCGGCTATATTGACCTGGCCGACCATTATATGGCGACTATCATCGCCGAAGCTATGGAAGAAGGCCATTTCAAGGGGCTGGAGATTGACGAGACTGTCTCGCTCATCAACACAATGGTGCAGCCATTTTGCAACCCGACCCTGATGATGCAGCTGCACACGCTCGCCAATACCGAAAAGCTGGCCATGGTCATCGACACAATTTTCCGTGGGCTTTACAGGGGCGATGAGACAAAGGTTACCACGCCGCAATTGCAGCAGGTCAGTTAGGCGCTAGTCACCTGTGTCGCGTGAGGTTTTGACAAAACGCACACGCGGATCATCCATGTCCACCACGTCGTTCAGCTCGTAAATATTGCGATAGCCATAGCCGTAGAGGTTGATGAATGTCGGGATATTGAGCGCGAGCGGCGCGCGCTTGGCCGTCACAGGCGCGCGGTCATTGCTGAAATTATTGTTGCAGTAGATCAGGATTGTACGCTGCGTATCGCCAATCACTTTGGCCAGTTTTGCATCGGTAAAATCGGAAAAAGGCAGGTTGACCGCCCCTTCGATATGCCCGGCGGCAAAAGCAGCGGCGCTGCGCGTGTCAAGCACCAGCGTGTCTTCCTGCTGCGCCAGCTTCTGGAAATCGTCAAATCCGACAAGCCGTGACTGGCGATATTCGGCAAGCCCTGATGTCAGCTTAGCAAAAGCCGCATAGTCCACCTGCGGATTGTCTGGCAGCACCGGCGCAGCCTGCGCATGTGCAGCGGTGACGGATGAGAGCGCGAACAGCGCAGCGGCAAGACGTATGGTCAGCATGATTGCTCCTCCACTATGGCTGGAGGAATAGCCCATTTCCCATAAACCCGTGCTGAATGACTTCGGTTCAACCCTTTTTCCTATGTGCCCGATTTCTCGCCATACACCCCGAAAACCGCCATTTTGGAACAGACCCAGTTTCGGACGTTTGGTAGCCAATTGAATCGCGAAAGAGGAAGCTCGGCTGTTCCTATCCAGCCGAAAGCAAAAATGCGGCCGCGAAGCTAATGACGGCGGCTGCCAAAGATGGCTTCCAATTCTGCCGCAGGACACGGGCCAATGATCGAATGGAGTGGTTGAGCAAATCAAGCTCGCTACGATTCAGGTAACTCTCTATAAACCGCCTGATCGCTTCGCTAGGCGTGTCGCCTTGACGATCACACGCGTTTTGGAATGCGAGCTTCTTGGAATGTGAAAGTCGAACTTCGAACCTCTCGCTTTTCTTCTCCCAGTCATCCGATTTAGACTCACTCATGATCTTGTCCTCAATTGCCTGATTTCGAGCCTCAAGAGTTAGTCCAAACATACATTTGCCGCAACTCATAGCAACGCCGGACATCCTCTGTTTCGTGTCCGTACAAATGCTGTATTGTTCGAGAGTCCGCTTTCACCCCCACAACCGGTCACTTCGTCGTTGCGATGCGTCTCCCGAAGCCGGGCGCAAGGCTGGGACCAGAACTCAGGCTGAGCCTGCCTGCGCTCGCGAAGGCGGGTGCCGAAGCGATTGCCCATATCCCCTTCATATTCCTGCGAAAGCAGGAATCCAGGGTGACATGGTCAAACGGTTGCGACTGCCGCCCCTGGACTCCTGCTTTCGCAGGAGTACGAGAGGCAGATTGAATCAGGGCGCACCATCCTCCCCAAGCGCCGTGTCCGGCGGCAGCCAGCTTAGCACCACCTGGTCGCTACGGCCATTGCCGCCGGGGCGCAGCGCGCAGGCGATATCCTGCGCTTTCAACAGTTCCAATACCTGCTGGGCATTGCGCGCGCTACCCTGTATACCCAGCGGCGCGTCAATGCGCTGCGCAGCCCAGGCAGCCAGTACGATATTGCGCGCGCCCTCCGCCGATGGTTCGCCATTTTCCATCTCGATCACAGGAAGCTTGCTGGCAGGTGGCTCGATAATCACGCTCCAACCTTCTTCGAGCGCCTCGGCCCGCCTTTCAAGCGCATAATAGGTTTCCAGCGTGGCTCCAGGCAGCTTCTTCGCTTTCACCACCGCCCGCTTGGCCTGCCGGTCGATAATCACATCCTGCGGCGGCACGCCAGCCACCAGCGATAATCGCTGTGCCAGTTCGGTAATTTCCTGTTCCTGCGCCGCTATCTGTTCATTCGCCTTGGCCGCCGCGATTTCCGCCGCCTCTGCATCGCCGGCATTGGTGCCGACGCGGAACTGGCTTATATTCACGTCGATATCCTGACCCAGCTGGACTTCCATCAGTCGCTCTGAACGCCGCTCGGCATCAGGCTGGAATTCGGGCGTGAGCACAGTGGCGTTGACCGCAAGCGGATGCGCACTGAAATCAAGATCAATCTGGCTGAGCCGTGCGCCGCTGCCAAATTCGTCCTTCACCACGCTGGTCGCAATGCGCGTGGCGTTGGATTCCCAGGCAATCTGCCGGAGCGAATAACCGAGCGGGACGGCCAGAGCGATGAATATGATGACGGTAATCGCCGCCTGCACCTTTGTCTGTTTATCCGACAGGCGGCTACGAAAACCGTAAAGCCGCGCCATGACCGCAGCGGTGAGCGCAATGGTCATAAGGTTGGTGAAATAGAGCAGCAGCGCGCCGCCAAATACCGTCCAATTAAGCGTGGCCAGGCCGAAGCCGACAACGGCAAGCGGCGGCATCAGCGCGGTGGCGATCGCCACGCCCACAATGGTGCCCTCACGCCCGCGGATCATGGAATAGGCACCGGCCAGCGCGGAAAACAGCGCCACGCCCAGATCGAAAAGATTGGGCCGCGTGCGTGAGGCGATTTCCGGCGTCACATTCTGCAGCGGCGACATCATGACAATAAACGCGCAGAACAGGATCGATATGATCGTGCCCACCGCGAGCGCATAGGCCGATTGCTTGCCCCAGTTCAGATCACCGATAGCCAGCGCGAAACCTGCCCCCATCATGGGGCCGAGCAATGGTGATAATAGCATCGCGCCAATCACCACCGCCGGCGAGGACAGCAGCAGGCCAAGTATGGCAATACCCGCCGACATCAGCAGCATAAACGCATAGCGCAGTGACCAGCCCGATTCCTCGCGCACCTTGTCGACCACCGCGCGCTGCTTGATTTCCTGCCGCACCCCCTTGCGCCACCAGTTTGCAAAGGCATCCCAGCTCGCTTTCAGCGGATTGCTGGAAATCTCCTGCGGCGAAGGTTCAACGGCGGGCTTGCTGTTCGAAATAGGCATAAGAGACAAGTTAGCCGTAATTTGAATGGCATGGAAGTGGGTTTAAATAGACATCATTCAAAAGAAAACCCCGTCCCATATTATGGAACGGGGCCTTCCTAAACACATGTCTGCAATTTACTTCGCCAAATTGCGCAGCACGTAGTGCAAGATACCGCCGTTCAGGAAATATTCCATTTCGTTCGCAGTATCGATGCGGCATTTGGTCATGAAAGTGGCTGTCGTGCCATCCGCGCGGGTCATTTCGACCTCGACGTCCTGCAACGGTTTCAGATCCGCCACACCTTTGATCGAGAAGCTCTCGCTGCCATCCAGGCTGAGTGTATTGCGGTCCACGCCTTCGGCAAACTGCAGCGGCAACACGCCCATGCCGACCAGGTTGGAACGGTGGATACGCTCATAGCTTTCCACGATCACCGCTTTGACGCCGAGCAGGTTGGTGCCCTTCGCCGCCCAGTCGCGTGAGGAACCCGTGCCGTACTGTTCGCCGCCGATGACAACCAGCTGCGTGCCGTCGGCCTTATGCCGCATCGCCGCGTCATAGATCGGCATGACTTCACCGTTATATTTGGTGTAACCGCCCTCTTTGCCATCCGCCATTTCGTTCTTGATGCGGATATTGGCAAATGTGCCGCGCATCATCACTTCATGGTTGCCGCGGCGTGAGCCATAGCTGTTAAAGTCCTGCTTTGCGACCTGATGCGACATCAGATACTCGCCCGCCGGGCTGTCCTGCTTGATCGCACCTGCAGGCGAGATATGGTCGGTGGTGATGCTGTCGCCCAAAAGGGCGAGCACTTTGGCATCGGTAATATCGGCAATCGGTGCGGGCGTCATATCCATACCCTCGAAATAGGGCGGGTTTGCCACGTAAGTCGAGCCTGCGCGCCACTGGAACGTGTCACCGCCCGTCACATCGATCGCGCGCCATGCATCATCGCCGTCATAGACATTGGCATAGCGGCTTTCGAACATTTCGCGGCTGACCGCGCCCTGCATTGCCGCCGCAACTTCATCATTGGTGGGCCAGATATCGCGCAGATACACATCCGCGCCATCGCTGCCCTGGCCGATCGGCGTTTCGTACATATCCTCACGCACTGTGCCTTTCAGCGCATAGGCGACCACCAGCGGCGGCGACGCCAGATAGTTGGCGCGCACGTCCTGGCTCACACGGCCTTCAAAATTGCGGTTGCCCGAAAGCACCGATGCCGCGACCAGATCATTGTCATTGATCGCTTTCGAAATCGGCGCGGGGAGCGGACCCGAATTGCCGATACACGTCGTACAGCCATAACCGACCAGATTAAAACCAAGATAGTTGAGATCCTCGCTCAAACCCGCCTTGTCCAGATAATCGGTCACCACCTGCGACCCCGGAGCCAGCGACGATTTGACCCATGGCTTGCGCTGCAGACCCTTTTCACGCGCCTTGCGCGCGACCAGACCTGCGGCGATCAGCACGCTGGGGTTGGAGGTGTTGGTACAGCTGGTAATCGCCGCAATCGCGACATCACCATGTCCGAAATCATGGTCCGCGCCATCGACCGCCACTCGGCCCTTGCTGTCGTCGCTATTGAAAACTTCGCCCAGATCACGGTTGAAGCTTTCGTCAAGGTCCGCCATCGAAACACGCTGCTGCGGCAGCTTCGGCCCCGAAAGCGACGGCACCACGCTGTTCATGTCCAGCTCGAGCGTGTTGGTGTAAACCGCATCCGGTGCATCGTCGAGCCGCCAGAAACCCTGCGCCTTCGCATAGGCTTCGGTGAGCGCAATGTCCGCCTCGCTCCGGCCTGTCAGGCGCAGATAATCAAGCGTCTTGTCGTCGATCGGGAAATAGCCGCAGGTCGCGCCATATTCGGGCGCCATATTGGCAATGGTCGCACGGTCGGCAAGCGACAGCGCCGCCACGCCCGGTCCGTAAAATTCCACAAAACGCCCCACAACGCCCACTTCGCGCAGCATCTGCACACAGGTGAGCACCAGATCGGTCGCGGTAATACCCTCGGCCAGTTCGCCGGTCAGCTTGAACCCGACCACTTCGGGGATCAGCATGCTGACAGGCTGCCCCAGCATCGCCGCCTCGGCCTCAATACCGCCCACGCCCCAGCCGAGCACGCCTAGGCCGTTAATCATCGTCGTGTGGCTGTCCGTGCCCACGCATGTATCGGGATAGGCCACCCGCGCGCCGCTCGCATCTTTCGATGACCAGACAGCTTTGGCAATATGTTCCAGATTCACCTGGTGGCAGATGCCCGTGCCGGGGGGCACCACGGAGAAATTGTCAAACGCTTTCGACCCCCATTTCAGGAATTCATAGCGTTCCATATTACGCTGATATTCCAGCGCGACGTTATTTTCAAAAGCCTGCGGCGTGCCGAATTCGTCGACCATGACCGAGTGATCGATGACAAGATGCACCGGCACCTGCGGGTTGATTTTCTGCGCGTCACCGCCCAGCGCCTTGATCCCGTCACGCATCGCGGCCAGATCAACCACGGCGGGCACACCGGTAAAATCCTGCATCAGCACACGTGCAGGGCGATACTGGATCTCCGCGTCACTGCGCGCATCCTTCTGCCAATCAACCACCGCCTGCGCGTCATCGGTGGAAACGGTATGCCCCCCGTCCTCAAAACGCAGCATATTTTCGAGCAGGACCTTCAGCGTATAGGGCAGCCTGTCGATATTCCCCAGCTTCTCCGCAGCCTTGGAAAGCGAGTAAAACGCCACGCTCTCCCCGCCCACAGTCATAGTATCGCGCGTGCCAAGTGTGTCCTGTCCGGTAGTCGTCATAAAATTCTCCGTGTCAAAGTATTACTTTGACCCGATTGGGGGAAGCGGCAAACGCGCGTCAATCAGGTGAAAGCCAGTGTGAATCGATGGTTCGGGAGGTGTTTAGCGGATGTGCACGGGGAGTGGAAGGGCAAAGCACCCAAAAACCACCCCCCGACATCGCAGACGAAAAGATATAATAGTGAGTTTTACTTATACGCCATATTGCATCGTCTCGAACGAAACGACATATTTGGATACGGCATCACGGGCCTCAAGGTATAATACGCTCCCGGCGCACGACAGTGTCGTCTTAAAATCCTGACCGCTTGTGCCGGTAAGTACACCTGCACCCAGTTCCATGTCTGCGCCTGAAGCTATTTCTTTGATGTCATTCGACCTTGTGTCGAAATAGTAATAGCCCCATTGTTCAGCATCTCCGCCGTTATCCGTGCGTGTCACCTTCATGTAACCAACAGGATCTGGCGGCGTAATGATTGCGGCGGAGTCGTCCTGTATTGACAGCAGCTGCAGGTTCCACGCAGTACCATTATGCACGATGGGGAAACCTTCGGCCGCATCAACCACCCCGTCCCTTAACACCGTCCTGCAATTCGGTGATGTGGTGATGTTCGCAAAATCAAGCCGCCTGACCTGTCCCTTTACCAGCTTGATGCAGCGCTTCGACGCGGGGTCCGCAGTGAATGGAGCCAGCGCGCTAAACGCATCACATTCGAGGACGCATTCTGTCGCACCCGCGCCAAAATGGACCAGATTGCCGGCACCGGCAAAGGTAGGATTGTGGCAGCTCGCCTCAACAATCACATTATCCGCATTTTCAAGGTAGACGAGATCACCTTTCATCGTCTTCATATTGCAGTGTATGTTGCGGAAAAAGCCTTGGTTCATGCGCGCGTTCGCACCGCTATTGTTAACTGTGCCGGATACCCGTGCCCAGTAATCACCAAGGTCAATAGTCTCAACAACCTGATCCGCAATATGGAACTGGAAATCTGCGCCCGGTTTTTCATTGAAAATATCGATTTGCGCATATTGGCCGGACCGGATTACCGCATTGCTTGATCCGATAATGGTTTTTGCACCGCGCACCGTGCAGTTATCGAGCACCAGACCGGTTCCGCCCGTGTTGAGTTTCAGCCCCCAGTCGCTGAAAGCATCGATATCGCAGTCGCGCAGTGCCCATGAATAAGCCAGATCATAATCAATCTCGCCATCTACTGGTTCGGGTATTTCCGCAAAACCGAGAGTAATTCCTCTTGTCGCATCGTTTTTACCCTGCAGTTTGACCCTCTCGATTATACCATAAGCGGCATCATCCACTTCTATGGCAGCGGCAGTATGCGGGCCATCATGAATAAGCTCCTGATCGAGAATTTGAACATAGTCATAACGGCTGGCTGCGGAATTTCCTTCACCCAGAACCTGGATAATAGGCTCATCGACAGTATTCGTGATCACCGTATTGCCAATTCCCTTGCCCGTCAGCCGGTCACCGCGACCCAGGGACAGGTTTGTTTCGCCGCCAAAAAACCGCCATTCCAGCATATCATACTGCCGGACCCAGGCACCGCTTGCACCTGGGGTGGTATCAGTATTTGCAATGTAAATAGCCTGATCAGGATCAGCCGCCACTTCTGCCGACAAGTCACCTGTCGAAAATATGAATTTCCCTTCGCGTCCCGGTTCACTCAGATAGGCATCTTCCAGATTGCCTGCCGTGTCGCCTGCCGCAGCCATTGCCGCAATTGTCGTATATCCTGCACCCATGTTATAACTCCTTTAAAATGATGTTGAGAGGAGTTTTGTATCAGCCGGACATGTTTGTAGGACAGCAAAATATTCACTTAAGCTGTTGATAAGTATCCAACAAATCCAACATCGAGCTAACCATAAGAGCCAAGGCATCAAAGCCAGCGAATGACGGTGACAACTCACTTAACCCCCAAATATGTTGGATATCTCCTACATGATAATTGGGCAAATGGCGCAATCAACACGCTTCTGGGTGCGAAGCTAAGGGAAGTTAGGGAATGGCTGGCCCTTTCCCCATCCCCGTTTACCCATAATTAACCATGTTCGGCGATACCGGTCCCCATGAAATGTAAAATGACCTTGCGGGCCGCATGAATGCGCGGTTTGCAAAGGATTGATAAACGGGGAAATATCATGTCGCACATGGATAATACGCACATTCGCTATACCGCGCGCAGGGGGGATATCCGGGCGCTGTTTGGCAATGTGGACAGCCGCCGCAATACGCTGTTTTACGCGATTGCGCTGGGGCTGGCCGCGCTTTTGGGCTCCGCCATGGCGACGTCTGCGGCGGCGCAGGCGTCGGCGCCCACCGGGGCAAAGGCGGTTGAGATCAGTTCCGAAATCCAGGTCGAACGCACCGATGCGAATGGCAAGGCGGAGCTGGTCGCGCCCAGCGATGTGACCGTGGTGCCGGGTGACAGGCTGCTCTTCACCCTCACCTATCGCAATGCCGGGTCCACGCCCGCCGCCAATTTCGTCGCGGTCAACCCGGTGCATAAAGCCGTGCGCTTTACTGGCGTAGACGAGGACTGGGCCGCTGTGTCAGTCGATGGCGGCAAGACATGGGGCAAGCTTTCCGCGCTGGCTGTCGATGACGGCACAGGCGGCACGCGCCCGGCGCAGGGCGATGATGTGACGCATATCCAGTGGAAGTTTGCGGGCGCCATCCCGGCGGGAAAGAGCGGAAAATTAAGGTTTCGCGGGGTTGTTAAGTAAAAAAGAGCTTTATAACGCCACCTGCTCCGGTTCCGCCATATCCGGCCGTCGCCGGGCCACGATCAGGCAGCCGCTGACGATCAACGCCGCGCCGATGAGCGTGGCCGCTGTCACCGGTTCGGCAAAGAATATCCAACCCAGAATACTGGCCCAGATAAACGCGCTATATTCGATCGGCACCAGCGCCTGCGCCTGTTCCCGCGCATAGCCCCAGCTGATGAGCAACAGCGAGACAAGCGCCAGCGCCGCAGCACCCACCAGCGCCGCACCATGGGCTGCGAAGTCGGGCACCACCGCGAACCAGGGCGCGAACAATAGCAGGATGGCGGTGACAATACCGTTCTGGAACAGGCCGATTTCAACGGGGCTGGCAATCTGCGCCTGCTGCCGCTGCAATATCAGGTTGAAGGCATAGAGCACCGCGGAAGTCAGGATCGCGGCGATGCCCCATTTTGCATCGCTGTCAAAATCCTGACCCAGCTTGCCCGCGACAATAACGATAACGCCCGACAGGCCCAGAATTGAAGCAAATATTGATGACTGCCCCACCCGCTCGCCTAACATCACTGCAGCAAGATAGAGCGCGATAATGGGCGCGATAAAGCTGATCGCGATCGCCTCTGCAATCGGCGTGCGCGCCAAACCCCAGAAAAAGGTGAAGGCCATGACTGACGTGATGCTGCCACGCAGGACATGCAGCCTGAGCGCGGGTTTTGCCGGCCATTTGCTGGGGCGCAGGGTAAAAAGCGCCGCCGCAATGATGACCGTTGCACCGCACCGCCACAACAGCGCATTATAGGTACCGAGCGCAATGGCCAGCCCCTTCATCAGCGCATCCATACCGCCAAATGTGGCGATACCCGTGGCTACCGCCAGGAACGGCAGTATCGCATGGTCACTATGGCGGATAGCGGCTTTCATGCGCACAGCCTATCGGCCGAGCAAGCCCGATTGTCCAGATGGCAAATTGCCAAATCCTGCCGAACGGCTATAGTTACGCACAGCAACAAGGATATTCCCTGATGAACCGCAACTCCGCCGCCATTGCCGCCATATCGCTTACCTGCCTTGCCGCGTGCAGCACGGGTGGCGCGCGCGAACCCGATATTGCGATGGATGAGCCTCCACCGGCAACAGGCAGCCCGGTCACACCGCCGCTCCTCACCCGGACTGAAGTGGACAGCGCCGAAGCGCTTGAAAAGCTGAAAAATGCGCGCGGCATGACGCTGCAATGGATCAGCTGGGACTATATGGGGCCGGTCGCGGTATCGGATAACAGCGGCGTGATCCGCATTTCGGCGAGCCAAAGTGCCCGCACAGGTGATGGCAAGGCGAGCATGCTGGGCGATATTGTCCGCATCACAGATAACGAATTCATTTTTCGCGGACGCATCACCATTATCGACACACCCGATACAGGCCGCGAATGCGTGCTCGACAGCGCTACCGCAGGTGACCAGACATTCGCCATTACGCAAAACCGGCCATACTGGCGGCTGCGCAATTTTGAATGGTGCGACGGCCTGACCGACTATGTTGATATTTATTTTTAACCGGCAATCGGGAGCAAAATCATGACAACGAAAAACTGGTGGCGGCTATGCGCCCTGGCAGGCTTTGGCGTACTGGCGGTCAGTTATATTATCGGCACCATCCCGCATGTGGACACAGCGTGTGGCGGCTCCAGCGAGCTGCGCCCCATATTGACGTTCGAATTTGCCCGCACGCCGGCCGATATCGCCACCTTGTTCGGTGAGGATCCGTGCCGCAGCCGGCTTGTCCGCGCCATGGATACGCTCAACACCATTGATGTGTTTGCCTTTATCCCGATGTTCGTCGCTTTTCTTGTCACCGGAGCGATGGCGGTCAAGGGGCACGGACGCACGCTTGCACTGGCAGCAGCCACGATAGCTGTCATCGCCGGACTGTGCGATCAGGCGGAGGACCAGATATTGTTCGCAATCACCGCTGAACTGCCCGGCACACAGGCGCAGCTGGATTGGCTGTTCTGGTTTGTGCATATCAAATTTGCAGGACTGGCACTGGCGGGCATGGCGATTGGTTGGCTGACACTGAAGGACAGCCTGTTCGGCAAAGGTGTGGGAGCGATGATGGTGCTTGGCGGGCTGGTCAGCCTGTTTGGTCTTGCAGGTTCGAGCTATTGGCCGCTCGCGTCGCTTGGCCTGGTGCTGGCATGGGTGCCGCTCTGGGCCTATGCCATATGGAGCGGCTTTATTCGCAAGACAGCAATAATGAATACACTTAGATAGTATATTGAATAAATGTAATATTGCATTTTTCCTGAAAATATCCCATTATTATTGCATTTATTAATAGAGTAACGGGGCACTCTTTTTGGGGTTTATATTCAGAAAATCTGTAAAGATTATACCAGGAGTTAAACTTAACTTCAGTAAATCAGGTGTCAGCACATCTGTTGGAAGGCCCGGCGCCAGCATCAATTTCAGTTCCCGCGGGACCCGCAAAACAGTTGGCATACCAGGCAGCGGCCTTTGGTTCAGTTCCTTTACACCCAAAGGCACTCAGCATAATGGCGGGAACGGTCGCGGCGATGCAGACAACGGCACCATGGGAAAGGGATGTGGCTGTATATTGCTTGTCCTGCTACTGCTTGCCATGCTTGGCCAATGCGGCGAGTCACCCGATGAAGAAAACCTGTCGCAATCCGGTGACGTGAACACCCTGCTGAACGACCCGGACAATGTTTCCGATCAGGCAACCGATGCCGGAGCCATTGATGACCCATTGCAGGTTGAGCCGGGTTTTGAAAAGAAAACCGTATATATAACTGCTCAAAAACTTAACGTGCGCGACAAGCCCTCTGCAAACGGAAAGATTGTCGGTAAACTGAACTATGGTACGTCCGCCGAAGCCATTGGCCAATCAGGTGACTGGCTAAAAATAATCCAAAATGGCCAGGCCATGTGGATTGCGCTCAGTCACACTTCGGCAACCACTCCCCCGGCAAGATCATTTCGGCGCCCTGCCAGACAGAGCGCCCCGCGCCGTACAAACCGGCGGACATATGCGCCTGGCCGTTGCCCCTGCAATGGGCCCAATGTGTGTGTTGGTCCGCGCGGCGGCCGGTACTGCATCACCTCTGGCGGCAACAAACGGTATGGAGTCTGAAAAAACCAGCGCCTGTTACAATCCGTCAAAATAGGTGAAAATTGCGTCTTCACTGCGGCTGGCGGCATTGCGCCAGCTTTTCGCGTCTTCTTCGCTGTTGAGCAGTTTTCCATCGGCGGAAAGCACGAGCACCATTGGCGTATTTTCCTGGGACTCAATGCCGAAACGCTGGGCAACGTCGATATTGCGCCCCTCGCCCGATTGCGGCGTGCCAACATCAACATAGACGGTTTCATATTTCACATTCAGCATTTCCGAAAAGCGCGGGGTCGCGAACCATCCTGCCAGCCCGCGGCTGTCATGGCACCAGTTTGCGCCCATAACGACAATGACGCGTTTCCCGCTTTCCGCTGCACGCACTAACGCCGCGTCGACATCGGCCATGGCACTGTCGCGCTCCGCAAATGGCCGCGCTTCGGGATGCAGGTCCATCTCTCCACTTTCAATATCGCTGTCAGGCAGGTCCTGTGAAGGCATTACAGCCTCTGTCTGTGCGGCCAGCTCATCAGCGGGAGAACAGGCCTGCATGAAGACGGATGTCATCATCAGGCCGAGGACTGCCAAACGCATCATGCCGCCTGCTCTTTCGCGTCATCGGCGCTGATTGATGTGCCCGCCTCTATCTCTGCCGCCTTGGCCTCGACCAGTTTGACGATATGGTCGATCATGTCGGCATCCTCGACATGATGGTCGGTCACGCCAGAGAGATAGACCATATGCTTGCCCTTGCCGCCGCCAGTGAGGCCGATATCGGTTTCGCGCGCTTCGCCGGGGCCATTTACCACGCAGCCGAGCACCGAAAGCGACAGCGGCGTGTTGATATGCTGCAGCCGTTCCTCCAGCGTTTGCACTGTGCGGATCACGTCAAAACCCTGCCGCGCGCAGCTGGGGCAACTTACCACGCGGACGCCGCGGGTGCGCAGACCCAGCGCTTTCAGCATCTCATAACCGACCCGCACTTCCTCTTCCGGCTCGGCGGACAGACTGACGCGGATCGTATCACCAATCCCGGCCCAAAGCAGATTGCCGATACCGATGGACGATTTGACTGTGCCGCCAATCAGGCCGCCCGCTTCGGTAATACCCAGATGCAACGGACAATCGACAGCTTCGGCCAATTGCATATATGCGGCGACAGCTAGAAATACGTCCGATGCCTTTACCGCCACTTTATATTCGTGGAAATCATGGTCTTGTAATAGCTTGATATGATCCAGCGCGCTTTCCACCAGCGCCTCGGGACATGGTTCGCCATATTTTTCAAGCAGGTCGCGTTCGAGCGAGCCCGCATTGACGCCAATGCGGATGGCGCAGCCATTGGCCTTGGCCGCATCAACCACTTCTTTTACGCGGTCCGCGCTGCCGATATTGCCCGGATTGATACGTAGGCAGGCCGCACCCGCTTCCGCCGCTTCTATGCCGCGTTTATAGTGAAAATGAATATCGGCCACGATCGGTACGCGGCTGGCGCGCACAATCTGTTTCAGTGCCGCCGTACTTTCAACATCGGGGCAGGATACACGGATAATATCCACGCCCGCCTCTTCGCAGCGGCGGATCTGGTCAATCGTGGCCTTTGCATCCGATGTCGGCGTGTTAGTCATGGTCTGTACAGTGATGGGCGCATCGCCGCCAACCGGTACGTCACCCACCATTATCTGGCGGCTTTTGCGGCGTTCAATATCACGCCATGGACGCAGGCTAGGATTTTCGGTTGTCATTCGCAGGCTTGCTCCGCTATTCAGGGGATGAAGCAACTATATAGCGCTGCAACTCGCGATATGCGAGTGCTGAAATGCGGCGACGATATGAAAAACCCGGGGTCATGAACAGGGAAGGACGCAAAACCATGCCAACAGTCTTAATCACCGGCGCCAATCGGGGCATAGGCCTGCAATTTGCAAAAGACTATGCCGCCGCTGGCTGGGATGTGATCGGCACCTCGCGCAATCCCGACCGCGCGGATGATCTGCGGGCCATTAATGGCGCGACTGTCATGCGCCTGTCTGTGGCCAATCCGCACAGCGTCGACAATTTTTTTGACGAACTGGGCGACCGTCAGGTGGACCTGTTTATCAGCAATGCCGGGTCTTATGGCAGCCGTGATCTGGACAAGGACAGCTGGATCGAAACGCTGGAAATCAATACGATTGCACCCACTATCATGGCAACCGAGCTCAAGAAGAACATGGCGGGCAGCGATGTGAAAAAAATGGTCGTGCTCTCCAGCCAGATGGGCAGCATCAGCGATAACCAGAGCGGCGGCTCAATCATTTACCGTTCCTCAAAGGCCGCCGTAAACGCTGCATGGAAATCGCTCAGCATTGATTTCAGGGATGAGGGCATTGCCATCGGTATATTGCACCCCGGCTGGGTCAAAACCGAAATGGGCGGCGAAAATGCCCTGATTGATACCGAAACCAGCGTGGCGGGCATGATGCAGGTCATCGAAAACCTGTCGCTGGAAAATAGCGGGGAATTCCGCGTCTATGACGGTAGCACGCTTGGCTGGTAACTCACCGCTTGCCCGCCGCCGAAACGCGTCCTAGTCTCTCCTGAACTCAACTTAGGGAGAGACTCGCATGATCCGCCTCCTCACAGCAATAATTGGAGTATTTCTTATGGCGACTGGCGCGCAGGCACAGGATGGTAACACCACAGGCAAGAGCTGGTCGCTGACCATTCATGGCGGCGCGGGCGTCATAGAACGCGAAAACCTGACCGCGGAAAAGGACCGCGAAGTCCGCGCGGCATTAACGCGCGCGCTTGAGGCCGGATCCGAAGTGCTGGCAAGCGGTGGCACATCAATGGATGCGGTACAGGCGGCCATTATCGTGCTGGAGGATGATCCCAATTTCAACGCCGGACGCGGCAGTGTTTTCACATATAAGGGCCGCAATGAAATGGACGCGGCGATCATGGATGGCAAGACGCTCGACGCCGGGTCCGCCGCCGGCGTAACCGCCACCAAAAACCCTATCAAGCTGGCACGCGCGGTCATGGAGCAAAGCCCGCATGTGCTGCTCAGCCGGGACGGCGCCAATGAATTCTCGATGGAACAGGAGCTGGAACAGGCCGGACCACAATGGTTTGCGACAGACGAGCGCTATCGCCAGCTGGAAGAGCTGAAAGCAAGGCAGGCAGAAGACGAAGCCAGCGGCAGCGGTGCCAAAACCAGCTATTTCGATATTGATATGAAATATGGCACGGTTGGCGCTGTGGCAGTCGATATGGACGGCAATATGGCCGCAGGCACATCGACCGGCGGCCTGACCGGCAAGCGCTGGGGCCGGATCGGCGACAGCCCGATTATCGGCGCGGGGACCTATGCGGACAACCGTGCCTGCGCGATCTCAGCCACAGGCGCAGGCGAATTTTTCATCCGACTGGGCGTTGCGCATGAAATCTGCGCACGGATGCGGATGAAGGGCGAAGATGCGAAAACCGCAGCAGATGCCGTTATCAGGGAACTGGGTGAACTGGGCGGTACAGGCGGCGTGATTGTTGCGGCCCCTGACGGCACAGCGGCCTGGAGCTACAACACGCCCGGTATGTATCGCGGCCGCGCCACCAGCGCTGGTGTAAAGCAGGTCGGCATTTATGGTGATGAGGAATAACCGGTATATATCCAGCGTACATCATCGATAATAGTGGTATTGGAACGGCATTCGTCGATTAACGATTGCCAGTCTCTATCCACGCGCTAGACAAAACGCATGATGAAAAAGCCATGGATACTACTTGCTGCGCTGTTGGCGCTTCTCCCCACCCCCGCACTGGCATGGGGTGAATATGCGCACCGCACCATAGCGGAGATTACCGGACAAAATATTGCGCCTTCAACGGCGGTGAAAATCCGCGCGTTGCTGCGCGCCGAAGCACTGCTGGGGACGCCGGAATGCGACCTCAAATCCATCAGCGATGCCAGTGTCTGGCCCGATTGTATCCGCCGTGACCGGTTGCGCTGGGGCTATACCGCGCCATGGCATTACCAAAATGTCGATATCTGCACCGATTTCACACTGCGCGGCAACTGTCCTGGCGGCAATTGTGTCTCGGCGCAGATTGATCGCAATTTCGCGCTGCTCGCCAATAAAAGCCTGCCCGCGCATGTGCGGCTCGAAGCACTTGCCTTTCTCGTCCATTTTACCAGCGACCTGCATATGCCACTTCATGCCGGTGACCGTTCGGACCGCGGTGGCAATGATGTGTCCGCCGCCTATGGTATTGTCGAGGGTCGCATGAACCTGCATTGGCTCTGGGATGGGCCGCTCGCCGAACGCGCCATTACCGATGGCAGCAATATCGTGCGGCGCTATAGTGCATCTGAGCGCAGCGAAATGAGCATGGGGACCAGTGAGGACTGGTCACGTGAAGCCTGGGAAATCTCACGGGATTTTGCCTATCGCACTGCCGAGGATGGCAAGGCCTGCGGCCCGAAAATGGAAAACCGGGCACAAGTCGATAATGATGAGATCCGCGATCTTGTGCCGGTGGCCCGGTTGCAGGTGCAGCGCGCCGCGTTACGCCTCGCGCGGCTTCTGGATGAGGCTCTGGCCTAGAGCGATACTCAGTCGCCCCAACGCCAGCGCCAGCCGCCTTCGGTTTTCTTCCATGTGATGAATATGAACAGTGCCGTGATGACAAGGATACCAGTCCACCACATGGCATCGATTTCACCCCCGCCGCGTTCCACATATAGACCCATGCCAAACAGAAAAACCACGTACAAAACCAGAAATGCCCAGCCCTGCCATGTATGGGAATAGGAACCGAGACCATATTTTTTGGAACGGAACCAATATTTCTTATCAAACATCATATGCAGCATGTTATTTATCCTAGATTTATTACAGAGCTTACTTCCTAAAGATCAGCCAAAGCGATATGCCCATCGCCACCGCCGCCGCCATCATCACTGCCATGTATGCGATCTGGCCCTGGTCCATTATTCCTCCCCTCGTTTATCTTTTGGCGGTCTGCCCCTCTTCCGTTTTTCCGGCGGAGCCACCTTGACCCCGCGCCGTGCCAGTGCCTCGCGCAGCAGCACCTCTACCTCCGCATTCACGCTGCGAAACTCATTTGCAGCCGTCCGCTCCAAAGCTTCGTAAAGCGCCGGCTCAAGACGGAGCGGAAATGCTTTTTTGGGTTTCGCAGCCATGATTGGTTCCCGGGTTACAGGTTACTGGTAAAGAGATCCGGTATTAACCACCGGCTGAGTGTCGCGCTCACCGCACAGCACCACCATCAGGTTGGATACCATGGCGGCCTTACGCTCGTTATCAAGCTCAATCACATCCTTTTCCGACAGCATATCGATCGCGGTCTCGACCATGCCCACCGCGCCCTCAACAATCCGCTGACGCGCGGCAACCACCGCATCAGCCTGCTGCCGTTTCAGCATCGCATGCGCAATTTCAGGAGCATAGGCGAGGTGCGTAAGGCGGCATTCATCGATCGTCACACCTGCTGCCGCGACGCGTTCCTGCAGCTGCTCCTCCAACTGATCACTCACCTCTCCGGTATCGCCGCGCAAAGTGGTCTGGTCATGCTCAAAATCGTCATAGGGAAAGCGACCACCGATGACACGGATCGCGCTTTCGATCTGGATATCGACAAATTCTTCATATTTCTCGACATCGAACAGCGCCTTGGCCGTGTCCGTCACGCGCCAGACCACATTGGTCGCTATTTCAACCGGGTTACCACGCAGGTCATTAACCTTGACCGTTTCCGATGTCACATTGTGCACACGCACCGATATTTTTTGCCGAGTCAACCACGGCCAGCGCCAGCGCAGTCCGGTGTTGCGGTCCGTACCCTTATATTCACCAAATAACTGGATCGCCGCCGCCTGGTTGGGGTTCAGGAAATAAAACCCTATCGCAGCAAACGAAAACGCGAATATACTAACCGCCAGCGCGGCAATCGCGATGGGCCCCAGCCGGTCAATTGCCACGACAGACATTACGCCCGCCACAATGGTCGCGAGAAGCACCAGCAGCATACCATAGCCGCTTATAGTAGTTGATTCGCGCTCTACACTGGCGGTCATCCCGCGCCCGCGCCCTGAATCACCGCTCACATTAACCATGTCTGTCATTATTTTTCTCCTCAGAATTAATTATGATATCATATTTATATCATTAACCAAGCAAAGGCAAGTATATTGGCGTTTACGTGTGTAAAACGACCATGCATTTTACAACTAAGTCCATGTAATTTACATATTATAACACCCACTGAACGCCTGCTTCCCATTGCGTTCATGTGGGAAATTGCATATCCTCTCATCGACGGTGGAACACTTCTCGTCGTTAACGGTTGTTTCCATGTCACAGGGAGAAAAGATAATGACGGTACAAATGCCATCTAAAAACTTCGCTCAGCAGATGCCTTCACGCGGCTTTATGCCGCTTTATTATGCAGGCGAAAACAATCACTGCCCAGGCTGTGGCGGACGCCACTGGCATGTTGGACGTATCAGCGCGCAATGTGCACGCTGCGACACTGCATTGCCTATCGCCATGGCAGATTATGATTTTGACGGTGAGGTTCTCGCCGCCTGATATTTAAGCAGGCCGGCTGTGAACCAGATATAACTGGCCAGCCGGATTATGCTGCAAAGCTTTTTAGCGCAGCCCGGGCTATAGGGTCACCCCATTCCTGCACAAAATGCCCTCCATCCTCGATCATCATCGGGTCAGGACATCCTTTTATCATTTTTTGCAAGCTCTTCATCGTATCCGGACCAAGCACCGGGTCGAGAGCGCCCACGGCCATAAAGCTCTTGCCGTTCCACTGCTCTGACCAGTAACGCGCTGCCGCCAGGCTGACATCTACGCCTTCCATATCCGGTGACACCGGGACCAGTGCCGGGAATACCTGTGCGCCCGCCTTATATTCGGGCGAAGGGAATGGTGCATCATAGGCCGCGATTTCAGCTTCACTAAGATGTGGCGTGCCGCGGGCGATAAGGGGACCAATTGGCAGATCAGGCGTTGAGAGCGCATAATTTTTCCACGCCATAAAACCTTCCCCCGGTGCCTTACCGATGCCCAATCCGGTGTTCATCACGATCAGCCGTGACAGGCGACCTGCAAAATCACTGTCCACCGGCAGCGTCAGGCCAAGCAGCCCGCCCCAGTCCTGCACCACCAGGGTAATATTTTTAAGATCAAGCTTTTTTACAAGCTCCAGCAAGTAGTTACGGTGGAAATAAAAGGAATAATCTGACTGCTCAGCTGGCTTGTCAGAGCGGCCAAAACCAAGTAGGTCGGGTGCAATCACCCGCGCACCACCTTCCAGAAAGACGGGTATCATTTTACGGTAAAGAAACGACCATGAAGGTTCCCCGTGCAGGCATAGGAATGTGTGCTCTGCATCTTGCGGTCCGGCGTCTACATACGCAATGCGCAGGTCCTGATAGCCCGGAAGATCATCAACATAGCCTACCGGAAAATCAAAATCGGGAATATTGGCAAACCTCTCTTCGGGTGTACGCAATGCTTTCATGGGGACTCTCCTTTAGGTTGCTGATTGCAACTATGCGGTGTCGGCGCACAAAAGAAAAGGGGCGAGATTGAACCCGCCCCTTGCTTTCTTGACTCTGTGTCCGCTTATTCGCCGGTCGGAAAGCCCCGCCGCTTGAGCAGAGCCTTAACGTCGGGGTCACGGCCACGAAACGCTCGGTATGCCTCGGCACGATCTGTTTCGTTACCGGTTTTGAGCAAGATATCACGGAATCCATGGGCGATATTCTTATCCCACGGTCCGCCCGCCTCCTCAAATGCAGACCAAGTGTCCGCGTCCATTGTTTCCGACCAGAGGTAACTGTAATAGCCCGCCGAATAGGCATCGGACGAGAACAAGTGATTGAATTGCGGTAGACGGTGACGCATCACGATTTCATCCGGCATGCCCAGATCGGCAAGCGTCTCACGCTCAAATGCATCGGGATCGCTCACCGGGGTGGTGCGATTGTGGAGTTTCATATCCACTAGCGCACTGGCCAGATATTCAACTGTCGCGAACCCTTCATTGAAGGTCGCTGATTTTTCAATCTTGTCAATCAGCGCCTGCGGAATCGGCTCACCCGTTTCATGATGCACCGCATATTTCTGCAGCACATAAGGTGTCATCAGCCAGTTTTCATTCACCTGGCTCGGATATTCGACAAAATCGCGCGGTGTACCGGCCAGGCTGGAATAGGCGACATCGGTGATGAAATAGTCAAGCGCGTGACCAAATTCATGAAACAGGGTCGAGGCATCATCAACACTGATCAACGTTGGTTCACCCGCACCGCCCTGCACGAAATTGTTGTTGTTTGACCCGAGCACGATATCATCACCCAGCAACCTGTCGCGTGAACGATAGGTTGTCGCCCAGGCCCCCGAACGCTTGCCTGCCCGTGCAAAATTATCAAGATAGAACAGTCCGATCGTCTTGCCATCGCGCGTCACTTCGAAAGTCCGCACATCAGGATGGAAGACCGGCACTGCGCCGGTGTTTTCCGTAAAGGTCAGGCCATAAAGCCTATTGGCGGAATCAAACATCGCCGTAACCATCTTGTCGAGCTGGAAATAAGGTTTAATCTCAGCCGCATCGAGATCATATTTCGCCTTGCGCACTTTTTCAGCATAGAAACGGTAATCCCATGGCTCAACAGTGATCCCTGCGCTTTCCGCATCGGCAATTGCCTGCATGTCGGCGACTTCTTCTTTAACCCGGGCAACGGCGGCGGGCCAAACACGCATCATCAGGTCCATGGCACGCTCAGGTGTTTTTGCCATGGTGTCGGCCATGCGGTAATTGGCATGCGTTTCGAAGCCGAGCAGTTCGGCGCGCTGCTGACGCAATTTCAGTATCTTGGCAATCGTCGCATTGGTATCGTTCGCATCACCATTGTCGCCGCGATTAACATAAGCGCGCCATACTTTTTCGCGCAGATCACGACGTGTCGAATTTTCCGTAAATGGCTGCATAACCGAGCGGGTATTTTTAAGCGCCCAACCCTCTTTACCTTCCTCTTCAGCGGCCTTTTTGATCGAAGCGATAAAGCTGTCCGGTAGTCCGGCAAGGTCATCCTCACTGTCGAGCAGGATATAAGTTTCCTCATCAGCAAGAACCTTATTAGAAAAGTCCGAATACAGCCCGGCCAACTCAGTATTCAGCGCGATCAACTGCTCTTTCTTCTCCCCTTCGAGCAGCGCGCCATTACGCTTCAGTGAGTCATAGGCACGTTCGACAAGACGTTTCTGCTTGCTATCCAGCCCCATCGCATCACGATTTTCATACAGATATTTATAGCGCTGCACCAACCGCGGATCGAGATTGAGTTCGCTGAAAAAAGCCGAAATTTTCGGACTCCATTCAGATTGCACGGCGCGCACTTCAGGGTTTGATAGATTACTCGCATATACTCCGTATACAGAAAATACCCGGCCGATCATCTCACCGGATTTTTCCAGCGGAATGACGGTATTTTCAAAAGTGGGCGTGGCCGGGTTGGACAATACCGCTTCATATTCCAGTTTCACCTGGTCCATTCCCGCTTGAAACGCGGCAGGCAGCTGTTCAACATTATACTTATCCCATTGCGGAACCCCGTCAAAAGGACCAGTCCATTGAGCAGTCAATGCATTCCCGATCGGCTGCACTGTTTCGGTGCTTGCTGATGCTGTCTGTGTCTGGTCCACGGATGCAGCCTCCTCTGTACCGGTTGTTGCACAACCAGCCAGGCCGAGTGCCATCGCCAGCGTGGACACAGTCGTGGTTGCTGATTTATGTTTGGACGGTAAACGCATAAATTTCTCTCCAGTTCTATATATCGCTGACCTGTATCAGGCGCGAGATGAACGGGGTTTAACCATATTTGCACGCCAGCGCAAAGGCTGGTTGCAGATATGGCGATCAGCAAGCAATATATTTCGACAAAAACCGGCAGAATGAGCTATTTGGGCCGTTCGGCGATCAAACTCCGCACCAGCGGCTGCATTTTCGCGTCATAGCGCGCCAGCATTTCATGCTCTTCGGCGGTGTTGAAATGGCTGATAAGCTCACGCCCATTCCACCAATGCAGCGCATAAGCGGGCGGCGCAGCGATAATCATATCGCGGTTGTCCGGTGCTTCCGGATCAATGGGTTTCAGATTAAGCGCGACCTGCGGCGCAGTGGATGGGCATACGGACAGCGCCATCCCCTCCCATTTGCTCATGATCGGGCGGTGTACATGACCGCACATCATGGCAATCACATTATCACGGTCTTTCAGGCATTCGGAAAGACGCGCTACCCATGGTTCGCGCGGGTGCGTGTTCATCCAGGCTATACCCACCTCGACCGGCGGGTGATGTTGCACAATGATGGTCGGCATATTCGATTTTTCGGCCAATCGTGCATTCAGCCAGTTGGCACGTGCCTGGCAAAATGCGCCGCCATGACGGCCTTCCTCCAGTGTATCGAGCACCAGGAAACGCAGGCCATCGGCGACAATTTCATATTGCAAATAATCATCATGAAAACCGTCATCGCCAAACACCTTACGGAAATTGAAGCGCATGTCATGATTGCCCAGGCACATATGCACCGGAAAAGGCAGGACCGAAAAAGCCTCCTGCAGACGGTGATAACTTTGTTCATCACCGCGGTCGATCAGGTCACCTGTGGCAAAAAGCAGGTCCGGCTGCGGGTCAAGGCTGACAATTTCAGCCAATGTCCTGTCAAGCCGCTGGCGGTTAAATTCGCGTGGGTTATCTGGATCAAAACCCAGATGAATATCTGTAATCTGCGCAATCAGCATGGCGCTGCCTCGCGCCATGAATCATGAATAATATCCTCCCGTACGATCATTTCGCACCCCCCTGTCTGCGCGCCACTTTTCCAAGCTGGCGGCGCGGTGCGGCCTTGCTATCCGGCGCACTAATTGTTTTCGGCTTGTCCTCGTTGCGGATCAGCCATGGCGCGCCTTCATCTGCGTGATAGTCATGACACATGGCACAACTTGACGGCACATCGTTGCTGGAGGCCTCGCCGCCATGGCATTCGCGGCAGGTAGCAATGCCCGGGAGCAGCAAATCGGTCGCCGCATTGGAAGCGGTCGCTGCATGGCAGCTTTCACAGCTTTCGTCATTATGCGCCTTATGACTGAACCAGCCTTTATGCATATACCTGTCGGTCTGGCTGACCGGCATGATGCCATAATTGAGCCCTCCGCGCGATGCCGGCTGTATCACTCCGTGACAGTCATAACAGGCACCCCCGCGCGAAAATACCGCGCGGATGGCCTGCGCCGCCCGTGTCGGACGAAAACGGACCGCGCGCGCGTAATCGGACGCGGTGCGCGCGGCATTCACGTCTCCAGGCCTTCTGCGCGGATTATTGCTATTGCCCCGGCTGCCCAGATTGATCGGCCGGTTGGGACGCGTGGAACGGAAATAGGCGCGCAGGTCCGCACGCACCAGATCGGGCTTGCCATGCGGCAATTGCCGGAACGTGCCGCCAATTTCGTCAAAGGCAAGGCTGTGGCACATCGAACAGTTCTTCTCCATATCCACCGGCTGGAAACGCACATTGTCGCTGTCGGGTGTATGACAGTCCTTGCATTCCAGCGCCGCACCAAACCCGTATTTGCCGGCAAGCCGCCTTCCCATCTGCGCAACCCCGCCGGTTTTCGACAAATGCAGGTCATGCGGGAATTTCAGGCCATTGTCCTCGGTGGGATTATCGTCCAGCGAAATCCGGCGAGTCGGCGGGTTTTCTCCACCCGGCTTCGTCATCACCGCAGGACGAAACTGGGGATGGGAATCCCCGAAATCTGCGGCATTGAGAAGCTCAGTATCTGTCAAACGCGTATCCATCCCATCATGACATTCGGCGCAAAATTGCTGCGCAGTAGGCTGCATAGCACCTGCGCCCTCATGCTCGGTGTGACATTCCACACACCTGCCGGGCGGTTTGTTGAATGTAATGGCAACATTGCGCCGGAATTTGGCAAAACCTTTCAACTCACCGCGGCTGACAAGCTGACGGTCCGTTGGGGCGTGTTCATGGGCGTCTTCAGTATGGCAAGTCAGGCAGGCATTATCGCGCATCGACACGAATGCATCGACATGACATGCCTGACAGTCATTCTTCAGGCTTTGGTGTGCCAGGCTCAGCTTGCCGCTCGACCACATGGTGTCGGCATGGAATTTGTCCGGGCGTTCCTCGACTCCGCGATAGGTTGCCCAGGTATAGATAGGCCATGCCAGACAGGCTGCCAGCACCAGTATCACGAACCCCCATGCGCTCAGCCGTTTGCTGGGCAGTTTGCCGGTGAGCGAATATATTTCGGCCTGATCTTTTTCCTCCGCGCTGTCGGACAATGCCTCCACGCGGCGTACGGTGCAGACAATGCCGCCTGCATCCGCGTCTTTCCCCACTGCGATAACATGCCCGCCAAAACGCAATTCTCCGCCGCGCGCTGGGTCAATTATACCATTGGAGACACTGCGTCCGTTCAGATCAAATTTCAGGTCGGAAACAGACTGGACATTTACCTTGCCATCATCGTTCAACGTCAGTGCTGCGTGCACCGGGTTAACGGCAAGGTCGGGCAGGTGAATGGCATTTTCGCTATTGCGGCCAATGAAGATTTTTGCTGCGTCATGGCTTTCGGAACGAATAATTTCGCTGCCATCGCTCTTGAGCGCAATCTGACGGACGATAAAATTCATATCGCCCCTTCCCTTTTCATGCCCCTTAAAGGGTTATATGATTTTTTCTTCATCATCCCCCTCACCAATAGAAAAACACGCTGACAATATGTGCCGACAGCGCCGCAATCAGTGCAAATGTCATCGGCACATGGATATAGAGCCAGACCTGCAGCATTGCCTTGATTTGCAGATGCTTGCGTAGCCGCCACATCGTGTCTTCCTTACGCTCCAGCAGCTGTTCAACCTTCTCGGTCGGATTGTTGTCGGTACGCGGCGCATAGGTGCGCGCACGGCGCAGCTCGGCAATGGCATGACGTGTCTTGCAACCGGGATATTTGCCGGTAATGCGCTTGAAGAACCCGCCGCTAAACGGGTCCTGTTCCAGCGATCCCTGCACCAGTGCGGCCTGCTCCGGCTCCAATGGCTGCGCTGCATCATGCAGTTGCCGGTCAAACGAACGCAGCGCTTCTATCATCTGCGTCTCGGTCATCTCCTCACGATTGCTGCTCAGCTTTTGCGGCAGTGTCGCATACAGATAAATGCCAAATATGCCGGATATGATGACGACCATCATTAATGCGTAGGCAAGCGTGTGAATATTCCATCCCAATTGGAAACCGGTGTGCAGAGTGCCGATGACAATCAGGCTCAGCCCCAGATAGACATGCGCCGAAGTCCATGCTTTCAGCGACCAGCTACCCGCAGTCATAGCGCGTTTGCGAAGACCCAGCATGGTGAGCCACAAGATGATCAGCACCCCGATTGTGCCCAGCGTATAGCCATACCAGCTGCCACCATTATGGCGCGGCTGCACATCGACCCAGAAATAGCTGGCAATGATGACAAGGCAGATCAGCACAAATATCTTGAGCCAGCGATATCCCGCATGCCGCAGGAAACCGTCATGTGCACTGCTACGTTCGCGCCCAGTGGTTTTCTGGCGCTTTTTCGGGCCGGTCAAATTGGCGAACAGGCTGGCCATCACCCATCCTCCCTTTCCAGCCGCGCGACGGTCAGGAATTCATCGGGTGCCACGCGGATAGCCGCGCCGGTCGGGCATGCTCTTACACAAGCCGGACCGCCGCGTATCCCGGCGCACATGTCGCACTTGATTGCCTTTTTGGGCTTTTCGACATTTGGGTCGGATTTTTTCTTCACCCATTTCTTGTCTGGCTCGCCGGGGCCGGGGCCCAGGCCAAAGAATAGCCAGCTAAGCACGCCGGGTTTCTTGGGCGGTACCTTGTCCATGCGGATAACACCATAGGGACAATTGCGCTGGCAGTTGCCACAGCCAATACAGGTATCATCAATATAGACTTCACCATCCGGACCGCGGTGGATCGCATTGGGCGGACAATCGGCCATGCAGTGCGGATGCTCGCAGTGGCGGCAGCTGGTCGGTACATGCAGGTGCGCATAGCTGCGTCCCGCCTCACGGTCGAGCCGCGAGAGGCCTTCATGGCTGTCCGCACAAGCTTTCTCGCAATTGTCGCAGCCGACACACAGATTTTCATCGATCAGCAGCACATCGGTTGCCTCACCAATGCCATTTTCGACCAGGAAATTGGCGACGCCCGAATACATATCGACCACGCCCGAAAAACTGTCCTTTTTGGATTCGACATAGGCGTTGATATCCTGCCGCGAAGCCATATCACGCTTCGCCCGCTCCATCAGGCCGGGATGCTGGTCGAGAACTTTCTCAAACGCCTCTCCGTCAATGCGGATAACTTCGGACTTGATCGCCGCTTTCACAGTTGCTGTGCGCTGTCCGCCCGCGATCAACGCCATTTCGCCGACATAGGAACCGGCGGGAAGGTAAGAGAGAAATACCGGTTTGCCGCCAATTTCCTTCTCGACAATCATCGACCCGACACGGATCACGTAAATGTCTTTACCTTCCTCGCCTTCAGTGATGATTGCCTCACCCGCTTTCACCTGTCTGATTTCGCTGGTTTCCACCACTTCAGCAATGTCATCAGCTGTCAGGCCGGAACCAAACATCTGAAGCAGTTGTCTCTCTGTAGAAATCCGTTCAATCGCTGTTTTGGCGGCCGGCACCTGGCTTTGCAGCTTCAGCGCAGCCGTACGTGAAATTTCGACGCAGACACAATCCCCTGCCGCCACAATGGTCGCCCCGCGTTTCCGCCCGGAAATCAGGCCGACTTCACCAAAAATAGACCCCTGTTCAATCGGCACCGTTATAGAAGGATTTGCCGGATCAACCTGTACCAATACACTGCCATCAGCAATGCCGAACAGCGATGATCCAGGTTCATTGCGTTCAAAAATTACATCGCCCTTGCGGTAATAATGCGCATCGCTATCGAGCATGAATTCGCGCATTTGCAGCGGGTTCATGCCATTCAATATAGTCACGTTTTCGCGCAGGAAATCGAGCCATTGTGCCACGCTTCGTTTGCCGGGCAATCCAGCAAATTTTTGCTCAAGTATAGGTTCATCCGCCGGTTTCAGGTTGCTATTGCCATTGATGAACTCGATAACGTCATAACCCTGGTTCATGCAGTGTTTGATGAGCGGATAACCCGCCAGCGCGCCAATCACGAAAATGCCGGGCGCAGTGGATTCAAACACCGGCGACAGTTTCGGGAAGGCAAGCCGGTCATCGCTGGCAAATTCAATGCCGCACTGTTCGACAAAAGCGCGTGGCGGGGCGGAACCTATCCGCGCTATGACGCGGTCGCACTGAATTTTTTCTTCGCCATCGCGGGTGTTGAGCGTGATCCAGCCCGGTTCAATCGAGGCGGTTTCGGTTTCCAGCCGCACCGCCAGCTTGCCCGCCTCTCCATCGGCAAGTAGCGCCTTCACATTGGCATCCTTGGCTGTCGCAAAATCGGTCTTGCGGTTGAGGATGGACACGATATTTCGCTGCGCCGGATCTTCGGCCAGCCCGCGCGCATTTTCAATGCCCGCATCGCCCGTACCCACCACGACAATATGCTCATCAATATATTCGGTCGGGTCATCCAGCTGATACTGCACATGCGGCAAATCACCGCCGGGGCAGCGCATCCGGTTCGGGTTGCCCTGTGTGCCGATGGCAAACACGACAGTTTCCGCCATGATTTTTTCGCCGTTTGTCAGCTCCAGCTCATAGGGCGGCTCATGCCGCTGGATTTCCTGTTCACTGGTGCTGCCATCGCGCCCGCGTGTCACGATTTTATGGATACTGCCGGGGATTGCCGGTCCGGTGCCGCGGATCGCCTTGACCTCGGCATTATATTTCACATTGACGTTCAGCGATGCCGTCTGCTCATCCCAGGTGCCCAGTATTTCTTCACGCTTGCCCGCATCAAAATCCATGTCGGAGCGCAGAACAAGCTGGCTGGGCGTCGCCATTACATGCTTGCCCTTCTGATATTTATAGATTGTGTCAGAGAGGTGATCGGTCTTTTCGAGCAGGATATGCGCTATGCCAAGCTCCGCTGCGCGGCCCGCGGCACTCATGCCCGCTGGCCCCGACCCGATAATGGCAACGCGATATATCTCGCTCACAAGTCCGCATCCCCCAATGCCCTGTCCAAGGGCGCAAATACTGGTCAATCACCAGTTCTTGGCCCTTCAGTCCGTTTTTCCGGATTACTGGGAGGGCCAATCCAAATAATATCATGCAAACCCTAGAATGCTTTTTTACTGCAAATTGTGATCAATGCCACTTAATTATTTTACAAGTGTCACACATAGCCGGTTGTAAGCCAGCCCAAATTGCGGGATGTTAGAGGACATGCAACATATCGTAGGCTATTGGGGCATGACCATTTACAGGAGCAAAAAATGGCGAATGAAGAAAGCGCATCAAATATAAAAAGGCCACCTTTGGGCCTGATAATATTGATTATTGCGGCCCTTGTGGCGGCTGTAGCGATCGCAATTGCCCTAACCCGCAGTGATGATAGTGCGCCTTCCGGCACTGCCGCAAAGGGCCCCGCGACAGAAGCCTCGGACGTGGAAACGGTCATCACAAATCTTGAAAAGAAATTACTAGAAGAGCCGGATAATGCGGAAGGCTGGCGCATGCTTGGCTGGTCCTATTTCGAAACCGAGCGGTTTGCCGAGGCCGCCACCGCCATGAAGCGGGCTACTACGCTTGACCCCAAAAATGCCGAATATTTTTCCATGCTGGGCGAAGCGTTGGTCTTGGGCGGTAATAATCCAAATATCGCGCCCGATGCCCGCGCTGCATTTGCCCGCGCGCTGGAACTGGACCCGAAAGATGCCCGTGCCCGCTATTTTGTGGCTGCTGCAAAGGATATTGATGGCAAGCATACAGAAGCCATTAATGACTGGTTTGCGCTGCTCGCCGATACGCCGGCTGATGCGCCTTATGCGCAGGATATCCGCCGCGTTATCGGTAATGTAGCTGAAGAACACGGCATTGAGGTTGAAAAACGTCTGGCAGAGACCAGCAATGCACCGCCGCCGCCGCCGCCTTTCAAAACCACCGGCCCGGATGTGGCAGTCGCCGGCATTCCGGGGCCAACACAGCAGCAAATGCGCGATGCGGCACAGCTGCCGCAGGGACAGCAGGAAAAAATGATCCGCGACATGGTGGAAGGCCTTGATGCGCGCCTTTCCAAAGATCCAAACGATGCACGTGGCTGGATCATGCTGATGCGTAGCCGCGTTACGCTGGGCCAGACAGCCAAGGCGCAGAAAGCTTATGCCGATGCGCAGCGCGCCTTTCGAAACAATGGCACAGAGCTGAAACAGATAAAGGAAGCCGCTGCAGCGCTCGGAATCGAATAGGCCGGGTTATTTTTTGGGAACTTTGCGAACCTCTTCGCCTGCACTGCTTTTCCATGGCAGCGCCGCCATATCCGCCTTGGCCAGCTGGTTCACAAAAGCCTGCGCGGCGCGTGTATCTTCAAACGGACCGGCAAGCAGACGATTGGTCTGATTGACCGGTACCATCCAGCCTTGAATACCCTCAAACGCTTCCGGTGCCTTACGCGACAGACGGCGCCATTCAGACGGGAAAAGTGAGGTTTTCTGGCCTATGGCTATCTGCACCCAGTGCCGCGCAGGATGCTGTGGCGGTGCAACTTTAACAGGTGCAGGCTTTGGTTTCGGCTTGGGCTTGGCCGGCGTAATGGTTGCCAGATCGACCGCCCGGCTATCGCGCTTCAGCTCGGTTTCGGGTACATTTATATCTGACATAAGCGTCTCAAAACTCGGGCGTTTCGCCGCCGTAGACTGCTCATGCTTGACTTTGTCCAAAGCCGAAGCTGACGGGACATAGCCTGTATTCGTGCTGGAACGCGCGGTACTTGCAAGGTCAAAATTATTTGCCGAAGAAGCAACTCTGACAGCAGACGGAGCTGTATTTTTGCCGGGACTTTCGCTGCCAGGTTTTGCAGACTGCACTGTCTGCGCCGCCTTGTTCTCAGCTGGTCTATCCTTGACAGCGGCCACGGCCTTGGCCAGATCACTGCTCGGTTTTGGGGCCGCATTGACATTGCTGGTTACGGGTTTGTCCATGACATCCGCAACAGCGGTGGAAAGCGCTTTGGCTTGTGCTGCACTTCTGCCGGGCAGCGGTGTTGGCGCCGGCGCTGCGACAGCTGCTGTTTGCCGCACGCTGCTGCTGTTCTGCCGCTGGGTGGAACGTGTATCCTCACTCTTGCTGCGACGCCAGCTTGCCCGGCGATCACGTCCAGGTCTACGCCGTTTCTTTTTGCTCGCCTTTTTCTTTGCACTCTTGGTTTTTGGATTTGCACCAAGCGGTTCACCCGCGGGTATCAACCCCGCATCGGCACCGGTTCCGCCACGTACACCTGCATATCGGGCATTGCGCGGATCTTGCCGGCCTATGTTGGCCGTCTTCGGGAAATGGCCAAAGTGCGCCGCAGCGGCTTGCTGCGATTTGGTCAGTTTTGGCATATAATCAAGATAAGGCTGGACTGAGGCGGCAAGGCGCGGAGGCATGGTCCCGCGCACCACTTTGCGCGCCTCGCGGCGATCGCCATTAATTGCCAGTATGAATGCGCGCATGCGCCATGCTGCAGCTTTATTTTCCCTTAACATGGGATTGAGCAGTCTTGCGGCACCATCCGTGTCTCCGGTTATGCCAAGCGACAATGCATAACGCAGCTTGACTTCGTCTCCGCCGCCACGATTAAGCGCCAATGCATAATCACGCTGTGCCTGCGCGTTATTGCCGACCAGATCATAGGCCAGCCCGCGGTCCGCCGCGATAAAGCTTTCCGCCATGCCCAGCCGCACTGCTTCATCAAACAGCCGCAGTGCTTCATAAGGGTTTTCAGTGCCGAGCAACGCGGAGGCAAGTCCGGCCTTCACCCGGGCATTGCGCGGACTTAGCCGTTCCGCACGCACAAAAAAGCCCAGTGCACCATCTGCATCTTTCAGGCGGAGAGCCGCATTGCCAGCGTCGATTAGTGCGTCCAGGTCCTGCGAATTACGTGACAGGCGGTTCAGGGCGTTGCTAAGCTCGACAGTGCCGCTGCCCTGCATGAGCACTAGCGGCAATGCGGACATATTGCCTTGCTGCGCTTGAAGCGGCGCAGGCGCAACCATGGTAGCCCCCGCCATTAACAGCGCCGGTGCCAACTTCCATCTGCCTTGCTTAATAATTTGCCGCAATTGCATAAATCCCAATGCCTGTACCGCCTTAGTGCGATAATCCTGAAAGACCCACCATGAACAATCGCTGAGTTACCGCCATATCGTCGGCAATCTCATGCGATACTCGTACCTCTTTTCAAATAGAGAGGGGGCTGCAAAGCCCCCTCTTCATATATTCTTACTGGTTGTTCTGCCGGTTAAGGAAGCGGGGGATATTGAGCGGATTGTCATCATCGCCATCTTCCTCATCCTTTTCCGCTGCCTTGCTACTGCCGCGTGACAGGTTAGCCATGCGTTCAAACAGAGTGCCTCCGCCAGAAGCGCCCGTATTGATACGTGGCGCGCGCGGCTCTTCGACCGACTGGGATGCATCAAGCAGAAGATCATCGCTATCATTCGCGCTGCCGCTTTCTTCCAGCGCATCGTCAACATATGTCGCAACAGCAGGTTTTTCGGCCTTCACTTCTGCCTCTGCCTGAACTTCAGCTTTGTTTACAGCTTCCGTCATCATGACTTCGTCTTCGGCATCATCTGCAGGAAATGTAAGATCAAGTGGCTCTTCTTCACCCGCATTGTCCAGTGTTTCCATGCCCGGTGCAGCCGTTTCGGTTTCTTCTGCAGACACTTCCGGTTCGTCCAGATTGACGGGCTCATAGTCATTCGGCGCCATTTCACTGGCAGGTATCTGATCAAAAGAAGTTTCTTCGGCAACCGGTTCTGTCATTTCCGGTTCGGGAGCAGGTGCGATTACCGGCTCCGGTTTTTCTTCGGTCCTTGTGCTGGACATACTGTTAAACGAAAATGCACGCGCAGGTTCAGCCTGAACACCGCCCTCATTGTCAATACCTGTGGCAACTACCGACACGCGGATCTTGCCTTCCAGGTCATCGTTAAACGCGCTGCCCCAGATGATGTTGGCATCTGCGTCAACCAGTTCGCGGATATGGTTGGCAGCTTCATCGACTTCCATCAGACGCATGTCTTCACCGCCCGTAATGGAAATGATGACACCTTTTGCGCCCTGCATCGACACACCATCGAGCAATGGATTGGCAATGGCTTTTTCCGCCGCTTCCAGCGCACGGTTATCACCTTCGGCTTCGCCCGTACCCATCATCGCCTTGCCCATTTCACGCATGACGGAACGGACATCAGCAAAATCAAGATTGATAAGGCCCGGCATCACCATCAGGTCGGTAATGGAGCGCACACCCTGCTGCAACACTTCATCGGCAAGGTGGAATGCTTCCTTGAACGTAGTGTTCGGGTTGGCAACCAGAAACAGGTTCTGGTTTGGAATGACAATCAGCGTATCGACATTCTTTTGCAGCTCATCAATGCCTGCATCTGCCGAACGCGCACGGCGCGTGCCTTCAAATGTGAACGGTTTGGTCACCACACCGACAGTCAAAATGCCTTTTTCGCGTGCTGCCTTCGCAATGACAGGCGCCGCGCCTGTACCGGTGCCGCCGCCCATGCCGGCCGCGATGAAACACATATGTGCTCCTTCCAGCGCGGCATCAACGTCCACAATGGTCTCTTCTGCAGCTGCCCGGCCAACTTCCGGCCGCGATCCTGCGCCAAGCCCCTGGGTGATTTCAGGGCCAAGCTGGATGCGCCGTTCAGCAGGCGAACTGTTCAACGCCTGCGCGTCGGTATTGGCGACGATAAAATCGACGCCTTCAACGCTGGCGGCGATCATGTTGGCGATGGCATTACCACCCGCCCCGCCAACGCCGATTACGGCAATGCGCGGGCGCAATTCATCAACTGTGGGTGGTCCGATATTGATACTCATGTGCTCTTTGTCTCCCCTGCTTCAGCTATTCATTCGAAGCAAATTTTTTACAGTCCCTTATTGGCACAGAATGATTCACCGAATCACCTAAAAAATTAACCTTTTTTATAAAAACCGGCTTTTTTCCCCAGTTCATCGGCGAACCGTTCAAAAATAGGCCTTAATCGCATTCAGAACCCGCTGAAAAAGCGCGCCGCCCGCCATTTTATGAACGGATTGATACCCCTTGGGTATTGTACGAATATCGATCGGTGCGTGCACTGCAAACTGCACCAATCCGGCCAGGGTAGTGAAAGCCGGACCGCTATGCGCTTCAGGCAGTCCGCCAAGACCGCGCGGCTTGCCCACGCGCACGGACCGGTCAAGCGCTGCCTGAACATAATCGGCAATACCTTTCATCTCCGCGCCGCCACCTGTCAGCACGATCTGACGCCCGCCATTTCCTGTAAAGCCAAGCTCTTTAAGGCCCTTGCCAATCTCGCCGATGAGATAATCCAGCTGCTGCTTGATAACGGAAATAAGCTCTGCGCGGGCGATGCGGTTCTGGTCATCGCCCGCCGCCACCGGCTCATTGGGACCGCCCACCGGTATCATGTCACGGTGATCGGTACGGCTGGATGTAGCAGATCCGTAAAAACACTTCATCCGCTCGGCCTGATTGCGGCGAATGCCAAATGCCGATGCAATCGCATCGGTAATATCGCTGCCCCCGTAAGGAATGGCAAACAGTCCGACCAGCATATCACCCGCATAGAGCGAAATATTGGTGATACCTGCGCCCATTTCGACCAGCGCGACGCCAAGCTCGCGCTCCTCCGTGCTAAGACAGGCCATGCCAGCCGCAATCGGCGAAGCAACAATCGATTCCACGTTCAGATGTGCGGCACGAACACATGTGTCCATGTTGCGCAGCGGCGCGCCATCGGCAAGTATCACATGGATATCGACCCCCAGCTGGTCAGCGTGCAACCCTTCAGGATTTTTAACTCCTGACAGACCATCCAGCGTGTAAAGCGTGGGCTGTGCATGCAGCACTGTACGCCCTGCGGGATCAATGGTTTCACGCCCCGCATCAAGCAACTGGTTGATATCATCTTTTTCTACGCGTCCGCCGCCCAGGTCGATCTCAACACTGGACACACTGCTCGACAATCCGCCGGATGAACAACCCACCCAGACATCCTCGATATTCACACCTGCAATACGCTCCGCCTGCTCCACAGCCGTGCGTACAGCCAGCTCGGTGCGTTCCATATCGGCAATATAGCCGCGCTTCACGCCCTCGCTTGCGCGCTGCCCTGTGCCCAGCACGACCAGTTCACCGCTATCGGTCTGCCCCGCGATCATCGCCGATACCTTGGATGACCCGATATCCAGTGCCGTAAAAATCTTTTCAACGCGCTGCGTTGCCATTTGCCCTTACCCCTCTTGCGTCGTCTGCGACCGGCCTGAACGTTTCTCCGGCACCTCAATATCTTCCTTTTCCTTGCGCGGCATGCGCAGATAGGCGCGCTCCGGATCGCGCAGGTCGAAATAGGTCACACCCTTGCCCAAAAGACGGTTTATCCCGTCCATCCGGGCGAAATTAATCCATGCCGCGGCGGCTTCTGTCCTGCCTTCTGGCAAAGCCAGTGTCTCACCCGATTTGAAACTGATATTCCAGCGGCGATTGCCAATCCATTCGGCTTTTGTGACGAGCGGGATAAGTGCAGGTGCTTCTTCCAGCAGCGCAGATAGATCCTCTGCCCGCTCATTTGCACGGTAACCGGCAATAAGCGGAAATTCGCGCGCCTGCGCCGCACTTACTTCGCCCAGTACCGCTCCGCTCTTGTCGATTAACGTCAATGACTGGCCATTATCCCATGCCGCATGCGGCACACGCTCGACAATATCGACAATCAGCGTGTCGGGAAGCTGACGTGACACACGCGCATCCTTGATCCAGCCAAATTCCATCAGGTCACTGCGCAGCTTTTCCACATCAACCAGCGGCATGGCACGGTCTTTTTCGTTCAACACGATTTCATAGACTTTAAGCTCATTGACACGGTCCACGCCGCGAACTTCAATACGCTTGACTTCAAAGCCGGCGCGGCCTGCGGCTTCGGCAAATTCCTGACGCGCGGCGGCTGGCGCACCAAAAAATTCCGCGACGCCGTAACCGACAATTGCGATCAGCAGCAAAAGACCCCAGGTTGCCCCGCGCTGTATCTGGCTTTCAGTAAAGGGGAGAACCTGCAACAGCTTGTTAAGCGGTGAGGCTTTCCGGACCGTTTTTCTAGGCGCGGCACGCTTGCGCGGTGCAGCTTTCTTACGGGTGGTTTTTGCCTTGGCCATATGCTTTCGCGTCACGCTTTCGCGAGCGCCTCCTCCACAATTGCCTCTACCAGATCGGCATAACTCATACCCATATGCTTCGCCTGTTCAGGCACAAGGCTATAGGGTGTCATGCCGGGTTGCGTGTTTGTTTCCAGAAGGAACAGACCATCTGCCCCCAGTTCGTCATCCCAGCGAAAATCTGACCGCGATGTGCCTTTGCAGCCCAGCAGGCGGTGTGCCTTGAGCGCATATTCGCGGCACAACTCCGCTATATTTTCGGGAATATCCGCCGGACAGATATGTGTCGTCAGTCCATCGGTATATTTGGCGTCATAATCATAAAAACCCGATTTGACCTGCAACTCCGTCACGCACAATGCCTTGTCGCCAATAACAGCGGTCGTAAGTTCGCGGCCCTTGATGAAAGGCTCGGCCAGCAAATGGTCAAAATCCTGCCATGGTCCCTTGCTGTCCCGCGCAATAGGGGAACCGTAATTGCTATCATCACGAACTATCGCAATGCCGACTGATGAGCCTTCATTGACCGGTTTCAGTACATAAGGCCGCGGTAGCGGATCGCCTTTGTATAGCGTCTCGCATTCCACCACCTTGCCTTCAGGCATAGGAATGCCATGCGGCACCAGCGCCTGTTTGGTAAGCTCCTTGTCAATCGCGATCACCGATGTGACCAGCCCGCTATGCGTATAGGGAATTTGCATCAGGTCGAGCATGCCCTGCACCGTGCCGTCCTCGCCCGGCGTACCGTGTAGCGCGTTAAACACCACATCGGGGCGTATCGCATCGAGCACCATGGCAAGGTTGCGGTCCATATCGACCCGCGACACTTTATGCCCGCGCGATTCCAGTGCATCGGCCACGCCATTGCCGCTCATCAGCGACACTTCACGTTCAGCGGACCAGCCGCCCATCAACACCGCTATATGCAGTTTGGCGAGAGTCATAATGTGTTCCCTTTTGTGCTCCTGCGAAAGCAGGAGCCCAGGGCAACCGAGTACTGCGCCGCTCTGGATTCTTGCCTTCGTAGGAATACGATCAGGTAATCACAGTTCATACCGCCTCTCCCACGCGCTGGATTTCCCATTGCAGCTCAATGCCGGAATGCGCCTTTACGCGTTTACGCACTTCCTCGCCCAGCGCCTCAATATCCGCAGACGTTGCATCCCCCAGATTGAGCAGGAAATTGCAGTGTTTTTCAGAAACCTGTGCGTCACCGATACGAAGGCCGCGACAGCCAGCCGCATCAACCAGCTGCCACGCCTTGTGTCCTTCAGGGTTTTTGAATGTCGATCCGCCTGTACGCGAACGCAGCGGCTGCGATGCTTCGCGTTCTGCCGCGATCCGGTCCATCTCTGCGCCAATTTCCTTTGGATCACCAGCAGTCCCTTTGAACGTCGCCCCCACCACAATCGCGCCCTCGGGCAATTCGCTATGGCGATAGCTATAGCCCATATCCTCAAGCTGCACCGTTGCCAGACTGCCATCGCGCAGCACCAGGTCGGCGCTGACCAGTATGTCACACACTTCGCGGCCATAGGCCCCGGCGTTCATGCGCACAGCGCCGCCCACCGTGCCGGGAATACCGCGCAGGAATTCCAGCCCGGCAATGCCATTGTCACGCGCCTTGCTCGCTACCGAAATACCCGGCGCCCCGGCACCACTGGTCAATATCATCTCATCGGCGCGGTTTGTATCAATGGCAGCAAATGCCTTGCCGAGCCGGACCGTCACGCCGCGCTTGCCGCCATCGCGGATAATCAGGTTGGAACCAAGCCCCAGCGGCCACGCCTCAATATCATTATCCAGATTGGCAAGAAAATCCTGTAAATCAGCCACGTCTTTCGGCTCAAACAGCCAGTCCGCCCGGCCGCCGCTTTTGAACCAGACAAGCGGTGCGAGCGGGGCGTCAGGTTTGAGCTTACCCTGTACGGATGGCATGGTGTGTGTGGTCATGCCCGCTTTGCCTTGATCGCATCAGCGAGGCCGGCAGCCCATTTCGTAATATCGCCCGCGCCCAGGCACACGACCATGTCTCCCGCCTGCACCGTATCGGCAAGCTCTGCAGCCAGGGCATCGGCATCGGCTATAGTTCCCGCTGAACGCAGACCACGCTGTTTCAGACCCGCGACAAGCGCTTCGGCATGCACGCCTTCAATCGGGTCTTCGCCCGCTTCATATACCGGCGTCACATAGACGATATCGGCGTCGTTGAAACATTGCTGGAACTCATCCATCAGGTCGCGGAGCCGTGTGTAGCGGTGCGGCTGCACCACCGCGATGATGCGGTTTTCCACACCTTCGCGCGCCGCCGCCAGCACGGCTTTAATCTCGACCGGGTGATGGCCGTAATCATCGATAATGACCACGCCATCGACTTCACCCACTTTGGTAAAGCGCCTCTTGACGCCGCCAAACGTGGCAAAACCGTTCTGCACATCTTCATCGGACATGCCCATTTGCAAACCGACCGTGACTGCAGCCAAGGCATTTTGTACGTTATGCCGCCCCGGCATCGGCAATTCGATACCCTCAATCTTGCGGCTGGTGCCATCCTTTTCGCTGACCGTGACATCAAACCGGTTACCGCCCGGAATGGGTGTCACGTTTTCGCCGCGTACATCGGCCTGCGCGCTGAAACCATAGGTGATAATCCGGCGGTCTTTCACCTGTGGCAAGATTGCCTGCACTTCAGGATGATCGAGGCACAGGATCGCAGCTCCGTAAAAGGGTACGTTTTCGACAAATTCGATAAATGCCTTTTTAAGCACATCGAAACTGCCGTAATGCTCCATATGTTCAGGGTCGATATTGGTGACAACAGCCAGCGTGCCATCGAGCCGCAGGAAACTGCCATCGCTTTCATCGGCTTCGACCACCATCCAGTCGCCATCGCCCAGCCGCGCATTGGAACCGTACGTATTGATGATGCCGCCATTGATAACGGTCGGGTCAATCCCGCCATGATCGAGCATCGCCGCCACCATCGATGTCGTCGTGGTTTTGCCATGCGTGCCTGCAATCGCAATGGTGGATTTCAATCGCATCAGCTCAGCCAGCATTTCCGCGCGCTTTACCACCGGAATACGGTTTTCCAGCGCATAGACCACTTCAGGGTTCGTGCGCTTGATCGCTGTCGAGGTCACGATCACCGCTGCGCCTTCGACATTCTCTGCCTTTTGCCCGATCATCACCTTGATGCCGCGATCACGCAGGCCCTCCACCACATAGCTTTCGGCAATATCGCTGCCCTGCACATCATAGCCCAGATTATGCATGACTTCGGCAATGCCCGACATGCCTATGCCGCCTATGCCGACAAAATGGATTGTGCCAATATCGGTGCCAACCGCCTTCATGCGCTGTGTCCTTCAACTGTTTCTTTTGCAAGTGACGGGCTACCGCTAGCGCGCCTTTCGCGCCCGGCTCCGCCTATCCTGATCACGTCCGTAAGCGGCGCGCCGCCCATGCTTTCCACCAGATCGGCAAGGTCCCGCACCGCATTGGGCAGGCCGCAATTCCATGCACCGCGCGCCGCATTGGCCAGCGTTTCGGGGTTGAGGGCCATCTTCTGTATCTGCTTGGCAAGCTCGGTCGCCGTAAAATTGGGTTGTTTGATCGCACGCGCCCCGCCCGCAGCCACCATCTCGCGGACATTGACGGTCTGGTGGTCATCCATTGCGCCAGGCAGCGGGATTAATATCGCGGGCCGCCCCGCGGCCGTCAGTTCGGCGATGGTCGACGCACCTGCACGGCCAATCACCAGATGCGACCAGCCCAGCTTATCCGGCAAATCCTCAATATAGGTGGCAAGCTGTGCCGGAATATTATGCTCCGCATATTTCGCGCGAACCGCTTCGATATCCTCGGCGCGGCATTGCTGCGTGACCTGCAGGCGCTGGCGCAGGTTGATCGGCAGCATGGCAAGACCATCCGGCACAACCTCCGACAGAATTTTCGCGCCTTGGCTACCGCCTGTAACCAAAACACGGAACACACCGCCTTCAAGAAACGGCGGATAGTCCTCTCCGCGTAGCGCCAGCACTTCCTCACGCACGGGATTGCCGACGAGATGTGTTTTGGGCAGATATTTGGCATCAAGCCGTTCGACATCCTGATAGGACGTGGCAATCGCATCCACCTTGCGCGCCATGAAGCGGTTCACCCGGCCCAGCACGGCATTCTGCTCATGAATCACGGTCGGGATTTTTGCCTTTTGCGCCGCGAGCAGCGTTGGCAGGGCCGGATAACCGCCAAAACCCACGACGGCAGAGGGCTGGAAATTCTCGAACAGCTGCCCCGCCATCTTGCGGCCTGCCATAATACCGCGAAAACCGCGCAGCCATCCGATCAGGCCGCCCGTCATCCGGCTTTCGGGCAAAATATGCATTTGCCCTTTTTCAAAAATGCCGGGTATCCTGGCACCGCGATCATCTGTCATCAGCGCGACATGATGGCCACGCTGCATCAGCTCCGCCCCGAGTGCATAGGCCGGGATCATATGCCCGCCGGTTCCGCCTGCCGCCAAAACAAAATGTTTTGTCACTGTCATTCTGGTTCCCCGCTCATTTGGCCGCCTTTCTGGCCGTTCATCTGAAACCCGTCTTTCGCATAGGATGAACGGTTCAGATAGGGGTTTCGCCGCGTCAGCGCCAGCAACAATCCGGTGCCAAGGCACAAGGCAATGATCGATGAACCGCCATAGCTGATAAAGGGAAGTGTCATGCCCTTGGAAGGAAACAGTTGCAGGTTCACGGCCATGTTGATGATCGCCTGCCCACCCAGCTGCGTCGTCAGGCCCGTTACGGCCATAATCGTGAACACATCCTCTTCATCAAGCAGCCGCATCAGCACGCGCACAATGATAGCGAAGAACACAACTGCAATGGCAGCGCAGGCCAGCAAACCAAATTCCTCACCGATGACCGAGAAAATATAATCAGTGTGCGCCTCGGGCAGCTTGAACTTTTCCGTACCCATGCCCGGACCCTTGCCAATAAAACCGCCGCTGGTCAGCGTGCGGTGCGCGAAAGCGACCTGGTCATATTCCCCGCCGCCAAATATCCATGTATTGATGCGCTGGGTCGCGACCGGGTAAAAGAAATAGGCCAGCACCAGCCCGCCAAGTCCGCCGGCAATAGACAGGCCGATAATCTGCGCCGACAGACCCGCCAGCAGGATCAGCACAAACCAGATACCGCAGAATATGATGGTCGCGCCCAGATTGGGCTGCATCATCAGCAATATACCGATCGTACCTGTAAGGATTATGGAAAGGCCCACAACCGGCATGGTCGGGTCCTTCGCCTTCCAGGACAATATCCATGCTAGTGTCACCGCAAATACCGGTTTCAAAAATTCCGAAGGCTGAATGGTCAGGCCATAGCCGATCCAGCGCCGCGCGCCATTGACCGATGTCCCGATAAGCGGAACGAGCAGCAGCAGGAACAGGAAAACCGCGCACAATATGATCGCCAGACGCCGCGCCTGTGTCTTGGGCAGCATGGACACAAACAGCATGACCGGAATGCCCAGGATAAGCCATATAAGCTGTTTGTAGAAATAGAGGAGCGGATTGAGTGTGGTGGTCGCATCGGACAGGCGCTGCGCCGTTGCCGGAGATGCCGCAGCCACCGCGATCAGGCCAATCGCCATCAGCACAAAAATAAAGGTCAGCAGTACACGGTCAAGTTCCCAGAACCAGACCGCAAGGTGCGACCGGTCCGAACGCCCCAAACGCCCCGACAGGTTAAGCTTGCGCTTATATTTCAGGACCGGGGATTCAGGGGCAATTGTATGTTCGGGGGCACTGGCCATTATGCCGCCTCCCCGCTTACTGACCCATTTTCTGGCCCATTTGCTGGCCCATTTATCGATCCCGGCATATCACCATCTTCATCCGGATTTATGAGCGCGTTCACTATCTGCCGAAAATGCTCGCCACGCGCTTCGAAATCGCGGAACTGGTCAAAGGATGCGCAAGCTGGGGACAGCATGATGACATCGCCGGGTGAGGCATTTTCCAGTGCCTGGATAACCGCCGTGCACAGCATTTCGGATGCGTTTACCGCCACGCCTTTCCGGTCCAATAGCTTGGCATAGGCCGGACCTGCCTCACCGATTGTATAGGCATGTTTGACATTGCCAAAATAGGACTCGCACTCATCAAGCCCTTCACCTTTGGGCAAGCCGCCGACAATCCAGTGAATATTTGTATAGGCAGCAAGCGCAGGCGCAGTGGAAGCGGGGTTGGTCGCCTTGCTGTCATTGATGAATATTACACCCTCATGCTCGGCCATACGCTCCATGCGGTGCGGCAGGCCGGCAAAGCTGCGCAGCGCTGGCCGCCATTTTTCCTCACCTATGCCCAGCGCCTCGACTGTCGCAATAGCGATCGCGGCATTTTCCGCATTATGCGGCCCCTGCAATGAAGGCCATTCGGTCTGTCCTGTCAGCTGATCCACATTGGCGGTGGTCGTTTTTGGCCCCGATTCACGCGAGGCAACATTTGCAGCAATATTACGTGTCGTATCATCGCCATTGCCAAATATCGCAGCATGCCCTGCTGACTGCATGGCAAACAGCCGTGCCTTGGCCGCCGCATAATCTGCAAACCCGTCATAGCGGTCGAGATGGTCAGGCGTTACGTTGAGCAATACCGCAACTTCACAATCCAGCGTCCGGGTAATATCAATCTGGTAACTGGAAAGCTCCAGCACATAGACGCCGCCATCGGCCAGCGGTTCCTGGCTCATGATCGGCAGGCCGATATTTCCGCCCATCAGCGACGGCACACCCGCTTCTTTCAGGATGTGATGGATAAGCGCAACCGTGGTCGATTTGCCATTCGTACCGGTAACGCCCACCACACGGTGCCATGGCTGGGCTGCGCGCGCCTGCGCAAACAGTTCAATATCGCCGATTAATGGCACACCGGATTCTTCGGCCTTTTGCGCTATGGGATGCGTATTGATCGGGACACCGGGCGATACGACAATCCCATCATAACCGGTCAGGTCTGCAGTCAGGGGGTCCGCAATTTCTGCCTTGCCTGCGGCGGCTTCACGCGCTTCCTCCCGGTTGTCCCAGGCCATACAGTGCGCACCGCTTGCCACCAATGCATCAAGCGTCGCCATGCCCGAACGCGCCAGCCCCAGCAGGGCATATTTCTTATGGGCAAAGGCGAGGCTGGTAATCATCTGAGCTTCAGTGTCGCCAGTCCGGCCAGCGCCAGCACAAGTGAAATGATCCAGAAACGGATTACCACCGTGGATTCCGCCCAGCCCAGTTGTTCGAAATGATGGTGGATGGGTGCCATTTTGAAAACACGCTTGCCCGTGCGCTTGAAATAGAAAACCTGGATAAAGACCGACACTGCCTCCAGTACGAACAGGCCGCCCACAATCGCCAGCACGATTTCATGATGCGATGCCACCGCAATGACGCCTAACGCCCCGCCCAGTGCCAGGCTGCCGGTATCCCCCATGAAAATCGCGGCAGGCGGCGCGTTGAACCATAGAAACGCAAGACATGCGCCAATGACGGCGGCGCAGAATATCGCCATCTGCCCCGCGCCTTCGACATAGGGAATGCCCAGATATTCGGAGAAATCCTCACGTCCGACAAGATAGACAATCGCCATGAAAGTGCCGGTCGCGATCACTACCGGCATGGTGGCAAGGCCGTCCAGACCATCGGTCAGGTTGACGGCATTGCCCGCACCCACAATCACAAACGCGGCAAAGGGTATGTAGAAATAACCAAGGTCGATCGAGATATCGTTGAAAAATGGCACATAGAGCATGGTGCCCGTCTGCCGCAGAATGAACCAGCTCGCCAAACCGGCAATGGTAAATTCCAGCAATAGCCGGGTGCGGCCCGACACGCCTTTATGGCTGTTTTTCGTGACCTTGTCATAATCATCCATAAAACCGATCAGGCCAAACCCGAAAGTCACCGCAAGGCATGCCCAGACGAATATGCTGGTCAGATCCATCCACAAAAGGACAGAAATGAATAAAGATGTCAGTATCATAAGGCCGCCCATGGTCGGCGTACCCACTTTGGCGAGGTGCGTCTGCGGACCATCTTCGCGGATCGGCTGCCCCTTGCCCTGACGCACGCGCAGCATGGATATAAAACGTGGGCCGATAAACAGGCCGATAAGGAGCGCAGTGAAAATCGCCGCACCGGAACGGAAGCTCAGATAGCGAACAAGGTTGAATATCCCTTCAAATTCCATCCATTCGCCAAGCCAATAGAGCATATCTTTCCCAATCCTATCCCGCGCGCTTCAGGCCCGCATCTGTCAGCGAACCAACCACTGCTGCCAAACCCATGGCATTTGATCCTTTGACCAGCAATGCATCCCCGGCGCATAATTGAGTTTTCAACAGCTTTTCTGCCTCCAACGCGTCCGCGACATGCACGGCCTTGGTCGCATGATCCGGGTCTGCGGCAATCGTATCCGCCAGGATTTTCATTTCATCACCAACCAGAATGGCAAGATCGACCTGCGCCGCACGCAGCGGCGCGGCGAGTTCGGCATGATAGGTGTCGCTGGCCGCGCCCAGTTCTTTCATTGCGCCCAGCAGTACAATCCGCCGGTCAGCAGCTTCCGCCCCCAGTGCGGCGATGGTCACGCCCATGGAAGCAGGGTTGGCATTATAGCTTTCATCGATCAAAAGCGCCGTCCCGCCTTCAAGCATGATTTTATGCCGCGCGCCGCGCCCGGCCATACCGGGAAGCTCGGCAAGGGCAAGGCCTGCCGCTGCCATATCGCCACCCGCCGACTGCACCGCCGCCAGAACGGCCAGTGAATTGAGAACCCAGTGTTCGCCCGCCTCTGCAACCGTGTAGCAAAGGTTCGCATCGCGGATTTTTGCGGTGACCAGCGTGCCGCCGCCAATGGCCGGCACCATGTCTATGGCGCGCACGTCCGCATCGGAATGCAGGCCAAAGGTGACAACTTCACCAGCATGTTTTTCCGCCGCCTTGCGCAAGCGTGCATAGTGCGGATTGTCGTGCGGGATAATGGCCGTGCCGCCCCTTTCAAGTCCTTCAAAAATCTCTGCCTTGGCATCGGCGATTTCCTCTTCGCCCGAAAAATGGCCGATATGTGCGGGGGCAATGGTCGTGACTATCGCAACATGCGGCCGCACCAGCTGCGTCAGCTGTGACAGTTCGCCCTTATGGTTCATGCCCATTTCGAAAATGCCGAATTTGGTGTCAGCCGGCATGCGCGACAGGCTGAGCGGAACGCCGACATGGTTGTTATAGCTTTTGACGGAACGATGCGCCTTGCCATGCGAGGATCGATTGAGCGCGGCAAACAGGGCTTCTTTCGTGCCCGTTTTCCCAGCAGAACCCGTCACGCCTATGATTTTGGCAGCGACACGCGCACGCGCAGCCTTGGCCAGATCGTCCAGCGCCCGTGTGCTGTCGGCCACGCGGATATGCGGATGCGCGCATTCCTGCTCGCTCACTGCACCGTTCGCGCCATTATCAAACGCCTTGTCCAGATAGAGATGCCCGTCACTCTGCTCGCCTTTCAGCGCAAAAAACAGATCGCCTTCGCTCACTTCGCGCGAGTCAAATTCCACCCCGGTAACGTCAAAATCCATATTGGCCTTTCCATTTACAGCCTTTTCAATGTCAGATGATTTCCACAATGACATTACGCATCACCCCGGCTGTCATGGGAGCCCGCATCGGATTGAAGGCGCGTAAAAATACTGCGCATGGGCGACATGATAACGCCCAGCATGCTGACCGAACGGCGCACGCGCCCTTTCCTGATTTCCGATCCCTTGGGGTAGGAGGCGTAAAAATTATATTCCATCATGCTGCACACTCCCGCGCTACTTCCACATCATCAAACGGGAGCACACGGTCTCCCACAATCTGTCCCTGCTCATGCCCCTTGCCTGCCAGCAAAATGATATCGTCGCCTTCCGCCAGCGTGATGGCATGCGCAATCGCTGTACGGCGATCGGCAACTTCCTCTCCATTTGTGACAGCCGCCATGATTTCGGCACGAATGGCCGCCGGATCCTCGCTGCGCGGATTATCATCGGTGACAATCACCACGTCGGACATTTCGCTCGCAATCTTGCCCATTTCCGGCCGCTTGCCAGTATCACGGTCACCGCCGGCGCCAAATAATGTGATAAGCCGCCCTTTCACGTGCGGACGCAGCGCCTCAATGGCGGATTTGAGCGCATCGGGCGTATGCGCATAATCAACGTAAACAGGCGCGCCCGATTTGCAGATAACCGCTCGTTCAAGCCGCCCGCGTACCGGCTGCAAACGGCCGACATGGTCGAAAACCTCATCTGCCTTGCCGCCCGTCGCCAGTGCCAGCCCTGCCGAAGTCAGTGCATTGGCAGCCTGATAGGCACCGATAAGCGGCAATGTGATGCGCCGTGTCTGCCCTTCATGCTCAACCATCAGAACCTGGCCAAGCTGCGTTGGCGTACGTGACAGCAGGCGGATATCATCGCCCTTTTCACCCACGGTAAAGAGATTCAGTGCGCGGTTTTTTACAATTTCGATAACCTTGTCCGACCAGGCATCATCGGTCCAGATGACCGCACTGCCATTATCCTCGACCACCTCGTGAAACAGCCGCATTTTTGCATCGAAATAACTGTCCATATCACCATGATAATCCAGATGATCACGGCTCAGGTTTGTAAAACCGGCAGCATGTACCGGCAGGCCTTCAGTGCGATATTGCGACAGGCCGTGGCTTGACGCTTCAAATATCGCATGGGTCACACCTTCACGTGCCAGACCGGTCATGTTCGACAGGAAAGTGACTATGTCAGGCGTGGTCAGGCCGGTGTAATTCTGATCTTTGGACGTGGTGATGCCCAATGTGCCGATGGATGCCGCCACGTTGCCATCCATGTGCCAGAGCTGCCGTGTCATTTCTGCGCAGCTTGTCTTGCCATTCGTGCCCGTAACAGCTGCCGTAACTTTCGGAACTGGCGTGAAGAAACGCGCGGCCAACTTTGCAAACGTACGGCGCGGTTCATCCGAAGCAATATGCACTGCGCCTTCTACAGTGGCTTCCGGCCGTGCGATAATGGCAATCGCGCCGCTCGCCACAGCCGCCTCAATAAAATCTTCACCGTTGAATTTTGCGCCCTGAAACGCCCCGAATACGGTACCGGGTGCAACTTTCCTGTGGTCAATGGCAAAGCCGGTGACAATGCGTTCCGCATCATCCCCAATGGCCAGCGATGACAGGCTCGACAGTTTCATCAGCTTTCCACCTTTGGCCGCCACAGCAGCGGGGTAAGTTCGGACACATCAACATCACGGCTTTCATCAGGCACCACGCCCAGCATCGGGCCGATACGCGGTACAAGGCGCTTTACAACCGGCGCGGCTGTCCAACCCGCTGTACGCTGGCCAAATGTCTCGGCAATGCCTTTGGGCTCATCGAGCATGGTGATGACGACATATTTGGGATCATCCATCGGAAACGCCGCTGCGAAAGTCGATACCAGCGAACTTTTGCTGTAACCGCCGCCTTTGGGCTTTTCTGCAGAACCGGTTTTGCCGCCAATGCGGAAACCCGGTGCATCTGCCTTGCGGCCCGTACCGTCCGACACAATCATGCGCAGCAGCTGCCGCATGCGCGCGCTGGTCGATGCCTTGAACACACGGCGACCCGGATCAGCCTGATCGGGGGCTACTTTTTCCAGAGTGGCAGGACGCCAGATACCGCCATTGACCAGCGCCGCATACGCGCTCGCCAGGTGCATCGGCGTCACTGCGATGCCATGACCATAGGACACCGTCATGTTTGTGACCCGGCCCCAGCTTTGCGGCCAGAGCGGGCGCCCAGCCTCCACCAGCTCGATTTCCGGACGGGCATCAAAATCCAGCTTGCGGAACATTTCTTCCATCCGTTCCTTGCCAAGATTATCAGCAAGGCGCGCGGTCACGATGTTCGAGCTGTGCACAAGCGCTTCGGGTACATTGAGATAGCGGCCTTGCGCGTGGTCGTCCTTGATCCGGAAACGGCCAACCTTGAGCGGCTCGGTCGCATTATACCGTGTGGCAAGATTGGTCACCGTTCCGGCGTCCAGCGCGGCCGCCACGGTTAGTGGCTTGAATGTCGAGCCAAGCTCATACACGCTGTAGGTCACGTCATTCACCTGATGGCGCAGCGCGCTCGCATCAATCTTGTTAGGGTTGAATTCTGGCAGCGAGGCCATTGCAAGCACTTCACCCGTATGCACATCCAGCACAACACCGGTCGCGCCGCGTGCCGAATGTTTTTTCATGGTTGCGCCCAGCTCGCTTTCCAGCGCCGCCTGGACACGCACATCTATGGAAAGCACGGCAGGTTCCGCCAGCCTGGCGGGGTCTGTCAGGCGTTTTTCCAACGCCTTTTCCATACCCATCACCCCGTGTCGGTCCGCATCAACATAGCCCAGCACATGTGCGGCCAGGCCATGCTGCGGATAGAAGCGTTCATCTTCACGCGGGAATTCAAAACCGACTTCGCCCAGCGCATGCACCTTATTGGCATCTTCCGGCACAAGGCGGCGGCGCAGATAGCTGGGCCGATCCTTGTTCATTGCCTTCAGAAAAGTTGAAGCGGGCGTATCAGGGAAAATTCCGGCCAGCTGCACAGCCAGCTTATTCTTGTCCCCCAGTATTTTTTCGGGAATGACGCGCAACGCGCGCATTTTCATATTGCGCGCCAACGGAACACCGTTACGGTCCACAAGATCGGCCCGCACCGGAATGACATCGGTGGAAACCAGATTGCGCTGCACCTGCCCTTCGAATGCGCCATAATAGAACAGCCGCAACAGCAACGTAGTTATCGCCAAGGTGAAAAGGCCCAAAACGACAATCAGCCGCACCTGCGCGACCAATGTAACTTTCTGTTTTATGTTGGCAAGGCGGGGACGTCCGCCACTCCCGACCAGCGCTGTCATTCACCGGTCTCCTTTTCAGGAGGAGAAGGTTTTTGCGTCAACAGGTTGATATCCATTTTCGCGGCGAACTGCTCGCGCCGCTGCACCGCCTTTTGCGCTTCGGTAAGCGGTTCGGCTTTTGGCGCTTCGGCCTGAATGACCTCAGCCAGATCCCTGCCCACCACATCATCCGTATCTGATGCGGCGGGCGTATCGGCCACAACCGGTGCAGAATCGATATCCACACCGTCCCCGAAAGGAGAGCCGATAATGCCCGCGGGGCTGACGCCATCAAGCGTCAGCGATGCGACCCGGACGGGCTTTTTGATATTCTCATGTCCCCGCCCCAGATTGGCGAGCGAACGCTCGCCATCCAGATATTGCGCCGCTGTGGGCGCGACATAGCCATAATCCAGCATGTTCCATTGTTCGAGCTGCTGCATACTGGCGCGAGTGGCGAATTCGGTTTCAAGATAGCGCATTTCCTTTTTCACACGCACTATCTCACGCTCGGTCTGGCGCAGGTCGCTGCGCAGCGCGCCCACGCTGAGCGAAAGCGGGTAAAGCGAAATGAGCACAATGGCGACCAGCGCGATCCAGCCAAGGTTTTTCAGGCGTTTCACTGCAAGTATCATGCTGCCATCCTTTCATTGCCACTTGGCTGCCCATCCCACGGCGCAGCGTCACTGCGCACTGCCCAACGCAAGGTTGCGGAACGCGCACGGGGGTTGCGCGCGCATTCGTCCTTGCCGGCGCGAATGGCCTTGGAAGGTTTGTTAAATGTCGCTGCAGGGCCAGTATCCGCCACAACCGGCATATGCCGCGACTGATTGCCGGTAGAGCCGCTGCGCATGCGCAGGAAGCGTTTGACGATACGGTCTTCAAGACTGTGAAAACTCACCACAACCAACCGGCCGCCCGGCCGCAGCATACGCTCCGCCGCCTCCAGCGCCTGCTTCAGTTCGTTCAGTTCCTGATTGATATGGATACGAATAGCCTGAAATGTGCGCGTCGCAGGATCCTTGGGTGCACCGGGGCGATGCCCCAAGGCCTTGCGCACTACATTTGCAAGCTCAGCTGTACGGCTAAGCGGACGCGCAGCAACAATGGCCCTGGCCACGCGCCGTGATTTACGCTCTTCACCATAAAGATAGATAATGTCGGCAATTTCACTTTCATCGGCTTCATTCACGAAATCCGCCGCACTCATGCCGTCCTGCGCCATACGCATATCGAGCGGGCCATCAGACTGGAAAGAAAAGCCGCGCTCCGCCTGATCAAGCTGCATGGATGATACACCGATATCAAATACGATGCCATCGACCTGCTCCACGCCCGCTTCCTCAAGCACAGTATCAAGGCAGGCAAACCGGTGCGGGTGGAGCACCAGTTTGCCGTCTCGTGATGCGGCGAGTGCCGCGCCGTTCGTTATCGCATCGGGGTCACGGTCAAACGCGTGCACCAATGCGCCATTGTCCAGCATGGCCCGCGTATAACCGCCCGCACCGAAAGTCGCGTCGACATGACATTCGCCAGGGGTGATGGCGAGAGCATCAAGCACTTCTTCAAGCAATACGGGAATATGCGGGGCATCTGTTTTGGGCGTGTACGTCATTTTTTCCTCTTCCCGCCAGAGGACTGGCTAGCGAGGAATTCGCGCACATTCATCATCGGTCCCGCATAGGTTTTCTCATCCTGCTGCAGGAAGATTTCGGGATTCCAGATGGTGATGGTTTTCATGCTGCCGAGGAAAACAGCCGTTTCGTCAATATTGGCAAGCTTGCGTAGCAGCGGCGGAAAGGTGAAACGGCCGCTGGCGTCAAAACTTACTTCCTCGATCATCGAACCCATGTTGATTTCAGCGGCATCGCGGTCAAAATCATGACCCTGCGCAATGGCGCGTGCCTCGGCCTTGTCGATTTCCGCTTCCATAAAACCGATATAGCTTTCGCCAAATGCGGTCAGGCAGGGCTTATTGGGATGCTGGGAAAGGAAAAGATAACGACCGCCGCTGCTTTCGGTGACAATCTTGCGAAAGCTTGCAGGCAGCACAAAACGGTCTTTTTCCCCGCGTACGGAGAAATTCGTGCCCGTATAATTATGCTTCCTTTGCTGCACTTGCCAGATCCACCCCGAATACAGGCGAACGTCCCCGACCGGAAAAGCGCAAGAAACACGCCACCGGCACGCCTGTCTGGCATGCGGAAATATTCACCCCTTATTTGAGTCAGGGGTATCAAGTTATAGTGCGGGATAAAAGGGGAAAACCTGTGAAATTACGTTCTGAATTTTTAACATACTGTTTTATAATAATATTTATTTTTCCTATTTAGACTGTTTTACACCTCCTTTCGCACGTTCACATAATGTTCGATATGATTCAGGCGCTTGCAAGCAACCCTTGTGACCATTTTATAGGGAAACAGGCGAATCATGGGAATTCCGAAAATGGCCGGCATTAAAATTCACATCATGTGAAGGGCGGTCTGGCCGCAATGAATAATGCTATTCATGCGTATCTCTGCCCATCTGCACTTCCTGCAGCAGCTGCGCGACAAACGCACCATTGTCAGACCGGGCCATAAGCTCGCTATCAAGCAGGTCGGCATCCGCGATCAGAATGGCCCTGCCCTTGCCGATATTGCAGCGCGCCATCACCGTAAGAGAGCCAATCTGGCAATCGGCAATCGCCACATCCTGTCCGGTGCGGCGGATATAGCCGCCGATATCGGCTGCAAGAATCTTATGCGGTCCGGCTTCGAGGGTGCGCAGGCCAGCGCCTTCCACGTCGTCAAATGTGAAATCAAGGCCCCAACGCGCAAACAGTGGAGCCATGAGCGAAACAGCTTGTGGACGGCGCTTGTCACCAATCGGATACCGGCTTTCCATGCGCAGCATCGGATCTGCGAAAATCAGCGCCCTGCCCCCGGAACGCACCCAGTTATCAACTGCCACCAGCTCTTCGGGCGTCAACGGACGCGGCTGCGCCAGCAACAACACATCAGGGTTGGACGCCGCCAATTGATACCCCCCCTCAACCAGGCTGTCGGTGGGCGTTACGGTATAATCTTCGGATAGCTGGGCATAGAAAGGATGCTGCGCGGTATCGCCCGACAACATTTCTTCCATAGTCTGCACCTCGCCCCATATCAGTGGCAAGCTGGTCATCAACATGAGGCTGGATTTGGGAGCGCCATTGGTGGCAGATGCGCCGCGCACAGACATATGGCTGTAAAGCCCGGCCAGCAATGCAGCGCCCGCCAATATAGCCAATATCCAGATTGCCTTTACACGCATCAGAGTGTCAGTCACCCATTATTGCGGATCATTGGCTATGTCCGATTTTGGTTTGAGGTCGGGAACCAATTGGCCACTTGGTGCGGCCTCTTCCTTGGAAGCTTCCTGCTCTTCTTCACTAGCGGGCAGGTCAGGCACTACCCCCAATTCAGCAAGCGGTTCGGTATTGCCATCAGCCTGCTCAACCGGGTTTGGTTCTGTCGCTGTTCCGCCATCACTGATCGCGGTTTCAACCGGCTCTTCATTACCGGCCCGATGCACCAGCATGGATGCACCACCTGTCAGCACAGTTACAATCACAAGCCCGGCTATACCGATGCGCAAACGGTGCATGGCCTGTCCCTTAGGTTCGCTGTCACCTTGTATATTAATAGCCATATCAATCCTTAGCGATATTTAGAGCCATGGCGGTACGGGCAGTTTTTTCGACCTGAGCCAGTCCGCACTATATAGTGTCGACAGGTAACGAAATCCCGTATCGCACAATATGGTTGCAATGCGCTTTCCGGGACCCAGCTGCTTCGCCAGCGCCACAGCGCCTGCCACATTTATACCCGATGACAGGCCCAGACACAAACCTTCCTCTGCCAAAAGGCGGCGAACCCATTCCAGGCCTTCCTCATCACTGATGCGGAACTGCGTGTCTATCGGCGCACCTTCCAGGTTTGCAGTAATACGCCCCTGCCCTATGCCTTCAGCGACAGAGGAACCTTCGGATTTCAGCTCACCATTGGCAAAATATTCGTACAGGGCCGCGCCGTGCGGATCGGTCAGCGCTATCGTGACTTTTTCGTTCTTTTCCTTCAACCCCAGCCCAACACCCGCAATCGTGCCGCCCGTGCCCGCTGCGCAAGTAAAACCGTCGACCTTACCGTCCATCTGCGTCCAGATTTCCTGCGCTGTCGTTTCGATATGCGCCTTGCGATTGGCGGTATTGTCAAACTGGTTGGCCCAGACCGCACCTTCCGTTTCCTCGGCAAGGCGGCGTGATGTGTGCACGAAATGCCCTGGATTGGCATAAGGCGCGGCAGGAACCAACACCAATTCCGCACCCAAGGCGCGGAGCGTGTCCATTTTCTCTTTAGACTGGGTTTCCGGCATCACAATAACTGTTTTATATCCCAAAGCATTCGCCACCAGCGCCAGGCCAATACCTGTATTGCCCGCCGTACCTTCAACAATTGTCCCGCCGGGTTTGAGCAGGCCGCGCGCTTCCGCATCGCGCACGATATACAGTGCGGCGCGGTCCTTGACCGAAGCGCCCGGGTTGACATATTCGCACTTGCCGTAAATGTCGCAGCCGGTTTCCTCACTCGGCCCTTTCAAACGCACGAGCGGGGTGTTCCCGATCAGCTCCAGTGTATTTGATATCATATTCATGGCATCAAGATAGGCGCGGTACATTGCTGCGGCAAGCTATCATCTCTTTGGACGGAGCGAAGTTCAGCTTTCTGCCTCCGCCATCCAATACGCAAATGCCGTTATTTCCTCATCATCCATATGCAGTCCGCATTTGGTGCGCCGCCACAATATGTCTTCGCTGCCACGCGCCCATTCATGGGTCATCAGGTAGCGTGCTTCCGCCTCATACAGGCCCGCGCCAAAATATTGCCCCAGCTGATCCACCGATGTGCAATCGTCAATCACCGCATGCAGCCGCGTGCCATAACAATGCGCCATACGCTCTAGATGCAAAGGGTCCAACCATGAATAAGCTGCCCGTATCTCCGCGAAAAACGTATCAAAATCCGCATCAGGAATATGCCCACCAGGCAAATGCGCCTCTGCTGTCCACGCTTCGCCGCCATCATCCAGATACACGCCCAGTTTCTGCATCGCATGTTCGGCAAGGCGGCGACAGGTCGTGATCTTGCCGCCGAAAATGGAAAGCAATGGTGCACCCTCGCCATCGGTTTCGCTGTCACGCGTATTGAGGTCAAACACATAATCGCGCGTCACGGTCGAGGCATTGTCACTCTTGTCATCATAAAGCGGCCGCACCCCGGCATAGGTCCATACGATGTCACCCCGCGTAACAGGCGTTTTGAAATATTCACTTGCCACATCGCACAGATAGTCGGTTTCTGCTTCGGAGATTTTAACTTCCCCATCCGACAGTTTGTAGGGTGCGTCGGTTGTGCCGATCAGCGTAAAATCATTCTCATAGGGAATGGCGAACACAATGCGTTCGTCCGCATTCTGGAACATGTAGAGATGATCGCCCTCATACAGTTTGCGCGTGACGATATGACTGCCTTTGACCAGACGCAAATTCTGTCGCCCGTCGCCCGGAAGTGCACGGTCGAGTATATTGTCCACCAACATGCCCGCCGCATTGACGGCAATGCGGGCGCGGACGGTTTGTGCTGTCCCGCCTTGCTGTGCCAGTGTTGCTGTCCAAAGTCCGTCCTCACGGTGCAGCGCGGTGCATTCGGTCCGGGTGCGGATCTGCGCACCTTTTTCATATGCATCCAGCGCGTTGAGCACCACCAGCCGCGCATCATCGGCCCAGCAGTCGGAAAACTCAAAGCCTTTGGTGAGCCGGTCCTGCAATATCCCGGCATGGGGCGCTCTGGACAGCTTGACCGTTTTTGTGCCCGGCAGAATTTTGCGCGTCCCCAGATGGTCATAGATAAACAGTCCAAGCCTGAGCAGCCATGCTGGCCGCAACCCCTTGTCATGCGGCAGCACGATGCGCAGCGGCCAGATGATATGCGGCGCGGATTTGAGCAATATCTCCCGCTCCTGTAGCGCTTCACGTACCAGCCGGAATTCCATATGCTCCAGATAGCGAAGCCCGCCATGCACCAGCTTGCTGCTGGCCGAGCTGGTTTCCCCTGCCAGATCATTCTTCTCGCACAATAGCACGGAAAGCCCGCGCCCCGCCGCATCGCGTGCAATCGCCGCACCGTTAATGCCGCCGCCAATAATCAGCAGGTCGTAAATTGTATCTGTCATATCATTCCCGCAATGCACGTATCGCCGCGCCCGCCGCAAATGGCGCGATTGCCACCAGCACCAGTGACGCCGCCGCCAGTAAAAGCAAGCCGTTTTCGCCGCCCGGAAGCACACTGCCCGCGCCGAAAATCAGCATCGGCACCGCGAGCGGCAGCAGCATCAGTCCGCCGAGCGCCGAGCCGCCCTTCAGCCCCGCTGTCAGCGCCGCGATCATCACGCCCAAAGCCGCAAGACCCGGCGTACCAAGCGCCAGTCCCGTTTCCACAGTGCGCAACTGCGCTGCATCCAGCCCAAGCAGACCCGCAGCGATGATAGTTGCGAGCATAAGCGGTGGGCCGAAAGAGAACCAGTGCGCCACTATCTTGGCGAGCATAATCCATTCTTCGGAAAAACCGCGCACCGCCCATTGGTCGAAAAACCCGTGCTCCACGTCTGGCTGCACCAGCCGGTCTAGTGGGAGAATGGCCGCCAGCAGCGCCGCAACCCAGATCACACCGCTGCCCGTACGCGCCAGAAGCTGCGCATCCGATCCCACGGCAAAGGGATAGATAGTCGCCACCGCCAGAAAAAATATCACCGGCAGGATAAAGCCGCCGCGCCGCGTCCCGCCGCGACCGCCAAAACCGTATGCATGCGACAGATCACGCCAGACCAGTATGCCAAACAGCTTCATCATGGCTGAAAATCCTCAAGCGGAAGCTGGATCGGATGAGCCAGTGGCAATGGCTGGTGCGACGCGGCGATTATGATGCCGCCGCCATCCAGATGCGCCTGCATGAGCGCGCCCAGCCGCTCCACCGAAGCCGCATCGAGCCCATTGGCAGGCTCATCCAATAGCCAGATATCCGCGCCGCTCACCAGCACCCGCGCCAGTGCCGCACGCTTGCGCTGGCCGGTCGAGAAGTAACGCACAGGCACGTCAGCGAGGTCCGGCATGTCAACGGCTTCCAGCGCAGCTGTAATTTTCGCTTTATCCGCGCCATCAACCTGCGCCCAGAAACCCAGCGCATTTTCCAATGTCCAGTGCGTGTCGAGCGCCAGACGCTCATCGCTGAGCGCCAATGACCCGGTCATGTGCACAGCCCCCGCATAGGGCCTGAGCAGACCGGCCAGAAGCCGCATCAGGCTGGATTTACCCGTGCCATTTGCTCCGGTCACGTGCAGCCCGCTTCCCGCCTCACAGGCAAAGTTCAGGGCGCGAAAAAGCAGCTTTTCACCGCGCACACAGGCAAGATTTTCGGCCGCAATATGTGCGCCCTCGCCGCTTTCGCCCTTGGCAAGTGAAGACAAATTCCCCATGTCTGTGACGCATAGGCCGAAACATGTCGGTGCGACAAGACAAGACAGCATGGCGGAGAAATTTAATGGTCACAAAACTTGACGATGCAGCACGCAAAGCGGCGCTTGCCGAACTGTCCGGCTGGGCGCATGAGCCGAACCGTGACGGCATTACCCGCACATTTGAATTTGACAATTTTGTCAGCGCTTTCGGCTTTATGTCCTCGGTCGCGCTGCTCGCGGAAAAAGCCGATCATCATCCCGAATGGTCAAACGTCTATAACCGGGTCGAAATATTGCTGACCACCCATGATGCCGATGGCCTGTCACAGCGTGATATCGATCTGGCACGACAGATTGAAAAACTGCTCTAGGACCTAGACTTCTACACTAACTTTACGTCATTCCAGCGAAGGCTGGAATCCATATGCCTTATCGAATGGCAATAATACTCGGTTTTAACGGGCCGTTTCATTGATACGCCCCGGCCATCTACAACACTTGCAGCCTGCCCGCATCGTTATCTGGATTCCAGCTTTCGCTGGAATGACAGACGCTGACACGCTAGCTTGCCATGGCAGCTAACTTCCGCTTTCCACCACATCCTCGAGGCCACTCGCCAGTCCTGCGGCGCGTTTGCGCAGCAAACCAGGAAACCAGCGCGCCATGAAAGCTAGCTGTTTCGCGGTCTTGTTGACCGTCGTGTGCAGTTTTTTGCCATGCACCGCATCCCATGCCGCCTGACCGATAATCTCGACCGGACTGACTTCAATGCCCACCGATTCCAGTTTTTCCCTGCCTGTCTGGTTACTGCCATTCGGCACCGCGCTCAGGATATTGGTGTCAATAAAACCGGGCATCAGCGAACGCACCCTGATATCAAATGGCTCCCATTCAATATCCCATGCCTCGGTCATGCCCCGTACCGCGAATTTCGTCCCGCTATAAACGCTCAGCCCAGCAGAACCGTATATGCCCGCAGCTGATGCGGTGTTGAGAAGGCATGACCCGGGCGTTGCTTCCAATATTTTGAAACAGGCCTGCGCACCGTTCACCACGCCTGTGAAATTGACTGCGATCATCCTGTCGATTTCTGCCGGCTCCATATCCTGGATCAGGCCGCCACTGCCAATACCGGCGTTGTTGAACATAACATCCATACGCCCTCCCGTGGCTTCGCCAAATTCCTCCACGGCGCGCGCCCACTGGTCACGGTCCGTCACATCCAGCAGATGCTGCGAGCTCATGCCATCCGGCAGCATGGCCGCCGTTTCCGCTATGCCCGGTGCATTGATATCGGCAATTCCGACAAACCAGCCCTTGTCCGCAAAAAAACGCGCCACTTCGCGGCCCAGTCCCGATGCGCCGCCGGTGATAAAAATGGTTTTTTGGTTCATGATTCTTCTCGCATAACAACACCCAATCCCGCTCAGGCTGAGCCTGTCGAAGCCTTGTGGCGACACCCTTCGACAAACTCAGGATGACCGGAAACAGGGATACTTACATCAATGCAAATATCTATAGGCTAGCCAGCTGCACGCGACAATGGTTATAGTGCCGTCCACATGCCGGACACACCTTCCCAAAAACGCGGACCTTCGCTCGAATTTATAAACCTTTCGCGCCATTATGGTGATGTTGTCGCGGTCGATACTATCAGCCAGCATATCGAACCAGGTGAATTTATCGCGCTGGTCGGCGCCTCTGGATCAGGCAAATCCACACTGCTCAAAATGGTCAATCGCCTGATCGAACCCACATCAGGCCAGGTCGAGATTGATGGTGAGGATGTGACAACGCGCGAAGTGCATGAGCTGCGTCGTTCGATTGGCTATGTGTTCCAGAATATCGGCCTGTTTCCGCATATGGATATAGCGCATAATATCGCCATCGGCTCACGGATTGGCAGCCGCCCTGTCCTGCCTGCCGGTGAAATAGCCGAATTGCTTGAACTGGTCGATCTGCCTGCCGATATGGCCGCGCGTATGCCCGACCAGCTTTCAGGCGGACAGCAACAGCGTGTCGGCGTGGCCCGCGCATTATCGACCAAGCCGGGATTGATGCTGATGGACGAGCCTTTTGGCGCGCTGGACCCGATTACCCGTGAAAATCTTGCGGAGAGCTATCGCGCGTTACATGACCGGCTCGGCCTTACCACGATCATGGTGACGCATGATATGGCCGAGGCTTTGCTTATTGCAGACCGTATATGGGTGATGGCAAATGGCAGCATTGCCGCCGATGCTGCCCCCGCACAATTGCTCGCGGGCGGATGCGGCGAAGAAGCCGAAAGCCTGGTCGCCGTACCGCGCGGGCAGGCTGAACGGCTGCTCGCCAGAAAGGCTGGCGGCTGATGCGCGAATGGCTGAATACTATTGCTCCCGCATTTCAGCGTGTGCCAGAATTGCTGGCACAGCATCTGCAACTCAGCTTTGCCGCACTCGCGCTGGCGCTGCTGATCGCATTGCCCCTGGCGGTCTGGGCTTCGCGCAACCGGCATGTCGCGAATATCGCGCTCGGTTTTGCCAGCCTTGTCCAGACTATACCCGCGCTGGCCCTGCTCGCCCTGTTTTACCCGCTGCTGCTCGCGCTTACCGCGCTGTTTGGCGACCTGATACAACCGCTGGGTTTCCTGCCTTCCCTGCTTGCACTGACGCTTTATGCCCTGCTGCCGATATTGCGCAATGCCGTGACCGGTCTGAATGGCGTTGATCCCGCTATTGTCGAGGCGGCGGATGGCGTTGGCATGACAAAGGCGCAGAAACTCCGGCTGGTCGAAGCGCCCCTCGCCGCGCCCACCATCATGGCGGGCATCCGCACGGCGGCGGTATGGACCATCGGCGCGGCCACGCTGTCCACCACCGTAGGCCAGCCGAGCCTGGGCGACCTTATCTTTGCCGGGCTGCAGACACAGAACTGGTCGCTGGTGCTCGCAGGATGCCTGACATCAGCTGCACTGGCGATAATCGTCGACATGCTGCTCGGCACCATCGAAAATGCGATCGCCACGCGGCGCAAGCGGCGCGGCTGGATCGCAGCGGCACTCCTTGCTGCCGGACTCGCCTTCGCGCTTATTCCCACCACTAGCGCCGATGAAGACACCATCATCATCGGGGCCAAGCGGTTTAATGAGCAATATATACTGGCGCAGCTGATCGGGCAGCGGCTCGAACAGGCAGGCTATGATGTGCGCTACCGCGAAGGTTTGGGCAGCGCAGTCATGTTCCAGGCGGTGACCAATGATGATGTCAATATCTCAATTGATTATGCCGGCACGATCTGGACCAATGAAATGAACCGCACCGACAGCGTGGCGCGGCCAGAAATGATCGAAACAATAACCAGCTGGTCGCGCGAAACCTATGGCGTGAATGTTGCCGGGCCTCTTGGTTTTGAAAACACCTATGCTTTCGCGGTGCGCCCGGATGATGCACGGCACCTTGCCCTGAAAACCATGGATGATCTGGCCCGCGTCTCTCCCGATTTCGTGTTTGGCACCGACCTCGAATTTCTCGAACGCCCCGAATGGCAGATGGTGAAAGACGCCTATCCTCTCCGCTTCAAGGGTGAACGCGCGTTTGAGCCGACATTTATGTACAAGGCATTGTCCAGCAGGCAGGCCGATGTCATTTCCGCTTTTTCCAGCGACGGGCGTATCGCGGCCAATAATTTCGTGGTGCTGGATGACCCCAAAGGAGCCGTACCCGCGTATGACGCGTTGCTCATGGTCTCCCCCAAATATGCAAACGATGCAAAATTCATCGCCGCCATTCAGCCATTATTACATGCGATTTCGGTGGAAAAAATGCGCGAAGCCAATTACATGGTCGACCGTGAAGATGACAAGAAAAGCCCTACTGAAGCCGCCCGCTGGCTGGCCGGGCAACTGGAAAACAAGGAATAATATGCGCACCTGGATTTACGCAGCTTTGATTTTACCTTTCCTGCTTTTTGCACAAACCGCTCATGCGGCTGTCACCATCACATTTTACAGCCATGATTTCGGCAGCCACTTTCCGCACGCCTTTATCGTGCTGAAAGGTACCGTCGGCAGCACGGGTGAGGTCGTCGACACCAATTACGGTTTTACCGCGGTCAATGTTTCACCCGCCATTTTATGGGGCCGCGTCAAGGGCAAGATCGAGACTTCCAAACCCAAATATGTTGCGGACAGTAACCGGCATTTCTCCATCGAACTGACTGACGCACAATATGCCAGCGTGATCACCAAAGTAGAGGAATGGCGGAACAAGAAACAGAAAAGCTATAGCCTGAACAAAAGCAACTGCGTCCATTTTGTCGGCGAGGTTGCGCGGTTATTGGGCCTGAAAACCAATCCAAAAAGCAAGTATTTCAAAAAACCGAAAACCTATCTGCGGGAAGTGGAGAGCTTGAATCCTGAACTGAAAACTATCCAAATGGCGGATTAAAGCGCCGGGTTGTTATAGCTGTGCCAGGTGAATATCGCGACCGCACCGCGGTGCGGGGACCACGGCTGGGCTAGCGCGCGGGCTTCCTTTTCGCTCGGGCGTTCGGGCAGGTTCAGGATTTTGCCAATACCCGCCTGCACGGCGAGGTCGCCTGCGGGCCAGATATCGGGGCGACCTTCGGCGAATAACAGGTAGATTTCCGCCGACCAGCGGCCAATGCCCTTTACTTTCGTAAGATAGCCTATCGCTTCTTCATCATCGTCGGGGAGGCTGTCGAGTGGTAGGCCGCCACTGATAATCAGTTCGGCGAGCGACCGGGCATAGCCCTGTTTCTGGCGCGACAGGCCGCAGGCGCGCAATGCGTCAAAATCGGACTTCAGCACGGCTTCGGCCGGGCAACCCTCCCCCAGATGCGCCTCCAGCTTGTTCCACACCGATGATGCCGCCGCCACGCTCACCTGTTGCCCCACGATGGTGCGCAGCAATGTCTGGTATCCCCGCTCTCGGAGACGTGGTTCGGGATAGCCGGTGCGTTCAATCGCTTCGGCCAGCAAGGGTTCGTTTTTGGAGACTTCGGTCAGACCATCGATTATCTGTTGTTTGCTGAGACCCATTACTCTCCCTTTCCCGGCACAAGACACTCTTGCCATTTGCCGCGCAAAAAGTCATAGCAGCGGCAAGTACGCAATTGAAACTTTATTCGAACAAAGGCCCAACCATGCCCAATATTATCGTCGTCAGCCGTGACGGAACCGAAAAGACTGTTGAAGCCGAAAACGGCCTGAGCGTGATGGAAGTCATCCGCGACAATGGCTTTGACGAGCTGCTCGCGCTGTGCGGTGGCTGCTGTTCCTGCGCCACATGCCATGTCCATGTGGACCCGGATTTCAATGACAGGCTGACACCCATGGACGAAGATGAAAATGACCTGCTTGACAGCAGCGATCATCGCAATGAACGGTCTCGGCTGAGCTGCCAGATTACCGTCGAAGACAAGCTGGACGGGCTGCGCGTGAGAATTGCGGACGAGGATTAAATCCCGCCCGGGAAAGTCTCGTATCCTTCGTCATTCAGCCCCTGAACCAGCGCGGCCATGCACGCCTCCATATCATTATGCGAAGTCGAACGAACCACAAAATTGGCACCCACCCTGCCCTCACGGAAGAACGGGTAGCTGCCAATCTGGCATGTCTCGAATGCCTTTTCGGTCTGGCGCAGCAGGCCCGCCACTTCGCTTTCGGGAATCCAGCAGCCAACTGTAGAGGACAATAGCGGAGCGCCACCCTTCAGCTTGCCCGTCAGTGCATCCAGCATCCCAGCCGTGATATGCGGCACGCCGGCCATAATGAACATATTCTCAATCTGGATACCCGGTGCGCCCGACATGCGGTTTTCAATGAGCTCCGCTCCCTCGGGTACGCGGGCCATGCGCAGACGGCCTTCATTCACCCCGCCCTTGTCGGCATAATATTTTTCCAGCACCGCAACCGCCTTGGGGTGATGTACGACATCCACGCCCAGTGCCGCAGAAACAGCATCCACCGTGATATCATCATGGGTCGGGCCAATGCCGCCTGTGGTAAACAGATAATCATTGCGCTCTCGCAATATGTTCACCGCCTCGGCGATCGATTCCAGCACGTCTGCCACCACCCGCACTTCGGCCAGACGGATGCCCTGTACATTCAGCCAGGTCGCGATCTGCGCGATATTCTTGTCCTGCGTCCGGCCTGACAGGATTTCATCGCCAATCACAATCAATGCGGCGGTATAGATACGGCTTTTGTCCTGTGGATCGGCTGTTTCGGATGTGGTCATGAGCGCGAGCATAGACCCAATATTGCCTCTCGCAAAGCCTGACTTTTTTCCCTATATGACATTCCATGAATGAATATCAGATTGTAGATACAGACACCGACGTCACCCGCGATGGGACCATCAAGCTGCATGGGCCGGAGGGTTTTGCGGGCATGCGCAAGGCAGGCCGTCTGGCCGCAGAAGTGCTCGACGCGCTGGTCCCGCATGTCGTGCCCGGCGTGACCACGGGCGAGCTGGATGACATGGTGCGCGATCATATGCTGCGCGAAGGCGGCGTGCCGGCGACTCTTGGCTATCGCGGCTTCACACATAGCTGCTGCATCTCGCTTAATCACGTTGTCTGCCATGGCATACCGTCTGACAAGAAACTGAAAAAAGGCGATATTGCCAATATTGATGTGACTGTCATTATTGATGGCTGGCACGGTGATACCTCGCGCATGTTCCTGGTCGGTGATGTGCCGATCAAGGCGCGGCGGCTGGTCGATGTGACCTATGAATGCCTGATGCTCGGCATCGAACAGGCGAAACCCGGCAATTATCTGGGCGATATCAGCCATGCGATCCAGACTCATGCCGAAAAACACCGTTATGGTGTCGTGCGCGATTTTTGCGGGCATGGCCTGGGCCGCCTGTTCCACGACGCCCCCGAAGTCGTGCATGTCGGCCGCCCCGGCACGGGCCCCGAGCTGAAACCCGGCATGTTCTTTACGATCGAGCCGATGATCAATATAGGCAAGCCTGGCGTCAAGCTGCTGGATGATGGCTGGACTGCGGTTACGCGTGACCGCTCGCTGTCTGCGCAGTTTGAACATAGTATCGGCATTACCGAAACCGGCTGTGAGATATTTACCGAAAGCCCCAAAGGCCTTCATAATCCGCCCTATTGAGCGTTGCCGACCCGGCAAGCGATAGCGGTGGATAATGGTAAATAACGGCTGGACCTTTACCCTGTATCATGTCTAAGCTTTTCCCCTGAAACGCAGGAGAAACGGGCATGCCCAGCGGGCGCGGCATATTAATCGGCATGATGGCAGCGGTGCTCGCGCTGACAGGCTGTGAAAAAGTGCAGCAGACACAGCAGGAACGCAGTGAAACCACTACGGTCGATGCTGCCTATCTTGCGAATCCTGGCGACGGCAAAAACTGGGCTGCCACCGGTTACAGCTATGATGAAAAACGCTATAGCCCGCTGACGCAGATCAATACCGATAATGTCAGTGAACTGGGTATCGCGTGGTATGCCGACCTGCCCGATGCGCGCGGACAGGAAGCCACGCCAGTCGTGGTCGATGGCCGTATCTACATTTCCACCGCCTGGTCAAAAGTCTTCGCCTATGATGCCAAGACCGGTGAGGAACTATGGTCCTATGATCCGGAAGTGCCGGGCGAGACAGCGGCCAAGGCGTGCTGTGACGTTGTCAATCGTGGCGTCGCATTCTGGAAGGGCAAGATTTACGTTGGCACGCTGGATGGGCGGCTGATCGCGCTCGATGCGCTCACGGGTGCACAGTTATGGGTGAGCGAAACGACGCCCAAGGATGGAAATTATACCATCACGGGGGCGCCCCGTGTAGTCAAAAACATGGTGCTGATCGGCAATGGCGGCGCCGAATTTGGCGTGCGCGGTTATGTCAGTGCCTATGATGCGAATGACGGTACACTCAAATGGCGGTTTTACACGGTTCCGAACCCGGCCGGCGAAGCCGATGGCGCCGCCAGTGATGATGTGCTGGCCACCGCCAAACGGACATGGTCGGAAAGCGGCGACTGGATTGAATCGGGTGGCGGCGGGACGGTCTGGGACGCCATTGTCTATGACCATGAGCTGGATCAGGTCTATATCGGCACCGGCAACGGCAATCCGTGGAACCATGGCGCGCGTTCCAATGGCGAAGGCGATAATCTCTTCCTATCCTCCATAATCGCGCTGAAACCCGATACCGGTGAATATATCTGGCATTACCAGCAAACACCGGCGGACAGTTGGGATTTTACCGCGACCCAGCCCATCATCCTGGCCGACCTCACCTATGAAGGCGTGGGCCGCAAAGTGCTGATGCAGGCGCCCAAAAACGGATTTTTCTTTGTGCTGGACCGTACCGATGGATCGCTGGTTTCCGCCGAACCGTTTATTGATGGCATAAACTGGGCCGAAGGATATGACCTGGAAACCGGGCGGCCTATCGAAAATCCCGATGCGCGCTACTACCGCACCGGCAAGCCATTTCTGGCCATGCCATCCGCGCTGGGCGCGCATAACTGGCATCCGATGAGCTATAATCCAGGCACGGGTCTGGTCTATATCCCGGCGCAGCAGATCGCGGCAGCGTATCTGCCACCGATGAATGATCTGGACAGGGCGCGCAAGCCGATCGGGTATAATACCGGCGCGAGCGGCGAAGGCTTTACCCTGCCCGATGACCGTGCAGCCGTGAAGGCCGCGATAGCCGCCACGACCGGGCGGCTGGTCGCAATTAATCCTGTTACCGGCAAGATTGCATGGAAAATTGACCAGGAAACGCCGTGGAATGGCGGCACCATGACCACCGCAGGCAATCTGGTTCTCCAGGGTACATCGCTGGGTCAAATGCGCGCCTATGCGGCCGATAGCGGTGAACAGCTCTGGTCCTATAACGTGCAATCGGGCGTACTCGGCGGAACTTCCACCTATATGGTGGATGGCGAACAATATATCGCTTTCCTGACCAGCAAGGGCGGCACATTTCCATTGGTCATCGGCGAAGGCGGCGGCGCGGCCAATGCCATTCCCAGCATTCCGCGCCTGATTGTCATGAAACTGGGCGGGAATGCCCAATTGCCCGCTCTGCCCGAAACTAAGCCTGTGGCATGGAATCCACCCGAACGGATCGGCGGAGACGCACAGGTTGCGCAGGGGCGGCAGCTTTACATGCGATATTGCTCGGTCTGCCATGGCGGCGGCGCGGTGGGTGGCGGCGTGCTTCCCGACCTGCGCCGCTCTGGCACGCTTGCCGGCCCGGCTGCATGGAATAAGGTCGTGCTGGAAGGGCTGCTGAAAGACAACGGCATGATCGGCTTCGCCCCCGTGCTGTCGGCCAGCGAAAGCGAGGCAGTGCGCGCCTATGTGATTGACCGCGCCCATTACGGCGCAGAGCATAGTGAAACATTAGCTGTAGAGTGATGCATGCCACTGCCTAAATAATAGGCAAGCTCGGGCCATCACTGCCTATTATACGCGCATAATGGACATGCATTAAAACCTGCATCCCTGCATTTCCGCCCATTGCGCATTTGGCATGCTATTTGAAAGGCAATGATGCAACAGATGCGGGCGCTTCGTGCGCGCGCGGGTTTTTTGCGAGATTTCGGCTGACCGTACAGGCACCACAGAGGGAAACGAGACCATCAGATGAAAAAGATCGAAGCCATTATCAAGCCATTCAAGCTCGACGAGGTGAAAGAGGCGCTGCACGAAGTCGGCGTCTCCGGCATCACGGTAACCGAGGCCAAGGGTTTCGGGCGGCAGAAAGGCCATACCGAACTATACCGCGGCGCGGAATATATCGTCGACTTCCTGCCCAAAGTGAAGCTTGAAGTTGTGGTCGATGACGAGCTTTCCGACCGCGTTGTCGAGGCGATAGCGGGCGCTGCACAAACCGGCCGTATCGGTGATGGCAAGATTTTCGTGATTCCGATCGAAGCCGCCATGCGCATCCGCACCGGTGAGCGCGATTCCGACGCAATCTAAATTTCCAACTCTCAACCAACAGGTATGCCGACAAAAAAGGCACTGCACAGAAAGGGCTAACATGCGCAAATCGCCAGCAGATATAATAGACTTGATCAAGGAAAATGACATTGAATGGGTCGATGTCCGCTTCACCGATCCACGCGGCAAGTGGCAGCACCTGTCCATGTGCGCGAGTGTGATTGACGAGGACGCGCTGGAAGACGGCCTGATGTTCGACGGCTCGTCCATCGCAGGGTGGAAAGCGATCAACGAGTCCGACATGATCCTGCGCCCGGACCTGGACGCGGCCTATATGGATCCGTTTTCCGCCACGCCAATGCTTATCCTGTTCTGCGACATTGTCGAGCCTGGCACCGGGCAGCTTTATGCGCGAGACCCGCGTTCCACTGCAAAACGCGCCGAGGCATATCTCAAATCCACCGGCATTGGCGACACGGTCTATGTCGGGCCAGAGCCTGAATTCTTCATGTTCGACGATGTTCGTATCGAAGATGGCTATGCAGGGTCCGGATTCCAGCTTGATGATATAGAGCTGCCAACCAACACCGGCACTGAATATCCGACTGGCAATATGGGCCACCGCCCGCGTGCCAAGGGCGGCTATTTCCCGGTCGCGCCGGTGGACAGCGCCATGGACATTCGCGGTGAAATGGTTGCCACCATGATGGAAATGGGCCTGCCGATGGACAAGCACCATCACGAAGTTGCCGCCGCGCAGCACGAGCTGGGTCTCACATTCGGCACGCTTGTCGAAACCGCCGACCGCATCCAGATTTACAAATATGTCGTGCAGCAGGTCGCCCATGCTTACGGCAAGACCGCGACGTTCATGCCCAAGCCGATCAAGGATGATAATGGCTCCGGCATGCACACGCATATGTCGATCTGGGACGGCAAAAAACCACTCTTTGCGGGCAATGGGTATGCAGGCCTGTCTGACATGGCGCTGCATTATATTGGCGGTGTCATCAAGCATGCCAAGGCGTGCAACGCGTTCACCAACCCCGCGACCAACAGCTACAAACGCCTGGTTCCGGGCTTTGAAGCGCCGGTACTGCTCGCCTATTCGAGCCGCAACCGCTCCGCTTCCTGCCGCATCCCCTATGGCAGCGGTGACAAGGCGAAACGCGTCGAATTCCGTTTCCCCGATGCGCTGGCCAACCCATATCTTTCCTGTGCGGCACTGCTGATGGCGGGTCTGGACGGTATCCAGAACAAGATTCATCCAGGCGATGCCATGGACAAGAATCTCTATGACCTGCCACCCGCAGAGCTCGCTGAAGTACCCACGGTATGCGGCTCACTTCGCGAGGCACTGGAGGCGCTGGAGGCCGACCACGAGTTCCTGCTGAAAGGCGATGTATTCACCAAGGATCAGATTGACGCCTATCTCGAACTGAAATGGGAAGAAGTCAGCCGCCTGGAAACAACACCGTCACCGGTGGAATTCGATATGTATTATTCGTCCTGACCTTTTGGGCAGGTTGAACACATAAAGAAGCCCGGCCTGTAACTTGTACAGGCCGGGCTTCGTGTCGCATGAGGGGGTGAATGCGACTAAGCCAGGTCGAAACGGTCCAGATTCATCACCTTGCCCCACGCCGCCACGAAAGCATGCACAAATGCTTCTTCGGCATCTGCTTCGGCATAGGCTTCGGCCAGCGCCCTGAGCTGTGAATTCGACCCGAAAATCAGGTCAACACGGCTCGCGCTGTGTTTTTGCGCGCCATCCTTGCGGTCATGTGCGGTAAATGTGCCGTCATCCTGCGCCGTCCATTTCATGCTCATGCTGGTTTGCAGCAGATTTACAAAGAAATCGTTGCTGAGCACGCCGGGACGATCGGTGAACATGCCAAGGTCGCTGCCGCCATGATTGGTGCCCAGTGCGCGCATGCCGCCAACAAGCACGGTCATTTCAGGCGCAGTCAGCGTCAACAGCTGCGCCTTGTCGACCAGCAGTTCTTCTGCCGAACGGCCAAGGCCATCACCGCCTGCCCGCATATAGTTGCGGAAACCATCCGCTTTGGGTTCGAGCACGTCAAAGGATTCTACGTCGGTCTGTTCATCACTCGCATCAGTGCGGCCCGGTGCGAACGGAACAGTCACGTCATAGCCCGCATCTTTCGCCGCTTTTTCCACCGCTGCGCAGCCACCCAGCACGATGACATCGGCCAGAGAGATTTTCTTGCCGCCTGATTGTGCATCATTAAATGCGACCTGCACGGCTTCGAGTTTCGCAAGCGCACCCGCCAGTTCAGCCGGCTCATGCGCTTCCCAATCCTTTTGCGGGGCAAGACGGATGCGTGCGCCATTGGCACCGCCGCGCTTGTCAGAGCCGCGGAATGTCGCCGCCGATGCCCATGCCGTGCTGGCGAGCCGTGATACAGACAGGCCGCAATCGAGCAGCTTCGCCTTCAGCTCCGCGATATCGGCATGGTCGATCAGCTCGTGATCCACATCGGGTACCGGGTCCTGCCAGATGCGTGCCTCGGGCACTTCATCGCCCAGGCAGCGGGTGACCGGCCCCATATCGCGGTGAGTCAGCTTGTACCAGGCCTCCTGATACGCGGTGCGGAACTCGTCCGGGTTTTCCAGGAAATGACGCGAGATTTTCTCATATTCCGGGTCCATGCGCAGCGCGAGATCCGCCGTGGTCATCATCGGCGCATTGCGCTTGTCCGGATCATGCGCATCCGGCACGGCGCCATCGCCCGTGTCACCCACAGGCTTCCACTGGTTTGCGCCAGCTGGGCTTTTTGTCAGTTCCCATTCATAGCCGAACAGGTTTTCAAAATAGCCATGGTCCCACTGCGTCGGGTTATTGGTCCATGCGCCCTCGATACCACTGGTGATCGTATCACCGCCATTGCCGCTGCCCATCGAATTGAGCCACCCCTGACCCTGCGCCTCAATCGGCGCACCTTCAGGCTCGGGGCCCACATATTTGTCAGGCTCGCCCGCGCCATGCGCCTTGCCAAATGTATGCCCGCCCGCAACCAGTGCCACGGTTTCATAGTCATTCATCGCCATCCGGCCAAATGTATCACGGATATCATAGGCGGATTTGAGCGGATCAGGTTCACCATTGGGACCTTCGGGATTAACGTAGATCAGGCCCATTTGCACCGCAGCGAGCGGCCCGACCATTTCACGGTCGCCTTCATAACGCTCATCCTTGGCGGCGAGCCATTCGTTTTCCGGTCCCCAATAGGTATCGGTTTCCGGCTCCCACACATCTTCACGGCCGCCGGCAAAACCGGCCATTTCAAGGCCCATCGATTCATGCGCGACATTGCCCGCCAGCACGAGCAGGTCGGCCCAGGACAGTTTCTTGCCATATTTCTGTTTGATCGGCCAAAGCAGCAAACGTGCCTTGTCGAGATTGCCATTGTCGGGCCAGCTGTTGAGCGGGGCAAAGCGCTGCTGCCCTGAACCCGCGCCGCCGCGGCCATCATGCGTGCGGTATGTACCCGCTGCGTGCCACGCCATACGGATAAAAAAACCACCATAATGACCCCAGTCGGCTGGCCACCAGTCCTGCGAGTCTGTCATCAGCGCGGTCAGGTCTTTCTTGACGTCGGCCAGCGGAAGTTTCTTGAACTCTTCGGCATAATTGAATTTTTTATCGGTCGGTCGTCCCTCCACCGGGTTCTGGTGCAACACCGAAAGGTCAAGCCGGTTCGGCCACCACAATTCATTTGTCATTTGTGCGACCACAGCGTTGATGCTTGTGCCATGGCCCATCGGGCATTTGCTTTCGGCGTTCATGATGTCTCCAATCCATATAGGGGTTTTGCGATAATCACAAAATGGAGCATATCTATTAATTTGTCCAATCACTTAATTTTGTAATAGTAATCGGATTATACACTTATTCAAGATTCTGTCCTACACGGCTATGCGTATGCTAGGTTACGTGTGGCTCTTTGACAGTGATGGACTAAACAGAAAACGGTGCAAAACATGGGTTTCTAGGTGCGACTTTCGTGACTTTGTGGGCGGGAAGACCGCGGATGTGGTTCCTGTCCCTCCCGGCTGTTTTTTGCTTTTATGCGTTGAAGCGCGCGGCACCGGAGTCTCCTTATCCCTCACGGCCGTTTTTCACTAACGTGAAAAGCCTGCGGGAACGCGGTACCAGCCCTCTCCCCCGCCCAGCCTCCCGATATACTAGCGGGTTACACTATCGGGAGGCTGGGCGGGGGAGAGGGCTGGTACCGCTTTGCGAACGAGAGTGACCCAAAAAGACCCGGAGCGTGAGCGAACAGGTTTAAAGACTCCTCTTTCCCCGTCATTTCAGCGCAGGCTGGAATCCAGATAACACATCATATGGCGGATGGCCTGTAACCTCTGGCAGGCCGTTTATAATGACAGGCTGTGGCCATGTTGCAAATCCCGCAGCCCGCCCGCGCCCTTATCTGGACCCCAGCCTGCGCTGGGGTGACGTATAGGGAGACGGCGTGCGAAAGCGGAAAGCAGCCGTGAGGGAGACAGAAGCTCCAGCACATGACACAGTGGGACCTTCCAAGGTGCAGCTTCGCTGGAAACCCTAGATTTTCGTTATTTACAGCATATGCGATTTATTCCAGGTGGGACCTTTGGGCTGCTGGACGCAGTCGTATTGTCGGTTCGCTTTCCAGCAGACTCTCAGGTAACCTTGGCCGCTGCGCTATATTGTGGTTTCTGCCACTCACCACTGTCCATAATTCCGCTAAGAATATCCACGCCGCGCCAGATATCTTCAAACCCCAGATAAAGCGGCGTCAGGCCAAGACGGAGTATGTCAGGCGCGCGGAAATCACCGATCACACCGTGCGCGATCAAGGCATTGTTGATCGGCCATGCATGCTCATGGACAAAGCTGATATGGCTGCCGCGCTCCGCTGCATCGGTTGGCGAAACCATCTGGAACTGCGGGCAGCGCTCCGCCATAAGGCCCGCCATATAATCGAACAGCGCCTGCGATTTCTCCCAGATCGCCTGCATATCGGCCTCTGCCATGATATCCACGCCCGCTTCCAGCGCGAGCATGGACAATATGGATGGCGTGCCCACAAGCATACGGTCGAGCCCGGATGCAGGCTCATAGGCATCCTCGAACGCAAATGGCCGTTTATGTCCCATCCAGCCTTGCAGCGGCGAGCGCAGCGCCTCCTGCTGGTCTTTGGCAACATAGATAAAGGCGGGCGCGCCAGGGCCACCGTTGAGATATTTATAACCGCATCCGACCGCATATTGCGCACCATCACGCGGCAGATCAAGCGGGACAGCACCGGTGCTGTGGCTCAAGTCCCAGATCAGCGGCACATCCCTGCCCCGCGCTGCCGCCGTTACACCAGCCATATCAAAGCGGATCCCGGTCTTGTAATGCACATGGGTAAGAAGAATGGCCGCCGTATCCTCTGCAATCGCTTCGACAATGGCGTCACGTGACAGCAGTTTAAGCTCCAGCCCCAATATCTCGGCTGCTCCTGCCGCGACATGCGCATCGGTCGGGAAATTGCCCGCCTCGCTGATGATATGCGTGGCGTCCGGGCGCTCGCGCGCCAGCGCGGTGAGCAGCTTGAAGATATTGACCGACACGCTGTCGGCGACAATCACTTCATCCTTTGCAGCGCCGATCAGCGCCGCAATCTTGCCACCGATGCGTTGCGGCGCACCGATCCAGTCATTGCTGTTCCAGCTGCGGATCAGGTCATGGCCCCATTGCCGCTCAACCGCATCCTGCATGAGCGCCTTCGCCTTTTTTGGCAGCGGCCCCAGCGAGTTGCCGTCCAGATAGATAACATCATCAGGCAGATCGAAATGTTGCCGCCACCCCTTTAGTGGATCAGTCGCGTCGCGCACCTTTGCTTCTTCCAGGCTGCTCATTTCAGGCCATATTCCTTCAGGATCAGTTCGCGCTGCCGCCCCCAGCTTTCACTATCCGGCGCGACCAGCTCAACATGTCCTTCACGCGCCGTTTCAATAAGTTCAGGAGAGGCACTACCCAGCAGGCCGATATAGCGCCGCGCAAAGCCCGGCGGCGCGATTTTATCGAGCGTATTGTGGAACAGCACCTGCCGCACGCCGCTCTGTACCATTTCCGGCGGTGATGTCAGCGCAAATTCGCCCGCCGACATTTTGGCGGGTGCTTCAGTGCCGCAGGGATGCCCTTCACGCTTCATGCCCTCGCGCAGGTCGGGCAAACCGCCCTGGCTGATGGCAAGGTCCAGCTCTACCGGTGTATCACCGCGCAATGGACCGGCAGGCATGGCAGGACGGTTGGCAAGCCAGAGCGCCAGATGCCCGCCCGCACTGTGGCCGATGCCAATAATCTTATCGGTGCGAAAATCATATGTCTCTGCCTGCGCCACAAACATGTCGGCGGCAAGCCCCACATCTTCGAACGTGCCGGGATATCCTCCGCCATCCCGGTCCACACCGCGATATTCGATATTCCACACGCCCACGCCATGCGCCCGCAAATCGTCGGCAATCCAGTTCATGATATCACGTTCGGCAATGTCAGTCTGCCAGCACCCGCCATGGATCATGATGACCGCTGGGTGCGTGCCGTTGCCTGCCGGTTTCCACACATCGACCAGCTGTAATGGATCATCGCCATAGCGGATCGTGGCGTCGGGTTTTGGCTGCTCCCGTTCCAGCAGGTCCGGCCATTCCATAATCGCTGTTTCCGCTTCTTCCACTATCGACCGCTCCCTTTTTGGTTCACCGCATGCCGATAACAGAGCTATCGGCAGCAATAGATGCCAGCAACGCATGTCAGTAATCTTTCGATATGCGCACATTGACGCTTTCACGGCCCAATGTCGATATGCTGGACAGGATGGAAAGCCAGCGGGTAATCTGGAATTCCACTTGGGTAGCGCTATAACCTCGCCCGTCCGTCACAACCTCCACATAGGCGCGCCGGTTTATATATTTGCCCGCCGCGATCGATGTTTTCTGGCCTGTCGCGGCATCGGCACCGATAATTCGCAGCCGGTCCAAACCAACGGCAGAGCGCAGCTGGTTAATGGGATCCAGCCCGCCACCTGTGCGCAGCGATGCCACCGCTGCCGCCAGCTGTACCGCCTCGGCAGCGCTGATATCGTTGATGGACGTGCCGAACAGCAATCTTGCCAGCAACTCTTCTTCCGGCATGGCAGGCACAGAGTTAAATGTTATTTCAGGCCGCAGTCCGGTACCATTTACATTGATGGTCGCGTCCAGCCCCCGCGCATCGGCAATGGCAACAATATCAAGCCGCGGATCGGGCGGAGAGTTCCCGCGGAAAGAAATACGGCCGCGTTCGAGCTCAAAACTGCGTCCGGCGAAAATATAGTCACCGCGCACAAGGTCCGCCTGCCCGCTTATGCGCGGCGCATCTACCGTACCCCTGAGCCTGATGTCGGCGCCCCACTCACTTTCCAGACCAAGGCCCGTAACATCCAGCCGGTTGCGCGCCTTGGCAGTGATATCATAGCGCCATGGACTGCTGGCCACGCGCGGCGGCAGTTCGTCAGCACGGCGATTGACTTCACGGTACGCAATATTGGGGAGTTTGTTTTCAATTTCCGAATTACCCAGCCGAAAACGGCCCTTGTTGATCGTTACATTGCCGCCCAGTACGCCGCCATTGCCGCTTGATTTGATTGTAATCGGCCCAGTGACAGTCGCGGCTATATCATCGCGGTTCAGCAGCTGCGCGCGATTGGCGCGCAATGTCAGGTTGACACCCACACCTTGGTCCACGCCCAGATCCACAGTTCCATTGCCTGTGACAGTTCCCCCACCAGGGGCAGAGCCTGTAAAACCTGTCAGGGTCAGTACTGACCCGGAAAACCGGCCGCGCGCCTTGATATTCTCAACAACCGTGCCGGAAAGCGCGCTTTCCAGCCGTGCATTGCCCGTGGCAAGGGAACCACGGATTTGCGGGTTTTCCAGGCTACCCGTAACATCCGCCGCGAGATCCACCTTGCCGGTCAGGTCGAACACTTCGACTTTAACCAGCCGCCATAACGCATCGGCAGGGCCCGCATAGCGCACCTGCGCGAACAGGCGCCCACGCTCCAGCCTCTGCATCAGAGAGCCAGACGCAGGCAGTGCCGAAATCCGCGCCTGAAAACGGCCCAGGCTGTTTTCCTTGTCGCGCAGCACGCCCCGCAATGACAAAGCGCTCGCTCCCAAAGCGGCATTGACCGCCGCATCCACGGGACGCGAAGTGAGTACCAGCCCGGAACGCGTCAGCTGGTTGATCTGCAGCTTTGCAGTACCGGTTGGCGCAGCGCCTTTCTCCTGCCGATATTCGACAATACCCGATGCGGTGCCGCCCAGCCCAAGTTCCGCCACACCCAGATCGGCCAGCGCGAGTGGCATTTTCGACATCTGGAAATCCATGTCTGTTATGCCGCCGCCAAAACGCCCCGACAGCACCGTTGCGCCCTGCCCCACATTGACGCGGGTTTGCGCAAGGTTCCAGCCACCGCCTTTCAGCCGGCGCAGCACACCATTGCGCGGCATTGCAATCTTGCGGCGGCCATATTTCCCATTGGCTGTAAACCGTACCGTGTTCGGCGCAATATTCGCGGCCGTGCGCAGCTCAAAACGGCTGCCACGGCGTCCGGCAATATTTGCCGTTACACGCCCCGCACCATTGGTGAGCTTTGCCGCAGCGTCCACCTTGCCGATGAACAGGTTGCCGCGCCTTAGACCCTGAGCGTTCAGGGTCGCGTCAATATCGCTGCGCCCCGTGACCAGTAATGCGGTGACATCCAGCTTGCCCTGGCTCACTGTGATGGGCGTATCGCCTTCAAACCGCGCATTACGCGCTGTCAAATCGGCTATGATACGCTGCCCTGCACCCTGCGGGCTAATAGCCAGATTGCCATTAATTCCGCCGCCGGATGCGGCCAGATTACCACTTAGCGCCATACCGTCCGCAATCAGATCACCGCGCAACCGGGTTTTTGATACCAGCAGGTTATCAATACGGATCAGCGTTTTGCCCTGCGGCTGCGCGAATATCTGTGCCAGGCCGCTGAAAGGCCCGAGAGTTGAGCCGCCCTTTGCATTGATTTCAAACCCATCCGCAATCGGTGCCAGTGCCAGCCTGACCTGTTTAAGACCAAGGGAAGGTAACGGGTCCTCCAGCAGCAGCTCTGCGTTCGCTGTATCGGGCTTACCCGCAAAATCAAGCGCGAATGGGCCATATTGGTCGTGTGTACCCTTGGCGACAAGCTGGATATTACCATCCGCAAGGCGGCGTCCAGAGCCAGTCGCACGCAATTTACTAGCCGATAAGCGCAATTGGTCCACAAGCAACGGCAAACCTCGCCCGACACTGAAATTGGTCGCAACACGGATATTTTCCCCAGCAATGCCAACAAGCGTTTTGTTTTCCACCCGCTGCATCAATGCAGTGGCATTACCGCTGAGTTTCCAGGGCGTCCCACCACCAAATGTCAGGCGCAAATTGCTGTTCACATTGGCAGCGCCCACATTTTCGATTGCCAGCGCTGGGAACAGCGCATTACCGAAAAGCGCATAGACGCCGCGACGCTGCGCGGGGCGAAGTTCGAAGTCTGCTTTCATCCCCTCTGCCGTGAGCGCGATATCATCCGACAGGAAGCGGCCATTACGCCAGATAATGTCACCCCGCGCAGCAAGCCCGCGCAACGTGCGCTCCACAAGCGCATTCTCATTGCGGACACCAGCAGAACGGAGCTCCACGGGAATAAATGCCCGTGTCCCGTTCCAGTTCGCAGTCCCGCTTATAACGGGTTCTGCGAACACAAAACCTGACGCGTCCAGACTATCCGCCCGCACCGTATAATCGGCATCAAGATCACCGAAAGGCCCGTCCAGAACGGCATCAAACCGGGCATCACGTAGTGCAATATCCTCTCCCAGCAGGTTCTCATTGCGCAACCGCCCATCAAGCTGCATGGCAGCAAAAATATTCTCGCCCAGATCAACGGCCCCGACAGCACGGGCCACCAGGGCTGGTGACTGGATACGCATCGCGCCATCCAGAACGCGGCCCTCCATCGTGCCAGCGCCATTGAAGCTCACCACCTCGCCCAGCAATTGCTGTGTCACACCGGATACAAATGGCCGCGGATAGGCCTGACCAATCAGCTGCCCTTCGCCATCACGCAGATAGAGCTTGGCTGCAGTGAGCATGGCCGGACCGGAATCGATACGGAGGGCCCCTTCCCATTGCTGCCAGTCTCCATCACCGACTATGCGGCCACGGAAACTGTCATCCAGTCCTGCAATCGCGCCAATAACACCACCCTCAGGCGCGTTGATATCCGCATTGAGCGATAGTTTATTGGCATCAGGGACAGCGTCCAGATGCACCAAAATGCGGTCATCACCCCCCTTAACACCCGCCAGCACGTTCATCCTGACAATCCCTGACGCAACCTCCGCACTGATATCCACGTCCGCAACCTGCCTACGCCCCGCAACCCGCTCTTCAATCACAAGGTCTTCGGCATGCAGTTTTGCTATTGATATATCGAAGCCCGGTAAAAGCGGACTGTCTTCATCCAGCAAGGTAAATTTCGGACGCTTAAGCAGGCGGCCCCGGTCAATGATGAGCTCGCGAATATCGAGTTTATTGCCAATCCAGGCAAGCGGTCTCCAGTCAAGCTGTGCCTTGGGAGCTTCAAAAAACAGCCCTTCGGGATCATAGGCCCGGACACCTTTCAGCGTGCTTTTGCCATAGACCGAGCCATTAATTTCATCAATTTCGATGCGCAGCCCGTTTGCAAATTCATAGGAGCTAAGCTGCTCTGTCAGGAAACGGCGGCCAATGGAGGTGTCCAGCATCAGGGCCGCCGCGACCAGCAGGGCAAGCGCTGCGAACAACGCGAAAATCAAACGCCTTGGCCAGCGCCACCAGCTTTTGGGCGGCTTTACCTTCTCGGCATCTGTATACCCCATCAGAATGCCTGCCCTAGAGAAATATAGACACCGATGCGGCTGTCACCAGGTTGCGGGTTAATGGGTGTTCCGACATCGACACGGATTGGGCCAAAGCTGCTATAGTAACGCACGCCAATACCGGCCCCGAAGCGCAGGCTTGCCTTGTCGGGGAAGACATTGCTGTAAATATTGCCCGCATCAATGAACGGGACAACACCAAAACTACCGAAGCGCACCCTGGTTTCGAGAGAAAACTCCACCAGGCTGCGTCCGCCGATCGGATCATTATTGATATCGCGCGGGCCAATCTGCTGAAACCCGAAACCGCGCACCGATCCGCCGCCACCGGCATATAGCCTGCGCGACGGGGCAACCTGCAAAAGATCTGCACCGATAATAGTCGCCACACGCGCACGCCCCGCGATTACGATATTTTCAGACACAGGCTGGTAATAGCTCGCGTCCAACTGTGCACGGGCATAAGTAAAGGTCCCATCCTGCAACGAAATTTCGGGTGACAATTGCCCGCCCAGACGAAAGCCCGTAGTCGGATCAAGCAAGTCATTGCTGCCGTCATAGTTGAGTGTCGCGGGCAAAGCCCCGATAAAGAATGTCTTGCGCTGCGTTCCCAGGTTATCGGCCGTGATGTCGCGTTCATCGGTGGCCAGGATTTCAGCGCCTATCGACCATGTCCATTTTTTCTGGAAAATCAGGTTGGTCTGCCGCTCAAGCCCGGCGCGCAGCAATATCGTGCTCGCTTCAAATGCATCACGGTTAGTATTGCTGACCAGCAGTTGCGCCGTCAGCACCTGGTCGCGTTGTTTGAAATTATTGCGCCGGAACAGCAGGCTGACCAACTGCTCCTGTGTGCCGGCAACACCACGCGCGCGGATCAGGCCTTCGGGCGGGAAGAAATTGCGGTGTTCCCAGCTGACTTCGGCGCGGAATCCCTCACCCGAGCCATAGCCAAGTTCCCCCGCAATTGTCCGCAATGGCGCTGCGACCGCGTCCACCTGGACATTGACGGTTTTTATATCGTCATCTGCACCATTTTCAGCCTTTACAGGCGTAAGCGTCAATGAAGACACAAGCCCGGTTGCCAATATGGCACGGCGCAGGTCATCCATCCGCGAACGCTGGTAAATATCGCCTGGTGCAAACCGGGCAATACGCTGGTAATGGCGCGCACTCATCAAAGTTTCGTCAGGCGCGATAATCCGCCCAAACTGGTACTTGTCCTCGGGCACCACCGGTACGGTCAAATCACCTGTATTATCGGCATGGTCAATCAGCAGATCAGGCTCACCAATAACCGCAAAAGCATAGCCGTTTTCTGCCAGGCTCTCACCCAGCCGCAAATTGGCCGCCACAATCTCGTCTGAATTAATCGGCGCGCCGGATTCAAGGCCAAACGCATCACGCAGCATGGGGTAATCACCCCCGGTTGCGGGCAAGCTGCCAAGATTAATATCATCCAGCGTGTAAACCGGGCCCAGTTGCAGACCAAATTCTACTTCGAGTTCACCCGCCGCGCCGCCGCGTTCGATCAACTGGTAAATTTCTGAATCATAATAGCCATAATTGCGCAGCAACTGATCCAGCAATTTACGGTCTTCGCTTGCCCTGCGCGAAATCTGCGCAATATTGGCATCGTCATCATCAAGATTGCGTAATTTGGACAGCTGGTTGAAACGGTTTTCAAATTCGCCGCGTTGATCGGCTACAAATTCGGTGGAATCAAGATAGTCAAATTTTACACCATAACTCAGATTGCCTTCGCCCAAATCCACAAAACTGTCGGCACTGGCTGCCTCTTCACGCTCCCGGAATCGCTCTTCCTCTTCTGTAGCAAGCTGTTCAGCTGGCTGATCGGTTTCTATTTCACCTGCTACATCTTCACCTGTTACGCTGCCTTCAGTTTCAACCAGAGGCTGTGGGCCGGGTAGAGGCGGTAAACCTTCAAAATCAGGCCAATCCACTTCCATATCCGGCATCGGAGCCAAAGGTGCATCAGGATCAAGCGTTTCGGACAAAAACGCTTCGTCAGAGCTATTCAGCCTGTTTGGCGCTTCGTTATTTTCGGGTTCTGCATCTGCGGGTTGCTCTTCTGCTGCCTGTTCCTGCTGGGCAAAGGCTGCGGACGGTACCACCAGCACTCCGGCCCAAACCGGCAGGATAAGTGCCCGCATCGCAACGGATGCATAAAGGAATTTCGGGAATGCTGACGTGATAATTTTACTTCTTCCCGATTATGATCAGAGACTAATCTCTACTGTCATCTGCAAAAGGATGCCATCCTTCCGGCCCCAGGCTCTCAAGCGGCCTGTAACGCGTTTTATATTGCATACGCGCAGCCCCCTCAACCCAGTACCCCAGATAGACATAGGGAAGTTCCGCCTTTGCGGCACGTAAAATATGATCAAGAATGATAAAATTGCCAAGGCCTGACCGTGCTGGATGGTCCGGATCGAAAAAACTGTAAATCATCGAAAGGCCATCACCCTGCCTGTCGGTCAGGCAAGCCCCCACCAACCGCCCGGCTTCACCATTCTCATCCGGCTCACGATATTCGATAATATAGCTGGTGACAGGGGTCTGTTCGACCATGTCGGCATAGTCGACATCGTCCATCTCCGTCATACCGCCGCCTGGGTGACGAGCCTCCAGATATTCCTGCAAGAGCGCATATTGTTCTTGCGTCGACCAAGGCTTGCACGCCGTCGCAATCAGGTCACTGTTCCGCCGCAGCACACGGCGCTGCGACGCGTTCGGCCTGAATTCGTCTGCAACCACACGTACGGAAACGCATGCCTTGCAATCCACACAGCTTGGGCGATAGGCCACGTTCTGGCTGCGGCGAAACCCGATCCGGCTCAGCGCATCATTCAGCTCATCCGCATGTTCGCCCGACAATTCGGTGAATACCTTGCGCTCGCTTTTGCCAGGAAGGTACGGGCATGGACCAGGGCTGGTCACAAAAAAACGGGGGAAACGGGCGGGTGCACTCACGTAATTTTCAGGCCTTATAATTATTGATGTGTCAGTTAAGCATTAAATACAGCCACACCTATGGCAAAAAATCAATTCCGCGCAAAGCTGATTAACCATCAAATCTGCATTTGATGCGACCAAATAACAGGCCGCCGGGTGGGCGCTTAACCTGTATCAATGCTATACTATGCCAGTTCGACCTGCGTGACACGGTAATTATCATCACGCAGCGCCTGGATCAGACCATCAAGCTGCGCCTTGTCACGCGCCTCGCATTCAATGTCGGTGATAAGGCCTTTGGCGGGTAGATTGGTGAACACCCGCTGGTGATAAATTTCGATAATATTGACATTATGCGCATCAAACTGCCGCATCACGCGGAACAGCGCGCCCGGCCTGTCCTGCAGCTGTATCTGCAACCGGGCAAGCCGGCCCGACCGTGCCAAATCACGCAGCAGCACATTGGCGAGCAGCCGTGTATCAATATTGCCGCCGCACAGCACGACACCGACCTTTTGCCCTTCAAATACCGCGCGGTTATTCATGACGGCGGCAAGACCTGCCGCGCCCGCGCCCTCTACGACAGTCTTTTCAATCTGCAGTAAGAGGCTGACAGCGGTTTCCAGCTGGCTCTCGCTTACCAGCACAATATCATCAGCCAGGCTGGCAACTATTTCAGACGTGAAACTGCCTGGCTTTTTCACCGCTATGCCCTCGGCCAGCGTATCGCCTTCGCAGACCATGTCCTGCCCTTTAACCTTGGCGAACATGGAAGGATACAGCTCCGCCTGAACGCCGGTCAGCTTGATGCCGGGATTGATCCCGCGCGCCGCCGTTCCCATGCCGGAAAACAGCCCGCCGCCGCCAATCGGAATGACCAGATGCTCAATATCAGGATGGTCTTCCAGCATTTCCAGCGCGACCGTCCCCTGCCCGGCGGCGATTACCGGATCATCAAAAGGGTGCACAAATGTCAGGCCGCGTTCTTTTTCCAGTTCGCGCGCATGCTCATAGGCATCATCGAATTTTTCACCGAACAATATGACCTTGCCGCCATTGGCTTCTGTCTGCTGTACCTTAATTGTGGGTGTGGGTTTCGGCATGACAATTGTCACCGGCACGCCAAGCCGGATGCCATGATAGGCAAGACCCTGCGCATGGTTACCGGCTGATGCCGCTATGACCCCGCGCGCGCGGTTTTCTTCATCCATCCGGCTTAGGAAGTTGAGTGCACCACGCTCTTTATACGCTGCCGTAAACTGCAAGTTTTCGAACTTGAGGTAAATTTCCGCGCCGGTGATTTTGGACAGCGTCTTGCTGTGCAAGGTGGGTGTGCGCACAATGGAACCGGCAATGCGTTCATGCGCATCACGGATATCGTCCAGTGTCAGGCGAGAGGCAGCTTCGGTTTTCATGGGAAAACGCCCTATCTTATGTGGCACTTTTTGCAAACAGTGTTTAAGCATGCCCCATGGCAAGAATAGCTTTTATCGGAATCGGGGTCATGGGTGGTCCCATGGCACGGCATTTATCCAACGCCGGGCACGAACTGGTGCTCTTCAACCGGACACGTTCCAAATGCGAAGATTGGGCCGTGCAAAACACAGATGCCAGGGCAGCCATTGCCGATACACCCGCAGATGCAGCCCGCAATGCCGAAATCGTGATAAGCTGTGTTGGCAATGATGATGATCTTGCCGATGTGATATTGGGCCGCGATGGCGTTTTCAAAACGTTGAAACAGGACGCGCTGTTTATTGACCACACAACCGTATCAGCACGTATCGCCCGGCAAGTATCCGTGGAAGGGAAATCAGTGGGCGTGCACTGTGTCGACGCGCCGGTTTCAGGCGGCCAGGCTGGCGCGGAAAATGGTCAGCTTTCGATCATGTGCGGCGGCACTGACACAGCTATGCAGGCGGCACGTCCCGTCATGGAGCCCTATGCCGCGCGCATTGTCCATGTGGGCGGCCCAGGCGCAGGGCAGCAAACGAAAATGGCGAACCAGATTGCCATAGCCGGCATATTGGGCGGCCTGTCAGAAGCGCTGCGTTTCGCGCAGGCCAGTGAACTGGATACCGAAAAAGTGTTCGAAGCAATTTCCGGCGGCGCAGCGCAAAGCTGGCAGATGGACAATCGCTGGCACTCCATGGCGGAAGACCGGTTCGATTTCGGTTTTGCCATTGACTGGATGCGCAAGGATCTGGGACTCGCGCTGGAGGAAGTCCGCAATGTGGGCGGCAGTGCGCCTGTCGCCGCGCTGATTGACCAATTTTATGCCGAAGTGCAGGCCATGGGCGGCAACCGGCAGGATACAAGTGCACTGGTGCGCCGGATGCAGCATAAGGGAAAATGATGAAAACGATATTCGCAGATCATCTGCGCCAACTAAAGCGTATCACGTCATTGTGCATAGCCATTACCATGATAACGATGTCCGCTCCAGCATCTGCCGACACGTTGGTCGACAATGTCAACGGCTTTACGCTGGATGAGAAAGGTGAAATTGTCGAATTTACCGGGCTTGTCATCGACAATGAAGGCCGCGTGAAAGAACTATTGTCGCGCCGGGACAAAAGACCCAAAAAAGTAACCTATACTGTTGATGGCAAGGGACAGAACCTGATGCCCGGCCTGATTGACGCACATGGCCATGTCATGGGTATCGGTTTTCAGGCGCTCACGCTTGACCTTTCCGACACAGAATCATTGGCAGAGGCGCAGGCAGAAATTGCCAGCTATGCCGCCGCAAATCCCTCGCTGCCATGGATATTGGGCAGTGGCTGGAATCAGGAAAAATGGGGTCTGGGCCGCTTCCCTACTGCAGCTGAAATTGACGCAGTGGTGCCTGACCGGCCTGTCTGGCTCCAACGCGTTGATGGTCATGCCGGCTGGGCCAATAGCCGCGCAATGTCGATCGCAGGCGTGACCGCAGCATCCAAAAGTCCGCCGGGTGGGCGCATCGAAATGTCGGGCGGAAAACCAAGCGGGATTTTTGTCGATGCCGCCGAGACTCTGGTGCAAAAATCTGTGCCCGCCCCCCGCCCTGCCGACCGTGACCGCGCCTTGGCAAAAGCGCAGCAGATCCTGCTCAGTCAGGGCATCACCGCCATAGCCGATATGGGTACGACAATGCAGGACTGGCAGAGCTACCGGCGCGCGGGTGATAATCGCTGGCTGCGTATCCGCATTATGTCCTATGCCGCCGGAATTGACGAGATGGTCGCGATTGGCGGCACCGGCCCTTCGCCGTGGCTTTACGGTGACAAGCTGCGCCTGAACGGCGTGAAGCTCTATCTTGATGGTGCCCTTGGATCACGCGGGGCTTGGCTCAAACAGCCTTATGCCGACAAAGCCGGTGAAAAAGGGCTGGCCTTTACAGATGATACCAAGCTGCTCAACCAGATGAGCCGTGCTGCAATGGACAATTACCAGATCGCCGTACATGCCATTGGCGACCAGGCCAACGCGCAGATACTGGGGGCGATCAATGAACTGTCGCAAAGTTTTCAGGGTGACCGGCGCTGGCGTGTTGAGCATGCGCAGATTGTTGACCCTGCCGATATTGCCGCCTTTGGCCGGAACGGGATCATCGCCTCGATGCAACCTGTGCATCAGACATCCGACCGCATGATGGCGGAGGCACGGTTGGGGTCCGGACGGCTCGCCGGAGCCTATGCATGGAAATCGATACGCGATGCAGGCGGAAAGCTTGCATTTGGGTCAGACGCCCCCGTCGAATCATCCAACCCCTTCCCGGGAATTGCTGTTGCCATGACTCGTGAAGATGTGGATGGGGAGCCTTTTGGCGGCTGGCAGCCACAGGAGCGGCTTACCCGGTTACAGGCCCTGGCAGGCTTCACGTATGATGCCGCCTATGCCGGATTCGCCGAAAAGCGATTCGGTACATTGATGCCAGGCATGCGCGCAGATTTCGTAATCATTGATAATGACATCCTGTTCGCTTCACCGCGCGACATAAGAAAAATACAGATTCTCGAAACGTGGGTGGGCGGCGAAAAATTGTATGAAAATGCAAATTAGCCGTTCATTTCCAAAGGAAAATGTGGCTCTCATGCAACACTGCGATCCAAATACTTTAATTTACATATTGTAGTATACGCCTGTTTTTCTAGGTTTTCTGATAAATATTCGACCAAAGCTTCGAGGGCTAAGCCGAAACGATACCGATTCGAGCGGGTCAAGGGTTGCGTGTTTCAACTCTGCGCAATAGAAGGAACTCAAGTCGAACTCATACGTTGTTGATTCGCACAGAGATTTTGCACTGGCTTTGGAGTCGGTAAGAATATTTGTTTTTAGGGTTGTTTTCAGTAGCTAATTCCATTAACTACTTGAAACGAAATGTGAGCTCAAGAAGGAGGCCATATAATGAAATTACGTTCAATCGCTACTGCAGTTGCGGCAGTTGCACTGACAACATCGCCTGTACTGGCACAAGCAGCTCAGGCTGATCAGGCTGAAGCAGTTCGTGCTGTTGAAGTTTCTGACGAAAAGTCTGAACTCGAGGGTGGCAGTGGCATTATCATTGCTATTCTGGCAGCAGCAGCAATTATTGCTGGTATCATCATCGCTGTAGGCAATGATGATGACGAGCCTACAAGCCCTTGAGCTTGAAAAAATGAATTTTTAAAGGGCGGGATTTTATCCCGCCTTTTTTTTGCCTGTCTCTCGCACAAGCGAGCCTATCCAACATTATCTCAATCAAGCATGAAAATTGGGCTGGATGCCCAGTAACGCATCATGCGCATATGGGTAAAAGCCCGATTTCAAAAAAATTGTTTTTTGTGGAACCAAATCGCGCGGAGTGGGTTTCCTATTCAGAATGGCAACATGCCCCCTCCCTGCCATTCTGCTAAATAGTGCCCGGACGTGCGACCTCCCCCTTCTTTTGCCGTCCGGGCCTATTCATTTTATTGAAGAGGATGGCCAAGTCATGAATATTTTAACCACCCTGAGCGCAAAGATCATTGCAATATTGGCTGCAACGTTCCTAGTCACCGGATGCAATACCGTTAAAGGCCTGGGCCAAGATATCGAATCAGTTGGCAAGGCCGGTGAAGAGGCGATCGATTGATCTGAGCCAATCACGATATCAGTCGCTATGCTTTAAGGCAGTCAGCGCAAAGCGGCTGCCTTTCCCTTTTTCCGTTCGGTTATGCGCATGATCAGCAGCGACACCTCGAACAATAATATCAATGGTAGACCGAGCATGAATTGCGAAATGATATCGGGCGGGGTCAGGATTGCCGCCAGTGCGAAAGATGCAACGATCATGTAGCGGCGCAATTTGCTCAGTTGTTCCCGAGAGACAAGACCAGCGCGATTGAGCAACAACAGTAATACTGGCAGTAAAAAGCATATCCCGAAAGCCAGGATAAATTGCATGACCAGCGAGAGATATTCACCCGCTGCAGGCAACGCCTCTAATTGCAACCCCCCTGTCGTGCCTTCAAATTTCAGAAAATAGGTGAAGGCGAGCGGCATTACCACAAAATATGCAAGCGCTGCGCCGGCTGTAAAAAGCAGAGGGGTGGCGATCAGGAATGGCAGAAAGGCGCGTTTTTCCTGTGCGTAAAGACCAGGTGCAACAAATGCCCATAGCTGGTTCGCAATGATCGGAAACGACACGAAAAAAGCGGCGAACAGCGCAACCTTGATCTCGACAAAAAACGCTTCATAGAGCTTCGTGTAGATGAGCTTGCCATCAGCCCCTTCGCCAAAGGCATGGGTCAGCGGCTGCACCAGCAAGCCGAAAATATCATCGGCAAAGTACAGGCATATGGCAAATGTTATCGCCAACGCGGCAATACACCATAACAGCCGCTGCCGCAGTTCAAGCAGATGTTCGAGCAGCGGCGCCCTGCTTTCGTCAATGCCGCTCATACAGACTTATCCTCTGTATCAGCACTATTGTCAGGCGCAGGCGCATCCGCATCATTATCGGAAACGTCTAGGGTCGTTTCACCATCAGCCGGTTCCACTTTTTCCTCAGGCGGTAATGGCAGCATTTCCTGGCTCGCGCTTTCACGCATGATGCGTTCATTATTTTCTGCCCATTTTTTTTCCATCTCTTCCATTTCGGCTTCACGCACCATGGAATCAAAACCACTGCGAAACTCACGCATCATGGCGCGCGCCTTACCCACCCATTTCCCGGCAAAACGCAGCGCCACCGGCAAATCCTTTGGGCCGATAACGATAATCGCGACTATGGCGATAAGCAGAATTTCCGGGGCACCAATGTCAAACATTGCGGGCTCGCTTTACAGATCAAGAAAGGAAAAGCGCGGGTGGAAACACCTGCACCAGGAAAGAAAGCTATTCTTTCTCCGATATTTTCTGCGCAGCCTTATCCTCTGAGACAGCAGTATTTGCTTCTATCTGCTTGGCCGGTTTTTCGGCTTCGTCATCTTCGGAAATACCCTTTTTAAAGCTGCGAATGCCTTTTCCGACATCGCCCATCATTTCCGAGATGCGGCCACGTCCAAATAATATCAGCACGAGCGCCGCAACGATTAAAAGCTGCCATAAGCTCGGTTGCATGTCATTTCTCCTTTGCAGGTAAGTTTACGCGCTATTGGCGCCAGTTTCCAGCATCTTTATTCTTCTTCGCCAGATTCAAAACCCAGCTGTTCCATGGCTTCGTCAACCGGGTCCAGAAGGCCTGCAGCTTTCAAATCGTCAATGCCCGGCAAGTCGCGACGGCTCGTAAGGCCAAACTGAACCAGAAATTCAGGCGTTGTTGCATAAATCAGCGGGCGTCCTGGCACTTCGCGGCGTCCGGCAGGCCGTATCCAGCCCGCCTCCATCAACACATCAAGCGTGCCTTTGCTCGTCTGGACCCCGCGGATGGATTCAATATCAGCGCGGCTGACGGGTTCGTGATAGGCAATGATGGAAAGTGTTTCCGTGGCCGCACGCGACAATTTGCGCGTGTCCACACGTTCCCGGCGCAGCATATGGGCCAAGTCAGCACTGGTCTGGAAATGCCAACTCTGGCCGCGCCGGACCAACTCTACGCCGCGACCTGCATAGTCATTTTCCAGCTGTTTAAGCGCGGCTGTGATATCAACCTGATCACCGACATAGGCGCGGATATTATCTTTCGTCATGGGCGTTTCGGAAGCAAATAACGCGGCTTCTACAGCCCGCACGCCGTTATCATCCTCGAATACGATCAGGTCTTCTTCGGTGCTTGCGCTATCGCTTTGTTCAATCAGATATTCACTCATCTGGATGTCCTTATCATCAATGGCGCGAATGCTTCTTCCTGCGCCAGCTCAATCTGCCCCTGCTTGGCCAGTTCCAGTATGGCAAGAAAACTGGATGCGAGTGCCGAACGCCGCAAATCCTTTGACGCACCGGGTGGTAGGAATTGCTGCAAATCCGTCCATTCAATCGCGGCCCCCACCATGGCCGATACCCGCGCCAGCGCTTCTTCCAGCGTCATGACATGACGTTTCTTGACCATATGTACAGCAGGCATCGAGCGCATTTTTATCTGTGCATAGGCACTGATCAGGTCGAAATAGCTGCATTCCCATTTCTTGCTGGCAATGACTTTCAGGCCTTCAGGATTACCGCGCATAAAAACATCCCGCGCCATGCGGTCACAGGCCATCAAACGTGCGCCAGCCTCCCGCATGGCATTCAACCGCTGCAACCGCATCTGCAGGCGCAGCGCCAGCTCTTCAGGCGACGGATCAATTTCAGGATCCTTGGGCAACAGCAATGCGGATTTCAGATAGGCGAGCCACGCCGCCATCACCAGATAGTCCGCCGCCAGTTCCAGTTTTAACGCGCGCGCATTCTCAATGAATTGCAGATATTGTTCGGTCAGTTCCAGTATTGAGAGCTCGCGCAGATCGACTTTCTGGTTACGCGCCAGCGCGAGCAGCAGATCAAGCGGGCCTTCCCAGCCATCTATGTCAATATGGAGTATATCCTCGTCAGCGCTGCCCTTTACCTCGTCAAATGCGGCTGGCTCGGGCGCAGTTTCCGGGTCGAGAAAGTCCAACTCGTTCATGCCAGCTCCAGCAGCTCATCGCGTTTGGCAATGCATTCGCTGTGTCTTTCAAGTGCTGCATCTGGCACAACAAGCCGCAGCGCACCATCCAACCGCGCCTTCGCAGCATCGCTGATATCAGGCAGCAAGTCCGCAATTCCCAGCATTTCATCCATGCGCGCCCAGCAATTGAGCGCAATGTCACAACCCGCTTCGACTGACTTGAGCGCACGCGTCGGCACATCGCCCTGTAACGCTTTCATGTCGAGATCATCGGACATCAACAGTCCGCCAAAACCGATTTCACCGCGAATAATCTCGTCAATGACCATGGGTGACTGCGTCGCCGGACGCACATCATCCCATGCCCGGTACACAATATGCGCCGTCATCGCCATTGGCGCATCATTCAACGTCCTGAACGGTGCAATATCGCTTTCCAGCGCCGCTGCATCCGCGTCAACATGCGGCAATTCCATATGGCTGTCGACCACAGCCCGGCCATGACCCGGCATATGCTTGACAACGCCTTCCACGCCGCCGCGGCGCAAGCCATCCAGCGTGGCCCGGCCTAGCGCAGCCACCCGCAACGGCTCACTGCCGAGCGCGCGGTCACCAATGGCAGGTGTCGTTTCCGGTTGCCGCACATCAAGCAACGGCAGACAATCAACATTGATCCCCACTTCGTTCAGGTCGAGCGCAATGGCCTCGGCATTCAGGCGCATTGCTTCAATCGCGCTGGCAGGCGCACTATCATATAGTGCATCAAACTCAGCACCTGCAGGATAAGTCGGCCAGTGCGGCGGTTGCATCCGGGCCACCCGTCCGCCTTCCTGGTCAATCAGGATCAGTACATCATCGCGGCCATGCAGTTCGCGGACACTGTCTGTCAAAGCGCGCAGCTGTTCACGCGTGTCGATATTGCGCCCAAAAATAATATAACCCGCCGGATCCGCCTCGGCAAAAAATGCGCGCTCGTCAGCCGTCATGGTGAGACCCGATAACCCGAAAATAACCGGTTTCATGTTTCTGTCCTGATAAAATCGGTCAACATAAACCATAGTGTGACGCGATATATGGTGTAGGTAAAGGGTCAAAACCCCCTATATTGTGGAAATATAGCTGAATTCGGTGTTTTTTAAGATAACCGCTAAGCCGCCGTCCCATTCTGAGTCAGAAACAACGCATCAACGCCTGATATAGCACGCTCCGCCCGAGGATTTCAGCCGGTTACACACATTATTGGCGGTCGCATTGTCCGGCGCGATTGCACTCAGGCGATACACCGTACCGCCATCGACATTGGCCGCGACAATCGTTTTGGGCAGGCTTGCAATATAATCATATTTACGTGCCAGCCCGGCCCACCCCGTTTTTGCCTTTTCTTCACTGCTATATGCGCCCAGTTGTACGACAACGCCTTTTGACGCGGCGGCTTTTGTCGTCTCAGCTACGCTTTTTTCTTCCAGCGCAGAAAAAGCGGGCTTGGGCGATTCTTTTGCCTGTGGGTGAGGCGTCTGTTTCACGGCCTTTGGCGCGGCTGCTGCGGCTTTTTTGGGTGCAGGCTTGGCCTCTGTCTCGCGTGGTTTTTCCGCCGCTTTTTTGGCCGCTGTTTCGGAATCACCAATTGCCGCCTGTTTTGGCACACCTTCGCTTGCGCTGAAGCTGGCATCACCCGTACCTTCAAATTCCTTGCCCTGCGGATCTGCGGGCGGAATCTTGTAATCGTCTTTTTCAGCGCTAATCAGCGCGCCATCGCCATCGCTGCCAGCACCTGCCGAGCTGTTCTGATACCAGTATATGCCGCCCGCAACCGCTGCGATTGCAATCAGGCCCATAAGAGCAAAGCCTAGGATGCGGCCTATATTGCTGCCATCCGTTTCGTCATAGTCTTCGGCAGATTCCAGCCATGGCAGGCTGTCATCTTCATCAAAGCCCAAACTGTCATTTTCGCCCGTCATATTGTCACCCGCCATCTGCGCATTCCCTTTGGAACGGGGGCAAAATCACATTTCATTGGCTGCCTCTACCCCCATAATCGACAAGCCATTGGCGATAGTCTGCCCTATATTTTGCGCCAAGAAAAGCCTTGCTGCTGTCATTTCAGCATCATCGGCCAGTAAAATGCGTTTTTCATGGGCATCATTGCCCAGATTATAAAAGCCGTGAAACGCCGCAGCCAGATCATTCAGGTAAAATGCAATCCTGTGAGGTTCACGGCTTTGCGCCGCGGATTCAACAATACGCGGGAATTGTGCAGCCTGCTGAACCAACGCAATTTCCTCTTCACCCAACCGCTCAAGATTGGCGTCTGAAGGTATAATGCCGCCTGCCTCTGCCTTGCGCAGCATGGTCTGGATCCGCGCATGGGCATATTGCACATAGAATACCGGATTGTCCCGGCTCGCCTCAATCACCTTGGCAAAATCAAATTCCATCTGCGCATCGGCCTTACGTGTCAGCATGGTAAAGCGCACCGCGTCCTTACCGACTTCATCGACGACTTCTTTCAATGTCACGAACGCCCCTGAACGTTTCGACATTTTGACAGGCTCGCCATCGCGCAGCAGCTTGACCATCTGCACCAGCTTCACGTCAAACTTGGCGTCTTCCCCCGCCAGCGCGGCCACTGCAGCCTTAATCCGCTTGACCGTACCGGCATGGTCCGCGCCCCATATGTCAATCAGTTCGTCGGATTTTTGCAGTTTCTGGAAATGATAGGCGAGATCGGCACCGAAATAGGTCCATTTCCCGTCCGATTTCCTGATCGGCCGGTCCTGATCATCCCCAAATTTTGTCGAGCGGAACAGCGGCAGCTCGACCGGCTCCCAGTCTTCAACAGTCTTGCCCTTGGGCGCTTCCAATACACCGTCATAGACAAAGTCACGGCTGCGCAATTGCGCTTCTGCAGCTTCCGCCTTTCCTTCGACATGTAGCTGCGCCTCCGATGCAAAAACATCATGCCTGATCCCGAGCAGCGCCAGATCGGTGCGAATCATATCCATCATGTCATTCACGGCCTCTTCCCGGAACAACACTAGCCATTCGGATTCATCGGCCGATGCATAGCTATCACCGTATTTTTCGGCCAGCCGCTTGCCCGTAGGGATAAGATAAGCCCCAGGATACAGACCTTCGGGTATATCGCCGATATCTTCACCCAGAGCTTCACGGTAGCGCAGGTGCGCGGAGCGGGAGAGCGTATCCACCTGCCCGCCAGCATCGTTGATATAATATTCGCGGATCACATCATGTCCGGCAAATTCAAGCAGCGAAGCCAGTGCATCGCCGACCACCGCGCCGCGGACGTGCCCCATATGCATGGGGCCAGTCGGGTTGGCGGACACATATTCGACATTGACCGTGCGGCCCTTGCCCATATCGGACCGGCCATAATTTGTCCCAAGCCGTGCAATTTCAGTCAGCTCTGACACCCAGCACCGGAAACCCAGGTGCAGGTTGATAAACCCCGGTCCCGCTATTTCGGCAGATGTCACATCTTCCAGCTTTTCCAGTTCATCCGCTATTTTTGCGGCCAGCTCGCGCGGATTGGTCTTTGCCTGACGCGCCAGCACCATGGCCGCGTTGGTGGCAAGGTCACCATGCGATGGATCGCGCGGCGGCTCCACAGTTACACCCAGGCGCTGCATATCCGCTGGCAGGTCACCAGCCGCCACCAGATTGTCGAGCGCCGCATCCACATGATCGGCAAAGCGTTTATAAATCGTCACTTCTGTGTATCCTGATATATATTGGAACTACGCCCGGCGGGCGCCTGACCTGTCACATCGCCTGACCTGTCACATGGCGTGAATACCCCAACTCCCATATATGTAAAAGGGGTTGGCGGCAGATCAGCATCAATTTCGCTGTAAAACGGGCTGTAATAAAACCCTTATCGCGTCACATTATATCGCAACTGGTCGCCAGAAAGCTGGAAGCCTATCAGCAATTCAAAACTGGTGCGAGCCAGCGCAGCGCGAACAGCCGGGTCCGATAGCGGGTCCACCGCGGCATCTACGTCACCACTTTTGCGTTTGCGCGTGATTTTTTCACGGATATCGGCGGGCAGCGTCGCTGCCGCCTTGTCGATATAGGCTGCGCCCTGCCCCTGGGCCTGGGCACGATAGGAACCATCCGCAAAATTGAGCGTGACAGAACCAATGCGTTTGGAAACCACAGATGTCCCGCCACGCACAACAGTAGAGAAATAAGGCAGCGTTACCTGCCGCGCACCACTGGCATTGCTGCGACGGGCCTGTACGTCAAATGTCGCCACAGCATAAATTTTTTCCGATGCTTCGTTACAGCTGCTGCGCAGGTTGGTGACATTTGCCACCACGTCAATGGCGCTGGCATCTGTGCTGCTGGCCGGGTTGAACAGTGTAATGTCGCCAGTATTGTCAGGAATCGCCACAGATGGACATGCGGACAGGGTCGATGTGACACCTACACCCTGACCAATACGAAGTTCATTATCACCGGCACAACCGCCCAGAACGACCAGCGGGGCGACAATAACCATGGATTTAGCGCGCAATGTCATCATAATCTCGACTTTTCCTTCAATAGGTGTTTACTGGCTTCATATCCGCCCCATATGGGAAGCGCAACGCCCGTGATTGCCATGGCAGGTTGATAAAGTGCATAAAATGAACGGTAACCGAATATGAAACAGCATCTCCAGCTTTTAATAGCCGCACCACGCGGATTTTGTGCCGGAGTGGACCGCGCGATTGATATTGTCGAAATTGCGCTGAAAAAATACGGTTCACCTGTCTATGTGCGCCATGAAATCGTACATAATAAATATGTTGTCGATAGCCTGAAAGCAAAAGGCGCCGTTTTTGTAGAAGAACTCGATCAGGTGCCTGATGGTGTGCCCGTCGTTTTTTCCGCACATGGCGTGCCTAAAGCCGTCCCGCACAAAGCTGCCGAACGCGGCCTTACCTATGTAGACGCTACCTGCCCATTGGTGTCTAAAGTGCACCGGCAGGCGGAACGGCAAGTCGAAGCCGGACGTCATATCATCTTTATCGGCCATAAGGGCCATCCGGAGGTTATCGGTACTTTCGGACAGGTGGAAGAAGGCCAGATGACACTGGTAGAAACGCCTGATGATGTCGCCAGGCTTGAAGTGGAAAATCCGGAAAGCCTGGCATTCCTGACCCAGACAACACTTTCAGTGGATGATACTCGCGACGTTATTGAATCACTCAAAAAACGCTTCCCGGACATTGTCGGACCACGTGGCGAAGATATCTGCTACGCGACTTCCAACCGGCAGGCCGCAGTCAAATCCATTGCCTCTTCGTGTGATCTTGTGCTGGTTATTGGCGCACCAAATAGCTCCAACTCGCTCCGCCTTGTCGAAGTTGCAGAGCGTGAAGGCACCGATGCCCACCTGATCCAGCGCGCAGATGAGATTGACTTTGCATGGCTCAAAGGTGTCGGGACACTGGGCCTTTCTGCCGGAGCCTCTGCGCCGGAGCTGCTGGTGCGTGAAGTCGTGGAAAAAATTGGCACACAATTTGAGGTACACGAAGAAACCGTCGTCACGGCCGAGGAAAAAATGGTGTTCAAACTCCCTCGCGAACTCATGGCAGATAGTGCCTGATGGCTGTATATACACAGGTCAGCGCGGAGGATATGGCGGCATTCCTGACGCGCTATAATGTCGGTGAATTGCGCAGTTTCAAAGGTATTGCAGAGGGCGTTGAGAACAGCAATTACCTCGTTGAAACTGAAACAGGCCGCTATATTCTGACACTTTATGAAAAGCGCGTGGACCCTGTAGATCTGCCGTTTTTCATAACATTGCTCGATCACCTTGCCGACAAGGGTATGCCTGTGCCGCGCGCCATTGCCGATAATGAAGGCAGGCAGCTGCAGGAACTGGCCGGAAAGCCAGCATGTCTGATCGAATTCCTGCAGGGCGTGTCGGTGGCGCAGCCGTCAGGTGCGCAAGCTATGGCAGCAGGTGCATCACTTGCTGAGTTACACATGGCCGCCGCTGATTTCAAAGCCAGACGTCCTAACAGCATGAGCCTTGCCAGTTGGCATGAAATGGCGTCCCAGTGCGGCGATTCGCTCGCACATATTCACGGCGAATTGCCAGATATTGTGCATAGCGAGCTCGCTTATCTGGATGAAAACTGGCCCGCAGATTTACAGCATTCAATCATTCATGCCGACCTGTTTCCCGACAATGTGCTGATGCTGGACAATCAGGTTACGGGCCTGATCGACTTCTATTTTTCCTGCACCGACATCCGCGCATATGACCTTGCCGTCACTCATGCCGCCTGGTGTTTTTCCCCTGATGGGCAGGAATTTGACAATGCATTGTCGAACGCACTTTTGAATGGTTATCGCAAGCATGTGGATCAGGATGATACAGAGATATATGCGATGCATGTGCTGGCACGCGGCGCGGCGCTCCGCTTTACGCTCAGCCGTGCCTATGACTGGATTAACACCCCGGCTGATGCCCTTGTCATCCGCAAGAATCCCATGGATTTTGTCCGCCGGTTGCAATTTTACCGCGACCCGAAAAACGCGGTGATTTTCGCATGAGCAGGGCAGTGGAAATTGCCACCGATGGCGCATGCAAGGGCAATCCCGGTCCGGGCGGCTGGGGCGCATTGATTCGTTATGGCAAGACTGAAAAGGAAATATCCGGCGGCGAAGCGGATACAACCAATAACCGCATGGAGCTTATGGCCGCGATCCGCGCCTTGCAGGCATTAAAACGCCCCTGCCACGTGATACTGTCGACGGACAGCAGTTACGTGAAGGATGGCATCACCAAATGGATATATGGCTGGCAGAAAAATGGCTGGAAAACAGCCGCCAAGAAACCGGTCAAAAATGCTGACCTGTGGCAGGAATTACTTGAAGCGGTCGCACCGCATCAGATCGAATGGAAATGGGTGAAGGGTCATGCGGGCGACGCAGATAATGAACGCGCTGACACGCTGGCCAGCGACGCCGCTATGGCCATTGCCAGCGGCGCCTATGATCAGGTCTGATTAGCTATTGTCGACAGTGTCGGCACCGGGGCCGTTTTTCTTGATCGAATCGATGGCATTTTGCGCACCGGCTTTGTTGGAATACCCTTCGGTAGAGAACATGATTTCGTCATTATATTTAAAGCGAACACGAAATTCACCGGCTTTATCTTTATAAATTTCAAAATGATGTCCCATTTTCTTCTCCTTCAGGGTTAAGTTTCATCGTCAACAGTAACAATCTTCTCCTGCTTATGCCAGTGGATGGATTGTAAAAGCTGTGCGCAGCATGGTTTCATATGTGGAAACGGGCAGGTGCGTATAAATCCGGGTCGACTTTTTCAGTCATTTCTCCGGCCGACTCACCCAATATCTGCATCCGCGCCAGCTTTGCCGCGGCGGGCGCGGTCTGGATGCCGAAACCGCCCTGCCCGGCAAACCAGTAGAAATGCGGATTGCCACGATCAAATCCATAAACAGGTAGGCGATCAGGCGCGAAAGACCTGAGACCCGCCCATGCTTTTTCAAGTTTCATGATGTCCCAGGACACAGTTTTTTCAAGACGGTTAATCGCGATGGCGATATCCATTTCTTCGGGGGCGGCGTCGCCTGCCTGCACCGGAGTTTCATCATGGGGGCTAAGCCAAAGGCGGCCATTTTCCGGTTTGAAATAGAATTTGCCATTTATATCGAGCACAAGCGGAAGATCTGACGAGACCGGCGGTGCCACCTGCAATTGCAGCACAGTGCGGCGATAGGGCATGATACCCAATGACGCGACAGATGCCATTTGCGCGACATTGTCCGCCCATGCCCCGGCTGCGTTGATAAGGGTGGCCGCAGTAACGGTTTCATCGCCCAGCCCAAGATGCCATTGCCCGCGCGCATATTTTGCGCTTTCAAGCATGGTCCGGGTACGCAGCTGCGCGCCTTGCGCTCTGGCATGGCGCAAATAGCCCTGATGCACGGCCGCAACATCGATATCACAGCAATCGGGCTCATAGACGCCATGCTGATAATCTGTATGGAGGCCCTCAATATGCCGCTCCAGCATATCACGGCCAACCTCGCGGATATGCGGCACGCTCTGGGCAAATGTCTCGTAAAAATCTTTCAACGCCGCCTTGTCGGACGCTTTACCGATGGTCAGCGCGCCGCGATTTACAAGCAGGCTTTGTGCGCTGATATAGTCAGGCGGATTGGCGAACCAAGGGCCTGATGCGCTGGTAAGCGGCTGCACCTGTGGGCCGCCATAGCTCTCTGTCCAGAAAGCGGCAGAACGCCCGGTGCTATGATAACCGGGAAACTCTTCCCGCTCGGCAAGCAGGACTTTCGCACTGCCAGCTAGCTCGGAAGCCAGGCTGGCACCCGCTATGCCGGCACCGATGATGACGATATCGAAATCGCTCATTCCGGAGCAGTCACCCGGTCCAGAAATGCGTCGATTCCAGCCAGAGCCCTGTCGCGTATGGCATCAACTTCACGCAAAATCTCGTGCGCCGCTTCCTCGCCAAATTCCAGCATCTCGGCTTTGGGCATGCGCTCCACCGCTTCTTCAATATTGCGATGCCGCACCAGTTCATCGGCCGATGTGGCAACTATATACACGGGCGTATCGACGCCTTCCCACTGCCCCTTTGCCCGTATGTGCCGCGCGGAAGCATAGGCACGCTCGACCCAGTTCCAGCTGGCCGGTCCCATCACCAGTTCGGGCCGCTTGCCCCACCAGAATAGCTCATCGGCATAACGGTCATCGTCATTGGTGAGCAAGCTCTGCCGGATTTCGAGCGGCGACGCGGGCTTTTCGCTCACTTTCCAGGCGGGCCGTTTGGGATCACCAATCCATTTCATGATCCGCGTCAGGAAATGGCCGATAGGCAATGGCAGGTTCAACCCGCGCATACCCAGCATCGGCGCAATCAATATGGCGGCATCCGGGTCAACTGCTTTTTCGATAAGCGCCCGCGCGATCAAATGCCCGCCCATGGAATGCGCCATGATGACATGCGGGCCGGGGGTGCTGGTTTTCCATTTCTCAAAGAAGAAACGGATATCGTCGATCCACACGGAAAAATCATCTATATGGCCAATATACTGACTATCAGTCATGCGGCCGGATCCGGCCTGTCCGCGCCAGTCGGATGCGGTTATATTCCAGCCCTTTCCATGAAAATGCGCAAATGTTTCCAAATATTTTTCGTACAGGTCACCGCGGCCTGCCATGAACAGCATCGAACCACGTGCAGCGACACCGCCGGGCAGCTCGGCAGGCCAGTCGAAGCGGCGAATTTTCCATCCGTCCTGCGCTTCCCAATAGCGTTCGCTGGCCCCTTGCGGAATCGCCCTTCTATCAAAGGTTTCCATCCGCGTTTCCGGCTCGGTCACATCTTCACGCCCCAAAAATTCATCCTTTTTTCATAGCGATCGTTAAAAAAACGGCATGGTTACTATTTGGTAAGCCATCATCTTTATACCAGCTTCCATGACAGGGGAAAATCTTACTTACGGGCTCTTGGCCGCATTGGCAATCGGACTGTTGCATGCCGCCTATACCGACATTAAACGCCGCGAGATTGAGCATTATCTCAACGCAATGATTGCGCTCGCCGCACCCGCTTATTGGTGGGCAACGGATATGCAGTTCTGGCCGGATATCGCCATTCAGTTGGGACTGGCTTTTGGCGTGTTCGCATTTTTTACCATCATGCAGATCATTGGCGCCATGGGCGGCGGTGACGTCAAGCTTCTTGGCGCACTTGCCCTGTGGTTCCCGTGGGAGATCATGCTGACTCTGGTTATCATCATGTCGGTGGCTGGCGGACTGCTGACCATTTTCATGGCAATGATCCACACGATCAGGAGATCCAAGCACAAACTCGAAATTCCCTATGGCATGGCAATCGCATTTGCCGGCCTGTGGGTCATCGGCGAACAATATATTAACCATTTTGCCTGAAATACATACCGACAAGAAACCGTTTCTGCATGGAGGCAGTATAAACCATGGATAAGAAAAAGCTGATATTACTGGTAGGCGCGCTCGTCATAGCGATAGGCACCGCTTTTCTGGCCAAGGCCATGTTCTCCGGCGCTGCTGCCCCGAAAGTGGAAGCTGCCGCACAACCGGCTCAGGGACCCAAAGTGCTGGTCGCTGCGCGCTCGCTACCTGTGGGTACAATCATCACGCCGGACAGTTTTTCCTTCCAGCCATGGCCGGAAGACCTGATTGAAAAAGCATATTATCTGAGCGGCCAGACCGACCAGGCATCACTGGTAGGTACAGTTGTGCGCCACCCGATTACGGCGGGTCAGCCGCTAACCCAGGGTGCCATTGTGCACCCGGGTGACCGAGGCTTCCTCGCTGCTGCACTTGGGGCAGGTATGCGGGCCGTCACGGTTCCGGTATCTGCGCGTACGGGTGTTGCCGGCTTTGTTTTTCCCGGTGACCGCATTGACCTTGTCCTGACGCAGACCGTACCGGGCCAGGATGGCGGATCCGCGCTCAAGGCTTCTGAAACCATCATTCGCAATCTGCGTGTGCTGGCAACTGACCAACGTGTGAACGCGGTGAATGAGGACAACAAATCTGTCGTACGTACATTCAGCACTGTGACAGTGGAGGCCACACCAAAGCTGGCCGAAAAAATCGCTGTTGCGCAGACAATCGGTACATTGAGCCTGTCGCTGCGTTCCATTGCGGATAATGAGGCTGAACTTGAACGCGCCATTGCATCGGGTGAAGTGGAAATCCCCGATTCCGATGATCCGGAAGCGGAAGAAAAATTCCTGCACAATGTCGCCAACCGTCCGGTCGATACAGACAAGACCTATTCCACCGGTGGTGACGTATCACGTTTCCAGCGCCGCACCATCCCGCGTGCGACAAAAGCACCGCCCCCGCCAGCAGCATCTGTCGCAGGCGGAGCGCCCGTGCGCGCTGTGCAAGTCAGCAATCAACCCAGTGTCCGTGTCTCACGCGGTAAATCAGTGACCGTTGTTCCGGTTGGAGGTAAATAAGATGACCAAAGCAAAAAATTTCAAAAGGTCGGTTATGGGCCCGGCAATGGCCAGCATGATTGCGGCAACCGCATTCACCGCTCTGACTACCACGCCCGCAGCGGCACAGGCACGCGTTGAAAAACCCAGCAACGAAATCGTGCTTTCCATTGGCCGAGGCCAGCTTATCAGCCTGCCTTCAGGTATTAGCGATCTGTTTATCGCCAATGAGGGCATTGCCGATGTGCAGGTGAAATCTAACCGCCAACTTTATGTCTTTGGCAAAAGCACGGGTGAAACCACGCTTTATGCCAGCAATGCCAGCGGCGCGATTGTTTATTCGGCAACTGTGCGGGTCGGCGCAAATCTGGACTCAGTTGACCAGATGCTTGGTCTGGCCATGCCGGACGCCAAAATCAACGTCAACACCATGAACGGTGTTGTCCTGCTTACCGGAACGGTTGCGGCCCCTGAAGACGGCGCTGAAGCAGAACGGCTGGTACAGGCCTTCGTAGGTGATGATACACAGGTCATGAGCCGACTTCGTACTGCAACACCGCTACAGGTCAACCTTCAGGTGCGCGTGGCTGAAGTCAGCCGTACACTGGTAAAAGCCATGGACGGCAACTTTACCACGGTTGACCAGACGGGCGGATTTGGCTTTGGCGCGATCCGTGGCCGTGACGCCGTGGTATTTGATACCGACAACGGCTCTGCGACCATCAATGGCCAGGCTGGACAGACAACTATTGCTGCCATAGCCAGCCTTTTTGGACTGGACCTTGGCCTTGCATTTGACCTGGGTGAGCAGGCAGGTCTGATCACGACATTGTCACAACCAAACCTGACGGCCCTATCGGGCGAAACGGCTGATTTCCTGGCTGGTGGCGAATTCCCGATCCCTATTTCTCAAGGGCTGGGCACCACGACCGTGGAATATCGCAATTTCGGTATTTCACTGTCATACACGCCAACTGTTCTGGCCAATGGCCGTATTTCGATGCGCGTAAGCCCGGAAGTATCAGAACTTTCTTCGGCTGGCTCAGTATCACTTAACGGCTTTGAAATTCCGGGCCTGACAATCCGCCGCGCCGAAACGACAGTCGAGCTTGGTTCCGGCCAAAGCATGATGATCGCCGGTCTGCTCAGCAATAATTCGCAAAACTCGGTCGATAAAACACCGATACTTGGCGACATTCCGGTACTCGGCAACCTTTTCAAATCACGCAGCTATCGCCGCGGTGAAACCGAACTGGTGATTATCGTCACGCCGTATCTGGTCAAGCCGATCAATGCCAATGACATTGTTCTGCCCACTGACGGATATCGTGCACCAAATGATGCCCAGCAACTGCTGCTCAACCAGCAAAGCGACGGCGTCTCGGGCGGCGATCGTCCAAAGCCGAGCATTGAAAATTCAAGCCCGGCAGCACCGGGACTTGGCAGCCTGGATGTCAAACATCAGGCACTGCCCAGCCAGCGGGGTGCATCGAAGAAGGGCAAGAAGGTAAAAACCGCTTCTGCACAGCCCGGCTTCAGCTTTGAATGAGAAAGGTCGTAAGATGAAGGAATTACATATGAACAAACTATCATCAGGCGCAATACTCGCCCTTGCCCTTTCCGTCACGGCATGCACAGGCGGTATGGCAGACAATCGCACACTCAATTCTGTACACCAGCCTGTCGTGTCACGCACCGCTTATGCGCTTGACCTGTCGCTGACACCTGGCGGTAGCCTGCCTGTGCAACAACAGCAGGTTCTGTCCGAATGGTTTGACGCCATGGATCTGGGATATGGTGACCGTGTTTCGATCGACAATCCCGGCGGCAGCCTGGCTGCGCGCTCGATGGTTGAGGCCGTGGCATCGCGTTATGGTCTGCGACTTGGCGACGCTGCGCCCGTTACAGCGGGCGATATCGCACCTGGCGGACTTCGCGTGATCGTAAGCCGTTCCAGCGCCCGCGTTCCCGGTTGTCCTGACTGGGCCGGCCAGCAGGAAAATAATTTCAACAATGCCACAAGCCGCAATTTCGGCTGTGCACTGAACAGCAACCTGGCGGCCATGATAGCTGATCCGGAAGATCTGGTGCACGGCAAGGAAAGTGACGGCACGACCGATGTCTCACAGGGCGCAAAAGCGGCCAAGAAATACCGTGAAGCAGCACCAGGGAGCGGCAGCCTTGGTGGCAGCTCCGCAACAGGGGGAGGCGAATAATGAACGCACCATTTAACCCGGCATCTGCAGGCGTCCGCGATCCTTTCAATGCCTATATCTGCGATGATGCGACGCTTGATATCGTACGCGAAGTTGCAGTGGACATGGGCTGGCAGCCTGAAAAGTGCAATCAGGGTGGATTGCGCAATGCCATCCAGTCGCTGTCGATCACGGCAAGCCCCAATATCCTGTTGGTGGATTTGTCTGAATCAGGCGATCCGCTCAATGATATCAACGCGCTAGCCGAAGTCTGCGAACCCGGCACAGTGGTTATCGCCATGGGTCAGGTCAATGATGTGCGCCTGTACCGCGATCTGATCGTGAGCGGACTGCAGGATTATCTGCTCAAGCCCGTTACGGCGGAACAGTTGCGCGATGCGCTTGCACAGGCACAGACCATTTTCAATGCGCCGAAAGCAACCGAAGGCAGCGCTGAACGTCAGCATGTCAGCACCGCTGTTATCGGTACGCGTGGCGGTGTGGGTGCCAGCCTGGTTGCCACCTCGCTGGCATGGTATTTCAGCACGCAAAGCGCCCGCGATACGGCCCTTCTGGACCTTGACGTCCATTTCGGCACCGGTGCGCTCACCATGGATCTTGAGCCAGGCCGCGGCCTGACTGACGCCATTGACAATCCCAGCCGCATTGACGGCCTGTTTATCGAACGCGCGATGATCAAGGCAAATGACAAGCTGTCACTGCTGTCTGCAGAAGCACCGCTCAGTGCGCCGCTGATGACCGATGGCGCTGCCTTTTTCCAGCTCCAGGAAGAATTCAAACAGGTATTCGAATGCACCGTCACTGACCTGCCGCGCAATATGGTGGTCGATTATCCGCACCTGATGGGTGATGTGAATGTCACCGTTGTCGTAGCGGAACTGACGCTGGCCTCTGCACGCGATGCGATCCGTATCCTTTCGTGGCTGAAAAGCAATGCACCGCATTCGCGGGTCATTCTTGTCGCAAACAAGGTACAACCGGGCAATCTGGAAATCAGCAAGTCCGATTTTGAAGCCTCGGTCGAACGCAAGGTCGATTTTGTGGTGCCGGCAGACTTTAAGGCTGTCGCAAATGCCGCAAAACTCGGGCAGCCATTTATTGAGGCCAATAAAAATCACAAGGCCAGTGCTGTCCTGAAAAACCTTGCGGAATATGCACTTGGAGTGGCCGAAATTGAAGAAGACGAAGAAGATGAAGGCGGTGCGAAAAAATCGCTTCTCGGAAAATTCGGTGACTTTAAGAGCCTTTTGCCCAGCAAACCGAAAAAATAAGTGAACAGGTACATATTCACGCATGTCTAGCGGCATGCGCGAATATGGCCACAGCCAGACGGGATTGAACATGGCGGATATTTTGCAATATATATTGCTGGTAGCGGGGATCGTCTCGCTTGCGGCACTATTGATTTTCGCTTTTTCCGGGCCATCAAAGAACAAGATTGGTGCGCGCCGCCTGCATGACATGAAACTGCGACATAGCGATAGCGCACAGACAACTGTCGAGGCACAGATGCGCAAGGCCGTGGCCGCGCGCAAACCGCGCATGGTGCGTGACGGCGAAAAGCAGAGCCGCATTGATGTTCTGGCCAATCGCATACAAATGACCGGTAAGTCATGGAGCATAGCCCAATATGCCTATGTCAGTCTGGGTATCGCGATTACTTTCATGATCCTGGTATATACGCGGTCAGGTAATCTGATGTTATCTGGCGCGGTTGGCATCATGCTTGGCCTTGGCCTTCCCCATCTGGTGATTGGCTTTCTGATAAAGCGTAGAGTGAATCAGTTCACAAACAGCTTTCCTGACGCCATTGAATTGCTTGTGCGCGGTTTGCGTTCCGGCCTGCCGGTAACGGAAACACTGGCCGTGGTTGCACAGGAGATAGAAGGGCCAGTTGGCGAGGAATTCAAGAGTGTAACCGAGCGGATCAAGATTGGCCGTTCGATGGATGAAGCTTTAGAAGAAACAGCCAAAAAACTAGGCACCCCTGAATTCAACTTCTTTTGCATCACCATTGCCATACAGCGTGAAACCGGGGGCAATCTGGCAGAAACACTGGCCAATCTTGCTGATGTGCTGCGCAAGCGCTCCCAGATGAAACTGAAGATCCGGGCTATGTCCTCTGAATCCAAGGCTTCGGCCTATATTGTTGGTGCTTTGCCATTCATTGTATTCGGCATGGTCTGGTGGATCAATCCGACGTATCTGGGCGGATTTTTTAGCGATGACAGGCTTATCATCGCTGGTCTGGGCGGTGCTGTCTGGATGAGCATCGGCGCATTCATCATGGCCAAAATGGTCAACTTCGAAATTTAAGGGAAGGCAGATATTATCATGAACATAGCCGGACCTCTCATAATTGCCGCATCAGGCCCGAAACTATTGGGTGTTGACGTATTGTGGGTTGCTACATTGCTGTCTGCAGTTGCCATGTTTGCAGTCCTGATTGCGGTCTATGCCGCGACAACTGTCAAGGACCCGATGGCCAAACGCGTCAAGGCGCTCAACGAACGGCGTGAGCAATTGAAGGCGGGTATTACCGCCTCCACAACCAAAAAGCGCGCTAGCCTGGTCCAGAAGAACGAAACCACTGACAGAATGCGGACGTTCCTCTCATCCATGAGCGTATTGCAGGATGAACAGCTCAAAATGGCGCAGCAGCGCCTCGCACAGGCAGGTATCCGTTCAAAAGAGCTTGCTGTTGCTGTCATTTTCGGACGTCTGGTACTGCCGATTGTTTTTGGCGGCCTCGCCGCATTGTATATCTACGCCTTTGACATGCTGCCCGACTGGTCACCATTCAAGAAATTTGGCGCTTTCGCGCTGGTCGTGGGGCTCGGTTACAAGTTTCCCGACCTGTACGTGACGAACAAGGTTACCAAGCGTACCGACGCTATCCGCAAAGGTTTGCCCGATGCGCTTGACCTGCTCGTCATCTGTGCAGAGGCTGGCCTGACTGTGGACGCGGCATTTAACCGCGTCGCCAAGGAACTGGGCCGCGCCTATCCTGAACTGGGTGACGAATTTGCGCTGACCGCGATCGAACTGAGCTTCCTCACCGAACGCCGCCAGGCTTTTGAAAACCTGGCGTATCGCGTCGACCTGGACGCTGTGAAAGGTGTGGTGACAACCATGATCCAGACCGAGAAATACGGTACACCGCTCGCATCCGCGCTGCGCGTGCTTTCCGCGGAATTCCGTAATGACCGGATGATGCGCGCCGAAGAAAAGGCTGCACGCTTGCCTGCAATCATGAGTGTTCCGCTTATTCTGTTCATTTTGCCCGTGCTGTTTATCGTGATCCTTGGCCCTGCGGCCTGTTCAATCAACGATGCCCTGATGAAATAAGGCGGATAGCTTTACCGAAAAAAAATGGCGGGGAGTGGCCACAGCCCTCCCCGCCTCTCTCCTAAACTTTGCATCTGTAAATCGAACTATCAGGCCTGCTCGACGGTCTGTTTGATGATACCGAAAATGCTGTGACCGTCATCATCCTTGACTTCGATACGGACCGTATCGCCAAACTCAAGAAATGGCGTTTTCATCTCGCCGTCCAGAATTTTTTCCACCATCCGCACTTCGGCCAGGCAGCTATAGCCGAGGCCACCATCTTTTACCGGCTTGCCCGGTCCGCCATCACTGTCACGGTTGGACACCGTGCCGGAACCGATAATCGAACCAGCGCCAATATTGCGTGTCTTGGCAAGATGCGCGATCAGCACGCCAAAATCGAATGTACAGTCATCGGACGCAACCGCGCGGCCGAAAGGCTCTCCATTCAGATCAACATGGAGCACGCGGTGCAATTTGCCGTCCTGCCAATAATCACCCAAAGCGTCCGGTGTCACGAATACCGGTGAAAATGCGCTGGCAGGCTTGGACTGGACAAACCCGAACCCCTTGGCAAGTTCGCCCGGGATCAGGTTGCGCAGACTCACGTCATTGACGAGACCAACCAGACGGACATGTTTTAAAGCTTCCTCACGCGATACGCCTTGCGGTACGTCACCCGTCACCACAATGATTTCGGCTTCCAGATCGCAGCCCCAGGCTTCGTCGGCGAGTTTGATGGCATCACGTGCACCCATCATGTCATCGCTGCCGCCCTGATACATCAACGGGTCTTCCCAGAAACTGTCTGGAATCTCCGCACCGCGCGCTTTGCGGACCAGTTCAACATGGTTCACATAGGCGCTGCCATCCGCCCATTGATAGGCGCGTGGCAGAGGCGCGGCAGCTTCACGCTCATGAAAACGCTCTTTCGGAATGGCATCATGTTCCAAATCGCGCGCCAGCACTTCAAGCTGCGGAGAAACCGTATCCCAGTCATCCAGTGCTGCCTGCATCGTTGGTGCGATATGGCCCGCATCCGCATACCAGGCGAGGTCATTTGATACGACCACCAATTTGCCATCACGGCCATGTTTTAACGATGCAAGTTTCATATGATTTTTCCCTTATACTCTATAGCCAATGCGCTCATAGCCGCTCACCCTGAGCCTGTCGAAGGGTTTTGCCATCACCCTTTGACAGGCTCATGCATGAGCGGGACATAACCTTCCTGCTATATACGATTATTGCGCTTCCGGGTCTTTATGCAGCCAGTCTGCATGACGCGGGGCTTTTTTCGTTTTGCTCCATTCGTCCAGCATCAGCGGCGCAACACGGCGCAGTTCCTCATGCTGTTCTTCGGTACCGATATTGCATGCCAGTTCGAGCCTATGGCCGTTGGGATCAAAGAAATAGATAGAGCGGAAGATACCGTGGTAGGTCGGGCCGACCACGTCTATCCCCTTACTCTCAATATGTTCCTTAGCCGCATTCAGCGCTTCGACACTAGGCACTTCAAACGCGATATGCTGCACCCATTCCGGCGTATTATCGTCACGGCCCATTTCTGGCTGGTTTGGCAGTTCGAAAAACGCAATCACATTGCCGCCACCGCAATCGAGGAAGATGTGCATATAGGGGTCATATTCCCCCGTTGACGGCACATGATCTTCGGAAAATGCCGTGGTAAATTCCATGCCGAGAAGGTCGCGGTAGAATTCCGCCGTTTCCTTGGCATCGCGGCAGCGATAGGCAACATGGTGAATGCGTGAGAGAGAAAATGGCAGTGTCATTCCGCCGGTTCCTTTTCATCGACTTTCAGGACACCGCGAGTGACCTGATCGCGTTCAATCGACTCAAATAGCGCCTTGAAATTGCCTTCACCAAAACCGTCATCACCCTTGCGCTGAATAAATTCGAAGAAGACAGGACCAACCTGCGCTTCAGCAAAAATCTGCAACAGCAGACGCGGCTGACCGCCTTCGGTCGTGCCATCCAGAAGGATACCGCGCATCTTGAGCGCTTCGGCATCTTCACCATGGCCCGGCAGGCGCTCATCAAGCATATCGTAATAGGTCTCCGGCGGCGCAGTCATGAACGGCACACCATATTCTTTCAGCCGGTCCCAGCATTCGACGAGATTGTCGCAAATCAGCGCGATATGCTGGATGCCTTCGCCGTTGAACTCGCGCAGGAATTCTTCGATCTGGCCCTTGCCGCCTTCACCTTCTTCGTTGAGCGGGATGCGAATCTTGCCATCGGGCGCAGTCAGCGCTTTCGATGTCAGACCGGTATATTCGCCCTTAATGTCAAAAAACCGGATTTCGCGGAAATTGAACAGCGTTTCGTAATAATCCGCCCAATATTTCATACGGCCCGTATAAACATTATGCGTCAGGTGATCGATGGTGTGGAAACCAGCGCCTTCTGGCACACGCTCTACGCCCGGCAGATATTCAAAATCAATGTCATAGATGCTGAGATCATCGCCATAGCGGTCGACCAAATACACAATCGCCCCGCCAATGCCCCGAATGGCTGGAATGTGAAGCTCCATCGGGCCTGTTTCGACCTGTACCGGTTCTGCCCCCTTTTCGATCAGCAGGTCATAGGCCTTGCGCGCATCTTTCACGCGAAAACCCATGCCACATGCGGATGGGCCGTGTTCGCGCGCAAAATACCAAGCCGCGCTGCGCGGTTCATAATTAGCGATCAGGTTGATGCCGCCCTGACGCCACAGATCCACGTCCTTGTTGCGGTGCTTCGCCACCAGCGAAAAGCCCATGGCTTCAAACACAGGTTCAAGCTGGCCTTTTTCAGGCGCACAAAATTCAACAAATTCAAAGCCGTCAAGGCCAACGGGATTTTCAAAAAGATCGGCCATGGAATAATTCCTTCTAAAAAAGCTGAAGCGCGAAGAATCGCGTTATCTGAATAATAAATATAGTAACAAATGAAACTAGTTTGCGCAAGGATGGATTTTTACAAGTCCTGTCCGATGCTCTCCTAATGCTCTGCAATTTCATCTGCCTGGACCATAAGCCGATCAAGCAGGTCGGCCAGAAGCTGTTGCTCGCCACTGGTCAGGGCCGATAAAAGCCGTTTTTCCATATCCACCGCATGCGGCATAATCTCGTCATAAAGTTCGCGGCCGGTCCCTGTCAGCTGCAAATATTGTGAACGCCCGTCCGCGGCATTGGGATTACGCTTGATAAGCGCACGTGCCGCCAATGCCTTGACCGACCGGCTCACCGCAACCTTGTCCATACGGGTCGCAGTGACGAGCTCACGCTGCGTTGCGCTGCCGACATCGCCCAATACCGCCATGATGCGCCATTCGGCGATTTTCAGGCCGAAGCGGTTCTGATACTCGCGGGCAATCAGATCGCTGACCGCATTGGATGCGATCGACAGGCGGTACGGCATGAATTCGGCAAGTCGGGGTGATTTGTCAGCCATTGGGCGCAGGTTAATCGAGTTTCACCCTGAGGCCAAGCCAGAAAGTCTGTGGCTGCGCGCGTTCCACAATACCGTTGCTGCTGATCGCGGTTTCCACACGCGTGTCGAACACGTTCTCACCGCGCAGTTCCAGCGTCAGATTATCAGTCAGATCATAGGCGGCGAACGCATCCATGGTGAAAGCGTCGTCCAATATGCGGCTATTTGCGTCATCATCAAACTGACTACCGATATAGCGCCCGGTGAGCGACAGTTTGATACCAGCATCGCTGTCCCACCGGAAAGACCCGCTGGCATTATGCCGCGGCACCTGCGCCGGACGCAAGCCGGTCAGAAACGCAGAATCCCCTGCCCCGCGAACTTCCGCATCAATATGGCTGTAACCAAGAGTGATATCCGCCCCTTCAAGGCCAATCATATCGTCCAGATAGAATGTGGCATCCAGCTCGATGCCTCTTGATGTGATCGTGTCCAGATTCTGCCGCTGGCGATAGACACCTGCGCCAGACACAAAACCAACACCGGGGAATAGGCCGGGGCCGCTGTCCAATGTGACATTGGCAATCGCATTGTCGAGGCGGTTGTAAAACAGCGCCACGCCCATATCGACGCTGCCCAGATCAAAATCTACCCCAATTTCTGCTCCGCGCAGCCGTTCAGGTGTGAGATTCTCGTTCGCCGCCGTAGCATCCGGCCCAACCCGGAACGGACGGAACAATTCGTTGAGCGTGGGCAGACGCCAGCCCAGATAGGCGGCACCACGCAGTTTGACTGTATTGCCGGTATCATAGACAATACCTGCGCGGCCAGTCGCTTCCCAATCACGCCGATCTGCAAATTTCGCATCGGAGCGCGTGCTGCCGCCGATATTCACTTCGCGGCGGAAACCATCCGATATCGACCAGCGATCAAGCCGTCCGCTGCCGGTCAGAATCAATCTGTCACTCGCCTGCCAGCTCGCATCGATATAGCCGCCCAGCGTGTCGGTCTGCCCGCCGGCAAAGCGGTTGCGCAATGGCCGCCCGTTCTGGAAAAAGAAATTCTCTTTCGTCTCACCGCTGGTGCGCCGCCAGTCGCCCCCTATGCGCAGTTCCAGATCATCGCCCACCGCCGGACGCACTTCAAAACGCGCGCCGATACCGGTTGAGGGCACATTAAATTGCTCAAACACCCGCCGCACCGAATTCCGGTCCGCGCCGACACCGCCAAAGCTTGTCTGCAGCGAACGTATCTGGACATAGCCGAGCGCAGACCACTGCCAACCATCACTGCTCCGGTTCACCAGCCTGATGCTGGCATCTGCGCCATCATTGCTGTTCTCGCTGAACGCAAAGCCACGCTCGCGTTCATCGATGAAGGCGCGGACACTGGCTTGCAATTCGGTACCTTCGGACATCGGTGCCACAAATCGCGCAGCCAACCCGGCTTGTTCATAGGCTGCACGCCGATCAATACTTCCGCGCTGACCCGCGATAATCGGGATAAATCCGTCGCCGCTCTGATAACTGGCACCTATGGACAAATGCCCCGCCCCCAGTTTCTGCCGCACGGCGGCATCCGCGCTGATACTGTCACGGCTGCCATAAGCCAGCGCAGCAGATATGGCCTCGCTATTGCCATCACTCAGTAGCTCCACCGTCCCGGCAATAGCGCCGGAACCTTCCGCACCACTGCCACCGCCGCGCCTTATACGTGCTGACGACAGCGCCAGTGCATCATATCCTGGCCAGCTGATATAGCCACCAAAAGGGTCGGATTGTGGTACACCGTCAAGCATCACCAGCGCACGCGACGATGCATTGCCGCCCAGCCCGCGCAACGTAATACCCTGACTGGTGGGATTGGCCGAGCGCGCATCGCTGCGCCGGAACTGCTGCAAGCCTGGGATATCGCGCAGCGCATTTTCCAGACGGAAACCCGGTGCCTGCGTTACATCCGCATAGCTGGTGGCAAAGGCACGCTCGCTGACCGGGCGGGCCAAAGGTTCACCCAGAATTACGATATCCTCACACAAATGGGTCAGGCCATCGCCGTCGAACATATCCTGTCCGTAGCAGACGGTAACGGGCCGGATGGCTTCTACTGGAAGGCGCCGGCTTTCATATGGATAATTACACCCTTCCACATAAAGGGAACATTCTTCAAAATCAGGGTCATCTTGTGCCAGAAGCGGTGTGGAACCTGTTTCCTGCCCCCATGCAGGTACAGTTACTGCCAGCAGCGGCAACATGACCCATGCGTATTTTCGCATCGTGCCTATCGCATCCATTTCTGATTAACGGGCATGTCATCGGGCAGCCGATGGAAAGGCTGCGCATCACACGCGAAATTGGCGCTGTCTGCCCTGCCGAAGACCGACGGATCGTCCAGCGTGCCGACCTTGATAATCACGCCTTGCGGAAAACGTGGAGACGTTGTCAAAAGATGCGTACCGCAATTATCACAGAAATGACGGGTGACGGGCGCTTCCAGATCGGGGCGTGCAAAACCTTTGGGTTCCCCTTTCGTGAAAGCAAAACCTTCCGCAGGCATGGCCATGGCGGTAAGATAGCCGCCGCCAGTGATATACTGGCATTCGCGACAATAGCATTCCGCCTTGAATATCGGATCACCCTCCGCCCGGTACCGGATTTCGCCGCAGTAACAGCCGCCTTCCACTTTCATCATCCGTTCTCCATATTGTCAGGATGCGATGCCTTGAATGCATCCAGCGTGCCAAGCGAGGCATGTATCCGCGCCAGTTTCGGGAACGGCTCCATCGGCAGATTGAACCGCTCGGCATTATACATTTGTGCAGCCAGGCAGATATCGGTGAGATCGGGCACATCACCGCCGAAAAATCCGCTCTCCGGCGCAGCTTGCTCCAGCGCGCTGTAACCGGTGTGCATCCAGTGATGCATCCATTGCACAACGTCACCCTGATCATGACCGAACGGGTCTTTCAGATATTGCCACACGCGCAGATTATTGATCGGATGTACATCGGCGATAATCACCATCGCGTTGGACAGCGTTTTCGCGCGCATGGCAGGGTCGAGCGGCAACATGCGCGGTTCGGGAAACCGCGCGTCAAGATAATCGATTATCGCCAGCGACTGGGTCAGGTCATGGCCATCAATTGAGAGCATCGGCACCAGGCCTTGCGGATTGCGCCCTGTATAGACGTCATCTTTCTGCTCTCCTTGCAGCAAATTGACGCTCTCGCTCCGGTAATCAATCCCTTTCAGGTTGAGTGCCAATCTGACGCGGTAGGCCGCGGTTGAACGGATATAATCATACAGAATGATATCGGACATGAGGGGAGCTCCGTTTGTTGTCGCTGTACCATGATTTGGGCCGCTCGCAAAAGCAACCCTTGTTTCCGCGCATGCAGCAGGTAATGCTATTGCCGATATGTCGGATGCCACACTTATCCTATTCGCCAAATACCCGGTGCCGGGCCGGGCCAAGACACGGCTTATTCCGGCGCTGGGCGCGGACGGGGCGGCTGCCCTGCACCGCAGGCTGGCAAAGCGCACATTCGATACGATGGTGGCCAGCGGCCATAGGATCGAAGTGCAATATGACCTCGCCAGCGAGGCGGAATTTCGCGACTGGCTGGGCAATGATGCGGATTATGTGCAACAACCGGAGGGGGATCTCACCGACCGCCTGCTTGCCGCGAGCCGCGATACACCGCACGTGTTTTTCGGCGCGGATACGCCTGACCTGACCACCGATATTGCGCACGATGCGGCCGACCTTCTTATCCATTCGCACGATGTAGTAATCGGCCCTGCGGAAGATGGCGGCTATTACCTGATCGGCATGAAATATCCGCTGCCTCAGCTGTTCACGGATATGCCGTGGAGCACCGATCAGGTGCTGCCTACCACATTGAAGCGGTTGCAGGAGCTTGATATCGAGCCGTTCATGCTGCCCATGCTAGCCGATTGTGATCGGCCAGAAGATCTGCAACGCTGGCCCGAGCTAGCGGCAGGGCTATGAGCGGGCCCACAGTCACCATATTGATCCCGGCATGGAATGAGGAAAGCGCCCTGCCCGCGACGCTTGCCAATATTGCTGCCATGCAGCCCGCGCCCGATGAAGTGCTGTTGGTTGATGGGGGCAGCGAAGATGATACCGTGGCGATTGCTGAAGCGACCGGAGCGCGCGTGGTGCAGGCGCCCCGGAAAGGCCGCGGGCCGCAGATTAACTATGGCGTAGAGCAGGCAAAGGGTGAACTGGTTTGCGTGCTCCATGCCGATAGCCTGCTGCCCGCCGATGCGGTGCAACATATCCGCGCTGTAATGGCTGACAGAAAAATCGCACTCGCCAGCTTTACCCCACGCATTATGGGGCCGAGGCATAGTGGCAAACCCCGCACAAGGTGGGGCACGACATTTCATAACTGGATCAAGACATGGTACGCACCCGCACTCACCCGGCCGCACCTGTTCGCGCGCGGCGTGCGGCTGTTATTCGGCGACCACGCCATGTTTTTCCGTCGCACCGATTATCTGAAAGTCGGCGGCATCCCGGACAGTGCGACCATTATGGAGGAGGCCGATCTGTGCATTGGCCTTGCCCGGCTTGGCAAAGTGAAGATGACCCCGCGCTGGGTGATTACCTCGGACCGACGCATTACCGAATGGGGCGCGCTCAAAGCCAATTATATCTACCTGAAAGTCGGGATCATGTGGTGCTTTGGCGCGCGGGACCGGCTTGGTGATATTTACCCGGACGTGCGGTGATATCCAGATGTCAGAACAGTGCTCCTGCGAAAGCTGGAGCCCAGGGCAGGTTTGCACTACGCCGCCCTGGATTCCTGCTTTCGAAAGCTATGCTACCAGTCCAGAAACCCGGTTTTGATACAATAGTCGATCATGCGCTTTAGTGCAGAGCCGTCGACTGGCGAGCAGGCAATACCACTTGTGCTTTCGAGCAGCTGCGTTTCAAACAAATGCCTGCGCGTGAAATATTCGAAATAGAGCGGCGCGATACGGCGATGCATTCGCCGCTGCACTGCTGTCAGCAGGGTCGGATCAAAATCACGCTCGATGACAAGTTGGACCGGATCGGCGTTCGCATAGCTGGCAATCGCATCAACCAAAGCAGTCGCCGCGACAGGTTCCGGCGCAGCAAGATGCACCGCCTCACCGGCAAAACTCGGCATATCTTCCGCCATTGCCACAAGCCCAGCCACCACATGGTCAATAGGCACGAAATTAAACACCGCATCTTCGTGTGCCGGTATCGCGCCCAGTTTGCCGCTGCCCATAAGACGAAACAGTTGATAGAAATTATCCATCTGCGAAATTTTGCCATCGCTATGCCGCCCGACAATGATGCTGGGCCGGGCAATGGCAGCGACGAGCCCCTGACCGACAGCTGCCATGACAATCCGCTCGGCGGCCGCTTTGGACGCTTCATATCCATTGGTGAAATCATTCTGATCGCCCAGCGGCGCTTCCGCGATCACGCCATCCTGCCGCCCGCAGACATAGGCAGTGCTGACATGCAGCAGCGGACAGCCCCACGCTCTTGCCAGATCAATGGCATGCACGGTCCCGGCAATATTTGTCGCATCATAATCCGCCTGATGCGCGGCAAAATCGGTAAGTGCGGCACAGTGGATGAGCAAATCAATCTCGTCCGGCACGGTTTCCATACCAAAGTCCAGCAATGTGATATCACCGTTTACCCAGCTGACCTCATCACTGCGGTCGCGGCCATCCATATCCGTCACGCTGCCCTTGCCCCGCATAAGCAAGCAGAGGTCGTGCCTAGCGTCTAGCAGTGACCCCACCAGCGCGCCGCCGAGCAGCCCCGTACCTCCTGTCAGAAATATCCGCATGAAACCCGGCCGCCCGTCAGCAGCAAAATGCCGCTTCAGGCTCACTGCCTTTGCCTTCAACGTCATAAGGCATACCGCCACCGCAGCCTGCGAACACGCCGTAATGCACCGAAAAATCGCCAACAAATTCAAAATATTCGGCAAAACGCGTATCGGCGAGCATTTTCCAGCTATTGCCGCAGATCGGGAACACGCGGCCTTTTTCGATCATATGCCCCTTATCGAGTTCGAAAACACGTTCCTGCCCCTCGATACCGCCTTTATAGATGACCGCCTGCCCGTAATCCTCACACTCCGGTTCCAATTCGTCCAGTTTGAACAGGCGGTATGTCGCAGAGAAGAAATTGATGCCGTCCAGCATGTCCTGGATCCGCGTATCGCCAATCCCCATGGGGCGGTCTTTAACGACCCGCGGGTCGGCAAAACCCGCCTCTTTGGCAAGCCGGTCGAAATCGCCCCAATATAGCGCGCCCGACAGGCATTCTCCATGCAGCACGGGGTCATTCAGCAAATGTGCCGGCACGCGGCGGTCGCAATAGACATCGGAAAAATACATTTCCCCGCCTTGCTTGAGCAATCTGTACGCATCACGGAACACTTTGCCCTTGTCCGCAACCAGGTTGATCACGCAATTGGACACGATAATATCGAAACTCCCAGGCTCCAGATCCAGCTCATCCAGTTTTTCGATATCGCCTTCTACAAAGCTCACATTGGATTTTGCGTAACCGAATTTTTCACGGTGCCATTCCAGATGGCGGCGCGAAACTTCCAGTTGTTCGGGCGTGGTATGTACGCCCACCACACTGCCATTCTCGCCCACCAGCTGCGCCAGAATATAAGCGTCCTGTCCGCTGCCCGAACCCAGGTCGAGCACCCGCGCGCCTAGGGTAGCCTGCGGGGCGATAAGCCCGCATCCGTAATAGCGCGATTTCACTTCTTCATGCACATTTTTCAGCGCGTCACGCACAGCCTGTGGCGGTGCTTCGGTTGTCACGCAGGCATCCGTTTTCAGGTCGTCTGATCCTTGCAGGACAGACCCGTAATAATCGCGGCTATTTTCAATATTCATTAATGCTCCCCAGAATCGAATTGCTGTTATGTCTTGTCATTCGTGCCCAAAACCTGTTTGGTTACATGAATTAAATGAGCGGTTAAATGTAACCTTGTCGCAAATCCAGCGAATTATGTGACAGAATGAACGGCCGGGGACAAAAATGAAATATACGCATGATGCACTTGTGATCGGCGCAGGATCAGCGGGGCTTGTCTCATCCGGTGGCCTTGCCATGCTGGGGCTGAATGTTGCGCTGATCGAACGCAGCGAAATGGGCGGCGATTGTCTCAACTATGGCTGCGTCCCCTCCAAAGCGATTATCAGCGCCGCGCACCGCGCCGATGATATGCGTAAAGCGGGCAAGTTCGGTATTACCGCAACGGACCCTGAAGTCGATTTTCAGGCAGTGCATGATCATGTTCATAGTGCCATCGCCACCATTGCGCCCGAAGACAGCCAGGAACGGTTTGAGGAAATAGGCGTCGATGTGATGCGCGGTTCCGCGAGCTTTGTGAATGACAAAACACTCAAGGTTGCGCTCAACAACGGCGAGACCAGGGAAGTGTCCGCGCCGCGTATTGTGATTGCCACCGGCAGCCGCGCCTTTGTCCCGCCTATGGAAGGCATTGAAGACGTGGATTACCTGACCAACGAGAACCTGTGGGACCTGACCGAATTGCCCCAACACCTTCTGGTGGTGGGTGGCGGACCTATCGGCATGGAAATGGCGCATGCTTTCCGCCTTCTGGGCAGCAAGGTCACAGTCGCCACCATCGGCCGCCCCTTTCCCAAGGATGATGACGAAGCGGCAGAGATTGTTATCGAGCGGCTGAAGGCTGATGGCATTACCATCCTTGAGGATGCGCGGGGCAGCAGAGTATCCCAGACGAATGGCACCATCACACTGACACTGGAAGATGGCCGTGAACTGACCGGCTCGCACCTGTTGATAGCAACAGGCCGCGAAGTGAATTTTGATGGGCTGGATCTGGAAAATGCGGGCGTGGAATATGATCGGGGAGGCATCAGGGTCGATGCGCGCCGCCGCACCAACAGGAAACACATATATGCCATTGGCGATTGCCGCCCGGGCCCGCGCTTTACGCATAGCTCAGGCTATGAAGGGTCCAACATGGTCCTGGAAATCGGCCTGGGCCTGCCCAGCAAGGTCGATTATTCAGCACTGCCATGGGTCACCTATGTCGACCCCGAACTGGCGCATGTCGGCATGACCGAGAAAGAAGCCCGCAAAAAGCATGGCGACAGGATCACGGTGTGGAAATCCGAGTTTTCGCACAATGACCGCGCGATAACCGAACAGGAAACCGAAGGCTTTGTCAAAATCATCAAAAAAGGCGGCAAGGTACTGGGCGCAACAATTGTCGGCAAGCATGCGGGCGACCAGTTGCTGCCCTGGTCAATGGCGATCAAGGGCAAGTCCTCGACTTTCGGCATGGCCAGCCTGATCGTGCCCTATCCCAACCGATCCGAACACAGCAAGGATGTGGCGTTCAAATCGGATGAAGCCAAAGTGTTCAACACATGGTCACGCGGCTGGGCCGGATTTTTGGCAAGGCTGCGGAGATAAGATGATTGCAGATTGCTTACACAGCCTCTCCCTTGAGGGAGAGGAAATAGAGAATAGAGAAAATAGGATTTGACGGAGACCCAAAATCGCCACTGCCCCTCAACAACAGAGCCCGTTTCAAATAGACGAACGCACTCCGCTGGACCCGGCAAAGTTTCGTGACCCCAATATCACCGCCAAAGGCGAAAAACGTGCGTCTGTCGATCTGCGCGGCTTGGAAACACTCTGGATCAACACGGGTACGCTCTGCAACCTTGCCTGTATTTCCTGCTATATCGAAAGCAGCCCGCGCAATGATGCGCTGGTCTATATCAGCCATGCGGAAGTGACAGAATATCTGGATGAGATAGCACGCGAGAACCTGCCCACACGGGAAATTGCCTTTACGGGCGGCGAACCGTTTATGAATCCCGATATACTGCAAATACTCGAAACCTGTCTTGAACGCGGTTTTCAGGTGCTGGTGCTGTCCAATGCCATGCGGCCGATGCAGCGGCATTATGATGCGCTGCTGGCGCTGCATGAAGCCTATGGCGATGCCCTGACCGTGCGCGTAAGCCTTGATTATTACACGCAGGAAATCCACGAGCGCGAACGCGGGCCGGGTAGCTGGGACAAGGGTATTGCCGGCCTGAAATGGCTATCGGGCAACGGGTTCAGCATTGCCGTGGCGGGTCGTCATCTGGGCGACGAGAGTGATGCAGATGCACGGCACGGTTATGCTAGGCTATTCGCAGGCGAAAATATCAGCATCAACGCTGACGATATGGAACAGTTGGTGTTGTTCCCTGAAATGGATGCCAGCGCTGACATCCCCGAAATCACCACCGATTGCTGGGACATATTGGATGTGAAACCGGCAAGCATCATGTGCGCTTCCAGCCGCATGGTGGTAAAACACAAGGGCGCCGATAAGCCCACCGTGGCGGCGTGCACATTGCTACCCTATGCGGCGGAGTTTGATATGGGACAGACGCTGAAAAAAGCATCACGCGCCGTAAAGCTCAACCACCCGCACTGCGCGCGATTCTGCGTCCTGGGCGGCGCAAGCTGTTCGGCCTGAAATCCATCAAATCCCTCTCCCTGAGGGAGAGGATATGGAGACTTGCCAGCTTGCTGGTTAGTCGGAATTGGTGAGGGTGTAAGGGCTATCTGTGGCGCATAACCCCCTCACCCACTGCGACTAGGCGGCAAGCCGCCAAGTCTCGCTGCCCTCTCCCCGATGGGGAGAGGTTCAATCCAAGGCCCGCCCCGCCACAGCATCCAACCTGGCAAGCAGTCCTGGATCACGTGCATCCGGTGCGGTAATCATTGCAAAATCGAGACAGGTGTCGATCGGGCTCGCCTCGCGTTTTTCCGGCAGCATTTCCGACAGTTTTATCACTGCCTGCCGTGCGCGGTCGCTATTGGTCTGCATCTGCGCAATTACCGCGCTCACTTCGACCGCATCCTCGCCTTCGCGCCAGCAGTCATAATCGGTCACCATGCCAATCAGCGCATAGGGCAACTCCGCCTCGCGTGCCAGCTTTGCCTCTGGCATGGCAGTCATACCGATCACGTCGCAGCCCCAGCCACGGTACATATGGCTTTCCGCGCGCGATGAGAATTGCGGGCCTTCCATCGCCAGATAAGTGCCGCCGCGATGCACATCCGCGCCTGCCGCCTGTGCAGCCTGCTCCGCCATATCGGACAGACGCGGACACACAGGATCGGCCATCGATACATGCGCCACCATGCCATTGCCGAAAAAGCTCTTTTCCCGGTTCACGGTGCGATCGATAAACTGGTCCACCACCACGAATTTGCCCGGCGCCAATTCTTCCCGCAGCGAACCTATCGCGGAAATCGCCAGCACGTCAGTGCAGCCCGCACGTTTGAGCACATCAATATTGGCACGCGCATTCAGGTCAGTCGGCGATATCCGGTGGCCCTTGCCATGTCGCGGCAGGAATACGAATTTATGGCCGTTGAGCGTGCCCATGGTCAGCGCATCGGATGCTTCACCAAACGGGCTTTCAATACGAATTTCCTGCACATTTTCAAGACCATCAATCGCATACAGGCCCGACCCGCCGATCACGCCAATTGTCCATTCGCTCATTCAGTCGTCACTTTCTGTGTCTATGGTTCCATTCGCATCCATGGCAGATATCCATTCACGGATAAGCGCAACACCTTCATCATGTATAATCGAGCGCCCGAGTTCAGGCATAGCGATGCCGGGATCGGTGCTGTCCATCCGGTAAGTGAAAATCGAGGCATCAGCATCGCCCGGCGCAATCGCAAATTCACGCCCGCCGCTGCCGCGCCCCGCCGCCACCGGGCGCTTGCCGATGCCCAATGCCACTTTACCCGTTTCCTCAAATCCCAGGAAAAGACCGGAATTGCTCGCCGGTCCGTTATGCGTATGACAATGCGCGCAATTGATGTCGAGATAGGCCCGAGCGCGGTCATTCAGCGAGAATTTCTTGTCCGAATAGCCGGGCATCATCGCGAATACCGCCATATCCTTGTCCAGCCAGCCGCGATCCTGCCAGATACCAATCTGCACGCCATCATCCATATTACGGAGTTTAGGGCCAATCGGCACAAGCTTGCCGCCCAGTTCGTGGCATCCCTTGCACTGGTTCTTATTGGGTACAGCATAGCTTATATCGCGTTTTGCACCTGACGGGTCGGTAAAACTGACCGGCATACGCCTGCCCGCAACCTTTAGTGTCGCGTCTTTGGCGTCGGCATCCCAAACATAAGGCAGGGCAATCCAGCCATCCGCACGATGCAGCAAAACCCGGGTTTCCAGCAGTCTGACGCCATCACCATCGGGATCATCATAACCGAAGCTCTTGATAAGCGCGCTGCCTACCGGGAACAGCAAGCGTCCATTATCGCCTGTTTCCACGCGCCCGCCCGCCGGGATATAGGCATAGCGAAATTTGCGCGCATAGTCGGTAAACAGCGGTGAATTAAGCTTATAAGGCTGCACCATAGAGGCTGGCTGTTTCGCGGCGCTGTCCGTAAAAAAGCCAAAATCGGACAACTTGCGCGGCAGTGTGTCGCCGACAATAAGCGCATCATTCACTTTAGGAACAGGCTGCGCAGTTAACGCCGCACTCACCAGCACTCCACAGGCAGTCAGCAAGGCGAAAAGCCGCATCACCTGATCGCCGCTTCCATTGCTTCAGGCATGGTGATGACCGGCAATATACGCGCTGCGTCACCTGCAAGCTCCACTATATCGGGCTTAGCCTGCTCTAATGGCGTATCAGGCGCAGCCAGACCCAGTGTCAGCACCTGCACCGCATCATCACTCGCAATCTTGCTACCTGATCCGTCCCAGAGGATTGGCGGAATAGAGCCGCCCATCGCCTTCGCGGCCTGCTCCAGTCCGCGATAACCAGGGGTATAGCCTGCCTTGCCATGCCGGTTCATGCTGATCCGCACGTTGGCCGGTACAGGTTGGTAGTTTTCATCATTGAATTCAAAGCGATAACCGGTAATGATGATATTGGATGTCGCATTGTCGCTCAAGACATTGCCAAAAATCTCGACATGGCTGTTCGCCATCACCATCACGCCGGTACCTGCCGGTACGCCAGCAACAATGTTCCCCTTAGGTGCAAAATTCGGCGTATCGTTATGGGTGATGCGGTTGGAAAAAACCCGCACATTGCGGCCGCCCTGCTGCGGCAGGTTTGGCAGATCGAACACCAGCACGCCGCCCGTATTGTGCATCGCGATATTTGAGAAGACATCTGCATCATAGCTGTTTTCAATTTCTATGCCTGCTACATTGAACAGCGCCTTGCTGTTTCGCACGATGATATTACGCGACTGACCCACATAAATACCCGCATCGGAGGCGCCGATAGCAACTGCTTTGTCGATCAGTACATTTTCTGATTCCACCGGATAAATGCCATAGGCACCATTGGTTTCTCTCGGCCCGCCGGTCCATTCCACGCGCACATTATAATAGACGATATTATCCGCGCCCTTGGATTTAATGCCATCGCCGCGTGTGTCCTCTACCGCGAAATCGCGCAGCACGACATTATCCGATGTTACGAGCAGACCTTCACCTGCCCCCTGCTGATTGCTGAAGCTTAGCACCGATTTATCGGCGCCGCTTCCACGCACAGTGACATTGTCTATATCCAATGACAGGCCATCGGTCAGGTCAAACCGGCCCACGCCGATTACGACAGCATCTCCAGGCTCCGCCAGTATCAATGCTTCCTGCAAGCGTTCTTGTGCGTTTTCGCCAGCCTCCACCATGATGTTTTTTGCACAGGCGGGCTGCACCATGGCCATGGCGGTTCCAGCTGCCATCGCGCTCTTCCATATATTGTGCATTCAGCCACTCCTTGATATTTTTTGCATATGCCTGCCATGAATGTGTAACCATAGGTTCAGCCGCAGCGTATTATGGACATAGGCTATACCGTAATCTTGATAAGGACAATGCCCGCATGCTGAAACACCTGCTTCCCGCCAGTTTTGTGGTGGCCGCAACGATAGCCGCATCAACGCCCGCAGCGGCCAAGGCTCCAATCGAGGGACGCTGGGTGACACAGGACAAGGACGCGATTATCGAGATCAAGCCATGCGGCAACACCATTTGCGGACGCATTGTCCGTTTCCTGGTCGCACCGCCCACACCCAATCCGAAAGATACTGAAAACCCCAATCCCAAATTGCGCAAACGCCCCATTATGGGCATGGCGGTTCTATCTGGATTCAGGGTTGAAAAAGCTGACAGGTATCGCGGCAGGATTTATGACCCCAAGGCAGGCAAAACGTATAAATCATTCCTGTCAGTGCGTAAGAATGGTACCCTGAAAGTACAAGGATGCATCGGTCCGTTCTGCCAGTCACAAACCTGGCGGCGGGCGAGATAAAAGATAATAATGAATTATTACGCGTCATTCCCGGCTTGACCGGGAATCTATCTCACAACAACTGCATATGAACGCAGGCCTGCGAGATAGATTCCCGCTTTCGCGGGAATGACAATATAGCCTGCGTTGAACCGCGCGGTACCGGAGTCTCCCCCGCCCAGCCTCTCGATATACTAGCAGGTTACACTATTGGGAGGTTGGGCGGGGGAGCGGGCTGGTGCCGCAACGTGAGCGAAAGCGAACAGATAAAATCCGGGCTGGTACGGCTGCGCTTCAATGCAAGTAAGCCTTTAAGCCAGTATCCCCGCCATGATGATATCGATGGTATGCTGTCGGTACGCATCGCGCATTGCCTCGGTCACACCTTCCTGATCATAACAGTGCCTGAGCACCAACCGCGCGGAAAAGAAGCGATCAGCCGCACCGGTGACCGTGAAATTAAACAGTTGCGGATCAATATCGCGAAACACACCGGTTTTCACGCCCTCGCTGATAAGCGTGTCATAAATACCTGAGATAGGACGCAGATATTTATTCGCGATTTCCTTTGCATCCTTGGGCGAGGCATCGCGAACCATCCGCATCAGCAGGCGGTTGAGATAGGGATAATTATAGTAGGTATCGATCACAGCCCCGATATGCAGGCGGATCTTGTCTTCCGGCGGCATATCCTTGGCCACCAGTGCATCGAGTCCGGTGATGATGTTGTGCATGTCCCTGTCGAGCAGCGCGAGCATAAGCCCCTGCTTATTGCCAAAATAATATTTGACCAATGCGCTGTTCAACCCGGCGCGCAATGACAGTTCGCTGAGTGATATATCCACCGTGTCCCCGTCGCGCATAATCATGCTCGCGGCTTCCAGCAACTGTTCGCGCGCACCTTCCTGTGCAACATCTTTGTTCCTGCTATTTTCCGTTACGGCCAACTGCCAATCCCCTCATATTGATGCGCATAGTGGCGGCTAATGCAAGGCTAGTCAATGCATCTTAAACGCCCGGTTAAATCAGCTTGCTACGCTCCCTGATGTTGCCCCATAGGCCTTAGCGCGGAGCCATGCGGATGCCGCCATCAAGCCGCACATCCTCACCATTGAAATAGCCGGTTTCTATCATGCACAGCGCCAGCTTTGCATATTCGCCCGGCTGGCCAAGGCGCGCGGGATGCGGCACCATCGCGCCCAGCGCGTCGCGCACATGATCGGGCGCACCGGCAAGCAGCGGCGTGTCGAAAATACCCGGCAGGATTGTGTTGACGCGAATGCCTTCGCGCGACAGATCGCGGGCAATGGGAAGCGTCATGCCAACCACGCCGCCTTTCGACGCACTATACGCCGCCTGCCCTATCTGGCCATCTTCCGCCGCCACCGATGCCGTGTTGACCATCGCGCCGCGATCACCGCATTCCAATGGATCAAGCGTGAGCATTCCCGCCGCGGACTTGGCGATACAGCGGAACGTACCAACAAGGTTGACCTGAATAACCGTATTGAATGCATCGAGCGGATAATGCTTGATCGAGCCGTCTTCTTTAGATCGGCCGGCGGTTTTCATCGCACCGCCAATGCCTGCGCAATTGACCAATATGCGTTCCTGCCCGTGAGCTTCGCGCGCTTTGTCAAAACCGGCATCAACACTGTCATCATCGGTCACATTTACTTCGCAGAAAACACCGCCCAGCCCGGCAGCCAGCGCCTCGCCTTTTTCCGCATTCAGATCAAACAATGCGACTTTCACGCCTTTTTCCGCCAGTGCCGCCGCGGTTGCCGCGCCCAACCCAGATGCACCGCCCGTTACAACCGCTGATATTTCATTGGATAATTTCATAACATCTGTCCTTTTCGTATTCCTGCGAAAGCAGGAATCCAGTTTACAAAAACGCTCTGGGCTCCTGCTTTCGCAGTAGCTCTGGCATTATCTAAATCTATCCCAATCGCTCGATTATCGTAACATTGGCCTGCCCGCCACCTTCACACATGGTTTGCAGGCCGTATCTTCCGCCGCGCGTTTCAAGCGCGTTCACCAGCGTCGCCATCAGCTTCGTGCCTGACGCGCCCAGCGGATGGCCAAGCGCAATCGCGCCGCCATGCACGTTGAGCTTCGTGTGGTCACCGCCTGTATGCTGCATCCACGCCAATGGTACGGGCGCAAAGGCTTCGTTGACTTCATACAGGTCGATATCACCGATTTTCATGCCGGCGCGCTGTAAAGCGCGATCCGTGGCGAACAAAGGTTCTTCCAGCATGATGACCGGATCACCCGCTGTCACGGTCAAATTGTGGATGCGCGCTCTCGGGGTGAGGCCATGATCTTTCAGTGCCTGTTCACTCACCACCAGCACGGCGGAAGACCCATCGCAAATCTGGCTGGCATTTGCCGCCGTGATCGTGCCGCCTTCCTGTAGCAATTTAACGCTGCCTATGCTTTCCATACTGGCGTCAAAGCGGATACCCTCATCGGCTATATGCATCTCACGGCGTTCGGGAGTCTCGATTTCCACTGGCACGATTTCATTCTGAAAATGCCCGGCTTCAGTCGCGGCAATGGCGCGTTTATGGCTTTCGAGCGCATAGGCGTCGAGATCATCGCGGCTCAGGCCATATTTTTTTGCCATCATTTCCGCACCCATAAACTGACTGAACTGGATGCCGGGATAGGCTTGCTCCAGCCGCGGGCTTTTGTTCGTGCCCATACCGGCTTTTTTGAACAAGACTGCGGTCGCACCCATGGGCACGCGCGTCATGCTTTCTATACCATGTGCCAGCACGATATCCTGCGTCCCGCTCATCACCGCCTGCGCCGCAAACTGGATCGATTGCTGCGAAGAGCCACACTGACGGTCGATCGACACCGAAGGAATACTGTCGGGCAGTCTCGATGCCAGCACGGCGTTGCGCCCGACATCACCCGACTGCTCACCGCCCTGCATCACACAGCCGGTAATCACATCCTCAATCGCTGCCGGATCGAAATCATTGCGCTCCGCAATCGCATCCAGCGTCGCCGCGCCCAGATCAACCGGATGCACACCAGCAAGTCGCCCGCCGCGTCTACCCCCTGCCGTCCGCACCGCATCAACAATATAGGCTGCGCCCATGACTCGCTCTCCATTTTCGGTTTAATCGAACGATTAAATTATGTGTGGGAGTGGGTCAATGGGGGAGTTTCATGTACTGCGCCGTGCTCCTGCGAAAGCAGGAGCCCAGAACTGCATTCTGCAACAATTGCACCTGACCGCCCAGTAATCCTGCTTTCGCAGGAATAATGCTTACGTCGGCACATTATCCCGCTTTACCGTAATCACCTGCGGATAGGTGAATTCGGTGAGGCCTTCCTTGCCATATTCCGCGCCAAAGCCTGACTGTTTGTGACCGCCAAAGGGGGCAAATGGGGACAGGTGCAGATATTCATTGACCCACACCGTGCCGGTTTCAAGCTGCTCGGCAACTTCCACGCCCTTGTCGGGGTCAGCGGTCCAGACTGCACCGGCCAGGCCATATTCGCTGGCATTGGCGCGTGCAATGGCTTCTTCGGTGGTGGAAAATTTCATGAGCGGCATAACCGGGCCAAACTGTTCCTCGGCCACAATCCGCGCATCTTCGGGCGGGTTGTCGAGAATGGTGACTGGCACATAATAGCCGGGGATGTCATCCTTCTTCCCTTCTCCTCCAACCAAAAATTTATGGCCATTGTCTTTCGCATCCTGGATAAGCTCCAGCACACGCTCATACTGCTTTTTGTTCTGGATCGGTCCGATAGCGGTGCCCTGCTGCGACCCATCACCGACTTTCACGGTTTTTGCATATTCGGCAATTGCGGCGGAAAGCTCGTCGTAGATATCTTCATGGATATAGACACGCTTGGCCGCGATGCAGACCTGTCCTGCATTCATGAAACTGGACCAGAATAGCTGCTGCGCCACTTTTTCTACATTGGCATCGGGCAGCACGATCGAGGCGTCATTGCCGCCCAGTTCGAGCGTGATGCGCTTCAGGTCTTTCGCCGCGCCCGCCATAATATGCTTGCCGGTCGCGGTCGATCCGGTGAAGGTGATTTTATCGATGTCGCCATGCGCGGTAATCATCGGCCCAAGATCATCCTCGCCAGTGATGATATTGACCACGCCCGCAGGGACTTTATCGGCAATCAGCTCCGCCAGACGCAATGTCGCCAGCGGCGTAAACGGTGAAGGTTTGAGCACGATAGTGCAGCCCGACAGCATCGCGGGCACAATTTTCTGTACCGCCATCGATACCGGGAAATTCCACGGCACAATGCCGCCCACCACACCGACCGGCACACGGCGTGTGCGGCTCAGGCGTTTGTCGCTATCCTCGGTAATTTCGTCATCCAGTGTCAGCGTCGACTGCGCTGCTGCCATGCCCGCCGCACCATAAATCTCACCCTTGGCCTGCGCATGCGGCTTGCCCTGTTCGCTGGTAAGCAGGCGGTACAGCTCGTCGGCATTTTCCTTTATGGTGGAGGATACCGCCATGACAGCGGCACGGCGCTCTTCAATCGGCGTTTTTGACCATGTTTTGAATGCAGCACGTGCAGCTGCCACTGCGCTGTCCAGTTCGTCCTGTCCGCAGACAGGCACCCGTCCAATGACTTCTTCATTGGCCGGATTGACGACGTCGAGCCATTCGCCGGTATCAACCATTTCACCATTAATCAGGTTCTTATACTGCGTCACCATATCTGCTTCCTTATTCATATCTCTCATACCAAATGGCCTTTATGCGCGGCAAATCAAGCGCCAGGCAGGTTATCAAACGATGCTGCTGTCCGCTTTGCCCCAATATTCGTCGCGCAATAGGCGTTTATAAAGCTTGCCCGTCGCGTGACGCGGCAATTCAACGCGGAAATCTATCTGTTTGGGCAACTTCACGCCCGAGAGTGTTTCACGCATATATGCATCCAGTTCGCCGCGCAGCTCTTCACCCGCGCCTTCGGGGCTGAGCGGCTGCACAACGGCCACGACTTTCTCACCCAGGTCAGCGTCCGGCGCGCCGATCACTGCGGCATCAGCCACTTTGGGATGGGTTACCAGCAGGTTTTCAATCTCCTGCGGATAGATATTCACCCCGCCCGATATAATCATGAATGATTTGCGGTCTGTCAGGTAGAGGAAACCTTCCTCGTCCTGCCACCCCACATCGCCCAGGCTGGTCCAGCCATGCTTGTTCGCGGCCTTTGCGGTTTTTTCGGGGTCGTTATGATAGGTAAATTGCGGACCGCCCTCAAAATAGACAGCCCCTTCGGTGCGTGGCGGCACTTCATCGCCATTATCATCGCAGATACGGATGGTGCCGAGGAGCGCGCGGCCCACCGAGCCTTTATGTTCGAGCCAATCCTGACTGGAGATAAAGGTAAAGCCATTGCCCTCGGTCCCGGCATAATATTCCATCAGCACCGGCCCCCACCAGTCAATCATCGCCTCCTTGACCGGCACCGGACATGGCGCGGCGGCATGGATTGCGGATCGGAGCGAAGACACATCATATCTGGCCCGCACCTCTTCAGGCAGTTTGAGCATGCGGACGAAATGCGTCGGCACCCACTGGCTGGTATTGACCTGATATTTCTCGATTAACTGGAGCGCGCGGTCGGGATCGAATTTGTCCATGATGATCACCGTTCCGCCCAGCCTGTGCACGGTCATGCACCAGCGCAGTGGCGCAGCATGATAGAGCGGCGCGGGCGAGAGATAGATGCTGTCTGCACTAAAGCCGAACACCCCCTGCGCCAGCATGACCAGCGCATTGGTCGCAGCGATATCGCCATCATCGGGCAGCGGCAAGCGGATGCCTTTGGGTCGCCCTGTTGTGCCGGACGAATAGAGCATATCCGTACCGGCGCGTTCATCGGCAATCGGATCATCCGGCATTGCGGCCAACACCTGCTCTGCATTATCGGGGCCTTTGCCGCCATAAACGAGCTGACTGACTTCAGGCGCAATATCCTGCAGCTCGCTAAGCTGCACCGCCATATCAGAGGAGCTTACCAGCAGCCGCGCGCCGCTATCCTCCAGTATATACGCCATTTCCGGCGCGGTCAGCCGGTTTGATACCGCCACATAGACCAGCCCGCTGCGCTGTGCACCCCAGACAATATCGAAATAATGCGCATGGTTCTCCATACAGATGGCAATGGTATCGCCCGCATTCAGCCCTATAGAACGAAAATAATGCGCGGCGCGGTTCGAACGGCGATCAAGCTGGGCATAGCTGATATGCTCATCACTTGCGGCCATGATAACGGCCGGTTTATCGCTATCCGTTTCGGCATGCACCTTGGGATGCATAATTTTCTCCTGTCAAACTGACCCTTTAGGGTTCTTTCTTTGATTCTTGCAGGATAGTATAACCGATTTAATCAGACGATTAAATGAAATTACGTGATATTTCCGGCGCAACAAAAAAGGCCGCTTCACAGCGGCCCTTTTTAAAATCATTTATGCAAGGCTTACTCGCCTGGCCCGCCCTGGGCTTTTTCAAAGGCAAGGCGCTGCTCCATATTATCGGCATATTCGGACGCACGCATATATGGTAACGGATTGACCGCCTGCCCATTAACGCGGACTTCATAGTGCAAATGGCTTCCTGTCGAACGACCCGAAGAACCCATATAGCCAATAACTTCGCCTTTTCTGACGCGCTGGTTTGCAACCACGTTGAGCCGTGACATATGACCATAGCGTGTCTGCATCGCGCCGCCATGTTCAATCTGAATATAACGGCCATAACCGCCAAACCACTGCGCCTTGGAAACTACACCATCGGCTGTCGCATAAATCGGTGTGCCGATAGGGCCAGCCAGGTCAACGCCCTTATGTCCACGGCGTGTACCGCGAAAAGGGTCGGAACGCATACCGAAATTACTGGAAGTGCGCACCCGCGACGCATCCACCGGCATGCGTGACGGAATGGAAACCGCACCACGCTCCGATGTATCCAGCGAACGCCAATCAGCGAACAATGTGCGGAACTCACCATTGGCTTCACCCAGCGCAGTCGCTTTTGACTTACTGTCGGAAGAACCCCGCTCAACGGGAATATCCGCAGAGCTGTTGGCCGTGGCAGGAGTGGCAGCCATGGCAATCGCAGCGCCAGCCACAATTGATAGTCTGGCAATAATCTTGGAGCGTGTAATCACAAAAATCCCTTCTTCCTTAAGTTCAGGTATCAACCCAGACTTAAAAAATGGTTTACTGCCACTTCATCCACCCCAGCGAAATGACGGTATGCCCATGTTTGTTTTTCCGGAACAAGCCCGGTGCGACCTCGTATTTGTCATGTAAAATTATCTAAACTTGATTGGCAAGCACCATATAGTATTCGCGCGTTAAACCGGCTGACTTACGCGCCGAGTTGTTGAATGGGGGTTTAAGTGACCCTCTGAAATGCCGATTTACAAGACTGTGCCAAGTTTTATGGCAATCCAGATTTTCCTCTTGACAGCCAAATTCAAACCAACGCGTTCCGAACCAAACATGCCTGATTTCATCATGATAGATGCGATTCAAAATCTTCGCAGAGGGCAAATCCCCCTGGTTTTCGAATCGGGTGACCGTATCTGGCGTGATATCTAGTCCGCGCGCCTCCAGCACCATCGGCACTATCGCCAACCTCGCCAATGCATCATGCTGCGTATCATAAGCGGCTTCCCACAGTCCGGCATGCGCTGCCAGCGCGCCATAATGGCTTCCCATCTGTTTCAGACGCCGGTCAAGCAGCGCGAAATGCATCGCTTCATCGGCCCCGACGCTGATCCAGTCATCCACAAATTCGCGCGGAAACTGCGAGCCGAACCGGCCAATCAGGTCAAACGCGAGATCAATGGCGGAAAATTCGATATGTGCCAGTGCATGGAGCAGCGCAATCCGGCCATGCAGCGAGCCCTTGCCCCGCCGCGGCATCTTGTTAGGCGGCAATAGTTCTGGCACCTCGGGCCGCGCGGGTTGATCGGGCAAGTCTGCGTCGAATTCATGCGCCAGATCGCCGCGCCGCCAGCTCCGCGCCACCGCACGTGCCGTTTTGACTTTGGCAAGCATATCGCTGCTCTCAAGAACGGCGAGTGCGCCTTGCCCGATTGTTTCGTAAGTTATCACCATATTGTTCCTAGGACCTCTCCCCGGCTGGGAGAGGGTATGGTTTCAAAGCGCCTTCGCCGCTTCCAGAACAGCCTCGGCATGTTCCTTGACCTTGACCTTGCGCCATAGTTTGGCGATCTTGCCGTCACCGTCCACCAGATAGGTCGTGCGTTCCAGCCCCATATATTTGCGGCCATACATGTTTTTTTCAACCCAGATGCCCAGCGCCTCCGCCATGCCATTCTCGTCTGAGGCAAGGTCAACCTTTAGCCCATGCTTGTCCGTGAACTTCACATGTTTGGCCGGTGGATCCTTTGACACGCCGAGTATCGCCACGCCCAGCCTGTCAAACTCGCCGCGCAGATCGGTGAATTGCAACGCTTCCTTGGTACAGCCGGGTGTATCATCTTTCGGATAGAAATAGAGCACCCATGGCTTGCCATGATAATGTTCCGGCTTCACCACCGCACCATCGGGCCGCACCATATCAATTTGCGGCAACGTGCCGCCTTCGCCAATACGTGTGTCTTCGCTCATATCCAGCCTTCCCAGAATTCAGTTAATCATATGCCGTGCAGGTCCGCGCCGAATATGCGCCGCCATTCATCCCTGACCGTTTGCTGCGCCCTATTTAGTGCTTCCGTCACGCTTTGCCAGTCCTGCATATGACATGCCCGCGCAATTAATGCTTTCGCCGCTTCAGGTGGCTCCTGGCAATCCGGCGCCACCAGCCGTACGGCAAGCAACATGCGCGTCATCAGCGCGTGCGCTTCACCAAGATCCGGAGACAGCAGTCCCGCCTGCCCCAATTCCGCAAGTGCCCGGCCCAGTGAAGGATGCAATCCGTGCCCATGGGTGAGTTGCACAGCATGCAGGATGAATTCAAGGTCAACCAGTCCCCCAGGTGCCAGCTTGATATCAAGCGGTCCTTTGGGCTGTTTGTGCGCGGCCATGTCACGGCGCATCACCGATGCATCCGCCAGAACCTTTTCATTATCGCGTTTTTCGGCCAGGAATGCGGCAATATCACGCGCAAGACCCGCCCGCACGTCAGCGGGGCCATAGACGGTCCGCGCGCGGCATAGCGCCATATGTTCCCACACCCAGGCCTGTTCCCGCTGGTACTGCCAGAAGCTGTCCAGGGTAACGCACAGCAGCCCCTGCATGCCCGATGGCCTGAGCCTAGTATCAACTTCATATAATGCGCCGGACGCTGTCGGAACCGATAATGCGGCAATAACGCGCTGCGCCAGCCGGTTAAAATATTGTGTTGCCCCAAGCGGCCTGATTCCATCCGATGTACCGCCAATCTCTCCGGCAAACAGGAAGATAAGATCAAGGTCTGACGCATGGGTAAGCGCCTGGCCGCCCAGGCGGCCCAGCGCCAGTATGACAAGTTCGCACCCTGGCACGCGGCCATGCGTCTCTTCAAATTCGGCGATCGTGGCATCGGTCAGGCTGGTGAGCGCCGCTTCGGCCACATGGCTATAGCCGCTGGCAATCGTCAGTGCATCTGTTCCGCCTTCAATCAACTGAACGCCCAAAGCAAAGCGTTTCTCTCCCACGCGCAGGCGGACATTGTCGAGCACGCGCTGATAATCATCACTTTGCTCCCGGCGCGCAAACACCTTCGCCAGTTCCTCCACCTCGCCCAACGGATCAAGCGCAGTGGCATCAATCAGGCCATCAAGCAGGTCACTGCGCCGTGCCAGTTCATCCGCAAGCACAGGCGCAAGACTCAATATATCCGCCAGCATCTGCATCAATGCCGGCCGGGCCTCAAGCAGACGGAAGAAATTTATCGCGCTTGGCAATGCTGTAATAAGGCTGCCAAAACGGCGCACCGCATTTCCGGGGTCAGGGGCACGGCCAAGCACCGCCATCAGGTCGGGTAAAATGGTTTCAAAGGCGCGCCGGGCCGCTGCGCTGCGCAGTGATCGCACAGCGCCGCCGCGCCATTTCTCAATATCCGCCGCAAGGCTGTCACCATCTGCAAAACCCAGTTCTTCAAGCTGCCGTGAGAGTTTTGCCGGATTTTCGCTCATCCCGGTCTGATTGCTGTCATCGCTCCCCTGATCCGCCGCAATCAGCCGGTCATAAGCGCGCCCCACATATTCAACCGGTCCTGTGAGCAGTTCGACCAACACACGACCATCTTCCAGTCCGTGCAACCGCGCTACATTATCGAGCGCATCTGTATCTTCGGGGAGTTCATGCGTCTGCCGGTCGTTCACCATTTGCAACCGGTGTTCGATCGTGCGCAATAACCGGTAGTGACCTGCAAGCTGAACTGCCTTGGCCTTATCCACGATTTCCGCATCCGCAAGTGCGGCCAGTGCCTCTGCCGTACGGCGCACACGTAGCGTGGGATTACGTCCACCATGGATCAGCTGATGCGCCTGCGTAAAAAATTCGATTTCGCGAATGCCGCCGCGCCCCCGCTTCAGATCAAACCCGCCTCCCAATATCTGCCCCGCTGCGTAATGATCGCGAATCTGCGATGTCAGCGCACCAATCTCGCTGATTGTCCCAAAATCCAGCGAGCGCCGCCACACAAACGGGCGGATACTATCCATGAAATATTGCCCAAGACTCGCATCTCCGGCGGCTGCGCGTGCACGGATAAAAGCCGCCTGCTCCCATGGTAGCGCGCTTGATTCATAATGGGTAATCGCCGCTTCTACTGGTATGGCAAGCGGGCTGACTTCAGATGCCGGGCGCAACCGCATGTCGACACGAAATACATAGCCATGTTCGTCACGCGCCGATAGCGTGTCGATCAGCGTGCGGGCAATCCGCTGTGCCGCATCCGCAGGCTCATCGCGCGGGCGGCGCGGCAGGGTTTCGGGATCATAGAGGAATATGGGGTCAATATCGGACGAGTAATTCAGCTCCTGACCGCCATGCTTGCCCAGCGCAATGATCGTGAAACCCTGCGGATCCGCATCTGGCACGCGCCGCTGTATCGCATGGGCGATCGCCCGGTCACAGGCACTGTCCGCAAAGTCCGACAATATGCCCGAAACTTTTTCAAAATCATATATGCCCGCAAGATCACCAATGGCGAGCACCAGTGCCAGCGCCTGTCGCTGCCCTCGCAGTGCTATAGGAATAGCCTCCCCCTCACCGCACGCCCAAGCGGCCTTCAGCGCGTCATCCAGCCTGTCAGCCTCGAGCAGCGCTGTTATGTTACCCTGCCGCTCCATGGCCTGCGCCAGAAAGGGGGCATGGCGGCGTGCGCGGGCAAGGGCAGCTTTCAGGCGGGACATGGATACAGCTTACGCCTCCCTGTCCTTGCCTTCCAGCCCCTCTGCCAATTCGTCAACTTCGGCCATGATTTCGCCCATCGGGTCAGCTATTGCGGGAGCATCGTCTGGCCGTGGATCCAGTTCATCACCTTCAACAATGGCTTCCAATGCAGCGCGGCCGCGCGCAACCCGGCTTTTGATCGTACCGATGGCAACGCCGCAAATCTCCGCCGCCTCTTCATAAGAAAAACCGCCGGCTCCCACCAGTATCAGCGCCTCGCGCTGACTGTCGGGCAGCATCATCAGGGCGCGCTGTACATCACCCAGATGGAGTTTCCCGTCCTGCGATGCCGGTGTTGACAATATCTTGTCAGCGACATTCTCGTCCCAGTCACCCTTGAACTTGGCGCGGCGCATCTGCGACAGGAAAACATTGCGCAAAATCGTGAATGTCCATGCCCGCATATTGGTACCCGCGGCGAACCGCTGACGCGCATTCCACGCTTTCAGCATCGCCTCCTGCACCAGATCATCAGCCATGTCGACACTACCCGCCAAAGAGCGGCTATAGGCACGCAGGTGCGGAATCGTCTCGCCAAGCTCCCGCTTGAACGCCGCGTCGGACAGAGTTTCAATGTCCTTTTTCTGCGCCTTGCCGCCCGATGATGATGGTTTTGCGATAAAATCCCTCCGCCTATGCTTCATTTCCCTAATGATTTGCACGCGTCGCTGCCAGCTATATTTCAACAACTTGCAGAGAGTATGTGAAATGCGGCCTTAAAGGGAGCCCTATCAGCGGATACAGCTCCGCCTTGCCTTGCGCCATGCATTCTGCCAGATAAGCGCCAGCATTAGGAACAAAGAGGATTATTATGCGCAAGATTTTATGGGGCCTTGCCCCGATCATGGCCCTGACTGCCTGTTATTCAGGCGGGGAAGGCACCGGTGGTTCAGCCGAAATGAACATTCCTGAAGTTACCGAAGGCGACATTTCCGTCGATACGCTGAGAAATATTACCGAGCAGCTGTCTTCAGACGAATTCGAAGGCCGCGCGCCTGGCACGGCGGGTGAGGAAAAAACGCTCGCGCTGCTGACCGAGAAATTTGCCGCCGCTGGGCTTGAGCCTGGCAATGGTGACAGCTGGTTTCAGGATGTGCCACTCGTCGGCATCACGGCAACCAGATCATCACCGCTCACCATCACCGGCGAAGGCACGGACCTGAGCTTTGAGCATGGCAAGGACTATGTTGCGACCAGTTATCAGGAACAGGCCAGTGTCAGTGTCGAAAACAGTGACGTGGTATTCGTGGGTTACGGCATTAACGCACCGGAACGCGGCTGGAACGATTATGAAGGCGTCGATGTCGAAGGCAAGACTGTTATCATTCTGGTCAACGACCCCGATTATGAAACCGAAGGGCTGGAAGGCGATTTTGGCGGACGCGCGATGACCTATTATGGCCGCTGGACCTATAAATATGAAGAAGCCGCGCGTCAGGGTGCCGCTGCCGCGCTGATCGTACATGACGAATTCCCGGCTGCCTATGGCTGGGGTGTGGTGGAATCAAGCTGGACCGGCGAGCAATTCTATCCGCAGACCGAAAATGGCGGGAGTGACCAGACCAAGGCAAATGGCTGGATACAGAAGGAAGTAGCTTCGCAAATCCTGTCCGCCGGCGGACAGGATCTCGAAGAGCTGATGGCTAGCGCAAAGAAAAAAGGCTTCAAAGCCATTGATCTGGGCGTAAAAGCATCGCTGGATATGGATAACAGCATTTCCAAGACCATGTCGAAAAACGTGATCGGCATATTGCCTGGCGCTAAGCGCCCAGACGAATATGTGCTCTATACCGCGCACTGGGATCATCTTGGCCGCTGCAAGCCAGCGCCTGATGGTGATGATATCTGCAATGGCGCAGTCGATAACGCTACAGGCACGGCGGCTCTGGTCGCTTTGGCCGAAGCGCACAAGAAAGCGGGTGCTCCCGATCGCAGCATCGTCTTCCTGGCGGTGACAGCCGAAGAATCCGGCCTGCTCGGCTCGAAATATTATGCCGATAACCCAATCTATCCGCTGTCGCAGACAGTGGGCGGTGTCAACATGGATGCTTTCCAGATGGCGGGGCCTGCCAAGGACGTGATGGTTGTAGGCGGCGGCAAGTCTGAGCTGGACCAGTATCTGAATGCCGCGCTGAAAGAAATGGGCCGCACGGCAACACCCGAACCGACCCCGGAAAAAGGCTATTATTACCGCTCCGACCATTTCAGCTTTGCCAAACAAGGCGTGCCAATGCTCTACGTTGATGGCGGCGAAGACCTGGTCGAAGGCGGTGTTGAGGCTGGCGCAGCCGTGGCCAAGGATTATATCGAAAACCGCTATCACGGGCCAAAAGACGAATTTGACCCGAACTGGAACTGGGACGGCGTGCTTGCCGATGTCCAGCTATTCTACCGCCTGGGCCGCATGCTTGCCATGTCGGACAGTTGGCCGAACTGGGTTGAAGGTGACGAATTCCGCGCCAAGCGGGACGAAAGTCGCCCGGCGGAATAGGTGCCAGACTATTTGAACGCAAACGCCGTGCTGACATCGTGTCAGTACGGCGTTTTCATATCCCGTGACCTTTTGGAATATTACCGCCATGACATACCGCCAGCCACCCGAATGGGCGCCGCATGAATTTGTCTGGATCGGCTTTCCGCATGATGCAACGGAATGGCCGGATCAGCTGAAAGCCGCACAAGGTGAAATAGCCGCCTTTGCCAATGCCGTGCAGCAAAGCGGTGAACAGGTGCGGCTCGTGTGCCGGGATGCCGCCAATGCTGATGCAGCGCGCGCCTTGGTGGATGAAAAGATTGATATCCGTATCCATCGTTATGGTGATATCTGGCTGCGCGATACGGGGCCGCTGGTGGTGCAGGACGAACGCGGGCGTGTCGAGGCACGGCTGTTCGATTTTAATGGCTGGGGCGGCAAATATTACATGGGTGGCGATCGCGAGATCGGCGCGGCGCTGGCACGTGAAGCCGCGCTGACCGCACGCAACGCGGACTGGGTGCTCGAAGGCGGTGCGATCGATGTTGATGGCAGCGGACTGGCAGTCACCACTGCGCAGTGCCTGTTGAACCCCAATCGCAACCCGAAGCTGACACGTGAGGATATTGAAGCCCGGCTGCGTGACGATCTGGGGCTGGAGCGCATATTGTGGCTTGGCGATGGATTGCAGGGCGACCATACCGACGGCCATGTCGATAATCTGGCGCGGTTTGTGGGACCGAACCTGCTCGCCCTGCCCGCTGCATCGGGCGATGACGACCCCAATGCCGCCATCTATGCCGATGCTGAGGCGCGTGCCGCACGCTTTGGCGTGGACACTGTGTTTATCCCCTCCCCCGGCCGTGTTGTGCATAATGATGAAGTGCAACCTGCCAGCCATATGAACTTTTACATCGGCAGTCATGCTGTCATCGTGCCAGTCTATGGCACGGCTCATGATAATGCCGCACTGCAGGCTATAGGCGCGCTGTTCCCGGATCGTGAGACGATCGGCTTGCCTGCAATGGCGGTACTGTCCGGCGGCGGCAGTTTCCATTGCGCCAGCCAGCAAGTGCCTGCCTAACCCGCCAAGCGACTTCTTATCTCCACTTGCCCCGCGCAACCATTGTCCATATCACTAGGCATAATGATTTAGGGGAGCCGTGATATATGGCCGAAACAGTAACCTGGGTGCTCGGCATCCTTGCCTATATTTTCGTATTCTGTCTGGGGCTGGCGCTATTTGCCATCGCTGTGATGTTTATCATCGATATCACCCAGACCCGCGACGCGGTGCGCCGCAACTATCCTGTGATTGGCCGCTTCCGGGCATTATTTACCGAACTGGGTGAATTTTTCCGGCAATATTTCTTTGCCATGGACCGTGAAGAACTGCCCTTTAACCGCGCCGAACGCGACTGGGTGGAGCATGCGTGCGAGGACGGCGGCAGCACAGTTGCATTTGGATCAACCAAGAACCTGGAAGATGTCGGCACACCGATTTTCGTCAATGCCCCCTTTCCCACCATGCGCAAGGACAAGGCAAAGACGCAGCCGATGATCATAGGCCCGCATGCGCGCCAGCCCTATGAGGCACCGTCCTTTTTCAATATTTCCGCGATGAGCTATGGCTCGCTGTCCGCGCCCGCAGTAAAGGCGCTTTCGCACGGCGCAAAGCTCGCCGGTTGCTGGCTCAACACCGGTGAAGGCGGCATGTCAAAGCATCATCTGGAAGGCGGCTGTGACATCATATTCCAGATCGGGACAGCCAAATATGGCGTGCGCGATGCAGACGGGAATCTTTCCGACGAAAAACTGCGCGAGGTAGCCGCACACGCAGAAGTCAAGATGTTCGAGGTTAAGCTGTCACAGGGTGCAAAGCCAGGTAAAGGCGGGATACTCCCCGCCCAAAAAGTCACTGCCGAAATCGCCGCAACACGCGGGATAGCGGAAGGCGAAGACAGTATTTCCCCGAACCGCTTCCCTGAAGTCGGCAATATTGACGAGTTGCTCGACTTTGTTGGCCGTATCCGTGAAGTGACGGGCAAGCCGGTGGGTATCAAGGCCGTGATCGGTTCGACCGACTGGGTCGAAGAAATGTGCCAGAAAATCCATGAACGCGGCGTGGAAAACGCGCCTGATTTCTTCACGCTCGACAGCGGCGATGGCGGTACCGGGGCCGCGCCCATGCCACTGATGGACAATGTCGGCCTGCTGATCGACGAAAGCCTGCCGCTGCTCTCCGATGTGTTCCACAAATATAACCTGCGCGAGAGGATCAGGATCATCGCTTCGGGCAAGCGCATCACCCCCGCCGATGTCGCTTGGGCGATCTGTGCTGGCGCTGATTTCGTCAATGCCGCACGCGGGTTCATGTTCTCGCTCGGCTGTATCCAGGCAATGAAGTGCAACAAGAATACCTGCCCCACCGGCATCACTACACACGATCCGCGGCTACAGGACGGGCTCGATCCCACGCGAAAAAAAGTACGCGTCATGCATTATCAGCAGAATCTGGTGCATGAGGTTGAAGTGATTGCCCATAGCTGCGGCGTCAAAGAGCCGCGCGGGCTGCGCCGCCACCATATCCGCATCGTGCAGGATGATGGGCGCTCCATGCCAATGGATAAATTATATCCGCGGCCCGAAATACTGGAACGTTATCGCCATAGCGGCGTTGCATAGCCATCAACAAAGACCTGGGGACATATATATGAAAAAACCGCTTATCCTGACCGCTCTTTCTGCCGCCATAATCGCACCCGCTGCGCTGATAGGTAGCACCGCCATGGCAAAGCACCATGAGGGCACGGAAATGCACGGGTTGGACGATGTATTGTCGCATGCCCGCCGCGCCGAAGATGCACCGCGCGACACATATCGCCACCCCAAGGAAACGCTCGCGTTTTTCGGTGTGAAACCCGACATGACTGTGGCCGAATATGGACCCGGCGGCGGCTGGTACACCCGTGTCCTGTTGCCCTATATTGCCCCCAAGGGCACATATATCGCGGTTGGTACGGACAGCGACGTGTTGGAATTCAGCAGCCGCGCCCGTGAAGCGCGCAGCAAAAGCTGGCCCGAACGCTTCCCGGCGACTGCATCCGAATGGACTGGCATCAACCCTGAAAGCATCAAGGCCTATGAAAGCGACGAAGTGCCCGAAGAGATGCTGGGCACGGTCGACCGCATACTGATATTCCGCTCTCTGCACGGTATGATGGGCGGCAACCGCGCCGACAGCGAGTTGAGGTCACTGCGCAGCTTGCTGAAAGATGACGGTATGGTTGGCGTGGTCCAGCACCGCGCCAAGGCCGATGCGCCTTTTGCATATGCCAACGGATCAAAAGGTTATCTGAGACAGAAAGACGTGATTGCCCTGTTCGAACTTAATGGTTTTGAATTGGTCAAATCATCAGAAACTAATGCCAATCCGAAAGACCCCAGGGATCATGAGGTTGGTGTGTGGACCCTGCCGCCGCGCCTTGCGACCGCAGAAAGAAACCCCGCCGACAAAGCCAAATATGAAGCGATTGGCGAATCTGACCGGATGACATTACTGTTCAAAAAGGCTCCCTGACCCGTAGCAGTCAAACAATGATTTATGTTATGGAATAACATAACGCTTTATTCTATACTCATCTCAACATTGCCCAGGAGAGCCATAATGCATAAATCTTTACTGTTATTATCCACCATTTCCGCGCTGACCCTTTCCGCTTGTTCAGATTCTGGGCGGCTGGTCGAGCGTGATGAAACGTTGTTGAGTATCAGCGCCACCGGAAAGGCGGAAAGCAAGCCGGATCAGGCCCGCTTCACTGCGGGGATTAGCACCATCCGCAGCGATGCAGAAGCTGCGAATGAGGCCAATGCGGAGGCAATGCAGAAAGTTGTCGCCGCGCTGGCCGAAAAAGGCGTGGAGGAAAAGGATATCCAGACCCGTAATGTCTCGGTTCGACGTATCGACTATGGCCGCAACAAAGGAAAGTTTGAAGCGAATAACCAGGTTAGCGTCCGCGTACGCAAGGTGGAGGATGCGGGTGCTGTAATCGGTGCTGCCACCGCAGCGGGTGCAAATGTGCTAAGCGGTCCATCACTGACACAGTCCGATCCCGAAGCCGCGAAACTGTCCGCCCATGGTGCGGCATACAAGGCGGCCAGAGCCAAGGCAGAGGCCTATGCCGAAGCGGCAGGTATGGAAATAATGCGCGTTATTACCATCACCGATGCCAGCAATATGAATGGCCGTTATCCTTATCCCAACGATGCTTCTTATGAAATGGTCGAACAAGCCGCACCACGGCCAGTCGCCAATCCGCCTGTATATGGCGGTACAAATGTCGACACCGTGCAGGTTAAGGTACAGTTTGCGCTGCAACCGAAATAAAGCCGTGCATTCTAGTATTGAGATAGGCACCGCTCGCCGTAATCGCTCTTGCCGCGCATTTTGATATGGTTGTATAGGCATTGTCCATGACCCAGATCACCGTCGCCGCGATGCAGTTGCCTCTGAACGGCAGCGAAGCCGAGAATATTGACGTTGTCAGCGATCTTGTCGCGCGCGCAGCAGGTGAAGGCGCACAGATCATACTGCCGCCCGAACTTTTCTCTGGCCCCTATTTCTGTGCGCGCGAGGATGAGGCGCTGTTTGCGCTTGCCCGCCCCTCGAGCGAACATCCTTCGGTGCGCGCCATGGCGAAACTCGCAAAGCAGCTTGGCGTCGCCATACCCACCAGTTTTTTCGAACGCGATGGGCCGCATTATTATAACTCACTCGCGATGATCGGTCCCGATGGCGATATGATGGGTGTGTACCGCAAAAGCCATATCCCCGATGGTCCTGGCTATGAGGAAAAATTCTATTTCCGCCCCGGCAATTCCGGTTTCCGGGTCTGGGACGTGATGGGCACACGTATCGGCGTCGGCATATGCTGGGACCAATGGTATCCCGAATGCGCACGCGCCATGGCGCTCATGGGCGCAGAGTTGCTATTCTACCCCACCGCGATTGGCAGCGAACCTTATGATGCAGACCTTGATACCAGCGCCATGTGGCGGCGCGCGATGCAGGGCCATGCAGTCAGCAACTGCATGCCCGTCATCGCCAGCAACCGCATCGGCAAGGAAAGCGAAGGCGCGGACAGCGGCATATTTTACGGTCACAGTTTTATAGCCAATGAGTGGGGTGATCTGGTCGCCGAATATGGCGCAGAGGAAACCGGCGTTCTGATCACCACACTCGACCTGGACCAAGCCCGCAAACACCGCGCAGGCATGGGCTTTTTCCGCGACCGGCGGCCCGAGCTTTATGGAAGGCTGGTGGAGGATAGATGAGCGGCTATAACCGTTGGCAAATGACATGATTTCACAAAATCCTGTCTTACATAGCGCGCGTTCCGCTATAGTGGTACAATGTGCGACCGCCTTTCCTGCACCGCACATCCCCTGTTGTGAAGCAGCACCCGTAGAGCAGCAGAAAAAGGTTCCGTAGGTGCGACTTTCGTGAATTTCGCAATGAAATTACATATCAGCCTCGTTTAATTGCAGGGCGCGAGCAAAAACGGCATTGAACATTTCTGTCGTCAGCCGACCCGTATTCATATTGTAGCGGCTGCAGTGATAGCTATCTAGGAGGATCCTGCCATCCGGCACCTGATGCTCAGCAAGATGCGCAAACCGGTGCTCTGCCAGCCGCATACCGAAACCCCGCACCAGACTGTCATGCGCCACCTTACCCAGCGCGATTATGACGCGCAGGTTTGGCAGCATGGACAGTTGCCGCATCAGGTAAGGACGGCAGTTATTCACTTCCGCTCCGGTTGGGCGGTTTTCGGGCGGCAGGCATTTGACCGCATTCAATATCATTGCGCCATGCAGTGTCACGTCATCGTCGGGATCATTGGCGAAACTGCCCCTGCTCAGCGCGAAACGGTCCAGCGTGGCAAACAGCACCTCGCCCGATTGGTCTCCCGTGAAGGGCCGGCCAGTGCGGTGCGCGCCATGTTTGCCGGGGGCTAGGCCGACAACCGCGAGCCGCGCCTCTGGATCACCCCATGCCGGAACCGGCGCGCCGTGCCAGTGCGGAAATTCGCGCGCAATTTCCCTGCGATAGGCAGCCAGCCGGGAGCATTTATGGCATCCCGGCCGTGGTTCGATTCCCGGCAGGGATTGTGATGAAGGGCTTTTGTGGAGCATGGACATAGGATAGGCACATGCGCATGACGGACGCAACCAAACATGAATATCTGATTGCCCTGGGGTCAAACCGGCGCAATGGCATTTATGTGCGTCCGCGGCAGGTTATCGCGGCAGCAATTGAGGCATTGCATGGCGATTATGATGTCCGGGCCGTCTCCCGTACCATCATGACGCGGCCCGTTGGTCCTTCACAGCGGCGCTATGCCAATGCCGCCGTGCGGCTCAAAACGAATCAGGGGCCGGAGGAAATACTGGTTGCACTCAAAAAACTGGAACGCGAATTTGGCGCAAGGCGCGGACAGCGTTGGGGTAGCCGGGTGCTGGACCTGGACATCATCTTGTGGAGCGGCGGGATATGGCCCGGACCAGTCCATGTTGCTCCCCCGCCGCAAAACACCGGAAATGCTGGCCCTATGCGGCTTGTGATCCCGCATATATCCTTTAGCAGCCGCAGCTTTGTGCTGGAACCAGCCGCGCAGATAGCGCCCGGCTGGCGCGATCCGGTGACGGGCCGGACAGTCCGCCAACTCATGTTTCTGCAAAAAATGGGTAAAGCCGCTTGACCCGCGAGCAAAGCGTGACTAGGTGAGCGTCTGCACCAACGCATGGCAAATGTCCCATGCATGATATGGGGCCCTTAGCTCAGTCGGTAGAGCAACTGACTTTTAATCAGTAGGTCGCTGGTTCGAACCCAGCAGGGCTCACCATTATATGCCTTTGGTATTAGTGGTGTTTTTGCATTTTTTATGCCGCCCCTCTTCTTTCATTCAGACTGCCATCCGCTTTCCGTTCAGAAAAATGTGTAATATGCGCGATGATGGACTTACCTGAACGTCTCCGCACAGTAAGTCCATTATACCGGTGCTTCAATTACACATTGATTCGACAGATCAACAATGCTGTACGAAGCATTCGTACGTAAGGGAGCATCCATTATTTCTACCGTAAAAACCCATTCCTATGCACTGGCACTTCATGGCGGGGCAGGTGCCAAAGCTGGCGAAGATTATGCTGTTGTCGAACGGCATTTGAGCAAACTTGCGGCACAGGGCGAAGCCATGCTGAAACAGGGCAAGACCGCGGTTGATGTCGTAGAAGACATGACCCGTGAAATGGAAGCATCAGGGCTTTATGTGGCCGGCAAGGGTTCTGCCCCGAATGTGTCGGGACAGGTCGAGCTGGACGCAAGCATTATGGACGGCACGACGCGTCAGGCCGGCGCCGTGGCCGCGATCCGGGACGTTGTACATCCGGTTGCGGTTGCACGCGCGGTTATGGAGCATTCGCCCAGCGTGATGCTGGCGGGTGAAGGCGCCAATGGTTTTGCACGGACGAAGGGCTTTGAAAGCGTGGATGACCCTGCCGCATATTATGTACTGCCAATAGGCGTGAGCGAAGAGGACGTCAGTGTCAGCGATATGCAGCATGGCACGGTCGGCGCGGTAGCGCTTGATACGCATGGCAATCTTGCGGCCGCCACATCGACCGGCGGTGTTTTTGGCAAGCCCGCAGGCCGGGTCGGCGATACGCCGATTATCGGCGTCGGGACCTGGGCGGATCAGGACATCGCCATTTCCTGCACCGGGACGGGGGAATATTTCATCCGTGCGGGTGGGGCGCTGACAATCGCCAACCGCTACAAACTGGCGGGCGATACACTGGAACAGGCGCTCTGGCACATGCTGGATGATGTCGCGGCGCTCGGCGGCGATGGCGGCGTGATTGCCATTTCCAGCAGTGGTGAAATTGCAATGGCTTTCAACAGTGACGGCATGAAACGCGCTTCTGTTTCAAACGCTGCCCCGCCTGCCGCAACCACTTTTGCACCCTGCCGATAAAGGTAGGCCTGTTTACTGTTTAGTCCAGTGCGGCCCGGATCAGCTCGAACACCCGGTCCCGGTCTGATAGCGCCAGAATCAGTGCAACATCGCCTTCGCGCAATTGGTCCAGGATATGCGCGGCCCCCTCGCTTGGTGACGCCGCCATCCGGACGGCATCTGCAGCAATTCCGCAATTTGCACATTCACTGGCGATCAATGCGGGAACCTCACCCGGTGTGCGCCCGCGCAGATAATCTTCCAGCTCGGCAATGACAACAAGGTTCGGGTCAAATCCGATCGCACCTTTTGTCAAATCCCTTATTTCCTGGTCGGACCGGTCCCCGGCATGGCCAAGCAGCAGATATTTACGGTTGGCGGTGAGGTTTTCGATCAAAGCCGACATGGCTGACATGGCATGCGGATTATGCGCGAAATCAACGAACACCCGCGCACCTTTCACCATGAATTCGTTGCAGCGCCCAGGGTTCTGATCAGGGGATGCGGTGAACCGGGTCAGTCCCGCGATAATGGCGTCATTGTCTATGTCCATAGCCCTGGAAAGACCGATCGCCCCCATGACATTGTGGATATTGAAACGGGCCGATCCGCCCATTGTGATCGGAATATCAGCCGCTGCAATGCTTAACGCGACTGCCGTGCCATCAAAATAGCAGATATTTTCCCCGTCATACCAGCAGCATGGATTGCCCGTTTTGCGCGCCTGCCGGATATGCGTGTTGTCTTGCGACAGGGAGAACCAGCATTTGGTGCGGTCAAATGCCTCCCCATTGGCGACAACCAGCGGATCATCGGCGTTGAGCACCAGTACGCCATCGCGTGAAACCGCACGAGCGACAGCAAACTTGGCCTCAGCCAGTGCCTCTACCGTATTAACCCCATATTGCCCCAGATGATCTGCCGCTATGTTAGTGACAAGCGCAGCCCGCGCCTGAAATAGCGGCAGTCCGCGCCGCAATATCCCGCCGCGCGCAGTTTCCAGAAAAGCAATTTCCAGACGTTTGTCGCGCAGCAGCATACGTGCACCGCCAGGCCCAGAATAATCGCCATAGTCGAGCACATCATTACCAAGTTTCACATAATCGGTTGAGGTGGAACCTGCGACCAGTCCGGCCGCCTCGCCTATCGCGGTCGCGAGCCGCACACTGGTCGATTTGCCATTGGTGCCGGTAATCAGGGCAACCGGCAGGTTATGCAGCCTGTCCCAGTCAATTGCGGATGGATCAGGAATATCATTCACGCCCCAGGCTTCGGACCCCTTGCCATGGCCAAGCGACACAAAATCATCGTCGCTCAATATATCAATATTCCTGGCATCCGCCGCCTCTTGCAAGCGGATCAACGCCGGATTTTCCTCAAGCGCGATTACCTCTTTCAGGTCCGCGGTCAGTTTGCCGAAATCTTCCGGCTCCTGCTCCAGCAATCTGCACGCGGCCAGATGCCAGGCTGTTTCAATCACAAACACGGCGGAATACAGCAGATCAGCGGGCGCTGAAATAAGCAGCGTTACACCATTTTCGAAAATCCTGTGCGCGGTCCGGCTATCGGTCCAACCCAGCGCAGACAGGACCCGAGCCACTTCACCTTCCCAGACAGTAACCACGTCCGCTTTGTTGAAACCTACCACCAGAATATCGACCAGCGCGCCGCGGCGATCCCAGATCATGCCAGGGCCCGTAATGCGGCGACTGTCGTCCAGTATCAGCTGTGTGGATTCAGGCTGTGGAACAGTCAGATAGTTTTCGATTGTTTCAATATCTACCGGCATGATGGCTATTCCCCCGTGCTGCTATTCAATCGCCATCTTCCTCAACTTCTTTGGCGAGCCGGACGCCGCGGTCATCGACAATCAGCGACTGGTCGTCATTAACCAGGTCCTCATATGCCGGTGCCATCACCGGCTTGCCATCCGACGGTGCCTGCTGCCGCAATTCTTCACCGCCAAAATGGACAATCTGCTTCCATGAACGGGTAACGTTATCACCGATAACAATCAGCAGATCTTTCTCCTGCCCCATTTCCAGCGCATGCTGGATCGCTTTCTGCTCGTCGGGAATAACTGTGATCGCATCTTCAGATACGCCATTTTTCAGCAACAGCTGTTTCATCATCTGCGGAATTTCGTCTTCGCCGCGTCCCCGGCGGTTATCATCTGCTTTCAGCACATAATGATCATAATGGCCGGCCAGTATTTCCACGGATTCAGCGATATCTTCATCACGGCGATCACCCGGACATGACACGGCGATTATCTTGCGATGATACCCGTCCAGCTTGTCGACAAGGCCGGTCAGTTCGCCAAATGCTGCCGCATTATGGGCATAGTCCAGAATGACACGGAAAGGCAGTTCATCAAATACGTTCATCCGGCCCGGTGCCTGACTGAATGTCGTGTTGAAGGTTTTCAGACCCATGCGAATCTGGTCAATATCCTCGCCAAAACTATAAGCGATGGCGGCGGCAAACATGGCGTTCTGGACATTATGCGCCGCCTTGCCCTCAATTGTCGCAGGGATAAGGTGCGTCCAGAGCAGCGAGATATGCGTGCAATTGTCATAAATGGTAATCATGTCACCATTCATGCCTTTTTCAAGGACCGCTGCCTTGCCGCCCGCGTCAATATGCTGCTTCACCAGCGGGTGGTTGTGGTCCATCGTGACATAAAAGATATTTTCGGCATCACAGTGATCCGCCATCAGCAGGCAGTTTTTGTCATCAGCGTTCAGAACCACGGTATCGGTCGCAGCCTCCACCACGATACGCTTGATCTTGGCCAAATCTTCCAGCGTATCGACACCGCCCAGCCCCAGATGGTCCGAAGCAACGTTCAGGCAAGCCGATACATTGGTACTGTCATAGCCAAGCCCGCTGCGTACCAGACCGCCGCGCGCGGTTTCCAGCACCGCAAAATCAACCGAGGGATCACGCAGCACCATCTGCGCCGATTTGGGTCCAGTCGTGTCGCCCTTCACAGTCTGTTTGCCATCTACATAGATGCCATCAGTGGTGGTCAGGCCGACCGTACGGCCACAGGTTTTCAGGATATGCGCCAACATGCGCGATGTCGTAGTCTTACCGTTGGTGCCGGTAATGGCGGCAATCGGAATGCGGCTAGGCGTACCTGCCGGGAACAACATGTCGATCACCTTGCCTGCCACGTCACGTGGTTCGCCTTCACTGGGCGCAACATGCATACGAAAACCCGGCGCTGCATTCACTTCGACAATCGCACCGCCAATATCCTTGTAAGACTGCGAAATATCGTCAGTCAGGAAATCAACCCCGCCAACATCCAGTCCGACCGCCCGGATAGCGCGCACGGCCATTTCCCGGTTGTCAGGGTGCACCGCATCGGTCAGGTCTATCGCCGTGCCGCCCGTCGACAGGTTGGCGGTGTCGCGCAGATAGAATATCTCGCCCTTTTCAAGCACCGTACCCTTATTATAACCTGCCTTATCCATCAGCCGCCGTGCCTGACTATCCAGTTCGAGCCGGGTCAGCACCTTTTCATGGCCAACGCCGCGCCGGGGATCCGCGTTCACTTCGTCAATCAGCGCGCCGATATTCTGCTTGCCGTCACCAACAACATGGCCTGGAACACGCTTGGCAACCGCCACCAATTCATTGCCGACAACCAGCATGCGGTGGTCAAATCCGGTGATATAGCTTTCCACCAGCACAGCCCGGCTCGTGCCCTGTTCCCGGGCGACATCGAATGCAGTGGCCACTTCTTCATCGCTGGACAGATTGATGGAAACTCCGCGGCCATGATTGGCATTGAGCGGTTTGACAACCACCGGATATCCTACCCGCCGCGCCCCGCGCACGGCTTCGCGCGCACTGTAAACCATATATTGCTGCGGCACCGGCAGGCCAAGGTCATTAAGCAGGTTGTGCGTGTCTTCCTTGTCACAGGATATTTCCACCGCAATATGCCGTGTCTCGCTGGTAATCGTCGCCTGAATTCGCTGCTGGTGCTTGCCGTGACCAAACTGGACCAGACTGTATTTATTCAGCCGTAGCCACGGAACGTCGCGCTCCTCGGCTGCAGCGACCAGCGATGCCGTGCTGGGGCCAAAGGCATGTCGCTGCGCGCGTTTGATAAAGCTGCGCAGTTCGTCATCCCAGTCCCAATCTTCATCAAGTTCATAGCCCGTCTGCTTTTGCACTTCCTCCGGTAGCAGGTGCATCAGAAGTCTGATCGCAAGCTCACACGCCGCAAGGCCGACATCGCGGTGAATATAGGCGAAAACCATATTATACTGGCCGGTCTCGCCTGTGGAGCGTGTCCGTCCGAACGTGACCTCGTTGCCCGCCACACATTGCAGTTCAAGCGCGACATGCTCGGTAATATGCGCCATCCAGGTGCCTTCATCCTCACGGAGCCGACGTATAAAACCGCCCGGCTCGCGGTAAGAACAGCCATGTTCCTCAAGGCCGGGAAGCGCCTCTATCAGGCCGTCGATAAAGCCGGTGCCAAGCTTTGCCGATGGCCATTCTTCGAGCACACCGATATCAAGCACATGCCGGATAACCCGGAATTTCGCATATTGGTTGGGCCCTACGTAAAGGTTTGTCTTCAGTATTTTCATGGGTTGCCCCCCTTTTCTGTTGGCCCTGTTATTTATGCGATTTTATAGACTGCAAACGCGCTGATCATCCTCTATGGGCGGAAATGCCTCGCGTGTGTTTAAATCATAGTGGCATCCCTCATGCAGGATATCCAGTTTCAGCCCCAGCATGCTGAGGCCCTGACTGCGTCCTGCCGAATGCGCGGATGAATAGCTCATGTCGCCGCCATCAACGATGGTTACTGTGCCCCTGCCGACAATGTCCATCACACTGTCCGGACCGATAAATGCCGCCGTATCCTCGTCTATCCCCATACCGAGCAGGAAGGGATTGAGCGAGACTGCCGACAGGAGTCGGCCCAGCCGGTTGCGTTCCGAAAAATGCTGGTCGATCACTGCTGCATTGGTCAGCCCAAGGCCCGGCGCCAGCGTCGCGCCTCCTTCGGAAGGGCCCTGATCGGAAGCACCCCCTGCCATCATATGTTCAGACATAATTGACGCGCCCGCCGATGTGCCAGCCACCGGTACACCGCTGGCATTACAGGTCCGGATCATCTGCGCAACCGCTGTCCCGCCCAATATGGTGCTCAGCCGGAGCTGGTTACCGCCTGTAATGAATATGCCGGTCGCCTGTGAACAGCGTTCGGCAAATTCGGGATTGTTGCAATCCTCACGGCTTGAAATCGGAATGCTGCTCACGGTGCCCGCGCCCAGCTTCTCGAATAGCTGCTCGTAAAGCAGGCCCGTGTCTTCCAACCGTGAAGCGGTCGGAAAAACAACAATATTCGCATCATGCCCGCCGGCAATTTCTACAAACCGTTCCAGGATGACCGGGTTTGTATCCTTGTCTTCGCCGCCGCCAATCGGGATGATATATCCACGCTGGTCGCCTTGGCTAACTATCGCAGGGCACATTCACATTTCCTAGTCTACGCAAAAATACTGATCATATCAGCTGTTATGATTCTGCCAGATTTACAGAGCATTGCGGAAAAGGCCAAGCCAATAGTAATGAGATGCGGCATTCCTGCTCAAAGCGGCCGCTTTGCAGTATGGGGTTTACATCCAATAAGGCGAGCTAAAATTACACCAAGGCTCGTTTTCCATCCGGGACTGACCTATATGCTTTCATGAACCATATATGAGGGGCATTATGATCATTGTTATTGGCAGCGTCATATCATCTCAGGAAACACATGCGCAGATATCGCAGCTTAGCCGGGAACATGTTGCGCGTTCACGCGCCGAACCAGGATGCATTGCGCATAACGTTCATATCGACCTTGAAGATGAAAACAGGTTTGTTTTTGTTGAATACTGGACTGACATGACTGCGCTGATGACACATTTTTCCGTTCCTGAATCGCGCGAATTTGCAGATGCATTGACACAATTATCATCCACGCCGCCTGATCTGAAAATTTACAGTTCCGAAGAGATAAGTCCTGGCAATTCCTGACCCGTTGCACATATGCGTAAATTGCGATGCTTAAGAGCACTGCCAGGCTCTGGCCGTAGAGAGACGAGATTATATGCCGTGCATTTTTCCAATGATAAAAAGGCCTTGAACGAATGACTCTATCTGTTTTGTCGGTCATCGCCGGACTCCTGCTATTATTTGGCGGCGGTGAAGTTTTGGTACGCGGATCAGTGCAATTGGCGGAACGCCTGGGCGTTTCATCGCTCATCATCGGCCTGGTCGTGATTGGCTTTGGCACTTCGATGCCTGAACTGGTCACCAGCCTGCAGGCGGCGCTTGATGGAACGCCTGATGTCGCGTGGGGCAATATTGTCGGTTCCAATATCTCGAACAGCGTATTCATATTGGGTGCAGCTGCCCTTGCAGCACCGATCGTGCTGGACGCGAACGGACTGAAACGCGACGCGGCTTTCGGTTTCGCGATATCCATATTGCTGTGGTTGCTGGCCATGGCTGGCCTGATATCCGTCATCACAGGTCTGGCACTGATATGCCTGCTATTTGCTTATTTGGGCTATGCCTATTATGAAGAAACACATGATGCCCCGGCCCATGGTGCAGCCTATGACAAGGGCGCGGCGCATTCGATTACCTTGCCCGAAACCGATCTGGAAACTGCCGGATGGGCCAAACCGGTACTGATGACAGTCGCAGGGCTGGCATTGCTTATTCTGGGCGGTAAATTACTGGTCAGCGGCGCAGTCACCATCGCAACCTATATCGGTCTGTCAGAGGCTGTTATCGGGCTCACCATAGTCGCGATCGGCACATCATTACCCGAAATGATAACATCGGTCATTGCTGCATGGCGCGGCGAAGGTGAAATTGCGCTGGGCAATATAGCCGGATCAAATATCTATAACATATTGGGCATAGGCGGTGCGACGGCAATCGCAAGTCCAGGCCCCTTGCCTGCCGCCGTTGTCGGATTCGATGTACCGATACTGCTTGCCACCAGCCTGATATTACTGCTGATTATCAGCACCCGGAAAATTATTGGCCGTATGGCAGGCGCGACCCTGCTGATCGCCTATGCCGCTTATCTTGCTCTGACGATCGCGAATTCTGCCTGAGCCACAAATATTACAGTTTTACGTAAAATTTTCCATACAATTGTAACAGTTAGCAACATAAGCTGGAATTTCACGCTTTATCACGCTATAAACACATTCTAGCGCGTGACAAACGGTTCTGCTTGATATGCAATTTGTATCGCGCCTAGGGGAAATACCCCTCTCCATCAGATAAAACTAAGGATTATCCATGGCTTCGCGTGCAAATGACAATCGGCTATCCAGCGCGCCTGCGTCCGGCAAGCCTTTGCTGGCATTTTCTGCAGGCGACGACTATGATGGCTATGTGCTTAATCCGGAAAAAAAAGTGGCGGTTCAGTCGAGAGGCAAGGGTAGAAAGCGCATTGCTCTCTCGTTGCTTGCGGCAGTGCTGGACCTTGCTGCGATAATTACCGCATTTACGATTGCCTGTATTGTCCGTCTGGGCGGTATCAACACGGACCAACTTTTCAACCTGCTGATTGTCACAATTCCTATCTATTTCGGTATAGCTTTCAATAACCGCGCCTATAATATCCGGGCACTAGTCAAGTTCGGGACCAGCCTGCAACGCAGCACATTATCCCTGATTTTTGCCGTTGCAGCTGTGATGCTGATGCTTTTCTTCCTGAAAGTGGGGGCAGAATTTTCTCGCCTTATTTTTGCGATGGGCACTATCGGCTCGATTGCCCTTATAGCATGCGAGCGACTGCTTGTCCGCCAGATCGCATGGAGAATATTAGGCAGGAATCCGATGTCGGAACTTGTCATCTACGACCGTATTGAAATGAAAGAACAGGATAGCGCGGATGCAATAGATGCCAAGGTTAATGGCATTCACCCCGATTCATCCAATCCGCTCAACATCCAGCGGCTCGGCCTAGCGGTACAGGACATGGATTATGTTATTGTCCGCTGCAAAGCAGAACACCGTGATGATTGGGCGCATGCACTTAAAGCGTTGGACGTGAACGGACAGATTATCGTGCCGGAACTAGCGGCCCTCGCACCGCTTTCCATGACAAGATATGATGGGCAAGTTGCCCTCACCGTATCCAGCGGACCACTCAAATGGAACCAGCGCCTGCTGAAACGTGCTTTTGACCTTGCCTTTGTTTTTGCGGCACTCCCTGTCTTAGCTATCCCGATGCTGATCACGGCAATAGCAATCAAACTGGAATCGCCCGGCCCCGTGCTTTTCAAACAATCCCGCATCGGCCTTGGCAACAGGCCATTCAACATATTGAAGTTCCGCAGCATGGCCGCAGAAAAATGCGACGCACATGGTGAACAGTCCACGTCACGTACGGACAGCCGTGTCACCAAAGTCGGGGCCTTTATCCGCAGGACAAGCATTGACGAGCTGCCTCAGCTCCTTAACGTTCTCATGGGCGATATGAGCGTTGTCGGACCGCGCCCCCATGCTGTGGGTTCTACAGCAGAAGATGCCTTGTTCTGGGACATTGACCATCGTTACTGGCACCGCCACACCATCAAACCTGGCCTTACTGGTCTTGCGCAGGTACGTGGTTTCAGGGGGGCTACCGAAAAACGCTCTGATCTGGAAGGGCGGCTGCAGTCCGATCTGGAATATCGCACGACATGGTCGCTATGGAATGATATTAAGATCGTGCTTTTGACCTTCCGCGTTCTGGTCCATAAAAACGCTTTTTAAGCGCCCGGCCTTTGCGGGCTCATACAGGAAACCGGCTTTGCAACTTATCGATACAGATCTGCGTGATGTTAAGATTATCGCGCCCAAACGCCATGGTGATGACCGCGGGTGGTTTAGCGAGACATTCCGCGATGACTGGTTCCGCGTCAATGTCGCTGACATCACTTTTGTACAGGATAACCACAGCAAAAGTGCCGAAATCGGCACATTGCGCGGCCTGCATTTCCAGACGCCGCCACATGGACAGGCCAAGCTGGTGCGCTGTGTAGCTGGTAGCATATGGGATGTGGCGGTCGATATCCGCAAGGGATCACCCGATTATGGCAAATGGGCGGCCGCTGAACTGAGCGCAGAAAATGGATATCAGCTCTATGTGCCTGTGGGTTTTGCCCATGGTTTTGTGACGCTCGCACCGGATACCGAGGTCACTTATAAGGTTTCTGATTATTACGCCCCCGAATGTGATGGCGGTATTGCTTGGGATGATCCCGCAATTGCCCTTCCATGGCCGCTTCCAGACAGTGGCCCGGTATTGTCAGGAAAAGATACAGCCCACCCCATACTGGCTGAGTTTGATAATCCTTTTATATTCTAGACGCTTTGCTATGACATCGCGCAATATCAGGCGAGACGGATTCGCCTCCAGACAATTGAAGGCCATATGACACAGAAAAGAAAAATTCTGCTTACCGGCGGCGCGGGCTTTATCGGTTCCGCACTGGTGCGGCATCTTATCGAAAATACCGGACATACGGTGCTTAACCTGGATGCGCTCACTTATGCCGGCAATCTCAGTTCGCTTGAAAGCGTGGCCGGTAATGACCGTTACAATTTCGCACAGGTCGATATTCGTGATGCAGAAGCAGTTGCACAGCAGTTCATGGCATTTCAGCCTGACACTGTAATGCACCTCGCCGCCGAGAGCCATGTAGACCGTTCAATCGAGGGCCCTGCAGCATTTATCGAAACCAATCTGGTCGGCACGTTCAACATGCTGTCTGCCGCGCTCAATCACTGGCGCACGCTGGATGGCACTGGTCAGGCTGCATTTCGTTTCCATCATATTTCAACTGATGAGGTGTTCGGCGCACTGGGCGATACCGGCTTTTTCACCGAAGAAACCGCCTATGACCCGCGCAGTCCCTATTCAGCTTCAAAGGCAGGATCGGATCATCTGGTGCAGGCATGGCACCACACTTATGGTCTGCCTGTTTTGCTAACCAACTGCTCGAACAACTACGGGCCATACCATTTTCCCGAAAAACTGATCCCGCTGATGATTATCAAATGCCTCGCGCGCGAGCCTCTCCCCGTTTATGGCGATGGCAGCAATGTGCGCGACTGGCTCTATGTTGATGATCATGTCCGTGCCATGCTTGCGGTTATTGAGGGTGGAACGCCCGGTGAAAGCTATATGGTGGGCGGTAATAGCGAACAGACCAACCTGCGTGTCGTAGAGGTTATCTGCGATACGCTTGACCGTATCCGTCCACGCGCGGATAGCAAAAGCTACCGCGAACAGATTACCTTTGTGACCGACCGCCCCGGACACGATTTCCGCTATGCCATTGATGCCAGCAAGCTCAAAAATGAACTGGGCTGGGAACCCTCCGAAACGTTTGAAAGCGGTATGGAGCGCACGATAGGCTGGTATCTGGACAATGAAAAATGGTGGCAGGACATTTTGTCTGGAGCCTATCGCGGCGAGCGGCTTGGGCTTGATAAAGCAGGGCAAGCCTAGGCCATGCCGAATATCCTCATCACTGGCGGTACGGGACAGGTCGGCATGGCACTGTCGCGTATGGACTGGCCCAAGGGGAATTACCTCTACATGCCAGGCAGCGATGAACTGGACCTGTCAGATGAGGTCGCCATACTTGACTATCTGGAAGCCAGCGCCCCCTTTGGCGCAATTATAAACTGCGCCGCCTATACCGCTGTCGACAAGGCAGAAAGCGAACCTGGTCTTGCCACCGCGATCAATGCGGATGCGCCTTTCCACCTCGCCTGCTACGCCGCAGACAATGATATCCCGTTCGTACATGTTTCGACCGATTATGTTTTTGATGGTGCAAAAGATGCGCCCTATACCGAAGAAGATCCGACCGGGCCGCTGGGTGCCTATGGTGCATCCAAACTGGCCGGTGAAGAGGCTGTACTTAGCAGCGGTGCCAAAGCCGTGATAGTGCGCACCGCCTGGGTGCTCAGCCCGCAAGGGCAGAATTTTATCAGGACCATGCTCAAACTCGGCCGCGAGCGCGATGAAGTCGGTGTGGTCGCAGATCAGATCGGCTGCCCGACAAACGCCGCGGATATTGCAGAAGCATTGCAGACAATAATATTGCGGCTGCTCGCACATAAAAAAGCGCCGACCGGCATTTATCACTTCGTCAATGCCGGCGAAACAAGCTGGCATGGCCTGGCCGAATATGTATTTGCGCGCGCGGCGAGAGCGGGACTTAAAACACCGAAGTTGAACGCTATCACCACCGCCGATTATCCAACCCCCGCCAAACGGCCCGCCAACTCAAGGTTAGACACTGCCAAAATCAGCCGTGATTTTGCCATCCAGCCCAGAAAATGGCAGGAAGCGGTCGATGACATTCTGGATATATTGATTTCATAGAATCACAAACCTCCTGTTTATATCTGTTAAACAACGCCCTTAACTTGATGCATCAGTAATAAGTCCACCCCGGACATGTTCCGGCCAAAGTGCAAGGTCGTCCAGTTTTGCTTTCCATCTTTCATTATCCTGTTTGCAAAAGCCTCTATCAGAGTAGAAGTTTGCCACTTGATGGTTTTTTGCGCTGGCAATGTAACTGCCTGTAATTTGCGTTGCACCCCTCTCTTTTGCGGCGGAGGCAATCGCGCTTAAAAAGCAATCTTCAACGTTGCGGCCCAAGACACGACAACTCATCAAAAAACTGTCAATATGGGCGTGTTTTTTCTGAAAACTAATAATGGCCACGCCAACAATTCCATAATCGCCGAATCGGTCCTGTACCCGCATGGCCAAGACTAACTCGGAATCGCTTTGCAACATGTCATTTACTTCATTCAAGTCACATCGGCGTGTTGTGAGATTGAATTGATTTGTCTTATTTATAAGCTGCGTAACTCTTTCCACCGTTGAAGCACTGACAGGAAATACCTCGACTTTCAATTCGAGAGAAAGAATGAAATCCTCTTTTGAAACTACTTTTGTAGCTATCTCTCTTCTCTGGCGCTCCTGGGTCATCATCTGGTTTCGCATGCGATCTTCGCTAGTTACAGACAACCTGTCCAAAGCACGAAAAGACGAAAATACAGCTGGGAATTTGGCGGTCTCCTGTGGAACAATAATTGTTTCAACCGATGGCAACGCTTCTTGCACATGTGTTATTTCAATTGGAGAATCATCAACGAAGACCATTGAATCAACACCAATATTTAATTCATCTGCAATTTCCACAATGTTGGACGGTTTGTCCTGCCAGTTGATTCTATGGGCTGAAATATGCTCTCGCTTGAGTAGCATTCTGTCGTGATTATCAAATATTTCCCATACGTCGGCTTCATTATTTTTGCTACATAGTGCCAACATGACACCTTGCGAATATAGGGTCAGCAACTGCTGCTGAAAGTCTCGATATACTGAACCTGGAAAATCGTCCCCTATTGCTATACCGCCTATGCCATCTTCACCAACAATTCCACCCCACAGAGTATTGTCACAGTCAAGTACAACACATTTTTTGGGAGCAATTTTCTGACTCGCTATTAGGCTGGCTAGAGCCATGCCAATATCTTGCCAGAATGGTTCAGAAAAAGGCTGCCGGTAAAGGTACCATTTACGGGCATCCAGACTATCGGAAATACCGGCATGGCGCTGCAAACCATCAAGATCGAGGAAGTCAATATTTTTGATCTGGCCTATTGCTTCAGTCCAATGCTGCAATATTTGCCGGTGCAAGCTTCCAGCTAAAGTGACATTGGCAAGGTTACGGATATCCAAATCCGGCCCATGGGGAAAAGGCGGCGTCGTAACAATAATACTGCCTGAAAATTCTTGACGAAGATGGGCAACTGCTGCTGCCAATTCGTCAATGCGAGTTTTTGCATGATCAAAGCCACCATCTTCTGCGCGCAACCCATTTAACATTTCGCTACGCAGGAAATCTTCGATCCGCCAAAACAAAACGATAGTATCATTTCTGGCACTAAGTGTATTTTTCCAATCAAAACAGGTTTGCAGGATCTGATCATAAGGACCCATTTCAATTTGCGGTATCTTACCTGTCAGTCTATGCAGTTCTCTACCTAGGTAAGGCGTCACAGGGTCCAGAGTGAATGTCCCAACCAATGCAACTTCCGAGCCGATAGATTGGCCGGACGCCTTACGCATGAGTGCAGCCCATTCCTTGCGGACTTGCATAGGGGAGAGTGCTGCGGTCATGCTATCTTTTGTCATTTTACGTCTATTTCACGCGCCTGAAGAATCGCCCGTACATCGCCAACCGTTTTCATGTTAGTAATCTCTTCCGTACTGAGTTCAACCTCATAGGTTTCTTCAATCGCAGCAAGCAGAATCATGTTATTTAAACTGTCCCATTCACTGGTGTTATCTGGAGCGGTAACATCCGAAACATCATCTTCATTAAGGTTTAAAATATCTGCAAAAAGCGCATGGAGTGTAATCGTCATAACTATCTTTCATCATTATTGTGCAATGGGGACATAGCATCACAGATTGCCATCATGGTTTCCACTGGATCTGCGCTAGGAATCTCCATCAAAGTGTTTGTTTGATCGGTTGGCAGGCGAGGTAGTCGCCTAGCGATAACGCGTACCTCAGGGTCGAATTGTGATAACAAGTCTGCAGCAGCTTCAGCCGCAGCTTTTGCAACACTATATTCAAAAAGATCCGCAATCGGTTCATTAAGTGCCTCGCTTGATGGGAGAAAGACGCGGAGGCTTTCGGCACCGCTATTCTTAGCCGCCTGAATAACGCGTATCATTCCAGAAACATAGCTATCTGCAAAGCTTTCAAACAAGCTTTGTTCAAACAACGCTTTCTTGCGTACGAAAATATGCGGTGTCGCGAAATAATAAATTTCATCTGGCAAGAAACCGCGTTCAGCCAATGTTTCCAAGGCTGCGCTCGGATCACTTGTATCTAATGCAACATGTTGGGCTGTGCCTGCATTGGAGCGAATTTCCTGCACCAATGCATCAGCTTCAGCCTTTCCGTTACGGTAAGTGATGACAACATCCGCGCCCCCAGCAGCCAACAATATTGCTGTCGTACGGCCTAAGCCACGTGACCCACCAATGATCAACGCGTTACGTCGCTCAGAAGATTTGGATTCCACCCTTGCGGCAATTGCTCCATAATCAAGTCCGGCCTGAGGTGGCGGGCGAAAGAAAACAGTCAGCTTTCCGGCAATCCCCCCTCCATCAACAACTATGTTAACCAACGACATTCGCGGGTTACTCTTTGTAACCTCCCATGTCAGCTGATTTCCCATTTTGCCTGTAAACTCTATATCGAATGACGAAAAAATGGAATTCAGCCCTGGACATTCCATACCAACTAGCCTTGTAAGGGCCAGAATCGATGCCAGACCCTGTGCTCCTAACAGTTTGACCGCATTTGGGAAAAATCGAACCATATCCTCTAATGAAGTATCAAGGTTTATTTTACCTGTTTTGCCAGATAGCTCTTCAAAACCAAGATTTTTTGGATCACCTTGTTTCGCTTTCGCAGCGGGCACCCAGTCCAATAAAGTGTTCTTTCTATCCGATGCAGCGGCAATGCTCATCTTTATCACGCACAGTTTCGCCGAGCCAGTACCGCACGTTAATGTAATAGAGTTATCCGCAAGCTGCTCAATAGTCAGGCTAATTTTTTCATCTAGGAATGCGGGCTTGAGCAACCGCACCTGTGCCTCTGTAACCGTCTTTCCCGTGGCATCACTTGCCCATTGCTCAATTGCCCAAAGGACCAAATGCACGCCATGGACAATCGGCTGGCCAAACATTGTGCGCCGTGCTGCTACAGGATCAACATGCAAAGGATTACGATCGCCAGAAAGCGCGGCAAAATCTAGCTGGTCGCTTAGCGTGTACTGACGAATAGCAAGTTCTGTCATCATTGTCCTAGAGTGCTCGAAGTAGATTCAGGCGAGTTATCGAAGCCTTGTACCGTGATCGCCTGTTTCAATACCAGATTCGATAACCCTTGCTGGATTGCCAGAGACTATAGAATTTGATGGGACATCTTTCATAACCACACTTGCAGGCGCAACAATAGTATGGTCACCGATTTGAACGCCAGGAAAAATAATAGCACGTGCACCGATAAGACAATAGTCGCCAATTACTGTGTCGAAATGCCTGCGATTTACAAAGTCATGCGTTAAGATAACGGAATCAAAAACAACAGCTGTATATTTTCCGACATGGACACCTTTTGGGTTTGTCTTATCCAGTCTGGCTGACATCGAAATTCTGGTCCCTTCACCAATTTTCATTCCCCAGATTTTATTAAAATACTGACGCCTTAGCCACATGAATGCGGGTCGAACATTTGTGCGGATAAAAGCTACAACACTTCGGTTGGCTTTTTTGGGTTCATTCTGAAGCATTTCGTCCACATAAAGGCCCGTTAGGGCCATGTCCACATTAATATAATCCGGCCTGCACAACTCCTTTGCAAACGCTTATTGCAATCTCAAAACTGAAGGTACATTCAGCCAAGATGTAATGATGAATGGAACCAAACAAAGAGATGTTGATATATGCAGCAGATTCCGCCAATCGTTGTATTGGCATTGATAATTGAGGATTTTACATGAGAGGTATTATCTTGGCAGGCGGCTCTGGTACGCGCTTACACCCTGCCACACTTGCGATAAACAAGCAGTTGCTGCCCATTTATGACAAACCGATGATCTATTATCCGATGTCGGTGCTCATGCTTGCCGGCATCCGCGAAATACTGATCATTTCCTCGCCCGAATATCTGGACAATTACAAGCGCCTGTTTGGTGATGGTTCGCAGTTCGGTCTGGATATCCAATATGCCGTGCAACCAAAACCTGAAGGCCTGGCTCAGGCTTTCCTGATTGGTGAAGAGTTTCTTGCCGGTGGCCCTGCATGTCTTGTTCTTGGGGACAATATCTTTTTCGGTGCAGGGTTGCAGAAACTGCTGAATAATGCCGTAAGCCGCAGCACCGGCGCAACAGTGTTCGGCTATCAGGTGGACGATGCCACCGCCTATGGCGTGGTTGAACTGAACGATGAAGGCCGCGCGCTCAGTATCGAGGAAAAACCGGCAGAGCCAAAATCGGACATGGCGGTAACAGGCCTCTATTTCTATGACAGCGATGTGAGTGAGCTTGCCAAACAGGTCAAGCCATCTGCACGCGGCGAGCTGGAAATCACCGATCTTAACCGCATGTATATGGAACGCGGCGATTTATTCGTTGAACAGATGGGCCGCGGCTATGCGTGGCTGGACACCGGCACGCATGACAGCCTGCTTGAAGCATCCGAATTCGTGCGCACCATACAGCATCGCACGGGGCAGCAGGTCGCAAGCCTGGACGAAATCGCCTATGAACAGGGCTTTATTGACCGCGACCAGCTTATCGAACGCGGCAAGTTTTTTGCGAAAACGGGTTATGGCCAGTATCTGCTGAAACTGGCAAAAGCCTAACCTTACAGTTTTTCAACTCCCCAGTTTGCAGTGACCTGGCTACAGGCATCCGCAAAATGTGCGTCGATTTCGGCAAGAAGTGACTCATTGTCAGCTTTTTCTGACCTATCAATCGAGCCGCTATTCATTTGCTTGCCGAAATCTTTCAACCTGCGAAATATACCGGTATTGGGCAAATGCCGCGCTATTCTGCCTCCTACAATACGGAATGCACGGCTTTTTGTCAAAACAGTCGGATTTGCCTGTGACTGCGCTGCCTCCGGGTAGGCTGCTGGGTCTATGGCAAGGAAACTGGCAATTTTCGACAACACCGAATCCTGATCCGCGATCAGATCTTCCAGACTGACACACATGAATTTTTCCTTACCTACCATTGCCGACCAAGTGTCGCAAAAATTGGCGTAATCTGTATCGGCCCATGCGTTATAAAGCATTGTCTGGTCCCGCAAGCGATCGTCTGGCCTGCCCCGAATCGCTTTGATAAAAGATGGGAAATCTAGGATAAACGGGATCGTCTTCTGATGATATTTTGCATATTGGTACATCGAATATAGCCGGTCGGATGGCCGCCGAACGATAATAAGAATATATGGCTTTTTAGTCAGGTCATTCATAACCCGATGTGCTGTTTTTTGATATTGATATTGCGGTGTTGCATCAATCCAGATTTTTGCGCCTTTCTTCACCTCACTGGGATAGCGTGCCCGCCAGCCTTCGATACCGTTTTTATGAATGTCCGTTTCCCGAGGCTGCGTCTCATTTTCATCCATCAGGAATCGTATTTCTTTCTCAAGACCGCTTTGCACCTGTGGATGCGCCGCCAGTAGGTCATGCAGGGTCGTGGTGCCACATTTTGCCACTCCTGGCATAATCAAATTTGGTACCCACGGCTGATTACCCATTTTTTCCCACCTTGTCATTTCAACCTGTTTCCTAGCATACGAGCTTTAAGTACTATCCATATAAAACGGCCATTTGTAGAAGCATATCTTGCAAACATTTTACGCGGTTCCTGTAACAGCCGGTATAGCCATTCCAGCCCCGATTTCTGCATCCAGACCGGCGCGCGATTCACATGCCCGGCAAGGACATCAATCGATCCGCCCACTCCCATGATGAATGGTACGTTCAGGGTCTTTGCATAGGCAGCCAGAAACCGTTCCTTTTTGGGCGTGGGCATGGCAAGGAACAGGCAGTCCGCATTGCTGGCATTAATGTGCGCCACGATACCCGCCTCATCGTCTGCCCCGAAATATCCGTTGCGGCTCCCCGCTATTTCCAACCCTTGCCAGCGTGCCTTGGCATTGGAGATAGCAGTGTCCAGAACCTCCTGCTTTGCCCCCAAAATAAATGGTTTGTATCCTTTTTCCGCGCTCAATTTCAGCATGGCGTTCATCAAATCAACACCGGTAACACGCGTTACGTGGTCAGCGCCGAATAGCTTAAGCGCCCATGCGATACCCATGCCGTCAATGCCAATAATATCGCCGCTTGTGACGTCCGCGCGCAGTTCCGCATCATCGCGCATCTTGACAAATTTGGCGACATTGAGCGCCACATGCACGCATTGTTCGCGCGAGATGATAGCCTGCTCGGCGATCGCAACAGTCTTGTCAAAATCCAATATGTCAACCGGTGTTCCCAGCAATTCGGTACGCATTAATTATCCTTACCCATGGCCACGTTCAGCCCATCCATATAATTTTCCGCTATCTGTTCTTTTTGGAAAAATGCAGCGCTCCCGCTTTGCTGCCATGTCCGCAACTCTTCCTTGAGCGCTGCATTGTCCAGCACAAGCTTCTCAAATGCGCCATTAATCGCAGGCTGATCACCGGCTGGAGCTGAGATTGCAAACCCTTTGTCATCGAAATAGCCGTCAATTGCCGCATCATCGGGATAAAGCACCGGGCATCCCGCCAACAGTGCCTCGATAAACACCATCCCAAAGCTTTCCCTGTGCGAAAGCATCGCCAGAGCGGACGCACCATTCATAACATTTTGAATCTGGTCATGCGGGATAGCGCCCAATAGCCGGATATTGCTGGCCCCTGACTTGACGATTTGTTCTTCAACTTCGGCAATATGTTCCGCTTCGCCGCCGCCAATGACATGCAGTTCAAAATCCGGAGCGATACCCTGCATATGTTTTGCAGCAGCAATAAGTGCCGGCAGGTTTTTAAGCCGCCAATGCCGCAAATGGAATGCGCTAACTATAACAGGACGGGTTCCACGGGGTTCGATGACAGAATCCTGTTCGGTAATACAGGGCAGCATGATTGTGGGGCCGTGCCTTTTGCCAAGTACGTTTTCCAGATATCGCAGGGCCCATGGCGTAAAGGGGAATACCATAGCTGCTTCATGGAATATCCTGCGATAGACTGTCCATAAGTCACGCCGGACATTCAATATCGTCCGGTCGCTATTGCCCTGCACTGATAGCACATAAGGGACATTGAGAGCCTTTGCCACATGATAGGCAATAATCCCCTCCATGCTAAGCTTGTGCCCCTGTATCAGGTCAGGTTCTATCCCGCGCGCCTGAATGTCCCGTACAATATACCTGGCAATAGCCGTCATGACCGACCGCAGAAACAGGCCTTTGGAAGGCGCAGCATAGGTCAGGCAGGCAACACCATCCTGCCCGCTATCCGTTTCCTCGATTTCCCAACCGTTAAGGGCGGCCAAACCCGCTTTTCCCGCTGAGATATTAATCCGGTTCAGGCTGTAGACAAACTGCGCATGGCCAGTTTGCGCCGCATCAACAAGGTTTTTGATGGCATGCGTTTTCGCCGGAACATATGCGTCCGGATAATCAGTCGAGATATGGATTATGGTCATGGATAAATGGCTACCCTAGCTGTTTTTGTCATGAATTTTCTTGCGGAATTTTTTCTGACAGCTTCGCCGTATTCGGATCGGCTTGACGCAGTTTTTGCTCGTTTTCGTCCGCAGCAACCAATCTTCCAAATTTCCCACCTCGATATTCTCCACAATAACGCGCGCTATGTTTCCTGCAACTGCGCATTCATCCGCTATATCTTTGGGCAAAACTGAACTGGCTCCGATTATACAGCCATTGCCTATCGCGACTTCTCGGCAGAAGTAAGAATCTCACCGTTAATAAAACAGTTTTCGCCAATGCGTGTACTGGTATAATCTGGGTGCAAAATCATATGCCATGACGCGCGCATTGAATGCGATATAGCTGTCTTTTCCAATGTGGATTCCCGCCCGGAATGACTGATCGATTTTCGCCGACAGCGACATGCGCACCGTTGGATGAATATCCAGACCGCGCACCTTACGCAGAAAAAAAGTCCTGAACCAGAGCAGGAATTCGCGAAGAAAAGCAGTCCGGCGCATGATCTACCTTCTTATGGGCCGCATGGTATTGCGCCTGTTCCGCGCGAGTGAAAGCGATAGACCGAGCATAAAATTGAACCATGCAAGCATGGCGCCCCAGAACGCCACGGTAAACATGACAATAATGATTGTGGAAAGTGCAATGGTAAGGCCAACAAACACATCGCGGTGAGTTGACAATGCACTTTGCCGGGCAGCACGCGCCAGCAAAACGACTATTGCAATGGCAATCAGGAAGTAGAGCAATGCCGGAACAAGGCCATATTTGACAGCCATCGACAAGTAGTGCGCATCAATACTGTTACTGCCCCAGAACCAGTGCGGACGCGTATAGGGTTCATACCCGATGCCGAACCAAGGATTGGCCAAAACGTCATCGCTTGCATATTTCCAGATTTGAGTCCTGTACCACCCTGTACCGGGGTTAAAGGTAAGGTATCTGTATATTACCGATATAACCCCTCCCTCAGAGAACATCTGGATTAGGCATGCCATCGTCGCGATAGAAACCAATGCAAGTCTCCATCCTATATCGCGAACAGTTTTCTGCAACCAGTCATAGCCTAGGAAAGCTATATTCAGGAGCATCGCCAAAAATCCTGCAGAGCTAAGGGAAAAAAAGCCCAGCACCCCAAAACCGAAACCGCTAAATTTACGAATTTTATTCCGAAAGAGCATGAAAAATATCGGCAAAAATGTAGACATGAAAACACCCGCATGAATCGGATGAGAAAATGTACCATAGGCCCGAACTAAACCTAAACGCTTCTCAAAATTAAGGTTAGACCCTACTTCTCCCGCAGCACCAAATATGGATTGTGCCGTTTGTCTGACGAAAAGAGAGCCGATAATGCTTTCACCGACAAGCAAAAGGCCCGCAACTAAAAGCCCGGGCGAAATTATGATCAGCAATCGGCGCAAACTTTCGAAGTTATTCAATGAGCAACGCCCCACTAGATAAGCCAGCATCATATCAACTGTCTGGCTTCCTCCGGCTTCGATACCTACGCTTACATCGTAATTTTGCGCAAATGATACCGGCAGCCAAAGTGCAGTAACCAGCATCATAAAATCAATAAATCCGAATTTTATTTTTCCGGTCGCAAGCTGCGTAATAACCCATGGAACCAAAAGGAACAGGGCAATACGATATGCACCCATACGGAATGAACCAGCATAGAACGCGACTTCAGGCGGCAATAATGTCGCATATATAAAGAAAGCGGCAGGCAATATCTGCACAAGACTAACCGAACGCTCTGCCTTGCGCGTCATCGGCCTCGTAATATCAATCGCAGCAGTTGCCAAAATCTTTTCCCAATTATCAGATTATCGCCCTAGCGGTTCGTGCCGGCGAATGAAATAGCGTCTATAACGCCATTTCCCTATCCCGTGTAAAATTATCTATTTGCCTTAATCCAGGCCCGCAGTTCATTTTTTATCCGCTGAATAAGGCCGGGCGGACTGTCTATCATTCTACCAAGAGAGCGCATATCTGTGTCCTGGCGAATGGAAAAACGAGGAAGCGGCGCTGCCACCGTCAACTTTTCACTACCGTCACTCGAATAAATTGCATTCACTCCGTTCTGCCTGAGAATATTGAGAACCCTGCTATCATATCTTCCGAAAGGCAGGCCGGCGGCAGTGATGGGCCTGTCGCAGATGCTGGACAGGCGGTGTAGCGATTGCGTTATCTCCCGCATCAATTCGTCATTATCAAGATCTGGCCAAGGCTGATGGTCCATACCATGCGTGCCGATTGCCATATCGGCATCGCGATCAATTTCCTGGACCTGCTGCGCCGTCAGATAGTCTTTCTCGCCAATTTTCCCGGCAAGCACGAAAAATACCGCCGACAGCTTGCGCTTTTTCAGTTCAGGATAGGCGATCTGATAATCGGACGCATTGCCATCATCAAATGTCAGCAGCACATTCTGACTGGATGCCTGCACCATATCCAGACATTCCTGGAAACGCGCTTCATCAATCCAGTATGGCGCTTCGCCATCTTCATAATCGCGATCTATGTCACCGATGCCGTGGAAATTCAGGATGAACGTCATATGGGCTATCCTTTCACTTTCCGGTAGAGATATTCTGCGCCCTTTATAATTGCTGAATAGGGCTGCTCCGGCATTTTTTCACATATTGCGATGTTCTCCGCAAAAGTTCCGCCCATCCGCTTTTTGAAACGGTGCACTGCCGGGTTGGATTTTTCATCAACACCGCCAAGATCGTAGCGCCCCATGCCGAGCGATTTTGCATGCCCTATTACCGCCCATTGCAGAACATGGGACGCGCGCAAATCGCGGCCTTTATAAGTTGTGGCACCCAACAGATAGACAGCCGTATCCCCCGTATAGGAACCGATATGGCCGCCCACCAACTCGTCTCCATCCCATGCCAGATGCACGGTGATATTGTCAGATACCGCAGCCTGGGCCGCCACATTTTTGAAAAACTCCGTATCCTGCGGCGCAGAAAATCCCTTTTTATCGGCAAGTTGTTCCAGCAAAGGCGCGAAACGGTCAAAATCCTCCGCGTCACTCGATCGGGTAATCCGCAAATCACCCCGCTCACCGCGGTTCAGGTCAGTCCGCCACTTGCCATTCAAATTCTTGCGCAGAACATCCAGATCGGGCGCAAGATCAATCATGAATGTCTGATATCCATTACCAGCCTGCCGCGCAAAACCGGCATCTGCAAAACCTGTTTTGACCGTATCGCGCAGGTCATCAGCATATACATGCGGCTCGATACGCAGACATAGCTTGCGCGTTTCAGAATAATATTCAGACAGTTTGCGCAGCACTTCGCAAAAAACAACGCTGTCAAATTCGTACCCTCGGCGCATTACCATCGGCCCGTGGCTGACAAAAGCAATACCCGTTCCCACCACAGGCAGTTTTTTGACGCGAACATTGGCAAGTGCCACCAGCGCACCATCCTGCGTAATTTTTACATATTCGCTGACCGCACCAATTTGCGCGGCAGCGGTGCGGGCATAGGCCGGGCACTGCCGCCAGCTTGCATCGGCAAATTCGCCAATCAACTGATCGGCCTGCGAATCATCTATACGCGAAAGGGTAAGGCTGGTTTCAGACATTAGGGCGCGCATAGCCGATGCGGAAAGCTATTGAAATAGCGCGCTACCTCCCATATCGGAGCTGTGGAACACGTTACCGCATGATTTTATGGGCTGGAGTATTATTTTGGAGCAGGCAGAAACGAAACTCGACCTGCCGCCCGTGTCTGCGGATATCAACCTGTCTGTCGTCATCGTCAGCTATAATACGCGTGAGATGACAATCGAATGTGTGCAGTCCGTGCTGGACCATAAAGGCGGTCTGAACGTAGAGATCATTGTCGTCGATAATTGCTCGAAGGATGGCAGCGCCGCTGCACTGCGAGAGAATTTTCCAGGCATAACGGTGATTGACAGTCCGGCCAATGGCGGCTTCGCCTTTGGCAACAATATCGGGTTCGAGCGCGCCCATGGCCGCTATATATTGCTGCTCAACCCCGACACGCGCGTGCATGCGGGTAGTCTGGAAACCGCCATCACCTATATGGAGAATAATCCGGACGTAGGTGTTATGGGTCCAAGGGTACGGCTGGATGATGGCAGTCAGCAATCAAGTATGATCCGCTATCTGAGCCTGACCCAGCTGTTTTTTATTATTTTTATGCCCAGCCCGTGGATGCGCAAAACCAGTCTTTTTGGCGACTCGCGCTATGCTGACCTGTCGCGCGACGAGATTAACAGTATTGATGCGGTTTCCGGCTGTTTCATGCTGGCACGACGCAAGATACTGGAAGAAACAGGCGGGCTCGACCAGCGTTTTTTCATGTATGGCGAGGAAAGTGAATGGTGCCGCCGCATCACCCGTGCGGGATGGGATATTCATTACAACCCGAATGTCGAGATACTGCACCACGGTGCCGCTAGCACCGCACATATGAGCGAATGGAAAGCGGTCGAAATGACGCGCGGGCACATATTGTTCCTGCGTTTTACACGCGGCGCATTTATCGCATGGCTTGGCACATTGCTGATGCTTGGGCGCGATCTGGTGCGCTTGCCTTATTATGCGGTCAAGGCCGCATTGAACGGGTTTCGCTGGACCGAAAATGCGAAGCCATGGTGGGCGCGTCTGAAATTTGAAATGCGTTCCATCATGAACCTTCCCAAAGGACAGAACATTTCCCGCCCCGCACCTTCGGAAATTTCACAATGAGAAAATTTGCCATATCCATCATAAGGTTCTTGGTGCATTTGGCTTTGTTTCCGTTGGAGCTGATCTTACGGGCCATAGCGCCAAAACACATTACGCCGCCCATATTCATTATTGGCGCACCACGTTCAGGCACCTCGCTGCTCTATGAGCTGATGATAACCCGTTTCCATTTCGCCTATATTTCCAACCTTGCGCACCGGTTTTACCTGACCCCGCTTGCCGCCACATGGCTGGGCAAGTCACGTATTGCTGCATGGCGCGGCGATTTTACCAGCCGTTTTGGCCATATCGCCGGCTGGGGTGCTCCCAATGAAGGCGGCTGGATATGGCGTCGCTGGCTGAAAGATGGCGACTGGACCGATGGCCATGATTTTGATGAAGCGCATATCCCGTCGCTGCGCGCGCTGACACTCGGCCTGGCAGGCATTATGGATGCACCGTTTCTCAACAAGAACGTAATGCATTCCAACCGGCTCCACCTGATGCACAAAATCTGGCCTGATGCGGTTTTCATTCATGTGCGCCGCGACATTGCGGACAATGTCCGCTCGATCGTACGCGCAGAACGCAAGGAAGGCGGGCCCGCACATGATCAGGATCACTGGTGGTCGGTTCGTCCTTCCACCACTCCCGATTATATTGGCAAAGATGATGTCAGCCGTGCCACGGCACAGGTTATGGGAACAACCCAGGATATCCAGCGCGATATTGAAACCGTCGGCCCCGACAGGATGGTGACGATAGATTATACCGGTATGTGCAGCGATCCCGCTGGCACAATAGACAAAATTGCCGATTTCCTATCCCGTCATAATGTACAGCCAAACGGCAAGCATATAATTCCGGAAAAATTTTCTTCCCCTGCATCCCGCCCCCTGGATACACATGAAGAAGACCTGATTATAAAAACAGGTAAAAACGTCGGTGCTATCTGATTCCGGCATAGGAATTGCTTTGCTTTTGCCCCATCCATCATTATGGGAACCGGTATGAAGAATACTCCAGACACCGAATTTCGCACAGCATATCACGACCATATCCGTCAGGATGTCCTGCCGCATATTCCGAAAACAGGCGGACAGCTGCTCGATCTGGGCGGCGGTGTTGGCGCAACCGCATTTGCGGCCAAACAAATGGGCCTTGTGGATGAAGTGGGTGTCGCCGATCTGGTCGACAATACCGATTCAAAGGTAAAGTTGGACTTTGCTTTTCAGGGCAATCTGGAAGACACTTCTTTTATAGACCATGTCATCTCAGAGCGCGGCAAGATGGACGTGATACTTGCGCTGGACATCCTTGAACATCTTGTCGATCCATGGGCAACTGTCGCGAAACTGCACGAAAGCCTCAAGTCCGGCGGTGTGCTGGTCGCCAGCATTCCCAATGTGCGCAATTACCGCGCGCTTTTTCCGCTGCTTTTCAAGAACCAGTGGACCTACCGCGACGCGGGTATATTGGATCGCACCCATTTGCGATTTTTTGTACGCTCAACCGCGATTGAACTGGTATCGTCATCGGGCCTGAAAGTTGAAAAAACCGTCAGTTCAGCTGTTGGCGGCGGGAAGATCAGGTTGCTGCGCACCATGACCCTGGGTCTGTTCAACAGCTTTACCGACCGGCAATATATTGTGGTTGCGCGGAATGAAGCTGTTTAAATCCGGGGTTTTACAGCCCTAGATTTCCCCGGCTTGTGCGGTCTGCACAAAGGCGGCGATGTCATTGTTCAGCAGATAGGGCATCGCATTTGAGATTCTGTCATCCGGCCAATCCCACCACGCTATTTCAAGCAGTTTCGCGATTGTTTCTGCGTCAAAACGGTATTTGATCAGTTTGGCCGGATTGCCGCCCACAATGGCGTACGGCGGCACATCTTTTGTCACCAGTGCGCGGGCAGCCACGACCGCGCCCGTACCAATAGTAACACCCGACATGATAATCGCTTCACGGCCAATCCAGACATCATGACCAATAGTGATGTCGCCCTTGCTTGCCGGGTGACCCGTAAAAGCGCTGTGCCGCACATCGACCACGTTGAACGGGTAGGTGGTCACCCAGTCATGCCGGTGTTCACCGCCAAGCATCACCTGAACCTGGGCCGCGAAGGAGCAGTATTTGCCAATGCTTAGGCCTGTCACATCATCAAATTTGCGTACCTCCAGCCCGCCATAGCTATGCATGCCAATGTCATATTCAGGGAAGACCTGTCGTAGCAGGCGCGGCCCCGGCTTCTGGCCAAACCGCCGTGCAATCCTTGCTTTCATTTTTTTCAGCATGTCAGCGAAACCTTATCTGGCGCATCAGGAAAGCCGGTGCAAATTTTGCAATTAAAGGCTCCAAATCAGCGGGCATGTAACGCATCGCGGCAAATAACACGGCAAACCCCGCCATCATGAATGCCGCCCACCATTGCAGTGAAAGACCGGGAAGGTAAGCGATGGCAAGGACCGATAAGAACACGATAAGCGCACAATAGCGCATGATTTTTGACATTTGCGGCCTCCCATCCGAAATCCACGATAATATGACATAGTCTATGACACAACGCACGGAAAACACGCTGGCAGCGCCCAGCAATCCGAAATGCTGAAGCGCGAAATACATGGCGGCAAGATAGAAAGGCAGCTGCGCAAGCAATGCCTTGGTCACCAGATCCGGGCGGCCCATCGCCTGCAACCGCGAATACGGAATAATCGCAAAGGCGTTGATCCAGTACCCCACGAGCAATATCCACCCGATGGGCACCGCTTTTTCGGCAATGTCGTGCCCGACCCAAAGGTTGAGAAAAGGCTCCATCGCAAACAGCATCACAAGAACCGGCGGAGTGATCATCAGGCTCATCACCGAAAGACCCCGGCGTGATAACTGCTGACTTTCCGCCTGTGTCACCGATGCCATGCGCGGGAATAGCGCACCGCCAAGCGAGCGGGGCAGTACTGATATACGCTGCACGATTTCAAACGGTACCGTATATATCGTCACCGCAACGGCGGACATAATTGCACCGATCAGGAAACGGTCCACCACGACCAACAGCGGACTGATAATCGAAATCACCGTTATCCAGCCACCATATTTGAGGAGAGCGACCCATTGCGATCTGTCAAAACGCGGCGCGATACCGGCAAGCAGGTTTTTGTGCACGCGGGCAAGAAAAAGCAACAGGCCCAGACACCTTGCCGTGATGGCTGCAATAATAAGCCATTTCAGTTCCGGTCCCCAAAACCATGCTACGGCCAGCGGTAAAAGCTGAAATAGCGAAGTGCCGATGACGGTGACAATATTTACCTCAAGGAATTTTTCACGCCCCTGCAGGGCCCCGGAAGCCACGCCGGTCAATGTGGCAACAGGCACGGCAAGGGCAAGAAAAGGAACCGCCGCCATGATTTCGGGGCGCAGGTTTTCATCAATCTTGAAATAATGGGTGAAAAAATAATGCGCCGCAAAATATAATATGACCGTGCCGACAAGCCCCATGCCGATATTGACCACCACCGCGGTCCAGAAAACTTCGGATCGCTCCTCGGCACTGCCATGTTTCAGCGCGGCAATACGCTGCGCCGTGGCGCGGCCAAGGCCAAGGTCGAAAAGCCCGAAATAGCCGAGAATGAGCCACGCTATGGCCAGCGCGCCATAACGTTCCACACCAACAAGCTGAAGATATACCGGGATTGTGAGTAACGCGAGCGCGAGCGGCACGACCGAACCGACGATATTATAGGCCGTATTTTTCCCGATGCTCAACGCTATATCCTTTTCTCGCGTCCCTTTTGTTTGTTTTTGAGCCAAGCGCAAGTGCAATCTTGTGTTCAGCTTGGGCTGTATAAGCACGCATATGTAAAATCCAATACAGGAATTGCATATCGGGGGGCGCCCCACTAAGAGAGCTGAAAACCGGCCCTAAAACAAGTGATGAGCGATACTATTTCTTTTCCTATCAATGATAAAAAGCGTCCTGTGATAGCGGGGCGTAGCCATGCTTTCTGGGCATCGGGCTTTCTGATCGTCATGGCGATGCTACTGGGCGGCGGAGGCAGCCGGACGGCGCTTTTTGAAATGCTGGTGCAGCTTGCTGCGATTCCGGCGCTGGTGGTTGGCCTAGGCAACATGCGCACAGCCGAAAACTGGCCGGCATTCAGGGGGTTGGTGATGTTGCTCGGTGCAGCGGTCGTCCTCGTCATAGCGCAGCTTATCCCCCTACCTCCCGCGCTCTGGCAGGCGCTTCCAGGCCGTGAACTGCTGGCGGAGGCTTCGGGCCTGTTATATGAAAGCCAGCCCTGGCGGCCATGGTCGATTGACCCGGAATTAACTCTGCAGGCCGGGCTCAGTCTCGTCGTGCCGCTGGGGGTTGTACTCACGGCCATGCATCTGGACATGCAGGAAAGAAGACTGCTGCTCATGCTCGTGCTCATGATGGTGATCGTCAATCTTGGCACGTCATTCCTGCAGGCTATATCGGGCGGAAGCAGTTTCTATCTTTACCAGACTTCCCATAAAGGCTTGCCCATCGGCCTGTTTGCAAACCGCAACCATATGGCGCAGCTCCTGCTAATCGCCATTTTTGTCGCTGCAGGGCTGTTCGCTACCCGGCGGTCGGGCAATTCCAATCCCGGGCAGATTATGCTGCTATCGGCAGTCGTACTGGTCCTTGCATTCGCCATATTGGCTACCAATAGCCGCACCGTCACCGCCCTACTGCTGCCGGCGCTCATATTTGTGGCATACACCCTACTGCCAAAGCGCTTCCGCAAAAAGGCTTTGTGGATCATTGGCGGCATCATTGCCGCAATCGCGGCGCTGATCGCGGCAATGCTCTCTACCGGGCGGTTTCAGGCCATTAATACGCTGGTGGACCGTTTTGGCCAGAATGAGGACCATCGGTTTGAATTCTGGCCCGACGCATGGAGCGCCATGTGGCAATATATGCCCTCTGGTTCTGGAATGGGGACATTTGACACAGCTTTCAGAGCGAATGAAACGCTCGCCATTGTTGGCACGCATTATGTAAACAATGCGCATAACGAATATCTGGAAATCGGCATAGAAGCGGGCATATTCGGCCTCGCCATAATTGCAGGCCTGATATTCTGGGTTGTACGGCGCGCATTTCAGCTGTTTTACCGCAGCGAAAATAAGGGGTCGTCTGTTATGGCGGGCTATGCCATCGCGGCATTGGGCTTTATCGCATTGCATTCATTAACCGATTATCCCCTGCGCGCATTATCCATCATGGCGGTCGCATCACTGTTGCTCTCCATTGTCGCCGCTTCTGGCAGGCGCGCCGGGCCTGGATCGCAGTATCAGGCCGCGGATACGGCCAACCATTCTGTCGCAGCGGAACAAGGATAAAACCCTTTTGCCTTTTACAACAAACATCTTTCAGCTAGAGACTGGAATCGAAATGAATGGGACAGTTGTGTCCGGCTTGCTTCGACGCAACCCTGTTCATAATAATACAGAATTTAAAAACCGGACGGGACAAAATTAATGCAATCGCTTTCCAAACGCACAGTGATGGCACGTTGGCTTGTGATGGCCAGTGCATGCACCGCGCTAACGGCATGTTATGGCAGCCGCGATGTGGTATCTGGCAGCGTGCCGCAAACGGCGAATATCCTGACAGCTTCCACGGCATCCTCTCAATCTTTCCCCGATGCCTATCCTGCCTATCAGATTGGACCCCAGGACGAACTGAGCGTCACCGTGTTCCGTGAACCTGACCTCAGCCTCCCTCAGGTTACAGTCGACACTGGCGGACGTTTTGAAATGGCGCTGATCGGACAGGTTAATGCAGTGGGCAAGACGCCTGAAGAACTATCTAATGAGCTGGAACGGCGTTATGGCGAGGATTATCTGGTCAACCCGGATGTCGCTGTAAATATTCTCAAGGTAAATTCACGGCGCCTGACTGTTGAAGGCGCGCTGGAACGGCCCGGTGTCTTCTCCATTACTGAAAACACCACCCTTATTGGCGCGATCGCCATGGCGGGCGGCCCTAGTTCGACAGCAAAACTGAAAGAAGTGGCTGTTTTCCGTAAGGTTGATGGTGAAAATCTGGTCGCTGTATTCGATTATTCAGCTATCCGTTCGGGTGAAGCAGAAAACCCTCAAATTCTGCCAGGCGATATCGTTGTTGTCGGCTTTTCCGGATTCAAGCAAGGCTTCCAGGATTTCCTGAAAACAGCCCCGTTGCTGGGTATCTTTACCCGCTTTTGATGATTTATAAGGTTTTGTAAAAATGAACGACCGTTATGCAGCCAATGATCTGGAAGACCGCTATGATGAAGAAAGTGGTGGATTTTCCTTTAATCTTGGTGATTTGCGCTCAATGGCATATCGTCAGCGCTACGTCCTGCTCGCCAGTATACTTACCGCACTCCTGCTGGGAATAATTGCGACTTTCCTGATGACACCGCAATATACTGCAGGCGTATCCGTACAAATCGAAGCACGCAATGACACGATTGTGGAAGACGGCGCGATTGAGCGCGAACTGCGCGGCGGTGAAGTCCAGCGCTATGTACAGGGCCAGGTAGACCTTATCAAAAGCCGTAGCATGGCCACACGTGTCGCCAATGAACTGCGCCTGACCGCAAATGACAATTTTCTGGTCGCCATGAATGTCGAACCCGCGGCAGAGGCTGGCACGGGTGATAATGTACAGCGCGTTCGCCGTGCACAGGTGATTGATGCGCTCACCAGCAATGTTCAGATCACCCTGCCTTTCAATTCAAATATCGCGAATATCACGTTTACCAGTCCTGACCCGCAAACTGCGGTCAAGGTGGCAAACTCCTATGCCGAAAACCTGATCACAGGCAATATCGAGCAGCGTTTTGAAGCAACATCCTATGCGCGCGACTTTCTGGAAAAAGAAATCGCCGATACGAAGAAACGGCTGGAAGAATCGGAAAAACTAGCCATTCTCTATGCGAAAAATTCGCAGATAATCGATGCCAGTGACGGGTTTTCGACATCTTCGGATGAAACGGCACCGCGTTCGATTACAACCGCGAATCTTGTGCAGATGAACAATGATGTCGCCGCCGCCAAGACAAACAGAATTCTGGCTGAGGAAAAATGGAAACAGGCGCAGCGTACGCCGTTGATGAGCATGCCAGAAGTTCTCAGCAACTCCACAATCCAGGCGCTGCAAAATGAACGCGCTCAGAAAGAAGCGGAACTGCGCGAACTGGCCGAACGCTATAAGCCCGGCCATCCTGTCATGCAGGATAAATCTACACAGATGGCCGCAATAGACAACCAGATCCGCAGTCTGGCGCAGGATATTCGCAACTCGATCCGCGATACCTATGAAGTCGCACGGCGGCAGGAAGCATCACTCAGCCAGAGCTTGGGTGGCCTCAAAGATGCCACGCTTGCCGAACAGAATAAGCGTATTGAACTGAACCTGCTCAGCCGCGAAGTTGACACCAATCGCACACTTTATCAGTCACTGCTGGAACGGTACAAGCAGGTCAGCACGAATGCGGACGCTGCGACCAACAATATTTCGATAATCGACACAGCGGAAGATGCCCGGAAAGTGTCTCCGCGGCCGTTCATCAACATTCTGCTCTCGCTGTTCGCGGGCCTTGCTCTGGGCGCATTGCTCGCCTTTCTGCGCGAGACATTTGATGACTCGGTGCGTTCACCTGATGATGTCAAGCGCAAGCTTGGTCTGCCATTGCTGGGCACCACACCGCTCTATGATACGGACATGACAATCATAGAAGCTCTGGGCGACCGTAAATCGGCGATTGCTGAAGCCTATGCCTCTGTCCGGTCATCGCTCGATTTCAGCACCGCCGATGGCGCGCCATCATCCATGCTGATGACCAGTAGCCAGCCGGCCGAGGGTAAAAGTACCAGCGCGATAGCAATTGCGGAAAGCTTTGGCCGTGCCGGCAAGCGCGTACTGCTTGTCGATGCCGATCTTCGTATTCCATCACTGCATGGCTATCTGGGCCTGCACAATAATGGCGGCTTTGTATCGGTATTGACGGGCAACAGCTCGCTCGAACGCGAAATCCAGAACCCTGAAGGCGTCAGCTTCCAGTTCCTGTCGTGCGGCCCGATTCCGCCGGATCCGGCAGAGATCATGGTTACCGGCACGATCCGCCGCTTTGTGGAGCAGTATAAAGACCAGTTTGACGTTATACTGATCGACGGGCCGCCCGTAATGGGGCTTGCCGACAGTCCACAAATTGCGCGCGCGGTTGATGGCGCCATATTGGTGGTGGAAGCCGGCAAAGTGCATGGCGGCCAGACCAAGACTGCTATGCGGCGACTGGGCGATGCAAACGCGAATATATTGGGCGTATTGCTCACAAAATTTGACGCCAGCAGCAGCGGTTATGGCAATTATTACGGTTATGATTACACTTATGGCCGGGCCAAGGCGCAGGGCAGATAGCTTGCTTCCAGTGCCGGAAAAATCAGACAGGCCAGCAAGATGATAAGCATTATAGTCAGGATATTGGCGGGCACCGCAATTGCCGCAGCGGTCATCAGCACCGGCTTGTCCGAAGCTGCCACCAACAGCAATCAATATATGACCGCCATCAAGATTCCAGGCGACAGCGGCGAATCTTTGGCGCGCTTGTCATCCGATGCCTATGCCGCCGGTGAAAAGAAAATTGCCCGCGATATGGCACTCAAAGCGCTGGATAAGTCACTCGCACATGTAGAGGCGTTGCGCACTGTGGGTATAACAGATTTCGAAGCGGGCAAGGAAGAAAACGGGCTTCGTCTCGTGAAAATCAGCGGTCAGATGAGCTGGCGTGACAGCGCCGGTCAGGCATGGTTGTTGCAGCGGGCCTTGCTTGGCAAGGATTATGCAACCGCAATCAAGCATACCGATGCATTGCTGCGGCGGCGCAAAGTGCAGGAGGAGATTTTCAGCATCTTCAACCTGGCCGGGCAGGAGCCGAAACTTTCCGAGCCGCTCAAAGCACAATTTGCCAATATGCCGAACTGGCGCGAGAATTTCTTTGCAACACGCAAAAATACGCCTGCCGAGCAATATGATGGTTTCGAGGGCCTGATCCGTGCGTTGGAAGACAGTCCGGCACCGGCGACACGGCGGGAAATGACACCCTATATCAACCTGCTCGTCAGCCAGGGTCTGGAAAACAGGGCGCTAAGTCTGTGGGCGGAATTCTTCCCGGAGGACGGCATAGCGGTAACATCAGGCAAAACGGCTCAGCTAGACTGGCCTACAGGCGAGCGTATTGACAAACCGCTGCCTTTTGACTGGCGTTTCAGCGATGGCCGCTCAGTTTTCGCTTCTGTCGAAGAAGACGGAAATGGTGACGCCATGACACTCGATCTGGAGCTTGACCGTAATGCCGTTGGCGATCTTGCCTGGCGCAACTTGCGTATCGCACCGGGTACGGCCCATCTCACCGTTGATGTAGATGGCAGCGCTCTGCGTGATATGCATGATATGCGTTGGTCACTCACATGCCTGGGCCGCGAAGGCAGCAAGCAATATTTCCGCTCCGATGGTCCTGCGCAAAACGGCTGGACCATCCCGGTCCAGGGAGCGTGCAGTACCTACAGGCTGGCTCTTGAAACACCTTTAGGCGGGATAGCCGGCGCAAAACGTTTGCGTATCGGCTTGGTTACATTGCGCGTGGACTAGCTGCATTGGCGCGCTAAGCTCCTTAGGGTTTTACACTGACATCCGCGATTACAGGGTGATGGTCCGCTCCGGCGCTGGCTTTGCCGGTAAATGCATTGCGCACCTTCATATCGTCGCGCACAAAAATATGGTCGATACGGGCAAATGCGCCAAAAATGCCGCTCCGCCTGCCGCGCGCGGGAAAGCTGCTGCCCTGCCCTAGCCCGGCACTGGCCTGTGCATTTTGCATGATTGCGTTCATAAGCGTATAGCCATCGTTCCACTGTGATGCATTATAGTCGCCAACAACAAAATGCGGCTTTTCCTCGCGCACCGCATTTCTCAAGGCAACGTAAAAGGCCCTGTTTTCGGCGGGACGTACGTAATTTTTGGGTGCGCGCATTGTCCATATGGTAAGCGGATTGCCTTTATAGACGATCTGCGTTTTCAAAACAGAATCCAGTGCCTCACCCGTGCCAGATTGTACTGACCCGCGCGCAAATATGACCAGCGGACCTTTGGAGGCACTTTGCCACTGCGTCCCGCTCGCCTTTTCCAGCGCGCTTGTAAGCTCAGCAATATCAGAAACCTCCTGCACCGCGATAATATCGGCATCATAGCTGGCAAGCCGCTCGGCTGCGGCCTCCATTTGCCGGTTGCGCCCGCGCAGCGACGCACTGACAATGCGGATGCTTCCAGCCTCTTTCACGGATTCGCCCGCAGACAGGTTAAACCCGTTGCCATAGGACAAAACCCCTAGAGCAAGAACACCCCCCAAAGCAGCCCATATGAAATCCCGGCGAAAGACCATGATGAGCGCCGCCAACAGCGCTGTCAGGCCGTATATAAATGCACCTGAATGAATAAAGCCCAGATAGCGCAGGCTATCACCAATGACGAACCAGCTGAGCAGCCAGATGGCAAGGCCAATTACCACAAGACGCGGAATCCAGCGCAGGTAAAAGCCTCCCTGCCGCCATAAAGGCCGCCTGGCATGTGAAACACGGCCTGCTCTATCCATAACCATTTCCTGTCCATGCTTTGCCATAGGCCTGTACCGGCCTGTTCGCGCGCCTAGCCAATTGAGGTTGCACTGACAAGGCTTTCTTCATATAGCGACGACCAGATATCCCCGCCTTTTCAAACATGATGAGACGCTTTTTTGACCTATAAAATACTGACGATTTTCGGAACACGGCCTGAAGCTATCAAGCTATTCCCCGTTTTGCATGCTTTTGCGAATGTCGAAGGATTCGAGCCTGTTACATGCGTAACGGCGCAACACCGCGAAATACTGGACCAGGTCCTGGAAATCGGTGAAGTCACACCGCAATATGATCTCGACGTGATGCGCCCGGACCAATCGCTTGATGCGCTGACAGCGCGCCTGCTCACCGGCATTGGCGAAGTCATGGATGAAGTAAAGCCGGACCGCGTCATTGTGCAGGGTGACACCGCCACTGCCATGGTCGGGGCGCTTGCCGCCTATTACCGCAAGATACCAGTCGGCCATGTCGAGGCAGGCCTGCGCAGCTATAATATCTACCATCCCTGGCCCGAAGAAGTGAATCGCAAGATTATCGGCAATATTGCCGACCTGCATTTCGCACCCACCGAAACATCGGCCGAGGCGCTGCACAAGGAAGCGGTCAATCCATACCATGTCCACATCACCGGCAATACCGTTATTGATGCCCTGCACTGGGTCACCAAACGGATTGAGGCGGAACCGCAGCTGGCGTCTGGACTGGATGAACTGAAAACACGCTTCGCAGGTAAGCGTATCATCGGTGTCACCAGCCACAGGCGCGAGAATTTTGGTGGCGGACTGGAAAATATCGCCGCCGCTGTTGCGGATATCGCGGCGCGCGATGATGTTGCGATTATCTTTCCTGTCCACCCTAATCCCAATGTTCGCGCCGTCATGGATGACGCATTGGCCGGGCTGGATAATGTCGCGATGATCGAACCGCTGGATTACCCACATTTCGTGCATTTACTCTCACTCGCCGACATCATGTTGACCGACAGCGGCGGGGTTCAGGAAGAGGCACCTGCGCTTGGCAAACCGGTGCTGGTCATGCGCGAAACCACCGAACGCCCCGAAGGCGTCGCCGCAGGCACGGCCAAACTGGTCGGGACAGACCGCGCCAAAATCGTATCGGAAACTTTCACATTACTCGATGATGCGGATGCCTATGCCGCGATGGCAAAGGCGCATAATCCGTTTGGTGACGGCACATCTGCCGCGAAAATCGCAGGAATTATCAAAAATGCAATCTGACACCCTTCCCAATGTCACCATGGTCGGCCTTGGCTATATCGGCCTGCCCACCGCCGCTGTTATCGCGCAGTCGGGCTGCAATGTGCTGGGTCTCGACGTAAAGCAGGACGTGGTTGACACCATCAATCGCGGCGAAATCCATATCGAAGAGCATGATCTGGATGTGCTGGTCCATGACATGGTCGCATGTGGCCGGTTATCCGCTGCGATGGAGCCGCGCGCCAGCGACGTATTCCTGATTGCCGTGCCCACACCGTTTGTTGGCGATCATGTGCCCGATATCACTTACGTTCTGGACGCCGCAAAGCGAATCGCGCCCGTGCTCAAGAAAGGCGACTTGGTCATACTCGAATCCACGTCCCCGATCGGCACAACAGATAAGATGGCAGCATTGCTGGCCGAGGAACGCCGGGACCTGAAAATCGCGCAAGCGGGCGATGACGATATGGATGTACATGTCGCCTATTGCCCCGAACGCGTATTGCCTGGGCAGATTATTGCCGAACTGGTTTCAAATGACCGTTCCATCGGCGGCATCACCCCGCATTGCGCCGAAAAAGCGCGCGAGTTTTACCAGATTTTCGTAAAAGGTGAATGCATTGAAACCACCGCTGCCACCGCAGAAATGGTCAAGCTGGTCGAAAACGCCTCACGCGATGTCAGCATTGCATTTGCCAATGAACTGTCGTTGATTGCCGACAAGATGGGTCTGAACGTCTGGGACGTCATTGAGTTGGCCAACCGGCATCCGCGCGTCAATATATTGCAGCCTGGCCCAGGCGTGGGCGGACATTGCATCGCGGTCGACCCATGGTTTCTGGTGGACAGTGCGCCCGATGAGACTCCCCTGATCGCCACGGCGCGCCGCGTGAATGACGGCAAATCCGATTATGTCATCGGCCGTGTGGAAGCCATGGCCGACGCGCAACCAGATGCGAAAATCGCCTGCCTTGGCCTGTCTTTCAAGGCCAATATTGACGATTTCCGGGAAAGCCCGGCATTGAAAGTCGCGCAAAAAGTCGCTGAAAAATATGGCGAGCGCGTTCAGATTGTCGAACCCTATGCCAGTGAATTGCCGCACCAGTTTGACGGGCTTGCAGCCAAGCTGGTCGATATGGAAATGGCAATGGACAATTGTGATATTGTCATCCTGCTGGTGGACCATAAGGCTTTTGCTGATATGGATAAGGCGAAGCTGGAGGGTAAAGAGGTGTATGACACACGCGGACAATGGCGGCATATTGCATAAAGCGGGCGTTTTGATCCCGTTCGGGCTATACGGGCTCCATGGCTGATCCGGTATTGATAACGGGCGCCGCCGGTTTTATCGGCCACGCGCTGACAAAAGCATTGCTGGCACGCGGTGACGGCGTTGTCAGTATTGATAATCTCAATGACTATTATGATCCGCAGCTGAAACAGGCGCGGCTGGATGATATTACCAGTATCGCGGGCAGCAATTTTCGCTTTCACAAAGTCGATTTCTCCGATCATCGGGCGCTTGATGCAGCGCTGGAGGGCTATGATTTCAGCCATATCGTACATCTGGGCGCACAGGCCGGGGTACGTTACTCGCTGGAAAATCCGCGCGCCTATGCACAGTCCAATCTGGTCGGGCATCTCAATATGCTTGAGCTGGCACGCGCGCGCAATGCGGCGCATCTGGTCTACGCCTCCTCCTCATCGGTTTATGGCCATGCAGATACCCTGCCACTCAGCGTGGATGACCGGGTGGATCATCCTGTATCGCTCTACGCCGCCACGAAGAAAGCCGATGAATTGATGAGCGAGACCTATGCCCATCTTTATGGGATACCGATGACCGGACTGCGCTTTTTCACGGTCTATGGGCCATGGGGCCGCCCCGACATGGCGTTATGGAAATTCACAAAGGCCATTTTGGCAGGCGAACCTATTGACGTGTATAATAATGGCGATATGCGCCGCGATTTCACCTATATAGACGACATTATCAGCGGTGTTGTCGCTGCGCTGGACAATCCGCCCGCAGATAACGGAAAGCCCAAAGCCGGAAGTAGCACCAGCGCGCACACAATTTACAATATCGGCAATAACAAGCCTGAAAAACTGGGTGATATGATCGCCGCAGTTGAGCGGGCATGTGGCATGCAGGCACAGAAAAACTATCTGCCCATGCAGGCGGGCGATGTGTACGAGACTTATGCCGACATCAGCGCGATTGCAGGTGAACTGAGTTATGCACCCACAACCAGTATCGAAACCGGCATCCCGGAATTTGTAAACTGGTACCGCAAATATCACGGCATTTAAGTCGCCCATCTTGCACTCATATGCAGCGCAACCCATATCCGGATTCATGAGCAATAACGAACACAGCTCCATGCCCACATGGCATGGCACAACAATTATCGGCGTCCGTAAAAATGGCAAAGCTGTCATCGCGGGCGATGGCCAGGTTTCCATGGGCCAGACGGTCATGAAACCTAATGCACGCAAGGTCCGGCAGCTGCACGATGGCAGCGTCATTGGCGGCTTTGCCGGAGCCACGGCGGACGCTTTCACGCTGTTTGAGCGGCTGGAGGGCAAGCTGGAGCGCCATAACGGGCAACTGATGCGTGCTGCGGTCGAACTCGCCAAGGATTGGCGGACCGACAAATATCTGCGCAACCTGGAAGCGATGATGATTGTCGCTGACAAGGAAGTGACCCTGATCCTGACCGGCAATGGCGATGTACTGGAGCCGGTGGATGGCATCGCAGCGATCGGTTCGGGCGGTAACTATGCGCTGGCCGCAGCCCGTGCGTTGATGGAATATGAAAAAGACGCGGAGAAAATCGCGCGCAAGGCGATGGGCATCGCCGCCGATGTATGCGTCTATACCAATGACCAGCTCACCGTCGAAGTGATGAATGCCAAAGACTAAGCCTGTAAATATCAGCCGTTCTGGCGAGAAAGACATATGACAAAACAACTTACCCCCAAGGCGATTGTCGCCGCGCTTGACGAACATATTATTGGCCAGAAAGACGCCAAGAAAGCCGTAGCGGTGGCATTGCGCAACCGCTGGCGACGCCAGCGGTTACCCGAAAACCTGCGCGATGAGGTTACGCCCAAGAATATATTGATGATCGGCCCCACAGGCTGCGGCAAGACCGAGATTTCGCGCCGCCTTGCCAAACTGGCCGATGCGCCATTTATCAAGATTGAGGCAACGAAATTCACCGAAGTCGGCTATGTCGGCCGCGATGTGGACCAGATCGCCCGTGACCTGGTCGAGGATTCTGTGCGGCTGGAGAAAGACCGCCGCCGCGAAAGCGTGCGTGAGGCAGCGTCTGAAGCCGCTATGGAGCGCCTGCTGAACGCGTTGGTCGGGGACAATGCCAGCGAGGCCACCCGCGAAAGTTTTCGCCAACGCATTACCGACAACCATCTTAATGACACGGAAGTTGAAATCGAGATGGAAGACACGCCGGGTACACCGATGGAAATCCCAGGTCTTGGCGGACAGGTCGGGATGATCAATATCAGCGACATGATGGGCAAGGCCTTTGGCAACAAGCCAATGAAAACACGCAAAATGCGTGTCGCCGATGCCTGGGACAAGCTGGTTGAGGAAGAAAGCGAAAAGCGGATGGACCAGGATGATGTCGCCCGCGTCGCGCTCGCCGATGCTGAAGCCAATGGCATTGTGTTCCTGGACGAGATTGATAAAATCGCCGTGAGTGATGTGCGCGGCGGCTCGGTCAGCCGTGAAGGTGTGCAACGCGACCTGTTGCCGCTGATCGAAGGTACAACCGTGGCCACCAAATATGGTCCGATGAAAACCGACCATGTGCTGTTTATCGCCAGTGGCGCATTTCACGTTGCGAAACCCAGCGACATGCTGCCCGAATTGCAGGGCCGTCTGCCAATCCGGGTAGAGCTGCGTGCGCTCACCGAAGAGGATTTCGTGGCGATCCTGTCCGATACCAAGGCAAACCTGCCAGAACAGTATAAGGCGCTGATCGGCACAGAGGACGTGAATATCGAGTTCACGGATAACGCGATTGCAGCAATTGCCAAAACCGCGGCCAATGTAAACGAAAGCGTTGAAAATATCGGTGCCCGGCGTTTGCAGACAGTGATGGAAAAACTGATTGAGGAAATCAGCTTCAATGCCGAAGAAAAAGTCGGTGAGACCATTTCAATCGATGCCGATTATGTCGAAAGCCAGCTTGGCAATATCGCAAAGGATACGGATCTCAGCAAATATGTGCTATAATCGCACATTATGACTGAACTGACCGGCAAGTGCCATTGCGGTGCCATCCGCTACACAATCACTGCGAACCCCATAAACCACGTGCTTTGTCATTGCAGCGACTGCCGTCGGCATTCGGGCACGCACATGGTGGGCTGGGCGATGTTACCTCTTGCCAATCTAGATGTGCAGGGAACTCCCAAAGTCTATGCCTCTTCAGAACATGGCAGGCGGCATTTTTGCAGCGCATGTGGCACAGGCCTTTTTTATAGCAATGCCGAATTCCTGCCGGACCTGATTGATGTGCAGACAGGCACACTTGATGATCCCGCTGCCTTGCCCGCGCAATCGCATATTCAGGTCAAAGAGCGCGTGGACTGGACCCGTTCCATTCACGAATTACCTGAGTTTGAAGGATTTTCGGAGCAGGCCGAATAACAGGGGTCGCGATAATGCTTCCCACATTATACTTTTGGATTGGCGGATAGGGTAATTTCGGCAATATGATTGCATTATGGCCATCGAAACCATCCTGTTATTCTTTATCACGGATCTGTTATTCTGCCTGATTCCAGGTCCGGCAACGATGACCACGGCGAGTCATGTTTTGGCCGGCGGTTTCCGCAATGGCTGGGGACCGATTGTCGGCATTAATATTGGCAATTTCATCTGGTATGCACTCAGCGCCATGGGGTTGATCGCACTGGCATCGACCATGCCGGACCTGTTCACTGTATTACGCTATGCAGGCGTTGCCTATCTTGTCTGGATGGGGATCTCCATGATCCGCGCGGGCTCTTTGATGGCATCGAAACCTAAAGCCGTATCAGGCGGCGCGCTCGGTTTCCTGAAAGGCTTTGGCAGTGGGCTGGCTGTGCACATGTCCAATCCCAAGGCACTATTGTTCTACACCGCTTTCCTGCCCCAGTTTATTGATGCCGATCACGCCATCGGCCCGCAAATCCTCATTCTCGCAATCATCACGGTCTTTACAGAAACGATCGGACTTCTCTTTTACGCCGCTGTTGCCGCGCGTACAGCGGATATTGCGGTGAAGTCAGGCTGGGCCCGGCATCTCAGCCGGATAAGCGGCGGCGTTCTGCTCGCGGTTGCCGCCACCATGCTGTTGATTAACCGCTAGATTAAACTGCTTGTCTTGGCGCAGTTGTTTCGGCATGGAATGCCGATGCGATGGATACTCATATTGGCAATTATCATTGCCGCATCAGGAGCCGCTTACTGGTGGTTCACCTCTCTGCCCTCTGCAAAGCAGCTCGACATGGCGGACAGCTTCTTCAGCGATGAAGCGGAATATGAACTGGTCGGTGATGATATCACTTATGCGACAAACAACCGCAATGATCTGGATATCTGGACTGCCAAGGACGGGGCGGAGGAGCCTAAACCTGTGCTGATATTCTTTTATGGCGGATCATGGAATAGCGGTGAAAAAGACCATTATGGCTTTGCCGCAAAAGCCTATGCCGCACGTGGTTTTCTGGTCGTGCTTCCCAATTACCGGCTGCACCCGGAAACGGTTTTCCCGGCCATGGTGGAGGACAGTGCGGCAGCCATAGCCTGGACACATGACTATATCGCCAAGTACGGCGGTGACCCCGCCAAGATTTTCGTCGCAGGGCACAGCGCGGGTGCCTATAACGCCATGATGGCCGCGCTCGACCCGCAGTGGCTGGGGCGGCTTGGCAAGAATACCGATATTATCCGCGGCGTCATTGGTCTCGCCGGGCCATATGACTTCCATCCTTTCACATCCGATGCGGCCAAGGCGAGTTTCGGGAGTATCTCGCGCCCTGAAATCACCCAGCCAATCAATTATGCACATAAGGACAATCCGCCGCTATGGCTCGCCAGCGGCGACACGGATGATGTGGTCCAGCCGCGCAACAGCAAGGTTTTGGAGCAAAAGCTCAATGACCTTGGCGGACGCGCGGAATATAAGGAATATGCCGGGATTGACCATTACCGGATCATCATGGCAATTTCGCGCCCGTTCCGCAGCAGCGCCAGTATATTGGATGATAGCGTCGCCTTTATGCAGGATGAGCTGGCGAAATAACGGTTCTTTCATGGTTAACGCCGATTTTACCATTTAATCCTATGCAGACATTCAGGAGAAATGAATGTCTGACGCCAAATCTGAACTGCTTGCAGACCTGACCGCGCATTACCGCGGACTGATGCCCGAATTGCAGCAGTTATTCTCAGGCAAAAAGAGCCATGATGATATGCAGCTTAAATATGCGCAATTGCGGGCCGTGACACGCAATCAACTTGCGATTGCAATGCCCGCGCTGCTGTTCACACCGATTCTGGCTTATGCATTTTATTCCAGCCAAAATGCTTCCCTTATCCTGTCTATACTTGGCGCATTAATGGGCATTGTCTGTGTGTTTTTCCATTTCAACTGGAAAATGATTGTGTCGGGAGATGCGATTGCAACTGACCCAGCAAAGCTTGCCCGCTATTCGGCCGCTTTTCTGGTCACTATTTCTGTCTGGGGCACAGGTTGGATGGGCCTGATCAGCGCCATATTGATGACAGCCGATATCCAGATGCAAATGATGGTCATTGCCATGACAATGGCCGTCATCTCCATCGGTGCAATCATCTATTTCCCGTCCCCATCGGCCAGTGCGATATGGTTTCTCACCACCTCAGCGCTTACCATTGTCACTTTTTCTTCCAGCAAAATGGCTTTGCCGGGTCTGTTCTACCTGCTTTTCCCGGCATATGTTTTTGTGCTGTGGCGCGCTGCCATGACGCAATGGAGCGCATTTGGAGAGGCTGAAAGCCAGACCGTCGCCCTCGCCGCTGCGGAGAAAGAACAAATGGCTCTTGAGCAGCGCACCTACCGGCAGAAAATGGAAGAAGAGGCAAAATCGCGCCAGCGTATTGATGATGACCGTATCCGTCAGGAACGCGTCCGCTTGGCGGATATGCAGCGGCTCGCCGATGCTTTCGAAAAGTCCGTTATAAAGGTCATTATGGTCACGGCGCGTGCTGCATCCATGATGCGCACGCATACGGATCGCCTTAGCAAAATAGGCGATCTTACCGAACAGCGCGCAAGGCAGGTGGCAGAAAACGCATCCAATGTCAGCAACGCCATTCAATCGGTTGTAGCGGCCTCAAGCCAGCTGACACAAACGGCAAGCGATGTATCGGCACAGGTCGCGGAGCAGCATGGTGCGACTGATTTTATCCGGCAATCTTCGCGCGAAGGACAAAATGCCGTTGAAGCATTGGCGCTGGAGGCTGAAAAGGCCGCCGAAATCACCGCACTTATCGAAACAATTGCCGCGCAGACCAACCTGCTTGCGCTTAATGCCACAATTGAGGCTGCACGCGCGGGCGAAGCCGGGTCAGGTTTTGCGGTGGTGGCTGGCGAAGTCAAAAGCCTTGCCTCACAAACCGGTGACGCAATTGTAACTGTAGGCAATACGGTGGGAAATATCCGGTCACGCATGACTCAATCAGTCGAATCCATCGCATCCATTGCCGATCAAATTGACATGGTAAGCGACGGCGCAGGCAATATCGCCGCCGCGATCAGTCAGCAGAAAGAGGCGACGAGTGAAATTGGCGGTAGGGCGCATAGTGTTGCGGACAATGCAGAGAACATGCGTGAACATTCGCAGCATGTACTGGGCTCTGCACAGGAAATCCGCAGTTTATCAAGCGATATGCAAACGCTTATGCAGGAATTGCAGGACAATATTTCAGGATTGCAAAGCGCCAGCACAAAATTCCTGAGCGAACTAAAGGCAGGCTAAGCGCTCTGGCGGCATGAGCCCTCCGCAGATTTCGTCTGACAAATACCATCATATGATTTACCCTATAGGCCACAGGTTTTCATATTGGGTTCAGACAAGATCGGACAAATGCAGAGTATGACTCATAATCCCTTCGGATCTTTCGACACGCGAATTCCCGGACATGCGCGGATCATCCGCCGTGCTCAGCAAATCATGGCGCTTTTTGTCGCAATCGCGCTCACGGTTCAGCCAGCTACAGCGCAATCCATTCTGCGAGATGCGGAAACTGAAGCGCTATTTGACGATATGTCCGAACCGTTGATTCGTGCCGCAGGTCTCGACCCGCGCAATGTCGATATCATTCTGATTGGCGACAATAGCCTCAATGCTTTCGTGGTTGGCGGACAGGCTGTATATATTCATAGTGGACTTATAGAAGCTGCAGACAATGCCAATGAAGTACAGGGCGTTATTGCGCATGAGTTAGGGCATATCGTGGGCGGGCATGTTATCAGGCATGGCGAAGGTATTAAAGAAGCTACCGGCATTACCTTACTCAGCCTTGTATTGGGTGCAGCAGCCATAGCAGCTGGTGCCGGAGAAGCCGGCATGGGTATTATCGGCGCCGGGCAACAGGCCGCCATTGGCAAATATCTAGCCTTTTCTCGCGTGCAAGAGTCCAGCGCTGACATTGCGGGTGCCGAATATCTTTCCAAGGCAGGTATTAGCGGACGTGGATCGCTGACTTTTTTCAAAAAATTGCAGAATCTCGAATTTCGCCTCGCGATCCCACAGGATGACAGCTATGGACGCACCCATCCGTTATCAGGTGAACGTATTACGGTACTACAGGAAGTATATGAAAATGATCCTGCCTGGGATGCACCCAGCGATCCTGACGTTGAGCGCCGGTTTCAGCGAGTTAAAGCAAAATTGAAAGGTTTTGTGGCGGAACCGAAAGCAACTTTGCGCAATTATCCGGAAACAGACATGAGCATATCTGGCCATTATGCACGTGCCTATGCCTGGCACAAATCGGCTTATCCTGACAAAGCGCTGGCCGAAGTAGACGCTTTGCTCGCCATTCAGCCTGAAGACCCTTATTTCCTTGAGCTCAAGGGCCAGATACTTTTGGAATCAGGCCGGCCTGCCGATGCCCTGGAGCCATTGCGCAAGGCTGTGTATCTTACCAATAACCAGCCGCTTATCGCTGCATTATTTGGACATGCGCTGGTCGCAACTGAAGATAAAAGCAATTTCAGTGAGGCGGAAAAAGTGCTGAAAGCCGCGGTTTCCAAAGATAATGAAAATCCTTTTGCATGGTACCAACTGGGTGTAATCTATTCACAGCAGGGCGATGAACCCCGCGCACGGCTCGCATCGGCTGAAGGTTTTGTATTGCAGCGTAACGCTCCGCTCGCACTGCGCAATGCGCAAACGGCCATGCTGGGTCTGCCAGAAGGAAGTCCTGACTGGATCCGTGCACAGGATATTGCCATGCTGGCGCGCGTTGCGGTTGAGGAGAACCGCAAACGGCGCTAATATGCGCCGGAATTTCCCAATACAGGATGCCAAGATTTGACCAGAACATCTACATTCCGCCCCTCTGTTATCCGTACGGCATTGTTTGCCAGTGCCATGATGGCGCTCACCGCCTGCGGCACCGCGTCAAATGCGCAGACCGAAAAGCCCGATACCGCCGCGGCGTTAAAGGCAGCGGGTCTGGATGCAAAGGACCGCGCCGCCATGGAAGCGGTGGTGCGCGAATATATATTGGAAAACCCGGAGATCATCACCGAAGCCGTGCAGATATTGCGGCAACGGCAGACTGCCGAGCGATTAGGCACTGTACGCGGCGAAATAGAAACGCCCTATGAAAGTGCATGGGCAGGCAATCCCAATGGTGATGTCACCATTGTCGAATTTTCCGATTATGCATGCGGGTTTTGCGCGCAAAGCGTGAGCGATGTCAGCCAGCTATTGGCGCAGGACAAAAATGTGAAAGTCGTTTTCCGCGAACTTCCCATACTTTCCGAAGATAGTGCGCGTGCAGCGGCATGGTCACTGGCAGCTGCGAAGCAGGGCAAATTCTATATTTTCCACAAAGCGCTATTCGCCGCTGGAAAGCCCAATGCCGCAACCATCGAAACCGCCGCACAGTCTGCAGGTCTGGACATGGCCGCGGCCCGGACCTTTGCCAACGGCCCACAGGTGCGCCAGCTACTTGAAAAAAACCTGCAAATTGCGCAACAGCTTGAGTTTTCGGGCACGCCAAGCTGGGTGATTGGTGATCGGACCTATAATGGCGCACTGGGCCTTGCCGGGCTAAAGGACGCAGTGGCGACCGCACGGGCTGCCAAGGCCAAAAAATAACATTTTCGGGGCAGATATGATCAAGGCAGGCCGAAAAACAGTTTTGATCCTTGCTCTGGCGCTATCCATGCTGCCCCTTTCCCAAAGTGCGGCAGTTGAGCGCGCCAAAGTGAGTGGCTTCAAATCGCTTCAGGCCAAGGATAATCGCCTGCTTTCGGTCGGATACCGGCTGGTTTCCGGCAATGCCCCGTTTTGCCGCGATACGGAAATGCGGGCTGGTCTGGCCCTGCATGATATCGCCCAGTATCAGGACCGCAGGACTGCACGCGAGGCTTATGGCTTTGCACGCGACATCGCGGTGCTGGCTGTGGCGGAGGGCAGTCCTGCACAAAAGGCCGGTATTGCCGCCAATGATAGCATTGTCGCTATCAATGATACGGATCCCTTGCTGGGCAGCGGCACACAGGAAAAACCTTCAGATAAAGCCAGCATTGCCCGTTTTGTTCACGTGCGTGACGGATGGGAAAGCTCCCTTGCCGCCGGGAATGTCAAACTCACGCTTGCAGACGCTGATGGGCAGCGCGATATAACCATATCACCTGTCAAAACCTGCCAAAGCCGGTTCCAGCTTATTCCCAGTAAAAAATTTGAAGCGTCCGCAGATGGCCGGCTGGTCAGTATCAGTACCCGCATGGTGGGTTACACGGCCGATGATGACGAGCTGGCCGCTGTTATAGCGCATGAATTGGCACACAATATATTGCGGCATTTGCAGCGGCTTGAGGCAGCCGGGCACAGTGACGGCCTGTTCGGCGCTGTTGGGCGCAGTGCACGGCTCACCAAACAGACAGAGATAGAAGCCGACCGTCTGTCTGTCTGGCTGATGGCCAATGCCGGTTATGACCCACTGGGCGCTATCCGTTTCTGGAACCGGTACGGAAAACAGCATGGCAAGGGAATATTGTCCGCTCCCACGCATTACCGGTACAAGAAACGCGTGCAGCTGTTCGAGGAAGAAATCGCAAAGATGATCGAAATGGGCCGCAGCACACAAGGCTATGCACCGCCGCTCCTTACCAGTGAGTTTGCAGAACTCGAATAGCCTCTGATGCATATGGACAAAAATGGAAAATCGTGCGTGACAAAATAAGCCCGATATTCCAAAAGGCGTTATGCCTTCTCATATGGCCGTCCTACCAATAAAACCTGCCCCGTTTTTTGCCGATAAAAACCGGGCCTTCTGGTATTTGCAATCTGCCGGTTGGGCAGGTGCCATGGTGCTGCGCGCCGTGTCGGGCATCGCCAATGGACAACAGGCAGATTTCCTGCTCGTTGTGCTGGTTGCTACCATTACCGGATATTCGGCGTCACTGGTGCTCGCCGTTATCTATCGCAACCTGATTAACCGCAAACCGCTCGTGACATGGGGCGTAACGGGGATTGTACTGATTATAATGGCACTGATCTGTGCTCTGATCGACGCATGGGTGCTGACGATATACCGTCAGGGGTCGAACACTACGCTTACCGGCTTTGCCCTTGGTACTATGTATCTCAACCTCACTCTGCTTGGCGCCTGGTCCGCGCTATATTATGCTATTAACTATTTTCTGCAGGTCGAAGAGCAGGCAGACCAGTTGTCACGGCTGGAAAACCAGGCCACCAGCGCGCAGCTCGCGATGCTCCGCTATCAGCTCAATCCGCACTTTCTGTTCAACACGCTGAACAGCATCTCGACACTCGTTCTCCTTAAGCAGACCGAACCTGCCAATGCCATGCTTTCGCGGCTGTCATCTTTCCTGCGCTATACACTGGCCAATGAGCCCACCGGACGGGTGACGGTGGCGCAAGAGGTTGAAACTCTCAAACTCTATCTCGATATAGAGAAGATGCGGTTTGAAGACCGTCTGCGCGCCTATTTTGAAATAGACGATGCTGCGAAAGAAGGCCTACTGCCGTCACTATTGCTGCAACCATTGGTGGAAAACGCTATTAAATATGCTGTGACACCGCAGGAAAGCGGGGCTGATATTAATGTTATTGCTCAGCTTATCGGGCCGACACTTCGCATCACCGTCTCTGATACCGGCCCCGGATTGCAAAATACGGATGGAGCGAACATGGTGACGCAGGCAGGTCCGGTACATTCCAGTGATGCCTCGACGGGTGTGGGCCTCGCGAATATCCGCGACCGCCTGTCACAGGCTTATGGTGAGGACCATATATTCGAAGCCCGCTCCTCCCCCGAAGGCGGGTTTTCGGTTATAATAGAAATTCCGTTTGAAAAGCGGGAACAAAGGCAATTGAAATGACGATACGCACAATTCTGGTCGATGACGAAAAACTGGCTATCCAAGGCCTGCAACTGCGGCTTGAAAAATATGAGGATGTCGAAATTATCGACACCTGCCTGAACGGGCGAGAGGCCATTCGCAAAATCAAGACACTCAAGCCTGACTTGGTATTTCTCGACATACAAATGCCTGGCTTTGACGGGTTTTCGGTTGTCAAAGGCGTTATGGAAATCGAGCCACCCCTGTTCGTATTCTGCACGGCCTATTCCGACCACGCCTTGCGCGCGTTTGAAGCTGAAGCGGTTGATTATCTTATGAAGCCTGTCGAAGATGACCGGCTTGCTGACGCGCTGGAACGCGTGCGCGTACGTTTGGCGGAAAAACGCGGTGCCGAGGAAGTCGAGAAGCTGAAAAACGTACTCGCCGAGGTGGCTCCTGAAGAAATGGAAAAATTCGAGGGCGAAGACGATGTCGCAACATCCAGCCGTTACGAAAAGCTCATCAATATCAAGGATCGCGGACAGATTTTCCGCGTCGATGTCGACACGATAGAACGCATTGATGCTGCGGGCGATTATATGTGCATTTATACAGCGGACAATTCGCTGATTTTGCGTGAAACGATGAAAGATCTCGAAAAACGGCTCGACCCGCGCCATTTTCAGCGTGTCCACCGCTCAACAATCGTCAATCTGGGCCAGGTCCGGCAAGTCAAGCCGCATACCAATGGAGAATGTTTCCTGATCCTTGAATCGGGCGCTCAGGTAAAGGTGAGCCGCAGCTACCGCGATGTTGTCGCCCGCTTTGTGCATTAACAACCAGGCGCATTAAGAACTAGCGCCGCGCCGTAAAAAAAACCTTCAGCAAATTGGCGGCTTCATCCGCAAAAATGCCATCATAGACTTCCGGTCTGTGCAATGTCGTATCCTGCTCAAATACACGCGGTCCATGTTCCACGGCCCCGCCCTTGGGGTCAGAGGCTCCGTAGTAAAGCCGCCTGATGCGCGCATGGGCGATAGCGCCTGCACACATGGCGCATGGTTCCAGCGTCACCCACAGATCGCAATCGGCTAACCGGTCATTTCCCAGTGCCAATGCTGCGCCGCGTATTGCCGCTATCTCGGCATGCGCAGTGGGATCATGCGACGCACGCGGCGCATTATGTCCCTGTGCGATAACCTCACCGTTTCTGACAATGATCGCGCCAACCGGCACTTCCCCCATATCGGAAGCTTGTCTGGCAAGGCTCAGCGCCTGCGCCATATAGTTTCGGGCAGTTTCCAGCGGCATGACATGCCAGCTGTGGATGAAATATCGCGCTCCGTCCAGCCCTCAATTGACGTTATAATCTGGTACGCCCTGCCAAAAGCACGTACAGCGCGAATATGATGCCTGGAATATAGCCCAGTATCGTCAGCAGCAGACATATCCAGAAATTCTGGCTGATCCCTTCATCCACAGCCACGCCCAGCGGCGGCAGGAAGATGGCGAGCAGGATTTTTAATATAAGCATGATGGCTCCTGTTGTTTACATAGTTACGAAGAAAGAGCCGAAAAAGTTCCACGTCATCACATTTTAAGGCGACTCTTATGTTGACGTAGCGCCGCCCGGACGCTATTGGACCGCTCTTTCTTACACAGATTATTGGGATTAGAACAATGTCGCGTATTTGCGAACTGACCGGCAAAGGTCGCATGGTGGGTAACAATGTGTCACACGCCAACAACCGTACAAAGCGGGTTTTCCTGCCAAACCTGCAGAAAGTGACCCTGCTGTCCGAAAAACTCGACCGCAGCATCAAATTCCGCGTCTCTACCGCGGGTCTGCGTTCAGTGGAGCATAATGGCGGACTCGACAACTGGCTGCTGAAAACAGCGGACAGCAAGCTCAGCAAAAACGCTCTTAAGGTAAAGCGCGAACTGCAAAAGGCAGACGCTGCTTCCTAAGGCACTACCCACTTTCAATCAAAAACGAATCGCGGTGGTCCGGTCAGGATTGCCGCGATTTTTCTTATGCGGGCTCCAAATGCCTTCCGGCCATAACCGGCAATGGCCATATGCAATGATAATTATATTCGCGCCGCCATCACACTATGGTTGATAAATATGTGATATAACTGATAGCAGCGAAAAGTTACCGGCGGGCGTAACATTCTTATGCGAGTCGCTTATGGCATCTTCTATTTCCTACCCGATTTCCTCCATGACAGAGGCACGCGCAGAAATGCGCCGTCTGCACCGCTTACCCGAACCCGATGTACTGATGCCTCTGGTCGAACGTGCGCGCAACGGCGAAGAAGCCGAGGCCACCACGCTCGATATCGCCTATGGCCTGCTCGCCGAACTGCGTGCGGCGCAATCTTCCGGCTGGGTCAATCAGTTCCTTCAGGAATACCGGATGAACAGCGCGGAGGGCATTGCCCTGCTCTCGCTGGCCGAAGCATTCCTGCGCGTGCCGGACCCGGAAACGGCGGACCGGCTGATCGCTGACAAGATTGGTGATGCCGACTGGCGTTCGCATAGTGGCAAATCATCAAGCGCGCTGGTCAACAGCGCGACATGGGGGCTGGTGCTGGGGCGTGCAGTCCTTGCCAATGACCCGCAGGCGAGCACGTTGAAACGCCTGATATCGCGCACCGGTGAACCTTTTGTACGCCAATCGGTGGGCGCCGCCATGCGGTTGATGGGCGAAGTATTCGTCATGGGCCGCACCATTGAAGAAGCCATGCAGCGCATGGACAAAAAAGCGAACCGCGGTTTCACGGCAAGTTTCGACATGTTGGGCGAAGCAGCCCGCACATATGCGGACGCGGAGCGCTATTATAACGCCTATGCCGATGCCATTGATGCGATTGGCGCCAAAAAGGCAAGCGGGCACGGCATTTCGGTGAAACTCTCAGCCTTGCACCCACGCTATGAGGCAGCGCAATCGGATATCTGCGTGCCGGCGCTTACGGACATGCTGGTGGAGCTAGGCCGCAAGGCAAAAGCACATGATATCGCGCTGACAGTAGATGCCGAAGAATCCGAACGCCTCATCATGAGTCTGGACATCATCAAGGGCGCGGCCTCGCACGCGGACCTGAAAGGCTGGGACGGGTTCGGCATGGCGGTGCAGGCCTATTCCAAACGCGCCCGCGCGGTTTGCGGCTGGGCCAATGCGCTGGGCAAGGAAACTGGCAAACGCATCAAGGTCCGGCTGGTCAAGGGGGCCTATTGGGACAGCGAGATAAAATATACACAGGAACAGGGCCTTAGCGACTATCCGCTGTTCACCCGCAAGCCTGCGACTGATGTCTCCTATCTCGCCTGCGCGCGCGATCTGCTCGACTATGATCATATTGAACCCGCCTTTGCGAGCCACAATGCGCAGACGGTGGCCACCATTATCAACTGGGCCAATGAACAGGACACCCCCAAGGACAGCTTTGAATTTCAGCGCCTGCACGGCATGGGCGAAGGGCTGTATGAAAACATGGTGCGGCAGGATGGCTATAGCTGCCGGATTTACGCGCCCGTGGGCGGGCATAGCGACCTGCTCGCCTATCTGGTCCGCCGCCTGCTCGAAAACGGCGCGAACAGCAGCTTTGTTCACCAGTTGGCGGATGAGAGCAAGAGCGATGTCGAACTGCTCGGCGATCCGCTCGACACGGTGGTCAAATATGGCGGCACCCGCCATCCCAGCATTCCCCTGCCCCGCAACCTGTTCCAGCCTGCGCGCGACAACAGTACCGGCATCGATCTGGATGACCGCAAGATATTGGCAGAAGTTGCCAAGGATATGCAGCAACAGGTCGATATTCCAGTTGCTGACAGCGCGGATGTGGATGTCATGGCCCGCAAGGCCAAAGCGGCGTTTCGCGGCTGGGACAAAACGCCTGTAGAGGAACGCGCCGAATGTCTCGACCGGCTGGCTGCGCTTTTGGAGGAGCATCAACGCCCACTTATGGCGGTGGCCGTACAGGAAGCACGTAAAACCATTCCCGATGCGCTAGCCGAAGTGCGCGAAGCGATTGATTTTTGCTATTATTACGCCAATCAGGCACGCGCCATGCAGCCTATTGAACTGCCCGGCCCCACCGGTGAAACCAATGTGCTGCGCATGGACGGACGCGGCGTATGGGCAGCGATTGCGCCATGGAACTTCCCGCTCGCCATTTTTCTGGGGCAAGTCACTGCAGCGGTCGTAACGGGCAATTGCGTAATCGCCAAACCGGCACCGCAGACCCCCAAGATCGCGGCCTATGCCGTCAAACTGGCGCATGAAGCAGGCATTCCTGTGGATGTGCTGCAACTCGCCATAGGCGGCGCCGATATGGGCCGTGCGCTCACCGAACATACCGGCATTGATGGCGTTGTCTTTACAGGGTCTGTACCGACAGCCAAAGCCATTGCCCGCTCACTGGTGGCCGACGACCATCGTCCGATCGTGCCTCTCATCGCTGAAACCGGCGGACTTAACGCCATGCTGGTCGATTCCACCGCGCTGCCCGAACAGGTGGTGCGTGATATCGTGATTTCCGGCTTTCAATCCGCCGGGCAGCGCTGTTCCGCGCTCCGCCTATTGCTGCTGCAGGAGGAAATTGCCGATCGTACTCTGGAGATGCTATCGGGTGCCATGGACGCGCTGATTGTCGGTGACCCTGCTCTTTCTTCCACGGATATCGGCCCGGTTATCGATCAATCTTCCTATGACAAGCTGATGAACTACCGCGCATCTGTGCCAGACCGGATCATCAAAACGGTCGATGTGCCCGAAAGCGGCCTGTTTGTACCGCCAACCCTTATCCGTCTGGACAGTATGGATGACCTGAATGACGAATGGTTCGGGCCACTTGTGCATGTCGCGACATGGAAAACCGGACAGCTGGAAGCGACGGTAGACGCCGTGAATAACAAGGGTTTTGGCCTGACCATGGGATTGCATAGCCGGATTGCCAGGGCCGGACAGCTGGTTGAGAACCGCACCCATGTCGGCAACCTCTATGTCAACCGTTCGATGATCGGCGCTGTAGTAGGCAGCCAGCCTTTTGGCGGAGAGGGCCTGTCAGGCACCGGACCCAAAGCAGGCGGACCGCATTATCTGCATCGTTTCTGCGCAGAGCGTGTGACCACCACTGACACCACCAGTTCAGGTGGCAATGCCAGCCTGCTCAGCCTGGAAGATGAGGATATCTGACGCAGACCGCAGGGACGACAGCTTGCATAATGGTGGCATCATGATTAGCTACTGGTCATGACGCACATCCTATCAGCCGCAGGCAATGAAACCATTATCGAACGCGTGGAAGAGCCCCTGGAATGGAATCATATCCAGGAGTTTTTCGCCGACAAGAAACAATGGGTGGTCGAAAACCAGTTCGAGATAATGGTTGCAGTCGCGATCGGCACAGCCATCTATTTTGCGCTGGTTTTCCTTTGCAAATACGCCAAAAGCTATGCGGAGCGGCTTGATGATCCACTCAGATTCAGGGCCATAGCCGGGCGCACGATCGGCAAAACCGGTTATATATTCATCTTTATGCTTGCTGTGCGGCTGGTCACTGGCTTTGCCAATACGCCGCCTGGCATAGAGAAAATCATTTCCTTCTTCTTTATTATTGTCGCCGCGTATCAGGTCGCCATTTGGGCGCGGGAGCTGATACTGGGTTTTGTCGAACGCCGTGCATCCGATAGTGACGGCCGCAGTTCGGAAACACTGGCCAACGCGATGGCAATTATCAAGCTGATCGTAACAATCGGCCTGTTCGCGATTGCCTCCATTGTCGTGCTCGACAATCTGGGGGTTGATGTCACCGGGCTTATCGCCGGCCTTGGCATTGGCGGCATTGCCATCGGCCTTGCGGCGCAGGGCATTTTTTCCGATCTGTTCGCCGCGCTCGCCATTATTTTCGACAAGCCTTTCAAGCGCGGCGAAACCATAAAATATGACAATACTGTTGGTACGGTGGAAAAAACCGGCCTCAAAAGCACATTGATCCGGTCAGTGACCGGCGAGGAAATCATCATTTCCAACACCAATTTGCTGGACAAGGAAATCATCAATTTCACCCGGCTGGAACGGCGGCGCACGCGTTTCGGCATTGGCGTTATTTACCAGACGCCGCCGGAAAAGGCGCGGCAGATACCCGATATCCTGCGTGAAATTGTTGAAAGCCATGACGCCAGATTCGTGCGCGCAGGCTTTGTCGGATTCGGTGACAGTTCAATCAATTTCGAGCTTGATTTCGATATTATGAGTGATGATTACGAGGTCGTTTATGCCGGGCGGCACGCGGTTGGATTGGATATACTTCAAAAGTTCAACGCGCTTGGCTACGAGTTTGCCTATCCGACCCAGACTACATTTACTTCTGCCCCCGATGGCACAATGATAATGCCCTATCCCGAAGGCGGTTTTGGCCCGGTTCAGGCCAAGGATTGAGTTTCCGGCAAAGCCGGATGATTCGCATCAGTATGGGCTTTGTGCTAGTTATAGCGGCTTGGATGCGTATATAATCCAGCATGCCGTAACGGCAATGGCTGCACCCTTGTATGCACGGCGCAAACACGGCAAAAGCTTAAGCGAACAATTAAATTATCAGGAAAGGAAAGGCTCTCACATGGCTGGAATCTCACCACAGGACATGACTGCAAAAGTTGGCGAAACTTTGGGATCGTCGGAATGGATCACGGTTGACCAGGATATGATCAACAAGTTTGCAGACGCAACCGGCGATCACCAGTTTATCCATATTGATGAGGAAAAGGCCAAGCTGACGCCGTTTGGCGGCACGATTGCCCATGGCTTCCTCACGCTTTCCCTTTTCCCCCTGATGAGCGCAAAGTCCGATATGCCCCGCGTCGAAGGCGTTAAAATGGGCGTCAATTATGGCGGCAACAAAGTCCGCTTCCTTGCTCCTGTGCGCGCCGGCAAACGGGTGCGCGGCCATTTCAAACTGCTTGAACTCACCGAAAAACGGCCCGGTCAATGGCAACAAACGCTGGAATTTACCGTAGAGATTGAAAGCGAGGACAAGCCTGCGCTCATGGCCGAATGGATCAGCCAGTTTTTCGTTTAAACGCTTACAACCAGAACCATAAGGATATCCCCAATCATGCGTGATGCAGTCATCGTCTCCACCGCCCGCACCCCCATCGGCAGAGCCTATAAGGGCGGATTTAATACAACACTCGGCCCGACACTGGGCAGTTATTCATTCAAAGCCGCAGTAGAGCGCGCGGGCATTGACCCGGAAAGCATTGACGATGTGATCTGGGGCAGCGCCCTGCAACAGGGTTCACAAGGTGGCAATCTGGCCCGTAACGTCAGCCTGCGCGCTGGCATGCCGATTTCGGTTTCCGGCATGACAATTGACCGTCAGTGCTCCTCTGGCCTGATGAGCATCGCCACCGCCGCCAAGCAAGTGGTTATTGACCGGATGGACTGCGTTGTTGCGGGCGGGCAGGAAAGCATTTCAACGGTGCAGACCAAGGAAATGCGCATGCAGCCAGACAAGGAACTGGTCGCCATGCATGACGACATTTACATGCCGATGCTGCAGACAGCCGAAACGGTGGCTTCGCGCTACAATATCAGCCGTGAGCGGCAGGACGCCTATGCCTTGCAATCCCAGCAGCGTACCGCCGCAGCGCAAGAAGCGGGCTATTTTGATGATGAGATTGTACCTGTTTCCACCACAATGGGTGTGATGAACAAGGAAACCGGTGAAGTTTCCATGCAGGATGTCACAATTACAAAGGACGAAGGCAACCGTCCGAACACCACACTGGAAGGTCTGGCCGGCCTGAACCCTGTCATGGGCCCCGATGCCGTGATTACCGCGGGCAATGCCTCGCAGCTGTCCGATGGTTCCTCTGCCTGTGTGGTAATGGAGGCCAAGGCGGCCGAAAAAGCAGGCCTCACCCCATTGGGCCGTTATGTCGGCATGGCAGTGGCGGGTACAAAGCCCGACGAAATGGGCATCGGCCCGGTCTATGCCATCCCCAAGCTGCTTGAGCGCTTTGATCTCAAAATGGATGATATCGGTCTGTGGGAACTGAATGAGGCTTTCGCGGTACAGGTTCTCTATTGTCAGGACACGCTTGGCATCCCAGACGAGCTGCTCAACGTCAATGGCGGTTCAATCTCGATCGGCCATCCCTATGGCATGACGGGCGCACGCTGCACCGGCCACGCCCTTGTCGAAGGCAAACGCCGCGGCGTGAAATATGCTGTTGTCACCATGTGCGTCGGCGGCGGCATGGGCGCAGCGGGACTGTTCGAAGTCTTCTAACCCCTACCCTTTCATAAAAAGGCCCCTGCAGCAATGCGGGGGCCTTTTCCATTTGGGGGAGGAAAGCCTACCCTTGGTGGATCATGCCACCATCAAACCTGAAACCACCCTCGCGGTCTTTCTTGAGCAGGGCCGGGCCATCCAGATCCGCCCAGTTTGCAACCTGTGCCAGCGCAAATGCAGGGCCGATCGCGAGCGATGTGGAGAGCATACAGCCAACCATGATCCCCATATCGGCCTCTTTGGCTTTTTCAACCAGGCGCAGTGCCTCAGTCAGGCCACCTGTCTTATCAAGTTTTACATTGATAACCTGAAAACAGTCTTCGACGCGTTCAATATCTTCGGATGTATGGCAGCTTTCGTCCGCGCATAGCGGCACCGGCGTTTCCACACCCATCAACTCATCTTCAAAACCGGCAGATACCGGTTGCTCGATAAGCTCTACGCCGAGCTCATGCATGGCCATGGCTTCACTCACGATATCGAGCTCGTCCCATGCCTCATTGGCATCAACTATAATGCGCGCATTCGGCGCGCCTGCACGCACGGCTGCTACGCGGGCACGGTCATTTTCACCATTCAGCTTGACCTTCAGCAGGGCGTATGTCTCCGCCGCCTTGCGGGCATCAGCTTCCATGACTTCAGGCTCACCCAGCGAGATAGTATAGGCTGTAACCAGCGGCTTGGGTTCAGGAAGGCCCGCCAGTTCCCATACCGGCTTGCCGGTCTGTTTCGATTCCAAATCCCACAGCGCGCAATCCAGCGCATTGCGGGCCGCACCTTCCATCATGCTGTCCAGCAGGTCTTCACGGCTCAGCGCCCGGTTCTGCTTGCACCGCATATTAATGGCTTCGACGCACAGTTCCGCGGTTTCGCCTTCATAATAAATAGGCGTGCCTTCACCGCGGCCGACATGGGTACCATCGGTAACTTCGCAGACGACAACGTCGACATCGGTTTTTGCACCGCGTGCAATAATGAACGCGCCATCCACGGCAAAACGTTCGACATGAGCTGATTGTAATGTGATCATGGCCGACTGTTTAGGCGAAGTCGGACCCTTCGGGCAAGTCCTCAAGATGCGGTGCGGCAGAGTTTTTGGGATCGACCTTTGCCACCTTGGCACGCTTACGCGTTGCAGCGCTTTCATGTGCCAATATCCATTCCTCCACAACAGGTGCAATGTGCGCGCGCCACTTGCTGCCATTGAAAATACCGTAATGGCCAACATTTTCCGCCATATAATATTTTTTGTGCTTTTCAGGCAGGTTCGGCGTGAGCATCAGCGCCGCCTTGGTCTGGCCAAGGCCGCTAATATCGTCGCGCTCACCCTCAATGGCGAGCAGCGCAATATCCTTGATGGCAGAAAGATCCACGATGCGGCCGCGATGCGTCATTTCACCGCGCGGCAGGGCGTGGGTCTGAAACACCAGATCCACCGTCTGCAGATAAAATTCAGCGGTCATGTCGCATATCGCACGATATTCGTCGTAAAACTCCTTGGTCGTATCTGCGCTTTCGCCATCACCATCGACCAGGTGTTTGAACATTTCCCAATGGCTGTTGAGATGCCCGCCCAGGTTCATTGACATAAACCCGGCGAGTTGCAGGAAACCGGGATAAACTTTGCGGCCCGCGCCCGCATATTGCATCGGCACGGTCGCAATCACATTCTGTTCGAACCAGCTGTGCGGGCGCTGCGTTGCCATGGTGTTGACCGCAGTCGGCGCTTCGCGTGTGTCAATCGGCCCGCCCATCATGGTGAGCGTCCTGGGACGGCATTTATGCTTATCCGCTGACATGATGGCCGCCGCCGCAAAACAGGGCACGGATGGCTGGCACACAGCCAGCATGTGTGCGCCTGGCCCGATATGCTCCAGAAATTCGATAAGGTAATCGATATAGTCATCCAGATCGAACGATCCTTCCGACAAAGGCACATTACGGGCATCACGCCAGTCGGTAATATAAACCTCATGCTCGGGTATCATCCGTTCAACAGTACCGCGCAGCAGGGTCGCGAAATGCCCCGACATGGGCGCAACGATAAGCAGTTTGGGCTTACCCTCGCTGCCTGCATGGCTGAATTTCTTCAGTTGGCCGAACGGTTTCTGCAATATGATTTCCTCGGCCACATTGAGCTGCTCACCTTCATATTCGACTTCATCAAGACCAAAGGGCGGTTTCCCGCGCGGTGCCGATGCATGTGCAAACACTTCGAGCGCTGAAGCCATAATCGGCCCGCCTGCCATATATCCGAATATATTGGCCGGATTCTTGAGCATTTGCGCGCTCATATTTGCCCAGTTGCTCGCACCTGCGAGCAGAGTGCGCTGCATTTCATATCCGTTATAAAGCATTTTATTCGGTTCCCTGTTGGTGCATTCTGCCCAGATTTGCCATTGCGATAGCAGACGATATTGCGCTGCACCATATAAAAGCGCCATTTATCCACGTTGCGGCTTCGGACCCGCTGTAAAAGCCGTTCGTAAAAGCATTGAGCGCCCTGCCCCAGGCTGCTACGCGGGTGCGATGAATAATATTGAAAAACAGTCCGGGGCACAGTTGTCCAAACCTGATGAAACTGCGGAAATTCTCGATTCCGAGGTACAGAAAGATAGCCCGGTGCGGCGCATCGGCAATTTGCGCATGGTGTGGGATTTTGCCTCCAACTATCCACGCCAGATTATTTTTGCTGTTCTTTCACTATTTACCGCAGCTATGGCCACACTTGCCATTCCGGCAGGATTCAAACGCGTCATAGATGACGGTTTCGGCAGTGCGGGCGGTGATATATCGCAATATTTCTATTATCTTTTCATGATCGTGGTGGTGCTGGCTATTGCGACAGCGCTGCGCTTCTATTTTGTGTCATGGCTGGGAGAACGCGTTGTCGCGGATATCCGCCTTGCGGTGCAGAAAAACCTCTTGCGGTTGCCGCCGGGCTTTTTTGAGCAGAACCGACCTTCCGAAATAGCATCGCGCATGACCTCTGACACTGCGATTATCGAACAGGTTGTCGGCACCACATTGTCAGTGGCACTGCGCAATATTGTCATGGGCATTGGCGGAATTGTATACCTGTTTACACTCGCGCCCAAACTTACTGGCGCTCTGCTGATCGGTATTCCGGTCATTATCCTTCCCATCGTGCTGCTGGGCAACAAGCTGCGCAATGTATCGCGTACGAGTCAGGACCGGGTTGCCGATGTCGGAGCGATGATTGCCGAAACACTGGGTGCCATGAAAATCGTGCAGGCTTTCGGGCAGGAAAAACGTGAATCTGAAAGATTTTCCGGCGCAGCCGAAGCGACTTTTGACACGGCAAAAAAGCGCATCAGGCTGCGCGCAATCATGACATCTATTGTCATTGCCCTGATTTTTGGTGCTATCACCATGCTGATGTGGAAAGGCGCAGTTGATGTTGCGCAAGGCCGCCTGACCGGCGGAACGATAGCCGCATTTGTGCTGACGGGCGGCCTTGTCGCAGGTGCATTTGGCGCACTGACCGAAGTGTATGGCGACTTGCTGCGCGGTGCGGGTGCGGCGAGCCGTCTGGCGGAGCTGTTGAGGGAGGAACCCGATATTGCGCCTCCAGCAAAGCCGGTTGCCTTGCCTGAACCGCCACGCGGGCAGATCAGCTTTCGGAATGTGTCATTCTCCTATCCCACACGGCCCGATATTGCCGCGCTCAAGGATTTCACGCTGACTGTATCACCTGGTGAAACAGTCGCTATTGTAGGCCCTTCAGGTGCAGGCAAGTCGACACTGTTCCAGCTTGCGCAGCGCTTTTACGACCCGCAAAACGGCAGCGTTCGTATTGATGGCGTCGCGCTGCCTTCAGCCGATCCGGCGGATATCCGCAAGCGCATGGCCTTCGTACCGCAGGAAAGTGTGTTATTCGCGGCAACCGCCCGCGACAATCTGCGCTATGGCAACTGGCAGGCCAGCGATGAGGAAATCTGGGCCGCAGCCGATGCCGCCAATGCAGCGGCATTTCTCCGCGCCCTGCCAGACGGGCTGGACAGCTATCTGGGTGAGGCCGGTGCGCGCCTTTCAGGTGGGCAGAGGCAGCGCATGTCAATTGCTCGCGCCCTCCTGCGCAATGCGCCTATATTGCTGCTTGATGAGGCCACATCTGCGCTGGATGCGGAAAGCGAAAAGCTGGTGCAGGACGCTTTGGACAATCTTATGGCCGATCGCACGACATTGGTTATTGCACACAGGCTTGCGACAATCCGCACAGCTGATCGCATCATCGTGATGGAAGAGGGCCAGATTGTCGAGGAGGGAACGCATGACGAGTTATCAGCACGCGGCGGCCTGTATGCGCGTCTGGCCAGACTGCAATTTAATGACAATAATGGTAGCCTAGCGAAATAGAGGCGGGAGCTGGCCGGGAAACTTGCCCCCTCCGCACGCTCTCATGATAGGTCCATGCTCATTGGGTCCACTGCCCTTTCATCGAATACAGGCTTGCCTGCGCTAAGGACGACAGTCACAGGCTGAGCTGGATAACTCCGATAGCATTTTTCCAGACCAGCCAATCGGCACACCTGCCGTTGCCAATGTAAACAGCCGGAACCCATGCAGGTTTAGCAAAGCTGCGCTGGATTGCGCGCCTGGGGTTTTTTGCAGCGCAGCCGATACTCTTTCTCAGAGCCCTGGCAAGTTCTGTCCCGCCCCCCCGAATAAAGGCAGTACAAACAAAAAAGGCGGCCCAACGGCCGCCTTTTAAAATCATATGATATTGATTTATGCACCCGGCACGGGTGGTTTGCCAAAATTGCGATATTGCTCATTGCCAACAAAACCGAACTTGTTAACGCCCGAATTTTCAATCGTACGCAGCGTTTCCGCAACAAGGTCATATCGCGCCCGCGGTTCCGGCTGGAACTGGAGTTCAGGCTCTACCGACATTTCCAAAGTCTGTCCTAAAAGACGCTGAAGCGCTGCCTGATCAATGGCTTCACCGTTCCATAACAGTTGGCTATTGGTATCAATAATCAGCTTGTTCTTAACCGGATCAACTGGAGGATCTGTTTGATCGGGATTACTCACCGGAAGCGGAATGTTTACCGCATGGGTCGCAATCGGAATGGTGATAATGAACATGATCAGCAACACCAGCATCACATCGATGAGAGGCGTTGTGTTCATTTCCATCATTGGCTCGCCGTCGTCTTTACCACCGCTCATTGCCATAATGAAATACTCCTAAATAACTTTAAAATCATAGCCTTGCAGCCATACTGCATGCCAATTATGATGGGCTGGGATCCTGTGGGTTGGAAATAAATCCAACTGCTGGATAGCCTGCGGCCTGCATCTGGTATATTGCACCGCCAATACACTGCCATGGTGTATTAACATCAGAACGGATATGCACTTCCGGAACATCATCAGGATCAACATTATCCGGGCCACCGCGTGATTCGATGAAATTTTCCATGCGCTTCAGGCTGAAATCATAAAGCTGCTGGGAGTCGACTGGCGTTACCTGCAGATAAACCATACATTCGCCGTTTTGCGATGCTCCGGCATATCCCGGCGTGTTTGGCGCTCGCCCGGCATCATCAGTAGCCGTGATGGAGAGCAGTACGTTTTCAGCACTGTCATCGGATTTTTCATTTTCTAGAATTGGAATTTCCAACTGGTCAACATTTTGAATTGCCACAGGAATTGCAATCAGGAAGATGATGAGCAGAACCAACATGACGTCCACGAGTGGAGTCGTGTTAATGTCTGACATCGGCGTTTCTTCGCCACCGCCGCCCATACTCATTGCCATGCTATACTATCCTATCCTTGAGTTACCGGTTTGGCCTTTTTGACCTAGCTCCGCGCACCCTTGTCAATACTTATGACCACAACATCGCTGGCCAAACGCTTGAATACCGGGAGCACCCTGCGGGCGCTCCCGAAATCCCTTACTTTTTAGGCGGTGTTTTTACGCCGCCTGCAGTTCCTGCCGGTTTAGCAGGGGCCGGTTTTGCAGATGCCGCTTTGGCAGGGGCAGCAGCCGGTATAGCAGGTTTCACAGAACCGCCCGAAGCCATGTAGCCGAGTACATCATTGGAAAACGTGCCAAGCTGCTGTGCAAGAACCTTGTTGCGGTTTTGCAGCCAGTTATAGGCAAGCACGGCAGGCACAGCCACGGCGAGACCAAGCGCGGTCATGATAAGCGCCTCACCAACAGGGCCGGCCACAACGTCAATCGATGCAGAACCGCTGGAACCGATTTTGATCAGTGCGCGGTAAATACCGACAACCGTACCGAAGAGACCGATAAACGGTGCGGTCGCACCCACGGTCGCAAGGAAGGGCAGGCCGCCAGCGAGCTTCGCGTTAATGGCGTTTTCACTGCGTGCGAGCGAACCGTGCAGCCAGTCATGCGCTTCCACAGGATCAGTCAGCTTGCTGTGCTGTTCCTGCGCCTGGATGCCGTCGTCAACGATCTGGCGGTAGGCACTGTTCTTATCAAGTTTTGCCGCACCTTCTTTCAGGCTGTTTGAACGCCAGAATGTCTGACGGACAGTACGGCCCTGCTTGAAAATTTTCTGTTGCTCAAAAAGTTTTGTGAACAGGATGTAGAAGGAACCAAAAGACATAATGGCCAGAATAATAACCGTGGCATATGCAATGACACCACCTTCGTTCAAAGCTTCCCAGAAACCGAACTTTGCTTTTATTTCTGCCGCCTCGGCACTAGCTGCTAGAATTTGCGTGTACATAATCTTTACCTCTCAAGAAAAATCAAAAATCATACGGGATAATTTATATTATCTGACATTGTCCAATTCGTACCGGACACGGCTACTCCAACTCCCTGTCGTCGGATTGCCGGCATCATCCAGTGCAGGCCTGAACCTGGCGACGCGTTGCATGGCCTTACATGCTGCAGCGTCAAGATCAGAGTGGCCACTGGAGCTCGTAACAGTACAGTTAGTCGCTCGCCCCTTGGGACTGACAGTTAGACGGAAACCAACTGTACCCTCGCGTTCCTCACGAATAGCCCGTGAAGGATAGCTGCTCTGGGCCTGGGCACCCCAGCGACCGGTATTACCGCGCGGCGTTGCAGCCTTGGCCTTTGAGGGAGGCCTCTCTTCTACGACAGGCTTTTCAACGGGCGCCTCTTTAACTACAGGCGCAGGCTTTTCAACCACCGGTGCCTTTTCTGGTATTTCCTGCTGCTGCTGTATCTGCGGCCTGTTCTGCTGCGGCACCTGGATAGGTGGCGGAGGCACCACAACCGGTGGTGGCTGAACATCCGGAATCTCTTCGGGTGGAGGCGGCTCTTCCTCTGGCGGCGGCTCATCCTCGGTGATTTCGATGGTGGTTATTTCTTCTTTCACCTGCTCATATGCTTGGTAAGCCAGGCCCGAAATAAAGGCATAGCCAACGACAATATGTAACAGTGCAACGACGATTAGGGAAATAATCTTATTTCCGCTCATCTCTTGATCAGCATAAGCCATTCAGAAACGTCACTCCTTACCCTATTTCATTTACCGTCCCGAGTCCGCTACATTTTGCAGGTGACATCAGGTCGTGCAATTTTCGTTATGACAAAATATCCAACAGGACCGCAAGAAAATTATTTATGTTTTTTTATTTGCAAATGATATTTTATGCTGCTCGGCCTGTGTGGACGTGCATATCACTGGTTCACTCTCAATTCACCGGCCACAAGTTAGCCGGATTGCAAATACCGCTCAAACACGGAAGAATGCGTGATGATATATAAGCATATTAAAAACAGTTTTCTCGCAAGTTTGTGCTGTTTTCCCTTAATATTTTATACACCATTAGCTCATGCACAAGGCAGTTTTGCCACCCTCGATTATGTTGCGCTTGCCAAGCTTTCCACATCAGCTCCTCTGGTAGCGCGCGTGCGGATAAAAGATTCGATTCCGCTACCGATAGAGCGGGCACCTGGCATCGCTCAGGGTAAAGTACGTCTCTATATAGAGGCTGAAGTCATCTCCCTGATCCGTGGCAGAAGCGGGATTGGCGAATCGATTCGCTATCTGGTCGATGTCCCGCGCAGTGCGCGCGGCAAACCTCCCAAATATAAAAAACGTGAATTCCTTATATTCGCAAAACCTGTGTCTGGTCGTCCCGGCGAAATCCAGCTTGTTGGCAAAAATGCCCATATGCCCTGGACACCCAATACCGAACAGCAAGTAAAAGGCATTTTGCGGGAAATTGTCAGTCCAGGCGCGGCCCCCGATATTACAGGGATAAGGGAAGCGTTGCACGTTCCTGGCAATCTTCAGGGTGAAGGCGAGACCCAGATTTTCCTGAAAACGGCAAATGGTGCCCCTGCCTCCATCACCATATTGCGGCGTCCTGGCATGGTCCCGCAATGGGCCGTATCACTGACAGAAATTCTGGATGAATCAGCGCGCATTCCCGAACGCAATACTCTGTTATGGTATAAGCTTGCATGTTTCCTGCCGGAAATACTGCCATCCGAATCACTCATTAGCGATAATGCACGTGCCAACGCGCTTGCCCGCACAGATTATCAGTTTGTGCGAAGCCAGCTTGGCCCTTGCGGCAATTGAAACCAGGCAAACCCACAAGTTCATTAGCTACCCGTTCGAAAACGGAGTTTGCGCAAGATTTGGTTCGCATCACGCAATGAAGTTTCGCTTCATTTCACGGAAGTAAATTTATCCTGGCGAAGGGCTGGTATTTGCGCACCTATAGGGTATGGACCGCGATAGGAGCGGCGGCTGTGCCCGCATGATGCGCAAACGAACGGACAATTTTTAATGGCAAAAACATTGAACATCGCACTTGCTGGCCTTGGCACGGTCGGTACGGGTGTTATCCGCCTGCTGACAGAAAATGCCGATTTGATCGCGCGCCGTGCTGGCCGGCCCATCAAAATCACTGCTGTCACCGCCCGCGACCGATCAAAAGACCGCGGAGTCGATCTTTCTGCTTACAACTGGGAAGATGATATGACTGCACTTGCTACGCGCGATGATGTCGATATTGTCGTCGAACTGGTCGGCGGGTCCGACGGTCCTGCGCTCACACTGGCACGTGGTAGTTTTGCAGGCGGCAAATCCTTTGTCACTGCAAACAAGGCAATGGTCGCCCATCATGGCCTGTCGCTCGCAAAAAGTGCCGAAGAAGCAGGGCTGGGATTCAAATATGAAGCCGCAGTTGCAGGCGGCATTCCGGTTATAAAGGGATTGCGCGAAGGCGCGGCAGCCAATGCTATTGAACGGGTTTATGGTATTCTCAACGGCACCTGCAATTACATACTTTCCACCATGGAAAAGACAGGACGCGGTTTTGACGACGTCCTTACCGAGGCACAACAGCTTGGATATGCCGAAGCCGACCCTGGTTTTGATATTGACGGCGTTGACGCTGCACATAAGCTTTCCATCCTGTCCAGCCTTGCCTTTGGTACGGAAATCGATTTTGACACAGTCGAACAAACAGGCATCCGCAAAATACTGGCGGCAGATATCGCGCAGGCAGATGCGCTGGGATATCGCATCCGATTGATCGGTATTGGTGAGATTGACCGTGAAAGCGGCGATGAAAAGCTGTTTCAGCGTGTCCATCCCTATCTGGTCCCGCTTTCCAATCCATTGGCGCATGTTTCCGGGTCAACCAATGCCGTTGTCGCCGAAGGCAATTTTTCAGGCAGGCTATTATTTCAGGGTGCGGGTGCAGGTGATGGCCCGACAGCATCCGCCGTTGTCGCCGACATCATTGATATTGCGCGCGGCGAAATCGGCCCTGCCTTTTCCATGCCGGTGGCAAGCCTTGATGCGATGGACAAAGCCGAATCAGGACACCGGATGGGTAAAGCCTATCTCCGCTTTGAAGTCAGTGATCAGCCTGGCGTACTGGCTGAAATCACCGCTGCCATGCGTGATGCGAATGTTTCGATTGAAAGCCTGATCCAGAAGGGCCGCAACAAGGATGGCGCAGTGCTGGTCGCGATGGTGACGCATAAGGGACCAGAAGCCAATATCACCGCCACGCTTGATGCCCTGAAAGGCTCTGAAAGCCTGATGGGTGATCCCATGGTTATCCATATATTAGGCGCTTGATACGGATTTAGGGCCGGTACCTGCAACTAGGGCAGTTCATTCAGGCGTAACCTGGTTTTCCGCCTGCCGTTTACGTTCTTGTTCCGCTGCCTTACGTGCCAGTTCAAGATATTCCTGGTCAACAAGGGGCAACTGGTCCGCTGTATATGGCACAATCGGTTCTTTCGGGCATGGCCCAAGAAAACAGCCCCGTGCCACAACTGGACCATGATTAGCTATCCCAAACACATCAGGCGCATCGGGTACGCCGCCCTTGATAGTCGTGCGTTTCTCGCGAAAAGCCTCGGCCTGCCTGTATTTTGTATCTATGTCGCGCTCGCCGCAAATGACAATTTCATCGGCACTTTCACGCTTGCAGCGATCGCGAATCGCCGTTGTTTTCGCTTTGCCACGCGCAAAGATATCAGAGACTTTTACGTCAATTTCATTTTGCTCGCGATCTGGTGATTGAGCCGCAGTAACGAGCAACAGCATGCTCGGAAGGAAAGTGAAAATCTGTAATCTCGACAAGGATAGCTCCCTCCCCTAAAGAGCATCATATTTGATTGCTGCGGGCCAACCGTATCGCGGCCATATGTAACACCAGATGAATGGAAACCCATGACCGACCAATCCCAAATGCCCAATAGCGACCTTCTTGACCGCGTCCTTGTTCTTGAAATGGTGCGTGTTACCGAAGCCGCCGCAATTGCTGCAGCAAAATTGATTGGGCGCGGCGATGAAGATGCCGCCGATGCTGCCGCTGTCGAAGCGATGCGCGCATCACTGAACAAGCTTTACATTGATGGCACAGTTGTCATTGGCGAAGGTGAGCGCGATGAAGCACCGATGCTCTATATCGGTGAAAAAGTCGGCACAGGCGAAGGCAAGGCACCGAAAATCGATATTGCGCTTGATCCGCTGGAAGGGACGACCATCACCGCCAAGGCAGGGCCAAATGCGCTGGCCGTGCTTGCCATTGCCGAAGAAGGCAACCTGCTCAACGCACCCGACGTTTACATGGACAAAATGGCTGTTGGCCCCGGCTATTCCCCAAACATTATCGACCTGGACAAATCGGTCCGTGAAAATGTCGAAGCCGTGGCGAATGAAAAGGGTGTTTCACCTGCGGATATTATCGTCTGTGTGCTGGATCGCCCCCGCCACGAAAAGCTGATTGCCCAGCTGCGTGAAATCGGCTGCGGTATCATGCTTATTCCCGATGGCGATGTCGCCGGCGTTATTGCCACCACCGACGAAGATACCACGGTCGACATGTATATGGGCAGCGGCGGCGCACCTGAAGGCGTGCTGGCGGCCGCAGCGCTACGCTGTGTCGGCGGACAGTTCAAGGGACGTCTATTGTTCCGCAATGATGACGAACGCGCCCGAGCCGCCAAATGGGGCATTGAAGATCTCGACAAGGTTTATGACCTTAAAGAACTCGCCAAGGGTGACTGCATATTCGCGGCTACTGGTGTAACCGACGGATCGTTGCTCGATGGCGTCAAAAAACTTCGCCGCGGCGTCATGACCACTGAGAGCGTCGTGATGCGTGCATCCAGCGGCACGGTTCGCTGGGTCAAGGGTGAGCACCGCATCTAAATCTGAAACACGCATTCATGCATGGCGGTTGAGGGGCTGCTGCACGAAAGGACATTCCATGCAACGCGCCTTCTTATCGCTGCGTATCGCCCCTGTGGCGGCATTGCTATTCCTGCTGTCAGCCTGTGTTTCGGGTGTGGATTACGGTCCTGTGCCGCATGGCGACTATGTTGCCGAGCCGCGCTGCAATCCGGTCGGCAGCCATTCTGGGGCCATGGCAGGAAAAGAGTATTTCTTTGCCACCACCCGCCTGCCCGACTGCCGCACGCCAGCTATCACGCTGACCAACAAGCGTACGGACAGGATGCGGTTTGGCCGCTTCGCTCCGCGTACCACCATGATGAACGCAAGGGGAAAAGAGCAAAAGGTTATTCCCGTTGCTTTTGAACCCGAAACCGCATGGTGGGATGCGCTGAGCAAGAAGGCAGGAAGCGATGGCCGTGTGCTGCTTTATGTACACGGCTATAAGGAGCGCTTCCCGCGCACCTCACGCGACACAATCCAGATAGCGCGCCTGACCGAATTTGAAGGCCCTGTAGTGCTCTATACCTGGCCTAGCCATGGCTCAGTGCTCAGCTATGCAGTGGATGAAGCCAATATGTACTGGGACGAACGCAATTTTCGCCGGTTCCTCAACAAAATGGCGCAGCAACCCTGGATCAAGGAAATCGTGCTTGTCTCACACAGTATGGGCGCACGGCTGGTATTGCCCGCAGTCGATTATGTCGATCGCAACTCATCCAGTGCGGATTCGAGTAATATCTCCAATATCATTCTCGCCTCACCCGATATTGATCGGCAGGAGTTTGAACGCGACATTGCCGAAGAAGTACTCTCCGCGCGCCGTGTCAATAATGACCGCCGCCTCACGGTCTACGTCTCGGCCAAGGACCGGGCTCTGGAAACATCACGCCGCATCCATGGCTATCCCCGCCTCGGCACACCCTATTGTTTTGACCCGTTTCGCGCTGCGGAACTCAGACAACAGGGGTATCCCGAACGCTGCTACGCATTGGAAGCCATATATGACGCCCCACCTGCCAAGAAAGGCATGACCATTGTCGACACCACCGAAGTCAGCGACAGCAATTTCGGTCATTCCGACTTTGTCCAGAGTGCGGCAGTATGTGCCGACTTCAAACAGGTCGTCAAAAACGGCATGCGGGGCGCAACCCGAAACCGGGTTGCCACGCACCTGGACTATGTGTTTCGCCTACAGCCTGTGGAAAATGCGAGAAACAGCAATCTTTGCATGGAAGAAGCCAACCCGGGCGAATAATTACGGCCGCAGCCTAGAATATACCCAGACTTAACCCTGCTGCGAGTGCTCTGCCAGTTTCGCGGCATGTGGTGAGATCAGCTTCACCTATAATCTTGGGCGCCAGTATCTGCTCTGCTGTTTGCGCATGGGTGCAAACAATCTGCGTATCAGCCATTTTTTTGAGCCGCCATCCCGTTGTAATGCGCTCCAGCTGCCGTGCCGCATTTTCTCCGTCCGATCCGGCGCAGATCATGGCCGCATAAGGACGCCCCTCTATCCGGCCCAGCACGGGATAATAGCATTCGTCAAAAAACAGCTTCATGCCGCCGGCGATGGCCGCAAGATTTTCCGGGCAGGCAAATATATAACCATCCGCAGCCAGCATATCATCCGCCGCTGCCTCACCTGCTTTTTTAAGCACAAGGCGGATGCCGTCTTCCTGTCTCGCGCCATCGGCAGCGGCCCCAGCCATGGCTGCGCTGCCACCTGTCTTGCTATAATAAATGATAAGCAATTTTTTCATGTGGTGTATATTCTATCACACCCCTTGCCGGGCAGTGCAATCTCCTTCTATCTGAAGATAAGAAATACAGCCAAAGATTGACAGGCAATAACCTATGAATCCGAATGAACTACTTCCACCAGCACTTGACGTTGCCCGGTCCATCACCGGTCAGACATGGCAATGGCGCGGTGGCAATGGCGATGTGCGCTCTTCGCAGGATTTCAGGCCCGATGACCTTGTTACCCAGCTTTTGCTGAGCCGCGGTGCGCCGCGCGAAGAACTGGAACAGTATCGCAACCCCACCATACGCGATTTCATGCCAGATCCGTCAGTGTTCCGCGACATGGATACAGCTTCGGAGCGGCTGGCGCAGGCCATACTGGCCAAAGAAAAAGTGACAATTTACGGGGACTATGACGTGGACGGCGCCACCAGCGCCGCTGTGCTAATCCGCACCTTACGCGAACTGGGGCTGGAAGCCGGGGCCTATATTCCCGATCGGTTGATGGAAGGTTATGGCCCAAGCGGAGCCGCACTGGTTAAATTGGCCGAGCAGGGATCGACGTTGATTGTTACGGTCGATTGCGGCGCCATGGCTTTTGATGCACTGGCACAGGCCAAGTCAGCAGGCGTCGATGTCATTGTGGTCGACCATCATAAATGCGCGGCTGAGCTCCCGGAAGCTCTCGCACTGGTCAATCCCAACAGACTGGACGAAAGCGATGCGGGCACAATGCACGGCCATCTTGCCGCCGTGGGCATGGCGTTTCTTCTGGGTGCGGCACTGATCCGCACCTTGCGCAGCCATGATTATTTTTCAGGCCGCGCAGAACCAAAATTGCTTGAACTGCTTGATCTTGTTGCGCTGGGAACCGTGGCCGATGTTGCCAAACTGCAGGGGCTAAACCGGGCCTTTGTCGCACAGGGCCTGAAAGTCATGGGACAGGGCCGTAATACCGGCATGAATGCGTTGATCGAGGCGAGCCGCCTCACCCGCAAACCGGTCTGTTCCGATCTGGGTTTCGCACTTGGCCCGCGTATCAATGCGGGCGGGCGTGTTGGCAAATCGGACCTTGGCGTGCGCCTGCTGACCACCGAAGATGCGCAAGAGGCGCGGCAGATTGCGGGCGAGCTGAATCGGCTCAACGAGGAACGCCGCGCGATAGAAGCACATGTGCAGGAACAGGCCGAAGAAATGCTCGCTGCCCAGCATAACCGCGCGGTCATGGTGCTGTCCGGCAAAGGCTGGCACCCCGGTGTCATCGGCATTGTGGCAGGGCGCATCAAGGAAAAGACGGGCAAGCCGTCACTTGTCATAGCGGTGGACGATAATGGCATAGGCAAGGGGTCGGGCCGTTCCATTTATGGCGTCGATCTGGGCGCGGCAATTATCGCGGCCAAGGATGAGGGCTATCTGGTCGCAGGTGGCGGTCACGCCATGGCCGCCGGATTAACTGTCGAGCAAGACAGGCTCGATGATTTTGCCGGATATCTGGATGAAAGGCTGGGCTATGATGTTGCGCACGCGTCCATGCACAAAACCATGCTGCTTGATGCTGTCGTCGCTCCAGGCGGCGTCACACCTGACCTTGTGACAGCGATGGAAACGGCTGGTCCCTACGGCATGGGCTGGCCCGGCCCGCGCATCGCCACCGGCCCGGTGCGGATTGTCAAATGCGATGTGGTCGGCACCAATCACCTGCGTACTATAGTGGCGGGCGATGATGGCCGTTCGATTAAAACCATTGCTTTCCGGCAGGCCGATTCCGAGCTGGGTCAGACTTTGCTGGCCGCGCCGCGTGACCGTAAGCTGTGGATCGCAGGCCGCGCAAAAATTGATGACTGGGGCGCACGCCCGACCGCGGAATTGCATCTGGAAGACGCGGCCTGGATAGAATGAAAAGAAATCCAAAAAAACCGATAGAATCACTTGACCTAAACAAAACTACCCCCTAATTGCGCAGTTCGCTGACCAAGCAGATTGGTATGGCCCCTTCGTCTAGCGGTTAGGACGCGGCCCTTTCACGGCTGAAACACGGGTTCGATTCCCGTAGGGGTCACCATTTTCCAATATATCTACAACAGCCATTTTACAGGCCATCTGGCTTGCCTGTACGTGTGCAGGCAACATGTTCGGGATAATCACTACATCTGCATTTGAATGTCGCGCCTTTCGGGTCTAATCATGCCGTGTCCACACACAGCATGGAGTCGGCATTGCCCCGCACATATATCCTGTCCGATATAAAGATCGCGCCTTTCGTATCAAAGGGCAGCGATGAATATGTTGGCGATGGCATTATTGTTGTGGATGGCGGGACAATTGGCTTTATCGGCGATGCGAATGACTTGCCGCAGCAATACCGGGAAAGCGAGGTACGCCATCTGGGCGGGCGGTTAGTGACGCCGGGCCTGATCGATTGCCACACACATCTGGTTTATGGCGGGTCGCGTGCCCGCGAGTTTGAAATGCGCCAGACCGGCGCGAGTTACGAAGAGATCATGTCCGCTGGCGGCGGTATATTTTCCACCGTAAACGCCACCAGACAAGCGTCAGAAGACGAATTGCTGACATCAGCTCTCGGGCGCCTGGACAACCTGATCCGTGAAGGCGTCACCACCATCGAAATAAAATCCGGCTATGGTCTGGATGAGGATACCGAACTGAAAATGCTGCGTGTGGCGCGCTGTCTGGGTGAGGAACGGCAGGTTCGGGTGCGCACGACATATCTGGGCGCGCACGCCTATCCCAAAGATATGGAGGCCGATGATTACCTGAGCCAGATATGCCTGCCCACCATGGAGAAAGCCGCTGCCGAAGGCCTGATTGATGCAGTAGATGGATTTTGCGAAACGGTTGGCTTTACGCCATCGCAGATAGAACGCGTTTTTGATGCGGCCGGAAAATTGGGTTTACCCGTAAAATTGCATGCCGAACAATTGTCCGATCAAGGCGGTGCAGCCTTGGCTGCCAGGTTTAATGCCCTTTCCGCCGATCATCTGGAATATCTGAACGATGAAGGCATTGCCGCTATGGCGGGTGCGGGGACAGTGGCTGTGCTGTTGCCCGCCGCTTTTTACGCCCTGAAAGAAACAAAATTTCCGCCTGTACAAAAACTGCGCGATGCAGACGTGCCCATGGCATTGGCAACAGACAGCAACCCCGGTACATCGCCTATGACATCACTGCTGCTCACCATGAATATGGGGGCGACACTGTTCGGCATGACACCGCAGGAATGCCTGGAAGGTGTGACGGTACATGCCGCGCGGGCACTGGGTCTGGACGATTGCGGGCGGATCAAGGCAGGCATGCGCGCCGATCTTGCGATATGGGATTTCAGCGACCCTGCTGAAATGAGTTACAGAATGGGAGATGCACCTTTGCATAAGCGGATTTTTGGGGGTGAGCCATGCTGACATTATCCCCCGGCAATGTGAGTTTGAAGCTGCTCGAACGTATCTGGCGTGAGGAATTGCCGGTTACGCTGGATAAGGATGCCCGCGCGCGGATAAGCGCATCGGCGGCGCGCATTGATAAAGCAGCCAATGGCAGCGAGGCAGTTTACGGCGTAAATACCGGCTTTGGCAAACTTGCCTCTATCCGCATCGCGGCGGAAGATACGGCGACCCTGCAACGCAACCTTATTCTGTCACACTGTTCGGGCGTCGGGCCGGATACGCCGCGCGCTGTCAAACGGTTGATGATGGCGCTCAAGCTCATCTCGCTCGGCCGCGGCGCATCGGGCATCAGGCCGGAAACGGTGAACCTGCTCGAAGCGATGCTGGCGAAAGGCGTAACACCTGTCATTCCCGCACAAGGATCGGTCGGCGCGTCAGGCGATCTGGCCCCGCTCGCGCACATGGCTGCCGTCATGATGGGTGAAGGCGAAGCGGAATTTCAGGGCGAAATTCTTTCCGGCGGCGCGGCGCTTCGAAAAGTGGAATTGCAGCCGGTCATACTGGGGCCAAAAGAGGGCCTGGCGCTTATCAATGGCACGCAATTTTCGACCGCACATGCGCTGGCAGGGTTGTTCTCTGCATGGCAGGCAGCCTGCACCTCGCTGCTTTCAGCCTCCATGTCGATAGATGCCGCCATGGCTTCGACTGCGCCGCTGATCGAGGAAATTCACACATTACGCGGACATCCCGGACAGATTGGCGCAGCGGCAGCGATGCGCGCGCTGCTGCATGACAGCGAAATCCGTGAGGCGCACCGTGCCGACGACCCGCGCGTGCAAGACCCCTATTGCATGCGCTGCCAACCACAAGTGGCGGGCGCGGCGATGGATATGCTGGTCCATGCCGCCATCACACTCCGCCGCGAAGCCAATGCGGCAACCGATAACCCGCTGGTCCTACTGACCGAAGACCGCATTGTGTCAGGCGGCAACTTCCATGCCGAACCGGTGGCCTTTGCCGCAGACATGATTGCGTTGGCAATGGCAGAAATCGGGTCGATATCGCAGCGGCGCATTGCCCTGCTGGTCGATCCGACACTCAGCTTTGACCTACCGCCTTTTCTCGCCGAAGATCCCGGCCTCAATTCAGGTATGATGATTGCCGAAGTGACCAGCGCCGCATTGATGAGCGAGAACAAGCATCTCGCAAACCCCTGTTCGACCGATTCCACACCGACCAGCGCCAATCAGGAAGATCATGTCTCCATGGCCGCGCACGGTGCGCGCCGTCTGGGCGCGATGGCCGAAAACCTGTTTCGCATACTCGGTATTGAGATATTCTGCGCCGCCGAGGGTATCCGCTTCCGCGGCCCTCTCAAGACAAGCTCACCACTCGCAAATGTGTGTGACAGGCTCCATCAGGATATTGCCCCGCTGACGAAAGACCGTTTCCTTGCGCCCGATCTGGAAGCTGCGGCACAGCTTGTCCAGCGTGGTGAGCTTCTTGATAAAACAGATACAGAATTCCCCTGCCTTGAGGAGATGATGCATGACTGATCGCGCCCATAACAGCCGCGCCGTTTACCCGTCGACAGGAACCGAGCTTAACGCCAAAAGCTGGCTGACCGAAGCGCCGCTCAGGATGCTGATGAACAACCTGCACCCTGACGTCGCGGAAAATCCTGACGAACTGGTGGTTTATGGCGGGATTGGCCGTGCAGCCCGCAACTGGGCCGCGTTTGATGCTATTGTCGAGAGCCTCAAAACACTTGAAGCTGACCAAACACTGCTGGTGCAATCAGGCAAACCGGTTGGCGTGTTCCGCACCCATGCCGATGCGCCGCGCGTGCTGATCGCCAATTCGAACCTTGTCCCGCACTGGGCCAATTGGGACCATTTTCACGAGCTCGATAAAAAAGGCCTGGCCATGTATGGGCAGATGACCGCCGGATCGTGGATCTATATCGGCACGCAGGGCATTGTGCAGGGCACGTACGAGACGTTTGTCGAGGCCGGGCGGCAGCATTATGACGGCAACCTTGAGGGCCGGTGGATACTCACCGGCGGGCTGGGCGGCATGGGCGGTGCACAACCGCTGGCGGCTGTGATGGCGGGGGCATGCTGCCTTGCGATCGAATGCGACGAGACCCGCGCCGATTTCCGTCTGCGCACCCGCTATGTGGACGAGAAAACGCATGACCTGGATGAAGCATTGGCGATGATCGACCGCTGGACAGCATCAGGTGAAGCCAAATCGGTCGCCCTTATCGGCAATACCGCGGAAATCGTGCCAGAGCTGTTCCAACGCGGCATCCGTCCCGATATTGTCACTGACCAGACCAGCGCGCATGATCCTGTGCATGGCTATCTTCCTATAGGCTGGAGCGTGGCCGAATGGCGCGCCAAGCAGGAAAGCGACCCCAAAGCTGTCGAAAAAGCGGCACGTGCAGCCATGAAAACCCATGTCGCGGCGATGGTAAACTTTCACAAAGCGGGTGTGCCCACCGTAGATTATGGGAATAATATCCGTCAGGTCGCGCTCGAGGAAGGGCTGGAGGACGCTTTCGCCTTTCCTGGCTTTGTTCCGGCCTATATCCGCCCGCTCTTCTGCCGCGGCATTGGCCCGTTCCGCTGGTGCGCGCTTTCGGGCGATCCGGAGGATATCTACAAGACCGACGCCAAGGTAAAGGAGCTTATCCCCGATGATCAGCACCTGCATAACTGGCTCGACATGGCACGTGAGCGGATCAGTTTTCAGGGGCTGCCCGCGCGTATCTGCTGGGTGGGTCTGGGGCAGCGGCACAGGCTGGGTCTAGCGTTCAATGAAATGGTACGCAGCGGTGAGCTGAGCGCGCCCGTCGTGATAGGCCGTGACCATCTCGACAGCGGATCGGTCGCCTCACCCAACCGTGAGACCGAGGCGATGCAGGACGGGTCGGACGCGGTATCCGACTGGCCGCTGCTCAACGCACTCCTCAATACCGCCAGCGGCGCGACATGGGTCAGCCTGCACCATGGCGGCGGCGTCGGCATGGGTTTTTCACAGCATAGCGGCATGGTGATCTGCTGTGATGGCAGCAAGGATGCGGATCGCCGTATCAGCAATGTTTTGTGGAACGACCCGGCGACAGGTGTGATGCGCCATGCCGATGCCGGTTATGAAATCGCGCTGGATTGCGCACGCGAGCATGATCTTGATCTCCCCGGTATTTTGCCAAAAGGATAAGATATAGCGATGCCGGTAAATATCATCCCTCCCCAGCCATGGAATGGACGCTCCGATCCCGAAGATGGTGCGAACGCATTGCGGCTGCATCATCTTGCCGGCAGGGCTGACACCAGCCGCGCCGTGATCGGTTTTGCCAGTGATGCCGGGGTGGCGCGCAACAAGGGGCGTATCGGCGCACATGAAGGTCCATCAGCCCTGCGCAAGGCGATGGCGGGCCTTGCCGCACCGGCAAATGCAACGCACTTCGCCGATCTTGGCGATATCGAGGTGCAAGGCGATGATCTTGAGGCCGGGCAGGCTGCATTAAGCGCCGCCTTGCGGGACAGACTGTCCGAATTTGAACGCATCATTGTGCTGGGCGGCGGGCATGAAACCGCGTTTGCAAGTTATAGTGGTCTGGCACAGGCTTTCCCGAACAAACGGATCGGCATTATCAATCTGGATGCGCATCTTGACCTGCGGTTGCCAGGCGCAAACGGCCCTTCATCGGGTACACCCTTTGCGCAGATCAGGGCATTGGATCCTGAAAAATTCGATTATCTGTGCATCGGCGTTGCCGAGGAATCGAACACACAGGCACTTATGGACCGTGCACGGGAATGGAACGCGGGCATAGTGCCCGATCACGCATTAATCGCGGACAAACATGCAGCAGATGATGCTGTTTCTGCCATTATAGGCCGTTCTGACCTTGTCTATCTCACCATAGATATTGATGTGCTACCACATTATCAGGCACCTGGTGTCAGTGCACCTGCCGCCCGCGGCGTCCCGTTCGAAACCATAGAGCATCTGGTTAGTGCGGTTTTGGCAGAATGCAGGAAAACCGCTACGCCATTTCCATTGGCCGATATTGTTGAACTGTCCCCGCCGCATGACATGCAGGGCGTAACCGCAAAAAGTGCCGCGCTGCTTGCAAGGCAATTGCTATTTTTATAGATATGAATGCAATTATACTTAACTCAGATACCTACCCTTTAATGATTTAGCGCCCAGACCTCCGATTCACGAGAGCATCTACCACGCCTGGGTCAGCCAGAGTCGAAATATCACCAAGATTTGCGTAGTCATTTTCTGCAATTTTACGCAAGATGCGACGCATGATCTTACCAGACCGCGTCTTAGGCAAAGCAGGTGTCATATGTAGATGATCAGGGGTGGCGATTGGCCCGATTTCGCTGCGAACATGAGCCTTAAGTTCACCTGTCAGTGCATCCGAGCTTTCTTCGCCGGCATTTAAGGTAACATAGCAATATATGCCCTGCCCCTTGATATCATGTGGGTAACCAACAACTGCGGCCTCTGCGACCTTGGGATGTGACACAAGCGCACTTTCAATCTCTGCCGTCCCCATCCTATGCCCTGAAACGTTGATTACATCATCCACACGCCCGGTTATCCAGTAATAACCATCTTCATCACGGCGGCAGCCATCACCCGTGAAATATTTGTCATTATAGGTTGAAAAATAAGTCTGAATGAAGCGCTCATGGTCACCATATACGCTGCGTGCTTGGCCAGGCCAACTGTGTGTAATACACAGATTTCCTTCACTGGCGCCACCCAGGTCTTCATCAGCAAGTACATTGCCATTATTATCGACCAGCTGTGGGCGAACACCAAAAAATGGTCGGCCTGCACTACCTGGTTTCATACCATGAGCTCCAGGTAGCGTGGTTATCATTACGCCCCCGGTCTCAGTCTGCCACCATGTGTCAACAATGGGACACTTGCCATCTCCTGGTACATCATAATACCAACGCCAGGCCTCGGGATTGATGGGCTCACCCACTGTGCCAAGCAGACGAAGCGAAGACCGGTCATGCGCCTTTACCGGCGCCTCACCTTCCCGCATCAACGCGCGGATGGCCGTAGGCGCTGTGTAAAATATATTCACTTCATGCTTGGCAATAACTTCCCAAAACCGGCCAAAGTCAGGATAGTTAGGCACACCTTCAAATACGACTTCCGTCGCGCCACTGATCAGCGGACCATAAACAATATAGCTATGACCCGTAACCCAGCCAATATCTGCGCTGCACCAGAAAACTTCACCCTGTTTGTAATCAAACACATAATGGAACGTGGTTGCCGTCCATACGGCATACCCACCTGTCGTATGTAATACGCCCTTGGGCTTGCCCGTCGAACCTGAAGTGTAAAGAATAAATAGCGGGTCTTCAGCCCGCATCGGTTCGCATGGGCAGGCTTCCCCTACATTTTGGGATAGTTCGTGATACCAATAATCCCGCCCTTCGGTCATTGCAATTTCACTGCCGACATGGCGAATGACCAGTACGGCATCGACGTCCACACCGTCTTTTTCCAGTGCCACATCAACACTCGCTTTCAGGGACACATGTTTGCCACCACGCAATCCAGCGTCAGCACAAATTACAAATTTGCTTTCACAGTCATTGATTCTTCCCGCAAGTGCGTCCGGTGAAAAGCCGCCAAATACCACCGAATGAATAGCGCCAATACGGGCACATGCTAGCATCGCGACAACACCTTCAAGCACCATAGGCATATAAATGGTGACACGGTGCCCCTTGCCAACACCCATTTTTTTGAGTGTTCCGGCCATGCGCACGACCTCAGCCAAAAGCTCCGCATAACTTAGCGTCCGGCTACCTGCGGCAGGATCATCTGGTTCAAATATCAACGCCGTTGCATCTCCTCGGCCCGCTTCGACATGGCGGTCAACCGCATTATAGCAGATGTTAAGAACCCCATCCTCAAACCATTTTATATCTACCGGATCATAGGACCAGTTGGAAATTATCTCTGGCGTCCTGAACCAATCTAGGCGCTCCGCCTGCGCTGCCCAAAAACTGTCGGGATCATCAATGCTCTGCGTATACAGGCGGTCATAATCCTGAAGTGTGGCATATGTAGGGGCATTGCTTTGCGGTGCAGGAAGCGCAGCAGCTGAATTGCCTTTGTCAGCGGATCTATCCATATCCTCTCTCCTATGTCCAATCGTACAAATATGAGCTTGCACATTGTATCATTTCCGTGGGTTGAATGCGGTAATCATCCATCAAGCGCAGTGTAGATTTCCGCGCAGCGTTCAGTTGCCAACCTTATTGAATTAAAGCTAGCAAAAGCATAGTGCCTAGCAAATCTAGAACTTGCACGCATTTTCTATATCGGAACTGCGCCGTAACCGCGTCATTTTTTCTTTAAGCTTGGGATCTTCATCCAAGCGCATGGCAAAAAACCTATACGCGGCCTCGACAAATTTTCCTTTTTTTCCTAAAGATTTGTCAGCAAATTCAATCATAAGCGAATTGGGCCAGGCAATGTTACGAACGGCCTTTAATTGCCTAAACAATTCATCAGCATCAGCATATGGGTCCGCCTGAGCCCATAATATTATAGCCGCTGCAGTGGAACGTGAGACCCCGGACATACAATGAATGAAAAGCCTCGATTGTCCATCGCCAGACTGTCGCGCAATATGTTCACCAAATTCCAGAATTTCATCAACTGTGCGCTGCACTGGGATTTGCCTGTCGCGGAAGGGCGCTATTTCATCATAGAACTTTAATATTTTCCAATTTTCCGGATCATAATGGGCAAATTCTTCAGGGTCCGGCAAGTCAGGGTCGATTAGCGAAATAATATGGCTATGCCCGCTAAAATCATCCAGATTTCTTAACCCAGAAATGGTAGTTCGCTCTGACAGTTTTTTTTTCATGGCGCTGATGTAATGACCTCTGTAATCAAGTCAATCGACTATACCTATAACGATGACAACGGGCGAATTTAAGCATGAATGAAAGCGTTAACATTTTGATACGCGGAGTTGACCGGCGCACTTTGCTGCAATTCCGTGACATGCGCGCGCCTTCAGAGCCTTTGGCATGGTCACTATGGGGCGGCGGTTTTGCAGAATATGAGACCGATTATCGGGAATGCGCTACAAGAGAAATATATGAAGAATTGTCACTTCAGGCCAGGTTTGATGATTTTGAATTGATTGGGATAAGACAATCAAGCAATCACCGCGCCTATCTCGCACATTACGTGCCAACAATAAGCTGGCAGGATATCAACATACACGAAGGCGCTGGCGCCGGTTTTTTCTGGCGTCATGAAATTGATGAATTGAAAAAAGCCCAACACTTGATATCGATCCTATCCAAATACGGCGAATCATTCTACGAACCCGCATAACCCGCATAACCCGCATAACCCGCAAATATCAGGTAGATTTTTCGCATGCAAACATATTGGTTTAACGACGCACGACAAAGACTTTTGAAAGAACAGGTAGTGGGTCAGCAACGTACCTGGCTGGTAACAGGATGCGCCGGATTTATAGGCTCCAACCTAATCGAATCGCTTTTAATGATGGATCAGAAAGTTATCGGGTTAGATAATTTTGCGACTGGCTATCGCAAGAATCTGGACCAAGTTAAAGCTATTGTAAAAGACAAATGGGACAATTTTGAGTTTATCGAAGGCGATATTCGCAACCGCGATGATTGTGCGGAAGCGACTGAAAAATCAGATATAGTATTACACCAGGCGGCATTGGGATCGGTTCCTCGCTCTATTGAAGACCCGCTGCAATCGCATGATGTCAATGTCACTGGCTTTTTGAATATACTCGATGCTGCACGACGTAATGGCACCGAGCGCTTTGTTTATGCAGCCTCGAGCTCGACTTATGGTGATGAACCGAATTTGCCAAAAATAGAAGAGCGTATTGGCAATCCTTTATCGCCCTATGCCGTCACGAAACTCGTCGATGAGCATTATGCTTCTGTATATGCTAAGACCTATGACTTCGTATCTATCGGGCTACGCTATTTCAATGTGTTTGGTCCTCGGCAGGACCCTGATGGCGTCTATGCAGCGGTGATTCCCAAATGGGTCTCCGCCATTATCCGTGATGATGATTTGGTCATAAACGGTGACGGCACGACAAGCCGTGATTTTTGTTTTGTCGAGAATGCGGTACAGGCAAATATCCGCGCCGCAATGGCGCCCCAGGATGCGCAAAATCAAGTGTATAATGTTGCGGTTGGGGATCAAACATCCCTACTGGAACTGGTGGACCTGCTTCGCAATGGGCTGGCTGACTATCAGATAAATTATGAAAAGCAGCCCGTTTTTCGAGATTTTCGTAAAGGGGATGTTAAGCACTCCCTTGCGTCAATTGACAAGGCGCGCCAGCTTCTGGATTTCGATCCATCGCATGATATTGGGCAGGGTATAGAAAAAGCGCTTGGGTGGTATGTGGACAACCTGCCTCATCGCAAAGGCTGATTGCCGTGGTTCAGGTTTTCCCAACCCCACACGCCTGTATAAGGTGCCAAGGCCTTACCAAAATCATCTTCACGGTCTAGCAACGTCCATGATGTAAGCGCGTAAGGTGGATCTTTTACATACCGGGTATGGCCCGATTGCACAACATGTCCATCAGGATAGCGAATATCTTGTAAACGCAGCGCGCCTGCAGATCTGCATGCCAAGCTGATATTACGCGATTCTATACCATTTGTAACAATACGGTAACGTCTACCATCTGATGGTGGCAGGTAAGTCGAACGTTCAACAAGCAACATTGCTCCTCTCATTGCCAAGCTGCCATAGGCCGCACCTAAAGACTGATCAGGCCTTTTCTGGCGCGCGAACTGGATATGGTTTTCATACATGTGCACATAGGCGTTGCCATCTATTCGCGGGTGGCGTTGACCGGTATCAAGAAACATATTTCTGATTAACGATATATAGAGCCCGGCATCGATATCTCGCTGTGTTTGTACATTCGGCGCACACCATGGGGGAGAAGATTTGACATTTGCAGAAACCAGGATGGATTTATCGTGTCTGGAAAACCGATTATATGCAATTGTCGTCCGGGCCGGACCAATCGTGCCATTTTGCGTGACATCCACTAAACCATCCCGACACTCAGATATATCGTTAAAAGCGACCCACACTCGATCACTGCCGCCATTAACTGTTACGCAATCACCGTTGCCGCCAAATTGGTTTGTTTGCAACAGACGTAGCCTCGAAATAACTATATTTTCGCGGCCAGTTATATAAAATATCGAACCCTTGCCACGCCCCATTACTTGCGGCTTGGCGCAACCGCCGTCAATTGTCAGATTTGATGGCACACGAAGCGGGAAGTTTACAGCTATAGTGCGGCCTTGTAAATTACGGGAAAAGCCTATCCACCCACCACTGCTACCAGCTTGGACAATTGCCTCGCGCAGACTACCGCGCAAAGGGCGCTGGTTTTTGGTGGCGATATCATCTTCGATGGTTACTTCAAAATACTTCCTCCCGATACCGCCTGTCGTGCCTGCTTCATAGGCAAACCCGTTCATGGCCCGATAAAAAGGGGCGGCTGCAACTAACCCGTCAGCCACCTGGATGTCGGTAGGCAGGCAAGGAATTCCACTTGGCGCAAAACGGTTCCCCGGACTTTTAGAAATAGTGGCAATTGAACTTTGTGCAACCGGGCAAATAGCGATCAGCATACACCATGTTAGAATGGCGTGGGTCCATAACCTGGGCCAATTGCTTAATCGTCTTTTATAAAGCGCCATATTCCGCCATTTAATCGCAAGTTTTCAGGCTCCATGGATAAGGCTGTGCGTAATTCCTCCAGATAGGACGCCTGCCATCGCGTCATGAAATCCTCAATGCTTTCATTATCCTCCGGAAATGGCAATTCTCTAACGTAAAATGTTACCGCGCCATTGCGCCATTGTGGCGTAGCAAACACCGACCTTACTTTCTTGCGATACGCTAGCCGTGCCGCAAAGGACGAATATGTAATTTCTTCACCTTCAAACATGATACGTGGCGACGCAGCTGTCATCGCTCCGTCCACAGCCACCGTAACCGCGCTGCTGGCATCTATGGCTCGAACTGCTTCACGCACTACCTGCGCTTCGGTTTGGTCGCTGGTCGAAATCAGCGCATTAAAATATCCGGCTGTAGGGATGGATGGAGTGGATGCAAGCCATTTTGATTTAAATTCCAGCAATTCCAGCGCAAGCGGCCCCGCGTACATTAAGCCGATATGCGCCGATGCTACAATCATACCCTTGCCCTGCCCCATTATCTCCACCAACAAGGCAGTCGACTCATCCAGATCAGACAGGTGGTACATGATCTGCTCGGCTTGTTCGGTACGACATTCAAGCCAATCGTATACATAGGCATCGGCCAGATAACCCCATTTTGCCCGTCTTTCCCACTCCTCACGGTCGCTTGTGTCCTTCTTGGCATATAGCTGCCACGCCCAATCCAATCGTTTCTGCGGGAGGCGAACCGTATCAATCTGGTTCCATAAATCTTTCAGCCCCGCGTTGAAATCTTTGGGCAGATTGCTTTCGCGCTCGAGTATCAATTTATCAAAAATACGGGTCGCGCCATCAATATCCCCAGCCTGTTTCAACGCAGCCGCCGCGAAGCGCGCCGTTTTGCTATTTTTTGGATCGGCCTCGGAAACCCTTAAAAATTCGCTGGCCGCTGCATCATATTTTTTTTGCCCCTTGAGCGCACGCGCATATAATAGCCGCGTCTGTATATTGTCGGGCATAACTTCCAAGGCGTCTGCAAGAACATGTTCTGCACGCTCATAGTGCCCTTTCATAAGATGCAACTGCCCCGCAGTAGCCAGGACCCTTCCATTGCGTGGCTCATGCTCCAGGCTTTTTGTAATATGTGCAAGAGCTGTGTCGTAAGCATGGTTCCGTTCGTACGAATATCCCAACTGGGCATGGACCTCCGCATTGTCGAAACCGTTGGCCAGATGCCGCTCGCCCAGCGCTATACTGTCGAGGATACTGCCATGCTGGCGTAAAAGCTGGATCGTCATGCCGGCTATTTCTGCCGTGGGCTCACCGTCATAGTTTTCGGCAAGTTTTAGCGCTTCGTCACTATTGTCCGTGCGCATCAACGCGAGGAGGGCAAGGTATACAGCCTTTGGCTGCAGATATTTCCAATGCGGGTAGCCAAACGCCACCTGCGCTGCTTTTTGTAACTTGTTGTTCTGCAAATATCCCTGCAGCTGGCTGATTACAACGCGTGGATCATGCGGACTGATCCCACCCAATTGATCAAGAACCGAGATAAGCTTATCCGATTTTTGAAATGCCATTACTCGCGCTTTTATCAGAAGCAACCCAAGATCGTCAGGCCGCACCCGCAACATTCTGTCTAGCAAAGCGTCTGTCAAAGCGTGCTCCCGCTCCTTAAGCAGTGGTGTGAGCACCTCCGTATATAAACGCTGCTGCACTGCGTCATCAGCAATCATTTGATCTGTAATATCGTCCAAGCTTTCGGTGAAGCCCGACTGAAATTCAGATATAATATTATTTATTTTTTCTTTAATATCAATCATTTAAATACATTAAATTTTGCGTGATAGCGCACGAAAAGCGGTGATCAGGAAAAAACCGGCAAGCAATAAAAAGATAAGATATGTAAGCCGGGATATTTTGGCACTTGTGGGTTTTTCCGGGCTGGCCACTATAATAAGATATTTACGCTGCTGCAAACTGCGCAGGCTTGCTTGTTCAATTGTACGCAATATAGATTCCAGCTCTGTCTCAGCGATTTTCTTGGTTGCCAAAGCTTCTTCATACGCAGCAAGGCCTCGTTGTACGGATTGTGGACGCCCGCCAACAAGACGACTTTTTTGTTGCATGATTTGCGCTTTCAGTGCGGAAATACGAGCATTAAGGCGCGGCAGGAATGGGCTATTGGTCAGACCATTGCTGAGCAACGCGCGCTTCTGGCTTTCCTGTTCAGCAAGCTCCACTTCAAGGCTGCTGATAATTTCATAAATGCCTGTTGTGGTTTGTATCGGATCGATATCACCACGTGCTCGTTGAACTTGAGCAACGTTTGCATTTGCCTCGTCAAGCTGTTGCTCGACGCGAGTTTTCTCCTCCAAAAGCGCACTTAATTGATCTTTGTTCAACATAGCGGAAATCGAAGACACTTTCTGCTTGCCCAATTGCAACAATATATTGGTATATTTCACGGCGTCTTCCGGTGTGCGCGCCTGCACTGTTATTTTCATGAGGCTCTGCTGCATATCAACCGATATTTTGATGCGCCGTTTATAAAAATCGATTTGATCCATGCCTAGTAACGGCATACGCACGGGTCGCGATAGCGGATTGACTGTTCCTGTGTGGAAATGTGCCAAAAAACCATGCTTCTCTTCCATTATACGCATAACTTCACGCGAAAGCAGATATTCACGTATTTTATATTCATCTGACATCGAACCGCCTGCTCCGCCAATACCCAAGAGTCCGGGACCAGCCATGGGATCACCATCCTGGACTGTATCAATCGTGAAGGTTGCATCTGTTTCATAAAGTGGCGCGGCAATGAAGAGCGAATAAATGAGAATAAATGCCATCGGCAATAACCCAAAGACTGCCAGTAACTTAAAATTGCGGCGGCGCGCAGCGCGATCACGCAGTTCAGCCTGCTCCATTTCCAATGCAATATCCTGATCAGATGGCAGGTGCGCCTCAGCGACCTCCCTATTCTTCTGCTCTTTTTCAGCAGCTTTTTTCTTTCGCTCTTCCACTGCTTGCCGGGACCTGTCATCACGAGATTCAGCAACCCGCTGTAATCGCTCCTGTTTGTTTTGTTCGGCCTTTTCTCGGCGTTCTTTACGCCATTTTTCTATACGTTCTTCATTGTCCATATCAAAATCCCTAGCCATGCTAGCCTGAGTCTTTCAGGTTTAGCTGGAGCCAATTCCCTCTGCAATGTCAGCAAGGTCCGCAAAGTCGTTGTCCCGGGCCTGCTCAAACGCGCTCACAGCACTTGCGAAATCATCATGCAGTTCAATTTTACCGTTATCCAGAACGCCGAATATTTCACCATATCGTTCAGCCAACCTTGGCGCTCTGGTAATATAGAAAAGGCCCGCATTTTCCAATCGCTTCTCCAGTGCAGCCTCACATTTCATCCGGAAATTAGCCTCTCCAGAACCGATTTTATCATCAGCAAGATAGGTTTGCGCCGGCATCGCCATGCTAAGGGCAAAACCCAGTTGCGCACGCATTCCGGATGAATATTGCTCCATGGGCCGGTAATAATCCGTGCCCAGTTCCGAAAAATGCGCTGCATAAGCGACGGCCCAACGGGCATCCACGTCGCACAGATCTGCTATAGTCTTAATATTTTGCTCTCCTGTCAGGGCTGGATGAAATGCGCCCGTAAAGCCTAATGGCCAGGATATGCCATCATTACGCAATACTGTTCCCTTGCTTGGCCTTTCCAACCCCGCAAGCATTCTGGTAATGGTTGTTTTGCCCATGCCGCCGCGTGCCAAGATGCAAACCTTGTCTGTAGATTTGAAGGTAAAATTACAATCATCCAATATGCATTTTATTTCATCGCGAAACTGGAAATTTTTGGTGCAATTCACAAATCCGATCATACAAGCCCCATTTCGATAGGCGTGTCACCACCGCTATTTGTGTGCGATGTACGGCCCAGATATAATCCGGCAAGGGTAGCCACAATTATGAATGATATGGGAATAAGTGCGGTCCCCATTCTTGAATCATATGACACAAACAATCCATCCCTGAGAATCTCAATCGCATGCAAAAGCGGATTCCAGTATATCCAACCAACAAGACTGGGAGGAAGTTCATTCACAGTATAAAATACACCAGATAGATAGAATAAAGGACGAAGGAATATCGGGGTCGCTTTTGCAAAAATCTCGCTCTTACGGGCCAAATTCACAATCAGAAAACCAAACGCACCGCCAGAGCCACAAGCGAGAAGAAAGCCCCATATAGCCACTATCGGCTCATCTATTTCAAAAAAACCAAACACAATATAGTTCAGGCAAAGTAAAACAGCATAAATAAGGATGCTGTTAAACAGCTCCAGTATAAAAACTGATAGATAGACGGTCAACGCAGTCACGGACGGCAACGTCATCAAATTACGATATGCCATACGCGCCCGCATGACTGCGTTTATGATGAAACGCGCAGAAAGATATGGGATAATACCCGAAAATATAAAACTCGCAATATCTGTATCAATAGGAGAGCTGCGTCCCAATAGCTGAAACAGGATATAAATGATGGCGATCCAAGCAAGTGGAGCAATATAGGCCCATAAATAGCCTAGCTTGTCTCCAGTATATCTTGAGCGTATCTCGCGAAAAATAACAGCCCTGACACGTTTGTATAATTTGCCAGTTTGGGAACTACCAGTGCCGTTATATATAACAGGCGTCACTGAACAGTTTGTGCTGTGCGCGAAACGAACCCTAAGGTACCGCTAATCGCACTCAGCGCCTTGCGTGTCTGCGTAAACGATGCGTTACTTACATAAATCACATCATTCGGACGCATTGCAAAATTGCTAGCCAGAAAAACTTGGCTAGGGTCACGAATATCAAGGTGATAAATAACCCGTCTAGCAGGCTCCTCACCATCGCTATCATGGGTACGGAAGACAAAAACACCATTGGGGTCAGCATTCACATCATCCAGACCCCGTGCAGTGGCCAATGCATCCATGAGGGAATAGCCCGAACCAGCAATGGGATAACGACCGGTTTGTGCAACCGCCCCCAATATGGTCATGAATTCGCTTTTGCCCGTAACCGTCACCAAATCTCCCGGATATAGCGAAATATCCAAATGTGGATCACTATAAAGATCAGCAAGGTTTACCTGCCCGTTAATCTCTCCCCTGCGCACTTGCACGCGATAGCTAATATCTGGTTCGCTCTGTAAGCTGGCCACCGCCAGAAGCGCGCTCAGTTTCCTGAGCTCAGGCGAGACAATATAGCTGCCCCCCTTGGAAACAGAGCCTTGTATGGTCACAGAGTTATACGGCGCCGCATTTCTGCTGATACTGACCTGTGGTGCATATAATGTACGCCGCAACGCTCCCTCAACAGATTGCTCAAGCGATGTAATCGTCTTGCCGGCCGCCCGGACTCTATTGGCGTAAGGCAGGTTCACATAACCATCCTCTTGCACGGCAACCTCGTCGACAACTAAAGGGCTATCAAGAGTGACAGGGAATTCGCCATTGCCAGAGCTTTCAATAATAGTGACCTTCAGTCTATCACCAACCGATAGCCGATCGAGAGGAAGCTGTGGCGCAAAAAGCAGCTCGTCCGGAAATGTCGTCTTAGCGGCTGCAGTAAATTCAGTCGCGTCATATGACGCAATCGGTACAACAGGTATGCCATCTATACGAGCATTATATATCTCACTCACCAGTGGCGCGCCGCGCGGGATAGTACACCCCCCCAACGCAAGAAGGACTATTGAGAGCAAGAGGCCATGATATTTCATTGTTGTCACTTTCCTATGCATATGCTGACGCTTTATTCTCTAACGGCTTGATATCTCACAAAACGTAGCTAATGCCCCCTCTTCCGAAAAACTCTCTCTAACATGCGCCATGGCTTTTTGGGATAGCGTATTATCATTTTGATAAAGCTCAACAAGAGCTTTAATTTTCTTACAGGCATCGACTAGATCAGGATGCAGGGCGCTCGAAAGGATTTTACCCGTTTGATCCTCAATAAAGCATTCAACCGCCCCTCCTGCGGGAGTGGACACAACAGGCACTCCAAGATGCTGCGCTTCGATCAGTACATTGGGCAAACCTTCATAGCGTGACAACAGCACTTTCACATCCATTTTATCATACCAAAAACCAACATATTGAGAATGGCCGACAAATAATATGCGGTTATCTATACCAAGATCCTGCGCCAGTTTCTGTGCCTTTTCAAATAAGCGCCCATTTCCAACACTTACAAATCGTGCTTTTGGATACTGCTTCAGGTATTGTTTAGCCAGCTTGACCCATATCAGCGGCTGCTTATCTGGCTCATACCGAAAAACACCGCCAATGGTCTCAGTAGCCCCCTCAGTCTCAACCTTAAACTTCTGCCATTTAGCTTTATCTTCAGCATCTACAGCGGTATCGAGCGGCGGCACACCATTATAGAGAACATCAAAGCGTTTAACAGGTAGTTGCAGCCACGCTGCATATTCACTTGCCGTTATCTGACTATTGGTCAGAAAGTGCACACCTGGCACTTTGGCCAAGGCGCGATATAAGGGTAGGTATTCAGGACGCTGCCTGTCTCCACGAATATTAGGAGGCAAGCCACGAAAAACCAATTGAATATTCCGCGCCCCGCTGAGCAAAGCCGCAACTGCGCCAAACAAAACTGCTCCATCCTGCCAAAGACTGATCACATCAAAGTTTTTTGCTTTTAGGTGCGGCACAAGACGCGTAACGCCATAGTGTACTTGGGGCGGCATCATCTCCAAAAGGGTATGCAGGTGTTCAGGGATATTCGGCTGGCGCTTGGCCCAAATGGGCTTCATGCTTGATATCTGCGCGACATCGACCCCATTTTCCTGTAAATAGGGGAGGAAGAAATCACAATTACGCACTGGCGCGCAGGATTTCACAATCACTTCCACCTTAGCATCATTTGATGTTTCACGGTTTTGCGCTGCCAACAATGCAGCGAGCCTTGACATTTGTCGCTCAGCACCGCCAGGCCCCAGGCTACCGGTTATCAGAGCAATTTTACCGCAGTCACCATCATTTTTACGGTCTACGCTTCTGTCCTCAAAACTTTCAATGACTATATGCATTGCCACAATCCGGCAGTCATGGTCAGTCAGATCGGCAGGCTCATGGTGCTGCAACAGCAACTCCACCTTTTGTTTCAAACCCTCGAACAATGCCAATGCTTTGCTGCCAAGCTTAAACTTTTGGCAAACAGGCTCCAAACATAAATATGCATTCAGGAGAAGCCCTCTTGCCGCAAGCCTTTTGGCGTAGGTTATGCGCAAGTTCCTATCAGTTTCATAGTCGGCAATCAGCTTACGGAACAGCTCATCTCCTGCATCATATGCCTGCACATCATCTAATAACTCTGCACGGCTAAAAAGCTGATCAAAACCAGCTTCCTTAATCGGGTAAGCAATATCAACAATCTTCAGTGCTTTTTCTTGCTGACGGGAACGCAGGAGATGCTTTACATGATATTTTATTGTGTTCGGATTCTGCGGCGATTGCTCAAAAAGGTCCGCCCATATTTCTGCCAAGCCATCATGAGACCCGGTAGCCTCTCGGATTTGCGTAATTATAATAGCAACATCAACATCATTCAGAAACTTTTCCGGAATTTTTTTGGCCAGAAGATAATTTTCCTGCGCCGCATGGACAGTCACTGATTTTGACAGAAGATCATTCAGGAAAAGCATGCAGGCCTGCTTACTACTTAGAGAGTCTGCCAGATTTTTTTCCAAAACTTTCATTGCATTTTTTTGCTTTTACTTGTGCTTTATGGCCGTATGGCTTTTTGTTTCCGGTTAATGTAAATTTTGCATTTTTCGATATTAGCTTTGATAGATGAATTATCATCGACCTGCTTTAACAATTTTTCCCAATGTTCTAATGCTTCATCAAACTTATGCAAGCGCATGGCGCTAACCGCAGCCGCTTTTAAACCTGTGGGGTCATTTTGGTCGAGGGAAATCATTAACTTCGCAAGCATATATTTGCCTTCATTGTCCTCAGGATCTTTTGCTCGTAACAAGTTTCGGATCTTGATGAGAACTTTTCTTTTTTCATTTGCAATTTTATTTTCAGGATCATCGATGGATGAGGCAGCTTCCAACACACCCCATGCCTTGCGAAACTCATCCTGTTCTAAATAGGCCCGTGCTTGCATAATGGCACGCCCCTTTAGTCGCGCACGGCGCTCAATTAAATCTAGCCTGGCGGTCTCATCAATATCATCTCTCAACAAAAGGTTGTTATAAGCCATAAGGGCCTGATCATAGCTTTCAGCTTTCAAAGCCGCCTTAACAAGCAATCGATAAAGCCGCTCAGGCACATCCGGCATGTTAATAGCCGCCTTTAAATAGGATACTGCCATGCTATAATCACCCAGTTCCAATGCAGCACGTCCAGCCAATGCATCAAGCCCAGAAAATTCCAGTTTGTTACGGCGAGCAACCTGCGCAAGCCGAATGATGCTTTCAAAATCCCTTTCTTTATATGCTTCTTTTGATTTGATCCTGAATTTCTGATCCAGCAAGCGGCTTGCCCTTAAGGCCTCGCGGTCATTGCCATCCAACATAACACTGCCCTGAATATAATCGCTCGCCTTCTCGATATCTCCATCTTCGAGATAGTTCCGACCTTTTTCAAGCCATACAACTGAGCGCTCATCAACCCACGCACTGATCTGTACAGATTTACCGACTACTTCACCAAGGTTGGATATCATCAAGCCGGCCATTGAAGGTAGCCCCGCATCAGTCGCCTTATTAGCCATATCCAACGCTGCTTCGGTTGAGAGTATATGCGCATTTTCAGCCAACTGAATTAAGCTCTCGGTATCCCCCTCCTCAACCGCCATATTCCATAGAAGCACTAAACTTTCCTCGTGTCGCGGCATATTCTCAAACACTTTTCCAGCCCACTTCTCGACTCCCTTGTCATCACCTGTCTCAATCATGATCTTAAAAATTTTTGATGACGCCTGCTCGACATTTTCCCCCCTGTAATACATGCGCTGTAAATGCGGCAGGGCCAAATGCGGATCCCCGCGCTCGTAAGCAGACATCGCACAAATTTCCAGTATTTGGTCATTTTCAACCTCATCTGAGAGGAGCGACGTGCCTATATCATACGCAAGGTCATATTTGCCTGTCATATAAGAGGCATGCATCAAAATCTCCTCGTCCTCCTCATTTGTGCCAACAGTTTCACGGATTTTTTGAATATTGGCAATCGCCCCCTCATGATCACCAAGCAAAATTTGTAAGCGGCAAAGCAACCTGCGATAGTCATGAAGACTCTCATCCAGACCCAACGCTCTATGCAATTCCTTCGAAGGCGCAATGATATCGCCTGCCGAAATCATCCGCTTCAGCATTCTGAGCGGTTTGATGTTGTGCATATCCACTCCGGAAGCGCCGGCAGAACCTTCGGGCACCAGGTGAAAGAATTCAGCATCCCAGTCTTTAAACAGATAATCTGCAAATTCAGGTGTATAGTGAGTTAGGTCAAGCCCATCATCCTCCATCGCATCAACCTGCCCAAATTCATGCATTAGCATACTGGGATCATAACATTTCAAGTTAAGTGACTGAGCAATATTTACAACCTGCCGGATAAGCGCACTGCGCGCCTTGATAGTACGACCATCTGGATTGAGCGCATTGACATGAGTTGTCAGTATTATTTTTTCAGACCCCACCATATCCGTGATCTGCTCCAGATGGGCGCGTATTTCCTTTTCACCAAGAAAGGACATTTTCATATTGTCGAGCAGATATTGGTCAGATTTGTTCAACCGAGCAAAACTGGGCTCGGTAAGAAGCCATTCGTTTCGCTCATCAAGCTTTTCATGCTTGCAAAGGCTCCAGAATTTAACCGCCCTTTCCTTATCGGCAAAAAATTCGCTAAAATAGCGATAGGCGTAATTCATCTGGACAGGCTTATCATCGATCGCGATGTGCTTAGCAGACGAAATTTCGATAAAATAGATATCCGGTGAACCGTGCGCCTCGGCAAGGTAATCATCGGACAGACTTGGCCTGAAAGTCAGCTCTTGGTTAATATCCTCAATGTTGATCTCGCCCCGCATGAATTTAATCTGCTGCAGGGCTTCGGCGCTCGTATGTGTGAAGCCATAGTTCCCACCCTTGCTAAGCTCGAAATCATATTTAATTTCAGCCCTTCGAAAAGGGGTATGGATGCGGCAAGTTCCAACGGGAGAAATTTTCAGCATTTATATTCTACCAGCTAGAGCGTCCTTTTTGGTTAAAGCGACCAGTATGTGCTAGCTTCCGGCAACTTACCTCTATCCAGCACGGAATGAAGATCTACAATTATACCGCCAGACTTAAGATTACGGCGTATAAAATCATATACCCCCACAACGAAACTATCGTGCGGCACAGCAAGTAAAAATACATCCAGATTATTCAGATCACTCTCTGGAACAAGCTCTATACCGTTTTCGCGCATAGTCTCTTCCGGATCAGCCATGGGATCAGAAACCATTACAGAAATTCCAAAACTGTTCAGTTGCTCTATCAAAGTCACAACTTTTGAATTGCGAATATCTGGGACGTTTTTCTTAAATGTGATACCTAAAACGCCGACACGCGATTTTCTCAAAGATTTTTCAGAGCTCGCCAGAAGTTTCAGAATTTTGGTAGCAACATATTCTGGCATAGCATCATTAATGCGCCGCCCGGCCAAAATTACTTCCGGATGATAGCCCAGTTGTTCTGCCTTAGAGGTAAGGTAGTAAGGGTCAACACCGATGCAGTGCCCCCCGACAAGGCCCGGGGAAAAAGGAAGGAAGTTCCACTTGGTTCCGGCAGCCTCTAAAACTTCCGCAGTTCGGATACCAATCCGATCGCAAATTTTCGACATCTCGTTCATTAATGCAATATTGATGTCCCTCTGTGTATTTTCCAAAACCTTGGCAGCTTCAGCAACCTTAATTGATTTTGCCCTGAATACACCCGCCTCAATAATCTCAGAATAGACAAACGAGACCATTTCAAGCGTTTCATCATCCTGCCCGGCAACCACTTTCACAATTTTCTCCAGCGGGTGCTGCTTATCCCCCGGATTGATGCGCTCGGGACTATAGGCAAGCTTGAAGTCCGTGCCACATTTCAGTCCGGAACTTGCCTCTAAGGCAGGGCCGCATATTTCCTCAGTCGCGCCAGGAAACACAGTTGATTCAAACACAATGATGCTGTCTTTTTTTACAATCGGGCCGATTGTGTCACACGCACGCTTCAAGAGCGTGAAATCTGGCGCCCGATTTTCATCAACCGGCGTTGGCACAGCCACAACAATAAAGTTGCAGTCATGTAATTGCGAGATGTCAGAAGTATATTTCAAAGGAGACTTGCCGAGATCGGCAGCTGAAATTTCGCCAGTCCAGTCGTTTCCTTTTTTGAGCTCATCAACCCGCCGACCATCGACATCGAAACCTATAACATTAAACTTCTTTGCGAATGCGTGAGCAACCGGCAAACCGACATAGCCCAGACCTATAACACCAATGGCGAGATTATCTTTTGAAATTGGCACGAGCCTTCCTTACTTCTTATGTGCGTCAATAAGCGCGCAAGGACCATAAGCCGGGGTCCAAGCTATCGAAAAAATCCTTTTAGAATTATTCTCACCATTTTCAATGCTCAGCTTTCGAAAATGGAAAGCATCAGCAATTAATTTGCGTGGCATGGCACCAGCGCGACTCTTGAGATATGGCGAAATCAAATACACTCCATTAGATAAATGCGTGCAAACGCATTAACAAATTGCGATGAACAATCAAGGCTTACCATAACGTTATCAACACTATGATGAAAATATAAAACAACCCGTTCATGAACTGTCATCTAGGCAAAAAGATGCTTGAATGTGATCATTGTCTGCATAATCAAAGCAAACACTGCTATCGTGCAGCATAGCCAAATAAGTCGCTATAGCGTCAGTCAGTCCAGCCCAATGCCGCGCGCATGATGTTATAGATGTAATTCTGTTCAATAACGCCTCGGGCTTTTGTCGCACCAGGGCCTTTTGCGTAAAGCGCCACATCTTCGCCGCCATGCGTTTCATAGGGGCCGGGAATGGCTGCCTGCTGCTTTGCCTTTGGCCCGGTTTCGGGCATGGTGCGCTTGCCATTTATCGCCCCCGGACCATTTGCATAGCCGAGCGTGGTGTAAGGTAGTTTGTCTGCGGCCAAGACTGGCTCACCTGTCGGTTCGCCGCTGTCATCATTGCCCATCGCAAGTCCAAGTATAGGGTTCCCGCGTGTCGGATAACCGGCGATTGTAAACACATGGCTATGATCCGCTGTGACCAGTATCAGCGTCTCTTCCGGATCGGTATTTGCCGCAGCATAGGCCACTGCCCGTGCAAACTCGCGTGTTTCCTCAAGCGCATAACCCGCTTTTCCGTCATGATGTCCATGGTCGATGCGTCCGCCTTCGACCATCAGGAAATAACCATCCTCATCGCGCGAAACACGCTGCAGCGCCGCCGCAGTCATATCAGTCAGCGTGGGTTCGCCGCTGCCGCTGGCACGGTCAAGCATATAGGTCATATGGCTTGACGAAAACAGGCCAAGCACCGGCTTATCCATCGCTGCGGCATTCATTGCGCGCATGTCCTCAACATAGCTGCCACCCGTGCGCGCCACCCATTGCTGCCCCAGATTGGCCGAGTCCGCATTGCGCCGCCCGCCTTCAGCCTGGCCCAGGAAATTCCGCCGTCCCCCGCCAAGTGCGACATCAAAGGGGAATTCCAAAAGCTGCACTGCAATATCGCGGCATCCTTGTGCTAGTGCAGTTTCAGGCATGTTGCTGTCCGCTTCCCATTCCCGCTCAGGGCTGTGCGCATATACGGCGGCAGGTGTAGCATGCGTAAGCCGCGCCGTGCTGACAATGCCCACCGCAAGGCCCCGCGCTTTTGCCTGTCCCGCAAGTGCTGGCAATTTTTCGTTCTGTGAAGCGGCACAATCACCGCGCCTGGATATCGGCCCCGTACCGATAACCCCCGCGCGTGTTTTTACGCCGGTATTCATTGCCGTTGCCGTACCCGCGCTATCGGGTACCTGCTGGTTTGTATTATAGGTTTTAACGAGGGCGACATTGGGAAAGCGTTCGAATGACAGATAATTTTCCTCACCGGTTTCCCCGCGCTGCTGCCCTTCATAGATGCGCGCGGCTGTCACGGTTGAAATGCCCATGCCGTCGCCGATAAACAAGATGACATTTTTCGCTTTGGCAGGAGTATCCGCCGTCGCCGCCGAAACAGCCGCAACAGGTTGCTGGGAACCGTCTGTACAGGCCGTGAGCGGCAGAAAAAGGGTTGATATTGCAAGGATGAAAGGGGCGAATCTGGTCATGCATGTCTCTCCGTTTGGGCGCTGCATTTCCGCACTATCAGCTATCCTTTTCCAACCCAAGAGCAACATTGCCGGTCACGCCGGTTTTGGGCGGAAGGTTGGACGGATTATAGTCCGGGCATAATTTCATCCTGTCATAGACACTGGAATGAATGCTGGCATCCGGTGCGATATAGCGGCGTTCGCCAAGCGGCAGATACATGCCCCGCCTGTTCCTGCGTTCCGGCCATTCACTGCGGCTGTTACGTTTGGGAATATATTCGAACAACCTCCAAAACCCTCTGAGTGAGGGATGCAGTTTTCCCGCCGGATCAGGCTTTGGATACAGGTAGCGCGTGGTATCGCTATAGGGCTCCGCACCACTCACATAGCGCGCCATGCGGCCAAATACCCTGAGTCCCGCCTTTTCCGCTTCACCGATCATCCAGATTAGCGGGAATTGGGAAATGCCGCTATCGGCGCGTCTATGGCCGCCGCCCACATCGCTATGATATCCCACGAACCAGACTTGCCGCGCGTCCTGTGCATCTGGCGCTCCCTGTGAATGGATATTCGGCTTGAAAGGCTGCCCATCCTTCCATCCGTCGAGCCGGAACATCCGACGCCGCTCGTCAATTGATGCCGCCTGCCGGAATATACGCACCGCCGGATTATATTTGGTATGGGGCAGGTCCTCGCGCATGACGGGCGGAAAATATCTTTTCACATTGGGTACGAAAACGGAGCTGACCGTATCCCAAAGGCCCAAAAAGCGGACTGCCGCCGTGCGTGTCTGGGCCACGCGGCGGAAATTTGCACCTTCGCCTTCATATACATCCTCGCCCACTGCTTCGCCGGTGTCATGGCGCGCCCTTGGTGCTTGTTTATACGCAGTCAGCGCCGCACCGCTCAAATGTATCTGGTGTGCGCGCAATATACCCACTTCATATATCATCCCCGCCAGCACGCGGGCTGTATGCGCGCCCCGGCTGAAACCAAAGATATAGATATTGTCATAGTCCTCATAATTCTGGACAATAAACTCATAGGCCTTGAGCACATTGCTATCCAGGCCCAGGCCAAAAGCGAGGCCCAGCCCGTTTTTCAGCTTCTGTTTCAGCCAGCCCCAGGTGTAGATACGGCCCAACGTTCCCACGCCCTGGTCATAAAAGACGAGCTGCTCCGCACTTTTATCAACCGCCCGATACAGCTTCAGCACATTGGAGATATTCTCTTCAATCTGGTTGCCCGTTCCGTCCAGACAGATGACAATATTTTTTGACACAGCGCCCCCAATATCCGCCTGCACGAAACACCCTGAAATCAGGCATGCCCTGCCGATAGGGATATACTAGCCCAAAACGCAAAAAAACGGAAACCGCCCGGGCGAATATTTCTGCACCATGAAATCCAGATGCGACATAAATTCAAGAGAATGGTGCCAGAAGAGGACTCGAAGTGCCTTATTATCTCCTTGTTTCACATGATTAAAAATAGTGTTTCACGTTTTTAGCCCCAACAATGGGCCCCAGAAAATCTAACTACTGCAATGGTTCGAGTGCCTCAAAGCATTGAAAATAAGACTTTATTGACTTTTACATTTCATTTTGCTACTTAATAAATATGCTAGTGTTGACTAGCACATCACCACAAACAGTAAGGAACTATAATGGAAAGGCAACCCGCTCGGGTGCTGGAGGCAGGAGACGTGCGCCGTTTGCTAAAGCACACTACTACTCAGCGCCACCACTATCGAAATGCAGTCATAATCATGCTCAGCTTTAAGGCAGGTCTGCGTGCTTGCGAGATTTCCGGTTTGCGATGGCCGATGATCCTGAAAAGCAACGGCCGTATCGGAGATCAAATTAGAATTTCAAAGCACATCGCCAAGTATGGCAACGGCAGACATATTCCCGCACATTCAGATTTGAAACGCGCGATTGCAGCTTACCATCGATCCATGGGACACCCACAGGACGGACCAGTTATAATGTCCGAACGCGGTGCAGCTATGACACCCAGAAGCATCGTTAATTGGTTTCATGATGTTTATGCTCAGCTTAGTCTTTTTGGCTGCTCTTCGCACAGCGGCCGAAGAACATTTATTACTCGCTCAGCCCGGGTCATTGGCAAAGCAGGCGGATCATTGCGCGATGTTCAAGAACTTGCTGGACACAGGGCTCTGACAACAACTGAACGATATATTGAAGGCGATAGGGACGCCCAGCGCAAACTAATCAGCTTGCTCTAAACCAACCCGCTTCTCACACAAATTATTGAAAGGAATGAGGCTATGCATAACCAAGAACAGGAAAGTTGTGTCCAAAATGCAGAGGCACAGCGCATGAAAATTATCCGCACACTGAACGATCAGCTGAGGTGTGAAGGCAAAGGCGGGCAGCTTTTCATCACGCGCGGTATATGCGATTTGAAAGCTGGCATCGCTCCGCTCATCTTAAGGGCTGTAGCTGAATTTGATGATTTCACCCAAGGCAATGATCCATATCGTGAGCATGATTTTGGCTCGCTCACCTTCGACGGCCACAAAGTTTTTTGGAAAATCGACTATTATGACAAATTGATGCAGTTTGGTTCGCCAGACCCCTCAGATCCAGACGTTACAAGCCGCGTACTGACGGTATTTCTAGCGAGCGAATATTGATGGCCCGGAAGCCGCCGCTCATCACGTTAGAGCATCCTATAAGCAAAGCGCAGTTCCTGCAGATTACTCAGGCCGTCTGTGAGGCTGGATATGCAGATGCCATTGATTGGTCTGAAAATATCCAGCCCCCTTCGAGTGCTAAACAGTTTGCCAAGGAAGCTATATATGTAATCTGTAACTCTGGGATGAAGAACAGCGTCGCAATTGGCATTTTTGATCGGTGCATGACAGCATTGGAAAATGGGCAATCCGCGAAGACGGTTTTTGGCCACCCTGGAAAATCTGCTGCCATTGATGATATATGGAGGCGCAGGCTCTACCTGTTTGGACAGTATAAACGGTCGAGCGATCCGATAGAATTTTGTGCATCATTGCCTTGGATTGGTTCAATCACCAAATTTCATCTCGCCAAAAACTTCGGCGCCGATGTAGCTAAGCCTGATGTTCACATGATCCGCCTTGCTGAGGCAGAAAATACAAATTCGCAGGAGTTATGCCAAAGGTTGGCTGCAGAGACTGGCTACAGAGCAGCGACCGTTGACATGATATTATGGAGAGCCTGCGCAGACGGTATTATTCATTCTCGTCCCTCTAGACCGACAGAAGATAAATAGTGCAACCTGCGCTATATGCTCAAACCCGAAAAACGGTTGAGGTCATTTACAGTTTGGCAATGTCAGTGATGACGGACTGAGCATGACCGAGGGCATCGCAAGCTTCCAGCCATTGTACAAATTCGATCACATCGATCCGTCGTTCGCGCAACTCGATTTTGGCGACCCATGACTGCGGCACATCCAATAAATCGGCTAGACCCTGCTGCGTCAATTCTGCATCAATGCGAGCCGACTTTAGCTTCGCAACCAAAGCATTATGTGCAGGCGTCCGTAATGTTTTCAACTCAAAGCTCTTTCTTCTTGCTTCGAGTTTTATTAATCCTGATATCGGATTATCCCATTTTAGGATTTTACTACTTCAACAAAATAACAGGGAGTTTCATTATGAGGTTTATTGTCGATTTTTTTAGATACGTGATCTTGGCCGGCATCGGCCTGACAATCATCACGATCGTGTTTGTCTCGCTGCACATCGCAACGGCCAACACCACCGAGTTGCCATTTGGTAGTTACTTTTTCCTCTTTGCGGCCGCGCTATTGGTTGCACAGATCATGGCCTTAGGGGCGACTGCAACCATCATTTCAATTCACGACCGGCATTGCGAAATTGTTGCTGAGCTGCGGAACATGAATGACACCATCAGGTCAAAAACATACGGGGAATAAAAAAATGTCCATTGAGAAATCTCACATCAAAGCCGGCTTCATATTCACAGGAGTTTGTGTAGCGATTGGTATCGCACTATACCTTGTAACCATTATCGGTTCAGATGATGAAAATGCCGAGCCGAATATCGCAGCCAGAACCACTAATGTAGATTGTCCGGCAGATATAATCGGCCTCAATCTAGGTGCTGACAAAAAAGGCGGTACTATTGAGCTAATCACTCCAGTTGCCGATAGCCACGGCGCAGAAACCGAAGTCTATTCTGCCCAAAGCGTAACATGCATACCACGCGCTGACCTAGAAAAAATGGCCGAAGTAGCCGGGTTAAATGAAACTGATGCTCTTCCCATCAAGATTGGCTTTGACCCAACGGGTACGATCAATAAATATCGAAGCCGGATCGACTATGAACCAGATTTAGATCTGGACTTGTCGGACGTTCCAGTTCCGCCCTCGGGAATGGCTTTCGGCGAAGCAGTTTGGCTTGTAGGCAGCGATCAGAACAGTGTGCAGATCAGTTGGCATAAGGACTTCCGCGAACGCCTTGAAAAAGATGCTCGATCAATCACCGAAATTGAGAGTGAAGCGACTCAGATTGCAGAACCTGACCACGATAACTCATCCGATTATTCTGCCTCCTATATGGACTGTATGGACGCTGGAGATGCTGCTGCTGGTGTTGATAGCGCAATGATGGAGTGTGCCAGCCAAGAGCTCCTAAAACAGGATAAGCGGCTAAACGATGAGTACCGCAAAGCTATGGCAAAGGCCACTTCGCCACAGAAAGTGAAATTGCGTGACTTGCAGCGATCATGGATAGCCGAGCGTGACAAGAAATGCGGTGAATTTGTCGATACGGAATATCCTGGCACATTGGACAGATTGCTTGAAGTTCAATGCATTTTAGGCGAGACAGCAGACCGCGCAAATTGGCTTGATACAAATTTTAATGAAATGAAATAACCAGCCTTTCCGCTTGACTAAGGGCCTCGAAACTTGACGAACTAGGTTTCGAGGCCCTTATGTTTGTAATTCATTGCGGTAGTCAGAGCTTAGCGTCGTATTTCATAAGGATGGTAATTCACGCGCCTCTTTTTCGTTCGAATTCTGTCCCAGAACTGATCCATCGCGGCATGATCGGCTTTGTCATCAGTCCATTGTGTTCGGCTTCGATGCCGATAAGTGAGACGCCTACACCATTCACTTCGGATGCCTCCCCCATCATTAGAAGAGCGAACAAGCGCCTTTAGCTCTAGCTGCGAAAGGCATTCTAATATGCGCACCGCAAACTCAGGTTGATAGCCTTTAGTTGTGGATTTTAACTTAAGTCCGCTCTTCCTGTTTTCGACCATTTTTACTTCAAATGGTGGTTTGAAAATATAGTACGAAATGTAAGCAAGATCATCTTTCGTGGGTGTAACTAGCCTTACATCAATGGGTTTGGCGTCAAACGAGTTGACCCAAGACGGACTTGAGTTCAGGTCATTCATGATATCGTCACAATCCAGAGAACGCTCAGTCCAGGCAATTGCGTGACCATGCAACATTAGCAGTCGGCCCTTACCTTTACGTGGATAGTTACCCACGCCCTGAATTTCTAAGACACTTAAGCTATCGAGCTTAAGTTTGCGCAAAACCGGATCAATTGACCGATGCATTTTACTGATTTCGATTATTGGTCTTCGGTCTGACGTGTTCGCGAAATCATTCGTGAAAGTTAGTAGATAGAAATTCAGATCGGGTTTCTGTAAATGCAATTCTATCAATAATTTTGATAAAATCTTTGTCGCCCGGCACCTTAATTTCAAATCTGACGCCAACATGGCATTCGTCAATCTGCCACGACCTAAAATATCGTTGAAGATATTTCGATCTGCTTGGCCAAGCTTGTGCTTTTTTGCATAGGTCTTGATTAAATGGGCAAACCCAGTTTTCGCCAGCTGCGCCTTTTGGGATGCAGTTTTTTTCTTCTTTCCGACCGCATTCATGAAAATTCTCCCGCAATTTTATTTTCGCAAGGTTCACAGGTTTTTTGACCTACAATGTCGATTGACATCTGTTTTTCACTGGTAATTTGATCAGTCTGGTGAGTGCTGTATGTATTACAAAGCTTTATCATCAGTAGCTCGGCCAAATGTTGCAACTCAACACCTTCATCCATGCCGATGACTTGGTCAGAGTTTTCATTGTAAATTTCTGCTTTGAAAGATTTGGCTGCGAACTTAATGACACTTACAAACGTTATCCTCGTTGCCCTGCCAAACTTCACTTTTTGCAACTCACCAGATTTTATTTTGTTATAAATGTATGTGTTACCCATTCCGAGCAAGAAGCGGACCTCTCGCATATTTAGATATATCGGGTATGTGAGTATTTGTTGGTTAGTCATTTTCAGCTCCATTGTTTAGGCAAAACTTCTCCGATGCCAAAATCGTGGAATTTTGGATGGGAAGCCTGCCAATTTGTGACCGTTTAATTCGCCATCTATGATGGCATTTAGTTATTGGTCATGCGTGGCCATCAAGTCTTCTCGATTGCCTGCTCAACAGATTAGACTTTTGTAAAAATTTGGATATTCTAGAAAGCGCAAGACATTTATGTCGTTCCTATGGAGCGACATAAAACCGACCACAAAATAGAAGGATAATTGTTTTGCCAAGAGGAAAGCAGGCATATATTAGGTTGTATAAGCAAGATTGCAAAAGACCGCTTACACAAAAGGAAATGGTCAATATAGTGCTGTCGATTTGGAGCGAATTTGCTAATCGCTTACGCAGTCACTCTGGATTGTCCGAATTTTCACCTACTAAAAATGAAAATGCAAAAAATTTCTTACGACGAGAAATTTATGCCCTGGGCCTAGCTATACAGAAAAACCAGCCAACTACTTTTTATCCGAAAGATCTGATCGACAAGATGAGATTAAAACCAACAACTCGTACTGACTTTTCACCTGGAGTGTTTCATGCATTATTTATGTGCGTTTATGAAGAAGATGACGTAATATCTCGTTCTGAGAGATGGATGATGACCAGAGAACTGAAATACGCGAAAAGGCACGGCATACCTCCAGAGCTCTTGTGTGGATTTTTACTCCAGAGTGGAACTCGCAAAGATATTGGTCGCAAACTAGAAAGCGGTTATATTGAACCTGCATTTCGCCACTTACTTGAAAAATGACCACAATGTTGAGGCAATAATGAGTGATGTTCAGTGTCACTCAGGCCCCGGACCGCACAAAAAATCGGAATAAACGAATAGCCTGCCCCTGATTACTCATGCCAAAAGTGGTAAACTGTCATGTCTGGGTTGTCGGAGGGCTGCATATTCTTGTGAACCATAAGATCGCAGCCTCACCCTCTTTTGTAGTGATTTCATCAGCCACCCGGCTATGACGAATGCTATTTCGCAATTCCGCTAACTGATCGAACTTTGTTATCAAAGCTTCTTTCGCTCCAAACATTGTTTGAAAATCCGGCCATATTACTTTTGATGTTATTACGTCCTGCAATTCACGCAGGTCGAAAAATTCCAACTTTGCAATAAGACTTTGATATCTATCGAGATCGAATGCAGCATTTTTGCGTGCGGTACTAGAAATACGTGCATCCACTTTTTGCTTCACATGTTCGGGGATTCTCTCCCATTCGTTCTTCAATAGGACCGCCACCTTAGAGCGAATACTCAGTTCTACCAGCTCAATATCCGCATCCAATGATCTGAGATTGGCGGCAAGGTCTAGTCGCTCTTTGATCAACAAAGCCTCCATTGCAGCAACTATCGTCCTATTTCGCTCTGCGATGAATGCATCATAGTCCTCAACAGAGAATTTGGGTCTGAGCAAAATATCGAACGCAAGAGGAGAAATGAAATGGCTTTCTAAGGTAGCGCGGACCGAATCTTCCCCATTCTTAGAGATCCATTCGGGGAGATACTCGTTTGGCAGCCGATCATTTATAACTGCACGATTTGTATCTGCAGTAAGCGGTGTTCGGTTAAGGATCGTGTCGACAGCGCCCTTTTTGAGATGCGCCTGACCCCAGCTCTGTGGCACAATATGATGATCGTCTAAGTCTCCCTTTTTAGCGACGTTACCTGTAATCCAATCCCTTGCACCCTGAATAATCAGTAGATTGAAGATACCGTTGTAAATCGATGAGCCTCGCCGGATCTCACGGCGAAGGTCGATATTTCTGAATCTGTGCTTGAATTCAAATATCAGTTCTGGCTCTGCATTTTCATCCTCATACCACTTGGTCATTGCAATAAAATCACGAGCACTGGTTGATGCGACCGAACCGGAATATCTGTTGAGAAATATTGAAGCCCAGTACCAATGACGGATTTTTCGCTGCGCCGACAGTCTGATTTCTGATGGGCACTTTTTGGCGGCGGCTTGCAATGCAGCAAAAGCTGGAAGGATCGAAACATAAGGTATGTATTTCGAAGAGATTACGCCAAACTCTTGTGGATGTTGTAGATGCTCGACGGCATCTTCCAGAGCATCTACAGCCTCGTTCCAACGTTTTGTAAAATCGACCTTGTCAGGAATTAAGATTTCGTCTCGCCGAGTACCATCATGATCACGGACTGGCTTTTCCTGACCCGGCAACAAGAAATAAAGATACTTAGGTGAGCAATAAGCCTGGCACAGTATCGACATAACCTGCAATACGTAAACATTCATTTTGCCGCTTTCGACAAATTCCAATTTTCTGGAAGCTTCGCGCCACATATGCTTTAATTGGATATGGCGAGGTTTCAACATGGCGTTGATTAGATCGAATACATCGAGCGCGACGCCCTTGCTATTAATCTGAGTGAATATGTCGCAGACTTTATCGAGGCCTATATCTCTGTCGAGTTCAACGAATGAAATCTGATATTGCCCTGTAAGTTCCTCCACGAAGCTATCAAACTGGCTTCCATTTTCAATATGCATTCGTCCAATTTGAGCTGCATTTTCTTTACCGGATTCTTCCGCCACTTCGACTTTCGTTTTCCAATAGGCTTCATAGCCTTGAATCCAGAGTAATGTAGCTCGTCCTCCCGCGCTGAGTATTGAAAGCGGAAAAATATGTCCTGCATACTGAAGCTCGGGATTTGCTAATATTTTTTTATATTTTTTGTTAAGCCACTCATAGTGAAATGCACCATCATACTCTTCGGCCATGAAGCGATCGATGCGGACAAAGTAAACTGCTCGATTGGCGCGTTTTGGAAGTGGAATTTCCGGCATAAAAAGAGCATAATAGAGAGCCGTTAGTCTTTGTTGGCCATCGAGAACGATATGCTCTGGCTCACCACAAGATTCATACGGAGCGTTTTGTATGCCTTCAAAACCCCGTACATGTTCGCAAGACAACGCCTTGAAATTATCGGACTTGCCTTTCCATAGCAACAAACTGCCAATGTAATAATCGAGAAAAATCGAACGGATTAGATCTCGAATATCCCACGGTCCCCATTCGAAGTCTCTTTGAAAATCGGGAATAACAAAGCGGCCTTCTTTCAGACGTGATATTAGAGTGTTCAGGCTTATATGGTCAGGCTTCTGTGCGTTTTTCATACTTGATCCTATCTACGCCTTCCGATGTCGCAGTTCATTTCGAATGAGGCGCAAAATCCCTTCGATATAGTCAAAGCAACCCTGCTCAAACCAAATTGGGGTAATCCCCAGTCCAAGTAGTTCCGCATTTCGTGCTGCCATTTGCTCTTGATCTGTTGGGCATTGTTCAATCGAAAAATGCTGCGGCAGGTTGATGCCATCATCGTTAGCCGCAGCTTTGATGGCTTCAAAAACGTGCGTGGTTCGATCTTGGTTCAGGCTGCATCCTAAGAACAAAAGGCTGCTGTTACGAAAGTAGTAATCCAACCCTTGCGGGATAGGCAGCGAAAGATCGATTTTATCATCGCCGTAGGCCTGATCATATTGGTTCTTGCTTAATATGCATCCAGCGGGCGTTCGTATGTCACCGTGAAGTTTTATAACTGTCGTTTTGTCTGCATCTGGCGGCGTCAATATTTCAGCCGGAACAAGCATCTGAACTATGGCGTTATCGCCAATATCATATGATTGCTCAATCAAGCGGTCATAGTTCGTCGTTATAACCGTATCTCGAAACAGCTCTGAGGTAAGATACAGGGTTGGTGGTATCTCACCATTGCGGTCAAATGCATCGCGTAATTCCTGGTGAAAGACGTCGCGCCCTCCTTCATTCTCTATTCGATCGACTATGGTTTCATATTGTCCATTTGAAAGCAAATCTTCTACTTCTGGTTGCGCTAACCCTGCCGTTCGCCATTGATCACGCAAGTGCGTCTTCCAAGTCGGAAAGCCACCGGGCTGGGAAATGCCTGCACCTATGAACGGGACTACATCGCCATTTTCAATTCGCGCGCAAAGTTGATCAAAGCGCTGCGCGTTTCGCTGTGACCAATGTTCGTCACCGCAAATCTGCGATAGATGTTCTGAGCCTAGCCATTCGTTCCGTTGTTCAATCCAATATTCGCCAAGAGCCTGATCATAGGCTTCGCGATCGCCTGCAAAAAATGCTTTGCTAGGTTTCGCGACCAGATAGTAATCTAGATCTTTGCGAAGGCTGGTCCCATCATCGCCATCAAACCACTCGTTGAAGTCTGCATAATCTTCATATTTCCGATGCGAATCTTCGTCGCACCAGATCTTAGGCCGGTCTGGATTACTCGCCATATCGCATCCTCACGCAGCTACCTGTTCGGTGATGGCGTCGGCGAGGTCGCGTTGGGTTTGGGCGGCATTGGCAAGGTGGGATTTTAGCTGGTCACAGTGTGCCATCAGAGCATCAACCTTGGCGATGATGCGGTGTTGCTCGGGGAGGGGCGGTATCGCAACTTCAATATTACTTAACTTAGTTTGAGATATATTCACTTGGCTCGCAGCCATACCTGATTTTGCTTTTTCAATTTGTTCAGCCGCAGGACCAACCGATAGAGCTAAGGCAAGATAGGCTCCATCAATCTCATCCGATGCGGGGCGGAAACGGATTATTTTGTCCGAGATCATAAGGCGAGGACGAGTCGCCGATACATAGCAACAGATACCTACTCGATTGGTTGGGCCAGCTCGAGTGATAAGAATATCGCCAGCTCGGCACTCCGCGTTTAGGCGCGGTTTTAGTTTTTCAGGAAGTTCTTTATTCTGTTCTGGTAGGTATTTGAGGCGCTGCACTGCAGTAGTTTTTAGAACCCCCCAAGTTTCCTCCGCAATAGCAGGGAATGCAAGACAGGCCGGACTCCATCCCGAGTCCATTGGACCAATTATCTTACTTAATGGAGCCGACACCCATCCGGTGGGATCGGTCTGTGCCAAAAGCTTACCGCGTACGGCGAGGTCTAGGATAGTTTGTTTTAGGGCTTCGATGCTGGTTTCGGTGGTGAAGAGGGTGTCGAAATGGCTTTCCAGACGTGCCCAGTTTTTGGCGAGGTCGGCAGCATCCACGCTGTTGATCAGGGTAGCGAGGATGGTCTCGACCAGCGTCTGATGCGCCGCCATCGCGCCCTCGCTCTCCCGCTCCAATGCATCGCACAGTGTCATCAGCTCATCGACTTTAGCGACAATGCGCTGTTGTTCGGCGAGCGGTGGCAGAGCAAAGGCTCTCAACTCAAAGTAGCTACGCGGTACGCGTTTTTGGCCTGCCGTCCCGGTCATATTTGCTTCACCCTCTGAAAGGAAACGAGGGGTTTTCATAGTCAGCAGTAAAAATCGTCGATTAATGCCATCTATCAGTGGCCGGGCAACATGTAGTTCAGTGGTGCCTGAACCTACGCCGTTGATGAGCCCAACGAAAAGCGCTGCTTTGCCATTTTCAAAGCATGGTGTGATCTTAGCCAGAGCCACGTCGCCATCAGCAAAATGAGTATATCCTTTTTTAATATCGCCCCAGTTTCTAGTCTCGAAATCATGAGCGCCGTCAGTACCATTCGATATGAGAGGCATCGGGATAAACGAAGCTTCCACATCGTCTCTGATACTATTTTTTGGATTTATTATTGCGACATCTATAAGCCTTGCCCATTCCCACCGATTAGGAAGAGTTACTCCGCCGAGCGGTACTACGGGCTCATCTAACGACTTCGGTCTTCTCATCTGGTTGGATTCAATCGCCTCAGCTTGAGCTTTTCGGGCATGAACCAGAAGTTCTGACGCAGGCTCATCGCCCGCATCTTGCTGCACCAATTTCCCAAGCATGGCTAGATCTAGAATAAGTGCGCGTAGCCGATCAATTCCATAGAGGTTAATTTTTTTGGATGATCCGCGCCCGGTGGTATTTTTGCGCTTGATAGCGCCTGTCCAGATATTGATGTTATCAGCAACAAGCGCTGTAATGTCGTTCATACACCTTTCCCCAGTGCTTCTGCCAATATGTCTTTCAATGAATCGCGAATCGATTGAATTTTGCCTTGCTGATCCGTATAAGCCTTCAATAGCTTGTCTGGGTCCAGTTCTTCCGTCTCAGCTACGTGCGGATTCTTCATATCGAGGTTATAGCCGCGCTCGGCTACGTCCTCCGCGCTGATCTTCCATGCCTGCGGCATTTCCTTGCGCGCGCGAAAGCCATCGGCCTCATCCCCCCACCAATCGCGCTCCGCCTGAAACTCCTCAAAACGCATCGGCTTGGTTTTATTATAGCTGGTCACGCCATCGGGATAGAGATGTTCATAGAACCAGACATTCTTAGTCGGCGTGCCCTTGGTGAAGAACAGTATGTTGGTCTTAATGCCTGTATAGGGTGCGAACACTCCGTTCGGCAGACGGACGATAGTGTGCAAATTGCATTCTTTAATCAGGCTTTGTTTCAGCGTGGATTTGACGCCTTCGCCAAAGAGAAAACCATCGGGCAGGACGACTGCGGCACGACCATTGTTTTTGAGCAACTTAATGATGAGAGCCACAAATAAGTCGGCAGTTTCACGCGTTCGCAAACTAGCGGGAAAATTATTTTCAATCCCGTCTTGCTCCATTCCGCCAAAAGGAGGGTTGGTTGCAATAACGGGTACTCGGTCTTTCTCGCCATAATCACGGTACGCTTTTTCCAGTGTGTTGCCGTGTCGGATATGGCTGGGTATATCAATGCCATGCAATATCATGTTGGTGATGCACAACATGTGCGGAAGAGCTTTTTTTTCTACCCCCCTTATTGTATTACGCAGTATTTCTTCGTCGCTTGGCGACTTCACAAATTTGCGCTTATGATCAATAGCGCAGGTTAGAAAACCTCCTGTTCCGCAGGCCGGATCAAAAACAACCTCATCCAGCTTTGGCGCAAGTCGATCGATTATAAATCTGGTGACAGCTCGCGGCGTATAAAATTCACCAGCATTGCCCGCACTTTGCAAGTCCTTGAGAATTTGCTCATAGATCGCGCCAAAGGTGTGTCGATCATCGGTGTTGTTGAAATCGATTTCATTGATCTTGTTGATCACTTGCCGCATCAGTGTGCCGGACTTCATATAGTTGTACGTGTCTTCAAAAACGTCGCGGATAGTTTTTGCTCGTTTGCCAACTAAACCTATTGTCGGCAGATCACCTTTAAGTTTGGGGAACAGCTGAAGATTAATAAAATCAAGAAGCTCATCGCCGGTCATTCCTTCCTTGTCAGCAGCCCAATTTCGCCAGCGCAAGTGGTTGGGCAATGGTGACTCGAAATCATCGTCAACCAGTTCCAGTTCATCCTCGCGGTCATCATAAATTTTGAGGAAAAACATCCAGACCAACTGGCTTATTCTCTGTGCATCACCATCAACGCCGACATCCTTGCGCATGATGTCTTGAATGGATTTTATTACGCCTGAAACGTTACTCATTCGTTTGATGCCTGCTCGTATAATTGATCTTCTAACTCTTTGAGCGCCGCGTCATAGCCTTGCTTTCCACCAAACGCACCTTTGATGATCTCAAGCGGCGTTCCAATGTCGTCGAATGGCTTTAGACGCAGAACTTTCGTGTCTTCAACTGTCGTGATACCTTCATCCGCATACTTGTCTAGTAGGGCATTCAATACCGCACGCGCCTTATCTCCATATTTGGTGAAGTAGTCGCGTTTCTTTACATTGTCTGCGCGTTCACGGCGGGTCAGCGGCGGTGCGTCAAACGCTATATGGGCGATCAGGTCGAAGTCGCCATATTCTCGTCCGATAGTCTCCTGCAAATTAGCGAGCACAATCCCGTGCTCTTCCAATTCATCAATAACTGCCTGTTTGCGGTCCGCATCATTCCAGCGCTGCAGGAACTCATCAAGTGAACGGTATTCGGAGGTAATGGCGTTTTTTGCGTAATCTTTATAGCTTTCGGTGATCAACGTGCCATCGGTGCCAATATATTCAATGCGTTCAGAAATGATTTTGACCGGAACGCCGCTTACAACGAGTTTGGTTACTCCGGCTGAATTATCGTCTTCATCGGGCTCATCATCGTCTTCGACTGGCGGATCAGGCGGAACAGGATCATCATCGTCACCAGGCTCATAAACGACAACAGGTGGACCATCAAATTCGTCATCACGGAAAAGCTCGGTAGCCTTTTTGAAGTCCATGATTGTGAAAAAATATTTGCCATTGTCCTCGTCAATACGGGTACCGCGCCCGATAATCTGTTTGAACATCGTCATCGATTTTATCGAGCGGTCCAGGACTATGAGTTTGCAAGTTTTTGCATCAACTCCCGTTGTCAGTAGCTGTGACGTGGTTGCAATAACGGGATATGGCTGTTCGGGATCAATAAAGTTGTCAAGCTGGGCTTTACCTTCGGCATTGTCCCCAGTGATACGCATGACGTATTTGGAGTTGTCTCTCGCTAGCTTGCCAGCTGCATTGACAATAGCTTTTCGCATCCTTTCGGCGTGATCGATATCCTCACAAAAAATGATTGTTTTCGACATCGGATCGGTTGCGAAGAGTAGTTTCATGACGCGTTCAGCTACCAGCTTAGTACGCTGGTTAAGGATCAGCACTTTATCCATATCAGCTTGGTTGTATTCCCGCTGATCGAGTTCAATGCCCAAGTCATCCACCATTCCTGCAGGCGGGATCCAACCCAGAATATCCTTATCGATATCGATGCGAACGACCTTGTAAGGAGCTAGAAAACCATCCTCAATGCCTTGCTTAAGACTGTAGGTGTAAACTGGGTCGCCAAAATAGGTGATGTTAGATTGGTAGGCTGTTTCCCTCGGCGTAGCCGTCATACCAATTTGTACGGCTTCGCCAAAATAGTCTAAGATTTCGCGCCAAGCTGAATCTTCAGAAGCGCTACCGCGATGGCATTCATCGACTACTATCAGATCAAAAAAGTCGGGAGATACTGATTTAAAAATTTTGTCACTTTCGTCAGGTCCGGTCAGAGCTTGGTACAGCCCTAGATGGATTTCATATGCAGGATCGATCTTTCGATTTCGGACCTTCGTCATTGCCTCTCCGAACGGTTTGAAATCGTTCACCAGCGTTTGATCAACGAGGATATTTCTATCGGCAAGAAATAATATTCTTTTCGCCTTTTTTGCTTTCCATAGTCGCCATATAATCTGGAATGTTGTGTAAGTCTTTCCAGTTCCTGTAGCCATGACAAGCAAATTTCGGTTTTGGCCTTTTGCAATTGCTTCGACAGTTCGATTGATAGCTTCTAGCTGATAATACCGAGGCTCTTTATCAGAAGTGTCTGTATAATAGCGCTGCTGAACTAGTGCCTCATTATCAGTGTCAATGTGATGATACTGGCGATATCTATTCCACAAAGCGTTAGGGTCAGGAAATTGATCTAAAGGTATCTCTTGTTCAATATCTTCGCCATCACTTGCATTGCGGTTATGCTCCGCAAACGCATCTCCGTTTGAACTATATGCGCTCGGCAAATTAAGAATCTCAGCATACCCGAGTGCTTGCTGAAGGCCGCTGCTTACGGTGTATGAATTGTCTTTTGCTTCAACGATCGCAAGCGGTATTCCCGATTCCCAAGAGAGCACGTAATCAGCAAATTTTTTCTTTTTCGTATTTCGAGAGGACAGGTTTCCGCGAACGATAACGGGACCGGGCGTGAGAGTCACTTCACGACGAACTTGTTTGAACGGATCCCACCCCGCGTTTTTGATCGCAGGAGTAATGAATAAGTCACAAATATCACTCTCGCTAAGTTCTAGCTTTTCGCTTTTATCCAAAAATTTACCCCTTAGCTATTGCGCCATAAAAACTTATAAGAGAATGAAGTCAAAAAGAAAGGTCATGTTACTAAGTCCATTTTTAACAAACTATCATATGTCTGATACTGGGCCAAATGCGGGCAGTTGTTTCTTGACTACCTATTCGTGTGAAGCGCCCGCTCGACTACCATCAAATTCCAGCTGCCAAAAGAAGGCAACATGCGGGCGCCTATCCAAGGCCAGCCTCCGTTATGAAGGGGGTCGGGGTGTTCTTCCAGTGAGACTGATCAGAAGCTACGACAAGAACGCGCTTGGCTCGTGTCAACCCGACGTAAAAAACTCGCCGTGCCTCATCATAAGCCTCCTGCGTCGATGTAGAGAAATGCGGGATACTGCCGTCGTTCATACAGATTAGGGCGACGCCATCGAATTCGCGCCCCTTGGAATTATGAAGGGTGATCAGTTTGAGCGCATGCTCGGGATTGGCAAATAGGCCCATGTCAGCGATCAGCAGGTTCGCGAGATCGACCTTGCTGGCATTCATGTCGGATAACATTTCCTCGGCGGAATCGATCAGCGGCTGTTTGGCGCTGCCCGGCAACAATTCCTCCCGTTCGAGATAGTCACCTGCCTCGCGGGCCATGGCACGCAGCCAAGCGACGCCGCCAAGATGCTGGCCGGCAAGTTCGCGAGCGAGATAAATCAGGCCGAGCGCCAGGCGACGTCCCTGATAGCTGAACATGTCGTAGCGGGAGTTCCCTGATAGATCACCGATGAGCCGAAACAATGCTCGCTCGACACCCGGGAGTCCGAGGTAATCGCCAGCCACGGCGCAGGCCCCAAGTTGCTCGGCAAGTCCGGCAAGCAGACGCCGACGCTTATACGGGCGAGCACCCGGACCAAAGACTGGGACGTCAAATTCTCGGAGGGCGCGGGCGACAGGGATGAGATGTGTCCACCATGGTGCAAGGATTGCGGCCTTTCCGAGCGGGATACCGGCATTCTGCAGGGCGGGCAGGAAATGGTCGGTAATGGCGTCGATAGGCCGGTCGACATGGACGTAGTTAACTTGAGCCGCAAGCTGGGCTGCAGCGCCCGTCGACAGCATCTCCGGCACAGTCGGGATGAGTGTTGATGCAGTGCTGACTATCGCCGGCCCGCATCGAAAGTTGCCAGTCAGAACAGCGCCGCGGTGCGCGTCGATCTGATCGCCGAACTGCTCGGCCAGTTCGGGGCGAGCGCCGGCGAAGCGCATGATCGACTGGTTCTGGTCGCCGACGAGAAAAAATTTGGTGAGCAGGAAATGCCGGAGCGCGCTGAAGATGGCAATCTGGATGTCTGTAGTGTCCTGGAATTCGTCGATCAGCAGCCAGGCAAAGCGGCTCGCGATGCCGCGTCCAACGAACGGGTGCTGTTCGAGAATTCTCCACGAGTAATAGAGGATCATCGCAAAATCGAGGTGTCCGCTAGCGAGGACCCGCTCCCAATAGAGCGCGGCGGATTCGTCGGTGACGATACCGGTTTCGAAACCTTGGCCGCAGGGTTCGCCGTTCACGTCGATGCGAAGCGACTCATAGTCCTCGAACACTTGCCCGGCAGGCATGCGGCCGAAGGAGTCCTCGACCGCGCTCACGATCTGCTCAAACAGGCTGTTTTCGCGGGAAAGCACCTGAAAAGACACCGGCACCTCGGGAATAAGCCAGCTATAGGGACGCAGAATAAATTGCAGACAGAAAGCATGGATCGTGGAGATTTCACAGCAGTCCGCGAAGGCGTTGTTGCCGTAGGTGCGCAACCGGGTCTCAATCTCGTCGACCGCGGCATTGGTATAGGTGATGCAGCCGACGGATTGGGGCGTGCCGACGACCTGGTCGGCTAGCTTTAACAGCTTAGCAAGAATGACCCGTGTCTTGCCACTTCCCGGGCAAGCCGTCAGCAGCAGATTTCCGTCCTGTTCAACCGCCTCGTGCTGTTCGTGGGTCAGCCGGATCATTCAGTGAGCCACTCATAGGCCTGCTCGATATAGGGCGGCAGATCGGTCGCGAGATGAGCATAGCGCGCAGCTATCTGCGCAAAACGGGCTTTGCCAAAGCGCTTGGCGGTATTGAGCGTGATACGACCAAGCTCGACGCGCAGGGCCGTCTCTTCAACGAGGCTCAGTCCTCCGAGCGTGAGAGCTGCGTGCCCATTCTCCATCTGTATAAGAATCTGCGGAGCGCCGAGAGCACGAACGGTCTCGATCAGCATAGGCAGGCGCCCGACCGATACCAGTTCACGTTCAAAAGTAGTGGCACCCGCGAATGCGGACACAAAGTTGTTTTCCAGTACCACCAGATCAGGGGCGTCGGTCTCCGGATCGAAGTCCTCGGCGTCGGATGGCTTCATGTCTGCATCGGCCACGATGGCGCATTTCTTCTCGAGCGAGCCGGCGCAAAACAGCTTGGCATAGACGTCGAAATGGACGCCATGAATCGCGATAACCGAGATGCCGAGCCGTTCGAGCTTCACGCCATACACCTGCTCGATCAGTGCCGGGATCAGGAACATTTCGGCGGGCCCTTCAACCAACATGACCTTTCGGGCGTAGAGCAATGCGCTCTTAGTTGCGTCGAGGTAACGTTCGAGATCGGAAATCTCTGGACCGGTCAGCGCCGCATTAAGCGCGAGGTTCCCCGCAGCAATGGTCGCGTCCTCGCGCTTAGTTAGCGATACAATACTGCTCAACGGAACCTGTGAGGTCACTTGGGTGCTGTGACTGGTCAGGATAGTCTGCACGCCGATCGCGCGTAGTGCCGCGATTAGCGAAAATTGCAACTGGGGGTGGAGATGCGCTTCAGGCTCCTCGATTAGAATCAACTGACCAGCCGAGCGGTTGAGCGCGATTCGCCGCTGTAGATATTCCATGAGGATCGCGATGTAGAGAATATTGTTCATGCCAAGACCGTTGCGGCCTGGTTCGAACGCTGTGAGTGACAGGTCCGATAGAATAATTTTCAGATTGCGCATGATCGCGCGGAAAGTCGCGCCAGATAGGCCAAGCGTGGCGTCCATCTCGAACGCGGGACCAGAGACATCCTTGAACCGCGCATCGATTGCTCCTGCTATCTCGGCGATAGTCGCCGAGTTCGCAATTGCCTGATTAGCATGGTCGAGGGTATCAATCAGGGCATCCTGTTCGGCCGCATCGATTTCGAATGCCTCAATTAGGCGGATAAGCGGTGACTGGCGGGGGTTACGCAGGTCGTTCTCGACATCGCGGAGCGCGGGTAGATGAACGAGTAGGTATGATTGCAAGTCGGCGAAGCGCACAGCCTCGCCGATCCCCTCGTCATCCCAGGCAATTTCGGTCAGGTCGATCGCAGGGTCGCCGCCACCGCGGATTTCCCACTGATAGTCCTCAAGGGTCAGTGTTCCGGGTGCGAGGTCGCCACTCGTAAGCTGCTCCCGAACGGCCGGACGCGGCCGGAAGCGGTAGAATATGCGCGCGCGATCCGCGGCGGTCTTCCACGTGCTGACCAGCGCCTCTTCGTTCACCCTGCCCTCGAACCCAGTCAGCTCAATGCCGATCAGAACCTGGCTTGGCTCGGCGATATCGATAGCGGAGTGGATATCTTCACGCAGCAATGACCGGAAACTCGACGGCAACATATTGTCGAGACATATCTGGATTGCGCGCAAGATCGCAGTCTTGCCTGTATTGTTCTCGCCAATGATACAGCACAGATCATCAGCTATATTCACGTCAAGTGACGCGAAGGTGCGAAAATTTTGAATCACGATTCGAGCTATTCGCATCATCTTCACCATATTATTAAGCAGAAAAATGCCACGTACTATTGAACTGAAAGCGCTACCAAAACAACCGCCTTTGCAAAGTATAAACCGACTTGGATTAATACTGAATCTTTGGACTACTTGGCCAAGGGAGTTGATCGCCGAAAGTGCAGATGTCAAGCTAGACGAGCCGCCGTGGATGCAAAAAGGTCACGCGCTTCTGGTGTCCGAACCTAAATAGAGGCGGCGCGAAACCAAGACGCCGGTTCGCCAAAGAACACGTCCGTTATCTCAAGTATAACGTCTGAAAGGAGATTTTCCGAAGTGTCTAACAACACTGCGTTTCAATGGCCATCCAAGTGACGTCCGCTTTCAGGCTCTTAGATCAAGTCGCCGAAAGGCCGAGATTGGGGCGCGAACTGGACATATAAGGCCAATCAAAACCATTGATTTTGAGCTCTCATCGATAACCACTCATGCCATAAGTGTTGGTTGTTCATGAGTTGAAAACTTGAGGACTTTGAACCGCAAAAAATGATTAGGCAGCAAAATAATCCACCGGCTGCGCATGTCTGTCACGTATTTTCAAGTCTGCTGCACTCCCGCTACCACCACCAAAACTAGCTATATCCTGCCGCATGAGCGCAAGCCTCACATCATCCGATACGACATGCATTTGATCCACACCCTCAATACTGCCTAGTACAACTTCTTGATGGTTTTGCTGCGTATCATCATCACCGTTATAGGCTTCTGTCTGTACGCTGTATTGCTGCTTCACCAGCTTAGCTTCTTCATCACCTGTATTTGCAGCAGGGAATTTGAGCACGGGTCCCTCTGGCGCCTCAATATCCGGAAGCTTGATGGTCTCAAAATAGTCAAATGGATTATACCCATCTGGCAAACCAAATGTGGTGAAGTTCATCCTGTCATATTCCCTTTCGGGAACAATTTGACGCTCGGTATAAGTGCGTGGGCCCGTTTTATAACTTACGCCACCCGCGCCAACTAAGCCGGACAAGGCCGCAGTAGGTTTAAATGCAAAGGCAACATCACCCACTGTTCCAGTGGAACCATCAGTGCGGGTGAATGTCGATGTAGCGAGCAGGATGTTTTTACCTACTTTCACCCGGTCATTGGTCGCTTGTCCATTCAGGCTTACCGAGGCAATACCATGATCGGCGAGTGTTTTGAGCTCACCTGCATCGGTGACGCCATCCTGATCCGTATCTACCCAGACCTTCAGCTCGCGGAACCGTACATCCAGCGCAGAGACGATACCATCACCATTGCTGTCAAATGCGCTGAGTGCTTGCAGGTCACTACCCGCGTCCGGCGCATCGGCCAAGAAGCTCAGTTCAGAACCGTCATTGATGATGCCATCATTATTGCGGTCCACAACTAGTAAGCCGTCACCTTTGCCAACCCAGCCAGTATCATCGCGCGAACCATTCCCGTCCATATCGAACATGGCATGCGTTTTGGTGCGGCCTTTCATATCGATGCCGTCACCATCCAGATCAAGTATGATCGGCGAGAGCATACCAACCGTGCGATTTTTAAACGTCATGATTGTCGCGCCTGACATTGTATCGCTCGCCAGCTTCTTCGATCCAATCATCAAGGCGCCATTCTCGCTATGGACACGGTATTTCTTCGACTTGCGCGCAAAATCCATGCTTGCGAACATTACTGTCGGAAGCGCAGCATCCATGTTAGATGCGTCGCCATTACCTGCACCATCAGTTGAAGGCGCTCTGTCAATAACAGGCGGAGCGGCATTCGGCGCAAATACAAGAAACGTGTCACCAGCAATGCCTGTCGAGCCATCTGTATTGGTGTATGTTGATGTAGCGTAAAGGACATTATCACTGCCACCAGGTTGTAAGCCTGTGGGCGTACCGGTCAGTGAGATGTCGACAATTCCCATATCTGTAAGCGTCAATAACTCGCCGTCATTTGTAACACCGTCCTGATTGAGGTCACGCCAAACCTTAAAGCTTGCAAATTCGGCGTCACCGCCATCAAGCAAGCCGTTGCCATCCGTGTCAAAGAAAGTCAGGCCTTCAAGGTCAGAAAAAGCACCCTGTACGAAACGCTGGAAACTAATCTCATTGCCATTATCGACTATATTATTGCCGTTCTGATCATATACAAGAACGCCATCATCTGCGCCGAACCAGCCTGCGCGATCAAGGTTGCCGTCACCATCCATGTCAAAAAGGACTTGGCTCTGTGTAATGCTGACCAGTTCAACACCATCACCATCAAGGTCTAGAATCACAGGTGGAAGCTGTGTCTCGTCCACATCGTTTATAGCGATGCTTAATGTCGTATAGTTCGCTCTTGAATTCCAGCCGCTATTGCGGTCACTGATGCGAATATCATAGTTAAACTCGTCCGGACCTGTTTCAAAGTCCAGATCGTCAGTATTGGCAATAACCTTGCCTGTATCGCGTTCGATACGAAAACGCCCATCGGCAGAATAAGTAACGAATTTACCATCAACCTGCGTGATGTATGAGTCCACAAACATATAATCCAGACCGCCATCGCCTTCAGGATCGGTTGTGGAGATAGTTGTTACCAAAGTGCCTGCAGAAACATGCTCGTCCACATTTGCAGCAAAGCCATTTTCAGGCACATCAGGCGCCTGATTTACATTTGGAACATAGAGATCGATTGATATAGGCACAGCAACTTGATTACCGTTACCATCCGTCACAATGACCGAGAAACTGTCTTCCCCAAGCGAAGATGCATAAGGTTTATAAACCGCCGTTCCGGTAATCGCATCAATTGATACAGTGCCCTTGGATGGCAATAAATTCGGATCAATTGTATAATCAGCAATATTATTATCCGCATCCGTCACCATGCTGGAGACTTCTATGGTTTGCATAATATTCCGGCTCTCGGCAGATGTGCCAAGCGGGTCGGCCACATCTGCGGCCAATTCCGCAACCGGTACAGTAGACAATTCGGGTTGATCGAAATAAGTCGACCAACCATGGTTTAAATGGTCGCCGTTAGTGGCGTAGCTTACATATGCTGAGATATTTTCTGCACCTGCAGCCCAGCGATAGGCGTTTACGTTAATACCCTGAACTTTAGCTCCAGTATCGGCGTCAAACAAACCACCATATGTTCCTGTAGTGTCCAATGCGCTGTTTTGCGGCAAGACATATGCAACGAGTTTATACCATTTATCATCGGACAGGTTGGCTTGTTGTTGCGCAGTGTTCAGCGATAGGAAGCTACCAAATTGAGCCGCTGAACCGTCAGTGAGCTTCTCTCGTGCGGCAACACCATTATCCCCGAACGCTGCCATGGAAATGGCGAGGTTATGTTTAGTCAAATCCGATTTACGGATATATTGCGTATATTTATAGGCTCGGTCTTTATCGATATCGACTTTGTTCGTAGCATTTCCTCCGCCATCGGCGGACGTATCGAACTGCCCTGCCTGCATGACGGTGATTGGCAAACCGTCTGGTCCTTCTACTTCGCGCCAGCGCGCTTCTGCGTCCAAAGCGTTCGCCGTGAAATTGGCGAAACCTTCGACCACAACTCCATTAAACGTCAAAGAATCCACGCGAAGATTTAACTTCTCTCCGTCGCGTACTATATAACGCTCGTCTATTTCAGCAGCTTCTGGCGTATGGAAATGCGTGTAGAGTCCAAGTGCACCGCCGCCGCCCGTAAACATTCTTGTAGACACTTGATTGTTTGTTAGGTTCTCATGCCATTTAAAAGCATTTGTGTCGGCTATCTTTTCTCCTGTGGTCGTATCATAGAGACCGCCAACAGCCCCGACGAGTTCAGGGTCTGCATCATCCGGTAACACATAGCCCACAACTTTATACCATCTGTCATTTTCAAGCAGTGTATCCTGCTGTCCCGGAGTAAGCGTCAGAAACTTCGGATAAGGACTTTCAGTAGCAGCTGCATCTGCGGTCCGGACCTGAGGGTCTGCGGTCCGGACCTGAGGGTCTGCGACTGTTCCATTGCTGAGTGTAAATGTAAGGTTGTGCTCGGCAGATTGTCCTGCAGGAATATCCTTCTTGAAATAATAGGTGAACTCGTAAGCTTTGCCGCCATCAACAGTAAAGTCATTGCTGATAGCACCACCGCCGCCATTATCGGTATCCGTTTGTCCAGCATTGAGCGATACTACATCTTGCCCGTAGGGCCCTTGCGTAACCGTCCATTCCGTTTCATCGAATATCCATGCAGGCCAATCGCTGATCGGTTGTCCGTTCGTTGGCCCATTGCCAGAGGTCTGATACCCGACATCGCGCGGCCATTCATCATCGATAAGGTTCAAACCCTTGCCTGTCGGCGGAAGATCGGGCCAGTCGTCCAGATAAATGGCATTTGCACCATAATTGGCAATATCGATTGTTTGAAGGTTCGGGACGAGTTCTGGGGCTTCGCCCCCCGGTACGATAAAGAATATATCATCGGCGGTTTCCGCGCCATCACTGGCAGTTACTTTTACTGCTATCAGCTCATCATAATCTGTGGGCACTGTCCCGGAAAAAGAATTACCATCAAAAGTTAGCCAGGATGGCAGTGCGCTGTCGTCAAGCAAAGTCGCCGAATATGTGAGTGTATCTCCGTCAATATCTGAAAAAGCGTCAACTGGTAGAGTATAGTTGATAATGTCATCGCCAGACACAAACTGGTTTGCGATATTAAATTGCGCAATCGGTGCATCATTAACCGGATCGAATATCAGGTCCAAATTAGCTGTTAGGGCATCGGCATAAGCGGTTGCCGTTACGCTTACCGATATCGTCCCGTTAAAATCTTCCTCGGGTTGGCCAGATAATATTCCATTGGCGACACTAAGCCATTCCGGCAATGGATCGCCATTGGCAAGCGTCGCACTATAACTAGTGTCACGCCGCAAAATATCGGAAAACAGGCTGTCTAAAGACAGTTCGAAGAATGCATCTTCATCACTGTTGACGCTGGCAATATTTTCACTGGCTAGGCTGGTTATCGTTGTGGTTTCGGCAATAAGTTGCGAACGTGTCCAAGTTACGTTATCGGAAAATACTACCTGTTCGATCCAGTTGTCGGAATCGGTGCCAAGTTGACCAACCAGAGTCACAATACCGGGGTTGGAAACGGCCGTGTTTCCATTCGACAAATCGGCAAGAACAATCCTCAAATCATCGGGACTGTTGCCTGCCACAACAGTCACATCCGTTGATGCTACGCCAAGTTGCAATGTATCATTACCACCGGCAAGGTCACCGCTATCAATACGTTCAGCAATAACCGACTTATCGAAACTGTCGCCTAATATATATAGGTCGTCGCCGGTGCCGCCCACAGCAATATCGACTTGTGTTCCACTGCTATCGCCAAAGTTGAACGTATCATTTCCTGCACCACCAAATGCAAAGTCGGAACCAGTCGTGCCGTTAAAGTTGTCTGCAGATTCGGTACCTTGACTGGTATTACCACCATCTGGGCTCGCATTCGCCGACACCGACCCGGCAGGTAGAATGCCAAGTTTCATAAGATTTTTGTCGGCAGTCGCTGCAGCATCCGCATCATTTGGCAAATCGAGGTTCTTCAACTGTTCATCAACACGGCTAAAGCCAAAATCACGCCTTGAAAATGGCAAGAAAATTGTGAAGTTATTATCAAGGCGGTAGCTTATCTGGTCATCCAGACTATTAAAAAAACTTGACGTCTGGGATGTCGGTAAGATCGTGGCGAGCCCAAAGTTGAGCCGGTCCTTGCCGAATTCAAAACCATCACCGCTAGTGCCGTCCAATGAAATTGAAACCGGCGCGCCTTCGGAGTTTTCGGAAGTTGTTACCTGACGATTATATATCCAGGCTTCATACGATGGAAACCCGCTACCATAATCTTTTATGAATGGGGCTGGCGAATCTTGTGAAGGCTTAACTTCTGTTGTGTCGGTAAAGAGAGCAGAAGATTTTGTGACATCTCCAATAAATATACTTGCAAACTTATTGAATGTCGCAGTCTGCACAGCGCCATTCTCGCCATACGTGACTTGCGCATCAATAAATTGTAGGTTTGCGGCATTGCTGTTTGCAGCATTCACCTTTGCCACAGCAACGTCTTTATAAGTGCTGCTTGTAAATTGCGGGCCGCTAAATTGCGAGGCTCCACTTACTACCGTCGCAGTTGGAATTTCTATATCGTAAGAGCCGGTTCCTGTTGTCTCCTGCACATAGGCAAACTCTTGCATGCCACTGCCTTCGCCATCGTTATAATCCAGATACTGCGTAAAGGTCGTCGTTTTATCGAAACCGGTAAATTGGGTATATGTTTCAGACCCAGAGCTATTGACGTATATTTTATCTTCACTACTATCGAAATCGGGCAACAGAAATTTATTCTGAATAACGTCAAACAGGCTGGAAGACCCCAGATCAATATAGAATTCGTCAGCGCCTGCGCCGCCTATAGCTGTATCACCAGCTTTGAGGTAAAATTTGTCCACATGCTTGCCGCCATGGAAAAAATTCTGGGCAAGGCTGCCATGAAATGTATTTTGGCCGTCGCGGCCAATGAAAATTGACCCTTTCTCACCAAGGCCTTTTTCGACTGCATAGAAGGTATCAGCCTCATTTGTTCCGATTGCATTTTCGGCGTTTTTGACGGTCAGTCCTGCATTCGCATCATTGTTCGTTTGTATCGTCTGCGAAGTAGAGTTCGAAAAATTGATTGTTACTGCAGCCAATTGTTCGGACAAGATGACTGTATCGCCAAGATACCCCTCGTCCTTAAAATCAATTTCTCGCAAACCGCCGTTGCCGGTCTTGACAATGTTACCATCCGTAAATGAAAAAATTTCCAATTCGTCGGAGCCGGCAGTGCCTTCCAGTTTCTCAATGCTGATCAAGCCGGTAATGGATTTAGGAATAGGCGCAGGAGGCGGAGGTGGTGGAGGAGCGCTTAAGTCCAGTTCTTTGAATGTCGGCTCGTCCTTATGTTCGATGGATTGGACTATAATGATTTTGGAAAAGTCGTCTTCGGTGGACGGAATTATAGATTTCCATTTTTCCAATGCGTCACGTTCACTGGCCGGAGCATGTGCACTAATATTGCCAGTAGACCTTAGCAGAGCATCATCTGGGGATCCGATACGCAAACGAATACGTGCGATGTCATCATGAAATTTAACTGTATCATCACCGTCATTTGCTATGTCGATGCGCGACCCACCATATTTACGAAAATCACCACCGTGGATCAGATCATTTCCGAATCCAGCCGCTATCGTATCATCGCCGGCACCACCATATAACTGGTCGTCAGCATATACGGTTTTTGCAGCCAGACTTAGGTCGGATACATATATATCACCGGCTGTTAAAAAGTCACTCCCACCACGGCCGAGGATTATGTCGGCACGGTATGAACCTTTGGCATTTATATCATCATCTGCAGAACCAATAATTAGATTTGTAGGGTCATTTCTTGTTACGTCCCCGCCAGACTGCGCAACTGCCAAATGGCCCATAAGAGCATAGAATTCATCTTTCAGAAATGCATTTCCGCGCATCTGGCCGGATATGAAGCCCTGCTGACTCGATCCTTGCGAAAGTGCGCTTCCATACTGATCAACACAACCAAAGGGCGCCGTCACACTATGAATATTGCCAAGGATAAATTCTCTATCTCCAACATTTAAAGCACCATTTTTAAAATCCAAACGAATGGCACCGCCACTATCGCCCTGCGCTGCGATAGTAGTCGAGGCAATAAAGCCGGAAGTTGGGTCATAATTTAATGACGCATCATTCGGATCAGTTCGCAACCCCTTCCATCTAACCCTTACATCATCGCCGCTTAAGCCAATTTGATAATCAGAAGAGTTGATATCATTGGGATCCAAAAATAATACGACTCCAGCATCGTTTCGACCTACTTTGCCACCATCGACAATAAAAACGGTATCGACTTTGCGGAGAACAGACCTAGATACAGGGCTCCTCTGAACTGTAGAAATTATACCTGTGCAAGGGTTTGTTGACTGCGCAGTTTGAAAATTCCAGTTCATAACTAATAACTGAAATTCACCCAGATAATCTCTAAATCCGTTGCCGTTCAAAATTTGGTATGGGTTGTTCCTAAGAGGAACGGGTTGTGGGTTAGATGGATCATAGTTGAACGCGTATATATTATGCCCTGCAGTGAGTACTATGCCATCGCCGATTTCATATCCTGAGCCTTCATTAGTTTTATTACCATTTTTATCAGGTGCATCGACTTTATCAAAACCCACAACTAAGTTCCTTTTATTTTTTTAGTAAACGACACCAAATGCCACTAACTGGATTGGCATCAGATTTTGGTGCAACAGGTAGCACGACCCCATCTCCCTGGACGGGCAGTGATGTCACCTCTCCCAATAAATCAAACTCATTGCACCATGAGCTTACATTCACATCAAAGTAGCTATTATAACTTTGGCCGCTAAGATTTCTTACTTTCCCATCTGAGACAATTTGCCAACTCTTTGTGCTTGTGTTTCTTCTACTTACTACCGGATCGGCAAAAGGTCGATCACTCTTGTAACGACAAAAGCCGATCGCTGTATAATTTGTCCAATCAGGGTTAGACTGCTTTTCTGTTGCTTCTGCGCTGCTACAAAAGCGCTCGATCGACTCCAATGTGTCTATGTCGTTGGCCGGTATAAGAGACGTATCGCTATGGTTATATGTAGATGCCACGCAAAAAGGCTTTGATGGTTCCACAGGTTTGGCTGGATCGCGCGCACATAGAGTTTGTCCATCCGGATTCGCTCGCGAGCACATTTTCTGCCAGTTCGTCCATAGCTGACACTGCGGATTGGCTTTGTCGAATGCGGCCAGTGCGCGATCCGCTTCGGCTTGGCTATCGTAATAAATAGAACTGCCTGTCACACAGGCTACGGTTAGCGCACTTACGCAAAATGACAGGGCTATTTTGGTATATTTCGCAGTTTTCATAAGGAATTCCTTCAAACAACGGCCCATCTATTTATATGAGCCATAATTAAAACAACACTGCAAGTATCAAGGTGTTACGCCTCTAAATAATATGTTTATAACTATGGTTAACTACGGATTTATATTACCTTTCTCTACCAGCTTCATTCATCGTCTTGGCAATGGGAGACAGCAGATAGTCGATGATGCGGCGTTCGCCGGTTTTGATCTCGGCCTGTACTTGCAGACCCGGACCGATCGGTTGGTCAACACCGCCGATGTTAATTGTAGTTTTATTAAGCTTGATACGGGCGTTGTAGACCAGTCCCAGATTCTCATCCTGAATGGCATCGCGGGAGATATTATCTACCACGCCCTCGATCAGGCCATAGTCGGTGAAGTTATATGCCTCCAGTTTTACCCGCACTGGCTGCCCTTCATGGATAAAGCCGATATCCTTGTTCAGGATTTGCGCATTGACGATCACGCCTTCTTCGTCAGGAACGATGACCATGATTGGCTCGGCCGGCTGTACGATGCCGCCTATAGTGGTGAGGTTGAGCTGCTGCACCGTACCGTCGACGGGTGAGCGGATTTGCTGGAATGCTCTGCGTGCTGCAGATTTGCTTTTGCACTCTCTCGATCCCGTTTTGCGCGGATGCTATCTGACGATCAAAGCGACGTTCGCGTTCGAGTAATTTGTCCTCACGCATTACAGCATAGCCATTCACGTCTCTGAGATGAGTATCAAAATCGACGTTTGTTTGTTTTTCAATTTCATATTTTGATCGGCTACACTCACTGCAGAACTTGCCGGTTCTAAGCTCCGCCATGACAATGCGCTTTTCATTTTTCGCCTGCTGCAGTTTCGCATTGGCGTCGGCGAGCAGCTTGTCGCGGTTTGGCTCGTTTGCAATCAGGCCATCATACTTTGTTTGCAGAGCTGCTAGCCTAGTCTGATTTCTATTAGTAAGCTCATCCCGCTGGCGCCGAAGTTCAGCGATTGCCTTGTCCTGTTGCACCTCAAGATCATTCGTTTTGCTTTGCATATCGGCCAAAAAGCGAACCCGATCGCTCTCTATCTCTGCAGGTTTTGAGCGAGTTAGCTGGTCAAGCTTAGCTTTAAGGTCGAATATTTCTGGCCCTTGCTGCTTGCGGTCTAAGATTGCCGCCTCGTTAACCCTGATCTGTAGTCTTGTATTTTTAAGTTCGGAAACGGCTGTCACAAAGGCAGGACATTGTTGAGCGATTAGGCGTGATCGCTCGTTAGCGTGAGACGGCACTGCCGCAATTAACAAGCTAGTAACAGTCCCCAATTTTATTTGCGTTTTCCAAAGCAAGATTTATGTCCCCTAACACCGTTGGCTAGCAAAAGAATGCACCCACTGTCCAGATTGAACTGAATATAGATTTCGGAACATATCTTAAAGGTGCGCCTTACTCGAAATTTATGGCGGCCGTGAAATACAATTGTAGTATTTAGTTTCTTACGATCCGTTATTCATGCCATAAGTGTTGGTTTGTCATGAGTTGAAAATCACGCAGGATAATTAGGTCTTCTGCCGCTTACCGTGATCGCTCAGCGTGTTTCTGCGCACATTTTTCATCTGTGGCATTCACATGAATTTGCGATGCAGGGAATGGCGCTGCAAACTTGGCAGCATCAGTTGCATTGACAGTAAGCCATGTTTGCCAGTTTTCTTTCGCGATCAAAACGGGCATACGGTCGTGTAAGGGCTGGATGGCTTCATTGGCATTCGTCATGCAGCCTGTGTAAACTTTTCCCCATTCATCGCTATCACGCCAGAGCCCGCCCCAAGCAAAAATTGGCTCGTCTTTCAGGCTAAACCACGTTCGTGTCTTGTGGCCCTTTTCCCCAGCCGCTTCGGCAAATGCGGTAATGGGTATTAGGCAACGATGCGCCGGATCATCAAACCAGCGCTTCCAAAATGGTGAGGCCATCTTGTCCATGCGCGCATTATTGACAGGCTTCGGGCGCGCTGTTTTTCCAGAAGCCCTAGCTCGGTTTCGCATATCAGCTGTGACAAGCGGGAAACCCCAAGTCATTGCTTCTAGCAATCGATCATCGCCCGCTTGGGTGGCGACAAGCCCTGTTTGGCCAGGATAAACATTCCGGGCCCAGCATTTCCTGACTTGTCGAGCGCGCCAAATAACTTGGCCACTTCATCAGCAAGCGCAGCCAATTTTTTCAGATTACACATATTTTGTTTGTGCTCTTGTCAAAGCCATCTGTAAAGTAGAACATATATATAGAACAGGCGAATCGGAAGGAGGCATGCGGTGGGGCATGGAATTGAGACATTTTTAGCCGCATCGTGGATGTATCCGAAAAACTGGCTCAGCTATCAGAAGCCACGCTTGTGCCAACATTAGCACGGGCAGATCATGTCAGCAGCCCATTGCCATCATCCAAGAAAGCTGCGTCAAACAAAACTTTGCCAGCAATTCATCATGAGCATCCACGCGATGCCAGAATCATTCCAAGGTCGCGGGGTTTCCGATAAACAACGAACGCGGTAAAACAGTTATTGTGAGAGCTTTAGCTCGTCCAAATAATCGCTCCACCATTGCGCCATCTCCACGCGCTCATCCCAATGCTGTCCGCGATTGTAAGCCCCCCGCACAGAATTGCTATCTTGGTGCGCCAAGGCGCGCTCAATAGCGTCGCTGCTCCATTTTCCAGATTCATTTAAAAATGTGCTGGCTGTCGAGCGAAAACCATGAGCTGTCATTTCTTGGCCGGAATATCCCATTCGCCTGAGGGCAGCATTAATTGTGTTTTCCGACATTGGCCGATTGCCGGGATAGAGTGAGGAAAAAACATAACGCTGCTGGCTGCTAACCACCTTCGTTACCTCCAAGATCGCAAGTGATTGCTCAGATAAGGGCACCAGATGTGGCGAGCGCATCTTCATTTTTTCTGCAGGGATAGTCCATAACGCATTTTCAATATCTATCTCGGACCACTCTGCGCGCCTCAACTCACCAGGTCTTACAAAAACATGGGGCGTAAGCTGCAAGGCAAGTTTAGTAAGCGGACTTCCGGTGAACCCATCTATGGCCCGAAGCAGTCCACCAAACTCTTTCGAATCAAGAATAGCTGCATGATGCTGAACCTTTGGCGTGATTAATACACCCCGAAGCAGGCTTGACGGATCAGAAGCGGCCCTTGAAGTTGCAACGGCATATCGAAAAATACGGCCCGCGAGTGACCGCATTCGCCTGGCTGTCTCATAATGACCTTTCGCTTCGACTTTACGAAGAGCACTAAGCAATTCCGCTGGAGTAATGTCATGCACTGGCAATGATCCTATATCGCGTTCCATAAGCGACAGGAGCCAGCGCGACTTTTTGATAGTTACTGATGCTCTTCCATCCAGCGCCATTCTATCGAGATATTCGTCACCGATGGCTTTGAAGGTATTTTCCTGACCAAGCCTAGCAGCGGCCAGCTTCTTCTTTTTCTCGCGGGCTGGATCAACGCCACCATCGATAGTACGACGCGCCTCATCCCTAAGTTGTCTCGCCTCTTTGAGAGAAACATTGGGATAAGCCCCGAAAGAGAGCTTTTTCTCTTTGTTCAGAAATTGGTACTTAAAATTCCAAAGCTTGCTTCCGCTTGGCTGAACGAGGACAAACAATCCCAACCCATCATACAGTTTATAAGCCTTTTCCTTAGCTTTAGCGTTTTTGATCTTCACGTTGGTAAGGGCCATAATTGGGGCTACCTGAAAATAGAATTGGCACGTAGCCCCAATATAGCCCCAAAAATGGGGCCGAATGCTGGTGAACAATAGCGAACGCCAGCGATGAAGCCATGCCAATTTATCGCAGTTTTACAGGGGTTTTGCAATCAAATACGGTCGATTGCGAACAAAAAACTGGTGCCCAGAAGAGGACTCGAACCTCCACATCCTTGCGAATACATGCACCTGAAGCATGCGCGTCTACCAATTCCGCCATCTGGGCGCACCCGCATTTGTCGCGGGGCAGGCGGCGCGATTAGCGGGATTTGCTTGCTCCTGTCAACCTTTATACGCGCCTTTTGAGCAGAATTTTACCGCCGCCATCCGATATCGCGTATATTCGCCTTGCACGCGCGAAAATCGCGGTGCAAAGGAACGGTTCTCAATTCCGCCGGTTATGATATTAACATGCGGACAGTAATTTGGACTAGGCAAGGGTGACACATGATACAGGGCAAGCTGATAACCATTTTTGGCGGTGGCGGTTTTCTGGGAACCTATATTTCGCAGCGCCTGCTGAAAGCCGGTGCGCGCATCCGCATTGCCGAGCGTAATCCGCATAATGCTGCGCATATCAAACCGCTGGGCAATCTGGGCCAGACACAGTTTGCCATTGCCGATATTCGCAAGAAAGACAGTGTGGTGCGCGCGGTCCATGGCGCGGACATGGTCATCAACCTGGTCGGTATATTGAAAGGTGATTTTGATGCCTTTCACGTGACCGGGGCGCGTCACGTGGCAGAAGCCGCGGCGGCGGCTGGCTGCGAAGCCATGCTGCATATGTCCGCAATCGGCGCCGACACAGAATCACAAAGCGCCTATGGCCGCAGCAAGGGCGAAGGCGAAGCCGCGGTGCGTGCTGCCTTTTCCGATGCCATCATCCTGCGTCCCTCGATCGTTTTTGGCCGTGAGGACGAATTTATCAACCGCTTCGCCGCGCTTATTTCCATGCTGCCGGTCGTCCCCGTGATTGGCGGCGGTGCGAAGTTCCAGCCAGTCTTTGTCGATGATGTCGCCAAGGCGGTCATGGCCGCGCTTGCATCCCCCGCCAGCCATGCCGGCAAGACGCTGGAACTGGGCGGCCCCGAAGTGGTGAGCATGGCAGAGATTAACCGCCGGATCGCCGCCGCGACGGGCCGCACACGCGGCTTCCTGCCCGTGCCTGATTTTGTCTCCGGCCTGATGGCAAGTGCGACAGGCTGGCTGCCCGGCGCGCCGATTACCGGTGACCAGTGGAAAATGCTGCAATCCGACAATGTCGTTACCGGCACGGACGGCCTGAAGAAAATGAAAATCACCCCCACACCCATGGGTGCGGTGATGGATGAATGGATGGTGCGATACCGCCCGCATGGACGTTTCAGCAAACGCGCCGTAGCACGCTAGATTATACAGTTAAGCTGCGGTCAGGCCTCTTCCTGCCAGCGCGCCATCGATTCCAGTAACTGCCGTTCGGCAAGGTCACGCGCCGTTACCCGCGGCAGGTCGAGCGCGGTTGCCATCTGGCTGCCCAGCAGCGCATCACCCAGTGCCATCAGCACCAACGCCAGTGTATCCTGATGCATGGCCAGGTCATCATGGCCTTCCTCGGCCAGATCATCAACCAGTTGGTGAATTGCCTCGACAATCGGGTTGAGCGCGTCCTCATTGCCGGACAATAGCATCCAGCTCGCAAGCGCGCCTGCCCCTTCCTTGTCAAATGCGTCAAAGGTAAGATCGACAATCTCACGCGCAGTCCCCTCGCCGCTACGCGATTTGAGCACAGCTGCGCCAATAGTCTCGCACACGCTTTCCGCCAGATATTCGGCCAGCGCCTTTTGCAGGCCCGACGCCGAACCGAAATGGTGCAGCAAATTGGCATGCGTACGCCCGATTCGCGCCGCCACAGCCTTGAGCGTGACGGACTGCGGCCCGGTTTCAATGAGCAGCTCGCGCGCAGCGATAAGCGCCATTGTCCGGCTTTCTTCAGGACTGAGACGGCGTTTGGATTTGTTTGCTATTGACATTTATGTAAGTAACCTTATTTTCATTCGTGTAAGTAATCACAGCAATGGATTAACGCACATGAATGCCCCGATAAAAATAGATACGTCAAAAATAGATACGCTCCAGAGTGATAAACCCGAAACGCCCGGCTATGCAAGCGCAACGCCCGGTGATCTGGAAATCACTCCGCGCGACCGCCGTTTTGGCCGTGACCAAAAACAGGGGCGCTGGTGGCATGGCGGAGATCCGGTGGCGACGGCGTTTTACAATGCGCTTTCGGTCACTTTCCCGATGGGCGAGGCATTTTTTGTCGAAAGCGTAAAGGCATTTCGTGATGGCACACCCGAACGACTGGCCGGCGAAATCCGTGCTTTTGTGAAGCAGGAAGTCAATCACAGCCGCGAGCATATCGCATTTAATCGCCGCGTGGCGGATGCGGGCTATGACGTGTCACGCATGGAAGCGCATGTGAAAGAAGCGCTGGAACTCACCAGGGATCGCCCGAAAATTGCCAACCTGGCCTCCACCATGGCGCTGGAGCATTTTACCGCGATTCTGGCCCAGCAACTTATTGCCAATCCCCGCCACCTTGCTGGCGCTGACAGGGAATCGGCGGACCTGTGGCGCTGGCATGCGCTGGAGGAAATCGAGCATAAGGGCGTCGCCTATGACACCTGGCTGCACGCGACCAGGGACTGGAGCCGCTGGCAGCGCTGGAAAGTCAAATCGCTGGTGATGCTGATCGTCACGAAAGAATTTACCCGAAAACGCGCCATTGGCATGCTCGACCTGCTGCGGCAGGACGGGCTCACCGGCCCGAAAATATGGGCCCGGCTATTCTGGTACGCCTTTGGCCGCCCCGGCATGGCCCGCAAGATTTTCGGCGCATGGCTCAGCTATTTTCTGCCCGGTTTCCACCCATGGAACCATGACGACCGCCACCTGATCCAGCTCGCCGAAAGCGATTATCAGGACGCCGTGATGCCGGAGGCGGCGGGGTAAATTGAGCGGTATTCGGCACCCCAGCCCTTCCCGTCATTCCAGCGAAGGCTGGAATCCAGATAAGCTATCATATGCCAATAGACCCGTAATTTCTGGCAGACCGTCTCCTTGATAGACTGCGCCTTACTAACAAACCTTTACAGCTCACCCGCATCCTTATCTGGAACCCAGCCTGCGCTGGGGTGACATTCTCCTGTCAGAGAGCGGAAGATAGCACAAGCCCCTCACCGCTCAGGCGGCGAGGGGCTGTATCTCACTGGGCACAGGCTGTGCGTTCGGTGCCGCAAGGTCCATGGCGAATTCATAAGTCATGGCTTCGGCATTGCGCCCCCGGGAATAGCGCATTGCCGTATTGCCCGTTGCCGTGAAGCCGATTTTCTTCAGCACGCGGCCCGATGCCGGGTTATCCGCGAAATGTGCCGCCGTAAGGCGCTTGTGGCCAAGCACGGCGGCGATCCTAGCAACCGCCCTGCCCGCCTCGCTCGCATAGCCTTTGCCCCAATGTGGCCGCGCGACCCAATAGCCAAGCTCGACATCATCGCCGCATTTGTCGATGCCGCAGGCACCAATCAGCTCGCTGCCATGATTGCCAGGCAGGGTCAGGAAAAAAACAGGGTAGAGCTGATCCTGTTCCCGGCCCGCAAATTCGCGGGCATCCTGCTCGGTATAGGGCCATGGCGCACGGGCAAGGTTGCACACAATGCCTGTATCATTCATCGCCTGGGCCAGCGCGCACCAGTCCTCTGGCCAACCGGGCCGTAAAAGCAGTCTCTCAGTACGTGTAAACATGTCTCTCTCCGCTATGCGCCCCCATAACGGGCGTTTATGACGCCTCCGGGTCAGCTGTGTTGCAGGGAGATAAAATAAAAGGGAGCCGGGGTGACCCGCCTCCCTGTAATTTGCCGGTTCGCATGGAACCGTCCGGGTCATCCCTTGAAGGACAACCCTTTATCGGTTGTCCGATTATTCGGCGGCTTCCGCCATGGCATCGACTGACACATATTTGCGTGACAGTTTACCTTCGTGGAAACGCACGCGGCCGTCTGTTAGCGCAAAGAGTGTGTGGTCCTTGCCAATGCCAACACCAACGCCCGGATACACTTTGGTACCGCGCTGGCGCACGATAATGTTGCCGCCAACGACGACTTCACCACCAAATTTTTTCACGCCAAGACGGCGGCCCGCTGAATCGCGACCGTTACGTGATGAACCGCCTGCTTTTTTATGTGCCATGTCTTAAACTCCTTGAGAGCGCTTGGATCGCTATTGCGACAACGCTTGAATCAGTCTTTTTTCTTCGCAGCTGCTTTTTTGGGTGCGGCCTTTTTGGCGGGCGCTTTTTTCGCAGCAGGTTTCTTCGCCGCAGCTTCCTTTTTAGGAGCGGCTTTTTTTGCCGGTGCCTTTTTCACGGCTGCTTTCTTTGCAGGTTCAGCTTTCGCTTCTTCCTTCTTGGGAGCAGCCTCTTTTTTCGGCGCAGCTTTTTTCGCTTTTGTTCCGCCCACGTCCGTAATGCGCAGCAGCGTCAGCTGCTGACGGTGGCCATTGCGGCGACGGTAGTTGTGGCGGCGGCGCTTTTTGAAGACGATGACTTTCTCGCCTTTCGCCTGCGCGATAATTTCAGCCGACACTTTTACGCCTTTGGCGTCTTTCACTTCGCCGCCATCACCAGCCAGCAGAACATCGTCCAGCGTAATGGTATCACCGGCTTCACCAGCCAGTTTCTCAACAGCGATTTTGTCTCCGGCTGCAACACGGTATTGTTTGCCGCCTGTGCGCACTATAGCGAACATGGTATCTATCCAATTCATCAAAGTTTGATGTTTATGTACAAGTCCGATGTGCGAATCACATGGCGCGGGCAAAGGCCCACATGCCGGTATGACCAGCATCGGAAAGGCGTCCAACTATGGGAATGTGCTCCATATGTCAACGGTGAATCCCCGTTTTCATGCAAATTTATCGGCGAAATTTATGCCATGGGTGTGTGCGTCACACAAATGCATCAACTGACTGGCCGTTCGCTCAATATCTCATGCCAATAACGCATGCCAAATAACGCATGCCAAATAACGCATGATTGCATGGCGCGCAGTTTATGCCTATGCCGATGCCATGTTTCAGGCACGAAAGACAGTGATCCATGCGCCGCTTTGCGCGGCATCCCTGATATTGGGCCTGATATTGGGCGGATGCGCGATGCAGGACGGGGAATTCCCCACGCTCGCAACGCGCAATGTCGAAAAATATTATGCCAGTGCCGAATCGGAACGGCAAGCGAGCACCCCTGCCGCGCCGCTCAATGCCGCAATCGCGGCACAGGCACGTGAAATGCTGGCCAAGGCGCAAAAAGGCCAGCGCGCCTTTGCCGAAGCGTTGCCCGGCGCGCGGCAGAGCGCAATGAATGCGCGCGGCGCGGCAACTGGCGGGGAAAGCTGGGCGGTCGCCACCACGCGGATCAGCGCACTCGACGCCAGCCGCGGCGAAAGCGCGATGGCGCTTGCCGATCTGGACCAGCTATATGCCGATCAGGTCACAGGTGAGATAGACAGTCCTGCTACCGCGCAGGCAATAGGCGATGCCCGCCGCACGGTCCATGACATGGTGCAGGCGCAAGATAGCGAGATCGCATCACTGCGCGCCATGCTGGGCGGTTAGAGTAGGGTTTCTAAAGCAACTGAGTCAGCGGCAATATTGGCCAAATTCGGTACTTGGCTTCTCCAAGAAGATAATATTGCTTGAAAAACAATAGTGGCATCCGCTCACCCTGAGCCTGTCGAAGGGTCCTGCCACCGCCCTTCGACAGGCTCAGGGTGAGCGGCAAATACTATGTGCTGTTGAGATAACTATTGGTGCACCTACCGTCACCCGCGTGGCATGATCGCCAGTATTTCCGCCATCTGTTCCTGCACAGGCCGTCCGACATCATCCTGTGTCTTGCCCAGCCGCACCATGGTCACGCGTTTTTCGGGTGATACCAGCACCACCTGCCCCAGATGGCCGAGACAGGCAAACACGCTGGACGGTGCATCATCGGGGAACAGCACGATATCACTGCCCGCGGGGCGCTGCTTGTTAAGCCAGATATGCCCGCCATAGGCCGGATCGTTCGGCGAACTGGTGAGCATGAAATCAAACCAGGCACGCGGGATGATCTGATTGCCCGCCACCGAACCCTTGTTGCGCAGGAATTCACCAAACGTGGCCCAGTCGCGCGCATTGGCATGCATAATCGAACCGCCAATCATCGTGCCATTGCGGTCAAATTCAGGCACCATCGATGTCATGCCCAGCGGCTCGAGCAGCCGCCCGCGCATAAAGTCCATCATTGCCCTGCGCCGCACGTCCGGGTCTTCGCTCTTGGTTAGCGCGCGGGTCATGATGTCCGACAGGATCACGCTCGTATTGCTGCTATATTCAAATTTCTCGCCAGGGTTGGCTTCCAGCACCTGCCCCTCGGCATAACCCGCCATGTCATCGCGGCCATCGAGGAACAGCATCCGCACCTCGTCGCTTTCATAGATCGGATCGCCCGCTTCGGTATGGTTGAGACCGGAGGACATGTGCAGCAGGTGCCGCAGCGTGATATTGCCGCGCGCATCGCCCGGCCGCTGCCACGCCGGGACTGGTGCGGGCGCATCGAGCACCAATTTGCCATCGGCCACCATCAGCCCGATCAGCACCGCAGTCACGCTTTTCGCCATCGACCAGCTGATGAAACGGGTGTCCGCGTCATAGCCCGGCGCATAACGCTCCGCGACCACTTCCCCGCCCTGCATCAATATAAAAGCGCGGGTTTCGGAAAATTTATCCTGCGTAAAAAGCGGGTCAATCGCGCCATGCAGCATATTCGCGGAAAGCGGCGCATCAGCGGCGATGTAATTGGCAGGATCGAGCGGCGCCAGCATATCATCCGCATTATCGCTTGCGAACAGCGCGCTTATGCCTATCGTGGCGCAAACGGAAATGGCGGCAGCAGTGAGCAATGGTTTTTTCATGGCCGTTAGCATCATGGAAGCGCCCCCTATTGGCAAGAGGCAAAATGGCAAAAACACAAACCGAGGCAAAATCACCACACAAAAAATGGGGCAAGGGATGGAAGATAGGCCTTGCGCTGCTGCTGCTGATCCTCGCTGTAATGCTTTTCTATTTCCTGCCCGCGATCAAGGGCCTGACACAGGCAGGCACCGCCTATGGCGCGCGGGTCACCTGTTCGTGCCGCTATATTGGCGGCCGCTCATTGGAAGATTGCCAGAAGGATTTTGAGGACGGCATGGAAATGGTGTCCGTGTCCGAAGACGGTGATGCCAAACGCATTGATGCCACTGTCCCGCTGCTGGCGCATGAGGCCGCTGAATACCGGGAGGGCTATGGCTGCGTGCTTCTTACCAAAGATGAGCGCGACGCGGGGTAGAAGCCCCAAATCCCCGTCGAAAATCCTGTGCCGTTTGTCTGTTTGCATTGGCCGCAGCCACATCTGTTATTCTATGGTTTTCCAGATAGGGGGAGCATATGAAAAAAATCATCAGCATAGCCACAATATCCACGCTGGCCATGGGAACGGCTCATGCAGATACAGCGGATACGGACAAACCCGCCAGCAACCATGACATCACGCTCGAATCCGTCCTGGTGACCGGCAATGACGGCTGCCTGACCGGGCCCATGGAGCAGTTTGGCCGCTACCTTGGCGACTGGAACATTCAGGACTGGCAACTCTCGCAGGATGGCAAGACATGGACCGAGGGCAAAGGTGCCCGCTGGAATTTCGTATGTATCGGTAATGGTCTGGCCGTGCAGGATTACTGGATGCCCAATGGCGGCGGTGTCGGCACCAACCTGCGCCTATATGACCCGAAAAAGGAAAGCTGGGAAATCACCTGGAGCGCGACGGGCGCGCCGGGCATGACGCATATCACCGCCAAGGAAGACGAAAATGGCAATATCGTGATGCACTATGTATCACCTAAGCCCACCCCGGCACGGCGCATCACTTTTTTGCCACCCACGGCCGACGGTTGGGATTGGAAGCTTGAATTCTCCACCGATGGAGAACAGACTTGGTTTGAAGTTTACAAGATAAAAGCGACGCGCCGTTAAAGCCCGCCGCTTTTCCTATCTTGATCCGGCTTGCCAGTCAGTCCTGCACAATGGCACTTCATCATCTTCAGGTAAGTACACGCTGCTCCCGCTCACCCTGAGCTTGTCGAAGCCTTAATGGTAAATACCCTTCGTCAGGCTCAGGGTGAGCGGGGACAGGCAATAACCGTCAGTCTTGCACAATCAGATATTTCTCACCCGTTTTCTTGCCATTATATCCTTTGGCAATGTCGCGGCTCAACGCATCGGCCAATGATATTTCATGGTTGTAGTTGCTGGCAAATGTCGTGGTGAGTTCAGTGGCAACACGGGTGCGCAAACGGATAACGCCTTCCATGCCCAGCCGCTGCAGAAAGGGTGGAAGCAGCCAGCCGCCAATGCCCCATACCATCCCGAACCCGCGATTGAGCACTGTCGGAGACATATCGAGTCCGCCGTAAATATAGACCTGTTTCATGACATTTGAGCCGTAAACACTATATTCTTCCATATCTGCCGACGCGACGATTTCCATCGCATTCAAGATATTGCTGGCAAGGTCACCGCCGCCGGTTGCGTCAAATGCCAGTGTCGCCCCTGTCTCTTTCAGCGCGGCCACCAATTGCGGCATGAAATCATCATCGCTGCTATTCACGACATGCTGTGCGCCCAGCGCTTTCAGGATATCGACCTGTTCCTGCTTGCGCACAATATTGACCAGAGGCACAGTGTCCGCCTGGCACAGTTTCACAAGCATCTGGCCCAGATTGGACGCCGCCGCCGTATGGACCAGACCGCTATGCCCTTCCATTTTCATGGTTTCGATCATCGACTGTGCGGTCATGGGATTGACGAAAGATGACGCACCGTCGCGCAGGTCGGCATCATCGCCCAGCGGCAGGCATTGCATCACCGGGATACAGCGATACTCGGCATAGGACCCGCCGCCAAAGAAGCAGACTTTCTTGCCGACCAAAGGCTTGCCGCTATCGTCCCCGGCATCAATAACCGTGCCTGCGCCTTCATTGCCCACGCTCAGGTCCTGCCCGATCCGGTTGCCAAGACGCGGCAAAAAGCTGGGATGCACCTGCATTTTAAGTGCAGGCAAGTCGCCCTCAACTGCCTCTGCGTTATCGACATCAGCGATAGAAAACATCACGCCCAGGTCGGACGGATTGATCGGACTGGCCCCCACTTTAATCAGCACTTCACCCGCCTGAGGCACCGGCACAGGCACTTCGCGCAGCGCCACTTCCAATGTGCCATCCTTATGCAGCGTGGAAAAAATCTGTTTCATCATGTCGGCCATGGTCGCTCTCCTGATTATGAATTATTTACGTTGCATTGTGATACGGGTTTTCGCGCAGGGAGCAAGGGGAGAGTTTTTTTTGATTTAACGGGTTAAGTGAGTCTTTTGATCTCACGCTAGAATGCTTCGCATTCAGCTCCGATGGGGTTCCGGTGGGTAAGGCCGGGCGCGCAGTCGCGCTTGCGAGCGGCTAACCGCCGCTCGGGATTTCGCTACACGGACGTTTTTGCGAAACTACAGAAACCTTAAAGCTATCTTCTGGCGCTGTTGCGAGTTGCGCCTAGCAACTCGGCAAGGCCGACCGGCCGCCGGCCCTTATTGGGCCGAACCCATTTGGAGGCTGGCGCGCAGCGCCTGGCCGCGAAATCAAACAGACTCCAGCGCCAATTCCGCCGCAGTGGTTTCCGCAATCCAACCGCCACCCAGCACGCGCTCGCCCGCATAGAGCACCGCTGCCTGCCCAGGTGCCACGCCATATTCGGCGTTTTCAAATATCAACTGGCTGCCTTCCATCCGCGCGGGGACGGGCTTGGCCAGACTGCGCACCTTCGCCTGCAGCGGGCCTTCATAGGCCGCACCGATCCAGTTCATGTCGGTGATGCGTGCAGAGCGTATCGCGAGCGCCTCTTTTGGCCCGACAATCACCCGTTTCGTCTCCGCATCGATGCGGATCACGTACAGTGGCTCGGGCTGACCGCCAATGTCCAGTCCCTTGCGCTGCCCCACCGTATAGTGAATCAGGCCCTTGTGCCGCCCCATGACACGGCCATCAATATGTACAATCTCACCATCATCATCGGCATCGGGCCGCACCTTGCGGACGATTTTCGCATAATCGCCATCGGGCACAAAGCAGATATCCTGGCTGTCAGGCTTGAACGCCACAGCCAATCCCATTTCCCTGGCTATGTCGCGCACCTGCGCCTTGGGCATGTCGCCCAGCGGAAAGCGCAGGAAGTCCATCTGTTCGTCCGTGGTGGCGAACAGGAAATAGCTCTGATCGCGTGCCGGGTCGAGCGCACGGTGCAGCTCGGCCTTGCCCCCCTCACCCATCACACGGCGCACATAATGGCCGGTGGCAAGACAATCCGCCCCCAGATCGCGTGCCATGGTCAAAAGGTCGGTAAACTTGACGCCCATATTACACTGGATGCACGGAATGGGCGTGCGGCCCGCCATATATTCATCGGCAAAATTTTCGACCACGGAGTCGCGAAAGCGGCTTTCATGGTCGAACACATAATGGGCTATGCCCAATTTATCCGCCACCGCGCGTGCATCACGGATGTCCTGCCCGGCGCAGCAGCTGCCGGTGCGGCCGGTCGCTTCGCCATGATCATATAGCTGCAACGTGATGCCAATCGTCTCCGCCCCCGTGCGCGCCGCAAGCGCGGCCACCACGCTGGAATCGACACCGCCGGACATGGCGACCACGATTCTGCGCGCCTTTATCGGCTCTGGAAGCTGGAAATCTGCAATCATGGAGCGGCATGTAATATTTATTGCCGTAAAATGCCAGTATAATAGGCTATGCCGCGCAAAAGCTGGGGTTATTGCCATATCTGGCGTAGTAAAAGCTGTACCTGTCCATAAAAGGGACACGTATTTCCGCGCGCCCTCATGCTTTGTTAATCAAGTCTAATAGCGCGTAAATGCCGCATTTACCGCAATTTATGCTGTGCCGCGTAAAAAGCGGGGAATGGATATGAATTTCCCCTATAAACACTTGGCCAGTGAAAATGCCACCCAGTGCGAACCGGGACTGCGCCGCGTCACACTGGATATGCTGCTAGCAAGAGCCGCATCCAGCGCGGCACATGGTCTGGAGAAGCGCATCACAGCACGTAGTCCAAAGCCGCAGAATCTCTCTGAGCTGCAACAGCGGATAGTATTTTTTGCTGGTGTGCATATGCCCGCCCCGACAAAAAGACCGAAGGGAAGCTTTTCATCTTTGCGAGACATCGCGGCGGGTAAAGATGCGGTTAACCGTTATGATTCAGCAAATGGTATGAAGTCACAGGTAGAAAGCCTCAGGGGCAAAAACACGAATGCTGGTACGGCATAAAGAGGATGAATATGATTGAGAATCAGAAGATTAAACCCGCACATGTGATCGGCCCTCTCGGCGAACCGTTGACGCTGGATACATTGCCACCAGCAGGCACAAAGCGTTGGGTCGTACGGCGCAAGGCCGAAGTCGTCGCGGCCGTGAATGGCGGGCTTTTGACCATTGATGATGTGTGTGAGCGCTATGACCTGACGCTGGAAGAATTTGCGTCATGGCAGCGGGCCATTGACCGGTCCGGTATGCCCGGCCTGCGCGTGACGCGGATACAGCAGTATCGCGACCTGTATGAACGGCAGCAGAAATACTGATTTCGCGCTTTCCTACATGGCGTTAAACAGATGCCAGATTTCAAATGGAAATGTAAAATAAGCAAAGCCCCGGCCCCCAAAAGCCGGGGTTTTTCATATTTTGCTTTTGTGGTTTGTTTTTGCAACCTTATCTGTGCTAGGCCGTTGTTCAACATATCTGGCACGTAAAAGGCCAGGCTATGTACTGCGAATGATAACAGGAGGAATTTATGGGTTGGATCGCAACAATTATTATCGGTGGTATCGCGGGCTGGCTGGCCAGCATGGTGATGGGCCGTGATGCTTCCATGGGCATTTTGCTCAACATTGTCGTTGGCGTCGTTGGCGGCGTTATCGGCAGCTTTATTGGCACACAGCTGGGCTTTCTTGCACCGGGTGGTGCATGGCTGTCATACCTGATTACAGCGTTTATCGGTGCCATTATCCTATTGCTGGTCGCTAATCTGATCCAGCGTGGACGCGTACGCTAAGACGCAAGAAAATATAACAGAAAAACCCTCCGTCAGAAATGGCGGGGGGCTTTTTGTATCTGCCCGCTTATTATCTACCTGTATCTGCCAGCCTGTTTTCCACGCGGAGCCATCAAAATAATCATGCAGCCATGAACTGCATTTCTGTTCGATAAACCGCTAAAAATCAGGCTTTCTCAAATTGCAAAACCGGTCTGGACGCCGTAATGCTATGGCAAACGCCGCAATGGGGGTTGCGGCAGGTGCATTATTAAACTAATACAGTTCAAGCAATTTCCCGCAACCGGGAAGTTTGCCGGGAACTTAATATAAATAGCCGGGACGGTTAAATATGGATCAAGAGACCACATTCAACGCTGACAATAGTGCGGAAACTGACAGCGTTTTCCTTGACGAAGAAGCGGGAAATTCGGGCCGTTCGCGGCGGCGATGGATTATCGGCATAGTCATTTTGCTCGCGCTGCTTGCGGCGGCGGCATTTTTCATGACCCGCGGCGGTGAGGAGGCAGCTGCGGCAGGCGAAGATGCGCAGGCCGGTGATGGCCAGATCCCCGCCGTCACAGTGATTATTCCTGGCAGCGGCAGTGTGGCACGTACGGTATCTGCAACCGGAACACTGGCAGCGCGCCGCGAAATGCCAGTTGGCGTGGCCGGTGAAGGCGGGCAGGTTGTCCGCGTCCTTGTGGAGCCCGGCAGCTGGGTTGGACAGGGGCAGGTTCTGGCGACTATTGATCAGTCCGTACAGTCGCAACAGGCAAATTCCGCCGCAGCGCAGGTTCAGGTGGCGCAGGCCGATGCTGAACTCGCGCAATCCGAACTGGACCGCGCGCTCAAACTGGTTGACCGGGGATTTATCTCCAAGGCGGATATTGACCGCAAAACCGCGGCGCGCGATTCTGCACGTGCCCGCGTCAACGTTGCTCGCGCGCAGCTTAATGAGCTCAGGGCCCGTACCCGGCGGCTCAATATAACAGCACCGGCAGGCGGCCTGATACTCGAACGCAATGTAGAGCCCGGACAGGTTGTCAGCGCGGGTAGCGGTGTGCTGTTCCGCATGGCAAAGGGCGGCGAGATGGAACTGCGCGCGCAGCTCAGCGAAGATGATCTTTCCCGTCTTTCCGTTGGTGTGGGTGCCACTGTGACGCCGGTAGGTTCAGATCAGCAATTTAACGGGCAGGTCTGGCAGATTTCCCCCGTTATCAACCCCCAGACACGTCAGGGTATTGCGCGTATCGCCCTGCCCTATGACCGGGCATTGCGTCCTGGCGGCTTTGCCAGCGCCAATATCGCAAGCGGCTCAAGCGTTGCGCCACTATTGCCGGAATCTGCGGTGCAGAGCGATGATAAGGGGCCCTATGTCTATATTGTCGGCAAAGACGACAAGATTGAACGCCGTGACGTCAAGACAGGCGTTGTCACCGCTGACGGTATCGCCATAAGCGAAGGCCTGAACGGCAGTGAACGCGTCGTGCTGTACGCCGCCGGATTCCTCAATCCCGGTGAAACAGTAAAGCCTGTTATCAAAAAACCAGATGCGGGCGAAGCAGCGGCTGGCGCGCAGGCATCTGACGAAAAAGCCCCGCCTGCTACAATTGACAATGAAGCTGCTAAACCGGAGCAGGCGCAAGCGGCGGAGTGATGCGGCGGATTAGCGAGTAAACAAGGACAGTCTTATGGATTTCAGGAATATTTCAGCATGGTCGATCCGCAACCCGGTCATTCCGCTTGTTCTTTTTACTGCGCTGCTGTTCGCGGGCATCTTAAGCTTCAACCGTATGGACGTGGTGAACAACCCTGATGTCGAATTCCCTGCGGTCAGCGTTTCCATTGCCCAGCCGGGCGCAGCACCCACTGAAATTGAAAACCAGATAACCCAGCGTGTCGAAGCAGCCGTGCGTTCAATCAACGGCGTAAAAACCATTCAGTCCACCGCCAGTGAAGGCAGCAGCAGGACTTTTGTGGAATTTACAATCGGCACGGATGCCAACCAGGCCGTCAATGACGTGAAAAACGCCGTTGATCAGGTGCGCGGCAGCCTGCCCGACGGCATTTTGGAACCGCGCATCAACAAGGTGGACATAGCAGGCGGCTTCCTGGGCATTTATGCGGTTGAAGCCGATGACATGACAATCGAACAGCTCAGCTGGTTTGTCGATGACACTGTTGCAAAACAGCTATTGTCCATTGAAGGCATGGCCGAAGTGGACCGCTTTGGCGGCGTTGACCGGGAAATCCGGGTCAATCTTGACCTCGCCAAAATGCAGGCACGCGGCGTCACCGCCACGCAGGTCAACAGTGCGCTGAGGCAATCCAATCTGGACGCCGCAGGCGGCCGGGCAGAGGTGGGCGGTACCACCCAGTCCGTACGTGTTCTGGGCAGCAATGAAAGCGCGTTTGAGCTCAGCCAGACCCAGATACGCCTGTCCGGCGGACAGATGATAAAACTGTCTGATGTCGCAACCGTAACAGACTCATTCGGGGAACGCAGTTCGATCAGCAAGGTGCGCGACAAGGAAGTCGTCAACTTTGCCATGAGCCGCGCGAAAGGCGCATCCGACGTCACTGTCTTCTACAAGGCCAAGGATATTATCACGCAGATGGAAGAAGCCAATCCGGGCGTCAAATTCATTCCATTGTTCAACACGGTCAAATATACTGAAAGCCAGTATCAAAGCTCGATAGCAGCCATGATCGAAGGCGCTGTGCTTGCCGTTATCGTGGTATTCTTCTTTCTACGTGACTGGCGCGCAACGATCATTTCCGCGATCGCCATCCCGCTTTCGGCCATCCCGACATTCTGGTTCATGGACCTGCTCGGCTTTAACCTGAACTTCCTTTCACTGCTGGCACTGGGCCTGGTGGCGGGTGTGCTTGTCGATGACGCAATTGTGGAAATTGAAAATATCGTCCGGCACATGCGAATGGGCAAAACTGCCTATCAGGCATCAATCGATGCCGCCGATGAAATTGGGCTCGCGGTGGTCGCCACATCCTTCTGTATTGTCGCGGTGTTCCTGCCCGTCGGCCTGATGCCCGGCATATCCGGGCAATTCTTTAAAAACTTCGGTATCACAGTCGTGATTTCTGTGCTCATGAGCCTTGCCGTGGCGAGGATGATAACACCCATGCTCGCGGCCTATTTCCTGCGTGCCAAGGGGCATGCCACGCATGGCGAAGGCCCCATGATGGAACGCTATATGGGCATTCTTTCCTGGTCACTTGAGCGCGGCAAAATGCATGCGATGCGCGAAGGTCTGCCAGGTGTCCGCAACCGGTTCCTCTACATCCTTTCCATGATTGGCGTCATACTGTTGCTGCTCATACTGCCCGGCATAGCGGTGTTCGCGGCATATGGGGCGATTTCAGGGCTCAACCTGCCAACCACTCTTGCCACATCATTATTTGGCGATGGCGAAAGCTTCCTGACGACACTGTTTGTCCGCTCGATTCAGATTATCCAGTTGCTTGTTGTTATCGCAATTGCTGCAGCGGCGATATGGATCGCATTCCAGCCATTGCAGCTTGTCCGCAAACTCTTTGCCAAACGGCAGATAGGACAGTCTGCCCAGTATCTTGCCGCACGGTTCTATGACCACCGCGTATGGATGCTGGGTATCGGCTATATCGCCTTCATGGTGACGGTATTGCTGTTCATGAACACCCCCGCGCAGTTCCAGCCCACCATCAATGACGACAATAGCCGCGTGGAAATTGAAATGGTGCCCGGCACCACGCTTGAACGGACAGAAATTGTTGCAGATCAGGTGGCAGACCTTCTGTACCAGCAGCCCGAGGTGGAACGCGCACTGGAACGCGTACGCGTCGGCAATGCATCCATTTACATCACGCTCAAAAAAGATCGTGAGAAAACATCGATTGAATTTGAGCGTGATCTGGCGCCAGCCCTTTCCACCATCCCGGACGCACGCGTGCGCTTCCAGTCGCAATCTGGCGGTGGCGGTACGGGCCGTGATATCTCTGTCATGCTCGCCGGTTCCAATCCAGAGCTTCTGGAACAGACCGCAACCCAGCTTGTCGAACAGATGAAAGGGCTGGATACTGTCGTTGCTCCGCGCGTGAACGCTGACATGCGCCGTCCCGAAATCATTGTCCGTCCGCGCCGCGAATTGGCGGCGGAACTGGGGGTCAGTACAGCTGCGCTCAGCCAGACGATCCGGATAGCGACGCTTGGCGAAATTGAGCAGAACGCTGCCAAATTCTCCTTGTCTGACCGGCAGATCCCGATCCGGGTCAAATTGCCCGAAGCATCACGCGAAAGTCTGGAAACGATTTCCAATCTGCCCGTGCCAACTATTTCGGGCGGGACGGTGCCGCTATCACGTGTTGCCGATATCTCCTTCGGATCCGGTCCCACTACTATCCAGCGCTATAACCAGAGCCGCCGCGTTTTCGTGGGCGCCGACCTGGCACAAGGCGTCGTGAAAGGTACGGCTATGCAGCAGATTTATGATCTGCCCGTCATGAAAGAACTGCCGACCGGAGTATCCAATGCACCTGTTGGCGAAGATGAGTGGCAGCAGGAACTGGCGCTTAATTTCGTAATTGCGCTTATATCCGGCATATTGCTGGTCTTCGCCGTGCTGGTGCTGCTCTACAAACGGCTTATGTCCCCGCTCGTCAACATGTGCTCGCTGGCCCTGGCTCCATTGGGCGGTATTTTCCTTGTCTGGCTTGTCGGCCAGCCGGTTTCCATGCCGGTCCTTATTGGCGTGCTGATGCTGCTTGGTATTGTCAGTAAGAACTCGATCCTGCTCATCGACTTCGCAATTGAGGAAATGGAACGCGGCACCCGTAAATTTGAGGCCATCATGGAAGCTGGGCACAAGCGTGCACAGCCCATCGTTATGACTACTGTCGCGATGACTGCAGGCATGGTGCCCACAGCCCTTTCGCTGTCAGGTGACGGGGCGTGGCGTGCACCAATGGGCACGGTGGTGATTGGCGGCCTGATCGTTTCAACAGTTCTCACCCTGCTTATCGTGCCCGCAGGTTTCTCACTTGCCGATGGTATTGAAAAACGTGCCGGGCCGTGGCTCCGGCGTAAGCTGCTTACCTATCAGCCTGGCGATGACGCGCATGACAAGGCGATGCAGGCTGGACATGCCGCCCCACCTGTGGCAGCAGCGCCTGTGACATCCACACAGCCAGATCCAGGGGCACAACCTGCTGAATGATAGTGAATATACGCGCCGCAAAGCGAACTGGGGAATTGCGGCGGATCTGTTCAAACCGGTAACGGTCACGCCCGACAAGGCCCGCCGTATGCGCATGGTCGCCACCGGCCTGCTGATCCTGATGGCGCTGGTATTCGTGATTGCACATAACCTGCAAAACGGTCATCCGGCATGGGGCTTCGTTATAGCTTTTTCAGAAGCCGCCATGGTGGGCGGACTGGCGGACTGGTTCGCTGTCACCGCCCTGTTTCGTCATCCCATGGGTGTGCCCATCCCCCATACGGCCATCATCCCCACCAACAAGGACCGCATCGCCGACACCATGGCGCAGTTCCTTCAGGAAAATTTTCTGATTCCCAAAGTAATTGCCCGCCGTGTCCGGCATATGAATGTGGCCGGCGCGGCCGGGCAGTTCCTGGTTCAGCCGACAGGCGGTGAAGGGCGGCTGCGGCTGGGTGTATCCAACCTTATCGCCGATGTGCTTGAATCGCTGGACGAAGATCAGCTTGGCGGCATGGCAAAGGACGCACTGCGGACACAGCTCCATAAGCTGGATGTCGCACCGCTGCTAGGCCAGATACTGAACGCCGCCATAGCGGATGGCCGTCACCTGCCGCTGATGGATTCCATCATAAAATGGACCGCAAAAACGCTGGAAGCCAACGAACAGCTGATCCGCGATATGGTACACGAAAAAGCCAACGGCATCATGCGGTTTACAGGGCTTGATGAAAGGCTTGCCAACGCGATTGTCAGCGGCCTGCATAAGCTTCTAGATGATATGGCCGGTGATGTTGACCACCCTCTCCGCCACAAAGTCGAAGAAGGCTTGGAAAAACTGGCCCATGACCTTGTCCACGACCCGAAAACGCAGCAGCATGTGCAGGATATCAAGGCGGAAATGCTGGCCAACCCCGCCATGGGCCGGTGGATCAACGGTTTGTGGGAACGCGCGCGTTCCGGCCTGCTGGAATCCGCACGCAACCCGGATGGCGCATTTTCAGGTACATTTGGCGAGAATATCGGCCAGCTTGGCGAGACATTGCAGAACGATGCGCGCATGCAGATGCTCATCAACCGTTTCTCCCGCCGCACGCTGGTCGGCGTTGCCACCCGCTATGGCGAACAGATTGTCCAGCTTGTCAGCGAAACAGTCCGCCGCTGGGATGCGCACACCATTACCGATCGCGTGGAAACGGCTGTCGGCCGCGATCTCCAGTTTATCCGTATCAACGGCACCTTGGTCGGCGGCCTGGTCGGCCTGACCATCCATACCATTATCGTTTTGCTGGACTGATACCTGCGCGTTTTAGCGCCCCAGCAATATTCTTGCCTGGCTCGCTATCTGCGCCAGCATAGACACGCTCGGGCTTAGCGCCTGCTGCGCACGGTTCACCAGTTTACGGAACTGGCTGATGCGCTGTGCATTTTCCTTCGCCCATTTTTCAACGAACTGAACCGGCTTCTTGGTGTTGGCGCGGGCCAGAAATTCCAGGCGCATCTGCTGGAAATCACGGGCCAGGCCGGACACCAGCAAGCGCTCCCACGGATCGCTTGGTGACATGCGCGCGGCTGTCATCTGTGTCCAGTCAAGGCCCAGTATCGCACCAAGTTCAGAGAAAGCTTCTGTTACTGTTTCCGGCTTTACACCGCTGCTTCCTGACAATCGCGCCAATCCGACGGCCCCATCCATCTTGACCAGATGCGCGATTTTTTCGGCATGGGCCTTGGATGCACCAAGCGTGGTCAGGTTACCCGTAATGCGGTCCACTTCGAGCTGCGCTTCCTCTGAAATAAGCTTGTCCGCCTGTGACGACAGCTGGGCAACGGCTTTTTCGAGCTCGGCCACCATTTCGCCCGGCTGGGTTGTTTCCTGACTGGAACGCAGCAAATCAGCCATCTGTGAACGCAGCTCTTCTGCGGCATGTTCGAACAGTTCAAGCCTGACAGCCTCATCCATCTTGCCGCTGTCATAAGATTCCCAGACAGGCAGGAAATCGAACAGTCTTTCTGCCGCCACAAATGCCGCGGCAACATGGGCAAGCGAAGAGCCCTCTTCCTCCGCAAGCTCAAACGGGTGGATGAGCCCCATGCGGTTGATAATGCGATTGGCGAGCTTGGTCGCGATAATTTCACCGCGCAGCTGATGCTCCAGAATTTGCGTTTCATGACGTTCGCGCATCTCTGGCGGAAATGCCGCCAGCATTTCTGGGTCCATTGTCGGATCATTGACAATGACGCTGTCTTCAATAGCGTCCTGTAGCGCAAGCTTTGCTGTCGACAGCAGGACCGCCAGTTCAGGGCGAGTCAGGCCGCGATCATCCTGTGCCCGGCGATGCAGCTCTTCATTCCCCGCCAATCCTTCGACCACGCGGTCAAGACGGCCTGCATCCTCGAAAGTTTCAATCAAGCGAATATAAGATGGTACAGAATCAACCCCGCCAAGTTCAGCAATGGATAGCGCCAGCGCCTGAAGCCGGTTGTCTTCAAGTACCAGATCGCTGACATCATCAGTCATATTTGCCAGCAATTTTACGCGCGCATCGTTGTCCAGAGTACCCGAGCGCATGGCATCGTTCAGGCCAATCTTGATATTGACTTCATTATCCGAGCAATCCACGCCGGCGCTATTGTCGATAAAGTCGGTATTAACCCGCCCGCCGTTCATGGCGAATTCGATCCGGCCCGCCTGGGTCAGGCCCAGGTTTGCACCCTCGCCTATCGCCTTGCATGCCAGTTCAGATGCATTGATACGAAGGACGTCGTTGGCAGGGTCACCAACGTTGACATTATTTTCCGCCTCCGCCTTGATATATGTGCCGATACCGCCAAACCAGAGCAGATCAATCTCGGCTTTCAATATAGCGCGGATCAGCGCGTTTGGCTCCATTTCCTTTTCTTCCGTGCCAAGCAGTCGCCGCATTTCCGCGCTCAGCTTTATCACTTTCAGGTCACGTGCGAAAACGCCGCCGCCTTTGGAAATCAGCTCTTTCTTATAATCATCCCAGCTGGAACGCGGCAGATCGAACAGGCGCTTGCGTTCTTTCCATGACTTTGCCGGATCCGGATCCGGATCGATAAAAATATGCCTGTGATCGAAAGCCGCCACCAGCTTGATCGCCTTGGACAGCAGCATGCCATTGCCAAATACATCGCCTGACATGTCACCGCAGCCTGCGACTGTGACGCTGTCTTTTTGCACATCAATGCCCATTTCGGCAAAGTGGCGCTGCACCGATACCCACGCGCCCTTGGCAGTGATGCCCATGGCCTTGTGATCATAACCGACGCTACCGCCGCTTGCAAAGGCATCCCCCAGCCAGAAGCCTCTTTCGATCGCTATCGCATTGGCAACGTCGGAGAAGCTGGCCGTGCCCTTATCGGCGGCCACCACAAAATACGGGTCTTCGCCGTCATGCACCACAACCGATTCAGGGTGCATAACCACCCCGTCGACAATATTGTCCGTAATGCTCAGCAGCGTCCGGATAAATACCTGGTACGCCGCTTTGCCCCTGGCCAGCCAGCCATCACGGTCCACTGCGGGGCTAGGCAGGTTTTTCGGGAAGAAACCACCCTTGGCACCGGTGGGAACGATCACCGCATTCTTGACCCGCTGTGCCTTCATAAGGCCCAGTACTTCAGTGCGGAAATCATCGCGGCGATCCGACCAGCGCAAACCGCCACGCGCAACCGGGCCAGAGCGCAGATGGATGCCCTCTACAGAAGGAGAATATACAAATACTTCACGCCACGGTAGCGGTGCGGGAAGGCCCGGCACTTTGGAGCTGTCAATTTTGAACGCCAGCGCCTCTATAGCCGCCGGTGAAAATGCATTGGTACGCAAAATGGCCTGAATCAACGCCTGGAAAAGCCTGAGCAGGCGATCATCATCAATGGCAGAAACCTTGGTAAGGCCGCGTTTGATTTCGCCAAGCGCATTATTCGCAGCCTTTTCGCGCGCCGCCATATCCTTTGGCTTGGCGAAATCAGGATCATGGTTCGCTTCAAAAAGACGGATGAGCGCGTGCGTGATATTGGGCGCGTCACGCAATGCATCAACAACTGTTTCCATACCATAAGTAAGGCCTGTCTGGCGCAGATAACGGAACCATGCGCGTAGCCAGACAGTCGATTTCTGATCAAGTGACGCCGCAGGTATCAGCTGGTTGAACGGGTCGTCTTCCGCCTGTCCGCGCAAGACGCGGGTAATCGCATTTTCAATAATGTCCGCGCGCTTGATAAGTTCACTCGCCTTTTCCGCGTCACGCACATGCAACAGGAAGTCATGGATATAACCCAGTTCACCATCAGTCAGCGGTGTGGGCACTTCTTCCAGTACGTCAAACCCGAAATTTTCCAGTACAGGCACAGCATCTGAAAGCGAAATAGCCCCGCCGAGCTGATAGAGCTTGAGGCGGAGATGATTGTCTGCGTCGTTTGGCAAGCGATAGAGCCGCGATGTTCGCTCGCCTTTTTGCTCAAGCCTGCGCAGTCGCAATATGTCGACAGCGGCTTCTGCGCTGCCATAAGCCATCTGGTAACTTTGCGGGAAACAGCTGGCATAACGCACTGCGAGTGCCGCCGCACGGCTTTCCTCGCCCAGTTCCATAAGTTCGTTTTCAACCGCCGGAATCCAGCCGCGCACCATCATCTTCAATTGCCGGTCAAGCTGCTGGCTATCCGGCACGACACCCCCATCGCGCAGGTCGAGCGTGTAGCGCATCAGCGCCACTTCACCATCTTCAAGTGTAATCGAACGATTCAGGATTGTGGAATGCGATGCCTGTGACAGCAATTTTTCCACCTCAAGCCGGCGGCCGGTGGAAACTTCATCGCGCGGCATCCATACAAAGGCAAAAAGATGTCTTGCGAGTGCAGACTCAACCGTCAAAAGTTTGGGCCTTGGCCTGTCCGCAAGCGACATGGCTGTTAGCGCGACGCGTTCCAGATCATCCATGCCAAAGCCTGTCAATATGTCGTGCGGCAAGGCCGTCAGCGCATGTGCAAGGGCCTTGCCTGCATGGCCGGCAGGGTCAAAGCCGAATTTTTCCATCAATGCCGTCAGGTGCGCACGCATAACCGGCATTTGATCAGGGCTTACCGCAAGCGCCGCACTGGTCCATATGCCAGCATGAACGGACAGTTTGGCAATCTTACCCTCTTTCAATATGGGAACGATGATAAGATCAATCGGCACGCGGCGATGTACGGTTGATATTACATTGGACTTGATCACCAGAGGTGACCGGCCACCATCTTCAAACCACTTAAATGCCTTTTCGAGCGATGTTTTTGCAAGCAATGGCTTGTCGCCAGTCCGGGCTATCCCCAGCCTTTCTGAAATTTCCCCGTCACGATCATAATATAGATGCGCAAGCTGAGTCAGCTTTCGGTCCAGGAACCAGCGCAACAGTGCCGCGCCTTCTATGTCGGGCAGATTCTCAGCGTCTCTGGACAAAGCAGACTGCATCTGTGACCAATCCACCACCGCAGCCTGCACATCATCCAGACTGTCTAACAGAGCATCTTTGAGCAGGCGGCGTTCTTTTGCATCTGCACGTGCAATTTCCATGTACACAAGAGATTCCTGCCGCTCGCCGCTACTGTCAGCGCCCTCGCATATTTCCAGCAATTTTCCATCAAGGTCACGGCGCACAGCCAGGACAGGGTGGATGATACGATCGATGGCCAAGTTGAAACTGGTAATGGTCGAGGCAATCGAGTCGACAAGAAAAGGCATGTCATTATTGATGATGACAATGCGCATATAGCGCTTTGTACCCGTTCCGCTCACCGTTTCGAGTTTGATGGAAGGCGCATTTCCCTTGCGCACCATTGCGGCCTTGAGCGCAAACGCGGCAGCATTCATGCAGGCAGCATCACCAAAACCTTCATTTTCACCAGGCAAGGCACCGTGCCGGAATGCAGCAGCAAACGCGTCGCGCAATTTTGTATCTTGTCTGGAAAGTTTGGTGGTGGATTTTTTCTTCGAAGCGTTGGCCATAATATCCCCGATTACGGCCGGACTATTTCGCCCGGCTAATGCAGGATACTTATGCGCCACTCAGAGCCAATGCTCAAGTGCTGTCATATCAGCGATGAATAATTTTATTGTCGAAACGCGTACTATTTATTCTGCATTTAGATTGATGCACGGGTGACAACCTTGTCGGTGAGCTGTGTATCGCCCGCAACGCAGCCCACAACACTTAAAGTGCCACTGGAGTCGCGGCGCGCGAGCAATACGACAAATTCCGCATCACCGCTTTCAACTTCGTCCAGCTTGACTGGCACTGCCTGACGAAATGCAGCATAGGCCTGGCTCAGGCTATCATCGACAACAGAGGCTTTTTCAGGACGCCTGAGACGGCGCTCTTCACGCACAACTGCCTTGAGACCGCCTTTATAGCTTTCGAGATAACCGGCCAATGCGCCAACTTCTATTTCCTCGCGATGCGCATGGCTTAGCGCAGTGGCATATTCCGTCAGCCGTGTTTTGTCGTAATTACTACCAAAAACCAGCTTTACGACAGGTGTCATCGGTGCGCGCTCCTGAAAAGTCAGCCCCGATTCATCGAGCAAGTCCAGAAATTCATCCCTGTTGCGCGCTGCCATGACGGAAAAGTCATATGCACGGCCAATTGCCTTGTATAACGCCGAACGCGTGCGCTCCTCGGATGTGGCGGCCTGCTGCGCCGTGGCGCGTGCCTCATGCAGCCAATCGGCGAGCCCTGCATTTTCAGGCAGAGCAGATTCATCATGCCCGGCCTGCTTGGGTGCACTGTCATCATTCTCTACGGCTGCATTTCCAGAAGTTTCGCTGGTCGTTGCGTTTACTTCAAATGCTTTGAAACCTGCAAACTGCTCCTCAATGGTGGGAATTTCGGCCTGATCATCATTTTCCGAATCATCTATCTTGTCGGTCAGTTCCAAAGGTTCTTCCTCAAAACTCTGGAAACCGGCCATAGCGCTTTTACCAGGATCATATGCGGCACTGAAATCCGGTACAGGCAGGCTGTCCAGCCCCTCTGGGCCATTATCTATATCCTCGCCCATATCCGCATCATCTGACAAAGGCCCATCCGCCCAGACCGGCCCCTGCTCAATCTTTCGCGGTGCCGTGCGGATCGCTTCATCCACTTCCTGCTCCAGCGTGCTCACCACTGCCTGGTCGGCCATTTCCTTCCAGTTGATAATGCCGCAGATAAAATCAATCGTATCGTCATCCGATGAAAATGGCAGCAATATACCGCGGTATAATATCGTCGCGCCGCGCTGGTTCACAAATTCCGCTTCAAAACCAATAGGAGCTTTATTCGCGATAATCTGCATATAATGATCTGTAATGCGTGACAGCAGAGAACGTGGTGGCACCTGGCTGATATAGCCGATTTCCTCACTAATTCCGCACTCTTCGGCAAGGGCGGGCCCCAGATACTGGATGGCCGGATTCTCAAGACCCGATGTAAAATCAAGCAGTACGCTCTGCGTCTGGAAATCAGCGCTGGCATCAAGGTCAAGATCCTCTATCGAAGGATAGCTTTTGTCGCCGAGCAGTGCCGTCCAGTAATTATAGGCCCGCACATGCATGCGCCGTTCGTCCGTGCCGAAACTGTGACGCGCATCCATGACAGCATCGTCGCCGTCCACTTCTTCATCCATATCGTAATGCTGGACTTCGAAATGCCCGCTATTCCTGTCAATGCCGCGATAATTATCCATATATGCCTCTTGGATTTTGAACCCTTGAGCCTTCTTTTCGCCGAATATGGTAAATAGTCTGTTAAACCAGCGGGAAATTATGTTCTGCGTGATGGTACTGGGCGTCAGGCACTCATGGCACGTGACATTCGTGCAATAGTTACGCTGAATATGCGGCGCAAAGCATGCCAAGCCTTGCCAGCACAGAAACAGGCTGGTAACGGGCATGTTCAGGCATCGACTGTGCATTCAGTCGTTGGCAAGGCCGCTTTAGCTCAGTTGGTAGAGCACATCATTCGTAATGATGGGGTCAGCAGTTCGAGTCTGCTAAGCGGCACCATTCTCCATTCTTCAAACCTCACTGGCGATGGTTGCTGGCAAGCGCACAGCCGCTCCAGCTCATCTCTGCACTTTCCCGGCACCCGTTTTGGGAAAGAGTCAAACTGTCCGCTTTTTTCTTAATGCCGCGTTTACTTTAACGCTTAAATGTAAATTCGTTTCACCTGCCTATCCCCATTGTCATGACACAGGGGATCAACATTTGGGCATGGCCTGGCGCACAGACTGCTACTGCAGCGCTGCTGGCGGGTTCATGCCTGTTTTCCACACCCGCACAGGCCATGGCTCTGTCGGATATTGATTCGCGCATGCAGCCCGATTGTGCAGCGGAAATGAATTTGCAATCGATCCGCTCTCTATCGCCGGCTAGCGGGCCGCGGCAAATGTCAGCCGCGTCTCCGCGCCTGAAATCTGCAACCATATTGGGCGGAATTCCCAGTAAATTCGAACAGATGAAGCGGCAGCAGTCCAGCATGGCGGCCCCCGCGACAACAATGCAATCACGGATTATGGCAGCGCCGCAATTACAGGCGGCTGTTTCTCTCAGATTCTCCACCAATTACAGTGCTGCACCGTGCCTGCCCCGTTCAGGGGGTGCCCAGACAAGCAAGCTGACTGACATAAAGGAAGCGATATTTCCCAAGGGAAATGGCGCATATAACAAATATAGCGACGACATATTGGGTACAGCCGCCCTGCCCGTGCACCGCACACCGCTGGACAGAAAATGGAACCATGTTTCTGCCGCAAAAACACGCTCTCAAACTGCCCTGCGCGCATATATGGCGGCAGCAGGCATCAACCGGCATGGCAGCAAAAGACAGCTCATCCACCGCGTAAACAGCTGGGTCAACGCCGCGATCACATATACTGATGATATCCGCATGACAGGCACGCGCGACTCATGGGCACCAGCATTGCAAACTTTGCGCAGTGGCAGAGGTGATTGCGAAGATTACGCGATAGGCAAAATGCAGCTGCTCATGGCTGCGGGTATTCGCGAACAGGACATGCACTTTGTCGTGGTCCGCGATCTCGTTCGCCGCGCAGACCATGCGATCCTTGTCGTTAAACTGGATGGTGAGATGCTGTTACTTGACAGCAATACCAACCGCATTGTCGATGCCAGGCAAAACCACGATTATATGCCGGTATTCTCATTCAGCGGTTCCAAAAAATGGATGCATGGCCGTCGTTACCAGCCAAAAACACCGAGCGCGCCGGTGCAACTTGCCAGCCGGTAAAAGCTTCCATTCCCGCATTATTCTCTAGGGCCTGATCTGTTTATTCAACAAAGCAGGCCTTATTTATGCATTTGCGCGTATTTGATAGCTTGCTGGCAAACCCGTATAGCTCACACGCCCAAAACCCTGGCTTTATTGAACTAGCGCTCTGACAGCGCTTCCGAACGGGCCTTGATAACCGGTTTCAACAGGTAACTGAGAATGCTCTTGCGGCCAGTGATTATCTCGACATCACAGATCATACCCGGTGTAATGGGCAATTTCTGCTTGTTTGCCAGCAAATAAGCTCTGTCGGTTTCGATAACCACCGTAAAGTAGGTCATCTGCTCGACTTCATCATATATACTATTGGCGGAAATTTCCGCGACCTTGCCATTCAGGCCGCCATATATCGAAAAATCATATGCCGTGACTTTGACATTTGCCGGATCGCCCACACGAATAAAGGCAATATCGTTGGGCGAAACTTTCGTTTCAATGAGCAGTTTGTCATCAAGCGGAACAACCTGCATGATTTGTTCGCCGGCATTCAGAAATCCGCCGATGGTGGTCACCAGAACATCATTTACCACACCGGCAGCAGGCGAACGAATTTCTGATCGTTCCAAACGACCTTCTGCACCGCGAATAGTCTCTTGATTCACCGCGATACGCGTATTGACCTGGCTGCGCTCATTCAATGCTTCCTGCCGGAATTCCGAGCGGGCCTGCGCGATTTGCGATTGGGCTTCGCGCACAGCGGCACCCGAACGCAGCGCACTCTGCCGCGCTGCGGCCAATCGTCCCTGTAAATCGACCACTTCACGCTGCGCTGTCAGCAATTCGGTGCGGGGCACAATCCCTTTGGTAGCCAGTGGTTCCAGCATAGCAACCTGATCACGCGCCAGTTTAAGACTTTGCTGTAGTGCCTGGGCAGTTGCCTGAGCTTCGCTTTGATCACGGCGGCGCTGCTCTACCGCGGAGCCGAGCGCGTTTAACCGGCTGCGCAACGTTGACTGACGCACCGCCTGAAGCCGGGCCTCTTCAGAACAGGCTGAACCAGGCGGGCAAGCACTGCCGCCGCCACCAGCTTCACGTCCTAGACGCGCTGCTCTTGCGGACAGTCTTTCATTCTCAGTCTTGAGCTGACCTAATTCGGAAGAAGAAGTGGTGTCGTCCAGACGAACCAGCAATTGTCCTTTTTCGACAATCTGGCCGGAGCGGACCAGTATTTCTTCAATAGTGGAGGGTTCGGCAGCCTGAATTACCTGCACCTTGCTGGACGGGATAACCCGGCCCTGGCCGCGCGCCGTTTCCTCAACCTGCGCCAGACTGGCCCAGACAAGAAATACAATAAAGCCGGCCAAACTCACAAATATGATGCGCTGCGCACCATTCATGTTCTGCCAGAATGATAAAAACTTGCTCATATACGCTGCTTAATCCTGACCATTGGCGCTGTCCTGCGCCCCCAATGTCTTTTGATATTCCGATTGTGCCTCCACTGGAGCGGGTATGTCCAGTCGCCATGATGTAGATGTATCAAGCCGCCCGCCCACATCGTTTTCTGCACGGCGGTCGGTTTTGTCGACAGGTAACATGTCAGGCGGTGCGACAGCGCCTTCTTCTGTCACAGCATCTTCGGGAAGGGTAGCGGTAGCCGCATTCATATTCGCGCGCGTACGCGGGTCAGGCAAAAACTCCCCGCCGCTATAGCCGCTTACAAATGCACGGCGGCGGCCAAGATTGCCTGGCCAGCGATAAAAAATATGCGTGCCGATTTTTTCCACTTTAGGCAGTTTCTTGGCCCATTTCGGAAACACATAGTCCGCATGATAGTGCGTCGCCATGCCAACGGCAGATTCCACACCGCCATTCAACGCCAGTTTCGCGACGCGCTGTGCATCCTGCCATCCGGCGCGCGAAGGCGTACGGAAAAGCGAGCCGTCACAAGCAAAACTGAACTGGCACCCCGGACGCGTGCTGCCCTGATAGATGACACCGCACACACTGTTCGGATAGGTCGGGTGACGCATCCGGTTCAAAATGACCTGCGCAACTGCTTTCTTGCCGGTTTCGCTTTCATTGGCAGCTTCATAATAAATGGCCTGGGTCAGACATTTGAGCGCCGTATTCTTATTGCCCAGGCTTACCTTGCCCATACTAAATGGCGCTGCTGTTTCCAGCGGCAGGCCCGCAAAAGGATTGGCCGCGTTAAGCTCTTCGGCGGTGTTCCCTACAATTGCGGGCAGCTGTTCAAGCTCTTCCACTTCGCGCACAAGTTCCGCCTGTGCGGGTGGCAACTGAACCGCTCCCGCACCTTCTGCCGCTGTATCCGCATCAACGGATATCAGATCATGAAACCAGTCTGATACGGCATTGCTGTTCACCGCATAGATGATCATGCCGCTGACGATAGCCATGGCAAGCAAAAGCCCCACGAACCGCGTGGTTTTCATTTCCGGCTTTTCCCCATTCGCCGAAGGGTCGGGCACAATAAACTGGTTATGATTGCTCATTGTCATTATGCCGCACCCTTTTTCTGGGCAGGCGCCTGTATAGAGGCCATGATCTGGTCACGCGGACCATCGGCAACAATCTTGCCCGAATCCATGACAACAATCCGGTCAACTATCTGGAATATTGCATGACGATGCGTCGAAACCACCAATGTCTGATCAGGACGGATGGCATCGGTCAGTCTTTCGATAAAATATTTTTCGGTCTGGATGTCCATCGCGCCAGTTGGTTCATCCAGGAAGAGCGCTTTCGTGTCACTTGCGAGCGCACGTGCCAGCACGAGGAAGCTACGCTGCCCACCGGAGAGCTTCGCACCTTTTTCGCCTGTTGCCCTGTCAAACCCGCCTGCATCACGGCTAAGGTAACGGTCGGCACCTACTTTTTGCAATGCCTCGATCAGTTCATCATCAGTGGCCCCCGGCGCGACAAGTTGCAAATTGTCCTTGATGCTGCCTGAAAAAAGCTCTGAATCCTGCCCCACAAAGCGCAGTGCGCTACGGATCTCGCGCGGGTGATATTGACGGCTGTCAATATCATCAATCATAAGCGCACCTTCTTCAGGTGCATATAGCCCGCACATCACGCGCCCCAAAGTGGATTTGCCCGAAGTCACGCGGCCGATAACCGCAATTTTCTCACCGGGTTTTATCTCAAGATCGATCCCGTCCAGAGCAAACTGTTCGGACTCAGGATATTTGAACCGCAGATTTTCAAAACGAACATGGCCCTTACGGATGGTGGGGACAATATTATTGCCGCCTGCCTTGCGTTCATCGCCAGCTTCCATCATCTGCTGCAGGCTTTCCAGCGTATTAAACGCCTGACGCCCGCGTGTGATAAGAAAGGCAAACTGCCCGGCCGGGGCAAGCGACCTGCCCGCAAGCATGACAATGGCAATGATGGCACCCATGGAAATGGTGCCCGCAGCGAACAGGTAAAAACCGCCTATGACAAGGCTTATGCTCGTACCCTGCTGGCAAAGCGAGGCGAGCGTTACCGCTGTCGAATTAAGCTTGCGCAGTTTTTCCTGAGAGAAGGAATTCATTTGCGCCAGCTGCCGCCAACGCCCCATCATCACGCCTTCCGAAGCGCAGGATTTAAGCGTTTCTACACCCGAAATAGATTCGATCAGCAGGGCATTTTGCAAACCTGTATTCGCCTGTGCTTCCAATGTCGTGTCGGTGATTTTACGCTGCAGGTAAAAACCCGCCGCGATCATGATGGATATCATCAAAACGGGCACAAGGGCGAGCCACCCGGCCAGCGTCGCGATGAGCGCCACAAACAGGAACATGAAAAGCAGGTCAACAATCAGGACAATGGTCGTCGACGCGAAAAAATCGCGCACTATGTCATAATCGCTTACCCTGCGCGCCATACCGCCCGTACTGCCAACACGTTCCGCCATCGGGATATTGAGAACCTTGGCAAAAAGTTTCTGCGACAGTTTCAGGTCAAGCTTCCTGCCAATGTCATCGAGCAGGTTTGCCCGGGCAAGCCGGAGCATAAATTCAATCAGAAATGCCAGTATCACGCCGATTGCAAGCACCCAGAGACTGGAAACCGCTTTATTCGGAATGACCCTGTCATACACGTTCATTGTAAAAAGCGGCAGCGCAAAGCCCAGGAGATTGATAACAAATGCGCCTAGTAGGACCGGGTAAAAAGCCGGGCGCATCTTGGCCAGTTCCTGCCAAAACCAGTGCTTGCGGCTTTTGACGTCCCAGTGATTTTCATCTTCATGGCCAGAAGAGCCAAGCGGAATTGCCGTGACTGCCCTGCCTGCATATCCCGCTGCAATATCATCGATCGGATACCAGACAGCTTCGCCTTTTTGCGGATACCAGAGCAGGCCTTCGCTATCATTCAGGTCATAAAGAACGGCAGCGTCGCCATCGACAGTCGAAATGATTGCAGGAAGCTCATTGTCCTTCTGCGGCAGTTTCTTTTTCGCATAGGGGAAGGATTGCAGACCCAGAAGCTCGAGTGCAGCCTCTGTCTGGTGAAACGGCAGTGAACCATCGGGATTAAGTGCCAGTGTGGAAAATACACTGGCAGGCGCCGCCATCCCGAAATGTTTTGCAACATCTAGGATGCAAGCCATAAGCGGGTCGTTTAGAGCAGCGCCCTTTTCCGGGCTGATTATCGTGTCCTGGTTCAACTCAACTTCCCTATATGCTTCGACCTGCGCCGACACATTTACCTAGGGTAAACGCGCCGGTCCAGTTCCGCCGGTACGGGCGGGCCATAATCAAAACGTTCACGCGCATAAGCGTTTGACGCCTTGTTTGGCACAAGATTCAACGTCGACAGCAAACTATTGGTCACAGCAAGTATCTGATATTCCGAAAACATCTTGGAAAACCGAGCTGTCTCCGTACGTACCTGCGTATTAAACCGGGTATTTTGCGCATCCAGAACGTCGAGCAAAGAGCGCCGCCCCACATTAAACTGTTCCCGATAGGAAAGCAGCAAGTCATCTGATACCTGACTTTGTGTTACCAATTCGTCAAGAACAGCGGTTTGTGTGGTCCAACGGTTCCATGCGCGACGTGCATCGGCCTCTGCGTCACGCGAAACCTGGCTCAACCGGAAACGCGCCTCACTGGCCCAACTGATCATTTCCTGTAGTTTGGCACGGTTAATACCACCGTCAAAAACATTCCAGCGCATTACTGCGCGGGCCTGCAGGTCGTTGGTTTCACCTTTGAAGCCATCAATATCTTCACCTGCGCGGCCACGTAGTTCTATGCCAATCGTGGGATATAAATCGCCTTTTGCCTTTTTGATTTCCGCATTGCGGGCATCCACATCGGCAATTGCCTCAAGAACAAGCGGATTACGCTGACGTGCCAGGCTGACAGCATCATTAAGCGTTGGCGCCATGGATGCACGCACTTCAGGCGGCATGATCAGATCATCCACCGTCAGTCCTGTCAGGACACGCAGATCAATCTGCGCATTGATAAGAGCTTCATCCGATTCCTTTTTGCGCACCAATGCAGACTGTAAGCGCTCCTGCGCCTGCTGCTGGTCCGCGATACTGATTGAACCTTGCGAAACACCCTCACCCAGACTTGCGACCAGGCCGCGGTGGAAGTTCACATTATCTTCTGCCGCAGCGGCGATACGCTGTTGCAGCAGAATGTCCATATAAAGGCGCGTAATCTGCAAGCCGATAAATTCGGACCTTTCCAGTACGCGCAGCGCCGCACCATCAGTGCGGGCAGCCTGACGAAGAAGCTCGCCGCGGCGACGCCCGAAATCGATCAGCGTATAATCAAGTGTGATACCGATTTCGCGCGGGTAAAGCACATCATTGGCAATACCCAGCGAGCGCCGTGTATTATTTTCAAGCCGGCGGACACCCGCCGCGGCTTCGATATCTACACGCGGCAGATAAAGCCCCTGAGCCTGCTCCCGTTCAAACTCGATAGCTTCCTTGTTCGCTACGGCCTGATTGATTTCCGGGTTGGATTCCAGCGCTATTTCAATCGCCTGCTGCAATGTAACTTGCTCTGCATGCGCGATGCCCGGCGCCATAAGCGCAAGCGTTGAAACAACCGTTGCTAATTTAGTCGTGATTTTCATGTTATATCCCTCCCGATTAGCGGTTAATCTTGATTTCGACACGGCGATTGGCCGGGTTGCGTTCACCGTCAAGTGTTTCCACCCGCGGATTATCTTCACCCTTGCCATCAACTGTGAGTATCGAGTCAGGAACGCCAGCCTGCCTCATCAAGTCCGCAATGGCGTTCGCACGCTCAAGCGACAATGGATAGTTGTAGCTGTCCGGGCCAGACCTATCGGTATGCCCGACCACATCAATCGAACGCCAGTTACATACTGTACGGTTCTGATTAATGAACGCCACTTTTTCTGCTGCACCCGCCATTGGAACAGCCGAATCCCATTCAAAATAGAAAGCTGCAGGCACTTCATCATTGCAAAGTGATGCCGTCGGTGCTGGTGGTAAAGGCGGTGTCACCGGGGTTGGCGACGGCGTATACAGCATGCGCTGGTAAAAGCGGTCGCACTTGCTGATACTGTCTTCATCGCGCGTATTGGACTTTGTATATCCAATAGCGATTGCGCACTGTATCTTGGCTTCAGTCGCCCAGGTATAGACATTGTTCAAACCCGCCAGAACCTGAGGCTCCTTCGTTTTTGCCAATGCTTCATCGTAGCGCCGGTCAAGCTCGCTGCGCAAATCATCCATGGGTAGTGACAAGAGATTGTCTGACTGCGCCATCGCGGTGCCAGAAAAGCTCATCATCAAGACGGTCGTGAACGCTGTGATCGATCTCTTTTTCATAGTTAACCCCCAAATAAATTAGTTATGCTACCCGATTGGTTTATTGCTGCATCTATCATTATGCACCCATCGTCGCCAATGAATCCAGATCAGACTGCAAATCACGTATCGGGCTTGTCAGGATGAGATTGCCGTCAAGCCTTGCAGAGCTATTCAACAGATCAGAGAAGTCAATATAACTGACCAATTCCTGTACATCATCGGCTGCTTCAGTGAAACTATCAATAATATTATCAATTTGACTGGATACGCCTCCTTCAGCAAGCGCATTTTCGATAACCTCGGCAACCTTGGCATCTTCAGGTGTACGGCTTGTAACCGCATCCAGTTCTGCCTGCATCAATAACGCTTCCATCATGGCTGCGCCATCAATGTCCATGGCGGTCAATTGAACAGGCTCTGATACCTCATTTTGTGCGCCATCATCCTTGCTCGCCATGCGCCCAGACCCATTATGGTCATATACGGCCTGAATAGTCTGAGCAATTTCCATGTCGTACTGATTTTGTATGTTACTGTCATACTCCGCTGTGCTTTTCATCACATTGTCAGCGAATGGCAATGAAGATGTAACCACATCAGCAATCTGATATTCCGAAGCAGTTTCGGTAACAGACTGAATAGTGGTATATTCCATAAAGCCTTCCGCTTCATTCTGCTCTATCACTGCAACCGGACTTACCGCTTCCCATTCAGAGGATACGATCCCCGCAGCACCAACGGCAACTGCCATGGCCTGCTGCGTGGCCACCCGGGCAGCGTCACTGCGGTCGCCCATCAGGGCGTCCAATATACCGATCGGCGGGTCAAGCGCATCAATGTCTTCATCTCCAGTAAAGAACGTGTCCTCGTCAATAATGACAGATGCGGTGTTGCCATTCAGGTAGATGACATCACCATCCTGAATGTTTGCCAAACCTCCTATAGATTCGGTGTCGGTCGTGGTGAAGAGAATTTCATTAGGACCCAGAACATGCACACCGTCAATATCTGCGGTGTTGCTGAATCCTTCACCTGATCCAGGCGCTCCGAAACCGTCATCTTCATCAAAGAATGGAGTTGCATTGGTTCCATCCCAGATAAACAGGTCACCATCTTCTATGGCCAGATTGTTGACGCCAACGCCACTCTCGTCTGTTATTGTGGACAGGACAAGATGGAATTCGCCTGGAACCGATGATTCAATCACGCTAACCGCGTTGATATCAGAACTATTCCCCGTCAGACCTTCGTTTGAACCGTCAAAGATCAGTATCGCACCGCCACTGCCGCCATTGGCGCTCTGATCCCAAAGAACAACATCTTCATCAGCGAAACTGAGGTTGCCCCCTGTCGCGCTTGGCAAGGTGGCTCCGCCTCTTGTCGATAGCAAGAGGTCACCATCATCAAACGATTGGCCAAGAATGGTACCGCTGCCAGTAAAGACATGCAGGCCGTCTATATCTTCGTTCGTATTGCTGAATGTGTTGCCCCCGTCGAACAGCACCCCTGCTGTGGTGCCGTCCCAGGTACCAACATCATCATCACCAATCGACTGCCCTTCAAATGTGGCATTGCCTTCTGTTGAGAAGCTGATGGTAGGTTTTGGCTGGTCATCATCCAAAATGGTGCCAGTGCCGGTCGAACTAGGCTCAAATGTTGTCCCCACCGCTACATCTGCGGTAAGCGTGAACGTTTCACCGACGCCTTCAAACTCAATGTCCTCAGTCGTCTGGACACGCACGACAATATCGGGCTGCGTACCGTTCGGAATTGTAAATTGCCCGCCCGGAAGACCAAAGAATGTCGTGCCGCCATCAAACGAAATCTGGATGCCAGCGATACTGGAATTATAGTCCGTGCCATCCGCAGTGCCGTCTGTAAGCGACAGATCAACGGTAAGGTTATCAATCGCAGGCTGGCTCAGCGCGATCTCAAACTCCATGAATTCGCCTTCTTCGGTTTTCGCATCGCCAACCGAAAGTGCGGGCACTTTCTGAAGTTCGATATCAAAAGCCACACGCTCGCTAAGGTCACCGTCACCGTCAATCGCACGGTAGAAGAAATTCTCTGGAATGGACGTTGTGCCAGGGGGCAAGAATTTTGGCGTAATATAGGTGAACTCACCAGTTTCGAAATTGATCGAAATATTACCGCCTGCAGCCGTATCGACATTGCTTAGCTGGCCATTGCCATCATCGGTTGCACCAGCTGGTGCACCACCAGGAATGGTGATGGTTGTGCCATCATAGATATACTGGATACCGTCAATTTCGACCAGTGAGAGCGAAGTACCATCTGCACCCGGATTATCCTCACCGCCCAGAGGCGCACCCGGACCCGTACCCGTCAGGATATTACCGTTATTGATGCTGGATGTATTCAGATTGTCAAGCAGTGCATCAAGCAAGTCATCGAAGTCAGCGACGATGATCGGCGCACCTTCGCCATCAATATCGACATCCTGCAACGGCCCGTTGTTAATGCCATTACCAACACCGATTGATGTAATCGTGAATTCAGGGCTCGAGTCATTAAAATAGTCGGCCCAGAGCGCTGCAGCTGTGTCTGTGAATGTTTCACCATTCGGTCCCTGACCCGTTGTCGGATTACCATCACTCAGGAAGAACACCTGGTTTTCAGCGCCTGGTTCTGCATCAAAGTCGGTATTTGCAAAACTTGTCACCGCTGCGGAATAGTTTGTCAGGCCCGCAAACGGACGCGTACCACCGTCATTCGGGCTTGTCGCCAGCAATGCCGCTTCAAGCGCCGCATAGCTGGTAAAGGCTGCACCGCCATTCAGATTTATGGCTGCCGCAGAAAACACCGTAACGAAAATTTCTGCATTTGGATCAATATCATAGATCGTCTGTGCGACACCCAGAACGGCGTCGATCTGGATTTCCAACTCATTATTATCGACACTGCCGCTATAATCGAGAATGAAGCCGGCGTTGAAAGCGGCCGCTTTCACATTCACCAGGAATTCGTCAGCAGACGCAATAGGCGTATCATCATCAACAATCACATCCAATGTGCCTGTTGCTGTATCACCGTCAATGTCTTCCGCCTGATAGGTGAACGTGAAATTCTGCTCTTCCTCATCCGTTTGCGAGATGGAGTGGAAAACAGGATTCAGCTGTTCAACCGTATAGGCACCCGTAACCGGATCCGTGATTGTTGCTTCGATAACATCGACGCTGACACCATCCTGCACCTGGCTTACCGTCAGGACATCACCTGTGCCATTTACAGTATATGTAAAGCCGCCCGGCGCACCCGTGTCGAGCCATGTGACTGCGCCAGCACCATCAGCGCCAAACTCAAACCCAAGTGTTCCGCTTGTATTTGGCGGAGGCGTAACGCCATCATAGTCATCACTGCCGCCTGGGTTTGGCGTGTCATAGGTGTTGGTTGCCGTTTCATCGTCCAGATAAACAGCAGCATTGGCAGATGTTACCGGAACATCGTCTTCAACCGTGATGGTGAAGCCATCGGTAAACCCGACTCTATCGCCGTCTGCATCAACGGCAATAACCGCGCTAGAAAGATTGAGTGAAATTGTCTCATCATCATTCGCAGCCGGCGTCGGACCGTCTGCAACAGGATGGTCAATCTGACCGAGAAGTTCGAAGTCATAACTACCGTCACTGTTTAGGGTGAGAGTGAAGACGTCGTCTCCGCCAGCACTTGCAGTCAATACATTCCCAGCAACCGCATAGGTCACAGTAACCCCGCCGGAGGTTATGGCCGGAAGACCGGTTACCTGCGCATTCAGTTCGAATGTACCGGGCTGGTCCGCACCAAAGCTTACCAAGCCTGCAACAGAGCCAGAGGCCGTGGTCGTATCTGAAACGCTGTCAAGGTTTCCGCCCGTCAGAGCATCTTCCTGAACAGATTCAACTTCAATAACGCCACTAATAACAGGCACATCATCTTCAACGGTGACTGTCAGGCCATCGTCCAGAACAACGCTATCGCCATCGGCGTCAGTTGCCACCAGCGCAGAGGACAACGCCAGCGCCAGCGTCTCCGTATCATTGGCAACAGGATCAGGACCATCGCCAACAGGATGATCAATCTGGTCCAGAAGCGTGAACGTAAACACATCGTCACTGCCATCATCCGGCGTACCTGCACCCGCTGTCTGTTCAAGCGTGAACACCATGCGACCGCCTGCAACACCCTCAATAACCGTACCATTTACATTATAGGTTACAGCTTCGCCATTCGACGTCACCGCTGTACCCGTGCTATCAAGCACTGGATCACCCGTAAGATCATCATTGATCGAGAACACACCTGGTTGGTCCGCGCCAAAGTCTACCAGGCTCGACAACACAGCCGCCGTAAATGTCGTGGTTGCAGATACCGCATCACCATTATTGCCATCAGCCAGACTGTCTTCGTCAACATCTCCGTTAACTGGTGAAGTAACCTGCGTCACAGGAACATCGTCTTCAATATTGACTGTCAGGCCGCTGGCCAGTGTGACCATGTCACCATCGGCATCACTTGCCGTCAGTGCGCTAGACAGATCAAATACCAGAACCTCATCATCATTCGCAACCGGATCAGGACCATCAGCTACCGGATGATCAATCTGATCAAGCAGCGTGAACGTAAACAACGTGCCATCACCATTGGTATCCACCAGGGTAAACACATCACCTGCACTCGTCGAGGCGGTCAGCGTATTGCCAGATACTGCATAGGTCACAGCTTCGCCATTTGACGTCAGGCCCTGTGCCAGCAACGCAGCCGTATCTGTGCTCAATGCAAATGTACCGGGTTGGTCCGCACCAAAGCTTACCAAGCCTGCAAGATCGGCCGCACTTATCGTCGCAACTGTCGTCACTGCGTCACCATCGGTCACACCATCGGCAAGCTCGTCCTCGTCGACATCAATCGCGACAGGTGTCGTGACCTCAGCCAATGGCACATCATCTTCAACGGTGACTGTCAGGCCATCGTCCAGAACAACGCTATCGCCATCGGCGTCAGTTGCCACCAGCGCAGAGGACAACGCCAGCGCCAGCGTCTCCGTATCATTGGCAACAGGATCAGGACCATCGCCAACAGGATGATCAATCTGGTCCAGAAGCGTGAACGTAAACACATCGTCACTGCCATCATCCGGCGTACCTGCACCCGCTGTCTGTTCAAGCGTGAACACCATGCGACCGCCTGCAACACCCTCAATAACCGTACCATTTACATTATAGGTTACAGCTTCGCCATTCGACGTCACCGCCGTGCCCGTCGAATCCATTACAGGATCACCCGTAATATCCGTGTTCACAGAGAACACACCAGGCTCGTCCGCACCAAAGTCCACCAGACTCGACAATACAGCCGCCGTAAATGTCGTGGTTGCAGATACCGCATCACCATTATTGCCATCAGCCAGACTGTCTTCGTCAACATCTCCGTTAACTGGTGAAGTAACCTGCGTCACAGGAACATCGTCTTCAATATTGACTGTCAGGCCGCTGGCCAGTGTGACCATGTCACCATCGGCATCACTTGCCGTCAGTGCGCTAGACAGATCAAATACCAGAACCTCATCATCATTCGCAACCGGATCAGGACCATCAGCTACCGGATGATCAATCTGATCAAGCAGCGTGAACGTAAACAACGTGCCATCACCATTGGTATCCACCAGGGTAAACACATCGCCTGCACTCGTCGAGGCGGTCAGCGTATTGCCAGATACTGCATAGGTCACAGCTTCGCCATTTGACGTCAGGCCCTGTGCCAGCAACGCAGCCGTATCTGTGCTCAATGCAAATGTACCGGGTTGGTCCGCACCAAAGCTTACCAAGCCTGCAAGATCGGCCGCACTTATCGTCGCAACTGTCGTCACTGCGTCACCATCGGTCACACCATCGGCAAGCTCGTCCTCGTCGACATCAATCGCGACAGGTGTCGTGACTTCAGCCAATGGCACATCATCTTCAACGGTGACTGTCAGGCCATCGTCCAGAACAACGCTATCGCCATCGGCGTCAGTTGCCACCAGCATAGACGATAGCGCCAATACCAGCGTCTCTGCGTCATCAGCTGCAGGGTCCGCGCCATCCGCTACTGGATGATCAATCTGGTCAACCAGTGTGAACGTAAATACATCGTCTGCGCCATCCGGCGTGCCTGCGCCCGCAGTCTGTTCAAACGTGAACACAACGCGTCCACCAGCGACACCCTCAATAACCGTACCATTTACATTATAGGTTACAGCTTCGCCATTCGACGTCACCGCTGTACCCGTGCTATCAAGCACTGGATCGCCCGTAAGATCATCATTGATCGAGAACACACCGGGTTGATCCGCGCCAAAGTCTACCAGACTCGACAACACAGCCGTCGTAAATGCCGTGCTCGCACTTACCGCATCACCATCATTACCATCAGCCAGACTGTCTTCGTCAACATCTCCATTAACCGGAGCTGTGACTTCTGCTACCGGCCCGTCATCTTCAAAGCTAATCAAGGCTCCAATGTTGACGTCCTGCGTGATGGCATCGCCATCACCATCCGTAACCGTGACAACTGCTGTAATATTGGCATTGCTTAGATCAATGGCTTCGTCATAACTCGAACCGGTCGTTGTGCCATCATGCTGCTCAGGATGCTGCAGTGCCAGATACTGGGCTACAGTCACTTCACCCGTAGTGTCATCAACACTGATCACAAATGCGACTGGGCCGGCAGCTCCGCCGACACGGCCTACAACCAAGCCTGCCTCTTCATAGAGCAGAACGTCGTCACCAGTGGATGTATTGACACCCGAATCCGTTCCGTCAGCCGGAATAGAAAGACTTATCAGCGCGGTTGCACCTTCATTATCTTGCCCTGCAAGACCGCTGTCCGCACTAACCAGATTAGCAGAATCTGTACCCAGCAACGTACCATAAGCACTCGCCGCGAAAGGATCCACAACTGGTGCCTGATTATCAGCATCGTCTGTTTCATCGATAGTAATAACCGCACCTGTTACGGAAATATCCGCTCCAGGGCCGTCATCAAGGAAGCTGATACGGTCGCCAACACCAACCGAAGCTGTGTCAACATCACCGTCTTCATCTGTCGCAGTCACGACTGCATTAATGAGACCGTCCAGATCAATGGCTTCATCATAGCTCGATCCGGTTGCCGTACCATCATGTGCCTCAGGATGGTTTAGTGACAGATATTGCGCGACACTGATCACACCCGTGGTGTCATCAATAGTCACGGCAAAAGCTGCCTCACCGTCATTAGTGCCCCCGCCTGTCACGCGGCCAACAATGATATCTCCCTCCAGAACCAGCACAATCGCCTGACCGTCAGTCGTTGTCAGCGTCGTAGTGCCATCACCATTCACTTCCAGGGAGAAAGCAGCCGAGCCGTCCGCATCCGCGCCTATCAGGCTATTGCTGCTGACCACTCCAGTAGAACTCTGCGCATATTGCGGGAAGCTTGCGCCATCTGCGCCCGGCGTTGCCACCGCAGCGAATAGAGCAGAAACCGCAGCATCGCTAGTTTCATCTGTACCGGCATTAATGCCTGCGCTTTCGTCAATGGTTACATCGCTATTTGCAACAGTCAGTATGTCGGCAACAGGAACATCATCTTCAACATTCAAGGTCAGACCGCTGCCAAGCACAACCTTGTCACCGTCCGCATCAACCGCCGTCAGCGCAGATGACAGATCAATGCTCAAAAGCTCGTCATCATTCGCAACAGGATCAGGACCATCAGCTACCGGATGATCCAGCTGATCCAATAACGTCACCGTGAACAAGCTGCCGTCGCCATTGGTGTCCACCAAGGTCAACACATCGCCATTCACCGTCGAACCCGTCAAGGTATCGCCCACAACACTGAACGTCACAGCTTCGCCATCGCTCGTCAGACCCAGCGCATCCAGCGCGCTCACATCCGTGCTCAGCTCAAAGCCCGCAGGCGCATCCGCGCCTACACTCACCAGCCCAAGCAGATCAGCAGCACTGATCGTCGCCACCGTCGTCTCTGCGTCACCATCACTATTGCCGCCAGAAAGCTCGTCCTCATCCACCTGTACAACGACAGGCGTCACGGCGTCCGCAACAGGAACATCATCCTCGATGCTCACCGCAAAGCCGCCCGTCAGCACAAGCGCGTCATCATCCGCGTCGCTCGCAATAATCGCGCTCGACAGATCCAACACCAACGTCTCGTCATCATTGGCTTGAGGATCCGCACCGTCCGCAACAGGATGATCAACCTGGTCCAGCAGCGTAAACGTATACGAACCATCCGTATTCAGCTGAAGCGTGAACACATCACCCGCGCTCGTCGACGCCGTCAGCGTATCACCCGCAACCGCATAGCTCACCGCTTCGCCATTCGATGTCAGCGCTGGCAAACCAGACGTATCACCATTCAGCGCAAACGTGCCCGCCTGATCCGCGCCAATCTCCACAAGAGAAGCCACAGAGCCCGTAGCCACCGCCGTGTCACCCGCATCATCAACGTTACCGCCAGAAAGCGCATCTTCCTGTACCTCGGCAAGCTCGCTCGCCGCACTCATCACAGGAACATCATCTTCAACATTCAAGGTCAGACCGCTGCCAAGCACAACCTTGTCACCGTCCGCATCAACCGCCGT
>CANMFE010000002.1 GCA_947497085.1 uncultured Sphingomonadaceae bacterium
TCACCATCACTATTGCCGCCAGAAAGCTCGTCCTCATCCACCTGTACAACGACAGGCGTCACGGCGTCCGCAACAGGCGTGTCATCATTGACCGTAACGGCAAACGTACCTGCCGCAGCAACAGTGTCACCATCCGCATCGGTTGCCTCAACCAGCGAACCCAACTCTATGACAATGTCATTTTCATCACCACCAGGAAGGTGGTCAAGCTGGTCCAGCAGCGTGAACGTGTAATCACCTGTGTCAGCATCAACCACCAGAGTAAACACATCACCGTTTACCGTCGATGCCGTCAGCGTATCGCCCACCACGGTGTACGTGACAGTTTCCCCGCCACTCGTAAGGGATGGGAGGCCCGAAGTATCATCAGAAAGGCTATAGGTAAGCGGCGCATCGGCGCCGCCGGAAAACAGATTTGTAATTGTACCAGTGGCAGTCGTTTCCTCACCAGGAGTATCGCCGACACCGCCTGGATTACCGCCCAGGCCATCTTCATCAACAATGGCCGTTACCGATGCACCTTCGTCAGCAATTGGCGTATCATCATTCACATTGATATCAAGATTGCCCGAAACACTGTCGCCATCACGGTCAGTGACCACATATTCGAGCGAAAATGCCACATCATTTTCATCTGCACCATCAGGGTGATTGATGGGCGCATTCTGCGTCACTGAATAATCACCAGTGTCAGGATCCAGGGTGACAGTTACAACCGTCACCGGGGTGCCATTCTGGTCCTGCTGGATAAGAATATCGTTGCCTGAAGCCACATATTCGAAGCCTGAAGGCGCACCTGTAGTGACAAACGCAATAGTGCCCGCGCCGTCTTCACCATAATCGAAGCCGATTGTACCTGTGGTATTGGCTGTATCCGGATCAACATCGCCCACGCCGCCAGGGTTGCCGCCCGCGAGCGCATCTTCGTCAAGCTGGACAGGCGCATTGTCGCTTACTGATGGGCCATCATCGCGGAACTGGAAAATAGATGACAGGTCAATGGAGTCCGAAACGGTATCGCCATCGCCATCTGTTGCGCTGGCCGTCAGGGAAATAAGGCCGGACCCTGTCAGGCTGACAGGGTCGTTGTCATTATTGGTGTCAGGGTGCGTGACAGGACGCTGCTGGTCCAGTGTGACACTGCCTGTCGTATCAACGGTTACAGTGAAGACTATGCCGCCGGTTGCACTATATCCTTCGATGACATCGCCATTTTGACGCAGCAGAACAGGTTCACCGGTCTCGACGTCTACAAGGCCGGAATCCGTGCCGTCGACGGTTGTCACGGCATATTCGGTGGTGACAACGCCATCGGCGCCGGGTTCAATGGTGAAAAGGCTGGAGAAATCGGCACTTGCATCAGTGCCGAGATCGGTTTCATCAACAACCAGAAGCGGCAGTCCAGTGGTATCCGATGTAACAACCGGAATATCATCCGTAACAGTGATATCGATATTATCAGACGCTGTGCTGCCGTCAGAATCCGTTACCGTCACTTCAACACTGTCGGTAATTGGGTCTTCGCCAGCTTCGCCATGATCCAAACGGTTATCGTCCAGCACATAGCTATAGGTGAAAGTGCCGCCAATAACCGAGCCATCCTCACCCACTACGGGCGTGAAACCGGTAATGCTGAGTGTGCCGGTCGCAACCGTAACAACCTGCGGCGTGAATACACCGCCACTGACAACAGTAACGCCGCCGACAGTGACATCAGCCAGGCCATCAATGGTGGTGATGCCGAAAGTGCCGCCCTGCGTAAGCGCGGGTGCATTTGGTGACGTGCCGTCAACAAGGTCATCTTCATCAACAAGAATTTCTGCGCCATCACCGGCCAGACCATTGATTTCAATACCGTCATCAGCGCCATCAATGGTGATCGTCAGTGTGGTTGTAGACTCATCGCCATCACCATCCGTAATGGTGTATGTGAATTCTTCTGTCAGCGTTTCACCTTCGGAAAGGCCCTGTACAGGCTGGCTATCATTGTCCAGCACATAGGTATAGCTGCCGTCTTCATTGAGGGTCAGCGTACCATGCTCACCCACCAGCGGTGCGCCAACTGTTCCGTCTGTGCCATTAAAAGATACAGCCGTGACCGTAGCACTGTCAGCGCCCTGCACATCGGCAACACCATCAGTATCGTTGGCATCTGTTCCGCCAATTCCTTCAAGAACATTGCCATCAGCAGTAACAGGGCCATCTTCACTGACACTATCTTCATCAGCAACGGCCAGAGGTTCATCATCGGCAATATCAATGGAGAGCGTGCCGGATGCACTGTCGCCATCCAGATCTGTCACTACAACAGCGAAATCATCGCTGGTTGTGTCGCCAGAGGTATTGTCGGCAAGTGTATATTCGTAACCTATAACCCCATCTTCGATACTTGTGATGGTCAGCGTTCCGCTTGCACCCGGGATAGTCTGTCCGACCATCGTGACAGGCGTACCGTTAATCGTCACGGTTGCCGGGCCATCACCAGCGGTAAACGTGAAGGAACCTGACGTGGTTTCACTATCTGAAGTCTCGTCCGAACCTTCGGATTCATCACCGCGCGCGGGCAAGCCTGCTTCATTGACCAAAGTGCCGTCATCGCCTGCTGTAGGCAAGGTGAGCTGAACCAGAGCGTCAGCAATATGAATGGTGAGGGTCGCCGTAGACGTGTCGCCGTCACCATCTGTAATCGTGTAGGTGAATGTATCGGTTACACCGCCCGGAGTCTCGGGATCACGGGTATAGCTGTAGCTGCCATCTTCATTGAGCATCAGCGTACCATATGTGCCCTGCACCACGGTGCCAACGTCGCCATCGACATCAGAACCGGTATCGCCGGCGCTGACACCTGTTACCACAGCGCCGTCGGCACCTGGCGTATCGGCACCGCCGTCGCCCTCAGCATCAGTAATGACATTACCTTCAGCAGGGGTGAAGTCAGAGGCGGCAAGGCTGTCAGTGTCATCAACCGCTGTTGGAACATCATCAACGATATTGATCGTCAGCGTATCACTGGCCGTATCACCATCGCTGTCGGTGACAATAATTTCAAAATCATCACTGGTCGTATCGCCTGATGTCGGGTCGGTCAGCACATAGTCATATGTGTAAACGCCATCAGTGACGGTTATGGTGAGCACACCTTTATCCGTTGTGATCGTTCCGCCATTGGTAACGTCAACGCCATTTATAACCAGCGAACCGACAGTATCGTCGCCTGTGGTAATATTCAGCTGTCCGCTGGTATTTTCGGTGTCGGCATCTTCATCCGAACCGCCCGGCAATCCGGCTTCGTTTACACTTGAGTCCACAACCGAAATGGTCGGTACAGAGTCTATAACTATGGTAACTGTAGCGGTAGAAGTGTCACCATCGCTGTCCGTGATAGTATAGGTAAAAGTATCTTCACCTGACGCACCCGGATTTGGCGTGTAGGTAAATGTACCATCATTATTATAGACAACTGTACCTTTTGAAGGATCAGAAGCAATTGCAACACCGGTTGTCAGGTCCACGCCGTCTGCGCCGGGTATGTCATTTTCAAAAACATCAACTGTAACCGGCGTACCCTCATCGGTCTCCGCGCTGTCATCCGCAGCAATCGGTGCATCATCGACAATTTCAATGGTCAGCGTTGCCGTTGAGGTATCGCCATCAGTTTCCGTCAGAACGACCGTAAGCACTTCCTCGGTATCATCACCGCCCGTATTATCGGTCAGCTCAAATTCATAACTGATAACACCATCATCAATGCCGGTAATGGTTACAACGCCCGAAGGCGTTACGATCTGCTGCCCGACAGATGTGACCGTTTCACCGTTGATAGAGATTTCTGCATTGGGATCATCAGTCGTAAAGACGATGGTACCCGCAGTTGTTTCGGTATCGGCATCGCTGTCCGTACCTTCCGGTTCAGAACCGCGCGCAGGCAGGCCGGATTCATCCACCCTCGTTACCGCATCAACCACACCGTTTGGACCGCCGGTGCCAGGCGTTCCGGTTGGCGGCGGCGCATTTGGGTTATCAGGAATAATGCCGATGGCCGGTTCTTCATCATCCTCGACATTCGGGATGATTTCACGCTCTTCGCGCTCCGGGAACGCAAGCGCTGTCGGTGGCAAGAGGTCGCCAATCGCAAAAGGATCCTGAATTGCACCTTCATCAGTGGCAAAGTTACCGCCCGAGCTGCGCGGATCGCCAGCCTCAGGTTCCGGCTCTTCACCAATCAGAAGCGCAATCAGGTTGGCTGGTGGAATAGCAACGCCATCCAGCACCAGTTCGGGAACAATTACCGCGCCATCAGGGATGATCATTGTCTGACCATCGGGCAGGGTAATCACAAGGTCGCGACCCTCAACTCGTATATCACTCAGCGACACGCCAGCGGGAAGGACGATGACTCCCTGCGCATCCGGCTGGAGGATAATCGGGCCAGATTGCATCCCGGCTGCACTTATTGCGCTGGAGGCAATGCCTTCCGCGCCCTGCGCGCCAGATTCCGCGTCCGCGAAATTGTTTTCATCCGAATTACCATTAAATGCATTGTTGTCTGCATTATGATCTTTGTAATCCATGTGCCCTTATCCTCTAAGTTTGGCCGCCAGACACCTGCCTGGAAACCGAAAAAGTATAACTGTGTGGGGGAAGATTGTTTGCTTCGCTGAGCGCAACGCCCAAACAAAGATGCCTAATCGCACATTGCCCGCTAACTATGTGAGTGGGTCTGCCCAATTTTAAACGCATCTACTTTCGAACAACAAACTGTTCTGCCCCCGAATTCCCAATCCCGGCATTGAGCGACCCGGAAAGGATGAGATTTCGATTCGTCCTATGATTAGAAACCATATGTGTGATGCATATGGCAAGAAACTTCTAAAATGTTAACCATCTAATAGCAGAAAAAAGCAGTTTTATATAACCAAAGTTATAGATTTTTACAAAAGATTACCTTAGAGGATGTATCATGGTGTTTCGCATCACTTAATGGAAATGGTTAACGAAATTCAGCGAATCAGCATCAGTGTCCCGGCAAAAACGAAATGTGCAATTGTGCACTAGTCAGATATGCCCGGCGCCAGTCCAGATGAAGTCCCGATAGCGAATACAGGGAGAAAATAAAGTGCATAAAATCCTGCTCGTGGATGATCACGGCTTTTTCCTACATGGTTTCAAACAGTACCTGAACTGCACAGGCCGGTTTAGCGTATCCACTGCCACAAATGTGCAAGGCGCGATCGAATTGCTGAAATATGATATACCAAAAGTCGCTATTTTTGATATTTTCAGGGAGCAGGGTAGCGGCATGCGTCTGCTCGAACACTTATACAGGCAGGGTGGTATATATATAGTGCATCTTGCCGCTGATATTGATGTCGGCCAGACCGGCAATGCCATACAGTTGGGGGCCAGGGCGATCGCAGGCAAAGACAGCACGCCAAAAGATATGATAAAACTGATGGACACAGTCCTTGCCGGTGCAACGGATTATCAGGCCGATATTGCCACCCGGGCCAAAAGCGGACAACCGCATATGATAGGCAGAGAAAACGATAAAAACGGCGCATTGACAAAGCGTGAGAAATTGGTGGTTGAGCTGGCCTGCCAGGGGCTTCGCAACCGTGACATAGCCGAAAGGTGCGGCCTGACCGAAGGCACGGTAAAAGCGCATATGCACAATATCTTCGGCAAGCTGGGCATTTCTTCGCGAGCGGAACTCATTGTTCAGCAAAACGCGTTGCGTTTAGCCTAGTCAGGCCTTCACCTAAACACCTTGGGTTCCGCTTCCGCCCAGAGCAAGCCATAAAGCAATCTGCGCGCGCTCATATCGACCCGCCGCCAATGCCCTGCCCGCACGTACGGCATTCAGCCTGCGCCGCGCATTCAGCACCGTGGAAAAGTCGGCAAGCCCATTTCTGTAGCGAATGGATGCCAGATATTCGGCATCTTTTTCGAGTGCAATCTGCCGGTCGAACGCAAGCAACTCATCGCGCACGCCGCGCACCTGCCCATAGGCGGCCTCAGCATCGCCCAGCGCGCCAAAAACCGTGCCGCGATAGTCGGCAAATGCCTGTCGCACTACGGCCTGCCGTTCATCAATTTCAGCATCGATCCGGCCAAAATCCAGTAACGGCCCCGCTACAGCAGCCCCTAGATTGCCCACGATGCTATCCGCGCTGAAAATATCGCCCAGAGCAAATGTCAGCAGTCCAAGAGCACCCGATAACGTCAGTTTGGGGAAGCGTTTACGCGCTGCCTCCGCGATATCGGCATCAGCCGCGGCCAGCCTTGCTTCTGCCGCCGCCACATCAGGACGTGCGCGCAGCATGTCTGCGGGTGCATTTGCGGGCAACGCAGTATCAAAATCTCCGTCACTTTCACGGGCAAGGCTTGCCATCACGGTCGCCGCATCGCTTGCAGTCAGGGAAACAAGAGCGCCCGTGATGCGGGCACGCTCGGCAGAAAGGGCATCCATGCGCCCCTGCGCCTCGGCAGCCAGACTTTCGGCCTGTACAGTATCAAACCCCGGCGCCAGTCCGGCTCTCACACGTTGCTGCGCCAGAGCGACAAGGTCACGTGCCTCGCCGAGATCCGAGCGCAGCACGGTTTCGCGCGCATCCAGCGTACGCCAGTCGGTCACATTGGCGGCGATCGCGGAAATGAGTTCCAGCCTGATCCCGGCGGCATCCGCAGTCGCGGCATCAATACGAATACGCGCGGCCCGCTCGGCAGCGCGCAAGCCGCCAAAAACATCCAGGTCCCAATTGGCCGTGATATTCGCGCCGAAACTGGTGCGATAACGGTCAATGCTTATCCCGGCGGGCAGGTCAGTCCCAAAACTGTCCGGATTGGTGCGCGAGCCGGTGACGCCGGCATCCGCACCGATATTTGGCTTGCGATTGGCCCCGGCCCCCGCGGCACGCGCCCTTGCACTGTCGATACGTGCCTGTGCGGCAGCGAGCGTAGGGCCATTGGCCAGCGCGAGAGCGCGCAATTCCTGAAAGGCCGGATCATTTACCGGCAACAGGTTTTCAAGATCGCTGCGGTCCGCCTGAGCCACATCCGGGGCAAGTGTGAACGTAGTGGGCAATGCCACGCTGACAGGGTCAAGCGCCGGATCAGCATCCGGCATTTGCATGGATGCACAGCCTGCCAGCAATAGCGGCAGCGCGATCAGGAGATAGCAATGGCCGCGCCTATTCATTGGTCGCCATCCGTTCTCACAGCTTCATTTTTCCGGACGCCATTCTTGCCGTTTTTCGCCCGGACAAACGCATCCACCTGCTGTCCCACGAAAAATCCCTGATCGGATGGAATCTGGTAAATCAGCTGCAACACCCGGACATCAACACGCTCACTGCTGCTGTTGGTAAGCGATGTTTTGGGTGTCACCAGCGGCTCGGCACGCACGAATGCAGCTTTCACGCGTTTGTCCGACATACCGCGCGGACTGATAACAGCATCAGCGCCGATATCGGTACGGCCAATCTCATTTTCATCAATGTCGATCCGCACGTGCAATGGCCGGGTGTTGCCGATTTCCATATAGGCCGCGTTGCCACCTCCGCCCTGTGGCCCACCCGAATTCACATATTCACCGGGGCGTATGTTCACGCTCAAGACCTCCGCTGCAATCGGCGCGCGCACTGTCAGCCGCTCCAGCTCGGTCACGGCGCTGGCACGGGCGGCCTGCGCGCGCCTGATATCCGCATCGGCCTGTGTAAGCTGCGCACGGGCGGAACGGACACTGCCGCTGCTGGAAATGACTTCCTGCCGTGATACCGCACGGGGATCTTCAATGCCGCGATACAGGTCACGCTGCTGCTGCGCTGTAGCCAGTGTCGCCCGCGCCGTCTCCCGTGCCGCCTGCGCATTGGCAATCGCTGCATTCGCCTCGGCAATGCGCGCCCGCGTTGCGCGGTCATCAACGGTGAAAAGTGGGGTGCCCTTTGCTACCTGTTGCCCCGGTTCGACAAAGACACGCGTAACCACGCCGGGCAGGCTGGTGCCAATTTCGATAATCTCGCTCGATGGCTCCACCACACCTGCACCCGCCACACTGGGGGCATCTCCAAAGGCCGAACTCGCCTTGGGCGGAGTTTCCACGGCATTTTCCTGCGTCCTGTCAGGCTGACTGCGTATCACCAGAATAATCGCGACGATAATAGCCATTACCGCCAGCATGGGCAGGACAGTGCGAGAGAAACTGAGGCCGCGGAACCGTTCCAATAAAGACTGTGATGCCATTTTTACCTCTATACCTTTGCCATTTAATAATCCGGCATTTCCGTGCCGTCATGGGTGATCCGGCCATCTTCCATCACCAATATCCGGTCGGCCAGATCAAATACGCGGTTGTCATGGGTGACGATGATAACAGTGCGCTCTTCTGCCAGTGCCACTTCACGCAGCAGGTCCATCACCCGTCGTCCCGATCTTGCATCCAGCGCTGCTGTGGGCTCATCGCATACGACCAGCCTGGGTTCGTGCACCAGTGCGCGCGATATGGCGACACGCTGCTGCTGCCCGCCCGACAGCTGGCGCGGCAACTTGTCCGCCTGATCCGCGATATTGAGCTTGTCCAGCATGTCGCGGCCACGCGCGACTGCCTCAGCCCTTTTCATGCCTGCTGCCACCAGCGGAACCGCCGCGTTCTCTGCCGCAGTAAGCGTCGGGATCAGGTTATACTGCTGAAAGATAAAGCCGATTGTATCGAGCCGGAATTTGACAAGATCATTATCGGACAGGCTGTAAATATCCTGCCCGAACACATTCACGCTACCCTCGGTCGGGTACAGGATACCCGCGACAATCGAAATCATCGTGGTCTTGCCCGAACCGGATTCACCCACCAGATAAGTGAGCTCGCCTGACCGGATTTCCGCATCAATGCCATGCAGCACGCGGATTGTCTGATCGCCCGCGCCAAATTCCTTGACGATATTGTGCAGCGTGATCGCCGCATCTTTCTGCGCCACTGGCTGCTCGCTCATCTGAACACCTCGGCAGGTTCAGTCTTGAGCACGGAGCGGAGCGCGAGCCACCCAGTGAGCAGGATCATCACCAGCACCACCACGGCCGTGAGCAGAGGTATCTGCCACGGGACATAGAACCCCTTGAACTCGGGCGAATTTTCAAAACCATAGATAAACAAGACAGCAGCAAGCACCCCAAAGCCATAACCGACAATCCCCACCAATAGCGCCTGCGCCGCCACCATCAGGCGGATTTTATTGTTGGTCACGCCTATGGCTTTCAAGGCACCGAACTGCTTTATGTTGTCACGGATAAACAGGCTAAACGTCAGACCGACAATGGCGACGCCAACAATAAAGCCAAGCGCCACGGTAATTCCGAAATTGATCGGGATACCGGTGTTTTCGATAATAAAATCGATGCCATCCTTCGCAAATTCATCACGCGTGCGCGCTTTCAGTCCGGTCGCCTCGGTAATACGCTTAGCCACCTGTTTGGGTGTCATGCCTTCTGCAGAGCGCGCCAATACAAAGCTCATCCGGTTGCGCGTACCGGGCACAAAATTGAGCGCATTGGAATAGCGTGTATAAAACACCACGGTGCTGGTGAAACTCGGATTTATGTCTACAATACCGCGGATCACGGCCCTGCGATCATTAAGCTCCAACCGCTCGCCAATCGGGCTGGTGCCAGGCGGGAACAGGCGGCCCGCACCCACCTCATCGATAAAAACCGAATCCGGTTCGTAAAGCGCTTCACGCGATCCTTCGATAATCTTGCTTGGCAGGCCGATCAGCGTGGCATCATCAATACCGACTACACCCACACCTTCCAGGTCGCCTTCCGGGGTGCGGACATTGGCATTGGCGCGCATCATCGGCACCGCCCAGTCCACACCCTGCACCGAACGCACCTTGTCCAGCGCAGTCGAGGGAAGCGGCAGGACGACATCGGTCGTGCGCGTGACCGGGTCCATCACCCAGACATTAGCCGCCGGCGTATTATAAACCGCCGTCGCACCGCGCTCGATCAGGTTCAGAAATATCGTAAGCTGCTGCGTAATCAGCAGCGCGGAAAAGGCAACACCAAACAGCAAGCCGAAAAATTTCTGCCTGTCCCCGGTCAACATTCGTATGGCAATCCACGTCATGGAAGAACGCCTCTTTTCGCATGAAACAGCTTGCCGACTCACATACAAAGCGACATAATGAACGTCAACGTTTAATTAAACGGAAGCGTTCATTAATGCGAAATGACACATCCACAAAAGCCAGGGCCGCATTGGGCAGGCCTGTCGATGCGGGCAAAAGCGAAGCGATACTGAAAGCTGCTCGTGCAGAATTTTTCAATCAGGGTTTTGCACGCTCAAGCATTGAATCGATTGCGGCGCGTGCCGGTGTGTCCAAAGTCACCATCTATAACCGCTTCGGCACCAAAGAGGCGCTGTTCGTCGCGGCGGTCGAAACCGAATGCGATTCCATGCGGCAGAACTTGCAGTTTGCCGATATCTCAAGCCTTGACCTGCGTGAGGCGCTGATCGGCTTTGGCACAAAAATGATGGCCTTTCTGGACCGGGACGAAATGATCCGCTTTGAACGCTATCTGGCGGTTGAATCCGAGAATAATCCCGAGATCGGGCGGTTGTTTATGGACGCCGGTCCCAGGCGGATGCACCGCACTTTATCCGATCTTCTTGCCAAGGCGGTGGATTCCGGCAAACTCGACATTGATGACACAATGATGGCGGCCGAGCAGCTGGCCGGCATGATCAAAGGATTATCCGACCTTGAAAGACGCATGGGGCAGACAAAGCCAAGCGATGACCAGAATGCCACACGTGAGCGTGTCACCAGCGCTGTCGACGTATTTTTAAATAGCTATGCCCGGCGATAATGCGCTCAGCGTAGCGGTTTCAGCAGCCAACTGAAATTATAAGTGCCAGGCTTTATCCGATAAGGCGGCAATGCATCCGGGCCGCATGCCGCAGTCCCCAGCCCCCGCATCGCCGCATCAATATGCACTTCCGTTCTGTCTCGCCGCACAAGGTCGGCCAGCGTTGTACCTTTGTCCAGATCCCTGTCATGATGGTACCGCGCAGCAAAACCGAGCCGCTCGGGAAATTCTATGACCAATCCCTCTCCCGCTGCATTCAGTAGCGTGAAACTGTCCGTCTGATGGTGCCAGCCATGCTCCTGTGGCACGGCATAAGGGTGGTATTGCGCGCCTGTATCGCTGTTCCAGCGGCCATGTATCTGTGCCTTATGGCGGTCAGGATAGCTTTCATTCGGGCCAAGGCCCGTCCATGACAGCCGTTCAAACCCGGCGGGCACTTCAAAGCGGATACCTATGCGCGGAATGTCATCCCATTCTTCGGGAATCTCGATCTGCTCATCCACCTGCGCGCCGTCTTCTGTCAATTGCCAGATGGTATGATGCACCGCGCACGCGCCATTCGCTCCGATAATCTGGCGTTCAAATTGCACAGCTGTACCTTGTGGCCCAGCAGCCATATGAGCAGGCTGCGCCTTAATATTCAACCGGTCCAGGCCAAGCGCCAGCCAATCCATCCGCTTGCCGGGCGCATCGGCACGCCAGCCCAGCTTGCCGCCATCATTGTCGGTGGGCGCACGCCACAGGCAGGCGGTAATATTGCCTTCAATAACCGGCAGACCATTCAGTTCGACACAGCGTATCTGCCCGTCTTCATCAAGAGATAGTGCCACCGGCCCAGCCCGCACGATATCCCCTGCCGGCACGCTATCATCGTGCCAGACCGCAGGCGTATGCGCCCGGATTGCCCGGACAAGTTCAAACTGGTCCCAGCCCACGACATGACCGGCGGGCAATGCCGTACTTGCCTCACCCTGTCGCCATTCCAGTGCCAGATGCCAGTCATGCTCTGCGTCCAATTGGGCCGCATAGGGGATGGCAAGCTCACGCATACCGCCTGCCTCAACCACGATATCCAGCGTACCCTGCTCTGCCGCTTCGCCATTTTTCTGAAGTGTCCAGTGAAGCTGCAGGTCATCGCTCGCCATAAAAGCACGCCGGTTGGTAATGCGCACCGTCTTTTTATCCACCAGTTCCGCCGCAATTGGCCGCGCCGCCCATGCATATTCACGCAGCATCGGGTGCGGTGTGCCGTCAGGGGCGCATAACCCGTCACAGCAGAAATTCACGTCATTGGGTTCATCACCATAATGACCGCCATAGGCCCAGAAGCCACGACCTTCCTCATCGACTTCTGCCAACCCATGGTCTTTCCATTCCCAGATAAAACCGCCGCCAAGTGCGGGCGCGGCAAAGAATGCATCGACATATTCGGCCAGTGATCCATTGCTGTTACCCATGGCGTGCGAATATTCGCACATGATAAGCGGCCGGTCATCACCGCCTGTTTCCTCAGCCCAGCGTGCCCACTCGGTTATCTGCTGAATCGAAGGATACATGGGACACACAATATCTGTGGTCAGCCGCTCGGATGCGCTGGGGGGCTGCTTGGCCTCTGCATAAGGCGGCTGCGCGAAAAACGTGTTGAAACGCATCGCCACTGCGCCTTCATATTGCACGAAACGGGTCGGATCAGAGCGCCGCACCCAGGCGGCTGCGGCATCATGCGCCGGTCCATGCCCGGATTCATTGCCCAATGACCAGCCGATAATCGAAGGGTGATTGCGGTCTCGCGCCACCATCCGCCTGACACGCTCTATTATTGCGCCATGATAGCGAGTATCATGTGCCAGCGATTGCCAGCGGGCATGGCTTTCCACATTGGCCTCATCAATAACATAGAGGCCAAGTTCATCACATATATCCAGCAGGCGGGAGTCATTGGGGTAATGTGCCGTGCGCACCGCATTGATGTTGTGCCGCTTCATGGCGATCAGTTCATCGCGCATCTCATCCACTGTCAGCGTTTTGCCGGTGACTGGGTGGTGGTCATGCCGGTTGACACCCAGGATTGTAATCGGCCTGCCATTTACCAGCAGCCGGCGCTCTTTCACTTCAACACGCCGGAAACCGATCTGAAGGGCATGTGCCTGCGCCACATTGCCAACGCTGTCGATCAGCTCAATCCGAAGCTCGTACAGCGCGGGTCGCTCAGCAGACCATGGCTGCACCGCGTCAATCTGCGCAGACAATTCCGCCTGATTGCCGGGGAAGAAATAGGCAGCGGCCATCTGTTCGGGAATGCTGCCTTGCGGTGCCTGCAGAATGTCATGTTCATTCATCACGGCGCACAATGCACCACCCGCATCCCGAATATGGCCGCGCACTTTCCAGCTGCGCGAGCTGCCGCCTATCTTTACTGTGACCTGCGCGCTGCCAGCACCGCTATCCGGATCATAATCCGCCACGACACGAACATCCCCGATATGCGTGGCGGCACGTGATTCCAGATAGGCACGGCGATGCAGCCCGCCGTGATACCAGTGATCCTGATCCTCAATCCATGTCGCGTCGGACCATTTTATAACCATGATGGCAATCTGGTTTTCGCCGCCCGCCAAATGCGGTGTCAGGTCGAATTCTGATGGCAGGCGGCTATCCTTGCCCATGCCCACAAACGCGCCATTGCACCACACGAGCGCCACGCTTTCAAACCCGCCCAGATGGAGTATGGTTGACCGCCTTTCCCAATCGGCAGGCAATTCGAATGTCCGGCGATAAAGCCCGGTCGGATTATCCTGCGGCACATGCGGCGGTGCATCACAGTCAAACGGCATGACGACATTGGTATAATGCGGCTTGTCCCATGTATCCTGACGCGTCCAGACCCCTGGCACCTGAATGGTGCGCCAGTCCGCATCACTCTCGCCCCGTGTCCAGCCTTCCGGCGCATCGGTAGGCTTTTGCAACAGCCGGAATTGCCATTCACCATCCAACGATACCCGCCACTGCGCATCAACATCCACTGTCGCCCGCATCGGCAGCCGGCTAATGGCGGTCATTTCAGGTTGCAGGATGTGGTCCAGTGGCAGGGGCAACATCAGATCCGGGCTTTCGTTCAGATAGACTTGATGAATGACTATAGACGCATGCCATTTATGGCCAGCGGATAATTTGCACATGTACCATGCTTTTCACTTTGCCGCGCCACCGGCTTTTCGCTAAGGCATCACCAAGATGTTATCTGTCCTTGATCTTTTCCGCATCGGCATTGGCCCATCCAGCTCACACACGGTGGGACCGGTGCGTATTGCCGCCAGATTCCTCAATGGCCTTAAACGACGCAAACTGTTGGACCAGGTATCGCGCGTGCAGGTGGAGCTGCAAGGTTCATTGGCACTCACCGGCAAAGGGCATGCAACACCCAAGGCATGCATATTGGGTCTTATGGGCCTGAAACCCGAAACCATGAACCCTGATACCGCGGACAGTGATGTCGCCAGGGCTGAAGCGGACGGGCGGCTGATGCTGGACGGTAAGCGGGACATTGCTTTCGATCCTGCACAGGACATTGTTTTTGATTTTGATGCGCCCTGCGACCTGCACCCCAACGGCATGCGTCTCATCGCCTATGACGCCGATGGCAAGGTGATCCGGGACCGGCAATATTATTCAACCGGCGGCGGCTTTATCGCTTCGCAAAAACAGTTGGAGGCCCCGGTCAAAAATGACATGGTTGATGCGGGTAATACCGTTCCCTACCCCTTTGGTTCGGCGGACGAGATGCTGGCATTGTGCAATGAACATGGGCTTGCCATCCATGAGCTGATCTATGCCAATGAAGACGCCATGCGTCCGCGCGATGAAACCAATGCCGCGCTGGACCGTATTGCCGAAGTGATGATGGCCTGCATTGATCGCGGCCTGGACCGTGAAGGCATTTTGCCCGGCAGCCTGAAAGTCAAACGCCGCGCGCCTGCCATGTGGGCGAAACTATGTAGCAATCCGATGTCGAATGAGCAGGAACAACTGTTCGACTGGCTCAATGTCTATGCCATGGCGGTGAATGAAGAAAATGCGAGTGGCGGACAGGTTGTTACAGCGCCCACCAATGGTGCGGCGGGGATTATTCCATCTGTGATACGCCATTATTGCAGGCTGGATCGCGGAGCGGATCCATCAGGCTGCGCCAAAGCAATACGCAAGTTCCTGCTGACTGCAGGCGGCATTGGCCTGCTCTACAAACAGCGGGCATCCATATCGGGCGCGGAAATGGGGTGTCAGGGTGAAGTTGGCGTGGCCTGTTCGATGGCCGCAGGCGGCCTTGCCGCAATCTGGGGGGCAAGCCCGCTCAAAGTGACCAGCGCGGCGGAAATCGGTATGGAGCATAATCTGGGCCTGACCTGTGATCCTGTCGCCGGGCTGGTGCAGATTCCATGTATTGAACGCAACGCCATCGGTGCGGTCAAGGCAGTCAATGCTGCCCGGCTCGCACTGCATGCCCCCGAACAATTGCGCGTCAGCCTGGATCAGGTGATCGAAACCATGCGTCAGACGGGACAGGACATGTCCACAAAGTACAAGGAAACAAGCCAGGGCGGCCTTGCCGTAAATGTGGTCGAATGCTGAGCTGATGAGCACGACTTCGCGCAGTTACGCCATTATCGGCGCGGGTATGATGGGGTGCGAGCATATTCGGAACCTTGCGCTACTAGATGATGCACGCCTGATCGCACTGGCACATCAGCATCAAACGGCTGTCAGCAATTCCAAGTGAAAGGCGATCAAAAATGCCGCAGAGGTTGCGGTGAAAACCAATGATGCGCCCGTATCTATCGCAGCGATGGGCAAGATTACTGCACGCCTTCAATCTCACCTTGTGTACGCAGCTCCCAGCCTTCGCCCCCTTCGGCAATAATGGCCGGTTTCACAAGCCGCAAATTGCCGCCTGCGCTAAAGGTGAAATGGTGCTCAAAGGGATGATCGGGAACTCTGTCCTTGAATTTAAGCCAGTTGCGTTTCGCATCTGAGCCAGGAAGCAGATAGGCCTTGCCCTGCTGCACCGGACTTCTGACAAGCCAGAAACGGGCACGCCGGTCCTCGAAAATATTGGCAACACCGCTATTGCGGTCATTGGTGAATGACTGCGGCGCAAATTCAGCCTCAAACGCGGCAATATGCTCAGGCTTTTCGATGCCATTAAACGCTGCTGTCATTTTCTGTAAAAATGCACTGTCATCTGCGGGCGGAGGCGGCGGCGTAGAAGGTGCCACAGTCTTTGCCTGGCCGGACGCTTTGCTGGTATCCACCGCCGTATATTTTTCGCCGGCAGCATCAGTTGAGGCGGAAGGCCGTGAAGGCACAACCGCTGCCGCGGCCAGTTTGGCGGACACACTGCCCTTAAACTCGCGGTAATCAGCCGACATATTGCTGACCTGGCCTTTCAGCATATTCAGCTCATTTTCGACACCTGATGTTTCAGACCGTTTATGCAATCGTGCATTCAACCTGCTGAACTCCTCCTGCATAGCACGCAGCCTGAACATGGCGAATATCCCGGCAGCAAGCCCGGTCAGCGCAATCAGCCATAACAGCAGATCACCAATGGGCATAGATGCATCACGTGCGGCTTTTGCCTGCTCCTCAAGCAGGCCAACACGCGCCTCAAGCTCCCGGTTCTGGTGAGCGAGCAGATCCACATTCGGGTCTTCATTATTGAGGCCTATTGTCTGTTCCTCCGCACCATTACCGCGTTGCGCATTGGCGCTGTCGCTGCATGCAGTGACAGCAACAGACGCACTGGCAAGTGCAGCCAAGAGAAGTTTACGCGCTATATCCATCTATCCTGCTCCTTCCCTTTTGCTTTGCCCGTTTACCAGCGTGGATCGCCATGTTTGACAACCAGCATTTCCTTGCGCTCTTCCACCGACTTGCTGAGTATTTCCACCAGCGCGCGCAGTTTCGAAATAAACGGCGGTTCGATTTCCTGTGTATCTTCGGTATCCTCATCGTCCAGATCACGTGCCAGATCACTGAGATTCCGGTTCAGCTCACGCCGCGCCTTATTGTCAATCTCGCGCTTGGCGATACCATTCTTGCTATCCATGACAATGTTGAGGCCAAGACGCAGCTTCAGCAATTCGATAAAATTCAGGAACTCTGCATCACCCAGCATATCGAGCCGGGCATCCTTGTCGATTCTTTCAATTGCCGCCGTGGACTGCATTTCAGTGCGTGTCCCGTCTTGCACCATGACAACATTTTCACCGAGCGGCGTGGCATTGGTGACCCGCGTGCGTGAAATATCGAGCGGATCGCACAGCATGCCGTTTGCAACTTCATGCTTGGGCTGTGACGAGAAAAGCCCCGTAAGTCGCGCGCTGGAAGGTGACCATCCATTATCACCCCCGGCTTCACCATCACGGCCAGACAACGCGACATCAGATATAATGGCCGATAATTGGCCCAGATAGCTATCGCCGTCCTGCACATCGCCCAGTTGCCGGTAAAAGCTTGCCCCGCGGCCGGCAAAAGCAATGGTAATATCATGCACATCCTGTTCGCTGATCGCGCCATCGGCGAGACATTTGCGCAGCACCAGGCCGGTATAATAGAACATGCCAGCGAGCGCGGTGGCGGCGGAATAGCGCAGCCCTTTGCCAATGTCAGTATCACTGAACATCGTATAGCTCTGGTCAAATTTGGCATTAAAGTCAGTCTGGCTGACCTGCAGTTCGACCATGTCCTGCATGCTTTTGCCTGCGCCATATTTGTCCATGGCCTGACCAAACTCGCTATCACCCATCTCGTCAAAAATTTCATGGTTATTGGCCAGGAAGCGCGTGAAGAAATGGCCACCAGCGATACGGAATGAGCTGCGCCAGATGGTCTGTTCGTCCTTGAACAGCGCAATTTCCGTGGTGCCGCCGCCAATGTCGAACATCGCGACCATGCTGCCCGCCTGGCCGGCATGTTCCGCGCCATTTATGAAATAGCGCAGCGCCGCCGCACCCTCGGTTTCGAAATGCAGATAATCTTTCGCCTGTGCCTTGGGTCCACATATCGGTCCCATGATTTCCTTCCATGCCTGCGTCGCGGAGCTTTTGAAGTCATGCGCCTGTGTGTTGCGCCACGCCTGAGGGTAGGAGAAATGCCATTTGATGTTTTCGGGCAGATAGCCCTTGTCCATCGCCTCAACGCTCGACATCAGGATAAGCTGGCGCAAGAAGCGTTTCACCATCCGGCGCACCTTGGGGTCAGTGTCCCATTTCAGTTGGAAGACAAGATTGTCGCCTTCCATCATCTTGAGCGTTTCTTTAAGCTTATGCTCGGTTTCAGGCATGAAGAAAATCATGTCGGCCATGCCGTGATAGGGGAAGGTTGCCAGGCGCTGCACGTTGCTGACACCCTGCATGTCAAACTTGCGCCGCTTCATCACGGTCGGGAACGGTGATTCCTGTTCGTGCGCCGGAAAAAACTCGACACAATCGAGCGCGAATACATCATTTTCCGCGCCCATATGACTGAACGGCTTGACCACGCGGTTGGCAAAGCTGACCGGTTCTGCATCACGGCTCGCACTTGCATAGACCACAGTGTTGGTGGTGCCGAAATCAATCGCGACATGCAGTTCGCCCTGCTGCGTCGGGCGCGTATTTTTGGGCAGCAATATGCAGCCGGCCGGCACCTGCTCACCCTGTTCATCACTGGTCGCAGCAAAAAAGAGCGCCTCAGCGCCTTTGCCCAATATGTGCTGTTCGCCCACCGCGGTCTGCAGGTCGGCAAAGGCAGTGCGGTGCATGATAAGATTACCCTCACCGTCCTTGATCTCACCCATATCGCCCGCAAAGAAAGCATCGCCGCGTTCGGCCACCAGATCATCCGGCGAAGCCAGGTCGCGCAGCAGCGATATACCGCCCGAATGGTTATCCTTTGCGCGTACTTCGATCATCGCGGCAAGGCTTTTGCCCGACACCGCAAAACGCGGGCGCATATCGTAGTTCGGGTTGAAGCTGTAGCGCATAAACGTCCATGGCCAATCGGCATTGCTGATATTGGGCCAGAAGATCAGGTCTTCGTTAATGCCTTTCGACATTATACCGTCTTTTTTGGAATAGCGGCGGATCACCGTATGCGTCATCGCCGGATCACGCGGGCTGCCGGGGATCACATCCAGGTCAAGCTGCACCTCATAGGCATCGCCCTTGTCGATCAGGCGCAGCTGATTGTTCAGGTTTTCACGGCCCAGCAGCAGCAATGCCGCCGGGCTGATCGGCAGCAGGAAATTCGCCCATTCCTTCATATGCGCATCGACGCGCCCGTCATTGTTGATGCTGGTCAGCTTATGCGTCAGCAGCGCATCGGGCGTAATCACGGCATAGCCTTCGCGCGCGGCATCTTCGGCAATTTTGGCGAGGATGTTCGGATTTTCCGCATCGCGCAGCGTATAATTGCCCCATATGCGGATATCCTGCGCAGGTCGCCCTAATGTACGGTCGGCAAAATCGGGGTCAATCAGAACGATACCGCTGGCAATATCCTTTGCCAGATCCTGTCCGTCTTCGCGCGTACGCAGCTTGAGCAGCGCCTGCGACTTGGGTCCGCGGCTGATATCGGGTTGCTTGGGGATATTGTTGAGCGGCGCGTAAAATGGACCTGGCAACACATCGGTCACTGCCTCATATTCAAGATCATAGGGCGTCGCGCTTGCCTCTGCCATCCGCGCCTTACAATCCTCCGCAAACGCCCTGATCTGGTCGCGGATAAACTTGGCCTCTTCGGGCAGGCCCGGCTGATTGAGATGCAGGAACAGCTTGCCCAGATAGTCATGCAGCGCCACCCAGTGATCGCCTGACATGCCATCGCAGCGGACCGGGTCATCAAGACCCTCACGCATCCAGGGAATATCAGCATGGATGATCTTGCGTGCACCCCGCGCAGGGGCGACCAGGCAATTGGGTACCATCATGCCAATCGCTCTGGGTTCACCTGTGGCGAACACATCTTCAGAAGTCGCCTGGAACGTGATGACGCCCATCTTGCTCCAGTCCGCTTCACGGCTGATTGTCTCGTGCGGCATCAGCTGGCGAAGCATCCGGCGAAAACCCGGATTGCCAAGCGACATGTTATCCAGATCATAATTGACAAGCTGCAGGATATAGCTGTCGCGGAAGAAATTGCGCAGTGCCAGCAACGCGATCAGGCCGCGCCACTGCGCCCGTGCGTCATTCGCCGCAACATGGCCTCTGGTCGTCAGCGCCTGCGAGAAAAGCAGCGGCCGTGCCCACGGATCGGGCAGTGATTTCAGGCCGTCAATATCAACTTCCTCCGCCGCAATAACCAGCGAATCTGCCATATCGTCCAGCCGCCCGGACGGCTCCCACACGCCCGTCACATCGGGGTCGGCAAATTTTTCATTGGTCAGCGGCGGAAGGTTATAAATTGCCATGTGCCTGTGCGTCCTTCAATCAAACTTCTTTTACAGATGAATAGGTGTAAAGCGCAGCAATCATGCTGCCCATGCCGTCATGTTCATCTTCGAATGAATCCTCGGTCAGCCCGTCGGCCAGTTCAGCGGAATCCGGCATCGGGTCATCCGATGTGCCATGCTTGCTGACCACGCTTTCGAAAAACTGGGCATAGTCGTCATCGGAAAGGCTGATGGCCACTTCCGCATCCTGATTGGGGCGTTTGAAATCCACGCCCTTGACCATGCCCATGACGTTCCAGAGGTTGAACGTGAAATTGGCGTCCTTGCGCGCATACGCCTCCATGGCCGCGCACCAGCGGATGAAATCATCGACGACCAGGTCCAGCCGGGCAATATTTTCGGACGGGCTGTTATTCTGCCAGTCGAGCTGGTCAAGCCCCTGCGCCTTATACCAGGCCTGTTTGCGCACCGCCTTGCGGCTGCTGTCATCATCCAGATGCGCTTTCCAATATTTGAACGCTGTCGCAAAACGCAGAAACTGACCGAATTTCTCATGAAATTCACGCGAACCATTAGTGCCCATTGCGGGGATGTCAGGCCAGGTGAGCGCCCGCTCATTGGCACGCGCTGACACGTTTATCTGCTGCACGCCTTCGGCATCGGGCGCGGCGGGTGCGGTGAAAAACTTGTGCACGGCTGTCGCCGCCAGCATTTCGGGCAGCAATGCCGGATTACGCTGATCCCCTGCCCCAGGCTGGTGATAGTCCATGACGAAAAACGGACTCCAGCCAATCAGGTAGAGCTGGTCAAAAATATGCTGCGAGCTCAGCATGTTTTCATAATGGCGCAGCGCCCCGCGTGACTGCATCAGCTGTTCATTCGCGCGCGCGACATTCTGGTTTTCGTCCTCATCGGGATCCGGAAAGCCGAAATAGGGCAGCATCAGAACGCCGCCAATATGCACGTTGGAGCTGATTTTTTCTTCGCGCAGCCGGTCGCGTATGATGCGCGCCAGTGTCGGGAAACCCGCGGCACCTGTGCCGCCAAATACCGACCCTGCGATCATGATATTGACACGTGATCCGGACCCTACCGACTTGATTGCCTCGGTAATCGCATCCCAGAAACCGCTGCCACTATTGGCGCGTGCTGAAATCGCTGCCGCGCCCAGGTGCGGACGGCCGCGATAGCCTTCGTCAAGCGGCATGTCCTGTTCTTCATCCTTTTCCACCTTGCCGGTTTCAAACAATGCATCGAACAGATATTTGTCTTCCTGCATCGCGCCGAAAATCGAACTGAGCGTGGAGCCGCTGCGTTCGTCCGGCACCCAAAGACCGCTGCCGCCATCAATGGTTTCGATATTGGTGCGCAGGATTGGACAATCCTCGCTGCCATGTAGCTTATGGCTCCCTTCGGGTCCGCGCCACGCGCTACGTGCCTCGATATAGTTGGACAGCACATATTGCGCGCGGTTGAGATTGCCGTTGCTCTTGTCCTGATCGACAAAACCGACCCGCAATTCGGTTGGGCCAATGCCTATCGTGGCAAGCTGCACTGCCGCCTCGATCACTTTCGCGCCTGTTCCGCCCACGCCAATGATAATGTCCATATTTTATCCTTTTATGTCCGAAGCAATGTCCGGATAATTCCCGGGCGCGCAAACACGCCGTATATGTTTATAGCGGCAGCGAAGGCTGCATTTTCTCTGGTGTTGCCCATTTGGTGCCACCCCAATAGGCAATCCATGACAGGATGATGAAGGCGATGGGAATGCCCCAGCCGCGCGCCACTGTCATTTTTGCGGCCCATGCGTCAAAGCTGCCGGTAAAATGCGCCAGTACGGCGAATAGGATGCCGCCCACTGTAATCAGGCCCCAATAGAGCCACCATTTCGGTTTCAGCCCCGAAAAAGCCGATGGTGTGGCTGCGCTAGCCTCTGCCAATGTGACTTGCACCGCGAAAATAACGCCAAGCGTCAGCGGCACCAGGCTGCCCAGGAAATACCAGTACATGGTGTTGCCCCGCGCCTGCTCCGCCTCGACCGTCAGCGCGCGTTCGGCCGCATCATAGCAATCGGCACTGCTGCCTGCGCCATCATCAAAGAAACCGCCGCCAGAGGCCGAGCCGCCGCCTGTACCTACGCAGTTTTCTTCATATTGCGCTTTTACCGCAGGGCTCATTGTCGATGACGAACCGGTCGAAAAATAGATCAGGCCCGCACCGATCACCATAACCAGAAACCAGATGCCAAGATATTTAGCTGCTGCTGTCGCCATGCGAAGCCTCTCCCTTAAATGCTGTTACTCAACCCTGAGTATGAAATGTGTTGCCGAACGCGGAACGGAATCGCGTCCCTTGGTGTCCAGTTCGGTTTCCAGAATCCGCCGCAGCCGCGACAGGCCCGGCGCGCCAATACTCGGCTGGCTGCCTGTCAGGTTGCTGGTGATCTGCTCTGGCGCCATCGCCCAGTCATCCATCCATGCTGCGGCCTCATGCGGCACGGCAAGGCCCGATTGGCCCGCCACAAGCTGCACCAGATATGTGCCCTTGCCACGCATGGAGGATGTATCAAGCCGGTCCATAGTAAGCAGATAGCCCACGTCCTGCCCCTCTACAATCCAGCCATCCGATGGAAGCGCGGCAGTTTTCGACCAAAGCGCATTTGGCGCGCAGGCGGCACTATCTGCCATATTGGCATTCAGCCGCCAAACGGATGACGTATAGCGCGGCGCATTACCGGTAATTTCATAATCCGCGACATTGGCATTGGACGCGAGCCGCATGGCCAGTCCGGCATCCTCATCGCTGCTGGCATCCGATTTGCGGGCGCCAAATTGCGGCAGATTGCCGAACAAGGCAAGCAGCCGCTCATCTTTCGTCACCCGTGTTTTGGCAAAGCCGCTGCCCGTTTTACGCACCTGCGGCTCGGTGAGCTGCATCGCTCCCGCTTCCTGTCCAAACAGCGCGAAAGCGGCATCTCCCTGATCCGCGCTCGATTTGGAGAAGCCGGGAATTTCGGAAGCCTGCAGATAATCATGATAGGCACGCACATGCTTCGGCTGGCCGATCATCAGCAGCACCAGCGGGCGTTGCACCTTGGCATTAAACCGGCGGCCTTCATGATAGATATTGCCATCAAAGCCGGTGCGTACACCCATAATGCCGACGGCGAGGTTTTCCTCGATCACTGCAGTGCGCAGTTGCCCGCCCACAGATGCCTCGAAACTGTCCACCGCATCCTTGTTATCAAGCATCAGGTCAGTGACGATGATATTGAGATCGGTGCGCGCGGCATTGCCCTGCCGCCGCTCCGCATTGACATGGCGCAGCAACGTGTCGATGCGCGTTTCCTGATTGTCACAGCCGCCCTGCGGACAGCGATAGGCAGCAGGCCGGGCAAAGCTTTCCGGCTGCGCGATGGGGTCGCTGACCCTGGTACCAAAACTACGGAAAACAATCTCGCCCTGTCCGTTCCGGTACAGGCCGCTTTGCGTGAAATTGCGTGTCGCGCTGATCAGGTTGCCGATCACATTGGCGCTGCCCAGGCTGGAGCTCACATAGCCCGCCATACCGCCCGAACCATCGAAATAGATATTGATTTTGGCCGGTGCCGCCTTCACCGCGCCATTGATGCCCAATATGGACGAAACCTGCGCAGGAACGCATTGCTGCGCCGTTTCGGCTGTTTCTTCATCAGCTGAATTCAAAAAGTAAAAGGCACCCGCACCTGCAGCCAGGACAAGCACAGCCAAAGCTATCAATATAAGGGGCAGCGGGGAGTTGGTCTTCCTGGTTTTCTGTCTTGCCAATATATTCTTTCCTAACGCTTGCCTTGCCCAGGCATCTCATCAAAGAGGTGTATAGCATAGACAATACGGATAAGATTCGCAAAATTAATTTGCGGCGATATAACGAGAGGCAAATATGTCCGACGAAACCAGCCTCTATCCCGCCATAAATGTAAAGATTGGTCGCCATAACAGGCGGCTATACCACCCGGCTGACCTGAAGACAGCGGTGCGGCTGGGCGATATCCGCAATGACACACGGATCATTTATGAGGCCGAACTTGGTCATCGCGCAGAAATGGCGGCGCGCGATTGTCCGCTGCTCACTGACCTACTGGAGGAATTTGGCAGGCCGGAGGAAGAGACCGACACATCCGCTGCCACGTCGCAAAAAGAAGCCAAGCCGGAAACAGCGACAGGCTCTCCATGGCAGGGGCCGGGGTCACAGCCTGCCAGTTATGCAGCCGATATCGTCACCGATTACAACGATATAGATAGCCCCGCTGACCTGCTCGATTTTGATGAGACCTACCTGCCCTACGCGCTGAATAACCGCACCAGCGAAGACCCGGCCATCCTCACAAAGGACAAACGGCCGCGCTTCTGGCTTATTCCCGATGATGAGGAAGATCACAAAGCCCACCTGGTGCCGGGCAGCGACAGCTACATCAACTGGGAAAAGTACCGCGAGAAATCAGCGGAGAATCCGTTTGCACATCATTTTCTGATGTTGCCAGGCGAGCGATTGAAACTGATCCGGCCTGCGGTGATGGTAAAAGGGGCTGATGGCTGGGAGCTGCTTGAACAGGGTGTGATTGAAGGTTTTGCTGAACCTGAAGCAAAAACCGAAGAAGCGCTTCCCCCGGCGGCGCAGCCATATGCAGAGGCTGCCCAGCCTAATGATAATATTGTGCCCGAAATGCAGCTGCCACCCGAGAAGAGCAAGACACGCCGCAATGTGCTCATTGTGCTTGGCCTGCTCGGATCGGTGTTCCTGCTTGAAAAATGCATGCAGGATGGCAGTTTTAGCCGGCTGGATGACCAGACAGGGGATACCCGTCCGCCCAATATGTGTGAGGCCGTGGGGCAAGGTTATGTCAGCCGCAATATGGCGCGCGAAGCCGATACGCTTTACATGGACCGTGACACCAATGTACGCGCAGGGGCCGGGGTTTCCAGCCGCAAGGTCGGTACCGTCAAGCGCGGCGAGCAGCTGGAGCTGCGCCGTGCCCGCGACAAATCGCAGGAAAACTGGTACCAGATCACATCGGGCGCGCATTGCGGCCATTATGTCTATTCCTATGCCGCCACACCCCCTGACACCGCACCGCCCGCATTTATAAGCCAGGCCAATACGCGCCGTGAGGTGCAGGAAGATACGCCGTTGCTGGACCGTCCCGATGGCCGGATTATCGGCACTGTTCCGGCTGGCCGCACTGTCTCTTATGTCGGCGAGGTTGCAGGCGGCTATAGCGAGATCATTGATGCCAGTCAGGACAATGCGCTGGGCTATATCGCGCTCTCCGCATTTGAGAAGAAAACGCGCGCCACTGACACTACCGGATTGGCGGTGGAAAACACCTGTTCCTACCCGGTCCGGATCTATATCCGCATGGAAGCGCGCGGTCCGAATGCACAGGGCGCGATCACACTGCGTGCAGGCGAGAAACGCCCCGCGCTAACCTATACCGATGGCACAAAAGTACGCCCGATATCCGCCGAAGCGCAGATATATGCCGAGCGCGATGATTTCACCATGGACAGCGCGCAGCTTCAGGGCTGGCGGCCAGACACGCGGGCCTATACGGCAGAGATTGACGAGAATGACAATTACCTGATTTCACCCGAATGCGAGTGAATTGTTGATTGTTCATTGCGCCGCCCATATCAGGGAACGACATATTCAAGGGAGCAGAACATGGCAGGCAAATGGTTTGACGAGCTGGCAGTGGGGCAGGTTTTCCATCATGACATCCGCCGCACACTGACGGAAACCGACAATCTGCTGTTCACGGCGATGACGCATAATCCGGCACAGCTGCACCTTGATGACGAATATTGCAAAAACGAAACCGAATTCGGACAAAGGCTGGTCAACAGCTATTTCACGCTCGGGCTGATGGTCGGGATTTCGGTGGGCGATACTACATTGGGCACTGCGGTCGCCAATCTGGGCAATGACGAGGTGCGCTTTCCCAAGCCGCTTTTCCATGGTGATACGATCCGCGTGGAGACCGAAGTCATCGAGCTTCGGGAAAGCAAATCCCGCCCTGAACAGGGCATCGTCAAGTTTCAGCACCGCGCCTATAACCAGCATGAAGAGCTGGTCGCCAGCTGCATCCGCTCCGGCCTGCAGCGCAAGAAACCGCAAGATTGAGAGCCGATATGAAACCTATCCGTTCCTTCCTTTTTATTCCCGGCGACAGTGAGAAAAAGATCGCCAAGGCTGACAGCACAGGCGCTGATGCCATCATATTCGATCTGGAAGACGCCGTGGCGATGGATAACAAGCCGGCCGCGCGAAAGCTGACCGCCGCCGCGCTTGCCGACCGCCTACCGGGCAAACGCGTGTGCCAGCTCTGGGTACGGATCAATCCCTGGGACAGCGGCATGGCGCAGGACGACCTTCGCGCCGTGCTCTCCGGGCAGCCGGACGGCATCATGCTGCCCAAGGCAAATAGCCCGGCCGATGTCGCCGCGCTGTCACGCTGGATTGATGATGCAGATAACCTGACCGGTGGCGCTGACGTCAAAATCCTGCCGCTCACAACCGAAACGGCCATCGCGCCTTTCCATCTTGGCGAATATGCGGATGCGGGGCTGGAGCGTCTTTATGGCCTGACCTGGGGTGCGGAAGACCTGGCGGCAGCGCTGGGTGCCAGCACCAATCTGGGCGCAGACGGGACATGGGCCTTTACCTATAAAATGGTGCGTTCGCTCTGCCTGATGGCGGCACATGCCAGCGGCGTTGAAGCGGTCGAGACTGTCTATGTCGACTTTCGCGACAGCGAAGGCCTGCGCGCGGCCTGTCTGGCTGCCCGCAGCGAGGGATTTAGCGGACGCATGGCGATCCATCCCGCACAGGTGCCGATCATCAACGAAGCCTTCACACCGTCGGAAGAGGAAGTGGCACATGCCGCCCGTATAGTGGCTGCCTTTGCCGATAATCCCGGCAGCGGCGTGGTCGGGCTGGACGGCAAGATGCTTGATGTCCCGCACCTGAAAGCCGCGCAAAGGGTGCTGGCACAGGCGCGATAAGGCTCATATTATACGCCGGAAGGTCCCGCATGCTTGCGCTGTCACCTTGCCGGAAATTCAATTAACCAGTTGATATATTTAAACTATACTGGAAATATTGCGATACCAGAAAGCCGGAAGGTCCCGGGTGCAAATCGAAAGGTCCCACACTATATTGTTTCGGCTTTGAGAGGAGGCGGAATTGACGGTGTGAAAGAGCAGATACCAGAGGTTCGCATGACGGACCGATAGCATCATGAAGCTAACATATCGCGAAGCGTGTAGGACAGCTGTTTATGAATGCGGCATATATGTCCATTCCACCGTCACGCCAGTGCAGGCTGGGGTCCAGACAAGGGTCCGGGCAGATTGCAGGGCCTCTACGTACAATCTGAGTATATCAATGCAAGCGATCTGCCAGAAATTGCAAACTTTATGCCACATAATAGCTTATCTGGATTCCAGCCTTCGCTGGAATGACGGACACATTATTAATGCCATGAAACCGTTATACGGTCACCCCGCAATCCGCTCAATAAACCAGAAGCATGCAGTGATACCGATGGCATAACCGGCACATGTCCGCATCGCTGCATAAGCCCCCCACGCATGACGGGTGACCAGCCACAACAGCGCTGAAGCGGCAGCGACGACCAGCAGCTGCCCCGCCTCCACGCCCAGATTGAATGTGAGCAACGCCATCGGTACATCCCCTTCGGGCAGGCCAATCTCCGCCAGCGCACCCGCGAAACCAAAGCCATGAAGCAGACCGAACAGAAAAGCGACCAGCCATGGTGCACGCTCTGACAGGCGCGGATCACTTTCACGCGACTTGACCACTTCCACGGCCAGAAAAATGATCGATAGCGCAATCACCGCTTCGACCGGCCAAGTCGGCAAGGAGACATGACCCAGCGTCGTGCCCGCCAGAGTCAGCGAATGCGCCACTGTAAAAGCCGTAACCGCCTTGGCGATCGGCCATAAAGCGCCGCCCCGCCCGGCGCGTAGCAACAGCACAAGCGCAATCACGAACAGCAAATGATCAAACCCTGCCAGTATATGCTCCATGCCCAGCACAAAATAGGTCCAGGCCACATTGCCGGCGCGCGCGGTTTCAGGCAGGGTGGCAACTGGCTGAGCCGCCGTCAGCTGCAACGTCTGCAACGCGCCCTCAAGTGGCTGCACCCGCAGCAATATGTCCGTGTCATCGGCATCAAGCCCGGTCATGCCAAGCGCCGCGCCCTGCAGGCCCCCGCCACATTGAAAGACATATGTGGTCAGCCGCGCAGATGCGGTAAACTCCTGCTGCGCCTCCCCCTCCTGCCTGCATCTTTCAGGAATGACCGGTGTGCCAGCGCTTATGATACGGCTATTGAGCGGCGCTTTCCACAGCACCTGCCATTTGCCCGGCGCTGTTTCGGTCCATTCCAGATAGCCGGGACGTATCTCGTCCGCCTGTACGGGCATGGCCATCAGGCACAGCGTGAGAAAGGCAAGCAGATAGCGGCAGAACATCATTGGAAGGGCGCAACCTGTACATCATATTGCCCGCGCAGTTCCTGATACAAGTTATCCTTTTGCCCTGCGACCTGCCCGGCCCGCCAGTCATTCAGGACGCGTTGGCGGATATCCGCCAGCTTCACTTCCCCGCCCGCCGCGCGCCGGTCAATACGCACCAGGTGCCAGCCAAAGCCAGATTGCACCGGGCCTGTCCATGCGCCTGTTTCAATATCATTCAGCCGGGCCGCAAAAGCGCTGCCAAACTGCCGCGCGATCGTGCCTTGGTCTGCATTTTCAATCCGTGCGGGCAGTGAAATCTTCTGCCCCAGGTTTTCGGGATCAATGGTCCCGGCATTCAACCCGCGCAGCGTTTCTGGTGCGCCCTCCACCTTGTCCCGGCCCAGATATATCTGCTGGAAGCCGGTGACAGCGGCGCTGCCATATGTCTCCGCATTGGTTTCCAGATACGCCTGTAGCACGGCATCGCCTGGATCATCCGCATCCGCCTGCTGCTCCGCCAGATAGTCCATCTTGCGCGCCATGCGGCGGCGGACAATCACATCATCACGGTCAAAGCCGAGCCGGAGCGCTTCGCGGTACAATATTTCCTCGCGGATACGGCTTTCGATCAGGCCCTCCATTTCCGCCTTGCTGGGCGGACGCTGCCGTGTTCCCGCCCATTCGGCCGCAAGGCCGCGAATATCTTCCTCACTCACCGCAATCCGGTAACTTCCGGCATCTCGCCCCGCGCCGCTCCATTCGTACAGCGCAAAGATAAGCCCGCCAGCGAGCAGAAAATGCACCAGCGGCTCACGGGCCAGGGATTTGGCAAAACCGGCAAATGTCATGGCAGCGTGGCTCAGCCTTTCGGAGTATACCAGATGGGCGAGCTATAGGCGCGTTCCTGATGCACCTTGATAACTTCGTCCGGCAGGGTGAAGCCATATTTCACGGCGTCATAGACCGGCCAGCGCGGGGTGGGAATTTCAAGCACGCGGACGTAATAGAACGCCTGGCTGTCCGCATCAAAGTCAGGGTCCTGCCAGAATGTCGCAAGCTCGGCCGCGCCGATGGAATTGTCATAGCCGGGCTTACTCAAATCCACCGTGCTGCCCACCGCCGGAACTTTTCCGTCCGCGCCGGGCCGCCGGTTTTCCATATCACTCCAGGCGATATCATAGATTTTCTCCCGCACTTCACCCTCCGCATCAACCCAGCCTTTGACAATCTGCACCCGGTCCAGATTCGCGCCTTCCGGGTCCATCAGCGCGCTGACCATGAACGTGGGCGCCTTGCCCTCCCCGCCGCTCAGGTCACCGCCCATGGGAACGCCGCGCGCATAGCCCGCCTTCACCCAGTCAGCATCCATATCATCGGCGGTAAAATCCCAGCCGCCGAACAGCCGCACTGTCATGCGTGGCCCGGTGGTGGCATAGGTTTCGCGCCGCTGCATCGCATCGAAAATCGCCTCGCGCGTATTGCTGGTGGCCCAGACGGCGGCATAGCCGCTGGAGAGGTAATGCCAGCCAAAACGCCCCATCCGCGTGCCCAGATTCTGCGGCGTGATGGCGCGGTCCTTTTCCGAAGGCTCATTGCCGGTATGCTTGCCGAAGAAACTGTCCTCGTCCGCCGTCGCCAGTGATGTATGCGAGTCAGTCGATCCGATCATGCCGAACTTGAACGGGTTCACACCAACATCCAGCATGATTTTCATGCCGTTCTTGAGCGCGGAGCGGACATAATTGGCCTCTTGCATGGCATCGGTGGTTTCCAGCGTCGCGCTCAGATTGGCCTTGTCCCATCCCGCGACGCCAAAGCTCGCAAACTCGTCATTCGGGGAAAGGAATGGATGGCTTTCACTATCCCCCTTGATCTGTGTCACCTCGACAATCGGTTCATGTTTCGCGCGGCTTTGCGCATAGGCCTGGTCAATCGGGCTGCCATCCGCTTTTGTGGCCGCGAACATCGTTCCGCCCGATACGTTGCTGTTATGCGGAATGGCCAGCGCCTTACCACCCGTATTCGTTTCATAGTCATCCATATAGGCCCATAGGTCTTCCGGATCGGGTGACACGGTCGATGCGAAAGGAATGACTTTCGTCACCTTGTCGCTGCCATCACGGAACATGACCACACGGTGCTGGTTATTGCCCTGCGGCATCGGCGTATATTCAAACCCCATAAAGGCTGTGAATTTGCCGGGTTCATTATAATTGTCGATCAGCTTGCCATGTTCGCGCCACAAATCGCCAACACGCTCGGACTGTGCATCCACATCGGTCAGGCTTTCCGGAAGGGTGCCATTCGCAGCCCCGTCAATCAGCTCGGCGGTGACCTGAAGCGAACCTTCTTCGCTTTCATGCATCATGTCGTACCAGCGCAGCAGGAAATCATCATGGATGAACATGCGCGGCGCTTCGTACAGCGCCTTGGTCGCCCCCATGGCGGCGGCATGATCGGCAATGACCAGGAAATCAAGCGGGCGATCGAGCTTGGCCTCCACGCCCTTGGTCGATGTCACCTTCTCCCCGCGGGCAAAACGCAGTGCGGCCTCCGCATCCAGCCGGTTGCCAAAGCCAAAGGCATCGATACTGTTCGATGTATGCAGATGTGTGTCGCCCCAGAAAACCTGTTCGGGATATTCGGTGCTGAGGGCTTCGGCTTTCCCGTCCGTGCCTGTCCTGCCGCCGGAATTCTCCCCGCACGAGGTGAGTGTCATGGCGGCTGCACATAACAAAGCCGCCCCTGTTTTTTGATATTTTGGCATCATCGCCCTCCTCATATGCGCCCCGCCCTTTCTAGGATCTGTCACGGACTGACCCAGTCAAAGTGCCGCAAAGCCGTGATGGCGTCAATGCAGGGTTTTGGGTGAAGGCACCCGAAAGTCTTTATTTACGCCATCGTTTATGGATGGCCAGAAAACCGGAAAGCCGATAGTGTTGATGCCCATGAAGCATATCATACCTCTTCTGTGGCTGACCCTGGGCCTTATCCTGACATCGTGTGGTCCTGGCAATACTGGAGACAGCGGCAAGCCGGCGGATATATTGTTGCGCCTTGCGGACTCAGAGATACGCGGGCTCGACCCGCAAAAATATGGCGACCTTTCCAGCATGCGCGTGGCCATGGACCAGTTTGAGGGGCTGACCCGTTTCAACGCTATGGGAGAGGCCATTCCGGGGCTGGCCGAAAGCTGGCATGTCTCGGGTAATGGGCTGGTCTGGACATTTACGTTGCGTGATACGTTGCGGTTTTCCGATGGAACTCCGATCAGGGCCGACCTGTTCCCGGCGATCTGGAACAGGCTCCATGCAGAACAAACAGCATCGCCGCACGTGCCGCTTTTTGCGGTGATAGACAGCATATCCGCGCCTGATGATAAGACTGTGAAAGTCACCCTTAAACAGCCGATGCCACAGTTACCCGCATTACTGGCGCATCCCGCACTCGCCGCCCTGCCCTTGCATAATATTGCGGCACAGGGCGATGACTGGACAGCCGGCCGCCCGCTCGTCACCAGCGGGCCATACCGGCTGACAGACTGGCGGCTGAATGACCGGCTGCAACTTGCCGCCAACCCGGCATGGCATGACGCGCCCGTCGCCATAGCGAATATAAGCTGGAAACCGGTCGAAGACAGTCTCACCGCCATGCGCCTGTTCATGGGCGGCGATGCCGACATTGCCACGGACTATCCCGAAAGCCGGCATGAATGGCTAAAGGAAAAACTGGGCGATGCCGTGCGCAGCGGGCCTTATCTTGGCAGCTATTATTTCACGCTCAACACCCGCAATCCGCCCTTTGATGACGCTCGGGTGCGGCAGGCCCTGTCCATATCTGTCGATCGTCAATGGCTGTCCGAAAAACTTTCCGTGCTGCATAATCCGCCCGCATGGGGTGTTGTCCCGCCCGCTCTGTACGCAGGAAATGAAATCAGGCCAGACTGGGCCGAAATGTCTTTGCAGGAAAGACGCGAGATGGCGCGTGAGCTGCTTGGGAGGGCGGGATATTCGCCGCAAAATCCACTCACATTCGACATCCGCATCAACAGTTCGACCGAACATCGCCGCATGGCTGTTGCCCTGGCTGCGATGTGGCAGGAACTGGGCGTAAAGGCGCGTATATTGAACAGCGAGGCGGCGCTGCATTTTGCCACCATGCGGCGCGGCGATTTTGCCATGGCGCGTTCGGGCTGGATAGCGGATATCCCGGCGCCTGAAAATTTCCTGTCTGTCCATGTGTCGAATAGCGGGCCGGGAAACTATTCGGGCTATGCCAACCCTGCATTCGACAGGGCACTGGCGGTGGCCATGGCGGAGGCCGATCCGGAAAAACGGGCACAGAAAATGCAGCAGGCCGAAGCCATGCTGATAAACGACGCGCCTGTCATACCGCTTTATTATTACCTCACCCGCTCACTTGTGGCACCGCGCGTTCTGGGATGGCAAGATAACGCTTCCAATATTCACCCAAGCGCTACATTATCGCTGCAGGACTTACGTGAATGAGGGAAGCTGCCGATATCATGCCCGGACACACCGCCCTGTCTACCATCAAGCGCTGCTGCACCGGCATGGCGGCGCTCTTGCTGGCATCATGCGGGGGCAGCGCGGACCAGACACTCGATATCTCAGTCATTGACAGCGATTCATCCATATTCAACACCGAGCGCAGCAACCTGTCGCAGGGCGCGCGGCTTGTACGCAGCGCCGTTGCGCAAGGGCTGGTCGCGCATGATTCCACCGGGCAACTGGTGCCCGCTCTGGCCGCCCGCTGGATTGTCACCGATGACGGGCAAAGCTTCATATTCCGCCTGAAAGATACCAAATGGGCCGATGGCACTGAAGTGACCGCACGCCAGGTCGCGGGGGCGTTGCGTGAGCGCATCAAGATGGAGAGGCAGGGCCGGCTGGGGCGCGATTTAAGTGAAATACGCGATATCCGGTCCATGACAGGCCGCGTTGTGGAAATCCGCCTGACGTCACCCAATCCAGACCTGCTGCAAATACTGGCACAGCCCGAAATGGGCATCAGCCGCAATGGATTTGGTACCGGGCCGCTGACCAAGGTCGTGAAGGGACAGCATATCGACTTCATGGTTCCGATCGATGAGCGAGAGGAGGATACGGATAAGGCCCCAGATCCAGAAATGCCCGCCCTTACACTGCGCGCAGATACGGCGGCGCAAGCCATCTCACGTTATCAGATGGATTTTGCGGAAATGGTCACCGGCGGGCGTTTTCAGGACTTGCCGCTGATCAGCATTGCCCAGGTAAACCGCAGCGAAATTCGCATCAATCCGGTCTCCGGTCTCTTTGGTCTGCTTTTTGTCGAAGACAGCAAATTCCTGTCCGATGGCGTGGTGCGCGAAGCCATTTCCATGGCCATTGATCGCGGTCGTTTCCGCGCCGCCCTGAATATCGAGACTGAAGAAGTGACTAACAAGATAATTCCTGGTATTATAGATGGTTATGAGAGCATCACCGAGGAACCGTGGAGTGATCAGAGCATGGCGGCGCGCCGTTCGGTGGCCAAACGCCGTATCGATGGCTGGGTTGCCAATAATGGCAAAACCCCCGTTTTGCGCATCGCCCTGCCACAAGGCCCCGGCGCGGACATGCTGTTTGCAACGGTGCGCGGTGATCTGCGCGCCATAGGACTGGCAACCCGCCGTGTCGCCCACAACGCCAATGCTGATTTGCGCCTGATCGATCAGGTTGCAACCTATAACGGCGTCGCGTGGTATCTCAATCAGCTTTCATGCGGGCGCAGGAACATATGCGACAAAAAAGGCGATACGCTGCTCAAACAGGCCAAAAGCGTCACAGACCTTGCCGAACGCGCGCGGGTAATGGCGCAGGTGGAACAGAATATGGCAAGCTATCACAGCTTTATCGTACTGGGACAACCGATACGCTGGAGCCTGATAAAAGAAGAATATGAAGGTTTTGCACTCAACCCGCTTGGCTATCACCCCTTGCCCAATCTGGCGGCAATCCCCAGATAGGGGCTATGATATGCTTTTAGGGCAAGGTTTTTGGGAGAATGGGGATGGCAATACGCCCCGAAAAAATGAACAATCCGGCTGACTATGTCAGTCAGGAGCAACTGGACCAGCTCAAAGCGAATTTCCCGCAACTTGGGACAGATCCAGCCGCCATCCGCAAACGTGTCGAAGCGCTTGAACTTGTGCTCGAGCGCAGTTTTGTCATTCCCGGGATCAACCGGCATGTCGGGCTTGATTCGATTGTCGGTCTGGTACCTGTAGTCGGCGACATTATTACCGCCGCCATGGGCGCCTATATGGTCTGGGAAGCGCGCAACCTGGGCATGTCGAAGTTCCAGATGGCCCGCATGGCCGCCAATGTCGGCGTGGATACTCTTCTGGGTGCCGTACCACTGGCAGGCGATCTGTTCGATTTCCTGTACCGCTCGAACACCAAGAATCTGCGTATCATCCGCAAGCATCTCGACAAACACCATCCCGAAACCAAGGTTATAGAAGGCTAATACCGGCCGACGCAAAGCCGGTGCATGGATCAGCCTTCATGCTTTTTTTCGCGCGTGGATTTGAGCATGCCGGGCGCCACAAAGCCCATTGAATCAACCCGCATCGCCTTTTCGCGTAGCTTGCTTTCAATCGTGGCATATTCCTCGATCATTTCAGGCGTGACAGATGCCCGTGATGCCTCCAGCGCCTTTTCAAAATTGGCCATGGAAACTTCATTCACATCTGGCCCCTTTTCGCGCAGCGCAAAAAGCCCTGCACGCCGCACCAGATCCTCCAAATCGGCACCGGTATAGCGATCGGTGCGTTCGGCGATGCTGTCCAGGTCAACATCTTTTGCCAATGGCATTTCATCGGTGTGGATGCCCAATATCCGGCGACGACCCTTTTCATCAGGCACGGTCACATAGACCAGTTCATCAAACCGGCCTGGCCGCAGCAATGCGGGGTCGACCAGATTCGGCCGGTTAGTCGCACCAATCAACACCACAGACTGTAGTTCTTCCAGCCCATCCATCTCCGAAAGAAGCGTATTGACCACGCGGTCGGTCACACCCGAACTGGCCGCACCTCTTTTCCCACGCGAAGGCACGAGCGAGTCAATCTCGTCAATAAACAGCACGCACGGGGCCACCTGCCGCGCACGGGCAAACAGGCGAGCTATCTGCTGCTCGCTCTCGCCATACCATTTTGACAGCAGGTCAGACGACTTGGTGGCAATAAAATTGGCATCCGATTCCTTGGCGACCGCCTTGGCCAGCAGCGTTTTGCCTGTTCCGGGCGGGCCATAGAGCAAAAAGCCCTTGGCAGGGCGAATGCCCAGGCGGTGAAAGGCATCCGGGTTCTTGAGCGGTAGCTCAACCCCCTCCTTGAGCTGTGCCTGCGCATCATCAAGACCGCCAATATCATTCCAGCCAACATCGGGTGCCTGCACCATCACCTCACGCATCGCCGATGGCTGGACACGCTTGATCGCCTCCATAAAATCATCGCGTGTAACGCTTAAGGTGTCGAGCACTTCGGAAGGGATCGTACCCTCTTCCAGGTTGAGTTTTGGCATCAGCCGCCGGACGGCCTCAATCGCAGCCTCACGTGATAGTGCGGCAATATCAGCGCCGACAAACCCATAGGTGGTTCGCGCAAGTTCCTTCAGGTCGACATTATCCGCGAGCGGCATACCGCGGGTATGGATTGCGAATATTTCACGGCGGCCAGCCTCGTCAGGCACGCCGACAATAATTTCGCGATCGAAACGGCCCGGACGGCGCAGCGCCTCATCAATGGCATCGGGGCGGTTGGTGGCCGCAATCACCACCAGATTTACGCGTGCTTCCAGCCCGTCCATCAAAGTCAGGAGCTGGGCAACAAGACGTTTTTCCGCTTCGCCCTGCACATTTTCCCGCTTGGGCGCAATCGAATCAATCTCGTCGATAAACAGGATAGATGGCGCCGATTTTGACGCTTCCTCGAATATCTCGCGCAGCTTCTTTTCGGATTCGCCATAGGCCGATCCCATGATCTCGGGCCCGTTGATCAGAAAGAAATTGGCATCGCTTTCATTGGCAACGGCCCGCGCCAGCCGTGTCTTGCCCGTGCCCGGAGGACCATGCAGCAACACGCCGCGTGGTGGGTCAACGCCCAACCGGGTGAAGAGCTCTGGGTAACGCAGCGGCAGTTCAACCATTTCACGCAGCTGGTCGATTGTCTCGACCATCCCGCCAATATCGTCATAGGTGACATCGGCGCGGCGCATTTCGGTCGCTGCTTCATATTCAGGTCGCAACTCGACTTCGGTATCGGTGTCAATATGCACAAAGCCCTGAGGCGCGGTCGACACGACCACCAGGCGGATTTCAGCCAGCGCATAGGCGGGTGCCGCCAGCATCTGCTGCAGCTGTGGCGGCATGTCACCGCGATCCACCCTTTGCTGGCCATGTGTCGCGACAAAATCACCTGCCGTGAGAGGCCGGCCCGCAAACGTGCGTTTGAGCGCGCCTGTATTGCCCTGCAGCCGCAAATCCTTTTGCGCAGGTGCCAGTACAACCCGCTTGGCAGGCTTGGCTTCCGATTTCTTGATGCGAATAAAATCCCCTGAACCGATGCCCGCATTGGCCCGCTGCAGGCCGTCCAGCCGGACCAGTTCCAGCCCTTCATCCTCGGCATAGGGCAAAACAGCGCGCGCCGGGGTGGAACGCTTGCCGATAATTTCCACGACGTCGCCTTCCATCACGCCGATTTCCTTCATGATATCCCGGCTGATCCGGGCAAGCCCGCGCCCGCTATCTTCTGGTCTGGCGCTGGCAACCTGCAACTTGCGGCCTTCGGCTGTGTCTGCTGGCATATAATCGTCCCGTCATTTGATTTTCGGAAAAAATATCTTGTGAAAATCAAACTAGGAATTGCAGCGGTGCATTGCAAACCCCTTGCCCGGCTTTCCCCGTTATTCCAGGTAAAATTCCTGCAGGCGGATAGGTCAGCGCATAATAGTGCGGGGCTTTACTTCTGTGATTGCATAGAGTTAATCACCCGGTTAACATGGATTCAGGGCAAAAAAAGGGGGCCAGTGCGAACACTGGCCCCATAAAAGTTTTTAGGAGAGGATGCCTGAAAGGCGCATCCTATATGCAGTGGCACCTGTTTTTGTGCAAGTGCGAAAAGAACGAACTTAATTGCAAAATATGCAATACTGGTCTAGCAAAACTGGGCCTTTGGCTTGAAGCAGCAATAAATATGATTTTGTGCAGCGCAATATTGCTGCAAATTTGTCAACCGTTGTCACCTTAAGGAGCAGGACTTGCGCCGTTTACCCCCATTAAGATCGCTTGAGGCATTTGTCCGCGTGGCACGGCTCGGTTCTGCAAAGGCCGCGGCAAGCGAGCTGGCCCTGTCACCTTCAGCGCTCAGCCGCCGTATAGGCGCGCTTGAAGAATTTATGGGCAAGAAACTTTTTCGCCGCCAGAACCAGATTCTGACCTTGAATGATGAAGGCGAATCGCTGTTCAAAACCGTGGCCCCCGCGCTGGAGGGGCTGGCAGAGGCTGTACACAACCATATGGATGACAGCCGCAATATCCGCCTGCGTCTGGGCGTATTGCCATTATTCGCCAGCCAGCGGCTGTTCCCGCACCTGCCAGAACTTCGCCGCATGTATCCCCTGCTGCACATCGACACGGTTACGACCGGGCATAGCGAAAACTTCCTGGGTGATACACTTGATGCCGCCATTATCCTTGCCAAACAGGTTGATCCGGCACTGCATTCGGTCAGGCTCGACCATAATTTCGTCTACGCCATCGCATCGACAGAGCTGGCGGCAACGCTTGGCGACACACCCGATGTGGATTTATTGTCCAAACAGACATTCCTGATCCATGCCGATATGCCCGAATCGTTTGAAAGCTGGAAAGAAGCGCTGGAGCTTACCAGCCTTACGCCAGCAGCGATCGACCATTTTGACAGCGGTCCGCTGATGCTGGAAGCGGCGGCACAGGGTCTGGGCATAGCCATTTTGCACGACGACCATTTGAGCCGCAGCCATGATGACCGGCTGGCACAGCTTTATGATGTGAAGGTGGAGAGCCCGTATAGCTACTGGTTCGTGTGTAAACCGCGCGCGCTGGAAACACGCGCCGTGCGGCTATTCCACAATTGGCTGGTCAAAGCCGAAATCTAGACACGAAAATGCCGCCCCTGCATCAGGCAGGAGCGGCATTTTCAGATCCGTATGTAAATTAACCGACTTTGGCGGATTTAATCACGCCGGGGTCCGCTGGCGGTTCGCCTTTGGGCAGCGCGTCAATATGTTCCATGCCGCTTTCGACCTGGCCCCATACCGTATATTGCCCGTCCAGGAATTCGGCATCGTCAAAACAGATAAAAAACTGGCTGTTCGCGCTGTTCGGATCCATCGTGCGCGCCATCGAGCAGGTGCCGCGCGTATGCGGCTCGCTGTTGAATTCCTGGTCCAGATCGGGCTTGTCGCTGCCGCCGATACCGGTGCCGTTCGGGCAGCCGCCCTGTGCCATAAAGCCGGGGATCACGCGGTGGAATTTGATGCCATCGTAAAAACCTTCGCTGGCTAGCTCCTTGATGCGCTCAACATGGTTGGGCGCAAGATCAGGGCGCAATTTGATGACAACATCGCCGCTGTCGAGATTAAGGGTCAGTGTATCGGACATTTTTCGGAAAATTCCTTTCATGGAAGTAAAACAATTGCAGCCGATATAGACATGCGCCTGCAAATGTCACGGGTCGAAGTGAGTCTTTCTTGCACTTTGTCCGTCATTCCGCCAAACACGGCCCAAGGGTTCACGGGATAGGAAAAGGGGCGCGTTATGACAGATCAGCACGACAGCGACTTGTCCGATACGCTGCACCCCGAAGCAGCACAGGCCACGCCCACTCCTGACAATTTCGACGAAGACAATCGTCTGCGCCCGGAATTCGTGCGGCGGATTACAAAATCCCTGGAACAGGGCAATGGCGAACAGGCCTATGAGCTTGTCGAACCCTTGCACCCCGCCGATATTGCCGACCTTTTTGAGCTGGTTGACAAGGAATACCGGCCGCTGCTTGCCGCCGCTCTGTCCGACCTTATGGGCGCGGACGTTCTGGCCGAACTGAACGATTATGTGCGTGAAGATATCATCGACTTCCTGCCCGCAGAGCAGGTGGCCGATTTTGCCGGCCAGCTGGAAACCGATGATGCCGTTGCGATTATCGAGGATCTGGACGATGATGAGCAGCAGGCCGTTCTGGCTGAGCTTGATGCCGAAGACCGCGCGGCGATCGAAAGCGCGCTATCCTACCCGGAAGAATCGGCGGGCCGGCTTATGCAACGCGACCTGGTTGCCGTGCCGGAACATATGGCCGTCGGGCAACTGATAGACTATCTGCGCGAGCACCCTGAGCTGACCACGGAATTCTGGGAAATATTCGTGGTCGATCCCTCACATAAGCCTATCGGCGCGTGCCAGCTCAGCTGGATCATGCGCACCCCGCGCGAAGTGACGCTGGGCGATGTCATGAAACGTGACCAGACCCTGATCCCCGTTGATATGGATCAGGAGGAAGTCGCGCTGCGTTTCCAGAAATACGGGCTTATTTCCGCAGCTGTTGTCGATGAAAATGGCCGTCTGGTCGGGCAGGTTACGGTCGATGATATTATCCATATTGTGCAGGAAGAGGCGGGCGAGGATATCCTGCGCCTGTCGGGTGCGGGCGAAGGTGACATCAACGAACCGATCCGCGACAGTTACAGCTCGCGTGTCCGTTGGCTGATAGCCAATCTGGGTACCGCGCTGGTCGCCAGTTTTATCATCGCCATGTTTGGCGGTGCGATTGAAAAACTGGTGGCGCTGGCCGTGCTGATGCCGATTGTCGCCTCCATTGGCGGAAATGCAGGCACACAGACCATGGCGGTCGCCGTGCGCGCGCTGGCCATGAACCAGCTCACAAAATCGAACACCCGGCGCATCGTGCTGCGCGAACTGCGCGTCGCTTTACTGAACGGGATTACCGTTGCGCTGCTCACCGGCGTGGGAACAGCGGCGGTATTTGGCGATGTAATGCTGGGCGTCGTGATTGCGCTGGCCATACTCATCAATATTATTGTGGCAGGTATGGCGGGCGTATTGGTGCCAGTGACACTGGAACGCATGAATCAGGACCCAGCGGTGGCATCTTCTGTATTCGTCACCATGATTACCGACTCCATGGGCTTTTTTGCATTCTTGGGTCTTGCGGTCGCAAGTGGGCTTGTGGGGTAGACTTGCCATCAGCGCATCACTGTCCCACATTAATGGCATGCCGCTTCATATGACAAAGATCGCGTTTCGCAGCGAAAGTCCGGCAACGCTGAGGCGTTGGCTGGAATCGCATGCCGAGCAGGGGGAAGCGCGGCTGACCACGCGTTATATGCCCAAGCGGCACACGGAAATGGAGGGCGGCTCGCTTTACTGGATACATACCAGCACGATTGTCGGCCGCAGTCCGATCCTGGGCTTTATGGAAAATGGTGAAGGCAAACACTGGATACGCCTGGAACCTACCCTGATTGCCGTCCGCCCCGTCCCGCGCCGTGCGCATCAGGGGTGGCGCTATCTGGAACAGGCTGATGCCCCGCCTGACCTGAACAGCGTGGAAGCCGATGGGCGCGACAATATGCCGCCGCGTATGCTGGGCGAACTCACCAAGCTGGGGCTGGTATAACCCGGCAGTGAATTGACTTGCAGCACAGGCCGCCCTGTTCTAGCGATGACAGCGCATAAAGGGGGGCAGCATATGACTGACAATGAAACAGCACACATCGCCGACGAAGCACCGACATCGGGCCAGAGCAGGTTCCCCACCATCTGGACCAGCGCCATCTGGCTCGCCTTGTTTTTCGGATTGCAGATTCTGTTCAGCATCATCGCTGTTTTCATTGCCCTGATCGGGTCAGCAGCAGAGGGCGGCATAACACCAGAACAAATGGGCAATATGGCTGCCGATCTGAAAGTTATTGCGCTGCCAACCATCTGGGCTCTCACCGCGTCCAATCTGGTCATTACGCTGGCTGCATTCTGGTTTATTAACCGCAAGCCTGAGCGGGTGCACGCCGTCGGGCTCGACCATTGGGGGCGTTACGGCATGGGCATGACCATATTGCTGACCATTGGCGTGCTGGGTGCGGCGATGGCGTTCACCCATATCTATGCCACATATGCCATTCCCGATATCGAGGCGCAGGCCGCCATGAAGCGTCTGTTTGAGGCTATTCCTGACACAACCGGCAACACCATATTGCTATTTGTCGCGGTCGCCATATTGGCTCCCATAGCCGAGGAACTAGTATTTCGCGGTTTCCTGCAGAACAGCCTGATGCACCATATGCCGCCTTTTGCCGCTATTGCACTGGCATCGGTTATATTCGCTGCGATCCATTTCGATTTCTACGCCTTCCCCGCACTGGCGGCGCTGGGCGCGGCTTTCGGCTATCTCTATTACAAAACAGGCTCGCTGCGGGTGAATATCGCGATGCATGTCATCAACAACGCGCTCGCGCTCGCCGTCCCTATGCTGGCGCCGCAATAACTTTCCGGATTACCTGCGCAAATGTTTCGGCATCCTGCGCACCGGGCACCATGAATTTCTCGGCGAAGATAATTGCGGGCACCCCGTTAATATCACGCTCACGCCAAAAATTCTGTTCGGCGCGCACCCGGACCGCGTGATCGACATCAGTGAACTTGGCACGCGCTTCTTCGCGGTCAAGCCCGACGCTTTGCGCTACATTGAGCAGCACTTCGCTGTCACTCACATCCCGGCCCTGCTGGAAATAGGCTGCAAACAGCGCCAGCTTCAGCTCGGTCTGTTTTGCGCCGCCCAGATCTTTCCCCACCCAGCTAAGCAGCAGGTGCGCCTTGAATGTGTTATAAATCCGTGCGTCCGGTGAATAGTTGAATTCGAAACCCAGCGCTGTCCCCGCGGCTGCAATGCGTTGCCGTGCCTGTGCGCTCTGCTCCGCAGTGGACCCATATTTGCGCTGGATATGCTCGCCGCTATTCTCGCCCTCGGGCGGCATATCTGGATTAAGCTCAAACGGATGCCACAGGATATCAGGCTCAACTTCATCGCCCACAATTTCCAGCGCTTTCACAAGCTGCCGGTAGCCGATAATGCACCATGGGCACACCACATCGGACACGATATCAATACGCAGTTTTTGGGTCATTGCTGTCTCCTGATTTAGTGCGTTTAACCGCGCGTGCTAAGCCAGTGCTCGAGCAGGTTGTGCGCAATGGCAAAAGGCGGCGGGGCGATAAACGGCGCGTCTGCATCTCCCGCCATCGCGGCGCGAACATCCGCTTCGCCGAACCAGCCTGCTTCCTCAATTTCGGTAGTGTCCAGCGTCAGTGCCGGGTCATCGCAGATGCTGGTGCAGGCGATCATGAGCGAGGACGGAAACGGCCATGGCTGGCTAGCAATATAGCGCACATCGCGCACCCTTATGCCTGCCTCTTCCCACAGTTCACGCGCCACGCCTTCCTCTATGCTTTCGCCCGGCTCAATAAAGCCTGCGAGCGCAGAGAAACGCTTGACCGGAAAACGCGGCTGGCGGCCCAGCAGCACCTTGCCATCATGCTCGGCGAGCATGATGGCCACCGGATCAACACGCGGAAAATGCTCTGCGCCGCAGCCGTCACTTTCCGTCAGGCAATGCCGCGCCCAACCACCCTTGGCAAGCACAGTCCGGTTACCGCAATTGGCACAAAAGCCATGCCGCATATGCCAGTCCACCACCGACCGCGCCCCGCCAAACAGCGCCAGCTGCTCGGGTGGCAGCGCCATCAGCCCCTGCCATAGCCGCGAATTTGCAGGCCCTGCATCGCCGCTGCCGCCTGTACGCACTTCGGCAAAACAGGGCGTCTCACCGTCCAGTCCCAGAAAAACGAGATCACTGTCTTCCGCCGCCTCGGCCAGGCTGCCCCACGCAAGGCCGCCATCGCAATCAAACTGCGGTTCCAGCCCATCCATTTTGAGCAGGCGGGCGCGCAATGTCATCAATCCGGCAAGCTTGTCCGGGTCCACGCGTATCTGGTCAGCGCGTTCTATCGTCGCGCCGGTCAGGCCGGGAGTGGAAAAGGCCATGCGGGCTTACCCGCCCATCAGATCGCGATAGACAAGTTGGCCGAATTCCTGCTGGAACGGATAGGTGTCGGCGGGCATATATTGCGTATAGCCGCCGGCGCGAAAGCCCCGCACATTGTCGACAAATGCCGCCGTGCCGGCAGCGCCGCCCCAGCCGAATGTGCCTTTCGGACTGGTCGGTGTGCCAAGCCCGACGCGCCCGCCCGCACCAAAGCCTTGCCCTGCAACCCATGTGCCTTTGGTTTGCGCGCCTTCAGGCAGGATATTGGACATGCCAAGCACAGCTGCACCCTCCGACATGATGCGCGTGCCGTCCAATGCGCCCTTGCCAAGCAGCATGGCGAGGAAACGGTCATAATCACGCGCGCTGCTGACCAGTCCGGCACCGCCAAAGGGGAAAGCGGGTTTTTCAAAATATATGCTGTCATTCGCAGGATCGATCGGGAACAGTATAGGACCAAGCGGAGCATAGTTGGTGGTGAAACGCCCGGCTTCGCTTTCCGGCACCTGGAAAAACGTGCTGGTCATACCCAGCGGGTCGAACATCCGGGTTTTCAGGAATTGGCCGAATTCCACGCCCGATGCCTGCTGAATAACATAACCGAGCAGGTCGAGGCTGATCGAATAGCTCCATTTCGCGCCCGGTTCGGCAATCAGCGGCAATGACGCAACACGGCGCGAAAATTCATCAATAGATGGCGTGGGCGCGGGTACCGGGAAACCGGGCAGCGTCTGCTTGCTGACCACGCCGGGCGCAATGCCGAGCCGGTTATATTCATTCAGCAACGGCCCCTTGGTGATGATATTATAGCCCAGGCCCGCCGTATGGGTGAGCAAGTGACGCACCGTCATCTGTGTCTTGGCCGGCACCGCGTCCAGGCTGTTGGCCGGGTCAGTCAGCACTTTCATATTGGCAAATTCGGGCAAAATGTCCGCGACCGGTGTGTCGAGCGTCAGCTTGCCTTCGTCGACCAGTATCATGGCCGCCATGCCGGTCACCGGCTTTGTCATCGAATATATCCGCCAGAGCGTGTCCTGATCCACCGAAACCGCGCTGTCAGTCGCCAATGTGCCACGGCTGATATATTGCGGCGCGCCTGCGCCAAAGCCGATCGCGGCCATCATCGACGCCACTTTTTTCTGCGCGACATAGCTTTCAATCTCCGCCGTCAGCAGCGGGAAAGCCGGTATGGATGTTTTCGCCGTAGCCAGCGAGCGCGCCGCATAGGCGGGCGAGGCGGCGAGCAGGCCCATCAGGCCTGCGGAACGCAGCAGGTGGCGGCGGCTTAGATTGGCGGTAATATCTTGCATCGGGTTTGGCATTTCACTCTCCAGTCTGCACATCTTTACGGATGCGCTTTTTGAATTTTTTCATAAGCCGTCACGGCCTTTGCAAACAAGGTTGGCAACCCCGCTTCCGTGATGTCGCCAAGCGGCCACCATTCCCCCGCATTCAGTGGCATATCGAAATCTTTACCGCGATAGACTGCCAAATCAAGGGTGAGCGCAAAATGTGTAAAGACATGCGTGACCGCGCCGGGCCATTTTTCCCAGGGACCATTCGGCAGAAGCCCGTCCGGCATATCGCCATTTCCGTTACGGCGCGCAGACCAATTGTCGGATGGCAGCGCACGCATTCCCGCCAGCATGCCGGTGTCCAGGCGCTCCACCAGCCAGATTTTATTTTTTCGCTCAATCCAGAAAACCGTGCCGCGCCGCACCGGCTTTTCCTTTTTGGGTGGCTTGACCGGGAATGCTTCTGGTGTACCGTTTGCAGATGCTGCGCAATCCATGTGCAGCGGACAGAGCCCGCAGGCAGGTTCACGGACCGAACACAGGCCAGCCCCCAAATCCATCATCGCCTGCGCAAAATCACCAGCGCGAGTGTCAGGGGTAATGCTATCGGTGCGCGCACGAATTTCGGTGCGTGCGGCTGGCAGCGGCGTGGATATCGCGAACAACCGCGCCACCACGCGCTCAACATTGGCATCGACCACCACCGCACGCTGGCCAAAGGCAATCGCGGCAATCGCCGCAGCCGTATAGGGCCCGATGCCGGGCAGTTTCAGCAGTTCCGTTTCGGTATCGGGAAACTGCCCTTCATATTCCGTTGTCACCACCCGCGCGCATTTGAGCAGGTTGCGCGCCCGCGCGTAATAGCCAAGCCCCGCCCATGCCGCCATCACATCCGCATCATTTGCGGCGGCAAGCGCCTGCACATCCTTCCACCGCGCGGTGAATTTCGCAAAATAGGGTTTGACCGCCGCCACGGTCGTCTGTTGCAGCATGATTTCGGATAGCCAGACATGATAGGGATCTGCCCGGTTCTCTCCCGGCATTTTGCGCCATGGCAAGGTGCGGGCATGCATGTCATACCAGTCCAGCATGCGCGGCGCGGTGTCCTTTGACTTTTCCACAATCCCTGCTTTACCCTTGGCTATCATGGGGCGGCTATGCCATGGTCCTTCCCGAAATGGAAAGCGATAAATCCGATAAGCCAAAGAGAGCAAAGGCCACGCGCAAAAAGGCGGCCCGGCCAAGGGCAAAGCCATATCAGCGCCCGCGCGGCGGGGCGGCCAAATCAATTTCCGACCTGATGCCCGAAATCGGCCGCGCCGCGTTCCGCAAGTTCGGCTTTGTGCAAAGCTCCATCGTCACGCGCTGGCCCGAAATTGCGGGAGAAAGATACGTGGCCATATCGCTGCCGGAATCGATCCGTTTTCCGCATGGACGCAAATCGGGCGGCACGCTTAACCTGATCGTGTCGGGCGCGCATGCCGTGCTGATGCAACATGTGACACCCGAAATTATCGAGCGGGTGAACCGTTTCTTTGGCTATAACGCGGTCGACAAGGTGAAGATGCGGCAGGGTGAAGTGGCACCCCCCAAGGCGCAGTCGACTGCGTCTGCACCGCCGCCCTCGCTCAAGCCGATCCCGATGGAGCTGGGCGACAGCCTTCGCGACATAGGTGACCCCGAACTGCTCGCCGTACTGGAATCACTGGCGCGCGGCATTGCCGATGAGGATGAGAGTGAAGGCAGGAGCAGGAATAAGGATAGCGGCCTGCCCAAGGTAAAATAACGGGCATGACGCCATTTGCAGAAAAATGCTGGAAACGCAGGAAATGTGCGGATAAGGCAGGGACAGACAAGATAACAGATGAAGAGGACGATTATCCCCATGCGTAAATTATTTTCCATGTTCGGCGCGGCATTCGCGCTCACGCTCGCAAGCTGTAGTGGCGGCGGCGAAGAAGGTACGGCAGGTCTGTCTGGCGAAGTGATTGAAAATATCGCCCCGCCGGAAGGTCAGGAATGGAATCAGGTCGTTACCAAAACCGAACAGGGCGGTTACCTGATGGGTAATCCCGATGCGCCGATCAAGCTGGTCGAATTCGCCTCGCTCACTTGCCCGGCCTGCGGTGCTTTTGCCGAACAGGGCTATGCGCCCCTGCGTGACAATTACATCCCTTCGGGCCGTGTTAGCCTGGAATTCCGCAATTTCGTACGTGATCCGATTGATCTTAGCGCCACAATGCTGACCCAGTGCGGTACGGACAGCGCATTCTTCCCGCTTACCGAAGCCGTATTTGCGGGGCAGGAAGATATGCTCGGCAAGATGCAAAGCGAAGGCGCAAGGCTACAGGCTGCGATCGCCCTGCCCGAAGAACAGCGCTATGTCGCCCTGGCCGATGCCGTCGGCCTGATCGACCTGTTCGCGGCGCGCGGCATTTCGCGTGACCAAGCAACATCGTGCCTGTCGGATCCGGCGAAAGCGAAACAGCTCGCCGAAAGCGTGCAGAAAGCGGTGGAAGACTATAATGTCTCCGGCACACCGACATTCCTGCTCAATGGCCAGACCATAAGCTATGGCGGCTGGTCCGCACTCGAAAAGCAGATACAGGATCTGGGTGCCCGCTAAACACGGTTACGCAGGCCTGGGGGAGGCAATGTCATAATGCAGATAAAGCGCCTTAAACTTTCGGGTTTTAAGAGCTTTGTCGACCCCACGGACCTGCGTATCGAAAAAGGGCTGACCGGCATTGTCGGCCCCAATGGCTGCGGCAAGTCCAACCTGCTTGAAGCGATCCGCTGGGTAATGGGGGAAAATTCCCCCAAATCCATGCGCGGCGGCGGTATGGAAGATGTAATCTTTGCAGGTACCGCCACGCGCCCTGAACGCAGTTTTGCCGAAGTGTCATTGCTTGCCGAGACCGAAAAAGGCGAACATATTGCCGCTGTAGCGGGGGCCAATGATGGTGCGGATGATGACGAACTGGAAGTCATCCGCCGCATTGAACGCGGTGCGGGCAGCGCCTACCGCGTTAATGGCCGCGATGTGCGGGCCAAGGATATCGCGCTGATATTCGCTGACGCCGCAACCGGCGCACATTCCCCCGCACTGGTGAGCCAGGGCAAGATTGCCGCCGTGATCGCCGCCAAGCCCACCGAACGCCGACAAATGCTGGAAGAAGCCGCCGGCATTGCAGGGCTCCATGTGCGCCGCAAGGATGCCGAACAGAAACTGCGCGCCGCCGAAAAAAATCTGGAACGGCTCGACACAATATTGGCTGATATGGACGCCCGCTCCGCGCATCTCAGGCGGCAGGCCAAGGCCGCGGAGCGCTATAAAAAGCTGAGCATGCAAATCAGCATTGCCGAGGCGCGGCTTGTCTTTGCCCGCTGGCGCGATGCAGCGGCGGCGGCAAAAGCGGCGAAGCAGGAGGCAGAAGAGGCCGAGGCACGCGTGACCAGCGCCCGCGCCGCACAACAGGACGCACAGAAAGCACAGGCCAGCGCTACGCAGAAACTTGCCGACGCGCGCAGCGTGCTGCAGGACAAACGCGATAATGTAAGCTCGCTGAGTCATCAGATTGAAGCGCTGCAGGGACAGCTCGATAATATCCACCAGCGGATCGGAGACCTTGACCGGCAGTCGGCACGGCTGACCGAAGATAACGCGCGCGAAGACCAGCTGACACATGATGCCGCAGCGGCGCTCACCCGGCTGGAACAAGAACAGGTACGCGTGGCCGCCGACATTGAAAAACTGGAAGGCGAACGGCCAGCACAGGAACGCGCCTATGACAATGCCGAACGTGCAGCCCGTGCAAACGAGGTTGAACTTGCCAGGGCCGTGGCCGAACAGGCACGCGTGCAGGCGGAAATCCGTGTCGCCGATGCAGCTTTATCGGCGGCGCAGGCGTGCGCCGACCGGCTGGCATCCGATCTGGAGCGCACGCAGGTGCAACTCAGCGAACAGGCCGCACCTGATGCGCTGGAAAAGCAATGCAAAGATGCCGACACACGCAAAACCGGCGCAGAAAAGCAGTTGGCCGATGCGCGTGATGCTCTGGAAAAACTGGAAGCCGGGCGTAGCGCAGCGACCGAAGCACGCGCAGCCGGAGAAGCCAAACTATCCTCTGCAAAAGCCGATTCCGCCGCGCTTCAACGCGAATTTGCCGCCCTTACCCGCGAACTTGCGCAGCAGGATGGCGGCGGCAGGGCGCTGGATGATATGCGCGCGGACAAAGGGTATGAAACCGCGCTCGCGGCTGCACTGGGCGATGACCTCAATGCCGCAATAGGCAGCGCCGATGGCGACGGCCGTTTCTGGACCGGTGCCACTATAGCCGGGGATGAAAGTGACATCCGCAAAGCTGCATCGCGGCTCGCAGAGCATGTTACAGCGCCCGATGCACTGGCGGCACGGCTGCGCCATATCTGGGTCATGGAGGAAGATGATGGTGCGCCGCTGCACCCAGGTGAGCGGGTTGTAACGCTGTCGGGGCGGCTGCGCCGCTGGGACGGGTTTGTATCGCATGGCGATGGTGCCGCCACTGCCGAGAAACTGGCACGCCACACACGGCTGGAAGAATTGCGGAAGCTTGTACCCACCGCGCTAGCCGCCACCCAAGCGGCGGAAACCGCACTGACAGGGCATATTGAAAAACTCAGCAGCCTGCACAATGATATCCGCTCCGCCCGCGCCGCCATTGACGCGGCCAGCGCCGAGGAGCGCGAAGCGTTACGCGCACTGGACCAGTGTGAATATGCGCGCCGCCGTGCACGCGAGCGCCGCGACGAACTGGAAACGCAGATCAAGTCTATCACTGGCGAACGCGAAGAGGCACAGGCCGAGCTGGATACCGCGCGCGCAGATCGGGCGGCGCTTCCCGATGGGGCGAAGCAACAGGCCGAAACCGAGAAATTACAGGCACAAAATGATGCTGCACGCAGCGCGATGCAAAGCGCTCAGGCCGCGCTATCCGCGCTCGATCAGTCACTGTCACAGGCGCGTGAGCGCAGCGCTGTCATCAGTGCCGAGATCAAGGGCTGGCAGGCACGCTCCTCCGAGGCCGCAACCCGCATGGCCGATATGGCGAAACGGGTCGAGGAATTGGCCGAAGAACGCGCGGTGCTGGCCGCCAAACCAAAATCTCTACAGGAGCAGGTTGAAGCCAAGGCCGCACGCCATGGCGAAGAAGCCGCCAGCCTGGAAACACTGGAAAATGCCGCGCGCGAGGCCGAGACCGAGCTGCGGGCCCATGAAACCAGTCTCGCCGCCACTGCCGAAGCATTGAGCAGCGCACGTGAAGAACGGGCTGGTGCCGTCGCCCGTGCCGAAAATCAGGACCTGCGCCGTGTGGAAATGGCCCGGATTTCGGGCGAGCGGTTTGAATGCCCCCCGCCCATGCTGCCCGAAAAAATGGAATTTGACGGCGATACCATCCGCGACGCCGCCGCTGAAAGCGCCGAGCATGAAAGGCTGAATGCCGCGCGCGAACGCATTGGCCCGGTCAATCTGGTGGCGGCAGATGAACTGGAAGAAACGCAGGCGGAAATCGACAAGGGGCATGCCGAACATGCCGAGCTGGCCGAGGCAATCAACAGGCTGCGCGGCTCGATCGGTAGCCTGAACCGCGAAGGACGTTCGCGGCTGTTGGAAGCATTTGAAACCGTTGACCAGCATTTCCGCAAACTTTTTGCCGAGCTGTTCAACGGCGGCAAGGCGCATCTGGAACTGGTCGATAGCGATGATCCGCTACAGGCCGGCCTCGAAATCATGGCACAGCCGCCGGGCAAGCGATTATCCTCGCTCACATTGCTGTCAGGCGGCGAGCAGGCACTGACCGCCGTGGCGCTTATCTTCGCGCTATTCCTTACCAACCCTGCGCCGATCTGCGTTCTCGATGAGGTCGATGCACCGCTCGACGATGCCAATATTGAACGGTTTTGCGACCTGCTCGACACCATGGTGCGTGAAACCAACACCCGTTACCTGATCGTCACCCACAATGCCGTGACCATGAGCCGCATGCACCGCCTGTTCGGTGTCACGATGATCGAACAGGGCATTTCACGGCTGGTGTCCGTCGACCTGGGCGGCGCGGAAGAGTTGCTGGCGGCGGAGTGAGACGGGCAGACTTTTGCATGCCTCAACGCTAAGAAAAGCGCTAGAAAGAACACATCAGTCCGCGTGTAGGCGCGACTTTGCCCGCCAGCATTTCGCGATACGCATCACGGATGGCTTCACCGCCATCCACCGGCTCCACTGTCACCTGCCCCGCCACATCCTGTACGAAATCGTTCCAGCGGCCCGCCATGGCTTCGGCAAATCCCGCCGGGCCAATTTCACCAATCAGCTCCTGTAGCGCGGTCGGCGCGAAAAACAATATGGGTGCGGGGCCAGCCAAACCCTGCGCCCCGCCGCGCGCGTCGACATGCGTGGCGCCCACCAGCGAACTGAACGCCAGGTTGCTATCGAAATGTTTGTGAATACCCGCCAGCACTTCGCCATTGCCCGCGAAATCGACTGACACGGTACGCACATTCGCATCCAGACTGTCAATCGCGTCATAGGCGACGACTTCATCGTAAAAGCCCAGACCTTTGGTAAATTCGACATTGCCTGCCGATGTCAGGCCGATGCGTCTGATATCGGGACTAGAGGCACGTGCCACGTGCGCCAGTGCCATCGCGGTTTTGGACGATGCACTGGTCATGACCAGTGCCTGCGCATCATGCCAGCCCGCCCGGCGGAACATATCCTCAATCAGGAAACTCGTGGTAAAAAGCGGCGCGAACAAAGCCCGCTCATCCTCAAAATCTGGATGATGCGCAGGGTCAGCCGCCAACCGGCGATACTGGCTATAGAGCGGCGACATTTCGTGCCGGTGCGGCGCCATGTCCATAAAACCGCCATCCGATATCTTCCCCGGTTGAACGATCAGGTGGCTGCCCATTGGCAGATAGCCGTAAAGCCGCTCGCCGATCGCGAAATCATCATGATTGGATGCCGCCACTTTCGCATGGCCCCACATGGGGAGGATACCTTTTGCCGGATCGTCTGCGGGGAAGAAATTCCAGTATTTCATCTGTTCGCCCATCACGGCATAAGTAATGTTATTGGCGGTTAGCGCGAAACTTTCCACCTCCAACAGCACTTCGCCCGATCCCAGCTCTGGCAGGTCGCTTATAGCCACCTCAGCCTGGGCGAGATTATTCTTGTCGATATGGATATGGGCCTGCTGTGTCATGGGGATGCTCCGTTTAATTGAACAGTTAAACTGACATAATGACAGCGTGGAGGCAAGTAGAGTCCTCTCCTTTTTCACAGCCGCGCGCTTAAACATTTGCGAAATCTGCTGCTCCTGCTAATCCTGCTTCCCAATAAGAAAAATTTACTGGGAGGAATTTTCGTGAGCGCAGCACAGCAAGGCAGCTTTGCCGCCGCATTGGAGGGGATGATTGATCCCATCACCAATGTGTCGGACTTTATCTGGGCCGGACAATGGAATGGCGAAGAGCTTATGCCCTTCCCACCCATGGTCATTATTCTTCTGGGCGCAGGGCTATATTTCATGTTCGGCCTTAAAGGCTATCCGGTGCGCAAATTGTTCCCCGCCATGGCCGGGCTTTTCAAGAAGTCCGACGGCAAGGGCGCGGGTGAAATTTCTCCTTTTGCCGCGCTGTCCACCGCACTTTCAGGGCAAGTCGGTACCGGCAACCTTGCCGGTGTGGCCACTGCCATCACGCTGGGCGGTCCGGGCGCGATATTCTGGATGTGGGTCACGGCCCTGTTCGGCATGGCGCTGGCCTTTGCAGAAGGTTCGCTCGCCGTGCGTTTTCGCGAGAAGACGGAGGAAGGCACCTATCGCGGCGGACCGATGACATATATCACGCTGGGCCTGGGTCCAAAGTGGAAATGGCTCGCCGTCCTGTTCTGTCTGGGCACGCTATTTTCGGCAGTTGTGACCGGCAATGGCATTCAGGCCAACAGCCTGGGCGACAGCGCCAATGAACTGTTCGGCATCGAAGAGTGGATTGGCGGGCTTGTCGCTGCAATTGCCGTATTTGTGGTGATTATCGGCGGCATCAAATCGATCGGCCGCGTGGCGGAAACGATTGTACCGTGGATGGCTGGCGCATATTTGCTGATGGCGCTCGTCGCGCTACTTATGAACCTGCCCGACCTGCCCGAGACATTTGCACGCATTTTCGGCGGCGCATTTAACGCGCAGTCGGCGAGCGGCGGTTTCCTGGGCGCGGCGATTATTATCGCGATCCGCGCAGGTGTCGCGCGCGGCCTGTTTTCCAATGAGGCAGGCCAGGGTTCGACCCCGATCGCCCACGCCGTTGCACAAACCAACGACCCCGCTGCTCAGGGCCGTTTCGCGATGATGGGCACATTTATCGACACGGTGGTCATTTGCACCATGACGGCTCTCGTCATGCTGACTGTGCAGGGTGATTTCACCGCTACGGTCAACGGGGCAACCATGGCTGTTGATCATGCCTGGCAATCGGATCTGAACGGTTTTGCGATGACATCGGGCGCCTATGCAGCGGCCTTTCCTTTTGATGTGTTCGGCATTCCGATCGGTACGCTTATCGTCTCAGTCGCGCTGATCCTGTTTGTGTTCACCACGCTTCTTACCTGGAGCTATTATGGCGAACGCGCGATCACGTACCTCTACGACCAGCTTCCTGGTGCTTCACTGCGTGGTGAGAAAACTTTGCACGTGATCTGGCGGGTGCTCTGGTGTGTAGTGATATTCTTTGGCTCGTTCGCACCACTGGAGCTGGTCTGGCGTCTTGGCGACATTTCCAATGCGGCGATGACATTGCCAAATATTGTCGCACTGCTCGCCCTGTCCGGTGTCGTATTTGCTCTCGCCAAAGGCAACCGTACGGCAGGCACCGACCATGGCCGCGAAACACCACAGGAGCTGTATGACGATGTTACGGGAGCGCCAGGCGGACATTGATGGTCCTCTGACGCGCCGTGAAATTACCGATTGAGATAAGCCTGTAGAGGCTTTATTGACTCACTCTCATAATATTCGACTGTTTGATTGCCTAACGGCAATAAGTCGGTACCGGCCCGCTCTCCCGCCCAACCTCCCGATGACATTGTAACCTGTCGGGAGGTTGGGCGGGAGAGCGGGCCGGTACCGACTTGCGAACGAGAGTGAGCCAAAAAGGAAATCAAATAATGCTCAAAAAACTGTATGAATGGACACTGGCCAAGGCCGCGCATCCGCATGCCGAGCGCTGGCTTGCAGGACTGAGTTTCGCCGAAAGCAGTTTCTTTCCCATTCCGCCCGATGTCGTGCTGGCCCCGATGTGCCTGTCACGCCCGGAAAAATCGTTGCGCTATGCCTTTATCTGCACAGTCGCCTCGGTATTGGGCGCGTTGCTGGGCTATGCAATTGGCTATTTCCTGCTGGAAAGCATTGGCGAGCCGATCCTGGAATTTTATGGTGTGGTAGAGGAGTTTGAAACGTTCAAGGCCAATTTCAATGCCTATGGCTGGATCATTGTCTTGCTCGCAGGTTTCACCCCATTGCCGTTCAAGGTCATCACCATAGCTGCGGGTGCAACCGCAATGCCGCTCTATATCCTGATATTCGCTTCGATCATCGCGCGGGCGGCGCGTTTCTTCCTCGTCGCAATCCTGTTGTGGAAATTTGGTCCGCCCATGAAAAAATGGATTGACGAAAACTTCGCGCTTGCCACCACATTGGTCGGGATCCTGTTTATCGGTGGTTTTGCGGCGGTGAAGCTCCTCTTTTAGCCTGCCGCAAAAATCTGCGCATCATTGGCAAAGGCCTTGAACTCAAGCGCGTTGCCGCTTGGATCCTGGAAAAACATGGTCGCTTGTTCCCCCGCCTGCCCGGCGAAACGGATATGCGGTTTAATAACAAAGCTGATATCAGCAGTGCTGAGACGGCGCGCCAGCACCTGCCATTGCGGCATGGCCAGTATCACGCCAAAATGCGGTACAGGCACCGCGTCACCATCAACTATATTGACAATGGGACGCGCTGCGTGGCTCTCATCCAGATGCGCGACAAACTGATGCCCGAACAGGTTGAAATCGATCCAGTGATCTGATGACCGGCCCTCTGCGCAACCCAGCAACTTTCCGTAAAACGCCCGCGCCGCATCCAGGTCATGTACAGGCATGGCCAGATGGAACGGGCGCAGTGCATCAATCATGGCTTGGCCAGTTCGAAACAATGTTCGTAATCAATATCCTGGTCTGGCTTGGCTGTCGCATCGGCAATAATTTTTTCACGTACGGTGAAAAGATACGTGTCGATTTCGAAAACGGTCTTGCCTTCATCGCGCAGCAGGTGACAGGCCTTCGCGCGCGTAAATCTCTTCATAGGCGAGCTGCAGATATATGGCACATTGCGGCAATGCCGGTTTGCCGGGCGGCGGCACAGCCGCATCGAGCAATGGCAAGCATTTGGACATATATTCGGACACAGCCGCTTCCGGGCTGGCCCGATTGGCCGCATTTTCCTGTAATGACGCAGCAATGGCCACGAATTCCTGTTGCACCGCCTCACGTGGCTGACCGGTTTCGGCCACCACCCGTTCACCTACATCGGCAAAATAGACCCGCCCGCGTTTGCCCAGTGCGGGATAAGCGAGCGCTGACTTCTCTCCCCTTGCCTGTTCAGACGCTACAATCGCGAATATTGCGGCGCAGCGCATGTCGCGCCGATGCGTGTCGGTAAATGCCCGTATATCCTCAAGCGGAGCGACAGGCGCAGCCTGTAGGGCAATAGCAGTGAAAAGGCTGGATAATATCATAAAGCCGAACATAGGCTGCGGCATATATGAAAAGCAAGATTGCATCACGCGCCAAGCAGAGGCATAGCGTGACACATGCAATCGCTGAAACGTATTTTTGACTATCCCAAATGGCTTGCACTTGCGACCGGCAGCCTGTCCGCTACAGGATTTGCGCCGCTAAGCTTCTGGCCGGTCACTCTGATTTGCCTCGCTATACTGATCCACCTGACCGCCACCGCGCCGGATAAAAAAGCGGCTTTTGCGCGCGGCTGGCTGTTCGGGCTGGGGCATTTTATTGTCGGGCTGAACTGGATTGCCACGGCTTTCACATTCCAGGCAGCCATGCCGGTATGGCTGGGTTATATCGCAGTGGTTTTGCTGTCGCTTTATCTGGCGGTCTATCCTGCACTGGCGGCGCTCGGGGCATGGTGGATTACGAAGCTGGCCAAAGGCCGAAATGATACGCACAGAGCGGGCTGGGTTCTTATTCTCGCTTTTGCCGGGATGTGGATCATTACCGAATGGCTGAGAAGTTGGGTCTTTACAGGCTTCATCTGGAACCCGCTGGGCGCATCATTTGTCACCCTTCCTGTAGCCGGTTTCGCCAAGGTAACTGGCACATATGGCCTGACTGTATTTGCGGTCCTATTTTCGGCGGTTTTGGTGTTTTTGCTACAAAGAAACTGGAAATCTGCACTTTCCACGCTTGCTTTGCTTGCGGCGGTTAACCTAGCCCCTTTTCTGTGGATGGATGCAGCATCTGTTACCAAAACGCCCATAACCGTGGTCCAGCCCAATATCGGGCAGGATGTGAAGTGGGAGGAAGGCAATGCGGCGCAAAATTTCGCAAAGCTCGCGGGCCTTACAAAATCAGATGACGACGAACCGCGCCTGATATTCTGGCCCGAAGCGGCGATTCCCGATTTTCTGGAAAAAGGCTATCCAGACCGTTTCTATTACCCCGGCTCTCCGGAAGAATCGCGGGCGCGGCTGCGCGCCACAATGAACACCGGCGATATCATGGTGCTGGGGGCGCTCAAACTGGACGTGAATGCGGGCGGACAGATATACGGTGCGCGCAACAGCGTGATGGCAATGGACACCAACAGTGAACTGATTGGCAGTTACGACAAAAGCCATCTCGTTCCCTATGGCGAATATTTGCCCATGCGCCCTCTCCTGTCGCTTTTCGGACTGTCGCGGCTTGCCCCGGGTGACCTGGATTTTACGCCGGGCCCCGGCCCCCGCAATATTGAGCTGGGCAATTTTGGCACGGCAGGCATTCAAGTCTGTTATGAAATCATCTTTTCCGGTCAGGTGGTCGATCCGGATAACCGGCCCGATTTCATTTTCAACCCCAGCAACGATGCATGGTTCGGCGCATGGGGGCCGCCCCAGCATCTGGCACAGGCACGGCTGCGCGCGATTGAGGAAGGGTTGCCCGTCATCCGATCGACGCCAACGGGTATCAGCGCTATAATTGATGCAAATGGTCAGTTGGCGGGGGCAATTGCCATGGGACAGGCGGGACGGATTGATGCCATGCTGCCCGCCGCGCATGCGCCAACTCTATTTGCACGCTACGGCAACATATTACCGATCGCATTTGCCATTATATTGCTGATATCGGCTGTTGCTATTGGCAGGCAGCGCCGTTAAAGGGCGTATAAAGAATTCTTTATATGCATAAGTGCGTCGCAAAGCACTATATCGAAAAGATAGGAAAACTCATGCGCAACAGCTATTTATTCACATCCGAATCCGTATCTGAAGGACATCCGGACAAGGTTTCCGACCAGATTTCAGACGCGATTGTCGATCTCTTTCTCTCCAAAGATCCCGAAGCACGTGTGGCCTGCGAAACGCTGACCACCACTGACCGTGTTGTGCTGGCCGGCGAAATACGTTGCCGCGGTGTGTATGATGCCGAAAATGGCTGGGCCGATGGCGCGCTGGAAGAGATTGAAAAAACCGTACGCGATACAGTCAAGCGCATTGGTTACGAACAGGATGGCTTCCACTGGGAAACTCTGACATTCGAAAACCATCTGCATGGCCAGTCTGCGCATATTGCGCAGGGCGTGGATGCCGGTGAGGAAAAGGATGAAGGCGCGGGTGACCAGGGCATCATGTTCGGTTTTGCCTGTGATGAAACCCCTGACCTAATGCCGGCGACGCTGGATTACAGCCACAAGATTCTGGAACGCCTGGCGGCGGACCGTCACAGTGGTCTTGCCCCGTTTCTGGAGCCTGATAGCAAGAGCCAGGTCTCGCTGCGCTATGTTGATGGGAAACCCGTCGAGGCCACCGCGCTGGTTGTATCTACCCAGCATGCACCCGGATATTTCTTTCACAATGGTGAAGGTGATGAGGCCAAATATAACGAACTGCGCGACTATGTCGTGGGCGTGTTCAAGGATGTCCTGCCAGACGGTTTTTTGACGGACCAGACGGTTATTCACGTCAATCCGACCGGCCGTTTTGAAATTGGTGGTCCTGATGGTGATGCCGGCCTGACCGGCCGTAAAATCATTGTCGACACCTATGGTGGTGCATCGCCGCATGGTGGCGGTGCATTTTCGGGCAAGGACCCCACGAAAGTGGACCGCAGCGCCGCCTATGTCACACGCTATCTTGCGAAGAATATCGTTGCGGCCGGGCTTGCCAGGCGCTGCACGATCCAGCTGTCCTACGCCATTGGCGTCGCTGAACCACTGTCTGTCTATGTCGATTTGCACGGCACGGGCGTGGACGGTGTTGACGAGACCAAGATTGAGGCTGTGCTGCCAAAGCTGGTGCGCCTGACACCGAGGGGCATTCGCGAACATCTGGGCCTAAACAAACCGATCTATGCGAAAACCGCCGCCTATGGCCATTTTGGCCGGACAGCGGAAGGTGATCTTTTCCCATGGGAAAAAACAGATCTGGTCGATAAGCTGAAAGCAGCGCTCTAGGGCAATTGCTTTCGGGTCTAGGCCACATTCTCCACAGGCACTTCGCGGCGCAGATTGGCGCTGTCAACGATACGGTTCCGGCCGCGGTCCTTGGCTGCATATAAAGCCATATCCGCGCGCCTGAGCGTGCGTTTCAGCGTCTCGCCGTCCTGTGTATGGGCAATACCGAAACTTGCGGTAATCGAAGCGCCGGGCGGCAGTTCCGGATGCACAAGCAACCCGAATGCCAAACGCAAATGCTCGGTAATCTCATGTGCAACGGCAGAACTGGTGCCGTTGAGTATGACCGCGAATTCCTCGCCTCCGACACGCGCGACCTGGCCATGGTGCTCGATAACTGCTTTCGCCGTGGCTGCCATCCGGGCCAGCACGGCATCACCGGTATGATGACCGTAATTGTCGTTCACCTGCTTGAATGCATCGACATCGAACATCATCACCGCACGGCCAACCAGTTGCTCGTCGGCATTTGCGCCCGTTTCTTCGAGCATCTCTTCATAACCGCGGCGATTGAGTACACCTGTGAGCGGATCAATGACATTCATCTGCTGCGTGCGCACCACAATATCATAGCCTGCCGCAATGAGCAGCGTCACTGCACCGGCCAGGCTGGCAACTGCAATAGTCATCTGCTGTGCCAGCGCCTCGGTAGAGCCAGTATAGCTTTCATGCGTATGCGTTTCCCCCATCACCATGAAGATAATGATTGGCCTGAGCAGATAGCTTCCAACCAACACGCACGTGACCCAGAAAATCGCCCTGTCAATCGCAATGGTGGCTGACTGCCACAATGTTGGCAGCACCGCCATCAACACAAATGCAGAAAACATATTCGCGACCATAGAGCGCATGATCAGGTCATCATCGACAAAGCTGAACCAGCTTTGCGCGGCAAGTCCGGCAAGCAGCGCAATGGCGATTGGCAGCACCGGAACCGGCCGTCTGAGACGTGTACACACGGCCATAACGATGCATATTGCCGTCATCCAGAAAAAAGTGTTGCTGATGTAATCCGCTGTAATCGATGAGAAAATCGTCCGATTAATGTCTGTCAGGTACGCAAGCAGCGCCGCAGCATAAGCCGCGGAAACCCAGGCGGGGAAATGATGTTTCCGGTCATACAGATACAGGCCCAGAAAGACCCCCGAAAACAGCATTAGGATCACCATGGTCAAAATGGAGAAAAAATCACTGCTATTCATGAGTTTATGAAATAGTTAAAGAGTGTAAACAATTGATTAACGCGCACATGGATTTACATGTGTAAAAAATCATCAAACTTGCAAAATATGCGCAACTGTCTAATCGGCTATCCCATGTCCCACAAACCCCATTCCGACCCCACCACCATGCGCCGCCTATATGGCCGCTCCAAGGGCAAGAGACTGCGCGAAAGCCAGCAATTGCTTGTCGATGAACTGCTGCCGCAAATCTCGGTACCAACTGAAGGCCCGGTCACCACAAAGGGGCTGTTCGGCACCGACCGGCCGCTGCATTTCGAGATTGGCTTCGGTTCAGGCGAACATATGGCCTATCGCGCCGACATGCTGCCCGATCACGGGTTTATCGGCTGCGAGCCTTTCCTGAATGGCGTGGTCGGCGCGCTGATGCATATTCGCGATGGCTTCCTGCCCAATATCCGCCTGCATATGGGTGACGCGCTCGACGTGCTCGAGCGTATTCCCGATGGCGCGCTCAGTTTCGTGTACCTGCTGCATCCCGATCCATGGCCGAAAGCGCGTCATGCCAAAAGACGTTTCATGAACCATGGTCCGGTGGATCTGATTGCCCGGAAACTGAAAGCAGGCGGCGAATTTCGTTTTGGCACCGACCATCCCGTCTATGTCGAGCATGCGATGATGATCATGCGCCAGCGCCGCGAGTTTGAGTGGCTATGCGAAAGCCCGGCTGATTTCCTGACGCGTCCGGGCGGCTGGCCCGAAACCCGTTATGAGGCAAAGGCGCGCAAACAGGGGCATGAAGTCTGGTATTTCCGCTATCGGCGGCGCGGATAATCCTGTTTGCTTGGAAGCTCGTGACTGGCTAAGATAGCAACCCATCCAACAGGCAGGCCACTTCTCACCCATGTTCCAGGACGCAGATTCGACACAACAGCTCTTCCTGGGCGATGATGAGGCGGGCAGGCTTGCCGCGCTGCGCTCCTATGACATATTAGACAGCACGACAGAGCGGCTGTTTGACGATCTGGTGGCCACGGCACAAACCATCGCGGATGTACCCATTGCCTATATGGCGCTGATCGATGAGGAACGGCAATGGTTCAAGTCAGCCATTGGCCTTAGCGATACTGAAACGCCGCGCAACATCGCTTTTTGCGGCCATGCCATCCGCCAGAATGAAGTGATGGTTGTGCTGGATGCGCACAAGGACCCGCGATTTGTCGACAATCCACTTGTTACCGGCCCGCCCCATATCCGTTTCTATGCAGGTGCACCGATAATCTCGCCTGAAGGTTATGCGGTTGGCACGATCTGCATGTCAGATACCAAGCCGCGCACCGAATTCAAATATTCCAATGCCCTGGCCGCTCTGGCCCGGCAGGCGTCAGCACTGCTGGAACTGCGCAAGAACCTGGCGGTGAAACAGATTGCAGCAGAGCTTGCCGCCGACCAGCGTGACCGGCTGTGGGACAGTTCGCTTGACATGATGCTGATCGCGCGCAGCGATGGCACAATTGTGGCCGGCAACCCTGCATGGGAGCAGGCCTTTGGAGAAATAGACCCGAATAGCGGAAAGACAGTCGCTGATTATTTCCATGAAAATGAGGAGCGGGGGCCTGCAACTCTTGAAAATGGCGAATCCAGTATCACCCTGGAACGCATCATGCGCGGCCGAAACGGGGATGCGCTTTACCTGAGCTGGAATCTTGCCAAACAGGACGACCTGATTTTCGGTATTGCCCGTGACATTACCCAGGACCGAGAAACCGAGGCGCAGCTTGCACATGTGCAGCGCATGGAATCCATAGGCCAATTGACCGGCGGAATTGCGCATGACTTCAACAATCTGCTCACAATCATATTGGGCAATCTTGATATAGCGCGCAGCCGGCTCAAGAAAGAAGCCTATGAGAAAGCCGATATTGCTATTGGCAATGCGCGCGAAGGTGCACAGCGCGCGGCCACACTTACACAAAGGCTGCTTGCATTTGCCCGGCGTCAGTCACTGACCCCGGCCATTACATCTGTCAACGAACTTATCGATGGCCTGACACCTCTGGCCAAACAGGTGCTCGACGCGCGCCATAGTTTCGATGTCCAGTGCGCGGAGCGTACATGGCCGATCAATATCGATGCGGCGCAGCTTGAAAATGCCATCCTTAACCTGATCGTCAATGCGCGCGATGCGTTTCAGCAGGACAGCGAGAAAGACGCGCGTATCACGCTGAAAGTCGGCAATTACAGTGTCAGTGAAACAGATAGCGAGCGGTTGGGCAGCCATGCGAGCGGCGGCGACTTTGTCAAAATATGCGTCAGCGACACCGGGTCAGGTATAGCGGATGACATTGCGGAAAAAATATTTGAACCTTTTTTCACAACAAAGGAAACCGGCAAGGGAACCGGGCTTGGACTGAGTCAGGTGCAGGGCTTTGTGGTGCAATCCGGCGGCTTTGTCACGCTTGATACTGAGATTGGCAGGGGTACGACCATTTCGCTGTGGCTACCCGCTGCCGAGGATCAGGGCGATGTCCCGGTGAGCGGGCCGGTTTCAGCGGCCCATGACGAAATGCCTGCCAAAGACATGGCCGGCAAGTTCGTACTGTTGGTCGAGGACAATCATGACCTGCGCGGACATGTAGCCGAATTGCTGCGTGAAGAAGGCATGGATGTCACGGAAGCCAGCGAGGGTGAGGAAGCCATCGCCATATTGCGCGGTATGCCGCGAAAACCAGAGCTTGTGCTATCCGATATCCGCATGCCGCGCATGGATGGGCAGCAGCTGGCAGCTCATATCAGAAGCGAATTTCCCGACATCCCGGTCGTGCTGATGACCGGCTATGCAGGCGGTGAGCTGTCAGGCGATGGCCCGCATGCTGGCCTGCTCAGCAAGCCTTTCTCACCCGATGAACTTATCGGTATGATGCGTATACATTTGCTGGGCGAGCAGGACTAGAATCAAGTTCCTGGCCCTATTTCACAATCCCCGCTGTTGCCAATAGCGACAGCGTCAGCAGCTCAGATGCCGTTGATGACATGGTCGCAATCTGTACCGGTTTTTCCATGCCCACCATCATCGGCCCGACCGTAGCATCGCCGCCCAGCTCGCGCAGGATTTTTGCCGACAGGTTAGCCGATTGCAGTCCTGGCATAATCAAAACATTGGCCGGGCTCGACAGGCGGCAGAAAGGATAGTTTTTCATCAGATTGGGGTTAAGCGCAACATCAGGCGCCATTTCGCCTTCATATTCAAAATCAACATCCTTGCCATCCAATATGCCCACGGCATCGCGGATATTGTCGAGCCATTTGCCCGCTGGATTGCCAAAGGTCGAATAGCTTAAAAATGCCACGCGTGGTTCATGCCCCATGCGGCGGGCAACCGCAGCGGTCTGCTCCGCAATCCAGACAAGCTCATCGGGACTGGGCCGTTCATTAACCGTTGTGTCCGCCAAAAAGACGGTGTGGCTGGCCCCTACCATCACGTGGATGCCGAAGGGAACCTGACCCGCTTTCGGATCAAGTACGCGCCGCACTTCACGCATGGACTGGCTGAATGTCCGGGTAACACCGGTAATCATCGCATCCGCCTCGCCCAGCGCCAGCAGGGTCGCGGCGAACACGTTGCGTTCCTGATTGACCATGCGCTGCACATCGCGCCGCAAATAGCCGCGCCGGTGCAGGCGCTCATACAGATAATCGACCATCTTCGGGACCAATGGCGAATTGGCACTATTGTGGATTTCAAAATCACCCGGATTATCGGCCATCAGCTGGTGCAGCTTGTCCAGAACCCGCTTGTCGCGGCCAACCAGTACCGGCGTGCCATAACCGCCGTCGCGGAACTGGATCGCGGCACGCAGGACGACTTCTTCCTCGGCTTCGGCAAATACCACACGCCTCGGCTTCTTGCGCGCGGTTTCATATACCTGTGTCAACACCGACGTGGTCGGATTGAGCCGTGCTTTCAGGTCGTGACGATACCGCACCATGTCGGTAATGTCCTTTTGCGCAACGCCGCTATCCATCGCCGCCTGCGCCACGGCCGCAGGGACCACTTCCATAAGGCGCGGGTCAAATGGCGCGGGAATGATATAATCCTCGCCAAATTTATGGGCCGTGCCGCCATAAGCCGCCGCCACTTCCTCGGCCACCTGTTCGCGCGCCAGCTCGGCAATTGCCTGTGCTGCCGCGATTTTCATCTCGTCATTGATGCGTGTCGCCCGCACATCAAGTGCGCCGCGAAAAATGAAAGGAAAGCCAAGCACATTATTGACCTGGTTCGGATAATCCGAACGCCCGGTGGCAACAATCGCATCAGGCCGCGCAGCCTTCGCTTCTGGCGGAGTGATTTCAGGGTCCGGATTGGCCATGGCGAAAATAATCGGCTGTTTCGCCATATCCTTCACCATTTCGGGTTTGAGCGCACCTGCCGCAGACAGGCCCAGAAACACGTCTGCGCCTTTCAGCGCTTCAGTCAGATCGCGCGCATCGGTTTTTGCCGCATGCGCCGATTTCCACTGGTCCATGCCCTCTTCGCGCCCCTGATAAATCACGCCAGTGCGGTCACACATGATGACATTGTCATGCGCCACGCCCATCGCCTTGATCAGCTCTGTGCAGGCAATCGCCGCCGCGCCCGCGCCATTGACCACGACTTTGACATCTTCAACCTTGCGTCCGGTGAGCAGGCAGGCATTGATCAGCCCTGCCGCAGTGATAATCGCAGTACCGTGCTGGTCATCATGGAATACCGGGATATTCATCCGCTCACGCAGCGTCTGTTCGATAATGAAACAGGCCGGTGCCGCAATATCTTCCAGGTTGATGCCGCCAAAGCTTGGCTCCATCAGCTCGACAGCATTGATAAATGCATCCACATCTTCGGTCTTCAACTCAATGTCGATCGAATCGACATCTGCAAAGCGTTTGAAAAGGACCGCCTTGCCCTCCATCACCGGTTTCGATGCCAGCGCGCCCAGATTGCCCAGACCCAATATCGCAGTGCCGTTGGATATCACTGCGACAAGATTACCTTTCGCAGTATAATCATACGCCTTGCCCGGATCATCCGCGATAGCGCGGACAGGGACGGCCACACCAGGCGAATAGGCCAGCGACAGGTCACGCTGCGTCGCCATGGGCTTGGATGCAACAATCTCAATCTTGCCCGGACGTCCATAGCTATGGAACAGCAGGGCTTCACGGTCAGTAAACGGAACGTTGCTATCGTCAGACATATTTTCAAATTTCCCCAAATCCGGGCGCGGCGTGTTGCGCGCAATAGCGTCTTACGTAGCGTCTAATGTACATAAGCGATAGGGGAAAATCGCCCAGATGCGGTTTTCAACAACCGGGTTGATGGCGGGGTTTTCATGACTGAACCGCTCGGCTATCGATAGGTACAAGATGTCATCAAAGCAGAAAAAATCGGGCAAAAAAGCCAAGGGACCCACACCGATGATGGCCCAGTTCCTTGAGTTGAAAGCGCAGGCGGAGGGATGCCTGCTCTTTTACCGCATGGGTGATTTTTTCGAGCTGTTCTTTGATGATGCCAAGGCAGCTGCGGCCACGCTGGATATTGCGCTTACATCACGCGGCGAACATGATGGGCAGCCTGTGCCGATGTGCGGCGTACCGGTCCATGCGGCCGAGAGCTATCTCGCCAAACTCATCCGTGCGGGGCACAAGGTGGCAATTGCCGAACAGACCGAGACGCCTGCCGAAGCCAAGGCGCGCGGATCCAAATCGCTGGTCGCGCGCGACATAGTGCGGTTCGTGACCGCAGGCACGCTAACCGAGGAAAACCTGCTTGATGCACGCCGCGACAACCGCCTGCTCGCACTCGCCGAGGTGCACGGGGAAACCGGCCTTGCCGTGTGTGATATTTCCACGGGCGCATTTGCCATGATGGCGGTGAATGCAGACTCGCTGAATGCGGAAATCGCGCGGCTGAACCCCAGCGAAATTATCGCCCCGGAGACCATGGACCTTGCAGGCCTGTCATATGAACCGCGTGCCGCCCGCGAGTTTGACAGTAGCGCTGCCGATACGGCGCTGCGCGCCCATTTCGAGGTCGCTACGCTGGATAGTTTCGGCGACTTCACCCGCGCAGAGCTCGCGGCGGCAGGCGGCCTGCTCAAATATCTGGAACATGTCACCAAGGGCAGTCTGCCTTTTTTACAGGCCCCGCAGCGTACTCGAAAAAACGCGTTTCTGCTGATCGATGAAGCAACGCGGGAAAGCCTGGAGATACTTGTCGGCACGGACGGAACACGGCGCACCAGCCTGCTTGGCAATATCGATCGCACCGTCACCGGCGCAGGCGCACGGGCGCTGGCGAATGACCTTGCCGCACCGCTGCGTGACAAGGCCGCGATCCGGGCGCGGCTGGATGTCGTGCGCTGGCTGCATGAAGATCGCCTGCTGCGTGACAATTTGCGCGATGTGCTGAAATCCATTCCCGATATCGCCCGTGCGCTGGGACGCATCGTGGCACTGCGCGGCAGTCCGCGTGACCTGGGCCAGATCCGCGATGGGCTGGGTGCCGCGCGCACGCTGCGCGAACAGCTGCGCACACTGGATGGTACGCCCGAGCTTTTGCAGCAATGGCTGCCCGCGCTGGATGGCCATGGCGCACTTGTCGACCTGCTCCACAATGCGCTTATCGAAACACCACCAACCGAGCGGCAGTCGGGCGGCTATATCAAACCCGGATATGATGCCGCGCTTGATGAGCTGCGCAATACCGGTAAAAATGCCCGCAGCGCCATCGCCGCGCTGGAGGCAAAATATCGCGCGCAAACCGGTATCAACACGCTCAAGATCAAGCACAATGCCGTGCTAGGCTATTTTGTCGAAGTGCCCGCACGCCATGGTGACACGCTCATGGCCGAAGATTCGGGCTTCACGCACCGGCAGACACTTGCCGGAGCGGTGCGGTTCAACTCCACCGAACTGCACGAAGAAGCCGTGCGCATTGCCGAAGCGGGCGGCCACGCCCTTGCCACCGAAGAGGCGCATTTTGAAGACCTGATTGAACAGGCCATGGCCCGCAAGGAGGCGATTGCGGCGACCGCCAATACGCTGGCACGCATTGATGTCGCCGCCAGCCATGCCGAGCGTGCGGCGGAAGGCGGCTGGTGCTGCCCCGAATTTGCGGACACACCGCTACTGGAAATCGAAAATGGCCGTCATCCGGTGGTGGAAGCCGCGCTTGCCAAAGACAATACGCCATTTGTGGCCAATGATTGCCGTTTACAGCCGGAAGACCGGCTTTGGCTCGTGTCGGGTCCCAATATGGGCGGTAAATCCACGTTTTTGCGGCAAAATGCATTGATCATATTGCTGGCCCAGGCAGGCGGATTCGTGCCTGCGAGCCGCGCGCGGATGGGCATTGTCGATCGGTTGTTCAGCCGTGTCGGCGCCTCGGACAATCTGGCCAAGGGCCGTTCCACCTTCATGGTCGAAATGGTCGAAACCGCCGCCATATTGGCACAGGCGACACCCGACAGTTTCGTGATATTGGACGAGGTGGGCCGTGGTACTTCCACCTATGACGGGCTGGCGCTGGCATGGGCCGTGGTCGAGGCGGTGCATGAAAGCAATCGCTGCCGCTGCCTGTTCGCCACCCATTATCATGAACTGACGAGGCTGGCCGAAACGCTGGACGCACTCTCATTGCATCATGTGCGGGCGAAAGAGTGGAAAGGTGAACTGGTACTGCTGCACGAATTGGCCGAGGGGCCAGCCGACCGCAGCTATGGCCTCGCAGTCGCAAAACTTGCGGGTATATCGAAACCGGTACTGGCCCGTGCCAAAGCTGTCCTATCCAAGCTGGAGGCAGGACGGGCGGCGACGGGCGGCCTGGCAGCGGGGCTCGACGATTTACCACTATTCGCCGCCTCTATCGCGGAAGAGGAAGAAGCCGAAAATGATGCGATCCGCGATGCGATTGCCGACATGGATATCGACGCCATGAGCCCGCGCGATGCGCTGGACAAGCTTTATGAGCTAAAAAAGGCGTTGAGGGAGGAGTAGCAAAGCTCTCTATCTGTCATTCCAGCGAAGGCTGGAATCCAGATGCCCCAGTGTATGGCGACACATTTGCGGCTTTCGCATGCCGCTTTATTGATATGCCCCGACCACACGAACCCTTCACAGCCAACCCGTAACCTTATCTGGACCCCAGCCTGCGCTGGGGTGACACATCAGGCGGACATGGGGTTTATTACGACATCAGTCGGCGGGGGCAGCTGCCGCCTCAACTTCACCCTCAGCCGGCGCATCGGTCTCCGTTGGAGCTTCCACTGCCACCGGCTCTCTTACCACCGCACCCGCAGCATCCGGCGTAATCAGCAACCCCGCCAGCGCCGCGCTCATCAGGTTGGCGAGTGAGCCCGCCGCCAATGCTTTCAGGCCCAGTTTCGCAATCATCGGCCGCTGGGTCGGGGCAAGGCCGCCCGTCACCGCCATCTGGATGGCGATCGAGCTGAAATTCGCAAAGCCGCACAGCGCAAACGTTGCGATGGCCACTGTCAGCGGGGACAACCCCTCGGCATTGCCCAGATCGATAAAGGCGACAAATTCGTTCAGCACCACTTTGGTCCCGAACAGGCCGCCTGCCCTGAGCGCCTCATCCCACGGCACACCGAGCAGGTACATGATCGGCGCAAAGATATAGCCGATAATCTGCTGGAAGCTCAGATCACCATAGCCGAACCAGCCGCCAATACCGCCAACGATGCCATTGGCCAGCGCCACCAGCGCCACGAAAGCCAGCACCATGGCGCCCACGGCCACGGCCAGCTTTACGCCAGTCTGCGCGCCCATCGCCGCTGCCATGATCACATTGGCCGGTTTTTCATCCTCATATTCCACCGCCTGGATATTGCTGTCATCGACTATCTCATCGGGGTTGTCGGGCATAATGATCTTGGCCATCAAAATGCCGCCGGGCGCGGACATGAATGCCGCGGCCAGCAGGTAATCGATGCGGATACCCATGGCGGCATAGGCGGCGAGAATAGTACCCGCCACGCCCGCCATGCCGACGCTCATCACCGTGAACAGCTGCGAGGGTTTAAGGTCCGCCAGATACGGCTTGATGACCAACGGGGATTCGCTTTGCCCGACAAAGATATTGGCCGCGCTGCACAGGCTTTCCACCTTGGAAATGCCGATGATTTTCTGGATCGCGCCGCCCACCCATTTGATGATGAACTGCATGATGCCCAGATAGTAAAGCACCGAAATCAGTGCCGAGAAAAAGATGATGACCGGCAAGGCCTGAATCGCGAAATTCTGCCCCAGCTCATCCGATGCCAGCGCGCCAAACAGGAACGCCGTGCCTTCATTGGCATAGGAAAGCAGGTTTGACACCCCCTGCGACATGCCCTGTATCGCGGCCTTGCCCCAGGGGACATAGAGCACCAGCACAGCAATGCCCGCCTGTAGCGCAAACGCCGCGCCCACGACACGCAGGCGGATATTGCGGCGATTGCTCGACAACAGCAACGCAATGCCGATTATAATGGCGATTCCGATCAGGCTCATCAGGTAGCGGTTCATGTCATTCCCCCGAATGTGTGCGCCACTGACGCAGCATGTATTAAATACGTCATCCTGAACTTGTTTCAGGATCCATGGCTCAGTTACATGCGGTTCCCGAAATGACGAGCATAGCTTCGCCGCAAGCACATCGCCTTATCTGCAAAAACTGCAAATAGTTTTAAAATGGATCCTGAAACAAGTTCAGGATGACGGTGAACTGAAAACTGTCCTAACCATAACCATTCGCTCAGGTAAAGCTTCCAGTATGTGGATAAAAATAGGGCCAGTGATACTTCGCGCCTTTTCACGGGAGCCAAAAGGCGATAACAATCCGAAATGACCGATACACAACATTCCGAACTGAACGACGCTGGCGTGCATGTCACAGCTGCGGCTCTATCCACTCAGACGCAGGATGAAGGCATATTGTCCAGCCGGACAATCTCGCTCTCGCTGCTGGTATTCGCGCTGCTTTATGGCGGAATGACCGTACTTGCAGGTGTGGTCGGCAATAAACAGGTTGCACTCGGGCCGCTCGCTGTCGAAGCGGGGATTTTCCCGTTCCTGATGCTGGTCATGCTCTCCAGCGCGGTGGCCGAGCTGCATGGCCGGGCCATGGCCAACCGTTTCGTCATACTTGGCTTTGTGCCGCTCATCGCTTCCATGCTGTTTATCCTGCTGGTGCTGGCTCTGCCCGCTGCCGATGAAATGGACCCGGAACGCCTGGCCGCATTTGAAATGGTTGTAGGCCAAAGCCCGAGGCTGATGGCGGCAGGCATTGTTGCCTATGGCACATCGCAATTCCTGAACGTCACGATTTTCAGCATGCTGCGTGGCAGCGGTGAAGGCAAGTTTGTGGCCGTACGCGGCGCCATTGCCAGCGCGCTCAGCCAGGTGGTGGACACATTGCTGTTTATCACCATCGCCTTTTATGGTGTGTTCCCGATTGCGACGCTGATGGGCGGACAGATGCTGGCCAAGGTTGTGCTGTCCTTTGTTGTTGTTCCCTTCCTGATCGTATTTCTGGTCCGGCTGGGCAAATGGCTCGATTCTGGTGCAGCCGTGCGGCAGATATGATTATTTTACTGCATCCGCTCACCCTGAGCCTGTCGAAGAGGGGTGGCAAAACCCCCTTCGACTACCTGCTTGCAGCAGTCGCTCAGGACAGGCTTCGACAGGCTCAGGGTGAGCGGATGTTTACATTTGCGGTCCAAAATATTGGAATCAGAACATGACGGGCAACGCCCACGACCCCGCCATGCTCGCCAAGGCGGAAACACTGACCGAGGCCCTGCCCTATCTGCAGCGCTATGCCGGCAAGACATTTGTGGTAAAATATGGCGGCCATGCCATGGGCGATGCAGACCTTGCCCGCAATTTTGCCGAGGATATCGTCCTGTTAAAAGCCGTGGGCATCAACCCCGTTGTCGTCCATGGCGGCGGCCCGCAGATCGGTGCGATGCTGAAGCGCGTGGGCGTCGAGAGCAAATTTGTCGACGGGCTGCGCGTGACGGACAAGGAAACGGCGGAAGTCGCCGAAATGGTTCTGTCGGGCGCGATCAATAAAGAGCTTGTGCAGTGGATCACCACCGCCGGCGGTCAGGCTATCGGCATTAGCGGCAAGGATGGTGGTTTTGTAAAGGCGCGCAAGCTGCGCCGCACCGCGCGCGACCCCGATAGCAATATTGAACGCATTGTCGACCTGGGCTTTGTGGGCGAACCAAGCGAAGTTGATTGCAGCGTGCTGGAAAGCCTCTCCGCAGCGGGCATGATCCCCGTCATCGCGCCGATTGGCGTGGGGCCGGACGGGCAGACCTACAACATCAACGCCGATACCATGGCAGGCGCGATTGCCGGGGCGTTAAAGGCTGCGCGGCTGTTCCTGCTCACCGATGTTGCGGGCGTGCTCGACAAAGAAGGGCATATGATATCCGACCTTGATCCGGCGAAAATTGAACAGTTGCAGAGTGACGGCACAATCAGCGGCGGCATGATCCCCAAGCTGGAAACCTGTGTAAAGGCAGTGAACCAGCGCGTTGACGCGGCTGTCATTCTCGACGGACGGGTGCCGCATGCGATGCTGCTTGAATTTTTCACCGAAAAAGGCGCAGGCACATTGGTGCGCCGTGTGGCGCAGGACCAATAAAGCCCGTTGCCTATAGGGGTGTTAGTAGGCTATAACACCTGAAATTGAATTACTTGCCACAGGATAGCCGTAAATGCTCATGATACTTCAGATACTTAGCCTTCTTGTCAATGTCATCGTGATGCTTGTCATCGTGCAGTTCATCATCAGCCTGCTGGTGATGTTCAACGTTGTCAGCATGCAGAACCCGGCCGTGTCGGCGATTTATTCGTCGTTCGACATGATCCTCGCCCCATTGCTCAATCCTATCCGCAAGATGATGCCTGATACTGGCGCCATTGACCTGTCCCCGCTGGTGCTCATTATCGGCTTGCAAATCCTGATGATTGTCATCGGCAATCTGGCCGTATATTAGGGCCTTATGACAGACCCGACACTTATTGACGGCAAGGCATTTGCCGCGAAACTGCGTGCACGTGTTGGCGATGCCGTTCCCGATTTTGTAAAGGCCGCGGGCCGTAGGCCTGGCCTCGCGGTGGTGCTGGTCGGCGAGGATCCCGCCAGTCAGGTCTATGTCCGCTCCAAGGGCAAGGCAACGGTTGCTGCAGGCATGGAAAGCATAGAGCACCGCCCCGATGCGGATATTTCACAAGCCGACCTGATCGCACTGGTTGAAAAGCTGAATGCGGACGAGACCATTGACGGGATACTCGTGCAGTTGCCCCTCCCCGGCCATATTGACGACAAGGCGGTCATTGCCGCCATCGACCCAGCCAAGGATGTCGATGGTTTTCACGTTATCAATGCCGGGAAACTGGCCGTGGGCGAAGATGCACTGGTCCCGTGCACACCGCTGGGCAGCCTGATGCTGCTGAAAGACCGGTTGGGCGATCTGTCGGGGCTGGATGCCGTCGTGGTGGGTCGTTCCAATATTGTCGGCAAGCCGATGGCGCAGCTGCTGCTTCAGGAAAACTGCACCGTCACCCTTGCGCACAGCCGTACCAAAAACCTCTCCGAAGTGGTGCGCCGCGCCGATATTGTCGTGGCCGCGGTCGGCCGGGCGGAAATGGTCAAGGGCGACTGGGTCAAGCCGGGCGCGGTTGTCATTGATGTGGGCATAAACCGGATTGCTTCCGGTACAGAAGGCAAGACAAAGCTGGTAGGGGATGTCGCCACGGCAGAAGTCATTGGCCATGCCGCCGCGATTACACCTGTGCCAGGGGGCGTTGGTCCGATGACCATCGCCTGCCTGCTACGCAACACACTGGTCGCTGCACACCGCCGTGCCGGACTACCCGATCCGGCGGGATTATAGGTATTTACAGTATTCCTGCGAAAGCAGGAATCCAGAGCAATTGAGCATATCACTGCCCTGGGCTCGTGCTTGTGCAGGCAGGCACGAATGCAGCGACCTCCTCATCTTCCGGTGTTTAATATTCTGGCTATTGCAGCCAATCGCAGTTAATCCTGAGACTCAGGATGTATGGGAGTGAGATATGCCAAGTTTCGTGCAAAAAGCAGCCAGCCAATCCATATGCCTACAAAAGCGCGTATCCATGGCTATAAGGCGTATCGCCGCCCTGGGCTCCTGCTTTCGCAGGAGCACTCATACAGTTGCTGTTATGGGCACACTTGCACTCACCGCGTGCGCCCGTCCATTCGGCAGCGGCAATGATTTCGAGCTTAAAAAACTGCAACCCAATCCGAGCGGCGTCGTCGCGGCGGAAATCGCTTTCAACCGGGAAGCGCGCGAAGAAGGACTATGGACCGCCTTTCGCGAACTGGCGGCCGATGACGCCATCATGCTGGTCCCTGAAGCGGTGAATGCAAAGGAATGGCTCAAGGACCGCACAGACCCCGCCACAGCTCCGCAATGGGAAGCCGAAGCTATTTACATGTCCTGTGACGGGCGCACCGCCGCATCAAAAGGCGGTTTCATTAATGCTGACGCATTGCAGGGCTATTTCACCACCATATGGCAGCGGCGCTATGACGTGCGCGCAGCCGATGCAGACTGGAAATTCCTGTTCGACCATGGCGGGTTCGCGGGCAATCCACGCCCAAAACCCGAATTTGTGCAAACCCGAATCGCATCGTGCAATGGCAGTGTTCCAGCACAGGTCATCCCTCAAAACACACGCATGTCGCGTGACGGTACGCTGAAGTGGACATGGAACGTAAAGGCCGATACATCGCGCATAGTGACCGTATCCATATGGAACGGCAGCACCTATGAAACCGTTATTCAGGATGAAATTGCCGCGACAGCGCCATGATCAATATTGAGCTTTTCCTTTCCGCATTCGCGATTTTCTTCGTGGTCATCGACCCGCCCGGCTGCGCGCCCATATTTGCCAGCCTGACAACAGGCGCAAACCATGCACAGCGCCGCACCATGGCGCTGCGCGCAGTTATCGTGTCGGCAATCATCCTGCTGATATTCGGCCTTTTCGGAGAGCAGCTACTGGGCGCATTGCATATCCAGCTTGACAGCTTCCGCATCGCAGGCGGCATCATGCTGTTTATCATTGCCATCGAAATGGTGTTCGAAAAACGCACGGCACGGCGCGAAGAACGCGCACAGAAAATCATCGACCAGCAGGAAGATGATCAGCCTGAAATAGAGGATGTTTCGATTTTCCCCATGGCCATGCCGATGATGGCAGGGCCAGGTTCGATTGCGTCAATCATGCTGTTGATGTCGCAGAACGAAGGGATGGAAAGCGCGGTTGTCATATTCAGCGCAGTCGCCCTCGTACTCATCCTGACATTTTTTGCGCTATGGGCAGCAGGGCCGGTAATGCGTTTGCTCGGCGACAAGGTTGAGGCTGTTATTACTCGTCTTTTGGGCGTGTTGCTGGCCGCCCTGGCGGCACAGTTCATCATTGACGGGCTGCGTGGTAGTTTTGGCCTGACAGTGTAATTTCGTCTGAAATCAGGCGCAGTTTTGCGATAATTATCGTCTGTTGCTCTAAATAGACGTTGCTCTAAATATACTGGGCCTTTTTGCCTGTTTCTTTTGAATGGATAAATATCGTCATTCCAGCGAAGGCTGGAATCCAAATGCCCTATCGTGCGGCAAAAGCTATGCGGCTATGAAAGCCGCTTACGTGATATATTTTGCTATATGACAACCCTTACAATCAGCCTGCGCCCTTATCTGGACCCCAGCCTCAAGCAAAGCTTGAGTTTATCGTGAGCGACTGCTGCAGGCAGTCAGTCGAAGGGCTGGGGTGACTGTAAAATAAGGACATATAGCTCATACAGGTGTGATAGATATAAATCACTGTAACGTCACGCGCGGATCGTCGTCATCCCTGCGGCTAAAAAACTGCATGAGCTGCACCATCAGTTCGGCCCGCTCGCTAATGCTGTCTGCTTCCAGCAGCGCCTGTTTCGCGGCGCTGTCAAACGGCGCAATCTGTGACACGCCATTGACCAGCGACACATCGTCAAGACGCGATACCTGATCCCAGTCCACGGCATAGCCTTGTGCATCGGCAAACTTGCGCGCCTCGCGTTCCAGCGAAGCCCGCTCAATACCGGCCAGTATGTCACTGTCCGGTGCCTCTTCGATCAACTCCGCCTCAATTTGCCGGAACGGGGTTTTCACATCCAGTTCGCGGATCAAACGGAAACGCGCGATGCCCTCCAGTATCACATTATAGCGGCCATCATCCATCGCCTCGACATCGGCGATGCGGCCAAGACACCCTATGCGAAACAGGTCTGGCGCATCTTCTCCGCCGCCCATACCGTCAAATTTCTGGTCATTGGGTTGCAACATGCCAATCTGCCGGTCGCGCGCCATCGCATCGCTTACCATGGCGCGGTAGCGCGGCTCAAACATATGCAGCGGCAATTGCAAACCGGGAAACAGGATCGCGCCGGGAAGCGGAAAAATCGAAATGCGTGTGGTGGTAAGCGCCGTCATGCAATCCTATCCAAACAGGGCGGCCGACAGCTTGCGCCGTGTCGCCGCAACCCATGGGTCTTCCAGTCCAACCGATTCGAATATCTGCAACAGCTTCGCCCGCGCTGCCCCCTCATTCCAGTCTTTATCGGCCCGGATAATGTTCAGCAACTCGTCCGCAGCGGCATCACGCTGCTGCTCGGCAAATAGCGCGCCTGCATATTCCAACCGTTTTTCATGGTCGTCCGGGTTGGCATCCACCTGCGCTTTCAGGTTGGCCGCCTCCCCGCTCGCAGGCGCTTCTTTCGCCAGTGCCAGCGCTGATTTGGCCCGGTCGAGCATCGTATCGCCCGCCTTGTCTTCGGGCAGTTCATCCAGCATGGCCTGCGCCTCTTCCACCTTGCCGCCCGCGACAAGGGAACGGATCAGGCCGGAGACAGCCTCCATATTGTCAGGCGCTATGTCGGTAATCTGCCCGAATATGCCAAAAGCCCGCTGAGCATCGCCCGCAGCCAGCACTTCTTCACCCATTTCCAGCAAGGGGGCGATATCCTGCGCCTGATCGGTTTCCGCACTGGCACCAAGCGGTAGTTTCTCGAGCAGCTGGTCAAGGATGGACTTGATCTGTGATTCGGTGCGTGCCTGCGTCATGTCGGCCACCGGCTGTCCCTGAAACAGCGCATATACGGTTGGGATCGACTGCACCTGAAACTGGCTGGCGATAAACTTGTTTTCGTCGACATTGATTTTGACCAGCGTCACGCCCTTGTCGGCATATTCCGCGCATACCTTCTCGATCACTGGCGTCAACGCCTTGCACGGTCCGCACCATTCGGCCCAGAAATCGAGCACGACAATGCCCGACATGGAAGGCTCCACCACCTGGGCGCGGAATTCCTCCACCAGTTTCTGTTCTTCGGTTGTCAGTCCCATGCTGGCCAAGTTCCATTCTCCGTTTGATGATCTCATATAGCATGCGCAGCCCTTGCGCAGCATCCGCTTTAACATGGGCACCCTTACCCATGATGCCAAGCCCTGATTTATGAATGCACACACGAAAATAATGCGAAAAAATAGGGCAGGATGTTATTTTAAGGCTTGCAGGCATAAAAAGCCCATGCTAACCGCCCACTTCGCTGGTCAACAGGCAGATATTTCTGCGCACCCGGACCAGCCGCTCGAGCGGGCGTAGCTCAGGGGTAGAGCACAACCTTGCCAAGGTTGGGGTCGAGAGTTCGAATCTCTTCGCCCGCTCCATTTCACCATTTTCGGCGTGTAGCATATGAAGCTGCGGCAGGACTGCCGTTACGGCATTGCATGTTCCTTGCCCGTCTTGCCCGCGCAATTATGCCATCCTCGTAAAGTCATGCTATGCCTTAGGACTCGGGGAATCGCAGTGGGGCGATTCTGTGTGTAGGAGGCAGGAATATATGGAACAGCTCAGCGGTCAGGATGCCAGTTTTGTCTATATGGAGACGCGTACGACGCCGATGCATATCGGGTCATGCGCAATATATGACCCCTCGACTGCATCCGGCGGTTTTGTGCGTTTCAAGGATATTTTGCGTTTCATAGAAAGTCGGCTGGACAGCGCGCGCGCTTTTCGCCAGCGCCTTGTGCGGGCACCGCTGGATGTCGACCATCCCTACTGGATCGAGGATCCCGAATTTGATCTCGAATATCATGTCCGCCACTTTGCCCTGCCCAAGCCCGGTGACTGGCGGCAACTATGCATCCTGACATCACGCTTGCACGCCCGCCCGCTTGATATGGAAAAACCGCTCTGGGAATTTAACGTTGTCGAGGGACTCGACAATATAGAGGGCATTCCCAAGGGTAGTTTCGCGGTCATATCCAAAGTGCATCATGCCGCGATTGACGGCATGTCCGGTGTGGAAATGGCCGCTGCCGTGCATGACCTTACCCCTGATATTCCGGACCGTCCGGCGGGCAAGCCGTGGAAGCCGGAAAATATGCCCAATGTCGCCGAACTGCTCGCGCGCAGTTATGTCAACAATCTTACGCAGCCGCTGCGCGTGGTTGAAACTATTGGCCGCACCCTGCCCGGCATTGCCCGGCTGGGCCGCGAAATCAGCAAGGGTGAAATCAGCCTGAAAGGCGCACGCACCGCGCCCAAGACGCTGCTCAATGCCAAGGTATCACCGCACCGGGTATTCGACGCGGCTATGTTCCCGCTGAAAGATATCCGCGCCATCAAGGACACGGTCCCAGGGGCAACGGTCAATGACGTGATCCTTTCGATCGTGGGAGGCGGATTACGTAAATATCTCAAATCACGCGGCGACCTGCCCAAATCAACCATGAATGCGATGGCGCCCATATCCGTGCGCAGCGAGGGCGAAAAGAAAGCGATGGGCAATCAGGTGTCGGCCATGATTGTCGCGCTCGGCACGCATATTGAAGACCCTGTCACGCGCCTTGAATTCGTGCACGAACAGGCGCAAAATTCCAAGGCGATGACCAACGCCATCGGTGCGCGCACGCTGGCCGATTACAACAAGCTGATGCCTGCGGGGATCAGCGGGATTGCCGCGCGGCTTTACACGCGCATGGGCGTTGCCAATGCGCATTCGCCCGCATTTAACTGTGTTGTCACCAATATTCCGGGCAGCCCGATCCCGCTTTATTTCGCAGGGGCAGAGATGGTGGCAACCTATAGCCTAGGCCCTGTTTTTGACGGTATGGGCCTTATCAACGCTGTCTACAGCTATCGCGGCACGATCGGCATTTCCTTTACGTCCGACCGCGACATGATGCCCGACCCGGAAAATTATGCGGCCGCCATGCAGGAAACGTTCGAGGAACTGAAAAAAGCCACGCTGGGCACGACTGCCAAAAATCCGGGTGCCAGGTCAAAGGCGAAACCTGCCGCCAAAAGCACGGCCACAAAAAGTAAAGCGAAAGCCAAGCCTAAAGCAGCTGCGAAGACAAAGCCCCGTAACGCAGCCGCCAGGAAGAAAGCGCCCGCTACGAAGAAGGCGGGCTAAAACGCTATAAAATACACTGTTATTGGAAGTGCATCATTGCGAGCGGACGCGAAGCAATTCAGGGCAACATGACGCAGCTTCTGATTGCCGCGTCGCTTCGCTCCTCGCAATGACAAAAATTAGTGGCTACTGACGCAAATGGTCAATGCCCTGATGAAGGATAGACGAAACCGCGTATGCCTTTACGGTCAAACGGTTTCCAGTCATCCTCATCCTGTGCCAGGCGGTCAGCAACCGCATACAGCACAGCCGCATTGACGCCCAGACCGCAATGGCTGCCATAAACTTCGATATTGTCGGTTTGCGGGCCTTCAGGCTCGCGGCAGATTTCCCATGCAACAATGCCATCCGCCTTGCTGAAGATCGCGGTGGATGGCACCGGTGGCGGCAATTCGCTTTCCTCAAGCTGCTTCAGCGTATCGGGATCGTCAATTTTATGCCCGGTGAGCCGTTCATAGACTTTCCAGACGGTCGTCGCCTTGGGATGGCCGGCGAACGGCGACCCCAGCGAAATGACCTGGCGCACGGCATCGGGCCGCCGGCGCGACAATTGCCGCGCCATGACACCGCCCAGGCTCCAGCCCACAAGGCTCACTTTCTTGCCCGTCAGCGTGTGTACCGCGTCAAGCAGGTCGATAAGATGCTCTGCTTCCGTACCAATCGACTTGGGGCCAAGATTACGTCCCAGTTTCCATGCATGCGCATCATAACCGCGTTTTTCCAGAAAACGGCGCATCAACGCTGTTGAACCATCGCTTGCCATAAAGCCGGGCAGCACCAACACCGGATGGCCATCACCCTTGGGCGCTTTCGACAGTAAAGGCGATGCCCAGGGCAAGCTGCCGAGTTCAAATATCGCCCGCGGCAATTCGCTGAGCGCCAATAACATGGATGGGGGCTTGGGCGGCGGGGCCATGTTAGCGGCAAATACGGTGGCCATAATAACTCTCCTGCAAACTCTGCGCTTCGGGCAATTTTTTGCCTCTGTTTGTAACGCAATTTAGGGATTCTCGGGCTCACAGCCGCAAATGTCAAGCAATGCCAGCGATTATCAACTGTTCACAAACCTGTATTTTCGCGGTTTCCTCTGGATAACGTAGCGTCAATTACAGATAATAAAACAAAATCGCCGGCCAGCTTTTTGGCTGGTCCGGCGATTTCCCCTCCAAACTATGCGACCCGCCTTACACGGCTGGTATGTTTGCGGTCTCCTCGGGACCAGGGGATTTATGGGTGCGGACAATCGGCCAAAGCAACTGCTGCGCAGCACTCACTTCGGGCAGGTTTTCCACACCATACTGAGGTGGATACCGACGCGTTATCTTGGCTGTGCCGAACAGCACATCCCAAAAAAACAGCAGGTTTCCGTAATTGCCTTTATAATTGGTAATGCCATCGGCAGCATGACGTCCGTGGTGCGCGCTATGCGTCGCAGGCGTGGATATCGTGCGCTCCACCACCCACATCAGCGGCGACAGCCATTTTATTTCGTACAGTTTTTCATCCCAGCGCACATCGCTATGCGCGCCGATAATCACGGTCATCTTGACTATGATATAGAATGCATAAACCCAGCCCAGGCCAAGGTAGATGAGCGCGCCGGAAAACCAGATACCCGGCATCAGAAAATAATAGAATATATTGTTTCTGTAAACAATTCGCGTGCTCATATAGGGGGCATCGTGGTGCGGGCGGTGCAGCGCATAAAGCCATGGCACGCTGTGCGACAGCCGATGCCAGCCATATTGGGTCAGGTCATCAAACACTAGCAACAGTGCGACCTGCGCAATGATGGGCAGCACCGCCCAGCTACCTTCCGCCCCCGGAAACATGGATGACATAAGAAAATAGGCTGCGGCCAGAACCAGTGGCTGGGTAAAGCCAAGCAGCATAACCATGCCGATAATCTCGACCCAGGCATCTTTGGTTCTCTGGCCTTTCTTATGGAAAAAACCGGTGCGCAGGATTTCGAGCAGGGTGAACCCCAGAAAAATGCCTAGTATAACAAGCATTTCGGGTTTCATCTTATCTCCTTTTTTACCGAACGGGTGTCCGTGTCATGGGTTAGTTATGTAAGGCATATAAACCAGTGACATCAGTCAAAAAATAAACTAGTTTACTATTATGCAAACCAGCCGCCAGATCCTCACTCGCCCCCTGCAACTGGCCAGCTTTTACACAACGCTACCCAAAGAGCTTCGTAATGCCATCAATGCACGGGGACATATAGTCACCTTTAAAAAGGGACAGATGATTCATCAGAGCGGAGATGCAGGCCAGGAGTTTACGATAATCGAAAGCGGAGGCATACGGTTCAGCAATACCGATGTGGATGGCTATACCAATGTTCTCACTGTGCTGGCTGCAGGAGAGGCTTATGGCGAGCTTCCGCTATATGCAGGCATAAACCGCGCGTTTGATGCCTATGCTGCGGAAGATTGCCAGCTCCGGATTATTTCGAAGGTACAGTTAGACCGGCTTATGGACAGCCATCCAAAGCTGCGTGACTATATTATCGGCCATGTCACCCGCCAATTTTACCGCGCGCTGCAACTGCTTGAAGATGAGCGCCGCCTGCCGCTCAGGGTACGCCTTGCCAAAAACCTGCTTGAAAAAGCCGGGCATGCACAGGGACGGGTAGAAATGCCCGTGCGCCAGAATGACCTTGCCGAAGAAATGGCGGTTTCGCGTGTAGCGCTCAGCAAGGCTCTCAAGGTGCTGGCGGCGCAGGGGCTTGTAAAGACCGGTTACGGGTCACTCGAAATACGTGACGTCAATACGCTGATCGAATGGATTGATACCAATAGCTGAGCTGCCGGACAGTCAGATTTAAAAAGATTCCAGCTTTCCTTCCAGGAATTTCTGTGAGCTGTCTATTTCCAGTTCAAACCAGATTGGCAGGTGGTCCGAAACCTGATTGCGCTTCCAATAGACATGGTATTGTTTTTCCAGTGCATCGGCATCGCCCGCCAGGTCCTTTTCACCGCCATAGCTTTCCAATATATATTTCTTGTACCGCCGCGCCTGTCCCTTGCGATAGACATAGTCGAATATGTTGAATACGCCGCCCACACGGCTGCCCTCGATATCTCGCACAATCTTGAAATATTCATTCTTGCGGATGAACATGCGATCAAACGCATGCTTGTCAGCAGCATTGGTATTGACGCCCACCAATCGCTCAATCTCGAAAAATCCGGCGCCTTCGATAATGGCAATCGTTTCGTCGTCTTTCTTTCGGTAGAAATTGAAATCGCCGGCAATGACCAGGCTCTTGGTCCAGCCTTCGTCCATTTTCTCTTCCAGCGCCCGCATCATCAGGCTGACTTCCTGCTTGCGATATTTAACCTCTTCTTTGTCATCACCGGGTTGCAAGTGCACATTCAGCAGTGCAAATTCCTTCCATCCCGCCCGGAAGCCCGTTAGATAGGGCGTACGCTTGAGCTGCTTGATGGCGCTACCGTCGGTAATATCCTTCCACAGCACCAGCTCACCCACTGTCCCCGACAATTTCACGCGTTTATTGTTATAGAGATACGCGCTGCGTTCAGAATTGCCGTCATCGCCGCTGGTGATGTCATTGACGATATAATCCCAGTCTCCGCCCAAAATCCGCAGCAGGATGTGTAGATCATCCAGCGTTGACTTAATCTCCTGCACGATCACCAGATCAAACCGTGCAACCACCTCGGCGATATAGAAATACGCCTCGGGCAGACGTTGCTTGGTGTGGCCAAACTCCTTGATATTCCAGCTGGCAATCAGGAGGTTGCTATCAGTGCGGCGCGGCGGAATATGTGTATCGAGCCCCTCTTTCAGCCGCAAGATACCCTTTATCGCCCGTTTTTTCTCGGCCTTTTTCATGTCGGGAAAAATCAGTGCATAGTCACGTTTCTTGTGATCGCTGTCGGGACGCAGATCGTTATAAAAGGGCATGGGTCAGCCACTCCTGTTGCAATTACAGAGTCGCACACACCTATAGCACAGAAATGACTGGCGATTTTCTCGATTTGGTTATTTTTCGTCAGGTAGCGCCAACCGATAAAATTCAATATGGTCGACGCCGCTCGCAAAATATTGCTGGTTCTGCTTATACGCCTCGCTCTGACGGACCTTCGAAAAACCCTCGACATCATCCCATTCGACAAAGGTGAGCTGTTGCGGCGCGTCTGGCGATGACGCATGGCTTTCAAAAGCAGGATGCTTCATCTTGTAGATAAAACGCCCGCCCGCAGCATTGACCGCTTCGGTAATGCCATCCAGATAACGCGCATAATCGGCTTCCTTGCCCGGCTTCAGCCAGGCGACAACGACCGTATATGTCTTGGCCGGATCGAAACTGAGCGTCAGGTCCTGCTCCAGCTCGCCTGTATATATTTTAAGTTCCGACCAGGCATCCGGGCGCGAAGCCTTGATAGCGGGCCAGGCGGGATCCGCCTCAAATGCACGCAATGCATCTGCGTCAGGCCAGGAATAGAGCAGGAATCCACTCGGGTCATAGTCGCTGATGATCTTGTCACGCACCCGCAAGCTTGCTTCATGTTTGTACCCAAGCTTTTCGGCTATGGGGAACGCCTTTTGGTAATAGGCCTCACGCGCCGCATCACCATCTTCACGCGTCTGCGGTACAACAAAGGAGAGAAGCTGCCCCTTTTGAAAGTCAAGTTGCAGCACTCCGGCTGTGTCCGGTTGCGCGGCCGCTGACCGGTCATCCGCATGTGCTCCCGGACTGGCACTGCACGCAGCGGCAAAAAGGGAAGCACTCGCCAGAAAAACCAGGGGAATGATATTATGGGGAAATGGATGCATGGAACCTCTCATGATTATTCAAGTTGCGTATTGGCACCATATAGACAGCAATTTTCACTAATATATGGATTTACTTGAAATCGCACCGGTGCAATATTGCACCAATGGATGATTGGGATGACTACCGGCTAATACTTGCATTGCACCGCAGCGGCAGCTTGCGGGGCGCGGCCAAATTGTTGGGCGTTAACCACAGCACAGTCTCCCGGCGCCTTGCGGCATTACAGGCCGGGTCCGCAGGTATTTTATTCGAACAGCTTGCAAGCGGTTATCGCCCCACTGAAGCCGGGGCGAAAATGGTCAGCGCAGCCGAAGATATGGAAGAAATTGCACAGCGGGCAGAGCGGCAACAGCGCGCGGCAGGTTCCGCCGACAAGGGACCGATCACATTATCGCTGCCAGAAGCCATAGGCCAGTTCCTCCTGCTCAATGAGATCGCTGCTTTCTGCAAGCTTTATCCCGATATTGACCTTACCATCATCTCTTCATACGGGTTTGCCAATCTGGACCGTTCAGAAGCCGATATAGTCATACGCGGTACCGGCAAGCCGCCCGAGCATCTGGTGGGGCGGCGGCTGTTTCCCTATGCGCTCAGCCATTATTGCAGACGCGGCTATCTGGATGAAACCCCGCCCGATGCGCGGCGCTGGCTGGGGACGGCCTATAGCTGGAGCCGGGACGAGTGGAAAGCCGCATCGCCTTTCTCGGCTGCCCCAACGCTCTATACCATGAGCGACCTTACCATGCGGCACAAGGCGCTGCTTGCGGGTCAGGGCATGGCACGCACCGCATGCTATATGGCCGACCCTGAGCCCGATTTGGTGCGATTGCCCGGCGCAAAGACAGTGCAAGGTCAGGATCTGTGGGTCCTGACCCATCCCGACCTGAAAGACACGCCGCGTATCAAAACGCTTATGCGTTATCTGTGCGGCGCGATTATTGCAAAACGCGCGCTGATCGAAGGTAATCACATCTAGAGCCGTTTGCTTACACCCGCTTTTCTTCTTGGCAAAAACAGGGTGGGTCCAGCTGGATCAAACCGGCAGTCCGGCATATGGCTTGGCATCGTTCAGTACGAAGCTGGAATTGATTGATTTTATTCCGGGCAGGCGGCGCAGGTTATTATTGGCAAGCTGCGCAAAGCTGTCGAGATCGCGGCTCGCCACCACCAGCATGTAATCTGCACTGCCTGTCACCTGATGACAGGCAATGATTTCGGGTATGGACCGCGCCGCCTGTTCAAACCGTGCAGTGATGTCCTCGCCATGATCCTCTATCTGCACGCTAATATAAGCATAGACATCCAGTCCAAGCGCACGCCGGTCAAGCCGCGCGGCATAATTGCGGATGACGCCTTCCTGCTCCAGTTTACGTACACGCCGCCAGCACGGACTGGCGGACATGCCGACACGCGCGGCGAGGTCGGCGTTGGAAATGCGTCCTTCTTCCTGCAACACGCGCAATATTTTGGAATCTTCCTCTGAATTAGGCATAGCTGGCAATATATTCCTATATTTTTATATTTAAGGTGAAATATACCTATTCTGTCCCATATTTAGCAAGGATAAGGCAAGATTTTTCTGCACGCCCTTGCTATAACTGCGGTATGGAACAGACATTGATACAGAAAAATACAAGCCGATTTGACACAATTCCCGAACTTCCGGCCGATACCTTTACCGCGCCGCTCGCCAAGCCGGATCATGTCGGCCTCGATTGGCTGGAGCCAAAGCAGCGCGTCTATACCGCCGAAGAACATCATATCTGGGACGACCTTTTTGCACGGCAGATGGATATCCTGCCTGGCCGCGCCGCCACCGCCTTTATCGAAGGATTGAAACGGCTTGATCTGGGTAAGGGCGGCGTCCCTGATTTCGGGGAGATGAGCGAAGAGCTTTCTGCCATTACCGGCTGGGAAGTCGTGCCCGTACCCATGCTGATCCCGGATCACGTATTTTTCTGGCACCTTGCCAATCGCCGGTTTCCTGCCGGAAACTTTATCCGCACCCGTGAGACATTCGATTATATTCAGGAACCCGACGTGTTCCATGACGTGTTCGGCCATGTGCCCCTACTCACCGATCCGGTATTTGCTGACTATATGGAAGCCTATGGCCGTGCCGGATGGAAAGCTCTCAAATATAACCGCCTGAAAGCGCTCAGCGCACTGTATTGGTACACTGTCGAGTTTGGCCTGATAAATGAGGCAGACGGGATCAAGTCCTATGGTGCGGGCATATTGTCCGGCCCCACTGAAGCTGTTTTCGCGGTGGAGGCCAAATCGCCCAACCGCATCCATCTGGATGTCGACCGCGTTGTCCGCACCGATTACGTGATTTCCGACCTGCAGCCGACCTATTTTGTGATCGACAGTTTTGAAGAATTGTTCGCAATGACTGTCGACCGCGATTTCAACGATCTGTACGAATCGCTGGACCCCGGCTTTACCTACGCCAACAGCGCGGTTCTGCCGCAGGATAAGGTCTATCACAAAGGCACGCAGGAATATGCACTGCGCGGTGGCGCGGCTTCGCTTGCGGAGCCTGTCTAAGCGTCTATAAACGGGGACAATGCCCGCGACAAAAGCCACTGCCATGAAACCCTTTGTGCTGCTTGACGATGCGCGCGCACAGGATGCATCGGATGCACGGTTATATGAAAATCCGGTCCGTATCATCACTGCCCATAACGCAGCGGAACTGCGTGCCGCACTGAAAGCGATGGACAGGGCCCAAGCCGATGGTCTGCATGCCGCCGGTTATTTCAGCTATGAAGCCGGTTACGCTCTCGAGCAGCGCCTGGAGCCTCTGCTCACCATGAACGGCAAACCACTCTGCTGGTTCGCCCTTTTTGAAAGCTATCGCTCTATTGCACCGCACGATATCCCTGCATGGCTGGCCGAGCGACGGGGCGGCGATGGCGCGGTTTATAATGCCGTGCCCGATATCGGCTTTCCCGCCTATCATGCGGCTTATACCAAGGTACAGCGTGCCATTCATGCAGGTGATATCTATCAGGCCAATCTGACCTATAAACTGACCGGACAATATGCGGGCGACCCGTTTGCAATTTATGCAGCCTATCGCACCTCTGCCAGCGCCGGATATGGCGGGATTATATATGACGGGGCCGACTGGCTACTCAGTTTCTCTCCAGAGCTGTTTTTTACCGCCTATAAGGGCGAAATCACCGCGCGCCCGATGAAAGGAACGGTGCGACGCCGTGCCAATCCGGCAGAAGACATAAAGGCGGCCAATGCCTTGCAGGCCAATAAAAAGGATCGTGCCGAAAACCTGATGATTGTCGATTTGCTGCGCAATGACATTTCACGCGTGGCGGAAACAGGCAGCGTGCATGTGCCGCATCTTTTCGCCATTGAAAGTTACCCCACGGTGCACCAGATGACCTCGACCGTCAAAGCTGCACTGGCAAAAGGCAAGACGCCTGTAGATATATTGCGCGCGATTTATCCGTGCGGATCAATCACCGGCGCACCCAAAATCCGGGCCATGGAAATACTGGCGGGCCTGGAGCAAAATCCGCGTGGTCCCTATTGCGGGTCGATCGGGCGAATCGATGCGGACAGTGATGCCGCTTTTAATGTGGCAATCCGCACGCTGCATCTGGACACAGCCACAAAAACCGCCACTATAGGGCTGGGTTCCGCTATTGTTGCGGACAGTGACCCGGCGTCGGAGTGGCGCGAATGCGCACTGAAAGGAGCGTTTTTGACAGGCAGCATGCGCACATTTGACCTGATAGAAACCATGGCTTTCGACCCGGCCAGTGGTATCATCCGCCTCGAAATGCATCTGGAGCGGATCAAGGCAAGCGCGAATGCGCTGGGTTTTGAATTTGACCGCCATGCCGCGCGCAATCAGATACAAGCCGCCTGTTTTCATATTGAACGCGCCGCCAAAGTCCGGCTGATGCTCAGCAAAGCAGGGGCGATTGCCATAGAGATGCAGCCCATGCCGGAAATGGCGAAGGGGCTGGCGAAAGTTTCCATTGCGCCGCTGCCGGTGGAACACGATGATTTCCGGTTGCGGCACAAAACCAGCGACAGGGATTTTTACGATAGTGCGCGCCATGCCGCACAAATCCAACTTGGCGCAAACGAAGTGGTATTCACTGATGCCCAAGGCCGCCTGACCGAGGGCAGCTTTACCAACATTTTCGTGGGCACCGCTGACACCGGATATCGCACACCGCCGCTGGAACTTGGCCTTTTGCCCGGCATATTGCGGCGTGAGATGCTGGAAAGCGGTGCAGCGTGCGAGGCCTCCCTGACCCCCGCCGATCTACAGCAGGGTTTTTATATCGGCAATTCACTGCGCGGGCTTATGCAGGCTGAGCTTATCACGCCATAGGGCAGGAAGCTGAACGCGTACCTGTGCGCTTATTCACAGTTTATCCATCATTTTGGTGCCATAGCAGCGCTTTGCGAGGGGCAAATAAAACTGCCGCGCCCATGTAACCGTTTCATGCGTTGGTGCGAATAGAAAACATAGCCTACGAAAGACATGATGATGATAAATTTTTTGAAATCAGAAGTTTTCGCCCTTTTTACCGGCGGTTTTGCATTTGGAACAGCCGCACTGTTCGCATTGCAGTCCCCCGAGGCACGCACCGAGATCGCCCAGCACCTGACCAGTGTGGCGGCACACATACAGACGCTTGGCTAATATGCGCGGAGCACTCCTCCTAACGGCACTTAGCCTTGGCGTAGCCGGTACGGCCAGCCTGTTTTCCCTGTCACCTGCTGCGGCCATCATGGCCGAGGAAGCCAAAATCCTTCCCGCCCCCCGGATTACGGCAAAAGAACCCGCCAAGCTACAGGTCGCCATTTTCGCCGGGGGCTGTTTCTGGGGCGTCGAAGGCGTGTTCAGTCATGTGAAAGGCGTGAAAAGCGCAGTGTCGGGCTATCATGGCGGCGCTGCATCCACCGCCACCTATCGCCGCACCAATTACGGGGATACAGGCCATGCCGAAGCCGTGCGCGTGGTCTATGACCCCAAAGTCGTGCGCTATGACCAGCTGTTGCAGGTGTTTTTCTCCGTCACCACCGATCCGACCCAGCTCAACCGGCAGGGGCCCGACCGGGGCAGCCAGTACAGGAATGCCATTGTGCCGATGAACAATGAGCAGTTGCGTGTGGCGCGCGCCTATGTCGGCCAATTGGGCAAGGCGAAAATCTGGTCGCGGCCCATCGTGACAAAAATCGAAGGTTATAAAAAATTCTACAAGGCGGAAGAATATCATCAGGACTTTATGTTCAAAAACCCCCGCCACGGCTATATCCTGCGCTGGGACAAGCCCAAGGTGCAAAACCTGAAGCGGATGTTTCCGGGTCTTTACACCGCCAAGCCTGTACAGGACTGATAAGGCTGACCAATTTCGTCATTGCGAGCGTAAGCGAAGCAATCCAGAGCGTCTCTACGCAACACTGGATTGCCGCGCAGCTTTGCCGCTCGCAATAACGGCCCAACCTCCTTCAATCTTGCACTCCCCTGCCCCATGCACTAAATAGAGCCCATGGCAGCACATCATCATCATGAACATGCGGGCGAAGATCTGACGAGCGCGGCGAAATCCACGCTGGAGCAAGCGGGCGAGCAGTGGACCGACATGCGTTCGACCATTTTCGATGCGCTTGCCGAAGTCAAGAAACCGGCCTCTGCCTATGACATTGCCGAGCGTGTCAGCGAGCTGCGCGGCAAACGCGTGGCCCCCAACAGCGTGTACCGCATTCTCGACCTGTTCGTGAAAACCAACCTGGCGCGGCGCGTGGAAAGCGCCAATGCCTATATCGCCAATTCGCACCCCGGCTGCCTGCACGACTGCATTTTCCTGCTGTGTGATGAATGCGGCAGCGCCACGCATCTCGACGATGACGCACTTTCAGGCAGTGTTCGCAATGCCGCACAGAAAGCCGGTTTTGGCGATGTCCGCCCGGTTATAGAAGTCCGCGGCAAATGCGGCGAGTGTGACTGATTTCCCGTATTCCTGCGAAAGCAGGAATCCAGAGCTGCAAACACCACCGCTGCCGCAAATTGCCCTGGGCTCCTGCTTTCGCAGGAGCACAAAACAAATGCCTTTTCTGTAGAAACTTTTTGCACATTCATGCGACAGATTCATTTCATCGCTCATATGCCTCGTTCTATCGCTGTTCATAATTCTGCCATTACAATCGACAGCACGCATTTTTGCCCCTAAAGTGCAGCGCAGCCGAGGAAAGAATATATGACGAATGCTCCCACCCCGAATCCCGAAACACCGTTGCTGGATACGGTTAACCTGCCCAAGGATCTGCGCAAGCTAAAGCCCGAGCAGCTCAGGCAGCTGGCCGATGAGCTGCGCGCCGAAGTTATCAGCGCTGTGGGCACCACTGGTGGCCATCTGGGGTCAGGTCTGGGCGTGGTCGAGCTGACCACTGCTATCCACTACGTGTTCAACACGCCCGAGGACAAGCTGGTCTTTGACGTCGGCCACCAATGCTATCCGCACAAGATCCTGACCGGACGCCGCGACCGTATTCGCACGCTGCGCAAGGGCGGCGGGCTGTCCGGCTTCACCAAACGCAGCGAAAGCGAATATGACCCGTTTGGCGCCGCGCACAGTTCGACCTCCATTTCCGCCGCGCTCGGTTTTGCTATCGCCAACAAACTGAATGACAGACCCGGCAAGGGCATTGCCGTGATCGGCGACGGCGCGATGAGCGCGGGCATGGCCTATGAAGCCATGAACAACGCCGAACAGGCGGGAAATCGCCTGATCGTTATCCTCAATGACAATGACATGTCGATCGCGCCGCCTGTGGGCGGGCTTTCCGCCTATCTGGCGCGCGCAGTGTCGTCTTCGGAATATCTGGGACTGCGCAGCCTGGCCAGCAGGGTGGCGGGCAAGCTGTCACGCCGCGTCCACAATGTCGCCGAAAAGGCAGAGGAATATGCGCGCGGCATGGCCACGGGCGGTACATTGTTTGAAGAGCTGGGCTTCTATTATGTCGGCCCGATTGATGGCCATAATCTCGACCACCTGATCCCCGTGCTGGAAAATGTGCGCGACGCCGAAGATGGCCCGATCCTGATCCATGTCGTCACGCAAAAGGGCAAGGGCTATAGTTTTGCCGAGGAATCGGCTGACAAATATCACGGCGTCGCCAAATTCGACGTGGTGACCGGCAAGCAGGATAAGGGGCCGGGCGGCGGACCGCCCGCCTATCAGAATGTATTCGGCGATACACTCGCCAAACTGGCCGAGAATGACCCGCGTATCTGCGCCATCACCGCCGCCATGCCATCGGGCACAGGCGTTGACAGATTTGCCAAGGCCCACCCGGAGCGCGCATTTGATGTCGGCATTGCCGAACAGCATGGCGTGACATTCGCGGCAGGCCTTGCGGCACAGGGGATGCGGCCATTTGCCGCCATCTATTCGACTTTCCTGCAGCGCGCCTATGATCAGGTGGTGCATGATGTCGCGATCCAGAACTTGCCCGTGCGCTTCGCTATTGACCGGGCCGGGCTGGTCGGCGCGGATGGTTCCACCCATGCCGGCTCATTCGATATCACCTATCTCGCCACACTGCCCAATATGGTGGTGATGGCCGCTGCGGATGAAGCCGAGCTGGTGCACATGACCTATACTGCGGCCGAATATGATGATGGCCCGATCGCGTTCCGCTATCCGCGCGGCAGCGGCACAGGGGTTCCCTTGCCTGATGTTCCGCAAAAGCTGGAAATTGGCAAGGGACGGATGGTTCGAGAGGGCAAGAAAGTTGCCATATTGTCACTGGGCGCACGGCTCGCTGAGGCCGAAAAGGCGGCGGACGAGCTGGACGCAAAGGGGCTCAGCACCTCTGTTGCCGACCTGCGCTTTGCCAAACCGCTGGACGAGGAACTCATCCGCAAGCTGCTTACCAGCCATGACGTGTGCGTAACGATTGAAGAAGGCGCGATTGGCGGCCTGGGCGCGCATGTACTGACCATGGCCAGCGACGATGGCCTGATCGACGGCGGCTTGAAACTGCGCACCATGCGCCTGCCCGACAGGTTCCAGGACCAGGACAGCCCCGACATACAATATGCCGAAGCGGGCCTGGATGCCGACGCGATTGTGGAAACGGTCCTGAAAGCGCTCCGCCACAATAGCAGCGGCGTGAGTGAGGCGGGTGCGCGGGCATGATGTTGACCGTCGCGATATTGGTTGTCATGTCACAAGCTGAGACGGTTATTGAGGAATATAAGCCCGGCCTGTATCAACGCACACTGGATGCCTGCAAGGCGAGTAAGGGTTCTACCAGCAGTCAGGCATATGCCGAATGTGTCGAAAACAGTCCCGAGTTGCTGGAGGCAGAAAAATTCTGCACCGGCAAACATGGTGAAAACCATGCCGCAGTGATGCAGTGCCTGGGTATTGTCGATGCTTCAAACATGCCGCTTGATCAGCTGGAATCGACAATCAGCGAGCGCCACCCCCTTGATTATTACATCCTGTCGTCGCGCCTGTTGCAGGCCGGTAATCAGGACAGGGCAGCTTTCTGGTTCTATGCTGGGCAACTGCGCTGGCGCATTCGGCTATCGTGCCATAATGACCTGCCGCCCGACGGCGAGCCTGCACTTTCGGCATCAATGAATCATAGCCTGGGACCAATGATCAACGAATATCTTGGCGGCTACCCCACAAAATGGAAAACAACCATTCAGGACGTGCTGGAGTGGGATGCGGTTACAGCGAACGGTTATGAAGGCAAGGGCGATTGCGCCAGCCAGATAGAAAAGCAACGCAAGGGCCTGAACGGCCTGGCTGACTATATCGAACAAAACCGGGCAAAGATCGCTGAAAACCGTAAAAAGAACGGCCTCCCCAATTACGAGTAGCTCCCCTTAACCTTCGGGAATGGCTGACTGCGCATTCTGGCCATCGCCTTCAGGCGCGGCGATAATGTCGCGGGTCACCGTGCCCTTGTTCACCGTATTTGTCTGTGTATCCCCCACCGAAGAACGGATGCCGGGGGCAGCTTCGCCCGCCTGGCTTACGGCGGCGGCTTCGGTTGTGCTGCGCGCCTGCGGTCCGCCAAATAAGGCTTCCAGCGCCTGCTGGCTGGCATCGCTTGACTGCGCACTTGGCGCGCCGGGCTGCGGCGGAGCCATAGAGAAGTCAGGCGGAATAACCAGAGGTGCCTGGCGCGATACCGCGAATTCATCAGGGCGATCGCGGTTGAATATTCCGCCGCCAGAGCCGCAGGCCGAAAGGCTTGCCACCATGGCGGTCATTGTGCCGATCAGAACCAGTTTACGCATTTTCATTCTCCAACTTGTTTTCTGCCCCAGTTTTATTTGGCCCCGCAGATTCTTTATCCTTCTCGCCGATAAACAGCACGCGGGCAAGCAATATCACCACGCCGATGGTAATCGCGGCATCGGCCACGTTGAATATCAGAAATGGCCGGAAATCGCCAATATGGAAATCGGCATAGTCGACCACATAACCAAGCCGCGCCCGGTCAATAATATTGCCCAGCGCCCCGCCCAGCACCAGCGCCAGTGCCCAGATATCGCCGCGTTCCTTTTCGCGCCACATCCACACCAGCACCACGCAGGCAATCACGCCGGTGAGCGCGACCAGTAGCCAGCGCTGCCAGTCACTATCCGCAGTCAGCATTCCCATCGAAACACCATAGTTTTTCGCAAATGTGAGGTCGAAAAATGGCAATAGCTGTTTCTGCGCACCCAGTTCATTAAGGCCCAGCGGACCCGTGACCAGAAATTTGACGAACTGGTCCATCACGAAAATAAAGGCCGCGATAGCAAGCCCCCAGATGCGGTTGTTATGGTTGTTTTCCATGATTCTACCCGTTCAGCACATCATCGCAGCGCCCGCACAATGCGCCATCTTCGGGCACATCGGGCAGCAAACGCCAGCAGCGGCCGCATTTGGCATGCGCGGTTTTGGTAACGGAAACGGATTCGCCATCTGTGACATCTGCAACAATGCAGATTTCAGCAAACTGAACGGCATCGACCGGCAGGTCCGCAAGCGGATAGGTGACTTCGGCCTCCAGGCTGGAACGAATTGTCTTTTCCTGGCGTAGCGGTTCAATTGCCTCGGTCACTTTTTCGCGCGCTTCACGGATGGACTGCCATTTGCCGGCAAGGTCCGCATCAACCCAACCCGCATCAACTTCAGGCCACACTTTCAGATGGATCGAATCGCCTGCATCCTCGAACCGTGCCTGCCACACTTCTTCGGCGGTAAAGCACAGCACCGGCGCGATATAGCGGGTGAGCGCGTGGAACAGCACGTCCATCACCGTGCGATACGCGCGGCGTTTCATGTCCGCCAGGTCATCGCAATAGAGGCAGTCCTTGCGGATATCGAAGAAGAATGCCGACAGCTCTTCCTGCATAAAGCTGGTGAGTGTCCGCATATACGGGCCGAAAGCAAAATCATGGACGTTTTGCTTCAGCTCGGCATCCACCTCGGCCAGCCGGTGCAGGATATAGCGTTCCAGCTCGGGCATATCGGCCACCGCCACACGCTGGCTGTCCGCAAAATCATTCAATCCGCCAATCATATAACGGAACGTATTGCGCAGCTTACGGTACGTGTCGCTCACGCCGCGGATAATCTCGTCACCGATCCGGTGATCTTCGGTAAAATCGACGCTGGCTGCCCAGAGGCGCAATATATCCGCGCCGTTCACATTGATGATTTTCTGCGGATCGAGCGTGTTACCAAGCGATTTCGACATTTTCTTGCCCGTCTTATCGAGCGTCATGCCGTGCGTCAGCACCGCTTTATATGGCGCACGTCCGCGCGTACCGCAGCTTTCAAGCAGGGATGACTGGAACCAGCCCCGATGTTGGTCGGAGCCTTCCAGATAAAGATCGGCAGGCGAACGCAGGTTCGGCCATTTGCCGCTTTCCAGCACAAAGCTGTGCGTCGATCCACTGTCAAACCAGACATCAAGGATGTCGGTAATGACTTCATAGTCATCCAGATTATAGTCAGGTCCGAGCAATTGCTGGTGATCGGCGTCAAACCACGCATCCGCGCCGCCTGCCCTGAACGCAGCAACAATGCGCGCATTCACCGCCGGGTCGTTCAGATATTCGCCCGATTTACGGTCAACATACAGCGCAATCGGCACGCCCCATGCACGCTGGCGTGAGAGCACCCAGTCCGGACGGCCCTCGACCATCGATTCCAGCCGTCGCTGGCCGCGATCCGGTACAAAGCGGATTTTGTTGCGGATTTCATCGAGCGCAACTTCACGCAAGGTCGGTGAGGCGCAGAGTGTTTCATCATTCACATCGATTGCGCCGCCTTCATCTTCCCAACCTTTTTCCTGTTGGGATTTGGCGGGCAAGTGAGTCAGATCGCTGTCCATCGGCACAAACCATTGCGGGGTGCAGCGGTAGATAACCTTCGCCTTGGAGCGCCAGCTGTGCGGATAGCTGTGCGTGAAATCATCGCTGGCCGACAGCAGCGCACCCGCTTCGCGCAGGTCGGTGCAGATCGGACCATCGCTTGCCACAAATTTCTTGTTGATGACAGAGCCACTGCGCGGCAGCCAGGCCCAATCCTCACGGTACTGGCCATCACCCTCCACCGCGAACACTGGGTTGATACCATTCGCCTTGCACAGGTCAAAGTCATCCTCGCCATGGTCGGGCGCCATATGCACCAGGCCGGTGCCCGCTTCGGTGGTGACAAAATGCGAACCATCAAGGAATGGGCGCGGACGCGCGTAGAATTCCAGATTGGCTTTCCTGTCGTCACCCCAGCGAAGGCTGGGGTACAGCTGACCTTCCGTCTCTTCCGAACCGTCAGATGGATTCCAGCCTTCGCTGGAATGACGGAGTTTTTCATAGATAGGATGCCGCGCCGTTGCACCGGCCAGGTCGAAGCCTTTGCCGCGCCAAATTTCTTGATGTGACGTAAATCCGAGACGCTCCGCTACATTTGGAAGCAAATCGGTAGCCACCAGTACTTTTTTACCCGATATATTCTCAGCATTTGCAAAACTTGCGTCTGTTAACTGCTTGTCCCAGCTGACTTCAACCAAAACATACTCAACATCCGCCCCATACGCCAATGCCTGGTTCACCGGAATCGTCCACGGCGTGGTGGTCCAGATCACCGCATGTGCACCGACCAGCTCCGGTGCGTTCGGCGCTTCGACAATCTCGAACGCTACGTCAATCTGCGTGCTGGTGATATCCTCATATTCGACCTCGGCCTCGGCCAGTGCAGTCTTCTCCACCGGTGACCACATCACGGGTTTGGCACCGCGGTATAGCTGGCCCGCTTCGGCGAATTTCAGCAGCTCGCCCACAATGGTCGCCTCGGCGTCATAATCCATGGTGAGATAGGGCTTGTCCCATTCCCCCATGATCCCCAGCCGCTTGAATTCCTCACGCTGGACGCTCACCCATTTATCGGCATATTCGCGGCATTCGGCGCGAAATTCCTTGGCCGGAACCTCATCCTTGTTGCGCTTTTTCTTGCGGTACGCTTCCTCGATCTTCCACTCGATCGGCAGGCCGTGACAGTCCCAGCCCGGCACATAGGGCGCGTCCTTGCCCAGCAGGCTTTGTGAACGCACGACCAGGTCTTTCAGTATCTTGTTCAGGCTATGGCCGATATGGATATTGCCGTTGGCATAGGGGGGCCCGTCATGCAGGATAAACTGCTCCTTGCCCTTGCGCTCTTCGCGCAGCCTTTCGTACAGGCCAATTTCTTCCCAGCGTGCCAAAATGCCCGGTTCCTTGTTTGCAAGGCCGGCTTTCATCGGAAAGGACGTTTTCGGCAGGAATACCGTGTCCTTATAATCGGGCGCGCTGGAATCAGCGTCAGGTTTGGGCGTATCAGTCATAGCTTGGGAGCGTTAGGACAGCTACGCGCCATGGGCAAGACCCGTATTTGCGCGGCGCAGCATAAATTACCCATAATTTACCGGTTCAGGGCATGGCGGGGCCGATATCCTGGATATTGTCGACCATCACATAGCCGTTGAAATCAAGCGGAACATCGCGGATCTGTTCGCGTGTGGTCAGCCCCTGCATCGCATTCCCATCTATATAAGGTCCGGTAAGCAGGATTCTCGCGCCTGCCGCCTCCATGCGCTCGATTGTCCGTTTCGGCCAACCCGCCACCAGCCACTGGTAATTGAGCGGTACGATCAGTGTTTCTCCGCGGCAGCTTTCGGGTGTCATGGTGAGCCAGCCCTGCAGCGCATAATCCTTTGTGCATCGCTTTGCCGCCGCCGGATCAACCACCCAGCTTTCCGGCGAGAGTTCACGCAGCCGCGCGGCAACCGGCGCCGGGGCCATGAATGCCATGCGCTTCATGTCGGCTATGCCCGCTTTTTTGAGCGCAGCGACCAGTGCATCGGCTTCTTTGGGGTCTTTCGATTTCAGGCGGAACAACATCTTGCGGTGCCGGAACGGATAGGCAATTTCCTCTATGGTCGGCATCGCGCCCACATATTGCCCCCGAAACGGGAATGTCTTGCCGCCATCGGCGCTATAGCCATAGCCGATATCCAGCGCTTTCAGCTCAGCCAGCGTCTTTTCGCGAATAGGCCCGGTGCCGTCAGTGCGGCAATCAAGCGTCCAGTCGTGAAATGCCACGACTTCGCCATCCCTGGTCATGGCCACATGGAAACCCAGCATGTCGGCATCGGCCTGGTCCGCCTTGGTCGCGGAAGCCACGGTGTTTTCAAGATATTCATGCGTGGGCGTGTCAATCCGCGTCGCAGTGCAGTCATCCGGCCCCAACCCTTCCCGGCTGAAGCTCTGATACACATTGCGGTCGGCAATGACCGTCGCCTTGCCGCGCGGGGTGGAGGCCATCCACGAGGCATTCATAAAGCTGAGCACAAGCAGGCCCAAGCCCAGAACCAGCCCGATAATTTTCACCCATTTCATGCCAGCAATTCCTTCGCCCTTGCGCAATCCGCCTCCATCTGTGCAACCAGCGCATCCATGTCGTCAAACTTTGCCTCTGGCCGCAGGAAATGGTGCAGCGCCACTTCAATTTCCTGGCCGTATAAGTCTTCATCAAAATCGAAGAAATGTGGCTCCAGCAGTTCCTTGGGCGGATCGAAAGTCGGGCGAATGCCCAGATTGGCCGCACCTTTCAGCACGCGGCCATCAGGCAGATGCCCCGTCACCGCATAAATGCCGTAACGCGGGCGCAGATAGGCACCCATATCAATATTGGCGGTGGGATAGCCGATGGTGCGGCCGCGCTTGTCGCCATGCTGGACCGTCCCCTGGATCGTGAAGGGACGCGTCAGCAATTTCGTGGCAGTCGCGCAGTCTCCCTCACGCAGCGCATCACGCACCAGGCTGGACGAAATAATCGCGCCGCTATCGGCCACCGCGCCCACCGCACGGCTTTTCAGGCCCTGCGCCGCGCCATAATCGGCGAGCATGGCCACGCTGCCGCCGCGCGCCTTGCCAAAGGTGAAATCTTCACCCGTGACAACACCCGCAGCGCCGAAACGGTCGATCAGCAGCGCGTCAATAAAATCTTCCGCGCTTGTCCCGGCAAGTTCGGCATTGAAATCGAACACCAGCATCGCATCCGCGCCCGCCTGGGTAAACAGCCGTTCGCGCTGGCCGAGCGTGGTCAGCCGAAACGGCGGCACATCGGGCTTGAAAAAGCGTACCGGATGCGGGTCGAATGTGGCGATAATCGCGGGCCGCGCTTCGGACTTTGCCCAGCGGATCGCCTCTGCCGCCACCTGCTGGTGCCCGGCATGAAATCCGTCAAAATTGCCCAGGGCGAGTATGCCCCCGCGAAGTGCATCGGGAATCCGTGCGCCGCTACCCAAACGTGTCATGCGCGCTGCTATAGATGGGTTGGGGGCAAGGGCGCAATGGGGAGAGTGCGCTATTTACCTATATTCCGTCATTCCCGCGAAAGCGGGAATCCATCTCCTGCCCTTTCATCTGACACACCGCTGGTGAGATAGACTCCCGCTTTCGCGGGAGTGACGATGAATGAAATAAATGGATTAATCTTTGTGCATCTAATCCCGCGGCACCAGCCCCTGCATCAACACGCGCACCGTGTTCGCCCCCATGACCGCGCGGATTTCCTCTGCGGTAAAACCTGCATTGAGCAGTGCCTGTGTCACCTGCGCCACCTGTGACACATCAAAACCCGTCGTGACCGCGCCGTCAAAATCGCTGCCCAGCGCGACATGCTCAATACCGACAAGGTCGCGGACATGCCTGATCGCCGCGGCAATGGCCGCCGGGCTGGTGTCACAGATTGCGCCATCCCAGTAACCAATGCCGATCACGCCGCCGGTGGCCGCTACGCCGCGAATTTCTGCATCGGTCAGGTTGCGGTTGACATCACAGGTCGCCTGCACGCCGCCATGGCTCGACACGACCGGCCGCGTCGCCATCGCCAGTATTTCCTTGACGCTGGCATGGCTCGAATGCGCGATATCAACAATGATGCCCTTGGCCTCCATCTTGCGGATGATTTCACGGCCAAATGGTGTCAGCCCGCCTTTTTCCTCGCCATGCATTGAGCCGCCCAGTTCATTGTCGAAAAAATGGGTGATACCCGCCATACGGAGCCCCGCATCATAAAGCCGGTCCAGATTTTCCGACTTGCCCTCCAGATTATGCAGCCCCTCGGCGGAAAACAGCACGCCGATGCCGCTCCCCTTGATGGTGCGGCGGCCAATCATCCCCTCAAGGTCAGCGGGCGTGCGGACAAACACCATTTCGCCTTTGGAACCGTTCACCGCATCCTGCAGTTTCTCGGCATGATATAATGATCGCTCCACCAGTGAATTCCAGGTGCGGATCGGCTGTAGCTGCGCCATCGCAAGCAGCGTGATATTGTCGGTATCATCACTATTGCTGTCGTAATTCTGCCCCTTGGGCGTTTTCGTGACCGAGGAAAAAACCTGCAACGCCATATTACCGGTACGCATACGCGGCAGGTCGATATGGCCGCGATCCACCGGGTCAAGCATCGAACGTTTCCACAGCAACGTGTCGCCATGCAGGTCGGCGATAAACAGGCTGTCATGCAGCGCGCGGGCTTCAGCACTGATTTCGGGTAGCTCTTCGCCCGTCACCACATTGGTCTCCGCCTCAAACTTGCCGGGCAGGACCTGGGTGACATAACCAATGCCGAGCAGCAGCATGATGGCGAGAACGATCAGGGTTTTGCGAAGCATGTCGAGCCTCCTTTTTCAATCAGGCAAAGCTTCCGCTCATGCATGAGCGGGACTGTGCATCAGGTTTTTTTACGCCGCAACGTCACAAAACTATAGGCTGGAAATGCCGCCTTGGCCGCATGGGTTTCACGCGCCGCTTCTTCCCATATATCACCGCAAAACGGCTCCATCACCGTGTCACCCTCGGTCTCAATATGCACTTCGGTAAGTTCTACCCTGTCCGCATGGGGCAGGAACAGGCGGTAGATTTCCGCACCGCCAATCACCGCAATCTCCGGCCCACCCGCAAGCTTGATGGCGTCTTCCACCGATGTCACCGGCTCCGCGCCCTCCGCCTGCCAGCCGCAATCACGCGTCAGCACGACATGCCGCCGCCCCGGCAGCAATCCGGGCAGGCTTTCAAATGTCTTGCGCCCCATCACCATCGGTTTGCCCATGGTAAGCGCCTTGAAATGTTTCAGGTCCGCCGGAAGATGCCAGGGCAGCGCCCCGTCCCGGCCAATCACACCATTGTCAGCCCGCGCGAGGATCAGGAATATTTCGGCCTGTCCACTCGTTTGACGTCCGCTCACGTGACATGCACCCATGTCACATGCCCCATTTTGCGGCCTTCGCGAGGTTCTCCCTTACCGTAGAGATGCAGGTGGCAGTCCGGGTCGGCCAGATAGTCCGCCCAATCGTTGGCATCCTCACCTATGATATTGCGCATTTCCGTCCGCTGGCCCGTGAGCGCCGTAGAACCCAGCGGCAGGCCGCACACAGCGCGGATATGGTTTTCAAACTGGCTCGTGACCGCGCCCTCAATGCTCCAGTGCCCGCTATTATGTACGCGCGGGGCCATTTCGTTGAGCACAGGGCCTTGTCTGCCCACAAAAAATTCGCAGGTCAGCACGCCCACATAGTCCAGCCGTTCCGCGATTTTCGCGGCTATGTCGCGCGCCGCCGGGAGCTGCCGCAGCACCGCATCGCTTGCGGGTACGGTGGAGCGCGCCAATATGCCATTTTCATGCACATTTTCGGCGCTGTCATAGGTGGCAATCGCACCATCCAGCCCCCGCGCCAATATGACAGAAAATTCTGCATCAAAATCAACAAACCCTTCGAGTACGCAAGGCTGTCCGCCCACGTCGCGCCATGCAGGAGCAATATCCTCCATCGATTTCAGCCGCACTTGCCCCTTGCCATCATAGCCGAAACGGTTGGTTTTCAGAATCGCGGGCAGGCCGATTTCGGTCGCTGCGGCACCGAGTTCATCTTCGCTGGTCACCAGCGCAAAATCCGCCGTTACCCCGCCCGATGCGCGGGCAAAACCTTTTTCCTCCGCCCGGTCCTGCGCGACTTCGAGCGCTTTATGGCCGGGCCGCAGCGGCGCATGGTCCGTCACGATTTTCGCGCACTCCACCGGCACATTTTCAAATTCATAGGTGACAACGTCACAGCTTAGCGCAAATGCCTGCAGCGCTGCGGCATCGTCATAGGCCGCGCAGGTAAAATGCTGTGCCACTTCGGCGGCGACGCTGTTTTCCTCTGGCGCATAGATATGGCAGTTATAACCGAGCCCAGCCGCCGAAACGGCCAGCATCCGGCCTAGTTGCCCGCCGCCCAATATGCCTATTGTAGAACCAGGGGGAAGTGCAGTCATTGCGTGAAACTGTCCATATCCAAACCGTTAGCCCTGAGCCTGTCGAAGGGCGTCCCGCATAATAGTGAAACGTGCTTCGACAGGCTCAGCACTAACGGGAATATCCTATACGCGTTCAATTTGGTATTTCACCTACCGCTTCGCTCTGCGCCGCGCGCCAGCTATCCAGCCGATCGGCCAGTGCATCGTCATTATTCGCCAGCACCGCCGCCGCGAGCAGCGCCGCATTGGCCGCGCCCGCTTCGCCAATCGCCAGCGTGCCCACCGGCACGCCCTTGGGCATTTGTACGATCGACAGCAGGCTGTCCATGCCGCTCAACGCCTTGGACTGCACAGGAACGCCAAATACCGGAAGCCGCGTCATCGACGCCACCATACCGGGCAGGTGCGCCGCACCGCCCGCACCCGCAATCACGCACTGATAGCCCGCGTCGACCGCACCCTTGGCAAAGGTCACCAGCCGGTCAGGCGTACGGTGCGCCGACACGATCCTGACATCATAGCTGACTTCCAGCTCGTCAAATATCTTGGCGGCAGCGGACATGGTCGACCAGTCGGACTGGCTGCCCATGATAATGGCGATATCTGCGGATGCTTCGGTCATATTGGCCCCATCTGTGCCGGCAATCTGTACCGGAAGCACAGTCTTTTAAGGGTTATGAAGAGTGGGCGCAACGGGATAGTTGATATTATTCCTCTCCCCACAGGGGAGAGGGATTAGCAAAGGCTCTATCGCTCGCTCAGGTAATACCGTTCAATCTCATTCAGATCATCGTCAAGCTCGTATATAATCGGCTGTCCGGTCGGGATTTCCAGACCCGTAATCTCGTCATCGGCAATGTTTGACAGATGCTTGACCAGCGCCCGCAATGAATTGCCATGCGCGGAAATCAGCACGCGCTTGCCGTTTTTCAGCTCCGGCGCAATGCGCGCATTCCAATAAGGCAGCACGCGTTCAATCGTGTCTTTCAGGCTTTCAGAGCGCGGCACGGCAATGCCCTTATAGCGCGGATCATCCTGCATTTCATATGCACTGCCCGCATCCATTGGCGGCGGCGGTGTATCGAAACTGCGGCGCCAGATATGTACCTGCTCATCGCCATGCTTGTCGCGCGTTTCCTGTTTGTTGAGGCCTGTCAGGCCACCATAATGGCGTTCATTCAACCGGTAATCCTTCTCAACCGGCAGCCACATCCGGTCCATTTCCTCAAGCGCGAGATTCAGCGTCTTGATCGCCCGCGTCTGCAGCGAGGTGAAGCAGAGATCGGCATCAATACCTTTTTCTTTCATGAGCCGCCCGGCCTCACGCGCTTCGGCCACGCCCTTTTCGGTGACATCCACATCCCACCATCCAGTGAAACGGTTTTCCAGGTTCCATTGCGACTGACCATGACGGAGAAGGATTAACTGGGGCATGCATGTAACTCCAATGACATATATTGATTAAATTGAGTGGCCTTATAATCGCCGAATGGTTCGCATATATCGAAACCCGCGCTTTTGTATAGCGATATGGCAGGCGCAAATGCTTCGCCCGAACCTGTTTCCAGGCTCAGGCGGCTGTAGCCTCGATCCTTGGTTTCCGCAATGATGTGATCCAGCATTTTGCGCCCGATTCCGCGGCCAAGATATTCTTTTGACACGCGCATTGATTTGATCTCTCCATGCCCGCAGCCCAGTTCCTGCACCGCGCCGATTCCGGCCAGCCTCTCGCCATCCCATATCGACCAGAATGTGACCGCATCGCTTTTCAGACCTTCGATATCCAGAAAATGGCACTGGTCCTTCGGCGAATTTTCAAGCATCCCCGAAAAATGCTCCTCCAGCAGGGCAAGAACCTGCGGATCAGTGAGGTCATCACGAACGATTTTCATTGCATCTCGTCAATCATTTCCGCCAGCACAGCTAGACAGTCATGCGCGAGCAGTTTGCAGCGTTCGGGGCTCCAGCCCTGCTCGGCATCGGGCAAGTCGCGATTGTCCTTATATGGCATTTCCAGCGTCATGGAGACACAGCCGAAACGTTCGGCCAGCTGATTGGTCGACATGGACGGGTTTGCCTCGCCCGGCTTGCTGATCGGATAGCCGAGCTCCGTCTGGAAATCCGCCGTGCGGCGCGCGAGATTATTGCGATAGGCGTGATATTTGTCGCCCAGTTCATCAGTCCATGACGGAATGCCTTCAAATCCGGCGATAAAGACAGCGGGTATAGCTTCGTCGGCATGCACATCCATCGCAAAATCAACGCCGGTTTCGTCCATTGCATTACGGACACACAATACTTCGGGGCTTTTCTCCGCCGTGGGGTTTTCCCACTCGCGGTTCAGGTTGGTGCCTGCGTAATTGGTGCGCAAATGGCCCATGCGCGATCCGTCCGGGTTCATGTTGGGCACGATGTGCAGGCGGCATTTCTGGCGCAGCGTGCGGCCATGCGGATTGGCGGGATCGGTCAGCATTTCCAATGCGCCTTCCATCCACCATTCGGCCTGTGTTTCGCCCGGATGCTGGCGCGCATAAAGCCACACATGCTTGTCGCCCTCGCCCATTTCCAGGCAATCCATCGGCTGACCATCCAGCGTTTCGCCCAGCTGGCGGTAAGTCACGCCTTCGGATGCCGCGGCTTCGGCGATCAGGTCATGGTGCCGGTCCATCGAATAGGGCGCGAAATAGGCGCACCAGAAAATATCGCTCGCGCTCTGATAGGTGATGGTAAGCTCGCCTTTGCCCGCGTCATAGCTGCTCGCAGCCCGCGCCCAATAATCACGGTCTTCGCTGACGCATGCATTATAATCAGGCCAGCCTTCGGGATAGGCCGAATCTTTCAGATCCTGAATCACCAGCACGACTTCCTCGCCGCCTGTTTCCGATACGCGGAAATGGAACCACTGCTTGAACTCGCTGTTGCGGTCCTGGTTAATCGAAAGCCGGGCGGTATTCCCGTCAATTTCATGTATCTTGATATTGCCGGAATCGAACGCGCTCGAAATTTTAATGGTCATGGGGCCTCGGATAGTTTCAGGTTATGAATAGACGTTCCAATGACACAGCCCAAGGGCAGAGCACAGATACGCCGTATGCGTTAGGCATCAGCGATAAAGATGAAATTACTCGACTTCAACCGTTTCGCCGCTTTCGCCCGGAAAACCCGCAAACAGGCTGGTCGCAAGTTTCGCCGCTGCCAGTGATGTTTCCGCTGCGGGAGAACCCTTACGTGCTTCTGAAATGGCGCGGCCTTCCCACAGATTGGCGGTTTCGCCATCACGCGCAATCGCCACAAAAAGCTCGCTAATGATAAGCGGTTTGGAACCTCCGCCCAGGTTGATACCAATGCCCACGCCAATGCCCGAGCCATAGCTGCCAGTAGAACCGCCTACACCGACACTGACCGGAGAACGCCGGCCCTCGGAATCGCGGGTGAAGCGGTCTAGGCTGATCCGCGCATTATACTGCGCACTTTGCCCGGTCACGGGTGACGCATAGCCTTGCGTTTCCAATTCACGCATCACAGCCGCAGCGTACGTGCGGTATTCAAGCGAATCCGCATTTTCATCGGGTCCGGGCATCACGACAATGGTCCCCTTGCCCAGTTCCTGCACCGCATCGGCCGCATGGAACCGGGTTACTTCGACGGGGCCCACAGGAGTCACACATGCGCTGAGACCAAGCGCAAGGGCCATGACGGGTATGAATTTACGCATTTTCAAATATCCTTATGTACGGAAAAACCGTTTTGTTAGCTTCATATATACCATAAACACGCATAAACGGCTAAACATCGCAAAACGGCAAGGGGCAAAGGCGTGGCGACAAAAGAATTTACAGTGCTGGTCACCGGCGGCGCAGGCTATATTGGCAGCCATGCCGTGCTGACATTGCTTGATAGTGGCTATGATGTTGTTGTGCTCGACAACCTGACGACAGGCTTTCGGCGAGCCGTGCCGGACAAGGCCATTTTTACCGAAGGCGATATTGAAGACAGCGCGCTCGTCGCTCGCCTGATTGCAGAACATGGCATTGGTGCCATCATGCATTTTGCGGGATCGATCATCGTGCCCGAATCGGTCGAGAACCCGCTCAAATATTATCACAATAACAGCGCGAAGAGCCGGACACTGATTGAAACGGCTGTCACAAACGGGGTGAAGCATTTCATTTTTTCCTCCACCGCTACGGTATATGGCGTTACCGGTCTGGCGCAGATACCTGAGGATACGCCCGCACACCCCACCAACCCCTATGGCATGTCGAAGCTTATGACTGAGGCGATGCTGACCGATATAGCCGCCGCGCATGATTTCAATTTCTGTGCACTGCGCTATTTCAATGTGGCAGGCGCGGACCCTGAAGGGCGATCGGGTCAGTCCACCGAAGGCGCAACGCACCTTATCAAGGTGGCGGTCGAAGCGGCATTGGGCAAACGTGATAGCGTGGCGATTTTCGGCACTGATTATGACACGCATGATGGCACCGGCACGCGCGACTATATCCATGTTTCCGACCTGGTTGCCGCGCATGTGCTAGCACTTGAAAAGCTCGTGGAGGACCCCGAAACCAGTCATGTCATGAATTGCGGTTATGGCCGGGGCTTTTCCGTGATTGACGTGCTTGATGCCGTGGACCGCGTGACGAATCAGAAAATATCCCGCGTCATTCAGGGGCGCCGTGCAGGCGACCCCGATTCGCTGGTTTCCGATAACCGCCTCATCAAACAGACACTGCCCTGGCAACCGAAATATGCCGATCTGGATGTTATTGTCGCCCATGCGCTCGCATGGGAGCGGAAATTGTGAAACCCGTATTGGCTTTACGGTTGGCCGGGTCTTTTGATCGCCTCACGGCTATATTTGCTTTTATGCGGTGAAGCGCACGGCACCGGCCCACACCCCCACCCGGCCTCCCAAACAGGTTACAATTGCGTTGGGAGGCCGGGTGGGAGTGTGGGCCGGTGCCGCAACGTGAGCGAACAGAACAAAACACCCCCCAAAAATACCTTTTCATGACAGATTCACCGCTTGACTTTATCGGCCCGCGCCCCTAATTGCGCCGTTCACTTGAAAATTACAGATATTTTTGGAAGCGAATACCTCATGAAGATCCGCAACTCACTAAAGTCGCTCAAAGGCCGTCACCGCGACAACCGCGTGATCCGTCGTCGTGGGCGCACCTATGTCATCAACAAGACCAACCGTCGTTTCAAGGCGCGTCAGGGCTAATTGATACCGGGCGGAAGGCAAATGTCCTCCGCTACACCTATTGATACTGTTATTTTTGACGTCGGTAACGTGCTTTACCGGTGGGAAATCCGTGCACTCTATGAAAAGCTGATTGATGACCGGCAGGAACTGGAATGGTTTCTGGCGCATGTCGTCACGCCTGAATGGCATTTTCAGCATGATGCCGGGCGATCATTTGCCGAAACTTCGCGCGAACTGACTGCCAAGCACCCGGAATATGCCGGGCTAATTGCCGCGTTCGGTCCCCGCTTCAATGAAACCGTACCGGGGCCGGTGCCAGGCATGGGAGACATGGTGGCCAGACTCGCTGCCAATAATGTGCCGCTCTATGCCATCACTAATTTCAGCGATGAATTCTGGGGACCATTCGCGGCTGAGCGTCACCATATATTCGGCCATTTTCAGGATATATTGGTGTCCGGCACTGAAAAACTGGTGAAACCGGACGCCGCGATATACGAGCTGGCAATAAGGCGATTCGGTATCGACCCGGCGCAAGCGCTGTTCATCGATGACCGGCAGGATAATATCGAAGGCGCGATAGCTTGCGGCCTGAATGCGCATCTGTTTGTAGATGCGGATATATTGCGCGCAAAATTCAGGGCGCTAAATTTGTTATGAACTATACTCCTGCTTTCGCAGGAGTTACGCAATGTTACCGCTCATAACCCTTCAGTTCGTCACCTGTCAGCGTGACGACGTGCAGCACATTGGTTGAACCCGGCGTGCCGAACGGTACGCCAGCCAGCGCGATCAGCTTGGTGCCCGCGGTGCCAAATCCATGGCGCAGCGCCATGCGCTTGCCCTTGGCAATCATTTCCTCAAAACTGCCAATATCCTGCGTTGTTACGGCATAGGCGCCCCAGAGCAGCCCGACCCGCCGCGCGGTATTGCGCGAGGGGGTGAGCACCAGCAGCGGTACAGAAGGCCGCTCACGCGCCACACGGCGGGCAGTGGAGCCGGTATTGGTGAAGCATATAATAGCCGCCGTCTCGACAGTTTCGGCGATCTTGCTGCTTGCTGCGGCAAAGGCATCGGCTGTGGTCTCATCGGGCAGCGTCTCGGTAAAATGTACCCGGTCGGCATAGGCGGGGTCGCTTTCGACGCTGATCGCTATCCGGTCCATGATGCTCACCGATTCGACCGGCCAGTCGCCCGCTGCGGTTTCCGCTGACAGCATCACTGCATCCGCACCGTCATAGACCGCAGTGGCCACATCAGACACTTCGGCGCGGGTTGGCGCAGGTGCCTTAATCATCGATTCAAGCATCTGCGTCGCCACCACAACGGGTTTGCCGCGCCGCCGGGCATTTTCGACAATCTGTTTCTGCAGCGGCGGCACCTGTTCGGGCGCCAGTTCCACGCCCAGATCACCGCGTGCCACCATCACCGCATCGGACAGTTCCAGTATCTCATCAAGCCGTGTCACCGCCGCCGGCTTTTCAATCTTGGCAATCAGCGCCGCCTTGCCACCGATCAGCCCGCGCGCTTCGGCCACGTCCTCGGGCCGCTGCACAAAACTGAGCGCAATCCAGTCGGCACCCTTGTCGAGCGCGAAGGTAAGGTCGCGCCGGTCTTTTGTCGTAAGCGCCGCCAATGGGATGACCGCATCAGGTACGTTCAATCCTTTGCGGTCCGACAATGGCCCGCCTACTTCGGCGCTGGTCAGTATCTCGTCCGCACCGGCACGCATGACACGTAGCCTGAGCTTGCCGTCATCGAGCAAAAGCCGATCGCCTTTTTTGAGCACATCAAAAATTTCAGGGTGCGGTAGGCAGACACGGCTATCATCGCCCGGTGCCGGGTCACGGTCGAACGTGAAATGCGCGCCATGCTTGATAAAGGTGGCCCCGTCCTTGAATTTGCCGACGCGCAGTTTCGGTCCCTGCAAATCGCACAATATCGTAATCGGCCGCTGGATTTTCTTTTCCAGCGTGCGGATCGCATCAATCGTCTTGGCATGCGTTTCATGCTCACCATGGCTCATATTGACGCGAAAGGCATCTGCGCCAGCGCGGTAGAGTTTTTCCAGCATTTCCGGCGAATTGCTGGCCGGACCGACGGTGGCCAGTATTTTTACCTTGCGGCTGCGTGGTCCGATATTCTTTGCCACTTGCTTTACCCTCTTCTGCACAGGTTTTTGCCCGGCCCCCACTGGCCAATGCCTGTATCTGCGCTCTATGATAGAGTCACACCGCACAATCACAACCGGAAATACATATGCCAACCGATAATGACCCATCTTCCGACCTGAATATCTCCGACAAAGTCGCTGCAGCTGCCTTCCGGCGGCTCGTCAGACATTTACGGCACCGCCATGATGCCCAGAATATTGATCTGATGGGGCTATCCGGGTTTTGCCGCAACTGCCTGGCCGACTGGGTCGCAGAAGCGGATGGCGATATCGACAGGGAAGCGGCGCGCGAACTGATATATGGTATGCCATATGCGGAATGGAAAAAACGCTATCAGAGCGAAGCCAGCGAAGAGCAGCTTATCGCGATGAAAAAGAGCGTGGCCAAAAATGCGTCCGGCCATTAAGGCAGACCCGGACAGATTAACCCATAGATTCGTGCGTCCTGACCAGGATGCGTGCACGCAAAGAACAGAAAGATATTCCCATGAGCGACGCCAATGTAACTTCCGAACAACTCCGTCTGTTTATCGAACGTATTGAACGGCTTGAAGAAGAGAAAAAGGGCATTGCGGACGATATTCGCGATGTTTATGCCGAAGCCAAATCGACCGGATATGACCCTAAAATCATGCGCCAGGTCGTTCGCCTGCGCAAAATGGAACCGCACGACCGGCAGGAAATGGAAGCGATACTCGACACCTATAAATCTGCGTTGGGTATTGCCTGAGGTAACCTGGACCGGATAATATTCTTCAGATAACGGAGGCAAAGCCATGCTCATCACCACAACCCATACACTCGAAGGACATGAAGTCGGGGAATATCTGGGCATCGTCACCGGCGAGGTGATTGCAGGCGCGAATTTCGTCCGCGATATTTTCGCCAGCTTCACCGATATTGTTGGCGGGCGCTCCAAAAAATATGAAAATGTCCTGAAGCGCGGCCGCGAGGAAGCGATTGAGGAAATGCAATATGCCGCCATCAAATTGGGCGCAGACGCCGTGATCGGCGTTGATCTTGACTATGAAGTGGTTGGCAAGGGCGGATCGATGCTGATGATTTCCGCGACTGGCACGGCGGTGAAAATCAAAAATCCGCCGCGCGCCATTTCGTAATCAAATTTTGGGCAAATCTTGCACTTTCCCGTGCATCTGATTAGGGCAATTCCATTCCATCCAATTAGAAACTGAAGGCAGTCATGGCAGGCCATTCCAAATTCAAGAACATCATGCACCGCAAGGGTGCGCAGGACAAGAAACGTTCCAACCTGTTTTCCAAGCTGAGCCGCGAAATTACCGTGGCCGCGAAAATGGGCATGCCGGACCCGGAAATGAACCCGCGCCTGCGCCTGGCCATCAACAATGCCAAGGGCCAGTCCATGCCCAAGGACAATATCCAGCGCGCGATTGACAAGGCATCGGGCGGCGACGGCGATGATTATGAAGAAATCCGCTATGAAGGCTTTGGCCCAGGCGGCGTGTCGCTCATAGTAGAAACGCTGACCGACAACCGCAACCGCACGGTCACCAGTGTACGCACGGCATTCAGCAAGAATGGCGGCAATATGGGCGGTGCAGGTTCGGTCGCGCACGGTTTTGACCGGCTTGGCCTGATTACCTATCCCGCCAGTGCGGGTGATGAAGACACCATATTGGAAGCCGCGATGGAAGCCGGCGCGGAAGATATTGAATCATCAGAAGATGGCCATGATATCTGGACCGCAATGGACGACCTGCACGAAGTGGCGGGCGCATTGGAAAAAGCGCTGGGTGAAGCGGAAGGCGTCAAGCTTGCATGGCGCCCGCAGACCATGGTCGAAGTCGACGAAGCCGCTGCACGTACGCTGTTCAAGCTGATCGACACACTGGATGACGATGATGATGTGCAGACGGTATCAGGCAATTATGATGTATCCGACGAGATTATGGAGAAACTGGGCCAGGAATAGGTCAGGAGCCGAATAATGACTGTCATTATCGGCTTTGACCCCGGCCTTGGCACCACCGGATGGGGCGTGATTTCCTCTGTCGGCAGCCGGTTGTCGCATATCGCCAATGGGCAGATAAAGACCGACCCCAAAATGTCGCTGCCCAGTCGGCTGCTCAAGCTCGACCTGGAAATTGCCGACATTATGAAAGAATATAGTCCCGACGCAGCCGCCGTTGAGGAAGTGTTTCTGAACGTTAATCCGAAAAGCACGCTCAAACTGGGCCAGGCGCGCGGCGTCGTGCTGCTCGGGGCGTCACGTACGGGACTTGAAATTGGCGAATATTCCGCGCTGCTTATCAAAAAAACGGTGGTCGGCGTGGGGCGCGCGGACAAGAAGCAGATACAGATGATGATCTCCCGTCTCCTGCCTGGCGTAAAGCTTTCGGGACATGATGCTGCCGATGCACTGGCCGTGGCAATTACGCACGCGCATAATCGGTAGAGTGTTTGAGACTTTTTGACCTCACGGCAATTCACTTCGTGAATGCCTCCGGCGGGGCGGGCCAATAAGGCCCGGCGCGCAGTCGCGCTTGCGAACGGCTGTCGCCGCTCGGGATTTCGCCATGCGTTACATTTCGCGGAACTGCGGTCACATGAAAGCTATCGTTTGGCGCTGTCCGGTGCTGCACCTAGCAGCGCCGCCCAAAATCCTAATCAAGGGGCCAATTGGCCGCCGGCCCTTATTGGGCCGAACCCATTTGGAGGTGTGAGCGAAGCGAACTGGCCGTGAAATCAAAAAAGCCCCTTTCACCCCGCGCACTTTCCGCTAGAACAGTTTCATGATCGCAAAACTCAAGGGCATTATCGACGAACTGGGCATCGACCATCTGGTCATTGATGTGCAGGGCGTGGGCTATCTCGTCTATGCCAGCGCGCGGACACTCAGCAGCATTGGCGCCGTGGGCGAAGCGGCTGAAGTCTTTACCGAAATGCAGGTCAGCGAAAATGACATGCGGTTGATGGGCTTTGCCAGCGGCGCGGAGCGCGACTGGTTCCGGTTGCTTACCAGCGTGCAGGGCGTGGGCGGCAAGGTGGCACTCGCAATCCTTGGCACGCTAGAACCCTCTCAGCTCGGCCATGCGATCGCCACGGGTGACAAGGCGATGGTCGCACGCGCCAATGGAGTGGGGCCAAAACTGGCACAGCGGATCATCAATGAGCTGAAAGACAAGGTGGGCGGCATGGATCTGGGACCTGCGACGGCAGGCGGCGTAGCAGCAGTAACTGCACCGCTTGGAGCATCCGCAGACGCCGTATCCGCATTGCAAAACCTCGGCTTCAAACCCGCCATAGCCAGCGCCGCCGTGGCCGAAGCGAGCGGCGAACTCGGCGAAGGTGCCGAAATGGGCGCGCTCGTCAAGCTGGCGCTTAAGAAGGCGGCGAAGTGATGACCGACCCTGAAGACCGCATCCTTTCTCCCGAGCGCAAGGCCGATGATGTCGATGTGGCGCTGCGCCCCAAAACGCTTGATGAATTTATCGGGCAGGAAGCGGCGCGCGGGAATTTGCGGGTGTTTATCGAGGCGGCCAAAAAACGCGGCGAGCCGCTGGATCACGTACTGTTTTTTGGACCTCCAGGCCTGGGCAAGACCACATTGGCGCAGATTATCGCGCGTGAAATGGGTGTGGGTTTTCGTGCCACATCGGGGCCGGTTATTGCCAAATCGGGTGATCTCGCCGCGCTGCTCACCAACCTGGAAGAGGGCGATGTCCTGTTCATCGACGAGATCCACCGACTCAATCCGGTGGTTGAGGAAGTGCTCTACCCCGCGATGGAGGACCGCGCGCTCGACCTGATTATCGGCGAGGGACCTGCGGCGCGCAGTGTACGCATTGACCTGCCTGCCTTTACGCTCATCGGCGCAACCACGCGGCAGGGCCTGCTCACAACGCCGCTGCGTGACCGGTTCGGTATTCCGGTGCGGCTCAATTTCTATTCGATCCCCGAACTGGAGCAGGTGGTGCGGCGCGGCGCGGGCCTGCTCAATCTTGCCATTGCCGAAGACGGCGCGCATGAAATCGCCAAGCGGGCACGCGGAACCCCGCGCGTCGCCGGGCGGCTGCTGCGCCGGGTGCGCGATTTTGCGGGCGTCGCAGGGGCCGCCACCGTAAATGCCGAAATTGCCGATGGCGCGTTGTCACGGCTGGAAGTGGACAAGCTGGGTCTCGACGCAATGGATCGCCGCTACCTCCACATGATTGCCGATGTCTATAAAGGCGGACCGGTCGGCATTGAAACCATCGCCGCGGGCCTGAGCGAACCGCGTGACACGGTCGAAGAAGTGGTCGAACCCTATATGATCCAGCTCGGCCTGATCGCCCGCACCGCGCGGGGACGTATGCTCAATGATCGTGGCTGGAAACATCTTGGTCTCAATCCACCCGAAGGGTCCCAAACAGGGCTGTTTGAGGGGAAATAGGATTCTTTTTGACCTCACGGCAATTCACTTCGTGAATGCCTCCGATGGGGCGGGCCAATAAGGCCCGGCGGCCAGTCGGCCCCTTGATTAGGATTTTGGGCGGTGCTGCTGGACGCAACACCGGACAGCGCGAAACGATAATCATCAGTGCGCCTAAGTAGAATGAAACGTTACTTATGGAAAAATATCGAACGGCTAAATTGCCGTTCGCAAGCGCGACTGCGCGTCGGCCCTTATTGGGCCGAACCCATTTGGAGGCGGATGCGAAGCATCTCGCCGTGAAATCAAAATAGCGCCCAGTCGAGTCTTTCGCGCGGCAGTCTGAATCTTCGCTGCATTTCCCATCTTTCCAGAACTCGCAAAACACCGTAATCCATTTTACATATGACCGATCCCGTCCCGTTCTCCGGCTATTTTGAAGGTGACACGCATTATTTTGCGTGCCGCATCTATTACGAGGACACGGATTTTTCGGGAATCGTCTATCACGCCAATTATCTGCGCTACTTTGAACGCGCGCGCTCAGACATGCTGCGTGCTATTGGCATCGACCAACGCGCCGCGCATGAGGCTGGCGATGGTGTCTATGCGGTGTCGGAAATGCATATCGATTATGTGCAGCCGGCAAGGCTCGACGACGCGCTGGTCATAAGGAGCCAGGTGCACAAAATCCGCGCTGCGGCGTGCCATATTCAGCAAATAGCCATGCGGGGTACGGAAATACTCTGTACAACCGATGTGGTTGCTGCCTTTATTAGCCCCGAAGGCCGTCCGCGCAGACAACCAAAACCATGGGTCGAGGCATTTCAATCCGTCCTCACCAAACCAGAATGACAGGAAAAACATGATCGAGAATATTGGCCTTGCAAATGATGCCGTCACGCTATCGCCAGTAAAGCTGTTCCTGGAAGCCGACATTATCGTCAAGCTGGTGATGATCGGCCTGGCGCTCGCGAGCATCTGGACCTGGGCAATTATTATCAGTTTTGCGATGAAGATCAGCAGGATAAGGCGGCGCTCTGACCGCTATGAAGATGAATTCTGGAGGACAGAGGATATTGATGCATTTCACAAGACGCGCGGCAAGGAAGACCTGCCATCTGCCCGCGTGCTGGCATCGGGGGTATATGAATGGCGGCAATCAACGGGCGGCACTGTGGTGGACCGTGAGGGCACAAGGGCGCGCCTTGCTACCGCGATGAACGCCACCGTCACGCATGAAATTGACAAACTGTCTGACCGGCTCAATTTCCTGGCCACGGTCGGGTCAGTCGCGCCATTTGTCGGCCTGTTCGGCACGGTCTGGGGCATTATGCGCAGCTTTACCGCGATTGCCGCGGAGCAAAACAGTTCACTGGCCGTGGTCGCTCCCGGTATTGCCGAGGCCTTGTTTGCCACCGCTATCGGTCTGTTCGCGGCCATTCCGGCAGTGATTGCCTATAACCGTTTCTCGCACCGGCTAAACAAGTTTGAATCGCACCTGTTCCGTTTCGCTGACCGCTTTCATGGTACGCTGAGCCGCGAGCTGGAGAACACGTGATGGCGATGCAGCTTCCCTCTTCCGGCGGGCGGCGCGGACGCGGCGGTGCACGCGCGCCCATGTCGGAAATCAATGTCACGCCTTTTGTGGACGTGATGCTGGTGCTGCTTATCATTTTCATGGTGACCGCGCCTTTGCTGGTATCAGGCGTGCCGGTCGAGCTGCCTGAAACCAACGCCAAGCCGCTGGAGCAGGATAATGACCCGGTGCAGATTTCGATTAATTCAGATGGCTTTGTCTTTGTACAGGACGAACAGGTGGCGGATAATGACCTGCCAAACCTGCTCGCGCAGATTCGCGGGACTGGCAACGACCAGCCGCAAGTGACGCTGCGCGCAGATCGCGGGCTTGATTATGGCCGTGTCATGCAGGTTATGGGCGAGCTAAACCGCGCAGGCCTAAGCAAAGTTTCGTTAGTCACCACAAGTTCATCTGGAGCGCCATAAGTTGGCCGCTATGGAGAAATCCGAGACTATCGGGCTGACCATTGCCGCGCTTGGCCATGCCGCGCTTTTGGGCGCGCTTTCCCTGTCCATCAATTGGGCAGACGGGCCGGTCGCGCCGCCTGTGCCTACCATCACTGTGCAACTGAGCGAGGAAATCGGGTTGGAATCAACCGCACCGAATCCGGCACAGGATGCAGCCCCGCTGGTTGCCCCGGAATTGGGTGAAATGGAAGCTGTTCCCGATATACAAGAGCCTGAAGAGACACGGCCTATCGCAAAGCCTGAACCCAAACCAGCACCCAAAACCAGCGCCAGCGCCACAAAAAAACCGGAACCCAAAAAAGCGGCGAAAAAACCGCCTGCGAAAGAAAAGCGCACATCCAGACTGGCCGGCAATTTCCTGGATGGGAAATCTGACAAGGCGTCAACGTCCAAAAACACCAATGCACCCGCCGCCAAGGCAGGACCGGCCGAAATGGCGGCGTTGGAACGCGAGATTGCCCGCAAGCTGAAACCGCACTGGACCGCCCCCACAGGTGCGGATGCAGAGCTGCTTGTGACAAAAGTATCGTGGAGCATGAACAGCAATGGCAGCCTGAAAGGTAGTCCGCGCTGCCGTCAGGTCGGCAAGGTGACACCCAGCAACAAACCGCAGGTCGGCCTGCACTGCGAACGCGCCAAAGCGGCCATAATGCGCGCCCAGCCGTTCAGCACTCTGCCTGACAAATTTTACGATGCGTGGAAAGACGTGGTATTCAGTTTCGACCGCAAATTGTGACGATATGAACAGCGAGATGAAAAAGGCATTCCCCATGACACAGCGTTTCCCTGCACTAACAGCATTTCTGGCTGCCCTGTTTGCGCTGGTCGCCCTGTCCTCTCCGGCGGCGGCGCAGCTGGAAGGCACGGTGACGGACGATAGCGGCCGCAACCAGATTACAATCGCTGTTCCCGCCCTGCCCACGCCGCAAGTGCTGCCAACGGCGGCCGGGTCAACCGAAGAGCTGGGCAAGCAGGTCAGCGATGTTATTGTTGCCGACCTGCGTTCGAGCGGGCTGTTTGACCCGATTGGCCGGAACCGGGTCCGCGCAATCAGTTATAGCGAAGTTACAGCACCCGCCTTTCCCTACTGGTCGGGCCGCAATGTGGAATCGCTGATTCAGGGGTTCGTGCGCTCCAATGGTGATGGCAAGCTGACCGTCGGGTGCTATGCCTATGATGTCGCGCTGGGCAGTGAACTTTCGCGGCACGGCTTTATTGTGGAGCCAGCCGACTGGCGCCGCGCGGCACATAAATGCGCCGACAGCATCTATTCACGCCTGACCGGGGAATCCCCGTTTTTCGACAGTCGCATCGCCTATATCGCCGAGACTGGACCGAAGGATAACCGCACCAAGCGGCTGGCCGTAATGGACAGTGATGGCGCCAATCACCGGTTCCTTACCAGCGGCGGCACGGCGCTGACGCCGCGCTTTTCGCCCGACTACAAGTCGATCCTGTATCTCAGCTATTCCGGCGGCAGCCCGGCCATTTATATTTATGAGATAGGTACCGGCAAACAGCGGCTGGTGACACGCACCAATAATGCAACATTCGCGCCCCGCTGGTCACCCGATGGCCGCAGCATCCTCTATTCCATGGCGATTGCCGGCAATACCGATATCTACCGTATTTCGGCAAATGGCGGGCGGGCCGTGCGCCTGACCAACAGCCCAGGCATTGATGTGGGGGGCAGCTATTCCCCCGATGGATCGAAAATCGTATTCGAAAGCGACCGTTCGGGTAGCCAACAAATCTATGTCATGAATGCCGATGGTTCGGGCCAGCGCCGTATCAGCTTTGGCGGAGGCCGCGCGGCAACGCCCGAATGGAGCCCGCGCGGTGACCTGATCGCCTTTACCAAAATCGCGGGCAATTTCCGTATTGCCGTGATGCGCCCGAGTGGCGGCGGCGAACGCATTCTCACCAATAGCTGGCAGGATGAAGCGCCTACCTGGGCACCCAATGGCCGCGTGATACAGTTTTTCCGCACCCAGCGCGGTTCTGGCAAGACCAGCATCTGGCAGGTTGACGTTGCCGGCGGTGAGGAAAGACGGCTGAAAACACCGGTTGATGGCTCCGATCCTGCATGGGGTCCAGTCAGACCATGAGCTTGCGGCCATAGACTATGTTGCAGCGAGGGCTTTGCGCTCACCTGTAATATGCAAAGGGGCAATAATTTGTTACCATGTCCGCTACCCAAGCGGCCTGGAAATTTAGGAGACAGAGCATGAAAAAATTATCCACTCCCCTGATTGCCATAGCATTGGCGGCCACAATGGCCGGTTGCGCAAAAAAGCCGCCTGAAACGCTCCCGCCAGAACCCGTGGATACGACCTCTGGCAGTGACACGGACGTTGAACCGACCGCAGGTCAGCAAGCAGGCCCTACTCCTGGCTCACAGGAAGATTTCGTTGCCACCGTCATGTCGGACCGTATCTTTTTTGATACCGACAAGTTCAATGTTGATGGCGAGGATCAGCGCATCCTGCAGAGCCAGGCACAGTGGCTGTCGCAATATCCCAATGTAAGCATTGTCGTGGAAGGCCATGCCGATGAACGCGGCACGCGGGATTATAACCTTGCCCTAGGCGAGCGCCGCGCCAACAGTGCGAAAAACTATCTGGTCACGCTGGGCGTTGCGCCGTCACGCATACGCACGGTCAGCTATGGCAAGGAGCGGCCACAGGCGCTTGGATCTAACGAATCCGCATGGGCACAAAACCGGCGCGCGGTGACTGTTACGGTGCGCTAGCCTAGCCCTCTCATCCTCTGTGGCACCAGAACCGTGGGCGAAGCGAATATAAGAGAGTCTTTTTGATCTCACGCTAGAATGCTTTGCATTCAGCTCCGATGGGGTTCCGGCCAATAAGGCCGGGCGCGCAGTCGCGCTTGCGAACAGCTGGCCGCTGTTCGGGATTTCGCCATACGGAACATCTTGGCGAAACTGCAACATAATCAAAGCTATCGTTTCGCGCTGGTCCGCAGCTGCGATTAACAGCGAGGCAAGGCCGACCGGCCGTCGGCGCTTATTGCGCCGCCCCACCGGAGGCATTCACGAAGTGAATTGCCGTGAGGTCAATAATGACTCTGCCTTTCCCCCGCTTCAAAACAAACAAAAAGGCCGCACTCCCAATCTGGGGCGCGGCCTTTCCTTATAGATAAACTGACGAAAATTTAAGCCTGGCGCACGCCTGACATCGCCATGGAGCCAAATGCACCAGCATTGATCGTGCCGGTAATTGTATCGCCATCGACAGTGGCCTCGCAGTTCAGTTCCATAGGCATCGGCACTTTCATCTGCATTTTCCAGGTCAGCTTATTGCCATCCACTTTGCCGTCTTCAATATCCAGTGCGCCCATTGCGCCTGCATTCGTGCCGGTAAATGTATCGCCATCGACATTCACGGTCAGGACCGACTGCTGGTCGCCCATGGGTGATTTTGTGACGCAATCATATGCACCTTCTACTGACATAATATTCTCCCTTTTAGAAAATTGGTTTTGGATAGGTTTTATCTAGGTACTTGTTTAATATTTTTCCATAGAATCGCAGATTATTATCCTGCTTGTAGTCCGGTAACAAAAACTGTCAAAGCGGGGTTCCTTCTAACAGGCTTACTTTACAGATAATCTGGAGTCTTTCAAATCATATGGGCTTAGGGCCGGTAACGGCGTGCAACATGCCCTTCCAGCATCTTGGGGTCGAAACGCACCGGTTTTGTGCCATAGCGCACGAAAAGTTCGGCCTGATCGGTATAGTGCGGGCTATCTGGCCGGGTCATCGCGGCACCAAAGGGCTGGATCGAGCGCGAGCTTACCTGGCCCTCACTATTCCATTCAACGAACAGGATATAACTGTCACCGTGACGAATCGATAGCCGCCCATCATCTTCAATGTCCCATAAGGTCGACGCACGCAGCGTATCGCTGCCACCATCAAGGGGCAGATCAATGTCTCCCTGCCGCAAGCGGATGACATCGCCGAGTGGCGGGTCCAGCTTGCCGAAATGTTTTACGAGATGCTCTGACGCTTCTTGCAGTTTTTCGCGCGGATCGGGATAGGGCAGACGCGCATAGCTGGTACGCATTGCCTCATGCAACACCATCACCGCCAACGCGTCGCCTTCCCCTTTGCCATCGGCTGTCCAGTCCCAGCGGGCCAGCAGGTCCTGCGCTTTTTTGAGTTCCGGCGCGTCACTGAGGTCCAGCGCAGCGATCTTTGCCATCCATGCTGCAGCATAGCCATCACGCGCGTAGCCAGTATCATATTTGATCTCCATCAGCTCTTCATGGCTGATCTTGCCATCACCCTCGGCCAAGGCCTGTTCAAACAGCATGATGGCACGCCGCGCGCGATTGGTCATGTCATCTTCGACACCCAGCAGTGGGGAAATACTGTCCCGGTCTATTTCATCGCCTGGCCCCGCCGCCACATAGGGCGTGTTATTGGCATTCATTATATAGCCACTCGCGGGGTTGAACAGTTTGGGGTATTCGGCCCAGTCAACTGGCCCTTTCCAGATCAGGTCACTGCGATCTCCCGGCAGGACAGTCCGCCAATCGGCCCCCTCCTTGCGATCCGGAAACAGCGCATTATAGACAAGCCCGATATTGCCGTCTTTATCGGCATAAATGAAATTGGTACCCGACACGCCTTGTATCGCCATCGCCGATTTCCATTCATCAAAATTCTGCGCTTTATTAAGCCTATAATACTGGGTGAGCATTTTAAGGTCGTCCATGCCAGCATAGCGGAAAGCGAAATAACCAGCCTCATTTTTGATGACCGGCCCGTGTGCGCTGCGATAGACAGTCTGTGGATAGGGAATGGTGAACGGCCCCATTTTCACGCCCAGCCAGACACGCTTTTGCATAAGCGGCTCCCACTTGCCATCGAGCTTATACTGGTCTCCCGCATCATTGACCTCAAGTGCATAAACATCAACCAGATCAGGCCTATTGACCGTGTTGGTCCAACCAAGATTGCGGTTGTGGCCCAGAAACGGATAGGGCGCGCCCGCAAAGGTCGCGCCGGCAAAATCCCAGCCTTCGCCGCTATGCACCACCAATTCATACCAGGCGACACCGCCGCGCCATGGCTGATGCGAATTGGACACCAGCCGCACCTTGCCATCGGCAGAACGCTCAGGTGCCACAGCAAAAGCATTGGACCCGTTCATATCGGCATTCTCACCCGTGGGCGCACTATAGGAGATGTCCAGCAAATCGCCATGTTCAAGCGGGGCAGCGTCTTCATTCAGCACTGGCCCGCCTTCCTGCCGCAATGGCGTCCCCTCCGCCAGCGGACCGATCACATTTTGCAGACCAAAAAAGAATGGCGAACGCAGCGCAAAGCCAGCGGCAATATCACGTCCGTTCACTGGGAAGAGCCCTGGCAGCTGGACCTCTTCGGGATGCACCTCAACATAACGGTTCAGCCCCGCCGCATAGCCATCAAGCAGCGCATGCACATCAGCGGGTAGCGTGTCATATTTTCGCTCCACCGTGCCGCGGACGTCCAGCAAGTGCGCGATATAATCTATCTTCGCGCCTTCCCCGCCCTTGATTGCGCCGTAGCGCGCACGCGTCATTGACACGACTTCCTCAATATTCAGGAAATCATCCTCCGCATGCGCATAGGCGATGCCATAGGCCACATCAGCATCAGTCTTGCCGAAAATATGCGGTACGCCAAATTCGTCACGAACAATCTCGACATCATAATCGCGTGCAGGCGGCGGCGCAGCATCATCCGCGACCAGCGGTTCCCATATAAGCAGCGAAATGCCGATAATGAGCAACAGCGCAAGAAGGACAATGGCGAGACGCTTGAATGTTTTTCCCATAACCCGCACATTACACAGCATGTCACACAGGTCCACTGACATGGATGCCAGTAACGATAATTTTCGGCAAACCACTTGTGTTGCACATGCGCAACATTATCTAGGTGGTATAGGAGAACAACACAGATGAATTTGGAAAAATTTACCGACCGCGCAAAAGGTTTTCTACAAAGCGCCCAGACCGTTGCAATCCGCATGAATCACCAGCGCATTTCGCCTGTACACCTGCTGAAAGCGCTGCTGGAAGATAATGAAGGCATGGCAGCTGGCCTGATTGGCCGTGCCGGCGGCAATGCAGGGCTCGCGCAAGCCGAAACCGATGCGTTGCTCGCCAAAATTCCCGCTGTTTCGGGCTCAGGAGCGCAAACGACACCGGGCCTTGATAATGACACGGTGCGCCTGCTCGATCAGGCAGAGCAGATATCCGAAAAAGCCGGTGACAGCTACGTCACTGTTGAGCGCTTGCTGCTCGCACTGACACTCGCCAAAGGTACCAAAGTCGCCGATGCGCTTGCCAAGGCGGGTGTGACGCCGGAAAAACTCAACAGCGCGATCAACGAACTGCGCGGCGGAAAGACGGCGCAGTCTGCCTCCGCAGAAGACAGCTATGAAGCGATGAAGAAATATGCGCGCGACCTGACCGAAGCGGCGCGCGATGGTAAGCTGGACCCGGTGATTGGCCGTGACGAGGAAATTCGCCGCACGGTGCAAATTCTTGCCCGGCGTACGAAAAACAACCCCGTACTGATCGGCGAACCGGGCGTGGGCAAGACCGCGATAGCCGAAGGGCTCGCGCTGCGTATCGCTAATGGCGATGTGCCCGACAGCCTGAAGGACCGCCGTCTGATGGGCCTTGATATGGGCGCTTTGATTGCAGGTGCAAAATATCGCGGTGAGTTTGAGGAACGGCTCAAATCCGTACTTGATGAAGTCAAAGGCGCGGACGGTGAAATCATCCTGTTTATTGACGAGATGCACACGCTAGTCGGTGCAGGTGCGTCGGAAGGATCGATGGATGCCTCCAACCTGCTCAAACCTGCGCTCGCACGCGGGGAACTGCATTGTATCGGTGCCACCACGCTGGATGAGTACCAGAAATATGTTGAGAAAGACCCGGCCCTGCAACGCCGGTTCCAGCCCGTGCATGTAGGCGAACCCAATGTCGAGGACACCGTTTCGATCCTGCGCGGTCTGAAAGAGAAATATGAGCTGCACCACGGCGTGCGTATCACCGATGGCGCGATTGTCTCTGCCGCCACCCTGTCACACCGCTATATTTCGGATCGGTTCCTGCCCGACAAAGCGATTGACCTGATGGATGAAGCGGCGAGCCGCATTCGCATGGAAGTGGAATCCAAGCCCGAAGAAATCGAAACGCTCGATCGCAGGATTATCCAGCTCAAGATCGAACGTGAAGCGCTATCCAAGGAAAGCGACACCGCATCACAGGACCGACTGTCGAAGATCGAGGAAGACCTTGCAAATCTGGAGCAGCAGTCCTCCGAACTCACCACCCGCTGGCAAAATGAAAAAGACAAGATCAATGCCGAAGCCAAGCTGAAAGAAGAGCTGGATGCCGCACGGCTGGAGCTGGAACAGGCACAGCGGGCGGGCGATCTCGCCAAGGCAGGCGAACTGAGCTATGGCAAAATTCCCGAGCTGGAAGGCAAGCTGGAAGAAGCCGCCGCCGCCACTGAAGGCGCGCTGCTGCGCGAGGAAGTGACCGCAGAAGATATCGCTTCCGTCGTATCGCGCTGGACCGGCATTCCGGTCGACAAGATGATGGAAGGCGAGCGTGAAAAACTGCTCAACATGGAAGAAGCGATCGGCAAGCGCGTCATTGGCCAAACGGATGCCGTCGAAGCTGTTTCGAAAGCGGTGCGCCGGTCGCGCGCAGGGCTGCAGGACCCAAACCGTCCGCTGGGGTCCTTCCTGTTCCTTGGCCCCACGGGTGTGGGCAAGACAGAGCTTACCAAAGCACTGGCCGGCTTTCTGTTCGATGATGATCAGGCGATGGTTCGCATCGACATGTCCGAATTCATGGAGAAACATTCCGTCGCCCGCCTGATCGGCGCGCCTCCCGGATATGTCGGCTATGATGAAGGCGGCGTGCTTACCGAGGCCGTGCGGCGCAGGCCCTATCAGGTCATCCTGTTTGACGAGGTCGAAAAAGCGCATGCTGATGTGTTCAATGTGCTGCTGCAGGTGCTGGATGACGGCCACCTGACCGATGGACAGGGGCGCAAGGTGGATTTCAGCAATACGCTTATCATCCTTACCTCAAATCTGGGCAGCCAGCATCTGGCATCCATGAGCGATGACCAAAAAGTCTCCGATGTCGAACCGCAGGTGATGGATGTCGTACGCGCGCACTTCCGCCCTGAATTCCTGAACCGGCTTGACGAGATCATCCTGTTCCACCGCCTCGCGGAAGAGCATATGGCCCCGATTGTCGATATCCAGGTGGCGCGTGTACAAAAACTGCTGAAAGACCGCAAAATCACCATCGACCTTTCCGATGACGCCCGCAAGTGGATCGGTCGTGTAGGCTATGACCCCGTTTACGGCGCACGCCCGCTGAAACGCGCGATCCAGCGTTACCTGCAGGATCCGCTCGCCGACATGATATTGCGCGCTGATATACCCGATGGTTCAACGGTAAAGGTCAAAGACGGCGATGGTGAGTTGAAGATAGAGGTGTCAACAAAAAATTAGATTTTGCTCTCTTGACTGTGCACTGTTATATACTGAAAATGACAAATTATTCGGGATCCAATATCATGATTTTACATGCAAAAAATGCTATTCTTCCCGCAATGGCGTCCTGCCTTTTCTTAACGGCGCCGGTATATGCACAATCCCCGGAAATATTGGACCCCTTCAAGGAATGCAGCGCCATTACCGGCAATGATGCACGACTGAAATGCTATGATAACGCGACACAGAATATTGAAAAATTTTTGGAAGAAATGAAAGCCAAGGCCCAAGAAAGAAAGAGGCAGGGTTTCGGATTTTCCGGCCGTCAGATAGATGACACCGGGGCTATCGGCATCAACGATGCCGTTCTGGAAAAAGTAAACTCTGTGTCAGCCTCCATATCAAATGTTGTCAAGGGGCCGCTTAATGTAAATACGCTTTACCTCGACAATGGACAGGTATGGCGCACAACAACTTCTGGCAATTTCAAGGGCCGTTTTCGCGAGAGCATGAAGGTTGATATAAAGCGCGGCGCCGTGAGCGGCTACAAACTTACCATAGAAGGCAGAAGCGGATTCAAAGGCGTAGAACGCGTTAGATAATACCCGCCCGCCCCACTTGTACAGGGCCTTCCCCACTATCTAAGCCCAGCTGCTTTAAGCATAGGGCGATAGCACACTGACATCTGAAATATCCGGTTAGCGGCATCAAGCCTTGGTCTGCTTTCTAAAACAAAGAGGGATTCCGCTCTTAAATGAATAGCGTACGTAATTCCATTGCGCATCTGGGTATTAATGGCCACATTACATGGTTATGCAAAGATTAGCAGGCCGGTAGGAACAGCTGCGGCTTTTGCCAAAACAGCGATCCATGCCCGTATATTTGGACCCATTCCTTTAGCTGGCCAAGCCCCCTGCCACGCGATTGATCAGGGATGCCACAATATGCCGCTGGAACGGATGTCCTGTGTGCATGGCTGTAGCAATTTGAGTATTGAGTATCTGGCATTCCGGCACTCCGGATAGAATTCACATGGCTGGAAACTCGAACATATACTCATAAACATTATATACAAATAAAAAGGCCGACACCAGTGGTGCCGGCCTTTCTATTCTTCATGGTATCTAGATTTAGAAATCCAGACCTACTTCAACGTAGAAGAAACGGCCCATGTTTGTGTACAGAGCCTGATCATACCAAGGCCAGCCACCAGCAGCAACTTCAGATGCCGGGGGTGATACATCAAACAGGTTGTTCACGCCAAGTTTAGCAGTCATTACTTCGTTAACTGCATAAGACATGTTCAGACCGAATTCGATGTAATCCTCAACATCACGCTTCTGCGTTGCATCGTTGGATGAGCAAAGGCCATTTGCACGGCCCGCTGGATCATCCTCTGTTTTACCAACATAGCGACCTGTCAGGTTGCCTGAGAAACCACCGCTTGTGAAACCAAGACGGCCGTTACCGCGCCAGCGTGGCTCACTTGTGGTGCCCCGATCTTCACACAGCGGCTGAATAGCCGAGCTCTGACGCTTAAAGCTCAGAAGCTGTGACACGCGCAGATCAAAGATCAGATCTGTTGTGTCATTCAGAGCAGGCGTGAATGTAAGGACATAGTCAATACCTTCACCTTCTTCACGCGTCAGGTTCTGCAGGTTCGAAGCCACGAATGAGTCCGGGTTCGACAGACGGCCACCGATACGGTTCACCAGTTCAGGATACAGGTTCTCGTTGTTCAGGATTTCCTGAACACCCAGAGCACCGATTTTATCCTTGACCTTGATGTTCCAGTAATCGGCAGAGAAGCGAAGGTCGTTGCCTGGTGTCAGTACAACACCAGCACTCAGCGCTTTTGACGTTTCCGGACGCAGGCTCGGGTTACCGCCCGAGATGCTGCGAATTTCACGTGTACGACATTCCGCATCTTCGTTCGCTGTGCCTCTTGCAGCATCACATACTTTCGTATCGATTGCGCGGGTTACACCGAAGCTACGACCGAGGAACAGTTCACCCAGTGACGGAGCCTTAAAGCCAGTGCCGTATGAAGCACGTGCCAACAACCAGTCAGTTGGGGTAAGGCTACCAGCCACTTTGTAGGTGAATTCTTCACCCAGGTCAGCGCCCGCAGCGTCGATGTCGTCATAACGACCCGCTACAGACAGTTCCAACATGTCAAATGGGCTGAAGGAAAGCTCACCATATACGGCCTTAGCCTGACGATCACCTTCACCGTTAGATGCAGCGCCGCCCAGAATGTCACCGGAAATTGTCAGCTCGTCAGCTTTATCCGCGTAGAACTCGTCGCGGGCTTCAGCACCGATAGCATAGCCAAGATCAATACCACCAAGGTCGATCAGGCCGTTCATGCCAAGGTTGAAGATTTCCTCTTCGAGGTTACCGTTACGGAATGTTGTAACAGAGATCGAGTCAACAACTTCTTGCGAGTTGATGCTGTCCAGTCGGAACGTACCATCTGCAACAGCTGCCTCCAGAGCCTCACGTGAGTTCTGGCCGCTTATGCCCAACTGAAGCTGGTCAACCCAAGACTTCTGATAGTAACCGGTTAGGTGATGATCACCAGAGAAGTTCCAGTCAAAACCAACTGCGACTGCGAAGGTCTGGTTCGTCGCATCACGCGCACGAGGACCACCATCAACGATACGGCGCAGCGCGAATGAAGTGCCTTCATACGGGTTGCCCTGCACACCTGCTGGAACAGCGAAGAATGCAGGAGATGCACCGTTACGAACAAGCGTCTTAGAACGCGAGTAACGTGTATCAGCATAAACATTCAGATTGTCTGTTACGTCATATTCAGCGAAAGCAGATGCAGCAAAGCGCGTGCTTTCTGGGAATACCTGATACAAAGGCGCGAAGTCATATGCGCATTCTGTACCTGAGTCAGCAAAGCTGGCAGGACGTACATTTTCAGGAGCACAGCCAGGGAATGGCTCTGCAACAGTCTGAGCGCCATTAATCCATGTGCCAGGGAAGCCTGTAGGGCTACGGCCGTCTTCACCACCGAGTTCCGCAGGGCCGTTGGCCGAACGAATCAGAGGACGCGACGTCGCACGCACTGGAGACTGATGGAAAACCTCAGCTGTCAGAAGCGCGCTACCGCGGTCGCTTGTTGTACCGAATACGCCAGACATGCGGTACTGCTGACCATCACCTTCGTCGGAGATGCCAACACGGCCCGACAGAGAAAGGCCATCAAAATCACGCTTTGTGATAATGTTGATAACGCCGGAAATTGCGTCAGAACCGTAAACGGCAGATGCACCGTCGGACAGATATTCAACACGGTCAACAGCTGCGATAGGCAGCTGGTTAAGGTCGGTTGCCTGCTGGCCGGTAATTGGCGTTGCTGGCAGGCGGCGACCGTTCAGAAGAACGAGCGTGTAGCCGGTACCAAAACCGCGGCTGTCAAAGAAAGACGAACCTGCACTCTGGCTAAGTGTAGCAGCTTCACTGAAGATGCCTGGGCCAGCTACGTTTGAAGAGAAAAGAAATTCCTGCAGCGAGCCAGAGCCACGCGCCGAAATTGTTTCTGAATCAAAAACCTGAACTGGGCTAGGAGCGTCAACGTCTGTACGCTGGATGCGCGAACCGGTAACAACAATTGTGTTACCTTCCGTGCTTTCTTCAGCAGCAGTATCGCCACTGATGTCCTGCGCGTAAGCAGGCGCAGAAACCATAGCCAAGCCCAAGATAACTGGCGCAGCGCCAGTTTTGAGTTGGTTGATAATTTTCTGTTTTCTCACCGAAAATCCCCTTGGTAATTTCACCTTCTGTATGAAGGCGTTTGAATAAACTAAATAGTCGCACTCACACGCATTAAGCGCATGAAAACTGTATGTGCATTTGCATGTTAAAAGACCGCCTGTAAACAATTTCGTACCCGAAAGACGCCATTTCTGCTGCGGGTGCGATATAAATGCAACATAAATGCAACGGAACTTGCGCAAACAGAGGGTAATTGCAGGTAAAGTGCGGATATACGCTGGTTTGCCGCAGTTCCAACCGAATCAAGCTCCAGTCGAATCAGTACACCATCTACAAGCCGGATATCTTGTGCGAACCAGTTCAACACTCATTCCAGATACGGCATAAAGCGGCGGATTTACATCGGCCCGGTAAGCAAAATCGGATCGATACGGGCGGCATTCCACTTCATCCCCCAATGCAGGTGCGGGCCGGTAGCGCGGCCGGTGGCACCTATATTGCCCAGATACTGCCCCTGGCGCACGGCATCGCCTTCGCGTACCGCTATTTTCGACAGGTGCAGGAACGCGCTGTTGAGGCCCATGCCGTGGTCGATCATCAGCAGGTTGCCTTCGAGCGAAAATGGTTTTTTTGTCGCCAGTATCACCACACCATCTGCAGGTGCTACAAATGGCGTGCCGCTTTCACCCGTGGCGATATCCAGGCCGCTATGATAGCTGCCCGGTTCACCGCGATAGATACGCTGTGACCCGAAGCGTCCTGATATACGGCCCTTGGCCGGCCAGATAAACTTCTGCCGCCATCCCTGGCTGTCTGAACGGATTTTACGCGCCGCCACGATTTGTGCGATTTCAGGGGCACGAATTTTTTGGAATGCCGCGCTGGGGCCAGAGCGGCGACGCGCAATATTGACGCGTTCGATATTCCATTGACGCGGCGCAACATTGATTCGTTTGTCAACCTTGCGCCCGTCACGCAGCAGCGCCGACACATAGGCACTGGACGGTGCATCGCGGTTAAAGGCGATGATGAAATTGCCCTCGTCATCAAACGGGATTTCCTGCCCGCCAAATAATAATGAGGTTGTACCCCCCGGAACCGTACCCAGCATGACACCGCCCTGTATGGCGTCGCCGCTCAAGATAATCTGCGCCGGCCGCTGCGGCCCTGGTGCCGGCATGACAGGCTCGGGCACAGGCTGCACTCTGGTCTGCTGCGTTACAGCAGGTGCGGACTCTGCTCCCGGAACCACCGCACAACCTTGCAGTGCGATAGAGGCAGCCGACAGGAACACGCCTATCTGTAGCAATCGTCCCATAAATGTCATTCCGCCAGCTCCCGCTGGACGGAAATTTCCGCTGATGCGTAAGGCTCCTGCCGCGCAACGCTCCAGTAGCGCAAGTCTTCAAGCGCCACTTTTTCGCCCGTAACCGCGCAGGCGACATGATCGCCCGGTGACAGCATACGAAAACTGTTGGCCATATAATGCAGCTTGGCTGCCTTGCTCTTGTTCGACATCAACATAGGGATTTTATACTCGCGTCATTATTTACGGATGCTTTACAGAAGTTTGTGCAGCAGGGCAATTTGATTTGAACTCAAAAAAGGCTCTGCTGGTCTTCATCCTTGCCGGTCTTTGCCGCTGCACGCTTTTTCCTTGGCGCAGCCTTGGCTGGCGCACCATCCGCGCCTGTATATACAGGCATATCGCCATCGCGGAATACCAGGCTAAGCTTCGCATGCGCCGCAGCGGCCTTGCGCGATGTAAGCGTTTGCCCATCAGCATCTGTTACGCGGGCATAACCGCGTTCAAGCGGGCGGTCGGGATGCAGCTGCTCGGCCAGCCGCCATAACCGGTCCAGCCGGTCACCCGCATCGTGCAGCTGTTTCTGCAACGCCGCCGGGCGTAGCGTCAACCGTTCCAGTGCGGCCACCGCATTTTCATGTTTACGGCGCAGCAGCGCAGGACGCAACGCGCCCGATTTTTGCGCAAGCGCGCCAGACGCTGTGGCAATCCGCATTTCAAAACCGCGTTTCAGTGCAGATGCCAGATCATCTGTTTTCTGCCGCTGTGGCTGTAGCAGCACATCCAGCTTTGGCATCAGCCGTGCCTGATTTTCGAGCCGCTCTTTCGCAAGTGATATACCACGCTGGCTCGCACGGCGCGCGCGCAGTTTCAGCTCGTCAATAAAGGCCAGCAGGTCTGCGCGTACCGGCACCGCCATTTCTGCTGCTGCTGTAGGCGTGGGCGCACGGCGGTCGGCAGCGTAATCAGCCAGCGTAGTGTCGGTTTCATGGCCTATAGCGGAAATGATCGGGATGGTGCAGTCCGCAATAGCCCGCACCACCGCCTCTTCGTTAAAACTCCACAGATCCTCTATCGAACCGCCGCCGCGCGCGACAATCACCAGATCAGGCCGTGGTACTGTGCCGTCTGCCTGCAAAGCCGAAAATCCGTTTATAGCGCCTGCAATCTGCTTTGCCGCGCCCTCCCCCTGCACCAGCACGGGCCAGACAAGCACATGGCTGGGGCAGCGGTCCGCGAGCCGGTGCAGTATATCGCGGATGACCGAACCGGTCGGCGACGTCACCACGCCAATGGTGCGCGGCAGATAGGGCAGTTCTCTTTTTCGCTCCGGCGCAAACAGGCCTTCTTCGCCCAGTTTCACTTTCAGCTTTTCAAACAGCTGCATCAGCGCGCCTTCGCCCGCAATTTCCATGGAATCGATCACGATCTGGTATTTCGAGCGCCCCGGATATGTGGTGAGTTTGCCGGTGGCGATCACTTCAATCCCGTCTTCGGGCGCAAAGGCGAGCCGCCCCGCATTGCCTTTCCAGATCACGCCGTCAATCACTGCTTTTTCGTCTTTCAGTGACATATAGACATGGCCAGAAGCCGCGCGTTTATAGCCCGAAATCTCCCCGCGCAGCCGGACCCGGCCAAACCGGTCCTCGACTGTGCGCTTCAATGCCGTGGATATTTCCGAAATTGTCATGGGCTGCGCATTGTCGCCAGCCTTTGGCTGCGCTAACAGGCCAGAACCATTGTCATCGTCAAAAGGGGAGCCCATCATGAATATCCTGCTAATCGGTTCGGGTGGCCGCGAACATGCCCTGTGCTGGAAGCTCGCGCAATCCCCCATGGCGGATAAAATCTATGCTGCCCCCGGCAATCCCGGCATGATCGAAGCGGAAGCCATATCGCTGGACAGTACTGACCATAATGCAGTTAACGCGTTTTGCGCAGATAAGGATATTGGCCTGGTCGTGATCGGCCCCGAAGCGCCCCTGGTGGACGGACTCGCAGACAGTCTGCGCATCGCGGGAGTCCCGGTGTTCGGGCCATCGGCCAAGGCGGCGCAGCTGGAAGGATCAAAAGGTTTTACCAAGGACTTGTGTGCCCGTGCGAGCATCCCGACCGCCACCTATGTGCGGACAGACAATGTGCAGGGTGCGCTGGCCGCACTGGATAGTTTCCCTATCCCGGTTGTTATCAAGGCGGATGGGCTCGCGGCAGGCAAGGGCGTCATCATCGCCGAAAGCCGTGCGGATGCGGAGGCTGCTGTCAAGGATATGTTTGATGGCAGCTTTGGCGATGCGGGCGCAGAAGTGGTGATTGAGGAATTTATGACCGGCGAGGAAGCGAGTTTCTTTGCAGTTACCGATGGCACCACCATCGTCCCGCTGGCATCGGCGCAGGATCATAAACGCGTCGGTGATGGTGATATCGGCCCCAATACAGGCGGTATGGGTGCCTATAGCCCCGCCCCGGTGTTGACGCCTGAACTCGAACGCCGTGTGATAGACGAGATTTTGCGGCCCACGGTGGATACACTGCACGCCGATGGCATGCCCTATAGCGGCGTGCTCTATGCCGGCCTGATCCTGACAGATGAGGGTCCGAAGCTGATCGAATATAATGCCCGTTTTGGCGACCCTGAATGCCAGGTGCTGATGATGCGACTGCGGTCCGATCTGGTGGAACTGATGTTGGCGACAGCGGAAGGAAGGCTCGGCGATATTGATATACCGGTTTTTGCAGATCAGAGCGCACTGACAGTCGTCATGGCCGCAAATGGCTATCCGGCCTCGCCCGAAAAAGGTGGGGCCATCAGTAATATCGAAGCCGCCGAGGCAGAAGGCATCAAAGTGTTTCACGCAGGAACCGCGATCAGGGATGGCAGGCTTGTCGCAAATGGCGGTCGTGTGCTCAATGTCACGGCCATGGCGCGCAGCGTCACCGGTGCGCAGACCGCTGCTTACCGCGCAATCAACACGATCAACTTTCCCACAGGGTTCTGCCGCCGCGACATTGGCTGGCGTGAAGTGGAGAGGGAAGCAAATGACAGTTGAAGGGGTATATAGTGAAACTGCTCGGCAATGTGCATTGCAGTTCCACCATCCCGTCAGTGGAACCGCCGCGCTGGCAATCCTTGCATTATTAGCAGCAACCACAATCCTATGGTTGCTCATAAGAAGAATCGACCCAGCACAACGCAAGCGGTCAAAAATGGCTGGCTTTGCTATACTGACAATCACTTTCTTTGCCGTCTTTGCCGTCATTTTCACAATCTTGTTGCAGAATGCTTGTTATCCAGGCCACGTATAAAATAACCCCATTCAGAATTAGTTCAGCCACGCTCCTCATGATATAATATTACATATATCGGGAGAGGGAATATGAATCTATTGCACAAAGCCGCCGCAGGCGTATCCATGGTTGCTGTCACCGCAGTTACCGTACTGACCATTTCAGGCACAGACGGCTCATCCGCACATGCGGCCCGTTCCGTTGCTCCCCCCATTGCTGACAATCCCGTTAATTGCAGCATGTTTGGCCATTATGAAGATGTCGTCATGCGGGCAGGCAAGCAGCCCGGCCGCGCCGTGCCACCGCCTCCGGTCATGGCACCGCCTCCTCCACCGCCCCCATCAATGCCCGCCCCGCCACCACAAGCAGAAGTGGCGGCAGAAGCCCCGGCCGTTTCTGGTCAGCGCGTTGCCAGTCCGGGTATATATCCGCCGCGCCCCTACCCTCACCCACAGGAGCGTGAGCGATATGAAGGCAATGAAGTCGCTTCTATCCAGTCGGTCGCCTCCGCACCGGTTTCCACATTCAGCGTGGATGTCGATACCGGTAGTTATTCCAATGTCCGCCGCTTCCTGAATGAAGGCCGCGTGCCACCGGCGGACGCCGTGCGGACTGAAGAAATGATCAACTATTTCCGCTATGACTATCCGCGCCCTGAAACCCGCAATGTGCCGTTTAGCGTGACCACCAATGTCAGCGCCACGCCGTGGAATGAAGACAGCCGCCTGATGCGGGTCGGGCTGCGCGGCTATGACGTCGCAAATGACGAACGTCCTGCCGCCAACCTCGTATTCCTGGTCGATGTATCGGGTTCAATGTCGAGCCAGAACAAGCTGCCGCTGGTCAAATCCACGCTCAATATGGTCGCCGACCAGCTGCGGACAGATGATCGCGTGTCGATTGTGGTCTATTCGGGTGCGGTTGGCACTTTGCTGGCCCCCACCAATAACAAGAAACATATGAAAGAGGCGGTCGCCTGTATGAATGCGGGCGGCGGCACACGCGGCGGCGAAGCATTGGCGCTCGCTTACAAGGCCGCACGTGCATCTTTCATGAAAGGCGGCATCAACCGCATCATCCTGGCCACCGATGGCGACTTCAATCTGGGCGTAACCGGCACGCCGCAGATACTGGACATGGTTGAAAAAAACCGCGAATCGGGCGTGACACTCACCACTCTTGGCTATGGCACCGGCAATTACCGCGAAGAGCTGATGGAACAGATTGCCGACGCGGGCAATGGCAATTACGCCTATATTGACAGCGCGATGGAAGCGCAGAAAGTGCTGTCCGACGAACTTAGTTCAACGCTGTTCACCATCGCCAAGGACGTGAAAATCCAGGTCGAATTCAACCCCGCGCACGTCAAGCAATACCGCCTGATCGGCTATGAAAACCGCGCGCTGGCTGAAGAAGATTTCGGCAATGACAAAGTAGATGCGGGCGATATCGGCGCGGGTCATCAGGTGACAGCCATCTATGAAATCATGCCCGCAGGCGCGAATGGCTGGCTGCCAAAACGGCGCTATCCCGCAAATCAGGCCAAGGGCAAGGCTGAGGCCGCAAATGATTTCTCCGGCGACCTGAACCGTGAAATGGCACATGTGAAGCTGCGCTATAAACTGCCCGGACAGGATCGCTCCCGTCTGATCGACCGGACTGTCCCCGCTGCTGCCATGCGCGGGGCCGGTGCGCCGCGCGGTGATATGGCCTTTGCCGTGTCAGTCGCGGCTTTCGGACAAAAACTGCGCGGTGACACATATCTGGGCAATTACAGCTTTGACGATATCCGGGGCCTTGCCGGCCGGCAGGACGTGTACTGGCGCCAGGAGTTCCTGCGGCTCACGCAGCTTGCCGAGAGCCAGTCTGGGGATTGAGGCGCCTATTTGACCTCACGGCCAGGCACTACGCGCCAGCCTCCAAATGGGTTCCGGTAGGTAAGGGAGTCTTTTGGCCTCACGGTTAGTTCGCTTGCGCGAACACCTCCGGCGGGGCGGGCCAATAAGGCCCGGCCTTACCCATCGGAACCCCATCGGAGCTGAATGCGAAGCATTCTAGCGTGAGATCAAAAGACTCAGCGAAGCCGCGAGGTCAATAAAGACCTCACTTCCATATTGGCAACGCCGCCGCAAATGGCTAATCCCTTCCAAACATCTGAATATCCAAGGGACACATCATGGAAGAATTCATCACCCAAAATTGGCTCTATCTCGCCATTGGCCTGTTTGTCATATTACTGGTCATCTGGTGGCTGCGCGCGGGCCGTGACAGGGCGAAAACAGGTGTGCCAAGCGATAGTGCGGTACAGGACCCCGCCGCCGATGGCGAGCTGTTGCCCGATGAAACGCCATTACCCAAAGAGGCGGCCGCCCCGGACATGCAACCGGCTCCTGCACCAAAACCCGAACCCGCCACTTTTACCCCACCTGTTGCCGATACCGGCACACAGGGCATGCCCAACGTACCTGCCGCCATGGGCGACCCCGACGATTTGCGTCAGATAAAGGGCCTTGGTCCCAAGCTGGCAACGCGCCTGGCTGAACTGGGCATCACCCGTTTCGACCAGATCGCCGCCTGGGGCCCTGCCGAAATTGCTGAAGTCGACCAGTATCTGGGCACGTTCCAGGGCCGCATCCAACGCGACAGCTGGGTCGAACAGGCCGGCTATCTGGCCAAAGGTGATATTGACGGTTTCAAGGCCAAATACGGGGCGCTCTAGTGCCCTTTTTGCAGCAACGCTGCCTTGCTATCGCCTTGAAACACTTGCCCCCTGCATCCACCCGTTATAGGTTCTGATCAATGGGGACGCACCACGACCATTCAGACCATAGCCATGACCATGGCGGGCATCACCATCATGCACCGAAGGTAAGCGCCCGCAACGTCCGCGCCGTGGGCCTTGCCGCCCTGCTCACCGGCGCGTTTATGATTGCCGAGGTTGTGGGCGGCATCATATCCGGCTCCCTCGCTCTCATTGCCGATGCCGGGCATATGCTCACCGACTTTGCCGCGCTGGCGCTTGCATGGCTTGCCTTTCGCATTGCCCAGCGGCCAAGCGACTGGAAACGCAGCTATGGCTTTGACCGGTTCTCGGTGCTGGCCGCGTTTGTCAATGGGCTGTCGCTGTTCCTTATCGCTGCATGGATCATCTATGAGGCAGCGCGCCGCATTGCCGATCCGCAGCCTGTGCTTGCAGGACCGATGCTGGCCATTGCCGTGCTCGGACTGCTGGTCAATCTGGCTGCGCTACAGATCATGCGCAGCGCCGATCCCGAAAACCTTAATATCCGCGCGGCGATGCTGCACGTTATGGGCGATTTGCTCGGATCGGTCGCAGCCATTGCTGCGGCGGGTATCATCATGGCGACCGGCTGGTTCATGATCGATCCGCTGCTGTCCGTACTGGTCGCGCTTATCATCCTGCGCGGGGCATGGGCGGTGACACGCTCTTCGGCGCACATATTATTGCAGGGCGCACCCGACGGGCTGGAGCCCGAGCTCATTGCCACCGACCTCAAATCCCATGTCGCAGGCGTAACCGATGTGCATCATATCCACAGCTGGTCACTGACCGAGGAGCGCCCCGTCATCACGCTCCACGCACGCATCGCGGACGGGCTGGATAGCCATGCCGCCTGCCATGCGATCAAGGCCCGCCTCGCCGAAAAATTCGACATCGGCCACGCCACGGTCGAGATTGAACAGGGCGAGGCCGAGTGCGAAGATCAAAGCTGCGGGTGAGCGGGCGCGGTACCCAAGCACACCAAATACCGCTTAACTTCCCTTAGCTTCGCACCCAGGAAGCCTTTTAATCCGCCATTTCGGCTGTTTCTTGTTGGATTTGTTGGATTTGGCGGGACGGCAGGACGTAACTATATGAAAGAGCTAAAGTGCGGCTAGCATGGTGGCGCGGGTGTAGGACAGGAGAAGTAGGCTGTTGTTTCAATAGGCCTATAGAAATTGAATAGGCCTATAGAAATTGTACGTAGTTTAAATTACACCTTGAAAATTACTAAAAGCACCCAATCTTCAATTTAACCCTCTGGCGATGCTGACTTGTTCAGTCGATATAATCGGTGTGGCGAGTGAGCAGAGCATCTTGGACGAAGGGCGCGAAAGCAATCTGACTCTAAGCAGAAACAGGATTCGTTCCGGTTTCAAAGAGGATAGCGCAGTCCCATCCGTATACGATGATGCCGTTTTCAGAAGTCATTTGGCTCCTCGCTCGGCGGCTAGTAGAATTTATTTCAAGGAAGGGAAGGCCCGCATGCAAGAGAAATATCGCGAAATCCGAATCAAAGTTACGTTCGGCGCGAAGGATACGGCGGCATGCAAAAACGTGCCAGTTTTGCTGGCCGCGCGGCAATTTGGATAAATTTAATTGTTGCGTGTCTTACTCTGGCGATGCAAACTTGTTCAGTCGATATAATCGGTGTGGCGAGTGAGCAGAGCATCTTGGACGAAGGGCGCGAAAGCAATCTGACTCTAAGCAGAAACAGGATTCGTTCCGGTTTCAAAGAGGATAGCGCAGTTGTGGATGGGGGATGTAAGAGCGAGGGCCCACACAAATGGCTAGTAAATTTCAAAAATTCGTCCGTCGACCAACAAAGCTGCAGAAAGCATGGCAAACAATCCGTGCAAATGGCAGGCGATCGACTTCACCCTATGTGATTGACGAAATTGCCAATTTTTTGGAGAGCGATCAGACTAAGATTCGCTCAATTGCAGGTCAGATAAACTACGGTTCGTATCAATTTGCTAAAGCCCGAGGCCTTGCCATCACAAAAGATGGTAAGCCGGGAAAAATTCGACCAATTGTAATACCGAAAGTCAAAGACAGGATTGTTCAGCGAACAATATTGGATGCTTTGGTATCCGACCCCGACATAGAAAAATTGGCTTTTCAACCGCTCAGTTTCGGCGGTGTTCCGAAACGTGATGGTGAAAAACTTGCAGGTGTTCCGGCGGCAATCGATGCGTTGCTCAACAAGATTGGTGATGGGGCTACCCATATCATGGTTGCAGATATTAAGGGCTTTTTTACACAGATTCGAAAGTCGGACTGCCTAACCTTGATCTCTCAATTCACTGATGATGCCAAATTTTTGAGGCTATTTGAAAGTGCAATTTCGGTAGATCTTGAGAACAGCGCCTCACTTTGGCAACATAAAGATGATTTTCCTTATGATGACATTGGGGTTGGCCAAGGTGTTTGCCTGTCGCCATTTTTAGGTAATCTCATACTTGCTGAATTTGATAAGCAAATGAACCAAGGCGACTGTGCGTGTATTCGATACGTTGACGATATCATTATACTGGCACCCAACGGGGCAGCTGCCTCTGCTAGGTTTAGAAAAGCAAAAAAGCTACTTCCCACGGGGATGGAGTTCTCACTCGAGAAATCAAGTTCCGTACCCATTCCAATAGATCAAAAGTTTCAATATTTGGGGATCGAGTTTTTCAAAGGAAATATTCGCCCTGTCCCAACTGCTCGCAGGAGTATTGTAAAAAGAGCAAGAGAAGTGGCGGCAAAATCCATTCAGACTATGCGAAGTGCCGAAAGTCCTGAAGACTTCAATCAAGATTATAGCATCCCCCGAACATTGAACAAGATTTCCGGTATGGCCAAGGGATGGGCTCATCACTACAAATTTTGCAATGACCGCGAAACAATACTTAATGTAGATCGAAAAATCACAGAGCTATTTCTGGACTATGCTGGAAAGGCCCAAATTCTGGCACAGAAGAAAGTTAATGAGAAAAATACAGATTTCACTGCTGCGCTTCTTGGTTATCGAGGTGCAAAGGAAGTCACAATGGAGTCCTTAAATTGGCCATAATAAAGTAAATAAAAGCCCCCGCAATACAATGCAGGGGCTTTCCTGATTTCAACCTCGTTCAAAGCACAGTTTGAACGACACGCCTTAGAGCTTCGAAGTCAGCTCCGGCACGGCATCAAACAGATCGGCCACGAGACCCAGATCGGCGACCTGGAAAATCGGAGCGTCTTCATCCTTGTTGATGGCAATGATGGTTTTGCTGTCCTTCATGCCGGCAAGGTGCTGGATCGCGCCGGAAATGCCGATGGCGATATAGATTTCGGGAGCGACAATCTTGCCCGTCTGGCCGACCTGATAGTCGTTCGGCACATAGCCTGCGTCCACCGCAGCGCGTGATGCGCCGATACCCGCGCCCAGCTTGTCGGCGAGAGGCGTGATGACTTCCTCGAACTTCTCCGCGCTGCCCAGCGCACGGCCGCCTGATACGATGACTTTTGCCGATGTCAGCTCAGGGCGTTCGCTTTCGGCAATTTCCTCGCTGACAAATTCGGACAGCCCTGCATCTGTCGGACCCGATACTGCCTCGACAGCGGCGCTGCCGCCTTCGGTGGCCGCCTTGTCAAACGCGGTGCCGCGCACGGTGATGACCAGCTTCTCATCGCTCGATTGCACAGTGGCAATCGCGTTGCCCGCATAAATCGGCCGCGTGAACGTCTTGTCACCCTCAACCGAAAGGATGTCGGAAATCTGCATCACGTCGAGCAAAGCTGCGACACGCGGCGCGATATTCTTGCCGGTGGTGGTGGCAGGTGCGAGAAACGCATCATGGCTGCCCATCAGGTCCGCGATAAGCGGCGCGACATTTTCCGCCAGCGCATGTGCATAGGCCGCATCATCGGCAACGTGCACTGTCGCCACGCCCGCGACTTTCGCCGCCTGGTCAGCAACCGCGCTACAGCCGGAACCAGCGACGATGGCATGCACTTCACCCATCTGGCCCGCAGCGGTCACCGCGGCCAGTGTTGCGTCTTTCATTTCACTATTGTCGTGTTCTACCCAAACAAGAGTCTTCATCATGCCGCTCCCATTTCTTTAAGTTTCGCGACCAGCGCATCCACATCTTCCACCTTGATGCCCGCGCTGCGCACAGGCGGCTCGGAAACGTTAGTGGTGGTGAGCCGGGGCGCGATATCCACACCGTAATCGGCGGGCGATTTCGTATCCATCGGCTTTTTCTTCGCCTTCATAATGTTTGGCAGCGACGCATAGCGCGGCTCGTTCAAACGCAGGTCAGTGGTGATGATCGCGGGCGTCTTGACCTTTACCGTCTGCAGGCCGCCATCAATCTCACGCTTCACTGTGGCGCTGTCACCGTCAACTTCCACCGTGTTGGCAAATGTCGCCTGGCCCCAGCCGAGCAACGCGCCCAGCATCTGGCCGGTCTGGTTGCTATCGTCGTCAATCGCCTGCTTGCCCATCACGACAAGACCCGGAGCCTCTTCTTCGGCAACCTTGGCGAGCAGCTTTGCCACGCCCAGCGGCTCGACTTCATCGTCGGTCTGGATCAGGATCGCACGGTCCGCGCCCATGGCGAGCGCGGTGCGCAGCGTTTCCTGCGCCTTTGCGGGGCCGATCGAAACGGCAATGATTTCTTCAGCCTTGCCCGCTTCTTTCAGGCGGATGGCCTCCTCAACCGCGATTTCGTCAAACGGGTTCATCGACATTTTCACATTGGCGAGATCAACACCGCTACCGTCCGATTTGACGCGCGGTTTGACGTTATAATCAATCACCCTTTTGACGGGCACCAGGATTTTCATAAATGGCTCCTTCTCGTTTCCATCCATCCCTTTACCCGCTCACCAGTGAGCCTTAAAGGGTTTTGCCGCCCGGCTTCGACAGCTCAAGCCTGAGCGGAGGTGGGCAGATGCCCGGAATTTCTGCGGCGCTTATAGTTAACGTTCACGTTAACGTCAAGTGAGCTAGGCCGCACATAATATGTATGTCATTCCTGCGAAAGCAGGAAACCAACTCCGGTGTTTTCGCGTAACCGCAATGGCAGGAGCTGAATTCCCGTTTTCGCGGGAATGACGAAATTGCGATTACGCCGCCTCTTTCACCTGTGCGACGATTTTCTGTGCTGCATCACCCAGATCCGCCGCGCTGACGATAGGCAGGCCACTATTGTCGAGTATTTCCTTGCCCTTGGCAACATTTGTACCTTCCAGTCGGACAACCAGCGGTACGTCAAGATCGACTTCCTTTGCCGCCGCAACAATGCCCTCCGCGATGGTGTCACAGCGCATGATGCCGCCAAAGATGTTGACGAGAATGCCTTCCACCGCAGGGTCAGCAAGAATGATTTTGAACGCTGCGGTCACTTTTTCGGTGGTCGCACCGCCGCCCACATCGAGGAAGTTGGCCGGGAATGCACCGTTCAGCTTAATGATGTCCATTGTCGCCATGGCAAGGCCCGCACCGTTCACCATACAGCCGATATTGCCGTCGAGCTTGATATAGGCAAGATCATATTTGCTGGCTTCAACTTCGGCTGGGTCTTCCTCGGTCTCGTCACGCAATGCTTCGACATCGGGATGACGGAACAATGCGTTGCCATCAAATGACATCTTGGTATCAAGCACCAGCAGTTGGCCGTCTTTCGTTTCGACCAGCGGATTGATTTCCAGCATCTCGCAGTCAAGGTCCATAAACGCGGTGTAAAGCTGCTTCGTTAGCTTCTGGCACGCCTTGTTGAGCGCACCGTCCAATTTCAGCGCAAATGCCGCCGCGCGGCCATGGTGCGGCATGAAACCCTGCGCCGGATCAATTGTTATGGTGGTGATTTTTTCGGGCGTGTCATGCGCCACTGCCTCGATATCCATGCCGCCTTCGGTCGAAATAATCATCGACACACGGCCCGTGGCACGGTCCACCAGCATGGACAGATAATATTCGCTTTCGATATCGACCCCATCGGTCACATAGAGCCGGTTTACCTGCTTGCCCGCATCCCCAGTCTGGATCGTCACCAGCGTGTTGCCGAGCATGTCGGTCGCGTCGCTGCGCACATCATCTACCGATTTGGCAAGGCGCACACCGCCCTTGGCATCCGCATCCAGTTCCTTGAATTTGCCCTTGCCGCGGCCACCGGCATGAATCTGTGACTTCACGACATAAAGCGGGCCAGGCAGTTTTTCGGCAGCTTCCACTGCTTCCTCGACGCTCATGGCCGCATAGCCAGTGGGGATGCCAATGCCATATTTCGCGAGCAGTTCTTTTGCCTGATATTCATGGATGTTCATGGGAGGGAATTCACCTTTCTGAAATAACCTGATGCGAGTCCATCTGTTGGTGCCAAGCTAAAGCATAGGCGGCGGATAAATGGAAGGGGCCAAATGCATGGAATGCAGCGCAGACACGGACCTTGTGACAGGCTTTATGATCGCACTGCGCAGATCACACCCGAAGAGCTGACCACGCCCAATATCTCCGGGTCCTGCAACGCCTTGGTGCGTTTTACAAATTCATTGATGCTGATATCACCAGCATCACGGCCTTTAAGTTTTTTGAGGCCGTTAAACTTGTTTAGCTGCATCAGCGACAGGCGGTCCACCATCCGCTCGGCCATACACGCTGCCACAGATTTGGACAGCCCTGCATCCATCAATGCCGAGCGCACACGCGTTTCCGGCGTGGCGCAGGCAGCCAGCGACAATGAGACAAGTGTCAGGATGGCTATATTCTTCATACCAGCGGCTTTACTTGCTCTTTTTGGCCAGTTCGATCGCTTCCAGCACAACTTTCTTGGCGTCTTCTGCATCGCCCCATTTGCCGACGCGGACCCATTTTTCCTTTTCCAGGTCTTTGTAATGCGTGAAAAAATGCTCGATCTGCTGCATCACGATTTCGGGCAGGTCATTCCCCTCGCCAATCTTGCGGTAATAAGGGAAAGTCGCGTCAATCGGCACGCAGAGCAGTTTTTCATCACCGCCATGCTCGTCTTCCAGGTTGAGCACCGCAATCGGACGGCAGCGGACGACACAGCCTGGCATAAAGGGTGAACGCGCCACTACTAATGCATCAAGCGGATCGCCATCAGGCGACAGCGTGTGCGGGATAAAGCCGTAATTGGCTGGATAGCGCATCGGCGTGTGCAGGATGCGATCGACAAACAGCGCGCCCGATTCCTTGTCGAATTCGTATTTCACAGGTTCGCCGCCAACGGGCACTTCGATAATGACATTCAGGCTTTCGGGTGGATTATCGCCGATGGGGATTGCGTTGATGTTCATGGGAATTGTGTCTTTCAGTGAATCAAATGAGAGAATCTTTCGTGCCACATAGCCAAAATGCTGCACCTGCGAAAGGGGGAAGTCGCACGGACCAGCGTATAAATAATTCGCCATGCATATTTGGATTCTTCAAAAAACCCGCTAAAGGCGCTTTCCTATGAGCAAGATAAACACGCCCAAACCCGTGCGCGGCACACAGGATATTTTCGGCCCCGAGCAGGAGGCCTTCGGCCATGTCGTCGATACGTTTGAACGTGTAAGGCGGCTCTATAATTTCCGCCGCGCCGAAATGCCGGTGTTCGAACCGACGGCAGTGTTTGCGCGCTCGCTGGGCGAGACCACCGATGTCGTATCGAAGGAAATGTACACATTCGACGATCGCAGCGGGGATTCATTGACCCTTCGCCCCGAATTCACGGCAGGGGTTGTACGCGCATATCTTACAAACGGGTGGCAGCAGCACGCGCCGCTCAAACTGGCCACACATGGTCCCCTGTTTCGCTATGAACGCCCGCAAAAGGGCCGTTACCGCCAATTTCACCAGATTGACGCCGAGATACTGGGCGCAGGCGAACCTGCCGCCGATGTCGAATTGCTGGTCATGGCCGACCAGCTGCTTAAGGAGCTGGGCATTGATGACGGTGTCACGCTGCACCTCAACACACTCGGCGATCCGGAAAGCCGCGCTGCGTGGCGCGAAGCGCTGGTCGCGCATTTTGAAAAGCATCGCGGCGACCTGTCCGAGGATAGCCAGACCCGGCTGGATGTAAATCCGCTGCGCATATTGGACAGCAAGGATCAGCGTGACCGCCCGATTGTCGACGAAGCGCCGATTATTGATGACAGCCTGACGGACGAAGCGCGCATTTTCTTTGATAAGGTCACCGCCGGTCTGGATGCCGCCGGTGTGGCCTGGACCCGCAATGCGCGGTTGGTACGCGGTTTTGATTATTACCGCCACACGGCATTCGAGTTCATCACCGACCGGCTGGGCGCACAGGGCACCGTACTGGGCGGTGGCCGCTATGACGGGCTGGTCGAGGCGCTGGGCGGACCACATACGCCATCTGTAGGCTGGGCAGCGGGCATTGAACGGCTGGCGATGCTGGTCGGTGAAAGGGAAGCGCTCGCAGTTGATGCCGTCGTGATACCATTGGGCGAAGCAGCAGAAATGGCAGCAAACGGTATTATTGCCGATCTGCGCAGGCATGGCGTCACCGCGGACATGGCCTATCGCGGCAATATGAAAAAGCGCATGAAAAAAGCGAATGACGCGGGCGCAAGCTTCGCGGTCATTATCGGCGATGACGAATTGGCCAATGGGAAGGCAGCAGTCAAGGACCTGGCCGCCGGCACACAAAGTGAAGTCGCGCTGGAAGACATCGCCCGGAAAGTATCGCGCGTACAATGACCACCATTTCCGCCGAACGTATCGCGCAGATCGAGGCGCGTTTTGACGAATTGCAGGCCAAAATGGCCAGTGGTGAGCTGGACAGTGATGCGTTTGTCGCGGTGTCGAAAGAATATGCCGAAGTCGAACCCGTGGCCAAGGCCGCCGCACATGTCCGCCGCCTGCGGGCCGAGCTGGAAGTGCTGCAGGGCCTGATTGATGAGAAGGATCAGGACGCGGAAATCAGGGAAATGGCCGAAGAGGAAGCCGCCGAGATCCGCAGCACATTGCCTGAGGCAGAAAAGGCATTGGCGCTGCAACTGCTGCCGAAAGACAGCGCCGATGCGCGCCCTGCCATGCTCGAAATCCGCGCCGGAACCGGCGGCGATGAAGCCGCGCTGTTCGCGGGCGACCTGGCCCGCATGTATCAGCGCTTTGCCGAGGAAAATGGCTGGAGCACCGAGATGGTGTCCGCCAATGCGTCCGATGTTGGCGGCTTCAAGGAAGTTGTGATGTCAGTGCGCGGTGCCAATGTGTTTGGACGGCTCAAATGGGAAAGCGGCGTGCACCGTGTGCAGCGCGTCCCCGAAACCGAAAGCGGCGGCCGCATCCATACATCGGCGGCAACCGTGGCTGTATTACCCGAACCCGATGAAGTCGATGTCCAGATAAATCAGGAAGACCTGCGTATCGATACTTACCGCGCGAGCGGTGCAGGCGGACAACACGTCAACAAGACCGACAGCGCGATCCGTATCACCCACCTGCCCACCGGGCTTGTCGTACAGTGCCAGGACGGCAAATCACAGCACAAGAACAAGGCACAGGCGATGAAAGTGCTCGCCGCGCGGTTATATGAACAGGAGCGCGAAGCGGCAGCGAGCGAACAGGCCGATGCACGCAAATCCATGGTCGGCAGCGGTGACCGGTCCGAACGCATCCGCACCTATAACTTCCCGCAGGGCCGCGTGACCGATCACCGCATCAACCTGACGCTGCACCGGCTGGCGGAGATACTTGAAGGTCCGGGTCTGGGTGAACTGGTTGACGCACTGACGGCGGAAGATCAAGCTGCCAAGCTCGCGAATATGGACGGGGCGTGAGTGTAGCAGAGGCCATTCGCAAGGCCGCACAGCAGCTGGACGACATCAGCGACACACCGCGCCTCGATGCAGAGCTGCTGATGGCGCACACGCTGGACATCAGTCGCTCGGCATTGCTGCTAAACCATATGCACGGCGAAACTCCGCATGAATTTCAAACTTTGCTGGAGCGCCGTATCGCGCATGAACCCATTGCCTATATCACCGGGCATCAGGAATTCTGGGGATTGGACTTTGTCGTCACGCCCGATGTGCTGATCCCCCGCGCAGACAGCGAGACATTGATCGAAGCCGCCATTGGGGAATTTAAAGATACGCCGCCCATGCGCATATTGGACCTTGGCACAGGGTCAGGTGCCTTGCTGCTCGCTGCTTTGTCGCATTGGGGCGATGCGCGCGGCACCGGCATCGACCAGAGTGCGGCGGCACTGGAGGTGGCACGGCACAATGCGAGGCAGCTGGGCCTGGCGGGCCGCACGAAATTTCATCAGCTTGACTGGCGCAGTCAGGGCTGGACGGACAAACTGGGCGCGCCGTTTGATCTTATCCTGTGCAACCCGCCCTATGTTGAAACGGGGGCCGACTTAGCTCCCAATGTGCGCGATTATGAACCGCATGACGCCCTTTTTGCCGGTGAGGCAGGGCTGGATGACTATCGCCTGCTGATGCCTGTTCTGGACAAATTGCGCGCGCAAAATGCCCCGGTAATATTTGAAATCGGGGCTATGCAGGCCGAAATGGTCACTGCAATTGCCCTCGAATACGGTCTGGACACCAAAATACACCTTGACCTGGCGGGGCATCCGCGTGCAGTTATTACAAATTAATCAGCATTTTAACACGTTATCCACTGCCAATATCCAGTTTTTGCTTGGCAAGCATGTAAACTCTCGCTACGGCTTTAAAGAGAAGATCAAGGATGGATGCACGAAATCCCCATCTTTTGGATCTTGTTCCTGCCAAAATTGGACACGCTCTGCACCGCATGGCTTCTCCATGAGAGCGGGCGAAACTCATGTCAGACATGTAAGGAATGACAAAATTGAGCAATAACCGCGGACAAAATAACCGCCGCCGCAGCCGCAACAATAATCGCGGCCCAAGCAATCGTGGCGGAATGGATACGGCCAACAGGATCGATAGCCGGGCACGCGGCAACGCTGCCCAGATGCTGGAAAAATACAAGAAGCTGGCCAATGATGCCGCGATGAATGACGATGGCGTCAACTCCGAATATTATCTGCAGTTTGCCGATCATTATTTCCGCGTGCTGGCCGACAGCAAGGCCAGACAGGAAGAAGAGCGTGCCAAGCGTGAGGCAGAGCGCGCCGCGCAGAATGAAAAACGCGGCGGCGAATCTGACGAAGACAGTCGCGGTGATGAGCAGAATGATCGCCGTCCACCACGGCGCAATACCCGGCGTACGCCGGTTGAAGCTGACCATGCGGACAGCAATGCCAGCGAAAACGAGGAAAAACCGAAAGTGCGCCGCACCCGCAAGCCGAAAGAGGCTGCCGATGCTTCTATCGACATGGCGGCGCTGCCACCTGCTATTGGCAGCGGTGATGAGGCACAGGAAAAACCGAAACGGACCCGCACCCGCAAAACCGACAAGGCGGATGACGACAAACCGGCGGTCGCCGCGGAGTAGGCATCAGCGCCTTGTGTTCAAGGCCGCCTGAAAAACTTCTGTAGTTATCCCTTTTGAGCAAGTAATTGCTTCTCCGCTCACCCTGAGCCTGTCGAAGGGTGCCGCCACGAGGCTTCGACAAGCTCAGCCTGAGCGGAACTGGGGTATACTTGCCTGATAGGGATGGATTCCAAAAACTTCTCCCCACAAGATTTCTCTGTTCAAAACGGGTAAAATGCAGCATCATCTCCTTGCAATAGAGGGAGATGAACGATGCGCGCCTATAGTATATCCTTATCCATTCTTGCATGTCTTGCATGGGGCCTGGCTGGCACTGCCATTGCACAAACTGCCGCTGATGACCCTAATAGCACCGCACAGGGCGATGTCTCCGTCACCATCTATAACGGCAATCTGGCGCTTGTGCAGGACGTGCGGCAGATAAATGTGCCCGCCTCTGTCACCCGCATCCCTTTTCCCGATGTTTCCGCGCAGATCCGGCCCGAAACCGTTACTCTGGGCGGTACGGGCTTTGACATCATGGAACAGAATTTCGATTTTGACCTGTTGTCACCAGCATCGTTAATGCAAAAAGCCGTGGGGCAGCAGGTGACGTTGTTGCGCACCAACCCTGCAACTGGCGCAGAGACGCGGGAACGCGCAAAAATACTCGCCGTTAATGGCGGTGTGGTGATGCAGATCGGCAACCGTATCGAGGTACTGCGCGATGACGGCCTGCCGGTGCGGGTTATTTTTGACCGGATACCGCCCAATCTGCGCGCCAAACCGACATTGTCGGTGACGGTGGATTCGCGCCGCGCCGGCACACGCCCGCTCACGCTCAGTTACCTCTCCCGCGGACTGGGCTGGAACGCCGATTATGTCGCGCTGTTCGATGAAGGACAAGGCAGCATTGACGTGCAGGGCTGGATCACGCTGCGCAACAATACCGGCACGACATTCCATAACGCCAAGACATTGCTCGTCGCGGGCGAAGTCGCGCAGGCACAGCAAAACCGTTTCAACAACCGGAACCGCCGCAGGAACCAGCCGCGCGGCAATAATGCAGGGACAGAAAGCGGCTCTGCCGAAGCGCTGGCGGATTTTTATATCTACCCACTTGCCAAACGCACCACCATCGCCAATGCGCAGCAGAAACAGGTAAGTTTCCTTGATGTAGCGGGCTCGCCTGCTTCCAAGGGCTATCAGTTCACCAACCGCTGGATGGGCAGAAGCGATGAGGCGCAGAGCGCCGACACAGTGCTCAAATTTTCGACTTCTCGCGAAGGTGGTCTGGGCGATGCGCTGCCCGCCGGTACAGTGCGCGTCTATATGCGTGACCAGCGCGGTCAGGCGCAGTTTATCGGCGAAAACGGGATTGCCCACACACCGGGCGGCAGTGACCTTGCGCTAAAAACGGGTGAGGCGTTCGACGTAAAAGTCCAGCCCGTCATGGTCAGCCGCGACCAGATTACGCCGGGCGAATGGGAAACCACCGCGCGTTACCGCATCAGCCGCGAAGATGGAAGCAGTGAGACAGTTACTGTGGACCGTCAGAAAAGCTTTTGGCGCACCGTGATGCATTACAAGGTGACCAATGCGAAGTCGCAACCGGTCACGGTCGATGTCGCGCAGATGGGGCTGAAACGCTATTATTACTGGAACGACACGCGCATCCCCAGCGAAAGCATTCCCGGCAAGCAGCGGACCGCCGACACCCGCGTGTGGCAGGTACCCGTGCCTGCCAACGGAGAAACCGTACTGAAAGTTACATACGACACGCGCTGGTAAGGCCGTTCAATGCGCATCTTTCTCTCTCTTTTGGCAATATTGCCGGTCACTATGGGCTTCCCCGCTCTGGCGCAGGGTACAGATGATGCGATCGTGACATCCGCAGGCCCCGATGCTGTGGAAGTGTCGATATATCGCGACCCCAATGCCGATCCGGAAAACCCGCTGGAGCTGGGCTATCTCCAAGGCTTCGCGCTCATCACCGAAACACGCGAAATCGATTTGCCAGCAGGACCTGTCACGCTTCGCTTTGAAGGCGTGGCCAGCGGCATAATTCCGCAAAGCGCGCTGGTTAGCGGCATCGGCATTGAAGAGAAAAACCGCGATGCACGGCTACTGTCACAGCGCGGGCTGCTCGATGCCTTTACCGGACAGCGCGTGACCATCCGCCGCACCAACCCGGCGACAGGCGAGGCCACCGAGGAAAGCGGCACAATCCGCTCCGACCCCGACCGTGTCATATTGCAGACAGCGGCGGGATTTGAATCGCTTTACTGCACAGGACTGGATCAGACTCTGTTGTTTCCTTCTGTACCGCGCGGCCTGACCGCCAAACCCACGCTATCGGTGGCCATGGGGGATCAGCCGGGCGGGCGCATGCAGGTTACCCTCACCTATCTTGCCAGCAATTTTGACTGGCAGGCAAATTATGTGGCGGAGCTGAATGCGCAAGGTGACCGGATCGACCTGCTCGGCTGGATGACCATGGCCAGCGCGGATGATACCAGCTTTGTGAATGCGAGCGCCAATGCCATAGCCGGGACAGTCAACCGGGTCGAAAACGGCGAGGATGAGGATATTGAAACCGCCGGTCCCTATAGCGAGGATGATATCGACATAGCGTTCAGCTGCTGGCCTTATGGCACAACCACCAGCGGCCTTGGCCGCGCCGTGATGGGTGCCATCCCACCACCCCCGCCTCCGCCGCCCTTGGCGGCACCCGCACCAATCGCCATGCGTATGATGGAATCGGAGGATGCAGGTCAATTCATTGTGGTGACCGGATCAAGGATCGCGCAGCGCGAGGAGCTGGGTGACCTTAAACTTTACCGTATCCCGTTTCCGGTGACCGTGGCGGCGCAAAGCCAGAAACAGGTCGCATTCCTGTCGAAAAAACAGGTTGAGGGCGAGATTATCTACCGCTCCACTTTTTCGGACAGCAGCGACGAAGGTGATATCGAACGACTTTTCGTCATACAAAATGAAGAGACATCCGGATTGGGCGAACCCATGCCTTCCGGGCAATTCGCCTTCTTCCAGCGCGTGCTGGGCCAGCGCCAGCTGGTCGGTCAAGCCTCAATGAATGACAAGGCGGTCAGCGAGGAAATCGAGCTGGCGCTGGGCGGGGCGAGCAATGTCACCATTGACCATGATTATGGCGACAAGGACGGCAAAAACTGGGAAAGCCATGTCATCACCGTCAAGAACGCCAATGATTTCCCGGTAACATTCGAAGTCCGGTTCAATCCGAATGAGGAGGAAACACTCAAAAAATTCAAGGGCAAGACATTCAGGAAGAATGGCCGCACAATATGGCGCGTGACTGTCCCGGCAAACGACGAGCGCAAATTGCGCTATCGCAGCTATGAAGTGGAGGAGGATTAGACCCCTTTTATACCCTCGGGCAGGTTGCTCTTGTCAATGACCCTGGGCCGGTGGTTTTCGTCCAGCGCCACGAAAGTGAACAGGCCGCTTGTAACGCGCACTTCCTCTGCCCCGCGCGACCGTGTAGCGATTACATCGATGCGGATCGCGAGCGACGTGCGGCCGATCCGTTCCACCTCGGCATAGACCGAGATGACATCACGCAGCAGGATGGGCGCGATAAATTCCATTGCATCAATGGCCACGGTGGCGGTCGCGCCCTGCGTTGTGCGCCCGGCAACAATGCCCGCCGCTGTGTCCATCTGGCTCAGCACCCAGCCACCAAAAATATGGCCATTGGAATTGATATCAGCAGGCCCCGGCACAACGCGCAGGATCGGGTCCTCGCGCGATGTCAGCGCAGGTTTTACGCCAATATGGTCACTTTTGGTCATCGCCATATATTTCCCTTGAAATTTCGTCTTCCACAGCCTCGTCATGGCCTGTCCCGCTGGACAGGAATACCAGCCCCATTAACGCCGCCGTCAGAAGCATCGCCGCCGCGACAGCCAATGCAGTTGCGATATATAAATGGATGGACACCCAGCCATGCAACGCAAACATGATGCCCAGGGCAATCACCACAACAGCCAGCGTGATAAGCGCCATAAACCACATAAGGCGGCGATAACGCGCCCAGGCGAAACGGGCATAATCGGGATCGTCAAGATTGGATGGACCGGGCATGGAAATCTATTGGACGCTTTTATGCGCGGCATCAAGCCCGGCCGAATGACGGGCCGTATATTTTGTGTTACATTTATCTGTACAAACAAAAAGAATCGGACATAATCGATCCATTAAGCGGAGGAAAACCATGACAGTTGCCAAAATTTTGGAAAATCGCTCTGGCGAAGTTTTTACATGCCACGGAGATGACAGCGTCATGGATGCCATCGCGATGCTGTCCGAAAAGCGCATCGGCGCACTGCCGGTAATGGCCGATGGCAAGGTCGCGGGTATATTTTCCGAACGCGATGTTATCTACTGCCTGCAAAGCGACGGGGCCAGCGTGCTGGATACACCGGTTTCCAATGTCATGACCGCACCTGCCATAACGATCGCGTCCGATGCGACAGCACTCTCCGCATTGTCACTCATGAGCAAGCGGCGTATCCGCCATCTGCCTGTGGTCGATGGCGACACGCTGGTTGGTTTCGTGTCGATTGGCGACCTTGTCAAATACCGCATAGACAAAATCGAAAGCGAAGCCGCAGCCATGCGGGACTATATCCAAAGCGCCTAAGGCCTATTCCCACCATCATATATGCCCCATTGCGGTTTTTGAAACTTACGCTAAGATTTCCTGAAAAAATCATAATTCGGGAAGAGGTATATGGCAGATACAGCAGATATGGGCGCAAATGGCCCCAAGACAACAGGGTTTCTGGCCTGGGTTGAACGGACGGGCAACAAGCTTCCCGATCCGGTGTTCATCTTCCTCTACCTGATCATCGCACTGGTCGTGATTTCCATTATCGCGGCGGCCATGGGCGCTTCGGCGCTGCACCCCACTGAGCTGGGTGAAGACGGCAAGGCGCTGGTCATCAAATCGGTCAGCCTGCTGGCACCTGAAAATATCCAGAAACTCTGGGTCGAAATGCCCAAGACATTCACCCATTTCCATCCGCTTGGCTATGTGCTCGTCGTGATGCTGGGTGCGGGCGTGGCCGAACGGTCGGGCTTTTTTGCAAGCGGCATGCGTGCTGCGGTGAAAAGCGCGCCAATATCGCTCCTCACGCCAGTGGTTGCGCTGGTCGCGATGATCGGCAACCATGCGGCGGATGCAGGCTATGTCGTGCTGATCCCGCTTGCCGGATTGCTGTTCGCCGCCGCAGGCCGGCACCCTCTCGCCGGGATCGCTGCGGCATTTGCCGGTGTGTCGGGCGGTTTTTCCGCCAATGTTTCACCGGGACAGCTTGATGCATTGCTGTTCGGTATTACCGAGGAAGCGGTGAATGTTAGCGCGCTGGACCCGAGCTGGACGATGAACATCGCCGGCAACTGGTATTTTATTGCCGCGATGACCGCCATCTACCTGCCGATTATCTGGTATGTCACGGACAAGGTGATAGAGCCGCGCCTGGGCAAATGGAAAGCCGAAGGCGACATGGCCAAAAATTATGAAAATGAAGACGAAGGCCTGACAGACGCGCAGAAACGCGGGCTGAAATATGCCGGGCTTGCGGCACTCGGTGTCGTCGCGCTCTGGGCCATCATGACGCTTGCGCCCGGCACGCCGCTGATTAATGAGGAAGCCTGTCCGCCGGGCACCATTGCCAGCGGTGACTGTTCGGTCCACACGACATTGCGTCCATTTTATTCGTCACTTGTCGCCGGTTTCTTTGTGTTGTTCCTTGCGTGCGGCTGGGCCTATGGCAAGGCCGCCGGAACCATCAACAATCACCGCGACCTTGTCGAAATGATGGCGGAATCGATGAAGGACATGGGTTACTATCTCGTGCTCGCCTTTGCCGCTGCGCATTTCGTGGCGATGTTCGGTTGGTCGAACCTCGGCCTGATCACTGCGGTGCACGGCGCAGCGGGTATTGAATCCACCGGATTGCCGCTACCGCTTGTGCTCGGTCTGATCGTGCTCTTCTCCGGCCTGCTCAACCTGTTCGTGGGCTCGGCCAGCGCGAAATGGGCGCTGCTGGCACCGGTGCTGGTGCCGATGCTGATGCTATTGGGCGTTAGCCCCGAAGGCGCAACCGCCGCCTACCGTGTCGGCGACAGCGCGACCAATATCATCACGCCGCTGATGGTCTATTTCCCGCTGATACTTGTGTTCGCACAGCGTTGGCAAAAGGATTTCGGGCTGGGCAGCCTGACCGCGATGATGATCCCGTACGCAATCTGGCTGCTCATCAGCGGCACATTGCTGCTGGTGCTGTGGGTCTATCTCGGCATCCCGCTGGGTCCCGATGCATCGGTCAGCTATGCGATCCCGCAAGCAGCGGTTCCTGCAGCCACGCCCTGACGGATAGAACCGGTACAGGTCAAAATAAGCGAAAGCGTCATTCCAGCGAAAGCTGAAACCAGATAAGTTATCATATGGTAATGGGCGGGCAGCTGTTGGCAGGCGTCTCTTTGACAGGCTCCGCATCAATGTGTGCCCCCGCACGTTAGCTGGACCCCAGCCTGCGCTGGGGTGGCGTGAGAAGGAGCCAGGGTACGTTAGGAAAGCTGGGGTGCGTAAGGTTGTCACAGCATTGTGCCAGCCCTCTCCACAGCCATTCCCGCGAAATCGGAAATTGCAGTTAACGTGCCAGGTCACATTTCCCACTCGGCCACTGGTACATAAAGGCTGCCCTGGTCGCGCAAATGGCTTTGCATCAGCACCAGCCGGTCAAACGTAAATGGCGCGCTCGTAAGGCCCATATGTGCCTCCATGAACTGCGCGGGCGATCCCGCACTGCGCGGCAGGCGTGCGAGTGTGATATGCGGTACATATTTACGGCCATCCGGCTCCAGCCCGGCGGACACACAGATGCGTTCGATTTGCCGGTGCAGACGCACAAGCGGCTCTGCCGGGGAAACACCTGCCCATAGTTGTTGCACATGATCGCCACGTGAAAACTGGCCCATGCCGTCCAGCCGCGCTTCTATCGAAGACAATGGGAGCCGGTCCGTTTCCGCCACCAGCATATCCGCGACACGGCCATCGACATCCCCGATATAGCGCACCGTCAGATGCAGTTGCGCATCCGACTGCCAGCGCGCACGCTCTACGCCGCCCATCAGCAAGCAAAGCCGCTGCCGGATATCGGAAGGCGGAATCAGGGTGAAGAAGACACGCATGTGTCGCGCTTACAGCAACGACGACACGCCGTAAAACAGCGCCTGGCCCTTAACCCTCTTTCTTGCGGCTTTCTTTCTTGCGCACATTCGGGTCAAGATGGCGTTTGCGCAGGCGAATCGACTTGGGCGTGACCTCAACCATTTCATCGTCGTCAATATAGGCAATGGCCTGTTCCAGACTCATCAGCCGCGGCGGGGTGAGGCGGATCGCATCATCCTTGCCGGTCGAGCGGAAGTTGGTCAGCTGCTTTGATTTCATCGCGTTGACTTCAAGGTCTTCGGGCTTGGCATTCTCGCCAATAATCATGCCTTCATAAATCGCCACGTTCGAACCGATAAACAGCTCGCCGCGCTCTTCCAGACTATTGAGCGCATAGGCCACACTCTCGCCAGTCGTACGTGAAATCAGCACGCCGAGCTGACGCCCCGTAATATTGCCTTTATACGGACCATATTTTTCAAACAGGCGGTTCATCAGGCCGGTGCCGCGCGTGTCGGACAGGAATTCGCCATGATAGCCGATCAGGCCGCGTGATGGCGCAGAGAACGTGATACGCGTCTTGCCCGTGCCGGACGGGCGCATGTCGGTCAGCTCGGCTTTGCGCATCTGCATTTTCTCGACCACGGTGCCGCTATGTTCGTCATCGACGTCGATCACGACGGTTTCATACGGCTCCTCGCGCTCACCCGCTTCGTTTTCGCGGTAGAGAACGCGCGGGCGTGAAATGCCCAGCTCAAAACCTTCACGGCGCATGGTTTCGATAAGAACGCCCAGCTGCAATTCGCCGCGGCCCGCGACTTCAAAACTGTCCTTGTCTTCGCTTTCGGTGACGCGGATGGCGACGTTGGACTCGGCTTCCTTGGCCAGCCGGTCACGGATCATGCGACTTGTCACCTTATCGCCTTCGCGGCCTGCAAACGGGCTGTCATTCACGGCAAAGCGCATCGACAGCGTCGGCGGATCAATGGGCTGCGACGCAATCGGCTCCATCAGGTCAGGCGTGGCAATCGTATTGGCCACGGTCGCATCGGTCAGACCGGCAAGCGAGATAATGTCACCCGCTTCGGCAAAGTCGACAGGCACACGGTCCAGTCCGCGAAACGCCATAATCTTGGTCGCGCGGCCCTGCTCGACGATATTGCCGTCAATATCCATCGCCTTGATCGGGTCATTCAGGCGCAATGTGCCCGTCGCAATACGGCCGGTCAGGATGCGCCCGACAAAATTATCACGGTCAAGCAGCGTCACCAGAAAGCTGAAAGGCGCGTCCTTATCAACGGTTGGCGCAGGCACATGTTCGACAATTTTCTTGAACAATGGCTGCAAATCACCTTCACGCGCTTCGGTATCTTCGCTCGCATAGCCATTGCGGCCTGAAGCATAGAGCACGGGAAAGTCCAGCTGTTCGTCATTCGCGCCCAGGTTCACAAACAAATCAAAACATTCGTCCAGCACTTCATCAGGACGGCCATCGGGACGGTCAATCTTGTTCACTACCACAATCGGCTTGAGACCGAGCGCAAGCGCCTTGCCGGTCACGAATTTCGTCTGCGGCATCGGACCTTCGGCAGCGTCGACCAGCAGGATAACGCCGTCGACCATGCTCAAAATACGCTCCACTTCACCGCCAAAGTCGGCGTGGCCTGGCGTATCGACAATGTTGATGCGCGTGGTATCGCCTTCATTCTCCCACTCAACACTGGTGCATTTGGCCAGAATCGTGATGCCGCGCTCTTTTTCCAGATCGTTCGAATCCATTGCGCGTTCTTCCACCCGCTGATTCTCGCGGAACGTGCCGGATTGCTTGAAAAGCTCGTCCACGAGCGTGGTTTTGCCGTGGTCAACGTGCGCGATAATCGCGATATTGCGAAGGGACATGATTATTCTGCTTATCGATAAGAGGAGGACGGCCGCTTTGCGAGCACGCCACAATTGGCGCGCGTATAGCTGCCTTTGTGCTGCGGTGCAATATCGAAAGGGTGGGAGTGAATGATCAGCACATGAAATGACAACCCTCATATACTGAAAGTTCGTATCAGTTAGCCTGTCGGTTCTCATCTGGACAAGATTTAACCTTGCCATATGTTGATGGCAGCTATTTGTGCCGAACGAAACATGGCACTCACTATGATTCAGGTCACTCCCGACACCACTTATTTTTTACTATTTCTTATAATGATATATGATGATTCCAATGGCTGTTACTATCTAGGCAATCAATTCATCTGCTGTCTGCAACCTAACCGGTATATTTGTCCTTTTCAGCTTCTGTCTCTTCGGCAAATTCACGTCGAATCTCTATATCCAGTTTATCGCGTGAGCTTATATGGCCTGCCTCACGCTTTTCGGCTTCTATTGCTTCCGTCCCCCAAGCCGCTGCCGCTGTGGCGGCCAGTTTTCGGCGGCTTTCCAGCGGCTCACTTTTTGCCAAGGCAAGCTGAAGCGCTTGTTGTTCACGGCAAATAGCGGCTTTGACACGCATTTATAATTGTCCTTCTGTAAAGCCCCAGCTGTCAAACCTTACGTCCCGCGGTTACTTTTCATATTTTCAAGGCCAGGAACGACACCGGTTTTGGTGGAAGGGTTGGACGCATTGGTTTTTTCCTTCTTGGCTTTAGGCTTACGGATTTCCCGATTTGATTTCTTCTGTGATTTGGCCATGATAATTTCCTTTTGTTTCTATATTCTCGGTGTGAAGAGCATTGGCTTCACGCCACTGTCATGCAACGAGTGCATCGTGATCCATCTCGATCAAATATGGGGCAGTGAACCCCCGATATGCATCTTTCCGTGCCTGCGGGAGGTCTTTCCAACCTGTTATCGAACCTCGGCATAGTTTTTTACCGCATGAGCACGCATTCGGGAAATGTTCGATCGTGTAGTTTCGCATAGCGTAATCATAGGTTGCTTCCTCATGCGGAGACATTGCGCGCATCGCGACGAAGTTATGTCCGCCCGAAGCGTTCAACCGAATGCCACAATTGGGGTCGCAGGAATGATTGAGTTTGGAACTCAGGCCACCATGAAAGCCAAACTCGTTTTTGCCAATCTGGGATGCATGAGAATGGTTTTTTATATGGTGCGTTTCCAATACGCCCACCAAAACAATTTCGCCTGGTTTAAAAGCCCTTAGCGTAAAAGCCCCTTCGCCCCTTCCAGGTGTAGTGCGCAGTTCAATATCGGCCTTCATGCAAAAATCCTTAATTTGAAACCATTTATTGAGGCCAGGGCCCCCGTGGACATGACCCATGAGTATATGAAGCTAAAACAGGATAGGGCTCCGCTCCAAATTTCAATCGTGCTGTTTCGATCAAATTTCTGTAGTGATTAACATCCTCGACACGATTTCGCCTGCCACCGACAGACACGGGTTTATCCGCATTCATTAAAGCAACTTGGTGGTCATGGAGAAGTTTGTTGAAGTCCAATTCGCCCTCCCGTAGCGGGAGCGCGATGGTCTCTCAGTCGAAGGGATATAGAGTTATAGCCTCGATGAATAGAATATGGGGTCTGTACCTACTGTTTACAATGGGGTTGGTATTGAAAGTGGCAATCAACAAATCCATTCAAACCATTTGGCAGTCGCTTGTTCTATGCGCATCAACCGTTATAAGCATAGCCAAAGGGGCGCATCGCATTATGACCGACACCAAAACCATATTCGTCCTCAACGGACCCAATCTCAACCTGCTCGGCCTGCGCGAGCCGGAGATTTATGGATCGGATACGCTGGATGATATTGCCGATAGTTTGGAGGATCGCGGCAAGGAACTGGGGTTCGACATCGACCTGCGCCAATCGAACCATGAAGGGCATCTGACCGACTGGCTGCACGAGGCACAGGGGGCGGGCGTGCATGCCGTTATCCTGAACGCCGGCGCGCTGACGCATACATCGGTGGCACTGCACGATGCGGTGAAGGCGATTAAAACGCCTGTGATCGAAGTGCATATTTCCAATCCAGCGGCACGCGAGGAATTTCGCCACAAAAGCCTGATCGCGCCGGTCGCACGTGGCTCTATCTGCGGCTTTGGCACCTATGGTTATGCTATGGCGCTGGAAGCGGCGGCGAAGATTTAGCGCATAAAGATATTGCCCTGCCCCCCGGTTTGCGGGCATAGGCATGACATTAATGTTACATTTGCAACGGTTCGCCCCATGCGAACGATACTCCAAGAGGAATTCATGGCAGCAAAGCAAAATCAGGGCAGCACATCCAAATCAGGCACAATGCAGGTGGACGGAAAACTGGTCCGCGAACTCGCCGAATTGCTGGGCGAAACCGGCCTTACCGAAATTGAGGTCGAAGATGGCGACCGCAAGATCCGCGTATCGCGCAATATGGGCGGCGGCGGACAAGTTGTCCATGCAGCAGCTGCACCCATAACTGCGACAGCCCCTGCGCCCGCTGCGGCTCCCTCTGCTGCAGAAACACAGGCCGCAGAGGATCAGGCCGCGAGCATAGCGCTGGATGCCAAAAATGCGGTCAAATCACCGATGGTGGGCACCGCCTATATGTCACCCGAACCTGGCGCAGCACAATTCGTCAAGGTCGGTGATAGCGTTGACAAGGGGGATACGCTGCTGATCGTCGAGGCCATGAAAGTCATGAACCCGATTACAGCGCCCAAGGCCGGCAAGGTCGCGCAGATATTGGTCGAGGACGCACAGCCGGTCGAGTTCGACCAGCCTTTGGTCATTGTGGAGTAAGCCCGCGGCATGACCATCAAAAAGATATTGATAGCCAATCGCGGCGAAATCGCGCTCCGCATCCATCGCGCAGCGCATGAAATGGGCATCAAGACCGTGGCGGTACACTCCACGGCGGATGAAGATGCGATGCATGTCCGGCTTGCCGATGAGGCGATCTGTGTGGGACCGCCGCCCGCCACCGATAGTTATCTCAATATTCCGAATATCATTTCCGCCGCAGAAGTCAGCCATGCCGATGCCATCCATCCAGGCTATGGCTTTCTATCGGAAAATGCCAAGTTCGCCGAAATAGTCGAAGCGCATGGTATCAAGTGGATCGGCCCCAAACCCGAACATATCCGCACCATGGGCGACAAAGTGGAAGCGAAGCGTACCGCAGGTGCGCTCGGCATTCCGCTCGTTCCCGGTTCTCCCGGACCGATTGACAATATCGAGGACGGCAGGCGCATTGCCGATGAAGTCGGCTATCCGGTGATCGTCAAGGCGGCATCGGGCGGCGGTGGCCGCGGCATGCAGGTGGTGGAAAGCGCCGACAAGCTGGAAAGCCTGATGAGCCAGGCATCGAATGAAGCCAAGGCCGCGTTTGGCGATCCGACCGTGTATATCGAAAAATATCTGGGCGATCCGCGCCATATCGAATTCCAGGTATTTGGCGATGGCAATGGCCATGCCGTACATCTGGGCGAGCGCGACTGTTCGCTGCAACGCCGCCATCAGAAAGTACTGGAAGAAGCGCCCTCCCCCGTCATTTCCAATGCACAGCGCGAAGAAATGGGTGCAACTGTTGCCAAGGCCATGGCCGATATGGGGTATCGCGGTGCGGGGACAATCGAGTTCCTGTACGAAAATGACGAGTTTTATTTTATCGAAATGAATACCCGGCTGCAGGTCGAACATCCTGTGACCGAAATGATCACCGGTATTGATCTGGTACGCGAGCAGATCCGCGTCGCCGACGGGCATCCGCTGTCATTTACGCAGGATGAAATCGAATTTCACGGCCATGCGGTCGAATGCCGTATCAATGCCGAAGACCCGAAAAATTTCACGCCTTCGCCTGGCAAGGTAACCGGATATCACCCGGCAGGCGGCATGCATGTGCGTGTCGATAGCGGGCTGTATCACGGCTATGTCGTGCCGCCCTATTATGACAGCATGATCGCCAAGCTGATCGTCTATGGCAAGAACCGCGAAGGCTGCCTGATGCGGCTGCGCCGCGCGCTCGATGAATTCGTGATTGAGGGCATGAAAACCACCATCCCACTCCACCGCGAGCTGCTTGATGATCCGGAATTCCAGAATGGTGACTATACCATCAAATGGCTGGAAGAATGGCTGGCGAAAAAGGCGGAAAGCGAGGCGGGAGAATAACGCGCCGCTGCTCCGTACTCCTGCGAAAGCAGGAGTCCAGGGCGGAATGCACCACCGTTTATTCTTTGCCGCTCTGGATTCCTGCTTTCGCAGGAATGCGGTGATCCAAAATCTTCGCCGCCCGCGCGCGCCAAACGGTGGCAAGCAGCTCCATATCGCGTAGCGCCCTTAACGCCGCTGGATCATCCCTGACCTGCCCGCCAATCAGCAGCATGAAAACACGTTCAACTGTCCATTCGGCATTGCCACGTTCGATCAGTTCCATTTTGCTGTCCGGCGCAACCATGCCTTCCTCCAGCACGCGGTGGTAAAAACCGCATTTGCCGGTGCGCACAATATCCGTCATCACGCTGTCTTTGCCCTTTACCCCGAAACGGTGGTCGAGCTTCCAGCATGGCTGGCGGCCATGGCTGATTTCTATCAGCGCCTCGCCCAACTGGAACCGGTCACCAATACGTGCTTCGCTTTCGACAATACCGGTCGTGGATATATTTTCGCCAAATGCGCCCGGCTCTTTCAGCAGTGCATGGCCGGGTAAGCGTCCGCGCCAGTAATCATAATGGTCATAGGGGTAATGGTGCAGCGCCTTGTCCGATCCGCCATGATGCACCGTGTCGGCGACCTGATCGCCGGCAAATCCCGTACGCGCCAGAAAGAGAGGCGAATCCACCGGAGATTTGGCAATTGCGCTTTGTTCGCCATCGCTGCGAAAAGTGACAGGTTTTCCAACATTGAGCGTAAGTATCTGGGTTTGCATAAGTCATTTACCGCTGATTTCCGCGAAAAAGCAAGTGTTCATAAAAACAGCTTTAAATATGAACAAAAGACAACGCTGTGGTTCAGTTTGGCGTAACGCACCCATCCCTATAACGTTATCAACACTAACGTAACGGTCGTGAGAAATCTGGTCGGCTTCTGGCCGGAAACAGAAATTTTCATCAGGCCCAAGGAGTAGAGACCATGCGTCCATTATATTATGTCAGCCTGATGGCCGCCACCATATTGTCACCCCTGGCGATAGGTGAGGCAGATGCTGCCGAAATCACTGCCAAGACCTCAAATGCCGTTCAGACAGGGCAGAATACCATTGTCGCAAACGCCCCTGCTCTCGCGCTGCAGCTAAACGAAAGCGCGCAGCAGCGTGAAGAACGCACGCGGGGAGAGCGCCGCAAAAAACGCGAAGCGCGCGGTCAGCGCCGTGGCGACCGCGAAGCGCGTCAGCAGCGCCGCGCCAATCGTGAAAAGGCACAGCAGCGTCAGCAGCGCCGTGCCAACCGGCAGGAACGCCGCGCCCGTACGGAAACCCGCGAGGATCGCCGTGAAGTGCGCCGTGACCGCCGCGGTCTCAATACCCCGCAGCGTGTTGTGGAGCGCGCCAAACGCGAACGGCGTGCCAATGCACGCGGCGACCGCAACCGCGACGGCCGTGTAGACCGCAAATGGGATCGCAATCGTGACGGACGCATTGATCGGCGTTACGACCGCAATAACAATGGCCGCGTAGATCGCCGCTGGGATCGGAACCGTGACGGCAGAATTGACCGCCGCTGGAACCGCAATCGTGATGGGCGCGTGGACCGCCGTTACCGCGACGACCGCCGTGATTATCGCCGTGGCTATCGTGACGCGCGGCGTGATTACCGCAAGGCATGGAAACGCAGCTGGCGCAATGACCGCCGCTACAACTGGCGTAATTACCGCAAGTATAATCGCCACCTGTACCGTGCAAACCGGTATTATGCGCCCTATCGCGGCCACCGCTACAAGCGCTTCGGTATCGGATTTTACCTGGGTTCAGGCTTTTATGCCCGCAATTACTGGATAAACGATCCGTCATATTATCGCCTACCGCCGGCTTATGGTGACTATCGCTGGGTGCGTTATTATGATGACGTCTTGCTGGTTGACATTTATACTGGCTATATAGTCGATATTATTTACGATTTTTACTATTAAGCTCCGGCTTGGATAAAGCCAAAAGCTTTACGAAATCCCTCCTCGGGATCACCTTAAGGGGGCTGGAATATTCCGGCCCCCTCTTTTTATTTCCTAAACATCTTTTGTTATTTCCTAAACATCTGCCCTGCCCAATCCCATTTTGGCGAGCACCGGTAGCTTGTCAAAAAACTGGTGTTTGAGTGCGCCCAGCACATGCAGGATGATAAGCACAAACATCGCCTTGCCGATAATTTCGTGGATATCGTGCAATTGCCCGCCCACATCCTGGTTTTCCGCAACCGGCAATGCAGGAATTTCAAACATGCCGAACCAGTCCACACCGCTGCTGCCATATGCGGATACCATCATCCAGCCGGTCAGCGGAATGGCGATCAGCAATATATAGAAAAGCGTATGTGCGGTTTTGGCAAGCATGGCCTCCCATGGCTTCACGCCATGCGCAACATCAGGGCGTTTATGTGTCAGCCGCCAGATAATGCGCAAAACAGTGAGCGCCAATATGGTGATACCGATGGCCTTGTGCGGGTCCATATATACCGCCTTGGCGGGTCGCTCCAGGTCCTCTGCAATATTCACCAAAATGTAATTCGCGAGCACCAGCGCCGCGATAATCCAGTGAAAGGCGATCGCGCCGCGTGAATATCTGTTCAAATCATGTGTCATGGCCTGCTCCTGATTGATATGATGTACAGGATAAGCCTGAAACAATAGGACTGGCAAGGCCATGCAGGCGCTATTGCATTGCAAACATGATACCGGTGTGCATAAATCCCCCTTTCACACATGACCGGGAGAGTCGGAATGCGGACATTAAAACAGATATGGGCCGCGCTTGTGGCATTCACGCTGGTGATTGTCCCCGCCGCTGCACAGGACCAGATCATCCTTGCCGGCAACCTGATTGCGGATGCTGATGCCGGCGCAACTGGTCCTGCGACAATAACAGTGCGTGATGGCACGATTGTCTCCATCACAAGCGGCATTACACGCCCAGATGGTGGCGAGATCATAGACCTTTCGGATAAAACAATCCTGCCTGGCCTGATTGACATGCATGTTCACCTTTCAGGCGACCCAGGCGGGGATTTCTGGCGGCGGGCAACCGAACCCGATGAATGGGGCGTGGTTGTCGGCGCAAAAAATGCGCGGCTGACGGCGCTGGCCGGTTTTACCACTGTGCGCGATGTGGGCAGCGCCCCGCAAGTCGGGTTTGTGTTGCGGCGTGGTACGGCGAAAGGCGTTATTCCTGGACCACGCATTCAATCCGCAGGCTCATCTCTGGCCATTATTGGCGGGCATGGTGACGTATCGGGTTTTCGCCCAGAGGTGAATGCCGCACTGGCAGATGGTTCTGCCTGTACGGGTGCCAAAGAATGCGCCGCCGCAGTGCGCGAGGCATCGAAAAATGGCGCGGACCTCATCAAGATTACCGCAACCGGCGGCGTTCTCAGCCAGCAGGCCCGCGGGCTTGACCAGCATTTTACCGACGCCGAAATGGAGGCAATTGTAGGTTCTGCCCACGCGCTCGGCATGCGGGTTGCCGCGCATGCGCATGGCCCGCGCGGCATTGAAGCGGCGTCAAAGGCAGGTGTCGACACTATCGAGCATTGCACCTTTGCCGATGACGCCACGATACGTGCGATGAAGGAGAATGGCACTGCCTGCATCCCCACGCTGATGGCTTTTGTCGGTGTGCAGGAAGGATTGGGCAAGGGTGTTTACACACCGCCCGTAGAAGCGAAAATCCGCGCCACCCTGTCACAGCTTGGCAAAGCGCCGACCGCCATGCGAAAGGCTGGCGTGCCTATCGTATTTGGTACGGACAGCGGCGTTTACCCGCATGGCCGCAATGCCGAGGAATTTGCACTCATGATAAAGCATATTGGCATGACGCCGCGCGAAGTGCTGGCCAGCGCCACAACAGAGGCCGCGAAGTTGATGGATCTCGAAAATGAAATCGGCCGCATCACGCCTGGCTACAGCGCCGATATCATTGCCGTGGATGGCAATCCGCTGGAAGACGTCACTGTGCTGGAAAAAGTGGAGTGGGTTATGGTGCGCGGGCGGATTATTGACTAGATTGGACGTAATCGAATCATATTTCTGAAGTAATCGCCATGGCCTATGTAACTATCCCCGATACCACCGCGCAGGCACGCAGCAAGTTCAGCCGCGAAGTCACCAAGCGACTTGAAAAAAGCCAGCGTACAGAAAAGCTCGATTGCGATCTGTTCGATGCTTTTGTCGTTCGCGAATTCATGAATGCGCAGGAATGCATGCGGATGATGCGGATGATTGACAGCACCGCCCAGCCTTCCAGTTTATACAAGCAGGATCCTGACAAGGAATTCCGCACCAGCTATAGTGGCAATGTTGACCCGTTTGATCCTTTCATCAAGGCGATCGACAAGCGCATCTGTCAACTGCTCGGCATCAAACCCGCGCGCGGCGAAACAATTCAGGGGCAAAGATATGATGTGGGGCAGCAATTCAAGCCTCACCAGGACTATTTTCATGTCAGCCAGGAATATTGGCAGCAGGAAAAACATCGCGGGGGACAGCGCACCTGGACCGCCATGGTATATCTGAACGAGCCTATAGAAGGCGGTGAAACAGGTTTTACCAATGCGGGTTTCAAGGTGCCGCCCTATACCGGGATGCTGTTAACCTGGAACAACCTGAATGCCGATGGCACAGTCAATGCCGACACGCTGCACAGCGGTAATCCGGTTATCAAGGGCACGAAATATATTATCACAAAATGGTTCCGTGAGGGAATCTGGAAATAGCGCCTACCAGCACATGACACGATATCGTGCATTTTTGTCGAAAGCTGTGGTGTTTTTGCAGCTTTGCGAATTGCGCAGGGTTACAGCGTCATGCTAATGCCCTTGCCAGCCAATAGCATCGAGGACCCAAGCCCATGACCACCCGTATTCTTCTGCTCGCTTCGGCGGCTGCCCTGTCGCTTACAGGTTGTGCCTCCAGCGATGCGAAAACCGCCAGCTCATCCGTGCAGCAGAAAAGCGCAGGCGATGACATGACCGTCAAGATTCAAAGCGAGGGTGAAAGGCTGCGCGAACTGTTCGCCGCCAGCGATGAAGCAAGCCTGAAGCGTAACCCGCTTACCGCATTGTTTCGCGGCGACATGCGCTACGCGGACCAGTTTGGCGACTATATAACGGATGCCTATATTGACGGCGAGCGTGCGGCAGCCAAAGCTGACCTTGATGCACTCACGCAGATTGACCGTGCCAAACTGAACTCTGTCGATGCGATTGCCTATGATGTGTTCAAACGCAATACCGAAAACACGCTCAAGGGGCTGACACCGGAAATACTGGCGCTTACCAATCCGCGCCCGATCAACCATTTTTCCGGCTTTCACACTTTCTATCCAACATTTGCCAATGGCAGCAGCGGCGCACCTTTCAATACGCTGGAAGATTATGAAAATAATCTGAAACGTCATGCCGGTTTTGTGACACTGCTAGACCGCTCAATCGGCCGTTTCCGCGAAGGTATGGAAAGCGGTGTCGTCGAAACAAAACTGACCATCAATAATGTTATTGAGCAACTCGCCACGCAATTGGCGTTGCCTGCCGAAGAGTCCGCTTTTTACGGGCCAATAGAAAATTTCCCCGAAGGCATAGGCGAAGCGAAGCAGGCAGAGCTCGCCACGCAGTACAAGGCCACAATCGAAAACGATATCTATCCCGCCTATCAGCGGCTGCATGATTTTTTGAAAAACGAGTATCTACCGGTGGCACGTGAGGAAGTCGGCCTGTCTTCGATGAAGGGCGGAGACACCATGTACCGTTTCCTGATTGAAGGGACGACCACATTGCCGCTGGACCCTGCCGAAGTGCATGCGCTTGGCCTGAGCGAGGTTGCACGCATCAAAGGAGAAATGGAAGATATCAAGAAAGAGGTTGGGTTTGAGGGCGCGCTCTCGGAATTCTTCACCTTTATCCGCACTGATCCGCAATTCCATCCGGAATCACGCGAAGCGCTGACCCAAGGTTACTATGATATCGGCAAGAAAGTCGACAAGGTCATCGATAAACAGTTCAAGGTGCTGCCCAAGTCGCCGCTTGAAATCCGGCCTTATGATGAATCGATCGAGAAGTTTCAAGCGGGCGGTTCATATAGCAGTGGCACAGCAGACGGTTCGCGCCCGGGCATATTCTATTTCAATGCCTATGACCTGCCGTCGCGCAACACCTCTGGCATGACCACCCTATACCTGCATGAAGGCGCGCCGGGCCATCATTTCCAGATTTCGCTGGCACAGGAAAATGACGCATTGCCCAATTTCATGCGCTATGGTGGCAACACCGCCTATGTCGAAGGCTGGGCGCTGTATTCCGAGAAACTCGGATTCCCGATGGGGCTGTTCAACGATCCATACCAGCGTTTCGGGCATCTGGATGACGAAATGCTGCGCGCAATGCGGCTGGTGGTTGATACCGGATTGCACTCCAAGGGATGGAGCCGCGAGAAAGCCATCAAGTATATGCTCGACAATAGTTCAATGGGCGAAACCGATGCCACGGCCGAAGTTGAACGCTATATTGCCATTCCATCACAGGCGCTGGCATACAAGATCGGCGCGCTTACCATTCAGCGCCTGAAGGACAAGGCGCAAACCCGGCTTGGCCCCCGGTTTGATCCGCGTGAGTTCCACGACGAAGTGCTGAACACTGGCGCGCTGCCTATGACTGTGCTCGAATCCAAAATCGATACCTGGATCGACAGCAAGCTCAGGATTATGGAGCAGCCGGCCCAGTAAGCGGGGCTGATAGTATTGTTTTAAGACTATGTTCCATCAGTCCCCGCCGTCGCCCCAGCGCAGGCTGGGGCCCAGATAACGCTGCTGGCAAGCTGCAAAGGCTTACTTACGGTAGGAGCGTATCAATGAAGCAGGTTTTACGGTCGCATAACCATCGCCATACGATAGGATATCTGGATTCCAGCCTTCGCTGGAATGACGAATTGTTGGATAAGCACCCGGCTTGACTGTCAATCCCGCGCCGCATACCCAATTGACATCATGCCCATCACGCCGCTCCATACATCTGCGCTGTCCATCCTTGAAACGCTGATCGGTTTCGATACAACGTCGCGCAATAGCAATCTTGACCTGATAAAATGGGTTGAGCGCTATTTGCACGGGCACGGTGTTGACGCAGTACATGTAGCAAATGCGGATGGCAGCAAAGCCAATCTCTATGCCACTGCCGGGCCAGAGGTACCGGGCGGCATAATCCTGTCCGGGCATAGCGATGTTGTGCCGGTGGATGGCCAGGACTGGTCAAGCGACCCGTTCACGCTCACCACAGACGATGACAGGTATTTCGGGCGCGGCACCTGCGACATGAAGGGGTTTGTCGCACTCACGCTCGCGGCAGTTCCCTTGTTCAAACAGGGTGTGCGGCCGGTCCATATCGCCATCAGCTATGATGAGGAAATCGGCTGTCTGGGCGCACCGGACATGATTGCCGCAATGGCGAAAAACCTGCCCGAACCCGCGCTCGCCATTATCGGCGAACCGACAAATATGCGGGTCATTACCGGGCATAAGGGCATTATTGTGTGCAAGGTCGAAGTCATCGGCCATGAAGCACATAGCAGCCTCACCCATATGGGCATTTCCGCCAATATGATTGCCGCTGACCTGATGCATGACCTGAATGAACTGGCGCGCAGGTTGTGGGAAAATAGCGACCCTGAATCACCATTTGTCCCGCCCCATGCCACACTGACGATCGGCACGATGCGGGGCGGAACCGCGGCCAACATCCTTGCCGGGCATGCCGAATTTACGTTCGACCTTCGCTGTCCCCCAAATGTGGATGGCGAAAAGGTATTGCAACCATTTCGCGAGAAAATCACCGTGCTGGATGCACAGCTTAGGGAAGCTTTTCCAGGGTGCGGCGTCCATCTCACACAGCTGGCCAATGCACCGCCGCTCACGGCGGCAGGCAGCGAAAAGGCCGAAGCCTTTGTCCGCAAACTGACCGGCGATAATAACCCGGCAGGCGCAGTCGCCTATGCCGCCGAAGCAGGGCAATTCCAGCAGGCAGGTTTCCCCACCGTGATATGCGGCCCCGGCTCGATCGAACAGGCGCATCAGGCGGATGAGTATATCCTGAAAGACCAGTTCGCACGCGGCGCGATGTTTATGGAACGGTTGGCGCAGGCGTTAAAGCAGTCATAACTATCGCCGGTTATTCAATCGGGCTTTCATCATCCAGGATATCATCCTCGGCGGACTGTGCGCGCTCCTCGGCCACTTTTTCCTCGATATCGGTGTCCTTGGTCACATCCATGGCTGCGGCGGCTTTGGGCTTCACAATCTTCTTTTGCGCCGCTTCTGTTTCCTGCTGTGCCCCATCGTCCCGATTGCCAGCACTGCGCGCAATTTCCAGCGGATCGCTGCGCCCGTCGAAACGTAGACGATAAATCGGCTCCGGCAAACCGAAACCTGCTTCCTCAAGCACGTTTTTGACTGCGCGGATGGCAGCACTGCGTGCCTTGTAAAAATCGCTTTCCCGCTGATCGACCCAGCCGATAAATTTGATAAGGATATTGGAATCGCCCACATTTTCAATTCGGGCAGATGCACCGGGATCTTCCAGGATAAAATCATGCGCCCTAAGCGCTTCCAGCCCCTGCGCGATGGCTTTGGCGGGATCATCATCGGCATCAATGCCCAGATCAAAATCGAACCGCCGCTCGGGATTGCGTGAATAGTTGAGAATTTCCGCTTTGAAAACCGTCGAGTTGGGAATGCGCAAATGGTTGCCATCCAGCGTCATCAATATCGTCGCGCGCGATGTGAGGCGAATGATGCGGCCCTCATGTTCGCCGATCATCACATGGTCATTGGCGCGGAACGGCTGACGGATCGACAGCATGATCGAGGACACATAATTATCGACAGTATCGCGCACCGCGAACCCAATGGCGAGGCCGATCACACCTGCACTGCCAAGCAACGCGCCCATTACTGCCGTCGCGCCCAGCAAATCCAGTGCAATGAATATACCCGCTATTACAAACAGAAAGCGCATGCTGGCCGCGAACAGTTCGGCCAGAAATATATTGGGCGCCGCCCACCGCCAAAAGCCTTTTCGCCTTGCCAGAAAACCACCCAATATCCAGAAAAATATCACGATTCCGAGCGCAATGCCAAATAGGGGCAGGCTTTTGACGAGCGCGTAAAAACCCTTTTCGATCCGTTCCATCACGGGCGCGACATTATCCTCGACATCCAGCGTGCGTTCAAGCCTGTTTTCCACAGTGACCACACCCGTAACCCGTGCCGAAATGGCCTCTGCGCGATCTGCATCAGCGGTATCTGCTATTTCACCTGACAATGTCACTACACCTTCAGTGACATCGATACTGATCTGGGACAGTTCGGGTATCTGGTCGAAAATACCTTCCAGCCGCTCCTGTATGTCCGCGTCATCCGGAATGCCTTCAGGCGCTTCAATTACAGGTTCAGGGTCAGTGATTTCACCAGGGGCTTCAGACGGGATTTCTATCTGTGCCGCGGCAGGGGGCATAGCCACCAGTGCCGAAAAACCGAATATACAGGTAATAAGCAGGAACCGCATATATATTGTTACGCCATATGATTTTGCCATTATATTCTTTCTGTCAGCATTGCGCCACAATATGCGTGTCCGCGCATCAGGGCATATTGGTATTTACGATTGAAACTATCGCACGTTCCGTTTCGTCCCGCAAAATCATATTTTACGCCGCCCCGCCAAACGGCTATAGCAGAGGCATGATATACCGAAAATCATCATGGCAGCGGTAAAGGCCGCCAGACCAACCGATGTATTTACGCGCGCCGAATGGGCGGCGCTGACATCGGCCTCGCGCTGGAAAGGCCCCGCGCTCATCGTGCATGCCTGGGCGGTGATATTTGCCGCGATTGCATTTGCCATATGGGCAACGCACCCGCTCGCCTGGATCGCCGCCATTATTGTGATTGGCGGACGGCAGCTGGGGCTGGCCATCCTGATGCATGATGCGGCGCACGGGCATCTGCATCCGGTGCGCAAAATCAACAATTTCCTGGGCCAGTGGTTGACCGGTGTGCCGGTCGGCACCGACCTGCATGCGTATCGCACCTATCACCTGACCCATCACCGCTATACGCAGCAGGCAGAAGACCCGGACCTTATCCTGTCTGCACCTTTTCCGGTGACACGAGGTAGCATGATGCGCAAGGCACTGCGCGACCTTACCGGACTCACGTTCCTGAAACAGCGCAGCGGGCAGATGCTGATGGCGGTGAAGGGTATTGCATCGGACGCAAAGCAGCAGAATGTCTTTATCGGCAAGACTTTCCTGAAATTTTTGGGCGCGCAGGCAGCGCTGCTTACGCTGTCCTTTGCCAGCGGCCATGGCGCGCTCCCCTATCTGCTCTGGCTCATTTCACTTGCCACCACATTCCAGCTGTTCCTGCGGATCCGCAATATTGCCGAGCATGCCTGCACCGAAACCGGCAGCGAAGATCCGTTCAGCCATGCCCGCACCACCCGCGCCGGAATGTTCGCACGCGCCACTGTCGCGCCTTATTGGGTAAATTATCACAGTGAGCATCACCTTTTTATGGGCGTGCCGTGTTATAGCCTGAAAGCAGCGCACCGGATGCTGGGTGAAAAGGGCAGGCACAAGGACATGATTATCGCGCCGGGATATGGCGCGGTGCTGCGTGAAGTGACGGCAGGTTAAAGTGAGGCGATAAATGCTTGGATTGAGCGTCGCCCCTTCGTCATCCCCTCCCCCTACCGTCATGCTGAACTTGTGTCAGCATCCAGGGCAGATAATCACACCGGCTGCATGATGCCGCTCTGGATCCTGAAACAAGTTCAGGATGACGGAAAAAGTCTCATGCATCACTGCAAATTACCGAGTTCCTGCGAAAGCAGGAACCCAGGGCGGCGAGTGGGACCGCTGTTATTTACTGCTCTGGACTCCTGCTTTCGCAAGAGCACGCGCTATTGTTCAGCCCATTCACCCAGCACGTCCGCACTTAAATGCCCGGTTTTTGTCCAGGTCAGCGCGCCCTCTCTGGAGTAGGGCGCATGCCGCGAGCCATCACCATGGCGGATCCATGTCCCCGCCGGATAATCCCCGCCTTCATCTGACAATGTGCCTTCAAGCACATAGACTTCCGATCCGCCGGGATGGACATGTTCGGGGAAACGGCTGCCTGCGGCCCAACGCACCATTTTCACCTGCTCCGGTCCATGATGATGCAGCCACGCGAAATCGACGCCCGGTGCACCGCCATTTTCAAACGTCATATCATCCAGGTGCATAGCAAACTGATGTCTATCATCATCTGCAAATTGATGCAGTTTCACCAATATGGTGCAGCCCTGCTTGCTGAACGGTTTATGCGCCGTGCCTATCGGGTTGCGCACATAGGTGCCCGCCGGATAATCGCCATGCTCGTCTGAAAACACGCCCTCCAGCACCAAAAACTCCTCGCCGCCGCCATGCGTGTGCGGGTCAAAAGTGCTGCCGGCTGCATAGCGTACAATGGTCGTCGCCCGCGCGACTTCACCGCCAATGCGGTCCAGCATCTGCCTCTCCACACCCGGCAGCGGGGAAGGCACCCACTCCGCATCACCCGGACGGACTATGGCTTTTTCAGAAAAATCGGCATTGATACGCATAAATGCCCCGCTATGCCAAAGCCTCGGCAATCAATTTGCGCGTATTTTCCACGCCATAAAGCGAGATGAAGCTGCCCATGCGCGGCCCCTGAGAGCTGCCAAGCAGCGTTTCATAAAGCGCGGTGAACCAGTCCCGCAAATTGTCAAAGCCGCCTTCTTTGCCAATTGTATAGACAATGGTCTGGATGTCCTCTGCCGCCGCGTTCGCAGGCAGACCCGCCAGCTCGCTATCGAGCCGTTCCAGCGCCGCCACTTCATTGCCCTCCGGCTTGCGCCGGCTGAGCGTCGGCGCAATAAAGTCACGGTGGTACGCCATGGCATTGTCGATCAGCTCGTCCAGATCAGGATATTTGTCCGCTGTGGCATCGGGCGCATATTGGCGTAGATAGCTCCACACCTGTTCTTTGTTGGCCTCTCCCATAACACCAACCAGGTTTAATAACAGTCCATAAGTAACCGGAATGGTGTCAGACGGAACATCGCCGTTATGAATATGATGCACCGGATTTCCGAGTTTTTTATCCGCTTCCTGTTCATGCCAATTGGCACGGAATTGAAAATACTCATCCACCGCGCGCGGTATCACGCCCATATGCAGCTGTTTCGCCGATTTGGGTTCGCGGTAAATATAAAATGCCAGGCTGTTTTGCGATCCATATTCCAGCCACTCGTCGAGGCTGAGACCATTGCCTTTCGATTTCGAAATCTTCTCGCCTTTTTCGTCGAGGAACATCTCGTAAATCAGGCCTTCGGGCTTACGCGCGCCCAGCACCTTGGCAATCTTGCCCGACTGCACACCGCTGTCGGTCAAGTCCTTGCCATACATTTCATAATCGACACCCAGCGCAACCCAGCGCATTGCCCAATCAACTTTCCACTGCAGCTTTGCCCCGCCGGAAAGCACGCTCTGCTCGATCGTATCGCCGTCATCTTCAAAGCGCACCAGACCTGCATCCGCGTCGACCACTTCGACCGGAACCTGCAGCACATGACCCGTTTTCGGGCTGATCGGCATAATGGGCGAATAGGTCGCCTGCCGGTCTTTGCCGAGTGTCGGCAGCATGATGCCCATAATCTGTCCATATCGCGCGAGCACCAGCTTCAACGTCTCGTCAAATGCGCCGCCTTGATACTGCTCGGTCGAGGACATGAATTCATAATCAAAACCATAGCGGTCCAGAAAATCGCGTAGCATCGCATTATTGTGATGCGCGAAACTTTCATATTTCTCATAAGGGTCAGGCACCTGCGTCAGCGGTTTGTGCAAATGCTTAGCCAGCATGTCCTGATTGGGAACATTGCCCGGCACTTTGCGGAAACCATCCATGTCATCGGAAAAAGCGACCAGCCGCGTCGGATGTCCGGTCAGCGTTTCATAGGCATGGCGCACCATGGTGGTGCGCAGCACTTCGTTGAACGTGCCGATATGCGGCAGGCCCGAGGGACCGTAACCGGTTTCAAACAGCATCGGGGCAATGTCCCCGTTCCCGTCCGGTTTGGGCACAGGTTTGCCGCGTTCACCGCGATAGCGTTTGGCAAGCTTGCGGGCTTCCTCAAACGGCCATGCTTTCGAATTTTCCGCGACTTCCCTGTAATCAGTCACTTTGCCTGTTTCCTTTTCGTTCTTGTGTGTTAGGTTGCTGTGCACAACCATATATTTATATTCAGCAATAAATCGGAGTCTTTTTTGGTTCGCTCTCGCTCACAAGTCGGTACCGGCCCGCTCCCCCACCCAACCTCCCGACACGCTGGTAAACTATCGGGAGGTTGGGTGGGGGAGCGGGCCGGTACCGACTCATCGCCGTGAGGCGATCAAATAATGACTCTCACGCCTCCTTCCCTAAACTTTCCTGCGCTGCATGCAAGCCATAGTGGTATCTGGCTGGCGGATGGCGATGGCCGCGTGAAGGCGATATCCAAGGGGGAGGCGATTGGCAGGGCGGCGGAAACGCCGGTGATAGTCATGAATGCACCGCTGCTGGGACAGCGGCTCGGATATGGAGAGCTGTCCGGACTAGATCTGCTGGAGCTGTTTGCATTTGTACATCCGGCACGTTTCATGGTGCCGACTGCGGCGGGGCTGGTAAAGGCTTTGGAGCTGGATGTGGAGGACATCAAAACAAGCCGTCACTCCCAGCTTGACTGGGAGTCTATCTCACAACCTTCCGACAAAACGAAAGCTGGTGAGATAGACTCCCGCTTTCGCGGGAATGACGGCGTGGAAGATATAGGAAACGTGGAGATAGAAGAATCCCTTATCCCCCTTATCTATCAGGCGGCGACGTACAAGCTGCTCGCCACGCTCAGTGACCCCGCATGGCCAGAGCGTGAAGGCGCATGGGACAGCTCTCAGGCACTGTTCCGGTTACGCTGGCCATGGGCGGGCACAATAGCAAGCCACCTGAAAAAACCCGCGAGCCCCGAACGCTGGCTGTTCTCCCGCCTGCCCGAATGGGAAGAAAAACCGCTGCGCCCTGCCCCGCGCAGCATCGAGCTGGACGCGGGTGATGTGGCATCACATCTCGATCATCTTACCGGTGAAGGTGCAGAGAAGCGGCAGGGACAGCACGAGTATGCTGCTGCCGCTGCGCAAGTGTTTGCGCCCCGCGCGGCCGACAAATCCCCCCATATGCTACTGGCCGAAGCGGGCACAGGCATTGGCAAGACGCTGGGCTATCTTGCCCCCGCTTCGCTCTGGGCGCATTCGGCAGGCGGCACGGTATGGGTATCAACCTATACCAAAGCATTGCAGCGCCAGCTGTCCCAGGAAACACAGCGGATTTACCCCAATCCCGATACTTTCAAGAAGCGCGTTGTCGTACGCAAGGGGCGCGAGAATTACCTGTGTCTGCTCAATCTGGAAGATGCACTGCAAGGCGGTTTTGCGGGACGTCCAGCCATACTCGCGCATCTGGTCGCACGCTGGGCCGCCTATAGCCGCGATGGCGACATGATTGGCGGCGACCTGCCCGGATGGCTCACCACATTATTTCGCCAGCGCGGCGTGACGGCGCTGACCGACCGGCGCGGTGAATGCGTGTATGCTGGTTGTCCGCATTATCGCAAATGTTTTATCGAACGCAGCGCGCGCGATAGCCTGGACGCCGATATCGTGATTGCCAACCATGCGCTGGTAATGGTCAATGCCGCCAGGGGACGTGAGCAAAATGGTCGGCCGACACGGATCGTGTTCGATGAAGGGCATCACCTGTTCGATGCAGCGGATTCGATGTTCTCCGCCGCGCTCACGGGACAGGAAACTATTGAGGTGCGCCGCTGGATCATGGGGCCGGAGGGCAAATCGAAGGGGCGCAGGCGCGGGCTGGCCGCACGGCTCGCCGACGTCGGCAGCTATGATGAGGAAGGCGGCAAGGCGATAGAGGCCGCGCGCGAAGCCGCCGAAGCATTGCCCGGTGAAGGCTGGCTCAGCAGGCTACAGGAAGGCGCGCCATGGGGGCCGGTCGAACAGCTTTTGGGTGCGATCCGCGCGCTGGTCTACGCACGCGATGAAAGCGGCAGCGCAGATGCGGGCTATGGCCTGGAAACCGAACTGACCGATCTGGACGGGCCGATTGTCGAACATGCGGCCAAAGCGGCACGCGCGATGGACGCGCTTATCAAGCCGCTTATCGTGCTGGGCAAAAGGCTTGAGACACTGATTGAAGAAGGCCCGGACTGGATGGATGCGGCCGCGCGCGCGCGGATGGACGGTGCGCTGTTTTCACTGGGCTGGCGTGTCGACATGCTCGCCGCCTGGCTGTCATTGCTCAGCCGGATTGGCGGGCCTGCCGATCCCGACTTTGTCGACTGGATGGCGGTCGAACGCTTTGAAGGCCGCGAATATGATATCGGCCTGCGCCGCCACTGGCTCGATCCCGCACGGCCTGTCGCCGAAGTGGTGGTAAAGGCGAGCCACGGCGTCATGGTAACATCTGCCACATTGCGCGACGGGCAGCACTGGGCCAGCGCGGAAATACGCAGCGGCGCGCGTCATCTGGAACGCGGCGCGTCACATTTCGCCGTGGAAAGCCCGTTTGCCTATTCCAGCCAGTCCGAAGTGCTGATCGTCACCGACATCAAGCGCGGCGATATGGCAGGGTTGGCGGGCGCCTATGCCCAGTTGTTCGAGGCAGCGGGTGGCGGCGCACTCGGCCTGTTCACCGCTATACGGCGGCTGCGCAGTGTGCATGGCCGCATTGCCGACCGGCTCGCCGAGGCTGGATTGCCATTATACGCACAGCATGTCGACCCGATTGACACCGGCACGCTGGTCGATATTTTCCGCGATGATCCGCGCGCCTGCCTGCTCGGCACCGACGCGCTGCGCGACGGAGTCGATGTGCCCGGCCATTCGCTCAGGCTCGTGGTGATGGAAGGTGTGCCCTGGCCCAAACCCAATATCCTGCACCGCGCGCGGAAATTGTATTTTACTTCACAGCAACAGTTTGCGGATGGAGATGAAGCAGATACTGCCCCCCTGAAAACCAGTTCCAGCGCCTATGACGACATGATAATCCGCGGTCGGCTGGCGCAGGCTTTTGGCCGCCTGATCCGCAGCCGCAGCGACCGGGGTCAATTCGTGATGCTGAGCGCCGCCTTCCCATCCCGGCTCCTCACCGCCTTTCCTGAAGGCACTCCCATTCGCCGCGTAACGCTTGCGGAGGCTTTACAATCGGTGCGTTCTGGGCTTTCAATGGATGCACAGCCGCTGGATGATTCCCTTCCGATATAAAGCGCAGACATAAAGGATATCCCGATCGCCAAAACCCTTACCCTTTTGCGTCATGCCAAATCCGAATGGGGCGATCGCGGCACCCGAGATTTTGACCGGCCGATCAATGCCCGCGGCGAAGCGGGCGCAAAGCTGATTGCCACATGGATAAAGCGCGAAGAACTTGAGTTCGACCTGGTGCTGGCTTCGCCTGCCACCCGTGTCACACAGACAATCGATCAACTGGAAAAAAACCTTGATGTCGCGCTTAATCCCGAATGGGACCGGCGTATCTATCTGGCTTCTTCAGCAACGCTGATGGACGTACTGCGCAGCGTTGAAGATGATCCGCAGCATGTGATGATGGTGGGGCATAACCCTGGACTCGAAGACCTGATCTTTGATCTCGTACCCGATGATGGCACCCAGGAATTGCGCGACGTGGTTGAACAGAAATTCCCGACAGCTGCGCTGGCAGTGCTGGAACTGAATATCGAAAAATGGTCGGATATCGGTAACGGCGAGGTCGCTTTTACCAAGCTCATCCGCCCGCGCGACATGGATGCCTCGCTCGGCCCGCAAATGGACCGGCGCTAGGGCTCAGGCCGCCAGTGCCTTGGCAAGCTCTTCACGTACATTGCGCAATTTCTGGATCTTATCATCGCCCAGCTGCGGCATGGCGGGTGTAAATTCAGACTGTGCCGGTGCCGGTGCCGATACCTTCTGACCGCCCTTGCCACCGCCAGATTGCAGATGTTTGACAGCGCCCTTCACCGTATAGCCCTGCTCATTAAGCAGAGCATTAATCTGCCTGAGCAGGTCCATATCCTCGGGACGGTAATATCGGCGTGAACCCGCGCGCTTGAGGGGTTCGAGCATCGGAAACTGCTCTTCCCAGTAGCGCAGGATATGCGGCTTTACGCCAATTTCACGCACAGCTTCGCCAATAGTGCGCAGCGCATCTTTTGATTTGCCTGTCATGTAATTGTTTTAGCGCGAAAAATCCGCAGATGCAAATTTACAGGAAATTTCAGGCCAAGTGATTCAATTACCAGCGATAATCCGGTCTTTCATCATTTGGCTGGCGCGGAATGTCAGCACGCGGCGCGGCGTAATTGGCACCTCAACACCCGTTTTCGGGTTGCGGCCAATGCGCTCGCCCTTGTCGCGCAACAGGAATGTACCAAAGCCCGAAATCTTGACATTCTCGCCATTTTCCATGGCGTTCGTCATATGATCCAGGATCGATTCCACCATCTTCGCGGAATCCGCGCGTGATAATCCTACCTGCTGATTAACTGTATCGGCCAAATCGGCCCGTGTGAGCGTGCCCACTGATCTCATTATATGCCTCCCGAAGATATTGACTGTTTGCTTAACGCAAATCTTTCATAATGTAAAATATACACCCCTTATAAATACAGCTTTTGCGCCATATTCATTGTATAAACACGACTTTACTGGAATAAAACTTGCGACTCGTCCTATTTTGGAACATATATTTATGTGTATATGTTAACCATATAGCGGCAATGGTTCAATAGCGCGTTATACACGCTCCCCATGTAAAACCGCCGCCCATTGCCTCCAACACCAGCATGTCTCCGCGCTGTACGCGTCCGTCGCGAATGGCCGTATCAAGCGCCAGAGGCACCGAAGCCGCTGAAGTATTGGCATGTTTATCAACGGTCACCACCACCTTTCCCGGATCGAGACCCAATTTGCGAGCCGTCGCATCCAGTATCCGCGCATTGGCCTGATGCGGAATAATCCAATCGATATCGGCCACGGACACGCCTGCCTGCTCCAGCGTTTCATGCATCACTTCGGCAAGATTGACCACGGCGTGACGGAAAACCTCGCGGCCCTTCATGCGCAATTTGCCAACAGTGCGTGTGGTGGAAGGGCCCCCGTCAACATATAAAAGATCATGATGCCGCCCATCGGCATGCAGCTGACAGGCCAATATGCCCTCACCCGCCTCGGCATCATCTTTTGCACTGAGCACAACCGCGCCTGCTCCATCACCAAACAACACGCAGGTTGTGCGATCTTCCCAATCAAGAATACGGCTGAAAGTCTCCGCCCCAATGACCAGCGCATTGGTGGCGCTGCCAGCGCGGATCATGCTGTCCGCCACCTGCATCGCGTAGAGAAAGCCCGAACAGACCGCAGCCACGTCAAATGCGGTGCAGCCATAATTGCCCAGCGCCGCCTGCACCTTGGTAGCGGTCGCGGGAAATGTCTGGTCCGGTGTTGCGGTGGCAAGGATGATAAGATCGATGTCGGCTGCATCCATCGCAGCAGCTTCCAGCGCACGCCGCGATGCATCAATAGCCAGTGTCGAGGTCAACTCATCATCCTCGGCAATATAGCGCATTTTTATGCCGGTGCGTTCCTGGATCCACTCGTCAGTCGTGTCGACACGCCGGGCCAGCTCTTCATTGGTCACACAGGTACGCGGCAGTGCGGAACCCGTTCCGGCAATGATCGCACGCCGCGTCATGCGGGGCCACCGCCATTTTGGACGGCAGTGGCGAGCGAGTCTTCGAAGCTCTGCAAATCTTCCGTAATCCGTTCGGTGATGCTTTCCTCGACCAGCCGCGCCGCCACCTTCACCGCGTTGGCCACACCTTTGGGCGTAGCGCTGCCATGGCTTTTTACGACCACGCCATTCAGCCCGAGAAACACCGCGCCATTATGGTTATTGGGGTCAAGATGGTGCCGCAAAAGTTCAGTCGCGGGCCGCGAAATCAAAAACCCGATTTTGGACCTGAGCGAACTCATGAAGCTGCGTTTCAGGAGGTCGGTCACAAATCGCGCCGTGCCTTCTAGCGACTTGAGCGCAATATTGCCGGTAAAGCCATCGGATACGATCACATCGGCATCGCCATGGGAAAGCTTGTCGGCTTCGGTAAAGCCGCGGAAATCCATGGGCAGGTTAGGCGCAGCCCGCAAATTCGCTGCCGCTTCCTGCAGCGCGCCCGTGCCCTTCTGTTCTTCGGTCCCGATATTGAGCAGCTTCACACGCGGCTTGTCAAAACCGAAGATAATGCGCGAATAGGCCGCCCCCATCACCGCGAACTGCGTCAGGTTGCGTGCATTGCATTCGGTATTCGCGCCAAGGTCAAGCATGACCACGTCAGTCTCTTCAAATGTTGGCAGCAATGCGGACAATGCAGGGCGATCAATACCCGGCATGGTACGCAGCGCCAGCTTGGCCATCGCCATCAGCGCGCCGGTATTGCCTGCGCTCACCGCCGCGCTCACATCGCCCTGTTTTACGGCATTGACGGCCAGGCCCATGGAAGAATTCTTGGATTTGCGCAGTGCCTGACTGGGCTTGTCCTCACCCAGAACCTGCTCGTCCGTATGATGTATTTCAGAGGCAGCTTTCAGACCGGGATGTTCGTCCAGTGCCGCCTGAATCCGCGCTTCATCGCCGAAAAACAGAAAGCGGAAGCTTTCATGCTCGTGACGGGCGAGAGCGGCGCCAGCGACCATTACGCGCACGCCTTCATCGCCGCCCATCGCATCAATCGCGATTCGCGGCTTCATTCCCACCGGTCATTTCCCCTTGAATAAAGTGCGGCAGTTCATTCCACCGCAAACGCAAAGCCTAGCCTATAAACGCCAGATGTAAAAGTCGTAATTCGCCGAACTCATAAAGTACGGTGCGAACTCAACACAACGCCAAACGAAATGTAAAAGTCGTAGTTGTAGTGAGATGCAAGGCGCGGTGTGCAGAGCGGGCTGGTAGCCCGGTCAATCACCGCAACGCCGCAGATCGCTGCAAATACGGCTTTTACAGGCCGACAGCTACGACTTCGCGGCCGTTATAGTGCCCGCACGCATCGCACAGATTGTGCGGACGTTTCAGTTCGCCGCAGTTCGGGCATTCCTGGAATGCCGCAACTTTCAGCGAATCATGTGCCCGGCGCATGCCGCGCTTGGACGGTGTGGTTTTTCTCTTTGGAACAGCCATGACAGCACCTGTATAAAATCAATAAACAACGTATTTCCGCGTATTTAAACCATTGCCCGCCCCATGACAAGCTGCGCCCGCTCTGCGGTGCTGGCTGATATCATTTCAGGGGCCTGGCAAAACGTCAAAACGCTTCGCGAACGGGCGCTATAGCGAATTTCACGTGCGTTGCAAGTGCGAACACGCTAATACCGCAAGAATTTCAACGCATATCATGCAATCACTACAGGGGAAATCTATGCCAATTCTACCCATCACACTGACAATGGCGGCCGCGGCCGCACTCATCAATATCTGGCTTATGGTCCGGGTGGGCAAAGTCCGCAACGCCGAAAAGGTCTTTGTCGGCGACGAAGGTAATGAAACCGTTATCCGGCGCATGCGCGCCCATTCCAATTTTATTGAAAGCGCGCCGCTTGTGCTGATCCTTATCGCTGCGCTGGAGCTCGCCGGCTGGGGCGGCATGTGGCTATGGGTCGTAGGCTATACCTATGTGGCGGGCCGGATCCTGCACGGCCTTGGCATGGACGGCGGCAGCTTCAAATGGGGCCGGTTTGTCGGCACCATCATCACGCTGCTAACGCTGGCGGGCCTCGCGCTCACGGGCATTTATGTGGCGTGGAGCGTGATGTAATAACTCTTGAGACATTATGAAGAATGGGATCGTGAACTATTGTTCACGATCCTTTTTATTCTTCTACCTTGCACCCAACACGGCATCCGCCACAAAGGCATTCGTGCGGCGTTCATGACCAAAATTGCTGGTGGGACCGTGGCCGGGCACAAATGTCGTGTCATCGCCCAGCGGCCAGAGCTTCTGCGTGATCGCATCCAGCAGGTCCTGGTGGTTGCCGCGCGGAAAATCGGTGCGGCCAATCGAGCCCTGGAACAATACATCGCCCACAATCGCCAGTTTTGACGGCGCGTGGTGGAAAATCACATGGCCGGGCGTATGGCCGGGGCAGTGGATGACGTTCAGCGTCAGGTTGCCGACGGTCACCGTGTCACCATCATCCAGCCAGCGGTCAGGCTCAAACACTTCGCCCGCCACACCGTATTTTGCGCCATCCTCACCTAGCCGGTCGATCCAGAAACGGTCTTCCTCATGCGGGCCTTCGATCGGGAGCCCTAGCTCTTTCGCCAGTTTTCCCGCCTCGCCGCAATGGTCGATATGACCGTGTGTTATCAGGATTTTTTCCATCTCCACCCCGGTCTTGGCAATCGCGTCTTTTAGCTTGTGCAGATCGCCGCCCGGATCGACCAGCGCCGCCCTGTTGGTCTCAGTACACCAGAAAAGCGTGCAATTCTGCTGCAACGGCGTCACCGGAATAATCGCGGCCTGTAGCGGCGGCTTCGGCGGATTTTGCGGCGCAGCGCCCATATTGGAAGTAACATTGCTCATGAGATGCTATGTGGCAAGGAGGAGCACACGATGCAAGATGGCGATCCGTAGACCCGGTTCAAAATTCCGCTATAATGTCTTAGCTTCACATAGCTTCGCACCAAGGAAGCGCTTTCTTCTGCCAATGCGCGCAAATAATGTTGGATTTGAAATGCTGCTCTCGCCATCAAAGGCATGGCACTAATCCCCCTGTACCGCCGCCTCGATTTTCGCAACATCGATTTTTTTCATCGCGCCCATCGCTTCCATTACGCGTGCTGAGATTTCGGGGTCGGGGTTGCTGATGCCCTCCATCAATATGCGCGGGACAATTTGCCAATGCAGGCCATATCTATCGCGGCACCAGCTACATACATTTTCGGTGCCACCATTGGCGACCAGCGCGTTCCAGTACCGGTCCGTCTCTTCCTGTGTATCGGTATAGACTTGCAGCGAGATGGCTTCGGTAAAGCTATGATCCGGCCCGCCGTTGAGAGCGACATAAGCGCTGCCCAGCAACGTGAATTCCACCGTAATGACATCGCCCGCGGTGCCGCCCGGCCAGTCTGCCTGCATCCTGTTGATGCGGTCCACAGACGTGTCTGGGAGGACACTGGCGTAAAAATTAACGGCTTCTTCTGCATTGCCATCAAACCACAGGCATGGCGCTATTTTTGCTTTCGTCATATTAAGCACTCCGTTTGCCAATCACCGCAAAGTGTGCGCCTTGCGGATCAACACCGTTGAGTTGAAATTCTCCGCCAGGGATTTCGGTCGGTTCCAGAGTGATTTGGCCACCCTTGGACGTGATCGTTTCCACTGCTGTATCGATATCGGCCACGCGGAAATAATATGTCCATGCCGACATTGGCATTTCATCGGGCTTAGTCATCACTGCGCCAATCATGCCGGGGCCATGGTGAAAAAACTGGTATGTGCCCATCGGCCCCATGTCCATTTCTTCCTTTTGCTCCCACCCGAATTTGTCTGTGTAAAAATCGACCGCGCCGGACTGGTCTGCCGTGGCCAATTCGTTCCATGCACAGTGGCCGACTTTCGGATCCGTATCGGCAAACGCACCGCTTTTCTCATCCGAACTGCCGTTCATGATATAAAACATCGCGCCCTGCGGATCGGCGACAAATGCCATGCGGCCCACGCCCTCGATATCCCACGGCTCCATATGCACGGCCCCGCCCGCATCCTTGATCGCGGCGGCACTGGCATCGACATCATCGACAGCTATATAACCGAGCCATGCTGGCTGCGCGCCATTCGCCTTCATCTCATCAGTTATCGGCATGAAGCCGCCCACGCCGCCATCGCTGCCCGCAACCATGCGGTAATCCATGTCTTCGCGTGTCTCGAACGTCCATCCGAGCAGCGCACCATAAAATTCCTGCGCCGCATCGGCATCCGATGTCAGCAATTCATACCAGACGAAATCTCCGTGTTTATTGGGCATATTCTCTCTCCTGTTTATTATGTTACGGCTATATATATCGCCTATTTTTCCAATGTCACAATCGGCGTAAAGCCGCTATATATCATGCGCTTGCTATCAAACGGCATCGGGTTTTTCTCGATGTCCATGCGCGGATCTTCCATCATTTTCGGCATGGCCGCATCGCGCGTTTCCTTGTCCGGCCATTCAACCCATGAAAACAGCACAGCTTCATTGTCGCCAGCCTTGACCGCGCCATAGAAATCGGTGGTGTCCCCTTTGGGCACATCATCCTGCCAGCATTCCAGCACACGCGTCGCGCCATATTCGATAAACAACGGATCAATTTTCTCCGCATGCGCAATAAATTTTTCCTTATTTATTTTGGGGCAGGCGATTACGAAACCGTCAATATATGCCGTTGTCTTTTCCTCTCTCGATTCGTGTTTGCCTTAGCATGCAGCTTAAGTTATAAAAATCAACTATGAAGTTACAAAAAGAAACTATGAAGTTACAAAGCGCTGAAAAGCTGTCTGAAAAAAGACGCTGGTACGATGATGCCTGCGGAACTGCATTTGCACTTGAAATGATCGGCGAGCGTTGGTCGATGCTGATTATGCGCGAATTGATGTTTGGGCCGCGGCGGTTTGGCGAGCTGCGCTCTGACCTCAAAGGCATTAGCGCCAAAGTCCTGACGCAGCGGCTTGAAGGATTAGAGGCGAATCGCATCATCCGCCGCCGCAAACTGCCGCCGCCTGCATCCGTGCAAGTCTATGAGCTGACAAAATGGGGGTATGAAGCCGAGCCATTGATGCAGGTGCTCGGCCGCTGGGCCACGCGCCATCCTGGTCATGACCCGTCCCTGCCGCTGAGCGCCGCGTCAATGATGATGTCGTTCCGCACAATGATTGATGCACAGCGCGCGGGCGCTCTCGACAAACTTGTCGGTTTCCGGCTGGGCGACCATGAATTTTGCGGGCATATTCATAATGGAGATTTTACAGTGGAGCGCCGCGCAGCAGAAGGCGTGGATGTGATATTCACCGGCGCACCCGAAATGCTTGCCGCCGCCGTCTATGGCGGACAATCGCTGTCGCAGTTGCAAAAATCCGGCGCGCTGCAAGTCGAGGGGAACCGGGTAGTAGCAAAGAAATTCGTGACGCTGTTTCCCCTGCCGGAGAAACTGGAGCTCGAGACCGTTTAAATCTTTTCCCCCCGCCATACCACGCGGCCGATAATCGATACGCTATCCAAGTTGACGTTATCATAGCTGGGATATTGCTTATTATCCGAAATCACCGACAGCTGTCCGCCCGGGCCGAAAGCGAGGCGTTTTACCATTAGCATATCGTCCATGCGGATGACATAAATGCCGTCGCGGGCACGCGCTGGGCTGCGATCAACCAATATATCATCGCCGTCTTTCAGGCTGGGCTCCATCGAGTCGCCATCAACCTGAATGATCGAAGGTTCACTCGACACCGATACGCCAATTTTCTTAAGCCACGCATCGTCACACGCGATCCGGCCTGCCTGCAGCTCATCATCATTATGCGCGCCAGAGCCTGCGGATGCCCCCACGGAAAGCCGCGGAATAAAGCGCATACCGTTGAAGCCGGATTCACCACTTTTGGTTTTTCCCATATCTCCACTGCGTGCCGGTGCGCCTAGCACGTCTTCTGCCACACCAAAAAACTCGGCTAGCACACGGCGGTCGGCCTCATCGAGCTTGCGCGGGCTGCCTTTGCGGATAAACTGCTGTATATAAGCAGAATTGCGTCCCAGCATATCCGAAAGCGCAGCATAACTGACACCGCGTTCCCGAATTAATTGCTCCAGATTGGACCTGATTTGTGCATTTTCCATTTTCTTAGCATAGCATAAGATTTTTCCTAGACAAGTAGGATTTTACCGTTCATCTAGGAAATATCTTATGCAACATGGCGAGTCGCGGAAAAATGAAAGGAATTTAAGGACATGCATATTGGGTATCAGGTCGAGCGCTTTTTGAATGAAACGGGCATGCCGCGTACGAAATTCGGACGGCTTGTGGCACGCGACCCGCGGCTGGTCGATGACATGCGCAATGGCCGCCAGCCGCGCGAAGAGATGCGGAAAAATATAGAACATTTCATGAACAAATATCGGAAGCAAGCACAATGATGCACACAAAAATACGCCGCGACGCGGCCGATATGCTGAGCGCCGCTCTGGTCGGAGCCAGTGCCGGGCACGGCCGGATTGTCCGCCGCACGGGCAAAGCCTGGGCCAGCGCGACCTTCACCGGCATGCGGCATACCATCGAAATGGACTTTACGGGCCCACAAGATGTGGCAGCAGGCAAGGCACTCGCTGCCTGGCTACATGAACGCGAGTTCAACCTGAAAGGCCATATCGTTGCCGACATATCGGTAACGCAGGAAACGCATGTGGCGGACACGCTCACACTCGAAATAGAAGCGCTGACCGTGGAGGATGTTTGAGGGTAGGGCAGGAATTTGTTTCATGGACTATCACTTGACCAAAGATCGTCATCCTGAAACAGGTCTGGGCCGATTGCTCTCTGCGCAACAAACATAGTCATTCCAGCGAAGGCTGGAATCCAGATAACAGTGCCGGGATTGATACTCCACCGCTGTTAGTGCGGCGTAATGGAGCATGGCTATATCACCGATGTAGCGGCCTCCAACATATGTTCTGCTTGACCGGCAGCTCATCTGAACCCCAGCCTACGCTGGGGTGACGCAGTTAGTCCTATTTGCCACACCTACCGCGCCATCACCATCGGTGAGGGCTGTGCCAGCCAGTCTTCCATGCGCACCTCATCGCGAACTTTATAGGGCTGGCCGCGGCTATTGAGGAACATTTTTTCCATTTCGCTGCGGGTGAAAGGGCGCGAGCCAAGCCGGCCGAATACCGCCATCTGCCCGCCGGTTTCATCGACGGCGCGGTCGCGGTCCAGCCCCTTGGATACGGACAGCGCGGGCGACGGCGTTTTCGCAAAGGCGATCAGTTCGGGCTTGGGCGCGGGTGAGAAGCCGTAAAATTTGGGCTGGCTGTCGGGCGAGGTAAGCTGCACCACCTTAAAGCCGTTCGCGCCATCGGCAACATAAGCGAATAGGGTGGCATTGGTCGAGGCAACCACTACGTCACGCGCATCGGTCATCGTGCCACCGAAGGTTTCCTTGCGGTATATGGCCGGCGCTTCGGGATTTTTGATATCGGCAATCACCAGCCCCTCGTCCTTAGCCGCAATATAGGCATAGGTGCGCGCGAGATAGAGCCGCTGCGCATTGGCGAGCGGGATCGTGCCCGAGGGAATGGCGACCGGTGCATCCATTTTTGTGATGTCAAACAGCTTCACGCCTTCTGCATCGGTCACCCAAAGGTAACGGAACTGCACCGCGCTCGCCCGTGCATCGGTGAGCGGCATCGTCGTGACATAACGCGGACTGTCTGGATTATCGAGATCCATCACCACCAGCCCCGCTTCGGCGGTGATATAGGCATAATGGCCTGCCAGCGTAATATGCCGCGCGCCGGTCAGCACGCCGCCTTCATTCCAGGCGTCTCCGCCGTTCGTGAACGCGGTGCGCTTGAAGAAATTATTGCGGAATTCGCCATCGGCCAGCGTGTTCACATCGACCAGGATCAGGCCTTCCTCACTATCGGTGATAACCGCATAATTATAGATCGGGTGGAAAGGCTGCTCCTGGTTAATCTCGCGCATTTCCTCGGTATTGCGCAGCGGATTAATCGGCTGGTTGGTGGCCAGCGCCATACAGGTTGCGTTTTTGCTCTTTACATGCGTGTCTTGCCCGAGCGAAGAAAATGGCGCTTTCACAATGCGTTCGGAAAATCCCTTATTGCCAATCGACGCGATGTCATAAACGCGGAAACCACCGCGCCCCTCCGCGACAAACATATATTCGCCGCGCATCTGCAGACAGCGGACACTGTCTTTCGTGCCCTGTACAACATTGGCAAATTCCTCGAGCGCCTTGGTCTCACCGGAGAAACTCTTGTCAAACGTCTCGCCGCGCACCCAGTTTTTCAGCTCACGCCCGTTACGCTCGACATGCAACCTGTAATAATCGGGATAGGCATATTTGTGCAGATAAGACCCGATCACCGCCTGCGGCTCGTCCCATTCGGTAACGCGCACCGCCTCAAACCCGGTATCCAGACCAATCCAACTATTGAGTCCGACAAAGTTCACATAATTGGTGCCGAGCAAAAGCAGCTGCGCCATGATGGCATTATTGTCATTGGCCGCGCTCAGGTGGCAGTCGCTGCACTGTTTCGTTTCGGTCTTGCGCACAGTGTGCGGGAAATGCGGGGCAAAGGCCTGTGATGAAAATCCGATGGCGGATATGGGCGGCTGCTGCACATAAATGCGTTCGCGGTTGATATTGGTGGAGCTAAGCACCAACGCCGAGGTCGAGCGCACCGGCGCGGTGATATTACCCTTGGTCGTCTGGTGCTTGCCCAGCTGGAACATCTGATCGCGCGCCACCTGCGGGTTATAGGTCGCATAGTTGCGCGTGTCGTCTTTTTCATATTTGTGAACGCTAGATTTCCAGTTCGCCTCAATCGGCAGGTGGCAGCCGCCACAGCTGGTTGTCCAGCTGAGATGACAGGTAAAGCAGGCCATCTCCTCATCATCATGCGCGCGCGCTTCGGGCAGGACACCGCTGCCGAAACTATACTTGCCGGTTTCGGATGCCGACTTGGCGACTGTCTTGGCGCGTGCTGACTTGGCATTGAAATCGGGATGGCCGCGATCCACGCTGTCCTTTACCAGGCTGACCCGCCAGCTCAGCTCCGGATCGACAATCGAACGCTGCACAAGCACACGTTTGCCGCCAGGCTCGTTGAACCATTCAAACCGCCGTTTGCCATCGGCATTGCGCAACAACGCGAGGTTATTGCCCTGTGGCCGCGCCGCCAGATTGGACGTGCGCAGCGTCGGATATGCATCCGCCGTGCCGTGACAGTCCTTGCAGCCAATTTCGACCGCATTGGCGACCTCGCCGTAGATCAGGCCATTGCCGTGGCTGTCCTGCCCGAAATGGCAATCGCTGCACTGCATGCCCACCTCGGCATGGATGTCCATCATATGTACGCTCTTGCCCGGATTGGTGCCGGGCTGCACAAATTTCTCCTCGCCCTCCTTGCGGAATTTTTCGGGATCATCGTCGGCAACAATCGCGCCGTCCTTGTCGAGCAGATTGCCGTCGCGGTCGCGCTTCAGGATCGCGCGAAAATTCCAGCCATGGCCGTGATAATCGGCAAACTGCGTGTCCTTCAGCTCTTCATTGAGGTCATAGACATTGCGCAGGAAGTCGATATCGGCCCACAGCCCCTTGGGCGCCGCGCCTTCAGGATTGCGGTCCAGCACCGCGCGCACTTCCGCCGCCGTTGGATATTTCTGCTGCTTATAGGTTTTCTGATATTCCGCGTCGCTCATCCCCTCTGGCTGCGGTGTCTTGTTATCCGGCCCCGGCCACATATAGGGCGCGTCGGATTCATAGTCCCACATGGTGTAGCCAAGGTAGCTGTTCAGAAAGATATTGGGCTGATGCATATGACAGTTCATGCACTGCGCGGTCGGAATCGCCTTGGTAAACTGGTGCTTGATCGGGTGTCCTTTTTCGAGTGGTGCGTCCTTGTCCGCATCCCCGTGATAACCGCCCCCATGGGCTTTATCCTTACCACTTTTCTTGCCGCCATGCTCCTTCGCGGCGTCATATTCGCCATAGCTGCCGAAACGCATCTGCCCCTCACGCAGCGTGTTGATCGTGGGGTCGGCAGTCGCGGTCTGCCCGTCACGGCCATATTTCGCATAGGTCAGGCTGTGGCGTGGTTCGCGGTCATTGGCATAGATAACATGGCAGGATGCACAACCCGAAGAACGGTAATCGCCGGGCTGGTCATTCGTCCCCATCTGCCACAGAAACGGATCATTGAGCCGCGTCTTGTGGATGTTGAGCACGGGTATCGCAACGCGCAGGCCCGTGGCGGGACCGCGGTTCGATTGCTTGAGATCGGGCCGACCCGGCTCCTCCAGCCGTTGGATGATACCACCAATATTGGGCAGGCCGATTTCTGGAAACTGCGTATTGATATTGCGTCCACCGCGTTCGAACACGCGGAAAATATCGGCAGGCGGAATAACATGCCAGGTCGGCAGCGGATACATGACCGGCAATGCGCCGCGCGCTTTTTCGGCCTCTGTCACTGTGCCCGGCTCGCTGCCCGGCTCGGTTCCAGCGGATTTGATCATCGCAGGCCTGCCATCGCGAGTAAATGCCTCACCAAACAGGTAATTCTTGAATGGAACAATCCCGTTATTATAGGCCGCCCCGCCCCACAGCATCGCGCCCGTCGCCATTAATGACCGCTCCGATGCCTCGATAATCTCGATATGGCACGCGCCGCAGGATTCGCGCACGACGCGGTAATCAGACGGGTTGACGAAGCGTACAAATTCGGGCGCTTCCTTGGCGAGCAGCGCATAGGAACGCTTGGGATTGGCCGATGATGGCCAGTGCCAGCTTTTTGGGTATTTGGGCACGACATGCGCCGTCGCCAGCGCTTTCAGATATGGCGCGCCCTTTTTATCCCATGACGCGTCGGCGACCACCGCCGGATCGCCGCCATGGCAGTCGGTACAGCCGAGCACCACGGCGGGGGTGGCGTGCATCGTCTTCCTGTCGCTCGCAGTGTGGCAGGTAATGCAGCCCGCGCTTTTCGCATCCGCCTCTGCCCAATCCTGATTCTGCGGCGCGGGCGGGGTGAAACGGTATTTGACCTTTTGCGGCTTTTCCTTACCCGCGGCCAGCAGCGGAGCATTTGTGCTGAGCGTGAAGGACAGGACAGCGATGAGAAAGGCCAGAATGAGCACCGTGCTCCTGCGAAAGCAGGAGCCCAGGGCAGCGATCACCGACATACGCTCTGGATTCCTGCTTTCGCAGGAATACGGGAAGATATATGCGCTCCGCCTTCTCATATCAAAACGCCACAATCGCATTTAGAAGCACCGAATAAAAGCGCCCATCACCGCCTGCCTGCGTGAACAGATCCCTAAAGCCGCTGCCTGGATCAAACACTGCGCCCGACAGGCGGAACACCAGGTTCTGGTTCGCCTTTGGCCGCCAGATGCCCGCGAGCGACAGATCCCAGCCGATATCCTTCGGGATGCTGCCCTCATTGCGCAGCGCCTGCAGCGTATCCGTCTTTGCAAACCACAGATGATTAATATTGCCGGACAGCCGGATTTCAGGCGTCAGATCGGCATCTGCCCCCACACCCAGCAGCACGGTGCCGGGATTATTGAAATTGGACTGTCCCTGCTCCTTGGACGAACGCAGTGAATTGAGGATGCCATTGCGGCCATTGATACCAACCGCGCGGCCACCACCCGCAAAAGGGATGACCTGCCGTATCCAGTAGCTTGTATCGGCGCCTGCAAAAATCGGGTTTTCAAAAATCGCGTCAAACCCGGCTTCAGTATTATTATATGGATCGCCATCGCCGCTCGCATAAAGGCCCGAAGCGCGGAAGCGCCAGAAATCGACATCATAGCTTGCTTCCGCCGCGCCAAAAAACGCGCGGATATCCGCCTTGCGGCTGGTGAAAAAGCTGTTCCGATCCTCGCCAAATGCACCGTAAAGCTGCCCCGTCAAATTGATACGCCCGATCCGTCCATCGACCGCGTAGCCAAGATACGCCACGTCATAGGACCGGCTGCGCAAATCACCGAGCAGTGCGGGCCGTACCGGAAAGCCATTATCATCGGTTTTGAACGATCCGCGCTCACGGTTCATGTTGTAGGTGAGCGATAATTGGCTGGTCAGACCCACCACCGGGAAATCCTGCCGGTAGACATTCGCGAAAAACACCCAGTCATCGCGCGGCGTGTCCACGATGGAGTTCAGCCCGCTATTCGTGTCTTTTTCCAGTCGCCAGAACGCGCCCAGATTGAATTGTATCCGGTTATTGTCGCGCGACCCGAACAACCGCACGCCCAGCTGGTTATCCTGAAACAGGAACCCGCGAAAATCGGCCTGCATCGGCTGTATGCCCGCACGCACCGAGATAAAGTCATAACGCGCCGTGTCATATTTACCGAGGTGATAGTCGACGAACGCTTCCTGCACGCCGACAAAATGGTCGGTCCGGCGGCTGCGCGCCGATGGTTCTACCAGCAGGACGCGGCGCTCCGGCACATCAACGTGGTTGACCTGCGCCGCCAGTGTCAGCCGGTATTCGACCGAAGGCGGCTTATACGCCGTCTCCCCCTTTATCAGCGCAAATCCGGTGATGAATGTCTGCGCCAGCACCAGCGAATTCGAGCGGCCAAACACATCAAGGCTATCAGGGCGATCTGTCGTCTGCACGCCCACCGGCGTCGGAAAGCTGCGCGGCTCGACCACTGTGTCGGAAATGGCGTTGAGTACAAAAAACCAGTCTTCCTCTTTCAGAAAGCCGGGCTTGTGCCTGTCCGGGATTGGCAGGTCACCTTTCAGCCAATTCTGGTGATAGGGGTCTGTGATCGGCTGGCATACCTCATAAAGCCCGCCAAACACGCCATAGGATACCGGCTGGCCCTTTTTTCTCTCAGGGCAAAGCGATGTCAGCAGCCGCCAGCGGTCCGGAAGCGGAAACTGGTCGGTGGGAAAAGCCTCTGGCGGCGGCGCACGCACCGCGCCCGGATTATTCTGCGTCACCGGATCGGGCAGCTCTGCCTGTATACCCGGACGGCGGCGGCCATCAATCAGCGCATCATCGGCATCAACCTCAGGGTCGACAGGCGGGAAAGGTGCTGGCTCGGGAGGCTCTTGAACGGATTCGGTTTCTTCGGCCGCTGGCGGTTCCTCTTCACCCGCCCGCTCACCCTGAGCCTGTCGAAGGGTGGTGGCGAGACCCTTCGACAGGCTCAGGGTGAGCGGGAGTGGTGGCTTATTGTAATGAGTTTTGAAATAAAGCCGCTCTTTGGGCGATAGCGTTTCCTGCGCTGTCACAGCCGGAACATGCCCCTGCCCCGCTAGCGTAACCACAAACGGCAGCAATGATGTCATCATCCCCGCCATCACAATCCCTCACACACATTCTGTTCAGCGCTGTCCAGAAACGGCGCAAATGGGCAGCTGACATAGCGCAGCCGTACGGCCGCATCGCCAAGATCAACGACAATACGGTCAGCGCGTATGTCTTTCGGCGCATTGCCGATCGATCCGGCGCGTGTCCCCGCATTATGCAGGCCCAGGAAGCTGATCATATCATCCTGGTCAATGCCATCGCCCGAAACGCCCAATCCGCCAATCAGCTCGCCATTCCGGTAAACAGGCACGGAGCCGGGGAAAATCTGGATGCCGTTTTCCAGCCGGTTCTGGCGCGGCGCGGCATCTGGCGTATTGGTACAGCGCGGCCGGGTATCGGTGGCTGACGCGCCCGCGACAAATTGCGCATGCTGGATGATATTGCCCGCCACCAGCTGCACCTGCAGGCCTGTAGCAAACGGATTGAAATCCTCTATCGGGCGTGACAACGGGCCATGGGGACGTCCCACCTCGCCATCGGGGAAATAGGGCCGTGACAGATTGCCGCCGCTGCGGTCGGCAAAGGCGAATGTACCGGTCAGCGCCTGCGGGTCACCCAGAAAATCGCGCACACGTTGCACAAACGCAGCAACATCTCCATCAGGATTGGCCAGCAATTGCTGCGCCGCGACCTTGTTCGAGAAAAAGCTCGCCGTGCGCGCCTTTTGCAAGCTGACATCCGTACCGAAAATCGGCGCATCGGGCGAACGCACAATCCCGAGTACCTCACCATGTGTATCGACCAGCGAAATTGTCACCTGCGCGCGACTATCCAAAGGACGGCGAATCTGCGCACGGGCACGGCTCATCACAGCAAAGGCTTCCTCCAGTATCGCGCGCGATTCCGCTGCGGTCAGCGCATTAGTAACGCTGGCGCCATCGGTGCCGCCGCGCACCGGATAGCGATTGCCACCCGCACCATTGGTAAGGACAAACGCATCACGGTTGGAAAATTCCGCCGCTGTCGAAGCGCGCACGCCCGATGCTTCCGTGCCATAGGCTGTCCCCGCAATAATTGCGCCCACGCTATAGCCGGTGACGGGAACAAGGGCGCCCTGGCTGCCGTTAATGGCCGCGAAATTGCTTTGCAGCGGCGCAAGGTCGCCCGCCGCCATATCACTGAAGCGCAAGCTGGTGCCATCGACGGTAATCCGGCTGGCCAGAATAGTGTCCGGCGGCGCAAAGCCCTGCATCCCTGCCAGTGCGATCGCTTCCTCATCATCCACATCGACATTCAGGATATTGGAATCGAAGCCGTAATCGCCATCGCCCATCACACCAATGCCGCCCACCACAACGCCGTTTTTATAGAGCGGGAGCCCGCCAGGATCTGCAGCAAGGCCGAGCGGCGAACGTTTCGGGCCGATCAGCGCGGCCGCGCCCGCTGCGCCAAAACGCGTATTAAGGTCTGAACAGGGCAGCTGGCTGAACTGCACCCCGAATAGCGGCCCGCTTTCAAGGCCGGGTGTGGAGGGGGCGGGCGGGAAATGCTGCTGTACAATCTGACTCGCCGTGCGGGTGGTAAAAGCGTTGCCCGCGCTGGACAGATAGGCGCCAGTCACCGCTTTGGATATCGCCGCCATTTCAGCGGGGACGGTGAGCCCCTGTGCATCAACCAGAGGGTTATTCATGCCGGACGGTGTGACTGCACTGGTGGTGGCAGTGGCCAGCGCGCCGTTCATGCGGAACACGGCCAGCACATTGCCCACCCTGTCAGTCACTGCAATGACGGACGGTAGCCCGCGGGACTGCGCCTCGCCCACAGCCTGGGCAATGATCGTCTGCACATCAGCAGCACTGAGCGATTGCTGCGACGGAACCGAATAAACCTGTCCGCTGGGCGGGGGTGCGGGCGGCGGTGTTGGTGTAGGCGACGGGGTAGGAGAGCCGCCCCCGCCATCACCACCGCCGCATGAAGAAAGGGCCAACATGGCAGCGAGAGAAGCAGTGAGGCGGGCGCGGCGCATTATATGCACCCACGTTGGGGGAAACTGTTCCCGGCTGCAAATACAGGGTGATTACAGCGCCCGTCATTGCGAGGAGCCGATAGGCGACGCGGCAACCCAGCTGCACGGAGCCGCCCTGGATTGCTTCGCATACGCTCGCAATGACGTTTCATCGCAGCGTCCTTATCGTGCGCACCGCACCGCCCAATGCGCGGCGGAAGCGGCGTGGTTCAAAGCTGTTGGGCTCGCCCACCTCGGCATAGGCATTGTTGATCTGCACGCGCAGCCCATTGGCCGCGCTTTCACTCACCGCACCCTGATTGACCAGCGCACCCAGCAGCGTATCGATCGCCATGACCGACTGCACCGCGCCTTCATAATCGGTGAAACGCGGGCTGATCGCCTCGCTGGCAATCGTTTCCATGATGGTGAATGTCTGCGCGCGTGAAAAGCCGCCACGCGAAAACGCATCTGCCAGCTTCATCGCTGTCTGGCGCAGCCGCTGCGCCGCCTGTACCGCTGCTGGCCGCCCTTCCGTCATGGCGGCGTGGAAAGCGCGTGAGCGTGCGTCAAATTCCTTTGCCAGCCCCGGTACCATCACCCGCGCCGCCGCCGACAGCATAATCATATTCTCGTCATTATAGGGCGGCATGCCTGCAGGGATTGGCCGCGCGGGATTATTCAGTTTTTGCGGCCGGGCATCCGCACCATCATAGATGCGGCGGTGACAGCTATGGCAATCATAGAAATAAAATTCGGGGAACAGTCCGTCCGTGCCAAGACCGGGCTTACTGAACAACGAAAGCGAGCGTTCGAGCGCCATCGCCTGCCCCACGGCCCAGAATTGCAACGAATTGGTGCGGCCCTTGCGCGCTATATAATCCGCATCCTCGTCATGATGTTGTTGCAACGCGGAAAACAGGTCCATCTCAAACGAAATGCGCGGATGCCCTGCCGCCATGATGCGGTGATCCACGAACTGCCCCTCATCCGCGCTACCGAAATGGCAGTCGAGACAGACATTCGCGCGCGCCTTCGGATTCTCAAGCGGGGTCAAACCCTGCGCCACATTGCGGGCATGTGTCACACCCACGGCATAGTGGCTCGACAGCCAGCTGGATGCTGGGCCATGACAGGCTTCACAGCCAACACCGTCATCGACCTGAAACCGCGGCCCTTTGGAAAAGGCGGGCGTGGTATGACAGCCCAGGCACATCTGCGCGGAAGCCGGGTCACCAATGCCCAGTTTTTTGGCAATAGCGATACTGCGTGGTTCGCGCAGTACGCGAAATGCCCGGCTATGTGCGCCGCCCGGCGTGGATTCCTCCTGCCAGCGCAGCAATTCATCCTGCCGCACAATTTCGCCATCAGCTTCATTGCGGCCATGACAGGTGGAACCCGCACAGGTTGCAACGCCCAGGAACTGGCCTTGCGGCGTGTCTTCGGCTGTGGCAGCTTCGACAGGTGCGGCAAATTGGCTGGCAGCAAGAGCGAAAAATGCGAACGACAGGCAGAGCAGACTTGCCAGCAAAGCTGAACTATTGCGCCTGACCCAGTTCTGCCCGTGCGTCATCGATACCATTTTATCTTTCTGCATCGCCTCTCCGCCTTTCACGACATGCCCTAACAGCATGCCCAGCCGATTTATTGTAACGATGCGACCCCGCCTCTTATGTGAGTCTTATCACCCTATCGCTCCCATGTTTCAAGGTAAGATAGTGCGATTTCGCCAATTTTTGTTACCTTATGTGACATTTTCTAGCGTATATTTGTCCGTATCCATCACATCCTTGCCACGCAGCCAGGCCGTATTTGCATGATTTGTGCTACAAGGATGCCGAAAAATTAAGACTCGTACGCGCGACATGCGTGTCTGTTCAGGGGGAATTGCACTATGTTCACCGATATATCCTTTGCAGGCGGCGGCTGGATCGGCCAGCTGGCATTATTGCTTCTGCTCGCCGCCATGCTGGTCAAACCGGCTTTGAAAATGCGTATATTGGTGATGTTATCCGGCCTGACTGGCGCAGTATTCGCCGCATTCTGGCTAGGTGACTATATATTGGCTGCATGGCAGCTGGCACTGGCACTGATATGCGGAGTCATGGTTCTGGTCTATTTCCTGCAGCAGAGCAAAGTCAGTTTCACAAGCGAGGAGGAAAGCCTGCGGACTGCTTTCCTTGGCAATGTGCCGCGTTCATCAGCCCGCCACCTGATCGACCAGGGCAACTGGATTGATGGCCGGAAAGGCGAAGTGCTGATCCGTGAAAATGAAGCCACCACCCATTTATTCTATATGGAAAGTGGAAGCGCAGCAGTCGGATTCGATGGCAAACCGGTCGGGACATGCGGGCCCGGCGACCTTGTTGGCGACGCCACCGCACTGAGCGGGGAACCTGCCAGCGCTACGGTTACCCTGAATGCAGACAGCCGGATGTGGTGTATCGCCGCGCCGGAACTTCGTGCTTATGTGAAACTGCATGACGATGTCCGCCCGGCCATCGAACGGCATATCAACGCGGCGTTGCAGCACAAGCTGAAAGCGGTGAACGAAAAAGTGGCGGGTGGATGATGTCCCCTGCAACATAGCTTTCAGGACCAGTGCGGGATGAATATATCGTGCCGCCCTGAGCTACCTTGGGCATTTAATATTATGCATAACACGAGGAGATAACTCGTCATTCCCGCGAAAGCGGGAATCCAACTCCTGACCTTGCATTTACCTGAAACGGCCGGACCTGGACCCCGGATCCCCCGCCTACGCGAGGGCAGGCAAGTCCGGGGTGCCGCAGCTTCTGGTCGCAATGACAAACTCAGGTTCGCCGGATCACCAGGTTACGGATTTCAGTCATATCTTCCATCGCGAACCTTATGCCTTCACGGCCCAATCCGGAATCCTTGACCCCGCCATAGGGCATATTGTCGACGCGGTAACTGGGCACGTCATTGATGACGATACCGCCCACATCCAGCTGATCCCAGGCATCAAGCGTCTTGAAAAGATCGCGGGTGAAAATGCCCGCCTGCAAACCGAATTTGCTGTCATTCACTTCTTTGAGCGCCGCGTCAAAATCGCTGAATTTCGATAGTATCGCAAGCGGCCCGAATGCTTCTTCGCGCACAGCATCGGCATTTTCATCCACATTTTCCAGCAACGTGGCTTCGAGCATATTCCCCTCGCGCTTACCGCCACACAGCAATGTCGCGCCGCCAGAGACAGCATCCTGAATCCAGCCATCGAGCCGCGATGCCTCGCCTTCCGAAATCATCGGGCCGATAAACGTCTCCGGATCTTTGGGGTCACCCGCAACTAACGACTTCGTCTTGGCAACCAGCATCTCCCTGAAGCGGTCATACACGCTTTCGTGAATGATGATCCGCTGCACCCCGATACAACTTTGCCCCGACTGATAAAACGCACCGAAAATTACGCGCTCCAGCGCATCATCCAGATCGGCATCATGGTCGACAATGCACGCCGCATTGCCGCCCAGTTCCAGGATCACCGGCTTCTTGCCCGCCTTGGCTTTCAATGCCCAGCCTACACCGGGAGAACCTGTAAAGCTGAGCAGCTTGAGCCGGTCATCCTCGGTAAACAGGTCTGCGCCGTCACGGCTTGCGGGCAGGATGGAAAACGCACCTTTGGGCAGGTTCGTTTCCGCCAGCACCTCGCCCATGATGATCGCGCCCAGCGGCGTCTTGCTTGCCGGTTTCATGACAAACGGACAGCCCACTGCGATGGCCGGCGCAATTTTATGTGCGGCGAGATTGAGCGGAAAATTAAAGGGTGAGATAAAGCTGCACGGGCCGATCGGCACACGTTTCCACATGCCTTGATAGCCTTTGGCACGCTCCGATATGTCGAGCGGCTGAACCTCACCGTAATTGCGCACCGATTCCTCTGCCGCAATACGGAATGTGTCGATCAGCCGCGTGACTTCGCCCTCACTGTCCTTGATCGGCTTGCCCGCCTCTACACACAATGCATAGGCCAGTTCGTCAAAACGTTCGCGGAAACGCGATACGCAATGGTCGAGCACCGCCTGCCGTTCATAACTCGCCATCCGTGCCATCGGTTCAGCCGCCTCGACTGCGCCTGCAATCGCAGCATCGATAATATCGGGCGTCGCCAGAGCGGTGCGAAACGCAACTTCGTTCGTGAACTTGTCGGTCACTTCCAGATCGGTATTGGGCTGCTGTGCCTCGTTATTCAGGTAAAGCGGATAAACGTCTTTGAGTGTGGCCATCGGTTTCTCACTTTCGCCCCTCTTCTTTAGAGGAGGGGAAGGGGGTGGTGGCGATATTCGGTAGAATATCGTTCGCGTAGCGAATGATGGAGCAGGACATTTCCCCACCCCAGCCCCTCCCCTGAAGAAGAGGGGCTTAATAAGAACGCTATACCTTCGCGCTCAGTTCCTGAATCTCATGATTAAGTATCCGGTCATTATCCGAATAATCAACCGCGCAGTCGATCAGATGCACGCCATCGGTGCCAAGGCAGTGATCGATTATTTTCTGCAGGTCTTCGGCGCTTTCAACGCGGTGACCATTTGCACCATAGCTTTCGGCATATTTCACAAAATCAGGATTGTCATAGGTCAGGCCCCAATCCTTGAAGCCCATATTGGCCTGTTTCCAGCGGATCATGCCATAACTATTATCATTCAGGATCAGCACGGTAAGGTTAAGGCCGAGCCGAACGGCGGTCTCCATCTCCTGGCTGTTCATCATAAAGCCGCCATCGCCGCAAATCGCCATCACCTTGCGATCGGGATAGAGCATCGCCGACATCATCGCCGAGGGAAGCCCCGCGCCCATGGTGGCAAGCGCATTGTCGAGCAGCACGGTGTTCGCCATCTGCGCATTGTAATTGCGCGCGAACCAGATTTTATAAACGCCGTTGTCGAGCGCGATAATACCGTTGCCGGGCATCGCCTCACGTATCGTTTTCACCAGATGCGGCGGGTAAATGGGGAAGCGCGTGTCATCTTCCATTGTCGCCGTATGCGCCATTTCCGCCTCGCGCGCTTTCAGCATGCGCGCAAAGTCCCAATCAGACGATGGCACAATGTCTTCCTTCATCTGCCAGATCGCATTGGCGATATCGCCAATCACCTCGACCTGCGGGAAATAGACCGGATCCACCTCTGCGCTGTTCATGGACACATGCACCACTTCAGTACCGCCATCATGCATGAAGAAAGGCGGCTTTTCGATCACGTCATGGCCGATATTGACGATCAGGTCGGCGCTTTCGATCGCGGCGTGGACAAAATCACCCGCTGACAGCGCGGCGCAGCCCATGAATTTCGGGTTATTCTCATCCACCACACCCTTGCCCAGCTGGGTTGTCACAAAAGGTATGCCGGTTTTGTCAATAAACTGGCTCAGCATCCGCCCCGTCATGGTGCGGTTGGCGCCGCCACCAATCACGAGAATGGGTGATTTGGCTTCTTCCAGCTTTTTCACCGCCGCACGTACCGCTTTCGCCTCCGCAGTCGGACGGCGTGAAATGCTGGGTTTTATCGGCGCACTATCCGTATCCTCATCGGCAATATCCTCGGGCAGCTCCAGATGCACTGCACCCGGCTTTTCTTCCTCAGCGAGCCGGATGGCTTCGCGCACACGGCTCGGAATATTATCGGCTGACGTAAGCTGCTGCGTGAATTTGGTAATCGGCCCCATCATGTCGACTACATCGAGTATCTGGAACCGGCCCTGTTTCGATTTCTTGATCGGTTTCTGGCCAGTAATCATCATCATCGGCATACCGCCCAGCTGTGCATAGGCACCCGCCGTCACCAGATTGGTCGCGCCGGGACCAAGCGTTGCGAGGCACACGCCCGTCTTGCCGGTATGCCGGCCATAGGTTGCGGCCATAAAGCCCGCACCCTGCTCATGCCGCGTCAGGATCAATTCTATCTTGTCCGAACGTGACAGACTGTCGAGAAAATCGAGATTTTCTTCGCCCGGCACACCGAAAACATATTCGATACCCTCTTCCTCAAGGCACTGGATAAATACGTCGGATGCTTTGGTCATGTCATGCGTCTCCCCTGGGATGTCTCCTTGGTCAGGAGCCATCCGGTTAATCTGTGCAACTACGACCCGCCACGGGAATTGTTTCGAAGGAGTCTGCCCCTTATTCCGATGCCCCCGCTTATGCGTTACAGGCATAGGCGAATTTTACATTTGAGTCACGGGTGCAGAATAGTTTTCAGCGTGGTGGGCACGGTGACACATGTCACATCGTGGTGATTCAGTAACCTAGCGACAGGTCCACCCTATTGGTGAGCGGTTCTTCATTTACCCATGCCTGCGCATTTTTGATAAACAGCTCCGCCGAACGCGCAAACATTTTTGATTGCGCGCGGCCCGACAGGTGCATGCTAAGCTGCACATTGGGCAGCGTCCATAAAACATGGCTCGCAGGCAGTGGCTCGGGTGTCACCACATCCAGAAACGCGCCCGCAATTGCCTTGTCCTGCAGCGCTGATACCAAGGCATCCTGATCGACACAGGAACCGCGCGCGATATTGACAAGGAACGCCTCCTTCTTCATCGCCGCGAGCTCATCCGCGCCGAACATCGCTTCGGTTTCAGCGGTCGCAGGCATGGCGAGGACGATCCAGTCAAATTCACCAATACGTGCCTGCCAGTCATCCGCACCGATAATGCCTTCATGGGGCCGTGCGGTGCGGGCCACGCCTGTCACCTCGACACCGAAGCCTTCCAGCCTTTGCCCAATGGCGCGGCCAATCGCACCATAACCGATAACCAGCGCCTTTGTTTCATACAGCTCGACCACGCCGGGGGAAGCCTGTAGCCATTCCGCTTTGTCGGCAGAACGCAACACATCGGCATAGCCTTTGGCAAGGCTGAGCATACCGAGCACGGCATATTCGGCGACAGCAATGGTGTTGATACCGACGCCATTGGTCACCACCGTGCCCTGCGCCGCAAGCTGTTCGACCGGAAAATGGTCCAGCCCGGCATAGATGGTCGAAAGCCATTTCAGCTTTGTCCCTGCCGCGACCACGTCACGCATCGCGGAGGGGTCATTCAGGTCGACCCAGGCAATATCGGCATCGGCAATTTCCGCTTTTGCCTCGTCCGCTGACATAAACCAGTGCGCATCAATACCGGCGGGCAAATGCTGTTCAATAAGCGGACGCACCATGGCGGATAAAACGGCCTTGCTCATATCGATAATTTCCAATCCCAGCCCAGCGGGTCGCCATCCATCACCTCGATACCCTGCGCGGAGAGGCTGTCGCGGATTTCGTCAGAGCGGGCAAAGTCCTTGGCCACCCGCGCCTGTTTGCGGGCCGCGAGTTGAGTTTCGATATCTGCTTCGGACAGGGCAGCGTCTTTGGGGCGAACACGCAAATCTGCACGCTGTAATTTCGCAAGGTCCAAGCCCAAAACGGCATCCATTTTCAGCAGCGCCGCCATTTTCTGCGCCGCGTCGATTTTCTTGAGACCAAGCAATTCCTCAAACACGGTAAGCGCCTTGCTGCTATTGAGGTCATCGGACAGGGCCGTATCAAAATCCTGCAGGAACGCAGTAATTTTGGGATGATGGATAGCCATGTCGGCATCAAAACTATCATCCAACCGGGCACGCAGCGTTTCCATTCCCATCACCATCCGTTTGAGCCGCGTAAATGCCGCGGTCAGATTGTCCCATGAAAACTCCAGCTCACTGCGGTAATGCGCCTGCAGGCACATCAGACGATAGGCCAGTGGGTGGAAGCCCTTGTCGATGAGCAACTGCACACGCAGGAATTCACCTGCCGACTTGCTCATCTTGCCTTCCCGGTCGATCAGAAAATTATTATGCATCCAAAAACGCGCACCGCTATGGTCGGAGCATGTATGGGCCTGATTCTGCGCGATTTCGTTCGGGTGATGGATTTCACGGTGGTCGATGCCGCCGGTATGGATATCGAACGGAAAGCCGAGCAGCGCCTCGCTCATCACGCTGCATTCCAGATGCCAGCCGGGGGCACCACGCCCCCATGGGCTATCCCACTCCATCTGCCTGCTCTCACCTTCAGGTGTCTTGCGCCAGATGGCAAAATCGGCGGCATTACGTTTGCCCTCAACCGTGTCGATCCGGCCCTCTCCATCATCGGTCACCGCGCGGGCAAGCCGCCCATAATCGGCCACGGTCGACACATCGAAATAGAGACCGCTCTCCAGCTCATAGCAATGCTTGTCCGCTATGCCCTTTGCATAGGCGATCATCTGTTCGACATAATCGGTGGCAATCGACCAGTGCGCGGGCTGGCGGATGTTCAGCGCCTTTACGTCATCCCAGTACGCCTGCGTATAATGCCGCGCGATGTCCCAGATGGATTGGGCCTTTTCCGCCGCCATTTTCTCCATCTTGTCCTCGCCCGCATCGGCATCATCGGTCAGGTGCCCGACATCGGTAATATTGATGACATGGGTAAGTTTATATCCCTTGAATGACAAAGTCCGGCCCAGTGTGTCGGCAAACACATAGGCACGCATATTGCCGATATGCGGATAATTATACACGGTCGGCCCGCACGTATAGACACGCGCTTCACCGGGATGCACAGGCTCGAAAACCTCCTGGGCTCGGGTCAGGCTGTTATAGAGTGTGAGCGGGATATCGTTGGGCTGTGACATGCTGCCCCATGTGTTGCATCACGCGGCTCAGGTCAAGACTTGTCGATTGCGCTACTGCTCGCCCACACATTCGCCTTCTTCATTTTCACGCTCGCATTGTACAGGCGGCAACCACAGGTCATCATTGCCTGCCCCTGTCACCGGCTCGTCGATTAGAGGCTCGTAACCGAACTCCTCAAAATCCTTAAGCTCAATCAGCGGCGAGAGGAAGAATGAGCCTGGATCACCCGAACTATCAGGATCCAAGCCTTCTTCAATCACATCACGGTCGTTGGGTGTGTCAGGATTGTCACCTGTGCCAGGTGGCACAACAGGCGCACAGCTGGATGGATCCACGATCAGGCAACCATTTATGGTCGATGCCTGATCAAAACTGGAGCCGGTGCTGGTGGTCGCTATGCCCGTTTCGGCAATGACCGCGATACCCGTAACCTGGTTCCCGGCAGCATCGGTGGCAACACCGTTAATCACAATGGGAACATCAGAGCCATCCACGTTTATCTGCAGGGAGCCGGAGCCCACCGTATACCCGCGCCGGTCATCAAAATCTGTGCCCAGCGCTGTATTTTGTATTAGTAGCTGGTCTGTCACATTGAATGTGATCGCATCGGCACGGAAAATACCATCGGGATTATCAACGCCGTCGTTCTGACCCAGCCGTTCATCAATGCCCGCTGTGTCCAGCCCGGCAATATCAGCCGCGGCACTGTCTGTCAGCGCAGTGATGGTAGGCGCAGTCATACCGATTTCGCTGGTGAAGCCGCCACTGGCATCGGTCAGTTCAACTGTCGCGGTTTCGGCATTCGCAGCAATGCCCTGTGCAGCATCAACAAATATGCCGTTATCAGCAGAAGCATTGCCGAGCGAAACAGCGCCCTCAATGCGTGTGTTGTCACCGCCGCTAAAGAATAGTGCGCCATCCGCGCCAATATTTCCGCCCTGACCCGCACTTGCCGTCAGGTCACGGATGATAAGATCATCACCCTGCCGCGATGCCGCATCGGAACGCAGTGTGATGTCACCGCCTGACCGGACGTTGCCAAACTCGTCATTGCTCAGGCTATATCCATCGGTAGTATCCGCACCGCCGACAAACATAGGGTCAGTGCCGGTATTGGAAAGCTGGATATCCGTGGTGAAATCGCCCTCACCCAGCTGCGCGCCGCTGGCAATCGCAATATCGGCAGAGCTTATATTGACCGTTTCGCCCGAAGCCAGCGCCTCCACCTGCACATTGCCGCCCGCATTGGCCGATAATTGACCTGCAGCCAGGGTATCACTGTTCAAAATGATATCCGTACCCGCATCCAATAATATATTGCCCGTTCCCGCCGAACCAGTCGAGGATGTCCGGTCACCCGCCTCGGTCTGACCAAGCGTGATTGAGCCGCCCGCAGCCAGATTCACATCACTGCTGGCGTCCGTTTCATCCATAAGCAGATTGCCCAGTGCGGTAATCGCAACATCACCGTTACTGGCGCTGGTGTCGGTGAATTCCAAATCACCGGAACTGTTCACCAGCACATCTTCGCCAATCGCGCGGACAGTGCCGGGCGTGGTCAGATCACCCGCAATGGCAATCGCACCGCTATTGGCCAAAAGCTCGACATCGCCATTTGCCGACAATGTATCGATCGTGATGCCATTTTCACCCGAAACAGACGCCCCGCCGCCGCTCGACAAGACATCACCCTCAACCAGGCCGCCCGCATCAATGCCAGCGCCAGTGGCGGCATCAATGCCGTCAAACGTAACATCCCCGCCTGCAGTCATATCGATATTCGCTGCGCCATTGGCCTGGGTGAAATCGATATTCCCGCCCGCATCAGCGGTAAAATCACCGCCCTCTGCGCCCAGTGTGCCAAAACCGATATTACCCGTGGCATCAAGGTCAATGCCGCCCGCAACAGTGATCGCGCCATTTGCATCGACATCGCCTGCGGTTGCATTCAGCGTCAGGTCACCACCAATCGCACCATTATTCAAAGTTACCGATGCGCCTGTAATATCGGTATTGCCGCCGCTAATGGCGTTTGCCAGTGTTGGTGTGCCGGTGGCAGAGACGGTGATGTCATTTGCTGCACCGACTATGCCAAAGGTAGCGTCACCTGCACTCGCATCGGCAGATACAGAGCCGCCCGATGTCACATCCCCCACATTGATAACCTGCGCCACAATATCCACATCACCGCCGCTATCAATATCACCATTACCTGTGTTGGCACCAATTACGCCGCTCGCTGCGGTTAGGGTAATCGCATTGGGTGATGTGAGGCCATCAAACAAAATGTCCGCGCCGCTGTTGAAATCAATCATGTCGGCATTCACATTGCCGACCGCGATATCAGCCGCATCAAGTGTAGCAGAACCTGCAGCGGTAATATCGCCACCATCAATAGCGCCAACAGCATTCATGATAACATTATTGTTGCCGGTCGCCGATGCAAAACTCACATCGCCGCCCGCATCCACGGTAAAATCACCGCCCTGCGCGTCCAGATCGCCAAAGCCGACATTGCCGGTAGCGTCCAGATCAATACCGCCCGCAACATTGATCGTACCTGTTCCCGCGATATCGCCAGCTGTAGCGTTAACGGTGAGGTTGTTACCAATCGTGCCATTGTCCAGCGTGACGGACGAGCCCGTGACATTGGTGTTACCACCGCTTGTCGCCGTGCCGATATCTGCGGCCCCATTCGCCGTGACAATAACGCCCGTGGCGGCGGAAACCGCGCCCAATACCGCGTCACCCGACGAGGTGAACACACGCACCGCGTTTCCGGTTGAACTGACACTGGCCACATCAACCGACTGGGCATTTACCGTCGTCAAGCTGGCACCTTCCAGATCACCACCCGTTAGCGCGCCACCCACATCAATATCAAGCAGGCCATTGCTGGTTGCAGAAGCGATATCCGCATCACCACCCACAATGATATCCATACCCGGGCTGGCCGCCGCAGCGGAAAGATTGCCCGCGACCAGATTGCCCGCAACATCGATCGTCATGCTGCTGCCCGCACCCGCATTACCGAATGTCGCATCGCCGCCCGCGTTAACACCAACACCCGCTGCTGCATCAGCCGACGTGAAGCCTACATCGCCGCTGGCTGTCACATTCACGGAAAAACTGTCGCTCACCAGCACCCCGGCATCCAGATTACCGTTTGTCGCTTCCAGTGTCACAAAACCGTTCGCAGAGGTGACATCACCTAGCGAGATATCCGTGCCAAGTGCGTCGATGGTTGCCCCGGCATTGATATCGCCGCCGATGATAGATGTACCATCAATATCCACGAGCCGGTTGCTGTCAATGCTTATGAAATCCACCGTGCCGCCAGCACGCAGGACAATGTCACGGACACCTCCGCCAATTGTCGTATCCACGGCCCCGGTGGAAATATTTCCGCCTGCGATCGCCGAAAAACCAAAGCCGCTGGCAGATACATCACCCGTCGTAATATCTCCCGTAGCATCAAAGCTCGCCGTCGCCGCGACATTGACATTGCCTGTGACAATATTGCCCGCGCTGGCATCGATATTGGTAATATTGCCCGCCATCAGATCACCGATGGCCACATTCTGGCCATCAATATCGACCAGCCGTCCCGCATCAATATTGCCGCCTGTCACATCACCATTATTGGCCAGCAGGTTGATGTCCCGACTGGCGATAAGATCACCGAAACCGACATTGTCACCCGTCAGGTCGATATCCTGCGCCCCGGTGGCACTGCCCAGGAATACATCACCCACGCCGCCTGTGGCCGCAGTCAGGATGATATCCTGATCCGCAGGAAGATTGATTGCATCAAAGCTTATATCCGCGCCCGCATCGACACCGAAAGCCGTGACTGCGCCCTGGGTATAGGTGCCTACATTAATGCTGCCAGGAACCGTGTAGGTAATTTCATTCGCGCCGCCAATATCGGCCACAGTCGTAAGCTGGCCGCCCGTATCAATACTATTGGCACTCAGGTCAGCGCCTATTGTGACACCAATATCATTGGTACTCGCAAGGTCGCCACTGCCGAGCAAGCTGCCGCTGGCCGCGCTGAGTTGCAGCAGATCGCTGGTAAGCGCCGCATCACGCAGGTCGATATTGCCTTCCAGGCTTTCGAGCAGGACTTCCGTGCTGCCGTTAAAGGTCGATGCCACGCCATCAGTGCCGACAATCAGATCGCGGCGCGTGGTGATACGGACAATATCCGCATTGACACTGCCACCCTCGAGCACTGCCTGGATCACGTCATTGTTGCTCGCCTGACCGACAAACAGCTGATTACTCACATCAAGCGTGCCAAGACACACATTGCCCTGCACGCACTGCGCGCTCAGCAAGCCGTTATCGTCGGATTGTACGATGCCGTTTGCCGGGGCGTCATTGATATCGACAGCAAGCGAGTCCGCCGCAATCGTACCGCCCAGCCCGTCAACCGCATTCGCTGACATCACGACTGCGAAATCATTGGCATTGATATCACCCGCCGCGACGATGGACGAAATCGGCGTCAGGATCGCTGTGCTGAGCGGAGTGAGCCCTCCAGCCTGCAACACCAGATTATTAAAGTTGAAGAACGGGTTGCCCGGTGTAGGTGATGTCGACGGAGCCGCCGCTGCTTCAACAAGTGCACCCGCCTCAATGATAATGCCATCGCCCGTCTGAACCGTCAGGCCATTGTCGGAAATGGTGTTGCTGCCACCCACAAATACCGCATTGCCGCCTGCATTGACGACAATATTGCCGGTTGATGTCACATCGCCGGTAATGGTGGCGTTGAAGTTCGGGTCAAACTGCGGCACGGGCGGCGGTGCGGGTGGAGGCGCAGGTGTTCCATTATCGAGTCCAGCCTGCACAATCAGCTGCGGACCCAGGACAATGGAACCGGCACCAATATTGATCGCAACAGCAGCGCCTGTTACCGCGCCATTGTTGAGATTTACATCCTCACGCGCAGAAATATCGACAAGATTGACGCCTGCAATATCGTCAACCGTAGCCGTTTGCTCTGCACGCACGGTGGCCGCGCCACCCGCCACGATAAACGAACCTGGCATGCTATTGAAATTGCCCTGCGCCACGGCATCAAACGTGCCGCCAGAGGTGATCGAATCCACACCGCTATTGCTGGTGTGCCCCACCAATATGTCCGCACCGCTCATAAGGTCGATATTGCCAGATACATCAAACCGGCCATCATTCACAAAATCGAATTCAATATTGCCGGATACATCAACTGTCGCATCGCCATTGACAGCAATCGCGCCACTGTCGCTGAACATGTAGAAACCGGTCAGGCCGGGGTTATTGAGACCAATGACTGTCGCATTCAGGCTGTCGAATGTAATCAGCCCCGCCGGATCGACAGACGTGTCAGTAATTTCTATCCGGCCGCCAGCACCGCCGCCCGAACCGCTTGATTCGATGGTGGTCGCGCCGAAATTGATGATGCCTGGACTGCCTTCCTGCACTTCAATAACAGATAGGCCACCGGAGCCGAAACCAGAAAGCCCCGCCGCTCCATCAGCGCCGCCAAAATAATAGCCATAAACGCCGCCCTGTCCTGCCGCTCCGCCCTGGCCGGAGGTGGTGATGATGACATTATTGCCGTTGATCGTCCCGCCCTGCGCCAGGAAACGTGCCGTCCCGCCCGTACCGTTGGCACCATCACCGCCATCGCCCGGCGTGCCGATATAAGTATAGCCGCCATTGCCGCCATCGCCGCCGACACCAGTGCTGGTGAATGTGAAAGAGTCAGGGGGAAGCGTTATCGTGCCGCCCGTTCGCGCAACAATTTCAGATATGCCGCCTGTGGCCTCACCGCCATCGCCACCCTGCCCGCCAATTCCCGCAAAGGTGAAATCATCGGCTCCATCGCCGCCATTGCCGCCAACAGCATCGGAATCAACAGTCACGGCAGTAAGATCGATTGCGGCAAGTGCGCCAGACGCTTCCAGCCGGGCCGTGCCGCCCTGTGCACTGCCGCCATCACCGCTTATGCCGCCAATGCCGTCACCAAAGCCGCCATCGCCGCCGATCGCTGTTGCCGAAATAACGGGAGGCGCAAGTTGCGCATTCACATTGTTGATATTGAGCGCCGCAACGCCGCCCGCCGCATTGCCGCCATTGCCCGAGTTCAGGCCTGAACCGCCGTTACCGCCTATGCCATTGGCAATCACTGAATATTGCGGGTTGCCGCTTTCATCCTGATTCAGGTTGATGGTCGCATTCCCGGCCACGCCATCACCGCCATCACCACCATCGCCCGTCGACTCGCCCGTGCTCTGGCCAAAGCTGTCACCGCCCTGCCCGCCTATGCCGTTGGACTGTACGGTAAGCTGCTGGAAATTCAGCGTTCCTGCTATATTGTTGAAAACAGCATCACCGCCCGTGCCTGCGCCGCCAATCCCGCCATTACCTTCAGGGAATTGCGCCTGAGTTTGCGGATCGAATGCCGTGCCAGATCCGCCAGCCGCGCCGCCAAAGCCGTCTGCACTGACCAGAACAGTGGTGGCATTAATGGTTGCCGTACCATTCAGGTTGAACGTTGCATTGCCACCAATGCCATTGCCGCCATTGCCGCCGTCACTGCCACTGCCAAAACCGCCACGCCCCCCGGAAAACTGACTGTTACCATTAGCCGAAACAGTAAGCGTATTGCTCACGTTCAGAGTGCCGGAAATCGCATTAAAGGTCGCATTGCCGCCAATGCCGTCACCACCATTGCCGCCGAATGTTCCCGCAAACACACTGCCTTGTGCTCCATCACCGCCGATACCATTTGCGGAAATGTTAAGATTGGTGACGCTGGCTGACCCCGCCCCAAGGTCCAGATTAAATATAACATCGCCGCCCGTACCGTCGGCACCATCCCCTGCCGACATATCACCGGCAAGAGCCATAAAACTCACGGCTAGCGGCGCTACGCCGCCTGAGGTGCCGCCTACACCGCTGGTGCTGATATTAAGGTCATTTGCAGAAAAATTGCCATCTTGAAGATTGAATATGACATCACCGCCTGTGCCCCCGCCGGCAATACCGCCGCGTGCCTGCGTATCAAAAATAGTGATGCCGCCAAAACTGATGTCACTGCCTATGCCGGAAAGATTAACTGTGATATCACCGCCTGTCGCGGTTCCATCCAGTAATCCACCTTGCGCATCCGCCAGTAAGAACGCATTGCCGCCAATGGTAAAGCGTCCGCCCTGCGACACATTGATATTGATATCACCCGCCGCCCTGCCCCCGGTATCTACAACCAGGTCCCCGTCCACCTGAAACACACCCAGGGCGTCGGACGAGCCTGTATTACGGTCGACCAGCATATTGATGGTTCCGCCCTGCGCGGAGCTGCCCGCGCGTAGCGTAACATCGCGCCCGGCCCGGAAACTGCCACCTGCCCTGCCGCCAATATCAATCCGGCTGCCTGCTAAAACGGTCAGATCATAACGGTCATTATTGACCGCAATAACCTGCGCTCCTTCGGTAACCATATTGATGGCATCGCTTGCCTGCACAGTGGTGGATGCGTTCAGTGTGATGCTTCCGAATTCGATATTGGCGGGCAGCGTATTGACCGGGTCAGTCGCAATATCAATGGCTGGATTAACAGCACTGCCACCGACGGACACGTTGTAGCCCGCGCTCAATATGACTTCGCCATTGACAATATCAGCGCTGGCGGCCTGGAAATAGCCGATATTGCCCGACACCAGCATAGTGATTGCGTCGTTTTTAGGAACCGCGACCATATAGACCGCCTGTGCGTCGGCATTACCCGGTTCTGGCGTTGAGGATGGTCCCAATGTACGTCCTGTGCTTTCATGGACCACGCCATTGGCATCACTCGTACCGACGGTCACATTGATGTCAAACAAACCATTATTGATTGTGATATCTGCCTGTTCCGCGCCCACATAGGCAACCGAGCCATTCACGTTCACATTGCCGCCCTGCACCACACGCGGTGCGACGAGCGCCATGTAACTGCTGCCAATCGGTGTATCGATACCGCCATTGTTCGGAGCCGTGATTTGCGCGCCATTTTCGATGATCACCGCTGATGTGCTGCCCGCCGCACCGCGGAAACGGATTTCGCCGCCCGGTCCGAACAGACCGCCAGTCGTGTCAATATTGTTGGTCGTCAGGACCAGGCCGCCCACGTCGAATACCGATGTCGAACCCGCAATAATGCCGCCGGGGCTGTAAAACCATATATTGCCAGCCTGAAGGCCTTGGCCATCGAAACTCTGCACAGTACCATCAATGCGTATGCCCCGGGTGGCATCAGTAGGTACAATCCGGTTGAGGACGGTGTAATCCCCAATACCATTGAATTGCAGCGTATTATTCTCTGGCAGGAACAGGATATCACCGCCGCCAATGGCGTCATCGGTCAGATCCCAGTCGATAATGGCTTCGCGGCTGTTGACCGTCACTGTATCTTGGGTCGATGTCTGGACTATGGTCGCACTGCCGCTGGTGACGCTGCCGGTTCCTTCAACAGCCGAAATTGCACTATCCTGCGCATGCACAGGCAGCGGCGCCAATATGAGCGCCAGTGCCGCCGCGCTCACCGATCCGCTGCTCAGCAGCAATGATCGGCACCGGGCATACTGCATTAACCGGTTATTCCCACGGCTTTGTGATGCTGTCTGTGCCATTGCTGCTTTCCTCTGTATAATTCTTTAAATGCCCGTCATTATGCCGAATGATGCAGGATCAATTTCCCCCGAACCGCCATGGCGCGAGCTGCATGGTCAGTGAAATCAGGAAGCGGACATCGCCTCGCTCTGTCTGGAAACCCGCTTTTTTCAGGGGAACCGCCAAAGTCGCATCAATGCGCGCGCCATTGCGGATATTGGCGCGGACACCGCCCCCTGCGGAATAGAGGCTTTGTGGATCCAGACCATTAAACGCGGCATCTTCATTCCACACCCATGCGGCGTCAAAAAACACGTAAGGCTGGATCGCCGATGCCTTGCGGTCCTTGGGAATGAGCGAACCATAACGCAGCTCACTGCGGAAACCGACACCGCTATCCCCGATCAGTATGCCAGGATCAAAGCCTCTACCTATGGTGTAATTGCCACCGGAAAATTCTTCATAGCTAAGTAGCGCATCCGGGGCATATTGCAGACGCGGTGCAATGGTGATCGTCACATCTTTGGCGGGACGGTAATCAAATTGCCCGCTGGCACGCACCACAAATGCCGTGGGATCGCCTTCTGCGCGGCTGGGCGGTACAAAACCGGGTGCTGCGCAGCGCACGAGCGCCGCCCCGCAACCCTTGCTCGCACCAAATATGCTCAGCCCCTGTCTGACCTCGAGCACACCGCCCACGGCCCAGTGCGGCTCCGAAATGGAAAAACCGTCGCGGCCCGTAATGCTGGCAGCGGAAATCGCATTATAGCCAAGGCGGGCATAGAGCACGCTCAGCTTGTCACGTGTCAGCGGCAATGAACCAAAACGCACATCCTGATCAATATATTCAAACCCGACCGTGCCGAACAGGTTGCGCGCCTGGCTGCGGACTATCGGATAAGTGGCGTCGAGAGACGCAACCAGCGTTTCGGAATTGAGGTCAATGCCAGGCCCCAGGTCAGGCGTTGTCCATGCATAGGTGAAATTGCCGCCAATAGTCAGCCCTTCACTGCCCGGCTTGAAGCTATGGCCAAATTGCAGCACCTGCTGCTCGTCAAAATCTATCGTGGAAAAAACGCTGACCGTGGTTTCATCGGCAAGACCGGTAATGCCATTGAGCCTGGCCCGGCCCAACGCGCCAAACCTGCCAACCGATTTTGACCCGTAATTCTGCACAGTGGCATCCACATAGACGGGCGTGCGTTGCACCGAAAACTCACCGATCACCTCCCCCGGCGCGCCATCGGTAGGGCGCAGTGCCAACCTGACGTCCAGTCCCGGAATATCGCGCGCCAATAGCAGGTAACGTTCGGCATCACGGATATTGAAAACCGGCTGGTCGGTCAGCTTGTTCACATAACCCAGCAGCGCCTTTTCCGATGGCCCGGCATTGCCGCGAATTTGCACCCGTGTCATTTTTGCCATCAGCACATCCAGACGCACCTGTCCGTCACTGATTTTCTGCGGCGGCACCTGCACGGCCGCCAGATAGCCTGCCTCGCGCAATGTAGTGGCGGCACGGTCGCGGATATCGCATATCGCGGCAACGGGAAGCTCCTGTCCCACTTTATCGGCATAGCTGGATGTGAGCTCATCTGCTGCAATCGCCTGTAACCCGGTAAATTCAACCCCGGACAGGCGGAATTTTATGTCGGCAAATTCAGGATTGGCTAACGGACATGGAGCGCGTTCCAGCCCACCTTCGACCGTCAATGGTCGCGGTTCATCATCCAGCGTGGCATCGACAATGCCCTGGTCGATTTCCTCACGCGTTGGCGGGGATATATCGGCCTGTGCAAAAGCCGGCAGCACCGGGAAAAGCATGGCTAGCATGGAAGTCCCAGCGATCATGCGCGCCTTGCCAGCTATTCCTGTTCTATGCAGCATCCTTATCCCCTCTATCTGGCCGCCTTATCCGGCGGGCTCTTGTGTAATGTCACCCTCATCCTCAGGTAGTACGTTCAAAAGCGCGCTGAGCTGCGCTTCACAGCCATTTTGCAGCAAGAGCTGGGCTAGCTCGAGATTATCTTCCGGCAAGGCATCCAGCTCAATCAGTTCGATCTCGGTGACGTCTTCTTCACTGGGCGTAGTAGCCGCGTCTTCACGCCCCACCAGGCGGTACCGATATCCATTGCCGATTGGCGTTGCCATTTCAGGCCAGGCCACACCCAATGTGTAACGTCCCCAGAAAAGCCGGGTCATCGCGCCGCCATCGGCCATGCCCAGCCATGCGTAACGGCCCCTTTCAACATCCTTGCGCGTAAGCAGCAATCCCTGGTCCTGCACATAACAGACCCGTCCACTTTCATCGATATCGGCATGCCATAACGAAGTCCGCATCAGCTTTGCCTGTGCTTCCCTTTTGAGCATATCATCCGGCGTTTCAGCCGTGCCTGTTTCACTCCCCGGATATACCGCACGTACCGCACCTGCAGCAGCCCTGACGGCAGACGCGTTTTTGACCGAACGGGTCAGCCCCACCAAAAGGTTGCGATCGCGGTTGACCCGGCCATCAAGTACAAAATTGCCCGGCCCTTTCAGGACACGTGTTCCGGCCCTGTCCACCACGATCACCTTGTCCTGCGCCTTTAGCGTAATGCGCGCATCAGCAGGCAGTTTTGTACCTTTGGGATAGTCCGGTGATGATGGCCCCGTGGCATTTACGACCATGGACTGCGCATATGCAGCCGATACAGGCAATGCCGCCGCCATAATCGCCGCCGCCGATATGATATTGCGTGTCAGCCGCACCATCATCACACCCCTATTCGCCGCCGCCAATGATGGCGCCGTCACTTGCTTCCAGCGTTGTGACAAGCAGTTCAAGCTGCGTATCGCAGCCTTTTTCGATCAGTAAGGCAGCTGTCTGGTCAAGATCATCCGGTACATTGCCCAGCAGGCGGGTGGTAATTGTTTGCGGGCCGCCCATACCTTGCACGTTTATCTGGTAACTGCCGCCATCGACCAGCGGTACGGCATCATGCGGCCAGGATTTGAGTGCATTGCCGCGCCGCCATTCAATCGGCGCTGCAGCATTTTGACCGCTGAGCTGGCCGGACGCATTATCAATGACGCTGGAACGCCATAATATCTGTGTGGCGGGATTGGCCACACAATAGGTGCCGCCCTTGGCCACATCGATAAACCACAGATTCGGACTCGGCATCGTCTGGCCCGACATGCGCAGGCTGTTGCCCGCACCCCGCACAGCGCCGGTGCGTGCGCGCCGTGTGCTGCGGTTCGAAAGAAAGCCGGCCACACGGGTGCTGCGCGTCTGGTCCCGCCGCACCTGCCCGTCAAGCGTGTAGGTGCCAGGACCAGACAGAACGCGCGAGCCTGATTTGTCGAGCACGGTCACACGGTCGCCTTTCTTCAGCGTCACACGGGCATTGGCGGGTAGTTTCTTGCCCTTGGGATATTGTGCCTGTGACGGCCCGGTCGAACGCACCACCACAGACTGCGCATGGGCAATGCCCACACTCACCATGGCACTGCCGAGCGCAAAAGCCGCTGCCGCCATTTTGATTTTTTTAGCCGAGAACATAGCTCTCTCCCTTTTTTGTCTGCTGCAACCTTTTGATAAGGTTGGTCAGGGCATTGTCATGCGTGAATTCTGCTGCCCTGTCTGTGAATTTCTGCACACGCCCGGTTTCTCCCGATTCATGCGCCGCGATAAGCTGTGCCAATTCTTCGCGCTTGCTGCTTTCCCATTCGGGGGCTGGTTCAAACACCTCAACCGGGGTGGAACGTCCGCGCAACGTCACACGGCCCATCGGGCGATACCAGTCCAGCCCGGACCGTTCCGCCGCCTCGCGGCTGACCAGCACTTTTGTCTCCAGCGCCTTGTTGGCAGCCTCGAGCCGCGCTGCGGTGTTCATGGCATCGCCCAGCGCGGTATATTGCATCCGCCCTTCACCGCCGAAATTGCCGACAATGGCTTCGCCATAATGCAGGCCAACCCGGGTACGCCCAATCGGCGGAACGCCCTCGGGCACGTCTTTGCGAAACGCCTCGCCTTCTTCATACAGGGCATAGGCCGCCTTGGCCGCGCGTTCGCCATCATCGTCAGAGGATATCGGGGCGCCCCAGAATGCCACGACAGCATCGCCCACAAACTTGTCGATCGTGCCACCATATTCGAGCACCACATCGCTCAGCCGGTCGAGATAGTCATTGAGCAGCTGTGCCACCATTTCGGGCGGCACCGCGTGGCTCAGCTTGGTAAACCCTTCCAGGTCTGTAAAGACGCAGAAAATCTCCCTTTTCTCACCATGCAGGGCCAGCTTGTCGGGGTCCTTCATGATCTGGGTCGCAATTGAGCGTGGCAGATATTTGCCCAGCGCGCTTTGCGCAAAGGCGCGTTGTTTCGACCCGATCACCCGCGCCGCCGCGCCTACTGACGTATAGGCCAGCAGCCAGCCCAGGCCGAGACCGAAAGAGGGCACGCCCAATGTGCTGATATTCATCGGCTCCAGTGCAAATGGCAGCACCACAAAAAACAGGATTTGCCCCGTCAGCAGCAAAGCGATCAGCCATGCCCGCCCGAATATGAGCGCCGTCGCTGCGCCCGCCGCCACAGCGAACAACGCCATAGCCCATAATACCCAGCCCGGCAGAGCTCTGGGCCGGTGGTCATCCAGCAACTGGGCCAGCATATGCGCGTGTACCTCCAGCCCGATCATCTGCGCCGCACCCGTCACCGGATCGCCAAGCCGTGTCAGCGGCGTGTCAAACTGGTCATAATCGACAATATCCCCGCCTATCAGGACATATTTGCCTGCAACCTGGTCGACCATGAATTCGGCCATTTCCGGGTCTGAAAACAGGTCGATCGGCAGTTTGTTGAAAACCGGTCGTTCGCTTGATGTCGGCACGCGGTAGCGTATCGGCCCTTCATAGCTTTCAAACGCAGGCTGTATCGGTGCCATCGCATTGGAAAGGAATGGCGGCAGGTTTTCAGGCTGCGTTGGCCATCTGCGCGCGACTCCGTCCAGATCAGTTTCCAGCCGGATGCTGGCAGGTTTCGTGTTTTCGGTTGTTACATTGGCAAGATATTGTTCGAGGAATTTCTGCTGCTCATACTGGATCGCTTCGGTGTTGCTCTCGGCTGTTGCAAAAGCAACATGTGTCGGAGTCTGCATCGACCGTAGCGCAGATTGTAAAAGCGGATCGTCATCCTGTGGCTGGTCGAACAGGATATCAATCCCGATCGCCTTTGGCCCCATCTGGTCAATATTGGCGAGCGCGTTCGCCAAAGTGGTGCGGTCCATAGGCGAACGCTGCCCCGTATCGCGCAGAACCTGATCAGTATAGACTATCATGACAATGCGCTCATCCTGGTCCGTTCCCTCTGCCAGGTTTCCCGCGCGCAGATCGTATAGGGCAGCCTCGGCATCACGCACGAGCGCCATGTCCCAGCTATAGCGGGCCACCAATATGGCCAGTAACAATATCATGCCGGTCGCAAATAAACGCACCGGTCCCAATTGCCGAAACGTACGCCGTGCGGTCCGCTCCATTTCTCCGTCTTCGGACGGAGCGGCTGTTGCCTGTATGGCATCAGGGGGCGGTGTTTCAGCCATTTTCAATCGCTACCTGCTTCACCTGCCGCATTCCCGGCTTGCGCTGCGGCGCTTTGCTGGACGCTGATAAACGGACGGCGGCCATCGCCCACCACGGCAAAACCGGACCAGTAATAAGGGTGTGAGGTTAGCGGATCATCCATGAGCGGGCGCTGCGCCTTGTTGAGTGCATCCACAATGCTGGTGCCAGCCGCCGATTCAAACATCCCGCTGATGAGCCGCTCCGTCGCATCAAAATCATCGGGCGCGGGCCAGTGGCTGGCCAGCACAGACCGGCCGCCAGCCCCCACGAAAGAGCGGACAAGGCCATCAAGCGCGCTGCCGCCGCCGCTGGTAATGCCGGCATCACGCGTCGCGGCCACGGTTGCACGGCCTGCGGTATCGCATGCCGAAAGAATGATCATATCGGCATCAAGATCCAGATCGAAAATTTCCTTGAAGCTGAGCAGGCCATCGGAATTCTGTCCACCAAATGACGTAAGCAGTGCAGGGCGTGCCGGGCAATCCGGGCGCGGTGCAGTCACCAGCCCATGCGTGGCAAAATGCACAATACGGTACTGGTTCAGATCGCCGCGCGACAGGATATTCTCATCGGTAAAAGCCTCACCCGTCACGACTTCAGCCGTGCCGCTGCCCAAAATGCCCTGTGCACGGCGCAGTTCCCTGTCCGAAATAGGTTTGTTCCATTCCCCCAATGGCCAGGCGCAATTGGTGGCATCATATTCCGCGCTTTGCGGATCAGCAGTCCGGGCACCGCGAATACCGGTCAGGTTTTCTTCGTCAAAAACAGCCGCATTCTGGCCAAAGCCCAGATACTGATTGGACGCTCGTGAAACTGGTGCCTGACGCGCATCGTAAAAAGCGCGCACCGAAACAGCCGTACTGACATCAGTTGTCCGCCCCACCCAGTTAACTCCGGTGAAATCGAATGGGTCGGCATCCGGGCTTTCAATGCGGGTCAAATAGGCATTTACCGATGCATCATCGGCCACGAGCAGGTTTACAGGCAGGCTGAGCATGGCGCCATCGGGTTCAAATACCAGATGTTTCACACCCGTAAGATCAGCGGCAACGGGACCAAACAGGTCACGGTAAAGCGCCCGCGCATTTTCAACATCAAACGGACTTGTCACATATTGGAATCCGTCAAAACTGGAAATTGTGTCGCGGATCGCGCCTACTCGCGCTGTCATTTGCGCAGCAGTCATATCGGAACGATAGGCGGTCGCCCTGTCCTTGTTCGCAAAGAAGACATAGACATCATCGGACACCACGGACACACGGGCATACGCTTCGTCGCGGCCCAGCATGCCTTGCAGTTCAGCGAGTGACAATGTGCGCGAAGACACGGCCTTGTACTGCGGATAGTCGGCCAGCTTGATGAGCGTTTGCTGTTGCTGCTGCTCCAGCTGTTCGATCTGGGCCGCGGTTTCGGCACGCTGTAGCGCGATGCGCGGATTCTGTTCGGTCTGCCCCAAAGCCGCAAAACGGATGCGGGCCTGTTCAATCGAACGTGTCAGGTTATTGGACTGGCGGAACAGGCGGGCCGCTTCATCATCCCCGCTGCTGAGTTCGCGGGCGAGTATTGACTGTGTTTCAGCCACGCCAGGACGCACCAGTATCTGCGTCGCGTCAAGGAAGTCAGAGGCAAGTTCGGGCCGGGCCGCCATGTCGCGTGCCAATATGGTGAAATAGGGCGATAGCTGGTTGACCATGCCCGATGTGGGATTGCGTCTGTCGAGCGATGCCGCCACGACATCCTTGTAAATTGTGAGTGCTTCATCATCGCGGCCACGCCGCACCAGGAAAGCGGCATAGCGCGCCCGCGCCGCATTGAGCGCACGCGCCTGTGGATATTGTACTTCGAGCAGGTTGATGGCCGCGGTGAAATATTCCTGCGCTGCGGAATAATTCCCTTCACTTTCGGCAATCTGAGCAAGTTCAGCCAGTATCTGCGCGCGCAGGCGGATAATGGAAACCACGCGCCCTTCACGCACCGCCACCACTTCGCGCAGCGCTTCGGCCAGCGCCGCACGGGCACCTGCATTATTACCTTTCAGGCGGTTCGCCGTGGCCTCCAGATGTTTGGCCTGTGCATCGATAATGATGATACGCTCTTCTGGCGTGAGTTTCAGATCATCGGCAAGACCCAGCGCCTCTGATGAGGCATCCGATGCATTGATACGCATGGAAATGGGCTGTGTAATCTCGCCTGTCCTGCGCAGCACGTCAGACCCGCTATAGAGCGGCGGCACAGGCTCGTTCAGCCGCGCGATAGCGGGATTGAATTTACGCTGGTTGATTAAATGAATTGCTTCAAAATTACGCAGCAACCGTTCCTGTACAGGCGTAGAGCTGCCAACAGAACGCGCTTCGGCAAATAATGTGTTCGCTTCCGCAAATTCACCAAGGTTTGACTTTTGCAATGCCCGGTTGACCAGGAATTCAGCCGGATCGATTTCCACCGGTTTGTCGAGACTGGCAACACGCTGCTGCAATGTTTCAAAAAACTGGGCGGCATCGGCATAGTCACCGCTATTGTTGCGCCTGTATCCTTCGGCCAGTGCCTGATCGGGATCGAGCGAAAGCGCCTGGATACGCGCGAAAGCTTCACTGTCCCCCACGGATGTCGTGGCAACGGATATCTCGCCATCGACAATTTCATCAGCCATGATGGATTTGAGAGCAAGCTCAAGTGCGCTGTCGTAAACGGAAAACCCTTCGGCAAAATAGGTGATCTTGCCATTACGGGCTTGTGAGACGCTGTACCCGATAGCGCCATTGCGCCATTTACAGCTTTGTTGGGTGACACCTTCCACATTAATTGTCGCGGCCTGTACCGCAGCGCTGCAATCCACGTCCTGCGCACGGCGAGCGGCCAGTCGGGCTGCCGGATCACCACCATCGTCGCGCAGCGCAAAAATATGCCCCACCGGCAATGCGCTATCACGGCAGACAATCGCCCAACTGCGGTCAAAAGGCGAGACATTGGCAACATCCGCCGCCTTGTTCTGCACCTGGCACAACACGCCGCTTTCATTGCCCAGCGGGAAACTGTCACGCAGGCTGAGCGGTATGTCCTGCGCCGCAAGCTGCGCAGGCAGCATGACAGTGAGTATTGCCGCCAACGTCAATGGTAAAGCCAGAATTCTGCTTTTCAGTCGCATATTCCATCCCCCGCACATCAGGCCGCGCTTTGTGCGCGTACACGTGCCTATTTCCTGTTTTGCGACCCGAGTTTAGACTCAGATGTAAATTATTATAGGACGTTATCGACACGAAAGCCACGCTAGCGTGCGGAAAATCACAGATGGTTAAAATTTTGTTGCGGCCTGATGTAAAATCCACATGATGGGATTTCAGTCCGGAAAACCCGAATATATAATGTTTTCCTGCACTTCAGCGCGCGGGACAGCAAAATTGTTGACGGACGCTTTGGCATCCCGATAGCCAATAGCCATCCCGCAAAAAAATATATGTTTTTCAGGAATATCCGCCGCCTCACGTACCTCAGCGCCATATAGCGACCAGGCTTCCTGCGCGCAGCTGTCGAGTCCCGCTTCGCGCAGCAACAACATGACTGTCTGCAGCCACATGCCGATATCCGACCATTGCGGCGGCCCCATAAAACGCGGTGTGTGCACAAACAGGCACACCGGTGCCTCAAAGGCGCGGAAATTCTGCGCCATCTGCATCATCCGGCCCATTTTGTCGTCTCGGTTGATGCCAATCGACTCGTACAAGGCTTCACCCACCCCATAGCGTCGGCTGCGATAGGGTTCGGGCAGGTTTTTGGGATAAATATCATATTCAGGCGACTGGCCCGCTGGTCCCTGTGCCAATTTCATCGTCACCGCGTCGATCAGTTTCTTGAGTGGCTCGCCTGTCATGATCGTCGCGTTCCAGGGTTGCACATTGCCCCCTGATGGCGAAAGCCGCGCGGCTTCAAGGATGGTTTTGAGCGTTGCCATATCCACCGGCTGATCCGTAAATGCACGTATGGAACGACGGGTTTTGACAGCTTTGGTGACGTTCACTGTTTTAGCCTCCATTTGCGCACAGGTTTGCGGTTTCTGGCTGCAACAAGACAATCCATGCCAAAAGAGAATTTTTCTTCGAATGAGCTAGAGTACTTTTGAGGCATACCATGAGCATTCAAAACAGAAGACATTTCAGACGGTGTTATAGCTATACGTTTCTCCCAACACACGCGGATAATCTCAATTATCCCAAAATCATCATTCAAGAAATTATTAGAACGTAGATTACGATTGCAAAACCAAACAGATAGTTCATCTATAATGAACAAAATTTCTATCTTGAATGGCGCCATCCATTCTGCTGCCACTGCAAGGTCTTTCTGGACATATAAATCTAGATCATCACGTACCCTAATAAGTGTCTCAGAGTCTGTATCTTCTGCTATAAGAAATCCATCGCCGTACATCTGATTTCTTTCACTACTAACTACACCCGATGTTCCTGCTCGATAGCCGTTCAGTATTGTAATAGTATCTCCAAGCCTAGGAGAATTGTCTTTGCGGCCTATGCAAAAAGGGCAGTCATTTTCCGCACCTTTTTGGGATGCTATTGTTTCGCTAAAGTCCCCTCTACCCAAAATTGCGAGACAATCTTGCAATTTTTAATCCTCGTCAAACAGTCCGGCGAGCTGTTCCACCATTGTGCCGCCTAGCTGTTCGGCATCCATGATCGTCACCGCCTTGCGGTAATAGCGGGTGACATCGTGGCCGATGCCAATCGCGTTGAGCTGCACCGGTGATTTATTTTCAATCCATTCAATCACCTTGCGCAGATGCTGTTCCAGATACGCGCCACTATTGACTGACAATGTGCTGTCATCAACCGGTGCGCCATCGGAGATCACCATTAATACGCGGCGTTCTTCTGGCCGGGCGAGCAGGCGATTATGCGCCCATAAGAGCGCCTCACCGTCAATGTTTTCTTTCAGCAAGCCCTCGCGCATCATCAGGCCCAGATTTTTGCGCGCCCGCCGCCATGGCTCATCGGCTTTTTTGTATATGATATGCCGCAGGTCATTGAGCCGTCCGGGCAGTGGTGATCGCCCCTCGGCAAGCCAGCTTTCACGGCACTGCCCGCCTTTCCACGCCTTGGTGGTAAAGCCCAGTATCTCGGTCTTGACCCCGCACCGCTCGAGCGTGCGTGCCATGATGTCCGCAGAAATCGCCGCGATGCTGATCGGCCGCCCGCGCATGGAGCCCGAATTATCGATCAGCAGCGTCACGACCGTATCGCGAAAATCAGTATCGCGCTCGACCTTGTAGCTGAGCGACTGCATCGGGTTGACCACCACACGCGACAGCCGCGCCGCGTCAAGCAGGCCCTCATCCTGGTCAAAATCCCAGCTGCGGTTTTGCTGTGCCATCAGCCGCCGTTGCAGCCGGTTGGCAAGCTTCGTCACTGCGCCCTGCAGGCTGGTCAGCTGCTGGTCAAGATAGGCGCGCAGGCGCAGCAGTTCATCCTCGTCACACAGCTCGGTCGCCTCGATGATTTCATCATATTCCTCGGTCCAGGCCTTATAGTCGAAATCATTGGGAATATCGGTCCAGGGCCGGTTGGGCCGTACCGGCATCATGCCGTCCTCGCCCATATCGCCCGGGTCGCCATCGCTGGCATCGTCCATTTCGGACTCGCTTTCCTGACCCTCGCCGTCTTCGCCCTCGCCCTCCTGCTCTTCGCCGCGCGCGTCTACCTCACCCTGGTCACCCGTGGCTTCCTCTTCGCCTTCCTCGCCATCGTCATTCTCTTCGTCTTCGCCGTCGTCGCTCTCGTCGTCCTCGCCTTCCTCTTCCTCGACATTGCCCTGTACAAGTTCAAGATGTTCGAGAAGCTGCTGCGTCAGTTCGGCAAAGCTCGACTGGTCATCAAGTGTGAGCGGCAACGCATCCAGGTCCGCGCCCGCCTTTTCCTCAATCCAGCCGCGCAGCATTTCCACGCCCGCTGCCGCGCGTTCGGGCACGGGCTTGCCCGTCAGCCGTTCGCGCACCATCAGCGCGAGTGCGGTTGATATTGGCACTTCATCACGCTGCGTGGCACGGGAAATCGGATCGGCTTTCAGCCGCATCTCAAGCGCGGCGTCGAGATTGTCACCCACGCCCGCCATCTGGCGGCTACCCAGCGCTTCTATCCGCGCCTGTTCCACCGCATCGAATGCCGCCCGCGCCACCGCTTCGCGCGGGGCGGTTTTATTGTGCGCAGCCTCATTATGGTACCGCATTTTGAGTGCATAAAGATCGGCATAGCCGCGCGCCTCGGCCACCTGGTCTTTCGGCAGGTTCCGGCCCGGCATCGGCACTTTGATATTCTTACCCGCGCCCGATGGCGCTTCGGCGGTATAGGCCAGCTCCACCTCTTCCTCACGCGCAATCGCACGTGCAGCTCCACCCAATACGGATTTGAGGTCATCAAGAGGCGTGCGATCGGTCATTTTTCCTTAGCCAGATTGGCCCACAACACTTTCCGGCAAATCCTCGCCAAAGACGCGCTGGTAATATTCGGCGACCAGCATCCGTTCAGCCTCGTCGCATTTGTTGAGGAAGCTGAGGCGGAAGGCGAAGCCGATATTGTGGAAGATCGCCGCGTTCTGGGCCCAGCTGATCACCGTGCGCGGGCTCATCACGGTCGAGATATCGCCGTTTATAAAGCCCTGCCGCGACAGGTCTGCGACTTTAATCATATTCGCCACAACCTGAGGATCGGTCTCGCCAACCTTTGCCAATATGACTTTTGCCTCTGTTTCCGCGGGCAGATAGTTGAGCGTGCAGACAATATTCCAGCGGTCCATCTGCCCCTGGTTGATCTGCTGCGTGCCGTGATACAGTCCGCTGGTATCGCCCAGGCCGACAGTGTTTGCGGTGGCGAACAGACGGAAATAGGGATTGGGACGGATCACGCGGTTCTGGTCAAGCAAGGTCAGCTTGCCCTCGGTTTCCAGCACACGCTGGATCACGAACATCACATCGGGGCGGCCCGCGTCATATTCGTCAAACACCAAAGCCGTCGGTGTCTGCAATGCCCATGGCAGCAGCCCTTCACGGAACTCAGTCACTTGCTTGCCGTCCTTCAGGACGATCGCATCACGCCCGACCAGGTCGATGCGGCTGATATGCGCGTCCAGATTGATGCGGATACACGGCCAGTTGAGCCGCGCCGCCACCTGTTCGATGTGCGTTGATTTACCGGTGCCATGATAGCCTTGCACCATCACACGGCGATTATGCGCGAACCCTGCGAGAATCGACATGGTGGTTTCAGGGTCAAACACGTACGAAGGGTCAAGGTCCGGCACGCGCTCATCGGCTTCGGAAAAGGCCGGGATTTCCCAATCCATGTCAATGCCGAATTCCTCGCGCGCATCGACGACCTTGTCGGGTGCTGCCATTATCGTATCGCCCTGTGTGCCAGGTGTCGTGTTGGGAATATCGGTCATGTTCCTGCCTTATACGTTTTAACGAATATTATCATGGATTGGCGCTTTCATGAAAAAGCCGCCGCGTTTTTAAGATGGGTATAGGCCGCAATCACGTCTTGCAATGCCTTTTCGTGGGTCCGGTCGCCGCCATTACGGTCAGGGTGGTAGCGGCGCACAAGCTCGCTATAGGCACGGCGGATCGTACGGCGGTCGGCATCCTCGCCAAGCCCTAGCGTCGACAGCGCCTGCCGATCTGCCTTGCCCAGCGGTGATGGGGCGAAACCCGCCTGTGACCGCGCCGTCAGATTTTCCCGAAACCGCGCGCCAATGGCATCAAGCGGATCGGTAAAACTGGCCCAGCGCGGTGCGGGATCGCCCCGGTTTGCAAAGGCCCGGCTTTCCGATTCCCATCCGGACATCGGTTTTTGCGCATCGTAAATCTCATCCGCACTCATCCCGGCAAAAAAATCATATCCCGCATTGAAATCGCGAATATGGTCAAGGCAGAACCAGCGCCACTCACCCGGACCATCATAGGATGCCCCGCCATAGACAGATGGCGCGCGAAACTCGCCGTCCTCGGCGCATCCCGGCACATCGCACAGGCGGCCCGTATCCTCGTATCGCCCGTGAAAACGCGGACTTTTCTTTTTTGTCTGGCGTTGCTTGGTCAAAATTCAGCGCGGGTCCCGCCAATGGTTACAGTTTAAAGCGAACATACTATATAAGTGCGAACCAGACAGAATCAAAGGAAGCGGATATGGGTGAAGTCGAACAGGAAATTATCAAAAGGCTGACCGAGGCGCTTGCGCCGACACGCCTCGTGGTCAGCAATGACAGCGCACAGCACCGCGGCCATGCCGGTGATGACGGTAGCGGGGAATCACATTTCAGCGTCGAGGTGGAAAGCGCGGCGTTCGCAGACAAAAACCGCGTGCAGCAGCAGCGCATGGTCAATGCTGCTCTCGGCGACCTGATGGATGAACGCATCCACGCCATGGCGATCAAGACGAACATATCCCCTTGCCCGAAGGTCGCCCCAAGACGATAAGCTATCCATGACCCACTCGCCTTTCCCGTTGACTCACGTCACTCTTTCCACTGGTGTCGAACTTGATGTCGCCATCGAGGGTCCTGAAGACGGCGAACCGATCATTTTCCTGCACGGGTTCCCCGAATCACACCGCACATGGCAGCATCAGATTGCGCGATTTTCAGGCCGCTATCGCTGTATCGCGCCGGATCAGCGCGGATATGCGGGCTCCTCCAAACCGAAAGGCGTGGATGCGTATAAAATCCAGCATCTGGTCGCCGATGTGATTGCGCTTGCTGACGTGCTGGATATCGGTCAGTTTACGCTTGTCGGGCATGACTGGGGCGCAGGTGTTGCCTGGGCCACGGCGCTGGGTCATGCGAACCGCGTCAAACGCCTGATCATCGCCAATGGCCCGCATCCCTTTACCTATCAAAAATCGCTGTTTGATGATCTCGAGCAGCGCGCCGCCGCGCAATATATCACCGCATTTCGCGGAGACGGCTTTCTGGATTATGTGTATCGCAAGGGCTGGGATGCTTATTTTGACGAGAATTTCGCGAATTTTGGGGCAGCGGGCATCGAACCCGAAGAGCGCGCCATTTACCTGAAGCAATGGGCGACACCCGGCGCGTTTGAGGCGATGATTAACTGGTACCGAGCCAGCCAGATTATAATCCCGCCCCTGCCGTCCGAAAGCGGGCCTTCCGAAAATGGGTCGGATAGCGCAAACCCCATGCCCGAACGGCCTGCCTATCTGGACAATCCCTTCCCCATCCTGAAAATGCCGACACTGCTGATCTGGGCCATGGATGACCATGCGCTGAGGCCATCATTGCTGGACGGTCTGGATGACCTGATCGAAGACCTTGCACTTGTCAAAATACCCGGCGGGCATTTTGTGACATGGGAAAACCATGAAGAGGTGAATGTTGCGATAGAGGATTGGCTTTAAGCGCCTAACCCAGCCACTCCACCCATTTACCATGCGCGTGGGCGTTGGCCAGATGCACTGCCTGTCCCTGCCCTGGCCAATAGCGCACTTTCAGTTCGTGCCGCATGGTGGCGCGGTTGGTTTCCAGTGATATCCAGGCCAAAGGCCGCTCCGCATTCGCCTTTTCCGCGGCGGCTTTTATGGCGGCATGGATACGCTTGCGCCCGATTTCCGGGATATATTGCCAGACAATGGTGTGAAATAATGCGCGCACCGTGCCCGCATCCTGCGGCATGGTAAGCTGCGTTTCCACCCAGTCCGCCGCATCTGCCTGCACCAGATCAGGCACATGTTCCCGCGCAAAGGCAATGGCATTATCCAGCCTTGCCATGCGTTCCGGATTTTCCGGCCAGACATAGCTGCGCAGCCGCATGGCCTGTTTCGGATCGGTCAGGTCGACCGGATTGACATCGCATCCTCGAATGGAGGTAATGTCTACATGTGCATGCGGCGGCGGTGTACCTTTCCATTCGGGACGTATCCGCATGGGTGAACCCGCCGGCCCTGCCTCCACATCGCCCAGATCATAATGATAACGCGGCATCATGGTGTTAATGCCTGCGCTCGCCCCGATTTCGAGCAATTCAAAGCGTGCACCCACTTTATCCGACAGCCACAACAGTGCCGCCATGATGTTGGCCGAACGTCCTGCCTCATTGGTCTGCGGCGGGCTGTCAAACCATGATGCCAGTTCGTCATCATGGGCATGGACAACCGAAGCGACAATCGCATTGATTTCATCCTGATCGATGACGTCACGGTCATATATGACATTCAATCTGGTGTCGTGCCCGGTCAGACGCAGATGATGCAGCCCGCCCGCAATGCGCAGTGCCAGCGCGTCTTCGATCGGATTGCCAGGCCAGTCCGCGATAATGCGTCCGCAGCGTGTATCGCCTTTGGCCAGGGTAATCATGGCTTCGCATATCGCGCCTGTCACCGGCGCATCATTGGTCCGGCAATGTGCCGCCTGTTGCAAAATGCCTTTCCGGATTTCATCGCGCATTGCCATATTCCATATCCATTGTTTATTGCCCTTTCCCGCCAAGCCCCCTACATCCGCCTGCGATATGGCAAAACCAACCATCTTTGCGATTCCCAAGGGAAGAATACTTGACGACGCGCTCCCGATACTGGAGCAGGTCGGCATCGTGCCCGAAAAAGGGTTTTTCGACAAGTCGAACCGGGCGCTGAGATTCGGTACCAATCGATCAGATATAGACATTATCCGGGTCCGCGCATTTGATGTGGCGACATTTGTGGCGCATGGCGCGGCTGAGATCGGCATTGTCGGATCGGACGTGATTGACGAGTTTCAATATTCCGATCTTTATGCGCCTGTTGATCTGGACTTTGGTCATTGCCGTCTATCTGTCGCCGAACCCACCGAAATAGCGGGAACAGATGATCTGGCGGGTGCCAGCCATGTGCGCGTCGCCACCAAATATCCCAGCCTCACTCGCCGCCATTTTGAGGCGATGGGCGTGCAGGCAGAATGCGTCAAACTAAACGGAGCCATGGAGCTTGCCCCGTCGCTGGGCCTGTCGCGCCGTATAGTCGACCTGGTGGAATCAGGCCGCACGCTTAAGGAAAACGGTCTGGTCGAAACCAGCAAGATCATGGATATTTCCGCACGCCTGATTGTCAACCGGGCGGCACTCAAAACCAATCATGATGTTCTGGGGCCACTGATCGACAGGTTTCGTGAGGCTGTCAGATGACACTTCGCCTCAACGCCTCTGACCCTGATTTTGACCGCGATTTTGACCGCCTTGTAAATGCAACTCGCGACGGTGATAATGATGTGGCGGGCGATGTGACGCGTATTATCGCAGAGGTCAGGGTACGCGGTGATGATGCGCTTGCCGAATATACGAACCGTTTTGATGGTCATTCGCTGGCCGCCAGTGGTTGGAATATAGAAGCGGCGGAATGCAAAGCTGCCTATGAAGCGCTGAACAGCGAGCTACGCGGTGCGCTGGATATGGCGGCGGAGCGGATACGCGCCTATCATGAAGCACAATTGCCCGAAGACCGCGATTACCGCGATGCACAAAATGTGCGTCTGGGCGCGCGCTGGAGCGCGGTCGATGCAGCCGGGCTTTATGTACCGGGCGGACGGGCGGCTTATCCTTCATCACTGCTGATGAACGCCATTCCTGCCAAAGTGGCGGGCGTGGAGCGGCTCGTTGTCGCCACCCCGACCCCGAATGGCGAAGTTAATCCGCTCGTGCTGGCGGCCGCACATCTGGCAGGCGTCGATGAAATCTGGCGCGTGGGCGGCGCACATGCCATAGCAGCGCTCGCCCATGGTACAGACAAAATCGCGCCCGTGGATGTCATTACAGGGCCCGGCAATGCGTGGGTCGCTGAAGCCAAGAGGCAGCTCTATGGCGTGGTTGGCATCGATATGGTTGCCGGGCCATCCGAAATTGTCGTGGTGGCCGACGCCCAAAATAATCCCGAATGCATCGCTGCCGACTTGCTCAGCCAGAGCGAGCATGACCCCAGCAGCCAATCGATCCTCTTCACCGATAATGCCGGTTTTGCTGATTTGGTCGCCGATGCAGTGTCGCTGCAGCTCACGGAACTGGCAACCGCGGAAGTGGCGCGGCAAAGCTGGAACGATAATGGCGCGATTATCGTGGTGGATAGTCTTCATAATGCCATGCCGCTATGCAACCGGCTCGCGCCCGAGCACCTGGAACTCTCAGTAGATGACCCGGAAGCGCTGTTTGCCATGGTCCGCCATGCAGGCTCTGTCTTTCTGGGGCGCCAGACTCCCGAAGCCATTGGCGATTATGTTGCCGGACCCAATCATGTATTGCCCACAGGGCGGCGCGCACGCTTTTCCTCCGGACTTTCGGTACTCGATTTCATGAAGCGGACCAGTTTCATTCAACTGGACCATGATAGTCTGCACGCAATTGGCCCGGCCGCTGTGGCTCTGGCCGAAGCAGAGGGCCTGCCCGCGCATGCCGAAAGTGTGAAACGGCGATTGAAAAATGAAATCTAATCGTGTTCCTGCGAAAGCAGGAACCCAGGGCAGTCTGGCACCATACTGCTCTGGATTCCTGCTTTCGCAGCAATGCTATAAATGATAGCGGTAATATTATGACACAGAATGCAAAATCAAAATCCCGCAGCGCCGCACGCCTGGCCGCAGTTCAGGCTGTGTACCAACAGGCTATGGAGGGCATGAAGCTCGCGCCATTGCTGCACGAATTTCATGAACATCGGCTCGGCGCAGAGATTGAAGACGCACAATATGCCGACGCCGAAGTCGATTTTTTCGACGATATTGTGAGCGGCGTTGATGCGCGCCATGAGGAAATTGACGCGATGATCGAAAGCAAGCTGGCCAGCGGCTGGTCGCTGGGGCGGCTCGACAAGACAATGCATCAGATACTGCGCTGCGGTACTTATGAGCTGATGGCGCGCGCCGACGTGCCGGTGGCCACCGCAATTACCGAATATGTTGACGTCGCCCATGCTTTTTTTGACAAAAAGGATGCAGGCTTTGTGAACGGCCTGCTCGATGCAATTGCAAAGGAAGTGCGAGGGTAAAGGCCCGGCAATACATGACTTCAGAAACCGCCTTTATCGACGCACTGCGCAGAATCACCACTGATCCGGCGGCGCGCGGTCTGGCCGATGATGCGGCAGTGCTGGACATGCATGGCACGAACCTCGTCCTGACACATGACATGCTGGTTGAGGGTGTGCACTTTCTGCCCAATGATCCGCCAGCTGACGTTGCCTGGAAACTGGTTTCGGTCAATCTGTCGGACCTTGCGGCAAAAGGCGCAAAGCCTGTCGGTGTCCTGATGGGCTATGGCCTGATGGGGGATACAGACTGGGATGCCGGTTTTGTGGCCGGGTTAGGCGATACGCTTTCCCATTATGGCGTACCTCTGCTGGGCGGTGATACAGTCGGGCAACCAAAAGGCAATGCCCGTGCCATGGGGCTGACCGCTATCGGCATAAGCGCAGGTGCATCTCCTCCGGCACGGTCAGGCGCAAGGGCAGGAGATTTACTTTATGTAACCGGCGTTATCGGCGATGGCTGGGCCGGGCTACAGCTTCTGCAACAGGGCCGGGAAGAACCAGCATCGCTTATACAAGCTTACAGACGACCGGTCGCACTTCTGAGTGAAGGACAGGCAATTGTCCCATATGTTCATGCGATGATGGATGTGTCCGATGGATTGTTGCTTGATGCGCGGCGTATGGCGGAGGCCTCTGGCCTTGCATTGTCGCTGAATCTGGATGCTGTACCACTGTCGGATACCTATCGCTCTATATTTGACGATACGCAGAAAAGCAGACTGGACGCGGTCACAGGCGGTGATGACTATCAACTGTTGTTTGCCGCGCCGCAGGATACGCCCCTTCCCTGCCCTGCTGTAGCGATTGGCAAATTTACATCGGGAAACGACATAACTATCAGATATAAAAACGAAAGCATACAATCTCCTGTATCTTTGGGCTATGTACATAAAGTCGGCTGAAAGCCCGTTTTTATTTAGAGGTTGCGCTTTTTGGCAAAGCCACACTATACCTCTCCCCCAATTCCGCACTCGACGGAGTAATCACAAACCATTTTAGGGGGAATTTCAGCACATGGAACTTAATGCTGTTACCATTTCAATATTGTGCGGGTTGATAGCCGTTTTATACGGCATCATCACCAGCCGCCAGGTGCTCAGTGCATCGGCAGGCAATGAAAAAATGCAGGAAATCGCAGGCGCTATTCAGGAAGGCGCACAGGCCTATCTGGGCCGCCAGTATCGCACCATCGCCATTGTCGGCGTCGTTGTCGCGATTATCGTCGGCCTGACACTAGGCCTGATTTCCGCGATCGGTTTCATTATCGGTGCCGTGCTTTCTGGCGTAGCCGGATATATTGGCATGAACATTTCTGTACGCGCCAACGTTCGCACTGCTGCGGCAGCGGATAGCGGGCTGCAACAGGGCCTCACCGTGGCATTTCGCGCGGGCGCTGTCACCGGCATGCTCGTCGCTGGCCTGGCATTGCTCGCGATTGCGGGCCTGTTCTGGTACCTCACCACATTGGGCGGCTATGCCCCTAATGACCGGCATGTCATCGACGCGCTGGTGGCACTGGCCTTTGGCGCTTCGCTGATTTCGATCTTTGCACGTCTGGGCGGCGGTATCTTTACCAAAGCCGCTGATGTGGGCGCCGACCTGGTCGGCAAGGTTGAAGCAGGCATTCCTGAGGATGACCCGCGCAACCCCGCCACCATTGCTGATAATGTCGGTGACAATGTCGGCGACTGCGCTGGCATGGCAGCTGATCTTTTTGAAACATATGTCGTGACAGTGGGCGCCACCATGGTGCTGATTGCGCTGCTTATCACGGGCCTTGCCTCGGCGGACCTGATGAACCTGATGAGCCTGCCGCTGATTGTCGGCGGTGTATGTATTCTCACCTCGATCATTGGCACCTATATGGTACGCCTCGGTTCGTCCCAGAATATCATGGGCGCGCTCTACAAGGGCTTTATCACAACAGCCATACTGTCCATTCCCGCCATCTATTACGTCACGTGGCGCACATTGGGCGGCATGGACACCGAAATCGGCACCACCGGATTTACCGGCATGGACCTGTTCTGGTCGATGATCGTGGGACTGGGCGTCACCGGCCTTATCATCTGGATCACCGAATATTATACCGGCACTGAATACCGTCCGGTACGTTCGATCGCCAAGGCTTCGGAAACGGGCCACGGCACGAACGTGATCCAGGGTCTGGCGATCTCACTGGAATCCACCGCACTGCCGACATTGGTTATCGTGGTCGGTATTATCGTATCGTATCAGCTTGCCGGTCTTCTCGGCATTGCCTTTGCGGCAACATCAATGCTGGCACTGGCCGGTATGGTTGTGGCGCTTGATGCCTATGGCCCGGTTACGGATAATGCGGGCGGTATCGCCGAAATGGCAGGTCTGGACCAGAGCGTGCGTGACAAGACCGATGCGCTTGATGCCGTAGGCAACACAACAAAGGCTGTGACCAAAGGCTATGCCATTGGTTCTGCCGGTTTGGCTGCGCTGGTGCTGTTTTCAGCATATACCGCGGACCTTGATGTCTTCTTCAAGGATGTGGAAGTCGATTTCAGCCTTGAAAATCCATATGTGATTGTCGGGTTGCTGCTCGGCGCTCTGCTTCCGTATCTGTTCGGAGCCATGGGTATGACAGCTGTGGGGCGTGCAGCGGGCGACGTTGTAAAAGACGTACGTGCACAGTTCGCGGCAGACAAGGGTATCATGGACGGCACATCGCGTCCTGATTATGCCCGTACGGTGGACCTTGTGACCAAGGCAGCGATCAAGGAAATGATTATTCCTTCACTGCTTCCCGTGCTTGCGCCCATCGTAGTCTATTTCGCGATTACTGCGGTGGCAGGTCAGGCAAACGGCTTTGCCGCACTGGGCGCATTGCTGCTTGGCGTGATCGTATCCGGTATATTCGTTGCCCTGTCGATGACAGCAGGCGGCGGCGCATGGGACAATGCGAAAAAATATATCGAAGACGGCAACCATGGCGGCAAAGGGTCAGAGGCGCATAAAGCCGCTGTCACTGGCGACACGGTTGGCGATCCTTACAAGGATACAGCCGGTCCTGCGGTAAACCCGATGATCAAGATCACGAATATCGTGGCCTTGCTGCTCATCGCGGCTCTGGCTGCAGGCGGTGCAGGCTAAGCAGCCCGATACATCGCTGAACCAGAAAAAGCCCCGGCACGCCATGTGCCGGGGCTTTTTTCATGCCTAAAACGTCTTGCGGAAATTCAGCTCCACGAACCGCCCGCGCGGATCGACAAAACCCGGCTGATAACTGAGCGGTGTGTCGCCATTTTCATCACGCACATTCTGGATGCCGCCGAATATATTATCGATACGCAACGATACACGGCTGCCCTTCAGAAACGGCATGGCCTGAACCAGTTTTTCACGGCTGCCCATATTAAAGAAAAACCGGACATTCACCGTGGCGATATCATCAAATATCAGATCCGATGCACCCAGTGTATCCGCGCCATCGACACGTGTGCCGCTGCGGTAATTGCCGTTCACGCGCACACCAATACCATTGTTGAACCAGCCACCGCCGAAATTGACATTATGCCGTGATGCCCCGCCACTGCTGCCCGTTGCCGAACCATTGAGCAGGTCCAGTTCCGGTACGTCCGGGCGGATCAGGATCGTCTCGTCAATCGCAATATCGTGAAAAGCGAAAATTCCCCAGCGTCCGCCCCGCCGCCTGCCAAATCCGCCCCGCCCGCCACGGCGATCACCGCGCGCACGCTGCGGTGATGGTGTGCCGCTTGCTTGTTTGGCAGCAGGTTGCACGTTACCGGACTGCATTCCAGATGGTGCGCGCGCCTTGTCTTGTTCCGGCACAGTTTGTGGCGGCTTACCCTGCGCAGGCAGCGTAGCGGCCGTCTGAGGACGTGCGCGCTGGCGGTTATCCTCGGTACCGCCGCCCTCCCCGCCTGTACCTCTGCGGCCACGGCCCCGCCTTTGCTGCCCGAATGATTTGGAAAAAGAAATGCCATAACGCACCCGCTCGCTATTCACGCGGTCAAACGTCACGGGACGGCGATCGAGCGCCACCAACTGGCCTGCACCATCGCGGATGATCCGATCCGGAAAAACCGCTTCGATTTCGGGCGTCAGCGCCGGAAAGCCGGCACTGTCATCGAAACTGCGGTTGCGGTAATATTCAGCGGTAAAATTCAGCCCCTCAATCTTCGGCGGGCGGTAATTTAGCGCAAACTTCAAATCCCGTTGCCGCTCCGCCACCAGATCAGGGTTGCCGCCGGTGGTGATGCTGACAATCGCATTCTCCCCGGTGGCAAGATCGAATATAGGCACATTCGGGGTGACGATGACCGGGCTTACCAGCTGCGATATGCCGGGCGCACTTTCGGTATTTATCGAAGACGCCGACAGGGTCAATCCATCAACCGGCTTCCATGTCACCCCGAAACCATATTCGGTCAGCCCGCCAAAATCGGACAGTTCGCGGTAGCCCAGATTGCCGTTCAACGATACGTCACCCAATATATTTCCAACGCCATAACCCTGTGCAAATAACGGCACCTCTATATTGGTGGCGATCCTACCCTGATCGCGGCCCAGCGATGTCGTGCCAGCTGTCCGGCTGTCTTCGCTGTCCAGCGCAAAAGTTGAATAGCCTGCACTCACAGTCGTGCGCACTTCACCGGCAGGCAGCCTGAACGGTGCCCCAGATATCGTGGCGAGCAGGTTGCCCGTAAATGTTTCGCTTCGTGCCTGGTCAGGGTTTTCAGGAGAGAGTAAAAGCCCAAGATCATTTCCCGCAAAAGGATTGATCGCCAATGCCGGATCGGTTTCCGCCAGCCTCCTACGGATGGCCGAAAAGTCAGCGCGCGCATCGGTACGCGTCACCTGCGTCATATTACCGGCATCGCCGGTCAGCGACCACCGCCAGCCAGACAGATTGCCATTCAGCGCAAAACCGCCCAGCAATGATTCACTGCGTGTAACACGCGTCAGCGGACGCGGCTCGATGGTAAATATACGGACAGTCTCGTCATCCATACTGCGGGCAAAAGGATTACTGGAAGGCACCAAAAGACCTGCCGTATTGAGGCCAAATAGCGACCGGCTTTCGTTGCGCTCATACGCGGCATTAAGCGAAAGCCGCGTGCCGGGCGCAAGGCTCATGCTATAATTGGCATTGGCCTTGATCGGGTCGCTGGCCGCGATCAGTGTGCGATAGGCCCCCACATCCTGCGCGTCTATATCACCGATCAGGCTCTCCCCCGCCGCGATATCACTTTGGACAATATCACGCTCGCTTTCTCGCAGCGCCGTCGCAGGTTCATATTCCACATTCAGGTTAAGCCGCGATTCCTTGCCAAACCGGGTATATGTCGCCTCATATTCCGATACCCCATATCCACCCGCAGTCGACAGGCCATGGCCCAGTTCCAGCACAAGACTGGAAAAATTTTCCGCGATTATAAAATTGATAACGCGCTGGTCCGGCGCATATCCGAACTGCAATGCGACTTCTTCTGGCAGGACCTGTACCTGGCGGATGGCTTCGGGCGGGATATTGCGCAGTTCGCGAAAACCCGAGACTGGCTGGCTGTTGATGAGCACGACAGGCCGCCCGCGTCCCGAGCCTGTCTGCGGCTCAAGCGCCGTCAGCAATTCCTGCACTGATGATGCGCCATAGCTGGATATATCCTCCGGGTTCAGCTCAAGGACTGGCGCATAGAGCGTTATGACTGCACCGGGCAGCCTTTCGGCGCGTACAATGATGGTGTCATCATCTTCCGACTCAGATTCGACCTCCGGGCGTTCCTGCTGTGCCTCCTGTGCAAGCGCGATATGGGGCACTGCACATAATGATACACCTATCGCAAGGCGTGACAGACGATCGGGGATTGTTCTGGCACACATATCCGTATCGTTTTGCTCTCATATTTGAGTAAAATCAGTGCTATATTTATAGGCAAGATGTAAAATGACTGACAAGCACCTATATTGTATCAAAGAGTAATAGCGGATGAATATGCAACGGCAGTCACTTGTGTTCTGTCAGGCAGTAAAATCTTCCCTTTTGCATGATTACCCGCTACATGCGGGCCAAACCAATAATTATGGAATTTAAAGAAACTACATGGCTAAAGAAGAACTATTGGAAATGCGCGGGACAGTGATGGAATTGCTGCCCAATGCGATGTTTCGTGTAAAGCTTGAAAACGATCACGAGATCCTGGGCCACACGGCAGGCAAGATGCGCAAAAACCGCATCCGTGTGCTGGTGGGGGACGAAGTGCTGGTTGAACTCACCCCTTATGACCTGACCAAGGGCCGCATAACCTACCGCTTTAAATAAGAGCTGCTTTCGTGGCCGCTCAACAGCTTGTCCTCGCATCGGCCAGCCCGCGCAGGCTTGATCTGCTGATGCGTATCAAAGTCACGCCAGACACGATAGCGCCAGCCGACATTGACGAAACTCCCCAGGCAGGCGAAAAACCGCTCGACTATGCACGCCGCATGTCAGCCGAAAAAGCGGACGCAGTGGCAGATGCATATAGCGGCAGCTTCATTCTTTCGGGCGATACCGTAGTGGCCGTAGGCCGCCGTATCCTGCCCAAAGCGGAAAATGAAGCCGAGGCGCGGCAATGCCTTTCGCTCATATCAGGCCGCCGTCACCGTGTTCTGTCGGCTGTCACCCTGGTCCGGCCCGATGGCAGCACGCGGCATAAGCTCTCTGAAACCACCGTTACTTTCAAAAGGCTCGAGACGCGTGAAATTGATGCGTATATTGCAAGCGGTGAATGGCAAGGTAAGGCTGGTGGATACGCCATACAAGGGGCCGCCGAAGCACTGATCCGTCGTATCTCAGGTAGCTATAGCGGCGTGATGGGTCTGCCGCTCTATGAAGTACGCACCCTGCTCATTTCCGGTGGTTACGCATTGTAATGCACTGGCTATACGAAAATGGCATTGGTGAAGACCGGGCGGCTTTGGTCCATGGCGGTCAAATCATAAAAGCAAGGATTGAACGCGAAGTCGGCGGTATCCAGTCTGGTGCCATCCTAATGGCGCGGCTGTTGCGCAAGATCGGAACCGGGAAGCGGGCTATTGCCAGGCTTTCAAATGGCGAAGATGCCATTATTTCATCTTTTCCAGGCACACTGACCGAGGGGCAGGAATTACGGGTACGCGTCACACGTGCGGCCATTACGGAAAAAGGGCCGGAGCAGGGCCGGTATAAATATGCATTGGCCAAGGGTGCGGGCGATGACACCCCGCTCAGCCCCTCGCCCAACCTGCTCGAGCAGATAAAAGCGGATGATGCCGAGATAAAGCATTGCCCGGCACACGGGCCCGACCTGTTGGCAGAGGCTGGCTGGAACGAAGTGATGCACGAAGCGCAAAGCGGTCATGTTGCATTTCCGGGCGGCAGTCTGGAAATAGCGCCTACGCCTGCGATGACAGTTATTGATGTGGATGGCGCAAGCGCGCCCCGGCCGCTGGCGTTGAGCGCAGCACAGGCGGTCGCAGGAGCAATTGAGAGGCTCGGCATTGGCGGTAATATCGGTATTGATTTTCCGGCACTGCCCACAAAAGCGGATCGCACGGATGTCACCACTGCTATTGACCAGGCAATGCAAGGTCCGTTTGAACGCACCGCCGTGAACGGTTTCGGCTTTATGCAGATCGTGCGCAAATATGAACGCCCGTCATTGCTGCAGCTTGTGCAGGATACACCTGATCTCACAGCGCTACTGAATTTGCTCCGCCGCGCACAAAGAGACCAGGGTACAGGCAAACTCATGCTCCATCTGACACTGCCTATGAAAGCGATATGGGATAGGCATGAAACATGGCAGGCGGCGCTGGTTGCGCAGACGGGCCGCAACGTAGAAATTGCTGCTGAGCCTGCTTGCACGCCCGAAGCATCCTCCCTATCTGGTGCATATGACTGAGCCTAGGAAAACACCCGGAAAATGCCCACTCTGCAAGAAGGTGGCAGTGCCGGAACATACGCCATTTTGCAGCAAGGGCTGCAAGGACCGGGACCTTCTGAAATGGTTGAATAATGGCTATAGCGTCCCCGGCGAACCTGCAGTGATACCGGATAATGAAATAGACTGATTTAAGGTGATTTAAGGCTGGACATGGGGTGCGAGTCCTGCTTATAGGCTCCCTTCGGTTCGCATATATCACCAAATGCGAAAGCCAGAGTGCCCGAGTAGCTCAGTTGGTAGAGCAAGCGACTGAAAATCGCTGTGTCGGCAGTTCGATTCTGTCCTCGGGCACCACTTTTTTCCCATATTTCCAGTGTCTCCAGATTTTGCGTTTGAACGCACAATTAATCCCCATGTTTTGGTGGTTTAGCAGCGTACTCTTTTGATGCGAACGGCAATCCTATCCTGCAGCGCGACAGTGGCAGATATTTCTCGATTGATGCTGAAGACTGTCAGCAACGGATTACGAGCGAAGATTTGCCCGATAATCTGCACAATCGCGGCGAGGCATCCTTGCAGAAATCTCAAGACTATATTCAGGGCCAAGTCGGGGCTCGTGAGAAGAGTTATCTGGACGGAAAGCGAGTACCGCGCGGTACGCGCCTTTGCAGCTTGGCACGCTCGTTGGTAATTACAACATCTTGAAAAAAAAATATAAAGTTTATAAGATTGCCAGAAAATTGTTTTAAAGGGTTAAAATCATGGAATCTCGGCTTTTGGCAGGCGCAGCACTTGGAGCGCTCGTTTCTTTATCGGCATGCGGCGGTGGCGGCGGAGAGGGTGTTGCCTCAACACCTGCGCCACCCCCAACATCCGCACCTGCGCCCACTCCTAGCCCAAGTCCAGCACCTGCGCCAACCCCTCCGCCAACAATGGCCAATGATGACCTGCTGGGAACACTGGAGAGTGAGGATTTCACGAATATTGCTGCTTCTGCTGCAGTGGCTTCCAGCCCAAGCGGAAACACATTGGCTGCGCAATCAATAGATGCAACAATAATATATGACAAAGCGAACAAGACTTACACATTGACCACTCCTACCGGGACAATAAGTTTTGCGCCTGGTGATATCGATCAAAGCCAAAGCACGGCAGACTCACTTGTCTATCTCAAAACGGCCGGGGACACGACAGATTCACTGACATTGACCCGGCCCGGAAGGTCTGGTCCACTGACGTTCCGGTATGTCGGCGGTGCCTTTTGGCAGCAGACCACCATCGCTCAAAATTCCGGCAATGGCTCTATTGATGCAATAGTCTATGGTGTTGAGACTCCAGATGCCGATGTACCACGCGGCGGGGTGGCCAATTATGATATAGCGCTTATTGGGGCGATTTCGGGAGGCCGCGATGTTTCTCCGCTGGCAGGAGAAGGAACAGCTTCGGTTGATTTTGATACTGGCCAAATCGCTGTTATTGGCACTATAGCGTTGTGGAACAATGGGATTTTTTCGGGAAGCGCACGACTCTCTAGCCAGGGCAATACCTTTAGCGGGACCCTGACCCTTGACGACGACTTCCTTCGGCAAGGTACCTTGGAAGGGATGCTATTCGGCCCCAATGCAGAAGAATTTGGAGCCTCTTGGTCATTTGGTCCTAGCAGCGGTACGGTTGCAGTTGGTGCATTGCTAGGCCGGGAGGGTGCTATAGACACAGGCAATGTATCGTTTGACGATTCGCCTAGCCAGTTGGCCAACAGCCAGACTTTTTCAACCTCAGAATCTGTCTTGAGCTTCGGCTTTGATGGCGTGTTCGGGCAAAATTGGGAGGCAGGTGATTTCTCATCTATTGCGACAACCCATGGCCCTATGCTGTTGCGCTATGATGCGGCAACCAACACCTATACGCTCATAAGTCCAGATGTAACGAGTTTTTATGATGTTAACTTTGGTCGCTTTGTCGGCGTGGGACGTTTCGCAACATCTTGGGATCAAAAGGGCGTGTCCCGCTTTACTACGCCACCTTTGTCTTATGTGCGGACGCGGGAATGGGAATATGTGAGCGACGGTGATTCGACGACTAATTACAGACTATCCTATCACACATATGGCATGCCTACCGCAGATGATAATATCATCCGCGGCGGAACTGCAGGATATAAAATTGTCGTAAACGGTGTCGCCGCCGACAATGAATTTCGCAATCCAATGCGGTTTTCAGGCATAGGTGATTTTTTTGTCGATCTGGCTACCGGGGAAATCAACGCCTATACACCCCTGGATATTGAGGAAGAGGCAATCCTGTCCGGAATGTTTGGTGTTTCCACAGTTGGTGACTGGCGTTTCAACGGGACCCTGTCGTCCAATGCAAATCAATTCGACGGAACAGTCGTCATGAACGGCATAGGCACATATAACGGTACCGGCTCCGGCCAGTTTTTCGGCCCCGCCGCGCAAGAAGTCGGTGGCGTGTTCAGATTAACTGAGGCAGACGGAAATGCGGCTGTGGGATCATTTGTTGGCGTGAATGATGACAGCGTCACAAACCCCAATGCAGATGATCCCGGGATTTTGGACCTAACCGAAAAGACTGAGTTGGAATTGTTGTATGTCGATACACGGGACTCACATGGCGATCTGATAAGAATAACATATGACCCCGATGCAGGCGGTTATGACCTGACATTCCGTTTGGCAGGCTTGACCACCGCAAAAGAACGCACAGCAGCTATAAATAGCGGAAATCTTGATGCATCCCGCAGTTCGGATGCGGTGGCCTATTATACGGGTGAAGTGACTGACCGATTCGATGGAGATTTGCTGCCATATACGGCAACTGCAACAAGGCTGGGGGGCCAGAATCCAGATATTCAGCTCAGCTATACTTCGATCATGGACATTATTGTTGAAAATCAGCCCGGCGGGTACAGTTTTAGAGATTACCATGTTGCTGCAACAGGCCTGCGTTCCCGTATTGTCCCTCGCAGCGGCAACGGCAGGTATAGTGCGATTACACGCGGTTTCGCTTCTGTCAGCACTAAAGATGACACCAGCAAAAACTATGAGGTCTACCGAATTGGCGGCAAGGCCACTTTCCTCGTTGATTTCTCCGCCCTCTCCGTAATGGCCAATATCGGAAACATGAGGGGAGTAAGAATATCGGCTTCCAATTCCGGAGGCCAACAAGCACGGATTTTTGATGGATTTTCCGTCAATGCGGCAATCACCGGGACCAATTTTGCCACAGGGTTTAACGGTGCTATGGGACCATATCAGGGTAGCTTGTCCGGAGCCTTTTTTGGCCCTGACGCTGCAGAGATTGGCGGGGTATTTGAAGCCAATAGCGGCTTACCTAATTTTGACCCGCTGGTGATTGATATTGATGCGGCATTTGCGGGTGTGAAAAACTAAGCAGGTTATTCCCTTACCAATTCCGGTAGCACACGGGCATTCGGCTCTGCAGGCTTGCCAACTCTCTCTGACAGGAAACGTTATGCCGCTTTCGTTTGCCCTTCTGATGCTTTCTTCGGCAACGGCCTATGGCCCCGCTGAACGGCAGATAGAAGAATCCCCTGAATCCGCAGTAACCCTTACAACAGCGCAGCTATTCCAGTTTGCCGATGCGGCGCGGGATCGTGGAGATTTTGAAATCGCCGAATCCGCCTATCGCGCGCTCGCAACCAACCCTGATATCGAATTGCGCACCGAAGCGCGTTTCCGGCTTGCCCTGATGCTCGCCAATCTGAAGCGCCATACCGATTCTGCCGTACTGTTGCGCCAGATTCTGGATGACAAACCGGATGCCGCACGTGTCCGTCTCGAACTGGCCCGCATCCTCGCCCTGATGGGTGACATGTCTGGTGCGGCGCGGGAGTTGCGACAGGCACAGGCAACAGGCCTTCCCCCCGAAGTCGCACGACTGGTCGACATCTATACCAACGCGCTGCGGTCCCGAAAACCCTTTGGGGCATCAATGGAAATCGCGCTCGCCCCGGACAGCAATATCAACCGCGCCACCCAGTCCACCACACTGGATACTATCATCGCCCAGTTTGACCTGTCGGAAGATGCCCAAGCCCAGTCAGGCGTTGGATTGTCGCTAAAGGGACAGGCATATGCCAGGGCAGGAATAAGTGAAAGGTCAAGCCTGTTGGTGCGCCTTTCCGCTGACGCCAACCTGTACCGCAAAAGCGCGTTTAATGACATATCGCTGGGCGTGCAGGCGGGACCGGAAATACGCTCTGGCAAAGACCGTATCCGCCCCAGCGCGGGATATATCTATCGCTGGTATGGCGGCGATCCGTTTGCTGATACGGTCAGCGCCGCAATAAACATCCAGCATCCGATGGGCAACCGCGCACAGCTGGGGTTCAACGGTTCGGTCGGACGCACCAATAACCGGCGCAACGACTTACAGGATGGTGAGATTTATGCCGCCTCCGTAACATATGAACGCGCGTTTTCGGCAAAATTCGGGGGCGGCTTGACACTTACCGGGGTGCGTCAGGCACTGCGCGATCCCGGCTATGCCACGGCATCCGGCACAGTCCAGGCGGTTGCTTATCGTGAAATCGGCCAGATGACAGCGGCAGCGGCACTGAGTTACAGCCATCTTGAAGCGGACAAGCGCTTATTCCTTTTCCCACGCCGGCGAGTGGATAACAGGTTCAATGCTTCGCTCAGCACCCAGTTCCGGCAGATCACCATACAAGGTTTCGCGCCCCTGCTTCGTGTTTCCTATGAACGCAACATCTCTACGGTTGGTATATATGACTATGCCAGAGTTGCGGCGGAAATCGGCATAACACGGGCATTTTAAGACTGTCACCGCACTTTTTGCCGTGCGATCCCAGGCCAACGCACATAATCAGGCGCGTCCAGCCAGGTAAACGTCTATACACCCTTGCCCGAGGCTGTTAGAAATATCGAACGGGAAAATTATCGGGAGGCATATATGGCGGGCAAAAACAGGCTGGATCCTATTCCGAAACCTGATGGCCTGCCAATACTTGGCAATATCCTTTCCGTTGATTCCGATACCCCGCTGCAGAGCCTGATGGAGCATTGCAAACAGCAGGGGCCGCTGTTCTGGCTTGACATGATGGGCACACCGATCATGATCGCATCCGGCCCTGAAATCGTTAACGAGCTGTGTGATGAAACCCGCTTTGACAAAACGGTCCGCGGTCCCCTTAAACGTGTGCGCGCAGTAGGCGGCAACGGCCTGTTTACAGGGGACACGATCGACCCTGAATGGTCGAAAGCGCACAATATATTGCTTCCCACTTTTGCCCAGAAAGCAATGCATGAATATCTGCCGATGATGGTCGATATTGCCGAGCAGCTGATGCTCAAATGGGAACGGCTCAACGCGGATGACGAGATTGATGTTGTGCGCGACATGACGGGGCTGACACTCGACACCATTGGCCTGTGCGGTTTCGATTACCGGTTCAATTCATTTTACCGCGAGGATTTCCACCCCTTTATCGATGCGCTGACGCGAACGCTCGAAACCTGCATGCTGCAAAAAGGGCTACCCTTTGAAAAGCTGGTTTTGCGAAACCGGCTCGCACAGATGAAAGACGATGTCGCTTTCATGAACAAGCTGGTCGACGATATCATTTCCGAACGGCGGCGCAGCGGCGGCGCGCAAAAAGACCTGCTCAATTTCATGCTGGCTGGCGTGGACAAGGTGACGGGCGAAAGCCTGTCGGATGAAAATATACGCTACCAGATCAACACCTTCCTGATCGCCGGTCATGAAACGACATCGGGGCTGATGTCCTTCACGCTCTATTATCTGCTTAAAAACCCTGCGATCATGGCGAAAGCCACTGAAGAAGTGGACCGCGTACTGGGCAAGGACATCGGCACTACGCCGACCATCGCGCAGATCGCCCAGCTCGAATATACGCGCGCTGTCCTGCTTGAAGCGCTGCGGCTCTGGCCCACCGCGCCCGCATTCAGCGTCGCGCCGTTCGAGGATGAAATTGTCGGCGGCAAATATCCGATCAAAAAGGGCACGTTCGTCACCATCCTGATCCCCAGCCTGCACCGCGATAAATCCATCTGGGGTGATGACCCCGATGCATTCAACCCCGACCATTTCTCGCGCGAAGCCGAAGCCGCACGGCCCGACCATGTATACAAGCCTTTCGGCAACGGTCAGCGCGCCTGTATCGGGCGGCAGTTTGCCTTGCAGGAGGCCGTGCTGGTGCTGGCAATGATTCTGCAGCGCTTCACGTTATACGATCACAAAAACTACCAGATGGATATCAAGGAAACACTCTCGCTCAAACCTGACGGATTTACTATCCGCGCCAAGGTGCGTGACGGCTTGACCCGCACTATGGCGGCAGCGCCGGATAAGGACGCTGACAGTGCTAAAACGCAAGCCCAGCGCCCTAAACATGGCGCCAAGCTGACAGTGCTCTATGGCAGCAATCTGGGCATGGCGGAAAGCTATGCACATGAAGTCGCGCAGATGGGCGACCTGAACGGTTTTGATACCACGCTCGCCAATCTGGATGATTATGCGGATGGTCCGCCCAAATCAGGTGCAGTGGTGATTGTCACCGCATCCTATAATGGCAAGCCGCCGGATAATGCGGTGCAGTTTGCGACCTGGCTGGACAAAGCCGGAGCCGGTGCCGCAAAGGGTGTTACCTATGCCGTTTTCGGATGCGGCAACCGGGACTGGGCGTCGACATTCCAGACCGTGCCGCGCCTGATTGACCAGCGGATGGAAGAACTGGGCGCACACCGCCTCACCCCGCGCGGCGAAGGCGATGCACGCGAGGATATGGACGAGCAGTTCCATGACTGGTTCGAAAAGCTCTGGCCCGCCATCGGCAGTGCCCTCGATCTGGGCATCGACTTTACCGCACCGGCCGAGGCAGAACCGCTTTACAAAGTCGAAATTGCCGAAAGCGTCACCGCCAATCCTGTTGCCCTTCAGGCAGGCGCAACGCCCATGGCGATCCTTGCCAACCATGAGCTGCAAAACCATGACGGTCCGAACCCGTCTGACCGTTCAACGCGGCATATCGAGATCGAACTGCCAGAAGATGTAGCTTACCAGCCGGGCGATCATCTGTGCGTTGTACCGGTCAACAGCCCTGCGCTTGTCGAGCGGGCACTGTCGCGTTTCGGATTTGATGACCAAACCTATATCCGTGTCGATGTGACTGGCGGCCGCCGCAGCCCCTTCCCCAATGGCAGCACGTTTTCGGTAAAGCGCCTGGCCGAAGTCTATGGCGAATTACAGGCTGTCGCTTCGCGCCGGGATATCGCGATACTGGCCGCCAACACACGCTGTCCAAAGACAAAGCCACTGCTGGAGGCACTGGCTGCACCCGCCAAAGATGGTGAAGACCTGTATCGCAGTGAAGTGTTCCTGAAACGCAAATCCGTGCTCGATATCCTGGATGAGCACCCGGCCTGCGAGCTGCCCTTTGCGCAGTTCCTGGAAATGATTCCGTTTATCACGCCGCGTTATTATTCCATCTCGTCTTCGCCGAGCATGACACCAGGCAGATGCTCAATCACTGTCGGCGTGGTTGAGGGGCCTGCACACTCGGGCAGCGGCACATATAAAGGCGTGTGTTCCACCTATCTGCGCGACATGCAGGCAGGGGATATGGTGCAGGCCGCGGTGAAAGCACCGACGACACCATTCCGCCTGCCCGGTGATCCGCAAAAGCCGGTCATCATGATCGGTCCCGGCACCGGCATTGCCCCGTTCCGGGGTTTCCTGCAGGAACGCCGCGCGCTGAAAGATGCAGGCAAAACGCTTGGTGCGGCCATGCTGTTCTTTGGTTGCCGCCATAGCCAGCAGGATTTCATCTATGCCGATGAACTGAAAGCGGCGGACAGCGATGGTATTGCCGAATTGCACACCGCCTTTTCACGCGAAGGTGATGACAAAATGTACGTACAGCACCTGATGCAGGGGCAATCAGACAGGATATGGGAGCTGATAGAGGCGGGCGCAGTGGTCTATATTTGCGGCGATGGCGCCGCAATGGAACCCGACGTCAAACATGCACTCGCAAAAATCCATGTCGAACATAATAAGTCGGCACTGGATGAAAGCCTGAAATGGATTGAGGACATGGCCGAAGAGGGCCGCTATGTGCTCGATGTATGGGTCGGCGGCTGAAACAGATCGACTGCGCGACAGAAAAACCGCCCGCCCTCACATAGAAGGACGGGCGGTTTTTTATTTGCAACGATCAGAATTTCTTTTTGACGCGCAAACCGATACGCCGCGGCGGTGCCACAAATGTACCGAAAGTCCGTGTATAAACAGGGTCGCCATTAATGTCGGCAACAGCCTGATCAAATAGCGGCGTACCGCGCACACCGGTTTCACCAAACGTGTTGAAGATATTGTCGGCATAGAGCGTGGCATCCCAGCCATTACCGCTCAGGCTTAGCGAGGCATTATGCCGGTCAAAGCCCGGCAGCACCAATCCGCCAGCACGACTGCCCGTACGCGTCAGGACATTGCTGTGCGCGGTAAAGCCATAACTGAGCTTTATATCCCAGTCGGCGGAAACCGGCATGGTGTAATCGGCAAAAAAGCTACCCTGATGCTTGGGTGAACCCGGGAGGCGATCGCCATCCTGGCCATCGACCGGATTTGTACCGAAACCGGGAGGTGTAAGTTCATTAAGCAGCGATGGCGACAAGCCGGAAAGCTGCGCATCAGTATAGCTGTAAGCTCCGCGGAAGCTAAGCCTGTCAGTGGCACGCAGTGCGCCAAAAATCTCAAAACCTTTCGATTCAGCGCCTGCCCCGTTGATCGTGATGGGGGATGAGCCGTTGATGGTAGCAGATGTAACCTGCGGGCCCTTCCAGTCTATATAATAGACAGCACCGTTCAGTGTCAGATCACCGCCCATCCACTGCGTTTTGAAACCAAGCTCATAGTTGGTGGTTTCATCCGCTGTATATTCAAGTTCATTTGGCAAGCCACAGATATTCTGCACTGTCACTGTTGGGTCGCATGGATCAAGCCCGTTGGAATTACCGATGCGGAAACCCTGGCTAATTGTGGCGTAAAGAAGCGCATCAGGTGTAATCTCATAAGACGTATTGAACTTGTACAGGAAGCCATCGTCTTTCTGATTTGCAGGCGTAAAATCAAAGATGATCTGGTCCTGCGGATCACCAAAAAACACTGTGTTGAGCAGCGGCAAGTCAGTGGCCGACTCTGTTTGCAGATCATAATCGTAATAACGCCCACCAACTGTCACCTGCCAGGCATCAGTGATCTGGTAACTGATTTCACCAAAGACCGCCATTTCGGTCAGGTCTGAATTAAACGGTGCAATATATTCGATCGAATCAGGCCGTAATTGCACACCGCCAAAATTATCGACTGCGAACTGATCATAGCCCGGCGCAAATTCGGTGCTCAGCGCACGAACTTTTTCGTCATTGTAAAACCCGCCAACTATAAAACTGAACGGGCCGTCAAAACTGGAAACCAGCCGGACTTCCTGTGTGAAAATTTCAGTTTCATCTTCCTCCAAGGTGAAGGCCGTGAAATTCGGGAATTGCTCATAGCTATATTCCAGGGTGATCAGCAGATCGGTCTGGTCGCGGTTGCCGCGCTCCTTGTGCTTGGAATAACCGGTGGCCGAAACCAGCGAAGCAAAACCAAGGTCCAGCTCCGCCTCTAATGAAACAAGCTGTGTTTCACGCTTGTTCGGCTCGCTCACGCGTAGGGCATTTTCATATTTACCGATCTCTACCGGGAAATTGGTAAGGCGGCGGTGCGAAAGCTGGCGGCCTTCGGTACGCGCATCCTGGTAATGATATGTCAGGGTAGCATCAAATGTATTTGACGGGTTGAAACGGAGCGCAGCGCGTGCAGAAAAAGTCTCGTCCGTATTCAAGTCCTTGAGAGGCTTGAAATTAGACGCATCGGCAATATCGTCCGGGTTGGAAACCGCGATTTCACGCACCGCGTAGGGATAATCGATAAACCCGCGATCATTTGCAAAATCGACAGAACCGCGAAAAGCTATGCTGTCACCCAACGGAATATTGATCGTCATGCCGGTATCGGTGCTGATACCGCTACCTGATGAATAGGCATAGGCATCACCGCGCAGTTCACCGCTAATTTCGCCCAGTTTTGGTTTAACAGGAATATAGCGGATAGCGCCGCCCAATGTGCCCGCACCATAGAGTGTACCCTGCGGGCCAAGCAGGAATTCAACCCGCTCCATGTCGTTGAGCCGCAGGTCGACAAACAATGGAATGTCGCCAACATATGTTGAAACCGCGCCGCCGCCATCATTATTGCCATCAAAGGAACCAAGACCTGTTGCATTCAGGCCGCGGAACACGACAGGTGTGCCGGAACGGTTGCCCTGGTCGAGAATATATACGCCCGGCACGGTTGCCGCGACTTCACGCAGGTTTTCAAGTCCGCGCGCCTGCAGCTCTTCGCCGCCCACAGCAGAAATATTGATCGGCACATCCTGCACCGTGCCTTCACGGCGTGTCGCGGTGACGATAATGACTTCCCTATCGTCATTTTCCGCGCCCTCTTGACTGTCCGTCTGCGCTTGCGCAGTAAATGGCATCGTACTTGCTGCGAGAAACAGCATGGTACGAAATGTATATTTGGAATTTTTCATAATTTTCTTCCTTCCGCTCCCCAGTTGAAGATATTCTGTAATGTGTACACCATAAAAACAATTGGAAAATTGCTGCGATGCAAAAAAACTGGCTGACTGATGCAAAAAAGCAACTGCGCGTGGGGCATTTACAACAAGCTTATGATCTCGCCTTGCACCGCCTTTCCGAAAACAGGTCAGACGCCGATGCATGGGGCATTATGTCGCTTGTTGCACTGGAGGGTAGCAACCCGCAAAAATCACTGGAATTATCTGAAAAATCAATTTCTTATGGCGGCATCACAGCGTGGATAATGGCCGGCAGGGGCCGCGCGATGCTCATGACGGGCAGGCAGGATGAAGCACGGCAAATAGCCCGCTTGGTGGACGTGGAAGACTGCCAAAATGCCCTTGAAGCAGATACTATCGGCGTCATATTGGCGCGAACCGGATTGCATGAGGATGCCGTCCGGTTCTTTACCCTGGCGACGGCTCAGGATAATAAAAATGCGCAATTTTATTATAATCTGGCAACGTCGCTGCAATTTATTGGTGAACTGGAGTCCGCTACCAGAGCGTATAGGAAAGTTTTGCAAATAGACCCCTTATTTCACCGCGCCCGGCTGGCTCTGGTGCAGCTTGAACCGCAGGAGGAGGCAGATCTCGCCAAGATAGAATCCTTATTTGCGGCCCATGGTAGCGATCCTGATAGCGCATTGCAGCTGGGCCATGCTGCCGCAAAAATCCATGAGGGCAGCAGCGACCATGCAGCATCACTAAGCTGGCTTCAGAAAGCAAAGGCTGCAAAGCGTGCACAGATAACCCATGACAGGAAATGGGCCGATGCCCTGTTCAGCGCTGCAAAGGGGCGTCAGAATATGGCCAACCGCAAACCGGTCTCACCCCATGCAGAGCAGCAGCAACCCATATTCATCGTCGGCATGCCCCGCAGCGGCACCACGTTGATTGAGCGCATTGTTTCCAGCCATAGCGAAGTTGCAACAGGCGGCGAGCTTCCCGATCTGGCACTGCTTGTTAAACGCAGTAGCGAAACGCCAGGGCCGCACACACTTTCGCCGGAACTGCTGGCGGCTAATTATGATCCGCAATTTGTCGGCGAAAACTATCTGCGCCGCACACAAAAACTGTACGGTGGCGGCAGCCGCCTGATTGACAAGATGCCGTTCAACTTCTTCTTTGCGGCGCATATATTGGAGAGTATGCCTAGGGCGCGCATTGTCATGGTCCGGCGCGATCCGCGCGATACGGTTTTTGCAAATTACCGTCAGCTTTTTGCCACTGATTTCGGCTATTATAACTATGCCTATGACCTGGAAGACACGGCACATTTTGTCGCACATTTTGTTAAGCTTGCGGATCACTGGCACAGGGCACTGCCGACGTCGCATTACCATGAAATCCATTATGAAGACGTGATTTCAAATCAGGAAAGCGAAAGCCGCCGACTGATCGATTTTCTGGGCCTGAAATGGGAAGATGCGTGCCTCAATTTTCACAAGAACACAGCGCCTGTAGCCACAGCAAGCTCAGTGCAGGTGCGTGCCCCCATCCATTCCAAATCTGTCGGTCAGTGGAAGCGCTATGGCGAAAGCGGCGAGCGTGTAAACGCCGCCCTGCAGAAATTCGCAGACGAATAGCGCGCTTTTCCCGCTGGCCAAAAGCACCATAGCGAGCAATAACAGCATAATGACCAGCATGGCTCAAACAGCGATTATTGCAGGCGGCGGCATTGGCGGGCTGACCGCTGCTTTATGCCTACACCATTTCGGCTGGCGCGTGCAGGTTCTGGAGCAGGCGGACGCGCTGGAGGAAGTGGGTGCCGGCATCCAGATCAGCCCCAATGGCATGCAGGTGTTTCAGGCGCTCGGCCTCGCGGAGAAAATCGTTGCGGCCGGCTTCCTGCCACAGGCCGCGGAAATGCGTGATGGCGGCACAGGCAACGTTATATTCTCCACCCCGCTCGGCCATGCTGCGACACATCGCTGGGGTGCACCCTATGTCCATATCCACCGCGCGGATTTGCTAACAATACTGGCCGATGCAGTTGCCAAACATATGCCCGAAGCGATCCAGACCGGTACAGCTGTCACAGGCTATGGCCAGGATAAGAACCATGCATGGGCCATAACCGCCAATGGCAAAGTAGAGGGCAATATTGTTATCGGTGCGGATGGCATTCATTCATCCATACGTGTCCAAATGCCGGGCCGCCGCGATGCCCATTTCACAGGCCATGTCGCATGGCGGATGGCGGTGCCGGTGGAACGGCTCAAAGGCCATGCCCCGCCCCCCAATGCCACTGTCTGGACAGGAAAGGGCGCGCATGCTGTCACCTATCTGCTGCGCGGCGGACAACTCGCGAATATGGTGGGTGTTGTTGAATGCAGCGACTGGACCGAAGAAAGCTGGAGCGCCAAAGGCACACGCGAACAGGCATTGACGGATTTTGCAGGCTGGCATCCCGTCATCACCCACATGGTCGAAGCCGCCGATACACATTATCGCTGGGCGATATTCGACCGCCGCCCGCCACCCAAATGGCATGATGGCCGCGCCGTATTACTGGGCGATGCATGCCACCCAATGTCACCATTTATGGCGCAGGGCGCGGTGATGGCTGTGGAGGATAGCTATGTACTGGCCCGCCTCCTGGCGAACAGTGCAGATACCGAAACTGCCTTTAAAGCCTATGCCCGGCAGCGGCGCGACCGTGTTGCACGGGTCATCAACACCGCGCGCGACAATGCCAGGCTGTTCCACCGCATGGGCGGTGCCAGACAGCACCCGCTACGCCTCGCCTCTCAGGCGGCACCTGAATTCACCGCCCGCCAGCTGGACTGGCTTTACGGCCATGATGTGACGGCAGTCAGCACCGCATAGATTTGCTGCACAAGAGGCATAAAAGTGCAGCAAAATCAGCTGCCATAGCTAAAAAATGCCACGAGCCGATTCTTCCCCTTGTGTTGCACTGCACAATCGGCTAGCAAATCATCAGATTTAACCGGGCGGTTAAATTTATCCTGCGCGCCTGATTTTCGGGCCACATGCTGGATATTGGCGGCCCGGCCCCTATATCTAATGAGACACAAAAGACGTTCCAGGAGACATTTTCGATGACCGAAGCCTATATTTACGACGCCGTCCGTTCCCCGCGCGGCAAGGGCAAATCCGACGGCGCGCTGCATGAAATCACGGCGCTCAACCTTTCCGCGCAGGTGCTGGGCGCAGTGCGCGACCGCAATAGCCTGTCGGGCGAGGAAATCGAAGATGTGGCATTTGGTACAGTTTCCCCCGTGGGTGAACAGGGTGCCGTGATTGGCCGTATGGCGGTGTTGCAGGCTGGCTATCCAGAAACAACATCGGCGATTCAGGTCAACCGTTTCTGCGGCTCTGGCCTTGAAGCCGTCAACATTGCAGCGGCCAAGGTGAAATCGGGCGAAACCGATCTGGCCATTGGCGGCGGTGTCGAGTGCATGAGCCGCGTACCCATGGGCAGCGATGGCGTCGGCGGCATGGCCGACCCGCAGCTTGCATTCCAGGAATATCTGGTGCCACAGGGGATTTCAGCTGACCTGATCGCCACCAAATATGGCTATAGCCGCGACGATGTCGACGCCTATGCCGTGGAAAGCCAGAAACGCGCCGCCAAGGCATGGAACGAAGGCCGTTTTGAAAAATCCATCCTGCCGATCAAGGATGTGATTGGGGAAACCATTATCGAACGCGACGAATTGATGCGTCCACAGACGGATATGCAGTCGCTGGGCGCTCTGAACCCGGCCTTTCAGGCGATGGGTGAAGCCATGCCGGGCTTTAACGATGTGGCGCTTATCAGGCATCCCGAACTGGAAAAAATCAATCACGTCCATCATGCGGGCAATTCATCGGGTATTGTCGATGGCAGTGCCGCAGTGCTGGTCGGTAATAAGGACGCGGGCGAGAAATATGGTATGAAGCCGCGCGCACGCATTGTTTCCATGGCCTCCATCGGTTCCGAACCCACCATCATGCTGACCGGCCCTGAATTTGCCGCACAAAAAGCGCTAAAGCGTGCCGGTATGGATGCCAGCGACATTGATATCTGGGAACTGAACGAAGCGTTTGCCGCCGTTGTGCTGCGCTTCATGGAGGCGATGAAGGTCGACCATAGCGAAATCAACGTCAATGGCGGCGCGATTGCCATGGGCCATCCGCTGGGTGCAACCGGCGCGATGATCTTGGGCACGGTGCTTGACGAAATGGAGCGCACGAACAAACAGACCGCGCTTTCCACGCTCTGCATCGGCGGCGGCATGGGCATTGCCACGATCATTGAGCGCGTTTGAATGAAAGCACCCCGCTCGTGCTGAGCCTGTCGATGTACGAGCCCCACATTATTCCACCCTTCGACAAGCTCAGGGTGAGCGGCAATCTTGAAATGGCCGCCTGATAGAGCAGGAGCAAATTTATGACCTACAAAACATTTACAGTTGATATTGATAGCGACGGCATTGCACTGGTGACAATCGACCTGCCGGGCCAGTCGATGAATGTGTGGAATGGCGAACTGATGGCCGAATTCCCGAAATTCGTCGATGAGCTGATCAGCAATGACGATATCAAGGGCGCGGTGATTACATCGGGCAAGAAGTCCGGTTTTCTGGCCGGTGCCGACCTGAATATGCTCGGTTCTTCGGCGGCCTCGACAACAGCCGAGGCGTTTGAACAGGCATTTGCGCTGAACTCCACGCTGCGCCGCATGGAAACCGGCGGGAACACCGCCAAGGACATGCTGAAAGGCGGCGCACATGCCAAGCCGGTGGCCTGCGCAATCAATGGTCTCGCGCTCGGCGGCGGCCTCGAGCTGGCACTGGCCTGCCACTACCGCGTCTGTGCTGACAACCCCAAAATCCAGCTCGGCCTACCCGAAGTGCAGGTTGGCCTGCTCCCCGGTGGCGGCGGTACGCAGCGCCTGCCACGCCTTATCGGCCTGCAGGCCGCGGGTATGATGATTATGCAGGGCAAGCCCACCAATCCCGCCGCCGCACTGGCGCAGGGTATTGTCCATGAAGTGGCACCCGCAGATGAAATCGTCGCCAAAGCCAAGGAATGGGTAAAAGCCAACCCGAAAGCTGCCGCGCCATGGGACAAGAAAGGTTTCAAATTCCCCGGCGGTGCAGGCTCAATGGATCCGCGCGCCGTGCCGATGTACATGGGCGCTGCCGCGATCGCTCTGAAACAGTCCAAGGGCAATTATCCGGCCGTAAAAGCGATCCTGTCATGTCTTTATGAAGGCTCCATGCTGCCAATCGACACCGCCCTGCGCGTGGAAAGCAAATATTTCACACAGCTATTGTCCGGCCCGGTTGCCCGCAACATGATCCGCACCCTTTTTGTGAACAAGCAGGCCGCCGAAAAAGGCGCCGCGCGCCCCGAAGGCATTCCGCCGCTTGAGCTCAAGACCGTTGGCGTTCTGGGCGCGGGCCTGATGGGCAGCGGCATCACGCATGTCACCGCCAAGGGCGGCATGAACGTGATCGTGCTCGACCGCAGCGAGGAAGATGCACAAAAAGCCGTCGATTACACCAAGAAGATCCTCGACAAGCGCGTGTCACGCGGCAAGATGACACAGGAAAAAGCCGATGCTTTCCTGGCACGCATAACCCCCACAACTGACTATAACGACCTGAAAGACGTTGACCTTATCATTGAGGCGGTGTTCGAAAACCCCGAGGTCAAGGCCGACGTTATCAAGAAAACCGAAGCGGTTATCGGCAAGGATGTGATTTTTGCATCAAACACGTCAACGCTGCCGATTACAGGCCTTGCCGAAAATTCGCAGCGTCCTGACCAGTTTATCGGCCTGCACTTCTTCTCACCGGTCGAGAAAATGCCGCTGATCGAAATCATCCCCGGCGAGAAAACCGGCGACAAGGCGCTGGCGGCGGCGTTCGACTATAACGCCAAGATCCGCAAGACCCCGATTGTGGTAAAAGACGTACGCGGTTTCTTTACCAACCGCGTGTTCCCGCCTTATGTCAACGAAGCGATGCTGATGGTGACCGAAGGTATCAAGCCGGCGCTGATTGAAAACGCCGCATTGCACCTCGGCATGCCAATCGGCCCGCTCGCGCTGACCGATGAAACCACGCTGAAGCTCGGCTATGACATCATGCAGTCGACCAAGGCGGCGCTGGGCGATGCCTATGTCGACAATGGCGGTGAGGCTTTCCTCGACCTGATGGTCAACAAGCTGGGCCGCAGCGGCCGCCGTTTCGGCAAGGGCTTTTACGATTATGACGATAATGGCAACCGGCTTGATCTGTGGAAGGGCATGGAGGAGCATTATCCATTGCTGGAAGAGCAACCCTCTGTCGAAGAGGTCAAGGAGCGTCTGCTCTATATCCAGCTAATCGCCACGGCCGAATGTTATGACGAAGAAGTTGTCAGCGACCCGCAATCGGCCGATCTCGGCGCGATTTTCGGCTGGGGATTTGCGCCCTATACCGGCGGCCCGATCAGCTATATCGACACGGTCGGCATCGGCAATTTCGTACGCACCGCCGACAGTCTAGCCCAGCGCCACGGCGAACGCTTCAACCCGCCCCAGTCATTCCGCGACATGGCCGACAAAGGCGAGACGTTTTACAAAGCGGCGTAAGATTCGAAAACAGATACGAAGAAAGGGGCGGTTGCTTTTGTGTGCAACCGCCCCTTTTCATATATCCTCATTCCAGCGATAGCGGGAATCTCCTGCAATCTGGCGCTGGAAAGAAAAGGAGACCCCGGCTTTCGCCGGGGTGACGGATGTGGACGGATATCATAACGTTTATAGGAAGTGGCGGGAAAGAGACCGCAGCTATGTGACGCTATCTCAACGCTTTCTCCAGCGCCGCTTTCCAGCCGCTCAGCCTATTGTCACGCGACGCCGCCTCCATTCCGGATGCAAACGCATCAGCCTGCCCGCGCATGACAGAGGCCTCCGCCAGATCAGCATAATGCCCACCCCCCACGGCAGCGAGCATCGCTGCGCCGAGCGCCGTCGTTTCTGTAAAGGCGGGCCGCTCGACTGCCACATCCAGTATATCGGCCAGATCTTGCGCCATCCAGTCATTGGCGACCATGCCGCCATCAATGCGCAGCTCCGCCCAGTCTACACCATCGGCGGCAAAGGCGGATTTAAGGTCATGCGTCTGGTAAGACATCGCTTCCAATGCAGCGCGTGCCACATGCGCTTTTCCCGTCGCGAAACTTAGCCCGCTGATCGCCGCACGCGCGTCGCTTCGCCAGTGCGGCGCGCCCAGACCCGACAGCGCGGGTACCAGATAAACGCCGCCATTGTCATCGACGCTGCGTGCCAGCTCTTCTGTCTCGGCCGCGCTGTCCAACAGGCCCAGGTCATCGCGCAGCCACTGCACCAGCGATCCCGCGACAAAGACCGAGCCTTCGAGCGCGAACACCCGCTCACCGTCCATCTGCCAAGCGATGGTCGAAAGCAGCCGGTGCTTTGATATCCGCATTTCTGTTCCCGAATTGGTGAGCACGAACGCGCCTGTGCCATAGGTTGCCTTGGTCTGGCCCGGCTTCAGACAGGACTGGCCAATCGTGGCCGCCTGCTGGTCCCCCGCCATGCCGCATATCGCGATCGGCGCACCAAACAGGTCCGGCACCGTCATGCCGATGTCGCCCGCGCAATCGACAATCTCTGGCAATATACCTTGCGGCACGCCAAAGAGGTCACACAGACCGTCATCCCAGATACCGCGCTGTATATCCATCAGCGAAGTACGCGACGCGTTGGTGGCGTCGGTCACATGTCTTGCCCTGCCATCCTGTAACGTCAGCCGGTAAACAAGATAGCTTTCCACTGTCCCCACGGCCAGATTATCGCCTGCGGCCTTCAACTGCGGCCAGTTATCCAGCGCCCAGCGTATCTTGCTGGCCGAAAAATAGGGATCGAGCAGCAGGCCTGTCTTGGCCTGCACCGCTTCTTCATGCCCTGCTGCTTGTAGCGCATCACACGCATCCGCCGTGCGCCGGTCCTGCCACACAATGGCAGGGGCAAGTGGCTCCCCCGTGCGCCGGTCCCAGAACACCACCGTCTCACGCTGGTTGGTGATGCCGATCGCGGCTATCGCCCCGGCTCCACCTGCCTTGAGCACCATTTCCTGCGCGCAGGCAAGCGTATGCTGCCAGATTTCCTCTGCATAATGTTCGACCAGGCCGGGGGCGGGATAATGCTGGGTCAGTTCCTTTTGCGCGCTGCCCCGCGGCGTGCCGTCCATGCCGAACAGAATCGCCCGGGTCGAAGTCGTGCCCTCATCAATTACCAATATGGTTTCAGCCACCCGTCACCACTCCCGCACCTTCATTGCCACGCCAGCCAAATGTCGCATTGCCGCCATATACCAGCCGGTTGACCAGCAGCGCGACCAGCACCGATGTCACCAGCACAATCACCATCACGTCAATATAATGCAGCCAGCCAAAACCGAAATGCTGATACACATTCTCACCCGCATAGACCGCGCCTTCCCGGTAGAGCACAAAATTGTGGAATGCATAGAGCAGGAAGCCCCAGATCAGCCCGGTAATGGCCGCGCGTGCATCAACGCCGCGAAACAGCAACCCGACAACAAACACCGACAGGATCGGCATGGACAGGAAGCCATTCAGCTCCTGCAGCAGGTTGATAATGCTTTCCGCACCGGCATAGATCGGCACCAGTATTACCGCCAGCACCGTTGCCGCGATACCCACTATGCGGTTAAGGCGCGCCGCGTTGGCGTCTGCATTGACGAACGGTTTATGGATATCGACCGTGTATAATGTGGTGGTGGCGTTGAGGATCGCCGAATATGTGGTGAGCACCGCCGCCGCGATCATTGCCGCAAACATGCCGCTGGTCCAGCTGGGCAGCACTTCGGCGACCAGCATGCCATAGGCCCGGTCACCGACATCACCGAACAGCTTGTACGCCACGACGCCTGGCACCACGACTATTGCAGGGATAATCAGGAAACGCACAAAAGCCGCCGCCATAACACCTTTCTGCGCCTCTTTCACTGTCGGCGCGGCCAGCGCCTTTTGCGTGATATTCTGGTTGGTGCTCCAGTAGAATATCTGGATCAGGATCATGCCGGTAAAGAGGGTATGAAATGGAATCGGCGAATCATTGGAGCCAATCATGCTCAGCCGTTCCGCCGGTACGCCGGTGACAATATCAAAATCAACCGCCTGCAGCGCAAGGAACACCACCGCCAATGCCAGCGCCAATATGCCCACGCCGCTATAGGTATCGAGCACCGCCACCGCCCTGAGGCCGCCCAGTATTGCATAGGCCGCGCCGACAGCGGCAAATATCGCGGCAATTGCCACCACGCTGGTTCCTACCCCGAACAGCGACTGCATGAACAGCGCGCCGCTGTAAATCACGGCGGGCAGGTAAACGAAAATATTGCCGAACAGGAACAGCACCGAAATGGTCGTTCGCACATTCCGCTGATTATAACGCTTTTCAAGCAATTCAGTGACCGTCGTGCAATTGGCGCGGTAATAGATCGGTACGAACACAAAGGCGAGAATAGTAAGGCCGACAATGGCGGACAGTTCCCACCATGCAAGCAGCAGCATCTGATTGCCGTTCATGCCGACAAGCTGATCGGTTGAAAGGTTGGTGAGCGTAATCGCGCCCGCGATAAAGAACCAGTTCAGCCCGCCACCGGCCAGGAACACTTCCTTGGATGATCCGTCCTCGCCCGCACCCTTGCCGCGCACCTTGAAATAAACCAGCAGCGCGATCAGCAGCATCAATCCGATGAATACCGCAAACTGGATCGCACTGTCGCCGCTGCTCAGCATATCTCTCTCCCCCTTGCCCCGCTATATTCTGTAATGGGCAGGGGCTAACACTATGGGATTGCCATGAAAGTGCAAGCGGGTTGTAGTCTTGCGTATCTTCCCGATCGCCATTGCAGCTCTCACTGCCATTCTCGCTCCTTTCGTCATTCCCGCGAAGGCGGGAATCCAGATAACGTTCCGTCTGGCAAAAGGCTTGCGGCTTCTGGCAGGCCGTTTCTTTGATAGGCCGCACATCATACGCAACCTTACAAGCCCACACGCACTCTTATCTGGGGTCCAGCCTACAGCTCTTGACGCTGACCTACACAAGAGCCGTAAAAAATACGGCAGACTTCAGCGTCCCGCGAAACTGTCCGCAAGCTCGAGCATCCTGATGGCCGCAACCGCCGCTTCGCCGCCTTTATTCTTTTGCGTTTTGTCAGCACGCGCCAGTGCCTGCGCCTCATTTTCGACCGTCAATATGCCATTGCCGATGGCTGCACCATCCAGCGTCAGCGCCATAATTCCGCGCGCGCTTTCATTGGACACAACTTCAAAATGATAGGTTTCCCCGCGCAGCACGACACCGAGGGCGACAAAGCCGTCATATTTCTGCGCATCTATCGCCAGCGATATGGCAGCAGGTACTTCCAGTGCGCCTGGCACCGTCACCGTTTCATGGGTATGCCCCGCCTTGTCCAGCGCATCACGCGCACCTTCGAGCAGCATATCGTTCAAATGGTCATAGAATCGTGCTTCCACGATCAGGAAATGGGCCATGTTTTATCCTTTGAATAATTCGTTTTCGGCAACTGGTGGGTAGCTCAACTTCTGTCCGAGCCGGTAGGTACGGCTTTCTGACCTACAATACGCAGGCCATAGGCGTCCAGCCCGACCAGATCATGGCTGGTATTGGTGAGCAGTGTCATGTCCTGCACGCCCAGTTCAGCCAGCACCTGTGCACCGACGCCATAATCGCGCAACTGGTCCATCGGCGGGCCTTTTTCACCGGCCAGCTTGCGCACCTGATTGGTGAGCGCGCTCGGACCGGACTGGTTTATCATCACAATGACACCGGCACCTTCCTCGGCGATAATCCGCATCGATTCGGCCAGCATGCCCGACTGTTTGTTATCGGCCGCAAACACATCGTTGAAAACCGACAGCGCGTGCATGCGGACCAGCGTCGGTTTGTCGGGGTTGATATGCCCTTTTTGCAGCACAACCTGCTCGGTTTCGGTGGCCGTATTGAAGTAACTGATCGCCTTCCAAAGGCCGCCATGTTCGCTTTGCAGGTCAGCCTCGGCACGTTTTTCAACCAGATGGTCATGGCGCAGACGATAGGCGATAAGGTCGCGGATCGTGCCGATTTTCATGCCATGCTTATGGGCAAAGCTGATCAGGTCATCGAGGCGCGCCATCTCGCCATCATCTTTCATGATTTCGCAAATCACACCCGATGGATTGAGCCCGGCCAGCCGCGACACATCAACCGCCGCTTCGGTATGGCCCGCGCGCACCAGCACACCGCCATTTCGTGCCTGAAGCGGGAATACATGGCCCGGCGCAACAATATCGTCTGGTCCCTTGGACCGATCGATCGCCACCGCCACGGTACGCGCACGGTCAGCGGCGGAAATACCGGTGGTCACGCCCTCACGCGCCTCGATCGAAACAGTGAAAGCAGTCTGGTGCTGTTCGCGGTTATCCGCCGTCATCATATTGAGGCCCAGCTCATCAACCCGGTTTTTTGTCATGGCGAGGCAGATCAGCCCGCGGCCATGCGTCGCCATGAAATTGATTGCATCGGGTGTGGCCATCTGCGCAGGGATAATCAGGTCACCCTCATTTTCCCGGTCCTCATCATCGACCAGAATGTACATGCGGCCATTGCGCGCCTCGTTGATGATTTCCTCCGCACTGACCATCACCGCGCCTGCATCCTGGGCCAGGTAATTTTCGAGCTTACCGAGCGTCTCGGCAGTTGGATTCCAGTCATCTTCGCCCAGCCGGCGCAGCGAATTGGCATGCAGCCCCGCCGCGCGGGCCAACCCAGCGCGCGTGGTGTGGCCATCCTCTATCAGAGTGGTGATTTTCTCGATCAATTGCGCAGACATTGGTAGAACTCCGTTAAATATCACATTTCAATGTGATACATGGACTCAGATATCACATCAAGATATTTTCCGGTTTATTTGCCAATATATGCTTTTGGGATATGATGACGTAGCGTCAGACAGGAAATGCCCAATATGTCCAAGCCCGTCCCCAGCTATCGCAACAGCACGCCCGCACAGAATCTGGGGCAATATCAGTCATGGGCAATCAGCACTGATTCGCATGTCATGGACAAATTGTGGGTCAGCATTGCCGGGCAGGAAAGGCCTGCGCACCACCGTGTGCTTCCGCATGGCGAGCCCAGCTTGTCCATCCTGCGCAGGTATGATCATGACGGCGCGGTATCATGTATCGGCCTGAAAATATGCCGCGCTGACATGCGACCGCACTGGTACAGACCGCAGCCGCGCGAAGAAATTATCTCCGTGCAGTTGCTGCCCGAATATTCCGCACATATATGTGGGTTCCTGCCTGCCGATATTTATGATGGCATGCCCAATATGTTGGATGCGCCGTATGCAATGCGCGCGCATTTTTCATCAACGCTGAAAATTGCTGAAACGGGAACCCCGCACGATATTGCCGCAGCACTTGTGCGTGAACTGCGTGCATTTTCATACCATCAATATGTGAAGGATACGCCAGAAAATATCGCACTTCACATCCTGCGCCAGACAGGCGGGCGCATGCGGACACAATCACTGGCAAAGCGACTGGATGTAAGCGAACGGCATTTACGGCGGCGGTTTCGCAGCATTACCGGGTATTCCCCAAAATCCTATGCCCGCATGCTGCGCGTGACCGGTACCGCACTGATAGCGGAAAATCTGGACCATCCCGACTGGGCGCAAATTGCCTGCGGGGCGGGGTTTTACGACCAGGCACACATGATTAATGATTTCAAAGCCATTATCGGGCTCACCCCGGATGCCCTGCACAGGGAAAGACGCGCCTTGGCCGTTTTTTGCAATAACTGACAGAAGCACTCCCTGCATACATGCACCGACAACTTATCTGACAGGAGCTTTCCCCATGCGCCGCTTATTCCCCCTCATTCTCGCAATCATCCATGCGCTCTTTGCGCTGCCCGCCACTGCGCAGGACACGGCTCTGGAATATGAAGGACAGGTCTGGCGCGTTGCGGCGCAAGAGGCGGAAGTCACCAATTATCTGGGCCGCGAAGCCATCAAACTGATGCGCGGGCGACTATGGGCCGATGACATGGTTTTCACCGATGGCGTTATCAGCTTTGATGCCGCCTATGCCGAGCAGCAGATATTTATCGGTGCAAGCTGGCGCGCCGCCAGCGACCGGCATTATGAGGAAATGTATTTTCGCGGGCATTTGAATGAAAAGCCCGATGCGCTGCAATATACGCCGGTCGAAAATGGCAATAGCGCATGGCAGATTTTCTCGGATGGCAATGGCATCGCCCCGGTTTCGCAAAAATATGATGGCTGGAATAAAGTCAAAATCGTGGTGCAGGGGGACCGTGCCGATATATATTTTAACAGCGATGCACCCGTCATCCATATTCCCGACCTGAAAACCGCCTTGACCAGCGGTTATGTCGGCTTGCGCAGCAGCGGGCAGCAGGCAGGCCCCGCCTATTTTTCCAATATCACAATCCGTCCTCTACAGGCCGGAGACGCGATTGTCGGCACGCCGAAACCATCTGCCGAACTGCCCGAAGGATTGATCGGCAAGTGGAATGTCTCTTCCACCTTTGCCGAAACCTTGGTCGATTCCAGCCTGACGCTTTCCGAAAAACCCTATGCGGACCTGACATGGCAGACGTTGCCTGCCGAAACCAATGGCATTGCCAATATATCCAGAGTTGCGGAGCGCAACCGTGAAGCCAATACCGTCTTCGTCCGGCTCAGCATAGTGTCGGAAACGGACCAGATGAAAGAGCTGTCTTTTGGCTATTCGGACCGGGTGCGCATTTATCTGAACGGCAAACGCATATATTACGGAAATGCCGGATGGCGGGTCCGCGATTACCGGTTTTTAGGCACAGTCGGTTTTTTTGATTCTGCAGGACTGGATCTGCGCAAAGGTAAAAATGAGCTGACGGTCGCCATATCCGAAACTTTCGGCGGATGGGCATGGGCAGGCGCGATCGCAGACCGCAGCGGTATCACCGTCGGCGATTAAGCGGGCAGCCTATTTCTTCTTGCCGCCCCTAAAACCGTCCTTGAAGCCGCCTTTGCCTTTAAAGGCCGGGCGACCACCTGGTTTGCTTTTGGGTTTGCCTTTGGATTTTCCATCAGGCTTCCCGCCAAATTTCGGTTTTAACTTGGCAGAGCGGTCTTCAGATTTAGGTTTGAAATCTCCGCGCGGTTTGTCGCCATCGCGTTTCGTGAAATCGTCACTACCCTTTTTCTTAAAGTCACCATCGCGCTTTTTAAAATCACCGCCGGACTTTTTGAAGTCGCCATCACGTTTCTTGAAGCCATCTTCTCTGCTGCGCGGCGCGCCTTTGCCGCCCCGGCCTTTATAACCGCCGCCATCGCGCTTTCCGCCAAATCCGCCTTTACCGCTGGACTTGCCCCTAAAATTGCCATTGAAATCGCGCTTGCGGTTCTGCTTGGCAAGATCACGTGGCTTACCTTCAAACTGCACGATGTTGATATCATCGGTATCATCATTACCCGCGCCTTCGGTGCGGCTCAGTGCGTCGATAAATTTGGCCGACACTTTGCGCGGCACCTCAAAATAGGTTTCGTTTGCGGCAATGCGGATCGCACCAATTTCATTCTTGGTGATATGGCCGCGTCGGCACAGCACCGGCAAAATCCAGCGGGCGTCGGCGCGCTGATTATGACCCACATCCATTTTGAACCAGACCGTGTCCTCAAACCCGGCCCGGGGGGCTCCACGCTCCTGTTGCGCCTGTCCGCGATCGAGCATCTGCTCTGGCGCGGGCATTTTCGCACGGTGTGCCTGTACCAGTGCGGCGGCAATATCTTCCGCGCTTTTTTCAGCCAGCAACCGCTGCGCCAGCGCCTTGTCTTCTTCATCCACCTGGGTCGGCTCCAGCAAGGTCTTCATCAGACGCTCACTGTCATTCTTGCGGATATCTGCCCTGGTGGGTGCGTCCATCCATTCCGCCTGAATTTTTGCCCCGCCCAGCATACGCTCGACTTTCTTGCGCCGCTGATAGGGCACAACCATGACGGCCGTCCCTTTCTTGCCTGCACGGCCGGTGCGGCCTGAACGGTGCTGCAATGTCTCGGCATCACGCGGTATTTCCACATGGATCACCAGTGACAGGCTGGGCAGGTCGAGCCCGCGCGCAGCCACATCGGTGGCCACGCACACCCGCGCGCGCTTGTCACGCAGCGCCTGCATCGCCTGGTTACGCTCGCTCTGGCTATGTTCACCCGACAGTGCCACGGCGCTAAAGCCGCGATCGACCAGCGAACTGTGTAGGCGGCGCACCGCTTCGCGCGTACCGCAAAATAGCATCGCCGATTCGGCTTCATGAAAACGCAGCAGATTTACGACAGCATTTTCGGTATCGGCCGGCGCGACGGTCACAACCTGATAGCTGATATCGCCGTGCCCGCGATCTTCACCGACAGTGGAAATGCGCAACGCGTCTTTCTGATAGCGCTTGGCAAGCTGCACAATCGGTTTCGGCATAGTGGCGGAAAACAGCAATGTGCGACGTTCTTCCGAAGGTGCTGCATCGAGAATTTCTTCCAGGTCATCGCGGAAGCCCATGTCGAGCATCTCGTCAGCTTCGTCGAGCACGACGGCTTTGAGGCGCGAAAGGTCGAGCGCGCCGCGTTCGATATGGTCACGCAAACGGCCCGGCGTGCCCACCACGACATGCGCGCCATGGCGCAGATTGCGGCGCTCTTTCGATGCATCCATGCCGCCCACACAGGTGGCGATATGTCCGCCGGCCTGTTTATACAGCCAGCCCAGTTCACGGCTGACCTGCAGTGCAAGTTCGCGCGTCGGCGCGATAATCAGCGCGCGCGGTTCACGCAGAAACGGGAAATTGCCGCTTTCTTCCAGCAGCTGCGCAGCGATGGCAAGACCAAAGGCAACGGTTTTGCCTGATCCGGTCTGCGCCGATACAATCATGTCGCGGCCCCCCGCTTCGGCTTCAAGTACAGCGGCCTGTACGGCGGTGGGTTTGGCATATTCACGCTCGGCAAGGGCAGCGGCTATGGTGGCAGGCAGGCTCGAAAAAGGCATGGAAATCCAGTAAAAATATGGCCAGCCGAATTGTCTCACCGGAGGGCGCTTAAAAAAATATATCGCGATTCTGTGAAAGGACGGCGCTTGCGCCCGCGATTGCATATTCAGCCCTATAGCGGCAATGCTGCCACTTGCATAGCATTATGTTGCAGTGCAGCGAAGACATGTTGAAGACTTGAAAACATAAAGGACTTGAAAACAGGCGCGTTACCCTCTTTGTCTATAACCATGGATGATCGGCAGCATATCTTGGACCATGCACCACCTGAAAAGGTGGTCCACCGGCGGCATCTGGTAAAACCGGATGGACGTGATGTGATGCTGTATGGCTATCGCCCGCATGACGGGAAGATTGCTGAAGACATGCTGGGTGGTGGGCCGAAAGAGGCTGAACTGCGTTACCATCCGCTCAGGCAGGACTGGTCTGTTTATGCTAGCGGACGGCAGAACCGCACGTTCAAGCCATCAGCGGCGGATGATCCGCTGGCCCCCACATTGCCGGGCGGCAATACCACCGAAATACCGTTTGCCGATTTCGATCTGGCGATATTTGAAAATCGCTTCCCCAGTTTTAGCGGCCTGGGCAGAAACAACGCGCAGGAAATGACCGCGCCAGACGGTGTGCAGACAGCGCCTGCGACAGGCCGCTGTGAAGTTGTGGTCTATACAAAAGAAAGTTCAGGCAGCCTGGCCACTTTGTCACAGGAACGCCGCGAACTGCTGGTCCATGCATGGATTGACCGCTACCGGGAACTTTATGAGGCCGGTGCCGCCTATGTGCTGCCGTTTGAAAATCGCGGTGAGGAAGTGGGCGTGACATTGCATCATCCCCATGGCCAGATCTATGCCTTTCCGATCATCCCGGAAGTGCAGCGCAAAGCGGCGGACGCCTTTGCCGGCGGATATAACCTCGCGGTACATATGCAGAATTGGCAAGGTACATATGGCGTGGCCGGGCAATCGGGCGTGCTGGCTTTTGCCCCGCCCTTTGCACGCTTCCCTTATGAAATATGGGTGGCAACAATGCAGCGCCGTGCCGGACCCTGGGACATGGGCGATTCTGAAATTTCCGGCTTTGCGCATCTTCTGGGCGATGTAACGCGGCGTTATGATGCATTTTTCGGGCGTGAATGCCCCTATATGCTCAGCCTGCATGCCGCCCCGGCTGGAAAACATGTGGGCTGGCATTTCACGGCGCAATTCTACCCGCTGCTGCGCTCTGCCGACAAGGTGAAATATCTGGCATCGGTGGAACAGTCGACAGGGCTTTTCACGGTGGATGTCGCGCCCGAAGATGCGGTAAGAACGCTGCGGGAGCTGTGATGATCGAGGAACGCTATGCCGCCATATTTGCGGCCGTACCTTCGGCCAGTGCCGTGGCGCACGGCCGGGTCAACCTGATTGGCGAGCATATCGATTATAATGGCGGCATGGTGCTGCCCACCACGATTGCAAATGCCACACATGTTGCCGTGGGGCCATCGGATGATGGCGGCCACGCGATTTACTCGGCGCAATATGGTGAAGCGGTCCGGCGTGATCTGGATATACCTTTTAACGGGCATTGGTCCGATTATATCGCGGGCGCGCTCGCCAAAGGCGAACAGAACGGGCTGATAGAAACCCCGATGCGCGTTGTGGTGGATAGCAATGTACCGGGCGGTGCAGGCCTATCTTCCTCGGCATCGGTCACGGTAGCGGTGCTCAAGGCGCTGACCGAACATGCCGGACAACATGTCGCGGATGTCGATATTGCGCGGTGGGCGCAGCAGGTTGAGCATGAATTTATCGGCGTGCCGTGCGGCATTATGGACCAGATGGCAGTGGCCATAGCCAGCGAGAAACAGGCGCTGGCGCTGGAGACAGACACGCTCGCACACACGCTTATCACCCTGCCCGATGACCATCATTTCGCGGTGCTGCATTCGGGTATCACCCGCAGGCTGGACGAGGGCCGCTATGCCGAGCGGCGACAGGAATGCGAAGCTGCGGCGGCCGCGCTGGGTGCCGATTGGCTGTGCCAGCTAAATGAAGCGCAGGTGGCCGCGATAGTGCGCCTGCCCGAGGTGCAGCGTAAACGCGCGCGCCATGCCCATAGCGAGCATCGCCGCGTGCTGGCCGCTATTGGCGCTCTATGTGTGGGTGATATGGCAGCGTTTGGTGTGCAGATGGATGCAAGCCATGCCTCCATGCGCGATGATTTTGAAATCACCACGCCCGAAATTGATGCCATTGCCGGGGGTGCGCGTGAGCATGGCGCAATAGGCGCGCGGATGACAGGCGGCGGCTTTGGCGGCTGCATTGTCGCCTGTGTCCCGGCGGATAGTTTGGAAGAATGGAAAGCTGCTATGGCACGGGATTTCCCCGCCACACGCTATATCGCTTAGACAATCTCAAGTTCGAGCAGGATACAGCTTTCAGGGAACAGCACCGGTAATTGCAATCCAACCGCCATCAGCATGTCCCCGCTCGCCACAATGCCCTCACCCATAAGCGCGGAATTTTCCAGCCGGTGCGGCGTCGGTGTGCGGGGCTGGGCGGGCCAGACGCACTTCAACCGGTAACGCCGCGCGGCATCAAGTCCGGGAAAGCGCAGCATGCCCGGCACGGTTTCGGGCATGCTGCCCAGCTGCGCATAGGAAAACAGCGCCGATGCCTTGTCCTTTGCCACCACGCCGACAATATTCTGCCAGGGTGCGGCGTCGACACGGATAAATTGCCCGCTGTGCAGCAAATCACGTTTCGCTTTGTACAGCTGGATGGCATCTGCCAAAATAGCTTTGTCGCGCTCGGACATGCGCGTGATATCGGCTTCGACACCCATATGCCCGAACAGCGCGGTCGCGGCGCGCATTTCCATGGGCAGCGTTCGCCGCGTGATATGACAGACCTCCGGCCCGACATGCGCACCCATCACTTCCAGCGGAAAGAAATGCGACGCCCCGCGCTGAATAAGCTGCCGGTCAAGCGCATCATTGCTGTCCGATGTCCAGATACGGTCGGTATGCGCCAATATGCCATAGTCCGCCCGCCCAGCGCCGCTGGCACAGCTTTCGATCTCCACATTCGGATGGGCTTCGCGCAACCGGTCTATCAAGGCATAAACCGCGCGCACCTGCGCCCCGGCAACCACGCATCCATCGCTCCCACCTGGATGATTGATATCGCGGTTCATATCCCATTTGAGATAATCAATGGCATTGTCACTCAGCAGCGCGTCAATCTGCCCGAACAGGTTATCGCTCACCTCCCTGCGGGTCAGGTCGAGCACATATTGATTGCGAAATGGCACCTGCTCTACATCCTGTGCAGACAATATCCAGTCAGGATGTGCGCGATACAGGTCGCTATCGGCATTCACCATTTCCGGCTCAACCCATAGCCCGAATTCCATGCCGAGACCCTGTACATGGTCGATCACAGGCGTCAGGCCACCCGGATAGACCGACCGGTCCACCTGCCAATCACCCAGCCCTGCCGCATCGCCGCGCCGCCCGAGAAACCAGCCATCATCCAGCACGAACCGCTCCGCACCAATCGCTGAGGCCGCATCGGCAAGTGCCATCACCTTGCCGGGCTCATGCGCAAAATAGATCGCTTCCCATGTGTTGTAATGCACCGGCCGCGGTTTGCTCTTCACGCGCCTGTCCGTCAGCTGCGCCCGGTAAAAATCATGCAGTCTGCCGGAAATATCCGACAGGCCCGATGCCGCGTAGCAGGCATATACAGGCGGCGTTTCATATGCCTCGCCCGCGCTCAGTTGCACCTCGCCGAGAAAAGGTTTTTCGCCTACCTGCACCAAAATCCGCCCATCCATCTGGCGGTCCGCGCGCAGCATATGGTTGCCGCTCCAGCCCAGATGCACAGCCATGCATGATCCCGCCTGCTCATATGTCTGCGGCGTACAGAATATCGCACCGGGGAAACGGTCATGCGAAGTGCGACCACGCCGGTTCTCAACAATAAACCCGCCTTGTCCAAGCCGCTGGCGTTCACGCTGAAACTCATGCGCCCAGCGGCCTGAAAAATGGATAATATCATCCATACCGTGTGGCAGCGGCAGGCAAAGCGGTGCGGCCCAATCAATAGTGAGCGGCAGATCACCGGTATTGGTAAAGCGCGTCCGGGCTGTCAGTACGCCGCTTTCCGCATCCATCGCGACAGCATAGTGCGCGCTGATACCGCGCGCATCATCGGCGCAATGGATATCCAGCGCCTGCCCATCTGCATCGACACGGGAAACCTGCAATACAGGCGCCCAGTCATGGCCCTCACGGTGCCCGCTGAAACCTGCCGGGCCATCATATCCGGTTCCGCTTTCGCACGACAGGCTCACCGGAATAACCGTATCCGCACCACCCTGTGCGCTTTGCCGCGTGGTCAGTGATACAAGTGCAGACATATCCGCATCCGGCTCCAGCCGCGCACCCCAATAGATAATCTGCGGCACAGCTCCTACCGGTGCATGCACGGCTAGGGTACAATCGCCGCCTGTCAGCAGAAATATGTCATTCGGATCGGTTGATGTGGCACCCATCCACAACAGGTAGCGCAACAGCCAGCATCAGCTCAACTGTTTTGACAGCATGGAAACATACTGCATGAAACTGAGAGGCTTCTGTTTGAAAAACTGGCACACCCAAAGAGGATTCGAGCCATTTTTGATGGCTTAACCATCCAAACAGTAAAGAAGCAGAGGTTCGTATCACTTATCGGATGACGGAACACATATTTCGCCAAAAATGTCGCAATTATGGCGCACCCAAGAGGATTCGAACCTCTGACCTCTGCCTTCGGAGGGCAGCGCTCTATCCAGCTGAGCTATGGGTGCTTATCCGGTTGCGAAAGGGGCATTAGCAAGCCTTGTCCGATGCCGCCACAATTTTCTTGGCGTCGCGCCAAATGAATGCTGCGCCTGTCATTGACGCCGTGAAATGCAAGCGGCTATAAGCTGCGTATAAATCAGTGGCGGCCCGTTCCAGCGGGTACGCCTTTTTTCTTTACCAGCCGCCGAATAAGCGGGTCAATGCAAGGACCAAATGATATGACCATCACGCCATTAATGCCTGTCTACCCCCGCTGTGATGTGCGCCCGGTGCGCGGCGAAGGATGCTATCTCTATGGTGAGAATGGCGAGAAATATCTCGACTTTGCAAGCGGTATCGCCGTCAACCTGCTCGGCCATGGTCACCCTCATCTGACCAAGGCGATTCAGGATCAGGCTGCAACATTAATGCACGTATCCAATATGTATGGCAGCCCGCAGGGTGAGAAACTGGCCCAGCGCCTGGTCGACAGCACATTTGCCGACACGGTTTTCTTTACCAATTCAGGTGCAGAGGCAGTGGAATGCGCGATCAAGACTGCACGCGCCTATCACCAAAGCGAAGGCGGTGACCCGCAGAAACAGACGCTCATCACTTTCAAGAACGCGTTTCATGGCCGCACCATGGCCACGATCAGCGCCTCGAGCCAGACCAAAATGCACAAAGGTTTCTCACCCATGCTGGCCGGTTTCAAATATGCCGAATTTGATGATCTGGAATCGGCCAAGGCGGCCATGGGACCCGATACAGCCGGCTTTATGGTCGAACCTATCCAGGGTGAAGGCGGGGTACGCCCGGCGAGCAGGGAATTCCTGCAAGGCCTTCGTGATCTGGCCGATGAAAACGACCTGATGCTGGTATTTGACGAAGTGCAATGCGGCATGGCGCGTTCAGGCCGCCTGTTTGCTTACGAGGAATATGGCGTGGAGCCTGACATCATGGCCAGCGCAAAGGGCCTGGGCGGCGGTTTCCCGGTGGGCGCATGTCTGGCCACCGAAAAAGCGGCGCGCGGCATGGGCTTTGGCACGCATGGTTCCACCTATGGCGGCGGTCCGCTGGCCATGGCGGCGGGGGAGGCTGTGCTGGATGTCGTCAACAATGAAGAATTTCTGGAGCATGTCCGCCAGATGAGCGACCGTATTCGTAGCGCGCTTGAACAGCTTATCCCGAACCATGATAGCCTGTTCGATCATGTGCGCGGCATGGGGTTGATGCTGGGCATCAAGCTGAAAAGCGAAGTGCGGCCCTTCATGGTGCACCTGCGCGATAATCACGGGCTGCTTACCGTCGCTGCGGGTGACAATACACTGCGTATCCTGCCGCCGCTCATTATTGAAGAAGAGCATGTAAACGAGTTTATTGAAAAGCTGTCCGCAGGTGCGCGGGATTATGAGATTCCCGAAACATCATGAGGCATTTTCTCAGCCTTTCCGATGCGGGCGGCGATGCTATTGCCGCCATGCTGAACGATGCCATTGACCGCAAGGCCGCGCGGCAGGATTTGCCGAAAGGTAAGGGTGATAGTGATGCGCCGCTTATGGACCATACGCTCGCCATGGTGTTTGAAAAAAGCTCAACCCGCACGCGGGTCTCATTCGACATGGCAATCCGGCAGCTGGGCGGTACAAGCATCGTGATGGACTCTGGCTCGATGCAGCTGGGCCGCGGCGAAACCGTGGCAGACACCGCGCGCGTGCTGTCGCGCTATGCCGACGCCATCATGATCCGCACCGATGACCATGCCAAGATCGAAGAACTGGCCAGCCATGCTGGCATTCCGGTCATCAATGGCCTGACCGACCTGTCACATCCCTGCCAGATCATGGCTGACCTGCTGACCATTATTGAACATGGCAAGGCGCTGCCCGGACTGGAAGTCGCCTGGCTGGGCGATGGCAATAATGTGCTTAACTCCATATTGGAAGCGGCGGGCCTGATGAAATTCAATGTCCGTATCGGCTGCCCGGAAGGATATGAGCCCAATGCAGGTTTTGTCGATCAGGCGCGGGCGGGCGGTGCCAGCGTGACCCTGACCCGCAACCCTGTTGAAGCTGTCCGCGATGCGGATATTGTTATGACAGACACCTGGATTTCCATGGGGCAGGACCATGCCGAAACCAAATTGCAGGCGATGATGCCCTATCAGGTGAATGCCGCGCTTATGTCGCACGCCAAAAGCGACGCGTTATTCATGCACTGTCTGCCCGCGCATCGCGGCGAGGAAGTGACAGATGACGTAATCGACGGCCCGCAATCGGTCATATGGGACGAGGCGGAAAACAGGCTCCATGCCCAAAAGTCAGTGCTGCGCTGGTGCTTTGGGCAGATTTAGGGTCGCTACTCTAAGCTATCACACCAGACTCTAACATTCCCGTGCAACAATCCCTATATAGCACCGAATGACAGAGATTTACCATGATCGCCCGCTGCGTTTTACCATCCCATCGCGCAATGCGCGCGGACGTGCGGTGCGCCTCGACAGTGTGCTGAACGACATTATCGCGCCGCATGACTATCCTGTGGCCGTGAAACATCTGGTGGCAGAGGCCGCCACACTGGCAGCTCTGATCGGATCGATGCTGAAACAGTCTGAAGGTCAGCTCACCATGCAGGCACAAACGCAGGGCGGAATTGTCGAGCTGCTCGTTGCCGATTACAAGGATGGTGAGGTGCGCAGCTATGCCCGTTATGACAGTGATCGCCTGGCCGAGCAGGGGAAAAACCCCTCGCTGGATTCGCTGTTCGGCAAGGGATATCTGGCGATTACATTCGACCGCGCGCCAATGCACGGCGATGACGGGCAGCGTTACCAGGGCATTGTCGAGCTGACCGGCAACTCGCTCACCGAAGCGTGCCAGAATTATTTCTTCCAGTCCGAGCAGGTGCCAACGCTTATCAAGGTTGCGATCAGCTCCGACGAGAATGGATGCAGGACAGGCGGTTTCCTGGTCCAGCATCTGGCCGAGGGTGAAGAGGGGCGCGAACGGCTGCATGCCAAGCTGGACCATCCCGAATGGGAGCATGTGTCCATCCTTGCGGAAACACTCAACCATGCGGAATTGCTCGACAAGACGCTTAGCATGGAGGATTTGATCTGGCGGCTGTTCCATGAGGAAGACGAGATACTGATCGAGCAGGCCGTACCGCTCAGCAAGGGCTGCCGCTGTTCGGTCGACCATTATCGCAAGGTTCTAAACCGCTTTGGCGAGGCGGAAAAGACTGAAATGCGCAACGAAAATGGCGATATTCTGATCGATTGCGCCTTTTGTGCGCGGCAATTTGCGATTACGGACTGAAAAAACCGGCCATCCGACATATTTTGGTAAAATATCGGCCTTATTTGACGTATATAAAGAATGTATATCAGCTAAGCGCACGACGAGACGTTGCTTATTAACGATAGATACATCTGCATTATCGTAAAAACCATGCAAATGGGGCATATTCCCATAACTGGAAGAATAATGATCAAGCATCTGAAAATACCATTTGGGGTACTGAAAAAAAGGCATTTTCTCGCCATGCTGGCTACCGCACCACTGGCCCTGTTTGCCATGCCCGCGCCGGCTCAGGCACCCGAGCTTGCTTCGTTCAAAAAAGTGAATGCCGGGCAGTGGGAAATCCGCGAGCGCGGCAAGAACAGCGAAGTGCGCAAGATCTGCGTGCGCGATATCCAGCAGCTGCTCAACCTGCGCCATCAGGGGGAAAACTGCAAAAAACCGTTTGTGATAGAGGATAAGCCAAACACGGTTACCATCAGCTATAGCTGCGGTGCGCGGGGTCATGGCCGCACCACATTGCGGGCAGAAGGCACGAACCTGCTGCAAATCAACACACAGGGCATTGCCAATGGTTCTCCCTTCTCCTTTGCCGCAGAAGGACGCCGGGTCGGTAGCTGCTGACGCGCCTTTCGCCGCTTCCCGCATAGTTAACATATTATAAACGCTTTTCTGCGATAGGTCTTTGCGTACCCGAATTGGTACGCTTTCCTCCCATTAAGGCCATTGGCCTTAAACCTGGGTCGCCCTGTGCATGCAAATGACATGGCGGCCCGTTTTTTTATCATTCGCGCCTTGAATGATGGCATATATGGATGGCGCACAGGCTTGCATTGCACAGCCCGAGCGTTTAGCGGCGTTGCCATGGGACATGATATACAAAAGAAAGCCGTCATATTGCTTTCCGGCGGCATGGATTCGATGGTTTCAGCCGGCATCGCCCGCGAACAGGGTTATGCGCTTTATGCGCTGACCATCGATTATAACCAGCGGCACCGGATCGAGATTGAAGCAGCACGCAATATCGCGGCGCGTCTTGATGCCCGCCAGCACACCATATTGCCGCTCGACCTGCGCCAGTTCGGCGGATCGGCTCTGACCGACGAAATCGACGTGCCAAAAACAGGCGTGGGCGACGATATTCCCGTCACCTATGTACCCGCGCGCAACCTGATTTTCCTCTCGCTCACTCTGGGCTGGGCCGAAGCAATTGGCGCGCATGACATATTTATCGGGGTCAATGCCCTTGATTATTCGGGCTATCCCGATTGCCGTCCCGAATTTATCGAAGGTTTTGAAAAACTTGCCAATATTGCCACAAAAGATGGCGAACAGGGACAGGGCTTTACCATCCATGCACCGTTGCAGCAAATGACCAAGGCCGATATTTCACGCGAGGCTGAGCGGCTTGGGCTGGATACGGGGTTGAGCTGGACCTGTTATGATCCCAGTGCGGATGGAAAGGCATGCGGACTATGTGACAGTTGCCGTCTGCGCAAGGCGGGTTTTGCAGAAGCAGGCCTTATTGATCCGATACCCTATGCCGGCTGAGACAGATTACTCGCTGCCTTCCTGCTCCTCGCCATCGGCACTTTCGTCTTCTGCAGTGTCAGCGCTTTCGGTTTCGGCCTCTTCCTCCGAAGCCGCCTCTGCTGCCGCTTCGGCTTCTTCGGTCGCAGCTTCACTGAGCACGTCGGGCTGAATCATATCATCGCTGATCGTGCCTTCCAACACATCAACATCACCAAGTTCGGTTTCGGTGAGCACGCCCTCTTCAGGCACTTCAGAAGAACAGGCTGTCAGTACCAATCCAGCGGCGATAACAGTGCTAAGTGACAGGGTTTTGCGCATATTTCAGACTTTCATTGCAATCATGTTCATTTTGGCATGCTCATTTTAGCCGCCCGGCAAGGCTTCGAGGAGACCAGGTAACCGCGCCTGTAGCGCCGTATCCCAATCCTTCATATTCGCCTTTATACCAAGTTCGGCAAGACTCGTCACCGGATATTCGCTAATCCCGCACGGCACAATGCCCCCGAAATGGGTAAGGTCAGGGTCAATATTCACCGCAAAGCCGTGCATCGTGACCCAGCTTTTTATGCGCACACCAATCGCGCCAATTTTCGCTTCTTGTCCTTGCCGGTTGTCGGTCCAGATGCCAATGCGCCCTTCTGCACGGCGGGCTTCAACACCAAAATCCGCCAGTGTTGCAATCACCCAGCCTTCCAGCGCATGCACAAATGCACGTACGTCACGTCCCCGTTTCCTGAGGTCCAGCATAATATAACCGACCCGCTGTCCCGGTCCATGATAAGTATGCCGGCCGCCGCGCCCAGTCTGATAAACCGGGAATTGCTGGCTCAGCAGCTCTGCCGGATCCGCGCTGGTTCCAGCGGTATAAAGCGGGGGATGCTCGATGAGCCATACCAGCTCATCTGCCGTGCCTGCACGGATATCCGCATTGCGCTTTTCCATAAACTCCAGCGCCTGCGGATAGGATATCTGGTCTTTGGAAATTTCCCACTCAGGCAGTAATGATGGGGGCAAAATATCGGTCATCCGCCAATGTGTCGGGATTATGGGCGCAAAATGCAAGGGCTGTATATGACCTGAAATATTGACCTTGGCCAAATTATCCGACACTAATGCCGCGCATAGCGCAACGATCCATAAAATATTGGTGGGGGAAATGGCATGAAATTCGACTTATCGGCGGCGTGGAATGATACGATTGCATTGTTTAACGAGCATAAGCAGCTTTTGCTCCCGCTTGTCGGCGTGTTTTATTTCCTGCCTGAAGTGCTGTCAGCGCTGCTGATTACCCAGCCGGACCAGGGCGAATATGAAACATTTGAACAGGTTATTGCCGGGCTATCGGAAACATTTTCTGAAAACTGGTCCCTGATGCTGGTCATGGGGTTGATTACCACCGTCGGATCGCTGGCGATATTGTGGCTGGTCACCGGTGAAAAAGGGCGGTCGGTCGGCGATGCGATCAAGGTGGGATTGGTCGCGTTGATTCCCGCTTTTCTGGCCAGCCTGCTAACGTCTGTCGCAATGGGTATAGGTTTTGCGCTGCTTATCATTCCCGGCCTGTACCTGTTGGGCAGATTCAGCGTGGTGGCCACATCGATTGTCGCGGAGGATATCCGCAATCCACTGACCGCTATCGGACGATCGTGGGAGCTGACCAAGGGCAATGGCTGGCGCATCACCCTGTTCCTGATTATTGTGGCTATTGTCGGCTTTGTCCTGCTGCTGCTTGCCGAGTTGATCTTTGGCGGTGTGCTGAACATGGTGTTGAGCGGTGAGGTGGCGACAACCGCTCTGGCATTTGTGAGCGCGTTTTTCAGCGCGATTTTCACGACTATATTCGTGCTGATGGCAGCGGCAATTTATCGCCAGATTTCAGGCCATGCGGCCACAAGCACAGGCGGTGTTGCCAGCTAACCCCCCGGCTAATTCTCGATGATCGGCACATGCGGCGCGGCATCGCGCGGCATGTGCCCGGCAAGGCGCGGGTCGGGTGCGATTTCCACTTCACGCCGAAATGCCTGAAACCCGCTGCGCTGGTAAAACCCGAGCGCATCAGGATGATCAAATGAACAGGTGTGCAGCCAGACGCGCTCAACTCCTGCATGGTCCCATGCCCGTTCCAGCGCCTCAGCCATTAGCCAGCGGCCATGCCCTTTGCCCAGTTGCTCGGGAACAAGGCCCAGAAAGCTGATCTCGCACGATCCGTCCTGCCGGAAATCCAGTTCCAGCATACCGGCAGCATCGCCGCCCTGCGCCTTGACCATATAAATATGGATGCCACGGTTATGGATGGCTTCCTGCAATGCAGCGTCATCCATCACCAGCCGTGAAAACCATAGCCAGGGTGTGCCAACCTTGCGGAAAAGCGCGCGATATTCTGCAAGTCCGGGCCGCTCCCAGCTTTCCAGCGAAAGCCCGTCCGGTGCAGTTGCCGCGAACTGCGGCCGCACACGCATTTCCAGATGCGTCACAACCGACGCAATATGACCGTCAGGAACGGGAATATCGGCCATAGCCTCTTATTCCCAGACCACTTCAGGTGGCAGGCTCATCAGGATCGCATCGACATTGCCGCCGGTTTTCAGGCCGAATGTCGTGCCACGGTCATAGACCAGATTAAACTCGGCATACCGGCCGCGCCAGATAAGCTGCTGCATTTTCTCCGCATCATTATGCGCAAGCCCCATGCGGCGGCGCACAATTTGCGGGAAGATATCAAGGAATCCCCTGCCCACATCCTGTGTAAACGCGAAATTCGCATCAAACCCACTTTCGTCATCACATTCCAGATGGTCGTAAAAAATACCGCCCACGCCGCGATGGCATTCGCGGTGCGGGATATAAAAATAATCATCCGCCCATTTTTTGTAGCGGTCATAATCGGCAACATCATGCGGGTCGCAGGCCGTTTTCATCCGCGCATGGAAGTCCGCAGTGTCCTCTGCATAGGGAATTGGCGGGTTAAGGTCAGCGCCGCCGCCAAACCACGCCTTTGTAGTCACCAGAAAGCGCGTGTTCATATGCACGGCGGGCACATGCGGATTGGCCATATGCGCAACCAGCGAGATACCTGTGGCAAAGAACCGCGGATCTTCCTCCGCGCCATTGATCGATTTGGCAAATTCGGGACTGAAACTGCCGTGCACGGTGGATACGTTCACGCCGGCCTTTTCAAATACCTTGCCCTTGATAAGGCCGCGCACACCACCGCCGCCTTCGGCGCCATCATGGTTTGTACGGTCCCATGGCGTATATTCAAACGCTGCATCGCTACCCGCTTCGCGTTCAATCGCGGTAAATTCGGCACAAATATCGTCGCGCAGCTTTTCAAACCATGTCTGTGCAGTCTGTTTCTGTGTGGTCCAGTCGTTCATTTATAATCCTGTTATCCTTGTTATTCCACATAACGCGTCTGACGGATGGCCTCGCTCACTGCAATACCCGCCGCCACGGCGACATTCAGGCAGCGCATTCCCGGCTGCATTTCTATGCGCGAGATCAAATTTGCCCCTTTAGCAACTTTTTCCGGCACACCGGCGCTTTCGCTGCCCATCAATATAACGTCATCGCCGTGAAAATCCGTATCATACAGGGTCTGCGCGCCCTTGCTGCTCATCAGCACGATCCGCTGCCCTGCGGCGCGCGTCACATTCAGGAAACTGTTCCAGTCGGTATGGCGCACCACATCTATGGCCTCGCCATAATCCATGGCCGCCCGTTTCAGCTGCCGGTCACCCAGCGGAAAACCGCACGGTTCGATCACATCCAGCCCAATGCCCAGACAGGCGCATAATCGCATGGATGTGCCAAGGTTTCCGGCAATATCAGGTTGGTAAAGTGCAAGCCGCATGTCCGCGCTTTAAGGCGTCTTGCAAATTAAGTCACGCAAGATGCAAAATTCACTGTTGGCAAGCCATATGGTTTGCGGCTATCAGGCCCTCCAAATGCATGTCTTGATGATATGGATTCCTTGTCCGGCATCTGCTAGGGCAAATCGGTAAGGTGGGGCAGGTCCACAAAATATTCTAATGTAAGTCGGTTCGAATAGGGCGATTGAATGACTGAAGATAATAACGAAAACGTCAATGAAGAAGGCGTACGCCGCCGTGATTTTATCAATGTTGCGGCTGTCAGCTTTGCTGGCGTGGGCGGCGCAGCGGTTCTGTACCCGCTGATAACACAGATGGCACCATCTGCTGATGTTCTGGCGCTGGCATCGATTGAAGTCGATGTATCCGCGTTGGAGCCTGGCCAGGCGATCAAGACGATTTTCCGTAAACAGCCGCTGTTTATCCGCAACCTGACGCCTGAGGAAATTGAAGAGGCAAATGCCGTTGACATGGCATCGCTGCGTGAACCGCAGACACTGGCCGAACGCACGGCACCCGGCCATGAAAACATTCTCGTCACCATGGGTGTCTGCACCCATCTGGGCTGTGTGCCGCTGGGCGCTGCACAGGGGGAAATAAAAGGCGAATTTGACGGCTATTTCTGCCCGTGCCACGGTTCGCACTATGATACGGCGGGCCGTATCCGCAAGGGCCCGGCACCCACCAATCTGGAAGTGCCGGAAATCGAATTTTTGTCCGATACAGTTATTAAAGTCGGTTGAGGTAAGAGCATATGAGTTTTCCCTGGGCAAGTCAGTATAACCCGACACATCCGGCCATGAAATGGATTGACGAACGTCTTCCATTGCCCCGCCTTGTTTATAACGCGATCGGTGCCGGCTATCCGGTACCACGCAACCTCAACTATTTCTGGAATTTCGGCGTACTTGCCGGTTTTGCACTGGTGGTGCAGATTATTTCCGGCATCATCCTGGCCATGCACTATGCGCCCAATGCGCTGGTGGCGTTTGATTCGACCGAGCATATCATGCGCGATGTCAATTGGGGCTGGATGCTGCGTTACATGCACGCCAATGGCGCCAGTTTCTTCTTTATCGTGATCTATATCCACATTTTCCGCGGGCTGTATTTCAGCTCGTATAAAGCACCGCGTGAGATGATCTGGCTGCTGGGCATGGTCATCTACCTGCTGGCCATGGCGACCGCGTTCATGGGCTATGTGCTGCCTTGGGGCCAGATGAGCTTCTGGGGCGCAAAAGTGATTACCGGCCTTTTCTCGGCCATCCCGCTGATCGGGCCTACGCTGCAGGAATGGCTGCTGGGCGGATTTGCGCCGGATAATGCCGCACTCAACCGTTTCTTCTCACTTCACTATCTGCTGCCATTCGTGATTGCGGGCGTTGTTATCCTGCACGTCTGGGCATTGCACATTCCGGGGTCGTCCAACCCGACTGGAGTGGAAGTGAAACAGGAATCGGACACAGTGCCGTTCCACCCCTATTACACCGCGAAAGACGGTTTCGGCCTTGGCGTCTATCTCGTCATCTTTGCCGCCGTCATGTTCTTTGCACCGAACTTCCTCGGCCATGCGGACAACTATATCGCGGCCAACCCGCTATCGACACCAGCACACATCGTGCCGGAATGGTATTTCTGGCCATTCTACGCCATCCTGCGCGCCTTCACATTCGATTTTTTCTTTATTGAGGCAAAGCTGCTGGGCGTGCTGGCCATGTTTGCATCCATCCTGTTGCTGTTCTTCCTGCCATGGCTGGACCGGTCACCGGTGCGTTCGGGCAAGTACCGCCCGCTATTCCGTCCCTTCTTCTGGGTGTTCGTGGTCGTTGTCCTGATCCTGGGATATTGCGGCGGCGCACCTGCGGAAGAACCCTATGTGATGATCAGCCAGTTGGCCTCGGCTTATTATTTCGCGCACTTCCTTATCATCCTGCCAATCATTTCGTCGATTGAACGTCCTGATCCGCTGCCTGCTTCGATCACCGAAGCCGTACTGGGCAAGGATGGTGAAGAAGCACCTGCAGCCATCGACACAACCGCAACTACGGGCGACGCTGCTGCGCAGCCCGCCGAATAAGCCAGCCGAAGACAAGGAAAGCACAAGTCAGATGATTAGAAACCTCGGTATATTGGTCGGACTGTTTTTCACGGGCGTGTTGCTCTACTCGTTTCTGATGGGTGCCTATACCTATCTGACCGAAGAGCATGTCGAAACCGCTGAGCACATGTTTCATGAGCATCCCAAGTCATTCAGCCAGCCCAGCGACGGTGTCTTCGGCAGGTTTGACAAAGCCCAGCTGCAGCGCGGCTATGGCGTGTACAAGGAAGTATGTTCCGCCTGTCACTCGCTGGAACATGTCGCTTTCCGCGATCTTCAGGCGATTGGTTATAACGAAGACGAAGTAAAAGCCATTGCTGCCAGTTTCCAGGTGCCGGCAGTTGATCCCGAAACCGGCGAGGCTACCACGCGCGATGGCCTTCCCGCCGACAAGTTTCCGGCTGTCTATCCCAATGACGTGGCGGCACGTGCCGCCAATAACAATGCGGTTCCGCCTGACCTTTCGCTGATGACAAAAGCGCGCCACAATGGCCCCGCCTATGTCTATTCGCTGCTCGTGGGTTACCAGAACCCGCCCAAGAAGCTGGCCGAGGAGTTTCCCGATTCGATGCCGGGCACGGGACTGCACTACAACCCCTATTTCCCCAACCTGAACCTTGCGATGGCACCGCCAATTACGGCAGAGGGCCAGGTAAGCTATGCCGACGGGACCAAGGCAACGGTTGACCAGATGTCAAAAGACGTGGCGGCGTTCCTGACCTGGACAGCGGAACCCAAGATGGAGAAACGCAAGCAGACCGGCCTAGCCGTGCTTGCATTCCTGCTGATCTTCACCATTCTTGCCTATCTGTCCTACCGGAATATCTGGGCCGACAAAAAGCATTGATGGCCATATTGGCATCAGCTTGCTGGAACATGATATGACAGACAAGCTGACGCCGCTGGGCGATCTTAAAAAAATGGTGCGCACCGTTCCGGACTTTCCGGAAGACGGCATCATGTTCCGCGATATCACCACACTTATCGGCCATGGCGAAGGCTTCGCCGCCACCATTGGCCATCTCGCCCGCCTGATGGGCGATGACCGTCCCCGCTATATTGCCGGCATGGAAGCGCGGGGCTTTATCTTCGGTGCTGCCGTGGCCGCACATCTGGGTATCGGTTTTCTCCCCGTGCGCAAGCCCGGCAAGCTTCCTGTGGAAACGCGCGGTATCGACTATGCGTTGGAATATGGCACTGACCGCTTGGAAATCGCGGCCGATGCTATTGAGGCTGGCGACAGCGTCATTATCATCGACGACCTGATCGCCACCGGCGGCACGGCGCTGGCCACGGCGCAGCTGCTGCGTGATGCGGGTGCCGTGGTGGATACAGCACTATTTGTCATCGACCTGCCCGACCTTGGCGGCGCAGAAAAACTGCGCGGTGCGAATGTAAAAGTCGAAAGCCTGATGGAATTCGAGGGCGAGTAGGAAAAACCCCCGTCCACACCATCACTTGCACCCCATAATATTTCCCGTACCCGCAATATGGACTGAAAGGTCCCACCCGGGAAAAGCCACCTGCGTCATAAATGGCGCAAACATGCGGGTTCCGGCAAAGCTGCAGCGCGGAAGGTCACGCCCCTCAGCCGGAAGGTCCCGCCTGCCGTACCGGGTCTTTTTCTCCCTCACGGCTGTTTTTCGCTTTTATCCGTTGATACGCAGCGGTGCCAGCCCACACACGTCATTCCAGCGAAGGCTGGAATCCAGATACCCTGTCATATGGCGCAAGACCTGCAGATTCGACGGGTCGCTTGCATTGACCAGGCTGTGGCCATCTTGCAAATCCCGCAGCCCGCACGTTCCCTTATCTGGACTTTGGCCCTCCCGACCCCGAGTCTTTGTTTGGCTCACTCTCGTTCGCGGTGCGGTATCAGCCCTCTCCCCCTCCCAACCTCCCGATAGCATGACCCGCTAGTATATCGGGAGGTTGGGAGGGGGAGAAGGCTGGTGCCACGTTCCCGCAGGCTTTTCACGTTAGTGAAAAATGGCCGTGAGGGATAAGAAGACTCCGGTACCGCGCGCATGGGCGCATCAACAAAAAGCACTGCCGGGGACAGGAGCCACATCCGCAGCATTCCCGCCCACAAAGTCACGAAAGTCGCACCTATAAACCCATGTTTTGCGTGTATTGCTGTTGGACTTGTCCAACACTGCCAGACACCGTTTCACAGGCAGCCGGCCAGAATGTCAAAGAGCCGCACCCTGCCTAACACAGGCATAGCCGTGTAGGACAGCGGTCTGACGGGGAGGGGAAAGCAAGCCGATCAAAAGGCGCTTGACAAATGCCGCCAAAACCCACAATTACGCGGCCTGCGGGCGGGTATAGCATAGTGGTAATGCTCTAGCCTTCCAAGCTAGCTAGAGGGGTTCGATTCCCCTTACCCGCTCCAGTTTTCCTGAAATTATGCCGGTTTTTCCATGCCCGCTTCTGCCGCTGGGCGTTCGCCCATCGCCTTATGCCAGCGCATCAGGTGGGTCAGTTCTTCAGGCGGCCGGTACTTCACCATCCGCATGAAATCTATGCCGGTAAAGGCAATGATATCGGCAATGGTAAGGCGGTCTGCGGCGATAAATTCACTGCTGCCAAGCTGCCGGTCCAGCATTTTGAGCCCTCGTTCGGCCGCTTTCAGATTCGCTTCGGCCATGTCGGGATTCTGTTTTTCCAGCGCCCCCATGGCAGGGTGCGAATGGCGCACCGCGATCATGAAAGGCGTTGCCACCATCATTTCCACGCGGCGCGTCCACATTTCAATCACCGCAATTTCGGTTGCATCGCGGCCAAACATATTGGGTTCGGGATAGACACTTTCTAGATAACGGCAGATCGCAATCGATTCGGTAAAAACCGTGCCATCATCCAGCTCCAGCGCCGGCACATTGGGGAGCCCCGCCTTGGCGCGGTATTCTGCCGTGCGGTGCTGTCCCTCAAACAATGACACCTGCTCGATTTCAACATCCTCAATCCGTTTCTCCGCCATGAACCAGCGGACACGGCGGGGATTGGGGGCTCTTACACTGTCATAGAGTTTCATGGCTTTTATTCTTCCTCGCCGCTCTGCAGCTTGTCCTGCGTTCTGGTATCAAAGTCGCTGGCATCATGGCGTTCGTGCAGCTGGCTCGACAATTCGCCGAACGGACGGTTCACCATGCGCCCGCGCTGTACGGCGGGACGCTGCCCGATCTGATCGGCCCAACGCTGCAGGTTTTTATATTCATGCACCTGCAGGAATTCCGCCGCATCATAGAGAACCCCCTTGGCCATGCCGCCATACCAGGGCCAGATCGCCATATCGGCAATGGTATAGGTGTCACCCGCCATATAGCTATTGTCCGCAAGGTGCGTGTCGAGCACATGCAGCTGCCGCTTCACCTCCATCGCAAACCGGTCAATCGGATATTCCATCTTGAACGGCGCATAGGCATAAAAATGACCGAACCCGCCGCCCAGATAGGGCGCGCTACCCATTTGCCAGAATAGCCAGGACAGTGTTTCAGTCCGCGCCGTACCGCCCTGGGGCAGGAACTCGCCGAACTTCTCCGCGAGATACATCAGGATCGAACCCGATTCAAAAACGCGCACCGGCTTTGAGCCGCTATGGTCCATAAGCGCCGGGATCTTGGAATTGGGATTGGCTCCGACAAAGCCGCTGCCAAACTGGTCACCTTCGCCAATATTGATGAGCCAGGCATCATATTCCGCGCCGCTATGGCCGAGAGCCAAGAGCTCCTCCAGCATGATGGTTACTTTCACGCCATTGGGCGTTGCCAGCGAATAGAGCTGCAGCGGGTGCTTGCCGACCTGCAATTCCTTGTCATGCGTCGCGCCCGATATGGGCCGGTTGATATTGGCAAATTTGCCGCCGCTTTCCTTGTCCCAGGTCCAGATTTTGGGTGGCACATATTCGCTATTATCGCTCATTCTTAATCTCCCGGGAAGTAATTAAACCGTTTCTTTCACAGTCTGGCATCAATGCCTGTCTGCTCAAAATTAGGCCGCATTGCCCAATTGGCAAAATATATCTTCTTTGTGGACCAGAAGAAGCGATTTGTCATCCTATCGCATTGCATAGCCATCGCATAATATGGCCGTCGCTTTATATGCCGCCGTGAAGGCATAGCAGCTTGCGCTCATATGAACGCGGCATGCATTTTGATACAATTTGCGACAATTTATGGCCGTTCGGGCAAATTTGTGCGACAAATAGCGCCTATAAAGGTGTCAAGGAGCTGCTTTAACTCCCCTCTCTCATCCCAAGGCAGCTCCAACCTATTGAAAGGATTTTGACCATGAAAAAGATTTACCTCACTTCGATTGCAGCTGTCGCGCTTACGGCCACGGCAGCCATTGCCGCCCCCGGTGATCGCGGCAGCCGCGATGCCAATGGTGATGGCATATTGACCCGCGCAGAGCTGAGCGCGTCGCTTGAAAAGCGCTTTGCCAAAATGGATGTCAATAAAGATGGACAGATTGACAAGGCTGACCGTGAAGCGCGTCACGCAGAGCGCTTTGCGAAAATGGACGCCGATGGCAATGGTGAAGTTTCACTGGCCGAAATGGAAGCGCACCGCGCTGAAAAACGTGCGAAGCGTTTTGCCAAGCGCGACACCGATAATAGCGGCGGCCTTTCCATGGAAGAAATGAAAAAACATGGCGACAAAGCTGGCAAACGCGGCAAGCGTGGTAAAAAAGGCATGCGCTATGGTGGCCGTGGCGGCGGCAAGGGCATGATGAAGCGCGCCGATACGGACGGTAATGGCAGCATCAGCAAGGCGGAATTCACCGCCGCAGCCATGCAGCGTTTTGACCGGATCGACGCCAATAATGATGGCCAGGTAACAGCGGAAGAACGCAAGGCGGCCCGCGAAATGCGCAAAGAGCGCCGCGGCAACCGCGGATAAGGCGCAACGCCCCCTGAACAATGCCGGCCCTGGTGTACCCCTTCGCACCACGTCGGCATTTTTCATGGTGCTGCAAATCACGCTCCCGTGAAATGACGAGGTCCTGACCTTAGATGACCGAACAGACACACATACTGCTGATCGATGATGAACCAAGCATCAGACAGCCGCTTGCTGAATATCTGAAGCGGCAGGATATGCGCGTGACAGAAGCGGAAAATGCATCCGCAGCGCGCAGCGAGATGCGCAAGGCACGCTTCGATATCGCCTTGCTGGACATCATGATGCCCGGCGAAGACGGGTTGAGCCTGTGCCGCCATATTTCCGAAACCGGCGAGATGCCGGTGATCCTTCTGACCGCAAAGGGGGAATCCACCGACCGCATCATTGGTCTGGAAATCGGTGCCGACGATTATGTTGTCAAACCTTTTGATCCCCGCGAGCTGGTGGCGCGTATCAAGACTGTCCTGCGCCGTACACTCAAAGCCAGCCGGACACAGCAGGAAGCGCCGGTTTTCGGTTATGAATTTGATGACTGGATGCTCGATACTGTCAAACACCAGCTGACCGACCCCGAAGGCGTGCATGTGCCCATCTCTTCGGCTGAATACAAGCTTTTGCGCGTCTTTGCCGAACATGCGGGACAGGTGCTCAGCCGTGACCAGCTGCTGGACATGGTGCAGGGGCGTGAAGCCAACCTGTTTGACCGCGCGATCGACAATCAGGTCAGCCGATTGCGCAAGAAAATCGAAACCGACAACAAGAACCCTGAGCTTATCCAGACCGTCTGGGGCGGTGGCTATATGCTCGCCGCGCAAGTCACCCGGCATATCGCGGATGACAGCCTGTGATCAGGTTCTGGCCCAGAAGCCTGACCGGGCAGCTGCTCCTGTCACTGGCGCTGGCGCTGCTGGTGGCGCAGCTTATCAATGCGGCGATGATTTACCGGGCACAAAAACAGGCAGCCGAAAACCAGATAGCAAGCAGCGCGGCAGTGCGCCTGATTGGTGCGTGGGATCGCGCAGAGGCGGGACAGCCGCTGACACGCGGTAGCGGTGAGCGCCATGGACCACGCTGGATGCGGCGCGGGCGATTTACCTTATCGGCAGATAACCCCGTTACACCTGAAATGCGCCGTCTGCCCGATGTCGAGGAAAGACTATCCTACTATCTTGGCAATAATGGCCTTGAGATACAGGATATCGCCATCGCCCATCTGGATCAGCCCATGCCGCAGCGCAGGCGGAGACAGTTAGCCGACGAAGCGCTAGGTAAAAGCAAGGGAGACCACCGCACGACCATCTTGGCAGCAGTGCAAAGGGAAGACGGGCAGTGGCTGTCTGCCCGCTATGCCGCCCCGCCGCGCCGTAGCAATATTAACGGCTTTCTTATCCTGCAAACGCTGGTCCTCTACCTGGTTCTGCTAGTGCCGATGGCGCTTCTTATCCGCCGGGTGTCGCGGCCTTTGCGGGCATTGACCAAAAGCGTGCATGATTTTCGCGACAGGCAGGAACCGGTCACGCTAACCCCCAGCGGGCCACAGGATATCAGCCAGCTTACCCAGGCATTTAATGATATGAGCACCCGCATCGGCGCGATGATCAACGAAAAAGACGTGATGCTGGGCGCTATCGGCCATGACCTGAAAACGCCGCTTGCCGCACTGCGCGTGCGGCTCGAAAACATGGATGATGACGCACAACGGATGCAAATGATTGCCGGGGTGGAGGATATTAACCGCACGCTTGATGACATATTGGTGCTGGCGCGTGTTGGCCATCCCATGGACGCCCCCGAGCAGGTAAATCTCACAGCGCTGATACAGACAGTCACGGAGGAGTTTGCCGATCTTGGCAAGGATGTCGAGTTGGCCGAGAGTCCGCGTATAGTCATGCCGCTGCATATCACATGGATGCGCCGTGCGGTGCGCAACCTTATCAGCAACGCCGTGCGATATGGCGCGCGCGCACGCATCAGCCTGCATCAGACAGAAGGCAGTGTAATCATACGGATCGATGATGATGGTCCGGGCATTGCGGAGGCGGACATGGCCCGCATGTTTGAACCTTTTGCGCGACTCGAAACGTCCCGAAATCTGGCAACCGGTGGGTCAGGCCTTGGTCTGACGCTTGCCCGTGCCATTGCCGAGCAACATGGTGGCAAGTTGCGCGTCGCAAATCGCAGGGATGATAAAGACATTGCTATAGAAGGGCTTAGAGCGGAAATTATCCTGCCGCGGACTGCTGCGTAACTTTATTGCCAGATGCCGTTCAGCTGAGCTTAATGAAAAATATCCAATTTATTGTTTACACATGTAAACGCATTGACTACATGCGTAGTCGATGACCGGAACACCTCAGGAGGCGGATATGGCTATAGAGCGCATCAGCGAAGCCGAATATGCGGTTATGGAAATTTTGTGGGACAAGTCACCCCAGACAGCATCCCAGATTGCAGAAACGCTTGAGGAAAGCCGCAAGTGGAGCCTGCAGACGGTAAAGACCTTGCTGTCCCGGTTGGCTGGTAAAGGAGCCATAAGCCATGAACGCGACGGCCGCCGTTTCCTGTACGCACCGATCCTGAAAAAATCCGATTATGTCAGCGCCGAGTCAGGCCGCCTTGTCGATCGCCTGTTTGGCGGGCGCGCCGGGCCGCTATTTGCGCATCTCGCCGAAAGCGAAGCGCTGAGCGATGAGGATATTGCGGAAATCGAAGCCCTGATCCGGGAGATGAAATCATGAGCAGCGAATTTCTCCTGACATGGGCTGGTGATACATTATTCGCCGTTACACTTTTAATAATATTGGTCATGCTGGCACGTAGGCCGGTTGCACGGTTGTTTGGACCGCAAGTGGCTTATCTGCTGTGGCTTATCCCGGCAGCGCGCATGGTAATGCCCTCTATCACGCGTACAGTGGAGGCCCCGCCTGAAGGTGTGGCCGAAACGTCCTATTACATTATTCATGCATCGGACACGGTCGCCGCTGCAGCAACGACACCTGTCAGTGCCGCATTTTATGAAAGCGCGTATTTCTGGCCCGTCATCTGGCTTGGCGGCGCATCTATTTTCCTTCTCATCCAACTGGTGAGCTATGCCCAGCGACGCGAAGAGCTGCTCGCGGATGCTGTGCATATTGACCGGATACATAATATTGATGTGATCGAAGTTGCCGATATTGACGGGCCCTTCGCTTTTGGGTTGCTGCACAAATATATCGCGCTGCCCATCGGATTCCGCCAATCCTATAATGCTGCGCAGCGCGAGATGATACTTGCCCATGAAATTGCGCATCACCGCTCAGGCGACCTATGGGCCAATTTTGCCGCACTGCTCGTGCTCTCGCTAAACTGGTTCAATCCGCTGGCATGGCTAGCATGGCGGCAGTTCCGTTTTGATCAGGAAGCCGCATGCGATGCACGTGTCATTCGCAGCAGGCCGCTGCCTGAAAAACAGGCCTATGGCGCCGTGATTGCACAGGCTGCCACAGGCAGAAATCTGGCCTTTGCCAGTCCGCTCAATAGCAAGAACAGTTTGAAAGAGAGGCTATCTATTATGGCAATGAAAGAAAAATCAAAGCTTCGCAGCACGGCTGGAAAGCTGATGGTAAGTGGCGGCCTTGTCGCGGCGCTCGGCATGACGGCGACAATCAGCTATGCCGTGCAACAAGCACCTGAGCCGCCCACAGCTCCTGAACCCATCGCATCAGTCGAAGCACCGCCGGCACCACCCGCCGCACCTGAAGCGGCAGTCCTTATGGCGCCAGAGCCACCGGCACCGCCAGCGCCCGCTGGATTTAATGCTGACACTATCGATATTTCTGGAGAGACAAAAGATGGCAAGACCACTTATGTGCATAAGGTTTCCGGAGAAGGGAAAACCTTTGTCCTGCGCACAGACAAGAAACTAAGTGATGCGGAGCTGAAAGCCGAGATAGCTAAAGCCGAAGCATCCCGAAAAGCCGCAGATCGTCAGTTGCACAGCAAAGATGGAAAGAAAAAACATTACAAGATCGTCAAATCGGTTCACAAAAGCGAGCATAAATGGACCGAAAAAGACGGCAAGAAAAAGCACGGGCGCAAAATCGTCATATCGCGCCATAATGGCGGTGATCCCGAGGTTGTTGAAATTGATCATGATGCGGTGGTTGCCATGATCCCATCCATCAATATTGAGGAAAAATGCACCAAGGGCGAAAGCGAACTATCCAATGTTTCGTCCAGCCATGAAGGCGGGAAGCATGAGGTTCGTATCGCGGTATGCGGCATGGAAAATGCAAAACAGGCACGTGTAGAGGCCCTGAAAGGGCTGGTCGAAGCCCGCAATGATCTGAAAGAATCCGAAGAAGATGTTCCAAGCGAACTGCGGACAAAGATAATCGCCAAGCTGGATGCAGAAATTGCCCGGTTGCGCGCGCATGTAGAGTAAGCTCCCCAAGCCGATCACATCGACGCGTAGGGAAGGGCGTGCCATCATGGCGCGCCCTTTTGCATTGCACGCCGCCTCACACGGCAGCGCCATATCCGGTTTATCTTTCGCGCAAGGCGTGGCAGGGTGGGCATATGAACATCCCCGCCGAACCTTACCCAACCGGGATATGCGAACAGCTGGAGCCGCTGGTCCGCCGCGTGCTGGCTGGCAACCCCTCACCCTATACCTATACCGGCACGCAAACCTATCTGGTGGGATCAGATGCAGACGTGGCCGTGATTGACCCCGGCCCTGCAGATACAGATCATATTGATGCAATCCTCGCAGGCATTGATAATGCCAAAGTGGCCGCGATCTGCTGCACCCATACACACCGTGACCATAGCCCCGCCGCTGCGCCGCTGGCCCGGCAAACCGGAGCACCCATTATCGGTTGTGCGCCGCTGGTGTTGTCCGACGATGGCCCGCGCGCCGATGAAGCTTTTGACAAAAGCTATGCGCCGGACCGCGTGCTAGGCGATGGCGATCAGCTGTCCGGCGATGGCTGGACACTCGAGGCCATTGCCACACCCGGCCATACCAGCAACCATCTTTGCTATGCCGTGGTGGAAAGTGGCGCGGTTTTTACCGGCGACCATGTCATGGGCTGGTCGACATCGGTTATCTCCCCGCCCGATGGCGATATGGCCGATTATATGGCATCGATGCAGAAAATGTACGAACGCGGTGACCGGATTTATTATCCTGCCCACGGCCCGGCAGTGGAAAAGCCACGCCAGCTTGTGCGCGGCATGATGGGACATCGCAAACAGCGCGAGCGGCAGATACTCCGCCATCTGGAAAGCGGGCTGACGCAGATTACAGATATGGTGCCGCTTATGTACAAAGGGCTCGACCCCCGGCTATTTGGCGCAGCGGGTCGTTCCGTTCTGGCGCACCTGATTGATCTGGAAAACCGCGATATAGTGGCAAATAATGGCGATAACTGGAAACTCGTATGAACACATTCAAGAATATCAGCCTGCTCGTGATCGGCCTTGGCCTGCTGGCGATCGCGGCCGTTGGCTGGCTCGCCTATGACCATTTCCGCACGCCTGACCCTGAAACGATCGTCTCGACCAGCCTAGAGGCATTTAAGGAGCAGAACCGGTTGGTGCCATTTACCGCGCGATTTGTGTCCATTGCCACTACGTCAAACAAACGGCTGGGTTTCCGCTCGCAAAAAACGCTCATCCTGCCCGGCACGGTGCGTTATGAGATTGATTTGTCAAAACTGGAGCGCAGCGACCTGTCATGGGATCAGAGCAGTGGCGTGCTTTCCATCACCCTGCCGCCCATTGAGCTGGGCGGGCCTGAATTTGATGCCGACGCGCCGCAGGAATATGTCGACGGCGAATTCATCCTTTACGTCACAGGCGACGAACCCGATTTCGACAAGGCCAACCGGCAAGCCGCCCGCGCCGATATTATCAAACAGGCACGCGCGGAAACGCCAATGCAGCTGGCGCGCACCGCAGCAATCAAGGCGGTGGAAACCAATTTTATCCTGCCGCTGCGCGCAGTTGGAATTGATGCGGAAGTGAGGGCAGATTTTGCGGAATAAACTGTCCGTATTCATGGTGATGGCATGGATACAAACCGTAATGTCACTGGCAAAATCACCGAATTTCGTATTGATGATTGATATTATGCCCGCCTGCATGGCATATTCACACATGAACCAGAAATATGGCGGCTAGAACCCCGCCCGATAGCTTAAGGAAACACCTTCATGACCATGCAGAATGAGAATCTGAGCGGACTTGATCTGCGCACTGAAATCGACCGGCTGCGCAAAGAGCGTAACGCCATCATCCTCGCGCATTATTACCAGAAGCCGGAAATTCAGGATATTGCCGATTTTGTCGGGGACTCGCTGGAGCTATCACGCAAGGCCGCCGAAACCGATGCCGACGTCATCGCTTTTTGCGGGGTGAAATTCATGGCCGAAACAGCGAAAATCCTGTCCCCTGAAAAAATCGTGGTGCTGCCTGATCTGGATGCGGGCTGCTCGCTCGAAGATTCATGCCCGCCCGACAAGTTCAAGGCATTCCGGGAGGAGCATCCCGACCACATTGCGCTGACCTATATCAACTGCTCGGCCGCCGTGAAGGCGCTCAGCGACATTATCGTCACGTCCTCATCGGCGGAAATGATTCTGGACCAGTTACCCAAGGATCAGAAGATCATCTTTGCGCCCGACAAACATCTGGGTGGCTATATGGCGCGCAAAACCGGCCGTGACATGCTGCTCTGGCCCGGTGTGTGCATCGTGCATGAGAAATTCAGCGAGACTGAACTCATCAAGCTGAAAGCCGAGCATCCCGGTGCGCCTGTCGCAGCGCACCCTGAATGCCCCGCGCATATCCTGGACCATGCGGATCATGTCGGGTCGACCAGCTCAATCCTGAAATTCGCCAAGGAAAGCGATTATGACACTGTCATTATCGCCACCGAACCGCATATCATCCACCAGATGGAAAAGGCCGTCCCCGAAAAAACCTTTATCGGCGCACCCGGCGCGGACGGTAACTGCAATTGCAATATCTGTCCCTATATGGCGCTCAATACGATGGAAAAGCTATACATCGCACTGCGCGATCTGGAACCGCGCATCGAACTGGACGAGGAACTGCGCCTGCAGGCGAAAAAATCCCTCGACCGCATGCTCGAAATGTCGAGCGGCACTGTAGGCAAAGGCGATTTGGGGCCAACGGACTTGGCGCATAAGGGATGATACCTGATTATCAGACCTTAATGCGTCCGGTTCTAGAATATGCACAAAATGGTGAAGTGAGCATTTCAGATACAATTGAATTTCTTGCTGACCAGTTTAACCTGACTGCCGAAGAAAGAGCAGAGTTGCTGCCCAGTAAAAAACAGACTCGCTTCGCAAATAGAACAAACTGGGCCAAAAGCTACCTTAAGCAAGCTGGTTTAGTGGAAATAACCGGCAGAGGTTTATACAGAATCACTCCTGCTGGAAAAGAAGTGTTAGCAAAGCATGTTGGCCCCATAGACCGCGGCGTTTTGGAACAATTCGACGATTTTATAGATTTTCAAAACCGTACAAACGAAAAGAAAAATGAGGCCTCACAACATTCATCGTTATCTGACACTCCTGATGAAACCTTACGAGAGGCTTATGAGAAGATAAATGCCAACTTTGCTTTGGATTTAATAGACCGCGTGCGGAATAGTACTCCAGAGTTTTTTGAAAACCTTATTGTTCAGCTTTTACTTGCCATGGGCTATGGAGGCACATCGGAAGATGCTGGCCAAGCCATAGGGCAAACTGGTGATGGCGGTGTCGATGGTGTCATTGATCAAGACCCACTAGGAGTTGATCAAATATATATTCAGGCCAAAAGATATGCTGAAGGAAATAACATAGGTGCGGGGGCAATCAGAGATTTTTTTGGTGCCTTAAATATCAAAAAGGCACAAAAGGGCATTTTTGTAACAAGCTCAAAATTTAGCCCATCAGCAAAAGATACAGCCTCTGCATTAGGTACAAGAATTGTTCTAATTGATGGTCTACAGCTAGCCAAACTCATGATCCGGTATAATATTGGCTGTCGTGATGAAGATATCCTGCATATTAAAAAGATAGACGAAGACTTTTTTGAATGATCGCCCGTCTCCGTTCGTTCTGGCTCGACGTCAATTCCAGCTACTGGTTTTATCCCGCTATATTTTCGCTTCTGGCGTTCGCGCTGTCTTTTGTGACAGTCTATCTCGACCGCAATGGTGCGGCGGAGTGGCTTAACCAGTTTGAGTGGATGCATCCGGCGCGGCCCGACGGGGCCAGCAATGTGCTCACCATTATTGCAGGATCGATGATCGGTGTTGCCTCGACCGTTTTTTCCATCACGATCGCCGCTGTAGCCTATGCATCGGGCAATTATGGTCCGCGCCTGCTCACCAATTTTATGCAGGACAAGGGTAACCAGCTTTCGCTGGGCGTATTTATCGCGACTTTTGTCTATGCTATGATGGTGCTGCGTGTGGTGCGCGCGGAAGATGAAGACCCTGCCACCGGAACAGACAACGCGGCCACGGTACTGGAAGGATTCGTGCCGCAATTATCGCTGCTGACAGCGTTGAGCATGGCTATATTTGCCGTCGCCATTCTGGTCTATTTTCTGCACCATATCCCCGCTTCTATCCGTATCAATACGGTGCTGGAAGGAATCGGTGAACGGTTGCTGGATGACATTAAAACCCGTTTTCCCGAAGACGCCGAGCCGGACGAGACGGAGGCAGCCAAAGATGGCGAACCTGTTATCGCCCGCAAGGCAGGTTATATTAAAATTATCGGTTTCCATTCCCTGTCTGAAGTGGCGCAGGAAAACGATGCACGCATTGTGCTGAAAGTCCGCACTGGCGATTTTGTGCATCCTGATATGCCAGTAGCTGATCTGATTGGCGGGAAATTGAATGACGATCTCAGCGAGGAAATACTGGATTGTTTCGATCTGGGCGGGATGCGCACGCCAACACAGGATCTGGAATTCCTGATGGACGAACTGGCCGAAATTGCCCTACGCGCGCTGTCGCCTGGTATCAATGACCCCTTTACAGCCATTACGGCGATGCATTGGCTGGGCGCCGCCACGGCAGAAATGGGCCGCCGCAATCTGGACCGCGGCCCGGAACACGATGATTACGAGCGCAAATATCTGTTGCCATTGGATGACGATTTTGCACATTTCGTGCAGCGAGGATTCGGGGCCATTCGTGCATCAGCCGCTGGCAGCCCAATGGCCTCAATCAATTTCATCGACTGCCTTTATGCCGCCGCAACCGGATGCACATCCTGCAAACGCCGATATATCCTTTATGAAGAAGGCCATAAAATGGTGGAACAGGCAGTACATAACCTTGCCGGGCCAAGCATGGATGAACTAAAGGAGAGGTTGGACAATTTCACCCACTCCATGAAAGATATGGGCATATGACCTTCCAACTCGACCGTTTCGACCTTGACGCTTTTGTGCAGTCCACATTTGCCGAAGACCTTGGCCCTGCGCCTGATTTTGTGGGGGATATTACCTCTGAAGCCGTGATCCCCGCCGATGCAGTATTTACCGGGGTAATGGACAGCCGGCATGAGGCGGTGATTGCGGGGCTGCCCATTGCCGAAGCCTTTTTCCGCGCGCGCGATCCGAATGTCGAGATTGAGATACTGGCGCGAGAAGGCGAGAAAGTCGCGGCGGGAACCGACGTTATGCGGCTGAAAGGGAATGGACAGGCGCTGCTGACCGCGGAGCGCAGCGCACTCAACACCGTGCAGCACCTGACCGGCATTGCCACCATGGCGCGTACTTACGTGGACCGGATTGCGGGCACGGGGGCGACGCTGCTCGACACGCGCAAGACCATTCCCGGCCTGCGCGTGCTGGAAAAATACGCCACCCGCATGGGCGGCGCGCAGAACCACCGCATGGGGTTGTGGGACGCGGCGATGATCAAGGATAACCATGTCGCGGTGGCGGGTGATATTGGCGAGGCGGTGCGCCGCGCCGTGGCCACAGGGATTCAACGCATCATCGTCGAGGTGGACCGGGTCGACCAGATCGAACCCGCGCTGGAAGCGGGCGCAACGCACCTGCTCCTTGACAATATGGAACCGTCCGTGCTGCGCGGCGCAGTGACGCTGATCGGGGGCCGCGTACCAACCGAAGCATCGGGCGGGGTTAATCTCGACACGATCCGCGATATTGCCGAAACGGGCGTCGATTTCATTTCGGTCGGCCGCCTGACGCAGAGCGCGCCCGCCGCCGATATCGGTCTCGATTTCGCGCAGGTTTAGGCAGGTGCCGGATTTTCGTAAAATAGCTGCCGCGCTTATTGCAGCATGGCTCGCACTGGCGGTGTCCATGCCCGCGCTGGCCCAGGCCTATCAGTGCCGTATCCCGCGGGGGGTGGATGCTGCGCCACAGATGCGCAAACCCGCCGATGAATCGCGCCGTGTCAAGCAGGTGGACGGCTATCTGCTCGCGCTTAGCTGGTCTCCCGAATTCTGCCGCACGCGGCAGGAAAGCCGCCGGCATAAAGGCCAGTGCGGCGGCACGCTGGGCGATTTCGGCTTTATCCTGCACGGGCTGTGGCCCGAAACGCGCGGCAGTGATTATCCGCGCTGGTGCGCATGGCAGACACCCGTCCCACGCGACACTATCCGCAAAAACATGTGCACCATCCCGTCCGAACGTTTGATCGCCCGGCAATGGGCCAAGCATGGTAGCTGTATGACGCGCAGGCCCGATACCTATTTCCGTATCTCGCGTACCATGTATGACGCGGTGCGTTATCCAGACATGTCTGCATTGTCACGCAAGCCGCTGACCATTGGCGCTTTTCGCAGGGCATTTGCCGCCGCCAATCCGGGGTTGGAACATGACATGATACTAGTGAAAACCAATGGGCGCGGCTGGCTGGAGGAAGTGCGGCTGTGCCTGGCAAAAAACTTCCGTCCACGCCGCTGCGCTGCGCATAACCCGCGGCAACGCGCCAACCGCACCATCAAGATCTGGCGCGGGCTTTAAGCTGCACTTTTACTGCCGCTCAGGCTGAGCCTGTCGAAGCCTCATGCCAAGCACCCTTCGAAAAGCTCACGGTGAGCGGTTTACCCTAAGATTCAATCACTCCGGTATCGCGCTTTTTTCCAGCACTGAATCGAGCTGAAGCGTGCGATAACCCCAAAGCAGCAGCACCGCGCACAGCAGTATCAGCAATCCAAATGCGACCGTTTCATTCCAGCCATAAATCAGTACACCGAGCGCAGGGGCAAAGACAAAGGCGGCACCATTGATCGACGCGACCATACCCGCCACCTGCCCCTGCTCCGCCCGTGTGAGCACCAGCGAAGCGCCCGCCGTAAAACCGGGCCGGAACAGGCCGAACCCAAGCGAAGCCAAAGCATAGCCGATAGTGATGCCATGCAGGTCGCCGGACAGCCCGACTAAAAGCGACCCCAACCCGCCCACCGCCATGCCCCATAAAACGGACGTGCGCGGCCCCATGCCGAGATAAGGGATCAGCCCCCATTGTGAGACCAGAGTGGCGAATGCACCCGCCATCAACACAATGCCAACCGACTGCGCGCCCAGCTCAGGCGTATCGCGCAGACCCAACCGGTCGAGCACGAGGAAACCGATAATGCCCAGCAATATCGCATGCGCATGACCGCCAATCAGGCCGGAGACAAACCATGGCCGTAGCCGCGTATCTGTCCATTTAAGCACTGTTTCCGTGACAGTCTCCGCGCTGTCATCATCGCCCTCATCACTCAGCTTCGTACTGGATGATGCCGTGCCATAGGGTTCCGAAATCACCCGGCCTTTTGCGGCGAAGCGCGGATCATCATTGGGCAGGCGCAACCTGAGTGCGGCCAGCACGATCAGGCCGAACAGCGCAAACAGCACAAACGGGCTGAGCAGCCCCAGAAACGGAAAGATAATCAGCGGCGCGATGGCCGGGCCGATAACCGTGCCCAGCCCAAACGAAGAAGCGATAAGCGACAGCGCCTTGGTCCGCTCCGATCGTGCGGTACGTGAGGCGACATAGGCCTGTACCGCTGGCGGCGCTGCGGACCCCAGCCCGCCATACAGGCTGCGGAAAATGGCGAATATCAACAGCGTCACACCGCCCGAAAGCATTCCCTGAAGACCAAACCAGAGCGCCAGTCCGCACAGGCTGAATGAACTGATAAAGCCCCACATGCCAAGTTTCATGAGCGCTTTGCGGCCACGCCGATCCGACATGCGGGCCCAGCGCGGCGCAGTCATCACCCATAAAAGCGCTGACCAGCTATAGGCCAGCGACACCCAGAAATCAGAGATGCCCAGCTTAGTGCCGATGGACGGCATGATCGACTGCATCGCGGTATTGCCCGCTGCGGTAACCAGCATGACGAGAAACAATATCGCCATCCGGTCATTGGGCAGCCGATCGCTCCCCACCGGCATGGGCGGTGCATTTACGGCCATTGATACCCGCGCTCGACCTGCGCCACATATAGCGTATAGGCGCTGTACCAGCGCGCACGGCCCTGTTCCCGCATTTCCGCATGCTCGGCATTGTCGCGCCATGCTTTCGCATCTGCATCGCTTTTCCAGTAACTGACTGTAATGCCCAGGCCATCATCACCGCGCACACTTTCAACGGCAACAAAGCCGGGCTGGCGGCAGGCAAGCTCTTCCATGCGCTGCGCCGCGGCCTGATACCCCGCGTCATCCCTATCCGTACGCTGCGCGGTAAAGATGACAGCGATGCTGCCGGGTGGAATATCTTGTGAGTTGAGTGGTGGAATAGATGACATATCATCCCTCTATCGCGGCTGTACGGCAAATAACAGCTTCATCTTATATGCACGTGCACACATCTATCGATTGTTGCAATATATGCAGATATTTGCGATGGCAGCGGCTTAATCGCCATTGGCACCATATTAAAGAGAATTACATGACATCATCTGATCTGGCCGAACGTTCGCTTGGCCATCGCATCAAATCCCGCATCACCCGTTTTTTCGGGCCGTGGGGCGTCTTTTTCAAAGGTTTTGTAAAACATCCGGTGATGGTGGGGTCGATCATCCCCTCATCACGCTATACCGTGAACAAGATGCTGGCACCGGTGGATTGGGAAAACACCAACCTGTTTGTCGAATATGGCCCTGGAATTGGCACATTTTGCGGCCCCGTTCTGGAACGGATAAAGGGTGATGCGACTTTGCTCGTAATCGACACCAATGAAGATTTTATCAAATATCTGCGCAAGACTTTTACCGACAGCCGGTTCAAGGCAGTGCATGGCAGCGCGGCAGATGTAGAAGGTATTATCCGCGAACACGGGTTTGAGCATGCCGATTATGTCCTTTCCGGCCTGCCCTTTTCCACATTACCCGGTGACCTGGGGCCACAAATCGCGCAGAAAACTGCCGATGTGCTGCGCCCAGGCGGGGCTTTTCTGGTGTATCAGTTTACAGCGGCTGCACGTGATTTCATGTCACCGCATTTCCGCAGGATCGACAGTGGTTTTGAATTCTGGAACATACTGCCTTGCAAGCTGTTCTGGGGCTGGAAAGAATAGGCGTGCAATCCTTGCGCTGGAACCACGCATTTCATTGACAAATGCCGGGACTCGGCCTATTTGGCATCCTTTCCAAATGTTTTAAGATTATGGAGCACCATTCATGGCGCGCGTTACCGTTGAAGATTGCGTAGATAAAGTTACCAACCGTTTTGACCTTGTCCTGCTGGCCGCACAGCGTGCGCGCGAAATTTCAGGCGGTGATGAGCTGACCATTGAACGCGACCGTGACAAGAACCCGGTTGTCGCGCTGCGTGAAATTGCCGAAGAAACTATGAAGCCGAAAGAGCTCAAGGAAAATCTGGTACAGTCACTGCAGAAAGTACAGCTCGACGATGATGATGTGGCCGATGAAATCGGTTCGATCAGCCAGTCTGCCGAAGCGCTTCGCCTGACCGCATCTGCGCCAACACGCAGCACAACGATCAGCAAGGATTTCGAAGCTTAAGTTATAGCTTCAGCAAAAAGTAAAAGGGCCGTAGCGTTTCATCGCTGCGGCCCTTTTGTGTACACTGTAGTTTCTATCCAGCAGAACCCGTCATTCCCGCACAGGCGGGATGAGGGGGCAATCCACTTCCTCATTGCATGTCACCCCAGCAGCGGAGCTACGCGCCCTGAGGCTTGGGATCCTGGAACGGTCCTTTTTTCGCGCCAGTCTTGGGAATCGAGCTGCCCGCTGTAGGGATAGGTGCAGCCGGTGTATCATTGTCATCCGGTCGGTCGACCTTGCCGGTGTCCAGCAGCTTGTCGATTTCCTCACCGCTCAGCGTTTCATATTCGAGCAATGCATTGGCAAGCAGGTGGAGCTGGTCCTCATGCGTGGTTAGCACCTCTTTCGCACGGTCATAGCCAGCATCGATAATCTTGCGGATTTCCGCGTCGATTTTCTTCGACGTTTCGCCCGACATCATCGTGCGCTGGGTCTGTCCCATGCCGAGATAGCCTTCATTCTGCTCCTCATACATGACCGGGCCCATTTCATCGGACATGCCCCATTTGGTGACCATGTCCTTGGCCAAACCGGTCGCGTACTGAATATCACCGCTGGCACCGCTTGACACTTTATCATAGCCGAAAATCACTTCCTCGGCGACGCGGCCACCCATGGATACAGCCAGATTGGCGTACATCTTGTCACGGTGATAGCTGTAATTGTCCCGTTCAGGCAGGCGCATCACCATGCCCAGCGCGCGGCCGCGCGGAATGATGGTCGCCTTGTGGATCGGGTCAGATGCCGGTTCATGGACCGATACAATGGCATGGCCTGCCTCATGATAGGCAGTCATTTTCTTCTCGTCCTCGGTCATCACCATGGACTTGCGCTCGCTGCCCATCATGACCTTGTCCTTGGCTTCTTCAAATTCATCCATTGCCACCAGGCGCTTTTGCCGGCGTGCAGCCAGAAGCGCCGCTTCGTTGACGAGGTTGGCAAGGTCAGCACCGGAAAACCCGGGTGTTCCGCGCGCAATGGTGCGGGCATTGACATCGGGTGCCAATGGCACTTTCTTCATATGCACCTGCAGGATTTTTTCCCGTCCCTCAATATCGGGAACCGGTACAACAACCTGCCTGTCAAAACGGCCAGGGCGCAGCAATGCCGGATCCAGCACGTCTGGACGGTTGGTCGCGGCGATAATGATAATGCCTTCATTCGCCTCAAAACCATCCATCTCGACCAAGAGCTGGTTGAGCGTCTGCTCACGTTCATCATTGGAGTTGCCCATGCCTGAACCGCGATGACGGCCGACCGCGTCAATCTCGTCAATAAAGACAATACATGGCGCGTTTTTCTTCGCCTGTTCAAACATGTCGCGCACACGGCTCGCGCCCACGCCAACAAACATTTCTACAAAGTCCGAGCCTGAAATAGTGAAGAAAGGCACGCCTGCTTCACCGGCAATAGCACGTGCCAGCAATGTCTTACCGGTGCCGGGCGAACCCACCAGCAATGCACCCTTCGGAATCTGGCCGCCTAGCCGCGCAAATTTGGAAGGGTCTCTTAAAAACTCGACAATTTCCTGCAATTCCTCACGCGCTTCATCAATGCCGGCCACGTCCTCAAACGTCACCTTGCCCTGTTTTTCGGTGAGCAGCTTTGCCTTTGACTTGCCAAAGCCCATGGCACCGCCAGCTCCGCCGCCTTTCTGCACCTGCCTGAGCACGAAAAACGCGATACCAAGGATCAACAGGAAAGGCAGCGCCTGAATCAGCAGCACAGTCAAAAGGCTGGTCTGTTCCTTCGGCGCACCGCTATATTCAACGCCCTCATCCTCAAGCAGCTTTACCAATGTGGGATCATTGGGCACCTGCTTGGTGACGAACATGGTGGTGTCATTATATTTGCCAACGATACTGTCCGGGCCGATCTGGACGGATTTGACCTCGCCGCCCACCACCTTTTCCTTAAAGGCGCTGTAGCTGATCTCTGTCGTTGCTGCATTCTGGCCGCGGTCGAACATCGACACAACCACCAGCAATGCAATAATAACCCCCGCCCAGATGAGCATGTTTTTCATCCACGGATTAGGGCCGCTGGGTTCCTGTTCGTCATTCATAATTCGAATCTTTCGGTAAACTGTCTATTTGCCAAGATAAGCGCAATATCCTGAATGACAATATAATGCCGCGCACAAAGGTGATGGATTCTCTGATTCCCGCCGAATTTTCACATAAAATGCCGCAATATTCAGTTCGTGGGCTGCTATTCTCCGCTTCGCGGCGGGGCCGGGCGGAATGTCCACACAGGCCCGCCCTCGCACAAAATATCGCCAATCATTGTTTTTTCACCAGCCTTCAACGTCACCAGCGTACGCATGACACTGTCCCCGCGCGGCTGTGTGTCAGGCGCAAGCAATGCCAGACAATGCAGCAGTAACCGGCGCAGGATTTCAGTGGGATAATCCGTATTGCCAAGCGTTATGGTATGGCCGTCCTGAACCACATGGGCATCCGCTTCCCGCATGGTCAGCCAGTCCAGCGCCGCGCCCGCATCGGCCAGCGCCTGCGCCGACCGGTTGGCGGCAACCGCGTCCAGCATATCAAGTGATTCCAACGCCTGGCGCATGCGGACACGGTCAAAATCAATATTGACGTTGCTCGGGTCATGCACATGGGGAATAGCGTGGACCGCGCAATATTCCAGCAGCTCTATCTTGCGGAAATCCAGCAATGGGCGGATAATATTGCCATTTGTCGCCCGCACTCCGCTAAGCCCGTCCAGTCCGGCCCCGCGTGCCAGCCGCAGCAACAGCGTTTCCAGTTGGTCATCGCCATGATGCGCGGTCGCGATCCATGCACATCCATTCTCAGCCGCCCAGTCATTTAGCAACGCATAGCGTGCAGCACGGGCTGCCGACTGGAGGTTGCCGGTGATTGGCTTTGCGGGTTGCAAAATATTGTGCGGGATATCCCGGTCTGCACAGTAAGCAGACACCAAGGCGGCTTCATCCGCGCTTTCGCTGCGCAAGCCATGGTCCACACTCGCGGCACGGATACGGCCCGGCCAGACATGATGTCCCAGCACAAGCAATGCCATGCTGTCCGGGCCGCCTGATACCGCAATGCCCAGATATGTGGTGGAATCCGCGAAACCGGGCGTCAGTTTTTCTAGGCTGTCCTGAAAGCGCTCTTCAATGGGCCTGCCTGCCATATCACAGATATTTTACTGACACTGTGCGGCACTGCGGCCACCTGCAAGATCGCCCGCAAGACGGCCGCCTGCCACATCGGGATAGACCTCGACCAGTTCGTCAAATGCCGCACATGCCTTCACATTCTCCTGTTGCTGGATCATGGTCATGCCCAGGAAATAGAGGCTGTCCGCCGCACGGGCGCCATCGGGCTTTTCCTGATAATTGCTCAGGAACGTCCTGGCCGCGAGGTTGAGTTTTCCATCATCCATATAGGCGCGGCCCAGCAGGTTGCGGGCATGGCTGTTGCGGCTGTGCGAAGGATGCTCATCAACAGTCTTTTGCAGCTGCTGCTGCGCTTCTGGATAGAATTTGGCGTCCCATAGGCGGAAGCCATAAATATATTCATCTTCGCCGGCATTGCCACTGTCAGGCTTCACAATAGCCGCAACCTGTGCCACGCGGTCATCGGAAGGGGTTGCAACTTCCTTCACATCATCGGCTGCATCGGCAGCGGTCACATTAGCACTGCTTCCGGTTACCGCCGCAGTGTCATCTGCTGCTGCCTCCAGCGCATCGAGCCGTGCGGTCAATTGACCCAGTTTATATCCATTTTCCTCTGTCTGCGCTGTCAGCGCCGCCAGCTGCGCCTCTAGAGCATCGACCCGAGCCAACAGGTCCGCCACTGCGGTATCTGCACTTGTACCGCGCGTTTCAGCGGTACGCTCTGGCGCGCGGATTTCCGGTTCAAAATATCGCTCCGACCCGCCGGGAAACACCTTGCGCTGCACCGCGCGCATTTCCTTTTCCAGTTTTTCAACGCGAATTTCGGTATCACTGCGCTGTGCCATGGCACCCGATGCGGGCAGCAGCATGGCGGCTATGGCAAGCGGGGCGAATAATTTATTCAAAGCGGGGGTACTCACCTGTGGTTTCTCCAAATCCAAAAACATCTCAAATTAGGTTCTTCATCTAACGCATATGCCATGAAGCAGGGCTGAATCATCCGTCAGTAGCATCGCTATCGCCACTGCCTGCGGCCGCTGCTTCCGGCGATGGTTCGGCAGAAGCGGTATCATCTGTTGCGGCGGTAGGCGGCGATATTGCAGATGAAGCACCCGTCTGTACAGGGCGTGGCCCGGCACGAGGCTCTGCTCCCGCCGTGGTGGTAGCAGGCTGGCGGGCAGGGGCAGGCACGGCGGCCGGTGCTGCGCTAGCCGAAGGCGTTGGAGCCGTTTCAGATACAGCGTCCTGCGCCGGTCTTGCCAGCAAGGCGGCAGCGCTTACCGGCATGTCCGCAATAGTGACCGCTTCGGTGCTGAGCGGTGCCACAGTCTGCCCGTCAATCGTCACCGCCAAGGCATCAGGGCGTCCGGTCAAAATCTGGGGGTTCTGGGCATCCGCCGGAATTACGAACCGATCACCCAGCTTCATTGTGTTTTCAAACAGACGCGCACCATCAGCTTCATAAATGCGGACCCATATATCGTCTTCCTTGGCAATAAAAACCACCTCGCCGCCTGTGGTTGTGGGTGCCACATCAGTGGCCGTGGCCGCATTGTCCCCATCTGCGGAGGCCGTGGCCTCATCTTCCGCATCTGCGCCGACAATATCCATTTCCGCCTGTGGGTAAAAATAGGTGCGCCACGCGGCATAGCCACCCGCAATCAGCACAATACCCAGCAACGCCGCAACCCATGCCAGCCGTGAAGACGGTATTTTGGAGGGATCTTCAAGCTCATGACCTCCACTGCCATGATAATTGGCGTCGCCATGCCCCATTTCATCCTTAAGGTCGGAAACAAGCTCCGCAGCGGGCATGCCCAGGGCCGAGGCATAGGCCTTTACAAACCCAACGGCATAGGTCCGGCCCGGCAGCGCATCATAATCACTGGCCTCAATTGCCTCCAGATGGCGGATGGGTACGCGTGTGGTTGCCGCAATATCGGCAAGCTCTTTCTTTTGTTCCACACGCGCTTCACGAAGCCGGTCGCCAACCGTGTGGAATACGAATTCTTCACTTTCCGGTCCTGCTTCATGCTCGGCACTTTCGCCTGCATCATATTCGTCAGATTCATTATCCTCGGGGGCCACTGTTCTCTCCCAAAAAAACGTGTGTGCGCGCTATATTATTATTTTTATTTATACCTTCCTAAAAGCATCGAAACACTGCGCAAGTCAACGCAATTCCGCCGATTCATCAGGGTAGAGCGTAAATTTGCGTCACAAGCGGCTAAGCTCTGCATGCTTTTTTGACCATGCCTTGAGCTCTGCACGCATATTGGCGGGCGGGTTTGCAATCATTTCGTCCATTTTCTGCACAACTTCGGCATAGTTGAGCGAGCGGATCATGGCCTTGACTGGCCCAACTGCAGCCGGTGTGATCGAAAGCCTTTCCACGCCCAGCCCGATCAGCGCCAGCGCCTCCAGACGGCGCCCCCCCATTTCGCCGCATACCGCCAAATCAACATTGTGCGGTGCGACTCCGTCTACCACGCGCTTAATGAAGCGCATGATGGCGGGGCTGAGCCAGTCATAGCGTTCGGCGAGTTTCGGATGCGCCCGGTCCGCAGCGAAAAGGAATTGGGTCAGGTCATTTGTGCCAATTGAAAGGAAATCGATTTTCGGTCCCAATATGTCGAGCATTTCAGCGAGCGCGGGCACTTCGAGCATGGCCCCGTAACGGATATGCGCCGGCAGCATTTTCTTTCGGGCTGCAAGATAGGCTTTCTGGCTTTCAAACAGGTCGCGCGCCGCATCAAATTCCCATGGTTCAGATACCATCGGAAACATGACATTGAGCGTGCGTCCACCCGCCGCCTCCAACAACGCGCGCGCCTGCGCTTTCAGTAAACCATCGCGTTCCAGTGCAAGGCGCAGCGCGCGCCAGCCCATCGCCGGATTTTCCTCCGTAATGCCGTCATCGCGCATATAGGGCAGCGACTTGTCACCGCCAATATCCACGGTGCGAAATATGACAGGCTTGTCCCCTGCAGCTTCTATCACATCCCGGTATAACCTGAGCTGCTTTTCGCGCTGCGGCAAGGTGGCAGAAACAAGAAACTGGAACTCGGTGCGGAACAGGCCGATGCCATCCGCGCCGGTGGTGGAAATCGCCGCCACATCATCGCGCAGACCAGCATTGACCATCACTGAAATGCGTTTGCCATCCCGTGTCACCGCTTCTTCGTCGCGCATCGAGGCATAGACCGCCTGACGCGCCTTGCTCTGCCCCAGTTTTTCCTCAAAAGCCTCGATAATATTGGCGCTGGGCCGGATGAGCAGCGAATTTTCAATGGCATCAAGCAACAGGTGATCGCCTTCGCGCACCATGTGGCGAACACCCTGCATGCGTCCAATAACCGGAATGCCGAGCGCGCGTGCGACGATAATCACATGCGCCGTAAGCGAGCCTTCCTCCAGGATCACGCCCTTGAGCCGCCTCCGGTCATATTCAAGCAGTTCGGCAGGACCCAGGTTACGGGCAATCAGGATCGTGTCATTGCGCAGGCCGAGCTGCGCCGCTGTGCTGATCTGTCCCGAAACAATGCGCAAAAGCCGATTGGCCAGATCCTCCAGGTCATGCATGCGGTCGGCAAGCAACGGGTCGTCAATCTGCCGCATGCGCATGCGGGTATGCTGCTGCACCCGCTCGATCGCGGCTTCTGCTGTCAGGCCACTATCAATCGCTTCGTTGATCCGGCGAGACCAACCCTCGTCATAGGCAAACATTTTATATGTTTGCAGCACTTCTTCATGCTCGCCGCCAACACCGAACTCCGCCTGCGACGCCATTTTGTCAATCTGCATGCGCATCTTGTCAAAGGCGCTGTAGACACGCTGGCGCTCAGCCTCGATATCTTCGGCCATGACATGCTCTATTGTGATGCGCGGCTGGTGGAACACCGCCTTGCCGCTTGCAATGCCCATGACCAGCGGCAGGCCATTCAGGTTTTCCGGTGCCGTACTGGTGCGGCCTTCCCGCGCTTCCGCCTCAGTATCGACAAGGTCTGCGTTGGTGATAAGCTCTGACAGCACCATGGCCACTGTCTGCAGCGCCTCTATCTCGACATCATCATATTTGCGCGGCTCGACATGCTGTACGCATACAACGCCAATGGCGCGTTCGCGCCGCACGATCGGTACGCCGGCAAAGCTGTGGAATTTTTCTTCACCGGTTTCGGGGCGATACTGGAAATCAGGATGCGCTGCCGCTTCGTCAAGATTCAGCATCTCGACATTTTCGGCAATCGTGCCGGTCAGCCCCTCGCCCATGGCCAGCTTGGTGACATGCACCGCCGACTGGTTGAGACCGCGCGTCGCAAACAGCTCCAGCGCGCCTTCACGGCGCAGATAAATCGAACACACCTCGCTGTTGAGCGCTGTGCCGATAATATCAACAACCTGATTCAGCTTTTGCTGCGCCGACGCTTTTGATGCCATCACATCATGCAGGCGGGTCAATATATTACGGGCGGCGCTGGCCGGTGTGGACGAAGGTTTCGGCATGGCGCCCCTGATAGCAGAAGCGCCATGCACGCGCCATCGGCAAAGACGATGCATGCAAGAAAAAACCCGCGCCGGTATTCCCGGGCGGGTCTTTGCGTATCACGCTGCCAGACAGGCTCGCTATGCCATTGTCAGCTCTTCCTTGATTTTCAGTTTTTCCTTTTTGAGCTGAGCCAGCTTTTGTGTGTCAGGGGCCGGGCGAAGCTCCTCGGCATGAATCTTTTCTTCCAGCCCGTTATGTTTTTCCCGTAACGCATTGATATGGCTGTCGCTCATAAAGCTTCTCCTTTTTCGACTCACATAAGTTGATGTCATAGTGAAACATAAAATTACGAATTTGTCACATGTAGCGACATGATATTTGCGCTGTGCCTTTCATGACATACGATAATCGGTTATAGAAATGATCAATTCCCGATAATCAGCAGGCGATGAATATCCCGTTATGAGCAGCGCGCAGCTAAAGCAGCTTGAAATGATGAAGACCGAGCATCGCGACCTTGATCAGGCGATTGACGCGCTGCGTGCCGCTGGCATACGCGATGAAATGCAGATTGCCCGGCTAAAAAAACGCAAGCTGAAGCTGCGCGATGAAATCGCCCATCTGGAGGATCAGATAATTCCCGACATTATTGCCTGATAACCCCTGGACGGAAGGATGTATGGCAGCGACTCCGCGCGTCCTGAACTGGGACAGCCATGTCCCGGGCAGCATAAAAAGCCTTAACGCCCTTTCCAGCTGCGCCGCGCCATGTCATTATATTTACATGCAAACACAGCCCCCTGCCAATATGACGCCGCATCTTGTGGAATCGCTCTATGTCGAGGCGATGGTGCTTGCCGATGAGGCGCGCCATTATTTCGAAGAAGAGGTGAAAGAACGTGAAACCGGTATCAATGCCGAGACGCGCGTGGCGGTATCGTGCGAAAGCCTGCGTCTTACAACACGGCTGATGCACTCTATTGCCTGGTTGCTCAACCAGAAGGCCTATTTTGCAGGAGAGCTCAGCTATACGCAGCTGCGTAGCCAGGGGCGTATGCTGGGCGATAACAATGCTGCAGATCCCGATATTGTAGGGCAATTGCCCGAAAAGGCACAGCAGCTTGTCCATGCCAGCGAATATCTGTTCGCGCGGATCAAGCGTATCGAACGCCATGTGCAAAGCGAGTGGCAGGATAGGCAAGCCAAACCGCAGGATACAGACGCGCCTTCACAGGTGCATGTGTTGCAACAGGGCCTGCTGGATGCCCTGCGCCGTTAGCGCCGTTCAGGTTCAGATATAATCAGAAAGATAGGTCGCGATAGCGGTAATGCCCGCGCGGTCTTCTGCATCAAAGCGGGAGAGTGATGGGCTATCCAGATCAATCACATGCGTGACCACATCATTTTTGCCGACCGGCACAACCAGCTCTGAACGTGTATCGCCATCACAGGCAATATGGCCGGGAAAGACATGCACGTCATCGACCAGTTGCGCCTCACCCGTACGCGCCGCCGCACCGCACACACCCTTGTCCAGCGCGATACGGATACAGGCAGGTTTGCCCACAAATGGCCCCAGCACCAATTCGCCTTCCACCACCCGGTAAAAACCCGCCCAGTTGAGATCGGGCAGGAACTGCCACAGCAGGGCGGCCACATTCGCCATATTGGCCGTGCTATCGCTTTCGCCATGCGTTACGGCCTTTACCGCGTCCAGAAGGTCAGCATAAATTTGCGCCTTGGGCGCATCGGAAACGGTTTTGAAATCGAACATGGTGCTGGATTTAGGGTGACGTGGAAAGAATTGTAAGGGGAGAAAGAGAAGTCTTTTTGACCTCACGCTAGAATGCTTCGCATTCAGCGCCGATGGGGTTTGGCTGGGTAAGGGAGTCTTTTGGCCTCACGGTCAGTTCGCTGCGCGAACACCTCCGGCGGGGCGGGCCAATAAGGCCCGGCGCGCGGTCGCGCTTGCGAACAGCTGATCGCTGTTCGGTATTTCGCCACACGGAACCTTCACACAAAAGCCGAGGCAACATGAAAGCTGGCGTTTGGCGCTGTTCGGTGTTGCGCTTAGCAACACCGCAAGGCCGACTGGCCGCCGGCGCTTATTGCGCCGCCCCACCGGAGGCATTCACGAAGTGAATTGCCGCGAGGTCAATAAAGACTCAAAAAGAATCCTTATCAACTTTCCCACGTGCCTTCTTAATTGCGCTGCGGTTCTTTTTCGCCTCAAGCCGCTTTTTCTTGCCAACGCGGTTCAGCCGTGTTTTTGCGCGTTTTACAGGTGCAATATGCGCTTTTTCAACCATTTCGATAAGCCGCTTGCGCGCTTCGTCGCGGTTTGCTTCCTGCGTGCGATGCGTTTTTGCCTGGATAACCAGTTCACCATCCTTGGTCAGTTTGGAGCCCGCCGCCGTCTTGAACCGGCTATAGACCGGCGGCGCGAGGCCGAGCGCGAATATATTGACGCGCAGTTGTACCGCTGTCGCCACCTTGTTGACATTCTGCCCACCGGGGCCGGATGCGGTGACGAACCGTTCCTGGATCAGGCTTTCCAACCGCTGCGCCATGCCGGGCGGGAGCGGCGAGGGCTTACTGTCCGACGCCGAGGTCATCAGCGGAAAATCCCATATTCCGGAACCGTGCAGGTACCGGGGCATAGGCCTCGATAGGCGGTTTATTGTCACGGTCTATGCGGATATAATGGCTGTGCAGCATCAGCGGCTGCATCTCATTTTGCGGCGGAGCATCCGCCGCCATATAGACCGGGTCACCAATCAGGCCATGACCAAGGCCATATAGGCTATGTGCCCGTATTTGATGCGTACGACCGGTTTCGGGCATGAATTCGATCAAGGTCATTCCATCCTGCTCGGCAACTTTGCGCCACCCGGTCCGCGCTGGCTTACCCGCATCATCAACAATCATTTTCCAGCCGGTTTCTGCGGTGCTGTATTTGCCCAGCGGCTGTTCAATCATGCCATGCTCCTCCTGCACCGGGCCGTCCAATACACCAATATAGCGCTTGGTAACCTGCCTGTTTTCAAATGCCTTGGCAAAACGCTTGAGCGCCTTTGGATTGCGCGAGAGCAACAGGCATCCGGAAGTGTCCTGGTCAAGCCGGTGCACCGGCCTTGGCAAGCGCTTGAACCCGAATTTCAGGGCGTTCAGCCAGTCTTCCAGACATGGACCACCGCGTTTCGGACGGTCCACCGCAAGCCCGGCAGGCTTGTCGATAACTATGGCCTCCCCGTCAATATAGGGAAGCTCGGATTCTTTGGGCGGTGTAAGTACAAGCATTGCGCCGCCATGCCAGTCTGGCGGCGGCGGCGCAATGTTTAAACAATAGTGCCTATTGCAGCAGATCAGTCCTGATTGGCTTTAGGCTGGCGAAATTTTGCACGAGCCTTTGTAGAAGAAGCGGGCTTGGAAACACGCCGTGGCGCTGATTTCACATGCTGCTTTTTGGGCGCAGGCACATTCACCTTGCGTTCTTGCCGTTTGCCACGCACAGCAGAGCTATCGGTACGCGAGCGTACCGGCGCGGCAGAGTTTTTGCTGCGGCGACCGGCACGGGTGGGCAGGCCATCGCCCCGCTCACCTACTATGCCAGCATTCTTGCCCCTACGCCTGTCTTTTGCTTCCCCTTCCAGATGCCTGCGCACAGCCCTGACCGGTGCGCTGCCAAACTCGCCTTTGCGGCGGTCGCGTTTCGCATGGCGGTGTTCGCGACGTTCCTCAAACCGGGCCCGCTCTTCGGCTGTCCACCGGGTGCGGTCACGATATTTGCCGCGATGGCCATCACGGCTATAGCGCCACCCATGCCGCCCGGCATAATAACGATAGCGTTCCCGGCCCCAATAGTTGCGATGATAGTCACGCATCACATAACGACGGCCACGCCGGTCGAATATATAGAAACCATAGCCGGGATAATAATAATTGTCATAATAGCCACCGCCAAAACCGATATTGGCAAAGCCGCCGCGATAGTCGCAGTCATAATAATAATCATAGGCGTCATAGCCGTCGCAATAACCGCCCCTCGCGCCATATTCATATCCGTCATCGTCATAATAACCGGTTTCGCCGTAATAGGCGCACGCGCTCAGGCTCATGGTCGACACGGCCAGCGCGGCTGCGCGGATTAGGTTGGATGCTGTCATTTATCCCTCCCGAAGGATACGCCCCATGCGCGCGATAACGGCGATTCGAAGAGGCAATCAAAGTTATGTTGTTGGTATAGCACGACGAGTTGAATTGTGCATGAACATAGATGTAAACAATTTTTAGCAGTGCGCCTTGCTGCGGAACCGCTTGCTAACATCGGTGTCAGTTGTTATTTAAACGTTCGATTAAACATTCATGCGTTACGGAAGAAAATATTATGGCCACCGCTCATGCATATACCGACGCAGGAAATCCGCACTGGACACCGGTACAGGACCAGGACGCATTGATGGCCATTCCCGGTGAGGAAGGCATTCCGTTTTTCGGGGTGACCCTACGCCAGCTGAAAGATCCGTATAAATTCGGTTTTGAAATGTACCGGAAATACGGGCCGATATACCGCATCAACAGTTTTGGCCGCACACAGGTCGGCATGCTGGGCGCGGAGGCCAATGAATTGGTGCTTTTCGACCGCGACAAACTGTTTTCGAGCGAACAGGGCTGGGGGCCGATTTTGAATCTGCTCTTCCCGCGCGGATTGATGCTGATGGATTTTGACCACCACCGCGCCGATCGAAAGGCGCTTTCCATTGCTTTCAAGCCTGGCCCTATGCGCCACTATGCCGAAAAGCTGAATGAAGGCATTATGAGCCGTGTGGATGAATGGTCAGGCCAGGACCTGCGCTTCTACCCCGAAGTCAAGAAACTCACCCTCGACCTGGCCGCGACCAGCTTTCTGGGCATTCCCTGGGGGCCGGAAGCCGACAAAATCAACAAAGCCTTTGTCGACATGGTGCAGGCATCCATCGGTGTTGTGCGCCGCCCGATGCCTTTCACCAAAATGGGGCGCGGCGTGGCAGGCCGCAATTATCTGGTCGATTATTTCACCCCTGAAGTGCAGAAACGCCGTGAACAGCAGGGGCCAGATATGTTCAGCCAGTTCTGCCGCGCCACCCATGACAATGGCGAACTGCTGACCACGGACGAAGTGGTCGATCACATGAACTTCCTGATGATGGCGGCGCATGACACCATTACATCGTCAGCGACATCACTGCTGCTCCTGCTTGCCCAGCATCCCCGCTGGCAGGAAAAACTGCGCCAGGAATGCATAGCGGTTGGCACACCGGGACAGCCGCTATCCTATGATGATCTCGCCAAGCTGGAGCTGACGGAATATGCGTTCAAGGAAGCGCTTCGCCTTATCCCGCCCGTACCCTCTACCCCGCGCCGCGCGCTACGTGATTTCGAATTTGCCGGGCAGCATGTTCCGGCAGGAACCCCTGTCGGTATCAGTGCGGGTTTCACCCATTTGATGGAGGAGCATTGGCCTGATCCGTATAAATTCGATCCGATGCGCTTTACGCCCGAACAGGTCCGTGCGCGGCACAAATTTGCGTGGGTCCCCTTTGGCGGCGGCGCGCATATGTGCCTGGGTCTGCATTTCGCCTATATGCAGATCAAAATCCTGATGCACCATATCCTGACGCAAAACCGCGTGGTGGTGGAAGATGGCTATGACCCCAAATGGCAGGCCTGGCCGATCCCGCAACCGAAAGACGGTTTGAAAGTGCGGTTTGAGCGGTTGTAATCCGGCTTATTTCAAGCCGCTTTTCGATAGGCCAGATAAGCAAACAGCAATGCAATTGCTGCCGGAACGGTTTGCACAAAAAATATCCGCTGCGACACGGTAGCGGCCCCGAAAATACCGGCTGCGGCGACAAACAACAAAAAGCACGCCGCAACTTTAAAACGCCAATCAGGGTTTTTGATAAACAGTGACCAGGTGAGGCCAATAGCCAGAAAGCTGTTATACAATCCCTGATTGGCAGCCATGGCTTTGGTCGGTTCAAACAACTCCACAGGAAAACTGGAAAACACTTTCGGCCCGCGCGTTGTCCACGCAAACATTTCAAACCAAGCTATATAGAAATGAAGCGCCGCAACCAGACCGATAAGTATCGCTGCTATTCTGTACATATCCATAAACTCTTTAATTTCTATTCGCTACTTGTCTGCTATTTCTGTGCGTGTTTATAGTGTTATTCTTGATATTTATTCGCAAGAGATTAAACGGCTATACACACTAAAAAGCCCTTGCTGGCCTATTTTTTGCAATAGCTACTGTTTCCGGCACGGCACAATCTGACGGCCTTCTGCCATTCTGCATATTTCCTCTCATACTCAGCACGGTCTGCAATGATCTTGGCGGCCCACTCTTTTTTCTTTTTCTCATACTCATTCATCCTGATCTGATGTCGTCTTTTCGCAGCCTCTATTTCATCCGGTGATTGCCGATCGAGATTAAATTTATTGATGGCTTTCGCATAAAGTTCTATACGCGCATTGTGCCTACATCTTGCAAGCATGCCTTCGATTGTGTTCTTGGAACGCATTTTTGCGGTCGCCTTTGCCCATTCCTTTGCGACGCTGTCAGGGCACTCTGCCACACGTGCAGATAATTCCGTATCAATATCAATGCCATTTTTCTTTAGCATAGCATCAATGTCCCGCATTTCTGGCTCTACATTAAACGCCACACTGTCGCGGTATTCCCTGCATGAGGCGCTCGACCAGATTTTATAGAGAGCCTTGCTTTCAGCGGTTTCCGATTGACCGGGCTTCTTCTTGGCCAATGCAATTGCAGATTGTCGGCATTGCTTTGGTGAGTATCTCTCTCCAGACACTGATGAATTCTGAATATATGACGCAGCAGCAGTGTGCATCTGAGCCGGAAAGCCAAGTAAGTATAATGCCGATAAAATAAATGTTGAAATATATATCTTAATCATGGTGCACCTCCGTTTTCAAACAAACTTCGCACCCGAAATAAATTTCTTATCTTTATATAAGAAGCATAACCATAAAAAATATGTTTGCAATAATTTATAAGGATTCAATTTTCACCCACTATTCCTGAGCGCGGTGGCTATCGCGTTGATGGATAGCTGTATGCCTTCTGATATACGCTCATCATCCTCGCCCGCGCGGTGGCGTTTGATAAGTTCGATCTGCAAAAGATTGAGCGGTTCGATATAGGGCAATCGCAGCCGGATCGAGTTTTCAAGCGGCGTGTTTTTCTCCAGCAGATGCGTCTGCTGTGTAGCATCCAGCAGGCCATCATGCGCCAGGCTCCAACCGCTTTTAATGCGTCCGAAAATTGTCTCGCGCGCCCCGGAATCCTCGACCAGTCCGCTGTAATGCGCCGCGATGGTCATGTCGGATTTGGCAAGCACCATTTCCATATTGGCGAGTGTTGCGGCGAAAAATGGCCAGCCCGCCGCCATGTCACGCAGTAGCTGTTTGTCCTTAAATTCATTCAGCGCCTGCCCGACACCATACCAGCCGGGCAGCATCACGCGTGCCTGTGCCCAGCTGAACACCCAGGGTATGGCGCGCAAATCCTCTACTGCCATGCTTTTCTTGCGGCTCGACGGGCGCGATCCGATTTTCAGACCGGCAATCTCCGCAATCGGGGTCATCTGCCGAAAGAATGTATTGAAGCCCTCCGTCTCATACACCAGTCCGCGATAGGCTTTGAACGCACGCGCCGACAACTGCGTCATGGCATCCGAAAACCGCTTTTTGTCCGCGGCGGCCAGTTTCTCCGGCGTCAGCGAAGCCAGCAAAGTCGCCGATGTCATCGCTTCCAGATTGGTCATCGCAACATCGACTGTGCCATATTTGGCGGCAATCACCTCGCCCTGTTCGGTGATGCGGATGCGCCCCTGCACGGTGCCGCGCGGCTGCGCCTGGATCGCGCCAAAGGCGGACCCGCCGCCGCGCCCGACTGCACCGCCGCGGCCATGAAACAGCTGCATGCGGATATCGGCCTCCTCGAACACCGGTGCCAGCGCGAGGCTGGCCTGGTGCAGTTCCCATGTCGAGGTGATATAGCCGCCATCCTTGTTGCTATCGCTATAGCCGATCATCACTTCCTGATAGCCGCGCTGCCGCGCCAGCGATTTCGGCACATCGAGCGACAGGAAAGCGCGCATTGTCTGCGGTGCGTTTTCAAGGTCGGCAACCGTCTCAAAGAGCGGCACCGACATGATCGCCGCCCTGGGCCGGGTTTCCTTGCCCGCCGGTGCACGGTACAGCCCTGCTTCCTTCAGCAGCACATAGACTTCCAGCATGTCCGACACGCTTTCGGTCTGGCTGATATTATATGTGGTGATGCACGCCGGGCCGTATAGCGCATGCGCTTCGGCAGCGGCGCGGATAATGCCGAGTTCCTTGGTGGTTTCTTCGGAATAGCTGTGCCAGCGGTCGGCAAGCGGGCGATTGTGCGACAGCTCGGACTGCAGCAGTTCCACCCGCGCCGCCTCATCCAGTGCGGCATAGTCCGCCTCGACACCGGCGGCAGCGAACAATTCACTCACCACGCGCTCATGCACATCGCTATTCTGGCGCAGGTCAAGCGTGGAGAGGTGAAAACCGAAGGTTTCGACTGCACGGATAATCCGGCCGAGCGCGCCCCCGCTGGCCAACGTGCCGTCACCATCCGCAGCAAGGCCGTTTGCGATAATCACCAGGTCACGGCGCAAGCCCCTGGGCGATGCATAGGGCTCCGCCGCCAGCTTTGAGGGCCGCGCGCTGGGCTTGCCAGTAAGTCGCTCATGCGTTGCACTGAGCCGCGCGTAGATGCCCGACAGTGCCCGGCGATAGGGTTCGTCCCGGCGGCTCGGCGCATCATCACCGCTTGCTTCGGCCAATGCCAGCACGTCATCAGGTGTGTTCGACAGCCGCGTGGAAATGCTGAGTTCCGCACCCAGCGCATGTACGCTTTCCAGATAATGGCCAATCACCGATTCCGCACTTCGGGCCAAGGCATAGCGCAAGGATTCGGCATTCACGAACGGGTTACCATCCCGGTCGCCGCCAATCCAGCTGCCCAGTTTCAGGAAACTGGGCGGGCGTTCACCCAGCACGCGCTCCCATTTCGCATAAAGCGCGGGCAGCACCGGCAGGAAAACATCGCGCATATAGGTGCGGGCATTTTCAACCTCGTCCGTGACAAACAGCTTTTCCTGCCTCAGCGACCGCGTCTGCCATAGCAGCGCCACCTGCCGGTAGATCGCTTCCTCAATCACATCACCGGTTTCCGTGGTTTCTGCGCCGCCATCACGCATCCGCATCAGCGCGGCAATGCGCGTCTTATGATCGATAATCGACTTGCGGCGCACCTCGGTCGGGTGCGCCGTCAGCACCGGCGTGATGAGCGCATGGTCAAGCAGCGTGCTGATCGCGCGGTCATCGACGCCTTCGGATTTCAGCTTCTCCACCGCCTCGGCAAACGTCGCGCCCTGCTCGCGCGCCACGCCCTGCCGGTCCTCGGCCAGATTGGCGAGCAGGGAAAACAGCATGAAACCGCGTACAAAGGACAACGTGTCGTCCAGGCTGAGCGCATCCAGCCCAGTATCAATCGCGCCTTCTTCGCCATCCGCGCCGGCAATGCCGCGATAGCGATCAACGCTTGCCGAGCGGATATATTCGGTCTGGCGGTACAGCTTGTCCCCGCCATAGGCGCGAATGACATCCCCCAATATCTTGCCAAGATAGCGGATATCGGGATTTTGCGAGATGGGGGAGGCCGGTGTGTTCATATACGCCATGCTGCACCGCAATATAGATTCGGTCAAGGGGGTAAATGGCGCAGTTTTATTATTATGTCATCGTTGTCATGATTAAGACGGGTAAAGCCTTTGCTTATCCGCATAGCGGCGTTACATATGCCTATGGCCAAAGATACCAACACCCAAAACCCCATGACCTATGCCCGTTATCTGGACCTGGATACGGTACTCTCCGCGCAATATCCGCAAAGCGGCAGCGAAGAGACCTGCGGCGATGAGATGCTGTTCATCATCATCCACCAGACCAAGGAACTGTGGCTGAAACAGATTATCCGCGAACTGCACCTTGCCAAGGCACAAGTGGCGGCGGATCATCTGGTTCCCGCTTACAAGGCGATGGCACGGGTCAGCCGTATCCAGCAGGTGATGACACTTAGCTGGGACGTGCTTTCCACCATGACACCAAGCGATTACACCCGTTTCCGTGAAGGGCTGGGGCCGAGCAGCGGTTTCCAGTCGGACCAGTTCCGCACGGTCGAATATATGCTCGGCCTGAAAGACAGGGGTTTCCTGAAATATCAGGAAGATCGGCCGCACGCGCGCGAAGCCATGCGCCGCGCGCTGGAAAGCCCCGGTGTGTGGGACGACACTATCGCCGCGCTGGCACGGGCGGGCTTCGACATTCCGACAAGCCATCTCGAGCGCGACTGGAGCCAGCCCTATCAGCCGTCAGAAGCTGTTGAGGCCGCATTCCTCACCGTGTACCGCGACCCCGAACGCTATTGGGAGCTATACCAGCTTGCCGAAAAACTGGTCGATCTGGACGATGCGATGGCCACATGGCGGCACAAGCATGTCATCACCGTCGAACGCATTATCGGCGGAAAAATGGGCACCGGCGGCACCGCAGGCGTCAGCTACCTGCAAAGCACGCTCAGCAAACGGGCATTCCCGGAATTGTGGAGTTTGCGGACGGAGTTGTAGAGTTACGTGATAATTGAATAGTTGGTGCTGATGAACAGTGCAATTAATGCTGCTATGCTTGTAATGATAGATGACCAGAACATCAAAGTAGGGTAAAAGACATCGTGTCTCTCAAACTTGACTTTGTCATCTTTGATTATACTTTCACTCAGAATGGAAAAATTATTTCTAATTTCGTTAATTTTTTGAGATGTTTTTTCTAGAGCGCTTTTTTTCTGGATTAATGCATCCAAATTCTTATCATTATTTTCAATTGCATTATTCACATTGTGCTTAATCTGAGTGATGGCTCCAATAGCAAAATTTAAGGATGCGTTTCTGACTTCCGTTGCCACCTCTGTTATATAATTTCCAATTTTTTCATAATCATTATGTTTAACAACTACATAACTGGAATTATCCTCCATAATCTCCATTTCGAAGGCTTGTATCTTCTGTTGAAATTTGGAAGATATGTTGTCTATGACCATATGAAAATCTGGATCGCCAAAATCTTTTTGTTTTTCAAGTTGATTTAAAACATTTCGATTAGCGTAGGTTATCATCATATCATCTACATTATCGATTTTAAGGGGTTCAAAAGACTTGGCAGCAGACACAGTCTTTTCATGCAATTCCTTAAAAACTAATTCAAACTCTACCAACCTAGCGTCAAGGTTTTTGGCTGCATCACTGTGCCCAGCCTCAGATCCAAGTGCGCGAATTTTACGTACATTGTATGCATAAGCCTGATACGTATACAATAAAGCAATCAATATAAGTATGATCACAACTGCATGCGGCAGTTCAACTGAAGTAAAAAATAACTTCACTCCATCTGTGGGCGAATTGCCAAAAAGTACAGAAAGGCTGACTAGAAATCCAGCTATGGCATAGGCCAACATGTTTCTTTTAGATTTTTCAAATTCTTCTGGGTATTTAAGTGCATCACCTGTGGTACGAACGGTCTCGCGTTTGGGGAACCAGCTTACTATTTTCGACGTATTACGTTTCCAAGTTGTTATCAAGCCGCTGCTAATGTCCATGATCTTTTAATGCCTCTGATGAAACTTCTTTTATATTTAGAATAAAACAAGAACATTTTCAATTGCTTTAACGGTTATACTGAACTTGGTTCAGCATCCATTTCTCTTCTGGACACAGTTCTATGACTGGTAAATGGACCCTGAAACAAGTTCAGGGTGACGGGTGGTGAATAATGGATGTGATCTTAGGCCACTCGTTTCGTAGATGCCTCCGCCAAAAATACGCAGCTTTAGATGGAAGCAAGCACATGCTGTGAACCTACGCCGCCCTAAGCCTCCAGTTCGATATCCCAGTATAACCAGTCGCGCCAGGTTTCGTGGAGGTAGCCGGGCGGGAAGGCGCGGCCCTTGTCCTGCAATTGCCACGTCGTGGGTTTGATCGCACGCTCGCGCAGCTGCATATGCGCCTGCTGCGGCGTGCGGCCGCCCTTTTTCATATTGCATGGGCTGCACGCGGCGCAGACATTTTCCCATGTCGTTTTGCCGCCCAGCCGCCGCGGGATGATGTGGTCGAAGGTCAGATTGTCTCCAGAACCGCAATATTGGCACAGGAAACTGTCGCGCAGAAACAGGTTGAACCGCGTAAATGCCGGATGCTCGGACGGCTTCACATAATCCTTGAGTGCAATCACCGACGGGATCGGCATTTCCATCGACGCGCTGTGCACCATGCGATCATAGCTGCTGACAATATTGACACGGTCCAGGAACACGGCCTTGATCGATGTCTGCCATGGCCACAGGCTGAGCGGATAATAACTGAGCGGCGTGTAATCGGCATTGAGGACCAGCGCGGGGCAACTGTCAGGATGGCGCAGCTCATCAGGGCTCTGGTCAAAGCGCGGGGGGTTCGCATCATCAGCCGCCATATCGCGGCCACTCTGCTTCAGCTGGTCCAGATCAAACATGCTTTATGCGCACATCCTTTCGCTTGCCTATCTTGCTGTCAAACCCCGGATGAATCATTTTCATGACACGGGCATGACAATATGCAAGAAACTATGAACATGACCACCCTATCACCGTCAAGATGGCCTGTGCCACAATATGTGGATAGTGTGGCAAATGCATCACTCTACAGGTGGTATAGGTGCCTGTTCTGGCTATGCGCCATTCTATTTCCGCTCACCCTGCGCCTGTCGAAGGGTGAGCGGTGCCGGAATAAGAGGCGGCAAGGAGGCATATGAGAACCCGCTTTGCCCCCAGTCCCAATGGATATCTGCATATGGGCCATGCGCTCTCGGCCGTGCTTGCGCATGATATGGCGCGCGCAGCGGATGGCGAATTCCACCTGCGCATCGAGGATATAGATGCGGGCCGCAGCCGGCCGGAATTTGTCGAAGCGATACTGGCGGACCTCACCTGGCTGGGCCTGACATGGGATGCGGAGCCAGTGTTCCAGTCGGCACGGCTGGAGAGCTATGAAGCGGCAGCGGGCCAATTGCGCGATATGGGGCTGCTCTATCCGTGCAGCTGCACCCGCTCCGAAATCAGGGCCGCCACGCACAAAGAAGGGCTGGAAGGTCCCGTCTATCCGGGCACCTGCCGCGATGGCAAGGCCGACCTGTCAAAGCAGCATGGCTGGCGGCTCGATATGGCGCGCGCTGCGGAGATTGCCGGGCCGCTGCACTGGCATGACGGATACGCCGGGGAAGTAAAAGCCGACCCGCAAGCATTTGGCGATGTGATATTGCTGCGCAAGGACGCGCCCGCCAGCTATCACCTCGCCGCTACGTTAGATGACGCGGCAGACGGCATGACGTATATTGTGCGCGGCATGGACCTGTTCACCGCCACGCATATCCACCGGTTGTTGCAGACGCTGCTGGACCTGCCCGTACCCGCCTATTATCATCATGCGCTGCTGACGGGGGAGGATGGACGGAAACTGTCGAAAAGCGAAGACGCGCCGTCGCTTACTGAGCTGCGTCTGGACGCGGCAGATGGACGGCAATTGGCAGATGATCTGCGCAGCGGCATATTTCCCGCTGGTATTTCGCGCGATAGTCCCTAAATTGGGCGCATGCAGACATTTCTTATCATAGTCATAGTCGCGCTGGTGGTCATGGTGGTCATATCGCTGGTGCGTGGTCTCATTGCATTTATGCGCATGACGGAAGAGGATCTGAAATCCGATGGCGTCGGCAAATCGCACCAGATGCAAAACAAGATGATGTTCAACCGCATCAAGTATCAGGCGCTGGCTGTGGTCGCGCTGGTCATTTTGATGATGGCCACCCGCGCCTGAACGGCTGAATATCGGAGCGGAGGCGAACGATGGTCAAGCTCAACAAAATATACACCCGGACCGGCGATGACGGCACAACCGGCCTCGTCGACGGGTCGCGTGTTGCCAAGCATGATCCACGCATGGCAGCGATCGGTGATGTCGATGAGCTGAACAGCGTAATCGGTGTGGCCATAGTCGAAATGGACAAGGGCGAGGCGGCGAGCCAGCTCAGCATCATTCAAAATGATCTGTTTGATCTGGGCGCTGACCTTGCAACCCCGGCACAGGATGACGCGAATTTTGAGCCATCCGACATGGAGCTGCGTATTGTACCATCACAGGTAGAACGGCTTGAAAACGAAATTGATGTGATGAATGACGCGCTGGAACCCCTTGCCAGTTTTATCCTTCCAGGTGGCAGCAAAGCCGCAGCGGCCGTCCATGTGGCCCGCGCCATTGCCCGCCGCGCCGAACGCACGATAGCCGCCGCATCCGAAGACATGCCTATCAACCCGCAGGTGCGCGCCTATATCAACCGCCTGTCCGACTATCTGTTTGTCCTCGCCCGCTATCTGAACCGTGACAGCGGCGATCCGCTATGGGTGCCGGGCGGTTCGCGCTGAATATATAAATCTTTTTGCCCGTTACGTCGTTTACTGCATCAGCATGGCGTGAAATTAACAGTTGACGCGCGGCAAAATGTTCGCACAATGTTCTGTTGAAGCAGTTTGGGAAAAGACCGATTGATAATGACGCGCATATAGTACCGGTCAGGCATGAAGGACTGAGGGACAATGACCTGCCCCTGCCTCCGCTCGCCGCACAATATAGCCGTGTTCGACAGCTGACCATCGCACTGACTTCGCCGCTGTCCGATGCCGATGCGACTGTGCAGTCTATGGAAGACGCTTCGCCCGCCAAATGGCATCTGGCGCACACCACATGGTTTTTTGAAACATTTATCTTGCGCGACCATGCCCCGGAATACCAGCCGTTCGATCCTGATTACCATTTCCTGTTCAACAGCTATTACGAGGCCGAGGGACAGCGCCATGCCCGGGCGCGGCGCGGGATGATAACACGGCCTTCGCTGCAGCAGATATTACGCTACCGCGCCCATGTCGACAAAGCGATGCGCACGCTGCTTGAGAATCCGGGCAATGCCGAACAGCTTGTCATACTGGGTCTGAACCATGAGCAGCAGCATCAGGAACTGCTGATGACTGACATCAAGCACATGTTCGCGCAAAACCCGTTAAAGCCCGCCATGTTTGCGCGCGATGATGACCGCTACACATCATCCGAAACCCTGCTTGAGTGGATAGAAGGCCCATGCGGCATTGTGAAGATTGGCCATGACGGTGACGGCTTTGCCTTTGATTGCGAGGGGCCAAACCATGAAACCTTGCTGGCTCCGCACGCCCTTGCCAGCCGCCCGGTGAGCAACGCGGAATGGATAGAGTTTATCGAAGATGGCGGCTATGACAATCCGCAGCACTGGCTGTCAGATGGCTGGGCCTGGGTGCAGGAGAATACAATCAGAGCGCCATTATATTGGGAAAAACAGGACAATGGTAGCTGGTGGTGGTTTACACTGACAGGCGATCATCCGGTCGATCCGCATGCACCCGTCACACATATCAGCTTGTATGAAGCCGATGCCTATGCCAGCTGGGCCGGGGCGCGGCTGCCCACCGAAGCGGAATGGGAAAACGCGGCAGCGTTGCAGGACACGAGCCAAGGCAATTTCCTGAACGAATACGGGTCAGTCCGCCCAGTGAGCATGTATGGTGATGGTCGCGGCATGCGGCAGATGTTCGGCGATGTGTGGGAATGGACCGGTAGCGCGTACCGCCCCTATCCCGGCTTTCGCGCCGCCAAAGGCGCGGTTGGCGAATATAATGGCAAGTTCATGAGCGGGCAGTTCGTGCTGAAAGGTGGCAGCTGCGCTACGCCCGAAGGCCATATCCGCGCCAGTTACCGCAATTTCTTTTACCCGCACCAGCGCTGGCAATTCACCGGATTGCGGCTTGCCAAAGACCTTTGACTTTCGCCTTTCCTCCCCGCAACTGCAAAAGCAGATTTCCATGAGTGACATGCAACAAACCAGTGCCGCCCGTGCGGTGGACCCCGCTTTTCGCCGTGATATCCTGACCTGTTTCCGGGGCGCGCGCCGCGCCATCCCGGCACGCTGGCTATATGATCGCGCAGGTTCGGAACTGTTCGAAGATATAACCGATCTGCCCGAATATTATCCCACCCGCACCGAAACCGCGCTGCTGGAAAAACATTGCGGTGAAATTGCCGATATGGGCGGGCACGGGAAAGTGGTTGTCGAGTTCGGCTCGGGTTCCTCCACCAAAACGCCGCACCTGCTGCGCGCGGTAAAGCCATCCGCCTATGTGCCGATAGATATTAGCGGTGATTTCCTGCGCGATTCCGCTGCCGCCTTACAGGAAGAGTTTCCCGGCCTGGATATCATTCCGGTCGAGGCCGATTTTATGGGTGACATCCACTTGCCCGAAGCTGTTCAGGACAGCCCCAAATTCGGTTTCTTCCCCGGCTCCACAATTGGCAACATGGTGCCGCGCACATCAGTCGACCTGCTGAAAAACATGCGCCGGACGCTGGGTGAAAATGCGATGCTGCTGATCGGTATGGACCGGGTAAAGTCCGAGGATATCCTCGTCCCCGCCTATGATGATGCGGCGGGCGTCACGGCGGCGTTCAACCTCAACCTGCTCACCCGGATCAATCGAGAGCTGGAGGGCGATATTCCGGTGGACAAATTCCGGCATGTCGCCCGCTGGAATGACAATTATGCGCGTATCGAAATGCATCTGGAGGCACAGGAGGACATGGGTTTTCACGTCGCCGGACAACCATTTCATATGGCGAAAGGCGAAACCATCCATACCGAAAACAGCCATAAATATGGAGAACGCGACGCCCGGCTATTGCTGCGCGCGGGAGGATGGGCACCGATTGGCGAATGGACCGACCCACAAGACTATTTCGCGCTGATCCTGGCCCAGGCCACGCCGTTCAACACCGCCCCGTGAAATAAAACAGCAATTATCACCTTCAACCAATTCCGCTCATCGTGAAGCTGTCAGTATCTCCGCCTTGTCCCTTTAGTCATTGCGAGGAGCAAAGCGACGCAGCAATCCAGAGACTACGTCTGCCACCTTGGATTGCCGCGCGGCTGCGCCGCTCGCAATGACGTTTCCCTCTTAAGAGCAGCGCTATTTGAAAATCAATATACCCGTGCCAGCTGCTTCAGCTCGCGTTTGACCTGCGCACGCCAGGTGGTCGGCCACTGCCATACACCGCGGCATTTAGGCATGTTGGTGGCTTCGATAAGACGGAAGCGCGTGCCATCCCACACATAGCTTTGTGATGAGCCGCAATCGCCAAGGCCCCGCCCCTTGGCATAATTGCCCAATATGCCGTCCTCTACATTGAAAAACGCATTGACCAGTACCGGCGAGCCATCATCCGAAAAACCGCCGCCCGGATTATAGTCAAACGGCGCACTGCGAAAGCGCCAGTCGCTGCGGCCCTTGCCTGATGGCCGCTCACCAATATAGGCCTTGCTCATGAAATTATAGGCGCCCGATCCGCAGGCGATAAGCGCGACGACAATATCCCGGCCATCCTGCCGCGCCAATGGATAAACCTGATCCTTGGCGTATCCCAGTGCGCGCTGTTCTTCGCAGCCCGCTTTTTTCGCGAGTGCGGCCAACTGTTTCTCCCTTGGCAGTTTCTTTATCCGCGCCGCAGGTTGTTGCGTAATAAGCGGGAGCTGAGGAGCCCAGTCCTTCTCCCGGTGGCGGCCTTTGATTGACAATGCCGTGCGGGTCCGCGCCCTTTTCTGCCGTGCATCAATATAGCCCATTGCGGCAGCAGATCCCCTGAGCGAAATGCGCGCCAGCACGCCATCACCCACAGCATCCGTACCCGTGTTCATAATGGTCGCCGTGCGCCCACGCACCAGCATGCGCGCTATTTTCAGGCTGTCGCTGCCGCCCATGAAGAATATGCCTTCGCTGTCCAGCGAGCCTCTTGCCGCTTCACGTCCGTCGACCAGTAAAGCAACATCCTTTGCGGCGGCGGGCATGGTGGATATACTGACCCGCAGCATCCCACCGCGTCCCGGCAAGCGCACGACGCGCAATGCAGTGTCTGTGCCATCGGACATGGAGCCTGCTTCACACGCCGCACCATTGTCGCAGGCCGCATACCAGTCGCGGTACACCTTGACGGCACCAGGCTGCGGCACTGCCACAGCAGCAGAGGCGGCAAGAATGAGCGCGGTGAACATATCAATAGTCTAGCGCATAATCCCGGTTTCGACTAGACACCTTTATTATTCACCATGGCGGTTTTCAAAAAGGATAAAATTCATGCATTCAGTCGCAGTTATCGGTGCCGGGCAAATGGGCGCAGGCATCGCGCAGGTCAGCGCACAATCGGGCTATAATGTCTATCTTTCCGATGTCAGTCTGGACATAGCGGAAAAGTCCAAGGGCTTTATCGGCAAGCAGCTGCAACGCCTGGTCGACAAGGAAAAGATTGAGGCCAAGGTGGCGCAAACCGCATTGTCACGCATTCAGCCGGTTGGTGAATATGCACCCATGGCCGATGCCGGGCTGATTATCGAAGCCGCGACCGAGCGCGAGGATATCAAGCGCCAGATTTTTGACGAAGTGGGCAAGGTGCTGGGTCATCAGGCAATCCTGGCATCCAACACATCTTCCATCCCCATCACCCGCATGGCGCAGGCCAGCCCCGATGCGGCGCGCTTTGTCGGGGTCCATTTTTTCAACCCGGTGCCAATCATGGGCCTGATCGAGCTGATCCGCGGGCTTGCCACATCGGACAATACGGTGGAAACAGTTGAAAAATACGCGGGCGCCATTGGCAAGAAAGTCGTGCATTCCAATGATGCGCCGGGCTTTATCGTCAACCGCATATTGATGCCGATGCTGAATGAAGCCTGTTTCGCACTGGGTGAGGGCGTGGCCAATATCACCGATATCGACACCGCGATCACCATGGGGCTGAACCACCCGATGGGGCCGCTCACGCTGGCGGATTTTATCGGCCTCGACACCTGTCTCAACATCATCTCCGTACTTTATGGCAGCACCGGAGATCCTAAATTCCGCCCCGCGCCATTGCTGGTCAAATATGTTGAGGCTGGCTGGCTTGGCCGCAAAACGGGCAAGGGTTTTTACGACTATTCGGGCGAAAAACCCGTGCCCACGCGATAAGGGCGATAACCGCAGATGGGAACGCAGCAGACTGGCACATATGATGCGCTGATTATCGGCGCGGGGCATAACGGGCTGGTCTGCGCCTTTTACCTTGCGCGTGCCGGAATGAAGGTGCGCATTGTGGAAGCGCGGAGCGTGGTGGGCGGCTGCGCGGTAACCGAGGAATTTCACCCCGGCTTCCGCAATTCGGTGGCAAGCTACACAGTCAGCCTGCTGCAACCCAAAGTGATTCAGGACATGGGCCTGATAAAACGCGGCTACCGTGTGATCGAACGGCCGATATCAAACCTGCTGCCGCTGCCGGATGGTGATTACCTGAAACTGGGTGGCGGGCTGGAACGCACCAGGTCCGAATTTGCACGCTTTTCACAGCACGATGCAGAAGCCCTACCCGCTTATTACGATATGCTGGAGGATGCCGCCGAAGTGCTGCGTGATCTGGCGCTGCAGACACCTCCGGGTAGCGGCGGCGGACTGGCCAGTCTGGTGGATGCAGCGCGGCAGGGACGGCGATTCATGCGGCTCTCGATCGAACGGCAGCGCGAAGTGCTCGCCCTGTTTACCCGCAGCGCGCGCGAAGTGCTGGACCAATGGTTTGAAAGCGATCCGGTAAAGGCCGCTTTTGGATTTGACTCGGTGGTCGGCAATTATGCCAGCCCCGACACGCCGGGCAGCGCCTATGTCCTGCTGCACCACGTCTTTGGTGAGGTGAACGGCAACAAGGGATCATGGGGACATGTGATTGGCGGCATGGGCGCGATTACCGGCTATATGGCGGATGCCTGCCGCGAGCTTGGTATCGAAATCAGTCTGGGTTCACCGGTGGAGAGGGTCATTACCGAAAACCGACAGGCCCACGGTGTGGAACTGGTAGATGGCTCAATTGTAATGGCCAAACGCATCATCGCCAATGTCGGGCCAAAGCTGCTATACGGGCGGATGATTGACAATGCCGACCTGCCCCCCGCCTTCGTCCGGCATATGCAGGGATTCAAAACCGGCTCAGGCGCATTCCGCATGAATGTCGCACTGTCTGAACTGCCCAAATTCACCTGTCACAGCGAACCTGGCGAACATCATAAAAGCGGCATCATCATCGCGCCCAGCCTGGATTATATGGACCGCGCTTTCACCGATGCCAAAGCGTATGGCTGGTCACAGGGCCCGATTGTCGAAATGCTGATACCCTCAACCGTCGATGACAGCCTGGCACCCGCAGGCCAGCATGTCGCCAGCCTGTTCTGCCAGCAATTCGCGCCCGTCCTGCCGGGCGGAAAAGACTGGGATGACCATGAAGACGCGGCGGCGGACACCATAATCGACACGGTGGAAAAGCATGCGCCCGGTTTCCGCGCGTCCATATTGGGCCGACAGGTGTTATCACCCAAGGGACTGGAACGTAAATTCGGATTGGCGGGCGGTGATATCTTCCATGGCCGTATGAGCCTGGACCAGCTCTGGGCCACGCGGCCCATGCTCGGCCATGCCGATTACCGCGGTCCGATCAAGGGGCTGTATATGTGCGGATCAGGCACGCATCCCGGCGGCGGCGTCACCGGCGCCCCCGGCCATAACTGCGCACATGAAGTGCTGAAAGACACGGGCGTGCTAGGTTGGATACGGGCACAGCTGCGCTAAAGCACCTCTGCCAGCTTTCAGTAACTATCCCTATCAGACAAAAGAGATCATCCGCTCAGGGTGAGCGGGGGAGGTGCTAAATCGTCCAAAGGGGTTAACTACCCAATTTTCCATAGGACACTTTCTGCATGACATAGCGCGCGCTTTGCGCCATCTTCACCGGCCTATGGGCGCACTCATATTCCGCAGGCTTCTGACCGCTATACCGACGCTGCTCGCGGTCGTGATCGCATCATTCGCGCTCATGCGCTTTGCCCCCGGCGGGCCGTTTGATGGCGAACGCCCGCTGGATGAGGAAACCCGCGCCGCGCTGGAGGCAAGCTATGGCCTCGACCTGCCGCTGCATGAACAGATATGGCTGTACCTCACCCGTATGATGCAAGGCGATTTTGGTCCCAGCCTTGTCTACCGTGATTTTACCGTGACCGAACTGGTCGCGCAAAGCCTGCCGATATCTCTGACACTTGGCGGTCTGGCGATTGTGCTTGCACTGACACTCGGGCTGGCGGCGGGGATGTTCGCCGCTTTGCGACCCGGCGGATGGCTCGATGAAATACTGATGCTGAAAGCCACAATGGCGACGGCATTGCCAAGTTTCGTAACCGGGCCGTTTCTGGTGCTGGTCTTCGCGCTCTGGCTGGGCTGTCTGCCAGTGGGCGGTCTTGGCAATGGCCCACAATTTTGGATATTGCCAGTTATTGCGCTGGCACTGCCGGTGGCGGGCGCAATTGCGAAACTCGCGCGCGCAGGCCTCGCCACCACTTTGGCGCAGGAACATATCCGCACCGCAAAAGCGCGCGGGCTTTCAAAATCGCAGATCATTATCCGCCATTGCCTGCGCCCGGCGCTGGTGCCGGTGGCGAGCTATCTGGGTCCGGCGGCGGCGGGGCTGCTCACCGGCGCGGTGGTAATAGAAACGGTGTTCGGCCTGCCGGGGCTGGGGCGCTATTTCGTGCAGGGCGCACTCAACCGCGACTATCCGCTTATCATGGCGGTGATCACGCTCTATGCTGCGCTGATTATCCTGTTCAACCTGTTTGCCGATCTGCTCTACGGCTGGCTCGATCCCAGGACACGGACATGAAGGGAAGGGCATGAAGAGCGTTCGCACCCCTCTTGCCATTGTCGCCATCATCGCGGCGCTGGCGCTGCTGCTGCCGCCCGTGTTGCCATTCAGCCATGCCGAGATTGACTGGGACAGTGTGCGCGCACCGCTGGGCAGCGAGGGGCACCTGCTGGGCACCGACGATGTCGGGCGCGACCGGCTGGCACGGCTCGCGGTCGGTACACAGATCACGCTCGCCGTGGCGCTGGCGGCGGCATTGGTTTCGCTGGTCGTCGGCGTGTTATGGGGCGCGGTGGCGGGCTGGACCGGCGGGCGCACAGATGAAGCGATGATGCGCATTGTCGATGCACTTTACGCGCTTCCCTTCATGTTTATCGTCATCGTGCTGATGGTGGTTTTCGGCCGTTCGATCCTGCTGGTCTTTGTCGGCATCGGCCTGGTCGAATGGCTGACCATGGCGCGGATTGTGCGCGGACAGGTGATGACGCTCAAAAACCGCCCCTTTGTGCTGGCGGCCAAAGCGTCGGGCGCGCCAGGGCATGTCATATTATTCCGCCATATCCTGCCCAATATCGCGGGTACTGCGCTCGCTTATCTCACACTAACCATTCCGCAGCTTATCATGATCGAAAGCTTCCTGTCCTTTCTGGGCCTGGGTGTGCAGGAGCCGCTCACGTCACTCGGCATATTGGTGAAGGAAGGCGCGGACAATATGGATGTCGCACCCGCGGGCCTCCTGTTCCCCTGCGGCATCATGGTGCTGCTGCTCGTCTGCCTGACACTGGCGGGCGAACGGATGCGGGACCGGTTCGCATGAGCATATACAGCGTCCGGGGGCTGGGAGCCAAAGTCGGTAAGGACACGCTATCGCATGGCCTTGATTTCGATATTGCCGCGGGCCAATGCGTGGCGTTGGTCGGGGAAAGCGGGTCGGGCAAGTCAGTCAGCTGTCTCGCGCCATTCGGGCTGATCGCGCCGCATATGAAGGGATCGGCCATATTGGAGGGCACCCAGCTTGCCAGTTGCAGCGAAAGCGGATTGCGGCAGCTGCGCGCGCAAAAAGCCGGGTTTATATTCCAGCAACCACTGACCGCGCTGACGCCGCATATGCGCGTGGCGCGACACCTGCGCGAGGCGGCGATGCAAGCAGGCGGTGATGCACCAGGCCATGGCGCGCTGACCGCCATGCTCGAAAATGTCGGCCTCACCGATATAGAGGCAAAACTGCGTAAATATCCGCACGAGCTATCAGGCGGAGAGCGGCAAAGGGTGATGATCGCTTGCGCGATTGCGCACGACCCGGTGCTGCTCGTCGCCGACGAACCGACATCGGCGCTCGATGCACATTTGCGCGGAGAGATCATGGAGCTGCTTGGCAGGCTCCGGCGTGAGCGGGGCATGGCCCTGCTGCTGGTCAGTCATGACCTGCCATCGGTGGCGCGCCATGCCGATCATGTCGTCATCATGCGCCGGGGCGAAGTGGTCGAAAGCGGACCGCCGCAGCAGATCATCCGCAAACCAAAGGCGGATTATAGCCGTCAGCTGTGGGAAGCGACACCAAAGCTGGACGATCCCGCGCCCGCCTTGCCCGCCATTGGCCCGCCGCTGCTGGAGGTGCGCGATGTCGCAGTCGACTATGCGCGTGCAGGGATTTTCCGCAAACCATTCCGTGCAGTCGAACCCATCAACCTGACCATCCATGCGGGTGAAGCGGTGGCGCTGGTTGGCGGGTCAGGTTCGGGAAAATCGAGCATTGGCAAAGCCATTGCCGGTATCGGCCCCTGGACAGACGGGGATATACTCTGGCGGGGAGAGGCACTGCCGCGCAAACGCAGCAAGGCACAGAAACGCGCGGTTCAGACCGTATTTCAAGACCCTGTAGCGAGCCTCGATCCGCGCTGGCGGGTGGAAGATATTGTCGCTGAACCACTCACCCATCTGCACCGCGAAATGACAAAACATGAACAGCATGCAAGCGTGGCTGCCGCGCTGGAAACCGTGGGTCTGGACACCGCATTCATGCAGCGCAGACCCACACAAATATCGGGCGGGCAGGCACAGCGCGTGGCCGTTGCCCGCGCGCTGGTATGCGCACCCGAAATGTTGGTGCTGGACGAGGCGACTTCCGCGCTTGATCCCGTCATAGGCGCAGAGATAGTCGCGCTGTTACAACAGCTACAGTCTGAAAAAAGTCTCGCCATGCTGTTCATCACCCATGATCTCGCGCTGGCCAGAAAACTGTGCCACCGCATCGTCGTGTTGCATCAGGGACAGGCTGTGGAACAGGGCCCGGCGGGTAATATTATTACGGACCCGCAATCGGACATCACCCGCCGCCTCGTGGATGCGAGCCGTGCCAGCTGAGACAGGGTTTGGACCTGTCTTATATACAGCGCTGAGTGCCATTGACTTAGACCCCTGCCTTCAGCGAGGTGACGTGGCGCGTCAAAAGCTTGCGCTGATCGTAAAAACCACCGTGTCGTCGGTAATGCCATCCACTGATGGCCCCTCGACACCCACAAAGGCCGCACTAGCGGTCAAGTTGCTGGTGATCGCGTAATCGGCGCCGATGCTGTAGTCAAATGCCCCGCTTTGCCTGAAAGTGACGGGGTCAATATCAGGCGACAATATGCCATCAGTATAGCCCAGATGCGCATTCAGCGTGATCGGTGTATTCGGGACACCAATGCCCAGATCGGTATAGACATACAGATTGTCTTCATTGCCGAGCGCAGACTGTCCATCAAAGGCATAGGCTGCCCCGACTTTCAGTTCCGCCGGCCCCAATGTTCCGGAAATAGAGGCATAGGGTTCAAAATAGTCGCTAGGCCCCGCCGCGCCGTCTTCGCCATTGGGGTAAACATAGTAAAGCAGTCCGATATCAGCATTAATGCCCGAAGATATCTCTCCGGACCAACCGCCATACAGGTCAAGCTCGGTATGACCGAATGTCGGGCTGTCTTCAATCGAGGATGCCCATGTGCCAATATAGAAGCCGCTATCATGGGCAATATCTACGCCCCCCTGTACGGCAAAATCACCGTCAGAGAATGAAATGCCGCGAAAACGGTAATCGCTGGTTAGCGCCACATTGGCAGATACGGAAATGGAAGATTCGCCTGGTTCGTCAATTTCAGCATCCTGCGCATAAGCGGGAGCCGAAACAAGAATGGCGAGTGGTGCGGCCATAAGGCCGAAAGTGGACGTGCGCATGAAATTTCCTTTCGTGTCGATGCGTATCGTCCCGCCTGCTTGGAAAGCGGCATACTCTGTCCTGAATCGCTTTGCCGATTCTGCCGGTTGCTCACTATCCGGACATTAAGCTGCCTTTTTTTGCTGCATCGCACAAGAAAAAAATGGTGACACGGCAAAATCTGCCCGTTTTCTGCTCCGCGTGGGGCATGAATCGTATTTAGGGAATCTCAACTTCATGCCGCTATATCCCACAACCATGAACGCTCTACAGGAACTCCATAGGCGCAAAATGGCGGGCGCGGGGCAGGAATTTGATCCGGCCATGAGCCTGGTGCGCCTGTTCGAATTGCGTGAAATAGCTGTTTATGTCGCTAACTGGGGGGAATGCCCGCTACCTGAAAGGCTCGATAAACGGGATATATGCGATGCGCTTGAAGCACGGCCTCATGCCATACAGAAACTGTTTGACCGGCATGTGGCATCGATGACCGGCTTTATGGAAGTTGGCCTGAAAGCCATAGGGTTCGCGCGCGCAGATGACAGCTTTAACAGAGCCGCGGCGCATAGCCTGTACCGCGAGTATATGTTGGCAGAAAAAGCTCTGCTTGCCCTGATAGGCCGTTAGAGCGAAGCAAGAGCCGAGATTTCCCCTTGCATTGTTCCTTGTTTGTTCTAAGCTGTTGGTATGAATGATTCATCTCTCATGCTCGCACCCGATCCGGCTTCGGAAACACTTGCCGCTCCCACGGGTGCCGCGGCAGTGGCGCGCGGTGTGTCCCGCCTGTTTGCACGCAATGATATCTGGGTTGTGCCAGAGGTCTCGCTGCGCAACAGTCGGCGGGCCGACCTTATGGGGCTGGATCCGAAGGGGCAGCTGATTATCGTTGAAATAAAAACCGCGCGCAGTGACTTGCTTGGCGACAGTAAATGGACCGAATATCTGGACTATTGCGACCGGTTTTACTGGGCACTCCCGCCCGGTTTTGACGCCACGCTGCTTGAAAGAACGCATTTTCTCCCGGAACGTAGCGGGTTGATTATCGCCGATGCCTATGATGCAGAGATCATGCGGCCTGCCGCCACCCATGCACTGGCTCCGGCGCGGCGGAAAACCGAAACCGCACGGCTTGCAAGGCTTGCCATACGCCGCCTAACAGGCATTTCTGATCCGGCCTTCACTATCCCGATGCAGTAAAAAGGGCTTGCATAATTTCCATTTGTCGAGTTCGCCCGTCCATACAATTGGCTTGAGCCTACAGTGTCGGGCCAAAAATCTGAATATTTTCTTCTTTGCTGTTCTTATCCGCATTCTGAATGGCTTCCAGTATCGCTTGCCTGCGGCGGCCTTCCATAGCGTAGTCCAAAGCTGACTTGCCTGCAATATTATCCGTTTGGTCTGCGTCGGCACCTTTTTTAAGCAACAGACGCACCATTGCTAGATCATTCAGCTGAACGGCCACGATTATTGGCGTTTCACCGGCACTATTGGCTTGATTTACATCGGCGTTATGCCGCAACAACAAGTCCGCAATATCGGTATCTCTGTAGCGTACAGCCAATAGCAGCGGCGTCATTTTTTTATTGTCTTGCGCATCAGGATTGGCCCCACGCTTCAGCAGAAATGCCACCCAGTTTGTGTCACGGCGCGCAACAACTATATGTAACGCCGTCTCACCACTTGTCAGGTCTCGCGTGTTTATAAGCGTCGAGCCGGGCTGGTCCAAAAGCGTTGTTGTCTTTGCGCCATCCCGCTCCTTGACAGCTTTCAAAAAATCATACCCTTTTGAGAACTGGGCGTGCGCAGCATATGGAACAACTGTTATGCCCATTGCAAAAATGCCGAGCAATGCCACAAGGAAACGAAAGCGAATCATCAATTAAATCCCTGCAAAGAGTCATTTGAAATTATAGGGAGCGCGAAAAGCCCCCTTGAATAACGTGTCTTAGCAGGTCAAGAGTGACCCTGTCATGAATAAATGTCTCTCAAAATTGCTCGCCCCTGTCGCACTTGGCCTGTCGCTATGCGCGCTTTCCGCCTGCACCGCACAGGAAAGCGGAGGAGGGCAGACCGAAGAAGCACCGCTGAAAGGCGCCAAAATGGGCGGTGATTTCACACTCACAAACCAGGATGGCGAAAAAATTACATTTAGCGATTTTGATGGCCAGTACCGGATGCTCTATTTCGGTTATACCTATTGCCCCGATGTATGCCCGATCGACCTGCAGCAACTGGCTCTGGGCCTGAAACAGTTTGAAAAACAGGACCCGAAACGTGGCAGCAATATCCAGCCGATATTCGTAAGTATCGACCCCGAACGCGATACGCCTGAAGTGATGAAACAGTATCTGGCCGCTTTCCATCCGCGCTATATCGGCCTGACGGGCAGCGCGGAGGAAATTGCCGAAGTCGCGAAAAAATATCTGGTGCTGTATGAGAAAACCGAGCCGAATGAGGAAGGCGGTTATCTGGTTGCGCACACGCAAATGGCCGTGCTGTACGGGCCAAAGGGCGAGCCCGTTGCGATATTGCCGCATGACGGCACGCCGCAGGAAATCGCGGCTGAACTGGACCGTTGGACACGGTGACACAGGCAATGCAACCTGCCGGTAATGAACGTTTCTGGGAACAACCGCTGGACACGCTGGACCGCGGACAATGGGAAGCGCTGTGCGACGGGTGCGGCAAATGCTGCCTGCATAAAGTCGAAGACGAGGATGCAGGCCGCATATATCCGACAAATGTAGCCTGCCGCCTGCTCGATATAAAAACCGCGCAGTGCAGCGATTACCGGCACCGCCGCGCGCTTGTGCCCGATTGCCTGAGGCTCACGCCCGGGAAACTGGAAGGGATAGCCTGGCTGCCGGCGAGCTGCGCTTACCGGCTGCGCGCGGAAGACAAGCCGCTGCCGGACTGGCATTACCTGGTGAGCGACAGCCGTCAGACCATTCATGACACCGGCAATTCGGTCGCGGGCAAGGTCATAAGCGAGACTGTGGCCGGACCGCTGGAGCACCATATTGTCGATGCTGAACTTTAAACGCCGAAGAGAGCGGATCGCTGCACCTTTGCAGTCCCCTGCTGCGGGGCATGTTCCGGGCCATATCACCATCAATGGCAGCGAATATGCGCTGATGCTGCGCAGGCACGCCCGGTCGCGTTCGATCACTTTGCGCACCGATCCTGCACAGCAAGCCATACAGGTCACCTGCCCGCCCTATGTCCCGGTGCGGCAGGTTACCGATTTTATCCATCAGAAATCAGTCTGGATCGAAAATAGTTTTGCAAAAGCCGGACCCATAGCACGGCTGGAGCCCGGCAACAGCATTGGCTTTCGCGGGCAACCCATAACAATATGCTGGCGGCAGGGCTGGCCACGCCGCATCATACAGGCGAAGGGTGAAATCCGTGTCGGGGGCCCGCGCGAAAATGTTGCCAAACGCGTAACTGCGTGGCTCAAAAAAGAAGCGCGTACGCTCATCACCGCCGATATTGCCGATTATAGTGCGGTTGCAGGGATTACGCCCCCACCGCTCGCGCTATCCAGCGCGCGGCGGCGGTGGGGCAGCTGCTCACAGGCGGGCAAGATACGCATTAACTGGCGGCTGGTCATGGCGCCCGATACCATCCGGCGCTCGGTCGTCGCGCACGAAATTGCGCATTTGCGGCATATGAACCACAGTACAGCATTTTATGCGTGGCTCGATCATTTATACGAGGGCGACCGCCACACGGCAGATGACTGGCTGAAACAGCATGGGGCAGCGCTGCACGCTGTCATCGCCGATTAGGGCGCGCTTTTAATAGATGCCTTCTTCCAGTGCAGGCTCATTGCGGGGCGGCGGCGGGGCGGGATCACGCTGCGCCGGAGCCTGTTTCGGTTCCGGTTTTTCCCTGCCCTGCGTTTCGGTCTTGCCCGTCGCGCGGTCGATAAAATCCTGATCCAGAACCCTGGGTCCGGATTCACCGGGCGCCCTCTGTCCTTCAACAGGCGGCAGGTCTGGACCTGGAGGCAGCGATTCACCGCCGTCCACATCAATCGGATTGCCATATTCATCGACAAAAATCATGTCATCGGGATTTTCGAAATAAGCCTCGTCATCAGGCTCCAGCTGCCATTCGGGCAGCACCAGCTCGGTATCGAATTTTTCCACTTTGCGGCCTGACACGGCGACCTTCATATAATCTGCAAACGCCTTGGCCGGCGCACGTCCGCCCTGCAGGCTCTTGACCGGCTTGGCGTCATCTCGGCCCATCCACACCCCGGTGGTAATACCGCTGGAAAAGCCGAGAAACCAACCATCCTTGTTGCTGTTGGTCGTGCCGGTCTTGCCCGCGACAGGACGGCCAATTTGCGCCGCCCGGCCCGTGCCGGTATTGACCGCCGTCTGCAACAAGTCGGTAATGCCCGCGGCGACATGCGGCGGGATGAGTACCTGCGTCAGGTCGGGCTTGGCTTCATATAGAGTCTCACCCTTGATCGTCGTCACCTTGGTCACGCCGTAGGGCATGATCGCCGCGCCGCGCGCATTCACCCCGGCAAAGGCGCGTGTCATGTCAATCACCCGGGTTTCCGATGTGCCGAGCACCATCGAAGGGTGGGTGTTAATCGGCGTGGTCACGCCAAAGCGCCGCGCCATGCTGGCAATCGTGCCATAACCCAGCTCATTGCCGAGCTGCGCTGCCACGGTATTTTTCGAATAGGCAAATGCGGTGCGCAGCGTTATGTCGCCCGCAAAGCGCCCGCCGCTATTGCGCGGTGTCCAGCCGTCAATCGTGACTTTTTCATCCGTCACAATATCCTCGGGAGTATAACCTGCCTCCAGCGCCGCCAGATAGACAAACAGCTTCCACGCCGAGCCTGGCTGGCGCACGGCATTGGTCGCACGGTTATAATTGGAAGTGACATAGTCGGTGCCGCCCACCATCGCCAGCACCGCACCATCGCGGTCGAGCGATACGATCGCGCCCTGCGCACCGCCGGGCACATTGGCCTGTATCGCCGCGGTTGCCGCACGCTGCATCCTGAGATCCAGCGTGGTCCACACCTCAATCGGCTCATCGGTTTCAGGGAGCAGCATGTCCAGCTGCGGCAATGCCCAGTCGGTAAAATAGCGCACACTGTTCTGTGCCTTGTCGGGGGCCAGCTTGACGGCAGAAGGGTTGACCGATGCCGCCTGTGCTGCGCTGATCTTGCCCGTGTCACGCATGACCTTCAGCACCACGGAGGCGCGATCAATCGCCGCCTGCGCATCGGCGGTCGGCGAATAGCGCGAAGGTGCCTTGACCAAACCTGCAATAATCGATGCTTCGGCCAGATCCAGCTCAGTCGCAGGGTGGCTGAAAAACTTGCGTGAGGCCGAATCAATGCCGTAGGCACCACCGCCAAAATAGACCTTGTTCAGATACAGCTCGAGGATCTGATCCTTGGTGAACTTGCGTTCCATTGCCAGCGCCAGCACCATTTCACGTGCCTTGCGCCAGAATGTATAGCTATTGCTGAGGAATATGTTACGCGCCAGCTGCTGCGTAATGGTGGACGCACCTTGCATCCGCCGCCCGCTACCGTAATTTTTTACCGCAAACCACCCGGCCCGACCCATGCCATAGGGGTCAACGCCGAAATGACTTTCAAACCGCCGGTCCTCAACCGCGATCATCGCGTCTTTCATGACATCGGGGATATCTTCTATGTCCAGCCATTCCCCAAAGCTGGGGCCAAGCGACATGATTTCGGTGCCATCATTGGCACGCACCAGAATCATCTGCCCATTGGGCGATTTCCTGAGCGCGTCGTAACTGGGCAGCGACGACATGGTGAAACCGACCGCCGAGACAAGGCCAATCAGCGCGATGGCACCCAGCGCCAGCCCGGTTTTGAAAAGACGCCAGAACCATGTCTTGAACCGGCTTTGCTCGGGCACAGAAGCACTGCGCGCCCTTGCCTTTTTCTTTGCCGGTTTTTTTACGCGTGCCATATCCTACCCCTGGGTCGTCCTCTGCTGTACGACCAAGCCGGTTTTCGCCTTTACCTTTGCTGAATGATGCAAATTATCGCTGCGACGAACCGGGCTGCACAAGGGATAGGCGAAATAAACGGATATGTGAATCCTGTTATTCGTGCATATCGAAATACACAATTATATCAGCGATTTATTTCTCTTCTTCCGGGTCGAAATCAAGCGCGAGGCTGTTCATGCAGTAACGCAGGCCCTCTGGCCCCGGCCCGTCCGGGAAAACATGCCCCAAATGGCCATTGCATGTAGAGCACAGCACTTCGGTGCGGATCATGCCGCGGCTGGTATCGGTCCGTTCTTCCACTGCTTCACCACTGGCAGGCACCGTAAAGCTGGGCCAGCCGCAGCCACTGTCAAACTTGGCATCCGATTCAAACAGGGTTTCACCGCAGCCTGCGCATTTGTAGCTGCCCTCGGCCTTATGGTCGTTATATTTGCCGGTAAAGGCCCGCTCGGTCCCCGCTTCGCGCAGCACATGATATTGCTCGGGAGTCAGGCGGTCACGCCATTCGGCATCGGAAAGTTTCTTTGTATCCATAGGCAATATCTGGGTGTTTATTCCGTGCACGCAAGGGGGCATGCAAAAGCTCTGGGCTTGCCTGGTAACTGATTCCTCTTGAGGTCATCCGAATTGTTAAGGCAAATGTCATTGCGAGCGTATGCGAAGCCATCCAGAGCAGCTTCAGTGCTTGCGCTGGATTGCCGCGTCGCTTCGCATCCTCGCAATGATGCTTCCTTTATCACTTCGCAACGCTTTATTTACCATATCTTCAAACAATCGGCGCATATTCATGGTCATGACACCGCCCTTTCACTCTTTTTGCCGCGCGCTTTTGGGCCTGGCCGCGCTTGCCATGCAACCGGCACCCGATGCGCTGGCCGAGTGCAGGCTCTGCAGCGACAGTGAAAAGGCGAAGCATAATAAGGAAAATAAGCCAAACAAGGCGCTACATATCAACATCACCACCGCGCTCGATTTTGACCGGCTGGCCCTGACAGGACAAAACGGCGGCGAGGTCGAGCTGGACCCCTATAATGGCCAGCGCAATTTTCGCGGCGAGGTCGAAGGACTGGGCGGCATGTGGCTATCGGGCGAGGCCGTCATCACCGGGGAGCCGGGACGCGGCATACGCATCACATTGCCTGCGCAGGTCACTCTGCGTGCGCCGGGCGGCGGCAAGGCCGAGCTTATGTCGATGGAAACCACATTGCCCGCTGCGCCACAGCTGGATGCCACGGGCCGCCTGACCTTTGCTTTTGGCGGTAAATTGCGCGTCGATGGCAGTGCCAGCGGCCATTATCGCGGCCGCATCCGCATCACGGCAAATTACGAATAACCTGTTCAGCGCGCCATGGCAGCGGCGGCGCGGGTGATTTCGGTCAATTCCTGCCGGAGCAGCTGAGAGCCTGACTGACTGTTCATCATCATCCGGCCATGCAGGTCGATCAGACGTTCGCTGAGCCGCGCCAGCGCAGGGCCGCGCCAGCGGCTGAGCTGGCGGACATAGTCGGGCTTTTCCTTCCAGAAAATCGGCCCGCGCCGCGACTCATTTTCGACAAAAGCATGAATGTCACCGCCGCGCCCCATTTTGCCCGCCAGCTGGGCCAGCTGTACGGCGCGGCGCTGCAGTGCCAGTACCAGCCCCACTTCGGAAATGCCCGCCTCGTCAATACGCGCCAGCTCATCCGCCAATTTGCCCACATTGCCGCCCAGCACACAATTGATGACAGGGCCCATCGCCTCATCCTCAGTCTCCGCGCGCAACGCGAGCGCAATTTCCGGCTCTACCACCTGCGGCGCATTGGGCGAAGCGTCGAGATAGAGCGACATTTTCTCCACCTCCTGTTCGGCCAACCGCCTGTCCATGCCGGTATAGCTCGCGATCTGCGCCGCCAGCGGACGCGGGATGTTAACACCCTTGGTACGGCCAAATTCGCTGACAATGCCCGCCATTTCATTCGCATCAGGCAGGTAGTTCATGCACGCAAGGGCATTTTTGGCAGCGGCAACGGCCTTGGCCACCTTGCCACGATCCGTCATACCTGTGGCCTGGATAATCACGGGATTGATGACATTGTCCGCCGCCAGCAGGTTTTCCACCGCGGCGAGGCTTTCCTCACCCTGCGTGGTGACGCGGATATAGCGCTTTTCCCCAAACAGCGACAGTGAAGCGGCTTCATCGGCGAGCTTACTCGGATCGCTTTTTAGCTCAGCCCCGGTGAAATCAACCCGTTCGGCATCATCGCCAAAGGCCTTTGCCAGGCCAGCTGCAAATTCCGCGCTCGTCGATTCATCCGGACCATAAAGCAGGTAGCAGATAATATCCGGTGATGGCTGCCGCATCGCGGCGCGGATATCCGCCGCCTTTACCTTCATGGGTTTTGCTTGGGCCGCTTACGGGCAAAGAGTGACAGCCGCTCAACAATCTGCTCCGCAACTTCGCGCGACAGGTTTTCGAGCGCGGTATTTTCCGCCGCGATGGTCGCATATTCGCTGCTCACCACGTCAATGCCGGCATCTGACCCAGCAGTTGCGTCGAGCACGGTTTCACCCGTGGCCGCATCGACCAGCTGATAGCGCGCACGCAATGTGCGGCGTTCACGGCTGACCGTGTCATTGGCAAGCAGGCCAAAACCTTCCAGCCGATCATCCAGCTTGATTTTCAGGAGATATTGCGGTCCGCCGCTCGAAAGCGGAGAGAGCCGGTCAGTAAGCGCATTGCGCACCAGCCATCCTGCCTGCCCTTCAATGGGTGCGACCTCCACCTGTCCCAGGCTTTGTGCAACCGCGCCGCTCGTGCCACCCGCATAAAGCGGTTTCAGCCCGCATCCGGCGAGCATGAAAGGTAGCAGAAGACAGAGCAATATGCGCATTAAATCACCACATTGACGAGCCGGTCGGGCACCACAATCACCTTGCGTACCTCGGCCCCGCCCATCGCACGCTGGACTTTTTCGGATGCGAGCGCAAGTTTTTCCACTTCCTCTTTGGGAAGGCCCTTGGCGACAGTGAGCGTATCACGCAGCTTGCCGCGCACCTGCACCGCGATGGTCACTTCATCCTCGACCAACAGGCTTTCGTCCACATCGGGCCAGGGCGCGTCAGCAACCAGCCCGTCACCCCCAAGCATCGCCCATGCCTCTTCGGCCAGATGCGGTGTCATCGGCGCGACAATCTGTACCAGCGTGCGGATGGCCGCATTGCGGCTGGCAGAGGCGCCCGCTTTTTCAACCAGGTTGACCAGCTCGAATATCTTGGCGATCGCCTTGTTGAACGACAGGTCCTCAATATCTTCGGCCACGCCGTGTAATGTCTGGTGCAGCTTGCGGTCCACCGCCTTATCTTCGCCTTCGGCACTCTCATCAATCTGTGCAAACAGCCGCCACAGCCGCTGCACGAAACGCCAGCTGCCTTCAATCCCCGCCTCTGACCAGGGCAGGTCACGTTCGGGCGGGCTGTCCGACAGCATGAACCAGCGCACCGCGTCGGCGCCATATTGGTCGACAATCTCGTCGGGATCGACGACGTTTTTCTTGGACTTGGACATTTTGATGACGCGGCCGATTTCCACAGGTGCGCCATCGGCGATCAGTTTTGCACCATTGCCATCACGGTCCACTTCGGCAGGGGTGTAATATGTGTCGCCCTTCCCCTCACCCTGCGCACGCGAATAAGTCTCATGCGTTACCATCCCCTGTGTGAAAAGGCTGGCAAACGGTTCGGCCACATCGACCTTGCCCAGTGATTTCAGTGCACGGGTCCAGAAACGGGCATAGAGCAGATGCAGGATCGCATGCTCGATCCCGCCAATATACTGCGCCACCGGCATCCATTTGGCGAGCACGTCTTTATCGAACGGCTTATCGTCAGGTTGGCTCGCAAAGCGCAGGAAATACCAGCTGGAGTTGATAAACGTGTCGAGCGTGTCGGTTTCGCGCCGCGCCGCCTTCCCGCATTTAGGACAATCCACATGTTTCCAGGTCGCATGGTGCTCCAGAGGATTACCCGGCCTGTCGAATGTCACGTCATCGGGCAACCTGACCGGAAGCTCTGCTTTTGGAACTCCCACAGGCCCGCAATCGTCGCAATGGATGATCGGGATTGGCGTACCCCAGTAACGCTGACGCGACACACCCCAGTCGCGCAGGCGGTAAACTGTTGAACCTTCGCCCCAACCTTCGCTTTCCGCACGGTCGATTACGGCTTTTTTGGCAACTTCGGCTTCCATGCCATCAAGGAATTTTGAATTAATGATATTGCCGGGGCCAGTATAGGCTTCGTTATGAATCGGCGTATCTTCCTCGCCTTCCTCAGCAACAACGCGCGTCACGGGCAGCATATATTTGCGCGCGAAATCCAGGTCGCGCTGGTCATGCGCCGGCACGCCAAAAACTGCGCCCGTACCATAATCCATCAGTACAAAGTTTGCGACAAAAACGGGCAAATGCCACTCTGGGTCAAGCGGATGAACAACAGTCAGTCCCGTGTCAAAGCCGCGCTTTTCCTGCGTTTCAATATCCGCTGCTGCCGTACCGGTTTTGCGGCATTCATCGGCAAAGGCGGCCAGATCCTCATTCTGCCCGGCCAATGCCAGCACCAAAGGATGATCCGCCGCGATCGCGCAGAAACTTGCGCCAAAAATCGTGTCGGGGCGGGTGGAGAAAACCTCGATATCATCAAAGCCGCCAGCCGCACGGTCCAGTTTGAACCGAAATGTCAGACCCTGCGACTTGCCAATCCAGTTTTCCTGCATCATGCGCACTTTTTCGGGCCAGCCATCCAGCTCGCCCAGGCCTTCAATCAGCTCGTCAGCAAAGTCGGTTATCTTCAGAAACCATTGCGACAATTTGCGTTTTTCGACTTCCGCACCGCTGCGCCAGCCCTTGCCGTCAATCACCTGTTCATTGGCGAGCACGGTCATATCCACCGGGTCCCAGTTTACCGCGCTTTCCTTGCGGTATACCAGCCCGCCTTCGAACATGTCGAGGAACAGCGCCTGTTCATGGCCGTAATATTCGGCATCACAGGTTGCAAATTCACGCGTCCAGTCAAGCGCAAAGCCCAGCCTTTTCAACTGCGCCTTCATCGAATCGATATTGTCATGCGTCCAGCCGGAAGGGTGCACGCCTTTTTCCATCGCCGCATTTTCCGCTGGCATCCCGAACGCATCCCAGCCCATGGGGTGCAGCACTTCATGCCCCGTCATGCGCCGAAAACGTGCCAGCACATCGCCCATGGTATAGTTGCGCACATGGCCGATATGGATGCGTCCCGACGGATAGGGAAACATTTCCAGCACATAGCTGCGCGGACGCTCGCTATTGTCATCCGCCCTGAAAGTCTGCTGTTCTTCCCAGACTTTCTGCCAGCGTGTGTCAGCCGCAAGCGGATTAAACCGCGTATCTGTCATCTATTTTGCCCCGATATTTGGACTTAGCCGTCAACGGCGCTGAGGCGCAGGTCACGGGCCTTGGTCAGGATGATCTCTTCCAGTTTCTGGACAGTTGCCGCCTTGACCGGTGCATCCACCCATGTGCCGCCCTGCGCAACCTGGCGTGAAGCTGCAACACGCAGCGCATCTGCCCGCAAGTCCTGGTCAAGAATCGATACAGTCACTTTCATGCGCTCGCCCGGATTGTTTGGATTTGCGTACCAATCGGTCACAATAACACCGCCTGCGCTATCGGCCTGCAGCAATGGCATGAAGGACAGCGCATCCAGCGAAGCACGCCATAAATAGCTGTTCACGCCAATTGTCGTGACCCTGGATGCCGCAACATCGGGTGCGGCGCGCTCTTTACCACCACAGGCGGTAACAAGCGTTGCAGCGGAAATAGCAAGAATTACGGAACGGAGCCTGATGGGCTGTGGCATGAAAGACTTCCTTATAAATCGTTGTTCGGGCCATCTATAAATGCTTTGCGGGCAGGGGCAAGCCTTTGCTCATGTTTGCGCGTCATATAAATGGCTCTATGCGGCCAACGGCTAGGGGGTGCATGCTGAACCGACGCTGACCATAAATCGCCAATTCATGTTTGCCGCTATAATATCCTGTGTGAATCATGCAACAATGTGGAAAGAAAAGCGATTCTTACCTGCATAAGGCATGATTCATCTGAAAAATGTGCTATGCCGGATCGGTAGTACAGGGAAACTGGATTTATTATGTCGGCCTTGAAACGGATATTTTTGACGGGGGGAGCGCTTGCAATTGGCGCATCTGCGTTGATTCCGTCAATTGGCATGGCGGTATCAAGCGGTTTCGACTCGCAGCCTGTTTCGCTGAATTCAGCGGGCAGCATCGGATCGTTCACTCCGGCTTCGGTTGATCCAAAGCTGGCGGCTGATCTTAGCTTCAATGCCCTGAACAAGCGCCAGAAGTTCCGTTTCACACCCGCGACCGATGCAAACGACGCCGCGCCGCGTTCAGTAACGGTCGCCGTTCGCGTCAATGCGGAAACGGCCAAAGCTGTTAATGTCCGGCCCAAACTGGCCATTGACAAGCTGGCTGGCAAAGGCAGTACAGCAACGCCCGTTCGTATTACGAAAACCGCTTACAGCCTTGGTGTTGCCAAAGGCTGGCAGAAATTTGCACTTCCCAATGAGGTGCGCAGCATTGATATGCCGGATCTGGGCGCGATACGCTCTCCTGTAAAATCGAAAGCCATTGATAAGCCAAGCCGCTTCCGGCCCAATGTTGAGCTGGATGCCACATCGCGTCCGGGCAGCACACCGCGCACATTTGATGGCGAGGCGGGCTATACAGTCGATGTTGGCGGCAAATATAAACTGACCCGCAATCTGGACGTGACTGCTGGTGTGCGGATCCGCAATGAACGTGACCGCCTTGCGCCGCTGACCGATGAGCAGAAGGATAGTCAGGCCGTTTATGTCGGAACACAGTTCCGCTTCTAGACAATTTTATCACGATTTTCATTCAGGGGTCTTCACAGGCCCCTTTTTATTTCAGCCATCTTCGCAGGACAGTCCGTCAATGGCGGCCCACCCATGGACCAGTCCGGGCGGCAGTTCCGCATAATTCCGGGACGTCATTCCCCCCAATGCGATTGCCGGACATGGTGCCATATTTGCCAGTCGCGCTAATCCCGAGACGCCCAGATGTGCCGCGCCAATATGGCTGCGGGTAGGAAATACCGGCGATATAAACACCGCATCCAAGCCCGCATTATCTGTGCGCGCCATTTCATCCTTATCATGCACCGTTGCGAGCTTTAACAGGCTATCCGCTCCCATCACGCGTTCAGGCGGGCCATAAATGCCATCTGCATTCCATTGCCGGGCCTGAAGAACATCCCCTGACAAAATCAGGACATGGCCATAGGCTACTGCCTCAGCCTGCAGCTCTTGAAATCGCGCAAGTCTTACTGCGTCTTCCATATGATAATGCCGAAATATTATGCCTGAGCGCTTGGGCAGCTTTCCCATAACCTTTTCCAGCGCGGCATCGTTGCGCGCATCGGTCAGCAGCCATAACCGGGGCAAATTTTCGCGGATCTGCTGCAGCTTTTTCTGGCGGGACGGCATGGCACCCCTTATAGCCGCTCACCATGGACGATATACAAGATGAAAATGCGCTCACTCCTCTGGATGCAATAAAACAGGCAATGGACAGAGCCGCCGCATTGGCCGGACGGGAGAATGAAAATATCTCTCTTATTGCCATTTCAAAAACCAGAGCGGCAGCAGAGATTCGCCCACTGATTGACGAAGGTCACAGGGTTTTTGGTGAAAACCGCGTGCAAGAGGCCGCCGAAAAATGGCCTGAACTCCGCGCCGAATATCCGGATGTTGAATTGCACATGGTTGGCCAGTTGCAATCGAACAAGGCCGACGATGCGGTCGCGCTATTCGACACCATTCATTCCGTTGACCGTCCGTCACTGGTGATCGCACTTGGCAAGGCTATGCAAAAGGCGCAGCGGACAATTCCCTGCTTTATCCAGGTCAATATTGGCGAAGAAGAACAAAAAGGCGGCTGTGCGATTGCGGATTTGCCAGATTTGCTTGCGCTTTGCGAAAAACATGGCGTGCCTGTGCAGGGCCTGATGTGCGTGCCGCCGTTGGAGCTGGAGCCGTCTCCCTATTTCGCTTTGCTTGCCCAGAAAGCAGAAGCGCTTGACTTGCACAAGCTCAGCATGGGTATGTCAGCCGATTTTGAAGCCGCCATAAAAATTGGCGCAACGCATATACGCGTTGGCAGCGCACTTTTTGGCACACGCGACTAGTTGTCCGGTTTTATGGGCTAGGCTTCTGATCCTTCGGGATCAGGATTGCCCATTAATGGCATTGCCTTGGCTTCCTGATAGGCCGCCTTGCGTTTTTCAGGCGATTCGGGTGCAACAAAGCCAATAATCGCGTCACCTTCCTCGATAAACGGCCGTGCTTCGGTGGAAAAAAAGAGCAGGCGCCGGTCGGGTTTCATCACTGCAATCGGCTCTTCACCAAGGCCCAGATTCTCTCGGTAATCATCATAGGTGAACTTTTCAGTCAAGCGTGTCTTGCTGAACTTCCATCCCTCGCGCGCGCGGTCGACAAGCTCGGTAAATGTAGCCCCGCTTTCGGTCAGTACACGGCCGCGCCCCGGCCCGCGTTTGCCGTCTTTTTTGTCTGTGGCAAGCAGGCTGATCTGCTCATAACCCATTTCAGGGCCAAGGTCCGAACTGAGCAGCTGATTATAACTGTCATTATCCGTCGCAGCGATCAGATGCTGAAAATTGCCCAGATCGACATTATCGTTATGCGCTTCGTCCAGGAAATCTCCATCATAGACATCAATTTCGCGGCGCTTGGCACGGCGCAGGGCAAATTTGCCTGTATCGGCAATCGTCACTTCATATTTGAGCGATTTGAGAAATGCGGCCAGTTCCACAGTCCAGCTGTTGGAGCCGACAATCATGATCGCATCGCTTTTGCCCTCTTCAATATCCAGGAACCGCGCGAACCAGCTGGCAGAAAACCCATGCGCAAATATGGTGACAATCACCACTGCAAAACTGAGCGGCACAAGAGCCTCTGCATCAGGTATGCCGTAATCGACCATGCGCAGCGCGAAAAGACCGGTAATCGCCACCGCCACAATACCGCGCGGAGCAATCCAGGCGATAAAGAAACGTTCGCGCCAGGGCACGGAACTCAGGAATAGGCTTATCAATATGGTGAGCGGGCGTACGAGGAAGAGCAGCAATATAAGGAAGACTACGAACCGCACCTGGAAAGCCTGTACCGTTTCCCAGTCAAGTGTGGCTGAAAGCAGCACGAACACGCCGGAAATAAGAAGCACAGAAAGGTCTTCCTTAAAGCGGTGCAGGGTCTGGCTTGAATAAATGGGCCGGTTGGCCATCACGACCCCCATGATGGTAACAGTAATCAAGCCTGTTTCATGCTTGATGATATCTGCCAGTACAAAGCCCGCAATCACGGTGATCAGCAGGAAAGGTGCCTTGAGATATTCCGGCACATAACCGCGCGGGAAAAGCCAGGTCAGCGCGTAGCCCAGCGCAGCGCCGAGCACGCCCGCGACAAAGCTGGCCGCCAGCACGTCCAGGCCGATAGTGTACACATCCGCCGCCGCGCCCTCATAGGTGATATAGGCATAGATCGCGACCGCCAGCAGGGCGCCGATAGGGTCGTTTACAATCCCTTCCCATTTCAGGATATCGCGCACCCGGGGGCTGACACGCAGATTACGCAACATTGGCCCAATGACCGTAGGCCCGGTGACCACCATGATGCCGCCAAACAGCGCCGACACTTCCCATGACAGGCCCGCGCCATAATGTGCCGCCGCCGTGCCCAGCACCCAGCCCACCGGCACGCCAATAACCACAAGCCGCATCACGGCCCAGCCTGCATGTCGCAAATCCTTGAAATTGAGGCTTAGCCCGCCTTCAAACAATATCACCGCCACGGCGAGCTTTATGATGGGCTCGAGCAATGTTCCGAAATCACGTTCAGGATCAATAATGCCAAGCACGGGCCCAGCCACGATACCCACGATCAGCATCAGCGCGATGGCGGGCCGTCCCGTGCGCCATGCAACCCATTGCGCGCCAATGCCCAGTGCGCCAATCAGCGCAATTTTTACCATCAATGAATCAACCACTTGGCGACTGTCCTCTTATGAGTTGCCCGTCTTGCCGGTGCGAAGGTTTTGAATATAGCGATCTCGGCACCATGAACACAAGGTGCAGCTGCATTTTAGCGCATTATCTATTTCAGGAACTTTTCGGCGGCCGCTCCCACAGCATCATAAATGCGCGCCAGCTCACCCTCGGTAATGCAATAGGGCGGCATGATATAGACTGTATTCCCGAGCGGACGAAGCAGCACGTCGCGCGCGGCGAAAAAGGCCAGAAGCTCTGGCCCCAGCGCCGACATATAGGACGCGCCCTCGCCCTGCTCGTGTACAAAATCAAGCGCCAATATTGTTCCTGTCTGCCGGATATTGCCCGGCCTGATACGCGGCTTCATTTGCGCCGCAAACGCGCGATGGGCGGCCACAATCGTGTCAATCCGTGCCTGCACCGGCTCGTCGCGCCAGATGGCAAGATTGGCAAGCGCTGCGCTGCAGGCCAGCGGGTTGGCGGTATAACTGCTCGAATGGAAGAACATCTGCGCCTTGTCGCGGCTATAATGCGCATCATATATCCGCTGCTGCGCGGCTGTCACGGCTAGTGGTATCGCGCCGCCCGTAATCCCCTTGGACAGGCAGACTATATCCGGCACGACCCCCGCCTGTTCACACGCGAACATGGTGCCGGTGCGGCCCCAGCCGGTCATGACTTCATCGGCGATGAACAGCACATCATGGGCCGCGCAGATTGCATGCATCCGTGCCAACACATCGGGGCCGTACATCAGCATGCCGCCAGCACCCAGCACCAGCGGTTCGACAATCAATGCTGCGGGTTTGCGGGCACACAGGCTTTCCAGCTTGTCCAGCATGGCCTGCTCCTGCCCGGCGTCAGGGAAAGGAATGGATGATACATCGAACAATAAAGGTGCATAGGGCCGGTTAAACACGCCCCGCGCGCCCACCGACATGGTGCCCACCGTATCACCGTGATAGCTGTTCTCCATCACGATGATCCGGTCCCGTTTTTCGCCGCGGTTGTGCCAGTATCCCAGCGCCATTTTGAGCGCGACCTCAACCGCCGTTGATCCGCTGTCGGAAAAAAAGATATGGCTGAGCGGTTCGGGCAGCACGTGAGAAAGTGCATCTGCCAGACGTTCGGCCGGTTCATGTGTCCATCCGGCAAAGATAATCTGGTCGAGCCTATCCGCCTGTGCCTGTATCGCCGCCATGATGCGCGGGTGGCAATGGCCATGGGTATTCACCCACCAGCTGGATATCGCGTCGATAATCTCACGCCCATCATCGGTATAGAGGCGCGCGCCATCGCCGCGCACAATTTTGGGAATTGGTTCTTCCAGCCCGTGCTGCGTAAAGGGATGCCAGATCGCCGTACTCATGCTAGAAAGTCCCGTACATCAAAATGCGCGTCAAAGGCAGCATCAAGCGCTGCCTTATCAAGCGTATCCAGCAATGGCAGCCTCCCCAGATGCTTGACCCCGCCTATCGCGCATATCACGCGCTCACTTTCCTCCATCTGCTCCCCGACAAAGGCGATACCCAATATGGGAATATTGCGCCCATTCAGCGCCTCGATCGTGAGCAGGCTATGGTTGATGGTGCCGAGCGCCGTGCGCGCAACAATAATCGCCGGAATATCCCAGCGTGCAAACATGTCGGCGTAAAGCATGTCTTGCGACAATGGTACCAATGCGCCGCCCGCCCCTTCGACCACAAGCGGCCCGTCATGCTGCCGCAGCGACAGCGCCCCGGCATCAATGGCTATATCTTCAATAGCGGCGGCATGATGCGGTGAGGCGGGGGTTTTGAGAATATATGCTTCAGGCAGTATCGCTTCACCCCGCACACCCGACAGGCGCTGAACAGCCATGCTGTCGGTTTCCGGCTCGGTTCCTGCTTGCACTGGCTTCCAATAGGCGGCTTTGCCTGTGGCACGGTCGAGCGCCGACAAAAGCGCGGCAGCAAAAACCGTCTTGCCAATATCCGTATCGGTGCCGGTGACAATCATCCGGTCCGTCATATCTGCATCCCCTGTATTGCACCATTGCCCAACAATATATCCAGCCTGTCCGCCAGTGCATCCACTTTGCCCATGTCCACATTCAGGCTGATGGAAATGCGCAGCCGCGCGGTCCCGGCAGGCACTGTTGGCGGCCGAATGCCGCGTACATCAAATCCATCGGCCTGAAGCGTACTGGCAATATCCATAGTGCGGTCATTATCGCCAAGGATAACCGGAAATATCTGACTGCCCTGCCGCGCATCCGGGCAATAACGGCCAAGCCGCGCCTCGGCATGGGCAATCAGCGCGTGCAGGTCGCTAGCCAGATGGGGGTTTTCGCTCACATGCCGGATAGCGCTATGCGCCAAAGTCGCCATAAGCGGGGACGGTGCGGTGGAGAAGATGAAGCCGCGCGCACGGTTGACCATAAAGTCGCGCAATATCGTAGGCAGGCAGAGCAATCCGCCTTCCGCGCCCAGTGCCTTTCCGCAAGTCCGCAGCACGATTAGCTTTTCGCGATCTGGCAGGTTGTGGGACAATCCTCGGCCAGCTTCGCCAAAAATACCTGTCGCATGTGCCTCGTCAATCACCAGCATTGCGTCATGCATGCGGGCCAGCGCTGCAAATTCGGGCAAGGGCGCACGGTCACCATCCATGCTGTAGAGGCTTTCTGCTGCCAGCCAGATACGGCCCGTTCCGCCGGCGCCGCGATATACAGAGATCGCATCGGCAAAAGCCTGAACATCGTTATGCCGCACGCTTTGCCCCTGCGCGCGCGATAATCGCATCCCCTCATGCACGCTGGCATGGATCCGTTCGTCATACAGGACGATATCGCCTTTTTGCGGCAGGGTGGAAAACAGCGCGCTATTGGCGGCATATCCGCTGGCAAAATAGAGCGCCGCTTCGGTCCCGTAATGCTCGGCCGCAAAAGCTTCGAGCGCTTCATGTTCGGTATGGTTGCCACGCAGCAAGCGTGAGCCACCCGAGCCATGCGGCACGCCGCGTGCAATTGCATCGGCCAGTATTGTGCGCATGTCGGCGCTGCGCGACAGCGCCAGATAATCATTGGAGGCAAAATCATGTCCCGCAATGGGCGACAGCCTGCGCCGCCGGCCTTCGACAGCCAACGCATCCAGCTGCGCGGAAAAAATTTCAAGTCCTGCCATGGCGCGCCTGCCTAGCCGTTTTGTGCCCGTGTGGAAAGTGGTTTGAAGTACGCTGATTAACTCGCCATTTTCGATACGCCATGGAGCGGAAACCTGAGCAGCTTTTCAGGCAGTGGCACCAGCGCACAAGCGGCATCTCCCACCACTTTGCGGATCACCCCATCATCTGCATCCATACCGCCGGTCAGCGCGCCAAAGGCGGGGAATATCAGCTTGCTCTCATTCGCCACATAACATCGCCGCGCAACCGATCGCCCCCGGCCGCGCAAGCGGAATTTGGGGTGATAATGGCCCGACATTTCCGCGCCGGCATAGCCCGGTTCGGCCTCATGGCGCAGCATGATGCCATCCACCTGCATTTCCGGCACAACCCTGCCGCCCCAGCGCCCCACCAGTGCAGCGTCATGATTGCCGTTAATCCAGTGCCAGTCGGTCCGTGCCGTCAGCTGCTGCAACAGGCTTGCTGCCACGTTTTCCAGCCTGTCTTCCCCCGCGCTGTCATGGAAATTGTCGCCCAGGCAATAGACTGTATTCGCTCCCGTTTGGACAATAATCACCGCCAGCCGTTCCAGCGTGGCGCGGCTGTCATAGGGTGGCAGCATCTGCCCGCCGCGCGCATACCAGCTCGCCTTTTCCAGATGCAGGTCCGCCACCAGCAATGCCCTGCGCGCGGGCCAGTAGAGCGCAGCATCAATATGCGCCAGAAAATCATGTCCTGCGAACGAAAGGGGAACCATAGCCCATACATGCTGTAACAAGGCATGCCATGCAAGAGGGAGGGGCGCCTACGCGCAAATATTTTACTGCGCATTGAACCTTTTCAGCTTTCTGCGCCTCCTTATACATGGAAGCTGGAGGATTTGGGGTTTTGGCCGTAAAGCGCGATACAAAATATGTGCTGAGTGACTATCTGGTGGCCAGCGCACGATTGGGCGAGAAACCGGCATGGGAACGGCTTTACAGGCTGTGGCACAGGCGATTTGTCGCACATGCATGGCGGCTATGCGGTGATACAGCGGCGGCGCAGGATCATGTGCAAGATGCCTGGACGGAGATTTATCGCAGCCTGGGCAAGTTGGCGAATGATCGCGCCTTTGCGGCCTGGGCGTACAGAATTGTCACGCGAAAAGTGATGTACGGACAAAGGCAGGCTGCACGCGAAACCGTATTATCAGCGGACATGCTGGAGCACGCCGCATCAGATGATGGCGCAGCCAAACATGCGGCGCAACTGCGCCTCACACTGGCACAGGCCATGGCACATTTGCCGCCCAAACAACGCGCAGCCATTGCGTTGTTTTATGGTGAAGGCATGCACATCGTGGAAATCGCGGTTGCTACAGATGTCCCGGTTGGAACCGTCAAGACGCGCCTTATGCATGCGCGGCAAAAACTGAAAGATATTCTGGAAGGAGAATAGCATGAACACACTGGATGATATGTTGACAGAAACGCTCTCTGCCGAGGATCAGGCCTTGCTTGACGAAATTCGCGATGAACCGGGCTATTTTGAACAGGCCTTTGGCATGTTTCGCGGCACGACAGGCTGGGTCACGTGGATGATCATGATCGTGCAGACGCTCATGTTTATTGCCGCGATCTGGATGGCGATACGGTTTTTCGGTGCCAGCGATACGGTTTCGCAGTTGCGATGGGGGCTGCCTGCGGCCACTATCCTGATCCTCAGCGCGATGCTGAAATTCTCGCTAATGCCGGTGATGCAGGCAAACCGGGTGCTGCGTGAAATACGGCGGCTCGAACTCGTGCTGACGGCGCGCAGCTAAAACTCTGGCCATGGTGCACGCAAACAATTATAGCGCGCACCATGACCGATTTTCCCGATTCCGATCTGCCTGTCCGCGTGGCGGCGCTGTACCATTTTACGCATTTTGATGATCCGCCTGCGGTGCGCGGCCCATTGCTGGAGACGTGCGAGGCGCATGGGCTGAAAGGTACGTTGCTGCTGTCACAGGAAGGCATTAACGGCACCATTGCCGGAAACCCGGATAATATTGACGCCGTTATCGCCTATATTCGGGCGCTGCCTGGCTGCGCCAATATAGAGGTAAAATATTCAGGCGCGGAGGACATGCCATTCTATCGCATGAAAGTGCGGCTGAAGCGTGAAATCGTTACAATGGGCGTGGATGGTATCGACGCCGTGGATGGCACGGGCGAATATGTTCCGCCCAAAAAATGGAACGACCTGATCAGCGATCCCGACACAGTGATTATCGACACCCGCAATGACTATGAAGTCGGGGTGGGTACCTTCCAGGGTGCCATCGACCCCAAGACGAAAACGTTCCGCGAATTTCCCGCATGGTTTGACACCGAAGCGGAAAAACTGCGCGCCAGCGGTAAAGCACCGAAAATCGCGATGTTCTGCACCGGCGGGATCCGCTGCGAAAAAGCGACCGCCTATGTGAAGTCAAAAGGCTTTGATGATGTTTTCCACCTGCAGGGCGGAATACTGAAATATCTTGAAAATGTGCCTGAAGACGAAAGCCTGTTCGATGGTGACTGCTTTGTGTTCGACCAGCGGGTTGCCGTGGGTCATGGGCTGAAGCTCAGCGATTATGTGCAATGCCATGCCTGCCGCAAGCCGCTTTCACCTGAAGAGCTCGAGGCACCTGAATATATGGAGGGCGTAAGCTGCCCGCATTGTCATGATGCCCGCGACGAAGAGCAGAAAAACCGCTATGAGGAACGTCAGCGGCAGATGGAGCTGGCCGCGAAGCGCGGTGCAGCGCATATCGGCCGCAAGCAGGATGCCGGATGAGCGAAGCCACGCCCGACAGACTGCCAATATTATACAGCTTTCGCCGCTGCCCCTATGCGATGCGCGCCCGCATGGGCTTGCTGGCAAGCGGCATCAAAGTGGAACTGCGCGAAGTGGTATTGCGCGACAAGCCGCAGGCCATGCTCGACATCTCGCCCAAGGGGACGGTGCCTGTATTGCAATTGCAGGACGGGACAGTCTTGGAAGAAAGCATTGATATCATGCGCTGGGCGCTGGGGCGGCATGATCCGCAAGGCTGGCTGCGCCATGGCCGGGCCGCATATGCGATAATCGAAGAGATTGACGGCCCGTTCAAACACCATCTTGACCGGTATAAATACCATACGCGTTATGAGAATGCCGACCCTGAATTCCACCGCGCCGCAGCACTGAAGATATTACAGAGATTAAATACGCGCCTTTCTGAACATGGGCAACTGCTGGGAGCACAGCCTACAATCGCAGACTATGCAACCTTCCCCTTTATCCGTCAGCTCGCAAACCATGACCGAGGCTGGTTTGATGCCCAGCTTCTTTCATCTTTACACAAATGGCTTGCACAGCATTTGAAATCCGACCTCTTCAACATCATGATGCGTAAATATAAGCAATGGCAGCCAGCCGATAATCAGACCTGTTTTCCGTAACTATTTCTTGATACGTGACCCAGTCCTGTATCTGGGCCTGTAAGGTACATCAAAATACACACGGCGTTTATTGAAATCGATTGCCATGCGGTCAAAGTTACGTAATGTCATCATGCCCAAGAATATGGCCGGCTTTTCATCCAGCCCAAGCGTTTCAAATGGGGGCGCATCTGCAAAAGCTATCGGTATGGCGTTAAATTGCGCTCTGCCGATCCGAAAATCGCGCACTATGCCAGTATCGGCAATAATTGTCTGGCCTGTAACCGATTTTAGGCTGGATTCAACACCAATGCCTTTCGCTTTCTTCCCGTATAATTTTTTTTGCAGCGCACGATTTCCAATATTCATCTGTGCGCCGGTATCTATCACGACATTGACCCTTATCCCGTCAATCTCAGCATCTGTCAGTATCAGCTGCCCGTCACGCCTCTGCGCGCGGATCACAATTTCATAACTCCGATTGAGCTTGGCTTTACCCACATCTTCAATTTCTATCTTCTTACCGGCAAAATCGAACAGCACACGCTGGCGTTGCAGGCCATCAAGCCCCAATATGCCTTCTGCCCCTATATTTGCTTGCTCAAGCAGTGGCGCAACCACCTCACCATAATTCCTGGTCCCAATTTCGAGTTCCGGCACATAGACCGTGTCGACCACCCTGGACCCTGCAATACCCATAAGCAAAGCCCGCGCGGCAAATTCCAGTTGCAGCTGATCCGCAAGCTGGCGCGTAACAACTGTCCGCTCCGACCCAGTATCAATCATAAATTTATAAGGTCCATTGCCATCAATATTCACAGGCACTGTCATACGTTTCTGGCGGTCAATGCCAATATCGACTATATCGGGATTGGCGCGATTCTCAGGTGTTGTCGTTTGTTCAACTTCCTGAGGTATGGGCGCGGCGCTGCTCATGTTGAATGTCAGCATTAGCGGCGCAAAAATAATCGGCCAGGACATTTTAATTCTCCAATTACCCCTCTTAACACCAAAAACTACCACCATTTGCGGGGAATCGCAATTATCCTGCACATTCTTTAGTCCCCGCGCATCGCCGCTTCGACCAAAGTCTCTGCCTCTTCGAGCAAGGCATCATCCGCCGCACCTTGCGGTACAGCTTCGCGGCCAATCATCACCAGCACTGGCACCGCAAGCGGACTTACACGGTCCAGCTCTACATGCAGCATTGTACCTGCAGCCCGGTCCAGCAAATCGCCCAGACGCCCGACATCGGTCAGTTTTTCGCGCGCATCGGCCCACGCTGCCTCCAGCAGGATATGATCGGGTTCATATTTTTGCAGGACATCGTAAATCAGGTCGGTCGAGAAAGTGACCTGCCGCCCCGATTTCCTTTTGCCAGGATGATGCCGTTCGACCAGCCCGCTGATGACCGCAACTTCACGGAATGCACGTTTCAGAAGATAGCTATTCTGGATCCACTCAGTGAGTTCCCCCCCCAATATATCGGAAGAAAATAACGGGCCAGGATCGGTCACGGGCCTCAGGCTGTAACAGGCCAGCGCATAATCATTCGCCACGAACCCCAGTGGCTGCAGCCCGGCATTTTCCATGCGCCGCGTCAGCAGCATACCCAGCGATTGATGCGCATTCCAGCCTTCAAAGCTGTAACACACCATATAATGCCGCTTGTCATGCGGGAATGTTTCGACAAGAAGTTGATCGGGCTGCGGCATGACTGAGCGGAAATCCTGCATCTCCAACCATTCGCGCACATCGTCGGGAAAGCGCGCCCAGCCCGCACGGTCGGTCAGGAATTCGCGTACGCGTGAGGAAAGATGCGTGGTGAGCGGCAGGCGCGCACCCATATAGCTGGGTATCTGCGCCCCTTTTTTGGAGGCCCGGACAATCAGGTCAAGGTCCTTGATGCGCTCCACCTCCAGTCCCATTCCGGCAAAATAAATCGTATCTCCTGGTGATAATTGCGCGGCGAAATTTTCCTCCACCTTGCCCACACTGCGCCCGTTCTTGAAACGCACGTTGAGCATTGGCGCATCGACAATAATGCCTGCATTAAACCGGTGCTGGGCCGCAAACTTGGGGTGCGAAAGCCGCCACATACCGCCTTCTTCACGCACCAGCCGTTTGAACTTGTCATAGGCGCTGAGCGCATAACCGCCATTTTGCGCAAAGGCGAGCACACGGTCCAGCGCAGCCTTGTCTATAACGCTATAGGGCAATGCCGACTGCACCTCTGACAGCATCGCGTCTTCATGAAACGGCGCTGCACAGGCGCAGGCCATCACATGCTGTGCCAGCACATCCAGCCCGCCGGTACGAAATGTCTCGCCATCTCGCACGCCTTCCTGCACCGCATCAAATGCCGCCTGTGCCTCCAGATATTCAAACCGGTTGCCGGGCACCAATATTGCCTTTGAGGGCGCATCCAGCCGGTGGTTGGCGCGGCCAATACGCTGCAACAGGCGCGATGAACCCTTGGGCGCACCCATCTGGATAACGCAGTCGACATCGCCCCAGTCCACGCCCAGATCAAGGCTGGCCGTTGCCACCAGAGCGCGCAGCTTGCCCGTCGCCATGGCATTTTCCACCTTGCGCCTTGCCTCTACCGACAGGCTGCCGTGATGGATGCCTATGGGTAGCTGCCCTTCATTTATCTCCCACAGTTTCTGGAACACAAATTCGGCCAAAAAACGCGTGTTGCAAAACACCAGCGTGATCCGGTTTCGCGCGATTTCCTCCAATACCTGCGGCACGGCATAATGGCCGCTATGCCCGGCCCAGGGCACACGCCCCTCGGGCAGCAATATACTGAGATCCGGCTCTGCGCCTGGCGCACCCTCGACCAGCTCCACCGCATCGATTTCACCATAAGGTGCAAGCCAGGCGCGATAGGCGTCGGCGTCCGCCACAGTGGCCGACAGCGCAACGCGGCGCATATCCGGGGCCAGTTTCTGTAGCCGCGCCAGCGAGAGGCTAAGCAAATCGCCGCGCTTGCCCGTGGCAAAAGCATGCACTTCGTCAATCACCACGGTTTTGAGGTTTTTGAACATCTCGAAACTGTCAGGATAGGACAGCAGCAGACTCAGCGATTCAGGTGTTGTCAGCAGGATATGCGGCGGGCGCGAACGCTGGCGTTTCTTGCGGTCGGACGGTGTATCGCCGCTACGTGTCTCGACCCGGATATTCAGGTCCATTTCGGAAATCGGCGTGAGCAGGTTGCGCTGCACATCATGCGCCAATGCTTTGAGCGGAGAGATATAGAGCGTATGAAGCGTGTCTGCGCGTTGAGGCGCTTCGGCACCAGCCCGCTCCCCCGCCCAGCCTCCCAATAGCTTATTATCATGTCGGGAGGCTGGGCGGGGGAGCGGGCTGGTGCCGCCTTGTGAGCGAGCCAGATCGACCAGCGTCGGCAGAAAACCGGCCAGCGTCTTGCCCGCCCCGGTCGGCGCAACCAGCAGGGCATGCTTGCCCGCCTGCGCTGCATCCAGCATATCCATCTGATGCAACCGTGGCTGCCAGCCTTTGCCAGCAAACCAGCTGTTCAGGACTTCAGGAAGTGGCGATGCCGACATTCCTAAAATATAGGTCTATAAATGCTTTATGCCAGCGGCAAAACTAATGTCCTGCATTCTCGCCGCGGGTCAGGCCCGATTTGGCGAGTTGATCATCAATCTGCGCCATCAGGCGTTCCAGCCCAGCTTCGGATTTCGCCTCGGCACGCGCGACCAGCACGTCCTGTGTGTTCGATGCCCGCAGCAGCCACCAGCCATCATCGGTGTTGACGCGCGCACCATCGGTATTGTTGACATTTGCGCCATCGGCCGCGAGCCGTTCCAGCACTTCGTCTATCACCGCAAACTTACGGCTTTCATCCACCTGAAACCGCATTTCGGGCGTGTTGATCATGTCCGGCATGTCGCTGCGCATCTGTGTCACCGACTTACCCAATGTAGAAGCTGCACGGATAAGACGGACAGCAGCATAAAGCGCATCGTCAAAACCGTAATATTGGTGTTTGAAAAACACATGCCCGCTCATTTCGCCGGCCAGCGGTGAACCTGTTTCCTTCATTTTGGACTTGATAAGGCTGTGCCCCGTTTTCCACATCAGTGGTTCCCCGCCCAGTTCGGCAATGCGGTCATAAAGCGCCTGCGATGCCTTCACATCGGCGATAATCGTGGAGCCGGGCAGTTCTTTCAGCACCGGCTCGGCAAAGATTGACAGAAGCTGATCGCCCCATATCACCCGGCCTTCGCCATCCACCGCACCAATACGGTCACCATCACCATCAAAAGCCACTCCGAAATCGAGCGACTTGTCCGCGACAAGTTTTTTGAGATCCGCCAGATTCTTTTCTTCGGTCGGATCGGGATGATGATTGGGGAAATTGCCATCAATATCAGTGAACAGCGTGAAATGTGTTCCGGGAAGCCGTGCCACCAGCCGTTCGACCACCGGGCCTGCCGCGCCGTTGCCGCAGTCCCAGCCGACCCGCATCGCCGCGCCGTCAAAATCCTGCAACAGCCTATCCACATACCCGCCGGTAATATCAACCACTTCAAATTTGCCAACGCCGTCGTCCCAGTCACCTTCGCTCGCCATCTTGCCAAGGTTCAATATGTCCGCGCCAAAAAACGGGCGGCCCTGAAAGACCATTTTGAAGCCGTTATAATTGGCGGGATTATGGCTGCCGGTTATCATGATGCCGCCATCCACATCATCCATTACTGCCTCGGCATAATATAGCATCGGGGTTGGCCCCATGCCGACCGACACCGCGTCGACACCACTGGCATTCAACCCCTCGACCAGCGCATCCTGCAATATGGGCGAGCTGATCCGGCCATCATAGCCGACCGCAACCTTGCCGCCCTTTCCATCTCTGGCGCGCGATACCAATGTACCAAAACCACGCCCGATGGCGCGTGCATCCTCAACATCCAGCGTTTCACCAATAATGCCGCGAATGTCATATTCGCGCAAGGAAGTGGGGTGAAAATCATGCGTCATTTCAATTCCTTTTTCCGCTGCGCAGCCAATAATATATCCCGCGCCTCGTTCAGTTGCCGGGCAATTTCGGCATTGCCGCCCCGGTCCGGGTGGTGCTTTGCCATCATCTGCCTATGCGCCGCAATTATGGCGTCATTGTTACTCGCGCTATCTACACCCAACAAGGCGCGTGCCTGCCGCTCCGACATGGGTGGCGCATCATTCCTGTTCATCATGTTTTTCAGCCGTCCAGTGGCATAAAGATAGCCGAGAATCGCTACAATAAGGAGCAGGATGAATTTCACAGCGCCCGCTCTTTTGCGCCCTTTGCGCCGCGCAGTGTCGCCGGTTTTTTAACACCAGGAAGATAAAAAGACGATAGCATCGCGCGTAATTCCTGCCGCGCCAGCACATGGCTAGTGCCCAAATTACCGAGATGCCCCTTGTCGAGCAGCGTCAGCCCGGACGGGAATAGCTCGCGGAAAATTACACGTTCGCTCAGCCCAGGCACCACACGGAAACCCACCCTTCTTGAAAGTTCGGTGAGCGCCCCATCCAGCCGTTTCTGGTTGCGTGCATCCTGTTTCTGTGTGCGGTTGCGCAGCACCACCCAATCCATTTCACGTCCCGTCTTGGCGCGGGTCCGGCGCGCTTCCCAGATCAGTTCGGCATAGAAGCTGAGCCGTTTTACCTTGAATGTTTCAGGCTCAACCTGCCCGATCAGGTCGAAATCGACAAAACTGTCATTGATCGGCGTTACCAACGTATGTGCCTGCACGGCGACATGACGCGCAAATTCATCATCACGGCCCGGCGTATCAAACAATATGAAGTCCGCGCCTTCGCCCTTTTCCGCCATCATGGCATCAAGATCCGAAATATTCCCATTTTCAAAAACCGAATAGCTGGCCGTAGGCAATCTGACACCCCGCCGCCGCATGGTTTCATCACGGTTTTCCAGATATCGGTAAAATGTGCGCTGCCGCGGGTCGAGGTCGATCGCAGCCACCTTATGCCCCAGATAAGACAGAGCCACGGCAATATGCACAGCCGTAGTCGACTTGCCCGTACCACCCTTTTCATTGGCGAACACAATGATATGCGGTGATGTCTTTTCCGCTTCGGTCTGCATGGAAATGGCTTACCCCTTCATCATGGTACTGGCTATGGCCTTGCAGTCGGCACGCCGCCGGACCATAAGGCTTTCATATTCAGATATTCCCATATCGAAGGGGGCCTTGCGGTGCAAATCATACGACAGCTAAATGCGTTGAAAACGGCAATTGCGGATGTAAAATCAGATGGCGGTACAGTCGCGCTCGTGCCCACGATGGGCGCGCTGCATGCCGGGCATATGCAACTGGTGCATGAAGCTGCAAAGCGCTCTGACCATGTGGTCGCATCCATTTTCGTCAATCCCACGCAATTCGGCCCGAATGAGGATCTTGACGCCTATCCAAGGCAGGAAGAGGCCGATGCCAAATTACTGCGCGAGGCAGGCGTCGAAATATTATGGACGCCGAGCGCGGAAGAAATGTACCCGCATGGCTATAGCACCACCATATCTGTGAGCGGAGTGAGCATGGGGCTGTGCGGCGGGACACGTCCGGGCCATTTTGACGGCGTGGCCACTGTGGTGTCGAAACTGTTTCACCAGGTCGAACCCGATATGGCGCTGTTTGGCGAAAAGGATTACCAACAGCTCGCGGTGATCCGCCGCTTTGTCCGTGATCTTGATTTCACACTGGATATTGTTGGCGTGCCAACGGTGCGCGACCATGACGGGCTCGCGCTTTCATCGCGCAATGCCTATCTCAGTACCGAAAATCGCGCCGCTGCCGCGCATTTCCCCAAGGCTCTGCGTGAAGGTATAACCCGGCTTGAACAAGGCGCAGATGTTGCAGCGACACTGGCTCAGATCGAGCAACAAATATTGGCCGCAGGCTTCAAGAGTGTCGATTATGTATCGCTGTGCGATGCCGACAATTTACAGGAACTCACCACCCTTGATCGGCCCGCCCGATTATTGTCGGCTGCGCGTATCGGATCAACGCGGTTGATTGACAATCTGGCAGTCACGCCGCCTGCGGCCTGAAAACAAACAGCTTAACCTGTGGATATTAACTACGTTAGCGCATTGAAATACCTCGTTTCTGCGGCAGTTTTACGCATGGCATAGATTTTTCTTGCCCGCCATTAACCATTTATTGACCCGCTTTACCCAATCTGGGTCTGCCGCAAACAGGGGGCGGCGGTTTTTACGAGGGGGCAAATATAATGGCCAATAGCATGAAGAGCGCACAGTTTCTGATCGAAAGCAGAATGGCAGACGCCGCATCGGGGGATCCGCAAGTCTATTATGAACTGGGCGTTGCCTATTCGACCGGATCACACGGCGTCGAAGTAAACCTGATCGAAGCGCATAAATGGTTCAACCTGGCAGCCGTGGGCGGCCATGAAGAAAGCCAGACATGCCGCGCAGAAATTTCCGATGAAATGACCGCGCGCGAAATCGCCGAGGCACAGCGTCAGGCACGCAGCTGGATCCAGCAGATTTCCAGACTGGCCGCTTAATCCGCTGGTTGTTTTTTAAAGGGAAGCATTTCCGCCAGAAATTCCTGGTCCTGCGCCACCGCTTCGCGCTCGCGTTCCAGGAAATCGGCAACTGCCGAACGAAAGCCAGGGTCGGCAATATAATGTGCTGACCAGGTTGTTTCCGGAACATATCCACGCGCCAGCTTGTGCCCGCCCTGCGCGCCCGCTTCAACCGTTTTAAGGCCGCGTTCGAGCGCCGCGTCTATCGCCTGATAATAGCATAGTTCAAAATGCAAAAACGGCTTTTGCGCGCTACACCCCCAATAGCGGCCATATAATATATCCGGTCCGATAAAATTAAGCGCCCCGGCAATCGGTCCGCCATCCTGCAATGCCAGTATCAGCAACGTCCGGTCTGCCATAGTCTCGCCCATGAGAGAGAAAGCGCGGCGTGTAAGATAGGGCATGCCATATTTGCGCGCGCCCGTGTCCTGGTAAAACTCCCAGAATGCATCCCAATGCGTTTCGGTAATCTCATCTCCGGTCAGGTGAAGAATATCCACGCCTTGTTGTGCAGTCCGCCGCTCTTTACGGATTGCCTTACGCTTGCGTGATGAAAGCGAGGCCAGAAAACCATCAAAATCGCCATAGCCTCCGTCTTGCCAATGGAACTGCGTATCGCTGCGCATCAGCCACCCCGCATCCTTGAACATGGTGCGCTGGTCCGGTGCGATGAAACTTGCATGCGCAGAGGATAGCCCGTTTTGCTCCACCAGATTTTGCGCCGCAATCAGCAGCGGCTGCGCCCATTTCGGCTCCGCTGTCAATAACCGCGGGCCATTGGCCGGAGTGAACGGCGCCGCAATCTGTAGTTTCGGATAATAGCGGCCGCCCGCATTTTCATAGGCATGCGCCCAGCTATGGTCGAACACATATTCGCCCTGGCTATGGCTTTTAAGATAGGCGGGCAACGCGGCGACCAGTTTATTGCTGTCATCACGAATAGTTATCGGGGCAGGAGACCATCCTGTTCCTTCACCAACGCTGCCCGACTCTTCAAGCAGACTTAAAAATTCATGGCTGACAAACGGATTCCCATCCGGGACAAGCGCATTCCATTCACCCGCATCCATGCCGGACACCGATCGCTCCAGCCGCGCGGCAATATCGCTTCGCTGACCAGTCCTGTCATCCATCAGGCGAGGTGGTTCAGGATTTGATCTGCACCACAGCATCCACCTCAACCGCCGCATCCAACGGCAAGACCGGGACACCAACGGCAGAGCGGGCATGGCGGCCTTCCTCACCAAAAATCGTTTCCATCATGTCGGACGCGCCATTGGCGACTTTGGGCTGACCGGTAAAGTCGGCAGTGCTGGCCACAAATGCGCCAAGCTTTACAACCCTCTCCACCCGGTCCAGTGATCCCAGCACGCGCTTCATCTGTGCGGCCAACATCAGCGCGCAGGCTTCGGCTGCCTTATGTCCTGCTTCTTCCGACACATTCTCACCCAGCTTGCCTGTGACTAGCTCTCCATCCACAAATGGAAGTTGCCCGGAAATATAGAGCATGCCGCCAGCTTCGACTGCCGGCTGATAGGATGCCACCGGCGCAGCGGCTTCCGGCAATGTGATGCCGGCATCGGCAAGGCGTTGTTCGACTATATCATTCATTCAGCTATTCTCCATTTCTTCTATCTGCGGGGCGGGCATGGCTGATTCCAGTTTTTCCAATATCCATGGCAACGCATCGGCCCATGTATCAATCCGGTTGTGCGCATGCCGTGCCTTATGCGCGCAAGCGACCTGCGGAGCGAGTTTTTCTTCGCCAATCATGTGCAGCCGCCAGCATTCGGGGGCATGCAGCGCTGCCGATTTGTGGTGCATCGGCAGGTCATCGACAAACAGGGCCGTCGATGGCGCATATTCATCGATGATTTTTTTAAGCGGCGGGCCTTTTTCCCCCTGATTGGTCACCACCGGATAATCCATGCCAAGCGCTTTAAGCTGTTCGCGCCGGTCCTGGTTACGGGCATCGGTCAGGTTGGTGAGAATCACGATATCGGCAATTTTCGCAATTTCATCCAGCGCCTCACGGGCGCCGGGGATAACGGTCTGACGCGGCATTTCCGTATCGAAAAAACCGCCCAGCAATGGCCAGATTTCTTCCGGTTTGACTTTTGTGCCATTTTCCGTGCGGGTCAGCGCACCTTCAAAACCTCCATTTTCCAGGTCGAAATGGATATCCTCTGCCTCATGCAACCAGTCGGCAAAATGCGTGACCATGTGCAGCAGCACTTCATCACAATCGGTCACGAATAACGGTTTACTCATCTATTCAGGCTCCTGCGGGCGGAAACCAGTGCTTCCGGGCTTATGTTCAAATGCTCTGCGGCGGCGATCAAGTCCGGCTCATGACTTTCCAGGAAACGCAGCACTTCAGCCAGCACATGCGCATCTTTTGCACCGCTGCGCAGCTGATCGGGCGTCAGTCCGGTAAGCGATAGCAGCCGTTCGGCGCGGCGGCCATCGGCTAGCACCCACCCCAGTGCCATCAGCGCCAGTGTTTCGGGATCATAGCTGCCTTCACTTAAAACCATATGATCATATTATCCTATAAAAAGGGCGATATAAATGCCGGGCATCACAGTCTGGAATGAATCGTTCTGGCCTAATCTGGTGTTTCGCACTATCACCCGCAACACCATTGGTGAAGTTTTCAAAAAAGGGCATGGGCCGCGTGACAAAAAAAGTGCTGGTTGTCGAGGATAACGATCTGAACCGCAAATTGTTCAGTGACCTGCTTCGCGCGCACAAATTTGAAGTCGATGCGCTTGCTGACGGGCGTGAGGTTATTGACACAGCCCGCCAGTTTTCACCCGATCTCATCATCATGGATATTCAGCTGCCGCATATTGGCGGGCTGGAGCTAATCGAAGCGCTTAAAGCCGATGCTGTGCTGAAAACGATCCCGGTAATGGCTGTCACAGCCTATGCCGGCAAGGGCGACGAAGATCGCATCCGCGAAGCTGGCGCGGAAAGCTATGTTTCAAAGCCCGTTTCAATACAGCCTTTCATGCAGGCGGTTAACGCTTTGGTATAGCGGTTTTCCACTACAAAATTCCCGGTAAAAGTTCCCGTGATTTGACGGTGTTATTCTCCCATCAAAAATGAGGAGCTGCATTGGTATAATGACAAGTATCCCAAATATTTTGTCAATGTTGCTTGACTTTATATGGCTGAAAAAGTAAAGCTTCATTGACTTTAATAAAAGGAGCCTTGTCATGGCTGAAAAAATGAGCCTGCATGTTCGGCGTTATCTGAAACGCATTGCCGTCCTGATGCTATTGTACCTGATCTTCCTGTTTTCCGCGGATTACCTGATCGACAATGAAATGGTGTCGGACGCGCCTGCATATATCCTCGCCTTTCTGGCGGGCCTGCCGGTCGCAGGCATGTTCTGGGCCATCGGCATGCTGCTTATCGAGGAAACGGACGAATTTCTGCGCATGCTGCTCGTGCGCCAGACACTCATCGCCACCGCGATCGCCATGGCATCCGCCAGCATCTGGGGCTTTCTGGAAAGTTATGACCTGGTCCCGCATATTGAAAGTTTCTGGTGGGCGGTCATCTGGTTTTTCGGCCTGGGCATTGGCGGGCTTGTTAACAGGCTGACGTTGGGCGCAGCGGGGCCGGGCTAATGAAAAACCGCCTCAAAATCCTCCGCGCCGAACGCGACTGGACACAAGGCGATCTGGCCGAAGCGCTGGAGATATCGCGGCAGAGTGTCAATGCGATTGAAACGGGGAAATACGACCCTTCGCTGCCGCTCGCGTTCAAGATTGCAGACCTGTTCGGCATGGCTATTGAACAGATTTTCATTAACGACAAACAAGGTGTATAAGCGCCTCACCGAAACAAGGAAACCGCCCATGAAACAGCTATCCATATATACGCTATTTGCCAGCCTGGCTTTTCTTCCGCTTACCGCCTGCGCCGCTTCCGAAACACCGGTGCAAAGCGCCGCCACGCAGAACGGCACCGCGCAAAATAACTTACAGGCCGGTGCCAACCTAAAGGAAGGCAAGAGCTTCACTGTTATCACTGAAGGCGAAGGGCAGGATGTCATCCTGATCCCCGGCCTTGCCTCTCCGCGTGATGTATGGGCCGCCACCCGGATGCAACTGTCCGGAAATTACCGGGTGCACAGCGTACAGATACGCGGTTTTGGCGATGCGCCGGGCGCGAATGCCGAAGGCCGCGTGCTCGCATCTTTCGTCGCCGAGCTGGCCGATTATATCGACGATGAAATCATGCGCGGGGACAGCGAAAAAAAGCCGATCATCATCGGCCATTCGCTGGGCGGTTTCAGCGCGATGCAGCTGGCAGCGAAGCATCCCGGACTTGTGGACCGGACCATGGTGGTCGACAGTCTGCCCTTTTTCGGCATGATATTCGGCGCGGGCGCGACTGCGCAAACAATGAAGCCACAGGCGGTCATGCTGCGTGACATGATTGCGGCGCAGGAAAAATACACCGCCGATGCACGCACATTGCAGAGCATGTCGATCAGCGACAAGGGGCGCGCGCAGGTCGCCGCTTGGGCGGAGGCGGCAGACCCAAAGGCGGTCGCCCATTTCATGTATGACCTGATGACCACCGACATGCGCGCCGACATGCCCGGCATCACCGTGCCGGTGACCATGCTCTATCCACTGGATGAAACCGTGTTGCCCGCCGAGCGCGTGGACACAATGTACAAGGCCGCATTTGCCAATGCCCCGGCCGTTACACTGAAACGCATTGATGGCAGCCGCCATTTTATCATGCTCGACCAGCCGGAAGCGTTTGCAAATGCCCTGGAAGATTTTCTTGCCGGGAAGTGACGTGGCGCCGATTCTATCTGCATCATGGAAACGTCATTGCGGCCCCGGACTTGATCCGGGGGAAGCAATCCAGCGCGGCATAGTGCTACGCTGGATTGCTTCGTCGCTCCGCTCCTCGCAATGACGCCTTCCCGAAAAGGATAAGTACCGGGATACATGATTATCTCTATCAGCCCGTGCGCGGCGTCGATATATTCCCGCCAGGCACAAAACTGTCTTTTCACGGCCTGGCCCGCCATCTATAGTCTGGCCATGACCGAAATTTTGCACCTTACCCGCCCCGACAGTACACGGCTTGCCTATATCCACCGCAAGGCCGCGCCTGAAAACAAAACCGCGCCGATACTGGTTTTCCTGCCCGGCTATATGTCGGACATGGAGGGCGGCAAGGCGACCGCGCTGGACGCATGGGCAGCACAAACCGGCCTTGCCATGCTGCGTTTCGATTATGGCGGGTGCGGGCGCAGCGAAGGCGATTTTCGCGCGCAGAGCCTGGCCGACTGGCGCGATGACGCGCTGATGATGATCGACACGCTGGTAGAAGGTCCGGTGGTACTGGTCGGTTCGTCCATGGGCGGGTGGCTGATGCTGCTGGTGGCGCTGGCACGGCCCAAAAAAATTGCCGGGATTGTCGGCGTCGCCGCTGCCCCCGACTTTACCCGCTGGGGGTTTGATGATGCACACAAGGCGATTATCCAGACCGAAGGCGCGCTGGAGGAGCCGAGCGAATATAGCGATGAACCCTATGTAACGACGAAGATGTTCTGGGAATCAGGCGAAGCGAATCTGTTGCTGGACGGTGAAATCGCGCTCGATTGTCCAGTGCGGTTGCTGCACGGACAGAATGACGCCGATGTGCCATGGGAAATATCGCTCAAAACTGCCCATGCGCTGCGTTCACCGGATGTGCAGACGCTGCTTGTCAAGGATGGCGACCACCGCCTGTCTCGGGATCAGGATATTGATATGCTGATCGGTACGGTTAGCCGTCTGTATGATATGGGCGGAGCAGCTGAATAGCGCCGTCTTTGGCTGATGCGCTCGTGGGCATATGGGGATGTCGGCTCAGACTCTATTATCTGTTCGCTCATGCTCAATCAGTTTTGATGTCCTCACGGACATGGAGCGGTACCAGCCCTCTCCCCCTCCCAACCTCCCGATATATTATACCCTGTCGGGAGGTTGGGAGGGGGAGAGGGTTGGTGCCGCAACGTGAGCGTGAGCGAACAGATAAAGACTCCAGGCCGGTACCGCGCGCTTCAACGCAAAAAACGAAAAATAGCCGTGAGAGATGAAATACTCCAACCCCGGCCTATCGCCTTGAAAATATAAGATGAAGACGCAAGCGACGATGGCAGCCCCTTGACACTTTGCCCGCTTTGCTGCGAACAGCATAAACGCATCGTACAGGGGGAATGCAATGCAGGAACATTTTGACAAGACAACGCCGCCAAATCCGGAAGACAGCGCCTTTGAGTTTAGCGGCAACTGGGGCGCTTTTGGCAAGATAGCGCTGACCAACATATTGCTGACCATTGTCACGCTGGGCATTTACCGTTTCTGGGCCACGACGCGCGAGCGCAAATATCTGTGGAGCGAAACGCGCTTTATCGATGATCGGCTCGAATGGACCGGCACCGGGCTGGAGCTGCTGATCGGCTTCGTACTCGTGATCCTGCTGTTTATCATTCCGCTGTTCATTATACAGTTTGTACAGCAGGCGCTGCTGCTACAGGGCCAGGAAGGGGCGGCGGCAGCGCTGACCTTTGTCATGCTGGGGCTGATATTCTATCTGGGCGGTCTGGCGCGTTACCGGGCGCTGCGCTACCGGCTCGCACGCACTTACTGGCACGGCATTCGCGGCGGCAGCAATGACCAGGGTTTCGGTTATGGCTGGTCCTATATGTGGAAAACCGCAGTCGGTTACATGATTTTCGGCCTGCTTATCCCCTGGTCGATGATGTCGCTATGGAATGAACGCTGGGGCAAGATGAGTTTTGGCCAGCATCAGTTCAGCGCCATTGGTGATTATAGCGACACTTTCAAACGCTATCTTCTTTTCTATCTGGCACCGTTCGTCTTTTTTGCGGGCGGCATTATGGTTGGTATCACGGCTGCCACCATAGACTCGCCTGCCATGGCCGGTATATCAATCATCCTGCTGGTGTTGTTTTTCTATCTTGGCCTGGGCCTGATCGCGATGGCATTTTACGCCAAATTCTACCGCGTGGCGATCGACGGCCTATCGTTGCACAAGCTGGATTTCGGGTTTTCGGCCAGGACGAAAGACTGGTTCATCCTGCTGCTGGGTGACGCTGGCATATGGCTGATTGCCGCGCTGGCAGTGGCGCTGCCCGCCATCACCATTATCGGCACTTCATCGCTATTGGGCGGTTTTGAAATGCCGCAGCCAGGCGAGGATCCGGGCCAGTTATATCTGGCGCTTTTGGTGCCAATACTGGTCTTTGCGGTGATTCCCTTCATGCTGGTGGGGCCGTTTATTCGCTATCGCCACTGGCGTTTCTTCATCACCTATATGCAATGCTATGGTGAGATCGACCTGGAAGAACTGACCCAGTCGGAAACAACCACATCCAAACATGGTGAGGGCCTGCTCGACGCCTTTGATATTGGAGCCATATAAATGACGCAGCCGTGCAGCGCATGGTTTTATGATGGCCGCTCTGCAGTGCGCCGCAATGTCGAAATCGATGTTGCGGGCGGGCAGTTCCACCTGGTGGAAGCGGGGCAGATACACGGCCCGTTTGCATTTTCCCGGTTGGTCTATTCGGGTCGGCAGGGCAATGCCCATGTCTATAAGCATGATGAAATTGACGGTTGGCGGATAGGCCTGAAGGGCGATATTCCGGCGGAGCTTGCCGCTCTTTTGCCTGCGCAAAATCAATATGGAAGCTGGATTGACCGTCTGGGGCTGGGCAAGGCGACAATCGCATTTGGCGTGGTCAGCGCGGTGGCGGTGGCGATTATTCTGGCCGCACCGCAATGGCTCGCACCACTGGTCCCGGCGAGCACGGAAAAGAAGCTTGGCGACGCACTGGTAGGTGATTTTGGTGGACGATTTTGCAACACCGAGGCAGGCAAGGCAGCTTTGACCAAACTGTCCAGCGGGCTGGATGAGGATATCAGCGATCTCGATATTGAAGTCGCCAATATCGACATGGTCAATGCGGTGGCACTGCCCGGTGGCAAGATCATCCTGTTCAACGGTTTGCTGGACAATGCCAAATCCGCCGATGAGGTCGCCGGGGTACTGGCTCATGAAATGGGCCATGTGCGAGAGCGCCATGTCATGCAGTCGCTGATCCGGCAAATGGGGCTAAGTGTCCTGATGGGCGGGCTTGACGGCAATATTGGCGGCACGCTCAATGGCCTGCTCGCCATGGGGTATAGCCGCTCCGCCGAAAGCGAGGCCGACCAGCATGCGATCCAGGCCTTGCAGCGCGCCGATATCAGCCCGCTCGCCACGGCGGGCTTTTTTGAACGGCTCGCAAATATGGAAAGCATGGACAGAGTGGAGGGCACGCCAACCGACGGTGCAGAGCAGCCCAAAACAGAGAAGTCAGGTCAGACCGGCAGTGCCGCTTCCGATGCGGAAAGTTTCAACGAGGCGGAAACGCTGCTGGGCTATTTGTCCAGCCACCCATTGTCCAAGAGCCGTAAGGCCGCATTCGAAAAAAGCCATGTGAAAGACCGTGACTATACCCCCGCACTGACACAGGGCGAATGGGACGCGCTGCGTGAGATGTGCGCCAATGACACGGATGTGGAATCAGGCTTTGGCTTTGATTTCGGATCTGGCGAAGGCGAAAATGGCCGCTGAAAAAGGTGGGCAGGCGTTCATTATATATGCAGCCGCAGTTTATTAGGGACATGCAATGCCAATCGTGTGATCAGCATTTTTCATAATTGACCAAAGGCCATTCATGCTTATTTCCGCTCTCCTATTTACCATGCAAAGCGTTACGCCCGGCGTGTATACACCCGAACCTATCGGCCTGCAGACCCCGCCGCTGCGCGCTGAGCAACCACAGCGCCCGGAACCTGGCAGCATCGAACAGGCGCTTGCCGACCGTTTCAACGCCTGCCTGGACCTTGCAATAGATGACCCGATTGGCGGCATAATCTCCGCCAATGAGTGGCTGGGCGAAGGCGGCGCGTATCATGCCTATCACTGCCTGGGATTTGCCCATAGCCGGCAACAACAGTGGTTACAGGCCGCCAATGCCTTTGAAAAAGCGGCGCGCGGCGCGCAGCAGGCGGGCGATATGGTGCGCAGCGCAAACCTGTGGGCGCAGGGCGGCAATGCAGCCCTTGCAAATGGCAATCCGCTACAGGCCATCAGTTTTTTCGATTCCGCGCTTGCCGCAACCACCCTGCCAAAGGACAAGCGCGGCGAACTGCACCTTGACCGCGCCCGCGCATTGGTGGTGCATGGGTGGCTGGAGGACGCCGCCACAGAGTTCACGAAGGTGCACGAACTGGTTCCTGAGGATCCGCTCGGCTGGCTGTTATCCGCCACGCTGGCGCGGCGGCAGGGCAATCTGGAACGCGCGCTCGCCGATATTACCGTTGCCGCGACACTTGCGCCGCAGGATGCCGATATCGCGCTCGAAGCGGGCAATATCGCCGTGAAAAGCGGTGATTATGCCGCCGCACGCAAAAACTGGCAGCAAGCCGTGGCGATCAAGAAAAACAGTCAGGCCGCCAACACGGCGCGCGAATATCTGTTGCGGCTGGATGCGCTGGAGGCTGAGGCAACCACGCCCTGACCCCCGGTCCGCCAATTCGCCCTATCCAGCCGACATCGCTTGAGCTACAGCGGCGATTATGAATGATCGTTCGCAAAACAATATCCCCGGCCTGCCTGCACGTCGCGCCACACTCAAAATGCTCGACGCTGTCTATCGCCGCGGCGAGCCGCTCGACCGCGCCAGCCATGCCGCGTGCCAGGGCATAAAAGACCGCGCCGACCGCGCGCTGGCCATCGCCATCGCATCCGAAGTGCTCCGCTGGAGCGTCGATCTGGACGCGCTGATCGACAGCGCCACCCGCAAGCCATTGGATCATGACGTCAAGGCGAAGATGGTGCTGCGTATTGCTCTTGCACAAGTGCTTGTGCTGAAAACCCCACCGCATGCCGCCATCGCCACCGCGCTGCCGCTGGTGCAGGGCGGGCCGCGGCGTCTGGTGCACGGCGTGTTCGGCACATTGATGCGCGGTGAGGCCAGCCTACCGGACGTGCCCACTTTGCCGCATGACGTCAGTGATCGCTGGAAAGGGCAATGGGGTGACGGCATGGCTCTCGCCGCTGCCAAGGCTATGGCCGTACCGCCGCCGCTTGACCTGGTGCTGCGCGATCCGGCTGATGCCGAAACCCTTGCAAAGGATATGAACGGCATCGCGCTGATGCCCGGCCATATCCGCCTGCCGCGCGGGAGCTCTGTCGAAAGCCTGCCCGGTTTTGACGAAGGCAAATGGTGGGTGCAGGATTTGGCCGCATCACTGCCCGCGCGTCTGCTGGGCGAAGGTGCTGACCGCCATGTGCTCGACCTTTGCGCGGCGCCCGGCGGCAAGACAATGCAGCTGGCGGCACATGGCTGGAACGTCACCGCCATAGACAAGTCACAAAAGCGCCTAAGCCGCCTCGAGCAGAATCTGAAGCGTACAGGTCTTTCCGCCAAAACACTGGCGGCAGACGTGCTGCAATGGGAACCGAAAGAGCCGGTCGATGCGATATTGCTCGACGCGCCATGCAGCGCCACCGGTATTTTCCGGCGGCATCCCGATGTGCTGCACCGGGTAAGCGGCGCCGATGTTATCGACCTGTCCGATATCCAGCATGAACTGCTCGGCCGCGCCGCACGCTGGCTGAAACCCGGCGGGATCATGGTCTATGCCACCTGTTCGCTCGAACGCGATGAGGGTGAAGTGCAGCTCGAAGAATTCCTCGCCATGCATGATGATATGGCGGTTATGCCCGTGACGCAGGATGAGCTGCCCGATGGCGTGAGCCCAGATCCCGGCGGCTGGGTCCGCACTTTACCCGGCATGCTGGCGGACAAAGGCGGGCTCGACGGATTTTTCATGGTTCGGCTAAAGCGCGGCGCAGGATAGGCTCGTGCAGGCACCTTTACTTACCACCGAACGATTACGCGTTGAACCCATATCCATGGCGCACTGGGAAGATCATGCCGCCGCCTGGGCCGATCCGCAGCTAACCGCATTTATCGGCGGCACGCCGCGCAGCCGCAATGAAAGCTGGGGAAAGTTTATCGGCGGCGCAGGCCTGTGGTCCCTGCTCGGATACGGATACTGGTCGTTTATCGAGCGCGAAAGCGGCGCATATCTGGGCACGGGCGGCCTCGCCAATTTTGAACGCGGCCTGCCTGAACTGGAAGGCTATGTTGAGGCGGGCTGGGCTTTCGTGCCCGCTGCATGGGGCAAGGGCTATGCCACAGAAGCGATGATGGCCGTGCTGCAATGGGCCGACGCGCATTTGGGCGTATCCGAAATCCGCTGTATCATCAGCCCGGACAATACCGCCTCAATCCGCGTCGCCGAAAAACTGGGCTTTGCATATATGTGCGAGACGGAAGATGCGCTTGGGCGCATAGGCGTGTACCGGCGGGTACGGATATAGGTACCGCATTCCTGCGAAAGCAGGAATCCAGAGCGGCGATGTGCAAACCTGCCCTGGGCTCCTGCTTTTGCAGGAGCGCTTAAATGATTAGAGAAATCTCTTTTGTTCGCTCTCGCTCACGTTATTGTTTGATGCCCTCCCGGGCATATGGCGGCACCGGCCCTCTCCCCCACCCAGCCTCCCGATATACTAGTTTGGGTAAACTATCGGGAGGCTGGGTGGGGGAGAGGGCCGGTGCCGCGCGCTTCAACGCATAAAAGCGAAAAACAGCCGTGAGGGATAAAGGAACGTGAGCCGATCAGATAAAATCGGGCGAGAGCGAACAATCGGAAAACCCCATATATAGCCCCTTTCCCTTTCCACAAACCGCAATATGCGGCGAAACATGTGGAAAAACGCGGCGAACGCGCTTGTCGCGATTCGCGCGATTCTGTAGGGATTCATGCATGGCCACCGCACCACTTATCGCTCCATCCATATTATCCGCCGATTTTGCGAAATTGGGTGAGGAAATCCGCGCGATTGATGCTGCAGGCTGCGACTGGATCCATGTCGACGTGATGGACGGACATTTCGTGCCCAATATCACTATTGGTCCCGCGGTTGTAAAAGCGCTGCGTCCGCACACGGACAAGCCATTTGACGTGCACCTGATGATATCGCCCGTCGATAGCTATCTGGACGCTTTTGCCGAGGCAGGCGCGGATATCATCACCGTGCATCCCGAAGCGGGCCCGCATGTCCACCGCACGTTGCAGCATATCCGTTCGCTGGGCAAAAAAGCGGGCGTGGTGCTGAACCCCGCCACCCATGAAAACGTGCTTGATTATATTATCGATGATGTCGACCTGGTGCTGGTGATGAGCGTCAATCCGGGCTTTGGCGGACAGAGTTTTATTGATAGCCAGCTGCGCAAGATCGAAGCGATCCGCCGCAAAATCGACGCCACGGGCCGCGATATCCACCTTGAGGTCGATGGCGGCGTTGACGTCGAAACGGCGCCGCTGGCAATTAGTGCAGGCGCCGACGTGCTGGTCGCAGGCACCGCCACTTTCCGCGGCGGCCCCGGCAAATATGCCGAAAATATAAAGGCGCTGAAGGGCCTATGACCGACCTGTCATCCGATCTCGTCAAGCCAGAGCATGTCGATGTTCCGCAAGAGGCCGATGACACGCCGCTCATGCTGAAAAATGCCTGTGATGCCAGCATGGCGATTGCCAGCGGGCAGACGCATAAAGAAAGCGGCAATGGCCGTGAACTGATGATCCGTGACAATCGTGATCTGGGCGAAAGTTTTGCGGACAAGGCACTACACTATTTCCACCGGCTGACATGGCGCACCCCGCTGCACCGACTGCGGTTGAAAGGCCGCTCGCCACTGCGCCTGCTCGCCAAACCCGACGACCCGCTCACCGGCAACAAGACGCGCGGTATGGCGATCCGTGCCGGGCATTTCCTGCATAACGGCATGAAACAGCCTTTGTCGGGCATTGATTTTGCCGACCTTAAACTGCCGCCGCTCTTTGCCGAATATATTCACAGCTTTCGCTGGCTGCGCGATCTTGCCGCCGCTGGTCCACGTGAAGATGTTGCGCCGATTACCGAGAAACTGATGGTTCGGTGGCTGGATGCGCATGCGGAAAAAGTAAGCGACCCGGCATGGCTCCCCGAATATGCCGGCGCGCGCATATTGTTCTGGGCCGCGCACGCCCCACTTATCCTGTCCAGCCGTGATCTGATCTATCGTTCACGCGTTTTGCGCAATATGGCGCGCACCGCCCGTCACCTTGACCATTGCGCCGACAAGGCGGAGGAAGGCCTGCCGCGCCTCACCGCATGGTGCGGGGTTGTCGCCGCATCGCTTATCATTCCCGATGGCAAGCCGCGGCAGATATTTGGCGAAGCGGGCCTGAAACGCGCACTGTCCAAGCTGTTTGAGGCGGATGGCGGCGTGATGTCGCGCGCACCATTGGTGCAGATGGAGGCGATTGCGCTGCTCACCATGCTGCAATCCTTTTACGCAGCGGTGAAAGAGCCGGTTTATGCGCCGCTGCACGAGGCGCTGAACAAGGCTGTTCCCGCATTGCAGGGCATCACCCATCAGGACGGCAGCCTGGGCAGCTGGCAGGGTGCGCCCGGCATGGCGGCGGATCAGGTGGCACAGATTGTCGAGGCCAGCGGCGTGCGTGCAAGGCCGCTGCGCGATGCGCGGCATTGGGGATATCAGCGTATCCCGGCAGGGCAAAGCGTGGTGCTGGTCGATGCAGGCACGCCGCCGCTCGCGCGCCATGCCGTCACCGGCTGCGCCTCTACACTGGGTTTCGAAATGTCACATGGCAGCAACCGCATCATTGTCAATTGCGGTGGCGCGGCAATGACGGGCGCACTGGTGCCTGCGGGCCTTTCCAAGGGGCTGCGCGCTACGGCGGCACACAGCACATTGTGCCTGGATGACCATAACAGCACCGCCATTCTGGCGCATGGCAAGCTGGGCCGCGGCGTCAATGAGGTCGAGCTTGACCGGCGCGAAATCGAAAACGCCACCCGGCTGGAAATGAGCCATGACGGCTATGGCGAACGCTATGGCCTGATCCATCGTCGCATCATGCTGGTGCGCAGCGATGGCAGCGAGATTCGCGGAGAGGACATGCTGATCCCCGCCGCCACGAAACGCGGGCACAAACGAAAAGCCGGAACCGGCGATACGGGACTTGCCATCCGTTTCCATCTTGGCCTGGGAGTCGAGGCACATTTGACCAGCGATGGACAGGGCGCGTTGATGCGGATTGAAGATGGCAGCCTGTGGCAACTGCGGGCACCGGACAGCCCTCTTGAAATTGACGACAGCATCTGGATTGACGGGCGTGGGCGTCCGCATCCGACACAGCAAATCATCATACCAGGGACAGTGACACAAGGTGGCGGCAGCTATGGCTGGGTCATCAAGAAAATGGGGTAGCTTTCAGTGACAGACATGAAAATCAGGCGCGCGCTTTTATCAGTATCGGATAAGAGCGGGCTGGCAGAGCTTGGCAAAACGCTTGCGGGCATGGGTGTGGAGCTGGTCTCCACTGGCGGCACGGCCAAGGCATTGCGCGATGCAGGGCTGAGCGTGCGCGATATATCCGAACTCACCGGGTTTCCCGAAATGATGGATGGCCGCGTCAAGACGCTGCATCCCAAGGTGCATGGCGGACTGCTCGCGGTGCGCGACAATGCCGAGCATGCCGCCGCGATGGACGCGCACGCTATTGGCGGCATCGACCTGGTGGTGGTCAACCTCTATCCGTTTGCGCAAACCGTAGCCAAGGGTGCCGGCCGGCCAGAGATTATCGAGAATATCGATATTGGCGGGCCTTCGATGGTGCGTTCTTCGGCCAAGAACCATGAATATGTGACGATCGTCACCGATCCGTCTGATTATGCGGAACTGACTGCGGAACTGGAAAGCAAAGATGGCGGCACCTCGCTGGATTTTCGTGGGCGCATGGCGGCGAAAGCCTTTGCCGCCACTGCCGCCTATGACAGCATGATCGCGCAGTGGTTTGCCTTTGGCGATCAGGGGCAGATGTTTCCTGATACGCTCCCCGTCACGATACAGCGCGGTGCGGAGCTGCGTTACGGTGAAAATCCGCATCAGAAAGCCGCGCTCTATCTGCCCGTTGGCCCGCACGCGCGCGGCATTGCGCAGGCAGAGCAGCTGCAGGGCAAGGAGCTGAGCTACAATAATTATAACGATGCCGATGCCGCGCTCGAACTGGTCAGCGAATTTGCGGATGGCCCGCCGACAGTGGTGATTGTCAAGCATGCGAACCCATGCGGCGTGGCCAGCGGTGACACTTTGCTGGAGGCCTATGAAGCGGCGCTGAAATGCGACAGCGTATCGGCCTTTGGCGGGATAGTGGCCTGCAACCGCCCATTGGACGGTGCGACTGCCGCCGCGATTACCGAGATTTTCACCGAAGTCGTCGCCGCGCCCGACGCGGATGACGAGGCCAGGGCGATTTTCGCCAAAAAGAAAAACCTGCGCCTGTTGCTCACCGGGGAATTTTCCGATCCTGCACGCGGCGGGTTATGCATGAAGACGATTGCCGGCGGCTGGCTCGTGCAGAGCCGCGATAACGGCCAGATCAGCGAAGCCGAGCTTAAAACCGTCACTAAACGCGCGCCGAGCGAACAGGAGCTGAAAGACTGCCTGACCGCATGGACGGTGGCAAAACACGTCAAATCAAACGCGATTGTCTATGTGAAGGACGGCGTGACGGCGGGCATTGGCGCGGGCCAGATGAACCGCCGCGACAGCGCGCGCATTGCCGCTGCCAAAGCGCAGGAAGCCGCGGACACCTATGGCTGGGACGCGCCGCGCACCAAAGGTTCCGCCGTGGCATCAGATGCGTTCTTCCCGTTCGCTGACGGACTGCTCTCCGCCGCCGAAGCGGGTGCCACAGCGGTCATTCAACCCGGCGGCTCGATCCGCGACGACGAAGTCATCGCCGCAGCTGACGAAGCAGGCCTCGCCATGGTCTTCACCGGCATGCGACATTTCAGGCATTAGCCCTTAAAACCTCTCCCTTAAGGGAGAGGATATGGAAGCTTGGCTGCTCATCAGCCTAGCTGAAATTGGTGAGGCTGCCAGACATTTGATGTATATACCCTCACCCGCTGCGACTAATCATGTCAGCCAAACGGCTACCACTCAAGTCTCGCTGCCCTCTCCTAATCGGGAGAGGGTTTTAAGGCTTGAAAGTTAAGCAGGCTTCACCCGGCCCTTATGCGCACCGACGCCACCCTTTTTGCGGTTGCGCCAGTGCGGCTTTTTCGGGCCGCCGCTATTACCGCCTTCGCTGCGTTCGCCATGGGGCCTGTCACCCTGAGGACGGTCACCGCGCGGCTTTCCGCCGCCCCGGCCACGTCCACCGCCAGGTTTGCCGCGGCCATCCTGATTGCCGCGTCCGGGGCCGCCGCGCCCATGCCCGCGTGGCGGGGTGCGCACTGGTTTGGGCAAGGCTTCTGCCAGTGCCGTAAAGTTTTCGGGCAGGCCGACTTTTTCGATACGTTCACCCGTTAACCGTTCAATGTCGCGGATATAAGGCTTTTCATCGGGCGCGACAAAGCTGATCGCGATACCATCCGCACCCGCACGCGCGGTGCGGCCAATACGGTGCACATACTGCTCGGCCACATTGGGAATTTCAAAGTTGAACACATGGCTGACCCCCGACACATCGATGCCGCGCGCGGCAATATCGGTTGCGACCAGTATCTTGATGCGCCCGTCACGAAAGCCCTGCAGCGCCGTGGTGCGCTGCGCCTGGCTTTTATTGCCGTGAATGGCGGCGGCGGGCAAATCTGCGCCCAGCAAATGCCGAACAACACGATCGGCGCCGTGCTTGGTACGGGTGAAGACCAGCGCGCGCTCAATATCCTCGCTCTGCAACTTGAGCGTGAGCAGCGCCTGTTTTTCCTTCTGGTTGATAAAGGTCATATATTGCGTCACGCGCTCGGCTGTCGTCGATTGCGGGGCGACTTCGACTCGCACCGGATTATCAAGAAACCGGTTGCCCAGCTCGGCAATGGATTTGGGCATGGTCGCGGAAAAAAACAGGCTCTGCCGCTTTTTCGGCAACAGCTTGTCGACGCGCTTCAGGTCGTTAATAAAGCCAAGGTCCATCATCTGGTCAGCTTCATCAAGCACGAAAATCTCAACCCCGCGCAGGTGGATAATCCCCTGCTGGATCAGGTCGAGCAGGCGGCCCGGCGTGGCGACCAGCACATCGGTGCCATTGCCTATTTTCTTGATCTGGCGGTTAATGGGCACACCGCCAAAGACGCAATCGACGCTCAGGCCCAGAAAGCGGGCGTAGCTGCGCATATTGTCGGCAATCTGCGCCGCCAGTTCGCGCGTCGGCGACAATACCAGCATGCGGCAGCTGTGAAAGCGTGGTGGGCGGCCTTCGCCATTTGCAAGGTGGTGCAGCGAAGGCAGCGAAAACGCCGCTGTTTTGCCCGTGCCGGTCTGCGCGATACCGCACAGGTCGCGGCCTTCGAGCAGCGCCGGGATGGCGTCGCGCTGGATTGGCGTCGGGGTATCATAACCCTTTGATTTCAGGGCGCGAAGGATAGGCTCGGCCAAGCCAAGCTCATTAAAGTAACTCATTGTAATTAATCTCTGTAATATAAGGCAAAGCATCCGGTCCGGCTGGATCAGATACATCGCGGTTGTTCGTTCAGAAACGACCCGCGTGAAAAGGGAAGCCTCGGCTTTTGCAAAGCCTTACGCGGCGGTGTTCGATCGGCCGGACCTGTCGGCAGGATTTAACCCTGCCTCAAGACGCTCACGCTGCCGATACTGCGGCGGTGTATCCGCTCGCCACCCGCGTTGGTAAAAGTGCAGATGGGGGTTTTGGCACGAAATAGCAAGCATTATTGTGCAGTGCGGTAAAGACAGGTTCCGGGCTTTTCTTTATACCCGCACTCACCCTGAGCTTGTCGAAGGGGTCTGCCAATAGGTTTCGACAGGCTCAGGGTGAGCGGGCTTGATGCAATCCGTCAGCGCCGAAAAGGCAGCAGCATGCTCCATGCAAAGCCAGTCGGCGCGCCGTCCTGATATTCAGACAGCCCGACCGTCATGCCTTGCTGTCCCGCCTCCGGCTGCGCGCGGTACAGACCGAATATCCGGTCCCAGAAGGAAAAGCAGAAACCGAAATTACTATTTGTTTCGCGCGGCACAGCGCTGTGATGCACGCGGTGCATATCGGGCGTCACGACAATCCAGCGCAGCGCCCGGTCCAGCCATCCGGGCAAGGCCAGATTGGCATGATTGAACAGCGGAAAGAGGGACAGCAGCAGCTCAAACAGGATCAGCGCGCCCAGTGGCACACCGAGCAGAACCGCCATCGTCATTTTATACACCATCGACAAGGCGATTTCGACCGGGTGGAAGCGCAGCGCCGTCGTCACATCAAAATCACGATCCGCATGGTGCACCCTGTGCAGCCGCCAGAGCAGCGGGATTTTGTGCGTGGCGACATGCTGTACCCAGACAGCGAAATCGAGCGCCAATATCGCAATCATCCATTCCAGCCAGACGGGCCAGTCTGTCCGTTGCAGCAGGCCGAACCGGCCATCGGCATAATCGCTGACCAGCGCGTACAGGCCAGTGAGAACGCCAAACTGTACCAGTTTTTCCAGCGGTATGTTCACCGCCATAAACCCCGCATGGGTGCGCCAGCGCATCAGGCGATTTTGTGAAAGTCCACGCCTTGCCCAGATCCGCTCGGCAATGGCCAATGAGGCAAATACCGTCACCAGTACCACCATGATTGTCAGACTGTTCTGGGCAAAGATCATCTATATATCGTCCTCCACCGTGCTCCTGCGAAAGCAGGAGCCCAGGGCAAAGTAGCACTATGCCGCCCTGGATTCCTGCTTTCGCAGGAATACGGACAGCATATCAACCCACACCCACCTTCGCGTCTTCCATCGTGGGATAGTCGGTATACCCCTCCGCGCCCTGACTATACCATGTCGGCGTAAAGTCGATCGGATTCAGCTCCGCGCCCATCTCGAACCGTGCGGGCAGATCGGGGTTGGTCATGAAAGTACGGCCAAAGCTGATCGCATCGGCGCGGTTTTGCGCCAAAGCCTCGCTTGCATTATCATGGAAATAATCGCTGTTGAGCACCAGCGGCGTGTTGATCGCAGGCCGGATATGCGGGCTGACCGGGGGCACGTCAGTATTGCCATAGGTGCCATGGGCGGGCGGTTCGCGCAGTTCCAAAAACGCGATGCCAATGCTATCCAGCAATTTTGCCGCTGCGGTGAATGTCTCGTTTGGCGTGGCGTCATCCGCACCCTGCGAATCGCCATTGGGGGAAAGCCGCACCGCGACATGGCCTGAATCCCATGTTTCCACCAGCCGCCCGGTCACTTCGCCTAGCAGGCGGATCCGGTTTTCGATATCGCCGCCATAGTCATCATCACGCAGGTTGGTGCCAGAGCGGATAAACTGGTCAATCAGATAGCCATTGGCGGCATGGAGCTGCACGCCGTCAAACCCCGCTTTTTTCGCGTTTTCGGCTGCGCGCGCATAATCATCGAGCAGGCGCGGCATTTCGTCGGTGCGCAGCGGCCGCGCTTCCTCATATGCCTTTTTGCCCTGATAGGTACGGACATGGCCCGGCGCGGTTGTCGCGGAGGATGACACTGGCTTTTCGCCATTCAGGAAGTCGGGATGCACGATCCGGCCCATATGCCAGAGCTGGCATATAATGCGCCCGCCCGCTTCGTGCACCTGTTCGACCACCGGCTTCCATGCCTCGGTCTGTTCATCGGTCCAGATGCCCGGCGCAAATGGTGTACCCAGCCCTTCCTGGCTGATACCCGTGGCCTCGCTGATAATCAGGCCCGCACTGGCGCGCTGCGCGTAATATTCACCCATAATCGGCGTTGGCACATGCGCCATGGTCGCACGGCAACGCGTCAGCGGCGCCATGAATATGCGGTTGGGCGCGTCGATCGCACCGACTTTCACGGGATCAAATAATGTGGGCAATGGTCTTTCCTCACTCGGCTTTTTCGGTTTTGGTTTGATACCGAACATATGCCACCAATGGCGATGTACAAGATAATCCTGCTGCGTGCGATCCAAGATTTGGTTGCAGACCGCTGCAAACATCCTATTTTGATCATATGCACCGATAGGAGCCTTATAATGTACATGCCCGCACGCCTTGCCGAATTGCCAGACGAACCGACTCTCGACGAGATTCGCGCATTTCTTGCGCCGCATATTGCCGAAGAAGCCGTGTTTGACGGATGGGGCGAAGAAGCTCTTGGGAATGCCGCCAAGGCACAGGGTGTTGATACGGATGTCGCGCGGCTGGCCTATCCCGGCGGCGCAGTGGGCATGATCGATGCGTGGATCAGCGATGTCGATGCGCGCATGATTGAGGCCTATCCTGAAGAAAAACTTGCCGAGATGAAAATCCGCGAGCGCATTCGCGTGCTGGTCGAATTTCGCCTTGATGCTGTCACCGGCACAAAAGAAGCGCTGCGCAGCGCGGCGGCAATCATGGCCAATCCACGCAATGCAGCACGCACCGCCAAAACATCCTGGCGCAGCGCGGATCTGATGTGGCGGCTCGCAGGCGACACCGCGACCGATTACAACCATTATACCAAGCGCACGATATTGTCGGGCGTCTATAGCAGCACGGTCATGGTGTTCCTGGGTGATGACAGCGAGAATCATGCCGAGACCAGAGCATTTCTGGGGCGCAGGCTCGACAATGTAATGCAGTTTGAAAAGGTGAAATACCAGTTCCTGAAAAACAGCGAAAACCGGCCCAGCCTGACGCGCTTTCTGGGGCGGTTGCGCTATCCGGCGGGGTAATATTCCCGAATGATCGATAATATGGGCTGGCTATTGCATGGCCATATTGATAATGACTTGCATTTATAACAAACCCTGCCCTATCGAGTTTCCATGCTGCTAGATCAATTGCCCAAAAACCAGAGCGCACATATCGATGCGATAGACTGGTCCGCGCTTTCCGAAAGCGAGGGGCAGCGGCTGCGCGCACTTGGCATTGATGAAGGCGCAACTGTTGAAACCGCGCATCGCGGCGTGTTTTTCGGACACGACCCGCTGGCTGTGCGCGTGGGCCGAATGATGGTAGCGCTGCGCCGCGTACATGCCCGCGCCATATGGGTGACGCCGCACAAACAAGACGCAAAAGCAGCAGGAGCGCTGAAAACTTGACTGCAAATACACCTTTGGTCGCACTGGTCGGCAACCCCAATGCAGGCAAAAGCGCGCTGTTCAATGCGCTGACCGGCGCGCGGCAGAAGATTGCCAATTATCCCGGCGTCACGGTTGAACGCAAGGCAGGCCGTTTCACACTCGACGATGGCCGTCCGGTCGAGCTGATCGACCTGCCCGGCAGTTACAGCCTGACCCCCACCAGCCCCGATGAGGAAGTGACCCGCAATGTGGTGCTGGGCGATCAGGAAGGCGAACGCCGCCCCGATGCGCTGGTGCTGGTGCTCGATGCCGCCAATCTGGAGCAGCATCTGGTATTTGCGCAGGAAGTCATTGCACTTGGCCGCCCGGTGATTGTCGCGCTTAATATGATGGATTTGGCGCAGCGTGATGGCCTGACAGTTGACGGCGCGATATTGGCGCAGCAGCTGGGCGTGCCGGTTATCGAAACCGTTGCCGTTCGCCGCCGCGGCCTCAATGAATTGCGTCAGGCCGTTGATAATATGATTTCAGGGAAATTGCCCGCGCAAGCGGCCAGGCCCGAGGCCAGCCTGAAATCACGCCGCAAAATTGCGAATAAGATGGCGGGCAAGGCGATTGTGTCCGAAGCGGCGGGCCGCCGCTGGTCAGAGCGGGCGGATGCGGTCCTGCTTAACCCGTTTCTTGGCCCCATCATCCTGTTTGCGCTGCTGTTCGTGATATTCCAGGCGGTGTTCAGCTGGGCGACGCCGTTTGCCGATGCGCTGGAAGGCGGCGTTGCTTTCCTGTCCGATCTGGTCGCCAGCAACCTCAGCGAGGGTCTGGTCCGCTCATTTCTGGTTGATGGCGTGCTGGCGGGTGTCGGTTCGGTCATTGTTTTCCTGCCGCAGATCCTGATCCTGTTCTTTTTCATCCTGTTGATGGAATCGAGCGGCTATATGGCGCGCGCCGCCTTTATCATGGACCGGATGATGGCCTATGTCGGGCTGTCGGGGCGGTCTTTCATTCCGCTGCTCTCCTCTTTCGCCTGCGCCATTCCCGGTATTATGGCCACCCGTAGCATTGCCGACCCGAAAGACCGGCTGACCACCATATTGGTCGCACCGCTGATGACCTGCTCAGCGCGATTGCCAGTTTACGCCGTGATTATCGCCGCTTTCATTCCGAATAACTCAGTGGGGCCGGGCATCGGGTTGCAGGGATTGGTCCTGTTCGGATTATATGTAGCCGGCATTATTGGTGCGATGGTCGTGGCGCTGGTGCTGCGCTCGACAGTGACCAAGGGCGCTGCCAGCGGCTTCCTGATGGAAATGCCGAAATATCAGCTGCCACGTATCCGTGATGTCCTACTCGGCCTGTGGCAACGCGCCTATGTTTTCCTGCGCCGTGCAGGTACGATTATTTTCGCGGTGACCATTGTACTATGGCTCATGCTCAGCTTTCCCAAGGTTCCGGTGGGCAGCGATATGAGTCAGTCGGAATATTCCGCCGCAGGCCGTGTGGCCGGTGTGATTGAACCGATTGTGAAGCCCATTGGGTTCAGCCGCGATATTGCGCTTGCGCTGATCCCAGCCATGGCCGCACGCGAAGTCGCCGTGGCCGCGCTTGCCACCACCTATGCCATTGATGAAGAGGATGAGGACAAACAGGCGCAGCAGCTGGGCGACCGGCTGTCGGGCCGCTGGTCGCTGCCGACCGCGCTCGCCTTTCTCGCCTGGTTTGTATTTGCCCCGCAATGCATTTCCACCATCGCTGTCACGCGCCGCGAAACCAATGGGTGGAAATGGCCGATATTCATGACTGTCTATCTTTTTGCACTGGCATATGCTGCGGCGGGGATAACTTTCTGGACAGCCACCGCGCTAGGTTGGTAAGGCCTGTTCAAACATCACCTGAATAGAAAGTTTTTTGATCATGGCGGGCAGCGTAAATAAAGTCATTCTTATCGGTAATCTGGGCGCGGACCCGGAAATCCGTTCATTCCAGAATGGCGGCCGAGTCGCCAATCTGCGCATCGCCACATCGGAAAGCTGGAAAGACAAGAATACCGGTGAGCGCCGCGAAAAAACCGAATGGCACAGCGTCGCCATTTTTTCCGACGGCCTGATCGGTGTGGTCGAACGCTATCTGAAAAAAGGCAGCAAGGTCTATATTGAAGGCAAACTACAGACCCGCAAGTGGCAGGATCAGTCCGGCAATGACCGTTATTCCACCGAAGTCGTGATTCAGGGCATGGGCGGCTCGCTGACTATGCTCGATAGCGCGGGCGGTGGCCAGGGCGGTGGTGGCTATGGCGGCGGCCAGCAGGGCGGGCCCCAGGGCAGTAACGATGGCTGGGGCAATACCGGCGACGGCAATCAGGGTGGCGGCTCCGGCGGCGCAGCTGCTGGCGGCGGTTTCAGCGATGACCTTGACGATGACGTCCCGTTCTAGGACGCCATTTCCCTAAATCTATTTTTTTAAATCCTTGAGCGCCGCAAACGGGCTATTGTCTTCGGGTGCGGAAATGTTCGCGCGCGCCTCTGCATCGTCAGCATTGGGCCCGCGTGGATAGGGATCTATGGCAACCGCAAGCGACTGCGCGACCGCTTCGCCAATATCAATTTTGTCGCCCGCATAATATTCAACGTCGAAATCCTGCTCGGTCAATTCGATTTCCTCGTCCGGCGTAATTTCCTCTTTCATCTCGGCTTCCGGTTCAAAGCGGATCTCGATATCCTCGGACAGGCTGACAGGGAATTCCTCTGCCGTAATACCGCATAGCTGTTGCAGCTGCGCCGATATTTTTCCGCGCGCAAATATGGTCGCCCCGTCTTTTTCCAACACCAACTGCGCCGTAAAGCGGTCCAGCGACACAATGCCGAACCGTTTTGCGAGAGCCGTACATTCCTCCGTTGTGGCGATAAGCTCATGCGTCTTGCCGGCAATATCGCGGATATCGATGATGCGGCTGAATTCAGGTGTCATATTGTCCATGGATTCCTCCATTCAGATTCGCGCGGCCATAACATCAGCAATGTCCTGCGCCATCAGATGCTGGTAAAAGCCCAGCAATGCATCCGAACTGTGCGCCAGCGCGGTGTCCGCAGGTGCTGCGTCATAAAAATTGCGCTTCACCGCGTCCCGGAAAAGCTGTTCATCGCCAGAAGCCAGCGCCTCGCGATAGGCACCCAGACGTCCGCCCAAAGCCCCCATCATCCGCCCCATATGCTTGCCAACCACCAGATCACCCACGCCAATTTCACGCAGCTGCCCATCCATGTCATCCACGAAAATCTCGGTCAGGTGTACGCTTTCCGGCGCCTTATCCGGTTCCTGTTCCAGACGCAGCAACACCATGCACAAAACCCCCGTAATCGCCGCGAACCGGCCTTCAATCGTGTCAGGCACGCTGCCTTTCACATACCAATGCGGCTCACGCCCCTTGGCGATGATTGCGCGGTATAATGTGCGCTCCACCGTTTCCGGCGGCTTCCCGCCATGCAGCAAATCCCGTAACATTCCCATATGGCCTGTCCATTCAGTCAAAATTCATGCCCGCTGTCCAAAATAACCGCTTTGCGTGCATGTTGATGCTTGTCATATAGGGCGATATGCCGCATTCGCAAATAAAGGCTGCAAAAGCGCAGCGGACAGGTTAAGAGAATTTGCGCATGGTCGGCCATATAGGCGGCCGCGTAATGATTGACGGAGAATGAAATGGGTTTTTTACGCAGCATGAAGCCACAAAGTGGCAAATCGCGCATGACGATATTGCTGGTGGCTGCCGCAGTGGTTCCCGCGCTTTCAGGCTGTGCGAAAATCAAAACACATCAGGGGTATGTTGTTGATAACGTGCTGGTGAATTCCGTCCAGCCGGGCGTGGATAACAAACAGTCTGTGGTTCAGACACTGGGCCGCCCGACCTTTACAGGCCAGTTCAGCGAAAATGACTGGTATTATGTATCACGCAACATGCATCAGCTCGCCTTTGGCTCTCCCAAACCAAAGGAACAGACGGTCATGCGCGTGCGTTTTGATCAGGCCGGAAATGTGGCGCGTGTTGACAAAACCGGTGTCGAACTGGCCGCAAATATTTCTCCCGATGGTGACAAGACGCCAACACGCGGTCGGGATCGCGGCTTTTTTGAAGATCTGTTCGGAAATATTGGTTCTGTGGGTGTCCCGGGCGCGGGTGCGGGTCAGGGCCGCTAATCAGTCCAGCGTTTTGGCCGTTTTCGTAAGCGCCTTCAGTCTTGCCAGCGCTTTCTCGTAACGATCAACTTGTCGATCTTGCGCCCGTCCATATCAATAATTTCAAACACGAAATCCTGATCAGTAAAGCTCTCCCCCTCCACCGGAAGGCGGCGCAGCACGTTGAGCGCATAGCCCGCGACAGTCGCATAGTCGCGGTCATCGGGAAGGTCGAGGCCAAGCTGCTCGGCCAATGTGTCTGCAGGCAGCGCGCCTGACAACAGATAACTGCCATCGCTGCGCTCTATCATTTGCGGCAGTTCGCCATCGTCCTGGTCCTCCGCAAATTGTCCGGCAATCGCGGATAACAGGTCTGCAGGTGTTACAAGTCCGTCAAAATGGCCATATTCATCATGCACCAGCGCCATGGATATCTCACCTTGCTGCAAGACACGCAGCGCGTCCATCGCATCCACCTGATCAGGCACAATTTCCACGCGGCGCATCATTTGCCTGAGATCAACAGGTTCGCCATCCATGATTCGCATCATGATTTCGCGAACCTGCACTACGCCCAATATATTATCCACGGACCCATCCGCCACTGGCAGGCGGTTATGCGATGTCGTATCCAGCCGCTCGCGAATCTCTTCCTCGCTGGCCGAAACATCGATCCAGTCAACTTCCGTACGCGGCGTCATAACCTCACGTACAGGCCGGTCGGCAAGGCGCACCACGCCAGATATAATCGCGCGCTCATTTTCCTCGATAACACCAGACCGTGTGGCCTCGGCAAAAATCATGTGCAGCTCTTCAGCTGTCACCAGATCACCCGTGCTGCGTTTCATGCCGATCATGCGCAACAACAGCGCGCCTGTGCTGTCGAGCAACCAGACAATCGGCGCCATGATACGCGCCATAAGGTCCATCGGAATGGCCATGGTCGCGGCGATGCGCTCCCCGGCTCTCAGCGCAATCTGTTTCGGGACAAGTTCACCAATCACCAGCGAGGCAAATGTTGTCACACCGATCACGAGTGCAAAACCAACCGTCTGGGCAAGACCTGCATCCATGCCAAGGCGCGCAAGGCGTTCACCAACCGGCCCGCCCAGGCTGGCACCCGAATAGGCGCCGGCGACAATGCCGATCAATGTTATGCCGATTTGCACGGTCGAGAGGAACTTGCCCGGATCGGCTGCCAGCCGGATTGCCGTAGCCGCGCCCTTCGATCCGTCTTTGGCCATCGCTTTCAGCCGTGCTGTGCGCGCAGATACAATGGCTAGCTCCGACATGGCAAAAATGCCATTCACGAAAATAAGGCCGATAATGACGAAAGCGTCAAACCAAGGAAAAGGATCAAGTGCAGGCATGAATAAGGCTATTTAGAACGCATGATTTGAATTTTACAGAACTTTATCGCTCATCGCGCGTTCACCTCGCATACGGCATGTCTGCATGCCTGACAAATATTGCCCTCATATATGGGGTATGCGGGTCATAATATGGAGGATAAAATAATGAATTCATTCAAAAAAACCGGAATCATGCTTTCAGGCGTGGCAGCACTTGGCCTAAGCGCCTGTGTCACCAACCCGGAAACCGGAAATAAAGTACTTAGCAAAACAGCCATTGGCGGCGTAGCGGGCGCTGTGGGCGGTTATTTTCTGGGCGATCTGGTCGGCGGCAAGCGCGACCGCACCGAAAAAATCGTCGGCGCGGGCATTGGTGCAGTAGCGGGCGCAGGTGTCGGCTATTATCTGGATCAGCAGCAAAAAGAGCTGGAGCGCAAGACTGAAGGCACCGGCGTGGAAGTTGTGCGTGAAGGCGACAGCCTGATACTCAACATGCCGTCACAAGTCACGTTTGGTGTGGACAGCTCGACCATCCAGCCGAATTTCCAGGCGACACTTGCCGAAGTAGCCGGCACGCTCAAGGAATATGAAAAAACATATATCGATGTTTACGGGCACACCGATTCCACAGGCAGCGACAGCTATAACCAGGGCCTGTCAGAGCGCCGCGCCGGTAGCGTGGCCAGCTATCTGACCGGGCAGGGCGTGCAATCCGCACGAATCGCCACGCGCGGCTTTGGTGAAAGCCAGCCCATCGCAACCAACACGACCGAAGAAGGCCGCGCCGCGAACCGCCGTGTGGAAATACGGATCGTGCCGGTGACGGAAGAAGATGTGCAGGGCACATAGGCCTCTGCGGATCAGGAAGTATCAGTACGAAAATGCAGGGCGTAAAGGTTCAGACCTTTGCGCCCTGCAATAATTTGGGTAGCTCGCCGCTGCGCCCCCGGGCCTCATCCATGAAAATGGACTTGAGCAACGGTGTGTTCTGCACGGCGGCAAGCCCTGCACGTCGAACGAGCGAGGGAAACTTTCCCGGAACGCCGAACAGCCGCGTCAAATTATCACTCGCCGCCGCAACCATTAATGTGTCAAGGCTGCGCCAGTTCGCATAACGATCCAGCAATTGCGCATCGCCATAATCGAGCCCCAGCCGCGCGCCATCGACCAGCACCTCGGTCAGCGCCGCGACATCACGCAGGCCCAGATTGAAACCCTGCCCCGCAATCGGATGGATGCCATGCGCGCTATCCCCCACCAACGCCAGCCGGTGCGCCGTTATCTGCGTGGTGTGATGCAGGCCCAGCGGATAGGCGCCGCGCGGCGCAGCAAGCGATATGCCGCCGAGCAGGCCATGAATATGTTTCTGCATTTCGGTGAGAAAGCCCCTCACCGACAGTTTCAGCATGGCATCGCCATCTTTTTCCGCCACTGTCCAGATGACCGAGCTGCGGTGCTTTCCGTCTGGCCCAGGGTGCATGGGCAGCAGCGCAAGCGGCCCTGAAGGAAAAAATATCTCATGCGCAATATTGTCATGCGGCCGCTCATGGGTGATGGCCGTCACGATCGCGCGGTGGTCATAGCGCCACGCGGCCATGTTGATGCCTGCATCCTTGCGCGTTGGCGAAGCCCGGCCATCCGCGGCAACCATTAACGCGCCTGTCAGCTGCACACCGTTGTCCAGCGTTGCCGACACGCCATGCGGGCCATAATCGCGCAGCGCCACGCCATGCCCCATATGTTTGGTGATCGCCGTATGCGCCGCCACCTTGTCCCATAACGCCTTGCGCAGGGCCTGGTTTTCGAAAATCATGCCCAGCGCATTGTCATCCGGGGTAAAATCCAGCGGTTTGCCTTCACGGCCCTCACGCACTTCTATCCGCCTTATCGGACAGCCCAAGCCCTCCAACGCTTCACCCAGACCCAAGGTCTTCAGCATGTTCCAGCTTGAGCTGATAATCGCTGATGTGCGGCCGTCAAATGCATTGTCCAGCATATGTGCTGCATCATGCTTTTCAACCAGATGGCTGGTAACACCGTGTTCGGCCAGCGACAGCGCCATGGTCATGCCAGCCAGGCCGCCGCCCAATATGATGACGTCACGTGTCATTGATGTGCTGCCGTCCTGCTTCGCTGCGCCTGTCATGTGAATTTTCTGCTCCGCTGACCTCATGATAGTTTCAAATTAGGCCTTATCCAGGGCACATGCAATGCATGAGCAATGGTAAAAATTTGAACGGCGGCCGGACTGCGCGCTTGACGCGGACTCTCCATGCTGTGCTATGGATATAGCGCACCTCAGGTCCTGACCTCAAAGCGCATAAAGGAAATATCTATGGCCAGTAAGGCCGCAGCTGAAAAAGCCCCTGACTGGCGCACTGTCATGCGCGCAAGCATGAAGCGCTCCATGGCTCTTATCGGAGCCGTGCTGTTGACGCTGTTCCTGCTGTTTTTTGCGCTTGCCCTGCTGAGCTATAGCCAGACAGATCCTTCGCCGACCACAGCGGCTGCCGGTCCGGTGGATAACTGGATGGGCCGTTCGGGTGCCTGGCTATCGGAACGGGCGCTCTACTTTTTCGGCCCTGCTGCCGCGCTGTTCCTGCCCTTTATCTATGTGACCGCACGGCGGCTCTGGCGTGATCTTGCGCAGCCGCGATGGCTTCGTGACATGTTATTGCTGATGGGGGCGATTATATTGCTGGCACTTGCTTTCGCTCTTTTCAATAATGGTCCGGCGGGCAGCCTGCCCGCAGGTTGGGGAGGTCTTGCCGGCATGCTGGGCGAACGCGGCACCACGGCGTTGTTGTCGCTTATTCCCGCCGAGGCTGGGCAATACTGGACCCGCATCGCACTTATGGTCGTGTCAGGTGTTGGCGGACTGTTCCTTGCCGCCAAGGCGCTCCGCTTTGAACGCTCGCTCTTCACCATTCCCGAATTCAAACTGCCGCAAATGCCCGCCATTTCGCTTTCGCGTGACAAGGACAGCGCTGAAGACACCAGCAAGGGCGAAACCCAGATTATCGAACCCAGGCAAAAGAAAGCCGCGCCGCGCCAGACAGTACAACCGGACAATCGACCGCCGCCGGAAATCAGCGAGCCTTCGCTCCCGGCCAAAAAGGCGACACTTGGCCCCAATAGTCGGCAGGGCGATTTTTTCGGCAGTTACGAACTGCCGACCACAGAGCTGCTGGACATGCCGCCTGAACAGACCGGTCAGGTGCTCGATAAAGTGGCGCTTGAGCGTAACGCGCGCCTGCTCGAGTCCGTCCTTAGCGATTTTAACGTGCAGGGCGAGGTCAAGGCGGTCCGTCCTGGCCCTGTGGTCACAATGTATGAGCTGGAACCTGCGCCAGGTGTGAAAGCACAGCGTGTCATTGGGCTGGCCGAGGATATCGCTCGCAATATGTCAGCATTATCCGCCAGGGTTGCCGTGATCCCCGGCCGCAATGTCATCGGTATCGAACTGCCCAATGCTGAGCGCGATTTTATCGTTTTGTATGAAATGATTGCCAGCGACAATTTTGTTCAAAACGATTCCAAGCTGCCGATCATACTAGGCAAGAATATCAGCGGCGATTCAGTGATTGCCGATCTTGCGCCCATGCCGCACCTTCTGGTGGCGGGTACAACAGGCGCCGGTAAATCGGTCGGCCTTAACTGCATGATCCTGTCACTGCTCTACCGGCTCACGCCCGATCAGTGCCGCCTCATCATGATTGACCCGAAGATGCTGGAACTCAGCATTTATGACGATATTCCGCACCTGCTTTCGCCCGTTGTCACCGAACCTGCAAAGGCGGTGCGTGCACTCAAATGGGCGGTCGAGCAGATGGAGGAACGCTACCGCATGATGTCGTCCATCTCGGTGCGCAATCTCGCCAATTTCAATGAAAAAGTGAAAGCGGCCAAGGCCAAGGGCGCACCGCTGGGCCGCAAGGTGCAGACCGGCTATGACCCTGAAACCGGTCAGCCGGTATTCGAGGAAGAACAGCTTGATTTCGAACCATTGCCGCAGGTGGTAATTATCGTCGACGAACTTGCTGACCTGATGATGACCGCAGGCAAGGAAGTCGAATTCCTGATCCAGCGGCTTGCGCAAAAGGCACGGGCTGCGGGTATCCACCTCATCATGGCAACACAGCGGCCTTCGGTCGATGTCATTACCGGCGTGATCAAGGCCAACCTGCCGACCCGGATCAGCTTTCATGTCACCTCGAAAATCGATTCGCGCACCATTTTGGGTGAACAGGGCGCTGAACAGCTATTGGGCAAGGGTGACATGCTCTATATGCCGGGCGGCAAGCAGTTGACCCGTGTGCACGGACCCTTTGTTTCCGATGATGAAGTGCGCCGCGTCGCCGATCACTGGCGCGCGCAGGGGGCACCTGATTATATCCAGTCGGTCACCGAAGAACCCGATGATGGCGGGTTTGCCCTTGACGGGGCATCACTCGACGACAGCCCCGAAGAACAGCAGTATCGCAAGGCATGTCAGCTGGTGTTCGAGAGCCAGAAAGCCTCGACAAGCTGGCTGCAACGACAGTTGCGTGTCGGTTATAACACTGCCGCGCGCCTGATTGAGCGAATGGAGGATGAGGGCCTGGTCAGCGCCGCGAACCATGTCGGCCGCCGCGAAGTCTTGCGTGACCAGGAGGGCAATCCTATTTAACACGCGCACGCGGCATAGCCGATTTAGCTTGATTTCCATGCGCCGCACGCTTGACAGCCGCATGCCGCTATGGCCTAGGGGTTTTCATGACCGAACTGATTAAAATTACGCTTCCCGATGGTTCCGCGCGCGATGTTGCGCCCGGCACCACACCAGCGGATATTGCCGCCGATATCGGCCCCGGCCTTGCCAAGGCCGCGCTTGCCGCGCGCGTTGATGGGGAGGTAATCGACATTACCCGCCCGCTGGAAGCGGATGCCGAGCTGGCGCTTATCACCTCGCGTGATGAAGATGAGGCGCTTGAACTGGCGCGTCATGATTTTGCTCATGTGCTGGCCGAAGCAGTGCAGTCACTGTTCCCCGGCACGCAAATCACGTTTGGTCCCGCCACCAGTGACGGGTTTTATTATGATTTTGCCCCCAAAGACCGGCCTTTTACTGACGAAGACCTGCCCCTTATCGAAGAGGAAATGCGCAAGATCATCGCCGCCAACAAACCGCTGGTCCGCGAAGTGTGGGACCGTGATGACCTGATCGCACGCTGGGAAAAAGACGGCGAAACGTTCAAGGCCGAATGGGCACAAGAGCTGCCTGAAGACGAGGAAATCACGGTATACTGGTCGGGTGAGAAGGACGCTCCTGGCGCATGGATGGATATGTGCAAGGGGCCGCATCTGGCCTCGACCGGAAAGCTGGACCCAAAAGCGTTCAAGCTCACCCGCGTTTCGGGTGCCTATTGGCGCGGCGACCAGCGCAATCCGCAGCTCTCGCGTATTTACGGCACGGGCTGGCTGAACAAGAAACAGCTTAACGCGCACATGCTGCGGCTTGAAGAAGCCGCCAAGCGCGACCACCGCAAGCTGGGACAGGAAATGGAACTGTTCCACCTCCAGCCCGAAGCACAGGGCAGCGTGTTCTGGCACCCGCAGGGCTTTGTCATCTGGCGCGCGCTGGAAGCCTATATGCGCCGCGCCATTGATGGTGCGGGCTATGAGGAAATCAAGACGCCGCAGCTGATGGACGTAAAACAGTGGGAGCAGTCCGGTCACTGGGGCAAGTATAGCGAAAATATGTTCGCCGTGCCCGACGAAGTGCCCGATGCGGAAAGCGACGGTCCCGTTATCCGCGGCGACGCGGACATGATGGCGATCAAGCCGATGAACTGTCCGGCGCATGTGCTGGTGTTCCGTCAGGGCATTAAAAGCTACCGCGATCTGCCGATGCGGTTGTTTGAACATGGCTGTTGCCACCGCAACGAGCCGCATGGCGCGCTGCACGGATTGATGCGCGTGCGGCAGTTTACCCAGGATGATGCGCATATTTTCTGCCGTGAGGACCAGATTGTCGAGGAAGTCCGTGCGTTCTGCGAACTGGCGGATCGGGTTTATAAAGATATGGGCTTTGAAAAATATGCCATCAAACTCGCACTGCGCCCCGAAAAACGTTTCGGCTCCGACTCCGACTGGGACAAGGCCGAGGAGGAGCTGCGCCAGGCAGTGATCGACGCGGGCATGGCGACCGAGGAATATGGCTGGGAAGAATTGCCCGGCGAAGGCGCATTTTATGCACCCAAGCTGGAATGGCACCTGACCGACGCGATTGGTCGCACCTGGCAGGTCGGCACGATCCAGTCCGACCGCGTGCTGCCCGAACGGCTTGACGCCAGCTATGTTGCCGAAGATGGCGAGCGTCACCGGCCGGTCATGCTGCACCGTGCGATATTTGGCAGCTATGAGCGGTTTATCGGCATATTGATCGAACATTATGCGGGCAAGATGCCGCTCTGGCTCGCGCCGACACAGGCGGTGGTCGCGACTATTGTGTCCGATGCCGATGACTATGCGAAGGAAGTCGCCGCGCAGCTGCAGGCCGCCGGAATTCGCGCCGAAACCGATCTGCGCAATGAAAAGATCAACTATAAAGTGCGCGAGCACAGCCTGGCCAAAGTCCCCAACCTGCTCGTGATCGGCAAGCAGGAAGCGGAAAAGCGCACGGTCGCCCTGCGGCAACTTGGCAACAAACAACAACAGTTCCTTGATCTGGATGAAGCCATTGCCATGCTGAAAGCCGAAGCTGTTGCGCCCGATCTGCAAGATTGAGCATCAAAGAGGCCCATAACACTCACAAACGTTGCATAAAGGGCGCAGTCAGCGTGTTTTCGCGCAAACGCTCTTTATTTTCCGCGACAAAATCACTATTTAGGCCCTGAAATAAACCAAAGGAGAATTTGCTATACGTCCGCCATCCAACCGCCGGGGGCCTTCTGCGCCGCCGAAATCCGGTCCCCGCTTTAATGAGTTTATCCAATCCGCCACTGTGCGTGTGATTGACGATCAGGGTGAGAATCTGGGAGTGCTCCGCACCGAAGATGCCATCAAACAGGCCGCTGAAGTCGGGCTTGATCTGGTCGAGGTTTCCCCCAATGCACAGCCGCCGGTTGCCAAGTTTCTGGACGTGGGCAAGTTCAAGTATGAAGCGCAGAAAAAGGCTAATGCCGCGCGCAAGTCACAGAAAACACAGGACGTTAAAGAAATTAAAATGCGTCCTAACATCGATGACCATGACTATATGGTGAAGATGAAAAAGGTGCATCAGTTTATCGAAAAAGGCGACAAGGTGAAAATTACACTGCGGTTCCGCGGGCGCGAAATGTCACACCAGCAGCTTGGTATGGAACTGCTCCAGCGGGTGCAGGACGACACCAAGGAAGACGCCAAGGTCGAGGCCTTCCCAAAGCTGGAAGGCCGCCAGATGCTAATGGTGCTGGCGCCGAAATAAGGACATACTGTCTTTAAGAAAATATCAAAGCGCCGCAGCCCACACAGGGTTTGCGGCGTTTTTGGTTTCACTTCCCTATCAGGCAGCCTTCAGCATTTCTTCACTCATCCGCCACAGCCGTTCGGCGCTTTCTTCATCACATACATGCGGCGCGACATGAAAATAGGGTGGTGAGTTTTCATCGGCCAGCTGTGCCACGTCACCATCCTCGCAATATAGTCCGTGCTTATCATTCAATAGCGGACTGGTCGCGGCAAATAATGTAGTGGTGCAACCTTGGGCTGGCGTTTTAAACCCCTGCCTGGCAAGCTCGCTGGGCTGTCCATCTTCGCCTAGCCAACCAAGCTCGATTTGCTCTTCGGTCGTCAGGTCACGCTGCAACGGCGTAAAAATACCGCCCGGATGCACGGAAAAAGCACGCCCGCCAAAAGCGGCCATACGCCGGCTTAAGCCCAGAGCGAACAGAGCGTTGGCCGACTTTGCCTGCGCGTAAGCGGCCCATTTGTCATAGTCGTTTTCCTCGAAGTTTATATCATCCCACAGGATGCCATTACGCTTGTGCGCGATGGAGGATAGGGACACGACACGCGGGCTATCCGCTTTTTCGAGCAACGGCATCAAGGCCTTTGTGAGCGTGAAGTGCCCCATATGGTTGGTCCCGAACTGGGCTTCCCAGCCCGGACCGACGCGCCGCTCTGGGCAGGCCATGATGCCCGCATTGTTGATCAGCAAATCGAGCTGCGGCAAGTCGCGGGTCATTTCATCCGCAAAACTGCGCACCGATCCGGTATCCGCCAGGTCCATATCTGCAATCACGATATCGCCCTTGATATCCGCCAGGTTTTTTTCAGCCTTATCGCGTGAGCGCGCCGGGACAATCACCTTCGCCCCCGCCTTTGTCAGCGCGCGTACTGTTTCCACGCCAATCCCCGAATAACCGCCCGTCACGACCGCAACCCTGCCTGACAGATTGATGCCCGACATTACTTCATCGGGCTCGCTCTTCATGTGAAACCCTGATCCCAGGGGTTGCTGGTCATGAGCGGCCATTTGTCTTCTCCTCTTTCGGGGCGTTTGCAAAGCGCGCAAATTGCTTTCCACCAAGCATATCAGAGCTTGGTAGATGCAGAACAGCTTTATCTGAAAATATAGGTGCCTATTTCAGCGCGTCGGCAATCGGCATATGATCATAGCCAAGATCACGCGCCACCGCTTCATAGGTGACATGGCCGTTCCATACATTCAGCCCTTCGGCCAGATGCAGGTTGGAGCGACACGCCTCTTTCCATCCCTTATTGGCGATATTGAGCGCATGCGGCAGCGTCACATTGTTGAGCGCATAAGTGGATGTGCGACATACCGCGCCCGGCATGTTTGCCACGCAGTAATGCACGATTTCATCAACCACATAAGTGGGCTCAGCGTGGGTAGTCGCCTTCGATGTTTCAAAGCAGCCGCCCTGATCAATCGCCACGTCCACCAGCACCGCGCCCGGATTCATGGTGGCAAGCATTTCGCGCGTCACCAGCTTGGGTGCAGAAGCCCCCGGGATCAGCACGGCGCCAATCACCAAATCCGCCTCGGCCACACATTCGGCGAGGTTGGCCTGGTTTGAAAAGCGCGTTTTGGCCCGCGCCTCGAAATGCGTGCCCAGCTCCTCAAGCACTTCGGGATTGCGGTCGAGAATCGTGACATCCGCGCCCAGCCCGGCCGCCATCTGGGCCGCGTTGAAACCAACAACGCCGCCGCCGATGACCGCCACTTTCGCCGGTGCAACGCCCGGCACACCGCCCAGCAGTACGCCGCGGCCACCATGCGCTTTTTCCAGCGCCGTCGCACCCGCCTGGATTGACATCCGCCCTGCCACCTGGCTCATCGGTTTAAGGAGCGGCAGACCGCCATTGTCATCGGTCACAGTTTCATAGGCGATGCAAGTCGCGCCTGATTTCACAAGATCCGCTGTCTGTTCAGGGTCGGGCGCAAGGTGCAGGTAAGTAAACAGGATCTGGCCCTCGCGCAGCATGGCGCGTTCCACCGCCTGCGGCTCCTTCACTTTCACCACCATATCGGAGCGTTCAAAAATTTCCTCCGCGCTGTCCACTATTTCCGCGCCCGCTTCGCGATATTCGTCGTCCGTCGCGCTGATGCCCAGGCCTGCCCCTTTTTCGACCAGTGTTTCGTGACCATTGGCCACCAGCTCGCGCACCGATTCAGGTGTCAGGCCAACACGATATTCATGATTTTTGATTTCCTTGGGGGTACCTACGCGCATGATTCGAATCTCCATAAAAACTATGGGCTTCTATATAACCGAAAAGGTGAGATTATTTTTCTCTAATTATCCTGTTAAATGCATATTTATCAGGATATATTATCGCAAAACCACATTTTTACAGGAAATAATTTCATGGACCGGATTGATGTCGCCTTGTTGGAACAGCTACAGAATGACAGCGACATTTCCGTAAACGACCTGTCCGAGCGCGTGGCTCTGTCGCCATCCGCATGCCATCGCCGTGTTAAGATGCTGGAGCAGAGCGGCGCAATCAAACATTATGTGGCGCGGCTCGACAACCAGAAAATCGGCATGAAGCTCGATGTATTTGTCGAGATTCGCCTGACCGCACAGACCGAGCGGTCTTTCCGCATATTCGAAAAGGCGGTGCAGCAGATTGACGAGATACTCGAATGCCACCTGATGTCAGGCGAAGCCGATTACCGGCTACGCGTCGCGGCGCGCGATGTGGCCGATTATGATGATATCCACCGCACTCGCCTTGCCCGCCTGCCCGGGGTCGCGGCGATGCACAGCGCCTTTGCCATCCGCGCCATCAAAAGCTGGTCGGGATATCCGGTGCGCAGGCTACTGGGCTAGCCTCTATACCTAACGCCTTGGCCGGACCGGATAGTCCACCGTACAGATATTGCCATAGCCGCCATGCGCCGCGATATATTGCAGCAGTGAAGGACTGTAACTCGCCAGATATTCGTAATGCCTGTGTTCTTCATTCGGCAGTTCAGTCATTGGCCGGATCGATCTGATCGGCACATTTTGCGATACATCGTCATAAAAGCCGCCGGGCGGGCTGCCTTCGGGCAGGTTGATCGCATGTTCCAGCCCGTCAATCACCCGGCCAACATAGCCAAATGTCGTGTCGAGGCTGCGCGCCTCCTCGCCCGTTATAATGGAAATTTCGCTGCCGCTCCCGGTATCAGGTGGGTCATAATGGGCAGGTGAAAGCGCACCGCGGCAGGTGATCGGATAATATTTCCCGCCCTTCAGCCCCACCGGCCAGCCATCGGCAAAGCCGACTTTCGCGCCGTAATTCTCATAGATAATTTTCATGAGCGGCTGGATCTCGGTTTTTTTGTGCGTGTTCGACCAGGTCCGCATTTCCTCAAGCGCGGCCATGTCGGTCCTGCGTTTCTCGCCCAGCGCCGCGTTGAAATATTCGCTTTCCGGCACGGTTTCGAGCGTGTCTGGCACCGTCTTGCCATAGGGGTTGCTGCCAAACTGCGTTACGAAATTTCTGGCAACACGGTAAATGCCGGTGTCGTTCCACCAGCCCATCGCCGCGAGTGTGCGGACATTGCGCACATGCCCGCCCGAATAGCGCGCAGGTAGCAACTGCATGACAATTTCGCGCCTTGTGCCATCCGCTGCATCGGCCAGCCGCATCACCATCAGGTCGGACAGGGGAATCGGCAACCAGTGCTCTGCGGGCGCAGCGGCCAGCACTTCCTGCGGAGATGGTCCTTCTACAGTCTCCTCTTCATACTCGTCATCATAATTCTCGTCCTGCGCATGGGCTGGCGATGTCGTCAGCGCCGCACAGGCCGCGAGCCAAAGAAGCTGCCGCTTCATTCACTCGCCTCCGCCTTCACACGGCGCACGGGAACCGGGATGTTGCAGATATCCGCGCCGCCCGCAGGCACAATAAAGAACGGATCGCGGCGATTGGCGCGTGCCTCGACATATCTGGCAAAGGTTTCCCCATCGGTACTGAGATACTCAAAATACGGCCGCTCCGCTTCGGGCAGGTCGTTGGCAACGCGCACAGTCAGGATCGGGGTGCGTTTGTCCAGCTCGTCCTCGCCATAAAAGCCGAGCACACCCTTGCCGCGCGGCAGGCTGGAAAGATGCTCCATCCCCTCGATAATCCGCCCCACCAGCGCGATATTGCGATCGAGATGCCGCGGCGCATGGCCGATGACGGTGTAAAGCTCCGCGCCGGAGCCAGTGTCGGGAGAATAGCCGCGCCCGACACCCACCATACCATAGCAGTGAACGGGCCAGACTTGTCCGGGCAGGCTGTACATTTTCCGTACACGATCGCGTCGACCAGTAATCGTATTGTCTATCTCAACCATTCTATCTTCTCTTTTCAACGTCAATGCCAAAGGCATTAACCCTGCAAAAGCGAAGGCATTGGCGTAAGGATCGTCAAATCCAGTCCATCCTGAAGGTGCTCTTGTTACCGGAACGATCTCATGTTCAGCTCTTCGTACTCCACGATGAGACCAGATTTTTCCAAACATGTCTGAAGAGAATTGTTCTGTATAACTATTCTCCCCCATTACCTTTAAGCCTTCGGGCAGCGCCTTCGTCTCGCCTTCCGCTTCGGGATTGTCGTAATTGGGATCGCCCCACTGCACGACATAATTGTCCTGCACGCGGTTGACGGAGATATTGTCATACCACCCGGCACGCGCGAGGGTGCGGATGTTCTGGACCCAGCCCTGCGAAAAGGGCTTGGGCATCAGCTGGATCACGACCTTGCGTTCATTGCCCGCAGCATCGGACGCGAGTGTCATCACGACCAGGTCTTCAGGGGCTATCTTCACCCACTCTTCTGCCGATGCCCCCGCAACAATCTGCCCCGGCGACGGTGCGCCTTCCGGCTCCTCCTGCGCATGGGATATGGCGGGGGAAAGCAGCAGTGCCGCGGCGGACAGGGTGGAGATTATCTGTTTCATGGAAATGCAATTTGCCAGAAATGCCAGCGAATGCAAGCAGGCTGCGATATGGGTGCTTGCAAAAGGCGGAAAGCGGCTATAGGGGAGGCGTGGTTTTGGTTTGATGCCCTCACGGGCATAAGCCTGTCCCGTCCCGCTCCCCCGCCCAGCCTCCCGACAAGGTATAATGTCATCGGGAGGCTGGGCGGGGGAGCGGGACGGGACAGGCTTGCGAACGAGAGTGAGCCAAATCAACTGCGGAGACGTGGCCGAGTGGTCGAAGGCGCACGCCTGGAAAGTGTGTAAAGGGGCAACTCTTTCGTGGGTTCGAATCCCACCGTCTCCGCCATTACATTTTCATGGACAAACCCGAACCCGGGGCAGGCATTAAATACTGCCCCGGATTTCGGGCCCCAGTCAACCTACCACAACCAGATATACAGCCCGATCAGGATCGCGATAACCAGCGTTGCCAGCGTATTGAAGAGCATGCTGGTGGCAAAGGCGATGTCGCCCATCTTTACCGTACGCTCTTCCTCTGGTGGCGCGGTAAAGCGCGAAACAACCGCAGCGGCGATCAGCGAGAGCACGAACACGCCCCAGATACGGATAATGAACGGCACGTCGGGCATCGCAAATTTCAGCAGCACATTAACCGCCAGCGATCCCAGCAGCGCCGTGAAAGCGCCCGCCGCGTTCATCCTCTTGTCAAAAAAGCCCAGCAGGAACACGACAACGATACCCGGCGCTATGAAGCCGGTATATTCCTGCACCGTCTGAAACCCGCTTTCAAAGCCGCCTATAAACGGGCGGGCAAGGAACAGCGCGATCACCATGGCCAAGAATGCCGCAATGCGGCCAACCATCACATAATGTTTTTCCGCTTCATCAGGCTTCCAGCTGCGATAGAGATCCATGGTGAAAATGGTCGAAATCGAGTTCATCATCGATGCAAGTGACGAAACTACCGCTGCAATCAGCGCTGCGAAAACCAGGCCCCGCAGGCCCGAAGGTGCAAAACTCATCAGCTCTCCATAGGTACGGTCCGACTTCTCGGCTAGCGCCGCCCCGTCCAGCAATCCCTGCTGCGCCAGGATAATGGCGGCGATACCAGGGATAACCACGATAAAAGGGACCAGCACCTTCAGGAACGCAGCAAAGGCCAGACCCTTCTGTGCTTCACCAAGATTTTCCGCGCCAAGCGCACGCTGGATAATATACTGGTTAAAGCCCCAATAGCTGAAATGCAGCACCCACAGCCCGCCCAGCAATGTCCAGATGCCCGGCAGGTCGCCATAGGCGGGGTGGCTTTCATCCAAAATCATCTCGAAATGCCCTGGCATTTCCTGAAACAGCAGGCCAAGGCCCCCGAGCGCACCATCTGCCGGGAGCGCATCAAGCGCGATCCAGGTGATCGCCAGCCCGCCAAGAATCAGGATTACGACCTGGATAATATCCGTCAGAGCAACCGCCTTCAGACCGCCATATAGCGAATAAAGCGCGGCAAATGCCGCCAATGCGGCCATGGCCGACATTACGCTCCAGCCGGTGAGCGATGTGACCGCCAAGCCGCCAAGCCACAGCACCGTGGTCAGATTAACGGCAGTGTAAAGCGCCACCCAAAAAACGCTCATCAACGATTTCACGCCTTCGCCATAACGCTGGTTCAGGAATTGCGGCATGGTGTAAATCTTGCGCTTCAGAAAAATTGGCAGGAAATATTTTGCAACAACGATCAAAACAATCGCCGCCTGCCACTCATAGGCCGCAATGGCTATACCCACGGCATAGCCCTGTCCCGACTGGCCGATAATCTGCTCAGCCGAAATATTGGAGGCAATGAGCGAAGCGCCAATTGCCCACCATGGCAAAGCCCGTCCGGCGAGAAAATAATCCTCGGTATTCTTGGCATGCCCCGCCGGCTCCCGGCTGACGAACAGGGCGATACCGAGTAGCGCCAATGCGTATATCGCAATGATAATGACATCAATTGTCTCAAGATTCATCGTCTTTTCCTCCCCGGGGAACCGCACAAACATGCATTATTGCCCACCCCTCAAATCCATATCGCCCTAGAACGAACATTGTGTCCCCTCAGGCAGTTCCTGCCGTGCTATCGCACTCACTTTCATCGTCATCGGTGCATCGCTGGCAATCGTAAGGCTATCGCCCGCCATGCCGAGGCATGCTTCAGTGAGCACCATTTCCCGCCAGCCCTTGCCCGCGCTGACGGTCAGCCCCTCGGTGATATCAACACCGTTTTTGCCGCTAGTAACCATTACGGTGCCAGCGGGTGCCGCCGCGATATTGTATGTAATCAGGAATGCCCCTCCGTTTTTGCCGGTCAGTGTGAGGCCGGTATTCGCACCAAAACTGATCTCACGCGCATCCTCCTGACGATCCTTGTCGATCCCGCGCGCAACCACGCCGCCGCCTTCACCGCGCAGATTGGGCAGATCGACGCCGCCTGCTCTGGCAACGATGCCAGCTGCCAGTCGGCCGTTCGAATACCAGTCGGACACCGCACCGCCGCCAAGGAAGCCGCACGTTTCATCAAGCTTTCCAAGTGGCCGTGTGTCCGTCAGCGAACGGCCAAAACCAAGCGGGAAGAGAGCGCCTTCGGGGCCATTAAGCGGTTCGCCCTCACAGCGCGCAGGCCAACTGAAAGACAGCCGCCCAGTCGCTTCGCGCTTGCCAAACAATATGTCTGCTACGCCTGCGCCTTCACTGCCGGGTAGCCACGAAGCCACAAATGCATCCGCAGCATTGAGTTCGCGATTGACCCACATGGGGCGGCCCGAGAGGAATACGGCGATCGCGGGGATGCCCTGCGCATCAAACTTCCTGAGCAAATCAAGGCCTTCGGTATCGGCAAAAACGAGATTCTTCCTGTCCCCTGCAAATTCGGCATAAGGCTCTTCGCCAAAGACTATGATGGCAACATCAGGCTTCGTTTCAAACGAACCGTCTTCGGACAATACGGCACTGCCGCCATTTGCCCCAGCGGCCTCCTTGATCCCGGCAAAAATCGAGCTTGCACCCGGAAAATAGTCATTGGTGAGCTCACGGCCGCCCTGCCAGGTCAGCGTCCAGCCGCCCGCCGCCTGTGCGATACTGTCCGCAGCTTTCCCGGAAACGAGAATCGAGGCGCCTTTCTTGAGCGGCAACAGACCGTTATTCTTCAAAATCACCTGCGACTTGGCTACAGCTTCGCGGCCCAGGCTGCGGTGTGCGGCAGATCCCAACTTGCTCAAATCCCCGGCATTGGGCCGCATGGATGGTTTGGCCGCCCCCTGGTCCAGCAGGCCTGCGCGCAGCTTGACCCGCAAAACGCGGCGCACCGCCTCATCAACCCGCTCCACAGGAATCGTTCCGCTTTGCACCTGGCGCACAAGGTTTTCGTGCAGCGCCTTCCAGTCATCCGGCACCATGTAGATGTCCAGCCCTGCCAGCAGTGCCTGCGGGCAGTCCGTCACAGTGCAGCCCTTGACCTGCCCGTGTCCATTCCAGTCGCCTACAACCAGCCCGTCAAAACCCATTTCCCCGCGCAGGACACCGGTCAGCAGTTCCCGGTTGCCATGCATCTTCTTTCCGTTGATCGAATTGAAGCTGGCCATGATGGATTCCACCCCGGCATCAATCGTCGCCGGATAGGGTACGGCGTGCACCGATTTCAGTTCTTCAATATCTCCATTTACATCACCCTGATCGACACCCTGCTCAGTCCCGCCATCGCCAAAAAAATGCTTTGCCGTCGCAATAACATGCCCTGCGCCAAGATAGCCGGGATCACCAGCCCTGCCCTGCAGGCCTTCAACCAGAGCTGCGCCGAGCTTCGCCACCAGCTTGGGATTTTCCGAATAGCTCTCATATGTTCTGCCCCAACGGTCATCGCGGGCCACGGCCACGGTGGGCGAGAAATTCCAGTCTATCCCCGTAACCTCAATTTCCGTCGCGGTTGCACCGCCGATGCGGCGGACCAGGTCAGCATCACCCGTGGCACCAAGCGCAATATTGTGTGGGAAAATGGTCGCGCCCACAATATTGGTATGTCCGTGAACTGCATCGGTTCCCCACATGGTCGGAATGGCGGGCTCTCCCCCCGGCAACGGTTTTGTGGAGGCATCCCACATTGTGTCGGCAAGCCGCAGCCATTCCAGGGCGGGGGCGAATTCATCGCCGCCCGGACCGCCATTTCCGCCATTCAGGTAACTGCCAAAACGATAGCGCTCCATATCCTCTGGAGTGAAGGAGTTTATCTGTGGCTGAAGCAATTGCCCAACCTTGCGTTCCAGGCTCATGCGCGCGATCAGCGCACTAATACGCTGATCCTCTTGAGACAGGTCCTGGCTAACAGATTCGCCGCCGGACGAAAGCTCTGCCTCACTCGGTATCGTTGCGCACCCCGCAACCGCCATGAACCCCAGCAAACTTGGCAGAACCTTACGCATCGAAACGGGCCTTTCTATTTTGTGAACGTTCTCAACAGTTGAGATTACAGCCACACGAGCGGAAATCAAGCTTCTATTTGCGCAAGGCCAGCGAAAGCAGCAGCAAGCTCGCAATGGCCGCCAGCACAGCCAGCAGCAAGAACAGGCCGGAAAAGCCGAAAACCGGCACCAATGCCAATGTAAGCCACGGCATAATAAGTGATGGCACAGTATTGGTAAGGTTGAACACACCCAGGTCACGCCCGCGCCGCTCTGGCCTGGGCAATATGCGCAGGGTTTGCGCGGAATGCAGCGAAAGGAATATGCCGGCAGCAATTCCAAATATCGCATAGCCGAAAATGGCTGCATGCAGGTCGGTGGCCCATGCCATGATCGCAAGGCCCAGCGCCGCCATGGCCGCGCAGACAGACAGGGGCAGTATGGGCCGGTTGCGCAAATCCGTCCAACGGCCCGCGATCATTGCCAAGGGCACAGCCGCAACCAGAACAAAGCTGAATATACGCGCCGTATCATTGTCACTGAAAGAAGGTGCGATCGAACGGAACCAGAGCAGGAGGTAAGCAAATAATGCCGCTTCGGTAATTTGCACGAGCAACCGGGCAAACCACATCCGTACCACATCATTATGCAAATTTAGCGGGCTCGGACTGGTCTGAGGCTCCGCGCTCTGCAGCAATTCGGGAAACTTGCGCGGCCTGCCCAATATGAGCACGGGCATCACACAGATAGCAACCAGTATAGCGACAATGCCAAGGCGCATCTCCACTGCAAATAGCCCCGGTATCGTTATGAAGGCACCCGAAAGCGCACCGATGGCCGGGGCGAACGCGAGCAGCCCCCCTAAGGTGCCCTTCTGAATATCTGGCACGCAATCCCCAGCCCATGCCGCAAGCGGCCCGAGCATCATGTTCAGGCCCAGCTGCCAAAAAACCACCATGGCCAATAACGCAGGCAAGCGCTCCACCGGCCCGGCAGCCATAAGCAGCGCACAGGACAGCACAAGGCCCGCCGCAATCCAGCCACGGCGGCTGCGTGTAATATCACTGAGCCAGCCAAAACCGATATTGCTTGCGCTGGCAGAAATGGCCCCGGCAAAGGCCAGATAGGCCAGCCAGCTGACACTGTTTTCCTGTGCCAGCGTAATGACATGGGCGGGAAGCAGGATGGTCAGGAACGGGACATAGGCAATCGAACCTCCCGCCCATGCCAGGGCATAGAGGATGAGAAATCGCATGTTTTGCCGATTTGCCGGTTCGTATGCGTTCATTGATCAGGTGGGCGCAGGCGCAACGGAATCCCGTTTGACAAGCTTCGCAGGAACAACAACCTGTTCACGGGGCAACTCTTTCCCTTTATTTGCCGCTATAATCAGTTCAACGGCTACAGAGGCTATTTCTGCAACGGGCTGGTCAATCGCCGTCAATCGCGGCTGGGTAAACCGGACGCTTGGCGTGTTATCAAAGCTGATGAGTGACAGATCGCGCGGAATATCCAACCCTTTTTCTCTAGCGGCATCCAGTGCGCCGTGCGCCATATGGTCATTGCTCACAATAATGGCGGTTACCGGATTGTCGCCCGACAATAATTCACGGGTCGCCAGCTGGCCTGATTCAAAACTGAAATCGCCCCGCACAAGCAGCCCATCCGCTGGAAGCTGTGCATCTGTCATTGCCGCCCGCCAGCCATCGATCCGCCATCCACTCAGGCTGTATTCTTCCGGACCGGCAATAAAACCGATGCGCCTATGCCCTTGCTGGACCAAATGCTCCGTGGCGATGCTCGCCGAGCGTTCATCGTCCATCGATACAGGAATACCCGAACCAATGCCATGCGAGCCTACCCGTACAAAAGGGATTTGGTATTTTTCCAGCAGGCGCACGATAAGCAGGTTGTTCGAGTGCGGCGGCGTGAGGATCACACCATCGGGCTGCACTGCTGCAAGCGCGGCGGAAAGCTCACGTTCGACATGGTCATTGTGGGTATCAACCAGTTCGACAAGCAGACGGTATCCGTGCTCCGCGCATTTGAGCATGCCGCCAAGAAGCATCTGGTCCACCCAGTCATTGCCTTCACGTGCCCGCCAACCTGCAATTGTCCGCTCCCGGTCATTGAGTGCAAGAATAAGATAGGAACGTGATCCGCTCATCCGTTGCGCCGCGATTGAGGGTACATAGCCCAGCTTGTCTATCGAAGCCTGCACCCGCTCTTTCATGGCCGGTCGGACATTGGGTTCATTGTTGATGACACGGCTAACCGTCTGCAGAGACACGCCTGCATCTGCCGCAACATGTTTGATGGTTACTGCTTGGCGACGCCTCGCCATAGACTTAATTTCCCCCTGCGCAGCTCGGTATATCAGCCGTTTGCCTATCACATTTCCAGACACGGACCCAGTCTATTTCGAAATGTTTCGGAAATCCGCTGGCATCAATGCCGCCCCCATTGCGTTCCTCGGGCAGACCACCGCCAATCGCAAGGTTGAGTATCAGGTGGAAAGGCTGATCAAAAGGTGCGTCCGTCTCTTTTGAATTCGCGCTCCACCAGCTACCCGCTTCTTTTACGGCATAAACCTGTCCGTCAATGGACCATTCTATTCGGCCCGGTGACCAGACAATCCCGAATGTGCGGAAGCCATCAAGCACGGCGGGGACATAGACCTCGCTGCTGTTAAGTGCGTTGTCCGGCCATTCCGCGCCAAAATGCAACGTGCCCAGCACGGTGCTTTCTTTCCCGCCCGGACAATCCTCACAGTCAACGCCCAGGTTGACCGCTTCCATTATGTCAATCTCTCCAGAGGCAGCCCAGCCACCATAGCTATTGTCCTCAGGCAGCATCCAGATGGCCGGCCAGGTCCCCTGCCCCTGCGGTAGTTTCGCGCGCACTTCGATACGGCCATATTTCCATGCCTGTTTCCCGCGGGTTGCCAGCCGGGCCGACGTGTAAGGCTTTGTCGCCTGCGCATCGGGGTTTTCCACCTTGCTGCGCATATGCGGCGGGTATGCGGGGCCAGTATGTTCTTCCTTGTGCGCGGTAATGACGAGCTTGCCATCTTCGATAGAGGCATTTTGCCGGTCATCGCGGTAACATTGCTGCTCCTCATTGCCGCCGCCCCAGCAATCGACATCAAATGCCCATTTCGCCCGGTCAATTTCCGTGCCTTCAAATTCATCGGACCAGACCAGCTGCCAGCCGCTTTCATTTGATGGTATCCGCGTGCTTCCCGCCTCAGGCAGGGCAACTCTCTCAATTACTTTTTGCGGGCGTTCAGTTCGCACGTCACAGGCGGCAAGGCTGGCCACCGCCAAAGCGACCGGCAGGAAAAATGCAAATCTAAGCATCGAAATTATCCTCGCTCTGTGCCCCGCCCACACAAGGCAGCGCACAATGGAATGGCAACGCCGTAACCTTCTTAATCGAGCGTTACTTCCCTTAGCCTAAAAACCGTTTTGCTAAAAATCAAAGCGGGCAAGGAATGTAAACCGCCGGTCATTGCGGAACGCAGAGCGTGTCAGCCGTGTGCCATCAAAGTCGACCACCTGCGATGTTCGGGTGACCTGGTCTAGCAGATTAACACCCTGAACGCCGACCTTAACGCCATCAGTAACGTTAAAGAAAATGGAGGCATCAAGCTGCCCGCCCGATTCCTGCCAGATTGGCGAGAATGGGAAAATATCATCACGCGGCGTGATCAGGAAGTCAGAGCGCCAGTTGTAAGCGGCACGCGCCGATACCGGCCCCTTTTCATAAAAGACCGTGGCGTTGAATGTATGCTCGGAAATTCCGGCCAGCGGCTGAAGCGAAGAAAACAGGCCTTGGTTTTCATCCAGATCGGCGTTGGTAAAGGCACCGCCATCGACATAAGTATATGTCAGCTGCGTTCCCAACCCGCTTAATAGGCCCGGCAGGAAATCGTATGTCTGCTGATAGGCAACTTCTACACCCTTCAATGTGCCGCCCTGGTTATTACCGGGCCGCCTGGTTTCACCAACCACGCTTTCGCCATTGTCGCCTGTGTAGGTAACAACAGGCACTTCAGTGTTTATTATTCCGCTGATGTCTTTCAAAAATGCGGAAACCGTCAGTGAGCCGACAGCATCAAAATACCACTCAGCAGAAAGGTCATAGTTCCACGAAGAAATCGGACGCAAACTTCTATTGCCGGTTTTGAGAGTAAATAACGGTCCCGTCTCAAGCGTTGCGTTGACCAAGTTGCCCACGTTGTTTGAAAGCGTGCCGCCAGTTTGGAATAGAGAAAGATCAGGCCGCGAAATACCTTTGGAAACAGCGGCTCTGAAGATCAGGCCGCCGCCTGTATCCAGCCTTGCGTTGAAACTGGGCAGCCAGTGGTCAAACTTGATGTCAGTGCTGTCATCGATAACCCCGCCTGTGAAAGCGGCCGCGAACTCTGCCTTGCGAGCATCTGACAAGTCGCAATATTCCAGGCCAACCTGTCCAGGCACAGCATTGGCGCAAATGGCCTGTATATCAGCCAAAGTTACAGGCATTCCTACAGGCAACCCAATAGCATCAGGGCGTGGGAAACCGATTTCCCCCGCACTTTGTATCCTTGTATCGACATAGCGCAGGCCAATATTGCCGGCCAGATTCCAGCCGTTGCTAAAGTCCTGCCCAAAATCGACCCGCACATAAGCGGCCTTGGTTTTTTCCGTAACGTCAGAAATTTCAGATTGGCAGAAAGGCGTGCACGGTGTTCCGTCCTCATTAAACCGGCTGTTAATCGGATTCCATGCATTCGGCGTAAGCGTAAATGCTGTCAGAGTGCGTCCCTGCTGAGTGGTTGTCCCGTTCAGGTATTCGCCCAGGAAATCGTCACCGCCATAGAAAAAACCGCCGCCATTTTCGATTGGTAAGGGTGTGTTCCCACGCTGGAATCCATCTGCAAATGGATTGCGTGCACCGGTAAAGCCCGGAAAGTCAGCCGCATAGGCGCCGCCACAGCCGAAAATTTGCGGGTCACCGCAATTCCAGTTGCCACCGCGGCCGGTCCATGGCGCACCCAGATTGCCCCAGTTGCCGAAATTGCTGTCGCGAGTGACTCGGTTACGATCGGCCCAGCGTGCACCAAAGCGCGCCTTTTTGAAAAAGCCGTCATCACTGATGTCATATTCCAGATCCGCGCGGAAACTGTCCAGCTCGCCATCATTGCGTGCCTGACTGTCGAGCAGGAACCAGAAATAGGTGTTGTTCGGGTCGCTATAGAAATTGGCTGGCGCGCCCGCTGGTGCCAGAAATTCCACTTGCGGCACGTTACCGGTATTATCGATACGGACATCTGCAAAAGAAGCCATTGCACCGATGACCGAGTCTTGACGCAAGTCTGACTTGATATGCTGCGCCTCCAGATTAAGACGCAAACGGTCCGTCACTTCCCAATCCACATCAAACGAGAAATCTTCCGTTGTGGCCTCTGTTGCACGCTGGAAGCGCAGCATCTCCAGCGGCAATCCGCCAAAAGGAGAAAAGCCGGAATCGCCTGTCGATTGCGTCAATATGCCCGTTTGGAAAAGACCGTCGGAGTCGAAGGTCCATGTATTGCCCGGCGCCTGAACCGGGAAGCCAGCATCATTATTAACCAGAGCCAGAAGCGAAAACTCTTCGGTGAAGAACCGGGTTTCTGCACGCAGCCACTCAAATGTCATCAGGAAGTCCTGATTCGGACTTTCATATTGGAAAACTGCTGACCACGCTTCACGATCGCGTTTAAGGTCAGTCGTGCGAACGCCCGCACCTTTTGGTGCCACCACCGTCCCGGCAGGCGGGAAATTGGACGCATCAAAACCGGTAGAATTCCCGACTCCGCCTGACGACACGTCGGCAGTCCGAATGCAGGTAGCATCCAATGCGGTTGTGCGATAACAAGGGTCTGTCAGCTGAGAAGCATCAGTGCGGCTAACCAGTTCTGACTGCGCGTAACCAAGCTGGAAGCCAAGACTGCCGCCATCGGTATCAACTGTGCCCGAACCCACGAGTGAGAAGCCAGGAGACCATTCCTCTGCCAAATCACCGATATTTGCCTCAATCGTGCCCGCCAGCCTGAAGCCCGGATTATCAAGCGGCTTGCGTGTAATGAGGTTGACCGTACCCGCGATCCCGCCATCAATCATGTCAGCAGTGACATTCTTGAAAACCTCGACCCGCCCAAGCAGTTCGGGGGAAACATCATTAAAACTTAGCACCCGGCCACCTGTGGCAGAGAAAATGTCGCGCCCGTTCAGTTCGGAACGCACAAAGGGAAGCCCGCGAATAATAACGCCGGTACCCTCGACCGAGAAGCGGTCAGGGTCAGAAGTCTTTTCGAAGCGGCCGATGTTAACGCCCGGAACACGCTGTAGTGATTCAGCTACGGACCGGTCGGGCAATGCGCCAATGTCTTCCGCCGTAATCGCATCTACAAAAGTGTCTGAGTCGCGTTTGATATTTTGTGCAGATTCGAGAGAGGCCTTAAAGCCCGTCACAATAATTACGTTTTCATCTTCAACGACGGCTTCGGTATCATCACCACCTTCTTCCGCCTCTTGGGCAATGACAGCAGGGGCCATGGCAATGGAGATCGCCAGACTCGAAGCTGTCGCAAGCGCCATTGACCGCCCCGAAGACAGATCGAATAAAAACGGTAATTTACGAATCATCTGCATATCTCCCCTATGAATTACGGATATAATCCGCTTTCACTTTATACCCCCATATCCGCAATTGTGAGCGTTCACAAGTTTAAAATGAACGTTCACATTTTTTACATCAGAAGCTGGATGCGCGGCGAAAAATACACTAGTATTGTCTACAAGGATGGCAAGCAGGGGTAAAAATGGCAATCGAACGCATTATTATTGTAGGTGGCGGCACTGCAGGCTGGATGGCGGCGGCGGCGCTGTCCCGGCTTAAGAGTGGCAGCAACGTCGATATCACGCTGATCGAATCCGAACAGATCGGCACGATTGGCGTTGGTGAAGCGACAATACCTCCCTTTGTCGATTTCAATCGGATGCTGGAAATTGACGAGCGCGAAATGCTGGGTGCAATCCAGGGCACATTCAAGCTCGGCATCCAATTTATAAACTGGGGCGGGATTGGTGACAGCTATATCCACCCGTTCGGAGATTATGGCTATAATATTGAAGGCATATCTTTTCACCATGTCTGGCACGCGATGCAGGGCGCCGGAGACAAGCGCCCGATCCAGGCTTTCAACGCCGAAACCATGGCGGCCTATTTCGGTAAATTTGCCCGCACACCGGAAAATCAGCGCGAAGACCTGCCGCCCATCAACTATGCCTATCATATAGATGCGGGTCGATACGCCCAGTTTCTGCGCAAATATGCCGAGGCAAGGGGTGTGATCCGGCGGGAAGGCAGGGTTGGTGATGTCACGCTCGATAGCGAAAGCGGGTTTGTCACATCGGTGACGATGGATGATGGTGAAATTCTTGCAGGCGATCTTTTTATAGACTGTTCAGGCTTTCGCGGCCTGCTGATCGAACAGGCGCTGGAAACGGGATATGAGGACTGGACGCATTGGCTGCCGTGCAACCGTGCCGTGGCCCTGCCCTGCAACCGCGATGATGGTAGCCCGCCACTCCCCTATACACGCGCCACCGCCCATAGCGCCGGATGGCAATGGCAGGTCCCGCTCCAGCATCGCAATGGCAATGGTCATGTCTATTGCAGCGATTATATGGAAGATGAGGAGGCGCACCGGATTCTGGTGAAAAACCTGGCTGGGAAGCCAACCGCGGATCCCAATTTCCTGCGCTTCGTCACCGGCCGGCGCAAAAAATTCTGGAACAAGAATGTGGTTGCCCTGGGGCTGTCCGCAGGATTTATGGAACCTCTTGAATCAACTTCAATTCACCTCATCAATACTGGCGTCAACAAGCTGATTGCCCTGCTCTCGCTCGATGGTGTCACACAGATACAGGAAGATGCGTTTAATCGCCTGACCACCAAGGAATATGAAAAGATACGTGATTTCCTGATTCTGCATTACCATCAGACTGGCCGGGATGATTCGGAATTCTGGAACTATTGCCGCACGATGAGTGTCCCCGACAGCCTGACCGAGAAAATGGAGCTGTTTCGCGCCAATGGACAGATATTTCGCGAAGATGATGAATTGTTTACCGAAACAAGCTGGGCTGCAGTGATGATGGGGCAGGGCATCAGGATGCAGGGCCATAATGCAATGGCCAATTCACTCGACCTTGCGGCGCTGAAGCCAGAGATAGACGGCATGGAACAATCCATCCGCTATCTTGTCCAGAATATGCCAGGCCATGGGGAATTCCTGGCAAAATACTGCCCTGCGCCGCAGGCAGGATAGGCCTATAAACAAAGCGCTATATCAAGCCAGGTTATAAATGTGCATTATATGAAAATCTGGATGCCCCACGAGGATTCGAACCTCGATTGACGGAGTCAGAGTCCGCAGTCTTACCATTAGACGATGGGGCAACACCCAAGAGCGCGCGATTTAGGTGTGATGTCTGCGCAGGTCAAGGGATTTTGTGCGTTTCTGCCATTATCGAATAGGCTTCCTGCTGCCCGTGAAAGCGCGACATATGCTGTGCTGATCCGTATAACTTGCACTTCATGCCGGTTTTCCCTACATTTGCAGACAAGTACCGGCGGTATGACCCGATCCGGATAAAGATAAGAGTATTACGGCCGTGGTGGATAGATCGACCCCCCTGCCGCATGACAGAAGAGCCAGTGACGATGTGTCGCATGCCGATACCGAGTCCCCGGTCCACGATGCGGCATCCCATACAGGTGATTCGCCCAGGCGGGTGCCTCACAAAAGCCGCGCCAAGCCGACGCGCAAGCACCCCTATGACAAGCGCAATGCGCAGAAAAAGCATCATCACCATGCAAAGCCCGCACACGGGCCGACACAGGCCAATCGCGGACATAATGGCTGGCCCGCACGGCGCGCCTATGCCGCAATTGATCTGGGCACGAATAATTGCCGCCTGCTGATCGCAAAGCCAGCAGATGACAGCTTTGTCGTCGTTGACGCCTTTTCCCGCGTCGTACGGCTCGGCGAAGGCCTGACGCGCAGCGGACGGCTCAGCGACCAGGCAATGGACCGCGCTGTGGCCGCGCTTTCCATCTGTTCCGACAAACTGCGCCGACGCCATGTCACTCTGGCCCGCTCCGTAGCAACCGAAGCCTGCCGCCGTGCCAGCAATGGCACCGCTTTTATCGAGCGGGTGCGCCATGAAACAGGTATCGCGCTTGACATCATTACAGCTGAAGAAGAGGCCCGGCTGGCCATGCTGGGCTGCCATATCCTGCTTGAACCCGGACAGGGTCCCGCCATGATATTCGATATTGGCGGCGGCTCGACCGAACTTGTGCTGGTTGATACCGAGGGTAGCGCGCCACAAATTCTCGACTGGCAATCCGTGCCTTGGGGCGTTGTTTCACTCACGGAAAGGGAGCGTTATGACCGTGACGATGCACCGTCGCGCGCCGCTGCCTATAAAAGCATGCGCGCCCGGGTCATGGACAGTTTTGCGGAATTCCGCGACCGCCTGCCCATGCATGCCGATGAACATAAACGCCTGTTAGGCACCAGCGGCACAGTCACGACACTGGCCAGCCTGCATCTGAACCTGCCCAGCTATGACCGCAATGTCATAGATGGCCTTATTGTACCGTCTGGGTCGATGCGCGATATCAGCACCGGCCTGGCCCATATGTCGCTTGATGAGCGGCGTGAGCTGCCATGTGTGGGGTATGAGCGTGCGGATCTGGTCGTTGCTGGGTGCGCGATACTGGAAACGATACTGGATATCTGGCCAGCGCAAAGGCTGGGTGTGGCCGACCGGGGTATTCGCGAAGGGATTTTGCGCTCGCTCATGGCTGCAAATACTATGAGCCAGAATGGCAAACGGCAGGCCCGCAAATGAACCGCGGCAAAGTCGGCCAACGCCAGCGTGTCAAAAAGAAGCGCGGGCGCAAGGCATCCTCGACCGAGTGGCTGCAACGCCAGCTTAATGACCCTTATGTGCGCAGGGCCAAGGCAGATGGCTATCGTTCGCGTGCCGCCTATAAACTCATAGAGCTGGACGAACGCTTCAAGCTGGTGCGCAAAGCCCGGCATGTCGTTGACCTGGGCATCGCACCGGGCGGCTGGACACAGCTTGTGCACCGCCTCTCTCCGCAGGCCAAGGTGGTTGGCATTGACCTTTTGCCCGTCGATCCATTGCCCGATGTCACGATATTCGAGATGGATTTCCTCGACGACAAGGCGCCGGACATACTGCTTGAGGCGCTGGGTGACAAGCCCGACCTTGTCTTGTCAGACATGGCGGCAAATACGGTTGGTCATCAACAGACAGACCATTTACGAACCATGGCGCTGGTCGAGGCCGGGGCATGGTTTGCAATCGAAAACCTGAAGCCGGGCGGGGCATTTGTCGCAAAAGTCCTTGCCGGCGGAACTGATAAAGACCTGCTTGCCATGCTGAAAAAACATTTCACCTCGATCAAGCATGCCAAGCCCCCTGCCAGCCGCAAGGGCTCATCCGAATGGTATGTCGTGGCGCAGGGGTTCAAGGGTAATAGCCCATCCGAATAGGCATCGGCAGGCCGCCATGCGGTAAAAATAAGCGCGTGTTAACCATCTTTTAGAAGTTTTCATTCATATCCGTTTTGAACCAGAAAACGGGGGAATGGGAAATGACAGCAGACGCAACCAATGTTGACGTGGCAATTATCGGCGCGGGGCCAGCCGGACTGACCGCCGCCTATTTGCTAAGCAAAAAGGGTTATAGCGTTACAGTTATCGAAAAAGACGAAAAATATGTGGGCGGTATCAGCCGCACCGTCGAATATAACGGCTTTCGTTTCGATATTGGTGGTCACCGTTTTTTCTCAAAAAGTCAGGAAGTTGTCGATCTGTGGAACGAGATCCTACCGGGCGATTTCATCCAGCGCCCGCGCATGAGCCGTATCTATTATGAAGGCAAATTCTACAGCTATCCGCTGCGTGCATTCGAAGCGCTGTGGAATCTGGGCATCTGGCGCTCTACGCTTTGCATGGCAAGCTATGCCAAGGCAAAGCTGTTCCCGAACAAGGATGTGAAAAGCTTTGAGGACTGGACCGTGAACCAGTTCGGCCACAAGCTCTATTCGATATTTTTTAAAACCTACACGGAAAAAGTATGGGGCATGCCGTGTGATGAAATGTCGGCCGACTGGGCCGCACAGCGCATCAAGGGGCTAAGCCTGTGGAATGCCGTCTCGGACGGACTGAAACGCTCGCTGGGCCTCAACAAGAAACCCAATGATGGCATGGAAACCAAGACATTGCTGGAAACCTTCCGTTATCCGCGGCTGGGCCCCGGTATGATGTGGGATGCCGCGCGTGATTTCGTATTGTCAAAAGGCAATCATGTGCTGATGGGCCATGCACTGAAACAGCTAGCGCAAGATAGCGGTGGCAACTGGCGCATGAGCACGGATAGTGAGGATGGCGGCACTGTCATCACTGCTAAACATGTCATCAGCTCTGCACCCATGCGCGAGCTTTCCGCCCGCATCCATCCGATGCCCGAAAGTTCTTTCCAGGCGAAAGAGCTGAATTACCGCGACTTCCTGACTGTCGCGCTGATGGTAAAATCGGAAGACCTTTTCCCCGACAACTGGATCTACATCCATGATGACCGGGTGCAGGTGGGACGCGTGCAGAATTTCCGCAGCTGGTCGCCGGAAATGGTGCCCGACAGTTCAATCGCCTGTGTCGGCCTGGAATATTTCTGTTTTGAAGGGGATGGCCTCTGGTCATCAAGCGACGAGGATCTGATCGAGCAGGCCAAGCGCGAGATGAAAATACTCGGCCTGTGCAATCCGAAAGATGTTGTGGGCGGCGCAGTCGTCCGTCAGGAAAAAGCCTATCCCGTCTATGATGATGAATATGAGGCCAATGTCGAGGCGATGCGGGCAGATCTTGAGACACGTTATCCCACGCTGCACATGGTCGGCCGCAATGGCATGCACCGCTACAACAACCAGGATCATGCCATGATGACATCGATGCTGACGGTCGAGAATATTGACGCTGGAGAGCGCATCTACAATATCTGGAACGTCAATGAAGATGCCGAATATCACGAATCCGGTGGTGAAGGTGCAGAGCGCGTATTGACCGAAGACCGCAAGGTAGCGCTGGAATCACAGCGCGAAGTTCCTGCGCGTGTCGACAAAGCCGCTTAACCTAAACCGGGCGGAGCAAGATATGATAGAGATTGCACAAAAGCTGCGCCGCTTGACATATTTGCGGTATATCGGTGCCAGTGTTGGCGCTCTGGTAGTGGATATGATCGCTTTCATGACATTGCTTGCTATCGCCGTACCCGCTGCGACGGCTTCGGCCATCGGCTATAGCCTTGGCATTATTGCACACTGGATATTGTCCAGCCGCAAGGTGTTTCAGGGACAGGTCGCACAGGATAGCACCGGGCGGTATCGACAAAAAATGCTGTTTGTTGTTTCTGCACTGATCGGGCTGGGAATTACGGTCGGGATTGTCGGTGCCGGTGATGCATTTGGTATAGACCCCCGTCTGGCCAAACTGGCCGCAATCATCGTGAGTTTCCAGACCACATATTTTTTGCGTAACAGGATAATTTTCCGGTGAGCACAATGGCTGCCAAGCAGCAGAATGCATTTCCCGTGCGCGTTATCGCATTGGTATGGGCAGCTGTGTCGGCGCTCCTCATCGCAATTAATGCGCACGCAATTGCCGCGTGGAAATTTCCCGATTCAGATGATCTGTTACGCCTGATTCAGGTACGTGATTTTCTGGCCGGACAAAGCTGGTTCGATGTTACCCAATACCGTATGAACCCGCCCGAAGGTGCCCCGATGCACTGGTCACGCATCGTTGATATACCGATCGCTGCGGTAATATATATATGTGCGCCGATATTTGGCCAGCATATGGCAGAACAGATAGCACTGGTCACCGTGCCATTGCTCGCACTGCTTGTTGTCATGGTGTTGGCTGGCAGGCTTGCCCACAAGCTTTTTGATCGTGAAACGGCGATCTTTACATCCTTGCTGATTCCCGTTTCTGTGCCCATCATCCATCAGCTCAGGCCGATGCGCATTGATCATCACGGATGGCAGCTGGCGCTTGCCATTACAGCCTTTTCGGCCGCCTTTGACGGCAATCAGAAAAGGAGCGGTTATATCACCGGCCTGGCACTGGCGCTCTGGCTCAATATATCGATGGAAGGCCTGCCGATTGCGGCCGCATTCATGGCGCTCTATGCTTTGCGCTGGGCGATCGACCCGATGCAGCGTATGCGGCTGGTTCACGCAATGGCTGCGCTCACTGCAGGCTCGATTTTCTTCTATGCCATTACTGCACGGTCATGGGTGCCTATAACCAATTATTGTGATGCGATATCCCCCGTACATCTTGCCATATTTGCTAGTGGCGCGGTTATGCTGGCGCTGCTGGCCCATTTAAATCCGCACCGTAAAATGGCCTTGATAGCTGGCTTTGCCATCACCGGAATCGGCGCGCTGGCCATCATATTTTCGGCTGCGCCGCAATGTGCCACCGGCGCATTTTCAGAACTGGATCCGCTGGTGCGCGAATTTTGGTATGATCGTGTGCTAGAAGGTAAGCCGGTCTGGAAACAAACGCCTGTTTTCATTGCCCGGATATTGACTGTACCCGCCATTGCGCTTTTCGCTTTATGGAAACTATATGGTTCTGGTGATGAGATACTTTCCCGCAACAACATCCTGACCGCAACATTCCTTATCGTATCAGCATTTTCTCTATCACTGCTGGTTGAGCGTTCTTCCGCCATTGCATCACTTATCGCCATGCCATTTGCGGCCTATTTCATCCGCCAGCTACTGTTGAAAGCACGTGATATTGCAGCCTTCCCAAAGAGGCTGGCGGCAATGTCAGGCATTTTTCTGCTGCTGGTTCCCGGCCACGCCGTAAATGCAATCTCCGGCATAACCGTCGATCGCACAAATGATACAGAAATACGCGCTGCCATGAAGTGCGAACTTTCCCAAAACCTGGACGCGCTTGGTACCCTGCCCGCCAGTGATGTCATGGCACCGCTTGATACCGGCCCCGCCATAATTTTTGCCAGCCATCACAGAATTGTCGCCAGCGGGCATCATCGCAACGACCTTGCGATGCGCGACATTATCCGCACATTCACTGGAAGCGAGCATGAAGCGCACGCGATAATCACCCGGCGCGGCATTGAATATGTCGCCTACTGCCCCGGCCTATACGAACAGCTTGTCTACCGTAAAACCGCGCCCGATGGCTTTATGGTCATGCTGGAGGATGGCAGGGCCCCAGCATGGCTAGAGCCGGTTGAAATAGACGGGCTGGGCGGGGTCAGGATCTGGAAAGTGTTGCGCTGAAAGCGCTTTCCACGTGACAGGACTTTGGCCCGGCACATCCATATGCTAGACTTTCCCCATTCAGGAAGAGGAGGATTGCATGGCGAAAATTACCGGACTGGGCGGTATATTCCACGTGGTGAAAGACCCCAAGGCAACACGCGCATGGTATAAGGAATATCTGGGGCTCGAGGGTGAATATGGCCCGATGCTCAAATGGTCGGACGAAACCGGTGATGAGCCCTATAGCTTGATCAGTCATTTTACAGATGATGAATATATCAAGCCCGGCAAAAACGGTTTCATGATCAACCTGCGCGTCGACAATGTCGAAGAATTTGTCGAAGAGTTGAAGGCAAAGGGCATCGAAATCCTGGGCTTTGCCGATGAAGGCTATGGCAAGTTCGCCTGGATACTCGACTGTGACGGCATCAAGATTGAGCTGTGGGAACAGTGCGCCGCGCCGGAATAGATGCTCCAGAAAAGCCTGTCTTGAGCTTGCCGAAAGGTCCCGCCCGGGATAAACTGTATATGCCATAAATAAATGAAATATAACAATTATTATGAATTTACAGTGCAGAAGGTCCCGCCGGTAAGCCGGAAGGTCCCGGCATATTCCAATTCCCTCACGGTTGTTTTGCGCTGTTTTTGTTCAGTCCATCACTGTCAAAGAGCCGCCACCGGGCTAGCACAGCTATGCCCGTGTAGGACAGAGGTTCATGAGGATCGGGGAGTGACAGCAGTAACCAATGTCTCCCACGCACCTGTTACCCAGGCCGGAAATCCATCGCCACGCCGTTCATGCAATAGCGTTTGCCCGTTGGCTTTGGACCATCATTGAACACATGGCCCAGGTGCCCGCCGCAGCGGCGACAATGCACTTCGGTGCGCGGCACGCCAATCTTGTAATCGGTGGATGTGCCAATCGCGTTTTTGAGCGGCGTATAGAAACTGGGCCAGCCGGTCCCGCTTTCAAATTTGGTGCGTGAGGAATACAGCGGCAGGGCGCAGCCTGCGCAAATATAAATGCCCTTGCGCTTTTCCCTGTTGAGCTTGCTCGAATAGGGCCGCTCTGTGCCTGCCTGCCGGAGTATCCGGTATTCCGCCGGTGTAAGCTGCCTGCGCCATGCGGCATCACTTTTGGTGATGGGGAATTTGCGTTTTGTCCGCGCATCCGCGCTTGCCCCGCGGCTGATCGTATAGCCCGTTCCAGCCAGGCCCAAAGCCGCCAGCGCGCCCAGAAAAAAGCGCCGGTTTTTCGGTTCCTGTCTAGCGTTGTGATCCATGGCAGTCATCCTCCAGCGGTCCATATAACATATGGATATACGTCGCAGGACGCCAAAAGGTTACAAGTTTGCGGCCTAATAATTGGTGAGTTCGACATCCATCGATTTATAGCCGTGTACGAAACAGGCGCTGACCCGTTCAGGCTCACTCAGCACATTGGCGCGGATTCGGCGCTTCGCCATTTCCTCCAGCAATACCGAAATCTGCAGCTCGGCAAGCCGCGCCCCGACACAGCGGTGGATACCATAGCCAAAGGCTAGGTGCCGCCGCGCATTCTCGCGGTCGACAATCAGTTTGTCCGGATTTTCAAACACGCTTTCATCGCGGTTGCCCGAAATATACCAGAGCGCCAGCTTGTCACCCTTTTTGATATCGGCCCCGAACAGTTCTGTATCCTGAAGCGCGGTGCGCCGCATATGCGCAAGCGGTGTCTGCCAGCGGATAACTTCCGATGTCGCATTGGCGATAAGGTCAGGGTTTTGCTCCAGCTTTTCACGCTCATCGGGGAACTTGTCGAGGCCATATACCGCCCCCGACATGCTGTTGCGCGTGGTGTCATTCCCGCCGACGATCAACAGTACCAGATTGCCCATAAATTCCATTTCATCCATATGGTTGGTGGCATCCGAATGGATCATCATTGAAATCAGATCGGGCGCGGGCGGCTGATTCACGCGCTCATCCCACAGTTTTTTGAAATAGGCCCCCATTTCAAACAGGTGGCCCATGCGTTCTTCACGCATTTCAGGCGAGCGGGCGAGCTCGATATCCCCGGCCCAGTCAGACCAGAATGTCAGTTTGCGGCGATCCTCCCAAGGAAAGTCGAACAATATCGCCAGCATTTGCGTTGTGAGCTCAATCGACACACGATCAACCCAGTCAAATGTTTTGCCAATGGGTAGGTCATCAAGAATTTCCGCGGTGCGGCGGCGTACGTCGGCTTCCATTTCCTTGATATTGGTTGGGGTGAATTTCGGTGCGACAGTGCGCCGTTGCCCGGTATGTTTGGGCCGGTCCATGGCAATGAACATGGGCAGAACTATGTCGTTCTCAGCCTCTTCATCATTCAGGTCGGCAATGGTAATCCCGCCATGTTCATAGGAAGAGGAATAAATGTCGGGCAGAGCCTCGACATGCTGGATCGGTTTATAGGTGGACACATTCCAGTGCGCACCAAACTCGCTTTCCTCAACCTTGTAGACCGGTGCAGTCTCCCGCAGCTTGCGGAAAGGTTCCTGCCAGCGGTCTTCACGGTACATATCCGGCAGGGTCATGTCGAAAGGATCGGTCTGGGCCGGTTTTTCGGTGGAACAGCATTTCGGGGCGGCAGTCGCCATGGTTTTTCTCCTGTCACTGGGAGCTGCCATCGGGCCCGCGACCCCCACCCAGGCATTTTGCGCCTCGTGGAGCATTCAGGTCAACTCTCGCCTGTTCCGTCTGCTCTCTCTTTAGCGGAATGCATATCCGGAACCACTCCATTGCTAACACTGATGTCAGTAATGTCAAGCGGCCCGTTGCGGTTTGCGCCCTTTATTGCGCGGTCATGGAATGCCGGAATGGGGGTCGGTGCTAGCTCGGCTGCGTGAATAGCCGCTTGAAAAAACCCTGTTTTGCGCCGCCGCCGGACTTCATGACGTTGCGCCGAAATATGCTGGCACCGATGCGCACAATCAGGATGGCCCAGCCAATCTGCCATGCAAGTGCGAACAGGTGCGGCCATATCGACTCGAGCTGTGCCGCACGTGCCAGCATGGCAAAGGGTGAGCTGAACGGGAAAATCGCTGCAAAGACCTCGATCGGCTCACCCAGTTTTGTGACCGCATAGGAGGCAAGGCCGAATACCAGCAGCTGCGCCATCGTGACGGGCATGGACAGCGTCTGCACCTCGCGCACCGTGGTCGCCATCGCGCCTATACCAAGGAACAGCGAGCCGAGCAGCAGATAGGCCATCGAAAAATAGAGAAAGGCGAGCAGGATGAATATCGGCCAGCCAATGGCGGGGACCGGCAGGCTAGGCAGGCCCGGTCCGAATGTCTGTATCGCAAACGCACCCACGGTAATCCACACCGCAATGCCGATAAACGCCATGGCCAGCATGGCAAACAGCTTGCCGATAAAGATCGCGTCAATAGGTACCGCTGCCGCGAGTATCTCGATTATCTTATTAGTCTTTTCCTCAACGAGGTTGGACAGCACCATGCCGGCGAGCAGCATGGTGAGCAGGAACAGCGCCACCTGTGACGCCTGCGCGGTCAGCAGCTGGTTTTTCGCCTTGGCACCCTCGCTGTCGGCGATAATGTCTGTGGCCACGGTGACAGGCGGTGTATCGGATGCACTGCGCGCCGTATCGATCAGAAGTCCTATCTCTCCCTGCCAGCGCTGCACATCCTCTGCCGCTCCGGTGAACAGCGGCGCATCAAAACTGCCCGACAGCGCGGCAATATATTTCTCTGCGCTATCACCTTCTCCCTTGCGCGCGAGCATGGTCGCCACCTGCGCCGGAATATCGGTTTGTGGCGGCACGATCCTGAGCTCTGGCAGACGCCGCTGGCCAATTTGCGTGACCAACCGGTCACGGGCGGCCGTCAGGGCAGCGGCTTCATCCGCGGGCAGCACCACCGCCACCAGCGGCTGGTCGATTTCTTTCGCCATCTGCTGGCCAAGGCCCCCTGCGGCAATGCCTATGGCCAGCGGGAAAAGCGGGCCGAGCAGGAAAAAGAAAAACGCCTTGGAAAAAATAATCGCGGCAAAGTCGCGGCGCGCAATCACAAATGCGCTACGAATCAGTTCTCTCATGCTGGCACCTCCGCTTCGGCTTCATCCATTTTCCGGGCCGCCGCTTCCCCTGCTATCGCCACAAAGGCATCGTGCAGGCCGGGGCGTTCAATCGAAAGCGATTCGATCCCTGCCTGCCCGTCTATCAGCGATTTGAGTAGCGGCTCCACACCGGTTTCAGGAAGCGTGAAATGCCAGAAATCGCCCCTGCGTTCGGATTCTTGCGGCAACGCTTTTCGCCACGGTCCATCCTGCGCGCGCGTTTCCAGTGTCACTTGCGGGCGCAGCCGGTCACGCGCCGTGGATACTTTCCCGTGAAACGGCACCTTGCCGCCTGCGATAATCGCGATTTCCTCACACAGCCGTTCGGCATGGGCAATGACATGGGTGGAAAATATTACCGTCACACCGCGGTCCGCCTGCGCGCGAATCATGTTTTCCAGTTTGCCCTGATTCAGGGCATCCAGCCCCGAAAAAGGTTCGTCCAGCACAATCAGTTTCGGCTCATGCACAATCGTGCCGAGCAGCTGCACGGTCTGCGCCATGCCCTTGGACAGCATCCGTACTTCCTTGTCCGCCGCCGCGCCAAGTCCGCTTTCTTCCAATAGCTGGCGCCCACGTTCGCGCCCGGTTTTCAGCGGCAGGCCGCGCAGCGCGCCCATGAACGCAATCGCGTCATAGGCTTTCATCGACTGGTACAGCCCGCGTTCTTCGGGAAGGTATCCGACCTGCTTCGCCACAGATAATGGCCGGTCGCTGCCCAGCAATGTGCGCGATCCTTCATCAGGGTCAATAATACCCAGCAGCATGCGCAGCATCGTTGTCTTGCCCGCGCCATTTGGCCCCAATATGCCAAATATACTGCCTTTTGGAACTGTCAGGTCGATCCCGTCCACAGCGCAAAATTCATCGAAATATTTGACCAGGCCGCGCGCCTCAATCGCATGTTCACTCACGCATGATTTCCTTTTCGGTGTGGACAGTTTCGTATCCGGCAGGGTAGCGGTGCTATATGCAAAGCGCCAAGATTAAATTAACGGCAGATAATTTTCCGGACTGGCGGGCCGCACTGGAGGCGGAGGCCAAGGCGCTTGGCCTTGCAAAAATAGGCATTGCCGAGGCCGCGCTGGATGATGCGCATCACCGGCGGCTTTCCGAATGGGTAGAAAGCGGCGCGCATGGTGATATGGACTGGATGGAAAGCCGTATTGCCGAGCGCGCGCAGCCGCAAACATTATGGCCGGACGTGAAAAGCGCGATCGTGCTGGGCATGAGCTATGCGCCTGACAAAGATCCAATGCGCCTTGCACAGGCCCGCGATCATGGCCGCATTTCGGTCTATGCACAGGGCACTGATTATCACAAGACATTCAAGAAAGCGCTGAAAAACCTGGCCCGATGGGTGGTGGAAACAACGGGCAGCGAGGTAAAGGTGTTTGTCGATACCGCGCCTGTTTCCGAAAAACCGCTGGCGGCCAAAGCAGGGCTTGGCTGGCAGGGCAAGCATACCAATCTGGTCAGCACATCGCATGGCAGCTGGCTGTTTCTGGGCGCGATTTACACCAGTGCGGAATTACCGGCAGATACGGCAGAAACCGACCATTGTGGCAGCTGCACCGCGTGTCAGGATGTCTGCCCGACCCATGCTTTTCCAGCGCCCTACCGGCTTGATGCGCGCGCCTGTATTTCCTTCCTGACCATTGAGAATAAAGGCCCTATCCCACATCAGTATCGCCGCGCCATGGGTAATCATATCTATGGCTGTGATGATTGTCTGGCGGTATGCCCCTGGAACAAGTTTGCGGGTGCAGCACAACGTAACAAGGCATATCTGCCCCGCGCCGAACTCGCCGCACCTGACCTGGCCTCACTGCTGGCGATGGATGATGCCGCGTTCCGGGAAATCTTCGCTGGCTCACCCATCAAGCGTACAGGCCGCAGCCGGATGGTACGCAACAGCCTGATCGCAGCTGGGAATAGCGGCAACACAGGCTATATCCCGCAAATCTGCGCGCTGCTCAATGATGACAGCGGGATTGTGCGCGGCGCGGCAATCTGGGCGCTGGGTGAAATTGATCCTGAACGTTTTGCCCGCGAACATGCAGCCCGCGCATCACAGGAAACCGACCCTGCGGTGCAGGCCGAGTGGATGCGGTAATGCCCGGCCGAAACCACATCCGCGTCCGCCTAAAAATCCCTTGAGAATCGTATGGCCACACCCTTGTCATCAGGGGCGGTCGCAAAATGTCCGGGCTGTGTCCGGTAAAATATACTGGCAGTCATATAACCGCCCCAAAGGCCCCGCGCATAACCCAGCTCACCAGCCAGTTCGCGGCCCGAAGGAGAAAGATTGAACCGCTGCGTGGCAAAGCCGGTCTGTAACGTGCTGTAATCATAGCTGACGGGCACATTCAGCCTGAACGCGCCGTCACTCACCCTGAGCGGTTGGGACAGGCGCAGGGACAGTCTATCGCTATCCGTCGCAATGCCCGTCTTGCTGAAATCAGCGGCAAAAGAGCTGCTCCATAGCTGGCTGCCCGAAGTCAGCAGGCCGCCGGTCCGCGGGCGGGTATAGCCCTGCCGCCAGGCAAACCCCGCCTGCCACCCCTGCCCCAGGTCAAAGCGCGACCCGGCATCAAAAAATACGGTCTGTGCGCCGCGCCCGCCCAGCGCGGCAGTGAATTTGCCGCCCAATACCGTCTGTTCCTCATCCAGCAGTGTCAGCCCCAGAGTGATATGGGCATCACGCCACTTCCGGTCCACCGCCAGGCCCAGGCTGGTATAGCCATAACGCTGCGCCCGGCTGTCCAATGTTGTCCATAGGCTTTCGCCGTGAACAAGGGCTTTTCCGCGTTCCATATTCACGGTCAGGCCAGTATGGCCGAGCTGGTGGCGTATGGCGGCTGCACTATCCGGTGACTTGCTGAAGCCCAGTGCGTGGCCGGGGGACTGCGCGATCAGAAATGCGGGCTCGCGTGCACCCTGCAGGCTGGCCACCAGACCATCTGCGCCGCGTTTTATGCCAAATCCCAAAGTGGTTTTGGGCGAAAGGCGCGTCAAAACCGCTCCCGCCAGCACTTGCGCCTTGTCCGCCTCCACATAAGCAAGCCTGAGCGGCGCACGGACAATTTCGCCATTCTGTCCGGGTGCGATCGTCACCGCTATGTGCGATGTGCCGCCCGCTGCGGACAGGGTCCGCACACGCGCCGACAATGCAGATTCGAGTTTTTTCTCACGCGGCGATGCACGCAGCGAATTGCCAATGTCGGCGCCATAGGCACGGCCATAGCTATCCAGAACGACAGCCTGTATCGATTGCCCGCCCTGCCCCGCATCGCCCATAGGCGCTGATGTGATGCCGGTATTGGCGGCGAGCGAAACCGCTGTCCCTGTACCCGCCAGTGCCGTCTGACCCTGCGGTTTGAATGCCTCGGTTATGTCCAATATGCCGCGGCCATATATCGCATCTGTGCCCGCGGCTCCCGCATCACGCCCAGTGTCAAGGAGAAGCTCAACTATCTGCGCGCCAGTAAGATTGGGAAACGCCTGTGCCAGCAAAGCAGCCGCACCGCTTATCTGCGGCGCGGAAAAACTCGTGCCGCCAAACAGGGTCACAAAACCGCCACTGTCGACAGCAAGTTCGCCATTTTCATAAATGCAACACAGGCTTTCCCCCAAAGCTGCCAGATAGGACGGGGCATATATACCCGCACGGTTGCTAAAGTTTGAAATCCTGCTCTGCCTGTTAACGGAGCCCGCGATTATCACCAGTCCGTTGCCCGCTTCCTGTAAGGCAGCGGCAAATGGATCAGGGTTGTTGGGATCGATATCGGGATCATCCGTGACATCGCCGTCATTACCGGCAGCCACAATCACGACCACACCCGCCTTGGTGGCGCTATCAATTGCTTGCAACACCCGGACCGGTGGCCGCGAACCGCCAATCGAGAGGTTGATGACGCGCGCACCGGAACGCACTGAATGGTCAATAGCCGCAGCAATGGCATTATTGTCATAGCCGCAGCCTTCATCCGCGCGTTCCTCCGCGGTGCAATTGATCTGGTCATCAGTGCGCAGCACCAGCAGGTCGGCATCAAAAGCTATGCCATGCACACCCCGGTCATCTTTCGCACCTGCCGCAATCTGTGCCACCATTGTGCCATGTCCGTCCACGTCGTTGATGTTGGCATTGCCCGCAAAATCAACCGAGGCAGAATTGATGCGCCCGGCAAATTCGGGGCTGTCAATATCTATCCCGCTGTCAATTATCCCGATTGTAACGCCATCCCCTGTCGCGCCATTTTGATAGGCTGTTGCCGCGCCATGGAAATCGGGTCCATCGGACCGCCTGAATTCCGCTGTGTCAAACTGGCCGGATGTAGGCGGCGGCGGGGGTGGTGGCGGAGGAGGCGGTGGTGGTGGTGGCGGTGGTGTAACGGGCGGCGGAGATGTGACTACCCGCGTGCCAGAACCCCCACCTCCGCCACAGGCCGATAGTGACGCCATGGCAAGTGCAGCAACACCTAGATATAAAATGGATTTGCGCGAAGCCGCGATATATTCTGGTCCTGGCATGGTCACTCTTTTATCCGCCGCATATGATACGGTATAATCAGTCGCTTTTTATGCATGAAAACATCTTATCCGTCCATGAACATGGGTGCGGCCAGCCAATATGCTTGCCCTTTTGCGCTCTGCTGTCTAGGCCTCACATCAATGGCGCATCCCCTTTCCAACGTCCGCAACTGGATTTTCGATCTCGACAACACGCTTTATCCGGCATCAAATGACCTGTTTGCGCTGATAGATGAAAAAATGGGTATCTTCATTTCCGACCGGCTTCAATGCAGCCGTGAAGAAGCCTATCGCATCCAGAAACAATATTTCCATAATCACGGCACCACGCTTGCCGGGTTGATGCGCCATGAGGGCGTTGATCCCCACGAATTCCTGGATTTTGTGCATAATATCGATTTGTCTCGGCTGGCCCCTGCCCCGCAGCTGAAAGCGGAAATTACAGCGCTTCCAGGCCGCAAATATATCTTTACCAATGCGGACCGCAGCTATGCGGCACGCGTGCTGCAAAAACTGGGTCTGGGCGGAATATTTTCCGGCATCCACGACATTCACGCCTGTGACTATCAGCCAAAACCGGAGAGATTCGCCTATAATACCATGATTGATGCTTTTGCTGTCGATCCGGGCCAATCGCTTTTTGTCGAGGATATGGCCCGCAATCTGGCGCCCGCCAAAACACTTGGCATGGCGACCGTTTGGATTAATAACGGGTCTGAATGGGGTGATAAGGATGCGCATCCTGATTTTATCGATTATGAAATCGCCGACCTGACCGAATGGCTTGGCGAAGTGAACAGTGCATTACAGCAGTAAAGGAAAGCATATGAGCGAGCAGATACAGGTGATTGTCGAAAAGGCATGGGAAGAACGCGATACGATATCTGTAACCACCACAGGCGAAGCACGCGATGCGGTGGATGCGGCGCTCGAAATGCTCGACAATGGCAGCGCCCGCGTGGCCGAACCAACGGCAAATGGCTGGCAGGTGAACCAGTGGCTCAAAAAAGCGGTCCTGCTCTCCTTTCGCCTCAACGACAATGAAATCGCGGAAGGCGGCCCAGGCGGCGCAACATGGTTTGACAAGGTGCCATCCAAATTTGCGGGATGGGGTGAAAACCGCTTTCGTGAAGCAGGGTTTCGTGCCGTACCTGGTGCCATTGTGCGGCGCGGGTCACATGTCGGGCGCGGCGCGGTGTTGATGCCCAGTTTCATCAATATAGGTGCCTATGTCGATGAAGGTACAATGGTCGACACATGGGCCACGGTGGGCAGCTGTGCCCAGATTGGCAAGAATGTGCATATATCCGGCGGCGCAGGCATTGGCGGCGTGCTGGAGCCTCTCCAGGCCGAACCGGTAGTGATTGAGGATGGCGCCTTTATCGGTGCGCGCTCCGAAGTCGCCGAAGGCGTACATATCGGCAAGGGGGCAGTGCTTTCCATGGGCGTGTATCTGGGCGCATCCACCAAGATCGTCGACCGCGCTAGCGGTGAGGTGCATATGGGCCGTGTGCCCGATTATGCGGTGGTGGTGCCGGGTGCAATGCCCGGAAAATCCCTGCCCGACGGCAAGCCCGGCCCCTCACTCTACTGTGCCGTTATCGTGAAGACCGTGGATGCGCAGACACGCTCCAAAACCGGGATCAACGAATTGCTGCGCGACTGACACAAAGCTTCAGACATACCGTGATACGTAAATAAAAAGGCCGGGACATTATGCCCGGCCTTTTTTCCATTTCGGTGTTTCAATCGCTATCAACGATAGAAAACGTGATTGTCCACTGTAGCCATACGCTTCAGGCGCCAGCCGGGTGAAACATAGCGAGCATGGAAAAACAGCGCACCCTCAACCGGGCTGTCCCACGCATTGTCATGGGCGATGCGTGCAATTTTAACGGCGTTTCTCCACGCCTTGCTGCCCTTATTGATACGCGGCATGCGGCCACCGCGCACAAACGAGAACTGGCTGCGCTGGAACACAACGCCGCAATAGCTGTTCGGGAACCGGCGTGATTCAGCGCGCGCGATCACAACTTTGGCAACAGCTAGCTGTCCCTTCAGTGACTCGCCCTTGGATTCAAAATAGACCGCACCGGCCAGACAGTGCATTTCTTTGCTCAGGCTACCAGGCATGCTGTACGCTTTAACCAGTTTGCGCAGCGATGAAGCACGCGGTGCCGGGACTGCCTCAACAAGCGCTGATTCAGCCACGACTGCGTTTGGATCATGCTCAACATAATCCTCTGGCAGAGGCTGTACTGTCAGCATCTCACCCTGTTCGTCCTTGGTAACAGGAACGGTTTCAATTTTTTCTGATGTGCCGGCTGATGCTTCGGTAACAGATGCTGCAACAGCAGCCACCGTTTCGTTTTGCAGCTCGACTACCGTTTCCATAGCGGTCTTGCCGCGGGAAATGTCGGATTCAACTGTTTCTACAGCAGTGGCTGCCGTATTATCAAACGCCAGCGTAACATCCGTGCCGATTACAGCTGCGGTTGTTGATAGCACAATGGCTACCGCGCTGGCGGTTTTCAAAATCTTGCTCATAAACCTGTTTATCTGTGCGGTTGACCGTCACTGGAAATAATTTTCGCCACGAACCGTCCCGATCAGGGAACATTCATATATGTTCGTGCATTATTCCCGGACAATCACCCGTCTGCGTGCTGGTTTGATACTTCACTCGTGTCGCCGTCAAACTGCCTGCGCGTTCATTCAGCTTGTGGTTTAGTGTGCACTGCAACATAGTCAACTTATCTGCTGCAAGAGTCCGGTGAGCCGTTCGCTATCTGCGATATCCAGTTCTATTAACCATAAATCACTGTCGCGCGCGAATCGTCGCTCCAGATATTCTTGTAAGTTTCCTTTATTTTCAATTTCTTCTGACCATATTTCGTACCAGACCGGACCATCGTCCAAGCTCGGCATCTGTTCATAAAGCCTGGGATTGCGTCCCTTTTCGAGGGTCTGCACCAGAATCGCACCTGATACCGGATCGCCCTTGTGCAAGATCATTGCGAATCCCCCCTCCGATTCGACAAGCCGCTTGATTGCGCCAATGCGCATGTCCGAGGAAAGGCGGGGTTCAATCATGGTAAGTTATTACGGATAAATGATTTAAAAACGGCATCAGATGCCATAACCATCCAGTGTAGACAGCGCGATATGCGAACGCATGAACGTGCCGGTGCCGCGCGCAATTTCCTCGCCCTCACTGTCCAAAAGGCGCGATTCACCAATAAAAACGCGCCGTTTTCCGCTAATCCACTTGCCTTCAGCCACAACAGGGCCGGCTTTTACCGGGCTGGTAAAGTTCATATTAAAGGCGGTTGTGAGCAGAAAACGGTCGGAGACCAGGCTGTTCGCAGCATAAAAGGCCGCATCATCAAGCATTTTGAAATAGATGGTGCCGTGCGCTGCACCTGCAGCATGGTAAAATTTCTCATCCACCATGAAATGGATGCGCGCCGTGCCCGATTCGACAATTTCGAGACGGGAATCGAATAAAGCATTTACCGGTGCCGATGCATAAAGCGATTCCAGCGCCCGGAAATGCCACTCTTCACCGCTGGGCGAAGCTGTATCCGGCATTTCTTCAGGCGGCGTCACGGTTAATCACACCCGACAGCACCGCATAGGCGGCATCATGCCCTTTTACACCGCGCAGGCTGCTCACGGTTTTTTCATCGCGCGAAAGGCGCGATATGCTGGCCAGCGCCTGCAGGTGCATCGAACCGCCATTAGCCGGTGACATCAGCGCGAACACAAGATCCACCGGCAATTTGTCAACAGCATCAAAATCCATTGGACGCGCGAGTTGTACAAAAACTGCTGCGGGTATGTCCATGCCCTTAATCTTGCCGTGCGGGATAGCGATACCGCGTCCGAACCCGGTCGACCCCAAGCGCTCCCGCTCATCCAGGCAGTCCAGGCAGACAGCCCGGTCCAGACCGTAGCACTGGCTGAATTTCTCGGCCAGAAGTTCCAGAAGCTGTGTCTTGCCAGACACCTGCACACCGGTCAGCACCGCTTCATCATCAAGAGTGAAAGTTCGCATAGTCATTGTCTTGCGCGCAGAAGGCTGCGCACGCGCCTGTTCATATTCATTATTGTCCGCATGGGTGCGGGGAATGGGGTCAATCGGATTTGGGTTCTACCCAGCCAATCGATCCGTCGGACCGGCGATACACCATATTATGCGCGCCAGTGCCAGAGTTTTTGAACAATAGGGCATTGGTGTCACGCAAATCAAGCATCATCACCGCATCTGAAACACTGCCTGACGGAATATCCACGCGCGTTTCGGCAATGACCAGCGGCGCATCACCCGCCACTTCCTCTTCTTCGGCAGGGGCATCAAATACGGTATAGGCGGCCTCTTCTTCCTTCAGCGCATGGGCAGCCTGGTCGTGCCGGTCTTTCAGCCGTCGCATATAGCGGCGCAGCTGTTTTTCAATCCGGTCAGCGGCCTGGTCAAAGGCGGGATAGACATCCTGCGCCTGTCCGCTGGCTTTCAGGATAAGGCCGTGCATGATGTGCGCCACAATATCGCACTGAAAGGCTTCGTGCGGGCCCTTGCCAAAGGTGGCATGCGCCGAAATGGCCTTGGAGAAATGCTTCTTGATACTCGTATTCAGCCGGTCTTCGACATGTTGCTGTAATGCTTCGCCGGTATCCATCTGATGGCCTGAAACACGAATGTCCATATTTACTTCTCCATTATCGTTTAGTGTCGTTTGCGGTGGCGGCGGGTTTGCTTGTCGGCTTCTTTCAGCCCCTGTGCCATATGGGAATCCCCATTTTTTCAAGAAAGGCCGTGTTGGCGGCAAGTTCCTCCGCGCTGGCCTTGTGCGGGCGCGGGGCACGGAAAGGCCGGTCCCCGGCAGTGATGTCATTTTCACTGTCATCAGCAATATGCCGTGTTTGACCATTATCTTCAGCAGCCAGGCCAAGCCCGATCTGCCGCCCGCCGGTGAGTTCGATATATAATTGTGCGAGCAGCTCTGCATCCAGCAGCGCTCCGTGTTTGACGCGGTGACTGCGGTCTATACCGTAGCGCGTGCAAAGCGCATCGAGCGAAAGCTTGGCGCCTGGATGTTTGACCCGTGCCATGGCCAGCGTATCGACCATCCGATCCATGGAAATACCCGGCTTTCCTGCACGTTCCAGCTCGGCATTAAGGAAACCGAAATCGAATGTCGCATTGTGCGCCACCAGCGGTGCGTCGCCCAGAAATTCCAGAAGCTCGTCCGCTTTATCCGCAAAAAGCGGTTTGTCGGATAGAAAGACATCGGAAAGTCCGTGAATCTCTTCTGCCGATTTCGGCATGTCACGCTCGGGGTTGTAATAGCAGTGATAGTTTTTGCCGGTTTCGACCCGGCCAACCATTTCGATACAGCCGATTTCCACCATCCGGTCCCCATTCCTGGGGTCAAATCCGGTCGTCTCCGTATCAAAGACGATTTCTCTCAATGGAGTCGCTGTCATAAGAGTCATATTGGACTGTTTTTTGGTTCAGGCAAGGGGCGGTGATAATTTTGTGACAAGATTCTGCACAATTTGCCGCGTCTCTTCCAGACTGACCCCCGTATTGATAACATGATCGGCGCGGGCGCGTTTTTCGGCATCGGGCATTTGCAGGCCTAGTATATATTCAAATTTTTCCAGGGTCATGCCCGGACGGCCCAGAACCCGGGCACGCTGTATATCGGCCGGGGCAGAAACAACTGCAATCGCGCCGACAGTATCCGCACCGCCTTTTTCAAACAGGAGCGGGATGTCGAACACTATAAACGGAGCTTCGGTATTTTCCGTCAGAAAATCTGCGCGCATCTCTGCCACGGCAGGGTGCACGATCGATTCAAGTTTTGAAAGCGCCGCGCTGTCGGACAATACCGCCGCGCCCAGTTTCTGCCGGTCTACGCCTTCCGGCCCGGTGGTGCCGGGAAAGGCCGCCTCAATCGGTTCCAGCAATGCGCCGTCTGCCCCCTGTAATATATGCACTGCGGCATCGGCATCGAATACGGGAATACCAAGCTCACGAAACATGTCAGCCACGGTGGATTTGCCCATGCCGATCGATCCGGTCAGACCGAGTATAAATGGCTTCTGCGCGTTCTTATCGGTCATTTGGCAAGCAGCTTTCGAAGTTCCCTATCATGTTCGCGCGGTGCGGGTTTTCCAAAAAACAGCTCGAATGCCAGATCGGCCTGACCGATTAGCATGTCGAGCCCGTCAATCACGTTCAGCCCGCGTGATTTCGCCTGTTTCAGCAACGGCGTCACCAGCGGGTTATAGACAATATCATAAACAATCGCGCCGCCGGGCAGGGGGGCAAGATCTATATCCAGCGTCTCCTTAACGCCTTTCATGCCGAGCGGGCTGGCATTGACCAGCAGCTGCACCGGCGGAACCTCCGCCTCTAACTGCACGCACTCGCCCTTTAACCCAAACTGACTGAGCAACCCCATGGATTTGAGCGGATTACGCGCCATTATATGGACCATACCGACATCCAGTCTGCTGAGTGCAAACAGGATCGCCCGTGCCGCACCGCCATTACCGATAACGCATATGTCCGCATCAGCCAGATCGCTGTTCGACAGCGGCGTATAAAACCCGCCGGCATCGGTATTGGTGCCGATCAGTTTTCCATCCTCGCCGCGGATGATGGTGTTCATTGCGCCAATCGAGTCTTTGACCCCGCCCGGATCACCCACCAGATCCAGCACCGCCAGCTTGTGCGGAATGGTAACATTGCAACCGCGCCAGTTGGGGTCATTGCTGCGACTGGCAATATGGCTGGCAAGGTCTTCCGGCTTTACCTGCTTTGCCCGGTAATCCGCCTCGATACCCAGTTTCGCGAGCCAAAAGTCATGTATTACAGGTGATTTGGACTGACTGATCGGATCACCAATCACTTCGGCATAGGGCCGCTTTGACGTCGCTGATGTCATGACGGCATCACCTTTCTTATCCGCAGATAATCAAGCAGATGCAGCAACGGCAGGCCCATAATGGTGAACTGACTCCCCAATACTCGCGCGAATAATTGCGCGCCGGGGCCTTCAATTTCATAACAGCCGACACAGTGGCGGATATTGTCCCAGTTTTCGCTGACATAATTCTCGATGAAAGTCCCGCTCAAGGGCCGCATTGTCATTTTGGCGATATCCACATGCCGCCATGTTGGATTTGTGTCTTCGTAAATCACCGCAGCGCTCAATAGGCTGTGCGTTGAATCCGACAGCATGGCAAGATGCGCTTTCGCATCACCCGGTGTTTTCGGCTTGTCAAGATACTGCCCATCCGCTGTCACCACCAACGAATCCGCCCCCAGCACCATCGCGCCTGGCACCCGGTTCGACACCCGCCGCGCTTTTGCTTCCGCTAGTGCATCAGCTAGATTTCGGGGACTTGTGCCCTCTGCGATCAGGCTGTCCTTGATCGCTGCCTCATCGATATTGGCGGGCAGACATTCGATCTCCACTCCGGCATTTTCCAGCATGGCGCGCCGCGAGCTGCTTTTGGAGGCCAATATCAGCGTCATGTTTCTCCCCCAATATTCTCGTTATTTTCCGATTCCGCCTCTGCCAGATGGCGCTCATTGACCAGGTTGATGATCGCCGCCGCGCTTTCCTCAATCGAACGCCGCGTCACATCAATGACCGGCCAGCCATTATCGGCAAACATGCGCCGCGCATATTGCAGTTCCTGTTTCACCCGGTCGCTGTTGACATAGGCGGTTTCCGGCGTCTGGTTGAGCGACAATAAACGGTTGCGCCGCACCTGCACCAGCCGGTCAGCATGGGTGGTCAGCCCCACCACCAGTGGGTGTTTAAGATGGAACAGCGCATCGGGCGGCGGCGATTCCACCACTATCGGGATATTCGCGGTCTTAAAACCCCGATTCGCAAGATAGATCGAAGTCGGCGTTTTCGACGAACGCGACACGCCCGCCAGCACAATATCCGCTTCCTCCCAGTTTTCCCAGCCAACCCCGTCATCATGCGCGATAGTATACTGAATCGCATCCACCCGCGCGAAATAGGCCGCGTCGAGTATATGCTGCCGGCCGGGCCGGGTTTTCGCTTCCTGCCCCAGCAGATTCGACAGCGCATCGGTGACAGCGTCCAGCGCCGGTACAGCCGGCAGGCCAAGCGAGCGGCAGCGGCGTTCCAGCTTGCGGCGGGTTTCGGGATTGACCAAGGTAAACAGCACCAGGCCCGGATTGGCCGCCACATCGGTGAGTATCCGCTCGAGATGGCTTTCGCTACGCACCATCGGCCAGAAATGCTTGGTAACTTCAACTCCGTCGAATTGCGCAAGTGAGGCTTTTGCTATGTTTTCCAGCGTTTCCCCCGTAGAATCTGAAAGTAAATGCAGGTGGAGTTTTTTAATTCCAGTGTAAGAACTATTATTACTTTCCATGTATATTCCCGGATGTAATGTTGTTTATTTATGGACTCTATTTATTATTCTTTGTAATTATTTACAATTACATCTGCTTAATCAGTATTAATTTTCTTAATGATTGAAAAATAATGTAAATTGTTGTAAAAGCTCCTGTCGCTAATTCTGGCGATTATTCAAAGGAGAGTAGATTATGTCTACATATAATGAGTTCGACAATGAGGCAATTGAAGCTGCCCTTGAGGCAGCTGGCCGGCACAGCGATGTGTTTTCCGTGAAGGCCAGCCCCAATTCCGATCTTTCCGATACCGGCGAGTTCGAGATTCATGCGCAATGCATCAAGGTGACAGTGGAAGATCACAAGGTATGCCTGAGTCTGCCACTTGGAATTGGCAAGGTATGCCTGCCCATCCCCGTTAATATACCGAACGGCACCGCTGCAGAGGCATGTATCAAAATATGTACCACGCTTGGTATTCCGACGGGCGTAAAAGTCTATGTCAAGGTCGCCGGTGTCACAATCATATCCAAAAAATTCGGCAAATGCTGACTGACATCCAATATCTCTCACTGAACGTTTGACTATCGCCCTTCGGTTCGCACTTGCCCCAGAACGCAACCACACCGCACCCGGCTTTTCCATTCATGTCCATATCTCTGTGGAAAACCATCCTACAAATCCGGGGATGAAACCGGGGATAAGAAAGATCCGCAATATCCTCCCCGCTACCCGTATTTGCCCTGCCCGGTCATGCACATGCCAGCCGCGAAATCGAAATGTCGGGGACAAGTGACTCCACTGATTCGATATTGCGCACCATTTCATCACGATTCGCAACACAATCCCGCAAGTGAATTTTTTCATGTCATTCTGTGGACAAATCCGGCATAGGGCGCTTGTCCCCATTATCCACACGCCATCTTAATTCATCAATATTCTATAATAATAAGATTATTTAGTATGACTGAACCATTATTGCTTAAAACAATACGCGGCGAACATAGCGATGTGCGTCCCATATGGCTTATGCGTCAGGCGGGGCGATACCTGCCTGAATACCGGGCCTTGCGGGCAGAAAAAGGCGGGTTTCTCGACCTGGTCTATGATGCGGAGGCTGCGGCAGAAGTGACATTGCAGCCGATCCGCCGGTTCGGTTTTGACGGGGCCATCCTGTTTTCGGACATATTGATTATCCCGCATGCCATGGGCCAGAATCTGGAATTTCTGGCAGGTGAGGGGCCAAGGCTTTCCCCCCGGCTGCTCGATAGCCGGTTAAATGCTCTTGAAGCGGTGCCTCAGCGTCTTGAAGCGGTGTACCGGACGGTGACCAGGGTCGCGGCTGAGTTAGGCCCTGAGACATGCTTTCTGGGCTTTGCCGGATCTCCCTGGACCGTGGCCACCTATATGGTGAATGGAGAGGGTAGCCGCGATCAGGCTGCGGTGCGTCAATATGCCTATATGAACGAGGCCGCTTTTGGCGAATTGATTCAGCGTATTATTGACCTTTCGGTCGAATATCTCTCGGGCCAGATCAAGGCGGGCGTGCATGCAGTGCAGCTGTTTGACAGCTGGGCAGGGTCGCTGTCCCCGGCGCAGTTTGAAAAATGGGTGATTGCGCCCAATGCGGAAATAGTTGCCAAACTGCGCGGCCTTCACCCTGATACGCCGATTATCGGCTTTCCCAAGGGCGCAGGAGAGAAACTGCCCGCCTATGCGCGCGAAACCGGAGTCGATGCGCTTGGCCTGGATGAAACCATTGATCCGCACTGGGCCGCAGCAAACCTGCCTAAATACCTGCCGGTGCAGGGCAATCTTGATCCACTGGCCTTGATGGCGGGCGGGGAATCTTTGCAAAAAGCGGTACAGGAAATTCTCGATATTTTCTCGGACCGTCCGCATATCTTCAATCTGGGCCACGGGATTTTGCAGCACACGCCCATTGCGCATGTCGAAAAGCTGCTTACACTGGTACGCGGCGACAATTAACCTGCCACCCGTAAATACCGGGAGCAATAATGGATGAGATTCTGACCTTGTTGTATATCTGGCTGAAAGCGGCGCATATTATCTTTGTCATCTTCTGGATGGCGGGCCTGTTCATGATGCCGCGGTTTTTTATCTATCATCAGGAATCGGATGTCGGCAGCGAGGAAGATTCCAAATGGGTGGAGCGCGAGTCAAAATTGCGGGGTATCATCCTGAATCCAGCAATGATGATCGTGTGGATACTCGGCCTGGTGCTGGCCTATCAGACCGGGGCTTTTACCCAAGGCTGGTTCCATGCCAAACTGCTCTTTGTACTGTTGCTCAGCGGCTATCATGGCTGGATGATTGCCTATTCCAAAAAACTGGCCCGCGGGATACGCACGCTGCCGGATAAAAAACTGCGTCTGTTCAACGAAGTGCCTGGCATTGCCGTGGCGATTATCGTTGTCTTGGTGATTGTGCGTCCGTTTTGAGTTTGTGCGTCATAGGCCACGGCTGTAACCAGTAGTACTAATACGACATAAAATATTGCATCACTCAGCGGGCCGCTCGCGTCATCGTGAGCGGCGTAGCTGCGTGGCGATCCAGAGCAATATAGTGCAACGCTAGTACCTATCGCCCTGGATTGCTTGGTCGCTGCGCTTCTCGCAATGACGATTGAGGCTGGGAAAACACATGCCCCGCAACAACTCACGTCACCCCAGCGCAGGCTGGGTCCAGATAAGGGTGCGGGTGGGCCGTGAGGTTTGTACATGATGCGGGGACATATCAAAAAAGTGGCCTGCCATCAGCAGACCTTCTGCCACACAATATGTTCTCTGGATTCCAGCCTTCGCTGGAATGACAAAGAGAAACTTCAAACCAAGTTAGCCGCAAATCATTTGACTTGAACCGCTGCGGCGCATATTTAATCCCCGTCCCGTCCGGGAGAGCGTGAGAATTAATTCGCTGACATCTTCATTGTCACCCCACGCGCCATTTTCCACATCCGAACCTTTGTTCACACCCATTATATTTGAGAAAAATCATGCACCTGAAAGAACTGAAACAGAAAAAACCCGCAGAGCTGGTCGCGATGGCGGAAGAACTGGGCGTGGAAAGCGCCTCGACGCTGCGGCGGCAGGACCTGCTGTTTGCGATCCTGAAGGAACTGGCCGAGGATGGCGAGGAAATCATGGGACTGGGTACGATCGAGGTGCTGCAGGACGGATTTGGCTTCCTGCGCTCGCCCGAGGCGAATTACCTGGCCGGACCTGACGATATTTATGTGTCGCCCAACCAGATCCGCAAATTCGGCCTGCGCACCGGTGATACGGTCGAGGGTGAAATTCGCGGACCGCGTGATGGCGAGCGCTATTTTGCACTGACCAAACTGACTCAGGTCAATTTTGATGATCCCGAGGCTGTGCGCCACCGCGTCAACTTTGACAACCTGACACCGCTTTACCCGGACGAAAAGCTTAATCTCGACACGGCCGATCCGACGGTGAAAGACAAGTCGGCGCGCGTGATCGACATTATCTCACCGCAAGGCAAGGGCCAGCGCTCGCTGATCGTGGCGCCGCCGCGTACGGGTAAGACCGTGCTGCTGCAAAATATTGCCAAGGCGATCACCGACAACCATCCAGAAGTTTACCTGCTCGTGCTACTGATCGACGAACGTCCCGAAGAGGTGACCGATATGCAGCGCAGCGTGAACGGCGAAGTCATCAGTTCGACTTTTGATGAACCTGCCACGCGCCACGTACAAGTCGCTGAAATGGTTATAGAAAAAGCCAAGCGCCTGGTCGAACACAAGCATGATGTTGTCATTCTTCTCGACTCGATCACGCGCCTGGGCCGGGCCTATAACACTGTCGTGCCAAGCTCGGGCAAGGTGCTGACCGGCGGTGTCGATGCGAATGCATTGCAGCGGCCGAAACGGTTTTTTGGTGCAGCGCGTAACATTGAGGAAGGCGGCTCGCTTTCCATTATCGCCACCGCGCTCATTGATACGGGCAGCCGGATGGACGAGGTGATTTTCGAAGAATTCAAGGGCACCGGCAACTCTGAAATCGTGCTTGACCGCAAGGTTTCCGACAAACGTATCTTCCCTGCACTTGATGTCGGCAAGTCCGGCACCCGCAAGGAAGAGATTCTGGTCGAGAAGGACACGCTCAGCAAGATGTGGGTGCTGCGCCGTATCCTGATGCAGATGGGCACGATCGACGCGATGGAATTCCTGCTCGACAAGATGAAGGATTCGAAGACCAACGAAGATTTCTTCGATTCGATGAACCAGTAAGGCGGAGCCACCTGAAACATGCCTGATTTCCTGTTATTTTTCGCGGCCGCTATAAACGGTCTCGGTTCGCTCGCCGAAATGTGGGACGCGATCGTCCATGATTTTTCGAACATCACGGAACCCGGCGCGCTGGCCGCTTTCGGGCAGGTGCTGCTGATTGATCTGGTACTCGCGGGTGACAATGCGATTGCCGTGGGCGCGCTGGCCGCAGGTCTGCCGCCCGATCAACGCCGCAAGGTGATCATGATCGGGATTCTGGCAGCGCTGGTACTGCGCATCGTGTTTGCGCTCACTGTCACTTATCTGATGGGGGTTATCGGCCTGATCCTGGCGGGCGGTTTGCTGCTGCTCTGGGTGGCGTGGCGGATGTGGCGGGAGCTGCACCCGGCGGGCAATATGGGATCACCCGAAATTGAGGGCGATGAACATAGCGGTATCCGTCCCGGCAAAAGCTTTGCCGCCGCGGCCTGGGCTGTGGCGGTGGCTGATGTGTCGATGAGTCTCGACAATGTGCTCGCGGTCGCGGGTGCGGCGCGCGAGCATCCCGGAATCCTGATCGTCGGCCTGATTATCGCGGTCGCCCTTATGGGTGTCGCGGCCAATATCATCGCCAAATATATCGAACGCTATCGCTGGATCGCCTATGTCGGCCTCGCCGTCATCGTTTATGTCGCGGGCAAGATGATCTATGACGGGATACTCGACCCGCAGCTCGGCGTGCTGCGGTTGTTTGGGTGATTTAAATCGTAAAAAGGCCGGGTTTTACCCCGGCCTTTTCATAAGTAAATTATGGTGTATAAACCAATGTGCTCTGTTTAGAGCCTTTTGACTGGCGTTAAGTTGGTCGTGCTTTTCACGAGATTAATTGCGTGATCACAGTCGGACTCATTCCAATAAGATTCGCCTGACGCAATTATCTCGTGATTGGCCGCTTTTAAACGCCAGCGCCACTGAGATTGTGAAGTATATTTTTCAAAGTAGATATTTCTCACCTCCTTCCTTTTAGCAGCAACCATGATGACACAACCTGTAGTGTTGTCAAAATTTTCCTATACTAAATATAGTTTTCTAGAATGTTTACGCCTGCAAACGTATATTTTTTGCGCGTTTTCAAATATAGTTCTGAGCATGTCTCAGATCTTGGATTCGTTCAGCGCGCGGCAAGCGGCACGCTTATGTGGTTTTTCAACTGTCTATATGCTCGATTATTTGCAGCGGACTGGAGTATTTGTGCCACGCAATAAAAAGGGGAAAAGGAAAGGAAAGGGCAGAAAGTACGAATTCAGAGATTTACTTGTCTTGAAGGCAATAAAGCGCCTGTTGGATTCTGGCGCTTCGGTTGCGAATCTCAAGAAATCTCTATCTCAGTTCCAAAAAAGCAATTGGACAGCCGATGCTGCAACGCTTGAAAATTCTGATGGTATCGTGAAGTATCTAATCGTATGCGCTGACTCTGTTTATTTGAGAAAAGATGCTGATACATTAGTCGATCTATCAAAAAGGGGGCAGCTTACATTCTCTTTTATCATTGATTTGGATAATTTACATAGTGAACTCAGATCAGATTTAGGTCTGCCGGTTATTGAACAGCAAGAATTTGAATTTCAAAGCGCAACGTAGCTACCGGCCTGTGCCTAGCTAGCCTATAATTCACCCCAGCTCCCTTTCAAAAAATGCTTCTGTCCGGCTGTCGGCGAGCCTTGCGGCGGTCTCGTCGCGGCGTTTGCCGAATTCGGTGGCGAAGCCGTGGTCGAGTCCTTCATAATCGTGCAGCGTGACCTTTGGGTGATCATCCAGCCCGTCATGCATCGCCTTTTGCGTGGCGGCATCGACAAACCCGTCCTCGGTGGGGATGTGCAGCATGAGCGGGTGGGCGATCGCGTGTTTCTCACCCAGCAAGCCATCTATGCCCACGCCATAATAGCCGACTGACGCGTTGATGTCGGTGCGCGCGGCGGTCATGAAGGCGAGCCGCCCGCCCAGGCAATAGCCAACGCAGCCCACCTTGCCGCCACCCACCTGCCCGCGCGCATATTTGATCGTCGCCTCGATATCGCGAATACCCTGATCCTGGTTGAACTTGCCCATCCATTCCAGCGCCTGTTCAAATTCCGCCGGTACATCGGGGTCGAGACTGATGCCCGGCTCAAGCCGCCAGAACAGGTCGGGTGCGACGGCAAGGTAGCCTTTTCCCGCCCAGTTATCGCATTTTTGGCGGATGCCTGTATTCACGCCGAATATTTCCTGAATCACGATAATCGCGGCCTTCGGCACGCCTTCCGGGCGGCTTACATAAGCCGAAAATATACCGTCGCCGCTCAGTGTCATTACATCTTCCATCGCCGCCATTTTACTCTCCTCACATCAAACCATTTGCTTTATGCGCCATTTATACCCATTTTGGATGGGATGATAAGGGCGCAGGATAGCCGTTATCGGATCGGGCATATCGTTTGGATATGGGGGAGCCGTGAAAGGAACATGATATGAAAGTGAATGTTGAATTGGATTGCACACCAGAGGAAATGCGCCGTTTCCTAGGGCTTCCCGACGTATCAGCGGTCAATGACAAATATGTCGAGGGCGTGAAGAGCGCCATGGAAGGCGCCACCAATGTCGAGCAATTGCAGAATCTTGCCAAGAATATCGCACCGATGGGCGAGATGGGGCTGCGGTTTTTCCAGTCGCTGATGGAAACAGGCATGTCGTCGGCATCGGGCAGCAGCAAGAAACCCAAGAAAAACTGAAGACCGCGTCCGTTCCGGGCGCACAGGCAACTGACCGTAGGGATGGGCGCTTATGGCGGCACAGGATACGATTTTCGCGCTGTCCTCGGGTCAGCCACCTGCTGCTATAGCCGTGATGCGGATCAGCGGCCCAGAGGCGGGGACGGCGCTACAGGCGTTATGTGGCAACCTGCCTGCGCCGCGCCAGGCATCGCTGCGCGGGCTTGTCCATTCCGAAACCGGGGCCACGCTCGACCACGCGCTTGTGCTGTGGTTTCCAGGGCCTGATACCGCGACGGGCGAAGACCTTGCCGAACTGCACCTGCATGGCGGCCGCGCCGTAGTACGGGCGGTGGAAGCGTGCCTTGCCGATATGAACGGTCTTCGCGCAGCCATTGCGGGAGAGTTCACGCGCCGCGCTTTCCTGAATGGCCGCATGGACCTGGCCGAGGCGGAAGGGCTGGGCGACCTGCTCACCGCAGAAAGCGAATTGCAGCGACAGGCGGCGATGTCAGCGCTGAGCGGCCGGTTTTCACGCGCAATCGAAAGCTGGCGCGAAGACATTCTCAAATTGTCGGCGCGCGTCGAGGCGGAGCTTGATTTTTCCGATGAGGATGACGTGTCACCCGGCGTGCCTGATGCGTTGAAAGCGGAGGCCGGTGCATTGCACAGCGCGATAGACGCGGTGCTGGACCAGCCATCGGCGGAGAAGCTGAAAGAAGGCATCCGGGTTGTATTGGCGGGGCCTCCAAATTCAGGAAAATCAACTTTAATCAATAGGTTAACAGAAAAAGAAGCAGCCATTGTCTCGGATATTGCGGGAACCACACGTGATATTATCGAGGTGCCCGTCGCGTTCCAGGGCACCCCTTTTGTGTTTACTGACACGGCGGGCCTGCGCGATGCCGAAGGTGATGCGATTGAGAAGATTGGTATTGAAAGGGCCCGCAAGGTGATTGGTGAGGCGGATATCGTGCTGTGGCTCGGCGCGGAGGGTGAGGGGCCGGACCATTCCATGCTGTGGGAAATCGAGGCACAGGTTGATGGCACACCGCCATATCCGAAAGCTGATGCGGATATTCGCCTTTCGGCCCGTACCGGCGAGAATCTGGACCGGCTGATAGAAAAACTGGTGTCGAGTGCGGGGACATTATTGCCCCCGCCCGACAGCTTTGCCGTGAACCAGCGCCAGCGCATGCATCTGGAGAATGTGTCCGCCGCGCTTGGGAGTGTCGCGACGCTTGAAGATTACCTGCTGATCGGCGAGGAATTGCGCATTGCCCGCGCTGCGCTCGACGGTCTGCTTGGCAATACGCACACGGAGGATATGCTCGACGCGTTATTCGGGCGTTTTTGTATCGGCAAATAACCTTTGAATTCTGACGCGTGTTTCACGTGAAACACGTGTAATCGCCCTTTGACCGGGCCCGCAAATTCCTATATCGGCACAGCCATGGAAAAGCATGACTTTGACATTATCGTGATTGGCGGTGGCCATGCCGGGTGCGAGGCGGCGGCTGTTGCTGCGCGTATGGGGTGCCGCACTGCGCTGGTGAGTTTTACCCGCGATTCTATCGGTGCGATGTCATGCAATCCTGCGATAGGCGGGCTGGGTAAAGGCCATCTGGTGCGCGAAGTCGATGCATTTGACGGCCTGATTGCCCGAGCAGCCGATGCAGCCGCCATCCACTACCGCATGCTGAATCAGAGCAAGGGCAGCGCAGTGCAGGGACCGCGGGTGCAGGCGGATCGCAATCTTTACAAGGCTGCTATCCACCGCATGCTGGATGCACAGGACAGGCTTACGATAGTCGAAGGCGAGGTTGCGGCGCTGCGCTTTGCGGAGGGCGGTTCACAAAAAGTCTCTGGAGTCATTCTGGCAGATGACAGTGAGATTTTCGCGAATGCCGTGATTCTTGCCACAGGCACATTCCTGGGCGGCAAGCTCTACCGGGGTGAAGAGCGCATGGTGGGCGGCCGCACGGGCGAAAACGCGGCGACATTACTGGCCGAGCAGCTGCGCGGTGCGGATCTGCCGATGGCGCGGCTGAAAACCGGCACGCCGCCGCGTATTGACGGACGGACGATCAATTGGGCGGTGCTGGAGGAACAGCCAAGTGATAATGGTGACTGGACCATGTCACCGCTGACACCGTATCGCACAGTTCCGCAGATTTTCTGCGCAATTACCCGTACCAACGCGAAAGCGCACGATATTATCCGTTCGGGACTTGACCGCTCGCCGCTTTTCAGCGGGGCCATTGATGCCGAAGGGCCGCGCTATTGCCCCTCGATCGAGGACAAGATATTCCGCTTTGGCGATCGTGACGGCCATCAGGTGTTCCTCGAACCCGAAGGGCTGGACACACATCTGGTCTATCCCAATGGGATAAGCACATCTCTTCCCACCGACATTCAGGTCGCCATGGTGCGCGCGATGCCGGGTATGGAAAATGCAGAGATTGTCGTGCCGGGCTATGCGGTGGAATATGACCATATCGATCCGCGCGCGCTTGACCGGAACCTTGCCATTCGCGGATTTGAGGGCCTGTATTGCGCGGGACAGATTAACGGCACAACCGGCTATGAGGAAGCGGCGGCACAGGGCCTGATTGCCGGAATGGCGGCGGCATGTGTGATCCAGGGCCATGAACCACCGGCTCTGGACCGCGCCAATAGCTATCTCGCTGTAATGGTGGACGATTTGACATTGCAGGGCGTGACCGAGCCCTATCGCATGTTGACGGCGCGAGCGGAATATCGGCTGCGTTTGCGTGCCAATAATGCCTCATCACGTTTGACGGGCATTGGTATAGAATTGGGTTGTATAGGACCGGACAGAAGTGAATGGTTTACCGCGCGTGAGAATAGCAAAGCGGAAATTGTGGACAGCCTATCACAAGCCATGCGGTCGGATAAAATGATTGCAGCGGGCTTTGATGTAAAAGCAGATGGGACGAAGCAATCCCTTTTTGAGTGGCTGCGATTCCCGAATATTGCATTGCAGGATATGCAGCTATTTTTGCCATGTATTGCGGATGTTTCAGAGGAATTGCTGGCGGAGATTGAAGAGGATGCACGATATGCGCCTTATCTTGCGAGGCAGGATGCGGAAATGCGTGACCTGCGCGCGAATGAGCAGGTTGCGCTTGGCGACGATATTGATTATCGTGCAATTACAGGGCTTTCCAATGAAATGGTAGAAAGACTGGAAGTGGCGCGGCCAGAGACATTGGCGGCAGCCGGAAGGGTGCGGGGTGTCACGCCGGCAGCATTGGTCGCGATCATGGTGCATGCCAAAAGATTGGCCGCCTGATGATCCCGTTGTCGATTATAGCGTCTGAAAACGAAGCGCGCGAATGGCTGCGCAGCCATCTGGATGTTTCACGTGAAATGCTGGAAAAACTATCTGAGTTCTGCATTGTGCTGGAAGAGGAGGCAAAGTTACAAAACCTGATTGCCCCATCAACCTTGCCGCATATCTGGACGCGGCATATCATTGACAGTGCCCAATTGCTGAGCCTTGCCAAATCTTATGGGCATTCAGAATCAAGTGGAATCTGGTTGGATCTGGGCACGGGCGCCGGCTTTCCAGGGCTAATTATTGCCATGCTGAGCAACTGGCAAGTCGTGATGGTGGAATCGCGTGCACGTCGCATCAACTATCTGCAACATATGGTAGAACGGTTCGATCTTGCCCAGACAGCACGCGTTGAGGGCATGCGCCTTGAAAGTCTGGACAGTTTTGATGCTTCCGTCATCAGTGCTCGTGCTTTTGCACCGCTTGACCGCTTACTGCTTCTCACCGAGCGATTTTCCACAGAAAAAACATTATGGCTGCTTCCCAAGGGACGAAATGCGGCTAATGAATTGGAAGCGCTGAGCGATAAATGGCAACATTTGTTCCACGTGAAACACAGCATCACGGATGAAGATGCTAAAATACTGGCTGGCTATCTTGTTAAATAGCTGAGTTATATATCTATATTTTGTTCCACGTGAAACGCCGCGCTGTTGGGAGTTGATAATGATCCGTATTGCCATAGCAAATCAGAAGGGCGGCGTTGGAAAAACAACGACGACGATTAATGTTGCAACGGCACTCGCGGCGATTGGCTGGCGTGTTTTGCTGGTAGACCTTGATCCGCAGGGCAATGCATCAACCGGACTTGGTATCGGACAATCGCACCGTGAGCAGTCCAGTTATGAGCTGCTGACTGGTGAGGCTGATCTTGGTCAATGTGCTGTGCCGACATCGATTCCGCAGCTTGATATTATCCCTGCAACACAGGATTTGTCCGGGGCGGAAGTGGAGTTGGTCGAGTTTGAACAGCGCACCCACAGGCTTAAGAATGCATTAGATAATGCACCCGCAAACCACTGGGATGTCTGCGTAATTGACTGCCCGCCATCGCTTGGGCTGCTGACTCTCAATGCGCTGGTGGCTGTTGATTCCCTGCTGGTGCCTCTGCAATGCGAATTTTTCGCGCTGGAGGGGCTTAGCCAGCTCTTGCAGACGGTTGAGCGTGTGCAGAACCGGTTTAATGCGGATCTGTCTATCATAGGTGTGCTGCTTACTATGTATGATCGGCGCAACCGGCTGACCGAACAGGTTTCCGACGATGTGCGTGCGTGTCTGGGGGCGCTGGTGTTTGATACGGTGATACCGCGTAACGTGCGCCTGTCCGAGGCACCAAGCCATGGTCTGCCCGCGCTGGTATATGACCATAAATGCGCGGGATCAGAGGCTTATATATCGCTTGCGCGCGAATTGATTGGCCGTATGCCGGATCGCAAGGTCGCCGCATAAATAACTGTAAAGATAGAATAATGGGTAATGATATGACAATCGCCAAAAAGAAAAACACGGGGCTTGGACGCGGATTGAATGCGCTTTTGGGCGAAGTGCAGCGTGAAGAGCCCTTGGTACAGGCCCCATCGAGCGATGATGGCTCTGCGGCAACAGGCGGTGTGCAGAATATCTCGATTGCCCAGATCAAGCCGCACCCTGACCAGCCGCGCCGCTATTTCAGCGATGAGGCGTTGGAGGAGCTGGCGGACAGCATATCGAAGCGCGGGGTGATCCAACCAATTATCGTCAGGCCCGCAGGGAAGGGCGGTTATCAGCTGGTGGCGGGTGAACGTCGCTGGCGCGCGGCACAGCGTGCGAAACTGCACGAAATTCCAGCAATTGTCCGCGATCTCAGCGATGAAGACACTCTGGCCATTGCGCTGATCGAGAATATCCAGCGCGAGGACCTGAACCCTGTAGAGGAAGCCCAGGCTTATCAACGCCTTGTCGACAGCCAGGGCTATTCGCACAAGAAAATCGGCAAGCTGGTCGACAAGTCACGCAGCCATGTTGCCAATCTGGTACGATTGCTGGCTCTGCCTGATTCGGTGCTGCAAATGGTGGCGGAAGGCGATCTTTCCATGGGCCATGCCCGCGCGCTTATTAATAGCGAAAACGCTGCCGGGATCGCGAAAGACGTGGTGGCGCAGGGGCTATCCGTGCGGCAGACAGAGAAACTGGTGCGAGGGCCGCGCAAGCCAGCCGAACCGCCGCTGGAAACCAAGTCACTGGATAGCGGCAATGCTGATATTGCCGCCGTTGAGCGCCATTTGGAGGACCTTCTGGGCCTGAAAGTGAAAATCACCTCCGATTCGAATCACAGCAGCGGGCAGGTGGCGATTCGGTACGGAAATCTCGATCAGCTGGATCTGATATGCCAGCGCCTCTCGGGCGAGGGGCTTTAAGGTAAATGTTGCAATAAACTGATATATTTGAATATTATGTCTTAATGCGTGAGAATTTAATCTTTTCCTTACCCTGTTCCTAAGCAATTTCTGAAATCTTTGCGTCCATAAAGGTTCGTGAATGGAAGTGGATTTATCCGTTCTCAGGGCCGCCATGGGGGCGTCCCAAGATGACCACTGCGCCATGGCGCAATTCTAAAGGGACCAAAATATATGTTTAACAAAGCGAAACTCTTGACCGCTGGCTCTGCTGTAATGGCGGTTGCTCTCGTTTCCACCTCTGCGAATGCGGCAACGGCCAATGCCGATGCGCGCGCGACGATCCTTGACCAGATCACTGTTACAAAAACATCTGACCTTGATTTTGGCACAATCGTTGTTGGTGCTACAGGGGGTAACGCAACGCTGAGCGCGGCAAGTGGCGCGGTTAACTGTGCAGCAGCACTGGTATGTTCGGGGACAACTTCTGCAGCGGCCTTTTCCGTAGCGGGTACAGCCGGTGAAACTGTTGATATTACAGTTGATTCCACAGTAAACCTGCTAAGCGGCACTGACAGCATGACCGCTTCACTTGCAAGCAGCGACGCCACGCTGGTACTTGCTGGCGGTGACAGCTTTACCGTTGGCGGCACGCTGGCCGTAGGTGCGAACCAGGCAACAGGCGATTATGTCGGCAATTTCGACGTGACTGTAAACTATCAGTAATTTCTGAAACAACCGGGTTCTGCCTGGCGACATAAACAAGCCGCGCTTCTGCAAAATGGAGCGCGGCTTTTTGCTGTCCGGATTCCTGTGTCATGGTTAGCGAAATATAAACCATATCTGGCGATACTGTCTGGCAGAACGAAACCCTTTCTTCCGGAGTATTTGATGTCGAGACTTTCCAATAGCTTATGCACATTTCTGGCCGCGACCATGCTGGCACCACTGCCTGCACAGGCAGCCGGTGACTTGCTCGTCGCGCCGACCAGGGTTGTGCTTGATGGTGTGCGCGGCACTGAAGTCATACTGAATAATGTGGGTGCGGAGCCGGCCACTTACCGGATCAGCCTTGAACTGCGCCGGATGACACCGGATGGCAAGCTGGATGAAGTGACGAAGGAAGAGGCGAATGCGCTGGAACAGGCAGCATTGTCGATGATCCGTTACGCGCCGCGCCGGATCACGCTGGCACCGAACCAGCCCCAGGCAATCCGGATCGGCGTGCGACCGCCACAGGCGCTGCCCGATGGTGAATACCGTGCACATATGCTGTTTCGTGCCATCCCAAAGGCGCAGCCTGTTGCACCACAGGCAGGTGAACCACAGGGGCTTTCCATTGCGCTGACACCCATTTACGGCGTGACAATTCCTATCATCATTCGCAAGGGTGCGTTGCAGGCAACGGCCGCTATTGCCAATGGCCGTGTTGAAACAGATGAAAACGGGCATGCGTTTGCCTTTGATCTGTCCCGCCAGGGCGACAAGTCAACCTATGGCGAAATTCGCGTGACAAAGCCGGGGCTGGACAAGCCGTTGCTGGTGGCGCGCGGCATTGCTGTCTATGCGGAGGTGGAAGCGCGGACAGTAAAATTGCCCGTGCCGGCAGAGGTGGCTGCGCAGCTCACCGGTCCTGTAAAAATCGAATATTTTGAATCCCATAGCGCAGGAGGCGGATTGATTGCCTCAGCGCAGACGGCCTTGAAATAGGAGCGGTTCTTTTAGGCACGCCATGCGCCCGCCAGAGACACCATGACTTTTTTTCCTGCTATCTATAAACGGCTGACCATAATGGCCGTAGCGATAACCGGACTCGTAATGGGTTCGGTTTCGCCCGTTTATGCGCAGGAACCCTCTCCAGACACTGCCGGCTGGACAGCCAATGACGATGATGCCCTCCTGCTCGACCTGCGTATCGGGCAGCACCGTGTCGGTGATGGTATTCGCGGCTATCAAACTGGTCGCGGAATCTGTCTCGACCTGGCTGACACCATCATGGCGCTTGATGTGCCGGTGCGGCTCGATAAAAAGTCGCGCCGCGCAACTGGGTGGCTGTTTGGAGAGAATGAAACCCTGCGCATCGACCGAGACCAGAATATGGTACAAAGCATGAACATAAAGCGTAGCATCCGAAAAGGCGAGATTCATGATGCGCCCGAGGGGTGGTGCGTGGATTCGAAAAGCCTGTCTCAATGGTTTGACGTCACTTTGACGCCAGATCTGTCCAATGCCGTGCTTGTCATGTCTTCGAAACGAAAGCTTCCGTTCCAGCTGGCGATCGAACGCCGCGAACGTGCGGCCAAAGTGCGGCCGCGCCAGGAATTTGACCTGGGATCGCTGCCCCAGGCATCACAGCCTTACAAGGTCTGGCGCACGCCATCGGTGGATGCGGTTGTATCAGTGGGCGGGCTGCGTGATAAAAGGCGGGGCGGGCAGGTTGATGCGCGGTATGAGATTTTCGCATCTGGCGAAATTGGCAAGGCATCGTTTGATGCGCGGCTTTCGTCAGATAATAAAGCTGTTCCACAAAGCCTGCGTCTGCGCGCCTATCGCACGGATCCAAAGGGTGAACTGCTTGGTCCGCTCAAGGCTACACAGGTAGCGGCAGGTGACGTCACAACCTATACAACGCCGCTTGTGGCGGGGTCGGTTATCGGGCGCGGGGCATATGTCACGAACCGGCCGGTCGAACGGCCCGACACATATGATCGCACCAGTTTTCGCGGCGAATTGCCGGCCGGCTGGGATGCGGAGCTTTATCGTAACGGGCAATTGCTTGGTTTTGCCGAAAGCCGCAGTGATGGCCGCTATGAATTTATCGATGTTCCCCTGCTTTACGGCAATAATAATTTCGAACTTGTACTCTATGGCCCGCAGGGACAGGTGCGGCGCGAACAGAAAAGTGTTCCAGTCGGGCTGGATTCAATACCGCCCAAACAGACATATTACTGGGCCGGCTTCAATCAGGCCGGGCGTGATCTCATCACAATTGGCGATGATTTTGCCGATCATGAAAATGGTGGCTGGCGCGGCAGTTTCGGGGTTGAGCGGGGAATTGACGCCAGAACGTCAATGGCGGGCGCATTTCACAGCCTGCGTGTTGATGGGCGGCGGCATCAGTATCTGGAGGCGTCGCTTCGGCGCGCAATTGGCCCAACCCTGGCGGAGTTTTCGGCTGCCTATAACCTGTCAGGTGCCGGTGCATTGCGTGGGCAGCTATTGGGCCAGTTTGGCAATACCAATTTCCGGGCCGAGACAATCTGGACACAAAATGATTTTGATTCCGATCTTCTTGATCCTGACATCAATGGACGGCACAGCCTGACGCTCAACCATTTCTTCAAAATGGGACGCTCGACCCTGCCAGTAGAGCTGGAGGCGCGTTACAAGACCCGCACTACCGGGCTGGATAGTATGGAACTTGCCAGCCGTATATCGTATAATTTTCGCAATGTCTCATTGACGAATGAAGTTAACTATAGGAAAAACAAGACTAAATATGGACCAAGTCCGCCGGACAGAATAGAAACTGCCTTGCTTGCCAACATACGGCTGGGCAAAGTCAGGGTACGTGGAGAGGGCCGTTTCCGTCTGTCGCCTGAAACGCGCTTTGAACGCGTATCGGCAGTTGCCGAATGGCGATCGGGTGAGCGCTCCGACTTGCGCGCAGAGCTGGCCTATGACGGTCCGCAAAGCCGCGTGCGTGGCGCGCTGGGCTATGTCCGGCAGTTTGATGCGTTCTCTTTGAATGCCAGTGCAGAGCTGGCCAGTGACGGGTCGGTTGCGGCGGGTCTCAATCTCGCGTTCAGTATCGGCCCCGATCCGCGCAGTGGGAAGATCCGCTTTTCCAACGAAAAACTGGCCACCAATGGCCAGGCAATGGCGATTGTGTTTCGTGACCGGAACCGCGATGGCATAAGGCAGGCGGATGAGCCGGTGGAGAAAGACGTGGAGTTGGTTGCAGGCCGCACCACCGTGCTGACTGCAACTGATGCCAATGGCCGCGCGATTGTCGATGGTTTGCAGCCGTTTCAGCCAATACTGATAGGCGTTGATGCCGGCAGCCTGCCCGATCCGTTCGTACAGCCCGCCAATGCCGGGGTGGTCGTCACGCCGCGTCCGGGCATTGCCGCGCGGATTGAGCTGCCGTTGGTCAGTGCAGGCGAAATTGACGGCACGTTGATCCGCAATGGTGGCGGTACATTGCAGGGTGTCGATCTGGAGCTGCTGGATGTGGAAAACAGGGTGGTGCGCACAACCCGCAGCGAATTTGACGGTTTCTTCCTGTTCGAAAGCGTGCCCTATGGCGCGTACACAATCCGTGTCGCCAAACTGTCGGCGGATGCGGCGCGTATTGAGGTGGCCCTGGGGGTACGTGCGGTGCTGTCGGATGAAGAGTCGCTTGTGAAGCTCGGCTATGTGAAGGTTCGTGCACGCAGCTCGGGCATTGCTGCCGCTCCTTCCGGCTCTGAAACGCTTAATGAATAACCTTATATATCCTGCGCCGCAGCCCAGCCGCTGGCCCAGGCCCATTGGAAATTATAACCGCCCAGCCAGCCGGTGACGTCGGCGGCTTCGCCAATCACATACAGGCCGGGCATTTTTTTGGCCTCCATTGTTTTGGAAGACAGCTCTGCGGTGCTGATCCCGCCAGCCGTGACCTCCGCCTTGGCAAACCCCTCGCTGCCATTTGGGTGGAATGGCCAGCTTGCCAGCCGCTCTTCCGCCATGGCGAGCTTGCTGTCCGGCAGGTTGGCAAGCGGGCCGGGCAGGTTCAGTTTTTCCGCCAGCGCCGCCGCGAGCCGGGCGGGGAGCTGCGTGGATAACAGCGAGGCGAGCGTGGCGCTGTGCCTGTCCCGCTTGGCATCTTTTAGCCATTCCGGCCCATGGTCTGGCAGGAAGTTGACTCTCAATGCGTCGCCATGACGCCAGTAAGAGGAAATCTGCAATATGGCCGGGCCAGACAGGCCGCGATGGGTGAACAGCGCCGCCTCGCGGAAACGCGTTTTACCGCAGGCCGTGATTACATCTGCCGACACGCCGGAAAGCTCACGAAACATCACCTCGTCGCCGCCCAGTGTCAGCGGCACGAGCGCGGGGCGGGGCTCGACCACTTTCAGGCCGAATTGCCGCGCCAGGTCATAGGCAAAGCCGGTGGCACCCATTTTCGGGATGGACGGGCCGCCTGTGGCCACAACCAGTTTCGGCGCTGCACAAGTTTTGTTGGGCAGCGCGACTTTATAGTATGACCCGTCATGGCTGACACCATCAATTGCATTGCCAAGCAGGATGTGGACCCCGCCTTTCTCACACTCGGCCAGCAGCATATCGACAATCTGGCGCGCGGACCCGTCACAGAAGAGCTGGCCCAGCGTTTTTTCGTGCCAGGCAATGCCGTGACTGTCCACAAGATCGATGAAGTCTTGCGCTGTATAGCGGCTGAGCGCGGACTTTGCGAAATGCGGGTTCGCGGAAAGATAGCGGTCGGGCGCAGTATGGATATTGGTGAAATTACAGCGTCCACCGCCCGATATCAGGATCTTTTTCCCCGGCTGTTCGGCATGATCAATCAGCAGCACCCGCCGCCCGCGCTGCCCGGCCATGGCGGCACACATCATGCCTGCACCGCCCGCACCCAGGATGATGGCATCGTAATGATCGGGGCGTTGGGGCAAGGCTGGATCCCTGTATTGTTGACTATGCGGCCCCTCTGCATGGCTGGCAGTATAAAAGCAAGGCAGCCATATCGATTTAACCGATCGATTAAATTGGATTGACCTATGCGCAATCATACCGCTAAACCTGCCGACAACTCAAGAATTTAACGGAGAGTTTCCATGTCCCTCGATCGTATCCCCCGCAGCGCCTATAGCGAAGACCATGAGGCGTTTCGCGCCACCGTGCGTGCCTTTATGGAAAAGGAAGTTGCGCCCAATGCGGAGCAGTGGGACAAGGACAAGATCGTTCCCAGGGAATTGTGGCCCAAGGCGGGTGAGCTGGGCATGCTGTGCCCGACCGTGCCGGAGGAATATGGCGGCCTGGGGCTTGATTTCGGCTATAATGCGATTGTTGATGAAGAGGTTGCCTATACCGGCGGATCGCCGCTCGGCTTTTCGCTGCAATCGGATATCGTGGTGAGCTATATTGTCAATTACGGCTCCGAAGAACAGAAACAGAAATGGTTGCCGCGGCTGGTATCGGGCGAGACGATCACCGCGATTGCCATGACCGAACCAGGCACGGGCAGCGACCTGCAGGGGATGCGCACTTCGGCGAAAAAAGACGGCAATCATTATGTCATCAACGGTTCCAAAACCTATATCACCAATGGCCAAAATGCGGATCTGACTCTTGTCTGCGCCGTGACCAATCCCGATGCGGAAAAAGCGTGGCAGGGCATGTCTATCATCCTGGTCGAAAGTGATCGTGAAGGTTTTGAGCGCGGCCGCAATCTCGACAAGATCGGGCAGGATGCCGCCGATACGTCAGAGCTGTTCTTTAACGATGTGCGCGTGCCGATGACGAATTGCCTGGGCGAGGAGGGCAAGGGCTTTATCTATTTGATGAGCGAACTGCCGCAGGAGCGCCTGTCAATTGCGGTGTCGGCGCAGGCGAGCGCGCAAAAGGCGTTTGACGACACGGTCGAGTTTGTGCGCGAGCGCAAGGCGTTTGGCAAACCGATACTCGGCTTTCAAAATACCCGCTTCGTGCTCGCGGACCTTAAGACCAAGCTGCAGGTGGGCTGGGCGCATCTCGATTGGGCGCTGAACCGGCACTACAAAAAAGAGCTGACGCCGGAGGAGGGCGCGGCGGCGAAACTGTGGCATACCGAGCTGCAATGGGAAGTGATGGACAAATGCCTGCAATTCCATGGCGGTGCGGGCTATATGAACGAATATAATATCGCCAAGGCCTGGCGTGCGGCGCGTGTGACACGGATATTCGGCGGCACGAGCGAGATCATGAAAGAGTTGATCGGGCGGGGGCTTTGATTTGATCAGTTGATGTCTCCGAATTACTCTCTTTCGTTAGCTCATTTCGTGCTGCTCAGAGTCTTTTTGGCTCACTCTCGTTCGCAAGTCGGTACCGGCCCGCTCCCCCGCCCAACCTCCCGACAAAGTACAATGTCATCGGGAGGTTGGGCGGGGGAGTGGGCTGTACCGCCTAGAGAGCGAGAGCGAACAAAAGAAAGCTCTGGTACCGACTTATCTCAGTGAGGAAATCAAACAAAGAATCCAAACCCATCTTGTTAAGACAGACGCGCCAAACTACAGACACTGCTTCAAAAAAGGATACCATCACACCATGCCCAGACCCGAAAGCTGGCAGACCGATATCAACAGCTACCCCTTTGCGCACCCCACGGAAACACGCTTTGCCGATGTCGATATGCTGGGTCATATCAACAATGTCGCGATGGCGGGCCTGTTCGAACATGGCCGGGGCAAGTTCAATCATGCGATAGCGGTGGAGCGCCGCAGCGAAGGGCAGCGCTGGCTGATCGCGGCGGTCAAGCTCGACTATATTGCCGAAAGCTATTTCCCTGAGCCTGTTGTGATTGCCAGCGGTATCGGCCGGATTGGCAACAGCAGCTGGGACATATATTCCGCCGCGTTTCAGAAGGATACATGCGTCGCGCTATGTGTCACCACCATCGTGCTCACCGACAAAAACGGCCCCACACCCATAGGCAAAGAACTGCGCGCAGAATTTGAGCGACTGAAGGTGGTGCGGTGATTATCTCTTTCCTGGAAGTAAGCACACATTTCACTCATCATTCGACAGGCTGAGAGTAAGCCGAACATGGCATCAATCTGTGTGACGGTATGACCAGTAAAGCTAATCCTTAAACTCCGCCTTGCGTTTCCCCATAAAGGCCATCACGGCTTCCATCTGGTTCGGGCTGCGGATGATTTTGGCCTGCTGCACGCTTTCTTCCATCAGTATTGCGTCGGAATCCATATCAGGCACCTTGTTGAACAGTGCCTTGGCCGCGCGGATGGCATCGGGATTCTTGCTGGCAATTTCGCTGGCTATCGCCATGGCGCGGGTGTGCGGGTCGGTGTCATTATAGGTGGCAAAGCCGAGCGACAGCGCTTCTTCGCCGCTAAATTCGCGGTTGGTGTAAGTAAGCTCGCGGATAGCATCATCGCGCACGAAACCCCGCCACACCGTATAGCCGCCCATATCGGGGATCAAGCCCCAGCGCATTTCCATGATCGACAGCCGTGCGTCAGGGGCAATGATACGAATATCCGCCCCGGACATAATCTGCGCGCCGCCGCCAAAACACACGCCATGCACTGCTGCGATCACCGGCATGGGCAGCTTGCGCCACACCGTCGCCACTTGCTGGAATGTGTTGCTGTCGCCATAGGTGCGATCGGTCAGCTTGTCGGGACCGCCGCCGCCGTCCCCCAATGCGGTAAAACTCGCCATATCAAGCCCGGCGCAGAAACTGCGTCCCTCACCTGACAGGACAACGGCGCGGACATCCCTGCGCTCATGTAGCGCTGCACCTGCCTCGATAATGCCCGTAAACATGTCGGGGTCGAGCGCATTCATCTTGTCACTGCGGATCAGGCGCACGTCAGCAACATGGCCTGTAATGTCGATACGCACGCGGTCTTTGAAGGTAAGGGTTTCGGTGGTCATGGGAGCATTCTGCCTGCTGTTTGATTTATGCCAGTCAACATCGTTGCATGGCACATGTCCAGCGTTAAAGCGCGGCGCGGGGCAACTAATCGATGTTCAGCCGGTATCCGCGGCCCTTGACGGTCTGGACCAGGCGTGCGGCCTTGTGCCGGCGCAGTTTCTTGCGCAGGCGGAACATATAGACTTCGATCCGGTTGGTGCCAGGGTCAAAATCGAGACCCCAGACATTCTTGAACAGCTCTTCGCGGCATACGGTCTTGCCATTTGCGCGGGCAAGGTAAAGCAGAAGAGCATATTCGCGCATATTGAACGGGACGCGCTTGCCGCCACAGCACACAGTCCTTTCCAGCAGCTTGAAAGTGAGCGGGCCGTGCCGCCATAAACCGCGTGCAAGATGCGCCTTGCGCACAGCCGCCCTGATGCGCATTGCCAGCTCATCCGCCCCCCAGCTGAGATGCACGGCATCGTCCGCGCCCGATTTTATCCAGGCGCTGCGCTCTTCGCTGTCCAGCTCCCCCAGCAATATGGCTGCCACCCCCGTGTTTGACAGGCGCTGACGGCATAATGAAGACGCTTCGCCATGACGGCTGTCAGCACAAACAAGGTCGCACTCATCGGCGGCCAGCAAAATGCTGTCATAATGCGAGACCGTCATGTCTTTTCCTGCGGCACCTGCCAAAATGGCCGGCAGGTCGGCTGAATCAGACAGCCAGCCTATATGCATCCCCATATGTGCTTCCTACAACTTTGTTGCGGAAACAATGCGTTAAATAGATGTAATTTAGAGAGTCCGACTGTGTCCGGAATGGATCAGGTGATGCAGGGGTGTCAGCTATTATCGCTTAAAAAACGTTTGATGTTGCGTGCTGCCTGGCGCAGCCGCTGTTCGTTTTCGACAAGCGCGATGCGGACATAACCTTCGCCCTCATCGCCAAAACCGACACCGGGGGCGACCGCAACCTGCGCCTCGGCGAGCAGTTTTTTGGAAAACTCCATCGCGCCCAGATGCCGCATCTGTTCAGGAATGGGTGCCCAGGCAAACATGCTGGCTTCGGGTGAAGGCACATCCCATCCGGCACGGCCAAAACTCTCCACCATCACGTCGCGGCGGCGTTTATAAAGCGCGCGATTATCATCGATAATATCCTGCGGACCATTTAGCGCGGCTGTGGCGGCCACCTGTATCGGCGTGAACGCACCATAGTCGAGATAGGATTTAACCCTGGTAAGCGCGCTGATAAGTTTCTGATTTCCTACGGCAAAGCCCATACGCCACCCAGCCATCGAATAGGTTTTCGACATGGATGTGAATTCGACCGCGACGTCTTTCGCGCCGGGCACCTGCAACAGCGATGGCGTGGGCGTATCGCCATAATAGATTTCGGCATAGGCCAGATCGCTGATGACCCATAATTTATGCTCGCGCGCGAAATCGACCACTTTCTGATAGAAATCGAGGTCGGCGGTATAGGCGGTCGGGTTGGACGGGTAACCAAGCACGAGCACCGATGGCTTGGGCACGGAATAGGACATGGCATATTCGAGCCGGGTGAAAAATTCGGGTCCGGGCGCGGCCGGGATCGACCGGATCGCTGCGCCGGCAATGATGAAACCGAATGTGTGGATCGGATAGCTCGGATTTGGAGCTAAAACCACATCGCCCGGCGCGGTGATGGCCTGGGCAAGGTTGGCAAGGCCCTCTTTCGACCCCAGGGTGACGACAACTTCGCTGTCAGGGTCAAGCTGCACATTGAATCGGCGGTCATAATAGGCGGCTTGCGCACGGCGCAGTCCCTTGATGCCTTTGGATGCGGAATAACGGTGCGCGTGCGGATCGTGCGCCACTTCAGCAAGTTTATCAATGACATGCTGTGACGGCATGCCGTCAGGATTGCCCATACCCAGGTCGATAATATCCTCGCCGCGCGCCCGGGCTTCGGCTTTCATCGCATTCACTTCTGCAAACACATAGGGCGGCAGGCGGCGGATACGGTAAAACTCTTCGGACATGGTAAAAGCTCTCGGTTATATAGAATATAGACCGCATTATGTGACGCATTGCTGCCACCAAGTCGAGAAAATTGACATCGCCACATAAAATTTTTCGTGTTGTCACTTTAGCGCCTACTAATTTGTGAGCGCTGACGCTAATATGCCTTTTAGGCAGTATCCCCGAAGGGCAGGACAGCATGACAGATAGTGAAAACGGCAAAGCGGGTATTCCCGGTTTAGAGGCTATGGGTCTCGACAAGTTCAATCTGGAGGACTGGCAGCACTGGACCTGGGTGATGGGCCGGATGCAGCAGATGATGATGGAGCACATGGCGAAGATGGCGCAGTCAAACGCGTCTGATATTGGCAAATGGGCAGACCCTGCACAGTGGCAAACACTGATGTCTTCCTTTGTCGGGCAGATGCCTTCGCTTGATATGTCTGCCGGGGCGGATCTGCTGAAAGAGGGCATGAATATATGGCAATCGGCCATGGGCAAGGCGCTTTCGGGTGAAGCCTTTGCGCCAGACACAGCCAAAACGGCGCGCCACGATCGCCGTTTTGCGGCTGCCCAGTGGCAGGACAACCCGGTCTTTGCGATGATTCACCAAAGCTACCTGATGATTTCCGACCATCTATTGCAGGCCACCGATAATATTGATGGGCTGGACCCGGCCAAAAAACGGCAGCTGCGCATGGGGATGCGGCAGTTTGCCGACGCGATGAGTCCGTCCAATTTCGCTTTCACCAATCCCGAAGTCATCGAAAAGACAATCGAGACGAAAGGCGAGAATCTGCTCAAGGGCACGGAGCATATGCTGCGCGACCTGCGCAAGGGGCAGCTGACGCATACTGATCCCGACGCTTTTGAATTGGGCCGCAATATTGCGGTGACGCCGGGCAAGGTGGTGCATGAAACGCCGCTTTATCAGCTGGTGCAATATATGCCGGTTACGGACAAGGTGATGAAAACCCCGCTCATCATCTTCCCGCCCTGGATCAACCGGTTCTACATTCTCGACCTTAATGAGAAAAAGAGCTTTGTGAAATGGGCGGTGGAGCAGGGCATTCCGGTTTTCATGGTGTCATGGAAATCGGCGGACGCGTCGATGAAAGATGTGATCTGGGACGATTATATAAAGGCACAGATTGACGCGATTGATACAGTGCGCGGCGCACTGGGCGTCGATAGTGTCAATACGATCGGCTATTGCGTTGCCGGCACCACGCTGGCGGCGACGCTGGCACTTCTGGCGGCACGGGGTGAGGCGGACAAGGTGAACAGCGCGACATTTTTTACCGCGCAGGTCGATTTTGAACATGCTGGCGACCTCAAAATGTTTATCGACGACGCGCAGTTCAAACTTATCGAACAGGTGTCGCGCGATGGCTATCTCGATGGGCGTTATATGGCGGCAACATTCAATATGCTGCGCGGCCGCGACCTGATCTGGAACTATGTGGTCAATAATTATCTGAAAGGCGAAGACTATCCGCCGTTCGACCTGCTGCACTGGAATGGCGACACCACCAACCTGCCGTCAAAATGGCACCGGGCCTATCTGGAAGACCTGTACCGCGACAATAAGCTGGTGGTGCCAGGCGCGATCACGGTTGACGGCACGCCGATTGACCTGCGCAAGATTGAAACGCCCTGTTTCATTCAGGCGGGCCGTGAGGACCATATCGCGCCAGCGGATAGCGTGTGGAAGCTGACTCACCACCTGCCGGGCCCCCATGAATTTCTGCTTGCGGGCTCCGGCCATATTGCCGGTGTGGTCAACCACCCGGACCAGAAAAAATACCAGTACTGGACCAATCGCAAAAAAGCGGACACGCTGGAGGAATTTATTGCAGGCGCGAAAGAAACGCCAGGCAGCTGGTGGCCTTACTGGTCAAAATGGCTGGCGAATCAATCGGGCGCAAAAGTACAGGTCAAAGGCAGTTACATACCCGGAAAAGGCAAGTTCAAGGCCATTGAAGATGCACCTGGGCGTTACGTAAAGAGCCGCTAAAGCATATAAAACACAGTATTTTTGCTGCGATGCAATATCTATTGTGCAGTGCAACAAAATTTCTTGACATCTCGCCAAACCATCCTTATTGTGCAGTGCAACATGACACAAAAGGAACGCATGATGAGCGATCAGAAAACACAAACCGCACCAAAGGCTGTTACGGCAAAGACCACAGCTGATGTTGTGAAATCAGTGGCAAAAAGCGAAGCTGCGAAAGCAGACACCGCAATTGCCAAAAAAGAAGTTGCCGCTGTGAAAGCGGAAAAAGCGCCGGCTCCTGCCAAGACAGCATCAAAAGCTGCTGTGAAGGCAAAGCCAGTGGCGAAAAAGGCACCTGCCAAAAAAACCGTAGCGAAAAAGACTGCGGCGAAAACCACACGTAAAACGGCTGCCAAAACGGCCGCAAAAAAGAAAGCCCCTGCGAAAAAAGCAGTGGCTGCCCGTAAAACTGTCAAGAAATCTAATGCACCTAAAAAGGATAACATTATGGCTAAAACATCTGAAAAAGTAACAGCTGAAGCGAAAAAAGCGACTGAAGCCATGACTTCACGCGTAACCGAAATGGCTGGCGACATGAGCGAACGTGCAAAAACACTTTTCGCGAAAGCCAACGAATATTTCGCACAGGCAAACGAATTCAACAAAGCGAACATCGAAGCTGTTGTTGAATCCGGCAAGATCGCTGTCAAAGGCGCACAGGAAATGGGCCAGGCCTATGCTTCTGACATGCGCACAAACTTTGAAGCTGCGACTGCAACTGCAAAAGAATTTGCTGCTGTAAAATCACCAACCGAATTCGTTCAGCTGCAGGCTTCTACAGCCCGCAAGAGCTTTGACACGATGGTTGCACAGACTTCCAAGAACACCGAAATGTTCCTGAAAGTTGCTGGTGACGCATTCCAGCCGATTTCAAATCGCGTAAGCGTTGCTGTTGAAGCTGTTAAAAAAGCTGCCTAAGCTTTTTTAAGCGCAGCCCTGCCAAGGCAGGGACAGCAAAACCGATCGAGCCGCGCCCCATAAAGGCGCGGCTTTTTCGTATCCGGCAAGTTTTTGGGCAATGCCAGCCTTGTAAAAGACACAGAAAAATATGGTCCTGCACTTGCCCCCGCACATAAAAATACCGATAATTGGTGCAATGACGAAAACCTTCCCGCATATGTTTTTTGGCGATACAGATTCGGCGCATGAATTGCGGCTGATGGTCAGCGCTTCTGATGATGACGATTCTTCGGATGACACGGGTGATGACGGCACGGAAGAAACCGGCATTGCCACCAAGACCCGCACCAAACCCAAAAAGCCCAGCCAGTATAAAGTGCTGCTGCTGAACGACGATTACACGCCAATGGAATTTGTGGTGATGGTGTTGAAACGCTTTTTTTCCATGGATATGGAAGATGCGACCCGTGTTATGCTGCACGTTCACCAGAAGGGCGTGGGTGTGTGCGGCGTGTTCACTTATGAAGTCGCCGAAACCAAGGTGAATCAGGTGATGGACTTCGCCCGCGAGCATCAACATCCGCTGCAATGCACGCTGGAAAAGGCATAAGCCGCAATCTTCTCCTTGCCTAAAAAAACAGTCCCGCTAGAAAGTGGGGATGGACAAGATAATTGTACGCGGTGGCAACCCGCTTAAAGGCCAGATTCCCATTTCCGGCGCGAAAAATTCGGCGCTCACATTGCTGCCCTGTGCGCTGCTCACGGATGAGCCGCTGACATTGCGCAACCTGCCGCGGCTTGCGGATATTGACGGGTTCCAGCACCTAATGAACCAGTTTGGCGTGTCGACCAGCATTGCGGGCGCGCGGCCCGAGGATTTTGGCCGCGTCATGACGTTGCAGGCGACACGCATGACCAGCAATGTTGCGCCCTATGATCTGGTGCGCAAAATGCGCGCATCGATATTGGTGCTTGGCCCGTTACTCGCGCGCGATGGCGAGGCGACTGTATCGCTGCCGGGTGGGTGTGCGATTGGCAACCGCCCGATTGACCTGCACCTGAAAGCGCTCGAGGCGTTTGGCGCGGAAATCGAGATTGCGTCCGGTTATGTAAAAGCGACAGCACCCAAAAGCGGCCTTCCCGGCGGCACATTTTCTTTCCCTGTCGTGTCTGTGGGCGCGACGGAAAATGCACTGATGGGCGCAGTGCTCGCCAAAGGGACATGCACGCTGCACAATGCCGCGCGTGAACCGGAAATTGTTGACCTGTGCAATCTTCTTACGGCTATGGGCGCGGAAATTGAGGGCATCGGCACATCCGATCTTGTCATTCATGGCAAGGACCGGCTGCACGGCGCAACGTACCGTGTGATGAGCGACCGGATCGAGGCGGGTAGCTATGCCTGCGCCGCTGCGATGACCGGCGGTGATGTCGAATTGCTCGGCGCCAATGCCGATGAAATGGATGCCACCATCACTGCATTACGCTCAGCGAATGTATTGGTCGAAGAAACCAAGGGCGGCATCCGTGTCGCCCATCAGGGACCATTGCAGGCGCTGACGCTTTCGACCGCACCCTATCCTGGCTTTGCCACCGATATGCAGGCGCAGTTTATGGCGATGCTCTGCCTGGCCGAGGGGTCGAGCGTGCTCACAGAGACGATTTTTGAAAACCGTTATATGCATGTGCCGGAGCTGAACCGCATGGGTGCCAATATCGAGACGAAGGGCCGTACGGCGATCGTGCACGGGGTGCAAGGCTTTACCGGTGCGCCGGTGATGGCGACCGACCTGCGTGCATCGATGAGTCTGGTGATGGCCGGGCTGGTGGCGGAGGGCGAAACCGAGGTTAGCCGTCTTTACCACCTTGACCGCGGCTATGAACGGCTGGAAGAAAAACTGAAGCTGGTCGGCGCGGACATAGAGCGCGTCGGCGCGGATTGAGTGACGCGGGCGCGGGATATCATCCTGACCGCCGCACAGACGCGCGCAGCCGAACAGGTTATATTTGACGGCGGAGTCCCCGTTATAGACTTGATGGAAAAGGCGGGCGCTGCTGTGGCGGACGCAATATGCGGAGCATATGCGCCAAACGACACACTGATTCTGTGCGGTCCCGGCAATAATGGCGGCGACGGTTATGTGGTGGCGCGGCTTCTCGAAGAGCGGGGCTATAGGGTGCGCGTTGCGGCTTTGGCAGGGCCAAAAACCGAAGCGGCGCAGATCGCCTGCCAGCGCTGGGGCGGCGAGGCAGAATCGCTGGACAATGCTTCTCCTGCGGCCATGCTGGTGGACGCCTTGTTTGGCACGGGCCTGACGCGGGCACTCAATGATGCATTGGAATCACGGCTGGCGGATTTGGTCCGCGCATCTGCGCACAGCGTGGCGATTGACCTGCCCAGTGGCATCGACACCGATACCGGCGCACTGCTCTGCAGGGTGCCGCATTTCGATATGACCGTTGCGCTCGGCGTATATAAACCGGCGCATGTGACAATGCCCGCCAAAGAGCATTGCGGCCGGACAGTGCTGGGCGATATCGGCCTCACTGATATCGCGCGCCAGATACAGGCTGGCGACTGACTTATTCCGCGGATATTGTTTGCGCAGCTATCCATAGCCGGATCGCGGTGGCAAGGCCGGGGGGCTCATCTGCCTCCATCCGTTCGACATCAATTTGCGCGACCAGCGCGTTGAGAGGGAGGCCGCGTTCTTCGGCTGCAACCCTTAACCTGTTCCAGAAAAGCGGCTCCAGACTGATTGAGGTCTGGTGCCCGGCTATGGTGATGCTGCGCTTGACAGGCGGGTGGTAAATATCGGTATTCTCACCCGCCGTCATGGACTATCCCTACCCAATGATTGCACGCATCATTGTGCAAAAATGCTGCGCGGTAAACAGTTGTATATAATCAATTAATGCAATTTCTGCGGCTGTACCGGAAAGGGCATTAATACATATGCTGGCCGCCGTTGATTGACATGGTTGATCCGGTCACGAATGCGGCATCTTCGCTGCACAGAAATGCCACGCCGCGCGCAATTTCCTGGGCCTGGCCCAGACGACCGACCGGTATTTTCGCGACGATTTTTTCCAGCACGGGTTCGGGCACGGCGGCCACCATGTCTGTATCGATATAACCGGGAGCGATCGCGTTGACGGTCACGCCGAATTTTGCGCCTTCCTGTGCCAGGGCTTTTGTGAAGCCATGTATGCCTGATTTGGCGGCGGCATAGTTGACCTGGCCATATTGCCCGGCCTGTCCGTTGATCGAACCTATATTGACGATGCGGCCCCATTGCCGTTCGCGCATACCGGGGAAGCATGCCTTTGACATATTGAAACAGCCACCCAGATTGACGCGCATCACTTCATGCCAGTCATCATAGCTCATGCGATGGAGCGTGCCATCGCGGGTGATGCCGGCATTGTTGACCACAACATCGACAGGGCCCAGTTCTTCAGTCACCTGCTCGCATCCGGCAAGGCAGGCTTCATGATCGCCCACGTCCCATTTATAGGCGGCGATGCCGGTACGGTCGGTAAATTCCCTGGCCCGATTCTCATTGCCCGCATAATTGGCGGCGACTGTAAATCCCTGATCCTTGAGCGCGACGCTGATCGCCTCTCCGATACCGCGTGTGCCGCCTGTGACTATTGCTATGCGTGACATAAATGCGCTCCCTCAAATGATTCTGTTTCCCGGCAAAAATAGGAAAAAGCGAAAGCGCTTACAAGTTGACGTGAACGGCATGGGCTGAATGGAAAAGGCCCCGGAAGCCATGATAACTTCCGGGGCCGGTTCAGTATGATGTTAGCGCGGCTATTCGCTGCGCAGCCGCACCGGCAGGAATGTCGGTGGCGAGTTTCCGCGCTGGACACGCAGCAAGACAGCTTCGCGTCCGGCTTTTTTGGCGGCGCTGACAATTTCGTCAACGTCCTCGGGAGAGGTTGTCGGGCGGTTATTTATCGACAGGATGATGTCGCCGCGCCGGAAACCCTTTGTGGCCGCGTCGGTCGAAGGATCGATGCCCAATATTACAACACCGTTCACATCTTCGTCCACGCGCAGCCGCCGCGCGATTGCGGGCGTTAGTTCGGTGACGGCGATACCCAGTATCTTCTGCGCGGCCTGTTCGACATTTTGCTCATCAGATTCGTCAAACCCTTCGCCATTGTCGCTGCCAAAGCTTTCTGCAATTTCATCTTCATCGGGACGCGCACCGACAACAACATTCAGCTTCATTGCCTTGCCACTGCGGATCAGCTCCACTGGTATCCGCGTGCCGGGCTTTGTATTGGCGACGATAAAGGCAAGCGACTGTTCCGGGGTTACGTTCTTGTTGTCCACCTTGACAACAACATCCCCTGCCTTGATTCCCGATTTGGCAGCGGCGCGTTCAGGGTCAACCCACTGGATAAATTCGCCGCGGTTTTTGGGCAGGCCTAGCGACAATGCCAGATCTTCATTAAGCGGGCTGAGGCGTACGCCCAGATAGCCGCGCTCCACCTTCGCGCCTTTTTTCAGGGTTTCGATAATCGGTTCGGCGACTTCAGAGGGAATGGCAAAGCCAATGCCAACGCTGCCGCCTGTCGGTGAGAAGATGGCATTGTTGATGCCGATCACGTTGCCATCAAGGTCGAACATCGGTCCGCCGCTATTGCCGCGGTTAATCGCCGCATCAGTCTGCAGATAGCGGTCATAGGCACCGCCTGAACCGGTATTGCGGTACACGGCGGAAATAATGCCGGATGTCACAGTGCCGCCCAGCCCGAATGGATTGCCAATGGCAATAACCCAGTCGCCCACGCGGGATTTGGTCGAATCGCCAAAGCGCACAAAGGGAAAAGGTTCACTGCGGTTGATTTTCAGGACGGCGAGGTCCGATTGCGGATCGCGGCCAATCAGCTTGGCATCATATTCCTTGCCGTCAGGCATGGTCACCGTAATTGATTCGATGGTGGAACGGCCCTGTTCGCCCGCCACCACGTGATTGTTTGTCACAACATAACCATCGGCAGAAATGATAAAGCCGCTGCCCAGCGATTGTGCCTCACGGGTCTGGTTTCCACCATCGCCGCCGCGCCGATTGCCGAACAGGTCGCCAAATGGCGTGCCTGCAAAAGGATTGCTGCGCACGCGGACACGCTGACGTGTCGATATATTGACAACGGCAGGTTGCAGCTGCTCGGTCAGGTCTGCAAAACTGCCGGGTGCGCCCGCACGCGGCACCGCTGTACGCATCGCATTTTCATCATTTTGCGCGACCTGTGCGCCAAGAGGCTGCCCTGTGGCCAGCGCCACGGCGCTGCCGCCCAGCAGAAGTGCAGATGTTATTCCATAGACATAACGCACGATATTCATCCTTCTCAACTAATCTTGTCGTGGACGTTCCGTTGGCACGGATATCCAATATATTAAGTTTCAGGCCGCATTCTTCAAATTCCGCCTGAACAGAAATTGAATGTCACGGCCTGTAAAGCTTATGTACATCCGGCTTTTCTGCCAAATGGCGACAGCTTTCTACCGGCGTCCACGGAACTGGCGCAGATAGTCATTATTGGGTGACAGAATCACCGAAGTTCCTCCATTGCCCTCACTATCATTGTTGAACGTGGTCCGGTATGATTCCATGGCACGGTAAAAATCATAAAAATCCGGGTCCTTGCCATAGCTTTCGGCATAGATGCGCGCGGCCTCTGCATCGGCTTCGGCGCGGATAACCTGTGCTTCCTTGCGCCCCTCGGCATCAATGGCCACCGCTTCCTGATTACGTGCGCTGCGCATGCGTTCATAGGCAGACGTCAGCGGCGTACCTTCAGGAAGATCAGCGCGCTTGATCCGCACATCGATAATTTCCGCCCCATATTTCCGCGCTTCACGGTTCAGCGCTGACTGGATATTATTCATTACCTGACCGCGTTCTGGGCTGAGCAACGTGGCAAATGCACGCTTGCCCAGCTCGTTGCGCAGCGATGAACCCAAAATGGTGCGTAGCTGCTGTTTCAGCCGGTCTTCGGTGCGGATCGAACGGTACATGACCAGCGGGTCAGTGACACGGAAACGCGCAAAAGCGTCAACCTGCAACCGCAGCTGATCGGTTGACAGCACTTCCTGCCGCTCCATTCCCACGCCCAATATGCGCTTGTCGATCCAGGCCACCTGCTCGACAAAAGGGATGCGGAAATGCAGCCCTGCGCCGGTATTGCCGAAAACCTCTTTTTCCTCATAGGCATTCCAGACGCGTTTCGGGTTGCCATAGCTGACAACAATGGCCTGTTTGTCTTCAGGCACAATGGTCATGGTCAGGCTTGCCAGAATGAGTGCCGCGACTGCCAGTACGCCCAGGAAAATCGGACTTTTAAAGCTGAATGACTGCATGATTATTCTCCCCCTTCCTTGGCCTGCGCATTGGCACGCGAACGCCTTTGCACTTCAGGCAGGGGTAGGTACGTCTGCACACCGCCCGGCTCGACAATGGTCTTATCGACCTTGCCCAGCACATTTTCCATTGTATCGTAATACATACGGCGGCGCGTTACTTCAGGCGCAAGCCGGTATTGCTCAAACACCTTGTCGAACGCGGCGGTGTCACCCTGCGCACGCTCCAGCACCTGCTGCGAATAGGCGCGGGCATTGTTGATATAGCTTTCGCGGCGCTGCTGCGCGGCGTTCACTTCGCGGAAAGCATCATTGACTTCCTGTGGCGGGTCGGATTGGCGAATGGCAATGCCCTGCACCGCGACACCGCTATTATACTGGTCGAGCAGCTCCTGCATACGGGTCTGGACCTGTGCCTCGATCTCGCTACGGCCAGGGCCAATGGCGGAAATCAGCTCAAAATTCGCGACCGCCGCGCGCATTGCGCTTTCCGCGACTTCACGGATAGTTTCTTCAGGATCCTGAATCTGGAACAGATAACGCTCCGGGTCAGAAATGTTCCAGCGCACCTCATAGGCCATGTCGATAATATTCTGGTCACTGGTCAGTACCAGATTTTCCTTGCTGGCTTCGGTCGAACCGATCTGCAATGTGCGGATTTCCTGCACATTCACTTTCTGCATCTGCTCAAATGGTGCGGGGAAAGTCCAGCGGATGCCGGATTCGACAGTGCGGTTATAGGCGCCAAGCTGCGTCACGACGCCGCGTTCCTGCAGAGCCACACGGTGAAAGCTGGACAGGACCAGCCATGCCACGGCAATTACGCCCAGAATGAGAGGAAGCCAGCTTTTGCCATTGGAACGTTTGGGCAGACCGGTAAATCCGCCACCACCACCGCCGCCTTTGCCGCGGCCTTTTTTGAACAATTCCTCAATATTGGGACCGCTGCGGCCGCCTGACTGTTGCGGTGTAGGCTGCCATGGATTGCGTGGGCCGCTATCCGAACCGCCATTGTCGGAGCCGCCCGAGCCGTCGGAATCGCCGCCAGATTCGCTGCCGGAGTCATTGCCCCAGGGGCTTTTGCCTGCCATGGCCAATATTCTTTGTGAAAATCGTGTGGTAAAATTCGTCATGTTCCTCTTATAGGAACGGTTTTTGAGAAAAACAGTGCTTTTGCACCTGAATCTGCCCATCAGGCAGAATTTCATGGGCATTTCGTGGAAAAAAACGCTACACAGACGCAAAAATATGAGGAACGCATATCCCCATGGCCAGCCCGCCAACCCAATTGGAAATTCTCGTACAGACAAAAATCGCCGATATTGCCGGCAACCGCAGTTCCGCGGTCCGCGTGCAGGATGGTGTGGTGTCGATGGTACTCAATGTCGCCGAACTGGACAGGTCAGCGCGCGACCGGATGGAAATCGCGCTGAAAGGCGACCTGCGTGCAATTGACGGCGTAGAGGATGTCCGCATTGTGATGACAGCGGAAAAGATACGCCGCCGCATCATAGCCATTGGCAGCGGCAAGGGCGGGGTCGGCAAGTCGACATTCTCGGCCAACCTTGCCGTGGCCATGCAGCGCATGGGCCGCAAGGTCGGGCTGGTCGATGCCGATATTTACGGCCCGTCGCAGCCACGCCTGTTTTCATGCGAGGACGTAAAGCCCAAGGTCGAAGAGCAGAAACTGGTTCCGGTGCCCAATGCCTATCATGTGCCGATGCTGTCCATGGGCCATCTGGCCAAGCCGGGACAGGCGATTGCCTGGCGCGGGCCAATGGCGAGCAATGCGCTGGCGCAGCTGGTCGATGCACATTGGGACACAGTCACCGATATTATCGTCGATCTGCCGCCGGGTACCGGCGATGTACAGATGTCGATGATGCAAAAGCACAAACCCGATGGCGCTCTGATTATATCAACGCCGCAGGATCTGGCTTTGATGGATGCAACACGGGCGATCAGCCTGTTCGATCAGGGCAAGGTTCCGGTTATCGGCATGGTGGAAAACATGGCGGGCTATCTGTGTCCGCATTGCAATGAAGTCAGCGACCCGTTTGGTGTGGGCGGAGCCGAAGCGGCGGCCAAAACAATGGGCCTGCCATTTCTGGGCCGTGTGCCGCTTGATCCCGCCATCCGCAAATCGAGCGATGCGGGAACGCCGCTCGCCGCAGGCGATGGCCCGCAATCGGATGCTTTTGCCGCCATTGCGAAGCGCGTACTGACCTGGGTCGATAACCGGCAGGACGCGGCCTGATGGCGGTGACGCGGCGGCATGTACTGATTGGCGGTGCGGCCGCCGCCGGGCTGGTCGTGGCGTGGCAGTTTATGCCGCGCGAATATCCGAACCCCCTACCGGTAGCAGAGGGTGAGCGCGGCTTTGGTGCCTATCTGAAAATTGCGAAGGATGGATCGGTCACCGTGGCCGTGCCGCAATGTGAAATGGGGCAGGGTATCACCACCGTCATCCCGCAGATTGTCGCGCAGGAACTGGGGGCGGACTGGCGCTCGGTTGCGGTCGAAGCTGCGCCGGTAAGTCCGGTCTATGCCAACCATGTTCTGGCCCGCGAATGGGCACAGATGCTGTGGCCTGCCGGGTTGGATGACATATTTGCAGACGATAATGTCATTGCTGCCCGCTATGGCGATGATGCGCGGTTCATGCTTACGGCGGGCAGTGCGGCACTGGCCAATTACGAATCCCCCGCCCGTGAAGCCGGGGCCGCAGCGCGCGCGCTGCTGTGTCAGGCGGCGGCGGCCCGGTGGGATGTGGCATGGGAGGCGTGTCAGACACAGGATGGCTTTGTCGTTCATGAAGATAAGAGGCTGCGCTTTGCCGAGCTGGTTGATGAAGCCAAAACGTTTGATGTGCCGGACCCCATACCGGTGCGCGGCGGCATTGTCAGCACGCCTGCACCCATTAACGAATCTGCGCAAATTCCCTATCCGCGGCTCGACCTGCCGGGCAAGGTTGATGGCAGCGTTACTTTTGCGGGTGATATCCGCCTGCCGGACATGGTGTACGCATCGCTGCGGCAGGGGCCGATTGGCAATAGCCGGCTGAAGGCGCTTGACCGGGGCAGTGCGGATAGTGTGACCGGACTCATCGAAATCGTAAAGCATGAACGCTGGGTCGCGGCGGTGGCGAGCAACTGGTGGGCGGCCAACCAGGCGCTGGGAAAAATGAATGCCACATTTGAAACGCGCGGCAACCTGGCCGAGGACAGCCTTATTGAAAGCGGCCTGAATTCGGCCTTTGACAGCGGTGCAGGCAAGCGGCTCCACGCCGTGGGCGATATCGGCCCCGCCTTTGCCGGCGGCACGAGCCATAGCGCGCAATATGATGTTGCCGCCATGCCGCACGCGACCATTGAAACAAGCACGGCGACGGCGCGTTATGCCGATGGGCAGCTGGAATTGTGGCTGGCCACCCAATCGCCCGAGATGGCGCGACGTGCGGCGGCGGGTGCGCTGGGCCTGAACGCGGATGACGTCGTGCTCTATCCGGTCATGGCGGGGGGGTCTTTTGACCGGCGGCTGGAAAATGAAGTCGCGGTGCAGGCGGCATTGCTGGCGCGGCATATGCAGCGACCGGTGCAGCTGGTCTGGTCGCGCGGTGAAGAAATGATCCATGATCCGGTGCGAACACCGGTTCGCGCCAAATTGGCCGCAGTTACCGATGAAGCAGGCCGGGTGACGGCGATGTCCGTGAAAATTGCCGCGCCGGCAAGTGCGCGGGAATTTGCGCAGCGCCTGTTCGCGTTCAGCAAACCCCATGACGCGATGCGCGAAGTATCAGGCAAATATGATTATATGGCCGTGCAGGGTACGCTTGCGCCTTATGCCATCGCCCATATGGCGGTCGATCACTATCCGGCGGATATTAGTGTGCCGACAGGGCGTAGCCGGGCCAACGCAGATGGCTATAGCTGTTTCTTCATTGAATCCTTTATTGATGAGCTGGCGCGCAAGGCGGGCAGCGAACCTTTATCCTATCGCATGCAGATGCTGGGGGGGGAAACGCGGCTGGCGCGCTGTCTCAGCAACGCGGCGGTACTGGGCGGCTGGAATGGCGGTTTGGACAATAGCGGGCAGGGCATTGCCTGCCACAAAATGAATGCAGCGGGGCGCAGCGCACATATCGCCATAGTCGCCAATGCGCGGCAGGGGGATGGCGGCATTGAAGTTGAACGGCTGAGCGCGGTTGTCGATATAGGCCGCATCATTAACCGCGATATCACGCGCCAACAGATTGAGGGCGGCATGATATTCGGGCTGGCCAGTGCGATGGGCTGTGCCACCGGATATCAAGGCGGATTAACAACCGCACGGCGGCTGCGTGATATGAAACTGCCGGTTCTTGGCAATATGCCGGAAATAGAAATCGAACTGGTGGAAAGCAATGAGGACCCGGTTGATCCGGGTGAAATCGGTGTTCCCGCTGTGGCACCCGCCATCGCCAATGCGCTGTTTTCTGCAAGCGGCCTCAGAACGCGGACGCTGCCGCTGCTGGCAAACGGATTATAGATGCCATGAGTGATAGACCGGAAGAATTTGCAATCTCGCGGGCCGATATGGTGCGGCCTGGCGATCATCCAGACACCAAGCCGCCACGCGTCGGTGTGCTGCTCATCAATCTGGGTACGCCCGATGCGCCTGATCCGGCTTCGGTGAAGCGCTATCTGAAAGAATTCCTGTCTGACAAACGCGTGGTCGAAATACCGACCCTTATCTGGCAACCCATATTGCGCGGCGTGATCCTTAACACCCGTCCGAAAAAATCCGCCCATGCCTACGCACAGGTGTGGACGAAAGAAGGCTCGCCTCTGGCTGTTTATACCGCACGGCAAAGCGACAAGTTACAGGCGCGGCTGGGCGCGGATGTGGTGGTGGATTACGCCATGCGCTATGGCAACCCGTCCATCGCGAGCAAGCTGGAAGCGATGAAGTCGGCAGGCTGCGAACGCATATTGCTGGCACCGCTTTATCCGCAATATTCGGGCGCGACGACAGCCACCGCCAATGACCGTGCATTTGATGTGCTGCAGGATATGCGCTGGCAACCGGCCATCCGCACATTGCCGGCCTATCATGATGATCCGGCCTATATCGACGCGCTGGCGGCGCAGATCACGGCCGATATCGCAAAACTCGACTTCAGCCCTGACGCGCTGGTGGCAAGTTTCCACGGCATGCCTGAACGGACATTGCATCTGGGCGATCCCTATCATTGCCAGTGCCGCAAGACCGCGCGGCTGCTGTCAGAAAAAATGACCAAAAAAACAGGAAGCGAGATTATCGTGTCGTTCCAGTCGCGTTTTGGCCGCGCCAAATGGCTGGAGCCTGCCACCGATGACACTTTGGAGGCATTGCCGGGCAGCGGCATAAAAAAAGTCGCTATAGTGGCCCCCGGATTTTCGGTTGATTGCCTGGAAACACTGGAGGAACTGGCGATGCAGGGCCGTGAGCAGTTTATGGCTGCGGGCGGCACAGACTTTGCCTATCTGCCATGCCTGAACGATGGCGATGCGGGCATGGATATGCTGGAAACGCTGGTGCGGCGCGAACTGGGCGGCTGGATATAGTCTGGACCAAGTAACATTTTGTAGCGGGCCATTGACGGGCGCGGCGTGGCTGACCACTATTGATGGCAAGATATTTGAATTTTGAGGGAGCATGAAATGGGCGAAATTTTTCTGGGAAAAGCAGGTGACGAGCGACAGGTTCTGAACCTTGGCCTTGCCAACCGCCACGGCCTGATCGCGGGTGCGACCGGCACCGGCAAGACTGTGACGTTGCAGGGTATGGCGGAAAGCTTTTCGGCCAATGGCGTACCGGTTTTCGTGGCCGACGTGAAAGGCGATCTGGCCGGCATTTCCATGGCAGGCTCCTCTACATTCAAACATGCGGACAAGCTGGAAGCGCGGGCCAAGGAAATTGGCATGGATGATTATGCCTATAGCGACAACCCGGCCATATTCTGGGATCTTTTTGGCGAGCAGGGCCATCCGATCCGCACCACTATTTCGGAAATGGGCCCGCTCCTGTTGGCGCGGCTCATGGGGCTGAATGACACACAGGAAGGCGTGCTCAATATCGCCTTTCGCTTTGCCGATGATGAAGGGCTGCTGCTACTTGATCTGGAAGATCTGCAGTCAATGCTGGTTTACACGGCGGAAAATGCAAAGGACCTGTCGGCCAAATATGGCAATGTTTCCAAAGCGAGTGTGGGCGCAATCCAGCGACAGTTGCTGCAGCTTGAAAACCAGGGTGCGGGCCAGTTTTTTGGCGAACCTGCGCTGGAAGTTGACGATTTTCTGAAAACCGATGACCAGGGACGCGGCTATATCAACGTACTGGCCGCCGACAAGTTGATGCGCAACCCGAAACTCTATGCGACATTCCTGCTCTGGCTGCTCAGCGAACTGTTTGAAACATTGCCTGAGGTGGGTGATCCGGAAAAACCGAAGCTGGTATTCTTTTTTGACGAGGCACATCTGTTATTCGACGATGCGCCCAAGGCATTGGAAGAGAAGGTCGAGCAGGTGGTCAAGCTGATCCGCTCAAAAGGTGTCGGCGTTTATTTTGTGACACAGAACCCGATCGATATTCCCGAGGATATTGCCGCGCAGCTTGGCAATCGGGTGCAGCACGCGCTGCGCTCCTATACGCCGCGCGATCTGAAAGCGATCAAGGCCACGGCGGAAACGTTCCGCATCAATCCCGATCTGGATGTGGCGCAGGCGATTACCGACCTGAAAGTCGGTGAAGCGCTTGTATCCGTGCTGGACGAGGAAGGTGCGCCCACGATCGTGAAGCGCACGCTCATCAAGCCGCCACGCTCGCGCCTGGGCACTGTGACTGCAAAAGAGCGCGCGATCATGCAGTCTATTTCCCCGTTCGACGGCAAATATGATGAGGAAATCGACCGCGAATCTGCCGAGGAAGTGTTGCTGCAGAAAATTGAAGATGCCGCTGAGACAGCCAAGGAAGTTGAAGAGACAAGCAAAGAGGAGGTCGCCAAGCGTCCGCGCAAATCGACCTCGCTCTGGCAAAAAGCGACCAAGGCGGCCGCCAGCGCTGCGGCGGCTTCGGTGGGCACGATACTCGCGGCCAAGCTGACCGGACGCAAGTCACGTTCCAACCCGACCGCCAACGCCAGCAGCGCGGCAGCGGGCACGATCGCCACAGAAATCGGCAAGTCAATCGGGGTGCCGGGACTGGGCCGTTTTGCGCGCAACCTAATGGGGGGGTTGATGCGTTAAGGCATGGCGCGTCAGCTTTTCCGTCTACGCACGGGCGCATGAAAATCGGGCGGTTTGCGTTTGACCCACTTTACGAATGCGGCAATGTCTGCATGCAAGCGCAACGTATCAGCTGAATGATATTCCTTTGCCAGCGTGCCATTGTCCAGCGTGGCATGAATGGTCGAATGGCAGATCGGATGGAGCGGAACCGTCTCGCGGCCACCCCGGCTTTTGGGTACGGGATGATGCCATTCAACCTTGCGGCCCAAAGGCCGTCCGCACAGCCAGCAATGTGGTGCATCGTCCATCAACGGCGCACACGCCGCCATGCGGCGAACCGGATGACCAGCGCCGTCAGCGTGACAGCAGTTAATGCCCTGCCTTCCAGATGATAGCCGGGGTCTTCATGGAAAATGCGGCCGGCATAGCTGGCGGTGAAGATGAACCAGATATAGTGGATGCCGGTTTTATGTATCCGCTTCCACCATTTGCCAAGCAGCTTCATTGACCAGCTGTTGGACGTCAGCGCCATCACATAGATTATTGCATAGGCGAGACCGCCAGCGATAAGTGTCTCAGGCTCACGAGGGCGATAGACAAGTATATTCACCAACAATGCGCCCAGATGAATAGTATGTGCCAGCGCAAAACCCAGCCCCCATTGCCGCCGCCGTCTCAGCACTGCTTTTGTGAACGCGCCCGGCCATAGCCGCATCAGGCTGCTCGCGAGATAGGCTGTGAGGAATAATGGCAGGGCGGCCCGCGCGGTCCAGCGCGCTGCCAGCAGGGCTCGCTCGGATGAAGCTTCTGTGAATATCAAAGCCATGACTATGGCAAAAAGCCCGGCAAAAAGCCCTGCCACTATGGGCGTCCAGCGATTATCGAGCAGTTTCAGCATCGCCTATTTCGCACAACCGATGCACTGCACAGCCATCGGATCAATTTCCAGACGCTTGAGCGCAATTGCCTCGCCGCAACTGGCGCACCAGCCATATTCATATTCGTCGATGCGTTTGAGCGCAGCTTCAATGCGGGCAAGGTCCGACGTGCGTCGCCGCGCTTCGGCCTCGGCCATTTGTTGCTGCTGCATCGCGTCCATGCGCGACAGTCGGCCCACGCTTTGCTGGTCCAAAGTTACGGGCGCGCGCCACGCTGATGTTTCCGCATCCTGTGCCTTCAGCTCCGCCTGCAGTGCGAGCAGCCGGGTTTTCATATCCGCCATTTCTGCATCTGTCAGGCCATTTGCCATATGGGCTTTCCAATATTATCCGTGCCAAGAACCGAGTGGATTTCAGGCTAAGCGCATTGCTCTGTGCTTGCAAGCGCGCCCAATGAAAAGGGCGACCAGAAACCCTGACCGCCCTATGCCCTGTTATAGTAAGGCGTGATATTAAAGCGCGTTTATGACGGGCAGTCGCCGATGCGTTTGCCGGTGACTTTGGACGTAATGTTCATGTTCATGCCCGTACCCGGCGCGGTGGCCACCATATTCATGGTCATGTCGTAACTGGTTTCGGCATAATCGCCTTCCATCGTCATGCTCATTTTGCCTTGATCTTTACCAGTGGGCGCGGTGCACGCCATTTCCGACTTGATCTTGCCGCCGCTGATATCGAATTCCTTCACATCGCAATTCGCGTCTTTTTGCGCGGCAAAAAATTCTGCACCGGGATTGGCGGCTTTTTCTTCGGTAATGCATTGCTTGACCGAATTTTTGCGGCCCTTCATCATTTCGGCAATGCCTGCGGGCGCGTCTTCGGGAAGGTTTTCAATCTTCACGTCCACAACCTCCACCGTGTTTTCCCATTCACCGGGTTGCAGCTTCATTGTGTTCATTTCGGCGGCGACTTCCTCGGTGGAAATCTTGCCATCACCATCAGTGTCGGCGCCCTTGTCGCTGCACCCGGCGAGCAGGCCGATCGCTGCGGCGGATAAAATAAGTTTCTTCATGGGAAAACCCTCCTGTAAATAATGCAGGTGAACATACAGGCTCCTGCCGCTAAATCCAGAATATTTCTGCCCGCATATTCTGGCTGGATATTTCTGACAGGTTGGGGGTGACAGTGTGGCATGCACATTCCATATAGGCATCATGTCTGAACTCATTATCCGCCGCGGGCTGGAAGAGCCTGAAACAGACCGGGACTTTGTGCCGCACAAACCGGCACGCCCCGAAAAGTCCGATGGTGGGCGGCGTTTTGAGCTGGTCAGCGATTATGAGCCATCAGGCGACCAGCCTACGGCCATAGCAGAAATTGTGGAAAGCATCGGGCAGCACGAACAGGATCAGGTGCTGCTCGGCGTGACGGGTTCGGGCAAGACATTCACCATGGCCAAGGTGATTGAACAGACCCAGCGTCCCGCACTCGTGCTGGCACCCAACAAGATATTGGCGGCGCAGCTTTACGGTGAGTTCAAAAGCTTTTTCCCGAATAATGCCGTCGAATATTTCGTCAGCTATTATGACTATTACCAGCCCGAAGCCTATGTGCCGCGCAGCGACACCTATATCGAAAAAGAATCGAGCGTGAACGAGGCGATTGACCGAATGCGTCACTCGGCGACACGTTCTCTGCTGGAACGCGACGATGTGATTATCGTCGCGTCAGTGTCCTGCATTTATGGCATCGGTTCGGTCGAAACCTATTCGGCCATGATTTTCGACCTGAAAAAAGGTGAGAATGTCGACCAGCGCGAACTGATCCGCAAGCTGGTTGCACTGCAATATAAACGCAATGACGCCGCTTTTGCGCGCGGCAATTTCCGGGTGCGCGGCGACAGTCTGGAAATATTCCCGTCGCATTATGACGATATGGCCTGGCGCATTTCGTTTTTCGGTGACGAGGTGGAGGATATTTCCGAATTCGATCCGCTCACGGGCAAGAAAAGCGGCAATCTGGACCGAATCCGTATTTATGCCAATTCGCACTATGTGACGCCCGGTCCAACCATGAAACAGGCGAGCGAAGCGATTAGGTTCGAGCTTGCCGAACGGCTGAAAGAGCTGGAAGCCGAGGGGCGTTTGCTTGAGGCGCAAAGGCTGGAACAGCGCACCCATTTCGATCTGGAGATGATCGCCGCGACGGGGAGCTGTGCAGGGATCGAGAATTACTCGCGCTTCCTGACCGGCCGCCTGCCGGGGGAGCCGCCACCGACATTGTTTGAATATCTGCCGGAAAATGCGCTGCTGTTCGTTGACGAAAGCCATCAGACGATTCCGCAGATAGGCGCGATGTCAAAAGGCGATCATCGCCGGAAGCTGACTTTGGCCGAGCATGGCTTTCGCCTGCCCAGCTGTATCGACAACCGCCCGCTGCGTTTCAACGAATGGGACGCCATGCGCCCGCAGACGGTCAGCGTATCGGCAACACCCGGCAGCTGGGAAATGGAACGCACGGGCGGCGTGTTCAGTGAGCAGGTGATCCGCCCCACCGGTTTGATTGATCCGCCGGTGGAAATCCGCCCGGTCGAAGAACAGGTAGATGACCTGATCAATGAATGCCGCAAGGTGGCAGAGGCGGGCTATCGCACGCTTGTCACCACGCTGACCAAACGCATGGCCGAGGATCTGACCGAGTTTATGCACGAGGCGGGCATCAAGGTGCGCTATATGCACAGCGATGTTGAAACGCTGGAGCGCATTGAGCTGATCCGCGATTTGCGCATGGGTGTCTATGACGTGTTAATTGGCATCAACCTGTTGCGCGAGGGTCTCGATATTCCCGAATGCGGGCTGGTGGCGATACTGGATGCTGACAAGGAAGGTTTCCTGCGCAGCGAAACGTCACTGATACAAACCATTGGCCGTGCGGCGCGCAATGTTGATGGCCGCGTGATTCTCTACGCCGACCGGATGACAGGTTCGATGGAACGCGCACTGAATGAAACGAACCGCCGGCGTGAAAAACAGCTCGCCTATAATGAGGAACATGGCATCACGCCAACAACGATTAAGCGCGATATTGGCGATATTGTCGGCCATGTGACGCAGCGCGATGCCGTGACCGTGGATACCGGCAGCGAAGATGCAGAGCATATGGTCGGCCACAATCTGCGCGCGCATATCGAGGACCTGGAAAAACGCATGCGCGCTGCCGCAGCAGACCTGGAATTCGAGGAAGCCGGGCGTCTGCGCGACGAGATTCGCAAACTTGAAGCCGAAGAGCTGGGCCTGCCCGCCGATGAACAGATGGCCCGCCCGAAGGGCCGCGCCACCGAGGGTAAGCCTGGCACGCGCAAAATGCGCTATGGCCGCACCCAGCGTAAGATATAGCCGCGCTTTTCGACCAAGCCGCGTTAGCGTTAGACACATATAAGCGGCCCGGCTTGCAGAATCACAGGTGGTGGCGCAGGATAGCGCGTATATCGCTTAGGGGAGAATATCATGCGTCATTCGATCAGGGCCGTATTGGCCGCCACTGTTTTTACCATCGGCTTAACTGCCTGCGCCACATATGGCGATTCATCAGATATAGTTGCCGCACCGCCACCCGACTTTACTGCCGCTGTGAGTAACACAGGCCGCGATGCGGATGATATCAAGCTTGATGAAAGCCGAAAACCGGCGCAAGTGCTGGGGTTTCTGGGCCTTGAGCGCGGTGATCATGCGCTCGATATTCTTGCCGGTGGTGGGTATTATAGTGAGATCATGGCGCGCGCCGTTGGCCCTGAGGGCAAGGTGACGGCGCATAATGTGAAGTTTTTTACCGAGGGTGAGAAAAACGAAGCTAAGTGGGCAGGCGTGACATCGCGCAGCCCCAATATATCGGTGTATCTCAAACCCTATAATGAATTTACGGCACCGGCGGGAAGCTATGATTTTGCGCTGTTCCATATGGTCTATCATGATGCCTATTGGGAAAGTGAGCGGTTTAAATTCCCGCGGATGGAGCCCGCCACCCTTCTTGCAAACCTTTATACTGCCATGAAACCCGGCGGTATTGTCGGTGTGGTTGATCATGTCGCGGATCCGGGCGATACGCGCCAGACGGTCGATAAGTTGCACCGGATTGATCCTGCAGTTGTCAAGGCCGATTTTGCTGCGGCAGGGTTTGTGCTGGACGGTGAAAGCGCACTGCTTGCCAATGCGGGCGATGACCATGCGAAGCTCGTTTTTGATCCTGCCGTGCGCGGAAAGACAGACCGGTTTATATTGAAATTCCGCAAGCCGGAGTGAGTACACATATAAATATGATATAAAATCATATGCTTAAATAATGGCTGGCGGTACAGCGCCAGCCATTCATCACAGGTTTAGCTATCCACCCATATATGCCATCAAGCTTTGAGAACGGGCGCCTCTTGCGGGCGCCTTTATTTTGGCCGCCGCATTTCGTAGTGGCCACATATTTTCAAGCAGAACAGTTTATGTGTTTCCACCGGCAAGCCTCAGGGTCGCAACCGGTTGGATAGGGCGAGGGCAGCCAAGAGCTCCCGCATATGGGTCCTTTCGGGTCGATCTGCCTTCGCCCAACTTTCTCTCGGCATGCTATTTTGCAAGGTCCGCCAGCATCCCTGGAGTCAGGATCTGCGGCAATATCTGTGGTTCGCCGTCTGCCGGGTAATAGACATAGAGCGGCACGCCTGACCGGCCATTGGCTTCCAGATAGCGGGTAATTTCGGCATCGCGGCGTGTCCAGTCGCCTTTCAGCACGGCGATATCGGCACTTGTGAAGGCTTTCGCGGTTTCTTCGCGCTCGATCGCGGCGGCTTCATTCACCTTGCATGTGACGCACCAGTCAGCGGTGAAATAGGCGAAAACAGCGCGGCCTTCAGCGCGCAATTGCGCCAGCCGTGTGGCGCTGTAGGGCTCGCTGGGCAATATGTCGTTCGTGTTTCGGCCTGCGCCAGACCTGCCTGTATCCGTGTCGGCAGCAAGCTGTGACATGCCATATATGCCTGCCAGTGCCAGACCGGCGAGTGGCAAGGCAATCCACAGTGCGCCAGCCTTGCCCTGACGCTGTCTTTGCCCCGCCCACCACAGGAAAAAGGCCAGCAGCATGGCCGCCATTAACGCCAGCACCAGCGCGTTGGAACCGGAAAGCTGTCCCATCAGCCATAGCAGAGCCAGCGCGGTGAGGAACATGGGCAACGACATGATCTTGCGGAATGTTTCCATCCATGCCCCCGGTTTTGGCATCAGCTGCCGCAGTGCCGGGATAAAACCGAGCGCAAGAAAGGGCAGTGCCAGCCCCAGCCCGAGCCCGGCAAAGACCAGCATGGCAGCAAGCGGAGGCAGCACCAGCGCGCTGCCCATGGCGACGGCCATAAAGGGACCGGTGCAGGGCGTTGCAACAAAAGCAGCCAGCGCGCCGGTCCAGAATGCGCCTGGTGTACCGCCGCTTGCTGCCCTGTCATTGCCAATGGCGAGTGTACCAATTTCAAATAGCCCGGCAAGATTGAACGCGATTGCGGTGACGACCAGCAGCAGCACGAACACCACGCGCGCGTCCTGCAACTGGAAGGCCCAGCCAACCTGTTCACCTGCCGCGCGCAGGCCCAGCATCACAGCGCCGAGCGCGACGCATACCAGCATCACGCCGATAGTATAGGCAATGGCTTCGCGCCGCGCCGCATGTTCGTCGCCGCCGATTTTGGCAAGGCTGATCGCCTTCAGGCTGAGTATCGGAAAGACGCATGGCATGATGTTGAGCAGCAGCCCGCCCAGCACTGCGCCGCCCAGCGCAGCGGCCAACAGGAGCAGGCTGGCTTCGCTGGCGCCCGCAGCGTCATTGTCGGTGCCGGATGTATAGAGCAGCTCACCGCCGGCTGTGACGCTGCCTTTTTCGGCCACGACGCCAAGGCCGAAGTCCGGCGCAATTTTCAGCACACCCTGCAATGTTTCCAGCTCGCCCAGCTGAGATGCCGGACCCGCATCGGCCATGGCTTCTACAATGATATTCTGCCCATTGCGGTACACCCGCATCGGTGCGCCATAGTCAATGGCGTTGGTAGTGGCGGGAAAGAAATAGGGTTTTTCCAGTTTTCCATTTTCGGGATAGGGAATCGCAATCCGCACCGTATCGCCATCAACCGCAAAGCGGCCCATGCTGCCCAGCGGAGCGGGCAGTTTTTCGCGAAGCGCGTCGAACCGCTGCGTGCGTACAGCCCCTTCGCTGCCATTGCCGGTCACGATGCTGGTCTGGAATGTCCCGGATTCAGGGACGCAGACCTTGTCCGTACAGGCCAGCCATTCCAAAGCGACGGCAATATCCAGATACTGGCCTGCGGCGATATCTGTATCTATTTTCACCGGTACGAGAACCGCATAATCTTCTTCAAAAACATAGTTCATCAGACCGAAAGCGACCCAGGGTTTGGGGACAGGATATTGTAGCTCGCCCGCGGTCACACCGTCTGGCAGCGTCCATTTGGCCTGCATGCCATAACCGGCATCACCAGGATTTTTCCAGTAGCCATGCCAGCCTGTGTCTGGCCGCATGATAAAGGCCAGCATGACCGTATCACCGGGGCGGACAATATCCATTTCCGGCTGCAGCAGCACCTTGATATGGGTTTGCTTGCCCGGTGCAGTGACAGGAGGCGCACCACCACCTGCGTCCTGCGCCAATGCGGTATAGGGCACGCAGAGCATGAGCATGATAAAGGCGCAGAAACTGTAGAATAGTGGCTTCATTTCAACACACCAGATCCGGTTGCCCCATATTTGCCCTGTACGTCCATTTTTCTGTACGTCCATATATACGGGCCGCTGCATGCGAAACGTTACACTATCATGCCGCCGTGCCGCCGACGGTCAGCCCCTCAAGCAGCAGCGTTGGTTGGCCGACACCTGCAGGGACGCTTTGCCCGCCCTTGCCGCACATGCCAATGCCTTCATCAAGCGCCATGTCGTTGCCGATGCCGGTAACCTGTGTCAGCGCGGTCGGGCCGTCACCGATCAGCGTTGCACCTTTAATGGGTGCGCCCAACTTGCCATTTTCGACCTTGTAAGCCTCTGTGCAAGAGAACACGAACTTGCCCGACACGATATCGACCTGTCCGCCGCCAAAGCTCTTGGCAAAAATGCCGTTTTTGACGCGGCTCATCAGTTCTTCAGGGTCGTCATTGCCTGCCCGCATAAAAGTGTTGGTCATACGCGGCATCGGCGCATGGGCATAGGATTGGCGGCGGCCATTGCCCGTGGCGGGGACGCCCATAAGGCGCGCATTGAGCCGGTCCTGCATATAGTTTTTAAGAATGCCATCCTCGATCAGCACATTTTCCTGTGTTGGCGTGCCTTCATCATCAATGCTGAGTGATCCGCGGCGATCCGCAATGCTGCCATCGTCAACGACTGTCACGCCCTTTGCGGCTACACGCTCGCCAATCCGTCCCGAAAAGGCGCTGGTGCCCTTGCGGTTGAAATCACCTTCCAGTCCGTGGCCCACAGCCTCGTGGAGCAAAACACCCGGCCAGCCCGGACCCAGCAGCACCGTCATTTCACCTGCCGGTGCGTCGACGCTTTCCAGATTGACCAGCGCCTGCGCAAGCGCCTCGTCAATGGCGCGGTTCCAACTCGCTTCTTCAAACAGCCGGTCATAAAGATAGCGTCCGCCCATGCCGAAACTGCCGGTTTCACGGCGGCCATTTTGTTCGGCGACAATAGAGACATTGAGACGGACAAGCGGGCGGATATCGCTGGCAATAAACCCATCGGCGCGCACGATTTCCACCACGGACCAAACACCCGAAAGGGCTGCTGTCACCTGTTTGACACGCGGGTCGCGCGCACGCGCGGCTGCGTCGATTTTTGCGAGCAGTTCGGTCTTGGCCGGAAAGTCAATTTCCTCGAGCGGATTGCCATCGGTATAAAGATGCCGGTTGTTATGGCGCGGCGGCGCGCTGGGCCTGTCTTTGGCGGCATCGAGCAGTTTGAGTGTTTCGGCGGCGCGGCGGATGGCGCCTTCGCTAATATCATTGGCATGAGCAAAGCCCGTCATTTCCCCGGATACACCGCGCAGGCCAAAGCCCGAATCGCTGCTGTAATCAGCGGTTTTCAGACGCCCGTCGTCAAAGGCGAAACTTTCCGATGCATGATATTGCATGTACAGCTCGCCATCATCGCACCGTTGCAATGCATCGCGGGTAAGCTGGACAGCGCGTTCCGGGTCAAGTGGGCCGTCGCGATAGATAAAGGAGCGGGGATCTGGATGGTTTGTCATGCCATCAGATATAGGCGCTTGGCAGATATGTGCCAGTCAAATATCGCATATATCGCCGGATTCGGGCCGGATTTTAGCTTTCTGCGGCATCCGCAGGCCCACCAATCAGCACGAAGCGGCGATCGCAATACCCGCATTCGACATAGCCTTTTTCATCTATTTCAAGCCAGACACGCGGATGACCCAGAGCTGCGCCGCCGGGAATATGGGTGGCGCCGTCACAGGAGACACGGGCGTTGGATGTGCGGACGGTTTCTGGTGCTTCAATCATGAAACAAGCATTTAGCGGCAGCGGTGCCGCCATGCAAGATCATCCTTCGGTCCTGGCTGCTTGCGATATGCAAATCAGTAATAGTTCATTGTGACCGGAAAACTGCCTTCGTACACGCCGCGCGCCTGGGATGGCCCTACTGTCAACGTGCCACCCACACGCAGGCGTATGATGTCGGTGGAATTGATTTGGAACAGTCCGGGGAAAAAGCGCGGCGTAAGGTTGTCTGCCTGCAGCGTAAGGCGGCTGAGCACCATGGTTTCGGAACCACCGGAACGTGTGAGCAGATACGTCGACTGGGCTGTGGACACATATACAAAGCGGTTGCGGTAGCCAAAGCCCTGAAATTCAGCATTGCTGACGGTTCCGCCTGCTGCGACGACACTTCCGGTCACGCTCCTGGCCGCAGTTGGACTGACAATAACTGTACCACCGGCCAGGCCGGGAATGACGGTGCCGAAATCCAGGTCAGCCGTTTTGACAAGCGAAAGCGGCTGCACAATAACAGCCTCTGCATCAGCATCAGCGGACTGTGCAAATCCAGGGCTGGCGAAAAATACGCCAAACATGCTGATGCAGGTGCATATTCTGGTCAATATGCGTTTTGAAATTCTGGTCCCCATACCACTGCCTATATGCTGCAACTGGTAAATATTCGTTTGTAATCAGGGTTAATAAAATTAACGCCTGCAATCTGCTTGGTTCGTGTCGACACGAATTTGACTGCTGATATTGCCAGAGCCTCGTTCTGCCTTTGCATAAGAAATATTTTGCGTGCGCGCGGCATACTGGTTATCCCATCGGGCCATGACCGAAGCCGCGATCTCCATCCGTAATATCAGCAAGACCTATGCGGGCACCAAAAACAGCCCGCCCAAACGGGCGCTGGACGATGTTAGCATTGAAATTCCCCGCGGCGGAATTTTCGGACTGCTTGGTCCCAATGGTGCCGGTAAGTCAACGCTGATCAACATTCTGTCGGGGTTGGTTAACAAAAGCGCAGGCAGCGCCTCAATCTGGGGTTTTGATATAGACCGCGACCCGCGCAATGCAAAAGCATCCATCGGCATTGTGCCGCAAGAGATTATGTTCGACCCGTTTTTCACGCCGCTGGAGACGCTGGAATTGCAAGCGGGGCTGTTCGGTGTGCCCAAGCACAAGCGGCGGTCAATGGAATTGCTGGAGGCGGTGCATTTGTCGGACAAGGCAGATGCCTATGCGCGGACACTGTCGGGCGGTATGAAGCGCCGGTTGATGGTGGCCAAGGCGATGGTGCATTCGCCCCCCATATTGGTGCTTGATGAGCCGACTGCTGGGGTGGATATTGATCTGCGGCAGCAGCTGTGGCGCTATGTGCGCGGCCTTAATGATGCAGGCGTGACGATTGTGCTCACCACCCATTATCTGGAAGAGGCCGAGGAATTGTGCGACCGGATTGCCATTATCAACCATGGCAAGGTGATCGCGGACAAGACCACGCATGAACTGGTGAGCATGGCCAGTGAAAAACTGATCGTACTGACACTGGACCGCGATCTGGATGATATTCCCGACAACCCGATGTTCAGGAAGGTGGAACGGATTACGCCACGCACACTCGAAATCACCTATGACAAGGATAAGGCAAATGCAGGTAAAGTCATGTCGGTGATGCGCGAAGCCGGTTTCGACATAGAGGATGTCAGCACGCGGGAAGCTGACCTTGAAGACGTTTTTCTGGGTCTGACACGCGATGCAGCCTGATCCCATGACTATACGTGATGACCATGACGTCCTGATTATCGGGTCCGGTGCCGCCGGGCTTACAGCGGCGATCCGTCTTGCTGAAACCAAGCGCGTGCTGGTGCTGGCCAAAGGTGAAATTTCGGGTGGTTCGACCAGCTGGGCGCAGGGCGGCATTGCCGCCGTGCTGGAGCCGGGCGATACGTTTGACAGCCATATTCAGGACACGATGGTGGCAGGCGCAGGGCTCAATCGCCGTGAAACGGTCGAGTTTGTGGTCGAAAACGCCCCGGCGGAAATTGATGCGCTGATCAAAATGGGGGTGCCATTCAACCGGGAAGCCGATGATGACCTGCACCTGACGCGTGAGGGCGGGCACAGCCACCGCCGGATTGTCCATGTCGATGATGCCACTGGCTGGGCGGTGCAGGAGGCGTTGCAGCGCACGGCGGCGGCCAATCCCAATATCACTATGCTGCCCGACATGGTAGCGATTGACCTGATTGCGGGTCGTCATGTCGCGGGCGGCAAGGGCGGTGAGGGGCGTATCTGGGGTGCTTATGCGCTGAACCGGGCCACGGGTGAAGTGGAGACCGTGACAGCGCGCGCGACGATATTGGCTACGGGCGGTGCGGGCCGCACATACCTGTTTTCCACCAGTCCGCGCGGTGCGACAGGTGACGGGATAGCCATGGCCTGGCGCGCCGGTGCGCGTATATCCAATATGGAATTCATGCAGTTTCATCCGACCTGCCTGTATAATCTGGAGGTCAAAAACTTTCTGATTACAGAAGCCGTGCGCGGCGAGGGCGGACATCTGCTCATTCCGGCCAAGGACAAGGGCGAGCGTGGTTACCGCTTTATGGGTGATTTTGATGAGCGGATGGAGCTGGCCCCGCGCGACGTTGTGGCGCGCGCGATTGACCATGAAATTAAACGCCTGGGCCTGGATTATGTGCATCTGGATATCAGTCACAAGGATACAGAGTTTGTAAAAGGCCATTTTCCGACCATTTATGCCAAGCTGATGGGGCTGGGAATTGATATCACGCGTGAGCCGATACCGGTTGTTCCGGCCCAGCATTATACATGTGGCGGGGTGCTCATAGACCTGAATGGCCGCACCGACCTTAAGGGGCTTTATGCAGCGGGAGAGGTCAGTGAATCAGGCCTGCACGGTGCCAACCGACTTGCCTCAAACAGTCTGCTCGAATGTTTCGTTTTTGGTGGTGCAGCGGCTCAGGACATTCTTGACAGCTGGGATGAGCTGGACGCACCGCCCGCTATCAACCCGTGGGATGAAAGCCGTGTCACCGATTCCGATGAAGAGGTGGTGGTGCAGCATAACTGGCGCGAAATCCGCCGTTTCATGTGGGACTATGTCGGCATAGTCCGCACCACCAAGCGGCTGGAGCGTGCACAGCACCGTGTTGAGCTGTTGCAACAGGAAGTGGACGAATATTACGGCAATTTCCGTGTGACGACGGACCTTATCGAGCTGCGCAACCTGATCGAGGTGGCATCGCTGATTGTCCGTTCGGCGCTGACGCGTACCGAAAGCCGGGGGCTGCATTATACCAGCGACTATCCCGAACGCGCGGAAGAGGCGCGCGACACGGTGCTGGTGCCGCCAGCGCGCGACTAACAATCCTTATTGCTCTGGCGAACTGTTGGCGGGTTTAGCGGCAGGGCGAGTATCTTGCCGTGCCTGGGGACGCTGTACATCCAGCATCTCTTCTGCCTGTTTCAATTCTTTGTTTTCGTCGGGTGTCACGGCTTTGGGCGGGTCGGCACGACCCGAATTGTCGCACGCGGCCAGAGCGCAGAGCATCATGAAAGACGAAATGGCAGTATATATTCGCATATGGCGATTATGGGCTGGCTGGCCGATAAGGCAATAAAAAACGGGTTGCAGCCAAACTGGCCGCAACCCGTCCAATATCAAAAAATGGAGAGTAATTACTCGCCGATTTCTTTCTTGGCGCGGTCAGCGGCAGCGTCGATCACGTCATTGCCAGCTTTTTTCGCGGTTTCTTCGATTGATTTTGCTGTTTCTTCAGCGGCTTTTTCGCCTTCTGCAACAGCGCCATCAACAGCAGCTTCAACTGAGTCAGCGCCTTTAGCAGCAGCTTCTTCGGTTGCGGCTGCGCCTTCAGCGGCAGCACCTTCAGCAGCTTCCATTGTTTCGTCAGCAGCAGCTTCAACAGAATCGCCTTCTACAACGGTTTCTGTTTCTTCATTTGCACATGCTGAAAGGCCAAGAGCGGCTACAGCGGCAAGCGCAACAGTAAATTTAGACATAATATCCCTCATAATAATCAAAAAACTCAAAATTGCCGGCCCAGCGGAAATAGCTTCCATCTGGTACGACCGGCGGTCCATACATGGGAATGACAGGTTTGGCAAATATCAAGAGGCTTGAGGAGATGAAACCGGGGCGGGTCCGTTTTGGATTATCTCAAAACTAAGCAAAACTGCCGATTGACCGCATATAAAGAATTCTTTATATGTAAATCTGTAATGAACATGCTTTCCATCTTTCGCGCGCTTGCAGACCCCTCCCGGCTCCGCATCATGCTGCTGTTGCAGCAGATGGAGCTTGCTGTGGGTGAAATTGCCCTTGTTCTGGGCCAAAGCCAGCCGCGCGTATCGCGCCATGTGCGGATACTTGATGAAGCTGGTCTTGCCGAGCGCCGCAAGGAAGGCAGCTGGGTTTTCCTGCGCCCCAATCTGGAATTGCATGGCGCGGGCGCTGAAGATGCAATGGCGCGGCTGCTCAGTTCCGCAGGCGCAGGACATGACGAGATTGCACTGCAAGCCCGCGAGGATATTGCACGGCTACAGGACGTAAGGGCGCAGCGTGAAGTGCAGGCGGCGGCATATTTTGCCGCACATGCCGGCAACTGGGACGCGATCCGTTCGCTCTATGTTGCCGAGGCGCATGTCGAGGCGGCTTTAACCGATATGCTGGGTAGCGAAAGCCTGGGCCATTTGCTGGATGTCGGTACGGGCACGGGCCGGATGGTTGAGCTGTTCGCACCGCAAATCGTAAAAGCCACGGCAGTCGATAACAGTCCGGAAATGCTGCGCCTTGCCCGTGCGAAGCTGCAGCATCTGGAACAGGGGCAGGTCAAGCTGGTGCAGGGTGATTTCAATGACCTGCCGCTGGAAAGCGCGTCCTATGATACGATCCTGCTGCATCAGGTGCTGCACTATGCGCAAAATCCCGAGCGTGTCATTGCCGAAACCGGCCGTGTCGCGGCGTCCGAAGGACGCATCGTGATTGTCGATTTTGCGCCGCATGATATGGAAGAACTGCGTACGAAGGACGCCCATGCCCGGCTGGGTTTTTCCGATCACCAGATTGAGAAGCTTTTACGCGGTGGCGGCTTTGCGCTTGACCAGTCGCGTGAACTTTCCGGTGGCAAACTGACGGTTAAAATCTGGATCGGTACGCGCAGCCGCTTTTCGCTGACGCCGCATGGCCGTTCTATCACTCAATCACACCCCAACAAGCCAACCTCCAAAAAGGCCGCTGCATGACACCCTCTCTTTCGCAATTAAAAGAAGCCAAAACCGCGCTCGATGAACCGCTTTTCGCGGGCCTTTCCGGTGATGCCGAAGTGTCATTCGAATTCTTCCCGCCCAAGACGGAGAAAATGGAGCAGACGCTTTGGAACAGTGTCAAAACGCTGGAGCCGCTGGACCCGCGTTTTGTGTCTGTCACCTATGGCGCGGGCGGTTCCACGCGCGAACGCACCCATGCGACCGTGGCGCGTATCGTCAAAGAGACGAATATTCCGGCGGCAGCGCACCTGACCTGTGTCGAGGCAAGCAGGGACGAGATTCGCGAAGTGGCCGAAGCCTATTGGGAGGCTGGCGTGCGGCATATTGTGGCGCTTCGCGGCGATCCGCCTGAAGCGGGGCAGCCCTTCCAGCCACATCCGCAAGGATATGCAAGCGCGGCAGAGCTGGTTGCGGGCCTGAAAGACATTGCCGATTTTGAAATTTCGGTGGCGGCCTATCCCGAAACCCATCCCGAAGCAGGCTGCGCGCAGGATGATCTCGACAATCTGAAGCGAAAACTGGATGCCGGAGCGACACGCGCCATCACACAATTCTTTTTCAAGCCCGATGCCTATTTCCGCTTTCGTGACGAAGCCGCCGCCTGCGGCATCGATGCGGAGCTGGTACCTGGCATTTTGCCAGTGTCCAATGTGGCACAGACGCGCAAATTTGCGGGCATGTGCGGCGCTGCCATTCCGGCATGGATGGATGATCTTTTTGAAGGCCTTGATGACCGTCCGTCCGCGCGGCAGCTTATTGCCGCGACAATTTCTGCGGAAATGTGCCGCCGCCTTTATGCGGGCGGTGTGCGGCAGTTCCACTTCTACACGCTCAACCGGGCTGAGCTTAGCTATGCGATTTGCCATCTGCTTGGCCGCCGTCCGGCAAGAGGAGATACGCAATGAGTGTGCGTGAAGCGATATTGGCGGAGGCGCAAAAGCGCATCATGTTGATTGACGGGGCCTATGGCACCGCTATCCAGAACTATAAATTACAGGAAGCCGATTATCGCGGCGATCTGGATCTGAGCGCAGATCAGAAAGGCAATAATGACATGCTTTCGCTGACCCGCCCGGATGTGGTGGAGGCGATCACCTATGCCTATCTGGAGGCCGGTAGTGATATTGTCGAAACCAATACGTTCAGTTCCACCAGCATCAGCCAGGCCGATTATAATGCCGAACATCTGGTGCGCGAGCTGAATATCGCGTCCGTCAAAATCGCGCGCCGCGCCTGTGACAAGGCAGAGGCACAGGATGGTCGTCCGCGTTATGTGGCAGGGGCGGTCGGCCCCACGAACAAGACGCTATCTCTCTCGCCCGATGTGGAGGACCCCGGTTTTCGCGAAGTCGATTTCGATACGATGAAATCCGTTTACCGCGCACAATGCGACGCGCTGGTGGAGGCGGGCACGGACCTGATCCTGATCGAGACGATTTTCGACACGCTGAACGCCAAGGCGGCGGCCATGGCGGCGCAGGAAGCCGCAGAAGCGGCGGGGCGCGACGTGCCGCTAATGATTTCCATGACCATTACCGACATGGCGGGCCGTAATCTTTCGGGCCATACGGTGGAGGCATTCTGGCATGCCATCCGCCATGTCAAGCCGCTTACGATCGGGCTCAACTGTTCGTTTGGTGCAGACCTGCTGCGTCCGCATCTGAAAGCATTGTCGCCGATCGCGGATACGCTGATCATGGCCTATCCCAATGCCGGCCTGCCCAACGATCTGGGCGAATATGACGAAATGCCCGAAGATACGGCGGCGCAGGTCGCGGCCTGGCTGGATGATGGCCTGGTGAATATCGTTGGCGGTTGTTGCGGCTCGACGCCCGACCATATTGCCGCACTGGCCAAGTCGGTTGCCGGCAAACCGCCCCGCACCATCCCGCAGATGGAAACACAGACACGGCTTGCCGGGCTTGAACCTTTCACCATGGCGGCCTGAGAAAAAGATATAGATGACCATCAATAGCACAGCCCAATTCGTCAATATTGGCGAGCGCACCAATGTGACCGGCAGCGCGCGGTTCAAAAAGCTCATCATGAATGATGACTATGAAGCCGCGATTGAGGTCGCGCGTCAGCAGGTCGAAAACGGTGCGCAGATTATCGATATCAATATGGACGAAGGCCTGCTTGATGCGGAAGCGGCGATGACGCGTTTCCTCAAACTGATTGCGGCGGAACCCGATATCGCCCGTGTGCCGGTGATGATCGATTCCTCCAAATGGTCGGTGATCGAGGCGGGGCTGAAATGCGTAAGCGGCAAGCCGGTTGTAAACTCGATTTCCATGAAGGAGGGCGAGGAAGAATTCCTGGAACATGCGCGTCTGTGCATGGCTTACGGCGCGGCGGTTGTGGTTATGGCATTTGACGAAACCGGCCAGGCAGACACGAAACAGCGTAAGGTCGAGATTTGCGAGCGCGCTTATACACTGCTCACCGGCATCGGCTTCCCGCCCGAGGATATTATTTTCGACCCGAATGTCTTTGCCGTGGCCACCGGCATTGACGAGCATAATAATTATGGTGTCGATTTTATCGAAGCGGTGCGCGAGATTAAAAAACGCTGCCCGCATGTCCATTTTTCGGGCGGGCTGTCCAATCTTTCATTCAGCTTCCGCGGCAATGAGCCGGTGCGCCGTGCCATGCACTCGATATTCCTCTATCACGCCATTCCCGCCGGTCTCGACATGGCGATCGTCAATGCTGGGCAGCTCGATATTTATGACGAGATTGACCCGGCGTTGCGTGAGGCATGCGAGGATGTCATTCTCAACCGCCATCCGGGCGCGACCGAGAAGTTGATTGAGCTGGCCGAGAGCTTTCGCGGCAAAAGCAAGGCGGACGAAAAAGCGGCCGCCGAATGGCGCGGCTGGGATGTGGTGAAGCGCCTCGAACATGCGCTGGTCAAGGGCATTGACGCGCATATTGTTGCCGATACCGAAGAGGCACGGCTACTGAAAGACCGTCCGATCGAGGTGATCGAAGGCCCGCTAATGGACGGCATGAATGTGGTCGGTGACCTGTTCGGGTCGGGCAAGATGTTCCTGCCGCAGGTGGTCAAATCGGCGCGTGTCATGAAAAAGGCTGTCGCGCATCTCCTGCCCTATATCGAGGACGAAAAGGACGAGAATGCCAAGGGCAAGGGCCGGATTATCATGGCCACAGTCAAGGGGGACGTGCACGATATCGGCAAGAATATCGTCGGCGTGGTGCTGCAATGCAATGGCTATGAAGTCATCGACATGGGCGTGATGGTACCATGGCAGGACATATTGACGCGGGCGCAAGAGGAGCAGGCGGATATTATCGGGCTGTCGGGCCTGATCACGCCGTCGCTGGACGAAATGGTGACCGTGGCCGAGGAAATGCAAAGGGCGGATATGGATATGCCGCTGCTGATCGGCGGGGCGACGACATCGAAAGTGCACACCGCGCTGCGTATTGCGCCAGCCTATAAAGGCCCGGTCATCCATGTGCTCGATGCCAGCCGTGCGGTTGGCGTGGCTTCAACATTGGTCAGCGGCACGCTGAAAGACGATTATGTCGCAAAAATCGCCGATGAATATGAAGAGGTCCGCATCAAGCGTGCGAATAAAGGCCAGAGCAAGCTGATTTCGATTGAGGATGCCCGCACCAACGCGTTTGAAGCCGATATGTCGCTCAAAGCACCCGCACCAAAACAGCCCGGACTGCATGTTTATGACGATTGGGACCTGGCCGACCTGCGCGAATATATCGACTGGACACCATTTTTCCGCAGCTGGGAACTGGCGGGGAATTTCCCGGCGATTTTGGAGGATGGAGTGGTCGGCGAAAGCGCGACCAGCCTCTATAATGATGCGCAGGCCATGCTTGATAAAATCATTGGCGAAAAATGGCTGACAGCCAAGGGCGTGGCGGCGCTATGGCCGTGCCAGCGGGCGGGTGATGATGTATTGATCGACACGGGTGGGGGCGAAGTGCGCATGCCGTTCCTGCGCCAACAGATCGCCAAGCGGGAGGGCAGGGCCAATATGTGCCTTGCCGATTTTATTGACGGGGCAGATGACTGGATTGGCGGCTTTGCCGTCACGACCGGCCATGGGATTGAAGAACATCTGGCGCGTTTCAAGGCCGACCATGATGATTATTCGGATATCCTGCTGAAAGCGCTGGCCGACCGGCTGGCTGAGGCTTTTGCCGAGCGGATGCACCAGCATGTCCGTACAGAGCTGTGGGACTATGCAGCGGGGGAGCAGCTTACCAATGAAGCGTTGATAAAGGAAAAATATCGCGGCATTCGTCCGGCACCCGGCTATCCAGCCTGTCCCGACCATAGCCAGAAGCCGCTTTTGTTCGATATGCTGGACGCGACCGCCAATACCGGCATTACCCTCACCGAAAGTTTTGCGATGGTGCCGACAGCCGCAGTGAGCGGTTTCTATTTTGGCCACCCCCAATCCGAATATTTCGGCGTGGCGCGCGTTGGCGAAGACCAGCTTACCGAATATGCGGACCGGCGCGGTGTGGATATGGATACCGCCCGGCGATGGCTGCGTCCGAACCTGGATGGGTGATTTTCTGGTTTGATTGCCTCACGGCTATTTTCGCTGCGCGAAAGCCTGCGAGAACGCGGTACCAGCCCTCTCCCCCGCCCAACCTCCCGATATACTAGTGGTATTACACTATCGGGAGGTTGGGCGGGGGAGAGGGCTGGTACCGCCTCATGCCCGAGAGGGCATCAAATAAAGACATGAGCGAGAGCGAACAAAAAGAATCCACCCATCCAGCACTCCTGCGCAAGCAGGAGTCCAGAGCAGCCTTGCGCATCACCGCTCTGGATTCCTGCTTTCGCAGGAATGCGAATGGCGCTATGCTCCGTCCATGGCCGAATTTTTTGATGCACTGGATGAAAAGCACCGTGATTTTATTGCGCAGCAGCCCATGTTTTTTGTCGCGACTGCCGCCGAAGGTGCGCGGATCAACCTTAGCCCCAAGGGGTACGATGCGTTTCGCGTCATTGCACCGGACCGTGCCGCCTATCTTGACCTGGGCGGGTCGGGCAATGAAACCCATGCGCACGCCATTGCCGATGGCCGCATCACGGTCATGTTCTGCAATTTTGCAAACCCTGCGCTGATATTGCGCATCTATGGCCGCGCGATGCCGGTGCTCCCGGATGATGCGAAATGGGAAGAGCTGTCGGCGCATTTTGAACTCCTTCCGGGCACGCGGCAGATTTTCGATATTGCGGTGGAAAGCATACAGACAAGCTGCGGCTATGGCGTTCCGTATATGGAGCTGAAAGGCGAGCGCAGCACTTTGGTGAAATACCATGCGAGAGCGGACGCGGATGCCTGGACCGAAAAGATGAAAGGCCGGACGAAGAGCATTGATGGCCTGCCGGTCACGCCGCCCACACGTTATTTTGGACCGGACAGCTAATGGCTCTTGTCGAACTCGCCCGTTATCCGAATAATATGGAGGCGCATATCGTGCAGGGTCGGCTCGAAGCGGCGGGTGTGCATGCTGTCTGTTTTGATGCGGGCATGAATATCGCCGAAAGTGTCGGCATCATGATCCCGGTGCGCGTCATGGTGCTGGATGAAGACCTGGAAGTGGCGCGTGCCATACTTGCCGAAGAACCGGAATCGCTTTCATGAAGATTACGCTGGCATTGGGCGGCGGTGCCGGGCTGGGCTGGGCGCATATCGGTGTTATCAAGACGCTGGAAGCCGCTGGCATAGAAATCGCGGCCATGTCGGGCACATCCATCGGTGCCATAACCGCCAGCTGCGTGGCGGCGGGCAAGATGGATGAACTGGAGGAAATGGCGCTTTCCACCAATTTGCGCCAGATGATAAAATTTATCGACCCCACGATCAGCCGCGGCGCGTTTTTTGGCGGAAAAATTGTCGAGAATGAACTGACAAAGCATCTGGGCGATATGGCATTTGCGGATCTGCCCATACCAATCTCTGTCGTGGCGGCCGACCTGATTACGGGTGATACGGTGATATTGGACGAAGGCCCGCTCGTGCCCGCGGTGCGCGCGTCCATGTCGCTGCCCGGCATATTCAAGCCGGTAAGGATCGGCGACAAATTGCTGGTCGATGGCGGCGCGGCGATCCCTGTGCCGGTCACGCCCGCCAAAAAACTCGCGCCAGGATTGCCGTGTGTCGCGATCAGCCTGCAGAATGATTATCTCAACCGTGCGCGGGGGGCGGGGATTGAAAAAGCCGATGCGCCGCTGCCCGGCAGCATCTCGGTTGTGAAGGCATCGGTCGGTTTGTCGCTTGCCAACCTGGCCGCATACTCCATTGCTCTTGATCCGCCCGAAGTTCTGCTCAATCTGCCCGTGGGCCATATTGATATCCAGAATTTTACCCGTGCGGAAGAACTGATCGAGATCGGTAACCGGGAGACCGAAAAAGCCTTGCCCGAGATTCTGGCAGCCATTGCTGCAGCGCAATAAATCCTGCCCTGTTTTTATGCAGCCATGCTTTTTTGCCTAAAAATTAGGCGCGCTGAAAACAGTTTCATATAATTTTATTGCTCAAAACCCCCAATTTCCATGTTTTTCTATGGATTGGCATGCCCCTTGCTTTGTGTATCGGACAACGCAGTTCGTAACAGAGGCAATCCGCAACAGGGGGCAGGATGAAATATATAATTGCCATAATTAAACCGTTCCGGCTCGATGATGTACGCGAGGCGCTCACCAATCTGGGCGTGGCTGGCATGACCGTATCAGAGGTGAAGGGTTTCGGCCGGCAAAAAGGCCAGACCGAAACATATCGCGGCGCAGAATACGCCACCAACATGGTGCCGAAAGTGAAAATTGAAGTCGCAGCCAGTGACGAGCTTGCGCCGCAGATAGTCGAAACAGTGACATCCGCTGCGCATAGCGGTGCGATCGGGGATGGAAAAATTTTCGTGCTCGACCTGGGTGCGGCGACGCGCATCCGCACGGGCGAAAATGGTGATACCGCGCTTTAGGCGCCGAGGAATAGAAGGAAATGAATATGCGAAAGCAAATGGGAATTTTGGGTATGGTGGTTGCGGCTTTTGCCGCTGTGCCGGTACGGGCCCAGGAAGTGGTGGAGGCTGCTGCCCCGGTCGTCGACAAGGGCGACACTGCCTGGATGATGGTGGCCACGGTGCTGGTCATGGCGATGATCGTGCCGGGTCTGGCGCTATTCTATGGCGGGCTGGTGCGTACCAAGAATATGCTGTCGGTGCTGACACAGATACTCGCCGTGGCGGCACTCGCAATGGTGATATGGATCCTTTATGGCTACAGCATCACCTTTGGCGGCACCGGCAACGCTTTTTATGATGGTTTTGACAAGATCTTCCTGAACGGTGTTGGCAAGGATTCGCTGGCTGACACGTTCAGTGACGGTTTCAAGATACCCGAATATGTTTTTATCGCGTTCCAGATGACATTTGCGGCCATTACCGTGTCACTGGTTGTGGGCGGGCTAGTCGAGCGGATGAAATTTTCCGCACTCATGGTGTTTGCCGCGGTCTGGCTCACCATTGTCTATTTTCCGATTGCGCATATGGTCTGGGATGGCGAAGGCTATATCCTGAACCAGTGGGAAGCGTTTGATTTTGCCGGCGGCACGGTGGTACACATTAACGCAGGTGTATCTGCGCTGGTCGGCGCGCTGATCATCGGCAAGCGTGTAGGGTATCAGAAAGACGTGATGGCCCCGCATTCGCTGACCATGACACTGATCGGCACCGGACTACTCTGGGTGGGCTGGTTCGGTTTCAACGCGGGCTCTGCGCTGGAAGCAAATGGTGATGCCGCGCTGGCCATGATCAATACATTTGCGGCAACCGCTGGCGGCGTATTATTCTGGATGCTGACCGAGCGCGCATTTGGACATAAGGGTTCATTGCTGGGCGCATGTTCCGGTGCGATTGCGGGGCTGGTGGCGATAACGCCTGCGGCGGGTAATTCGGGACCTGCGGGTGCGATCCTGCTGGGCGGTATTGCCGCGATCGCCTGCTGCTGGTTCGTGATGCGCCTGAAACCGAAAATGGGGTTTGATGACAGCCTGGATGCTTTTGGTATCCATGGGCTGGGCGGCATTATTGGCTCGGTCGGTGTTGCGGTTGTCAATCTGGGTGTTTTGGGCGGTCAGGGTGATGAAAGCTATATGCTGGGCGACCAGTTTATCAGGCAGGTCGTATCCGTCATCATCGCTATTGTGTGGGCCGCAGTGGGTTCCGCCATCGCCTTTACCATCGCAAAGCTGGTCACGGGACTGCGCGTTACAGAGGAAGTCGAGCGTGAAGGGCTGGACCTCGGAGAGCATGGCGAGCGCGCCTATAATTACTGACGAAATTGGATAGTGGGCCATAAGCGCGCACATTCCTCGAGGTGTTCCTCCTGCGAACTGACACCTAAGGCCGGGGCGGCGACGCTCCGGCCATTTTTTATTTTCCCTGATAGGTGAATGGGTTGATAAAAATACAACACAATGGAAAAATGTAAAATAATGTAAGCGATTAATCTTGATTAACGCCCAAATGGCGCACTAGCATCGCCGCACAAATATATAATATTGGGAGGAAATCGTTATGTTACAGTCACAAAAGTACCGCTCTTTTATGAAATCGCTTGCCTTTTCCGGTGTTTCCGCACTGGCGCTGACAGCTATGGCCGCGCCCGCCTACGCGCAGGATGCAGATGCGGATCAAGCCAATGATGACAGCAATGTCATTATCGTGACCGCGACAAAACGCGATTCCTCCATCAAGGATGTGCCGTTTTCCATCAATGCGCAGACGCAGGAAGACATCCAGCGCAGCGGTTCCACCAACCTTGAAGATATTTCGCGTAACGTTGCGGGTCTGTCGATCCAGAATCTTGGGCCCGGCCAAAGCCAGGTGTCGGTACGCGGCGTTTCTGCAGGGCAGATTGTACGCGACCAGCCCGGCGTGAAAGAGCAGGTCGGTGTCTATCTCGACGAATCGGTTATCTCGCTTTCGCTGTTCACGCCTGATCTCGACCTGTTTGACCTGAACCGTGTGGAAACTCTGCGCGGGCCGCAAGGCACACTATTTGGCTCGGGGTCTGTTGGCGGCACGGTGCGTTACATTACCAACCAGCCACAACTGGGCATTGTGGAAGGATCTGTAGAAGGCAATGTAAACCTGGTGGATGGCGATGATTTTGGCGGTTCTTTAAAAGGCATGGTCAATCTGCCGCTGGGTACCGGTGGCGCGGTTCGGCTGGTCGGTTACTACACCCGTTATGGCGGTTTCATCAATGCACTGGGTGAAAACGGTTCTGTCAGGGAAGACGTAAATGATGGTGAACGTTATGGCGGCAGGATTGCAGTGGCGTTTGAGCCTGGGCCGGGCGTTACAATCACGCCGCGCCTGATATACCAGAAAATCGAAACAAACGGTTTCAACCGTCAGGAGGTTTTTAATCTTTACGCCAATCCTTTCACGACAACGCGCCCGACGGTGAATTTCGATGAGCGTGAACAATATCTTTTGCTGGAAGAAGGTTTTGAGGATGAAACCACCATTGGTGACCTGACGGTCAATGCGGCCTGGGATGGTGTCGCGTTGACGTCGGTGACCAGCTACACCTATCGTGATATCCTTGTCAGCCGCGATGCCAGCGCGCTGACCGGGTCGGTATCTGTTGATCTTGGCTATCCTGATGCAGCTGTGCTGCTGCCATCAAACTTGCGTGATACGACCAAGGTGAAGTCGTTCACGCAGGAAATCAGGCTCGCTTCGGATTATGATTCCCCCTTCCAATGGGTGATTGGCGGGTTTTATGCCAATACCAAGCGCACCTATGCCCAGCGGCTGCCAACCCCGGGTTATGACGTATTCACCGATGCGATACTGGGAGACGGGACAGCGGCGGCAACAAATGGCAGCTATGGCCCGGATTCTCCTTATAATGCTGACTTGCCATACGATCTGGCGCAGCTCGCCTTTTTCGGCGAGGGAACTTACGACCTTACCGATGCTTTTCATGTGACAGTTGGCGCACGTTATTATGACTATGCCGAGCAGCGACGCTTTACTTCTGGTGGGCTGTTTTCGAACAGCGATGACCAGCGTGACAAGACAAAGTCCAGCGGTGTTACGCCGCGTGTGCTGCTCGCATATGATGTCAGTGATGAGATCACCCTTAATGCGCAGGCGTCAAAAGGTTTTCGTCTTGGCGGTGTGAATGACCCACTTAATCTTGATCTTTGTGAAGGCGGAGCGACAGGACCAGACGCTAGAATTTTTGGCGGTTTTCAGGACTATGATGATGAAACACTCTGGAACTATGAGGCTGGTGTTAAGGTACAGACAGGAAATTTCAGCCTCAATGCGGCCGGTTTCTACACAGACATAAAGAACCTTCAGGTAACCCTGGATGCAGGCACCTGCTCGTCACGTGTTGTTTTCAACGCGCCAAAAGCGCACACGGTCGGGTTGGAGTTTGAAACAACCGTTTCGCCAACAGACGGCCTGGCCTTTGGTATTTCGGGCAGTTATGTCGAGGCAGAGTTTGACTCTACGGTCAGGGATAGTACCGGCGCTGTTTTGGGCGGGGTGCGTGAAGGCAATCGCCTGCCATCCGTGCCGAAATTCCAGATTTCCGGCAATGCTTCCTACAGCTTCCCGATCGGCGAGGGTGCAGAAGCCTATTTTTCAGGCTCGGTTCAACATGTGGGCAGCCGCTTTACACAGCCAAGCGACCAGGAAAACAACCCGCGCAGCTTTGTCTCCGGGCTTGCATTTGGCGGTGCACCCGGAACGGATGCGACCGTCGTCAATCTGAAACTGCCCTCCTATGAAGTCGTCAACCTGAGCGCAGGCATCGACTTTGACAGCGGGCTGTCAGTGATCGCCTATGTCAACAATCTGCTTGATGAAAATGCGTTGCTGTCATTTGACCGTGAACGTGGTGGCCGGGCGCGCTTGGCATTCACTACTAACCAACCGCGCACATTTGGCCTGACTGTCCGTCAGGACTTCTGAGGCTTCAACATTGTCAGTGAGTAGGGCCGGGGCGAAAGTTCCGGCCCTACTCATATGTGCATAATATAAATTGACAAACTGTGTTATATCAATAACACAGTTTGTGGGCACGGGAAGGAGACAGATATGAAAATCCCAAAAACCTCTTTTCTCATGTCATTGCTGCTTGCCTCTGGCTGGGTGCAGAACAGTGCGGCCACGGAACTGGCAACAGTCGAGGCAGTTGTTTCCGCACAGGACCTGAATCAAAAAGTGAAGCTCCATGTTCAAAAATGGGCAGCGGAAAATAACTTTAATGGTGTCATAAAGCTGCGGACACATGGCATTTCAGACTTCACTTACGTGGCTGGTAGTGCAGAAAAAGATACAGGCCGCGAGCTGAATCACGACTCTGTGTTCCAGACAGGTTCGGTGGGAAAGCTTCTTGCTTCAGCTGCGGTTTTTGTGCTTGCTGAAAAAGGGGTTCTTGACATTGACGCGCCGATTTCACGTTATCTTCCCGAATATCGCCGCGACATTGGCGACAAACTGACATTGGCGCATCTTCTATCCAACCGCTCCGGTCTCTCCGATGAAGAGTATAGGCGGGCCATGGGTAAAATGATCAGTGGTCTGCAACAGGATCCTTCAGCCACCATAGATTCGCTGGGATATGGCTTCGGTGTAGGTGAGGGTATAAAAAGATATGCGAATGGAGATCTGAAATTCGAACCAGGCGAACGGTTTGACTATGTGAACAGCAACTGGATCTTTGTGCATCATATATTGGAAAGAGTCACGGGTAAGCCGATGCGACAGGTGCTTAGAGAATATGTTTTTGCGCCTGCGGACATGCGCGCAAGTGGCAGTTTTACAGGAAGCCTGAACAAAGATGGTGCAGTTATTGCAAATGCTGCGATCGGCTTTAATGCAAATGGCTCGATAAAGACTGACTATCCTTTACCGCCATTCATTGGTGGCGGCACCTATGTCAATGCCCCGGATATGCTGTCATTCATGTCTGCGCTATATTCGGGCAAGCTGTTCGGGAAAGCAGGCTTGAAGCGCTTTTCGAAGGTGCAGACTGCAGAAGAGGATTATGCGTTTGGCGGTCGTGTAAAGCATATTGATGGGAAGGCATATTCCTGGCAATCCGGTTCCAATGGCGCGACAAAGATGGTTGCCGTCCATAAAATAGAAGGCGGTTTCAGTTTTGTGGCACTGTCAAATTTTGCACAGGACCAGGGCAGCATGTTCGCACTGGCGAAGACACTGGAACAGTTGGTGAAAAATCAGCAATAGAGCTTGATTCACCTCCGGCAGGTGGCAGGCATGGGTTGCATCATGTTCTGAGATGCTTTGTCACGAAATCCGCGCATCGCTCGCCGATCATGATGCTCGGCGCATTGGTATTTCCGCTGACGATTTTGGGCATGATGCTGGCATCGGCGATGTATAGCCCCTCCATGCCGCGCACGCGCAGCTGCGGGTCGACCACGCTCGTATCATCGCTGCCCATGCGGCAGGTGCCGACGGGATGATAGACAGTATCCGCCCTGGCGCGGATGATGGCATCAAGCGCGGCGTCATCCCCTAAATCGATCGGGTGGCGGTCACAGGCCTGATAGTCCGAGAGAGGCGGCGTATCGAAGATGCGGTACATCTGCCGTATTCCCGTGCGCATCACCGCCATATCGCGTTCATCATCCAGGAAATTGGGGTCGATACGCGGCGGCGCGGCGGGGTCCGCGCTGTTCAGGCCGACAGTGCCGCTGCTTTCCGGGCGGAGAATACAGACATGGCAGCTGAAACCATGCCCTTTCACTTTCTCACGGCCATGGTCTTCCAGCATGGCGGGCACGAAATGATATTGCACATCAGGGGCAGGCAATGCCGGGTCTGTCCGCCAGAAGCCGCCGGCTTCGGCATAGGGCGTCGTAAAGATACCTGTTTTCCTGAGCCGGTGCTCCAGCATGGCTTTTGCCATACGCGCGGTTCCGGCCAGCGAATCCCCGATCAGGTCTTTGGAATCGGTTTCCAGGCTTGCCACATAATCCAGATGGTCCTGCAAATTCTGGCCAACGTCCGGCATGTCATGAATCGCGGCAATGCCGTGTTCCTGCAAATGCGCGGCAGGGCCAATGCCCGACAGCATCAATATCTGCGGGCTGTTAAAGGCGCCTGCTGACAGGACGACTGCCTTGTTTGCGCGCAATTCTTCATGGCGGCCAAAGCTTTTCTTCAGCCGCACGCCGACCGCGCGCCTGCCCTCGAACAGTATTTTTTCGACCAGTGCGCCGGTACGGATATCCAGGTTGGTGCGCGTCTCGCGGTGCGGTTCGACATAGGCACGTGCCGAGCTCCAGCGCTCGCCGTCTTTCTGCGTCACCTGATACAAACCAAAGCCGTCCTGGCTTTCGCCGTTAAAATCTTCATTCAGTGGCAGTTGCAACCGGGCGGCAGCTTCGACAAAAACCTCGCTACCGGGGTTGGGCCATTTCTGGTCACTGACATGTAATGGGCCATCTCCCCCATGATAATCATCACCCCCGCGCTCATTATTTTCCGCCCGTTTGAAATAGGGCAACACGTCGTCATAGGACCATCCGGTCGCGCCCATGGCGGCCCAGTTGTCATAATCCCATTTGCTGCCGCGGATATAGACCATCGCATTGATCGCGGAAGAGCCACCAAGGCCGCGCCCGCGCGGCTGATATCCGATGCGTCCGTTCAGCCCCTTTTGCGGGACAGTGTCATATTTGTAATTGGCTGAATTGCGGATAAAGGGCATCATGCCCGGCGTCTTGATGATCCAGTTATTGTTGCGCCCGCCCGCTTCAAGCAGGCAGACTTTCAGCTTCGGATCTTCGCTCAGCCGCCCGGCCACCGCGCTGCCGGCGGACCCGCCCCCTATTACGATAATATCATAATCCGCCATGCGCTATCCTCTCACCGCAAGGTTTAACTGAGTGATTAAACAAGCGCAATCCGCTGTATAACGATTGGTCGGCCATTTGGGTCAGTGTCATGGCCAACAATATGAAATCCGCTTTTCAGGTTGCGGATAATCATTGCATTATTATCGGCGCGAGTGCGCGTTTCGACGTGTTTGTAGCCTTGGCTGCGTGCCCAATCGTGCTGTCTGATCATAAGGCGCTCCGCGACACCCTGTCGTCGCATTGCGGGAATGACGCCGCCGAGCCATGAATAGAATAATGCGGGCGCACGCCGGTAACCCAGTTTGAACCCGATAGGCTGGCCTTCAGTATTCACTGCAAGATGCAGGGCAGAGCCGCCAATATGCGGCAAATGACCATGCAGGTAGGTCAGATCAAAATCATCGAAAATCTGCACACAAAGCTGCGCGAGCATGTCGCCCTGTTCCAGGACGCGGTCGCCGGTGGACGTTATAACCTCAAAGTCAATGTCCATCTGGTTACTCCGCCGGCTCGGCAAATTCAGCCCGGAGCCTTGCTTTGCTTTCCTGCATGGTTTTCGCGCGCCAGCGATCCTTTATGATGTCGCTGGTGTCACGGCTGCCATCATGGCTCCATCCGGGCGGCTGGACAAGATAGTTCCACTTGTTCTTCAGGCCCGGCGCGTTCCAGACATCGCGCGTGATACCCACCCATTCATGGAATGCGGCCCAGAGCAGGTTGAAACTGCCCAGCTGTTTGACAATTCCGTACCGGATTTCCTCTTCGTCAGTTTCCGGTACAAATGTGCCGAACATCCTGTCCCAGATGATGAAAACACCGGCATAATTGCTGTCGAGATAGCGCGGATTGGTGGCGTGATGGACGCGGTGGTGGCTGGGCGTATTCATCACCGCCTCAAACCAGCGCGGCATTTTGTCGATGGCCTCGGTATGAATCCAGAACTGGTAAACAAGGTTGATGCCCGCGACAAAAGCGACCATCAGCGGATGGAAGCCGAGCAGGAACAGAGGCAGACTGATGATAAAACCGGGCGTCAGGATATTCGTCCATGTCTGGCGCAGCGCGGTGGAAAGATTATAATGCTGGCTCGAATGGTGGATTACATGCGCGGCCCACATCCAGCGCATGCGGTGGCCCAGCCGGTGCTTGATATAATAGGCAAAATCATCGACCACGAAGGCGAGCGGCCAGGCCCACCAGACAAAGCCGAAATCGAAAATCCGGTACTGGTACACCCACATGGCGATGGCGAACATGATGCCAGCGGTGAGCGCGCCCGCAATGGTCGAGCCGAGGCCCAGCAGGAGCGAGGTCAGCGTGTCGCGCGCTTCATAGCCGCGCTTGTTGCGCGCGCGGATGATGAATATCTCAAGCAGTATCAGGATAATAAATCCTGGCACGGCAAGTTCGGTAGGACTAGGTAGATTCGGTTCCATAATGCTTGCTTACACTAATGTCAGCAGTTTGTCAGCATCCTGTTTTGCAAGTTCAAGCGAGACCCGGCCGAAGCTGAGTTCGCCGCTATCGACCATATGCGCGCTGCCGTCCTGAACAACGGTGAGCGGGCGGCTGACCTGGCGCAGTGCAAACTGTGCGCCATGACGTTTGACCAGTGCAATATCATCGCCGGTTCCGCGCACAATGGCGGCGGCCCCATCGGCTGACAGCACCGCCCATTCCGCTTCAAATCCGGACAGATTATCCTCGGCAAGGCGCATGGCATGGGCAGCATCTTTGATTGCGGCTTCGCCCAACCGCAGAAAATGGACCAGTGCCGCCACGGCAAAAATCGCGATCAGGGAACCTGAAAGTACCAGCCAGTCCATATGCGATCAGTCGCCGCTGGCTGCCAGTGCGTCGAGCATCGGACGGACCGGGGTCAGGTCATAGCCCGCCCTGGCTGCATCGGCGGAAAGACGCGCCGGATTTGCGCCCTGCTTTGCCTGAGACAAGGCCCATAACAGCGTTGAGCGCGTGCCTGAGCGGCAATAGGCAAGCACCTTGCCTTCACTTTTTTCAAGCGCGGCAATCATGGCATCGACCTGCGGCATCGAAAAACCGCTATGCGTGACGGGAATGGCGAGATAGTCGATGCCCGCTGCTTTTGCTGCGGCTTCTATATCCGCACCCGGCGTCTGGTCTTCGGCTTCACCATCGGGGCGATTGTTGATGATGAGCGTAATGCCTTCCTCCCTGGCGGTGGCCACCTGATCCAGAGTGATTTGCGGAGATACACGCATGGTGTCGGTCAGCGGTCTGAACATTGTCGTTTCCTTTTGCGTCTCGGCGGGTTTTTCCGCCTGTTCGGGCGCATTGCCCTGACATGCTGTGAGCGAAGCGCATATCATAATGGCCATGGCAAGATATATCTTCACGGCACGGTCTCCGCCTCACCCATAATTGCCCATACTTCGGTTATGACTGCCAGTAACGAGGTGCTTCCGGCATAATTGCGGCGCAGCGCCGCATGTGTGTCGGGCAGCCCGGTGCAGTTTTCATTTATCATCTTGCGCAGGAACGCGCGGCGTTCGGTATCATAGGGTTCTTCACCGCTAAAATGCCCGCACGCCTGTGTTTTCGTAATGAAAACACGGACATCATGGGGAATGCCGGGGTCACGCGGGTCGCTGTAAAAATCTTTCCATACCCCTGTCTTGGGGATTTTCCCGTCATATTCGGCTGTGACGGGTGATGGCGCAATATCTGCCTTGTCTGCTGTCTGGCAGGCAGCAAGCAGCATCACGCTGGCCAACATAGTATATCTGAATATGCGGGAATGTTTCATGCCCCATGCTCCAAAATTACATCCAGAAACGCTGTACCATAATTTTCCAGTTTGCGCGCGCCAATGCCGGGAAGTTCCGATAGCGCGCTAAGCGTCTGCGGTTTGAAACCGGTCATATCGCGCAGCACGCTGTCATGGAAAATCACATAGGGCGGCACGCTCTGCTCCTGCGCCAGCTGCGTTCTGAGCGCGCGCAATGCATCAAACAGTGGATCACCCACGGGATTGGGCGAACTGCCGCGCGCACGTTTTCTGCTTTTGCGTTTGGGCGGTTCGATGATGGCCACCTCTGCCTCGCCTTTCAATATGGCACGTGCTTCGGGACCGAACATCAACCCGCCATGCTCGGTATTGCGCAGCGCATCGCGCATGAGAAGAGAGCGCGACACCGGCCTGATCAGCGGCGCTTCATCATCGCCGACAATGTCATAGACCGAAAGCTGGTCATGGCGGCGGCTCAGGATTTTTTCATCCTGCCGCCCAGTTAGCACCGCTTCAAGATAATTGACGCCATAGCTTTCACCTGTCCGGTAAACGGCGGAGAGGAATTTGCGCGACAATTCGGTGACATCGCGCGTTTCGGGCGCGCCAAGGCAATTGTCACAATTGCCGCATGAGGTGGGCGGATCTTCACCGAAATGACGAAGCAGAACTGCGCGGCGGCATGTGGCCGTTTCGACCAGTGCACCAAGCGTGGACAGGCGCGTGCGTTCGCTTTTCTGGCGCGCGTTGTCCATTTCACTGAGCCGCTGCCTTGCCCTTGCGAAATCTTCCGCCCCCCAGAAAAGATGCGCTTCGGCAGGGTCGCCATCACGGCCCGCACGGCCCGTTTCCTGATAATAGGCCTCAATCGATTTGGGCAGGCCCGCATGCGCGACAAAGCGCACATCGGGCTTGTCGATACCCATGCCGAAAGCGATAGTGGCGACCATCACCATATCCTCGGACACGACAAAATCGGCCTGGTTTTTTGCGCGGATTTCAGGGGTGAGCCCAGCATGATAGGCGCGCGCATTACGGCCAGTCTTTGTGATCTGCGCGGCCATTTTCTCAGTCGCCGCGCGGGTGGGGGCATAGATAATGCCGGGGCCGCTGTTGTTCGCCACCAGATCGCCAATCTGCCGCGTCAATCCCTGGCGAGGGCTTATCGAATAGCGGATATTGGGCCGGTCGAAACCGGCAATGACCATTCCGTCTTCTTCTATGCCCAGCTGCTTCAATATATCGCTGCGGGTATGTGCGTCGGCCGTGGCGGTCAGCGCCAGGCGTGGCACATCGGCAAAATGGTCGAGCAGCGGTCGCAGCAGGCGGTAATCCGGGCGGAAATCATGCCCCCATTCGGATACGCAGTGCGCCTCATCAATGGCAAATAAGGCGATATTGGTACTGCCCAGAAGATTGCGAAAGCTTTCCTGCGATGCACGTTCGGGCGCAGCGTAGAGCAGGTCGAGTTCGCCTGCGCGCAACCGGGCAATGGTCTCCTCCCGGTTATTGTCGGCGGACGTGAGCGTTCCGGCGCGGATGCCGACCGCTTCGGCGCTGCGCAGCTGGTCATGCATCAGCGCGATCAGCGGCGATATGACCACCACAGTGCCGTCCATCGCTACCGCAGGCAGCTGATAGCATAGCGACTTGCCTGCGCCGGTTGGCATGATGGTGAGCGTATTCTTCCCCGCCATGACGCGGGCGAGCACATCGGCCTGTCGCCCGCGAAAGCTGTCATAGCCGAAGGTGGATTTCAGAAGGGGAAGCAGGTCGGAAGTCACATCCGGTTGGTAGCGGGGTCACGCGGCAGGGTGAAGGGGGAATATAGGCTGTGCAAAAATAATCTGTAACGCGTCATCCTGAACTTGTTTCAGGATCCATTGCGCAGTTGCAGACCGTTGCGTATTGTTGAGTGCGAATTTTGCCGCACACGCTGCGGCCTTCTCGAAAAACTGAACATAGTTTGAAAATGGATCCTGAAACAAGTTCAGGATGACGGGAGAATGAAATTAAACCTCCGCCGCTTCCTGCGCCTGTCTTTCCCACATCTCGGTATATAGCCCGCCCTTGCCAAGCAGGTCGCGGTGGGTGCCGCGTTCGGCCACCGTGCCATCTTTCAGCACCAGTATCTCATCGGCATGGGTGATCGTGGACAGCCGGTGCGCGATGGTAATGGTGGTCCGGCCCGCCGCCACGCCGCGCAGCGTGGTGAGGATTTCGGCTTCGGTACGGCTGTCGAGCGCGGAAGTTGCTTCGTCCAAGATCAATATGGGTGGGTCTTTCACCAATGTCCGCGCGATTGCCACGCGCTGTTTTTCGCCGCCCGACAATTTCAGCCCGCGTTCGCCCACCTGGGTGTCATATCCCTGTGGCAGTTTTTCGATAAAGTCCGCAATTGCCGCGCCCTGTGCACCGCGCTCAATGTCTGGCGGTCCGGCATCGGCGCGGCCATAGGCGATATTATAGCCGATAGAGTCATTGAACAGCACCGTATCCTGCGGCACGATGCCGATGGCGGCGCGCAGCGATTCCTGTGTGACATGGCCAATATCCTGCCCGTCAATTTCGATGCGCCCGTGCTGCGGATCATAAAAGCGGTAGAGCAGCCGTGCGATGGTCGATTTGCCCGCGCCCGATGGCCCGACAATGGCCAGCGTCCGGCCTGCGGGCACTTCGAAGCTCAGGCCGTTCAGGATTTTGCGTTCATCATTATAGCCGAAATGTACATCGGTGAAGCGGATGGCAGGGCTGTCTATGCTGAGCGGCCGCGCATCCGGTGCATCCACCACTTCGGCATCGGTGTCGATCAGGTCGAACATCGCCTGCATATCGACAACGCCCTGCCGGATCATCCGGTACACCATGCCAAGCAGGTCGAGCGGGCGGAACAGCTGCATCAGCAATGTGTTGATAAGCACCAGGTCGCCCACGGTGAAGCGTCCCTGAGACCAGCCCCAGACCGAATAGGCCATGGCGGCGAACATCATGAGGTTGGTGATAAGCGATTGCCCGACATTAAGAAGGGCGAGCGAATTTTCCGATTTTATCGCGGCATTGGCATATTCGCGCGCGGCTGTATCATAGCGCGCTGCCTCACGGTCTTCCGCGCCGAAATATTTCACGGTTTCATAATTCAGCAGCGAATCCACTGCGCGGCCCAGTGCCTGTCCGTCCATGTTGTTCATTTCGGCACGCAGTTCATTGCGCCAGTCGGTCACGCGCTGGGTAAAGATGATATAGGCCATCACCATCACCAGAGTGGCCACCACCAGTCCTGCGCCAAACTTTACGCCGAAAATGATGAGCACGGCAGTTAACTCGATCGCGGTAGGGGCAATGTTGAACAGCAAGAAATAGAGCATGGTGTCGATGCTTTTGGTGCCGCGTTCGATAATCTTGGTTATCTCGCCCGTACGCCGCGACAGGTGGAAACGCAGTGACAGGCGGTGCAGGCGGCGAAATACGTGGGACGCCAGATTCTGCGTTGCGACCTGCCCCACTTTTTCAAAGGCGATATTGCGCATATTGTCCGACAGGACAGCGGCAAAACGGGCGCCTGCATAGGCGGCAACAAAGGCGAAAAGCAGCGCCAGCACGGCCTGCGTGCCATCGGTCATATTGTCGATCACGGCCTTGTAGGCGAACGGCATGGTAAGGATAATCGCCTTGCTCACCAATACCAATGCCAGGGCAATAATGATACGGATGCGCAGACCCGGCGCATCCCTTGGCCATAAATAAGGCAGGAAGCGTTTCAGCGTTGGCCAGATATTATCGGGCAGCTTTGTATCTTTGGAGCTGTTTTCCTGCGGTGGCATTGGCCTTTAATGGGGGTTTTGCATGGAGCTGCCAAGGGCGGCGATGATATTATTCAGTTCCAGTCATGAATGGGCCACCCGCGTGAGGCGGCTTCGCGCCGCAGCGCCGCCGACGGGTTGGTGGCAACCGGATGATCGGCAAATTCCAGCATCGGCATATCGGAAATATGGTCGCTATAGGCGCGGATATCGCAATTTTCGCGCGCCAGCCCTTCGCGCTCCATCCACGCCTTTATCTTGCGCAGCTTGGCTTCGTCATAACAGTTTTCGTTTATGATGCGCGCCACAACCTCAGTGCCATCGTGCTGCAGCTCGGTGGCGATCACATCGTCAAAGCCGAGTCGGGCGGCAATGGCGTCCACATATAAATGATAACTTGCCGTCGCCAGTACCAGCCGGCAGCCATTTTCCCGGTCGGTCTCGACCTGTGCCACCGCTTCGGTATAGCTGTTGTCAGCAATGGTGCGTGCGGCATATTCATTAATCTGTGGCTCGATACTACGCCTGTCGAACCGGCCGCCTATCAACAGTATGAGATTAAGCTCTTTCAGCTTCGCGCGCGATATGAGTTTGAACGCATAAAGCGCCATGCACAGCAGGGCAAGCGGTGCGAGCAGCAGCCGCCAGGGCGCTTTGCGCAAGGAGACAAATATCAGAAACGGTGTGTAGGTGCCCGACCGCGTAATGGTCCGGTCCATGTCGTAAATTGCGATTTTCTGCATAAAGCCTTTTCGCATCACCGCGCAGAAGTGACAATCTGTTTTTGTTCATTATGCGATATGCGCGGCCGTTATATCGATAACGCATTGCACAAGGCGTTGCGGTTGAGGGTTGTGGTTATGTGCATTTTACCGCAAAGATATATGCCATGGGTAATGCAGCCGATTTCACCATTGAACCGCTAGACGATGGCACTCAGCGTGTGCTGTTTTCAGGCGATCTCGATATTGCGGATATTGGTGGTCTGTCGCAGCAATTGGATGCGATTGAAGGGCCTGTTACCGAAATCGATATTTCCGGCGTCGAGAAAATGGATACGGTAGGCGCATGGCTCTGCTACCGACTTGCCCGTGACCATGCGGCGCCGATTGTCGGCGGCGACGATGACCAGGACCGCCTGATCGAAGCCGTGGGCCAAGCCGACAATGGCGGGACTATTCGGGAAAAACGGCCGATCCCGCCGATTTATGCCATGAAAAAAACCGGTGAGGCCGTGCTGCTGGCAATGACGACTTTTGTCGGGATGATCAGCTTTTTTGGCGGTCTGGTGCGTTCGTTTTTTGCGGTGCTGCTGCACCCCGGCCGTTTCCGGTTCAAGGCGCTGGTGCGGCAGTTTGAGCTGGTGGGCGTCAGCGCGCTGGGCATTATCGGGCTGATGAGCTTCCTGATCGGCATCGTGATTGCGCAGCAGGGTGCAGTCCAGCTCAGGCAGTTTGGCGCGGAAGTCTATACCATCAATTTGGTGGGCCGCCTGACCTTACGCGAATTGGGCGTGCTGATGACGGCAATCATGGTGGCGGGCCGCTCCGGATCGGCATTCGCGGCGCAGCTTGGCACGATGAAGCTGACCGAGGAAGTCGATGCGATGCGCACCATTGGTGTTTCACCGATGGAAGCGCTGGTGCTGCCACGCTTTCTGGCGAGCGTACTCATGATGCCGTTGCTGGGATTTTATTCGTGCATATTGGCCATGATTGGCGGCGGATTGCTGAGCTGGATTTCGCTCGATATTCCCCCCGCAACATTTGTGCAGCGTATCCGCGAAGTGGTGCCGCTCTATGATGTCTGGGTCGGTCTTATCAAGGCGCCCGTGTTCGGCGCGATCATCGCGCTCTCGGGCTGTTTTCAAGGGATGCAGGTAAAGGGCAATGCAGAGGAAGTTGGCCTCAGGACCACGGCGGCGGTGGTGCAGGCGATCTTCATGGTGATCGTGCTGGATGCATTTTTCGCGGTATTTTTTACCTGGGTCGGCTGGGCATAGGGGTGATCTGGGCATGAGCGAAGAGCAAAATGAGCTACAGGAAGCCAAGGAGCTGGTCGAGCAGGCCGATTATGCCGTGCGGATATCGGGGCTGCGCAACGCCTTTGGCGATCAGGTGATTCATGATGACCTGTCGCTGGATGTGCACAAAGGCGAAATTCTGGGCGTGGTTGGCGGATCCGGCACGGGCAAATCGGTGATGATGCGCTCGATCATCGGTCTGCAAAAGCCGCAGGCGGGCACGATTGAAGTGTTTGGCACGCATGTGCTTGACGAGGAAGAATCGGATGGCAGTGTGCGCTCGCGCTGGGGCATATTGTTTCAGGGCGGGGCGCTGTTTTCGACGCTTACCGTTGCCGAAAATGTACAGGTTCCGCTCAAGGAATTCTATCCTGACATGGACGCCAAATTGCTCGATGAGATCGCGCTCTATAAAATCGCCTTGAGCGGTCTTCCGCCCGAAGCTGCGGCCAAATATCCATCTGAGCTGTCGGGGGGCATGCGTAAGCGTGCCGGGCTGGCACGTGCGCTGGCGCTTGATCCCGACCTGTTATTCCTTGATGAGCCGACCGCCGGGCTGGACCCGATTGGCGCGGCGGCATTTGATGAACTGACCAAAAAGCTGCAGCAGACACTCGGCCTCACAGTGTTCCTGATCACCCATGACCTCGACACGCTTTACGAGATTTGTGACCGCGTTGCGGTGCTTGCCGACCGGCAGGTGATTGCGGTGGGCACGATTGACGAGCTGCTGGCGACGGATCATCCATGGATACAGCAATATTTCAACGGCCCACGCGGGCGCGCCGCCATCGCATCGCAAAAGCGCAAGGAGGCACGCGAAAATGCCTGATTTTGCGCAATATGGCGTAGCTTGCGGCAAGGCCATGGACATATGCGGTTTGAAAGGGGCATAACGGCTTTATGGAAACGCGTGCAAATCACATTTGGGTAGGCGCAGTGACGCTGGCGTTGCTGGCGGCGCTGGCGCTGTTCATTGTCTGGATTGTCCAGTTCGGCAATGCGAGCCAGAAAGAATATGACATATTTTTCAAGCAATCGGTGAGCGGCCTCGCCAAGGGGTCGGGCGTGTCCTACTCGGGCGTACCGGCGGGGCAGGTGGAGGAAATCGCGCTGTGGCAGAAAGACCCGCAGTTTGTGCGCGTGCGTATCGTGGTGGATGAAAGCATTCCGGTTCTGCAGGGGACAACTGCCACTATACAGAATGTCAGCTTTACCGCGCCGCCTGTCATACAACTGGACGGCGCGATACAAGGCGCCCCCGAAATTGTCGAGCTGGGGCCGGAAGGCGTACCTGTCATTCCCACCAAACCGGGCGCGCTCGGCGAATTGCTGAACAGCGCGCCGGTGCTGATTGAGCGACTGGCGACGCTGACCGAACAGTTGACCAAGGTGCTGAGTGATGACAATCAGGAAACAATCAGCGGGATGCTTAAAAACACGGAACGCCTGACTGGCAATCTGGCAAATCAGGCACCCGAAATCAGCCGTACCATGCAGCAGTTGCAGGCAACGCTCAAAAATGCGGACCAGAGTCTGGCCGAATTCAGCAAGCTGTCAGGGTCGGCGCAGAACCTGCTCGACAATGAGGGTAGGCCACTGGCAGCGGACCTGCGCAAAACGCTGGATGCGGCGCGGAAAAGCGCGGCAGAGCTTAGCCAGACACTCGCCGAAACGCGGCCCGTGATGCAGCAGGTGCGCACCACGACCCTGCCCGAAGCCGAAGCGCTGATGCGCGAGCTTCAGGAGATGAGCAATTCGCTGACCGCGATTACCGAGCGGCTGGACCAGGAGGGGGCGGGGTCGCTGCTCGCATCGCCTAAACTGCCGGATTATGAACCATGAGCCATTCAGGTGGAAAACGCATGAAACAGATTTTTAAATCTTTGGTCATTCCCGCACTGGCGGTGGTCACGCTCACAGGCTGTGTCAGTTTTGGCAGCGAGCCGCCGCCATCGCTGCTGACGCTTACGCCTGATAGCGAGATCGCGGCGGGCACATCGCGCAGCGGCCCGGTGGCCAGTGCGATCATCGTCGACATGCCGACGACAGAGCGTAAATTGGATAACCTGCGCGTGCCGGTGCAGATTGACGACAGTTCGATTGCCTATCTGAAAGAGGCGGTCTGGGTGGACCGCCCAAGCCGTCTGTTCCGCACATTATTGTCCGAAACCATTGCCGCGCGTTCGGGGCGGCTGGTGCTCGACAAGGTGGAAATTTCGGGGCAGAGCTCTTCGCGTATTTCCGGCACGCTGATCGATTTTGGCTATGACGCCCGCACGGCCCAGGTGGTTGTGACGTTTGATGCGATCCGTCGTTCAGGCGCGGGTGAAGTTGAAAAGCGGCGCTTTGAGGCGCGCGAAAATGTGTCTGCACCCGAAGCCGGACCTGTTGGTACGGCGCTCAACCGTGCAGCAAACCGTGTTGCGGTGGACATATCCGACTGGGTGGGCTGATCCGGCCTGAACGGGCTTAGCTGCCTGTAAATCCTTCCGGCATAGGCCAGTCTGTCGCCGCATAGGCCAGCACCTTGAACAGTTCCCCCATTTCCTCAGGCGATGTCAGCCGGTGATGCGCTGCGTCCACTTCATCCACTGCGGCCGGATGCTGCGCCTTCAATGCGGCGGCACGCTGGTCAATACCGAGTGCGCGCAACCATTCACCCTGTGCCATTGGCCCGGCTATATACGCGCCCTGTCCTCTGCCGGCCTGCGCAATCTCTTCGAAATTCACATGTGCGGTCAGGTCAATCTGACCGGGGCAGGTAAAGGGGTCGGTTTTTTCGTGCGCGGCCACTGCCTGTAAAGAGCTGCCGCTGCGGGTTTCGGTATAGCCATAATCGATAAACAGTGCTCCGCCGCCCTGCTGTTGCAATCGCCGCGCAATTTCAGCAGCGATCGCGATGGCCGCGGGACAGCTTTCCAATATGGTGCCAGGCGACGACTGGGCGAATTTTTCAGGAACTGCCCTATCCATTGGCCGCGCGCCGGGTAGCGGGATGAATTTCTGTCCATCGCGTGCCACCACCCGCTCACGCCATCCCGAATGGGTGGCGATTACCTGATGAATCGGCAGCGCGTCAAAAAATTCATTGGCGACGATCAGCAGCGGGCCATTATCGGGCAGTGTCTCCATATCATCATGGAAAACCGCCTGTGGATGGGCGTCTTTCTGCTTCGCGCGCAGGGCGGGGCTGGTTTCCACAAAATGCATATCGGGACCAAGCCCGAATTTCCGCATTGCCCGCAATGCGTCGCTGGCCAATGTACCGCGTCCGGGGCCAAACTCCACATAGTGGCAATGCGCCGGCTTTCCGGCACGCAGCCACAGGTCCGCGAGCCAGAGCCCGACAAGCTCCCCGAACATCTGGCTGATTTCCGGTGCGGTGATGAAATCACCGTCCGCACCCAGCGGATCGCCGGATGCATAATAATGCGCATTTGATTCGGCCATATATTGCGCCACCGGGATCGGGCCGGTTGCCTCAATCGTGCGCATCAGGCGCTGGGCGAGGCCGCTGGGCGGAAGCATTATCCGGTGACCATGTCCTTGCTGGCGGGTGTGCGGCGCAGCGCGGTAAAGACCAGCACAAGCCCGATCAGGATCATCGGGACAGTGAGCCATTGCCCCATAGTCAGCCCTGTATTTTGTGCAAATTCTGTAAGATGCGCATCAGGCTGGCGGAAAAATTCGACAGTAAACCGACTTAGACCATAGATAAGCGCTGCCGTACCGACCAGCAAACCGGGTTTGTAGCGTGCGTCCGTTTTCCAGAACAGGAACCAGAGAATTGCGAACATCAGCAATCCTTCAAGCCCGGCTTCATAAAGCTGGCTGGGGTGGCGCGGCTCTGCGCCGCCACCGGTTGTGTTGAAGATGATGGCCCACGGCACATCGGTAGTGCGGCCCCACAGTTCGCCATTCACGAAATTGGCAAGACGTCCAAAGAAAAGACCGAACGGGATGACACAGGCAATATAGTCGCAGATGCGCAGGAAACTGAGGCCATTGCGCCGGGTGAACCACCATATGGCAAGGATAACGCCAAGCATCCCTCCATGCAGCGACATGCCGCCCTCCCATAGCTTTAATATGTCGACCGGGTTTTGCAGGATTTCCGGTTGGTAGAAAAAGATATAGCCCAACCGTCCACCAAGAATGATGCCAAGTGTTGCATACAGGATAAAGTCATCCGCATGCCGCCGTGCCATGGGCGCGCCGGGCTGGGCAATCAGCTTTGTGAGATACCAGTAGCCGATAAGAATCCCGGCCAGATAGGCCATGGAATACCATTTCAGGCTGAATCCACCGATTGTGAATATGTCAGGGGACAGGCCAAGGTCAGAAAATTGCGTAAATTCACCCGCGGATGACAATAATGTTAGTATCAACTCTTTTCTCCATAGGTTTTACTCTCCATAGTAGGGGAAAACGAGAAGACCAATAGGAGAGATGAAATATGCCGACAGAGCTCGATGTAATGCTGGACCAGGTGATGGATGCATTGACAGCCGACGGTGCGCCGCTGGCGACTGTCGATGTGGATCGCGGTGGCACGAAAATGCCGATGCTGGCAGCTGCACCCCCCGCACTGCCGCACTATTTCGCGCATTTCTGCCTGGGGGATAACAAGGACAAGGAATTCCTGGTTGATGGCGATCTGCGCCTGACTTTTGGTGAGGTCTATATGGCGGCTGACCGGGTGGCCAAGGCATTGGTATCAGGCTGCGGTGTCGAAAAAGGTGACCGAATCGGTATCGCCGCCCGCAATTCGGCGAACTGGATTGTCGGGCATATGGCGATTTTGATGGCGGGCGGTGTATCGACATTGCTCAATGGCTGGTGGCAGGGCGCGGAGCTTGCCGCAGGTATCAACAGTGTCGGGTGCAAGCTGGTACTGGCGGATGCGCAGCGTGCAGCGCGGCTGGACGGCGAAGATATAGGCGGTGCGGAAATCATTCTGTTCGACCATGACTGCCTGCCCGATGAAGGGCTGAAAAATGTGCTCGCACGCGGGTCTGCCGATGCCGCCCTGCCCGAAGTCGGCCCCGATGATTTGGCCACCATCCTGTTCACATCAGGATCCACCGGCCAGTCAAAAGGTGCCTATAGCGACCATCGCGGCGTGGTGCAGGGTGTATTCAACTATATCTCGCAAACGATGATGGCACTGCAATTGCTGACCATGAAGGGTGAGGCGCCGACAAGCCAGCCCGCGACATTGCTCAACGTGCCGTTATTCCATGTAACCGCGGAAATTCCGGTCTTGCTGCAAAGCATCGGCATTGGCCGCAAGCTGGTGCTGATGCCGAAATGGGATGCGGAAGAGGCGATGCGGCTTATCGAGAAAGAGCAGGTCACCTATTTTGTGGGCGTGCCGTTGATGAGTTTTGAAATGGCGACACATCCCAACCGGGGTAAATATGACCTGACAACATGTACGGCTTTTGCCGCGGGCGGTGCGCCGCGCCCGGTTGAGCATGTGAAGAAAATCAAAAAGGAAATGGACTGGGCCTTTCCGCTGCTGGGTTATGGCCTCACTGAAACCAACGCTGTGGGTTGCGGCAATTTCAACGAGAATTATCTGGCCAAGCCGAACAGTACGGGCACCGCTTCGCGGCCCTTGGTGGATCTTGCCATACTGGACGATGACGGAAAACCATTGCCGCAGGGCGAAGTCGGCGAAGTGTGCATTCGCTCGGTCTGCAATTTCCTGGGCTATTGGGAAAATGACGCCGCGACCAGGGAAGCCATTACCGATGATATGTATTTCCGCACCGGCGATCTCGGCTATCTCGACGAGGATAGCTATCTTTATATCGTTGACCGCAAGAAGGACATCATCATTCGCGGCGGTGAGAATATCAGCTGTGTCGAGGTGGAAGCGGCGCTGTACGAACATCCCGAAGTGTCCGAAGCGAGCGTGTTCGGTCTTCCTGACGAGCGTTTTGGCGAAGTGCCTGGCGCGGTGTTCTATGCCAAGAGCGGCGCGCAGGTAAGCGGCGAGGACATGGCGGCGTTCCTGTCAGGGAAGCTGGCGGCGTTCAAAGTGCCCTGCCGCTACTGGCAGACCGATAATCCGCTGCCAAAACTGGGTACGGCGAAAATCGACAAGGTTGGCCTGCGCAAGACATATCAGGCCATCGCTGCGGCGGAAGAGTGAGCATAGGGACATGCCGGTCATATGAGGAGGATTTCGCGTCAGCGCGACATTATTGACCGGCGCGCCCTGTGGAGTGAAATACGCATGGCGGCGGATGCGGACGGCATGCAGAGCCGCCCCGCCGTGCTTGAAAAACTGCGCGCCGCGCTTGAGGCGGGGCGCACGGAAATTGCCTTGCGGTTGATGGAAAAACCCTCTGCGGGCTATGAATGCAACCGGGCGCAGGCTTTCCTGATCGATCAGCTGGTGCGCATCATTCATGACTATATTGTCAAATATCAATACCCGCCCGGCAATCGCAGCGCGGCGCAGCGGCTCACCATCATGGCGGTGGGCGGCTATGGCCGCGCCGAAATGGCCCCGCATAGCGATGTCGATATCGCGTTCCTGACACCGATGAAAAAGAAAAGCTGGCCCGAACAGGTGGTGGAGGCAATGCTCTATTTCCTGTGGGACCTGGGCCTGAAAGTCGGGCATAGCAGCCGTTCGCTTGATGAAATGGTGCGCATGGCCAAAGCCGATGTGACCATCCGTACGGCGCTGCTTGAAGGGCGCTATGTCTGGGGTGACGAAGACATTTACGCCGAGGCGGCGGCGCGTTTCCAGAAGGAAGTGGTGAACGGAACCGCGCGTGATTTCGTGGCGCAAAAACTGGCCGAACGTGATGCACGGCATGTGCGCATGGGCGACAGCCGCTATGTTGTCGAACCCAATGTGAAGGACGGCAAAGGCGGGCTGCGCGATTTGCAGACGCTCTACTGGATTGGTAAATATGTGCATGATGTGCGTGTGGCCGCGGACCTGGTCGAGGCCGGCTTGCTGACGACAGCGGAATATCGGGGCTTTCGCCGCGCCGAAAACTTCCTTCTCGCGGTGCGCAGTCATTTGCATATGATAACGGGCCGGGCAGAGGACCGGCTGACATTTGATTTGCAGCGTGAAGTCGCCACCCGCATGAAATTTGCTGATCGCCCCGGCAAATCGGCGGTCGAACGGTTCATGCAATATTATTTCCTGAACGCCAAGAAAGTGGGCGACCTGACGGGGGTTTTTCTGGCCCAGCTAGATGAAAAATTTGCGGCACGCGGGCGACGCTTCCTGCCCAGCATCACGCGGCGTCCGCGTAAGCTGAAGGGGTTCAGGCTTGATCGCGGGCGGCTGAGCGTGCCGGACGATAATTTTTTTGCCGAAGAGCCATTGCGGCTGATGCAGATGTTCCAGCTGGCCGACAGATACGAGCTGGAAATCCACCCGGCGGCAATGCGGCAGGCGGGGCGTGATGCGAAACTGATCGATTCAGACCTGCGCAGCGATGCGCAGGCGAACAAGATGTTCATGCATGTGCTGACCAGCCCGCGTGACCCTGAAATCGTGCTGCGCTGGATGAATGAAGCCGGGATATTCGGCCGGTTCGTGCCCGATTTTGGCCGTGTCGTGGCGCAGATGCAGTTTGACATGTACCACCATTATACGGTCGATGAGCATACCATCCGCGCCATTGGGCTGCTGTCGAAAATAGAGGCCGGCACGCTGGAGGGCGACCATCCGCTCAGCCATGCGATCATGAAGAAACTGGCCTCACGCCGCGCGCTTTACGTGGCCACATTGCTGCATGACATTGCCAAGGGGCGAAAGGGAGATCACAGCATATTGGGCGCCGAAGTCGCTATGGAGCTGTGCCCGCGCCTGGGTCTCAGCCAGGCAGAAACTGAACTGGTCGCCTGGTTGGTGCGCAACCATCTGTTGATGTCGGCGACTGCATTCAAGCGTGATTTGGCCGATTATAAAACCATCGCCGATTTTGCGGCGCAGGTGAAAAGCCCGGAACGGCTTAAATTGCTGCTGGTGCTCACCATTGTCGACATTCGCGCGGTGGGGCCGGGGGTGTGGAACAGCTGGAAACGGCAATTGCTGCGCACATTGTTTGAGGCAACCGAAGAAGTGCTGCGGCTGGGACACAAAGAGCATGGCCGCAAGGAGAAAATTGCCGCGAAAAAGGCGGATGTGGCGGCGATGGCAGGCTTGCCGGAAACGGTTTTCACCAAACTGGCGCGGCAATTGCCCGATCCATACTGGATTGCCGAACCGGAGGACATTATCGCGCGCAACATCCGGCACATGCGTGAGGCTGGCGATACCGAACTTTCGATAGAAGCCGAATTTTACGAGGCCCGCGGCGCGACGCTGGTGACCGTCTATGCTGCCGACCATTCCGGCCTGTTTTACCGGATAGCCGGGGGCATCCACCTGGCTGGCGGCAATATCATTGATGCACGCATTCATACGACCAAAAGCGGCATGGCGCTTGACAATTTCCTGGTGCAGGATCCACAGGGCCGCCCGTTCAATGAAGCTGACCAGATAGAACGGCTCAAAGTGGCGATTACCGATGCACTCGCCAATCGGCATCTGCTGGTCGAAAAACTGGATGCACGGCCGCTGGCGCATCCGCGATCGGAAGCGTTCCATATCGCGCCCATGGCGATTATCGACAATGAGGCGTCCAACCGTTTCACGGTGATCGAGGCCAACGCCCATGATCGCCCGGCCTTGCTGAGCCGGTTGGCGCGGACATTGTTTGAACTTAAACTGATTGTGCACAGCGCGCATATCTCGACCTATGGCGAGCGTGCGGTCGATACATTTTATGTCACGGACTTGCTAGGCGCAAAGGTCGAGAGCAAGGCGCGGTTGAAGACGCTGGAGAAAAAGCTGGTCGAGGCGGCCAGCGACCTGCCCGATGATTTGGCCGAAACCGCGGAAAAAATCCAGGAAAACGCCTAGGGCTGACCCTAGATAATTTCCATTGTCATACCCGGTTCCAGTGCCGGCAATATCCGCATCATATCATCGCGCTTTATGGCCACACAGCCTTCGGTGGTACGCTTTGCGGGCGGTTTTTCTTCATTCCACAGGTGGAAAAATATCGCGCTGCCCATGCCCGGTACGGGTGGCGACATATTATGGTCCAGCACGATGATGATATCGTACAGCATGTCATCGCGCTGCAGGGTTTCCGCGCTGAAACCATGGGGCAGGCGCACGGGGCGGTTATAGGCCGGGTCATCCGGTGCATCGGACCAGCCATCGCTGGGCAATGTCCAGCGCCAGGGCAGTTTGATGCCTTGCGGCGGGGCGCTGCGCCCATGCCGGAACAAAGCGGCGCGGATCGGCCAGCGTCCCAGCGGCGTGCAGCCATCGCCTTCCTGTTTCGCGTCCGCCGCACATGTGCCGCCGCGCCCTATAGTGCATGGTACCGTTAGGTCGCCGAGCGACAATGTGCCTGCCGCCGTGTCGACGGTTACAATACCCTCTGGCACTATAGCATCCTGCGCATTCACAGCTGATGCCCGGTGCGCGTCTTCTTGGTATCAAGATAGCGGGCATTGTGGCGGTTGGCGGCTATTTTTAGCGGCCTGCGTTCGGCAACACCCACGCCATGTTTGCGCAGTGTTTCCACTTTCTGCGGATTATTGGTGAGCAGGTTGACGGTGTCCACATGCAGAAGCTTCAGCATCTCGGCAGCTATTGCAAAATCGCGGGCCTCGGTCGGCAGGCCCAGGCGGTTATTGGCGTCGACCGTATCAAACCCCTGATCCTGCAGCGCATAGGCGCGCAGCTTGTTGATAAGGCCGATGCCGCGCCCTTCCTGCCTGAGGTAAAGCAAAATACCCCAGCCGGTATCTGCCATCTGCTCCATGGCTTCGTGCAGCTGCGGCCCGCAGTCACATTTGAGCGAGCCCAATATGTCACCGGTCAGGCATTCGCTGTGCAGCCGCACCAGCGGTGTGCTTTCATCGCGGGAGCCGATAATCAGCGCAACATGTTCGCGCAGATCATTAATGCTGCGAAACGCCACAATCTGCGCATTTTCATGCGCCTCTACCGGGAGTGCGGCGCGGCTGGCAATCTGCAGGTGCACAGGATCGGCATAGTCGGCAATATCCGTGGCGTTCAATGCCAGCGCGTCGTCGCCCGCGCCGTCCAATATGTAGAAAGCGGGCAATATTCCCGCCCTGCGCGCAAGATCAAGCGCGGCAATAGCGGCGGAACTGTCGCAGGGCGGTTCCGCTATAAACGGCCCCTTCATGGGGTGGCGCATATCAAGCACGGGGTCCGCTATTGCACGGGCCAGGTCTGCCGAAAGCACCCCTGTCACCGACATGCATACGGGCGCGTCCGGGCCACCCGCGGCTGCGGCCTGATTGGTGAGTTTGAGCGTATCTGCACGCGCGGCAGAGATCAGCATGCGCTGGCCATCTGGAGCCGACAGCGCGGTTTCAACAGGGAGCAGGTGCAAAATATCATCGCTTCCGGCAACAGATATAGCCCAGCCGTGCCGCAGCGCATCAATCGCCTGCGCGGTGCGACGCGGCGCCGACATTAGAGCGCGAACTCGCTGACAAGCGGGGCATGGTCGGATGGTTTTGTCCATCCGCGTACTGGCTCCAGAACCTTGTGGTTCAACACATTGCTTTCCAGTTCGGGCGATACCCAGATATGGTCGAGCCGGCGTCCTTTGTCTGACTTTGCCCAGTCGCGCGCACGGTAGCTCCACCAGCTATATAACCGCTCTGGCGGCGGAATGAACTTGCGGCCAACATCAACCCAGCCATGCGCGTCGCGCAGTTCGTACAATCGGTCAATTTCGATCTGGGTATGGCTGACCACATTGATCAGCTGTTTGTGGCTCCACACATCGCATTCCAACGGGGCAATATTGAAATCGCCCAGCAATATAGTGGGGTCGTTAAGCTCTTTGGCCCATTCGATCATGCGCCCGTAAAAATCCATTTTCTGGCCGAATTTGGGGTTGATTTCCCGGTCGGCCACTTCGCCGCCTGCAGGGATATAGACATTTTCCAGCCGCACTGACCTGCCACTCGCGCCTTTAATCTCGACACCGACATGGCGCGCCTCGCCATTGGCCTGCCAGTCATTACGGGTGATATTATGCAACGGAATACGGCTGAGCGTGGCGACGCCGTGGTGCATCGGCTGTCCGTTCAGTGCCTGGTGATTATAACCCAGTTGACGAAACGCCCCTTCGGGAAACTTGTCGTCGGCAACCTTGGTTTCCTGCAAGCATAAAATGTCCGGCTTTTCTTCTTTCAGGAAGCGCTGCACGGTTTCGATGCGAAAGCGCACGCTATTGATATTCCAGGTCACGATCTTGATGTTTGCAGTCATGGCACTGCTCTAGCCGCGCTTCACGCCAAACCCAAGCCCCAAGGTAACGCAGATAACAAAAAACCCTCGCTCCGGGGGCATTTGGAACGAGGGTTCTGTTGCGTTCGTCACGCTATATATAAGGAGAGGCTTTATAAACCGGACAACAGGGGGGAAACCCGGTCTGCTTCCTTACAAGTCTGGTTATACGCCCGCTTTCCTGTCATTTAACTGAACACATTTTACAAATTTTGGCATTTTGCCGACTGAAAGGGGCATTCTGTCGGCATAATAGCCGCTTTTGAATGAATATTGTTCAGGAACGACAGAGGGAACGTGCCTACGCTAAGTTTGTTTAGCGGCGCGGCCCGCCCTTGCGCCGCGGGTCCTTCCATTTGAACGCACTATTCGACACTGTGGCACCATATCTGTGATTCGAAAGGCGAATCGTCGTGCGCTTGTTCTGCGAATCGAGTGCGACCCATCCGGACAGTTCAATGCCGCCAGGCGCAGACGCCTTGCGCGTGAAGATGAGCGTGATGACGCCATATTCCGGGCGCTTGGGGTCTTTCACCCTTACGCTCAGCACATTGGGATTGTCGGTAGGGACCACCTTGCCATATTTGGTAAGGTCACGGTCGGGATCCAGCAACGCGCCCAGCGGGCTGTTCTTGATCGGCCAGCGTTGTACCTGATTTACTTCATAATCAATCAGGGTCAGCGCCCTGCCATCACTGACAATCAGCAGGGGGACATCTTTTTGGTACTGGAAACGGATTTTGCCTGGCTGCTTCCATGTCAGTTTACCGCTGACGGTCTGATTGGTGCGGTCAGTCTGCGTGAAATTCGCTGTCAGCGTGGTTACCGCTTTCAGGTGGCGGCTGACACGGTCCAGGTCAGCTGTGGCGGATTGCGCTGCAACCGGCGCGGCAGGCAGTATTACCACCAGCGGTGACAGGGCTGTCATGGCCAGTGCGGTAAGCAGATATGGGTGCTTTATCAGCATATAATTCTCCAATTCAGTGGCTTATCTCAATACCCGGAATCGATTGAACGCCTGCTGAACTATGATGTCAGCAAGCGTCCATTTGATCATATCTGATATATGTCTGTGTTCATTCTCCGCATTCATGGCGGAGCGAAACGCAAGATTACTTGATCTTGGCTTCCTTGAACTCGACATGCTTGCGCGCAATCGGGTCATATTTGCGGAACACAAGCTTTTCGGTCAGGTTGCGAGGGTTCTTTTTCGTTACATAGAAAAAGCCCGTATCAGCGGTGCTGACCAGTTTGATTTTTACATTGGCTGGTTTCGCCATGTCTTATGTCCTTCGTTCAATTTACTCGCATGACGCGTTCATGCTGGGCGGGAGCCCCGCAGAAAACGGCCAAAAATCCAAAAAATAAAGCGGCCGGACGATTATTTGTGAATCGGGCCGCAAAACACGTGACGCGCAATGCGAGAAATGCGGCGCAATGTCAAGCGCTATGCGCATCGTGATTTGCAGGGGCTGCCTGGAAAAACCGGCCAGAGGATCGATTCGGCCCAATCGGTTTCATCAATCTCTCTGGCCGAAAAACTCCATGAGGCATGATGGCACAATTGCGCTGCGTCTGCGTTGACTGGGCATATGGATGAATTTGACAGACAGGAGGATATTATGTCGAACAAGAATGGAAATAATGCCGCAAAAGCACTGGCAGAATCACTTAATGGTCTGCTGGCGGATAGCTTTGCGCTCTATTTCAAGACGAAGAATTTTCACTGGCACGTGGCGGGGCCGAATTTCCGCGATTACCACCTGCTGCTGGATGAACATGCCGTTGAGATAATCGGTATTACCGATGTCATTGCCGAGCGTGTGCGCAAGATAGGCTATCGTACGCTGACATCAATCGGGTCGGTGGCTGCCAAGCAGTCCGTGTCCGATAATGACAGTGAAGATGTAGATGCCAGGGCGATGCTCGAAGAGCTGCACGATGACAATGTGGCGTTTGTCAAAGCGCTCAAGGACACCAAGGAGCTGGCCGAAGCGGCGGGTGACAATGCGACAGATGGCCTGATCGATGACTGGACTGACCAGGCGGAGCAGCGCGCCTGGTTTTTGCGGGAAACATTAAAATAGGCTTATTGCCAAAAGCAAAGCTCTGCCAGACAAAAAGGGCGGCGTATCACCCGATACGCCGCCCTTCTGTTTGAAACATAAACTGCCTAGCCCGCTTTGGGGCTCAGGTTGACAGCGGAATATTTACCGCGGCGATCCACCTCGACATCAAATTCAATCTGGTCGCCTTCATCCAGACCGGACATGCCGGACCGTTCAACTGCGCTGATATGCACAAATGCGTCGGCCTGACCATCATCACGCGTGATAAAGCCAAAGCCTTTCATGCTGTTGAAGAATTTTACCGTTCCGCTGGTGCGCTCACCGGTTAGCTCCCGCCGTGGTGGTTCGGCGCGCTGTGGGGCTTCGATGACTTCACCATCAATCTGCAGGTCGCTGGCAGATACCTTGCCGCCGCGATCCACCAGGGTGAATTCCAGGCCCTGACCTTCGGCCAGGCCGCTCAGGCCAGCTTTTTCGACTGCGCTGATATGTACGAATACATCTTCACCGCCATCTTCACGCTGGATAAAGCCAAAGCCTTTTTGTGCGTTGAAGAATTTTACGACGCCTTTGCCTTCGCCAACAACCTGCGCTGGCATGCCGCCACGTGCGCCGCCGCCGGCAAAGCCGCTGCGCGGCGCGCTGTCGCCGCTATTAAATCCGCCGCCGCCGCCGAAACGGTCACCCGAATTATTATTATATCCGCCGCCATCAAACCGGCCGCCGCTGCCCTGATATCCGTCGAAATTTTCGTCACCAAACTGATCGCGCTTGTCCCGGCCCTTACCACGCCGGCCTCTGTCAAAACCCATGCCTTAAAATTCACTTTCGCATCGTCCGCATTATTATCAGTGCGGATTGCGGAATGGACGAATTTCCGCTCTCCGTATAATTTAAAAGATAGCCATGCCCGCTACTGTTATTGCGGATGCGGCTTTCTTTTTCTCTTCCAGCAGCTGCCAAACCCGCCAGATGCGCGAATCTATAAACCAAAAACCATGCCTTTGCGAATAGAATTCACGCTGGGCGGCACCAATATGTGGCAAAAATGTACCATTTCAGCCCATTTGGTTGCCCGATAGCGCGCTGTTAGAGCAATTTTGTGACTCGTTCATGACATATGCTTTTGCGTGAAGATATGCAGCGCGGCGCAATGCCCTTGCAAGATAATCGCGGCTGGGCCATGAGAAGCCCATTGTGAACCTGTCACCTTGTCAGACAAATCCAGTGGCCAAATTTAGGGCCTGAACAGACCGGAAAGCCAGATATGACCGTCCATTTCCATGAAGAAGATTTGCCAGCAGATGCCCTGGGGCCTGGCGATGTCGCAGTCGATACAGAAACAATGGGGCTTGTCACGCCGCGCGACCGGCTGTGCGTGGTGCAGATCAGCGATGGCGGCGGTGATGAGCATCTGGTGCGTTTTGCGCCGGACAGCGACTATGCGGCGCCCAACCTGCGCGCTATTCTGGCAGACCCGGATCGTGTGAAGCTCTATCATTTTGGCCGGTTCGATCTGGCCGCGATCGACCATTATCTGAACGTGACCGCAGCGCCGGTATTTTGCACCAAGATTGCTTCTCGGCTGGTGCGCACCTATACCGACCGGCACGGCCTGAAGGAACTGGTGAAGGAATTGCTGGGCAAGGATATTTCCAAGCAGCAGCAGTCCAGCGACTGGGGCGGGCCGGAGCTGAGCGATGCGCAGCGCGATTATGCGGCCAGCGATGTGCGTTTCCTGCATGAACTGCGCGCAGAATTTATCACCCGGCTTAAACGCGAGGGGCGGATGGAAATAGCCCAGGCCTGTTTCGATTTTCTGCCCCGCCGCGCAGAGCTTGACCTGATGGGCTGGCCGGAAATTGATATTTTCGCACACAGTTAATATATAAGCATAGCAATGCGGGGCCAATCCGGCGCCCGTTATCAGGATGATGGATGTATGAGCGCCAAGGCTGAACGGATGCGCACGCGCAGGCACGCTGTTGCCGCGCCCGGCAGCGCGCGTGACACATGGGTGAAGATATGGCGGGTGGTTTTGCCATCGGCGATTGGCGCGCTGGCGGCGTTCCTGATCTTGGCACCGCTGACCAACAAGGGTGAAGTCAGCTTTCTGCTCGACAAGGACAGTGTGGAAATCGCCAAAGAACGTCTGCGCGTCAATGAAGCCGAATATCGCGGATCGGATAATAAGGGCCGGGCCTTTTCGCTCAAGGCAGGTTCTGCTGTACAGCGCAGCTCGGCCGTACCGGTGGTGGAAATGCAAGATTTGCTGGCGCGCATAGCGTTGGACACGGGGCCTGCCGAACTTCGCGCCAATAAAGGTTCCTACAATATGGATGCCGAAACCGTGGAAATTGCCGGCCCGATCGAATTTGAATCGGCGGGCGGTTACGGGCTTGTCACCCGCGATGTCGATGTTGACCTGAACGCGCAGCGCATGGAAAGCCGCGGCGCGGTGACGGGTCGTGTGCCGAGCGGGACATTTCGTGCCAACAAGCTGGTCGCGGACCTGGATGAACGCCGCGTCGTGCTGGAAGGCGGCGCGCGGCTCAGGATGCAGCCGGGATCAAAGGGACTGGGATTCTAATGGCCTGTTTTATTTTGCATGTAGCTCGGCTAAGGAATGGGCGATGAAAAAGACAGTTTCGATAGCCATAATTGCAAGCACACTGACATTTGCCGGTGCGGCCGCGCTCAATGCGCAGTCTATTACCAGCCATAACAGCAACGCGCCGGTCAACTATGCCGCCGACCGTATCGAGCTGCAGGACCGGCAGAACCGCGTGGTGCTGAGCGGCAATGTCAATATTGAACAGGGCGGGCTGAATATGCGCGCCGCGCGGACCACCGTGGCCTATCGTAATCAGGGCGGCCTGCAGATTGACCGCATTGATGCCACCGGCGGCGTGACGGTGACAAAGGGCAATGAACGCGCCACCGGCAATGTTGCGGTGTATGATTTCAACCGCCGCATCATCACGGTCGTGGGCAATGTGGCACTGCGCCGCGGCACCGACACGCTCAATGGCGGGCGTTTGGTGATCGACCTGCGCACGGGCCGGTCGACGATTGACGGGCGCAGTTCGGGAAGCTCTGCGCCGGGTAGCCAGCCCGGCAATAATGGCCGCGTTTCGGGCAGTTTTTCGGTTCCGCAAAGCACTGACTAGGCATCGTGCAGGGTTGGTTCCCTGACTTTTCCATGCATAAATCCTGCCAAAATCATTTTTTGGCCGGTTTCCTATTATTTTCTCCATGCTATAGCTATATGTGAGATAAGGAAACATGCGTTTCAGGATGGATTTATGAACGACGCCGCCACGATTGACCCGGCCGAAAATGCGGTAACCGACGAAGCGCTGGACCACGGCCTGGCCGTTATCTCTATCGCCAAAAGCTATGATAAGCGCGAAGTTCTGTCTGATGTATCGCTGTCGGTTGCCAATGGCGAGGTTGTCGGCCTGCTCGGCCCGAATGGCGCGGGCAAGACCACCTGTTTTTATTCGGTCATGGGGCTGGTAAAGCCCGATGCGGGCCGGATCATGCTGGACGGCGTGAACATTACGGCGCTGCCCATGTACCGCCGCTCGGTGCTTGGGCTGGGTTACCTGCCGCAGGAAACGTCCATTTTTCGCGGACTGAGCGTGGAAAAGAATATCATGGCGGTGCTCGAAATGGCGGAGCCCGACCGTGATGCCCGGCATGCCCGGTTGAACGAGTTGCTCGATGAGTTCGGGCTGACCCGCCTGCGCAGTGCGCCTGCCATGGCCCTGTCAGGCGGCGAGCGCCGCCGCTGCGAAATCGCCCGCGCGCTGGCTGCCAATCCCTCGATTGTTTTGCTCGACGAACCGTTTGCAGGGATTGATCCCATTTCCATTTCCGATATCCGCGAGCTGGTGATCCAGTTGAAGGACCGCGATATCGGCGTGCTGATTACCGACCATAATGTGCGTGAAACGCTCGATATCGTCGACCGTGCCTGCATAATCTATGATGGACACGTGCTGTTCGCGGGCAGCCCGGAAGATCTGGTCGCTGATGAAAATGTGCGGCGGCTTTACCTGGGCGAAGGCTTTGCGCTTTAGGGGCATAGACATGTGGTGTGTTTGGTCTTCTGTTCGTTCAGGGTCTTTTTGGCTCACTCCCGTTCGCAAGTCCGTACCGGCTCAATTCTTTATCGCTCGCGGCTATTTTTTCGCTTGTGCGAAAAGCCTGCGGGAACGCGGCACCGGCCCTCTCCCCCTCCCAACCTCCCGACAAGGTATAATATATCGGGAGATTGGGAGGGGGAGAGGGCCGGCGCCGCACGTGAGCGAGAGCGAACCAAACAAGACTCCGGGCCGGTACCGCGCGCTTCAAAGCATTAAAAGACAGAGTGGGCTGGTACCGCCATATGCCCGAGAGGGCATCAAACAAAGATTTGAGCGACAACGAACCAAAAAGGCTTCATACAGAATTATACAGACCTACGCCTGTGAGGATGCCGCATAGCTATGGCGCTGACCCCGCGCCTTGATTTACGCCAGAGCCAGTCACTGGTGATGACGCCGCAGTTGCAGCAGGCGATCAAGCTGCTGGCGCTCTCAAACCTGGAAATCGAATCCTATATTGCCGAAGAACTGGAGAAAAATCCGCTGCTTGATGTAGCGGGTGGCGCGCGTGAAACCCGCGATGCCGATGGCGCGGTCGATAGCGCTCCGGCTGAACCCAAGGGGTCTGACGAACTGCTGCAAAGCGGGGCATCGGAAGGCGAAGCCGCGCTCGATGTAAATACCGAAGCCGATGTCTACCACCATGATTGCCCGAGCGACATGGTCGACAGCAATGCGAGCGATGGCGCGGAAGCCGTTAGCGGACTGGCCAGCTCTGGCCTGGATGGCGCGCTGGGCATGAATGGCGATATGGGTGGGGGCGGTCTGGGCGGAGATGGCGCTGGCTTTGAAAACATGCTGTCCGATGACCTGTCATTGCAGGATCATTTGCAAGCACAGGCGGGCGAATTGCTATCGGGCGATGCGCTGTTTATCGCACGCCACCTGGTCGGGCATATTGACGACAGCGGCTATCTGCGCGGGGACATTGCCGAAATTGCCGATCAGCTGGAGACATCGCTGGCCGATACTGAGGCGGCACTGGAGGTGATACAGGGCATGGAGCCGTGCGGAGTCGGTGCGCGCGATTTGAGCGAATGCCTGGCGATACAGGCGAAGGATGCCGACCGGTATGACCCGTGCATGTCGCGGATGATAAACAATCTTGACCTGGTCGCGCGCGGGGCCTGGCCGCAGCTCAAGCGTATGTGCCGGGTCGATGACGAAGACCTGATGGACATGATTGCCGAGTTGCGCGGCTATGATCCCAAACCGGGCCTGAAATATGGAGGGGCGGCGGCGCAGGCGGTTGTACCCGACCTGTTTGTCGTGTCGCGCGGGCAAGGCTGGGCGATTGAGCTTAACACCGCGACACTGCCGCGCCTGCTCGTCAACCGGCAATATTATGTCGAAATGTCCGATGGCGCGCATGACAAGGCTTCGAAAGCGTGGCTCAATGAATGTCTGACAGAGGCCAGCTGGCTGGTAAAGGCGCTCGACCAGCGGCAGCGCACGATCATCAAGGTGGCGAGTGAAATTGTGAAACAGCAGGAAGGCTTTTTTCGCAAGGGCGTTTCGGAACTGAAGCCGCTCACGCTCCGTCAGGTGGCCGAAGCCATCGACATGCATGAATCAACCGTCAGCCGGGTCACTTCGCGCAAATATCTAAGCTGCGCGCGCGGCCTGTTCGAGCTTAAATATTTCTTCACCAGCGGCATCCAGTCGGCAGATGGCGGGGAAGCGGTGTCGGCCGAAGCGGTGAAGGCGGCGATCAAGAACCTGATCGACAGTGAGGATCCGGGGAAAATCCTGTCTGACGCCAAGCTAGTGACCCTTCTGAAAGCCGAAGGATTTGATATTGCACGGCGCACGGTTGTCAAATACCGGGAGGCCCTGGGGCTGGGCTCATCGGTGCAAAGGCGGCGGCAGAAGAAGCTGGAAGGGGCGTGAGGACAGGCTAGTCAAACCGCTGTCCTACACGGGCGCGCTTATGCTAGGTTACGTGCGGTTCTTTGACATTGGTGAAATGAGGGTAAGGCGCGCGGCACCGGAGTCTCCTTATCCCTCACGGCCGTTTTTCACTAACGTGAAAAGCCTGCGGGAACGCGGCACCAGCCCTCTCCCCCGCCCAGCCTCCCGATATACTAGCGGGTTACACTATCGGGAGGCTGGGCGGGGGAGAGGGCTGGTACCGCTTTGCGAACGAGAGTGACCCAAAAAGACCCGGAGCGTGAGCGAACAGGTTTAAAGACTCCTCTTTCCCCGTCATTCCAGCGCAGGCTGGAATCCAGATAACACATCATATGGCGGATGGCCTGTAACCTCTGGCAGGCCGTTTATAATGACAGGCTGTGGCCATGTTGCAAATCCCGCAGCCCGCCCGCGCCCTTATCTGGACCCCTGCCTTCGCAGGGGTTGACGCTTCATCATCCGGTCTTTGACCGAATGACGTGGCTTTGGATTGGGATCCCTGCTTTCGCAGGGATTGACGCTTCATCATCCGGTCTTTGACCGAATGACGTGGCGCGTCAAAAATCCGGTTTTTCGTAATGGCTGGGCGGGACAATTACTTCCATGCGTTCGGATAGCAATGGCCGGAAGGATGGCCGCGACTTGAAGACGCTGTACCAGCCTTTGGCCTGCTCATGCCCCTGCCAGTCGATGCCGCCCAGATAATCCGCGACCGAGATATGCGCGGCGGCGGTCAGGTCGGCAAGGCTGAGCGTCGCCCCGGCAAGCCAGCTGCGATGGTCTATCAGATAATCAATATAGTCGAGATGATTGTTGGCGAGCTTCATCGCCTCGCGCAATATGCGGCCATCAGGCGGTTGGCGATGGACAATCCGCTTGTGCATGCGTTCATGCATCATCGGTGCAACCACATCGCCGTAAAACTGTTCATCGAACCATGCGACAAGGCGGCGGATTTCCGCGCGGCCTTCCGCAGTGCCGTTGATCATCGGGTTCTTGTCGACTGTTTCTTCCAGATATTCGCATATCGCAGCCGAATCGATCAGCCGCGTGCCGCGTTCGCTATGCACCATGACAGGCGTGCGTCCGGCAGGGTTGATGTCGAGAAATTCGTCGCGCTGCATCCACGGGCTTTCACGCACGAGCTCATAGCCCACGCCTTTTTCGCCCATCAGCAGGCGGACTTTGCGCGAAAACGGACAAAGGGGAAATTGGTATAACTGCCACATAAGAACCCTTTTGCCCCAGCGCCGCGTCGCCGTCTACTGGTCAATTCAATATGGACCGGATTTTTCTGTAGATTGTCTGTATTCCAGTAATTTAACTGTCGGCCTGGTAAATTGCGATCTCGTTGCCCGAAGGATCCAGAAACTGAAAACGGCGCCCACCGGGAAAAGCGAAAATGGGGACTTTAATGGTTCCGCCCGCTTTTTCGACTGCGTCCAGCGCGGCTTCCAGGTTATCGGTTTCAAAAGTGGGCATGGGCGCAGCGGGTTCCTTCCCTGCGGCGAAGCCCAACTGGACAGGGCCGCCTTCGACAGCGGCATATTCAGGTCCATAGTCTGTAAATTCAAAACCCAGCGCCTTGGTATAAAATGCTTTGGTTTGGCCCAAGTCACTGGCCTTCATTTCCATATAGTTGGGGGTTATTTTCATCATGGGCTTCCTTTTTCTGTGCGCTATGTACACGCTGAAACGCGTATTTTGACTGTCAAACCCACTGAAACATGGATTTATAAGGGTTATGCCGCTTTTTTGCGGGATGTTCAAAACCTGCGATTTCCATCAACAAACTTATTATATCGACAAATGGCCTTTTCTGCACGGCCTGTTCATTGAACAGTTATCATCGCGTATCTATTTACCTGCTATCCACCTGACGTGACCAGGTGGTTGAGAATAATAACATGTGAGAAACATTATGAAAAACATTATGATTACATCAGCTGCCGCAGTTGCAGCCATGGGCCTTGCTTCCCCGGCAATGGCACAGGACGCACCAGAAGCTGAAGTCTATGTCGGTGCGCAGGCTGGTTATCACGACATTATCGACAATCCTTTGGGCGATGATGGCGGCGTTATCTATGGCCTTTATGCCGGCGTAGATGTTCCTGTTGGCGAAACGATTGTGGCTGGCGTTGAAGGTAACTTCAACCTTGGTACAGGCGCGATTGACAGTGAATATGGCATTGTTGGCAAACTGGGCGCGCGCGTTGGTGATGGCGGTCAGATTTTCCTGCGCGGCGGTTACCAGCATATCGACTTTGATGTTGGCGGCCTTTCCAATGGCCTCGTTAGCGCAGACGATCTTGATATAGCTGACGATGATGGTGATTACCTGGTTGGCGTTGGCGGCCAGTTCAAAGTGAGTGACAACGTGTCACTGCGCGCTGTTGTCGATACAGTTGCATTTGACACGACCCGTGCAACAGTGGGCCTTGCAGTCCACTTCTAAAACTGTCTTATTGAGACTTTCGGGGCCGGGGGTTTTCACTCTCGGCCCTTTTCATATAGTTATTCGGCAGCTTCAACCACGTTGCCAGTGACATCATTGTCGGCGAGCGGGTATTCGAGCCGACCCAGCATTTCCTTCGGGCAGATCTGCCAGAAATGGGGCAGGGCCTTATCCCAATCCTGCAAAATTTCTGCGGCCCATTTGCTGTCCGTCGCCGATTGATGCTCTTCAATGAGTGATTTGAGATGTGTCTCCCAATGGCTAGATCGGATTCGATCCCAAGTAATACTTTCTGCATTGGCGCGGCGTGCGAAACTGCCTTTTATATCATAGATAAACGCCATGCCTCCAGTCATGCCGGCACCGAAATTGCCGCCAACCTCGCCCAGGATGATGGCAGTGCCGCCAGTCATATATTCGCATCCATTGGCACCGCAGCCTTCAACGACGACCTTGGCCCCTGAATTGCGCACAGCAAACCGTTCGCCAGCCTGGCCCGCAGCGAACAGCTTGCCCGATGTGGCCCCGTAAAGCACGGTGTTACCGATAATGGTGTTGTCCTGGCTGGCGAGCGGGGAACTGACCGTCGGGCGCAGCGTAATCGTGCCGCCTGACAAGCCTTTGCCGACATAATCGTTGGCATCGCCAAATACCTCCAGCGTGACGCCCCGACATAAAAATGCGCCCAGCGACTGCCCCGCACTGCCGCGCAGGCGCACTCTGACATGGCCTTCGTCCAGTCCTGTCATTCCGTATTTTGCAGTGATTTCAGCAGATAGCCGCGTACCCACGGCGCGATAAGTGTTGCGCACATTATAGGTGAACTGCATTTTTTCACGCCGTTCAAACACCGGTTTTGCGTCATGCAGGATCTGTGCATCCAGACTGTCGGGGACCGGGTTGCGGTGGGTGTCCAGATTGAAGCGCCGTTTTTCGTCGGGCACATCCACTTTGGCCAGTATCGGGTTGAGATCCAGATCATCCAGATGCTCTGCGCCGCGGCTGACCTGTTTTAACAGTTCAGTCCGCCCCACTATCTCATCAAGTGTTCTGACGCCAAGGCGCGCCAGTATTTCGCGTACCTCTTCAGCGATGAATGTCATCAGGTTGATGACTTTTTCGGGCGTGCCAGTAAATTTCTCGCGCAGTTTTTCGTCCTGTACGCACACACCGACAGGGCAGGTATTGCTGTGACACTGGCGCACCATGATACAGCCCATGGCGACGAGCGACAGCGTCCCGATGCCAAACTCCTCCGCACCCAAAATAGCAGCTATCACAATATCGCGTCCGGTTTTGAGACCGCCATCGGTGCGCAGTTTGACGCGGTGACGAAGGCCATTGAGCGCAAGCACCTGATTGGCCTCGGCAAGTCCCATTTCCCAAGGTGTTCCGGCATATTTAATGCTGGTCTGCGGGCTGGCTCCTGTGCCGCCTGTATTGCCCGACACCAGAATAATATCGGCATGTGCCTTGGCCACGCCTGCAGCTATTGTGCCAATGCCTGCGGCCGATACCAGTTTGACGCAGACCAGCGCGCGCGGATTAATCTGTTTCAGGTCATAGATAAGCTGGGCCAGATCCTCGATTGAATAGATATCATGGTGCGGTGGCGGCGAGATGAGCGTGACGCCTGGTGTTGAATGGCGTAGCCGGGCAATGAATTCGGTGACCTTGAAGCCGGGAAGCTGCCCGCCTTCGCCTGGCTTTGCACCCTGTGCCACCTTTATCTCTATTTCTTCACATGCGCCCAGATATTCTGCTGTGACACCGAAGCGGCCAGAGGCAACCTGCTTGATCGGACTGTTGGCATTGTCGCCATTGTCATAGGGTGTGTAGCGTTCTTTCGCTTCACCGCCTTCGCCCGATACCGATTTTGCACCGATCCGGTTCATGGCGATGGCCAGCGTCTCATGCGCTTCGGGTGACAGCGCGCCGAGCGACATGCCAGGCGTAATGAACCGCTTGCGGATTTCGGTTATAGCCTCGATTTCATCAATGGGCAGTGGCTTGTCCGCATAATTGAAACCCATCAGGTCGCGCAGGTAAACGGGCGGCATGGCCCGGATACTTTCGGCAAATTGCAGATATGTCGAATAGCTGTCATTGGCGACCGCGCTTTGCAGCAGGTGCATCATTTGCGCGCTATAGGCATGGGTTTCACCGCCTTCACGCTGTTTGTAAAACCCGCCTATGGGCAGCCGGACGATTGCAGCATCAAACGCGGCTTCATGCTTCATTTTGGCATTAAGGTGCAGCGAATTATAGCCTTCACCCGATATTTTGGTTGGCATGCCTGGAAACAGGTCATGCACCAGCGCACGGCTAAGCCCCACGGCTTCAAAATTATAGCCGCCGCGATAGCTGGATATGACGGCGATGCCCATTTTGGATAGTATTTTCAGCAGCCCCTCATTGACAGCCGTGCGGTGTCGCTCAAGACATTCATTGAGAGAAAGTTCCCCCAACAGGCCTTTTGCGTGCCGGTCGGCAATGCACGCTTCGGCAAGATAGGCATTTACTGTGGTAGCACCCACGCCAATCAGCACCGAATAGTTGTGCGTGTCGAGACATTCGGCGGAACGCACATTCACCGATGCAAAGGCGCGCAATCCTGTCCGCACCAGATGCGTATGCACCGCAGCCGTTGCCAGGATCATCGCCATGCCAATCCGGTCTTCGCTTATGTTTTCGTCCGTCAGAAATATTTCAGTCTTGCCTTCGCGCACAGCGGTTTCCGCTTCACTGCGCACCCGGGCAATAGCTTCGCGGAGCTGCTCAGGGCCGCCATTGGCGGGGAAGGTGCAGTCAATTTCGGCCTCTATACCCTTGAATGCGGTTCTCAGGCGGAACCAGTCATTGGACGTGGTGACAGGGGTGTCGAGCACCAGCACATTTTCATTCTGGCCATCCTTGTCGAGAATATTCGCCAAATTTGAAAACCGGGTCTTCAGGCTCATGACATGGCGTTCGCGCAACGAGTCAATCGGCGGATTAGTCACCTGGCTGAAATTCTGCCGGAAAAACTGGCTGACCATACGCGGCTTGCCACTGATGACCGCAAGCGGGGTGTCATCACCCATGGAACCAATGGCTTCCTTGGCATCTTCCACCATGGGTGCAAGGATCATTTCCATATCCTCAATCGTAAAGCCGGCGGCGACCTGCCTGCGGTTCAGCTCTGCCTTGTTCCAGTCCGGTGTCTTACTGCCCTTGATCTTGGGCAGGTCATCTATGCCGCGAAATCCGCTAACCAGCTCTTCATAGGGCTGCTCGGCCGCAATCCGGTCTTTGACTGCGCGGTCGTGGAACAGCTTGCCATCTTCCAGGTCGACAGCGATCATCTGCCCCGGACCCAGCCTGCCTTTTTCGGTGATGCAGCTTTCGGGCACAACCACCATACCGCTTTCCGATCCGATAATCATCAGGTTGTCAGACGTGACCGTATAGCGCAGCGGACGCAGCGCATTGCGGTCTACCCCGGCCACGGCCCAGCGGCCATCGGTCATTGCGAGCGCGGCGGGGCCATCCCATGGTTCCATGACACTGGCCATATACTGATACATGGCGGAGTGTGATTTCGGGATATCGTCGGCATGCTGCCAGGCTTCCGGGATGAGCATGATTTTCGCGGTCGGTGCCTCACGGCCCGAACGGCAAATGGTCTCGAACACCGCGTCCAGTGCTGCGGTATCAGAGGCACCGGCCGGAATAACAGGCTTGATGTCCTCGCAATGCTCACCAAAAGCGAGGCTGGCCATTTTTATCTCATGGCTTTTCATCCAGTTTTTGTTGCCGCGAATGGTATTGATTTCACCATTATGTGCGAGCGTGCGGAAAGGCTGGGCCAGCCACCACTGGGGGAAGGTGTTGGTGGAATAGCGCTGATGAAAAATAGCCATCCGGCTCTCAAAGCGCGGGTCCATCAGGTCGGGATAAAAGACCGACAGGCTTTCGGCGAGAAACAAACCTTTGTATACTATCGACTTGCACGACAGGCTGCAGATATAAAAATCATTCACCTGCGCTGCGATAATGCGCTGCTCGATACGTTTGCGGACCAGATAGAGCTTCTTTTCAAACTCCTGTGCACTCTGCTGTTCCGGCAAGGGTCCGGCAATCATGATCTGTTCAATTTCAGGACGCGTGCGCTGCGCCTTGTCGCCAATCACGGTGACATCGACTGGCACCTGCCGCCAGCCATAGATGGTATAGCCTGCGTCAATCAGTTCGGCCTCGACAATGGTGCGGCAGCTTTCCTGTGCATTCAGGTCCGTGCGCGGCAGGAACACCATGCCCACGGCCAGCTGTCCGGGCAGCACCTTGTGCCCGCTATCGGCAATCGCATCGTCAAAAAAGCGCGCAGGCAGGTCTACATGGATGCCGGCACCATCGCCTGTCTTGCCATCGGCATCTACCGCGCCGCGGTGCCATACAGCCTTGAGCGCATCAATGGCGGCCTCAACCACACGGCGGGAGGCAATGCCATCGGTGGCGGCAATCATGCCGACGCCGCAGGCATCACCTTCATATTCGGGGCGATACATGCCGTCTTTGGCCAGACGCGCATGTTCAGGTGTGGGGTGGTAAAACTCTGTCATAATATCTCAGTAAAATCTGATGGTTCCGTTCGGTTCAGACCGCGTCACGCCGCATCATCAACCCTTTCATCATCCTGTTCCGGCTCGGGCGGCGGTGGCAGATGAGCCGTTGCCTCCTCCACTTTCTGCATGATCTGCGGCATGGCAGACATCATTTCGGGAACAAATGCCTGCATGCTTTCCATGAATTTGGGATCGGTGTAGATCAGCATGGATTGTGCGGCATAGGATTTACCGGTGGGCGTCGTAAAAAATGCATTCAGGTCATTGAGTTCCGCCAGACTGAATCGCTCCGCATAGATGGCCGTCATGTTTGCGCGGACAGTCGGTTCGACTTTTTCCATGAGAGGGATCATCTCCCGGGTCATCACTTCGGACGTTATCTTCATGCGTTCACGAAAATGCGGGTCCGCCTGCTCAATTACCTCGCCAAGCGTTTCGTCGCTTTCTTCCACTTCCTTGCCGCTTCCCTTGACAATGTCAGAGGCGCGCATGTCGAACATGCTTTCAAACATGGCGTCCATCATCTGGTTCATCGTGCCTTCCATCATCTTGCGATAGGTGCCAAGCGGCCAGATGCTGTCGACAACCCGCTGCGCTGCGGTGAGATGGGCCGGATCGGTTTCGCTGTGCGCGTGCGCTGTGGTATCATCCTGTGCCATAGCTGGTATGGGAACGCCGCAAAGCGCCAGTGATGCTGATGCGATAAATAGAGTTTTTCTGATCATGCTGCTTGCCTTTCTGATTTTGCCTTTGCGCGCATAAATGTGTGCATATGTTCCGCGACGTCACGGCCATCACGTATCGCCCATACGACAAGCGATGCGCCGCGTACGATGTCCCCTGCGGCAAATACGCCGTCCAGGTTGGTCATCATGGATTTATGGTCCACACGCAATGTGCCCCAGCGGGTGACGCTAAGGTCGGGGGTGTCAAATAAAGTGGGTAGCTCTTCCGGATCAAAGCCCAGTGCCTTGATAACCATGTCCGCCTTGATGGAATATTCACTGCCCGGTTCGATTTCAGGCGCGCGGCGGCCACTCGCATCGGGCGCGCCCAATCGCATTTTGCTGACCTTGACGCCGGTTACTCTGTCTGTTCCTTCAATGGCGACCGGTGCGGACAACCAGACAAATTCAACGCCTTCTTCTTCGGCATTGCTGACTTCGCGCTGTGAACCGGGCATATTTTCGCGGTCGCGGCGATACAGGCATTTAACCGATTTTGCACCCTGACGTACCGCCGTGCGGACGCAGTCCATCGCCGTGTCGCCGCCGCCTATCACCACCACGTCCTTGCCTTTGGCATCAAGCGCGCCGCTGTCAAAGTCGGGGACATCATCGCCAAAACCCTTGCGATTGGATGCGGTGAGATAATCAAGCGCGGCCAGCACGCCTCCTGCCCCGACGCCCGGCACCCTGATATCACGCGCTTTGTAAACGCCTGTCGCGATCAGGATGCTGTCATGTTTGGCGCGCAGGTCATCCATGCTGGAATCCTCACCGACTTCAAAGCTGGTGTGGAAATGAATGCCCGCATCAATAAGGCGCTGTACGCGGCGTTCGACAACATGTTTTTCGAGCTTGAAACCCGGGATGCCATAGGTAAGCAGGCCGCCTGCGCGGTCATGTCGGTCATAAACATGCACTTCATATCCGGCGATACGGAGATATTCCGCTGTCGTAAGTCCCGCCGGACCAGCGCCGATAATGCCTACGGATTGTCCGCGGTCTGCGCCCACTTCAACGGGCTCGACCCAGCCATTTTCCCATGCCGTGTCGGTGATATATTTTTCGACCGAGCCAATGGTGACTGCACCATGGCCGGAAAACTCGATCACGCAATTACCTTCGCAAAGCCGGTCCTGCGGGCATATACGTCCGCAAATTTCGGGCATGGTGGATGTTGCATTCGACATTTCATAGGCGTCGCGCAGCCGCCCCTCGGCTGTCAGGCGGAGCCAGTCAGGGATATGATTATGCAAAGGGCAGTGAGTGGAGCAATAAGGCACGCCGCATTGGGAGCAGCGTGCGGATTGATCGGCCGCAGCTTCGGCGGCATAGCGATCCGCGATCTCGCGGAAGTCCTCGGCCCGCTTTTCGGCAATGCGCTTGTCCGGATAACTTTGTTCCTGCCGCACAAATTGCAGCATATCTTTTTTTGCAGGCAGCTTCTGCGCAGAAGCGGAAGGTGTATTTTTTGTCTGTGGCATGTTTTGCGGCATATGGCAGTGCGCGGAGTGAGTCACGCAGAAAATAGATAATATGACAGGATAACTTACCTAAAAACTGTAGATTTATCGTCGATGCAGTAAAATAACACTTGTTTGTTATTAAATTATACCCGTTTCGGACTTATTATCTCAAGTGGGTTGCATAATCATGCGTGTCATAACTCCTATCTGGACATTTGCGTGATCACGCGCCATTGCGAGAGCTTGGAACGCTCATCCATTCCATCGGCTCTTATTTGCGAGAAAGCGGACGCAATGACATTTATCCAGATGCTGTTGATAGCCATAGTGCAGGGAATTACAGAATTCCTGCCCATATCTTCCTCCGGGCACCTCATTCTGTTGCCCATATTCATGGATATGGAAGACCAGGGGCCGATGATTGATGTGGCCGTGCATGTGGGTTCATTGCTCGCGATCATGGCTTATTTCTTCAAGGATGTTTGGGGTTTGGCCAGAGGCAGCTTTGCGAGCGTGGGTATCGGTGAAGCGCCGGCGGAGCGCAGGCTGTTTTGGTGGATTGTGCTGGGCACAATCCCGGCGGCCTTGTTCGGCCTTGCCATCAAACTGGGTTATCTGAATGGTATAGCGACCGATGTCTTTGGCCTGACTTTGCCCGATGGTAACCTGATGGAAGGGTTGCGTTTCACCGATCTGATTGCCGTGAATCTTATTGCCTATGGTATATTGCTGGGTATTGCTGACCGTTTCGGGCGGTCGGACCGTAGCTATGAGGATATGCAGCTTAAAGACGGCATAATCGTCGGTATTGCGCAGGCCTTGGCGCTTATTCCCGGAACCAGCCGTTCGGGTGTGACCATGACGGCGGCACGCTTTTTGGGCTTTGGCCGCGTCGAGGCAGCACGCTTTTCGTTCCTGCTGTCGATCCCTGCGGTTGCGGGTGCGGGTGTGCTGATTGTTCCCGACCTGCTGGGTGCGGGCGGTGAATTGCTGAAAGAGGCGATTATCACCGGCGCGCTGACATTCGTGGCGGCATTTGCGACAATGGCGTTCCTGATGCGCTTCCTGCAAAAAGCATCGATGATGGTGTTTGTAGTGTACCGTATCGCGATGGGCGCGGCGTTGCTGTATTTCTTCTGACACTCGCGAAAGTGCAGGCAGTTATCCGTCTTTCAGGCCGACACCGATATTGGCGCGCGGTTGTTCCATTTCCGCCGATGCCACTGGATAGGCGCAATAATCCGCTGCATAATAGGCGCTGGGCCGGTGATTGCCGGATAGGCCGACACCGCCAAATGGCGCGGCCGAAGATGCACCGTTTGTCGGTTTGTTCCAGTTGACAATACCGGCGCGGATATTGGCCCAGAACTGGTTATATTCCTGCGGCGTGCCGCCCACCAGCGAAGCCGAAAGACCAAAGCGCGTGTTATTTGCCTCGGCAATGGCTTCTTCGAGAGATGCGACGCGGATTACCTGTAGCAGGGGGCCGAACAACTCGATGTCGGGCCGGTCCTTGATATCCGTCACATCGATAATGCCGGGGGAAAGAAATGGCAGGTTATCGTCACGGCGCACCATATGCTTGATAGCCTTGCCACCATTGCTGAGCAGGTAGAGGAAGCTATCAGTCAACCCGTCAGCGGCTTCATTGTCTATCACCGGTCCCATAAATGGCGCAGGGTTGGCAAAGGGCTCATCCACGATCAGGCGATCGGCAAGTTTTTTGGTTTCGGCAATGACCGCGTCATACATGCTGTCATGGACGATAAGCCGTCCGGCAGCTGAGCAGCGCTGGCCTGCAGTAGTGAATGCAGACTGGACAATGAGCGTTGCTGCATCTTGCAGCTTGGGCGTGTTCATCACGATCATCGGATTATTGCCGCCCATTTCAAGCGCGATAAGTTTGTCCGGCCGCGATGCGAGTGCGCGGTTAATGGCAATGCCGGTGGTGGCAGAGCCTGTGAACAATATGCCGTCCACATCTTCGTGCGCGACAAGCCCTTTGCCTTCATCTGCTGCACCGATTAACAGGCGCACTACATCTTCCGGAATGCCCGCCTTGTGCAGGCATTGCACGAGAATTTCTGCTGTTGCAGGTGTTTTTTCCGATGGCTTGAAAACGATTGTGTTGCCGGCAATCAGCGCCGGCACAATATGCCCGTTGGGCAGGTGGGCTGGAAAATTATAGGGACCCAGAACCGCCATGACACCATGCGGCTTGTGCCGCAGCGCCATTGAACCGCCCAGCGCCGCATCCAGTTTCCGGTTGGGTGTGCGTTCGCCATAGGCGTTGATGGATATTTCCACCTTGTTGATCACAGCCTCAACTTCAGTGCGCGCTTCCCACAGAGGTTTGCCGGTTTCTCGCGCTATTGTCGTCGCCAGTTTATCGCTTGCTGCGCGTATTTCATTGGCATAACGGCGGACCAGTTCACAGCGATTGGCGAGGGGGCGTGCGGCCCATGCTGTCCATGCCGAACGGGCACGGGCAACTTCGTCGTCAACATTGCCGATTTCGTGTCGCCAGAATTCATTGCCGGTGGCGGGTTCAATTGAGATGAGTTCGGACAAATGCAGGTCCCTATATATGCAATATGATGTGGATTGCGGCGCAAATTAGAGTGGACGAGGCGCGATAACAAGGATTTGTTATCCACTATCCGCTCTGGCATGCAAATGTTACAAATTGAGAGCTTTTCTAATCGCTTCGAAGAGCCATGCCCATCGCGCGAACATCACGAATTTTTTGCTGCAAAAGGCTCCAGTCATCAGTGCCTGCAATGGCATCCCAAATGGCTTCCACTTCATCAATCAGCATGGATTGTGGCCTGCTGCCCAGCCAATAGGCATGGCTGCGCGTGCGCGATGGTTGATATGCTGCCAAATGCTGCGCGAAAACAGCTCCGGCTTCGCTCATGCCTGTCTGTTCGGGTATGTCTCCGCCCATCCAGTCAAAGAAAAAGCGGTCAATACCGATATTATCCTGCCGCATCATGGTTTCTGCGGCAGCAATCATGCTCCGGTCGGCTTCCAGCCCTTTTGATTGGATGCCCAACCGCCAGCAGAAATACTTTGTAAGCGCCTCTTGATACAGCGGTGCAAACTGTTCCAGCGCTTCGATCAATGGTTCTGCCGGGCATATCAGGCGCAGCGCGACGGCCAATTGCCCAAGGTTCCAGTGGACCGCTTCAGGCTGACGGCCAAAACTGTATAGCCCCTGCTGATCAAAATAGGCTGCGGTAAAACCGGCGTCCCATTTGGGCGCAAAACGCCATGGCCCGTAATCGAAACTTTCACCCGTGATGTTCATATTGTCGGTGTTGAGCACGCCATGCACGAACCCTGCGACCATATAGCTGGCGGCAAGCCTTGCCATCTGCTCAGTGGTCTTGTGCAATAGCAGCGCTGCATCATGCCCGCCGCTTTCGCCGTCATAGAAATTGTCGAGACAATATCGGACAAGCTGACGCATCAATTCTTCATTTTCTTCAAATGCGATTCGCTGAAACGTCCCGAAGCGGATATGGCTGTGGCTGAGCCGCACCATGACTGCTGAGCGTGTGGGAGAAGGTTCGTCATTGCGCTCCAGGCTTTCTCCCGTTTCGATCAAGGAGAATGTCTTGCTCGTTTCCACGCCCAGTGCTTCCAGCATTTCGGTCGCAAGTATTTCGCGCACACCGCCTTTTAGCGTGAGCCGCCCGTCGCCCGTACGGCTCCATGGCGTTGTGCCAGAGCCTTTGGTGCCAAGATCCATGAGCCGGCCTAAATGGTCGCGCATTTGTGCAAACAGGAATCCGCGCCCATCGCCTATTTCAGGATTATAATGGCGAAACTGATGGCCGTGATAGCGCAGCGCCAATGGCTGCTGCAGATTATCCGGCAACGGCGCAAACCGGCCAAAATGGTTTATCCAGGCTGTATCGTCCAAATGCCCGAGCCCAATAGTCTGCGCCCAACGGTCATTTCGGTACCGCAAAATGGTTTTTGGAAAGCCGGCAGGCTTGACCGGATCACCTATATCAGGCCCAAGTTCCAATATGCTGAGAGCCGGACGGTAGGAAGAATCTTGCGGTTGGGGGTTCATACGGGCATTAGTGGCGGTGAAGCAGCGCTAATGCAATGATGAAGACTTAAAATATGACAGCTTATACAGATGGTTTCTGGTGGTCGAATGACGGATTGCGCTTGCATTACCGCGACTATGCTGCCGCGCCTGAAAATCAGGAGAGGCCGCCGATTATCTGTATTCCTGGCCTGACGCGCAACGCACGGGATTTTGAAACATTGGCACAGCGGCTTGCGGGTGCATGGCGTGTGATCTGTGTTGACCTGCGCGGCCGCGGCGAGAGCGCCTATGCCAAGGATCCGATGAGCTATGTTCCGCTCACGTATGTGCAGGACATGGAAGCATTGCTGCTTGATCTCAAGTTACGGCGGTTTGTCGGCTTTGGCACATCATTGGGTGGTATTATCACCATGCTTCTCGCATCTACACGGCCTGGACGTGTTATCGGTGCGCTGCTGAACGATGTGGGGCCAGAGCTTGATCCCGAAGGATTGGCCCGTATCCGTGAATATGTGGGGCAGGGGCGCAGTTATCCGACATGGATGCATGCCGCGCGTGAACTGGCTGACAATCAACAGGATATTTATCCTGACTTCACTGTCACCGACTGGTTGGGCTTTGCCAAAAGACTTATGAAGCTGACGCCAGGCGGGCGTATCATTTTCGACTATGACATGAAAATTGCCGAGCCTTTCCTGATTCCGGGCGGTGAGGCCGGTGTCGATTTATGGCCAGCATTTGGCGCATTGAAAAAAATGCCGACTCTTGTGGTACGGGGCGGCGATTCGGATATATTAAGCGCGCATGGAGCGCAGAAGATGATGGCAGGCCTCGATCGCGGAAACTTTGTTGAAGTACCAGCTATCGGCCATGCGCCAACGCTTGATGAGGCTGTTGTTTTACCGGCCATAGACTCTTTGCTGAAAGATGTTGTGCATGACCTTTAACTGGCCGCTTTCATATTGCATTCAGTTTGGAAACAGCAGATTGCGAGGCTATGAAACCGGTTACGGAAATTTAGCAATGGAAAAGCCCGCGCTAGCGCGTTAAAGAGCGCACAAGCATATACGCAAATCAATATTTTATATAGTAAGGGAGGCAGGCTTTGGCCCTTGGACCTCAAAATCCGGCAAGCCCCGGAGACAATAAGAATAAAGAAAAAAAAGATGCCGAAAATGATGTCTTCATGCGTGAAGTCGATGATGCGCTGCGTGAAGACCAACTGACAAATTTTTGGGAAAAATATGGCCGCTGGCTGATTGGACTGGTGGTATTGGGCCTTGCCGCCTTTGCGGGCTGGCTGATTTACCAGAATCAGCAGGAGCAGACCGCCGGAGCCACTGGCGAAGAATATATGACGGCTATTGATGCCATTACCAAGCGGCAGAATCTGGACGGGGCCAGCAAAGCGCTGAAACCGCTTGAAGAGTCCAATAGCGACGGATACCGAGCGGCTTCGAAAATGCTGCAAGCCGGGATCATGCTGGAAAAGGATCAGGTTAAGGAAGCAAGCAGCGCCTATGGCAATATCGCTGCAGATGAAAGCTTGCCCCAGATATATCGTGATGCGGCCCTTATCCGTCAGACAGCTGCCGAGTTTGATACATTAAAGCCGGAGACGATTGTTGCGCGGCTCAAACCTCTGGCTGTTCCGGGCAATGCCTGGTTTGGCAGCGCCGGTGAAATGAGCGCGATTGCATATATCAGGATGGAAAAGCCGGAACTTGCAGGTTCGCTTTTTGAACAGCTTGCAAAAGATGAAAATGTGCCTGAATCCATACGCGACAGGGCGAAGCAAATGGCCGGTCAATTTGGAATTGACGTTATTGATGAAGAAGATGCAGAGGCTGTAGCGAAAGCTGCAGGTGTATCGGTTACAAGAGGCGTTGATGCGCCTGTAGCTGCTCCGGCAAGCGAAGGAACAAGTGAATGAACATTCTGCCTGAACGTATAAAGGGCCGTTATCTGGCCAAATCTGCGCTTATTGTCGCCGCAACGGCCATGCTGGCTTCATGCGGCATTATTGGCGGTGATGATGGCCCCAAGACAACGCCAACAGTTGGCAAACGCATTCCTGTCCTGTCGCGTGTTGAAAGCGGCGCAGAGGTTGACCCCAACCTTGCCGGCACGAATGTTATCTATCCTTCGCCTGTTGTGAATACCGGCTGGACACAACCAGGGGGCAATGCGGCCAAGGCCATGGGCCATGTAGCGCTGGGTGCCACTTTGAGTCAGGCATGGAGCGCCAGTATTGCGGGCAGTACCAAACGTGTCCGTTTGGCCGCATCGCCCGTTACGGAGGCTGGCCGCGTATATGTTATCGACACATCGGCTGTTGTCCACGCCTATGATGCAGGTAGTGGCGGTAAAGTCTGGTCCACAGGACTGCGGGTAGAAGGCGATGGCCAGGAATCTGTTTTTGGCGGTGGTGTCAGCGTTGATGGCGCACGCGTATTTGCCACCAACGGTGTTGGCGAAGTTGCTGCGCTCAATAGCGCTGATGGTTCGGTCATCTGGAAAGTAAAACCTGCTGGCCCACTGCGCGGTGCACCAACACTGGCGTTCAACAGTGTGCTGGTGATGACGCAGGACAACCAGCTTTATTCGCTTGATGCCGCAGATGGCTCTGTCCAGTGGAACAAGGCAGGTAGTCTGGGCCAGGCAGGCGTGTTTGGCGTGGCGGCTCCGGCCGCAGGGCAGGGGACCATTCTTGCCGGTTATTCATCGGGCGAACTGAATGCCTATCGTTATGAAAACGGGCGCGATGTCTGGGGCGATGCCCTGTCGCGCACCAGCATTTCGACATCGGTTGCTACATTGTCCGATATTGATGCCGATCCTATTATCAGCCAGGGGCGAGTTTATGCCTTGGGACAGGGTGGCCGCATGGCTGCCTATGAACTGGTAACCGGCCAGCGCATATGGGAACTTAACATTGCGGGTATCTCCACCCCGGCCATTTCGGGAGAGTGGATTTTCACGCTCACTGATGATGGCCGCATGCTGTGCATTGCGCGTTCGACCGGCAAAGTACGCTGGATTGCAAAACTGCCGAAATTCCGTAATGAAGAGAAAAAGAAAGACCCCATTTTGTGGACCGGTCCCGTGCTGGCCGGTGGCCGCCTGATTGTCGCAAGTACCGAAGGCAGTGTTGTATCAATATCGACGGGTGAGGGTGCAATCTCGACACTTTTCAATTTGGGCGAACCGGTTTCGCTTCCCCCGGTAGTGGCGAATAACACGCTTTATATACTCGACGACAGCGGGCGGCTTACCGCCTTTCGTTAAATAGATTGTCATTTTTGATTGCCGCGCGTCAGCATCGCTGCTGGCGCGCGGTCTGTTTTTAGGATATTGCCCCGCAAATGTTACCTGAAATCGTCATTATCGGACGTCCCAATGTCGGCAAGTCCACTTTGTTCAACCGGCTGGTGGGCAAAAAAATCGCGCTGGTCGATGACCAGCCGGGCGTGACACGTGACCGCCGTATAGGCGATGCTGATTTGCTTGGCCTGAAATTCCAGATTGTCGATACGGCTGGCTATGAGGATGAAGATGCCCAGTCGTTGCCCGGGCGCATGCGGGTGCAGACAGAAGAAGCTATTAAAGGTGCGCGGGCTGCGCTTTTCCTGATTGACGCGCGCGCCGGTATCACACCGCTTGACAGCGAGATAGCCCGCTGGCTGCGCAGTAGTGATACGCCGGTCATTCTGGTCGCGAACAAAGCCGAAGGCCGCGCTGCCGAATCAGGTTTGCTGGAAAGCTACCAGCTTGGCCTGGGGGACCCGGTTGGCCTGAGCGCTGAGCATGGCGAGGGTCTGTCCGACCTGTTTCAGGCGCTACGCCCGCATATCGAGGATGAGGATGGAAATCCGCATGACCAGGCGGAAGACGTGCTGCTTGACGAATTTGGTGATCCCATTGGCCCCCTCAAGCTGGCCATTGTCGGGCGCCCCAATGCCGGCAAGTCGACCCTGATTAACAAGATACTGGGCGAGAACCGCCTGATTACCGGTCCTGAAGCCGGCATTACCCGCGACAGTATTTCGATCGACTGGCAGTGGCAGGACAGGGAAGGCACGCTTCATGAGGTGCGCCTGATTGACACGGCGGGTATGCGCAAGAAAGCCCGTGTCCAGGAAAAACTGGAAAAGCTATCCGTGGCCGATGCCCGGCGGGCCATTGATTTTGCCGAAGTCGTCGTCTTGCTGCTCGATGCCACCAAGGGATTGGAGCTGCAGGACCTTAAAATTGCTGATCAGGTTTTGCAGGAAGGCCGTGCGCTTATCATCGCCGTCAATAAATGGGACGTTGCTGAGGATGCGAGCTATCTGTTCAACGGTATTCGCGCGGCGCTTGATGAAGGGCTGGCACAGGTAAAAGGCGTGCCGTTGCTGACTGTTTCCGCGATAACCGGTAAAGGTATCGACACCATGATTGCAACTGCGCTTGATGTGCGCAAGGCATGGTCGCGCCGCGTACCAACGGGCATATTGAACCGCTGGTTTGAGCGCGCAGTGGAGGATAATCCGCCGCCCGCACCAGGCGGCAGGCGGATCAAAATGCGTTATATTACCCAGGCCAAAACACGCCCGCCCGGCTTTGCGATTTTCGGAACACGGCTTGATAAACTGCCCGAAAGCTATCGCCGCTATCTGGTTAACGGGATTCGGCGTGATCTGGGCTTTGGTGCGGTTCCGGTGCGGCTCAATCTGCGCACTTCGCGCAATCCGTTCGATGATAAAGGTACTTAACCATTTAATATATCAGGGTAATATATTGCGCTAAACCTGCGATCTGCGCGCATCTGCATATTATCTGACCTATCAACCTTGTTTTTACCAATAGGCTCTATCGTGCGTTCATGCGGGGCACATTATGGTAGTGGAGAATTCAAGGTGAATGAGACTGTGGCACCTATTGTGAACTGGACCACTTTTTCGGAAGTGCGCGCTGCTCTGGGTGCAGACTTTGTGCGTATATTGGGCTATTTCCGTGAGGATGGCACCAAATCGGTCGCTGCAATAGAAGAAGCGATGCGGGCCAGAGATGCTGCGCGGCTTGTTCTGCCTGCGCATACGCTGAAGGGCGAATCTGCGCAGTTTGGCGCTGAAAGACTGTCCGAACTTGCCGAAAAAATTGAAGTTGTCGCGCGCAAATGTGTCGAGCTCCGTCAGGAACCCGATGAGCTTTTGCAGCAAGTGGTCGGACTGCGCGATCTTTTCGAAGATTCGCTGGGGCAGCTTGAAAAAGAAACCAACCCTCTGGTCGAGCGCCGTGCCACAGACCGGAATCCGGCCATGGTCGCGAATCACGGCTTTGGCAGGATCTAGGTCTAGATTCTAGCCTTCCGCAGGGGCGGATTGCAGCTGCACATAATTTTCCAGGCCCATGCGTTCGATCATTTCGAACTGCTGTTCCAGCGTATCGACATGATCTTCCTCGCTCGCCAATATTTCGGCGAAAAGATCGCGGCTGACATAATCGCGCACGCTTTCCGCATATTCGACAGCGTCCTTGAGCAGGGGAACGGCTTCGTTCTCAAGCGCCAGATCGGCTTTTAGTATCTCCTCAACCGTTTCACCTACTTTCAGCCGTCCGATAAGCTGAAAATTTGGCAGGCCCTCAAGGAACAGGATGCGATCTGCCAGCTTGTCGGCATGTTTCATCTCATCGATCGACTCTTCATATTCGAACTTGGCCAATTTGGAGATGCCCCAGTTATCGAGCATTTTATAATGCAGGAAATACTGGTTGATCGCGGTCAGCTCATTCTTGAGCGCCTCGTTCAGGAATTCGATGACTTTGGGGTCGCCCTTCATATTATGTCTCCTGCAATTGAAATCATGGCTGGTCTATAGCCGATAGCAGGAATGTAGGACAGGAAAAATTGCAGAAAAATTCAGCTTTTCTGCGGGTTTGCGGAGGTGCTATTGCTAAGCGGTCGCAGCTTCCGAATTGATAATGGTTTGCGCAAACGACAGGCACTGGCCGCATTTGGGCTTACGCCCCAACCGCGCATAGATGTCGCTGGGTTTGCCGCTGCCATCACGCGCCGCATCGCGCAGCTCTTTTTCACGGATAGCGTTGCAGACACATACAACCATTGCGAATCATTCTCCTTAAGAGAATAGATAGCGCTAATGAGAATATCTCGCAATAGCAAAGATGAAATTATCTTCTTTTGTTGGCAGTCAGCTCTTTGCTTCCATGCGCATTGGCTGCAAACTGCCGCGTGCCAGTGAGCGCCAGAGCCATTCGAGCGGGCCATAGCGGAAGTTTTCCAGCCAGGGTTTCGACCAGAGCAGCATTAACGCCCACATGCCGATGACGAACAGGTAGAGTTCCCAGCGCCCCACTGAACCATATAGGCCAAGGCCCCACCCATAGAAGATAAAGGTCATGACAATGCTGGTGCCCAGATAGTTTGTGAATGCTGCACGGCCCGCTGCTGCTACACGGCGCATCAGGGCGCTGCCAGCAAAGCGCTGGATCAGCAAAATGAGTGCGGCGAGATAGCCAATAGTCATGAGCAGGCGCGGCGGATAGGTCCATGCAATGGCTGCATTCATGACCATAAGGGGGTCAAAGCCCGCACGGATCAATATCCAGCCAATAAATGCAAATAGCGCAGCGCCAATGGCGATACCCCAGATGGCCCATTTCACGTAGGATGTGCGCGGGAAATCACCCAAGATGAAACCGTTTTTCAGCATTGCCATGCCGATCATCATGAGCGGCAATGTCTCCGGCATGACTTGTATAAGGAGGAATAGCGGCTGGAACAGATAATTATCGACCTTATATTGGAAGATACCGAAAAAACCGCCTCCATACGCGGCAAGCTCTTCCTGCACCTTGGCTGCGGTAAAGCCCATATCATCCAGCATGGTCTTATATGCTTCGATTTCTGCCGGAGAAGCGCCCGGTGCATTTGCCTGTGCCTGCAGCATGAACATGCTGCCCATGGCGAGCGACCAGAGCAATGTTGCGGCAATATATATGATAAGCGCCCATTTGATCAGTCGCCTTGCCTCCCACCTGTGAAACAGGAAAGCGATGCAGCCTGCCATGGCATATAGGAACAATATATCCCCCCACCAGATAAAGAAAAAATGGAAAAGTCCGAACAGTCCCAGCCAGAACATACGGGTATAATGGACTTTACCGGCTCCTTCGTCTTTATCCTGTGCCCGTGTGATAATCAGCATCATGCTGGCCCCGAACAGCAGCGAGAAAAGCCCGCGCATCTTGCCATCAAAGAATATGAAGGAAAACAGCCATGCGGCGAGATCCGTCGGTTCGTTGCCGCCGTATATCTGAGGACTCATATACGCCATGCTGGGCATGGCAAAAGCGACGATATTCATCGCCAATATACCCATTACGGCAAAGCCGCGCAGGGCATCAAGCTCCAGAAACCTCTGATTTGCAGGTGCAGTTGTGGCCATTAATCCCTCCCCTGTATTAGGGGGATATTACAGCCACGAGCTAATCTGGTCCAGCGGTTTCTTGATGGTGGCGTGCACCGGGATGGTGGCTGTATCCGACGGCTTGCCCACTACCAGGATCATGGCAGCTTTTTCATTGGCCGGGCGTTCGCATACCTCGTTCAGGAATTTCATCGGGTTGGGCGTATGCGTCAGTGTAGCCAGCCCTGCATCGTGCAACGCGGTGATCAGCATGCCGGTAGCGATGCCGACGCTTTCATTGACATAGTAATTCTGTTTCATCTCACCCGGATGCATGCCGCCCTTGCGCTGCCCGAAAATGACGATCAGATATGGGGCAGTTTCCAGGTAGGGTTTGTCATCATCGGTGCCAAGGGGCGCGAGCGCTTCCAGCCATTCCTTACCGGCTTTGCCTTCATAAAAGGCCTTTTCTTCGGATTCGGCTGCGTCGCGGATCGCCTTTTTCTTCTCTTCACTTTCGACGACAGCGAAATGCCATGGCTGATGGTTGGCACCATTGGGCGCGGTACCTGCGGCCAGCAACGCCGTTTCAATCACTTCGCGTGGGACAGGTGTGTCGGCAAAATCGCGGCATGTGCGGCGCGTTTTTATCGCTTCGTAAAACGCCTGTGCGCGGGCGATGCGTTCATCGTCCGAATAATCGGGAAGCTCGGAATAGGGAAGGGTATCATGCGGTTTCATGAAACGCTTGCTAGCGCAGCTCTTTGCGAATGACCAGCTTCAATCCTGACCATATTGAATCCACAGCGCATACCTTGATATCGACAAAGCCCATGGGCAGGCAGATCGCGCGGATGGTGTCTTCGGTAATATCGGTTTCGATCTTGGATGCTTTTTTCGGCCAACTGACCCAGACTTGCCCGGCTGGGTCGATAAGGTCACGCAGGACAGCCAGATGTGCTTTCATAACGGCGCGTTCTTTTACGAAAATATGCGCGGCGTTCAGGCCTTGGGAGGGTTCGTTTTCTTCCAGCAGCGTCAGGCCATAACCGTCAATCTCGGCACGCACGCTCTCTGGCATGTCCGCAAACCACACCCGCATCCCGTCTTTCAGCGACAGCTTTTTCGCAAGCGGCGTGGCGGAATATCCGGTAGGCATTACCAATCCTCCCTGTGCCGAAGGCATGGGGAGGTGGCCCGCAAAGCGGGTCGGAGGGGCCTCTTAGTCGCCCATCCAGTCCCTGAAAAAGCTCTCATGGGCTTCGCGCAGGTCGGTGAGGGGTATGCCTGTCACTTCGTCGCCGCCAACTGTGCCGAGAAGCATGGCATTGTCGATGTATTCATCGCTGTTCGTGACAATGACATAGCGGCCCTGATCCTCGCCAAAAGCGGCTACCGTTGAAAGAGCTGTTTCCAGCCCGCACCCAATATTGCCAGCAAGTGCCATTTCGCTGAGCGCGACAAGCAGTCCACCATCGCTGATATCATGCACTGCCTTGGCCTTGCCTGATAATATGAGTGCGCGAACCTCATCTCCATTTTTAAGCTCGGTCGCCAGGTCAACAGCGGGTGCAGTGCCGTCCTTGCGGCCATGACATTCGCGTAGCCAGACAGTTTGATCCAGACAGGCAGCTTCACCGCCAAGCAGCCAGATTCTATCGCCTTCCTCCTTAAACCCGATCGTCATCATTTTATCGATGTCTTCGATCAAGCCAATCCCGCCAATTGCGGGTGTCGGCAGGATCGCCTTGCTCGACCCGTCATCGGCCTTGGTCTCGTTATAAAGGCTTACATTGCCGCTGACGATCGGCATGTCGAGCGCTTCGCAAGCCTCTGCCATGCCTTCGATGCTGTGCACGAACTGCGCCATGATATGCGGTTTTTGCGGGTTGCCGAAATTCATGCAGTCGGTGGTCGCGAGCGGTTTTGCGCCCACGGCAGTAAGGTTGCGATAGCATTCGGCAATCGCCTGTTTGCCGCCTTCATACGGGTCGGCATAGACATAACGCGGCGTGCAGTCGGTGGAAATGGCAAGCCCCTTGTTGGTACCGTGCACGCGCACAACCGCCGCGTCGCCGCCTGATTTCTGCGCGGTGTCGCCCATCACCTGACTGTCATATTGTTCCCAGATCCAGCGGCGGCTGGCGAGCGCGGGACTGGCCATCAGCTTGAGCAGGTCTGCGCCGATATCGGTGCTTTCGGGAACATCGCTCATCGGCTGAATATCAACATGTGCCTGATATTCTTCACGGCTCAGATGCGGGCGATTATAGAGCGGCGCATCACTGGCGAGCGGACCGAGCGGGATATCGCACACTGTCTCCCCGTCAAAGGTGAGCACCATGCGTTTCGTGTCGGTCACTTCACCGATCACGGCGAAATCAAGTTCCCATTTACGGAAAATCGCTTCGGCCATTTCCTCGCGGCCAGGTTTGAGCACCATCAGCATCCGCTCCTGGCTCTCGCTCAGCATCATCTCATAGGGTGTCATGCCTTCTTCGCGGCAGGGCACCTTATCCATGTCGAGGACAATACCGACTTCGCCGTTGGTGGCCATTTCGACGCTGGAGCTGGTCAGCCCGGCCGCACCCATATCCTGGATCGCGACAATGGCGTCCGATGCCATCAGTTCAAGGCACGCCTCGATCAGCAGTTTTTCGGTAAACGGATCGCCGACTTGCACCGTCGGGCGCTTTTCCTCAATCTCATCATCAAAATCCGCGCTCGCCATGGTCGCGCCGTGGATACCGTCACGGCCGGTTTTCGATCCAACATAGACAATCGGATTGCCGACACCGCTGGCTGCGGAATAGAAAATCTTGTCCTGATCGGCGATACCTACCGTCATAGCATTGACGATGATATTGCCGTCATAGGCTTCGTCAAAATTGGTTTCGCCGCCCACGGTGGGCACGCCGACACAGTTGCCATAACCGCCAATGCCTGCGACCACGCCCTTGACCAGATGTTTCATCTTGGGATGCTCAGGCCGCCCGAACCGCAGCGCGTTCATATTGGCCACGGGCCGTGCGCCCATGGTGAATACATCGCGCAATATGCCGCCCACCCCGGTCGCCGCGCCCTGATAGGGTTCGATATAGCTCGGGTGGTTGTGGCTTTCCATCTTGAAAATCGCCGCCAGCTTTGTGCCGTCCGGTCCATCGCCGATATCGACGACGCCCGCATTCTCGCCAGGTCCGCAGATCACCTGAGGTCCCTCAGTGGGCAGTTTTTTCAGATGCAGGCGGGAGGATTTGTAGGAGCAATGCTCTGACCACATGACAGAGAATATACCGAGTTCGACCAGATTAGGGGTGCGGCCCATGGCGGCGAGTATCCGCTCATATTCTTCCGCCGACAGACCATGCTGTTCGACGATTTCGGGTGTGATCTGATCGGGCGATTCTGCGTTCGGATTGGTCATGCCAGATGCTTTAACGCGGCATCCGCATTTGGACCAGACTCTATCTTAGGTGGATGTGAATTTCATCGTGATCCATGTACCGATGGCCGCTGCCGTACCTGTGGCAAAAGTTCCCCAGATAATATCAAGCACGGTGATTTTTGTACTCCATGTCTTGAGTGTTGCATAATTGGTCAGGTCATATGTCGCGTAACAGAAAAATCCGAAAAGCCCGCCATAGATGAGCGCAGTGGTCCATTCGCCAGTTCGAAATGCGGGATTGACTGCAAAAATAACAATGCCGACGATATAGAGCACATAAAATATCATCGCTGGCACTATGCGAAACTGATCGGCAAGCAGGTCGCCCAATATGGGCCGGTACAGGTTAGGCCCCATTTTGCTAAGCCACACAGCGTCCAATATGCCAAATGCGATGGCAACGGCAAAATAGGCGATAAAATATTTGGTCATAACATTCCCCTGTTTCCCTGGACCCTGCTCTTGCCCGTCCATTTCGCCAGAAGGGCAAGAACTGTAAATGCGGCGAGCGCAGAGATTGCCATATCTGCGCCAAACTGGGCGGGCGGTTTGGCAAACCAGTTGAAAATCTGCACAGCCAGCAAAGCGATAATGAGCAAACGCAGCCGCCAGCGGCTTGTTTCGTGTTTCTGTTCAGTCAGTTTGATATAATAGAAAATGGCGCCGCCAATCAGCGCGAGTTCAAGCGGAATGGCAATCCATGGATAGTTCCAAAGGCCCAGGCCGATTTTGTCTCCGCCGCCTGCAATGGTGAGGTCGGGGACATGCACCAGCAGATCGATGAACCAGTGGCTGGCAACGATAATGCCTGTCCATATTGACGCTGTTTTGTGCTGGGTTGCCAGATAGACAAGTGCGGCGAACAGCGCCGCCCATAGCAGCGTGCCAAACAAGCTGTGTGTGTAGGGCATATGATAAAGGTCCATGGGGTTCATCGCGCTGATACCGGGGGTAATGCGCATTTTTTCTATGCCAAGCAGGGTGAAGGCGAAAAAACCGAAATCAACCAGCTGTGCTGCAACGAAAAATGTACCAAGACCCGGTGCTTTGGTCTTCGGATTATTCCTGACATGTGCTGCAGCGATAAATGCGGGCGCGAAATGGCCAATAAACATAAGCGGAGTCTCCTGAGACAGTCACTTTAGTGACAAATATCGAAATAGCGAGGGGCATGAAATCAGTTCCCGCAGCTATAATTTTCATGTCTTGCGCCTTGACCATGAGGCTGCGTGTCGCCATTGCTATTGCCATGAGTGACACACCGGAACAACAGATGCCCGAAAACTTTGAATCGTTGAGTTTTGAGGATGCGCTGAAACAACTTGAAGACATTGTCCGTAAACTGGAAAGCGGGGATGTCCCGCTGGACAGTTCGATCGATCTTTATGCGCGTGGCGATGTATTGCGGGCGCACTGCCAAAAGCGGCTGGAGGCGGCGCAGGCACGGATTGAGAAAATATCCGTCGGCAAAGATGGAAATGCTGCCGGTGCGCAGCCTTTTGATACTGAATAACCATGGGTCTCGCTGAAGCGGATATGACCCTTTTGCGATCGGCTTTTGCTGAGGTTGCCAAAGAGGTCGATCAATGCTTTGCCGATGCACTTGCTACACCCGATGACCCGCGCAGACGGCTGTTCAAAGCGATGCGGCATGCCGCCATTGGCGGCGGCAAGCGCGTCCGGCCATTATTGCTGACAGCAGTCGCGGACATGCACGGTGTCGACCGTGAGACGGCTGTGCGCGTGGCGACAGCGGTAGAGGCCATCCATGTCTATTCGCTCATTCATGATGATCTGCCATGCATGGATGATGATGACCTGCGCCGCGGGAAGCCAACGGTGCATATTGCCTATAGCGAGGCCATTGCTGTGCTGGCTGGGGATTCGCTGCACGCACTTGCTTTTGAAATACTGGCCGACCCGAAAACGCATGGCGACGCTTATGTCCGTTCCGAACTGATTGCGGCGCTGGCGCAGGCGAGCGGTCCGCACGGGATGGCTGGCGGACAGATGATGGATCTGGAAGCGGAGCATAGCAAATTTGACCTGCCCACTGTGACACGGTTGCAGCAGCTCAAGACTGGAGCATTGATAGCCGTTGCCGTTGAAATGGGCGCAATACTGGCGAGGATCGCTCCTGAAGGGCGCACGGCTTTGCGGGCTTATGCCCGTGATATTGGCCTTGCTTTCCAGATTGCGGACGACCTGCTCGACGTTGAGGGGGATGAGGAACTGGCCGGCAAGCATCTGCACAAGGATGCGGATGCGGGCAAAGAGACATTTCTGTCTTTGATGGGCGTTGAAAAAGCGCGGCAACAGGCGCATGTGCTGGTGGAGCAATCGATCGGTCACCTTTCGGGCTATGGTGCAGAAGCCGATTTGCTGCGCGCACTCGCCCGTTACATTGTGGAACGCGACCGTTGAAGCTGGCGGCATTGCTTGTCGCTGTGACATTGGCATTCAGTCTTGCCGCTTGCGGTAAAGACCCCACCGAAGCAGAAATGTTCGAAGTCACCGGCATTGATACGCAGATACCAGCCTGTTCGGGCAGCAAAGTGATCTTCACATCGCGCGATTCCGGCGGCGGGATATTTGCAGGTTATATTCATTTCCGGTTAAAAGCATCTGATGATTGCCTTATCCGTGCTTTTGCGGCGATTTCGACGCGAGAGGGGCTCGATTGTGATGGGGGATGGCCGAAAATGAATTGCAACCATGAAAACGGTGTTGAAGGTGTACATATCGAAAGGATATCTACCGGAAGTGCCAAGCTATCGAAATGGACAACACGATGAGAATAGGCGTTTATCCCGGCACTTTTGATCCGATCACGCTCGGCCATATGGACATTATCCGGCGTGGGGCAAAGTTGGTTGATCAGCTGATCATAGGTGTCACCACCAATCCCAGCAAATCACCGATGTTCAGTGATGACGAGCGGATTGCCATGGTGGAGCGTGAGGTTGCAGGGCTGGACGGCGATATCAAAGTTGTCGGGTTTAACTCGCTGCTGATGGATTTTGCCGAGCGTGAAGGCGCGAGCATGATCGTGCGCGGGTTGCGCGCGGTTGCCGATTTTGAATATGAGTATCAGATGGCGGGTATGAACCAGCAGCTGAATGACCGGATTGAAACGGTGTTCCTGATGGCGGATGTCTGTCTGCAGCCGATTGCTTCCCGATTGGTCAAGGAAATCGCGTTATACGGCGGTGATATCCATAAATTCGTAACTGATGATGTCCGCACGCAGGTGGTGGAGCGGGTGCATAAACTGGGTATGAAGGGCGATTAGCAGCGTATCTGACATAATGCCGGTTCATGCCCGCGACAGGATGGCGGCATTAGGTAAGCGAGTATGGTTTTCCCGCGCTGGGCTTTTCGGGTTTGGAATATTGAAATGCCTGTTGCATTTTGCCCGCACCGCGCAGATAAGCGCGGCATAATATTTGGAGTTAAGATACATGTTTTTTCGGTCGATTTTCAAATCACTGACGGTTGTTGCGATGTTACCCTTCGCACTGTCTGCGGCATATGCGCAGGATGTTGATACACCTGCTGCACCTGCAACCGCAGCTGAAGTGGACCCGCTTGAAAACACACTTTATCTTGACCTTTCCACAGGTGGCCGTGTTACGATAAGGCTGGTTCCGGAATGGGCCCCCGCTCATGTCGAACGCATCAAGACGCTAGTGCGTCAGGGTTTTTACGATGGCATTATTTTCCACCGTGTAATCGAAGGTTTCATGGCGCAGACAGGCGATCCGACAGGCACAGGCCAGGGCGGCTCAAACCTGCCTGATCTGGAAGCCGAATTTAACAAGGTTCCGCACCTGCGCGGCAGTGTCTCAATGGCACGCACCAATGAACCAAACAGTGCCAATAGCCAGTTTTTCATTGTTTTCTATCCGCGTTTTTCACTGGACAATAGCTATACGAATTTCGGACGTGTAATGTCCGGCATGCAATATGTGGATGCGATTACGCGCGGCGAACCACCCGCGAATCCGACCCGCATTCTCCAGGCATCGATTGCCGCAGATAACAAGCCGTTGCCCAATTTTAATGCGCCTATTGCGCAGCCTGATGACAATATCAGTATTGATGAGCTGAACGCGCCGCTACAGGCACAATAGTTTTATCCGGCGATAACCAATATTCTGCCTTTCGCTGGCGCCAACGCCGCGCTAAGCCGCTTGCGTCATGAAAACAGCTCTTTTCGATTTTGACCTGCCGCAGGAAAACATAGCCCTGCGCCCCGTTAACCCGCGCGATGCGGCAAAAATGCTGTGCGTGCGTGGTAATGGCGGCCTGATAGATAAGACCGTGCTCGATCTGCCCGATATACTTGAGCCGGGGGATGTGCTGGTGTTTAACGACACACGCGTCATTCCTGCGCAGCTTACGGGAAGGCGCGGAAATGCATCCATTGGCGCGACCCTGCACAAGCGCATCGACCTGCGCCGCTGGCAGGCCTTTGTACGAAACGCAAAACGGCTGAAAGCCGGTGACACTGTTGATTTTGGTAAAGACGTAGAGGCTATAGCTGAAGAACGGCTGGCCGATGGCAGCTTTATTTTCGCCTTTTCAGGTGATGAACCGGTAGAAGTGCTGTTGGAGCGCGCAGGTACAATGCCACTGCCGCCATATATTGCGAGCAAGCGCGATGTCGATGAAAAGGATGCGGACGATTACCAGACCCGTTTTGCGCGTAAGAAAGGCGCTGTTGCTGCGCCCACCGCAGCACTCCACTTCACCGACCGACTGATGGAGCGGCTTGCGGCACGGGGCATAGGCCATGAAATGCTGACGCTGCATGTGGGCGCAGGAACATTCATGCCGGTCAAGGTGGATGATACAGATGCGCACCAGATGCATAGTGAATGGGGCCGGATTGAAGCGGATGTCGCGCAGCGGCTGAATGCGGTGCGTGCCAATGGCAACCGGGTGATCGCAGTTGGCACGACAGTACTGCGCCTGCTGGAAAGTGCTGCCCAGGCAGATGGCACTATTGGGGCATATGAAGGCGATACCGATATTTTCATCACGCCCGGCTATACATTCAGGGCAATTGATGGGCTGATGACCAATTTCCATCTGCCGAAATCCACATTGTTTATGCTGGTCAGCGCATTGATGGGGCGTGAGGCAATGCTGAATGCCTATACCCACGCCATTGGGCACGATTACCGCTTTTATAGCTATGGTGATTCCAGTTTATTGCTGCCCTAATAATCCTCTTCGTTAGGCAGGTTTTTGCCCGTTAGTTCCAATGTGCCGCCAAGTTGCGTGCAACTGCCTTTATCGACCGCTTTCCAAGCATCACTCTGATAATCGATACGCGACGTGCCTGCGCAGTTTACGGACCCGGTGCCATTGGCACAGTCATTTTGACCTTCCAGAGCAATGCCATAGCATTTTTCGCGCGCGGGCATTTCTATCAGGGCATCATTCTCACCCGCCTCACTACATGCGGATAATGTAGCCCCTGCCAATATGGCAGCCGCAAGCGCATTATGGTGTGAGTGGTGTTTCATAATGCAGCTATTCCCATAAGCTGCAGGCGATTGCCATAAAAAAGGCGGCCAATCACGGCCGCCTTTTCGAATTATGATGGAATGATTTAGGCTGGAAGCCCTTGGTCATTATTGTCCTGTTCGGTCAATGTACCGCCCATTTCGTTACACGCTTCTTCGCCGCCATCGACATATTTCCAGGCATTGCCCTGATAATCGACGGTCGATGTGCCGGAACAGGTTGTGCCTGGGCCGGCTGCACAGTCATTTTTGCCTGCGAGCGATACGCCAAAGCATTTTACCTTATCTGCCGCATCGGCAGACGCCGTTTCAACACCTTCCGCAGTTTCCGTTCCTGCCGCAGCCGCGTCATCCGCTTTTTCTGCGCCTGAACATGCCGCCAGCGAGGCCGCGGCAATCATGGAGGCAGCGATACCGCCGATTTTTGAAGTTTTCATGTCTTATTCTCCGTCACATTTGACCTGTAGGTCCGATTGGTGGTTCCCTGCCGCCGTGCGCAATGTGTGACATATCGCAGGAGCCCGGTCAACATGAGGCTCCTGACACTCCCTGCTTCATACGCGCGTGCTTATGTAATTGTATCGAACAGGCAATGCCGCTAAAGCGCGGGACGATATGACCGACACAGCTCCACGATTCCAGTTCGATATCCATGCACGTGATGGCAAGGCACGCACCGGCGTGCTGCATATGCAGCGCGGGGACATTCGTACACCTGCGTTCATGCCTGTCGGGACTGCCGCCACGGTCAAGGCCATGAAGACACCCGATGTACGTGCCAGTGGTTCGGACATCATATTGGGTAATACCTATCACCTGATGCTGCGTCCGGGGGCGGAGCGTATGGCACGGCTGGGCGGGCTGCATGATTTTATGAACTGGGACCGGCCAATATTGACCGACAGCGGCGGCTATCAGGTGATGAGCCTGTCCGGCCTTGCCAAAATGTCGGAAGATGGCGTTGAATTCAAAAGCCATCTGGATGGCTCTCGCCATATGCTGACGCCTGAACGGTCGATGGAAATACAGCGGTTGCTTGGCAGCGATATCGTGATGGCATTTGATGAATGCACGCCGGGTGGGGCCAGCCGTGACGAAGCGGCGGCATCCATGGAGCGGTCAATGCGCTGGGCGCGGCGTTCGCGTGACGGGTTTGACAGTGGGAAAGAACATGCGTCTCGTGCGGCGCTGTTCGGCATCCAGCAGGGGTCGCTGGATGAAAACCTGCGGCAGATATCGGCAGATGCGCTGACGGATATTGCTTTTGATGGCTATGCAATTGGCGGGCTTGCGGTCGGGGAGGGGCAGGAAGCGATGTTTGGCGTGCTTGATTACGCGCCGGGGCAGCTTCCCGATAACCGGCCCCGCTATCTGATGGGCGTTGGCAAGCCAGATGACCTGGTCGGCGCGGTAGAGCGCGGCGTGGACATGTTCGATTGCGTGCTGCCATCGCGTTCCGGGCGCAACGGACAGGCATTTACATGGGCCGGGCCGCTGAACATCCGCAATGCGAAATTTGCCGAGGATCAGGAGCCTCTGGATAGCAAATGCGCCTGTCCGGTGTGCGGCACCTATTCACGGGCCTATCTGCATCACCTTGTCCGGTCAAAAGAAATGCTGGGGGCTATGCTGATGACCGAGCATAATATCTGGTTCTATCAGCAACTCATGGCAGCGATGCGCGATGCAATCACCAAAGGTGAGTTTGCCGGATTTGTCTGTGATTTCAGGAATGGTTACGTTTGTTAAGGCCAGCGCTGGTCCACAAACGATCTTTATGATCGCCGTATGACAGGAATATCGATCTGCATGGTGCCCGCTTCTTCATCGCGGCGCAGCTCAGAACGCAGCTGGCGTGACAGTCCCATAATCACCCGGTCGATCCCGTCCGCCATCAAGGCATCAAATTCCGGATTTTGCCTGAGTGCCTGCGACGCAATGGTTAAAGTCGCCTTGTCATTCTCATCCGCAGTGCCAAGGCCGATATGTATTTCCTGACAATTGCGTGAAATTTGCAGCAATTCGAGTATTTCGGTGAGAAGGAACGCCACAGGCATGGCCGTGTCCTGCGACACATTCACATTTTCAACTGACACTTTCGCATTCCGGGTAAAGTCGCAGCTATCATCGTTGGTCCGAAAGCTGTTCAGAATTTCGTTGATAAGCGCGCGCAGGTCGATACCTTTATTCTGTTCCCCATCGGCATGATGATTGCGGTGCACCACTGACAGAGCTTCCACGCGCCGCTGAATGGAAGCATAGGCGTGCGCGGCGGTCGGCGTTTCGGCCGTACGGGCATGCAGGCTAATCAGGCTGGCCACGATCTGCAGGTTATTCTTGACGCGGTGGTGAACCTCGCGGGTCAGGGCAACCTGCTGTTTCAGGCTGCGGTCAATTTCCTGTTTATCGTCGGCTACGCTGCGGGTCAGGTTCAGGAATACATTGTCCAGATCCTGTATTTCCGCGGCATCAAGCGGCTGCCGGCGCAAAGGTTCCAGTTCATCGCCGATTGAGTAACGCGTCATTTTCCGGCGCAACCGCGACATTGGGCGCATGACCATGCGGTTCACCACCCACCAGCCGATCAGGGCGGCGGCAATCATCATGACAAAGGGAATAGCCAGGTTCAGGAATTCCGGCGGCGTGGCTTTGGGGCGTGCGATATTCAGGCCCAGATTCAGTCCCGCAACATCATTTTCGGCAGAGATTACTCCATCCAGATTGCGTTTCAGTTTGTCGGGCAATGTTGTGAGATGCAGTTGCTCTTTTTCATCTGATAAAATCAGCTCTGACATGGGTAGCTGGTCAACCGGATCAGCGATTTTCAGAAGGTTGTCAGGCGGATAATAGGCGACAATGCGGGTAAAAGCATTACGTCCCGGCCGCTGCACCAACACACCGTTATCGTCGGGGAGGAGTGTTGCATCCGCCGAAAAGGCCGTTGTCATCAGTTGCCGAAAGCCAGGCGTAATCGAACCTAGTTCGCATACAGGGCCACTGTCATTACCTATGCCGGCATAAATAAGCGCGCCTGTCGGGCCGCTCAACCCTGCAAAGCGCCGTTGGGCAGCAGGACATACAAGGCCCGCTTCTTCGCCAAGGGCAATACGGTCCGCATAGGACATGATGATAGACATATCACCGGAAATAGAGCTGTTTAACCGGCCTGCACTTTCTTCAATTGTATCGGCAATCAGCCTTGTGCGAGCATCTGCTGCATTTTCGGAAACCTGTTGCGCTGCGTAGGTGGCGAGCAACGCGAGCGGCAACAGTGCCACGATCAAAATTGCAAGCAGGCGATAGCTGGTGGAATGTGCAAGGCGTTGCAAAAGGCCATATTCCTGCCGGGTATTATGATGCGGATCAGGCATGCGGATATGCAGGTCCTTTCCAGCTCGGGCGTTGTATTCAGTTCAGCTTGTCGAGCAGGTCCTGAAAATCATCAGGAACCGCCTCATCAAGTGCATTCTGGTAAAATGTTTTGAGCGCATCGCCAATAACTTCAGATTTGTCGCAATCGCTGGATGGCGCCGCGCGCGCAGCATCCATGTCGCTATCAATCTGGCGCGGCGCTTTTTTTGACTGGCCGTTCTTATTGTCGAACTTGTGGCTCAAAACAAATCTCTCAAAACTTCCTGCTAATGCCTGCTTTGCAATTCGATGGTCGAAACCAAGCAGATACATAGCATTGGAGTCGTTAAAAACAACGTGTGTTAACAAACGGCCCATATGCAGGAATGTTCCGTGTGATTTTATTTTATTGTGTATCATGACAGGTCATTGACATTTAGCCGGTCGATGCCAATCCTTCTATGAGATCATTATGGCAGAGGAAAACACTATGTCGCTTGGACAATCGCTTGCACCGCACCTCCCTTACCTACGGCGTTACAGTCGCGCGCTGGCGGGGGACCAGGGGACAGGCGACGCTTATGTGCGGTCTGCACTGGAAGCCATTATTGCTGCGCCCGATGAGTTTCCCAGGGATGTAGATGTAAAGCTGGGCCTGTACCGGACGTTTCAGGCCATCTGGCAATCAACTCATGATGTACAGGACAATAGCGGTGAGGGCGATGGTGACGAGATAGCTGACCAACGCCTGAGCAAAATCCCTTCACTTTCGCGCCAGGCCTTGCTGCTCACTTCTATGGAAGGGTTCTCAAATTCGGATACAGCATATCTGATGGATATGAGCGAGGATGATGTCGCACGTCATATCGACAATGCCATTGCCGAAATTGATAATCAGATTCGCGCGCGTGTTCTGATTATCGAGGATGAACCGATTATCGCCATGGATATCGAGACGATCGTGCGCGATTTGGGACATGATGTGACGGGAATTGCCGTCACCCGCGATGAGGCCGTGGAACAGGCAAAAGCGGACAAGCCAGGGCTTATCCTTGCGGATATTCAGCTTGCCGATGACAGTAGCGGCATTGATGCGGTTGCCGACATACTGGCCGACTATGACGTGCCGGTTATCTTTATCACAGCCTTTCCGGAAAGGCTGCTTACCGGTGAACGCCCTGAACCCGCATTTCTGATAACCAAACCGTTTCACCGCAACACAGTGCGCGCGGCGATCTCACAGGCGCTGTTCTTCCACGAAGGAGAATAGGTACTGCGCTTACAGGGAAGTGGAATCAAAAAAGGCGGCTCCGATAGGGCCGCCTTTTTCGTATCTGCATCTGTTGAAAACCCAGATTAGCGTGAATAGAATTCGACGACCAGATTGGGTTCCATTTTCACCGGATAGGGCACTTCGTCCAGTGTCGGCACGCGGGTGAAAGTCACCTTGTCGGTGCCATCGGGCGAAACATATTCGGGAATGTCGCGCTCCGCGAGGCTCTGTGCTTCGATAACCAGCGCCATTTCCTGCGCCTTGCTGCCCAAAGACACAACGTCGCCTGGCTTGATGCGGCGTGAAGCGATGTTACACTTTACACCGTTTACACGGATGTGACCGTGGCTGACAATCTGACGTGCAGCGAAAATTGTCGGTGCAAATTTGGCACGGTACACAACCATGTCGAGACGCTGTTCAAGAATGCCGATCAGGTTCATACCTGTATCGCCTTTCATTTTCGCAGCTTCTGCATAGGCACGGCGGAACTGTTTTTCGGTCACGTCGCCATAATAGCCCTTAAGCTTCTGTTTGGCACGCAGCTGGATACCAAAGTCGCTAAGCTTGCTTTTGCGGCGCTGGCCGTGCTGACCGGGACCATATTCACGGCGGTTCACCGGTGACTTTGGACGGCCCCAGATGTTTTCGCCCATACGGCGGTCGAGTTTATATTTGGATGACTTACGTTTTGACACGTTTCATGTCCTTTCAATTTGCTGTTTCTTTATGTCCCGGATTCGCACCGCTGAACCTTATGCTATCCAGCGCGGCTACCACTTCACCGGGGTGTGGAGCCAATTTACGAAGTGCGCCCTATGACGTTTACGCGGCCCAGAGTCAACCATATTTGCGAGAATATTGCCATTTTTCGGGATATTTCGGAAATACTCGACTTGCATGGTTTTGCCGATTAATAGGCGCAGCATGACAAAGACACGAAAATTGCCAACAGCATGTGAAACCATGGCAGATGTCCGACAGGGCGTTGATAGCGTCGACAAGGAACTAATTGCGCTGCTCGCTGTCCGATTCGGTTATATGGAAGCGGCTGCACGCATAAAACAAGAGCGTACTGCTGTGCGTGATGAAAAGCGTAAGGCAGAAGTTATCAAAAACGCAAAGCGAGCGGCATGGGAATATGGTGTTCCTATTGGTTTTATAGGCGATTTTTGGGACAAGCTTGTCGAGACATCGATCGCCTATGAACTGGAAAAATGGGATGCAAGGCAGCGTTAGCCCCCAAATTCAGCCTTAGTAGGCTTACTAGCAGCCTCTCTTAATCCCTCGCGTGATTTGCGTTCTGTCTCATCCCACTTTGCTTGTGTCATGCAAATACGGCGTCCGCCAATGCGTGTTCCGACACGCGGAGCGAGTTTTTTACAGACGCGCTTATCTTTCGTATTAGCCATTTTTTTGGTTTTGGTCAGACGTGTTTTTTTCTCTTCGGTTGCAGTTTTTTCTTTGCCTTCGACCGCTGTGACGGCTTCGTTTTTGTCAGCAACTAAATCACCGCCACCCAAGGCTAGCAGTGCGAATGCGAAAGCTGAAAACATCAATATTCTCCTAAATGAACTGTATGTGTCTCTATGGTAGACCCGTTTTATTGTCAATGTGGCAACAAAAGCGAATCGCAATATTGCTGTAACGCAGCCATTTAGTTTCGAGGTGGCTTTCCCAAAGCAGTAAGAACACCGCGCACTGTTTTAACCTGGCCGCTATTCCATTCGGCTTGTGTGAGCAAGGTCCGCAGATTGCGCTTGGTGGCTGGTACGCGGTCTTCAGGAAAAAAATATCCGCGCACCTCAAGCAGGGCGTATAAATGCGCAATCATTGCATCAAGCTCTGCCTGTGGTGCGGGTGGTCCGGTATCGGCTTCGGTCGGGCTGGCAAGTCCATCAGCCTGTTTCGACCATTCATAGGCGCACAAAATCACAGCCTGCGCCAGGTTGAGTGATCCGAATTCGGGATTGATCGGTACGGTAATAATCTTGCGAGCCAGCGCCACATCATCGGTTTCCAGCCCCGAACGTTCCGGACCGAATAATATGGCGGTGCGGCCTTGCACTGTAGAAGTTTCCTGCGCGGCAACGGCAGGGGTCACCACTGGTTTGGTCACGCCGCGTTTGCGGACGGTCGTGGCGTAGACATGGGCGCAATCTGCCACCGCATCAGCAGCTGTTTCAAAGACTTCTGCCTTTTCAAGGACAATATCCGCGCCGGATGCGGAAGGCCCCGCATCAGGATTGGGCCAGCCATCACGCGGGCTTACGAGCCGCATTTCCGTGAGGCCGAAATTGAGCATGGCGCGCGCCGCCTTGCCGATATTTTCGCCCAGCTGCGGGCGCACCAGCACAATAATCGGTGGTTGGACTGGTGGCTGACCGCTCACTTGCCGCCCATGTCTCTTACGTTACTGGCAAATTCCTCAAAATCACGCGCTTCATTAAAGTCGCGGTAAACAGAGGCAAAACGGATATAGGCAACGCTGTCGAGCTGGCGCAGTCCTTCCATTACCATCTCGCCGAGTTTCTGTGCCTGTATCTCGCTCTCGCCGCTGGTTTCTATCTGTCGCTGGATCCCGGAAACCAGCCGGTCGATGCGTTCCTGTTCAATATCGCGTTTCTGACAGGCGATCTGCACCGATTTTTCAAGCTTTGCCCGGTCGAACGGTTCGCGGCGATTCTCGCTTTTGACCACAGTCAGGTCGCGCAATTGGATGCGCTCAAATGTGGTAAAGCGCGCGCCGCACCCTTCACACTGACGGCGGCGGCGAATGGCAGTGCTGTCCTCGGTCGGACGGCTGTCCTTTACCTGGCTGCTATCATCGGCACAGAAGGGGCAACGCATTATTTTATCCTCTTGTTTTGCTCACTCTCGCTCGCCAGCCGGTACCGACTTATGTCTGTGAGGACATCAAATCAATTATAAATTGGAAAACGGTCACACAGGGCTTCCACACGTTTTCGCACCTCCGCTTCAACTGCTGCATCGCCTTCCTCGCCTTTATCACGCAATCCCTCCAGCACATCGGCAATCATGTCACCAATTTCACGGAATTCAGCCGGGCCAAATCCACGTGTAGTACCAGCGGGAGACCCAATGCGGATACCGCTGGTCTTCATCGGCGGCAGTGGATCGAATGGGATGCCGTTCTTGTTGCAGGTGATGCCGGCGCGTTCGAGCGCTTCATCTGCATCCTTGCCAGTGACGCCCAGCGGGCGCAGATCAACCAGTGCGAGGTGTGTGTCTGTGCCGCCTGCGACGAGGTCAGCGCCGCGTTCTTTCAGGCGTGCGGCCAGCACTTTTGCGTTTTCGATGACAGCGGCGCTATAGGCCTTGAACTCGGGCTGTAATGCCTCGCCAAAGGCCACAGCCTTGGCGGCAATAACATGCATCAGCGGCCCGCCCTGCAGGCCGGGAAAGACAGCAGAGTTGAATTTCTTGCCGAGCGCATCATCCTGCGTCAAAATCATGCCGCCACGCGGCCCGCGCAATGTCTTATGCGTGGTGGTGGTCACGACATGTGCATGCGGGAAGGGGGAGGGGTGATGACCGCTTGCCACAAGCCCGGCAAAATGCGCCATATCGACCTGAAAATACGCGCCCACCTTATCGGCAATTTCACGGAAACGCTTGAAATCAATCACTCGCGGATAGGCGGAACCCCCTGCGATAATGAGCGCAGGCTTATGTTCCAGCGCGAGCCGTTCGACTTCGTCATAATCAATCAGGTGATCTTCTTCGCGTACGCCATATTGCACTGCATTGAACCATTTGCCCGAAAGTGCCGGCTTTGCGCCGTGCGTAAGGTGGCCGCCCGCATCCAGCGACATGCCAAGGATCGTATCGCCCGGCTTGATGAGGGCGAGCAGCACCGCGCCATTAGCTTGCGCGCCGGAATGCGGCTGCACATTGGCATAGGAGCAATCAAACAGCTGTTTCGCGCGCTCAATGGCAAGACTTTCCACATCGTCAGATGGCGCACAGCCCTGATAATAGCGGCGACCAGGATAGCCTTCGGCATATTTGTTGGTGAAGACGCTGCCCTGTGCTTCGAGCACGGCTTTGGAAACGATATTTTCCGATGCTATCAGTTCAATCTGTTTCTGCTCTCGCTGCAGTTCCTTGCCAATGGCGGCGGCAATGGCAGGATCGGTTTTGGCGACGCCTTCGTCAAAAAAACCGGAAGAGCGGATATTGTCATGTGATGAGACGGTGCTGGTCATGGCGGGGTTCCTTAGCAGGATGGGTTAGAAAGCTTGTCGACGCGCCGCTGGTGGCGGTCGGAATTGTTATTTTCTCCGGCGAACTCGGTACTCAAAAAGGCGTTGATGCAATCCTTGGCCGTTTCGATGCCCACGAGCCGTGCGCCTATGGCGATGACATTGGCGTCATTATGTTCGCGTGACAGGCGGGCGGAAAGATTGTCTGACACAAGCGCTGCACGGCAGGCGGGATTGCGGTTTACCGCAATGGAGATACCGATGCCGGAGCCGCATAGGGCGACACCTTTTTCAGCGCTGCCATTCGCAATCGCTTCGGCCAGTTTATAGCCATAATCAGGATAGTCGACGCTTGCGGTATCGTCGGGGCCAAGGTCAGTGACATCATGTCCTTGTTCGCGCAGCCATGCAGCAAGCTCCGCCTTCATCGTGATGGCGGCATGGTCGGAAGCGATGGCAATGCGCATGATATGGCTCCTTTACGCTTTGCTGCGGCCAGAATCGGGTGGCCGGGCAAGTTGCAATTGGGATATCTAGGGGAGGGCGGACGGATGTGCCACCATAGATTGCGCTTTTTTGTGGAAAATGGGGGCGGGCATTAACGGTTTTTTGGTAATTGGGGACTAGCGTCTAAACCATGGGAAAAACCATCACCATCTTGCGTGCAAACCGTCTGAACACCATTGCCGCCATCCGTATGTCACTATGCATGCTGTGCACAGGCGCATTGATATTTGCGCCATCGCTCTAAATTCGGGCTGACAGCATTTAGCCTCCCAGCTTTTTTTCGATTCCATTCCATAGACTGCGATAGGCAAGACTGACAGGATCGCTTTCTTCAAATTCCATGACAGGCTTTTTGTAAAAGCTCATCTTCTGCAGACCGCTAGACATTGGGATAACTGGCCATTTCGGGTTGTGCTCCAGTGCGCTGCGGTGCTGGTTGCGTGAACTATCGGCAATGGAATGGACGGGAAGCAAAGGCGGATGGCGGCCTGTTTCCGCGCCCAGATAGTCCTGCACTTCAGACAATATCTGTTCGGAGCGCGGCGATGGGATAATCGGCACAATGACAACTTGCGCGCTGCGCAATATTTGCGCGCCCATATCCGTCAGCGCAGGCGGGCAATCGAGAATGACATGCGCATAGGAGTTTTGCAGCGCATCCACCAGTTTATGGAGTCGTTTTTTCCGGCTCATTTCAAACTTGATCTGGCCCAGATTGTCGAGCGATGCGTCCGTTGCCAGCAGATCAAGGCCCTTGACCGTTGATGTGCGCACAAGTTTGGCGGGGTCAATATGCTTGGCTTTAAAGGCTTGCGCAGCATCTTCCTTGACGGTGAGCCCCGCGCCGATAATGTCACTGGCTGCTTCCTGCGGGTCCAGATCCCATAATAGCGTGCTGCGTTCCGAAATCTGCGCGCTGCACCAGCCAAGATTAACGGCCATTGCCGTTTTGCCGGTTCCGCTTTTCACATTATATACTGCAATTATTGCCATAGGCGCCTTTAAGCAGCGTTACATTTAATTTGCAACTGGGCTTTGTAAGAGCTCAATCCGTACTCTCCACATTATCGTTGGTAGCCTTATTTTCAGCCGGAGCAAGACTGTTTTCCGACAGCCATTTGCGCACATCGCCCGCTGTCCGCGTGCCATCTTCTTCCATCGGGATATGCCCCAGATCGTCATAGATTATCACATTGCTGCTCGGGATGTGCGTATCAAACCACTTGGCGGCTGATACGGGAATTAGCGTGTCTTTTGCGCCCCACATGACAAGGGCGGGGGCCTTGATGCCGGCCATTTGCTCTGGCCCTGCCGTGTTCCTCGCCACCTTGCCGCGGTCACCGATGGCTTCCCGGTTGCCGGGATACCTGACCAGATTCCAGTAACGGTCCACCTGCGCATCGGTGATCTTGGATGGATCGCCGACTGATGTTTCCAGGCTGGCTTCAATGATTGAGCGGGGTGTGAAGACTTTCATCAGCGGACGCATCGCCTGGCTGTTCGCAAGTCTGAACCCGATCGGCAGTTTGCGCGGCTTGCTGTCTGGCGCGCCCGACGCATCAACCAGTATCAGGCCGCGGACATTGCCGGGATAGGCAAGCGCGTGATTCCACGCGACCCAGCCGCCCATGCTGTTACCGGCGATCACATATTGGTCAATGTCCAGATATGCCATCACGGCGGCAGCGGTGTCGCTATAGCCCTTTGCGGTATAATCCTTGCTGACATGCGGTCCGGTCAGACCATGTCCCGGCTGGTCATAGCGCACAACGCGATAGTCGCGGGACAGGTTTTCCGCCCATTCCTGCCATGTATGCAGCGAAGAGCTTGAGCCGTGGAGCAGCAATATGGCGGGGGCATCACGTGGCCCTTCATCGCGCAGGTGGATATTCTGTCCGCTGGGCAGTTTGACATATTGCGATGGCTGCTGCCCATATTCAGCGCGCAAATCCTCAGGGTTGCGGTCTGGCGCATAGCCCCAGATCGCAAGGCCGATAACAGCCACGGCAAGGGCTATGAGTAGCCATTTGAGGAATGTGCGCATGGGGCTTAAGCCTTTATCATCAACATCAAAGCAGTGTGTGAACTGTTTCCTGCGGGCGGCAAAGCGCGACGCCCTTTTCGGTTTCCACCAGCGGGCGGTTTATCAGCATCGGTTCCTTGGCCATGGCATCGAGGATCTGGCCATCACTTGTATCGTCCGCTGTCAGGCCCAGTTCTTCGGCAGGGGAGCCGCGCACACGCAATCCTTCTTTTGGTGAGATACCTGCATCGCTGTACAGCTGTGCCAGTTTATCGCGTGTCGGCGGGTTTTTGAGATATTCGATCACCTCGACTTCGACGCCGTCCGCTTCTTCCAGTATCGCCAATGTTTTGCGGGAAGTGCCGCATTTCGGGTTGTGCCAGATGGTTGCTTTCATAGTAGCTCGATCCTTTATGTGAGAAGGTGTCTGTTTCACGTATCATCATAATATTGTGTGGCAAAAATGCACTTAAAAAAGTTTTTGCAAATAATTCGCAACTAGAGTGTTGCTTATAAGAATGATTATCATTAGTGCAGGTTCCAGAAAGTGAGAATCGTTCTCAACAACTCGCTGTTCTTTGTAGCATAAAGGCCCACTGGGTATTTTGAAAATAGATCTGGAGCATCAATGTCACCTCGTCTCAAATTAACTGCAACCGTCCTTTTTTCAAGCGTTTCCGCTGTTATCGCCTGTTCGCCCGCCATGGCGGCTGATGCCGCATCGGCAAACGCGGCCTATGCTGCGGAATATGATCCGGGCGAACCGATTATCGTGACCGGGCGCAATGAAGATTATGTGACTGTCGAATCGACCAGCGGCACCAAAACGAACACCCCACTGGTTGACGTACCGCAAAGTATTTCGGTTGTCTCGCGCGAGCAGTTGGATGATCAGGTGCTGCGCGACATTGGTGATGTGCTGCGCTATACGCCTGGCGCTTCGATCGGGCAGGGTGAAGGGCACCGTGACCAGTTCACCATTCGCGGCCAGAATACGACGGCCGATTTCTATATCGATGGCCTGCGTGATGACGTGCAATATTTCCGCCCGCTCTATAACCTTGAACGCATCGAGATTCTCAAAGGTTCAAACGCCCTTATCTTCGGACGCGGCGGCGGCGGCGGTGTTATCAACCGTGTGACCAAGGCGCCATCGGCAGAGGCAACGTTTGGCAGCGGCGAAGTGGGCATTGACACATTCGGGTCCTATTCGCTGACCGGCGATGTGAACCTGGCCATTGGCGATGTGGCGGGCTTCCGTCTCAATGGCTTTTACGAAGATTTGAACAACCACCGCGACTTTTTTGGCGGTGAGCGTTTTGCGATTAATCCGAGTGTGGCCGCGAACCTGAGCGATAGCACGCGTGTGCAGCTATCCTATGAATATGTCGATGATGACCGTGTCGTCGATCGCGGCGTTCCGGCAAATGGCGGTGTTCCACTGACTGGCGTGCGTGACACCTTTTTTGGTGCGCCCGGCACCAATGTCACCACGCTGCAGGCGCATATCCTGCGCGGCAAGTTCGAGCATGATTTTTCCGATACGCTCAGCTTTAATTCGACTGTCCAATATGCCGACTATGACAAGCTGTACCAGAATATCTACCCTGCTGGATTTGACGCCAGTGCCAACACGGTAAAGCTGGATGGCTACCGTGACACAACGCAGCGTGAAAACTTTATTATGCAGGGCAACCTGATCTGGGATGTTGCGACTGGCCCGCTGACGCATAAATTGCTGTTGGGCTATGAATATGGTCAGCAGGACAGCGTGAATGCCCGCCGTGACCTGTTCTTTACGGACTCCCAGGACGACCAGATCACGATCGGTTTTACAGATCCGCTCAATATCCCTGAATTCGGTTTCCCGGCCATCACGCGCGACCGTGCATCCGATGTTGAATTCCTGTCATTTTACCTGCAGGACCAGATTGATATTGGTGAGCATTTCAAGATAGTTGGTGGTGTGCGTTATGACCGTTTTGAAATCGATGTCGTTGATGCCAAGGCGATTAGCGATGGCAAGCAAGGCAATTTCTCCCGCACGGACAGCAAATGGTCGCCGCGTATCGGCCTGATCTACAAGCCGCAGGAAAATGTGTCGCTTTATGCCAGCTATAGCCAGTCTTTCCTGCCGCGTTCGGGTGACCAGTTCCTCTCGCTCAGCCCAAGCTCGGCAACGTTGGCGCCTGAGAAGTTCGAAAATTACGAAATCGGTGCGAAATGGGATATCCGCCCGGATCTCGCCTTTACCGCTGCGATTTTCCAGCTTGACCGCGACAGCGATGTGGTGGTTGACCCAAGCAATTCTGAAAACAGCATTATTATCGGTACGCGCACCAAAGGCTTTGAGGCGCAGCTGGCCGGAAGCCTGTTGCCAGGCTGGCATATGAGCGCGGGATACAGCTATCTGGATGCAAGCCAGCGCGGCAATTTTGACAATGCCGGTCAGAGGGACAATGCGCGGCTCAGCCAGGTTCCTGAACATATGCTCTCGTTGTGGAACCGCTATGACGTAACCGACCGTTTCGGTCTGGGCCTGGGCATTACGCACCAGTCATCGCAGTTCGCTTCGCTAAGCAATAATGTGAAACTGCCCAGCTATACGCGTATTGATGCTGCAGCCTATTTTGATGTCAGTGAAAACCTGCAGCTTCAGGTCAATGTCGAAAACCTGCTGGATGAAAGCTATTTCCCGGCGGCACATAACGACAATAATATTTCGACGGGTGAGCCTATCAATGCACGCTTTACCATTCGGACGAAATTCTAAGGTTTGGAGAATAGGAATTGATACGCCGTTCCTGTGTGAGCAGGGGCGGTGTTTCTTTTTCCCTCACGGCTATTTTTCGCTGTGCGAAAAGCCTGCGGGAACGCGGCACCAGCCCACGCCCCCACCCGACCTCCCAAACAGGGTACAATTTCGTTGGGAGGTCGGGTGGGGGCGTGGGCTGGTGCCGGGCGCTTTAACGCATGAAAGCGAAAAATAGCCGTGAGGGAAAAAGAAAACCCGGTGCCGCCATAGAGTTGGAGGCATCAGGCAATAGCATGTTCATGGGCTCGCCAGAATTGAAAAACAGCCGTTTCTATTCCGGCGTGCCTGCAACAGACTCTGGAGCGACTAGCGCTGGCACGGCCTTGGCGGCATCCTCAGGCGTAATCCCTGGCGGCGGGGCAGCAGAGATCCGGTCCCGCCCGCGCATGGAACGACCCGCACGCTTGATGGCTTCGCGCACACGTGGATAGGTGCCGCAGCGGCATATATTTTTTACTGCGGCATCAATATCCGCATCACTGGGATTGCTGTTCTTGCGCAGCAATACCGCTGACGCCATGATCAGGCCGGAGGTACAGAATCCGCATTGTACCGCCTGTTCCGCGACAAAAGCCTGTTGCACCGGGTGGCTACGGTCTCGTGATAGTGCCTCGATTGTTGTCACGAAACGGCCTTCAACCTCGGCCAGTGTCACAAGGCATGACCGAATCGCTTCGCCATCAATATCGACAATGCAAGCGCCGCAGTCACCATTGCCGCAGCCAAATTTTGTGCCCGTCAGATTGGAAGCATCGCGCAGCGCCCAGAGCAGCGGCGTATTCGCATCCATACGGTATTCGACCGGGCGTTCATTGACGGTGAGTTTAGGCATGTGTTTTCCTAGTCTGGCTCACTCTCGTTCGCAAGTCGGCACCGGCCCGCTCCCCGCCGAGAGGCGATCAAGCGAGATATATTTCTCAATCCCGCCAGCTGGTGTCAACCTTGTCCACCATACGCACCATCGCGGCGAAGTCAGGCGCGCCAGGACCGCCGGGCAGTTCGGTTTGGCTAATGTCGCGCTGGTGCACGTCGATCACCTCTTGCGGGACCATGATTGGCTTGCCCATGGACAATGTGGCGAGCTGAATTTCGCAGGCCCGTTGCAGCGCCCAATAGGTGATAAATGCTTCCGGCAGGGTCCTGCCCATGACCACGGGGCCATGGTTTTTGAGCATCAAAACGCGTTTGTCGCCAATATTTTTGATAAGCCGCTCACCCTCTTCGCTGCGTACCGTAACGCCTTCAAAATCATGATAGGCAATCTGGCCAATAAAGTTGCAGGCATAGAAATTGGTGGGTAGCAGGCCCTCTTGCGTACTGCACACCGCCATGGTTTCGGTGGTGTGGGTATGGATGATACAATGCATGTCGGGCCGCTCTTTGTGAAACACGCTATGCTGGGTGAAACCTGCCTTGTTGACGGGATACATGGAGCCGTCAAGTTTTTCGCCTTCGCTGTTAATCTTGACGAGATTGGAGGCGCAGACTTCGGAAAAGTGCAGACCATAGGGATTGATAAGAAACGCATCTTCCTCACCCGGGACTTTGAGCGTGATATGGTTATAGATCATTTCGGTCCAGCCCATCATGTCGAACACGCGGTAGCACGATGCGAGTAGTTTGCGCGCTTCGCGTTCTTCGGTGGTCATCTCATTATGGGTTTTGATTGCGGTGGCCATTGCACTGCTCTCCATGATTTGGGTTCGAATTTGCAATGCATATCGCATAAACTGGCACGGCATGGCAATCATGCAATCGGTTAAATGCAACCAATGCGTAATGTCGGTGAGACACAGTTTTTCCACGGAAAAAGCTTGATTATGCGGCGACTCACTGCTAATCGCGCCACAGATTGTCCGTAGATATGTCTGCGGCAAACCCTTGTTTATTGTAATTATACGGTCCGTTTGCAGCCATATGCAGCCAGCGGATAGACGGCATTTTGACTGGAGTTTTAAGTAGTTATGCAAATCATGGTTCGCGATAATAATGTTGATCAGGCACTGCGTGCGCTGAAGAAAAAATTGCAGCGCGAAGGCGTATATCGCGAGATGAAATTGCGTCGCCACTATGAAAAGCCGTCTGAAAAGCGCGCCCGGGAAAAAGCGGCCGCTGTGCGCCGTGCCCGCAAGATGGACCGCAAGCGCGAAGAGCGCGACAGCAAATAAGAATTCAAACCAAAATGCCCGGCAGCGGATTCGCTTGCCGGGTTTTTTGTGTCTGGCATTTGCGTGGGCGTGGCTTTATGCATGGCCGGACAGAAAGACACCTGCTTATCAGATAAGGGAATATCCATGTCCGTAACCCGCGTTCCAATCCATCCCATTAAAAAAGGCTCCATGCTCAAATTGTGGCTGGGTATATTCATCGCGGTGGCTGTGGCCGCGGCACTGGCATGGACGGGCGTACGGGCGTTGCCTGCGGTTGAAACCACGGCAAGTGGATTGCAGATTACGACTCTGGAGCCGGGCGAAGGTCCATCACCAGTTGATGGTGACGTGACGCTGGTCAGTTATGAAGGCCGTTTGCCGGACAACACTGTCTTTGATGCTGCTGAACAGCAGGCCATGCCTGTTAGCGGCGTAGTCCCCGGTTTTTCCGAAGGTTTAAAGAAAATGCAAAAAGGCGGTAAGTACCGCCTGAAAATTCCGTCTGAACTTGGCTATGGCGCAACGCCGCCACCGGGTTCCCCCATTCCTGCCAATGCGGACCTGACATTTGATGTTGAACTGCTGGATTTCAAATCCGAGGCGGAAATCCGGGCGATGCAACAGCAGATGCAGCAATTGGAGCAGCAACAGGGCGGACAGCCGCAGGGTGCACCGCCGCAGCCTGGCAATTAATCGATTTCACCAGAGCCTGATTAAATTATTTGACCGTTTGCTGCTGCGCCGGTCCGGCCGGAATTTTTTCCGTACGCAAGCTTTGCCATGCGCGCTCGCCGCGTAGCGCATCCCACCACGTTAGCGGATTCATTGTTGCCGTGCCATCGAGCGAGAAGGTCGTGAATTCTGCGCGGCCACCAATATTTTCAAGCGCTATGGGGCCGTCCAGCCCGCCGCGTTCGCTCACCTCACGGCTGTCCGCGCTATTGTCGCGATTATCACCCATGACAAAAACATGACCTTCGGGGATTTTAATTTCCGCAAAATTATCGAGCGGCTGTTCCTCCACATCGGTAATATTATAGCTGGCGCCATTGGGCAGTGTTTCGCGCAGAATTGGAAGGACACAGATTTCGCGGCCATTGGAATTTCTGGTCTTGAGCTGCGGAAAGCTCAGGCTGTCGCAGGGTGAGTTCAGATCAACATTCACTTCCATTTCCGGTTGCACTTCCTGCGGTACGGGCGTCCCGTTCAGAATAATCTGACCATCGCGGACTGCAATCGTGTCACCGGGCAATCCGACAACACGTTTGATATAGTCAATCTTGCTTTCTTTGGGCGTGATGATGACGATATCACCATATTCGGGCATGCCGCCAAACAGCCGCCCGGCAAAGGGCGGCAAGACGTGGAAAGAAACCGATGACCAGTTATAGCCATAGGGATATTTGCTGACGATCAACCGGTCCCCGACATGCAGGTTCGGCATCATGGACATTGACGGAATATAAAATGGTTTGGCGATCAGACTATGGAAAGCAACCACGCCCAGCAGCAGGTAAAACAGCCCGCGCAACTCGGCCCACCAGTTGACGGGCTCTTTTTTCTTTCCGGCTTTGGCGGCAATGTCTATCATATTATATGGTCTTTTCCGGGATTGCTTCAATAATGACGAATGCCTGCGCCCATGGATGATCATCGGTGAGCGTAAGGTGAATATGCGCTTCATGGCCATCCGGCACCAGGGAGTCCAGCCGCTTTTTCGCGCCGCCGGTCAATTTGAGCGTGGGCGCGCCGGACGGGGCATTGACCACGCCAATATCGCGCATGAATACGCCAGCCTTGAAACCTGTTCCCACCGCCTTGGAAAAGGCCTCCTTGGCGGCAAATCGCTTCGCATAGGTTCCCGCCCTGGTATAGGGCCGCCGCGCAGCTTTCGCGCGCTCAGTGTCAGTGAAAACGCGGTTTTCAAAGCGCGTGCCAAAACGGTCGAGCGAGTTTTGTATGCGCTCAATATTGCAGAGGTCTGATCCAAGGCCGATGATCATATGAGATGTCCTTGTCCGATTTCCTCACGAAAATAAGTCGGTACCGACTTGCGAACGAGAGTGAGCCAAAAAGACTCTGCAATATATCGGGATAAAACAGGTCTATCCGTAAAAGCGCCCAAATTACACCTCTCCCTCATCGCGCTTCATCCATTAATTCGCGCATGCGTTTTATACTGCCCTCCAGACCGCAGAATATCGCTTCACCCATCAGGAAATGACCGATATTAAGCTCTGCCAGTTGCGGGATAGCGGCGATCGGCACGACATTATCGAATGTCAGACCGTGTCCTGCATGCGGTTCAATACCGTTTTTGACCGCCAGAGCAGCCGCGTCGGCAATACGCTTGAGCTCCATGGTGCGATCTTCGCCATCGGCATGGGCGTAATGGCCCGTGTGGAACTCCACCACCGGCGCACCCAGGCGAATCGCAGCCTCAACCTGCCGTGCATCGGGTTCGATAAACAGGCTGACACGGATGTTGGCATTTTTGAGCTGACTTACAAAATCGGCGAGCCGGTTATGCTGACCCGCGGCATCCAGCCCGCCTTCGGTGGTGCGCTCTTCGCGCTTTTCCGGCACGATACAGGCCGCATGGGGCTTATGTCTGAGCGCGATGCCCAACATTTCATCGGTTGCCGCCATTTCAAGGTTGAGCGGGATATGCAACTGTTCCATCAGCGCAGCGATATCTTCATCACGAATATGCCGCCGGTCTTCGCGCAGGTGCGCGGTGATGCCGTCTGCTCCGGCCTCCGCCGCCATCAGCGCCGCCTTGACGGGATCGGGATGCTCACCGCCACGCGCATTGCGAATGGTGGCTACATGATCAATATTGACGCCTAGGCGGAGATGGTCGTTCATTTTTTTAAATCCCGGCTTCCTGGTTTGACAGGAGCTATGGCGGCCAGTTCAGGGGGCAGATCATCTGCTGCATAGTCAGGTGCATCCAATTGGCAAAGCGATACCAAGGGCGCCCCAACATCGGCTTTGCCATTGGACCGGTCAATCAGGCAGGCGGCACCAAGCAGTTCGCATGGATATTCGCGAATAGCGGATAGGCATTCACGTGATGATAAACCGGTCGTGACGATATCTTCCACCATCACAACCCGTTCGCCTTCGTGAATTTCGAATCCGCGGCGCAATTGGAACCTGCCTTCTTCCCGTTCGACAAAAACCGCTCTGCAACCCAATGCACGGGCAGTTTCATAACCGGGTAGAATACCGCCCATCGCCGGTGAGACAATAAGGTCTACCTCGCCAAATCTTTCTGTAATGGTCTGCGCCAAAGCCTGGCATAGCCGTTCGGTGCGTTCGGGATACTGAAACACCCGCATCTTTTGCAGGAAAACGGGGGAACGCCGCCCCGATGACAATATGAAATGCCCTTCAAGCAAAGCCTCACTGTTTCTGAACTCGTTCAAAACATCTTCATCCTGCATCAAAACTGTCCTTTACGTAGCGTCAACTGCGGAAATTGCATGTATCACAACCCCGGTGGTGAAAAATATCACTAGATAAGCTTGAGACCTGCGGCAACCCCGCGTATAAGCCGCCCATTAATTTATGGATTCAAGCATAGTGTCCGCATGGGGAAGCTCTGGGCGGACTGGGGAAAGTAGAACACACATGACTTTCATGAATATGGTGAAATCACTGTCTGTTGCGGCTTTGCTGGTTATGACGCCGCATGCCGCAATGGCACAGGAGACTGTAGCGGCAGACGTCCAGATAGAGGCGCCGACGAACGATAATCAGGCGAATGACAATAGTGCTGCGGCTGATGCGTCAACCGATGCCGATACATCCGGCGCTGTTGGCAGCTATGTTCCGATGAAGCCGACTGAAGGCAAGGGCATGCCGGTGGATGGCGGTATTGATTTTCAGGATCAGTATTCGGAAGTCGGTCAGCAGGCATATGCGATGCACAATTATATATTGATGCCGATTATCGTGGTGATTTCGCTCTTTGTGCTGGGGCTGCTTCTCTGGGTCATGGCGCGCTACCGTGCGAAAGCGAATCCGGAAGCGTCCAAGACAACGCACAATACTTTCATCGAAGTGATCTGGACGTTGGTGCCGGTGCTGATCCTGATCGGTATCGCCATCCCGTCGATCAGCCTGCTTGCGAAACAATATGAACCTGCACCGGAAGATGCGCTTACCATCAAAGTGACCGGCTATCAGTGGTATTGGGGCTATACCTATCCCGATAATGGCGGGTTTGAGGTGATTTCCAACATGTTGCCTGAGGAAGAGGCAAAGGCACGCGGCGAGCCTGCGCAGCTGGCGGTGGACAACCGCATGGTTGTACCGGCTGGAGTGCCGATCAAGGTCATTGTGACTGCAGCTGATGTGATCCACAGTTTTGCCGTGCCATCGCTCTGGTATAAAATGGATGCGATTCCGGGCCGCTTGAATGAAAAAGTCATGCAGATTGACGAGCCAGGCGTCTATTATGGTCAGTGTTCAGAGCTTTGCGGCGCGCGGCATGGTTTCATGCCGATTGCGGTCGAGGCGCTGCCAATGGACCAATATAATGCATGGGTTCAGTCGCAGGGTGGCACTATCAAGGGTGAGGGTGAAGAAACACCTGAGGCCGTGGAAGGTGATGTGGCAGATACAGAAACACCTGCCGTTGAATCTGAAATCGTAAATACCGAAGACGTGGCAGCGGGCACCAAAACCGCTCCCACACCAGCGAATTAAGGGCGTTAGATCATGACAACAATTGCAGCGACTCCAGGTGAAGTTCATGCAGATGCGGAAGAGCATCACGATCACGTGCCACCGTTTTTCCAGCGTTGGTTCATGTCGACCAACCATAAGGATATCGGTACACTTTACCTGATATTTGCCGTTGTGGCGGGTATTATTGGTGGTGCCATTTCCGGCCTGATGCGGATGGAACTGGCAGAGCCAGGCATCCAGTACCTTCAGGGCTGGGCATCGATGATGCAGGGCAGCGCCGCGACCGAGGATCAGGGATTGCACCTGTGGAACGTGCTGATTACCGCGCACGGCCTTATCATGGTGTTTTTCATGGTGATGCCGGCGATGATCGGCGGCTTTGGCAACTGGTTCGTGCCCATCATGATCGGTGCACCTGACATGGCGTTTCCGCGCATGAACAATATCAGTTTCTGGCTGCTTGTCCCTGCCTTTATCCTGCTATTGGGGTCGACCTTTGTGCCTGGTGGTACAGGTCTTGGTGCTGGTACAGGCTGGACAGTCTATGCACCGCTATCGACCAGCGGGTCGCAGGGGCCCGCGGTGGATATGGCGATTCTCTCGCTCCACTTGGCAGGTGCATCGTCCATTCTGGGTGCGATCAACTTTATCACCACCATTTTCAATATGCGGGCGCCGGGCATGACCATCAACAAGATGCCATTGTTCGTATGGTCGGTGCTGGTAACTGCGTTCCTGCTGCTTTTGGCTTTGCCAGTACTGGCCGCGGCTATCACGATGCTGCTGACTGACCGTAATTTCCAGACAGCGTTTTTTGATGCTGCTGGCGGCGGTGATCCGGTACTTTACCAGCATCTGTTCTGGTTCTTCGGACACCCCGAAGTGTACATCATGATCCTGCCCGGTTTCGGCATGGTCAGCCACATTATCGCGACATTCAGTAAAAAGCCTGTCTTTGGCTATCTGGGCATGGCCTATGCCATGGTCGCGATTGGCGTGGTCGGCTTTATCGTATGGGCGCACCACATGTTTACCGTGGGACTTTCGGTCAATCTGAAAATGTACTTCACAGCGGCGACCATGGTGATCGCGGTGCCGACGGGCATCAAGATTTTCAGCTGGATCGCCACCATGTGGGGCGGCTCGCTCAGCTTCAAGACGCCTATGGTATGGGCGATTGGCTTTATCTTCATGTTTACCGTGGGCGGCGTGACGGGCGTTGTGCTGGCCAATGGCGGCATTGATGATGCAATGCACGACACATATTATGTGGTTGCACACTTCCACTATGTGCTGTCATTGGGCGCTGTGTTCTCCATGTTCGCGGGCTTCTATTACTGGTTCCCGAAAATGAGCGGCCGGATGTACAATGAACTGCTCGGCCAGCTGCACTTCTGGATATTCTTTATAGGTGTGAACGTCCTGTTCTTCCCCATGCACTTCCTGGGTGTGCAGGGTATGCCGCGCCGTTATGCCGATTATCCGGAACAGTTTGCTTACTGGAACGAAATCGCTTCTTACGGCTATGCCATCATGGGCATTGGCATGTTGGTATTCTTTGCCAACATTGGCTACTCGCTATTTGCGGGTCGCCGCGCAGAAGGCAATTACTGGGGCGAAGGCGCAACTACGCTGGAATGGACACTGTCCAGCCCGCCGCCTTTCCACCAGTTCGAAACCCTGCCGCAAATTAAATAATTTAACGGCAGGATATCAGGGAAAAGGCACTGTACCGGTTTTTCCGGTGCAGTGTTTTCCCAAAGGGGCAGGATAACCTGTCAGTTGGATTATGGACGCAAAAACCATCACACAGGCCGCGCAGCATGCAGGCCAACTGGCATCGCCCGATTATGTCGCGGCGGACTGGCGTGATTTTTATGCGCTGACCAAGCCGCGCGTTATGTCGCTGGTGATTTTTACCGCCCTGTGCGGCCTTCTGGCTGCGCCGGGCGATATCCATCCGGTGATCGGTTTTACTGCGATTCTGTGTATTGCACTGGGCGCGGGCGGCTCTGCCGCATTGAACCAGTGGTATGAGGCGGATATTGATGCGGGCATGAAGCGTACAGCGCAGCGGCCCTTGCCAGCGGGCCGCATGCAGCGCGACTCAGCCCTGCATTTTGGCATCGGCCTGTCGGCGCTGTCCGTGTTCATTATGGGTGTGGCGGTCAATTGGCTCAGTGCCGGAATCCTCGCATTCTCGATCTTCTTTTATGCGGTGGTTTATACCATGTGGCTTAAACCCAATACGCCGCAGAACATTGTCATTGGCGGCGCAGCTGGTGCATTCCCGCCAGTTATCGGATGGGCCGCAGTCATGAATGAAGTGACGTTGCTGCCGATATTGCTGTTTGCATTGATCTTCATCTGGACGCCGCCGCATTTCTGGGCGCTCGCGCTGTTCATGAAATCCGATTATGCGAAGGTTGGTATTCCGATGATGCCGGTGGTGGCGGGTGAGAAGGCGACACGCCGCCAGATATTCTGGTACTCGCTCGCTTTGCTGGCCGTGGCGGCGGCGCCGTTTGCACTGGGTCTTGCTGGCTGGATTTACGGGTTGCCTGCCATTGTCCTGTCACTGGTGTTTTTGATGCTAGCTACGAAAGTCGGCTTTCGGCAGGAAAATGATCCGGCCCGGATGAAACCGGAAAAACAGCTTTTTGCTTTCTCTATTCTATACCTGTTCGTAATTTTCACCGTGCTGGTTGCAGACCGGCTCGCAGCGTCAGGAGTATTGGCATGACCGACGAACCGCAGCAGCCCGATTATAATGATCCGGAAACGCTCAAGAAACTGCGCGAGCGGCAAAGTTCGCGTGCCAAGGTGATGGGCCTGGGCCTTGTTGCGCTGGTTATCCTGTTTTATCTTATTACTGTTGTGAAAATCGGGATGACATAATGACTGAAGCAGCTGGCACATCTCAGATACAGTCACGCAATACCCGTGTAGGCCTTATTGCAGCGGCGATTGGCCTGGCCATGCTGGCGCTCGGCTATGCTGCCGTGCCGCTTTATGAGATTTTCTGCCGCGTCACGGGCTATGGCGGCACCACACAGGTGGCCGATGCTGCACAGGCGGAAACGGTGCAGGTGGCATCCTCCACCATGTCGGTGCGTTTCGATTCCAATGTATCCAGCGCTTTGCCATGGGATTTTAAACCGGAAACGGTAACCGACAAGGTTAGCATTGGTGCGCGGGATATGGCGATTTACATTGCCAAAAACCGCAGCGATCAGCCAATCACAGGTACAGCAACATTCAATGTCACGCCAGTGTCTGCGGGCAAATATTTTAACAAGGTCCAGTGTTTCTGCTTTACCGAGCAGACATTGAAGCCAGGGCAGACGGCACGTATGCCGGTGCTCTATTATGTCGACCCCGCGATATTGGAAGATCCCGATACGCAGGGCATCAAGGAAATTACACTCAGTTATACCTTTTACCCGGTAGACCCGGACAAAAAGGGAAGCTAAAGACAAAGTCAAGAACCTGAAGGACTGTGGGGAATAAAACATGGCCGGAGCCAAAAATCACGATTATCATATTTTGCCGCCAAGCATCTGGCCGTTTATCGGTTCATTTTCCGCGCTGGTAATGGCGATGGGTGCTATCCGCTGGATGCACGACATGGCATTTGGCGGCTGGGTTTTCTTCGCCGGTCTGGCGGGCGTGTTGTTCACTTTCTACAGCTGGTGGGCAGATGTGATCAAGGAAGCGCACTCGGGCGATCATACCCCGGTGGTGCAACTACACCTGCGTTACGGCATGATTCTGTTCATCGCATCAGAAGTCATGTTTTTCGTCGGTTGGTTCTGGGCCTATTTCGACTTTTCGCTTTTCCCTGTTCCGCTAGAACTGGCGGGTGAAGGCAAGGAACTGGTCGCCACCAACATGACGGGGCAGGAAGGCGCGTCGTCACTACTGCAATGGCCGCCCAAAGGCCTGGAAGTACTCAATGCGTTTGAACTTCCGCTTCTTAACACTCTGATCCTGCTGTGTTCGGGTACAACAGTCACATGGGCGCACCACTCGCTGATCAACGGGAACCGTGATGGCCTGATCAAGGGACTGTGGCTGACCATTATCCTGGGCATTATTTTCTCGGCGGTACAGGCTTACGAATATAGCGTTGCGCCATTCCCGTTTGCCGGCATCAACTATAGCTCGGCATTTTACATGGCCACCGGGTTCCACGGCTTCCATGTTCTGGTCGGCACGATCTTCCTGATTGTCTGCCTGGTTCGCGCCTATAAGGGGCATTTCACCCCGAAACAGCATTTCGGTTTTGAAGCCGCGGCATGGTACTGGCATTTTGTCGATGTCGTGTGGCTGTTTCTTTTTGCTGCCATTTATGTATGGGGCGGCTGGGGCGCGCCGGTACATTAATTTGGCGGGCGATATACCACCATCATCCAAAGGGCAGCCGGACACTTTTCAGGCTGCCCTTTTTGGTCTCTGCCCCGAATGCGGGCAGAAAACTCTATTCCGCAGCTTTACCGGTTTTGCAGATACGTGCCGGTCATGTGGTCTCGATTATCGTGGCTATAATGTCGGCGATGGTCCGGCGGCTTTCCTGACACTGATTATCGGCGCGGTGATATGCGCTCTGGCTCTCACGCTCGAACTGGCGGTCAATCCACCATTCTGGGTGCATGTGCTGCTCTGGGTGCCAATAACAGCCGCAGCGGTGTTTGGTGCACTGCGCGTATCAAAAGGTGCGCTGCTGGTGCTTGAGCACAGGAATGAGGCGCATGAGGGGCAGTTGGCAGATGATGATAAGGATGCACGATAGTGAAACGTGTTCCGGTATTCGCCACACTTATTGTGGCTGCCGCAGTGGCGGCGATGGTGGCACTGGGTATCTGGCAATTGCAGCGCGCCGAAGAAAAAGAGAAATATATTTCCGTTCTTGAACACAATAGCGCATTGTCAGCCATTGATTATCCAACCCGTGATGCGTTTGATGAAACGCAATTGTTCCGCGAGTCACATCTGGAATGCCTGGGTGTTGAAAACTGGCGTACCCAAGCTGGCAAATCAGCTACAGGCAAAACAGGCTATAAATATATCGCCGAATGCAAGGTTGCCGATTCTGAAAAGACTGCCTTGGTGAATGTTGGTGTTGTGTACGGATCACCTGACAAATCACCCGAATGGAGCGGCGGTCCGGTCCGGGGGGTAATATTCCTGGAACCCGATCCCCGCTCGTTGCTGGAGAAAATGTTTTCACCTTCCAAAAAACCCGGAGCGATGCTGGTATCCTCGCAGAAAATTGGCGCGCTGGAATTACCGCAACCACCTTCGCTCGACAACATACCCAATAATCACATGGCTTATGCCTGGCAGTGGTTCTTCTTCGCCTTTATTGCTGCTTTGATCTATGTGCTGGCGCTTGTTAAAAGATCAAAGGAAAGCAGCGAATAAGCTTAGTTCTTGCACACCGCATTGCCGGTCCTTAGGGAAATAATATGGAATATATCAGCACCCGCGGGCAGGCAGATCCGCTTGATTTCGAAAATGTGACATTGGCGGGGCTTGCCAGCGATGGTGGGTTGTTTGTGCCGCGCGCCTGGCCGAAGTTCAGCGAAGCCGAAATCGCTGATATGGCCGGGCTGTCTTACGCTGAGGTCGCGGTACGAGTCATGACGCCTTTTGTCGGGGATAGCCTGCATGAAGAAGAATTGCGCGCGCTGTGCACACAGGCTTATGGCCGTTTCGCGCACGCCGCTGTCACGCCGCTTGTACAGCTTGACCAGCAGCACTGGTTAATGGAGCTGTTCCACGGCCCGACACTGGCGTTCAAGGACGTTGCGCTGCAATTGCTTGGCCTGATGTTCGAGAAATTCCTGGGCCGCCGTGATACGCACCTGACCGTTGTCGGGGCAACCTCGGGCGATACTGGATCGGCGGCGATTGATGCGCTGGCAGGCCGAGAAAAAGTCGATATATTCATGCTGCATCCCGACGGCCGCATATCCGATGTGCAGCGGCGTCAGATGACGACGGTACTGTCGCCCAATGTCTATAATATCGCCATTGACGGCAGCTTTGATGATGCGCAGGCGATGGTGAAGCGCATGTTTAGCGATCCGCACTTTGCAAGGCAGTTCAATGTGTCCGCGGTCAATTCCATCAACTGGGCGCGGCTGATGGCGCAGATTGTCTATTATTTCGTGACCGCACTGCAACTGGGCGCCCCAAAGCGGAAAGTCGCGTTTTCCGTTCCGACCGGCAATTTCGGCGATGTGTTTGCAGGCTATGTCGCGGCGCAGATGGGCTTGCCGATCGAGAAACTCATCGTGGCAACCAATGTGAATGATATTCTTCACCGTGCGCTTTGCGCTGGCGATTATTCGGCGGGCAATGTGACCGCGACGCCCGCGCCGTCGATGGATATTCAGGTCAGTTCCAATTTTGAACGGCTGCTGTTTGATCTGGAAGGCCGCGATGGGGCCAAGACACTGGTACGGATGCAGGGTTTTGAAAATAACCGGGCGATGACACTGAATGAAGATATGCTGGACGCTGTAAGGGGGCTTTTCGCAAGCGCCAGGATCGATAATGACGGTATGGCCGATGCCATGCGCTGGGCCAATGAGGGAAGCGGCGAAATTATCGATCCGCACACAGCCATAGGCGTGCAGGCGGCGCGCGATAGCGGAATTGATGCTGCGACACCGATCGTCACGCTGGCGACCGCGCACCCGGCCAAATTCCCCGATGCGGTCGAGCGCGCCACCGGTACGCGCCCACCGTTGCCAAAGCGTGTCGGCGACCTGTTTGAACGCAAGGAAAACTATGCGCGGCTGCCCTGCGATTATGATGCAGTAACGGCCTATATTAGCGAAAGGGCGACTCCGCGTCATGGCTGAACTCATTCGCGATATGGTCATTATGGAAAGCAGCCCGCGTGATGATTACCGGTTGCTTGATAGCGGGCACGGCCGAAAGCTGGAGCAATATGGCCGTTACCGCTTTATCCGCCCCGAGGCGCAGGCGCTGTGGGCGCCGCAGTCGGATGACTGGCAGGCGGATGGTGAATTTGTTCCGGCTTCTGATGAGGATGGCGGCGGACGCTGGCATTTTAATAGTCAGGTTCCCCGTGACGGATGGTCGCTCGCATGGAATGACGAAGTACATTTCACGGCGCAATGCACCCCGTTTCGGCATCTGGGCTTTTTCCCCGATATGGACCCGGTCTGGCGCTGGATGCGCGGCCGGCTGGAGGGTGTGAGTACACCCGAAGCGATGAACCTGTTCGGTTATACAGGCGTCGGCACATTGGCGCTGGCGGCGCGGGGCGTAAAAATGGTGCATGTCGATGCATCGAAAAAATCGGTGGCGGCGGCGCGGCAGAATGCGGCGCTGTCGGGAATGGAAGATTATCCAGTACGCTGGATTATAGATGACGCCGCGAAATTTACTGCGCGCGAAGTGCGGCGCGGACGCCGCTATGACGGCATATTACTTGACCCGCCCAAATATGGACGTGGGCCTGATGGTGAAGTGTGGCGGCTTGAGGAAAAACTCCCCGGCCTGATTGCCGATTGCCGGCAGATACTCGATGACAAGTCGCGTTTCCTGTTCCTTACCGTCTATGCGGTGCGTATGTCAGCGCTGGCGCTGGGTGAGTTGCTGAGCGAGCAATTTACGGAGTTGCCGGGCAAAATCGAGATGGGTGAACTGGCTGTGCGTGAGGAAAATTCCGGTCGCCTGCTGCCCACGGCGATATTTGCACGCTGGTCGCAATAGGGTAGGGGTGCGGATATGACTGACAAAACACCTGATAGCCTGACTCTCGAGGTCGCCAATCTTGATGTAAATGTTCTCACCGGCATTTATTCGGAAGAGACAAAACTGGCACAGCCGCTGCGTATCACCATTCGTGCCGAGCTGGAAATGGCCGACCATTATGCGCCGGAAACGCCGCTTTCTGCCTCCAAAAACTATATGGACCTGAAAGATGCCGTGATGGAGGCGCTTCCGAAAGACGTGCATTTCACGCTGATCGAGGCGGTGGCACAGCATATCATGGAAACGCTGTTTGCGCAGGATGAGCGGGTGTTGGCCGTCGAGGTCAAGATCGTAAAGCTAGCGATTGCGGAAAATGGAGAATCAATCGGCATCACGATGCGGCGGTCGCGGCCATGAGCGCGGGGCTGGCACTGGTTACGGGTGGATGCCGCCGCGTCGGTGCTGCAATAGCGGGCAGACTCGCCCGCGATGGCTGGTCGCTGGCGCTGCATGGCTATAAAGATGCCGAGCCTGAAGATTCACTGGCGCAGATATTGGCGGCACAGGGCACGGACTGGCATGGTTTTGCAGCTGACCTGGCCGTGCCCGACACCTGTGCCAGCCTTGTCGCAGATGTGACCGCGCATTTTGGGCGCGCGCCTGACCTGCTTGTCAATAATGCCTCGCTGTTCACCTATGATGATGTAGATAGCCTGACCGCAGAGCAGATGGCGGCACATTTCGCGGTGAATATGCAGGCACCGGTACTGCTAACACAAAAGCTGGTGGCTATGTCACAAGGAAGTAGTGCGCCGTGTATCGTCAATATTGTCGATCAGCGGGTGCGCAACCCGAATGGCGACCAGCTATCCTACACGCTTTCAAAACAGGCACTCGCTGAATCCATCCGCACGCTGGCTTTTTCCTATGGTGCACGGGCGCGGATTAACGGCGTTGCGCCCGGGCTGACACTGCCAACCGGCGAATATGGTGAGGCGCAAATCGCGGCGCTGACAGACATGATGCCGCTGGACCGCTTGCCGGTGCCGGATGATATTGCTGATGCAGTGCTGTATCTGGCTGAAGCGAAAGCAGTAACTGGGCAGATACTGTTCGTTGATGGCGGCGCGCACCTGACCCATTTTGCACGTGATTTTGTTTTTATGGGAAAATAAAACCGGCATTTTATGGAACGATTTTGTAAAATAACCGTTAGCCCTTCAGGAAGTCCCCAATTCCTAAGGAAGGATCAAAATGAACAAAATTACACAGTTTATGATAGCCGGATCTGCAGCAGCTTTGCTGGCTGCATGTGGAACATCGGAAACTGAAACCACTGAAAATGATACTATTGTCGAGGATGTGACACCTACAGATGATACCGCCGCTGCGACGTCGCTGGTGGACATTGCGCAGGGCAACCCTGACTTTTCCACACTTGTTCAGGCAGTAACAGCGGCTGGACTGGGCGAAACATTGTCCGGTGAGGATGAACTCACCGTATTTGCCCCGAATAATGCCGCTTTTGACAAGGTCGGTTCGGAAACGCTGACCGAGCTTATGAAAGCCGAGAATAAAGACAAACTGGCCGGCATTCTGAAATATCATGTCGTGCCCGGTAAAGTGAAAGCAGCGGACCTGATCAAAATGATTGAGGATGGTGATGGAACTGCCACTGTCACAACAGTTCAGGGCGGAGATATTACCGCGTCGCTGGATGGTGATAGCGTGACGTTGAAAGACGCAAACGGCAACACGTCGACAGTCATTCTGACCGATGTGGATGCAAGCAATGGTGTTATTCACGCCATTGATACGGTGATTATGCCAAAATCCTGACCTTCCGGTCGGGTCGCAAAAAGAAAAGCCCCGCCATCATGACGGGGCTTTTCTGCATTTTGGTCGGGTGACCGTTATTTCAGGCCGATTTCACGCAGTCTTTCCTGCAGATAGTCATCGGCGAGGATCGGTTCGGGATAGCGGTTCGGGTTATCATCGCTGATCGTGCCGGGCAGCGTCGCGATTGGGAAATCCGAACGCAGGTGCAGGAAAAACGGCATGGAATAGCGGCTGTGCTGTGCACGTTCACTGGATGGGTTGATAACCCGGTGGGTGGTGGATGGCAGCACATGGTTGGTCAGCCGTTGCAGCATATCGCCCACATTGATGACCAGCGCGCCTTCGGGCGGATTGGCGGGAATCCATTTGCCTTCACGGGTGAGCAATTGCAGGCCCGCTTCCTCTGCACCCAGCAGCAGGGTGATAAGGTTGATATCCTCATGCGCGCCGGCACGGATGGCACCTGGCTCGGCATCCTTGATGGGCGGATAGTGGAGGAGGCGCATTACGCTGTTGCCGTCTTCAACCGCTTTTTCAAACCAGTCGGCTTCCAGCCCCAGATAGACGGCAATACGCGACAGGATGATATTGCCGACCCGGTCAAATTCAGCGAATAGCGGCTCGAATGTCTCGCGGAAACCGGCAGGGCGCGATGGCCACACATTGGGCGGCATGCTGTCCGATAGCGCGTGACCTTCGGGCAGTTCGCGCCCGACATGCCAGAATTCCTTCAGGTCGTGCTTGTCGGCATCCTTGGCGATTTCAGTGCCAAAGGCGGTGTACCCGCGCGCACCGCCGCTGCCTTCGATCAGGTATTGCCGCTTTTCATCTTCGCCCAGATCAAAAAATTCGCGTGTTCTTTCCCATGCCTGCTGTACCAGACCGGCATCCAGTCCATGATCACGTACAAGGGCAAATCCGAAATTCTGGAAGCTCTGGCCGATTTCCTGTGAAAATTTTGCCGGATCATCAGCAAGCGATAGGACGGGAAGTTCTTTCATCTTTTATCTCTTTATCTTGTCAGTTATCTTGCCCTCTATAACGGCAGGAAAACAGATTTGCACTAGGGTTCGAGTCTTTCCTTGCCCGGACAGAACGACAGGATAAATGACGGAGATCAAATTCATGGCCAAATCCTACTGGCTTATAAAATCCGAACCCGATGCCTATGGCTGGGATGACCTGATCGCCGAAAAAGAAGGTGTCTGGGATGGCGTCAAAAATGCGCAGGCGTCCAACAACCTGAAAGCCATGAAGAAAGGCGATGAGGCATTTTTCTACCATTCACGCCAGGGGCTGGAGATTGTCGGGATTGCCGAAGTCACCGAAGAGCATTTCCCCGACCCATTCGATGACACAGGCCGCTGGGTGGCGGTGAAGGTAAAGCCGGTGCGTAAGCTGGAAAATCCGGTGTCGCTCAAAGCGATGAAGCAGAATCCCAAGCTTGGTGATCTCGCCATCATCCGCCAGTCCCGCCTGTCCGTTGCGCCTGTAACAAAAACCGAGTGGGATGAGATACTGGCGATGGGCGGGGAATAGTTCGCGCTGTCCTACACGCGTGCTGCCATGTTAGGCAGGCGCGGTGCTGTGAGATTAATGCGCCGTAACGATAGCTGCACTTATCGTATATCGTGTCGTCACCCCGGACTTGATCCAGGGTCCAACTCCTGTCGTTTCAGGTAAATGCAAGATCAGGAGATGGATTCCCGCTTTCGCGGGAATGACGAGTTACATGCCGGAATAGTATAATCACCAGATAATTCAGAATGACGGAAACAAATTCAGGATGAAAGCTGCGCCTAAAACGTTGGATATATCCAACAGGATTTATCCAACATTGGCGGTTTCAAAACGTTCCTAGGTGCGAAGCAATGCGAAGCTAAGAGTTGGAATTAACTGCCACGCAGACCGCTGACCGTCACGCCGCTCGCGGCGATCTGCTCGATATCGGTTTTAAGGTGGAGCAGTTTCAGGCCCTTGTGCTGCATCGCTTCGGCGAGGGCAGGGGCGAACTCTGCCGTTTTTTCCACCGTCGCCGTCCATGCGCCAAATGACTTGCCAAGCATCGCAAAGTCGGGGTTTTTCAGGCTCGTGCCTGATAGCCGTGCGGGGTATTCGCGCTCCTGATGCATGCGGATCGTGCCGTACGTGCTGTTGTCGACGATAATCACCAGCATGTCGCAATCATATTGCGCGGCGGTGGCGAGTTCCTGTCCATTCATCAGGAAATCACCGTCTCCCGCCACGGCAATTACCGTGCGCTCGCCATGGCGCAGTGCGGCGGCGACCGCCGCGGGCACACCATAGCCCATTGCACCCGCAGTGGGGGCAAGCTGGCTCGGCATCTGTCCATAATGCCAGTAACGGTGCCACCAACCGGAAAAATTACCCGCGCCGTTGCAGATGATACTGTCGGGCGAGAGCGTGTCGCGCATGGTGGCGACACATTGGCCGAGATCGAGCACGGCTTCGCCAGGTTTTGGCGTCGACCATTCCAACCATTCGGCATGCGCCTTCGCACCCGCATCAAAGCTGAGCAAGTCATGGTCCCACAGCGCGGCGCTTTCGGCAAATTCATTCATGTCCGCACAGATTGGCAGGTCGGTGCGGTAGATATGATCGAGCTCATTGGGGTCAGGGTGCACATGTACCAGTTTTTGCCCCGGATGGTCCGGTGTGATGAGCGTAAAGCCATCCGTGGTCGCTTCACCCAGCCGCGCCCCAACGGCAAGGATAAGGTCGGCATTCTTGACGCGCTCGACCAGCCCAGGATTGGGGCCATAACCCAGGTTGCCGGCATAGACACTGCTGTCATTGGCAATCGCGTCCTGCCGCCGGAAAGCCGCCGCCACCGGCAGGCCGATATTCTCGGCAAAGGCCTGAAAATAATCGCGCGCCTTGGGTGTCCATCCGGCCCCGCCAATAATGGCGATCGGATCGGTCGCGTCGGCGAGCAGGTCAGTGAGCGCGGTCATGGCGTCCGGGCAAAGCGGCTGGGCAGGCGCGGTGATTTTCGGACGGTCAAGCGCCTCCACCTCATCGCACAACATGTCTTCTGGAAGCGCAATGACGACGGGACCGGGGCGGCCCGATAAGGCCACGCTATAGGCGCGGGCAATATATTCGGGAATGCGCGCAGCGTCTTCAATGCGTGTCGCCCATTTGGCGAGCGGCGCGAACATGGCGGGCAGGTCGACTTCCTGAAACCCTTCGCGGTCGCGGTCACTGCGGGCAACATCGCCGATAAACAGGATCATCGGAATGCTGTCCTGCATCGCGACATGCACGCCGATGCTGGCATTGGTCGCACCGGGGCCGCGTGTCACAAAGGCGATGCCGGGCTGCTGTGTCATGGCTCCATCAGCGGCGGCCATGAATGTGACCCCGCCTTCCTGGCGGCATACGATAGTTTCAATGTCAGGCACGTCGTGCAGCGCGTCGAGCACGGCAAGGAAGCTCTCTCCCGGTACAGTGAACAGCCGGTCACAGCCCTGCGCGGAGAGTTGATCGACAAGTATGCGGCCGCCAGTGCGTATCATGGTCATATCCAAAAGCCTTTGATTGAATGTTCGAACGCGTCAATTATTTCGCGCTTCGTGAACAACATGTTCAAAAAATGTCGTCATATGTTCCTCAAATGTACCTTTGCGTATTGCCAATACATCATGCCTGTCGGCAATCATCGTATAATCAGCATCTGCCAGTCGTTGCCGCAGTTTTTCTGTGCTACTGGCTGACAGGGCGACATGTTCGAACATAACAAATGCCGGGCAGTGCGCTTCTATGTCATATGTGGATAATACGATATCGTCACAGCCTTCGGCATCGACGGCGACAACATCAGCATCTTCCAAACTATACTCTGCCGCCACTGAATTGAGCGTAGCAGTTTTGACCTCAACTGTACGGATCATGCCCGCCAAGTCATCATATTTGGGATCGTGTAGCATAATGGTTTCGAGTGAAAATGAAGAAAGTGCGTCTGCACCATCGACCATATAAAATGTCCGTATACCATTTTCGGTCCATATTGCCTTGTCACATATTTCCACACTAGAAACATCTGCGTAGGTTTCACGCAGTCTTTTCAAAGCGGTGTCACCTGGCTCGATTAGCAGACCGGTCCAGTTGCCACCCATAATATGCGGGTGGAGTACGTCACCCCACACACCATCATTTGCGCCAACCTGCAGGAAGCGGACTTCGCCTTTTCGCCGTGTGAATTCTTCTAGTGCAAATTTTTGTACTGCGTTGAAAACCATTTTTGCGCAGCGCGGTTCTTTTTGCGACCACACCGATTGCGACAGGCTGGCCACTCCAGCCCAACTGCGACCAATTTGCTGGCCTGGCGCAGGTTGCGGTTTGTTTTTGTTCTCCGACATGATAATCCCTTATGCCTGATGCACTGCTTTGGTGACAAGATAGGCCTCAAGCCCTTCAATCGCATCCTCACTACCATAGCCGGACTGCTTCATGCCCCCAAACGGCGTGTCGACACCGCTAATGCCGACAGTATTAATGCCGACCATCCCGGCCTCAATCATGTCGCCCAGCCTGTTGGCCTGGCGCCCATTCTCGGTAAAGGCAAACGCGGCCAATCCAAACGGCAGGCGATTGGCCTGCTCAATCGCCTCGTCAAACGTGTCAAATGGCCGCATCATGGCGACAGGGCCAAACGGCTCGTTATTCATGATCTGCGCTTCCAGCGGTACATCGGCGAGCACGGTCGGTCGGAAGAAAAATCCTTCATTGCCCATGCGCTTGCCGCCGGTCGTGACACGCGCGCCCTTGTCACGAGCGTCGCTGACCAGCTGGTCGATAGCGTCGGGGCGGCGGATATTGGCGAGCGGTCCCATTTGCGATGCATCGTCGAGCCCGCTGCCCACCTGCATGGCTTCTGTGCGCTTGGTAAACTCTTCGACAAACTGGTCGTAAATACCTGATTGCACATAAAAACGTGTCGGACTGACACAGACCTGCCCCGCATTGCGGAACTTTTGCGGCTGGATAATATCCAGCGTGCGATCCAGATCGCAATCATCGAATATCAATACTGGCGCATGCCCACCGAGCTCCATGGTATGGCGTTTCACTGTGTCGGCGCATAGTTTGATCAAGTGTTTGCCGACCGGAACCGAGCCGGTGAAGCTGACCTTGCGAATAATCGGCGAGGCGATCAGGTGGCTGCTCACTATATCGGGCACACCGAACACCAGCTGTGCGGCATTACCAGGCACACCCGCATCAATCACGCACTGCATCAGCGCGACCGCACAGGCGGGTGTTTCTTCGGGCGGCTTGCAGATGATCGAACACCCTGCGGCGAGCGCCGGAGCCAGTTTCCGCGCCATCAGGAACAGCGGAAAGTTCCACGGGCTGAATGCCGCAACTGGCCCCACGGGTTGGCCCAGTACAACAGAGCGCTGTCCTGGTGGGCGCACCAGCACGCGGCCATAGCTGCGCTTTGCTTCTTCGGCGAACCATTCGAACAGCCCGGCTGACCCCAGTATTTCGCCCATGGCTTCGCGCAGCGGTTTGCCCTGTTCCATGGTCAGCAACGGAGCGATATCCTTGGCACGTTCGCGCAGGTTTTCTGCCACTTTGCGCAATATTGCGCCGCGTTCATTGACGTCGCGCGCGCGCCATTCGGCAAAACCGCGTTCGCTCGCGTCCAGTGCGCGATCAAGGTCATCTTTCGTGGCCAGCGGCAGTTCAGCAATTGTCTCGCCCGTCGCGGGATTGATAACCGCATGCGTATCGCGTGATCCTGCCTCCAGCCATTCGCCGTCAATATGCATGGGTAGTTTTTTTGGGTATTGGACTGTCATGACAGGGACTCCGGATCGCTGGTTTCTTGTGCAAGCAAATCCCTAAAACAGTTGACGCGGCGGGGCAATGCCAGTCATCTGCGGGTGCAAAAAAATATGGAGAAATGATATGGAGCTTGTCGCAAACGGCCTGCGTTTTCCCGAAGGACCAATCGCCATGGCCGATGGCAGCGTGATACTGGTCGAAATAGAGGCCGGGCGGATTACGCGTGTGGCCGAGGATGGGAGAAAGTCAGTTATTGCCACTCCGGGTGGCGGACCCAATGGCGCGGCAATTGGTCCTGATGGTAAGCTCTATGTCTGCAACAATGGCGGTTTTCACTATGTGAACGGCGGTACAGATGAAATGCCTTTTCTAGTTCCCCATGGTCAGCCGGAGGATTATTCAGGCGGGCGGATTGAACGGATTGATATCGATACGGGCGAGATCGAGATTCTCTATAAGGATGGCGACTTTGGATGCAGTCTGCGCGGCCCCAATGACATTGTGTTCGATCAGGCGGGCGGTTTCTGGTTTACAGATCATGGCAAGAACCGCCCGCGCGAACGTGACATAACCGGCGTGTTTTACGCAAAGGCGGACGGAAGCCTTTTGAAGGAAGTGATTTTTCCGTCCGAAAACCCCAATGGCATTGGCATCTCCCCTGATGGTAAACGGCTTTATGTGGCCGAAACCTATACCTGCAAACTCTATGCCTATAATATAGGCGAGCCGGGAGAAATCATTTTTGATCAGGGCCTTTTGGGAGATAGCGGACAGTTTTTATATTCTCCATCCGGTTATAAGTTTTTCGACAGCCTGGCAGTGGATGGCGATGGAAATATCTGCGTGGCCACGATCGGTGAATGCGGCGTCAGCGTGATTTCACCGGAAGGGGAACTGGTTGAATTTGTGGCGACGGACGACCCGTTCACCACCAACATATGTTTCGGCGGACCCGATATGCGCACCGCCTATATCTGCCTGTCTGCGACCGGACGGCTGGTGAAAATGGATTGGCCGCGTGAAGGACTGAAGCTGAATTACACATGACCCGCATCACCACCATCATTTTCGATTTTGGCGGCGTGATTACCTCGTCACCGTTTGAAGCTTTTAACCGCATGGAGGCGGAGCGCGGACTGCCGAAAGATTCGGTGCGGCGGATCAATTCGGCAAATCCTGACAGCAACGCCTGGGCGCGTTTTGAGCGGGCGGAAATGGATGCGGCGACTTTTGATACGGCTTTTGCAGATGAAGCGGCGGCGCTTGGTGTGGAGCTTCGCGGTGCGGATGTGCTGGCCCGTCTTGCAGGCGATGTGCGGCCTGCCATGGTGGCTGCGCTGGATGACCTGAAAGATCGCGGATATACACTAGGCTGCATCACCAATAATGTGCCAAGCGGCAAGGGCGTAGGCATGGCGATGACCGCAGAAAAGGCGGTCCAGATTGCCGGTATCATGACCCGTTTCGACCATATTATCGAAAGTTCAAAAGCCGGTATCCGCAAGCCCGATCCGCGCATCTATCGGATGATGTGTGATGCGCTGGATGTTGCGCCCGACAAGTGCGTCTATCTGGATGATCTGGGCATTAACTGCAAACCCGCCGCAGCGATGGGTATGGCGGCCATCAAGGTGACGAGTGGGAAACAGGCGCTAACCGCGTTGCGTGATATTGCCGGGTTGCCGGAGGACTGGCCCGCAGAGATGGCTACGCGTGCCTGATCAATGGGCAAAGAGCATGGGTATTTTTGCGCCATCGATAAAATATTTGGTGACTCCGCCCAGAAGCATTTCGCGCAACCGGCTATGTCCATAGGCACCGAGCACAAATATATCCGCGTTTAGCTCTTCAATAGCGCCCTCGAGCGTTTCCTCAATGGTCAGGCCATTGCGGGAAAATTGGTGCAACTCTGCCTTCACGCCATGTCGTGACAGGTATTCAAGGGCATCTGTAGAGGGAAATTTCAGGTTTTTTTCCTCGATGGTGACAATGTCCACGTCGCTTGCCAGACGCAGCATGGGAACCGCCGCGCGTAGGGCATTTGCGGCTTCATGCGATCCGTTCCAGCCCACGGCTATCCTGCCGTTCGAATTTAGGGTTGCAACATCATCCGGTATAGCCAGCACGGGACAGCGCGCGGACACGGCGACATCGCCAACCATGCGGTCATGCTGTCCCTTGTTCGCATCATTATATAATGGCAGAATTATGATATCGGAGAGGCGCGATGCGCTGACCAGAGATTCAATAAGATTGCCGTTATATTCGGTCACATCCCAGGGAACATCTTCGTCGCTCAATATTTCTGTTAGCCGTTCGCGTGTCGCCTGCGCTTCTTTCATCACTGTTTCGGCGATATTGGTTGCAGCAAAGGCGCCGCCAAGCGGGTCCAGGGCAACTGTCCCTACATGGGGAGTGACCTGAACCAGCGTGATGTGTCCATCATGTGCCCGTGCGAGATCAAGGGCAGATTGCAGGCGACCATCCATCTTGTTCGATTGATCGACGAATAACAGGATGGATTTCATGGCAACTCTCCCTGGTTCACAGCAACCCATTACGACAGAATATAATTGCTGATGATCATGCCATGATGATTGAAATACTGCACAACCGCATTGATTTGCGTCAAAACGCAGGCGGGATTCTAATCCTGCTTCTCGCCAAGCAGGCGCAACTGCCAATATTCGGTAAAGAATATATTATGTGGGTCGCGTGCTGTCCGCAATGCGAGGAAGTCGGACAGTTTCGGCAGGTTGTCCTGATAATATCCAGACCAGAATGGAAAGTCATATCCCGGCACAAACTTGCCCCAGTGCAGGCGGAACGGAATATTATTATTCAGAAAAACGTCCCAATATTGTTGAAAGAACGCATGTTTCAGGTTCGGGTCGCTGTCATTATTGCGGTACCAGAACACATCAAAGCGCACACAGCCATGGCGGTATTCATCGCTGCCATCGGTATAGGCCGGGTGCAGCCATGCGCTGCTGGGTGCGCCGCCATAGACTTCAGTGGCATAATATCCGGTGGCAGGTGGGCCGACTTTGTCAAACATGTCGTTGAGAAGGTTCATGGCCCGCTCGCAATGCTGAATGGGAACCCATATTTCGGTGAACTCTGTGCCCATCATGACATCATCAGCGGTGTTGTCCATACACAGGCTGCGCCAGTAATAATCCTGAAACATTGTTGGTTTGCCAGGCTTGGTCATGGGTTGGAATATCGGCAGGGCATAAGGAAATAATCCGCGTATGATCGATGGGAACAACGCGAATATGACAATCGGGATTATCATTATGATGCCGATAACAGCTGTTATAAGCCACGCCAGAAAAGACGCCAAAAAATCACCCATTTTATGGGTCCATAGCTTGGTAACATTGCTTTTAAACTGTTTGAAATTACGGCCTATTTTCGGCATTTCCTGAAAAATGGAATTGTTACCCAATGTGGTGAAGAATATGGAACCGAGCAGCTGTTCCGCCTGCCCGCCAAAGTCAGGGGTAAATTCCTCATAAGGTACGGGCATAAAGGCTTCGGGCTGTGCTGCGGGCGTGCGCACGGCCTGCCATATGACAACGCGCTCGGTCTTTTTTTGCGGCCACCACATCATCCGGCTATAGGGTGTCATTTCCAGAAAGCGGCGCATGGATGGCTGGGTGGCATCGCCTGGTCCAAACAGGTCGATCGGGCAATCGGCTTTGGTGATTGGAGTGGTCACTTCCTGCCCATAAATATTATACATAGGTGCGAGTTTGAGACGCACTTTGGTGACAATGCCGAGTAAGCCAACCGACAGTGACATGGCGTCAAATTCAGTGTCACCCTTTTCTATCCACGCGATATTGCCACTGCCATCGACCACACGAAAAGCGATAATATTATCGAGCGAATAGGTGAGCGATCCACCCGCAGACCCTGTGGCGGTAAAGCCGCTAATCGTCTGATGTGTAATGCCGCCCAAATCATTTATCGCCCAGCCTTTCTGGTAAAGCTGGTACAAAAGACTGTTTTCCTGTGTGGAAACGCCAAATGGGTCGTCCGGCACCTCGCCCAGATGGATGCCCGCTTCAGCCTCGACAATGCCGCCTGTTTCATCAATCCAGTCAAGCGCGTACATTTGATCCAGCGCGATATTGATATTTGCGCCAGTAGGCGGATTAACTTCGCAAATCATGTTTTGTGGTTTGCCATCCACGGGGTCGGTAAAAATGCTCCAGCCAACCGAATGGCCTGCGCCGCGTACCCGCACCTGCAAAGCATTGGCTATGGCATATTTGACGAGCGCGATGACTTCATCTTCATCTGTAGGATGGTAATAACCATCCGTTCCGCGTGCGATAATATTCTCTCCAGCCATAAGATGCCCCCTTTTCCTATGAAATTTTTCTGTAGTTCAGAAAGCTATATTGGATACTATATTATAAATTAATTATTGTTAGCACATTATGATGCCGTAATTAAATCCAATTTAGTTATTTTTATATCATTGAAAATAAAAACTTTTCATTCAATCAGTTTTATTAAAGCCAGAACTCCGTTCACATTGGATGTTTATTCACATTATTTGCCATTCATCTTTGGTATTATGTGTAGGCAAGGGTCGTCTCAAAACAGTCAGTATGCCGCGCAAAAGCGGGAAAAACGTTAGACTTAAAGGAGATGAAAATGCCTAAAATACGCCATCCCATTTCAAAAGAAATGCGTTCCAAGGTCTTTGACATAATGGAACAGCTCAAATCAGGCGAAGATCTGGCTAAAAACCTGGAAGGCAGAACGTTGACGTTCGAATTCCATGACCAGGATGTCGCCTGGTATGTCGCTTATAAAACCATGGAGGCCTAAGGGCCGGATACTGGCCGCACCGGTCTTACCGGTGCGGTCATTATTTATGAACAGAAGGATTTCCTATGAACCGGGCTGTTTTACAACAAGATATGCCAGATAAAGATACGTCCGATCATGCCGCATCTTTGGAACATATGGGTAGGGCGGATGGCATCCTGCCGGACCAAAAGGCATGGAATGGCATTCATGCATTTTTCGAAAACTATATAAACCTGCAGCCATCAGACTATGTCATCCTGTGCTATACGCCGGAAGTACGCGAACCATCCGCGTGGTTACTAGCTGCCTTGGCTGCGCGCGGAGTGGCTTATGACACCTTGCCTATGGCGCCGCTCCACGATGAGGCCTTTGCTGGCATCTTACAGGCAAATGTACCCGGTGCCGATATGCTGGAAGGCAATCTTTACATTCTGATGCTGGAAGCCGAGACTATGTCGCATAATGAAGCGGTGCGCGCCGCCGTGCGGCATATACCACCTGAAAAATGCCGTGTTGTACGCATAATCAATGCAGGCCGCGATCTTTTTGCCATTGGCCTGCTGCCTACACCTGAAGAGCTGTCGATGCGGAATGCGGCGATACTCAACCGTTGCCGCGGTATTGAGCATATGCGGATCACCACTGCGGGCGGGACAGACCTTCAAGTCAGACTGGATCAGGAAAAATTCCGCTGGATCAGTAATCGCGGTATGCCGGATCCAGGCAAGTTTCTTGTTCTGCCGTGCGGCGAGGTTGCTACATATCCCGCAGCGATAGAAGGGCATCTTGTTGCCGATTTTGCCATGAACGTGAATACTGGCTTCCGGCAGGATTCGCGCCTTAATGCAGCGCCTGTGCATCTTGAGATCAAGAACAACAGGATGATACAATTCGAATGTGACAATCCTGTCATCCGGGATTTTCTCGAGCGCTCTTTCGCACGCGAGAATGCGGACAGGGTTGGGGAGCTTGGATTGGGAACGAACTTTGCAGTGAGCGAACCAGCCTATCAGAATTCTCATCTTAATGAACGCAGTCCGGGTATTCACCTGGGTTTCGGTCAGCATAACCAGACTGTGAGCACGACGGGTTATTTCTGCGATATACATATCGATCTGATTTGCAGAGGCGGGTTTCTGCATTTTGAAGATGGCGAGCCGCCGATAAATCTTGAGAAACTGGAGCCTACATGCGCGCCGCATCCTGAGCTTGTGCAAGGCGAAGATGTATTCTCCCCTGATGAGATGGAGGATGATTGCTGTGGACTGCTGCGCTGAGCGAAATAGCAGCACGAAGCCCGATATTGCTTCGGTTTATTTCCTCGCAGGTGGACCAGTAGCGGTGCCACGGGCTTCGTTTCCGCAGGTAAATTTTGAACTGTGTGAAAGTCTTATTGATTTCGGTTCTATGCCTGTGGCTCCGGAAATGCGCGATGCTGTGATACGGCAGTGCCGGGAGGCCTATAACCATGCTCTTGCGAGCGTTCCTATGAGCTTTGTGGGGCGGCATGGCAGGGCGGCTCCCCTGATTTCATCGCTACAGATTGGGCAGGGTGCGAAAATAGAGGACATGATGACAGGGTCAAGTGTCAATGCGCCTGGGCGGGTGATTGTTTCCGCCAAATGGCCAACCTTGCATCCATATCGCCTGGCCTCACTTTTTGTGCATGAGGCGGTGCATCAAATCCTGTATCGGGATGCCCGGCAAAAGACGGCTTTTTCTGTGCAGTCTTCTGCATATTCACCGTGGCGTTTTGGGCTGCGTCCCGCGATCATGGTCTGGCATGCCTATTGGACTTTTGCCGCGCAAACCGCTTTTTTGATTGAAATGCTGGCGCGCGATGGCGGTGCATGCCGGCACGATGCAGGGCTTGCGGCGTTTGCGGCAGAGCTGCATGCACGCGTTGAGCTATGCCGGGAGTCGATGCAGATATTCGATATTCTGGACAAGGATGAAAGCCTGCGCGCTGACGCTGCCATAAGCGCTTTGGTGGATCTTTCGGCTTTGCTTCCTGCGGAATATGGATATGGCGGATTGATGGAGCGGTATGCCGCGCAGGTGCAGTCTGATCTTGAGGATTGGATGCAGCGGGCCACAATTCATGAACATTCCGCTTAGCTGTCATTGACGCGACTCAATTTCTCTCTCTATTGCAAGGGCAAGATGCAATAGTTGTGGGAAATCATTCATGAAGAAAATCTACCCTGATGCTGCGGCTGCTCTGGATGGGCTGCTATTTGACGGCATGACAATTTGTGCCGGCGGGTTTGGTCTGTGCGGTATTCCCGAACGCTTGATCAATGCGATCCGTGACAGTGGGGTGAAGGACCTCACTATCGCCTCCAATAATGCGGGCATTGATGGAGAAGGACTGGGCAAGCTGCTGCGCACGCGGCAGGTGAAGAAAATGATTTCCAGCTATGTGGGCGAGAACAAGGAATTTGAACGTCAGTTCCTCGCTGGGGAGCTTGAGGTCGAGTTTTGCCCGCAAGGCACGCTTGCTGAACGCTGCCGTGCAGGCGGGGCTGGTATTCCGGGCTTTTACACCAAAACCGGCGTTGGCACACAGGTGGCCGAGGGCAAGGAGCACAAGGAATTTGATGGCGAAACGTACATCATGGAACGCGGGATATTCGCCGATCTGTGCATCGTTAAAGGCTGGCGCGCGGACACTGCGGGCAATTTGCAGTTTCGCAAAACAGCGCGCAATTTTAACCAGCCCATGGCGACAGCGGGCAAGATTTGTGTGGCTGAAGTTGAGGAAATTGTCGAGCCGGGCCAGATTGACCCCGATGCCATTCACCTGCCTAGCATCTATGTCAAGCGCATGATTGATGGATCGCCGTATGACAAAAAAATAGAATTCGTGACAACACGCGAGCGGGAGACAGCATAATGACCGACGCAAAAAAAGGCTGGGATCGCAACGAAATGGCGGCGCGCGCCGCGCAGGAATTGCAAGACGGTTACTATGTCAATCTGGGTATCGGTATACCGACACTAGTGGCTAATCATATCCCGGATGGTGTCGAAGTGACGCTGCAATCCGAAAACGGCATGCTGGGTATCGGGCCATTCCCTTATGAAGACGAAGTCGATCCAGACCTTATCAATGCCGGTAAACAGACGATCAGCGAATTGCCGCAGTCGAGCTATTTCTCGAGTTCTGACAGCTTTGCGATGATTCGTGGCGGACATATTGACCTCACCGTACTGGGCGCGATGGAAGTCGCCGAAAATGGTGATATCGCCAACTGGATGATCCCCGGCAAGATGATCAAGGGCATGGGCGGCGCGATGGACTTGGTCGCGGGCGTCAAGAAAATCATTGTCGTGATGGACCATTCTAGCAAGGCAGGCGATCCCAAGTTCATCCCTGAGTGCACTCTGCCACTGACCGGGCAGAATGTGGTGGATATGATTATCACGAACCTGTGCGTTTTTCGCCGCGAGACCCATGACAGCCCATTCAAACTGGTCGAACTGGCACCAGGTGTGACAGCTGAGGATGTCGCTGCGCAGACAACAGCGCAATATGAGGTGGCGCTCTGAACGGAACCGTCAAGGACAGTTGCGGTGCGCGCTGGCTTTTGGTCGGTGGAATCCTGAGCTTTCTTGCTGCGCTTTTGCATATCGGTTGTATCGCTTTTGGCCCAGACTGGTTCCGCTTCTTCGGTGCTCCGGAGCCACTTGTTGTGGCATATGAAAATGGCGGTAATCGTCTGATCTGGATGACGATCAGCATAACGCTGGTTCTCACTGTCTGGGGTCTGTACGCGCTATCTGGCGCAGGCTTGTTCCGGCGCTTGCCACTGTTGCGAACCGTACTGATAATCATTGCTGCCATCTATGTGGCGCGGGGCCTGTTTTTGATCCCTGCCATCGTCTATGTTCCTTATCCAGAGGGCGCTTTTGACTATTGGTCCTCGGTGATTGTCCTGCTCTATGGTCTTGTCCATATGGTGGGTATCTGGAAAAGCTGGCCGGATTGGAAGAGGAAGCCACAGTGAAGATCCTTCTCACCGGATCATCGGGCTGGCTGGGTCGTTTTCTTGCCCCGATGCTGCGTAAGGCAGGTTATGCAGTCACAGGTCTGGACGTTGCCCCAGGCGTAGATACCGATGTTGTTTGCGATGTCGCTGATAGGGCGGCCATCGACCGTATCTTTGCGGATCATGGCATAGAAGCGGTGATACACGCAGGCGCGCTGCACAAGCCCGACATTGTCCGCTATCCGGCGCAAAGATTCGTGGACGTCAATGCCGCCGGCACGCTGAACCTGCTCGAAGCCGCAGTTGCGGCGGGGCATGACCGTTTCATCTTCACTTCCACAACATCGCTTATGATCCGGGCCGATGTGCGTGCAGGCAAAGCGGGCGGTGCGCGCAAGGCTTTCTGGCTGGATGAGGCGTTCGGGCCGCTTCAGCCGCGCAATATTTACGGCGTGACAAAATTGGCGGCCGAGCATCTGTGCAGGTTGTATCACGACCTGCATGGGATCAGCACCATGGTTCTGCGCACCGGGCGTTTCTTTCCCGAAGAAGATGATACTCATCGAACGCTGTCCGGACCAAACATGAAAGCCAATGAATTCCTGAACCGGCGACTTACCGTTGAAGATGCCGCACGTGCGGCATCTCGCAGCATTGGAAAAAGCGCCGCAGCTGGGTCATCAGGTGTTTGTCCTGTCTGCGCCTACGCCTTTTTCCCGTGATGACAGCAAGACTCTGGTTGCAGATGGGCCATCTGTCATCGCTCGCTATTTTCCGGATGCAGCAGAACAATATGCACGTCAGGGTTGGCAGTTTCCCGCCTATATCGACCGTGTATATGATGCGGGCAAGGCGCAGAACATGCTGGGCGCACCGCTGCAAACAGGTTTCGGGGAGGTTCTGGAAGCATTGCGTGACAATGCTCCGCTGCCATTCCATCATGATGCCGCTTACACTTCACCCAAGGAAGCCATATGACCTATACACTCACCACCGCCAACCGGAATTATTCGAGCTGGAGCCTGCGGCCCTGGGTTTTGATGCGTGCGCTGAGCATCCCTTTTGATGACAATATCGTGCAATTTTCCGGCCATTCGAATTTTGCTCAGTTCCGAAAGTTTGCGCCCAATGGCATGGTGCCGTGCCTTGATGACGACGGGCGAACGGTCTGGGATTCACTGGCAATTATTGAATATCTGGCCGAACGTCACCAAGGTGTCTGGCCCGTAGACGAGGGGGCACGTGCCTGGGCACGATGCGCGGCGGCGGAAATGCATAGCGGTTTTTCGGTGCTGCGTAATATCTGCCCGATGCATGTGGGCGTGCGTGCTGCACTTCATGAGGTGAGCGATGTACTGGCCAAGGATGTGGCCCGTATTGCCGAGCTCTGGGCCGAAGGGCTGGAGCGGTTTGGCGGACCGTATCTGGCGGGATCCAAATTTACCGCGGTGGACGCATTCTACGCACCTGTGGCTTACCGTGTCCGTACTTTTGGGCTTGATGTGGGGGATGCGGGGCAGCGCTGGGTCGATGGGATGCTCGCGCACCCAGCCATGCAGGAATGGGAAAAGGCGGCGCTTGCGGAAAAGCACCGCGAGGCCCAGCATGAGGAAGAATTTGCGAACTTAGCCACAGTGACGGCGGATTACCGGGCGATATAGGCATTTAATAAAGAAGATAATGACGCTGTGTAATACGCACGAATGATACTGCGTGATACACCGGACTAACGTTGGGGGTTGCCATCTTGTACGGCTTCCGCCATATGCGCGCAGCATGAATTGCTGCGCTGCAGCATAAATTTTTCCGAAAGAATGACACTATGGCCTTGCACCGCAAGATGAAACGCGACTGGCTGAGCCAGCCAAAAACCGAATTTCTCGCAGGCCTTGTGGTGGCGCTGGCGCTGATCCCCGAAGCCATCGGTTTTGCGTTGATCGCAGGTGTCGATCCTCAGGTCGGTCTCTATGCCAGTTTTTCCATTGCCGTGATTACGGCGATACTGGGCGGCCGCCCGGGGATGATTTCGGCGGCTACAGCGGCTGTAGCTGTGCTGGTCATCCCGCTGGTGCGCGATCACGGGGTCGAATATCTTTTCGCGGCTACTGTGTTGATGGGCGTGTTTCAGGCGATAGCCGGTTTTTTCCGGCTCGACCTGTTGATGCGCTTTGTATCGCGTTCGGTAATTACCGGTTTCGTTAATGCGCTTGCGATCCTGATTTTCATGGCACAGCTGCCGCAACTTACCGGCGATAACTTCAAGCTTGAGACCTATGCCATGGTTGCAGCGGGCCTTGCCATTATCTACCTTTTGCCGCGATTGACTAAATCTGTACCGTCACCATTGGTTGCAATCGTACTACTCGCAGGTGTCAGCATGTATTGGGGGCTGAATGTGTCGACCGTGGGCGATATGGGCAAATTGCCGAGCAGCCTACCGATGTTCCACTTGCCGCAAATTCCTCTCACGCTGGAAACCTTGCAGATTATTGCACCCTATGCCGCAGCTATGGCGGCGGTGGGTCTACTGGAATCGCTGCTGACCGCGTCGATTGTCGATGACATGACCGAAACGCGCAGCGCCAAGCGGCAGGAATGCTATGGTCAGGGCGCGGCGAATTTCTTTACCGGATTTATCGGCGGCATGGGCGGGTGTGCGATGATCGGCCAGTCAGTCATCAATATCAAATCGGGCGGTCGCCACCGGCTATCTACCCTGTTTGCTGGCATATTGCTGATTATCCTGATCGTTGTGCTTGGCCCATGGGTGGCGGCTATTCCGATGCCGGCGCTGGTGGCTGTTATGATCTTTGTGTCAATCAGCACATTCCGCTGGAAGTCCTTCACCGAATTCACGCATCATCCGAAGGCTTCGACTGCGGTGATGGTGGCAACGGTCATTACGGTTGTGGCGACGCATGACCTGGCCAAAGGCGTGCTGGTCGGTGTGCTGTTAAGCGGCATCTTCTTTGCTGCCAAAGTGCGCAATCTTGTCAAAATTGATACACGCCTTGAAGGCACGACACGCCATTACACAATCGGCGGTGAGATATTTTTTGGTTCGGTTGATATTGTGACCGAAGCGATGGAATATGGCGAGGAAGACGTTGATAATATCACAATCGACGTAACCCATGCGCATTTCTGGGACATTTCGGCAACCGGCATACTCGACAAGGTGGTCGCGCGCTTTCAGGGTGAGGGCAAGCAGGTTCAGGTCATCGGCATGAACAAGGCAAGCGCTACCTTGGTTGAGAAATATAGTGATAATGAAAAGCCGTTTGAGAGCCTGGGAGTTGTTGGGCACTAGCTGGATGTGATGTCCAAAACCTGTCACGGGCTGGGCGAGCGTGGGGCACGCACTGCACAATTCGTCATTCCAGCGAAGGCTGGAATCCAGACGCCTTGTCGCATGGCATACGATTTGAGACTTTGACGGACCGCTTCATAGATACGCCTCGAACACTGGCTCTATTATGGCAGTCTGCACCCTTATCTGGGGCCCAGCCTTGAGCGAAGAAGCTCAAGTTTATCCTGAGCGGCTGCCGCAGGCAGGCAGCCGAAGGGCTGGGGTGACGGCTGTGGTGACAAATGCCTTGGGGTTTTCACAAGCTCGCAGTCCAGCCTTGTCTCTTTCTCTCCCAGCACCTAGGCTGTGACGCGAAACATCAATTTGGGAGCGACATATATGACCATTACCCTGCACCATTTGCGCTATTCGCGTTCGACACGGATTATCTGGCTGCTTGAGGAAATGGGCGTGGACTATGAACTGGTTCAGCACGACCGCAATCCCGAAACGCACCGTGCGCAAAGCGACCTTGCCGCTATTCACCCGCTTGGCAAGGCACCCGTTCTGGTGGTCGATGGCAAGACCGTTGTCGAAAGCGGTGCAATCATTGAATATCTGGTCGAAAAATACGGGCAGGGCAGATTCGGCCCTGCGCCCGGTGAAGAAGGTCGTGGGGCTTATCTACAATGGCTGCATATGGTGGAAGGCTCCATGGCGATGCCGGTAATACTGACGCTGCTATCCCCACGCTTTGGTGGTTTCAGCGATCCGATGGAAGCATTTCTGGGCGGTGAAGTGAGCAAGCTGCTTGGCTATGCCAATGATCATATGCAGGGCCGCGACTTTGTGGTTGGCGACAGCTTCACTGGTGCGGACATCAACCTCACCTATGTGGTGGAAATTGCCAATGCAGGCCGCATGCTTGGTGGATATCCGGCACTATCCGCGTACCTGAAACGCATGGTGGAGCGGCCGCATTATAAAAAAGCCATTGAAATTGGCGGGCCTGTCGTTTCCGGTCAGGCAAGCGAGGGGAACTAGCCGATGGCATCGCGCACGACGGCAATGCCTGCCGCGCGCTGCGCTTTCAGCTCCTGTTTCAGTCTGGCCGGGTCGCGGGCAAAGACAAATCCGAAGCTCACGCCGCCTTCCTTGCCGATTGTGGCATGGTGCAGCTTGTGCGCCTGTACCAGACGTTTGGCATAGCCGCGCTTAGGCACCCATTTGAAGTAGCGCTGATGCACCAGTCCGTCATGGATCAGCGTGTAGATGATGCCGTAAAACAGGATGCCAAGGCCAATCCATGTGCCCGGCTCCCACGCAGATGCGCCCATGACCAGCGGGCTGCCGATGGCAAACATGGAAATGCTCATCGCCGCGCCGACTAGGCCGTACAGGTCATTTTTTTCAAATGTCTTATCATGTGGCTCATGGTGATCACAGTGCCAACCCCAGCCAAACCCGTGCATGATATATTTGTGGCTGGCCCAGGCGACAAATTCCATGGCCAGCGTGCTTGCCATTATGGTCAGTATGATTGCCAGAATGCTCATGCACAGGATAATAGGCGCAGCTCGGCTTTTTTTGAAGCAAAAACCGCTTCCTCGCTTGCATAGCTGAACAGGCCCGCTAAACCGGTGTTCCTGTGTTAAAACGATATGGAAATGCCTCGGCCCATGCCCAAGACCCTTTATGAAAAAATCTGGGATGCGCATGTTGTTGACCAGCGCGATGATGGTACCGCGCTCATCTATATAGACCGGCATCTGGTGCATGAAGTGACGAGCCCGCAGGCTTTTGAAGGTTTACGGCTGACCGGACGTAAAGTACGCCGTGCGGACCTGACATTGGCGGTTCCCGACCATAATGTACCGACCACGCCGCGTCTGGATGCAGATGGCAAGCCTGTACCCATTGCTGATCCTGACAGCGCTGCGCAGCTTGCGGCGCTGGCACGCAATGCGCCCGAATTCGGGATCAGATATATCCGTGCGACCGATCGTGAGCAGGGCATTGTCCATGTTGTCGGGCCGGAGCAGGGTTTTACGCTGCCGGGGACAACGCTGGTATGCGGCGACAGCCACACTGCGGCGCACGGTGCATTAGGTGCGCTTGCGTTCGGGATTGGTACCAGCGAGGTTGAGCATGTATTGGCGACGCAGACGTTACTGCTTAAACGGTCAAAGTCGATGGAAATCCGGGTTGAGGGTGAATTGGCCCCCGGTGTGACCCCGAAAGACCTGATTCTGCATATTATCGGCCATATTGGCGCGGCAGGCGGTAATGGCCATGTCATTGAATATCGCGGTTCGGTGTTCGAGAATATGTCGATTGAGGGACGTCTTACTGTCTCCAATATGTCGATCGAAGCAGGCGCGCGTGCGGGATTGATCGCGCCGGATGAAAAGACTTTTGCCTATCTGAAAGACCGCCCCATGGCACCCAAGGGTGCTGACTGGGAAGCGGCGACGGAATATTGGCGTACGTTGACAACGGATGAAGGCGCTGTGTTTGATGCGAGCATCACTATTGATGCAGCAGATGTCGAGCCGACCGTTACCTGGGGCACCAGCCCGGAAGATGTTGTACCGATTGGCGGGACGGTGCCTGATCCCATGAGTTTTGCCGATCCTTCCAAACAGGCCGCTGCGCAAAAATCACTCGATTATATGAAGCTCACGCCGGGTACAAAAATGACCGATGTGACGGTCGAACATGTTTTCATCGGTAGCTGTACCAACAGCCGGATAGAAGACTTGCGGGCAGCGGCAGATATTGTGCGTGGCCGTACCAGAGCCAGCAACGTCAAATCCGTGCTTGTTGTTCCGGGCAGCGGGCTTGTCAAATATCAGGCGGAACGTGAAGGACTGGACCGCGTTTTTGTGGACGCGGGGTTTGAATGGCGGGAACCGGGATGCTCAGCCTGTCTGGGCATGAATCCTGATAAAGTGCCGGCCGGAGAACGCTGTGCCTCTACCTCCAACCGCAATTTTGTGGGGCGGCAGGGGCCAGGCGCGCGCACCCATCTTGTATCCCCCGCCATGGCAGCAGCAGCAGCGGTGACAGGGCGGCTTACCGATATTCGTGAATTATGATAGGATGATGCAATGACTGAAGACAATAAAGACAAGAAGAAAATGTCCGACGCTGCCAAAATTGGCGCGGCAGCCATAGGTTCGGCCGCTTTGGCAGCTGCATTGCTCTATGCCAGCAAACATCGCAAGGCGGACCATGAAGCACCAAAAAAGCCTGGCAAAAATACATCGCCACCTGAAACAGACTAGGTTCCCGCAATGAAAGCGATTTCCAAAGTATCTGGCCGGGCCATTCCTTTCGGTCGCAAAAATGTTGATACCGATATCATCATTCCCGCCCGGTGGCTTAAAACCACGACACGCGAAGGCATGGGCAAGGGCGCTTTTGAAACGGTAAGGCGCGAGGCGGGCAATGTTTTCGATGATCCTGAATATATAGGCGCGCCAATATTGATTGCGGGCGATAATTTCGGTTGCGGGTCAAGCCGCGAGCATGCCGCCTGGGCGCTGCTCGATATGGGCATTATGGCGGTTATTGCACCTGGCTTTTCCGATATTTTCAGCAGCAACGCATTCAAGAACGGCATATTGACCATTGAATTGCGGCAGTCGGCGATTGATCGGCTCATGGAAGTGGCGGCGGCTGCTCCGATCGATATCGATCTGGATAGCCAGAGCGTTACGACGCCATTTCAGGACAGGTATGAGTTTCAGATTGATCCGTTCCGCAAGCATTGCCTTATGAATGGACTGGATGAAGTTGGCATGACCATGGCGCAGGATGATGCGATAGCAACCTATGAAGAACGGCTGACGCAGGAGAAGCCGTGGCAGCAGCCTGTCATGCGTTGACGAAGCGCTCTTAACTGGACAGTTAAGAACGGACATGCAATGTCGGTTTTCCAATAGATTCGTAATTGCATGGAGAAAATGATGCGCGCATTGCTGTCCAAAGCCGCCGGTGGCCCCGAAACACTGGAAATGACCGAAATTGATGACCCGGTTGCAGGTGCTGGCGAGCTGCTTGTGTCGGTCAAGGCCTGCTCAATCAACTTTCCCGATGCGCTGATTATCCAGGATATGTATCAACTCAAGCCCCCGCGTCCATTTGCACCGGGCAGCGAGATAGCTGGCATTGTCGAAGCGGTGGGCGAGGGTGTGACGGATTTCAAGGTTGGCGACCGGATAATTGCGGGCACTGGCTTTGGTGGGCTTGTTGAGAAAAAAGCTGTTCCAGCCGCTGCGGCCTATCACCTGCCGGATGAATTCAGTTTTGAGCAGGGGGCTTCGCTGCTGATGACTTACGGCACCTCCATCCATGCGCTGAAAGATCGCGGACATATTCAGGAGGGCAATACGCTTCTCGTACTGGGCGCTGCGGGCGGTGTCGGCCTGGCTGCGGTTGAACTGGGTAAAGCCTATGGCGCACGCGTTGTTGCTGCCGTATCGAGTGACGCCAAGGCAGAAGCGGCCAAAGCGTCAGGCGCGGATGAAGCCGTGGTCTATGACCGCCAGCCATTTGACAAGGAGCAGTCAAAGGCGCTCAGCCAGCAGTTCAAGGCTGCAGTGGGGGCTGAAGGTGCGCATGTGGTCTATGATGCAGTGGGCGGCGATTATAGCGAGCCTGCGCTGCGGTCGATCGCCTGGGAAGGTCGCTTTCTGGTGGTCGGTTTCCCCGCAGGCATTGCCAAGCTGCCGCTCAATCTCACATTGCTGAAAAGCTGTGACGTGTGCGGCGTATTCTGGGGCGCTTATGCGGCGCGGGACCCGATCGGCAATCGCGCCAATATCGAGGAACTGTTCGATCTGTGGAAAGCAGGCAAGATCAGTCCGAAAATATCCGAAACCTTTGCATTTGAAGATGCAGGCAAGGCGATTGCGAAGCTGGCGAACCGGAATGCCATCGGCAAGCTGGTCGTTACCATGGGTTAATTCGGTTTCTTGCCTTGCGCCCGCTGCATCGCCGCACTATTTCGGATAGGAACACAGATCCAGATTGGGAAACGATTATGACCGATATGAATGACCGCGAAAAAGCGTTTGAAAACAAGTTTGCCCGTGATGCCGAAGTGCAATTCAAGGTAAACGCCCGCCGTAACAAGCTGGTAGGACACTGGGCCGCAGGCAAGATGAACCTGACGCCGGAAGAAACCGATGCCTATGCAAAATCTGTCGTAGCGGCGGATTTTGAGGAAGCGGGCGATGAGGATGTGCTGCGCAAGCTGCTGGGTGATTTGACATCGGCGGGTGTCGAGATTGACGAGGCAGGCGTGCGTGAAGCGATGGATGAATATATGGTCGAGGCCCGTCGGCAATATATGGAAGAGTCCGAGTAACGCGCCATGGCGATGAGCGCGCAGGAAATCGAAACGATGATTCTGGATGCCCTGCCTGATGCCAAGGTGGAAATCACTGATCTTGCTGGCGATGGCGACCATTATGCGGCGCATGTTGTGTCAGAGGCGTTTCGCGGCATGACGCGCGTGAACCAGCATAAGGCTGTTTACGCTGCGCTGGGCGGCAGGATGGGCGGTGTGCTTCATGCCTTGCAACTCACTACCGCCATTCCCAAATAGGTATTCACAAGTCTAATCAAATCTATTCGGTCAGGAGTTTCGGCCATGAGTGACGCCGTTAATACAAAAATCAGCGAACTGGTATCATCGAACGATGTGCTGCTTTTCATGAAAGGCACACCATTATTCCCGCAATGCGGCTTTTCCAGCCGCGCGGTCGCTATACTCGATCATCTGGGTGTCGGATATGAAAGTGTCGACGTGCTGCAAGATATGGAGATCCGGCAAGGTATCAAGACCTATTCCGACTGGCCAACCATTCCGCAGCTTTATGTCAAAGGCGAATTTGTCGGTGGTAGCGATATCATGATGGAAATGTTTGAGGCAGGCGAACTGGCCACACTCATGGAAGAAAACGGAGTTGCCAAGGCAGAAGGTTAAGCCTTTCACGCAATCATTTACAAAGGCCGGGCGCAATGCCCGGCTTTTTTTATGTGGTAAAGATAGCGGAATGGTTTCGTCATTGCGATTACCGCTCTGGATGTTTCAACACGCTCGCGTTGTACCGGATTTTTGTGAAACCTTGTCACGGGGGAGGCCGGGGCAGTTTAGGGACCAGAAAAACTGCCCCGCCTCAATTCAGTGAAACCAATAAGGTTGCCTCATACTATGCATCCTCTGTGCCAGTTTTAAAATATTAATCAATTTCAGATATTTAAATATATTTTTGTTATTCGACCTTTCCTCAAGTGTAAATTATTCCGACAGGCTGCCATTTGCCAGGCTGCATGCAATTGCGGACTTGGCACTGGGCGCAGATTAGGCGATGGTGGACCCATGGCAGATTTACATGACAATAGCGGGCCGCATCGTGATCCGATCACGGGACAGGAGCTTGCACCTGCGATCGATGCCGCGACGGTTGTAATTTTTCGCGACACGCCGCCCGGACAGCCCCCCGAACTGCTGATGGTGGAACGCTCTGCCAAAATGGCCTTTGCCGCCGGTGCCGCGGTCTTTCCCGGCGGACGGATTGATCCGGAAGATTTCACTTATGCCAGGGTACTTGGCCATCATGATGACGGCGGCGAAGGTGCTGCGCGGATTGCCGCCATCCGTGAAACCATAGAGGAAACGGGGCTTGCGATTGGCTTTACCGAAAGGCTTGAAGAAAAGGCATTGGCAGACGCGAGGGCGGATCTGCATGCGGGAAAATCACTGCAATCCATATGCACGGCCAATGGCTGGCAGCTTGATCTGGAAATGATGGTGCCTTTTGCCCGTTGGCGGCCTTCCTTTGCGGAAGCGCGCATCTTCGATACGCGCTTTTATCTTGCCAATGCGGGTGCGGGCCGTGACAGGGTGCTGGTGGATGAAACTGAAAACCGGCACCTGTTCTGGGCGAGCGCGGCTGAAGTGCTGCACCGCGCAGATACCGGTGCGTTAAAGATAATCTTTCCGACCCGCCGCAACCTTGAGCGGCTGGCGCAATTTGCTTCCCATGATGCGGCGGTCAACCATGCCGGCACCATCCCGGTGCGCACGATTACGCCTTATATCGAAGAGCGCGATGGTGTGCCGCATTTATGCGTGCCGGATGGTCTCGGTTATCCGGTGACGTCCGAACCTATCACCAGAGCACAACGTGGATAGATTTGGTTTGTTTGGCAATTTGTTCTATAGATACTTGTAATTAGATACTTGTAATTTCAAAAAATGAGGAGAGTAATTATGTTACGCTGGGCTATAATATTTCTGGTTATCGCTGTAGTGGCAGCCATTTTGGGCTTTGGCGGTATTGCGGGTGCGTCGGTTGGCATTGCCAAAATCCTGTTTTATGTCTTTATCGCACTGTTCGTGATTGGGCTTTTGATGCATTTCCTGCGCGGGGCCAGTTAAACGAGTAATATATTGTTGGGAATGGGGCGGCCAGTGCCGCCCTTTTTCTTGCATATGCAATATGTCATGCGAACATAAATACGGCCAGTATTTCAATGATGAGGAATCAAAATGGACAAAGTACACATAGTGCGTGAGAACCGGGAAAATGGCGGTATCCGTTATGTTGCGACGGTTGACGGTGTGGAGGGTGAGGGTGAGGGTGAGCTCACCATGTTTCGCGCGAAAAAAGATGTATATGTAGCCGACCATACGGGTGTACCCAAACATATGGGCGGCAATGGCATAGGGTCGAAGCTTATCCGTTTCATGATTGAGGATGCGCGCGCAAATGAACTGCGTGTAGTGCCAGCGTGTCCTTTTATTGCCCGGAAATGGGAAAAACATCCCGAATGGTCCGATGTGCTGATCAACAAAGATGCCATGTAGCGTGGGGTAATGGTGCGCCCGGCAGGACTCGAACCTGCTGCCTCAAGATTAGAAGTCTCGCGCTCTATCCAGATGAGCTACGGGCGCCTGGCCTCGGGCTGCTTTAGCTGCCCTTTCGGCAAAGTCCCCATAGCGCGCTTTGGCACACATGCAAACTGCGATATGAGGGCGCATGGATAATAATGCGAATCAAGCTGAAGTGCGTAGCGAATTGACCGCAGTGACTTCGGACCGGCTGGCGGGGCACCGGTTCCGCTATTTCGACTTTGTCATGGCGGCCTTTGTCACCGTGCTGTTGCTGTCGAACATAGTCGGTGCGGCGAAGCTTACCTTTGTCGAACTGGACGGTGAGCAATGGGTCTATGGTGCGGGCATATTATTCTTCCCGCTGGGCTATGTTATCGGCGACATTTTGACCGAGATTTACGGCTATGCGCGGGCGCGGCGCGTGATCTGGGCGGGATTTGCGGCGATGCTTTTCATGGCGTTCATGTGCTGGGTGGTGGTTTCGCTCCCCCCTGCGGATGTATGGGATGGGCAGGATGCCTATGAGCGGGTGTTCGGGCAGGTGCCGCGGATTGTCTTTGCCTCGATCATCGCTTTTTGGGCCGGTGAATTCGTCAACAGCTATGTCATGGCGCGGATGAAGATATGGACACAAGGCAAGGCGTTGTGGACGCGCACAATCGGGTCCACGGTGGTGGGGCAGGGCGTTGATAGCTTAATATTTTATCCGCTTGCTTTTTACGGTGTGTGGGAAACGCAGGCTGTGCTGACAGTCATGGTTACCAATTGGGCGCTGAAAGTGGGGTGGGAAGCTGTGCTGACGCCTGTCACCTATGCCGTTATCGGCTGGCTGAAAAAGCGTGAGGGCGTGGATGTTTATGACACGGGCACAGATTTTACGCCGTTCAGCACAAAGGTCTGATGGAAGCTTTGATGCCCGAACTTGGACCATTTCAATCAGGGAAGCTGTGGCTGCGCGAACTGCTCGGTTTTGAAAAAGATACGCTGCATGTGCTGGTTGGCCTACTGGTATTCGTTCTGGTCATGCTGTTTCTTCGGCGCAAACCATGGCAAAGGCTGCCCATTGTCTGCGTTATGCTGGCGGCTATGGCGGGGGAGGCGTGGGACCTGTATGAATTGGTGAAGGTGCGCGGGAAGGCATGGGCTGACATTCCGTGGAGCTATCTGGTCCATGACCTGTGGGTGACGACCATTATTCCGGCTGGCATATTCCTGATGGCCTATGCGCTGCGCCCTATATTTGTAATGGACAAAGGCGGGGCCGATTTGGACTATCCATCTGACAATTAATTCGTATTGGCGGTAAAATAGGGGATGGGGTCAAGCAGCACGATGTCATCACGCTTTTTCACTTCTTTCCTGATCCAATATTTATGCGCCGCGCCATAGGTGATGAGGACACGTTTCCCTTTGCCTGTGACTGTATCCAGAATATTCATGATATTATCCGTGTGCGCAGTGTTGATCGCGGCCCAGCCACCTGTGCCCAGATCATCTTCAAAATATTGCAGATAGGGCGCGAAGGATTCCTCGGTCAGCCGGTCATAAGCTTCGCTATGGATGAACAGCGGATCGTCGCTCTTGCCACTGACAGTTTCGGAAAATGTCTTTCGTGCAATTTGATGCGCCCGCCATTGTTCGGCACGCTCCGGGTTTTGTTCCATGGCTTTTAGCGTTGCAGTGCGCTGCTGCGCAATTTCTTCGGTCCAGCCAGCCGTGCCCACCAGCCAGAAGCCTATTTCGTCATGCAGCGGAATGATGATATCGGTATATTCGGGAAATGCGCGGGTCCGGCTTTCGGTGACGCCGCCGGTTGTGCGATAACCTTTCAGTGCATCTTCAACGCGTCCGGACGGGATTTCAGACAGGATGATATCAGGATCAATATCCTTGATAACAGTGCGTAGCCGTTCCAGCGGATATTTGTCGCTGTTCCTGTGCGCGCCATGGATCATGCCGAGGACAATGACTTCGGTCTTGCCATCGGTGCGCTGTGCGGATTTTGGCTGCGCGTCTGTATCCCCGGCCGGATGGCATGCGGATATAAAGGCCATGAGGACAAGCAGCATAAGCTGCCTGAGGATGGCGGGGTTCATAGTCATTTCGGTGTGATTTTGGGGGCGAGCCAGCCTGCAACCACTGGTAGTACCAAACCGCAAATTGCCATCCATAATGGATGCGCTATGGTCATGAGGCTGAAAATCGCCCCGGCAAGAATGAAAGCAACCATGATCCAGACAGACCATGGCCAGCGGGTGATATATAGCGCTGTTACTGCACCGCCCAGAGCGCCCATAAACCAGGCGATGATGACGGAAAGCTTCGCCCCGAAGGGCATGATATGCATGATTTGTGCAAGGTCGTCGGGTTTATTCAGGTCTGTGCCTGCGGGCGGGGGATAGATGATATGGCCAAGACCTTCGAGAAGGGCGACCAAAATACCTGCTACAATAATCCCTGCAATTACCCCCAATATTCGCCGCGCCATTATCTGCCTCCACTTGTTTTGGGGAGGTTACCGCAAATTATGCGAAATGCAATGCGCGGCGGTTTTCGTATGTGCTCAGCGGGTCTGGAGTCAGTTGGCAATCAGACCGATGAGCAGGTAGATAAGTACTGGGGCGCCAATGCCGCAGACCACTGCCAAAGCCCATAGGATACGAACCAGGGTGACATCAATTTCCGCCCAGTTGGCGATGCCGGCGCACACGCCCATAAGCTTGGCATTTGACTTGTCGAGCCGGAATGAGTTTTTCATGGATTTTCCTCTTTATTATATGTTGGTGACTATGCGGGCGTTCAGATAAACATGCCAGCAGAGTTTACAGCTTCAGCGGGCAATACGCTTGCGCCGACAAAGATGGCACTGAATACGAAAGCCGATATGCCGGCAAGTACGGATGACTGGAATTTGCTGATATTATGCATTTTATTTCCCTTTCCTCGGATTAAAGTGATTGTGTGATCAGGTTAGATGAACATGCCAGCGGAATTAACGGCTTCTGCAGGAAGAACACTTGCACCGACGAAAATGGCGCTGAATACAAAAGCTGAAATTGCTGCGAGAACTGAAGACTGGAAGTTGCTTACGTTGGTCATTTTAATTTCCTTTTCTGAATTTCCTCATCATCATGATGAAGTTACAAATAGCATTGCACAGCCCGTGCCAGTTTTGATATATTTAATAAAAACAGATATTTAATACATTTTACATTTTGCTGAATATTTGCTGAATGCAAAATATTGGTAAAATTCACCAAAAATTGGTTTTTGTAAAATCCTGTAACGGACTGGGCCGCATGAAAAATGCCAAAAGGCTTCTCACGCACTCGCTTTCTGGCTACATGGGTATGGATTATGCCGCTTAATTTCCTGTCGCTTCGTCATTTCCGCAACCATGGCGACAGCCAGCTTCACGGTCTTGCCCGTTTCAATGTGCTGACGGGCGATAACGGTGCCGGTAAGACCAATATACTGGAAGCCATATCGTTGCTTGCTCCGGGGCGCGGAATGCGCCGTGCGCCGCTATCCCAGATGGCAGCCATGTCAGGGCCGGGCGGGTTTGCCGTTTCGGCTGATCTGGGGGATGTGAAAATCGGCACTGGCGTCACCGCAGATATGCCAGAGCGGCGCAAGGTCCGTGTCAATGGTGCGGCAGCCAGCGCAAACAGCCTTGCCGAATGGTTGTCCATTATCTGGCTCACACCCGCTATGGATCGGCTTTTCATGGAAAGTGCAGGTGGCCGCAGGCAATTTCTTGACCGGCTGGTGCTGGCAATTGATCCGCTGCATGCGCGCCACAGCTCTCGTTATGAGCTTGCCGTGCGCGAACGCAACCGTTTGCTTGCTGATGATGTGATGCCTGACTCTGCCTGGCTTGATGCAGTCGAAACGCGGATGGCTGAACATGGTGCGTGCGTAGCGGCATCGCGGGCGGCACTGGTGGCGCAACTGAATTCTGTACTGGACAGTGAAGCGGATGAGGTTTTTGCCCGGCCTGTGCTGGCGCTCGCAAGCTGTGAACCGGGAAGCGCTGAAACACTACTGGAGACATGGCGCGGTGCCCGGCAGCGCGACCGGCAGGCGAAGCGCACGCTTGATGGGCCGCACCGTGATGACCTGATTGTCACCATGCGGCAAAAGGGGCAGGCTGCGGCGCTATGCTCGACAGGAGAGCAAAAAGCGATGCTGATCGCCATCATATTGGCGCATTCTGACCTGGTCGCATCGCTCAAAGGCAATGCTCCGGTGCTGCTGCTTGATGAGATCGCCGCGCATCTGGACCCGCTGCGGCGCGGCGTTTTATATGACAGGCTATCAGAACGCACCGGACAGGTGTGGATGACGGGTACGGATCGCGCATTATTTAGCGGCATTACCAGCCCGCGCCATTTTACCGTAAGCGGCGGCGCTGTGCATAGTGATAATTAAATGTGACGATTAATGCACTGTCCCGATCGACTGGTCGACCGACAGGATGATAATCATCCGCTCAATCTGCCGCCAGTGGCAAAAATGCAGATGGTTGCCCTTTGATCGGGCAATATCGGCGCGCTCGGCGGCCTCAATGCCTGCTTCTGCGCCAAATGCGCGAATCAATGCATCGGCATCCTCATAAGCTTGCCGGGAGGTCATGATGGGCAGATTAGGTACAAGTGACATGCGTATATCCGTATTTTGTGTGCTGGCGCTGGATATAGCGGCGGGCTGTGCAGGAAGTTTCAAGCAATATAGTTGATGTGCAGTTAACCGGTACGGCTTTCCGTGCCCTTTACGCAAAAAGCGTTGGCAGATTGATATCGGGCATGGCATGAAGACACACATGACTGATCCAGTAGAAAAACCTGTACGCCGCACGCCACTTGCAGGCGGTTTCTTCATAGCCCTTGCGTCGATTGCAGGCGTGTTCATTGGCGGGTTCCAGGGTGAACCTGTTATCGGCCTGCTTGCGGGTTTTGTACTGGGCCTGGCAATTGCCGCCCTAATCTGGCTATTGGACCGGCGTTAGTTTCTTATTCTGTCAACAGTTCCTGCTGCACAGCGGGGGTCAGTCGTTCCACCACGACATCAACGCCCTTCGCATTGGGGTGGATACCATCGGGTAGCATCAGGCCCGGCTGCTGCGCGCCGTCCTGACCGATAATGCCATCAAAAAAGAATGGATAGAGTGCAGCGTCATATTCTTTTGCGAGATCTGTATAGATTGAGTTGAACGCGTTCACATAATCATCGCCCATATTGAGCGGTGCCATCATGCCGGTGAGCATGGCGTTAATATCACGCTTCTTCAGTTCTTCGAGCATGGCACGGATATTGGTGCGTGTCTGCTGGACATCCAGCCCGCGCAGCAGGTCATTGCCGCCCAATCCGATAATCACAAGGTCAGGCTTGCGCTTCGCGCCATCCAGCGTGAACGCAAAGCGTTTAAGCGCTGCTGCTGTCGTATCGCCCGATACCCCCGCACCCATAACACGCGCATTGATGCCGCCTTGCCGCAGCGCCTTTTCCAGATCATGGGGCAGGCTTTCATTCTGTTTCAGGCCGTATCCGGCATATAGGCTGTCACCAAAGGCGATGACCAGTTTTTCAGGTTGCTGTTCCAGGCCGGCAGGTTCGGGCGTTTGTGTGGTTGCGCTTTGTTGCTGGTCGATGGCCGCCTTATCTTGATCGTTTTGTCCGCCGCTGCATGCCCCCAATATGCATAAGGACCCATAGACAAACACGCGAAGCGCCCCATATGGGTTCGACAATGCAACTTTTCTCGCCATTACGGATTATCCTTTCATGCACGGCACAACGACTTCTTCTGACAATATTGTCATTCAGGCACGCAATGTCACCCTTTCTTTGGGGGCAAAGGATGCACCCACGCAGATACTGAAAGGCATTGACCTGCATATAGAGCGCGGTGCCACGGTCGCGCTGCTGGGGCCGTCAGGGTCTGGAAAGTCCTCGTTGATGGCCATCCTTTCCGGTCTGGAGCGTGCCACAAGCGGCGATGTGCAGGTCGCGGGCATGGATTTCGGGCCGATGGATGAAGATGGGCTGGCAAGGGCACGGCGCGGGCAGATTGGCATTATATTGCAGGCTTTCCACCTCCTACCCACGATGACCGCACACGAAAATGTGGCGGTGCCGCTTGAACTGGAAGGGCAGGGGGATGCTTTTGACATAGCAAAGACTGAACTGGAGGCTGTCGGCCTTGGCCACCGTATCACCCATTATCCGGCACAGCTTTCGGGCGGGGAGCAGCAGCGCGTGGCCATTGCGCGCGCCATGGCACCACGCCCTGATATCATTTTTGCCGATGAGCCGACCGGCAATCTGGACGGCAAAACGGGCGCGGCGATTATCGAGCTGCTGTTCAACCGGCAGCGAGAGACCGGAGCGACGCTGTTGATGATTACCCATGATGCAGAGCTTGCGAAAAAATGCGGCCGCATCATCGAAATGCGCGATGGTGATATTGTTGCAGACACCGCGAAGGCGGATGCGCCGTGATACATTTAAACTCTATAATATCACCGCCCACCCTTCGACAGGCTCAGGGTGAGCGGACATACGGAATTCGATTCTAATGGGCTGGTCGCAGATATGGGCAATTGCACGCCGCGATTTGAATGGCCGGTTTCGCGGACTTCGGCTGCTTGTCCTGTGCCTGTTTCTGGGTGTAGCCACGCTCGCCACGATTGGCAGTCTGACATCGGCGATCACGACTGAGCTTTCCGCGCGAGGGCAGGTCATACTGGGCGGCGATATTGAATTTGCGATGTCGCAACGTCTGGCGAGCGAAGATGAGAAAGCCGCGTTTCGCAATGAAGGCGAGCTTTCAGAAACGGTGCGGATGCAGGCCATGGCCAACCGTGTCGGCGAAACAGGTGATGACGGACCGCAGGCCATATTGGCGCAGCTCAAAGGCGTGGATAATGTCTATCCGCTTTATGGTGATCTGCTGCTGGAGGGCGGTAAGGCCGCGAGCCCTCTTGCCAGCGATGCAATATATGTCGGGGCTGGTTTATCCGACCGCCTGCGGCTTTCCGTCGGGGATACCGTGCGTTTTGGCGAAGCCGAATTTCGCATTGCGGGCCTGATTGCCGAGGAACCCGATCGTTTGGGTGAAGGCTTTACGCTGGGACCAGTGGCGCTGGCATCGATGCAAGGCATTGAGCGCACTGGACTGGTGCGTCCGGGCAGCCTTTACGAGAGCAAATACCGCATCAGAACACCTGGCACGGCGAACATTGAAAATGTCATAGAGCGCCTTAACACCGCTTTTCCTGAATCCGGCTGGGAGGTGAAAGACCGTGAGCGTGGTGCGCCCGGCGCAACCCGTTTCATTTTGCGCATGGGGCAGTTTTTGACGCTGGTCGGCCTGACCGCGCTGGTGGTTGCTGGGATCGGCGTTGGCAATGGCGTGGCATCTTATCTGGCGGGTAAACGCGGCAGTATCGCAACGCTCAAGATACTGGGCGCGCAGTCGGGCGATATATTACGCATCTATATGTTACAGATATTGGCCGTGTCGGCAGTTGCCATTGCGGCTGGCCTGCTGGCGGGCATGTTCCTGCCGCAACTGATTGTCTATCTGGCGGGAGATGTGCTGCCGGTCCGGCCCGGTTTTGCAGTCTATCCGTTTCCGCTTTTCGTGAGCGCGCTTTACGGGCTTCTTATCGCGCTGATTTTCGCTTTGCCTCCGCTCGCACGGGCACGATTAGTACCGCCTGCGGGGCTTTTCCGGTCAGTAGTGGATGGCGCGGTGCAGCGCGACTGGCGAACCTATGCAATTGTGGCTGGTGGCGCGATGCTGATTGCGGCCATTGCCATATTTACTGCGCGTGATCCGGTTTTTAGCGCGGGTTTCCTGTTCAGCGTATTGGCGGTGCTGGGCCTGCTCGCCTTGATTGGCTGGGCGATTGGCAAAATTGCCGCACGACTGCCGCGCCCGCGTCAGCCGCTTGCGCGGCTTGCGCTCACCAATCTGCATCGGCCTGGATCACAGACGGGGCAGCTGGTGGTGGCACTTGGACTGGGGCTCACGCTATTTGTGACACTGGCAGCGATCCAGACCAGTTTGAACAATGAAATCGAGCGCACCATCCCGAAACAGGCCCCGAACCTGTTTGTGCTGGATGTGCCGGTGGAGGAGCGTGAGATTTTCCTGCAGAAAATCACGGCTGAAGCGCCCGAAGCTGAAGTAAATACCGTGCCCGCCCTGCGGGGGACGATTACCGAATATGCGGGGCAGCGTGTGGCGGAGCTGGAAGATATTCCCGACAATGCCTGGGTACTGCGCGGTGAACGTGGGTTGACCTATAGTGAAACCTTGCCGGAAGGCAGCGAGCTTGTTGAAGGAGAATGGTGGGCGGAAGGCTATGAGGGCGCGCCACTTGTGTCAGTCGATGTTGAAATGGCAAATGCTTTGGGTCTGAAGCTCGGGGACCCGTTGACGGTCAGCCTGCTGGGCCGTGAATTTACCGCGGAAGTGGCGTCATTCCGCCAGATTAACTGGGACACTATGGGTTTCAATTATGTGATGGTGTTTTCGCCCAATACATTGCGCGATGCGCCGCATAATCTGGCTGCGACAGTGACCATGGATGATGCGTCAGAGCGGGCAGTTTCACGGGCATTGCTGGATAGATTTCCGTCCATATCGGTGATCGAGGTGCGCGATGTTATTGGCCAAGTGCAGATCATATTGCAGCAAATGGCATCAGCCATAGCAGCGGCAGCCTCCATTGCCATTCTATCGGGTATTGCGGTGCTGATTGGTGCCATTGCCGCATCGCGCCAGTCGCGCATCTATGATAGTGTTATCATGAAAACGCTGGGCGCAACGCGGCGACAGATATTGTCTGCACAGGCGCTGGAATATGGATTGCTGGCGGTTCTGCTGGCTTCAGTTGCGCTTGCGTTGGGCCTGTTTACGGGCTGGTATGTGATTGTACAGATATTTGAGTTTAACTGGGCTCCCGACTGGGGCGTGGTGCTGGCTATGCTGGGCGGCGGTGCTTTGTTGACACTGATATTGGGCACGGTGGGTTCGCTTCCTGTGCTTGCGGCAAGGCCTGCCCAGGCTTTGCGCAGCCTGTAACTCTTTATCCCTCACGGCTGTTTTTCGCTCATGCGAAAAGCCTGCAGGAACGCGGCACCAGCCCACGCCCCCTCCCGACCTCCCAATGACATTGTAACCTGTTTGGGAGGTCGGGAGGGGGCGTGGGCTGGTGCCGCACTGCGAACGAGAGTGAGCCAAACAAAGACTGGAGGCCCAAGCGGGGGAGCGGGCCGGTATCGCGCGCTTCAACGCATAAACTAATCTAATGGAAAGCCTCTCAGCACTTACTCTCGCGCCAGCCTGCTCGCAACAGGCGCAGATACAATCAGCTGCAGCTGATGATAGATAAGCGCGGGAAGAATGATCGTGCCTGCCTCTGGCCCGGCAAACAGTATCGCGGCGAGCGGCGCGCCTGTGGCGATGCTTTTATGTGATCCGGCGAAAATAAGGCTGATATGATCGGTTCGCGGGATATTCAGCATTTTCCCGAGTAACCAGCTGGCACAAAATGCAAATGCCAGAAGCAGTACAATAAATCCTGTCAGGATAACTAGTGTGCCCATATCTACCCTGCTCCATAACCCTGCCACTACCGATGCGCTGAACGCGACATAGACTGCAATCGCAATCGCGGCCTTGTCCATAAAAGATAGCAATGATTTGCGCTTTGCAGCCCAACTGCCCAGCTTTCCTTGCGCAATTTGCCCAATGGTAAAGGGCAACAGGACTATCGCGGCAATCTTGATGACAACGTCACCGCCAATACCAGCATTCCCAACTCCGCCAATCAGCAGCACGACCAGCAGCGGCGTTATGAATATGGCGGATAGGTTGAGTGCGGCTGCGGCCATAACCGATGCCGCAACATTGCCGCCCGCTATCGAGCTATAGCTGATGGCGGACTGCACCGTGCTGGGCAGAATGGTAAGGAAAACAAGCCCTGTAATAAAGATCGCGGGCAGGAAGGGGGTAGCTATAGTGGCCACCGCCTGACCTGCCAGCGGCATGACGGCGAATACGAACAGGAAAATGATGAGCTGTAATCGCCAATTGCGCATGGCTGTCAGTACTTCTGCGCGCGGGAGGCGTAGCCCGTGCAGGAAGAAGAGCAGGAAAATGGCAAGCGCTGAAACCAGTTCGGCAATACGGGCCATCTCACCGCGTACCGGCAGCAAACTGGCCAGCACAATTATGCCGAGCAACACCAGCACGAAATTATCGGGAACAAGGCGTTTCAGCACAGAAATAGCGTTAATCCATACGCGGTTTGGGTGCAGGCGTTCGTGAAAACCGGGGGGCAGGGGCAGGTTGCACGGTGCCGCCTGCCGTTACATAGGTTTCGCGGGCCTTGTTATGGGGGTGTTCCGGCGCTTCGGTCAGGCTGAGCACTGGCGCAAAACATGTATCTTTATGTTCCAGAAGTGCGCACCATTGATCCCGGGTTTTCGTACGGAATAATGCGGCGAGTTTTTCTTTGAGGGGCTCCCAGCTTTGTGGGTCCATTTGCGGGTCAAACTCTGGGTCATCTGCTATCCCGGCACATTTGCGAAGTTCAGCATAAAATTGTGGTTCTATTGCGCCTATCGAGACATATTTGCCATCAGAGGTTTCATATGTGTCGTAAAAATGCGCGCCGGTGTCGAGCAGGTTGACGCCGCGTTCGTCGCGCCACATTCCGCTGGCCAGAAAGCTGTAGGTCATAGCGCTGAGCATTGCGGATCCATCGGTCATGGCGCAGTCAATAACCTGCCCCTGGCCGGTTTTCTGTGCGGACAATATGCCCGCAAGCATACCAAAGGCCATCATCATGCCGCCGCCGCCAAAATCGCCCACTGCATTAACAGGCGGTGTGGGTTTCTCGCCCGTGCGGCCATAACTGTGCAATGCGCCGGTTAGTGCGATATAATTGATGTCATGCCCTGCATAGGGCGCATAGGGACCCGTCTGTCCCCAGCCTGTCATGCGGCCATAGACAAGCGCCGGATTATCCCGCAGCAGTTCATCCGGGCCTAGACCGAGCCGCTCCATGACACCGGGGCGGAAGCCTTCGATCAGGCCATCTGCTGTCTTGATAAGATCGCGCAGTTTGTTGATATCTGCATCAGATTTCAGATCCAGTTCGATCCTTTCGCGCGAACGGTTCAGTATATCTTTGGGAAGACCGCGCAGGCCCGGTTTTTCAACACGGATGACGTGAGCGCCATGGTCGGCCAGCATCATGGCGGCAAATGGCGCAGGCCCAATTCCAGCCATTTCCACAATCGTCAATCCGTCGAGCGCGCCGGGCATATACATGTCTCCATAAGGTTGCTGCTACATGTTATGTTTTTGGCAGACGATGGTAAAGCGGTTTAATTGGGCAGTTAAATGCTGGGCTTGCAGGATCGACGCGTCACCATAGGATATAAATAAAAAGGGGAGGCCGAAGCCTCCCCTTCCATAACATTCATGTCAGCCGGATCAGAATTTGAAACGGACTGTACCACCATAGGTGCGCGGCTGGTTTGGATAGCCGGAGATATTGCCTGTCTGAACAGGTGTATCGAAAATAGTGGTGATAAACTTGTCATTGGTCAGGTTGCGTCCCCAGACGGAGAATTCCAGTCCGTTTTCAAGAGCAAAGGTGATCGAACCATTGATTAGATTGACTTCACGGGTGAAAGGAAGCGCAGCCGCACGTGCCGGTGCGAATGGATCCGCTTGGGTAAAGTCGATAAACCCGGGCAGGCCATCTGCGATCTGGACTTCGCTTTCATGCAGATAATCTGCATGTAGGCGTAGTTCAGAACCGTTCGAGAATTCATGCTTATAGGTTGCGCCCAAGTTGAGCGAGATTTCCGAGATGCCAGCAGGACGCTGCCCTGTAAGGTCACCAACTGCGGAGTTGGTAAAATCCTTATATTCCGGATCAAGGTACGTTAGCGCGGCTGTCAGTGACAGACCATCTAGTGGTGTGACCGAAGCGTCCGCTTCGATGCCTTGCACGGTGGTTTTACCCGAGTTTGCAAGCACAAAGGCTGTACCAGTGAAAACATTGCTCTGGAAACCTTTGAGTGACTGATGGAACGCAGCCAGATTGAAGGCGAAGCTGTCAAACTGACCTTTCAGACCAATCTCATAGACTTCCGCCTCTTCCGGTTCCGCAAAGCGTGTGCCTGCGCGGCGGTTGGGCACCAGTAGGCCTGCACTGGCAAGCGCATCACGGTCGCCTGGCAGGAAGCTGGAATCGCGAGACAGGTTGAACGAAGATGCCTTGAAGCCGGTTGCATAGGTTGCATAGACATTCAGGCTATCGGTCAATTCATAGCCAGCCCGCAATGTGTAGGAAAGATCCTGGTCGTCGGTACGCCCGCTTTCCACAGAGTTGGGGAAGTTTACAAATGGGGGCAGGAACTGCACTGCAGACAATCCGGCAAGCGGGTTAGCCGCAGGGTTGTTGTCATTGGCATCCGCAAACGCTTGTGCTCCGGCAGAAATCTGACCAAAGGCAGCCATGTTTTCAGCCGCGAACATACCGATTTCCTGTTGTGTTGCCGGGCGTCCCAGCATCAGGACATTACCAACACCTTGCGCAAGCGCACCACCGAACAAGAGCTGGTTGCGGAATGGTGCGTATTGCGGCGCATTCAGGTCAAGTGTCGAAAAAATGTCGGTGACCTGGACATCAGAAACAACTTTCTTGCTGTCATCGGTATAGTTAAAGCCAGCCGTTAGTGTCAGGCGGTCGGTCACTTCAAAGTCAACCTGGCCAAAGATGGAATAGGCATCGTTGGCATAGTCAAACGATTCTATTACACCGCGGCCCTGCTGACCGATGATACCGGTATAGTCAACCAAGGACATTGTTGCAAAGCTGTCAGACGCGCCCAGCGCCCCTTCCAGTATCGCAGCATTCAAAGCGCCACCACTTGCACCCTGGATCTGCGCATCGATAAACGCACGCGTGTCAGCACCAAAGAACAGCTGGTTGGAAAAGTCGATATCTTCGGTGAAATAATATCCGCCAAGCAGGAAGTTGATCGGTCCGTCAAAATCAGACGCGATGCGTAGCTCCTGAGTGAATGTGTCGATTGCAGTATCGGCCCGGTTTTCCCCGATCAGATCAGCACTGGTAAAGTCTGAATCCTGATTGGTCTCAATCCGTACGCCGCGCAGTGCGGTAATGGACGTCAGGGTCAGTGCGCCGAATTCATAGTCAATCTGACCCGAAATACCGTAGTTCTCAATGTCATTGGATGACGGGAAGTTATTCCGCGCTGTGTAAGAGAAAAGGTCTTGCGGGACAAAACCCTGACCGCCCGCAAGCGCATTGACGATAGGATCGGTGGGGCCGCCCTGAAGGTTGCCGGCTACGCAGCAATTTTCGTCAATCTTGTCATAATCCGCGATGAGGCGAACTTTGAAATCATTGCTGGGTTCGAACAAAAGCTGTCCGCGGAAACCATAACGGTCACGCTCGTTGACATCGATGCCCAGGTTCAGGTCACGGGCATAACCGTCACGCTTGTTTAGGTTCCCGGCTAGGCTGAAAGCAACCGTATCTGTTATCGGGCCTGTAACGCTCAGTTTGCCGACAACCGCCTCATAATTCCCGTAGCTCAGTTCGGCGCTGCCGCCAAAGGTGAACTGGGGCTCCTGCGTCACGACGCTGATAACGCCGGCAGAAGCGTTTTTACCGAACAGTGTCGACTGAGGGCCGCGCAGGACCTCAATACGCTGCACATTGGGAAGATCACCAATCTGCGCAGCGGAACGTGAGCGGTAAACGCCGTCGATGAAAACACCGACAGAAGGCTCAATGCCGGGGTTATTGGCACCATTACCGAAACCACGAATGATAAAGTTGGTGTTGGCGGAGCTTTGCAGCTGGTTCACGCGCAGCGAAGGCACAACCGTCTGCAAATCACCCAGATCGCGGATGGCGGCATCTTCAATTGTTTCGGCGCTTGTTACGGAAACGGCAACGGGCAGTTCCTGCAATGTCGTTTCACGCTTACTTGCGGTCACGATAATAACATTGTCATCAACGACTTCTTCTTCTGCGGCATCTTCTGCCGAAGCGGTATCCTGCGCCATGGCCGTGCCGGAAATGGCGATCGATGCGATGCCGGCTGTCGACATCAACACGGTTTTGATAAATGGATTTACGGTTCTCATGCGATTGTTCCTTCCTGAAGAACGATTTTTTCGGGCATGCATGTTTTCATGATTGCCCCCGGTTAATTTCATTCTTTGCGCCAGCTTTCTGCATATGAAACCGTGCGCATCACGCGATAGATTAGTTTTTTCAAGCGTTTCCCACAATAAAAAGCCGCGTATGCGTGGGAATTCAGCGATATGCGTGACATAAATGCAACGCTGCGTCAATTGCCGCTACGGCAAGCTTGTATGGCGAGTCGCGTTGTGTGCGGTGAATTTGAGAAAAAGTGGTGCCGAATATCCGACTCGAACGGATGACCTACCGCTTACAAGGCGGTTGCTCTACCAGCTGAGCTAATTCGGCGCTCTTTTGAACCATATGTCCGGTTCAACTGGAAACGCCTCCTATACTCAAAAAACACCAAAGGTCCACCCCTCAGTTGCAGCAATTTTTGCATTGATGGCTTTTGGTGTCCAAAGTGCCTTGTTTCTCGCAGCTTTTGCCAGCCACGCTGCTGTCATAAGCGCATCGGTCTTGTGATCATCATATTTGCTGAGCGGACAGTGCGGCAGAGCCCCGAGCGTTCGTAGTGCCTGGTCAAGGGATTCGCGGTCATGCAGCTTGGTTCGCCCGCGCGCGAGGCCGGCATTGACCGCAGCAATGCTGGTGTAGATTTCCACGATAAGCGGGCCTTTTGCTGGTACCGGGTCAAATGGCCAGACGGGAATCCGGCCTGCGAGACGGTGCAAAATGCGCATGCCTGTCAGGCTGGATTTGCCGACCTGTGCGGCGCCGACAAGGTTAAGGCAGCTATAGGGATTGGCGAGCCGCTGTATGCGCGACTGCTCCTCCACCACGCGCAGGCGGCCCGCTTTTGCATTGCCATAGGCCTTGCCCAGATAGCCGGTATGGCGAAAATATTCACGCAATAGCGGGTGCTGCACAAAACTGTGCGCGGACAAATACGGGTCATCGCAGCATATGCCATCAACCAGTGCCCATAGGGCTTTTGCACTTTCGGGGCTGTCATCCCATCCGGGGAAATAGGCATTCTGGTCTGCGAAAGGCAATGCGGCGGACAAGTCCATACCGATGAGCATATCGGTGCCTATACAGGCCTGTTCCAGCAGCCATTCCAGTGCATCCTCACGGTTCCAGTCATGTTCGCTTTCAATCAGGGCCGGTTTTTTGTCCGGCCCCATAATAGCAAGCGCAATACCCTTGGGGCGGGCGACATTCTGTCCGGACCAGTCAAAGCAGGCGGTATGGGTGAAGCGGCGCATTGAAACATTCTGCGCTGCCCGGTCGCAAATGGCCAGTCACAAATGGCCAGTCACAAATGGAAAGCCCATAAACAAAGGGCGGATGATTTCTCACCCGCCCTGTTCATAAAAACGCGAAGTTATCAGGCTTCGGGCGCTTTATTTTCTTCCGCCGCTTTTGCAGATGGTGTTTTCGGTGCCGGATCACTGCTAATGGCAGGTCGCGCATCGGCGGCATCCTGCATCTTCTTGAGCTGACGGGCCGCTGCCTCACGCCCGCCCAGACCGAATGCAATCGCGCTGGCGACGGCGGCTGCGAATACAAAACCGCTAAAGGCAATGATCACGATCTGCTCGCCAATCTGCATATGCGTGAGACCCATAAATGTGGCTACCGCAATGATAAGATATTTGAGCATGGTGGAAATCAGCCCGTTTTCGCCGGTTGTGCTGGCGACCAGATTGGAAATCAGGTTTGCCAGCAAAACGCCTACCGCGATGATAACGCTGCCAAAGACAACGCGTCCACCCAGATCAAGTATCTCGTTCAATATGGCGGTGAGTTCAGGGAATGCCAGCAGCCGTGTGGCTGCAATCGCGCCGAACAGTACGATGGCAAGCTGCGCAATCCGGCCGACCAGGCTGGAGACCGGCAGCGAGGATGGTAATATGCCGACTGATGCGATGGCCTGATCCGCGCCCATATTGGCGAGAATCTGCTTCATCAAGTCCGCTGCCCAGCGACCCAGAAAGAATGACAGGCCGAGCAGGATGGCCGCGCCAAATACCCGCGGAATGGCCGCAGCGACATTTTGCAGGATTTCCGTTGCCGGGCCTGAAATCGCCTCAACCTGGAGCACGCCCAGCGCGCCAATGGCCACTACGATCATGATGAGTGCGAACACCACATTGGCAATTGTCTTGCTGATGGTGGAACTGCCGGTGACTTCTGTTACGCCGCCGCGCGCCGCCCATTTGTCCAGATCAACCGTGGCCAGCGTAGTTTCGATAAGCTGCCGCACGATACGGGCGATAATCAGGCCGACAAAGAAGAACAGCCCCGCGCCCAGCAGGTTTGGCAGGAAATCGGTGATATCACGCAGCATGGTATCAATCGGCCCGATCACATTGTCGAGCCGGAATACCTGCAGGATTGCCACGATACCGAACAACCAGACAAGCAACGAGACGATCTTGCCGATCGACAGGCCAACCGTTTCGCCGCTACTGGTTTTGGTTTGCAGCAGTGAAATGCGGTCAACCATCTTGGCGGCTGCCCATTTGGCGACCGTCGCCAATATCCATGTGATGGCCAGTATGGCGATCGCCCATAGAATTTTTTCTATGATATCGCCGTCAATGGCATAGTTGCCGATATAAAATGAATTCATCTTTTCAGACCCCCTCTATTTGTGGTGTGGCTCGTACCACACCCTTGCCACTCGCGATAGCATAAAGGGGTGATATTTAACAGGGCAGCCTGTGGATTATTGCGATTCTGCAACGATTTGCTTTGTAAATTCTTCTATATTGAATCGGGTTTCCCGCGTGTCATAACCGCGCCGCACAATCACCATGTCCATAGAAGGGATGATGACCAGATACTGGCCACGATTGCCAAAGCCGGCAAATGTATCTGCGGGTATGCCGTGCGATCTGTTCATCAGCCAGAATGTCGCGCCATATCCAAATTGCCTGTCAGGCTGCGGTCCCGATGGGGCAGTGACATAGGCGCGCCAGTTTTCCGGTAGCAGGCGCTGTTCCTGTCCAGCCGCATTTTTCCAGATGCCGTTGTTCAGATATAGCTGTCCCAGCCGTGCCAGATCGCGTGCGGTGGTCCATACCTGACTGGAAAGTATGTAACTATCCTGCCAGTCAGTTTCGGCATAGGTGCGGGTCATGCCTATCGTGTAGAAAAACGCATAGGGATCAAAACCATCATATTGCGCCTGCGCGCCGTGTGTGGCCATGAGCGTGTCATTATTGGCATAGCGGAAATATGTACCGGGCCTGCGGATCAGCGGCCAGCTTGTGCTACGCTGCGTGACGCTGGCCGCGCCCATATAAACGGGGTCGGTGCGGTTTCCTGACGTATCGCTATACAAGCCGCTTGCCATGCGCATCAGATTGTCGAGCGTTATGCTTTTTCGGCTATCGCCGAAGGCCTGCCATTCAGGCACTTGCGCGGCTTTATGTACATCAATACCGCCATTCAACACTGCATGGCCTATCAGCGTGCCCGCGATGGACTTGGCCACGGACCATGTCCGCTGCCCCGTATGTCTGTCATGACCCGGCATATAGGCTTCGCCCGTAATTTTTCCGCGGCGCATGACGAGTACCGCGCTGGTTTTGCCGCCAAAGCCACCACTGACTGCCTTTGATGCAAGTGTGTGCATGGCTTTATCGGGAGCATCCGCATTCGCATCCCCCATGGGCCAGGGCAGCTCGTCCTGAAAGTCGCGCAATTTTACGGCTGCGCCCGTTTTGATGCCGCCAAAGCCAATGGGCAATGAAGTGCAGCCTGTGCGGCGGTTCCAGATGGCAATACGCGGCTGCGCATTATCGGCATAAGCAACTTTCACCTGCCGCTCTGCCTCATCAATTTCGGTCTTCAGCGTGGGCACGATACTCGCGATACGTGGATATATGCCCGTCAGTTCATCACGCGCAATATTTTCTGGCGTCTTGCCGCCATTCCATAGTCCGGAACAGGTAAATTGTGCCTTATACCCGGCGGCCAGGGCGCGATTATAGAGCAGGTCATCCGCATTGTCCTGCGCTGCCAGTGGTGCGGCCGCAACTGCCGCGACAACAAGCGTGCTAGCTATCTTTTTTCGCATTTCTGAGCTTCTCCCAATAAGCTATGCGTTCGGCGATCTTGCGTTCAAAGCCGCGTTCTACCGGCGCATAATAGGTTTGCGGCTCCATTTCCTGCGGCCAGTAATTGTCTCCGGAAAAGCCATGTTCACTTTCATGGTCATAGCTATAGCCTTTGCCATAGCCGATATCTTTCATCAGCTTTGTCGGGGCATTCAATATATTCTGTGGCGGCATCAGCGAGCCGGTTTCCTTTGCCGATTTCCACGCCGCCTTTTGCGCTGTATAAGCTGCATTGGATTTGGGGGCGGTGGCAAGGTAAATGCACGCCTGCGCAATGGCGAGTTCGCCTTCAGGGCTGCCGAGAAATTCATAAGCATCTTTGGCGGCAAGGCACTGATGCAGGGCTTCCGGATCGGCGAGACCAATGTCCTCGACTGCCATGCGCACCAGCCGCCTGAGCACGTAGAGCGGTTCTTCCCCGGCAACCAGCATGCGTGCAAGATAGTAAAGCGCCGCCTGTGGGTCAGAGCCGCGCACCGATTTATGCAGCGCGGATATCAGGTTGTAATGGCCTTCACGGTCTTTGTCATACACCGCGACACGGCGTTGCAGGAAGCTTGCAAGTCCAGCGGGATTAAGCGGTTTGTCTATATCAACCGAAAATAATGTTTCGGCCTGATTAAGCAGGAAACGGCCATCGCCATCTGCGCTGGCAATCAGCGCATCGCGCGCATCGCTATCAACAGGCAGCTCCCTTTCCATCAGTTGTTCAGCGCGATGGAGCAACTCGCCCAGCGCATTGGCATCCAGCCGGTTAAGGATCAACACCTGTGCGCGGCTGAGCAAAGCTGCGTTCAGTTCGAAACTGGGGTTTTCGGTGGTCGCACCGACGAGCGTCACGGTCCCTTTTTCGACATAGGGCAGGAACCCGTCCTGCTGCGCACGGTTAAACCGGTGAATTTCATCCACGAACAGAAGCGTTTTTTTGCCCGTGCGTGCATATTGTTCGGCTTCGGCAAAGGCTTTTTTAAGGTCGGCAACACCTGAAAATACGGCGGATATTGCCTTGTAATGCATGCCAACTGCGCCTGCGAGCAAGCGTGCTATAGTGGTCTTGCCCGTACCTGGCGGTCCCCAGAATATAATGGACGACAGTTTGCCGGCGGCGACCATCCGGCCGATTGCACCATCCGGTCCGGTAATATGTTCCTGTCCGATAACTTCATCCAGCGATACAGGGCGCAGCCGGTCCGCGAGAGGTGCGTTACTGTCGGGAAGGTCGCGCCCCGTCGCTTGCTGTGCAAGGCTGTCATCATGGCCAAAAAGGTCGCTCATGCGCCTGACCTTAAAACAAAACACGAACGCGATACAGAGCGAATTTGCAGCGCAATAAAATTGCGCGTATAGTGTCAAGGTCAGGACCTATTCATTACACGGAGCGAGGTTTGATCAAAATGCTATCTGAAAAGAAGAAGAGGTGCGGGAAATATGGTTTATTTCAAATCTCTCCGCCGCCGTCAGGGAGCATTTTGATCAAATCCTGAAAGGACGTCAAAATGACTTCGATCTCCAGCACAAAGAACCTTGGAAAGGCAGCCAGCCCTCCCGGCGGTCCTTTGCACCGGATATCTTCGTCATTTTGACGTCTCGCCCGCATAATGAATAGGTCCTGACCCTAATATAATGATAAGAGGAGAGGGTTATGATTTTGGAACAGAAAACACCGTGGTGGTTCTGGCTGGTTGCTGTTGCTGCGCTACTTTGGAATGCAGGCGGAGTTATAAGTTATCTAAGCACCGAGCTTGGCTATCTGGAAAATCTGGAGATGCCGGCAGAGCAGATTGAATATTTCAATAATTTCCCTGCCTGGGCCGTCGCATTTTGGGCACTGGGTGTATGGGGAGCGTTTCTGGGCTCTGTGGCGCTGCTTTTCAGGAGCCGATTTGCGGTTACGCTCTATGCCATATCCATTATCGGGCTGATTGGTACGACATATTATCAGCGCGTAGCGTCACAGTTGCCCGCTGGCCTGGATGGATGGGGCTTTGCGATTTTGATATGGGTTATCACGATCGCCTTGCTGCTGTTTTCCATGGCGATGCGCAATCGGGCAATATTGCGGTAATTTACCGCAAAGCCTCCGGCTTGGGAGGGCCACCGCTCTCCCTTTGCCGGATCAAGCGGATATAAGTGTCGGCAAGCGCACCGTTAATCCGGTCCCAGCTATATTTTTCGGCGCGCTTCTCACCCGCCGTGCCATGTTCAGCGCGGATTTCGGAATATTCGCAATAATGCTGTAGAGCATCTGCGAAATCCTGGCTTGCGCCGGGACGGATCAGCTTGCCTGATACCCCGTGTTCGACCAGACTCTGGCTGCCGGTTGCCCGCGCTGCCACGACCGGTACACTGCATGCCATTGCTTCCAATGTGACATTGCCAAATGTTTCGGTGATGGACGGGTTGAAGAACACATCCATGCTGGCCACCGCACGGCCCAGATCAGCACCTGTCTGAAAGCCCGCAAATACAGCACTGGGCAACCGTTCCTCAAACCACGCGCGCGCTGGGCCGTCCCCCACGATCAGCACCTTGTGCTTCACCTTGCGCCGGATAAGCCGGTCGATGCTGTCGGAATATACATCGAGCCCTTTTTCCATGACCAGGCGGCCGGTAAAACCAATCACAGGCTCATCATCCTGAATGCCCAGACTTTGCCGCCACGCAAGGCCGCGCTTGCTCTTGTCAAAAATATTGCGGTCCACGCCGCGTGACCAGATGCCGACATCATAGTTCATCCGCTGTTCGCGCAGCACCTGTGCCATGGAATCGGATGGCGCAACAATTGCGTCACAGCGGCGGTACAGGCGGCGCAATATGGCTTCCAGCGGCGGCTCCATAAACGCCATATTGTAATAGCGCGGATAGGTTTCAAAGCGTGTATGCACCGATGCCAGCACCGGTATATCATTCTTACGTGCCCAGCGTACCGCGCTGTGTCCGACAACATCGGGGCTGCTGATCTGCACGATATTGGGCGCAAATTCTTTCAGGTCTTTTTTGATCGCAGGCGACAGCATCATCGGAATGCGATATTCGCCGCGCCCCGGTATGGCGACGCTGGGCACGCTGACCAGATCGCCGGCTGGTTCAAATGCCGGTGTATCGGTGGTGGGTGAATAGACACGCACCGCTGCGCCTTTTTCCAATAGCCAACTGACCAAGCGATTAAGTGCCTGATTGGCACCATCGCGCACATAGTTATAATTGCCGCTGAACAGCGCAATACGAAGATCACTAATTTCCATGATGCCGGGCATTAGCCGATGGCGCGCCGCTTGCCAATGGGAAGATTATTCAGATTTTGCTTCATCTTCGCGGGAACCCGGATGCAGGCGAATTTTGGTTACCCGGCGTTCATCGCCTTCCACGATTTCGATTTTCCAGCCGCTGTCATGGGGCAGCACTTTGCCAGCTTCGGGGACTTCGCCGGCCAGCACGAATGCCAGTCCGCCCAGTGTGTCGACATCTTCGGCAACTTCCGCAAGGTCAGGGTCGATAAGTTTTGCAACATCGTCCAGTTCTGCCCGTGCATCTGCATCCCACATCCCGTTTTCCAGCGGGGTGAGCAACGCTTCGGGTTCATCGTCATGCTCGTCTTCAATCTCACCAACAATTTCTTCGACCAGATCCTCAATGCTGACAAGCCCATCCGTGCCCGAATATTCATCGAGCACCACAGCAAGGTGGGTGCGTGTGGCGCGCATTTCGGCCAGCAGGTCGAGCACGCCCATGGATTGCGGCACAAAGCGCGGCTGGCGCATCAAAAGCGTCCAGTCAGCAGGTGCATCTTGCCCCGATGCGATGATTGCGAACACGTCCTTGATGTGGATCATGCCGATAATTTCATCGAGTGATTCGCGGTAAACAGGCATGCGGCTATGGCCATGTTCGGCAAACGCCTGAACGACCTCGTTAAAAGCTGCATCCTCAGCCACGGCGATGATGTCACCGCGCGGCACCGCGACATCATCGACATCATGCTCGCTGAAATGCAGCAGGTTGCGGAGCATTTCACGCTCCACATGTGACAGGTCGCCATTGTCCGCTTCCAGCTGAGGTGAGCCGTTATCCTCGTGCTCGTCAATGACTTCTTCAAGCTGCGCGCGCAGCGACTGGTCGGATTCCTCGCGGAACAGCAGGGCTTTTATGCCCCGCCATATTCGTGCTCCGCCGCTATCGTCTTCGCCGGATTTCCCCGGAAGCTGCGCTACTGCACTGCTACTGTCACCTTCTGGCATGATGTGCTTTTTTGGCCTTTAATCGTTATTGTTCTGTTCGGAATATGGGCTGGCAAGCCCCATGGATGCAAGTGCTTTTATCTCCAGCGCTTCCATCACATGCGCTTCGTCATCGTCCATATGATCAAAGCCCAGCAGATGCAATGTCCCATGGACGATCAGATGTCTGGCATGGTCAGTCACACAGATGCCCTTTTCCTGCGCTTCGTGAGCGCAGGTTTCACGGGCCAGTATGATGTCACCAAGCAGCACTTCACCATCATCGCTATGTGACATGGCAGACAGCAGGTCGGGTTGTACCATCGGAAAGGATAGCACATTTGTGGGCTTGTCCTTTTGCCGGTAATCGCGGTTGAGCGCTTGCACTTCTGCATCATCGCCCAGCTTGATGCTGACCGCGAACAGTGTCGGCTGGTCGATATACTGGCGATAGGGGCTGTGTGACACGGCAGTCTGGACGCATTGCCTGGCAATATCATGCCAGGTTTGCGTCGCGCCAGGTTCCGGCCAGTCTTCGCCAATCGCGGCGTCAATATCAAGCATGGCGGGTGCTACGCATCGGGCCCTTCATAAGCCTTTACGATACGGCCCACGATAGGGTGGCGCACCACATCGGCAGCGTTGAAACGGATGGTGCTGATGCCGTTCACGCCTTCTAGCCGGGATACGGCGTCAGCGAGTCCGGATTTATGGTCGCCGCCGGGCAGGTCGACCTGTTTCGGGTCGCCGCACACCACCATCCTGCTATTCATGCCAAAGCGGGTGAGGAACATCTTCATCTGTGCGGGCGTGGTATTTTGCGCTTCGTCCAATATGACAAAGGCATCGGCCAGCGTGCGTCCGCGCATAAAGGCGAGGGGGGCGATTTCAATTTCGCCGCTGGCAATGCGCCGTTCCACCTGTTCAGCGGGGAGCGTATCGTAGAGCGCATCATAAAGCGGGCGTAGATAGGGATCGACCTTGTCCTTCATGTCACCGGGCAGAAAGCCCAGATGCTCGCCCGCTTCGACCGCCGGGCGTGAAAGGATCAGCCGGTCGACTGATCCGGTGATAAGCTGTGACACCGCCTGTGCAACCGCCAGATATGTCTTGCCGGTACCGGCAGGGCCTAGTGCGAAAATAATATCATCGCGCGCCAGCGATTCCATATAGGGGACCTGTGTGGCGGAACGCGGAACAATGGTTTTCTTGCGGGTACGGATCATCACTGATGGCGGCGTGGCCACGTCTTTCTTGATAATGCCGTCCAGTGTCGGTTCGTGCGCCATGCCGATCAATGCCTCGACCGCGCCCGAATCAATTTCCTGCCCCTGGATGATGCGGTTATACAGGCCCATAAGTACGTCGCGCGCTTGTGCAACGTCTTCTGCATTGCCCTCAATCTGAATATGGTTGCCGCGCGCAGCGATATAGACACCCAGCCGGTTTTCAATGGCGACCAGGTTCTGGTCAAACTCGCCAAAAAGTGTACCCAGCACGGCGGGCTGATCAAACGCGACTTCGACTTTGGCTTTGGCAGGTCCGGGGGCGAGCACATCCAAACCCGTATTTTCCGTGATGGGCTGGTTCGGATTGATTTTGGGCTTTTTAGCCTTCGCGCCTTTTTTCGCCATTAAGCAGCTTTCCTCCCGATTACACTACCTTGCAGACTATTTGGCCCTGCGCTGTCAATATGCACATCCAGCATATCCCCAATTTTGGCATCGGGCGCGATGACATGGACAGATGTGAGCCAGGGCGTCTTGCCGACCAGCTGTCCGTCTTTCTTGCCCTTCCGTTCCAGAAGAATGCGGGTGTCCTTGCCGTCCAGCTTGCGGTTGAAATCGAATTGCTGTTCGTTCAGCAGCGCTTGCAGCCTTTGCAGGCGTTCGTCCATGATTTCAGGGGCAATCTGCGTATCCATGTCGGCCGCGGGCGTGCCGGGGCGCGGGCTGTATTTGAACGAAAATGCCTGCGAATAATTGGCCGCGCGAACGACTTCGAGAGTAGCCTCGAAATCCTCATCGCTTTCGCCTGGGAAGCCGACGATAAAGTCACCGGACAGCGCAATATCAGGGCGCGCTGTACGCACCCGTTCGAGTATCTCGAGATAGCTTTTCACGGTGTGCGAGCGGTTCATCGCTTTCAATATGCGGTCGCTCCCCGATTGCACGGGCAGGTGCAGGTAGGGCATGAGCGATTCCACATCGCCATGCGCGTCAATTAGCGCCTGTGTCATGTCATTGGGGTGGCTGGTGGTATAGCGGATACGCTCCAGGCCATTTATCCTGTCCAGCGCGCGGATCAGCCCATCCAGTCCTTGCCGGTGTCCCTTGCCATCTTCGCTTTCCCAGGCGTTGACATTCTGACCGAGCAGCGTGATCTCCTTGACCCCGCCATCAACCAGTGCTTTGGCTTCGTCGACAATTTCTGCCCAGGGCCGTGAAATTTCCGCGCCGCGTGTATAGGGCACCACGCAATAGGTGCAGAATTTGTCGCAGCCTTCCTGCACTGTCAGGAAAGCCGATGGGCGCGGCTGTTTTGGCCGACCGGGCAGCACGTCAAATTTGGAATTAGGCGGCATATCGGTATCAATCGCCTTGCGCCCGGTTTTGGCGGTGTTGATAAGCTCTGGCAGGCGGTGATAGGCTTGCGGTCCCACCACGATATCGACGCTGGGCGCGCGGCGGGAGATTTCCTGCCCTTCAGCCTGCGCAACACAGCCTGCCACTGCGATCATGGGCGTGGAGCCGTCCTTGCGGCGCAACCGGCCAATATCGCTATAAACTTTTTCGGCCGCCTTTTCGCGGATATGACAGGTGTTGAGCACCACCAGATCGGCATCCTCACGCGTTTCGGAAGCCTGCATGCCTTCTGCGGACAGCATTTCACCCATGCGCTCGCCGTCATAGACGTTCATCTGGCAACCGAATGACTTTACATAATAGGATTTGCCGCTGCTCAGCGGTTTTTTCGTTTTAGAATCTGTTGACATGAGCTGGCCTATACACCCGGCGCTCCGGCCTGGCTAGCCGAAAGCGATGTGTCCAAAGCGGTCTGTATCCGCTCGCGGGCTTCGGCGACAATCGCCTTGCGGTCGTTATATTCGCGCGGATCAAATGGGTCGAGATAATGAATATCAACCTTGAAAGATCCGGGGCGCGACAAAAGCCGCCATGCATTTTGCGGTGCGGTTTCATCACCGATCCACGACACATCATCACGGTATTTGCCCAGGTCGATATAGACAGGTTGCACCAGAAGCCCTGACGGCGGGGGGTTGAGCGCGGCCAGCAATGGTGCCTTGAACGGCAGCAGCATCGTGCCATCGGTGGTGGTGCCTTCCGGAAAGATGGTGACCGCCCATGTTTCTTCCAATGCTTCGCGCAACTGGTTGATCTGATCCGCCACGCCCATGCGGTTTTGGCGTGAAATAAATATGGTGTTGTTCAGCCTGCACAGCCAGCCGACAATGGGCCAGTGCGCGATTTCTTCTTTCGATACAAACGAAGTTCCGTTCACGCCGCCCAGCATTGGAATATCGAACCAGGAAAGGTGGTTGGCGAGCAGAACTACATCACGCCGGATCGGTGTGCCTATCTTGCGAATGCGCGCGCCGCAGATATAGCTGACTGCCCGCAGGAACCAGCGGGGCCATGGATTGGGAAGCCGCAATATCCGCCAGATATAATAGAAAGGAACACAGACCAGCAGCAAGAGGACCAGCAGAAGGACGCGGATTGCAAACGTCACATATCCGAAAGGGCCCGCGCCCTTCCAGGTTTCATAGGGCATGGGACGTTCGACCTGTTCTTCAAACAATAGTTGGTTATCCGTCTTTACGTGAGAGGGAAACTCCATAAAGCTCCATCCTGTGATCGACGAGGCGGTAACCCAGTTTTTCGGCAATCTGCTTTTGCAGGAGCTCGAGTTCAGGATCTACAAATTCGACGACCTTGCCGGTTTCCACATCTATCAGGTGATCGTGATGGGCCTCTGGCGCAGCTTCATAACGTGCACGGCCGTCGCCAAAATCATGGCGGTCCAGTATACCTGCTTCCTCGAACAGGCGAACGGTGCGGTACACCGTTGCAATGGAAATCCGCTCATCAATGGCGGAAGCGCGCTCGTGCACTTTTTCGACATCGGGATGGTCGTCGCTTTCGGATAGAACCTTGGCAATGACTCGCCGCTGGTCTGTGATCCGCAATCCGCGCTCTGCACATAATGCTTCCAGGTCTATTTTCTGGTGCATAAAAGCTCATTTCCCTAAATAATATATGGCCTGAAACAAATCAGGCTGTGACCGCCAATGTAGAGCGTCACAGCCTGTTTGCAAGCCAGTGGGTGGCAAGATTTCTGTGTATGGCCAGCGAATTTATTTCTTTTTGCGTTTGCCGGGTTTGCGGCCCAGACCGATTTTTTTGGCTAATTCGCGGCGCTTTTTCGCGTAATTTGGGGCCACCATCGGATAATCGGAAGGCAAGTCCCAGCGTTGGCGATAGTCATCCGGTGTCATGCCATATGCGGTCATAAGGTGACGTTTCAGCATTTTCAGCTTTTTGCCGTCTTCAAGGCAGACAATATAGTCGGGTTTTATCGAAGCACGGACAGAAACGGCTGGATCCGGACGCTCTTCTTCCTGTTCAATATCAGCAGGTTTTAGACCTGTGAGTGTGTCATGCACGTTCTGGATAAGTAGCGGCATATCAGAGACGGCAACACTATTATTACTTACATGGGCGGAAACGATATCTGCCGTCAGTGTGACGAGCATTTCGTGCATTTCATTAGTATTCTCTGTCATGTTATTTGTACAACCCTTTGTTTTATAATTATAATTAATTTTTATGTATTTTTATACATCGCCTTAACTAAAGCTATAGTGATGAAAATCAAGCAGTATTGCGAGCTTGTTTTACAGTTTGCGAGTATAAGTCAAAGCATCAAATTTTGTACCGTTTTGGCCGGTATAATAGTTTACGCGCTCACCGGTCTGTATAAATTGCATTTTTTCATATAAACGCCGTGCAGAGTTATTATGCCTTACTTCCAGAAACATTTTTTTGCATCCGCGCCCCCTGCTTTGATCCAAAAGACGTGACAGCATTGTTTCTCCGAGTCCGTTTCCACGAAAGTCGGGGTGTACCGCGATGAGCAAAAGCTCTTCTTCATCAGCCACGGCACGGCTCAATGTGAAAGCGGCTGGTTCTCCTGACGCAGACAGGGCGACCTGATTGTGGCTGAGCGGCATGGCGAGCATTGACAGCGTCTGCATGTAATTCCAGCCTTCTCCATATTCCGGGTCAAACGCATCGCGCATCACCACCATCGCCGGTTGCATGAAATCTTCCGCGACCAGTTCGTCCTGAAATATGAAAGGTTGGATTTTATGCTGCGACGCCATGACGCCCCTTAACGCGTTCTTGCTGGCTGTGCCATCGGTTTCGCATCGGGTGCGCGGCCATAAACAGGCTCGGCAGCCAGTGTGCGCGCCTGCTCGGACAAGCGCATCGCCTGACGGGCATCGGGCCATAATGGAAGAGCGCGTACATTATCGTGCAGGCTGGCCAAATTTTCGCTGCCACTGCCCGCAACCAGATTATATTGCAGCCACGCTATAGCAGCATCGGGTTTAAGTGATGTCAGTTCGCCTGCGGCACTGCCATCGGATGTATATGATTGCATAAAAAATTCGCCATGACCGCCATGCATGGCGATATCGACTCCATCTGCGCCGTGCTGCTGAGCGAGTGCCATGGTAGCCACCAGTCCAAGGCAGTTATAGCCGGTAACGGGTGCCTTCCATGCCAGCCCCAGCGCCTTTGCCGCAGACAGGCCGACGCGCAGGCCGGTAAAGCTACCCGGACCGCAATTGACGACAATGGCATCTGCCTTGCCATTGCCAGGCAAGGCGGCAATCATGGGCACCAGCCGTTCGGCATGACCGCGGCCCAATTTTATATAATCGCCCGCAATCAAGCTATCGCCATCGAACAATGCGACAGAACAGGCTTCTGTCGCGGTATCAATGACAAGCGTGCGCATATCCCCGCGATCAATCAGGCGATGGAATTGAATTTATCGAAGTCAGGGCGCGGACTGCGTTCGAAAATCGTATCGGGATCGCCATAGCCCAGCGTGGAAATAAAATTCGACTTGATGTGCGGGGTATCGCCAAAAAATTCCTGGTCCACAGCTTCATTGTCAAAACCCGACATGGGGCCGGTGTCGAGGCCCAGTGCGCGTGCTGCAATGATGAAATAGGCGCCTTGCAGCGACGAATTGCGAAAGGCACCCTGTACGCGGCCTTCCGGATCATTTTCAAACCAGCTTTTGGCATCGGTGTGCGGGAAAAGTTCGGGCAGGTACTCGTGGAAATTCTGGTCCATGCCAATAATGACCGACACAGGCGCTTTCAGTATCTTGTCCCGGTTCCCTTCGCTAGAGCGTTCGGCAAGGCGTTTCTTGGCATCGTCACTGGTGCACCAGATCAGCCGCGCGGGCAGCATATTGGCCGATGTAGGTCCCATTTTCATCAGATCCCAGATATCTTTCAGCTGCTGCTTGCTGACTGGTTTATCATGATATCCATTATAGGTTCTTGCCTTGCGGAATATCTGGTCAAGCGCGGCATCGGAAATTGGCTGTGACATATCTGGTCTTTCTATTTGGTCTGCAATTCGGTCCCGGCAGGCTGGTTAGGCTGCACGCACCTCGACGACTTCAGGAACATAATGTTTCAAAAGCGATTCAATCCCCTGCTTCAGCGTTGCCGAAGAAGAGGGGCAACCGGCACAGGCACCCTGCATCTGAAGATATACGATGCCTTCATTGAAGCCGCGATAGACGATGTCACCGCCATCATTGGCCACTGCCGGGCGGACGCGTGTTTCGATAAGTTCCTTTATCTGTGCGACAATATCGGCATCTTCGAGATTTTCCTCCCACTCATCATTCTCCGCAGGCACAGAGATAGCGGCAGCCGATCCGGGTTTGAACAGTGGCATGTTCGCCGAAAAATGATCGAGCAGCACGGAAAGCACATTCGGTTTCAGATCACTCCATGGCACGCCAAGCGCAGCCGTGACGGAAATGAAGTCGCTGCCAAAAAACACGCCGGTCACATCGCCCAGATTGAAAAGCGCTTCGGCGAGCGGGGATATCTCCGCATCTTCGGGGGATGCAAAATCGCGCGTTCCGCTTTCCATGACGGTCTGTCCTGGCAAGAATTTAATCGTGGCCGGGTTCGGTGTGTTTTCGGTTTCTATCAACATGGGTTCCCATGTGGTGCAAAACGGTGCTGGCTTCAAGTGTGGCTTTCCTGTTTTCCTCTCAGGAGGCGCGCCGTTCCTGCCGGTTTAAAAATGCATCATATTCACTGGCCAGTAAGAATTGGTCTGTTTATAGCTGCTTTCATGAAAACAAAATTCCGTTGCACGGCCCTTTCGGCGTTCGCCCTTTCACTCACGCTATCTGCTTCCCCTGTATTGGCTCAGCAGACACAGCCGTTTGCTACTGCGTCCGAGCAGGCGGAGGAACTGCCCTGGCTATATGAAAACAGCAACATCCCGGTGGATACCGAGTGGAAGTTCGGTGTTCTGGAAAACGGCCTGCGTTACGCCGTGCGCAATAATGGTGTCCCCCCTGGGCAGGTGGCTATCCGCATTCGCATTGATGCAGGTTCGCTGATGGAGAAAGACAGTGAACAGGGTTTTGCCCATTTGCTGGAGCACATGACATTTCGCGGGTCAAAATATGTACCTGACGGTGATGTCATTAAGATATGGCAGAGGTTCGGGGCAACGTTTGGCAGCGACAGCAATGCCGAAACCACACCAACGCAGACAGTCTATAAGCTTGACCTGCCCAATGCGAGTGCGGCCGGGCTGGATGAAAGCATCAAGATTTTGTCAGGGATGATCCGTGAGCCGGGCCTGACCGACGCCTCCCTGAAAAGCGAGGTGCCGATCGTGCTGGCTGAACTCAGGGAACGTGCCGGGGCACAGGCTCGAGTCAGTGATGCGACGCGGCAGGAACTGTTCAAGGGGCAGAGGCTGGCCACGCGTTCGCCCATTGGAACGGTTGAAACACTGATGGCCGCAAATTCCGGGTCAGTACGGGCTTTTCACAAGCGCTGGTATCGTCCCGAAAATACAGTGATTGTTGTGTCGGGCGATGGCGAACCTGCCATGTTTGCCGAACTGCTCAATAAATATTTTGCCGATTGGGATGTAAATGGCGCAGCGGATCGGCACCCTGACTTTGGTGACCCAAAGCCTGATCCCGGCGATGATAACGCCATCAGTACGGCTTTCCTTGTCGAACCGACATTTCCGCATATTGTCAACTATGCCATTCTTCGTCCATGGCGGCAGGTTAATGATACGATCTCATATAATCAGGGGCTTTTCATCGACCTGCTGGCGACGAGCATGATCCAGCGGCGGCTTGAGGCGCGCGCGCGCGGCGGCGGCAGCTTTCTACAGGCGAATGTGTATCAGGATGATGTAAGCCGTTCGGCGGACGGTACTTTTGTCAACATCATTCCAATTGGGGATGACTGGCAGGCAGCGCTGGATGATGTGCGCTCCGTGATAGAAGATGCACGCACAAATCCTCCAACCGAGGAGGAAATCGCGCGCGAGGTGGCGGAATTCGACAATGCGTTGCTCGTGGGTGTCGAGACAGCGGATACCGAAGCGGGGGCAAACAAGGCAGACGAGATAGTCAATGCGGTCGACATCCGTGAAACTGTCGCATCGGCGCAGGCAGCGCTCGACATATTCCGCGATGCGCGCCCGCTGTTTACGCCTGAAAGGTTACTGCAATCGACACAGGCACTTTTTCAGGGCGATGTCACGCGCGGTATATTGATCGCGCCAAAGCCTGTTGAAAATGGGGCCGAGATGCTTGAGGCTGCGCTGGCAAAACGTATTGAGGCTTCGACGGATGCGCGCCTTTCAGCAGAAAATATAGGGTTTGATGATCTGCCTGATTTGGGCAAGGCGGGGCAGGTGATCCAGACCGAAGACCTTGATATGCTTGGTATGGAAGTGGTGACATTGTCGAATGGCGTGCGTGCGCTGCTTTATTCCAACGATGCTGAAGTTGCCAAGGTTTACGTAAAAGTCCGTTTTGGAAATGGATATAAAGCATTTTCACAGGATGAAAGCGCGCAGATATGGGCCGGTGAAACAGCACTTGTCGATAGCGGAGTGGGTGACCTGGATCGGGAAAAGCTCGACCGGCTGACAACGGGCCGAGCCATTAATTTCAACTTTGAAATTGATGATGATGCGTTTGAGTTCAATGCGACTACAAAACCTGCTGATCTTAAGGACCAGTTGCACCTGTTTGCATCAAAGCTGGCTGCGCCGCGATGGGACGCAGCGCCAATCACGCGGGCAAAGGCCGGCGGTAAATTGTCGTACAATACCTATGCCATGGCGCCGCAGACTGTCATGGAGCGTGATTTTAGCTGGCTGGTGCGGGGCAAGGACAATCGCTGGAAAACACCGACGCCTATTGAACTGGATGCACTGACTCCGGAAGGTTTTCGGTCTGTCTGGGAACCTATATTATCAAGTGGTCCCATTGAAGTGATGCTGTTCGGTGATTTCAGGCGCGAAGATGCAATCGCCGCGCTTGAGCAGACATTTGGCGCTCTCGGATCGCGCGGCGTTTCGCCGATAGCGGCTGGCGCGGAAGAAGTTGAGTTCCCGTCTGAAGGCGGTCCGGCAATTTTGCGGCATCGCGGTGATGTGAACCAGGCTGCGGCTGTTATTGCCTGGCCCACGGGCGGCGGCTTGCAGGATGCACGGGAGAGCCGGCAGCTTGAGATACTGGCATCACTTTTTAACAACCGCCTTTTTGAAAAATTCCGTGAGCAGGCCGGAGCAAGCTACGCGCCGCAGGTCACAAATTTCTGGCCGATGAAATTTCCCAAGGGCGGCTATGTTGCCGCTATCAGCCAGTTGGAACCCAAAAATATTCCGCTATTTTTTGAGATAGCTGAAGAAATTGCTGCTGATCTGGCCGCGAATCCCGTTAGTGCAGATGAATTGGCACGCATTACTGAACCGCTGAAACAGGCTATTGAACGCTCCAGCACAGGCAATTCATTCTGGATGTGGCAATTGGAAGGTGCATCATATGACCGTAATATCGTACGGGCACTTCGGACTTTATATGGTGATTACACGGTGACCACACCTGCGCAGATGCAGGCGCTGGCCATGAAGTACCTGTCAGGCAACAAGTGGAAAATGATGGCCTTGCCTGAGGATAGCGATATACCAAAAGAGTAACTGCTATCCAGCATATCTCCAGGCAAAACACGATTTGTTGCAAAGATTGTTTCAAATGAAACCCTGTATTTGGACATAAAATATCTTGCAAGCTGCCGTTAAAACTCGCAATCAAATTAAGTAACACTTAATTAATCTATATTGCGCCCATATTCTGGGTACGTTGACACGATTGAATTTGGAGTAAGAGCATTGGCTGCAAATTGGCAACCTGATAGTTGGAAAGCGCAAAAAGCACTGCATATTCCCGAATATGGCGATGCAGATGCATTGGCAGAAGCCGAACGGACGCTTGGCAGTTATCCTCCTCTTGTATTTGCCGGTGAAGCGCGCAATTTGAAAGCCGATCTTGCCGAAGTGGCGGCAGGGAAGGCATTTCTGTTGCAGGGCGGCGATTGCGCGGAAAGTTTTGCTGAATTTCATCCCAATAATATTCGCGATACATTCCGTGTGATTCTGCAAATGGCAGTCGTCCTCACCTATGCCTCAAAGCTGCCGGTTGTGAAGGTGGGACGTATGGCGGGACAATTTGCCAAGCCGCGTTCCTCGCCGGTCGAGAATGTGGATGGCAAGGAGCTACCGAGCTATCGTGGTGATATTATCAATGGCATAGAATTTGATGCAGAGCTGCGTGAACCAGACCCGCAGCGCATGGTGCGCGCGTATAGCCAGGCTGCGGCGACGCTGAACCTGCTCCGGGCGTTTTCAACGGGCGGTTATGCCAATCTGCAACAGGTGCATGGCTGGACGCATGACTTTATGGGCCGGAGCCCATGGGCGAAAAAATATGCCGAAATGGCTGACAGGATTAGTGAAGCGCTGGATTTCATGGAAGCGTGCGGAATCAATCCCGATACGGTACCGCAATTAAAGGCGACGCAATTCTATACCAGCCATGAAGCTTTGCTGCTTCCTTATGAACAAGCAATGACAAGGCAGGATTCACTGACCGGCGACTGGTATGACACCTCCGCGCATTTCCTTTGGATTGGTGACCGTACACGTTTCGACGGGTCGGCACATGTTGAATATATGCGCGGTATTGGCAATCCGATCGGCATGAAATGTGGTCCGAGCCTGGAGCCCGATGCATTAATCCGTATGCTGGACACGCTTAACCCGGCGCGTGACGCAGGCCGGATTACACTTATTACGCGGTATGGGCATGACAAGATTGAGGCTGGTCTTCCCAAGCTTGTACGGGCAGTCAAAGCGGAAGGACATCCGGTTATCTGGTCCTGTGACCCGATGCATGGCAATGTCATAAAGGCTGCAAGCGGCTATAAGACTCGCCCGTTTGAGCGTATCCTGTCCGAAGTGCGCGGTTTTTTCGCCGTGCACCGGGCGGAAGGTACGACTGCTGGGGGTATTCATGTCGAAATGACAGGACAGAATGTGACCGAATGCACTGGCGGTGCTGTTGCCATTACCGATGAGGCGTTAGGTGATCGCTACCACACCCATTGTGACCCCCGTTTGAATGCCGCGCAGTCGCTTGAACTGGCATTCACGCTAGCAGAAATGCTTAATAGCGAAATGGCGACTCGTGGGCGCGAAGCAGCGTAGGATAAGAAAACAGGAGTGTGACCGTGCAAAAGGAAGTTGTGAGAACCGGCCTGTCTTTTGGCAGTGCACTTGCCATTGTCATCAGCTATGTGGCGCATAATAGTATCCTATGGGCAATTATCCACGGTTTCTTCTCATGGTTTTATGTCATTTACTATGTGCTGACACAAAAGTGAGACGGATGCGTTAAGCATAGTTTGCATTAAATAAGTGTGCGGGGCATATAGCCATTCTATGACCTTTCGCAATTTTGCAAAACCGTTCCTGTATCTTGCCGCAGCCTTGCATTTGTCCCTGCCGGTACAGGTCTATGCAGACAGTGCCTCTGAACAGACATCGACAGGTGCACTGGCAAAGGATTATGACAGGGTCATAGATCAACTTGTTACTATCACCGAAATTCCTGCACCGCCGTTCAAGGAACATCCGCGCGGTGAATGGATGATGGCTGAATTCGTGCAGTTGGGGCTTAAGGAAGTGATCCGCGATAAGGAAGGCAACATTCTTGCCTTTCGCCGGGGATCAGGACCGGCAGGTGGAAAGTTGCTGGTTGTCTCTGCACATCTTGATACGGTTTTCCCTGAAGGTACTAAGATCAATGTTGTACGCGATGGTGACATATTAAGAGCTCCCGGCATTGGTGATGACAGCCTTGGCCTCGCTGCGTTACTGGCATGGGTGCGCGCGATGAACGCAGCGGAAGTGACAACGCAAAACGATATTCTGTTTGTCGCAACTGTTGGTGAAGAGGGGGTAGGTGATTTGCGCGGTGTACGGCATATCTTTACCCAGGGGCAGTATCGTGATCGCATCGGCGCGTTTATTTCCGTGGATGGCAGCAAGCCTGAGCGCATTGTACACCGTGCTGTGGGATCCAAACGCTACCGCGTTACGTTCAAGGGGCCGGGTGGTCACAGCTATGGTGCCTATGGCATTGTGAACCCCATGGCTGCGATGGCGGATACTGTACGCAGGCTTTATGATGTGCATGTTCCGGCAGATCCAAAGACGACATATTCGGCAAGTGTCGTTTCAGGAGGGCGTTCGGTTAACACAATTCCTGACAGTATTTCGCTCGAAGTCGATATGCGTTCACCGGCACCTGACCAGCTCGAGCGGCTGGAAAAACGTTTTTTGACCATTGTTGATCAGGCCGTGGATGCGGAAAATTTTGCGCGTAGCACGCAATATGGAGAGATCTCCGCTGACAAGCTGCGCATTGGCGATCGGCCTGCTGGCATGACCAGAGTGGATCATCCATTGGTGGAGACAGCCGTGACGGCTCTTGAGTCTTATGGCTTTGAAACTGAGTTGCGGGCCTCGTCGACAGATTCCAATATGGCGATGAGCGCGGGTGTTCCTGCTATTACGATTGGTACAGGTGCAGGTGGCGGGCGTGCCCATGCAGTGGATGAATATTTGAATGTTGCGCGCGATGATTTTATACGCGGACTTTCTGCAGGATTGATACTGGTTTTGCGTGCGGCTGAGCTGGATTATGACGATGACTAGAACTAGCCACAAAAATATAAGGGTTTTGTCTGCCGTAGCTTTGCTTCTGGCGCTGCCTGCCTGTGCACCGACCGTTGAAACATATATCCAGTCAGGCGGCGTGACGCCTCTGGCTGAAACCGGGCGATATGTTTTTGCGAGCCCTCCAGGGAATATGGGCCTGCTGCATATCAAGGCAAAGAACCTTGTCGCGGATTCACTCCACCTCAAAAACTGGACAGAGGCCGCACAGGCACAATATGCGGTGTCCGTTGGTGTATCTTCGCTGCCATCTGATCTGGATGTATATGAAAATTCAGGGCAGGGTAGTAAAAGAGTAATTATCGCAAAACGCCCTAGTAAAACTGGAATTCTGAACAGTTGCGAAGTTATGCATCACCGGCTGGATGTAAAGATTTTTCGTATTACCGATGGCCAGAATATGTTTTCGGGAACAGCATCTGAATATCACTGCAAGGCCAGCATTGATGATACGTTGCCGTTTTTGACCAATGCCGCAATGCGCAATTTTGGCCGATTAGCAGAATCGGTCATCGAAAAACGCTAGGGTCAAGCCGGTTATAGTGCAACAGGCAGGATCAGCTTGAACATGGCACCGCCGTCTCTGGCATTGCTTGCGCTTATTTCCCCGCCATGCCGCGCAATGACATTTTCAACGTGGAACAGGCCTAGTCCGATACCCTTGACCCGCGAGCGCATATTGCCTTGTTGGCTTGAAAACTTGCCAAACATTTCAGGCAGGAGGTTTTCGGCAATACCGCCGCCTTCATCGACAATAATTGCACTGACATAATGTTCTTTGCCAAATTGTCTGAGGCGCAGTGTAACGGTAATTTTGCCATTGTCGGGGCTGTATTTGATCGCATTGTCGAACAGGTTTGTAATCGCACGGAACAGGCTATTGCGTTCACCCGAAACAAAAGCGTCGTCACTGCGATCGTCAAATATGAATTCTATACCTCGCGCAGATGCGAGCGGCCATAAACCGTCTGCTGCTTCATGCATCAGGTCGGCGAGCAATATATCTTCGGGGTCAAATTCCTGAGTCTTCATTCGCGCGACATCGACAAAGTTGTCAGCCAGGTTCAATGTCCGGTTTGCCTGTGCGGCAATTCGGTCATCAATATCACCCAGACTGGTTTTTTCAGGCAGCTTTTCCAGCAGAGCCAATATTGCCGCTTGCGGTGCGCGCATGTCATGTGAAAGCAGTTGCAACACTTCTTCACGCTCCGCCTGTGCATTTGCGATTGCGGTAATATCGGCCATGTAGATGACGTGCCCACGAATATATCCTTCGCCCGATTTTACAGCGGCGCAGCGCAAGGCATAGCTATTGCCATTGCGTGCAGTGAACTCCGTATAGCCAGCCTGCATATCGCCCTGAACAAATTCGGCCCGTATGGCGGTATTCAGATATTCTGCAACATGCTCCCAATCGGTTTCATTCACGTAACCAAGTAGCAATTCTTTGAGATTCTGTCCTTCCACACTATGACCCAAAATGGCGTTGGCCGCGTTATTGGAAAGCAGGATATCATTTTTCAAATCTGCCACTAGCATGGGGTCTGGCAGGTGTGTGAGCGTGTCAGATACAAACCGACGAAGGTCGCGCATCTGTGAAATAGCGTGCTTCATCTTCTCCGCCTGTCCGGTCACGACATCGACAGGTGTAAAACTTGAATCTGGCAGAGGGAGCGCGGGAAGGGCCGCATCCATCTGGTCGAGTTCGCTTTCCATATATTCGCTTGTCGCCTGCAGGCGGCGCCAGCCCCATGTCGGATAGATAAAGGCCAGCCCGGCTAGCGCTGCGCCTGGAGCAAACCATATTGAGAAAAATAGCCCTGCCACAGTCGCAGCCAGTAAAACGGCAAATAACCCAATCGCGATCGTCAATGTTGTGCGTGGTTTCCAGCGCCAAAGCCCGATAAGCAATACCCAGCTGGGCAACAGCGAGAGGATAATATGCATAATATTACCGACTGGCTTGATAAAACCGCCTTTCATCATCGTATTGAGATAGTTGGCCATAATCGTCACACCGGCCAATTGTCCGCGGTTTCCGGCAACGCTGTACTGGTCTCCCATGCCTGCGGCGGTTGCGCCGATCAGGATATATTTATCTTCCAGAAAAGCGGCCGGAACCTGCCCCTCGGCCAGGCTCTGATAGCTGATATAGGTAAAGTTGGCGCGTGGTTGAAAGGGCAGCATGAAGGGCCGCGTGCAATCTTCTGCAAGTGTCGTGACAGACTTTTGGCCCGTGCCGTGCACATAAACAAGTTCCATCAGGTGCCAGCGCGAAGGTTCGCCTTCCTGCATGCGAAAACAGGGCTCTATACGCCGTAAAATGCCATCGCTGTCCGGGCGAAGATTGACATGACCAATATCTTTTGCCGCACGCGTGAAAATGTTGATTGGCAATAGCTCATCATATTCCCGGCCATTGCTGCCCGGCGTGATATATTGGAGGGGCAGGAAAACATTGCCGTTATCCGCGATAGCTTGGGCCAATCCGGAATCAGATGCAGCATCGCCTTGCTCGGTCAGCAGTATGTCGAAGGCAATGGCTTTTGGTTGGACTTTTTCCAATGCGTTGAACGTGCCCACATGGCGTGTGCGTGACCATGGCCATTTGCCGAAACTGGCAAGACTGGGCTCATCGATGCCGACAATGACAATATCTTCAGGTTCAGCGGGTGTATGAAGGCGAGTTGCAGAATCATATAATAGATTATCAAGCCTTTCCACACCATGGAAAAGCGAAATTGCGGTGACAAGAATCGTTGCAAGCGCCGCAATGACGCCCCATTCAATCCATAGCCGTGTGCGTAATTTCATGTGGCCTCGGCCTTATCAGTGGGCAGGCATCATTGCAAACGGGCTTTACTTAACTGTGAATTCTTTAAAATCGGTCCAGCTTTCGTCCATTTCACCATCGAAGAAAAGCTGCGTACCAACGCGCCAGAAATAGCGACCTTCGGGAAGATCAGACAAGGTAACTCCGCTAGCCTTTAGCCCTGATTGTTCAACCATGGCGGCACCTGTAGGTGTAAAATTTTCCAATGCCTGTTCATTTCCTGTTCGGTAAAGTTGGAAATGATATGTGCGCTTACCTTCCCCTGCGCCCTGCCACCGGAAATTATACCCTGTGTCGCCAATATCAGCACTCGCGTTAACGGTGTTGAGACGGCGCTTGAAAGCAATCGTAGTGGGTAACCCTTCAAGCCCGTTTTCGCCAAAAGCCGTGAATTTTGCAAAATAATTGCCATCAGCAACATCCGCTATGGCTATATTATTGTCACTAGCCTCCATATCATCCACGATTTCAATAAACCCTGCATCACGTGAAAGCTGGACGCGGTATGCCCGCACCGTGTCGTTATTTTTCAACCTGAAGGTCACAAGCTCACGTTTCTGAAGACCGCCACTGGATGCAAGCCTGGGTGCTGGCGGCATTTGCAGTTTGGCTAGGCTTTGTGTGCTTATTGCTGCACCAAAGCCAGGCTCCAGCGTAAGCGCATCAGTAGCATCTGTATCGATAGCTGAGACTTCCAGTCCACCTTCGACCAGTTCAGCAAAAGAATTGCCTGTGTCAGGATCGTAGCGATTACGGAAATCTGTGCCGCGTACTGCGGATACAGATATAGGTGTGCGGGTGCGGTAGCGGTCCTGACGGTTTCTGAAAGGTGTCACTTTTGACCGGATACCGCCGCGGTCCAATGCAAATTCATAGTCAATTGACCCAGTCAACAGGATCTTGCGAAGGCGTGTTACCCGTATCACGCTGTTGGAAGGCATGGTGACAATTGATCCATCTGCAAAAGCCAACGAGAGGGATGAGGCCTTGTTAGTGGCGAGTATGTCGCCTTCAGTCACAGGCATGCCGACACTTACATTACGCGCAGGTTTATTTTTTGCCGCAATTGCAACGTCCCCGCGAAATGCACGGACAGTTCCACTGCTGCGTGTATATTTCAGATAGTCATGGGGAATCTTCAGTTTGAAACCGACCGGGATCGCGCGATCATTTCTGATCCCGTTGTGACGGATAATGTCGTTATAGGATTTTGACGCCTGAAAATACCGTTTGGCCAGCGCGCTGACTGTATCATTCTGCTTGAACACATAAATAATTTCCGAATCATCCGTAGCCTCTTTGGCAGCCGCGGCTTGCGGCAGGACAAGGGCAGTCATGAATAGCCAGGCAAAGGCCAGATGGGACATGGATTTATGCATTATGTTCCTCGTGACTATATCAGCCCTTTGATTTTTCCAGTGTTTCGAGACGATACCCATAGCCAAAAACTGTCGAGATGCGAAATCCGTTTTCCGGCTTAAGCTTCAGCTTGGAACGCAGGCGTGAAACATGCATGTCAAGTGTACGCGTCGCCAGATCAGCATTGGTGCGCCAGATTGTTTCCATAATATAGGCGCGTGACAATGTACGGTCTCTGTTGCGAAAGAGCAGGTCAATCAGATCGAACTCTTTTGCCGTCAGCGCAATATCTTCCCCGTGCAGGTTTACACTCTGTCCCATGCGATCAAGTGTATAGTCGCCATATTGTGCGCTTTTTTCCATCGCGCCACCACCAACCGATCTGCGCAGCATGGCACTGATGCGCGCCTCTATAACGCCTTCATCTTCCGGCTTTGTGACATAATCATCAGCGCCTGCATTCAGCGCATCAGCAATATCCTTCTTGGCTGTGCGGCTTGTCATCATGATAACAGGCGGCCTGTCTTCCACACCAGTCTGCATCCATTCCAGTATTTCCAGGCCGTCTTTACCGGGCAGGTTCCAGTCAAGCATGACAAGATCGAAAGTATCGCGCAGCATGGCTGTCGTAAAACGGTCACCATCATTGAATGGAACCGGTACATAATCCATTTTCTTTACGATATTCTCTACATATTGTAGGATATCGGGTTCGTCATCGACGATCGCTATTCTCATCAAACTCTTCCTTAAAATTTTGCGACTCCGGTTATTCTAGATGATACAGGAATCTGGAATATATATTAGGCGCTATTGTTCCTGCTTAGCCAGTGATTCGTTGCTGCTGTTACAAGTGTTTACAAAGCTATACCTGAGGCAACGGACAGGAAAACGTAGCGTCCTTGTATTTCAGGCAAATTTGATCTTGCTATCTTTTCCCTTTCCATGAAACTGGAAAACATCGAAACATAAGTGAGAGCAATATCTTGGAAACCAGCAATAATATGCGCGCTTTGAATGGCAGCAATATCATGGTCAGCCCTATGGCATGGGGCATGTGGCGCTTTGCCGGACAATCGCTTGCCGGGGCACATGCACTGATTGAAGCCGCACTCGAAACCGGCATTAATTTTTTTGATACAGCCGATATTTATGGACTGGACGGGCCGCGTTTTGGCGCGGCGGAGGAGTTGCTGGGGGCGGTATTTTCCCAACAACCTGAATTGCGCGACCAGATGGTTCTGGCCAGCAAAGGCGGTATAATGCCGCCTGTACCCTATGACAGCTCATCGGACTATCTGGAGCAAGTTATCGATGATTCACTGCGCCGTCTGCGCACTGACCGCATTGACCTGTGGCAGGTACACCGGCCCGATATATTGACTCACCCGGCGGATTTGGCCGCCACTCTCGATAAGGCTGTTGCAAGTGGAAAGGTACGCGCGGTGGGTGTATCCAACTTTACGCCCGCACAGATTGATGCGCTGAGCGCATATCTGAACGCGCCGCTGGCATCGACACAGCCGGAATTTTCACCTTTTCACCTGGATCCAATTGAAGATGGCCAGCTTGATCAGGCGATGCAGCATCAGTTGACCGTTATGGCATGGTCGCCATTGGGCGGCGGCCGTATTTCAAATCCTGACAGCGAACGCGAGCAGGCCATTGTGGAAACACTCAGGCAGGTGGCCGATATGCATAGTGTGTCGATTGCAGCGGCCGCCTATAGCTGGATCATGGCACATCCGGCACGGCCGATACCCATTATCGGATCACAAAATGTCGAACGCATCCGCGATGCAGGTACAGCCTATCAGATTACATGGACCCGTGAAGACTGGTATAAAGTGCTGGTGGCAAGCAGGGGCGAGGCTTTGCCTTAAGCTCGTACCTCGCTAAGTGAAATTGTTGGCTGGGGTGGCAGGGATCGAACCTGCGAATGCCGATACCAAAAACCGGTGCCTTACCACTTGGCCACACCCCAGCAACAGACGGGCCTATTAACCGAACACCATGCGCGGGGCAAGTGATTGTGTCAGTTTTTTTGACCCGTCTGTGACAGCATAGCAGATTGTTCTTATGCGCCTGTTTATTTGGTGTCGTCGCACGTGCAACTGTCAATGGAACCTATTAACTTATGGCGCGCTCAAATCCCGTATCCTAGAATAGCTTCTGTACCCATCCATGTGGGTCCGGAGCGCGCCCGCGCTGGATATCGACCAGGCGGCGGCGCATTTTTTCCGTAACCTGTCCCGTGCTTCCACTGCCAATGGAAAATTCTCCATCGGCTGATTTCACCGTGCCGACTCCGGTGACGACAGCCGCGGTGCCGCATGCAAATGTTTCAAGCAACCTGCCGCTTTCGGCATCATCACGCCACTGGTCAAAGCTGTAAGGCTCTTCGGCCACATCATATCCTTCGTCACGGGCAAGTGCGATAATGGAATCGCGCGTGATACCGGGCAGGATCGTGCCTGTAAGCGGCGGCGTGATAATCCGCCCGCCATCCATGACAAAGAACAGGTTCATGCCGCCCAGTTCCTCAACCCATTTGCGCGTGGCCGCATCCAGGAAAACGACCTGATCGCATCCATTGGCGATTGCCTGTGCCTGTGCGGGTAGGCTGGCGGCATAGTTGCCGCCGCATTTGGCTGCACCTGTTCCGCCGGGCGCAGCGCGGCTGTAATCTTGTGATGCCCAGATGGTGACGGCCTTCGCACCGCCCTTGAAATAGGAGCCCACGGACGAGGCGATCACCATATAGAGATATTCTTTGGCGGGGCGCACACCCAGGAACACTTCGCTCGCAAACATGAAGGGCCGCAGATAGAGCGCACCGCCTTCGCCGGGAGGAATCCAGTTGCGGTCCGTTTCGACAATCCTGCGGATCGATTCGAGAAAGATTTCTTCGGGAAGCTCGGGCATGGCCATGCGCCGCGCCGATGCCTGAAACCGCCGGGCATTGGCCTCTGGCCGGAAAAGAGCGGTGCTACCGTCTTCCTGCTTATAGGCTTTCATTCCCTCGAAAATTTCCTGCGCATAATGTAGCACGGATGATGCAGGGTCCATCTCAATGGGCGCGCGCGCTTCAACCCGCGCATCATGCCATCCTTTGCCTTCGGTATAATTGACCACCGCCATATGATCGGTGAAAACAGTTCCGAAACCGGGATCGGCAAGTAATTTTGCACGCACGTCATCGGCGGTAGGGTCCGGATTTTGATGGATAGTGAATTCATGTGCTTGCGGGGCAGTCATATTTTCCTCATGGGGCTGAATCTGGCGTGGCCTGACGCTTCAAATGCCTTGGCCGACGAGCTGTCCGTTATACTTGCGCTGGATTAGCCATGCTGGCAAGACAGGTCAATGGTTGACCAATCACCTCCTTCTTCCAAGCCCGGAATGCATCAGGGGATTCCCCAATCCGTGCCAGCATCTCCGCTTTACCTGCGTGAAGATGAAGTGCGCCGCGGGATGGAGCTTATCCATTTTGGATATATGCGGCTGATGCGTGCGGCGGATGCACGGCTAAAGACGGAAGGGCTTGGCCGCGCCCATCAAAGAGCGCTTTATTTCATCGCGCGTAGCCCCGATCTGACCGTGACGCAGCTATTGCAAAGGCTGGCGATCACCAAACAGTCGCTGGGACGTGTGCTGAAGGATCTGGATGCGCGCGGATATATTGAAAGCAGACCGGGCCGCAATGACCGGCGACAGAAAATGCTGCGTCTCACCAAAACCGGCACTGCATTCGAGGCCGAACTGTTTGATGCACTGCGGCAGAAAATGTCAGCGGCTTACCAATATGCAGGACAGGAGGCTGTCACCGGTTTTTGGTGCGTGCTGGAAGGCCTGCTTCCCGATGCTGACCGTGCAATTATTGCCGATATTGCCCGCGACTGATCAGTCGGCTTCCACCGTTTTGCGATATGTTGGCGGTTTGCGTGCCTGCGATGCCTGTTCAAACGCATAGGCGGCCTTGATGACATCATGATCGGCCCATTTCGTGCCAATAATGCTAAGGCCGAGCGGCAATCCTTCGACATCCCCCATTGGCACTGTGATATGCGGATAACCTGCCACGGCAGGCAACTGGCTCTGGCTGGGGCCGCCGAAATTGTCTCCATTGACAATATCGCTGACCCATGCCGGACCATTGGTGGGTCCAATCAGGAAACGGACATTGTTGCCGTGTAACAGACGGTCAATGCCTTTGGGGCCGGCCAAGGTCCTGGCTTTGTCACGTGCGGCTATATAGTCAGCATCATCCAGCCCTTTCTGGCTTTCAGCCAGCTCGAAAAGATCCTGCCCGAACCACCGTAGCTCAGTGTTCGCATTCTCTTTGTTAAAGGCAATAAGGTCGGCCAGTGTGCGTGTCTTTACGGCGGCAGGCGTTGAAGCGAGATAGGCGTTCATATCGGCTTTCAGTTCTACCATCAGCACGGTGAATTCCGCTTCGCCGACTTCATCCAGCCCGGCGCGTGTATCCTGGATATCGACTAATATGGCTCCGGCTTTTTTGAGCTGCTCCAATGCGGAATTGAATACTGCCTGGATTGCCGTATTGCCGCCAATCCGGTCACGCATCACGCCGATGCGCACATCTTTCAGGTATGTAGCTGACAGCCCCTGCGTAAAATCAACCGCATATTGCCCGGCATCGCGCGTGGCCTTGTCCATTGCATCACTGCCTGCCATGGCCGTGAGCATTAGCGCGGCGTCACGCACAGTGCGGGTCATTGGCCCGGCGGTATCCTGACTGTGGCTGATGGGTACGATATAGGTACGTGAAACAAGGCCGACGGTGGGTTTGAAACCCACCAGGCCGTTAATGGCCGCAGGACAGGTGATCGAGCCGTCGGTTTCGGTGCCAACCGTTGCCGCCGCCAGACTGGCTGCTGCCGCTGCCCCGCTACCAGAGGAAGAGCCACAGCTATTGCGATCGAGCGCGTAAGGGTTACGCACCAGTCCGCCCACACTGCTCCACCCGCTGGTGGAGTTGCTGGAGCGGATATTGGCCCATTGTGACAGGTTGGTCTTGCCCAGGATGATAGCGCCTTCTGCGCGCAACCGTGCCACCATCGGTGCATCGCGGTTAGTAATATTCTGAAGCAGTGCAGTGGAGCCTGCAGTTGTGGGAACGGGACCCGCAACCTCGATATTGTCCTTCACCATGACTGGAATACCGTGCAGGGGGCCGCGTATTCGTCCTGCCGCACGCTCGGCATCAAGGCGCGCCGCTTCGGTGAGAACGTTCGGCATGACATTGATAACCGACCGCAGGTGCGGGCCGCCTTTGCGTGCGCGGTCGATGCGGCCAATCCGGTCGATATAGCCGCTGACCAGTTCGGTGCTGGTTACATCGCCGCTTGTCAGGCGGTCTGAAAGCTCGGCAATGGAAAGTTCCTTCACATCGTAGGAAATAGCGGGAGATTCGCCTTGCGCGGCTGTGTTATTGCTACCGGATGGTGTCCATGCGGCAACGGGACCACCTATCGCCGCGCATATTGCAAAAAGGGACAGTGCCGAATATTTGAATGATATTACCATTATAAGCTCCCGTTTCCTGCAAGGAACCTGACAGTTTCTGCTGCTGTTGAGAAGGGTTATAATATCGCAAGGGTAATAATGGAAAGAGCCGCCGGAGGTAAAACCGGCGGCTCTCTACATGGTCAGCGGACGGAAGTGCCGCCAGTTGGAATTATCCAAATGCTAAATAAGCAGACCTGTTATCGCTTGTTTTAGCGGACGTTACCCCAAACGGACTTGACCGACCCCTGTGCTGAACCATGAGACATCGGACCACCTCCTTTCGCTATGTTGAAATATGACGCTGTAACCATGAGCATTCTCCGGTTGTTGCGTTTTCAGTTGTGAATCAATTCGTGAATCACGACAAGGCTTGTAATTTATTTTTTTTCGGGCAATTATGGGGGTTCTGGTGTTTAATACTGCAACCCTTCCTCACAATAACATATAGTCCGCTTTTCAGGCAGACCGGCAGGCATGGCTGAATGCGGATATGCTGTTACTTGCGGCAGTCTTCCACGACCCGTGTGAATTCAGGCCATATTGGAATGGCAAGCGCAGGTGTTCCGGGCACTTCGACAGTAAAACGGCCGCGACTGAATGCGATCTTGTCCAATATGTCATCATATACCGCCACTTCTGCAGCAATATAGGGGGGTGATCCGCCGGCATTGCTTGCGGGCAGGTTTCTGTCTGTCGCCGTTGTGCGGACCAGCATACGCGCCTGTCCCTGCGCGGTTCCTGAACGTGAAAGGAATAATTTCTTCTGTCTGCGGTCGCAGCGCGCCATGAAGTGCGCGCCTTGCCCGGCTTCCCCAAACAAAGCGATCGAACCACGAGCATCCTGCCTGTAAACCCAGTCTCCAGCAGTGATTGGCCAGTCGCGCCAGTCTCCTGCCGGGCGGGTCTGCGGGGCAGGTGCAGGTGTGACTGTCACTTGCTGTGAAGTCTGTTGCTGCGTGGGGGCAGGTGGCGGTGTCGATGGCGCCACACAGGCAGAAACGGCAACTATGCTGATAAGGGGAAGTAATTTTTTCATATAAGCTGTGTAGTTATACGGTGGCTATCGCTCAAGGTGAAAAAACACAAGGCTGCAAATAGCCAGTGGAAAAGCTGATTTGAGATCGCTAGGTTGTAAGGTGATGCCTACAAGTTCCAAAAGACCAAAGAAAATTCGCGCCGATCAGCTCCTGCTGGAGCGCGGACTAGTGGAAAATGCCGGGCAGGGACAGGCGGCTATTATGGCAGGGCTTGTTTTTCACAAGGAACAGAAAATCACGACTGCGGGATATCAGTTACCCGCCGACGCAGCGATAGAATTGCGCGGCAAAGAACATCCATGGGTGTCGCGCGGTGGCCTGAAACTTGATCATGCATTGGAACATTTCGCGCTTGATGTGCAAGGCTTTACCGCGATTGACGTGGGTAGCTCGACAGGCGGGTTTACCGATGTGCTACTGTCCCGCGGTGCGGACCGTGTGTTTGCGGTGGATAGCGGTACCAATCAGCTCGCCTGGAAATTGCGGCAGGATAACCGTGTGACTGTACATGAGCAGACAAGCGCACGGATCCTTACCGATGCGCATATCGACCGGGAAATAGATATTGTCGTATGCGATGCCAGTTTCATCACCCTGTCCCACGTCTTGCCTGTGCCGCTTGGCTTCGTACGCAAAGGCGGATGGGCTGTGGCGCTTATAAAGCCGCAGTTTGAGGTGAAACGGCATGAAGTGGGTGAAGGTGGTGTGGTGCGCGATGCGGCCTTGCATGCGCGCGTCTGCCATGACGTGTCGGACTGGTTTAAAAGCATCGGATGGCATGTACAGGGTATTGCAAAAAGTCCGATTACAGGGCCGAGCGGCAATGTCGAATTCTTGATCGGTGCGATTAAAAGCTGATCCCCTTTTCATCTTGCGGCAAAGCCGATAAGGACGCATTTCCAACATTTATTTACAGGATTTTTGCATGACTGAACTCGCATCGCGCACCCAGCTTCGCATGACATTTTTGCGTTGGGCTCTGTTTATTATTCCGCTGGTCATGCTGCTGGGATTTATGTCCGGACAGGCGTCGGGATCGGGTGAAGAAAACACCTGGTTCCAGATGCTGGAAAAACCTGAGGCGCAGCCGCCAGGTTGGGCTTTCGGGGTAGCCTGGACGATCCTCTATTTTCTGATGGGGCTCGCTTTAACGCTTGTAATTTGTGCGCGGGGTGCAGCGCAGCGGGGTGTCGCCATTGCGCTATTTGTCGCGCAACTGGCACTCAATCTGGTCTGGTCACCGTTATTTTTTGCGCTGCATCAGGTTACCTACGCTTTTTACCTCATCTTGATCATATTCCTTCTGGCGACAGCAACAACGATTGTGTTCGGTCGTATCCGCCCGCTCGCGGCATGGCTGATGGTGCCTTATCTTGCATGGCTGTGTTTCGCGGCAATCCTGAATAAGCAGTTTGACGAACTCAACCCTGATGCCGAGACACTTGAAGTGCCGGGCACAGAGCAATCCGTACCGATCTGACGCCATATGGCCTTGTCCTGGGGGGCTTGCATCCCCAGATAAGGGTGGAACAGAAACAAGAAAAGCTTTTCAAGCAGGACGAACATTATGCAGAGTGAAAACAAAATATTTGCCGATTTTGCCAAATTCATCAACGGTGCTGCAGGCACAGTGGCAGGCATGGGCCGTGAAGCCGGTGAAAGTGCGCGCGAAAACATGCGCGAATGGATTGCCGGTATGGATTTTGTATCACGTGAAGAATTTGACGCAGTGAAAGACATGGCAGCCAAAGCGCGCGAAGAATCTGAAGCGCTGAAAAAGCGTGTAGAAACACTTGAGGCTGCGCTCGCGAAAAAGCCTGCACCAAAACGCGCGGCAAGCAGGACGACTGCAAAACCATCAGGCACTGATAAAAAGGGCGGGTAGTCCGAAAGCCGCTGAAACAGCTGTTGTCCACAACTTTCCCACAGGGAAGGTAAACTCTCCACATGCATTTTGGGCGCGCCAATTGCGCTGCCATGGTCGTGAAGTCATGGTCATTTCCAAGGCCCGTGAACGCAGATTCGCCAGTTACCCCCGGGCCCGGAATTGGATCGATGAGCGAGCAGATAACCGGAATGGAAAGCGACGAAGCTGCGCCGGTGGATATGCTCGCCGCGTTTTTCGAAGCGCGTGGCTGGCCCAGCGAAATGGTCAGTGACGAGGAAATTGTCACTGAGGTCAAGGGCAGCTGGGCGACCTACCAGCTGCGTGCGATCTGGCGGCATGAGGATAATGTGCTGCAACTGCTGGCATTGCCCGACATCCGCATCAACGCGGACAAACTGGCGGCAATGCATGAGGCGCTGGCACTCATCAATGAACAGCTCTGGCTGGGACATTTCGACATCTGGTCGAATACGTCGGTACTGCTATACCGGCACGGACTGATGCTGGGCACGGATGGGTTGCTCAGCCTTGATCAGGCGCAGATGGCAGTAGAGGCAGCGATTGAGGAATGCGATCGTTTCTATCCGGTGTTCCAGTTTATCCTGTGGGGCGACAAAAATCCGCAAGAAGCTCTGGAAAGCGCGCTGATCGACACGCAGGGCGAGGCCTGAGACCATGACGGCATATCCGGAAAGACTGACAATTTTCGGGTGCGGCAATATGGCGGGAGCGATGCTGCGAGGCTGGTTAGCGGATGGAATGGATCCGGCCAGCGTCACTGTGATTACGCCCAATGGTACCAAAGTGCCGGATGCTATACACACATTGAAGTCCGTTCCAGCCGACATGCCGTCTGCGGACATGCTGCTGATCGGTATCAAGCCTTATATGCTGGCCGATCTGGCAAAGGACATTGCGCCGCTGACTGGACCGGACACGATACTGGTATCAATACTGGCAGGGGTTGATGTGGCAACGACCCGTGGGTTTTTCCCTGATAGTGGCCCGATTGTGCGTGCAATGCCGAATATGGCGGTAAGCATCAGCAAGTCCCCGATCGGGATATTCAGTGAAGCACTGGATAAAGCGCAGCATGATATGGTGGATGGCATGATGGCAGCGCTCGGCAGTGCGGAATGGCTCGATAAGGAAGAATTGATCCACCTTATTATCGCGGTCAGTGGTTCGGGTCCTGCTTATCTGTTCCGGTTTATCGATGCCCTCGCCAAGGGTGTAGCCGATCTGGGGTTGCCCAAGATACAAGCCGATCGTTTGGCGCTTGCAATGGTGGAAGGTGCTGCGGCGCTGGCAGCGAAGTCAGGCGAAAATCCCGGTGTTTTGGCTGATCAGGTGGCCAGCCCCGGCGGCACGACGCGGCAGGCGCTCAATGTATTTGATGATGGTGCGGCTTTGGACAGACTCGTCCATAGAGCCGCAAAAGCAGCTTATGAACGCTCCATCGAAATGGAATCTGAGGCGAGGGAATAGCTAATTATTGATGCCCGGCGAGGACATCAAAGATTTTCCTACCCGCAATCCAGACCATAGAAATCCTGTACTTTCTGCCAGGCTTCATCAGCGGTCTCAACCATGGTGAACAGGTCAAGATCGCTTGGAGAGATCGTGCCTTCTTCGCCCAGCACATCCCAGTTGATGACCTTGTTCCAGAAATCGCCGCCGAAGAGCAGGATCGGAATAGGCTCCATTTTGCCCGTCTGGATCAGAGTCAGAAGCTCGAAAAATTCGTCAAATGTACCAAAGCCGCCGGGGAAAACGGCCACCGCGCGGGCGCGCAGCAGGAAGTGCATCTTGCGTAGCGCAAAATAGTGGAACTGAAAGCTAAGGTGCGGGGTCACATACTCATTGGGTGCCTGCTCATGCTCGAGAACGATGTTCAGTCCGATCGTATCAGCGTCCACATCATGCGCGCCGCGATTGGCTGCCTCCATGATGGATGGCCCGCCGCCGGAACAGACGACAAACTGTTTCTGACCATCCTCGACAATGCCGCATGTGCTGGCAAGACGCGCCAGCTCGCGCGCTTCGTCATAATATTTCGATTTGGCCTTCAGGTTTTCGGCAATGCGTTTTTCCTGCGGCGTTTTGGCGGCTTCGATAATAGCGTCGGCCTTTGACGGCTCGGGAATGCGGGCGGAGCCGTACATAACGAATGTGGAGCCGATATCTGCTTCGTCCAGCAGCATTTCCGGTTTGAGTAGCTCAAGTTGAAACCGCACAGGGCGTAGCTCTTCACGGAGCAGGAAATCAGTATCGCTATAGGCGAGCCGGTATGCCGGGTCGCTGGTCTGCGGGGTTGAATAGGGAATCTGTTCCGCTGTTTTGGCATCCTCGGATGCGCGGCGGAATTTGCGTTCATGGATTTCTTTGCGTGTTTTTTCTGTCATAACAGATGCGATAAGGTGGATTGTGCTTTGCGGCAATATTTATTTGATCGCTTATAGGCGATAGCCGGTACCAGCCCGCTCCCCCGCCAACCTCTCGATATACTAGTGGTGTTACACTATCGGGAGGTTGGCGGGGGAGCGGGCTGGTACCGGCTTGCGAGCAGATAAGTCTTACCTGCAATATCCTTTGCCACTCATATCGAAATGGAAATGGTCACGGTGCGCGTTATTATAATCAGGGCCCAGGACCGTGCCAAAACGCTTGCAGGCACTGCCATGGACAATGCGCAAGAATTCGCGTTCACGACGTGAACCGTTCCATTCGCTTTTAACGCTGATGCGGCGGCCATCGGCCAATATGAAAGCAGCAACATCAATGGCATTGGCATGGGCGTGCTGAGAGAGGCGGGCAGAGCCGGCGATACTGCGGCAGCTATAACTGCCCATGGTTTCAATACGGACCAGGTCACTGCCGAGTATCTGCCGCGCGGCACGGGCGACGCCATATTGTGCCCATCCGGCAAAATTGCGTGCCAGCGGGCAGGTGACGGGGCCAAGATTGGTAACTTCCAATGTGCTTCGGAACGCGGAATTACGATCGAAGCCGATATGGGAGAGGTTTACGCTGTTCACCTGACTGCATCCGCCGCCAAAATACTGGTCGGGGAGCGGTGTGAAATTAACCTGCGCCTTGCCAAGATCCGCATGACAGGCGCGGGTATCGGCATTCATGGTAATGCGCGGTGCTGCGCTGACCGAGGGGCGTGGCGCGCTGGCTTTGGAAGAAGAAGTCCGGCCTTCGGGCAATATGCCGCAGGCGGATAGCAAGACTGTTGCCATCGCTGCGACCGTAAAGCGGCGGATATGGGAGCGCGAAAACGTCATGAAGTCAGTTTAACGGGGAAATGGTTAAAAATCTGTTAACCATTATTAGGAAAGTCTTAAACCCGTTTTTAGCTGCATGAATTGGGAAGGTTTCAACGAACTTCCCGATTGATCCAGGCATAGCATAATTGCGAACGAGTATCATTAGCATTTTCTTGCAATGTAGGATTTCCACGGCTAATCGGGATGCATGATCCGCCGAATCGCCAATAACCTGCATATAATGCATAACTTGTATTTTTTCTGGGCACTGCTTGCCATTCCGGCGGTGTTTATGATCCTGCGCTATCTGGGCGACCCGGAAACAGCGTTTGATCTTATCCACCCAAGTGGCGAATTGTCGGTGAGGCTGATGATTATTGCCATGATGGTCTCTCCGCTCAGACAGCTTTTCGGACGGCGCGGCTGGACCGACTGGCTGCTGAAACGCCGCCGCGCGATGGGCGTGGCGGCATTCGGCTATGCGCTGCTGCATCTCGTTTTCTATCTGATCGACATGGCGGTGTGGGAGCAGATCGTGAAAGATGCGATGATTTTCAGCATCTGGACCGGCTATATCGCTTTTGCCATATTCGCCGTGATGGCGCTGACCAGCAATGACAGCGCGATGCGGATGCTGCGCGCCAACTGGAAGCGGCTGCAGCGCTTCGTCTATGCCGCTGCGATACTGACAGCCCTGCACTGGGTCTATGTTGATGGCGAATGGCGCGGCGCGCTTATTCACTTTATCCCGCTCGCGGCACTGGAAATCGCGCGCGTTGCACATATATTCACAAAACGTTCACGCTCGGCTGCGCAAGCAGAAGCCGTGACCTGAAGACAAAGAGGATTATTTGACAATGAAATTCAGCCAAGCCCTGATGGCCATCGCCGCCGCAACCGCCATGCAAGTTGCCGTTGCAGAGCCTGCCCATGCCACCGGTAAAATCAAATGCGAAGCGGGACCACAGTCAGGCTGGGTTTCCCGTGAAAAGCTTGAAGCTGAGCTCAAAGCCAAAGGCTGGAAAATCAAGAAATCCAAAGTCGATGGCGGCTGCTATGAAGTCTATGGCACAACCCCTGAAGGCGACCGTGTCGAAGCCTATTTCCACCCGGTAACCATGGAAAAACTGCTGGTATCGCGCCGCGGCAAGGTGATTTTCCGCAAGAAAGGGTGAGTGGGGTCTTTTGATCTCATGTTTAAGGCGGCGTCTTTTTGATTTTACGGCTGGCGCTGGGTCTTTTTATCTCACGCTATAAATACTTCGCATTTAGCTCCGATGGGGTTCGGGCCAATAAGGCCCGGCGGCCGGTCGGCCTTGCGGTGTTGCTAAGCGCAACACCGGTACAGCGCCAGACGATAGCTTTAACTATATTACTGTTTTGCGAAAGCGTACCATATGGCGAAATTCGGGCGGCGACTAGCCGCTCACAAGCGAACTAACCGTGAGGCCAAAAGACTCCCCTCCCCATCGCTACCCTCGTCATCCCCAGCTTACCTGCGCTCGCGCAGGCGGGAGAGGGGGGATCTATCTCACGATGGTTGTGCCATGATATTAAATCTAATGAGAGAGATTCCCGCTTTCGCTGGAATAACGGTATTTCCACAACAATTTTCCATCCTGTCACATTTCCCGCTTGCCAATGCTGCATTGCATCATTAGGCCGGTAATTGGGCCACGCGGTCCCAACGCCGCGCGTGCTCTCTGTAAGGAGAGAATATGATGAGTAACCAAGTACCGGCGGAGCCGACGCTCCGTCCTGAACGCCCGTTTTTTTCCTCGGGCCCTACAGCCAAACATCCCGGCTGGTCTTTCGACAAATTGAAAACCGACAGTTTCGGCCGTTCACACCGTTCGACCATAGGCAAGGCGCGGCTGAAATATGCCATTGATCTCAGCCGTGAAATTCTCGGTATTCCTGATGATTACCTGATCGGCATTGTCCCGGCGTCTGATACAGGCGCGGTGGAGCTCGCGATGTGGAACATGCTGGGCGCGCGCCCGGTGACCGTGGCCGCATGGGAAAGTTTCGGCAATGTGTGGATTCAGGATGCTGTTAAACAGCTCAAACCTGCGGGTCTGACGACATTGCAGGCCGATTATGGCGAGATTCCCGATCTCACGAAGATCGACAAGGGTGACGATATCGTCTTCACCTGGAACGGGACAACTTCGGGCGCAAAAATCCCGGATACGGACTGGATCGCAGACGACCGTGAAGGCATCACGATCAATGATGCCACCAGCGCGATTTTTGCGCAGCCGATGGATTGGGCGAAGCTCGATGCCACCACCTATAGCTGGCAGAAAGTCATGGGCAGTGAAGCGGCACATGGCATGCTGATCCTCAGCCCGCGCGCAGTCGAGCGGATTGAAAGCCATGACCCCGATTGGCCGCTTCCCAAAATTTTCCGTGTCAAAAAAGGCGATATCCTCAACCGCGCGATTTTTGAAGGCGCGACGATCAACACGCCGTCGATGATGGCGACCGAGGATTATATCGCGGCGCTCGAATGGGCAAAATCGATTGGCGGCTTGCAGGAACTGCATGCCCGCGCTGACCGCAACGCCCGGATTGTCACCGACTGGATTGAGGCAACGCCGTGGCTGCGCAATATGGTCAGCGATCCGGCCAAACGCACCAATACCGGTGTCTGCATGGTGTTGCAGGGCGATTATTATGATGGCCTGGACGATGATGCGAAAGCCGCCGTGCCCAAAACCATTGCCAAAATGCTTGAAGACAAGGGTGTTGGCTTTGATTTTAACGGCTATCGCGACGCCCCGCCCAGCTTGCGTATCTGGTGCGGTTCGACCGTGGAGGAAGAAGACCTCCGCCGTCTGCTGCCATGGATCGAATGGGCCTATGCCCAGGTTCAGGCCGGTTAACTCTCAAATTATATGATCGTCATTCCGGCGAACGCCGGAATCTCCTGCTGCAAAGTGCCAGATTGGTGGAGATCCCTGCCTTCGCAGGGATGACGGCCTAAAATTGAAGGACAATTTTATGCCTAAAGTACTTATTTCCGATAAAATGGATCCGAAAGCCGCGCAGGTTTTCCGTGAACGCGGCGTTGAGGTGGATGTTATAACCGGCCAGACACCCGAAGAGCTGGCAGCGATTATCGCTGATTATGATGGGCTGGCCGTTCGTTCCTCCACCAAGGCCACGCCGGAGCTGATCGAAGCGGCGACCAACCTGAAAGTCATTGGCCGTGCGGGGATCGGCGTTGACAATATCGATATTACGGCAGCTTCGGCCAAGGGTGTGGTGGTTATGAACACACCGTTTGGCAATTCGATCACAACCGCCGAACATGCCATCGCCATGATGTTCGCGCTCGCGCGTCAGATCCCACAGGCGGACAGTTCGACACAGCAGGGTAGATGGGAAAAATCGAAATTTATGGGTGTCGAGCTGACCGGCAAGACGCTGGGCCTGATCGGGGCGGGCAATATCGGTTCGATCGTCGCTGAACGCGCGCTCGGCATCCGCATGAAAGTCATTGCCTATGATCCGTTCCTGACGCCGGACCGCGCCGTGGAACTGGGTATTGAGAAAGTGACGCTGGACGATCTGCTCGCGCGGGCGGACTTTATCACGCTGCACACACCGCTCACCGATCAGACGCGCAATATACTGTCCAGGGACGCTCTGGCGAAAACCAGGCAAGGCGTGCGCATCATTAACTGCGCGCGCGGCGGCCTGATTGACGAGGCGGCGCTGAAAGATGCATTGGAAAGCGGTCATGTCGCGGGCGCCGCGCTTGATGTGTTTGCCGAGGAGCCAGCGAAAGAAAACCCGTTATTTGGCGCGCCGAACCTGATCTGCACCCCGCATCTGGGCGCATCAACCGGCGAGGCACAGGTGAATGTGGCGATCCAGGTGGCCGAGCAGATGGCCGATTACCTGATGAATGGCGGCGTCACCAATGCGCTCAACATGCCCAGCCTGTCGGCAGAGCAGGCACCCAAGCTGAAACCCTATATGGCGCTGGCAACGCAGCTGGGTGCCTTGATTGGCCAGCTGGAAAGCGAGAATATCAGGGGTATTTCAGTGGAAGTCGAAGGTGCGGCAGCCGAGCTGGACCAGAAACCGATTACGGCGGCGGTCCTGGCGGGCCTTATGAAAGCCTATAGCCAGACGGTGAACATGGTGAATGCGCCGTATCTCGCGAAAGAACGCGGGCTGGATGTGCGCGAGGTCAGGCATGAACGCGAGGGCGACTATCACACATTGGTGCGCGTGACGGTCAGTACCGATGACGGTGAAAAATCACTGGCCGGCACATTGCTTGGCAACGAACAGGCACGGCTTGTCGAGATTTTCGGCATCAAGATGGAAGCCAATCTGGACGGCAATATGCTCTATGTCGTGAACCAGGATGAGCCCGGATTTATCGGGCGGCTGGGGTCCACGCTGGGCGAAGCCAATGTCAACATTGGCACGTTCCACCTGGGCCGCCGCGGTAACCGCGCGGGTGGTGAGGCGGTATTGCTGCTGTCGGTCGATTCGGCGGTGGATGAACCGGTACTGTGGAAAGTGTGCCAGCTTCCGGGCGTGAAAACGGTCAAGGCATTGCGTTTTTAAGGGTTCACGCGAGGGCAGTTATTGCCTAGTGAGCAGTGAACCTTTTTTCCGGAGGGAATGGATGACTTCCGACCTGCTTCCAGAAGGGCTGCAAGACAGCCTGCCACCAGTTGCCGAGGCGATGGCGGATGCGCGGCGTGCGATGATGGACGTGCTGTCATCGCATGGTTTTAACCGTATCCAACCGCCCATGGTGGAATATGAACGCTCGCTGGGCAGCCGGATGCAGGGTGTGGCGCGTGACACCATGTTCCGCTTTGTCGATCCAGTGTCACTGCGCACATTGGCGCTCAGGTCGGATATTACAGTGCAGGTCGGGCGGATTGCCAGCACGGGGCTGGCGTCGGCGCCAAGGCCGCTTCGCCTGAGCTATTGCGGGCCAGTGCTGAAAATCCGTGCGGGGCAGCTGGAGCCAGAACGCGAGCGGACACAGCTGGGCGCGGAGCTTATCGGCAATGACAGTGTTGCCGCTACGGTGCAAATGGTGAGCGTGGCGATAGAGGCGCTCAAGGCGGCGGGTGTGCAGAATATCAGCATAGATTTTACGCTGCCCGATCTGGTTGATACGCTGGCGGCATCTGCTTTCCCGCTGGATACGGATAAAATTGATGCGGTACGGCGCGAACTGGATGCCAAGGATGCAGGCGGTATCGCGGGCCTGGGCGCGGATGCGTATTTGCCGCTGCTCTATGCCGCCGGACCGCTGGATGATGCACTGGAGAAACTGACCGCGATTGATGCGGGCGGCGCGCTTGCCGGACGGATTAAAGCGCTGCGCGAAATTGCTGCGCCGATTGATGGCGACGTCAATGTAACGCTTGACCCCACCGAAAGGCACGGCTTTGAATATCAAAGCTGGTTCGGATTCTCGATCTTTGCAGAGGGATATTCGGGCGCTTTGGGCCGGGGCGGTACTTATACAATCCGTCATGGCGATGGTCAGCGTGAGGTGGCGACAGGATTTTCGCTTTATCCCGATCCATTGACAAAGGCGGGCGGCAGGCGGGCACCGGGCAGATATCTGTTTCTGCCGTTCGGCCATGATGTGCGGGCCGCTGAACAGCTGCGTGCGGATGGCTGGCGGACAATCGCTGCACTGGATGAAAATGATGACGCGGGGCTGCTCGGCTGTACCCATATTCTGGATGATGGCGAGGCAAAGGCCCTGTGATCATTGATGTGACCGTCCGATTGCGGGTGGACGCTGATGGCCTGCGGCGATAGAGACGTGACGGCATTAGAGCCGACCAGATGTAAAGGATAATGCTTTGGCAAATGTGACTGTAATTGGCGCGCAATGGGGCGATGAGGGCAAGGGCAAGATAGTCGACTGGCTGGCGCGTCAGGCGGATGCGGTTGTGCGTTTTCAGGGCGGGCACAATGCCGGTCATACGCTGGTGGTGGGCAATGAAGTCTACAAGCTCTCGCTGCTGCCTTCGGGCATTGTGCGCGGCACGTTTTCAGTGATCGGCAATGGTGTCGTGCTCGACCCCTGGGCGCTGAAGGAAGAGGCGGAAAAACTGCGCGGGCAGGGCGTGGCAATTACCGCCGAGAACCTGGCCATTGCCGATAATTGCGCGCTGATCCTGCCGTTCCACCGTGACCTTGACGCGCTGCGCGAGGATGCGAGCGGCGAGGGCAAGATCGGGACGACGCGGCGCGGCATTGGTCCGGCTTATGAAGACAAGGTGGGCCGCCGTGCGATCCGCGTATGTGATCTGGCGCACCTGGATGATCTGGAGCCGCAGCTTGACCGGCTATGCGCACATCACAATGCGCTGCGCGCCGGATTTGGCGAAGAGCCAATTGACCGCGCGCGCCTGGTTGAGGAATTGCGCGAGATTGCCGATTTCGTGCTCGAATTCGCGCAACCGGTATGGAAGCGGCTTAATGAAGTGCGCAAGGCGGGCGCGCGCATATTGTTTGAAGGCGCGCAGGGCGTGCTGCTTGATGTTGATCATGGCACCTATCCGTTTGTCACATCGTCCAATACCATTTCCGGCACGGCGGCGGGCGGGTCCGGCCTCGGCCCTTCAGCCACAGGGTTTGTACTGGGTATCGTTAAGGCATATACGACACGCGTTGGCTCCGGCCCTTTCCCGACCGAGCTCGAAGATGAAACCGGGCAGCGGCTGGGTGAGCGCGGCCATGAATTTGGCACGGTAACAGGGCGACAGCGGCGTTGCGGCTGGTTTGACGCCGTGCTGGTGCGGCAATCGTGCGCAGTATCGGGCGTGACCGGCATTGCGCTGACCAAGCTGGACGTGCTGGACGGGTTTGAGAAAATCCGCATTTGCACCGGTTACCGCCTGAACGGAAAAATCCTTGACTATTTCCCCTCCAATGCCAGCGACCAGGCCGCGGTCGAGCCGATTTACGAGGAAATTGACGGCTGGTCCGAAACGACCGCCGGCGCGCGCAGCTGGGTCGATCTGCCTGCACAGGCGATCAAGTATATCAAACGTGTCGAAGAGCTCATCCAGTGCCCCGTGGCATTGGTCTCCACCTCACCCGAGCGTGAAGACACGATTTTGGTGAAAGATCCATTTGGTGACTGATTATCCGGCATCTTCGCTGCAAAATGTGGCTGTTGTCAGCGACCAGTCGGATATGGCCGCGCAGATGGCGGAGGACGTACTGGCCGCGGGCGGACGCCCGCTGGGTCCCTATACAGCCGCCGAATTGTCCTCTGATGTTGGGGTGATCCACGGCGCGCGCGCTGTTTTTATCGATATGCAATCCGGTGATGCAGAAATGTTGCAACTCGCCAACGATATGTCGGCAGGCGACCATGTTATGGCCATCATGACGTCTATGCCGTTGCTGGATACTGTTTATGACCTTATGGCTGACTCGCAGGCGCATATTATTGTCGGGCATGACCGCGCGGAAAATATCATGGCGCTGCTATCGATATTGCGTCCCGTCACACAGGCAAGCCATGAAGATGGCGGCGACAGCGCCCGTGAACTGCGCCATATTACACAGCAGGTTTCAGCTATTGCGCAGCGGCTCGCCCAGCTGTCAGGACAGCCTGAAAGCCCCGATTATGACAGCCGGATGCATGAAGGCCGGAACGGGTATAGAAACGAGCCTGCCGCACTGGAAAACGGCCTGCGCAGTGGAAAGCCCGTCCAGCCGCTTGAGGCGGGCACCATTCGCAATATTCTTCGCGCCCGGCAAATGCGTGACCGTTTTTTTGAAGGTAATCTGTTTGCCGATCCGGCATGGGATATGCTGCTCGACATGACTGCGGCGCATCTGGAGGAAATCCAGGTTTCGGTATCGAGTCTGTGCATCGCTGCCTGTGTGCCGCCGACCACTGCGCTGCGCTGGATAAAGGTGATGACCGAGCAGGGCCTGTTTGAACGCCGTGCCGATGCAGGGGATGGCCGCCGCGTGTTTATCGCGCTTTCGGATGATGCGTTCAAGGCAGTGCAGGACTATATGCAGGCGATTCAGGAGCAGGGCCTGGCCGTGCTGTAAGGGCGTGTATGCGGGATAACGGCATTAATTGTGTCGCACCCGCGTAAAATAAAATGCGTTTCTTTGTCTTTTGGGGTTGCCAACTGCTAAAAACTTTGGCAATTGGCGCGTCCCCATGGGGGCGATTAGCTCAGTTGGTAGAGCGCTTCGTTTACACCGAAGATGTCGGCAGTTCGAGCCTGTCATCGCCCACCATTCTTTCCCTTGATATAGCTGAAAAGCATGCTTTAGCAGATATGCACGAAATGCTGTTCATCTTACAGCAATGTTTAAGGGCTACATTTACCTTATGTTGAAGAGGGCAACATATCTGGTTTCGTTCGTGTTGTTGGCGCAGGCAGGCGCGGTAAGTGCTGCTGCTGACAAAGCGTGCACCGAAAAAAAGATGGCATTGCAGTCTAGCCAACTGAAGTTGTTGCAGGACGAAATTGCTGCCTTATCGAACAAAAAAAGTGATGCGAGCAAGAAAAGCGTTACCAAGAAACGTGTGCCAAAACGTAAAATGCGGGCCAAAAAAAAGCCGATAGTCCAAAAAAGAACAATGATCTTGATGTAGGTTAGAACGGGTTATCCTTTAGGATTGGCCAGTGTTTCCTCCAGCAATGCCGCTGCGCGTGAGCCGTTCCAGTCCATACTGCCGGTCATGCGCCACACTTCCCTGCCCGTTGCATCATATAGCACGGTAGTGGGCATAATGCCGGTCTGATAGGCAAAGTTCAGGTTATTGTCCGGGTCCAGAAAAGGTTCGATTGTCTTGAAGCCCGCTTCACTGAAATAGGGGTCAACAATATCTGCGCCCTGTATATCCTGCGATACGGTCAGGACATGCAGCCGCTCTTTCTCCCGCGCGGCGAGCGCATCGAGCGTAGGCATTTCATGGACGCATGGCGCGCACCATGTGGCCCATAAGTTGACCAGAACAGGCTTGCCTTTGAAATCAGACAGGCTGGCAGCTACGCCATCGGGCCCTTCAAAACTGACATCAGGCATGGCGCTGCCGCGCTTGCTGATATCGAGTGTGCCGCTGGCTGCGCCCTGTGCCTGCCCCGTTCCGTTTCCATCGCTTGCAACAATTCTGGTGCGTTCGCCTTGCTCCGCATCGCCTGATTGCGTATCGCAGGCGGAAAGTGAGAGCAATAATGCGGCGGATATGGCTGCACCGAATGGAAGTGACCTTTTGAATATGGGCAAGAAAGACTCCAATAGCATGTGGGGCGGGCGATTTGCAGGCGGCCCGTCGGCAATCATGCAGGAGATAAATGCTTCGATCCCGTTCGACAAGGCCTTGTGGCGGCAGGATATCGAAGGCTCGCTCGCCCATGTCGCCATGCTGGCGGCGCAGGATATCATATCGGCAGAGGATGCCGCGCAGATCTCGGATGGCCTGAAACAGGTCGCAGGGGAGTTTGAAAAAGACGGTATCACCGAAAACTGGGCCCTGGAAGACATCCATATGCATGTTGAGGCGCGGCTGACCGAGATTATCGGCCCGGTGGCGGGCAAGTTGCACACCGCGCGTTCGCGTAATGACCAGGTGGCGACCGATTTTCGTCTATGGGCGCGTGATGCGATGGACGCCGCCGATGCCGCGCTGGAACAGCTGCAAATGGCGCTGGTGACGCGCGCGGGTGAGCATGCCGCCTCCATCATGCCGGGTTTTACCCACTTGCAGACCGCACAGCCGGTGACGCTGGGCCATCACCTGATGGCTTATTATGAAATGTTTGCGCGCGACCGTTCGCGCTTTGCCGATGCACGGGTACGGCTCAACCAGTGCCCGTTGGGGAGTGCGGCGCTGGCCGGGACAGGCTTTGATCTGGACCGGAATATGACGGCGGCGGCGCTTGGTTTTGATGCCCCGACACGCAATTCACTTGATGCCGTGTCCGACCGCGATTTCGCGCTCGACTATCTGGGTGCAGCGGCGCAGTGCAGCCTGCACCTGTCGCGGCTGGCGGAGGAAATGATTGTCTGGGCCAGCCAGCCTTTTGGTTTTGTGTCCTTGCCTGACAGTTTCTCGACCGGGTCATCGATCATGCCGCAAAAACGCAATCCGGATGCCGCCGAACTGGTGCGTGGCCATGCGGGGCGGATTATTGGATGCCAGAACGCGTTGATGATAACGATGAAAGGTCTGCCGCTGGCCTATTCCAAGGATATGCAGGATGACAAGCCGCCGGTGTTTGAGGCCGAAGGGCTGTTCATGCTTTCGCTGGCAGCGATGACGGGCATGGTGGCAGAAACCACGTTCAACACGGGCCGCATGCGTGAAGCGGCGGAGCTTGGCTATGCCACGGCCACCGACCTTGCCGACTGGCTGGTGCGCAGTGCAAATATTCCGTTTCGTGAAGCGCATCATATCACCGGGGCCGCCGTGAAGCTTGCTGAAAGCAGGGGGTGTGCGCTTGATGCGCTGGAGCTGAATGAATTGCAGGCAATTGATACGCGCATTACAGGCGATGTCTACACGGCTCTATCTGTCGATGCCTCGGTTGCGAGCCGCAACAGCTATGGCGGGACTGCGCCTGATGCAGTGCGTGAACGCGTGGCCGAAGCAATGCAGGCTTTGGGCATGGAAAACATGTGATTTTTATGGCAAGGATGTACGCATGACACGGATGAAGCAGATTTTATGTGCCGGTGTGGTGGCGCTTGCGCTGACCGCATGTGGCAATCGTACGGAACTGAAACCACAGGCCGGAAAAAGCCTGCCGGTTGCGCCATATGCTGCTGAAGCACCAAAAAAGCCGTCCGAACTGCTTGAACCATCCACGCAGGCCCGGCCTGAGCGCAGTGTCGAGTTGCTGCGCCGCAGCGAAGAACGCGAGGATGACGAGTTTGACTTGCCGCCCGAATAGGCCGCACGCGGCTATTCCCATACACCATATCCATCAGACAAGATTGAACGGGCCACAGCACTATGGATCATTTCCAGCTCAACAATGGCGTCCTGCACGCGGAAGGCGTGTCTTTGCGTGACATAGCCGATGCGGTGGGCACGCCGGTCTATATCTATTCCTGTGCGACATTGCGGCGGCATGCCCGTGTTTTCCGTGAAGCGCTGTCGCCATGCGGTGATGTGCATATCGCCTTTGCGATAAAGGCCAACCCCAACCTTGCCGTTCTGAAAGTCCTGGCATCCGAAGGCTATGGCGCCGACGTGGTATCGGGCGGCGAGATGGAACGTGCGCTGAGAGCGGGCGTGGCGGCGGATGGTATCGTTTTTTCAGGTGTCGGGAAAACCGGCGATGAAATGGCACGCGCATTGGATGCGGGCATCGGCCAGTTCAATCTGGAATCCGAAGAGGAGGGCGTCGAGCTGTCCGCTATTGCGGCGGCGAAGGGCATGACGGCCTATGCCGCACTGCGTGTCAATCCTGATGTGGATGCGGGCACGCATGGCAAGATTTCGACCGGCAAGGCGGAGAATAAATTTGGCGTTCCCATTCATGAAGCCGCTGGCATATATGCGCGTTTGTCGGCGCTGAGTGGCCTGCACATGCGCGGCGTGGCGGTGCATATTGGCAGTCAGCTCGGCAGTCTGGACCCGCTGGAGGCGGCATTTGTACGGCTGGGCGAGCTGATTGCGGAAATCCGTGCCGCAGGCGGCACTGTGACGCACGCTGATCTGGGCGGCGGATTGGGGGTGCCTTATCGCCCCGGTGAAAATCCTCCGAGCCCCGCCGATTATGGCGCGATGGTGGCGCGGGTGACGAAGGATTGGGATGTGCGGCTGATGTTCGAACCGGGCCGCGTGATTGCCGGTAATGCGGGTGTTCTGCTGACCAAAGTAATCCGTGTGAAACCGGGCGCGGTCAATCCGTTCATCATTGTCGATGCGGCGATGAATGATCTGGCGCGGCCTGCGCTATACGAAGCCTATCATGATTTTGCGGCGGTGCAGCCGGACGGCACGCGCTTTACGGCCAATATTGTCGGTCCGGTCTGTGAAACCGGTGACACATTCGCCATGGGCCGTGAGACAGACGTGGTGAAGGCAGGCGACCTGGCCATATTCCGCACCGCAGGGGCCTATGGCGCGACCATGGCCAGCACATATAACAGCCGTGACCTTGTCCCCGAAGTGCTGGTCGATGGTGACCGTTATGCCATTGTCGCCAACCGCATATTGGCAAGCACTGTGGCCGATGCCGAGCGGGTGCCCGAATGGCTGTTGGATGGGGACAATGCGTAGCACGCCGTTTTTCCTGCGACTGGACGGACAGCCTGTTATCCTGCTGGGCGAAGGGGAGGCCGCTGTTGCCAAACGTCGCCTGCTTGAGCGCGGCGGGGCGGTGATTGTTGGCGAAGACAATACCGAAGCACGTATCGCCATGGTGGCGATAGAAGATGAAGCTGAGGCAGTAGCGGCAGTCCGGCGTCTAAAACTGAGCGGCCTGCTGGTAAATGCGGTGGACCGGCCCGCTTTATGCGATTTCACCACGCCCGCCATTATTGACCGGGGCAGCGTTCTGATTGCCATGGGTACGGGCGGGGCATCGGCTGGCCTTGCCAAGGCGCTCAGACAGCGTTTCGAGGGCCTGCTGCCTTCATCGCTGGGCGATCTTGCCGATGCGCTATTTGTGGCGCGCGGCGCGATCAAGGCGAAATGGCCTGATCCAGATGCCCGCCGCCGCGCCATTGATGCGGCGTTGCAGCCGGGCGGCGCACTCGATCCGCTTATGCCGCATGACGCAGATGCCGTTGCCAATTGGCTCAAGAATCCTGATGCATCACAGCAATCCGGCGCGTTTACCGTTGCGCTGCGCAGCAATGATCCGGATGATCTTACCATCAACGAAACCCGCCTGCTGGGCAGTGCGGACCGGGTATATCATGATGCGCGTGTGCCAAAGGCCGTGCTCAATCGTATCCGCGCCGATGCGCTGGTGTATCCACTTGCTGATGTGGATGACGGGCAGCCATCAGGGGATGAAGTTGTTATCACGCTGCTGAGCGCGGACAATACGGGCTAGCCCTCCGCCGCTGACAGCAGGAAATTCATATTGGCGGAGGCAATGGGTTTATCTGCATCATCCTGCCACGCTTCGGCTGTCACATTGGCAACCCGCCGCCCGACACGGGTAATGCGGCCAATGGCAAAGGTGCGTTTTTCCAGCCCCCCACGCATGAAATCGACCGTGATATTGACGGGCTTGAGGCGGATCTGTGTATCACGGTGTGCGGCAAGGTGGCTACGCAGCGCGGCAACAGCCGCCATTTCAAGCAGCCCGCTGATCGCGCCGCCATGCAGATAGCCGGGGCGGCCCGTCACGCCTTTGCTGAAATCAAATGCCAGCACGGGTGTGGCATCCTGCATATGGTCGGCGACAATGCCAAGATGCTCGGCATAGGGTGGCAGCATCGCGCTGATTTTTTCCAGTGTCTTCGTGCCGCTCATGCCACGAACTTTTCAACATTGATGAATGTACCGGCTACGTGCGCGACAGGGTTGTCGGCATCACCGTCATGGGCGATGCCGCGGACAAAGGCGACCGAACGCGTTATCGTATAGCATTCGCCCCGGCCGATCACCGTTTTGCCCGGTCGCGCGGCGCGCATGTAATCGACACGCAGGTCAAGCGTCACCTGCGGCCTGAACTTGCCAAGATGTGTCCAGACCGACAGGCTGGTGGCATTGTCCATCAGGCTGATGATCGGCCCTGACGCGATGATGCCGGTATCGGTGTCGCCGATGAGCCGCTTGTCATAGGGTAGGGCGAGTTCAACCCAGTTGTCGCCATGTGCATGGTAAACCATGCCGATATGCCCGCTATGCCCGTGCCGGGACATCATGCCCTGAAATACGGACGGATCAAATCTGTCGCTGGCCGCACGTGATTTCTCAAGTGCTGCGGCATGTTCACTAATGCTTGTCATACACCATTAATGGGGATTGGGCGGCGATATTACAAACTATTCATTAGTCAATTAAGGAGGTCTCCCATAGCGTTTCTGCATCATGAGAACAGCATGGAGAGAGACATGGACCTTCCCGAAATCGACATTGGCACGCTGCCCGATATGGACAATATGGTGGGCGCATTTGGCGCAACAGTGCAGAATATGCCGGATCTGAACGTCACGTCTGATTTATGGATTGTTGTGGTGATCTATATTTACGAAACGATTTCTGTCGGAGATCTATTCTGATCCGTTTCGGCAATGCGTGTAAATGACAAAATAACCGAACTGAGCGGAGATAGCGCCACACAGCGTAGACTTGCTATATCTGCAGCAACGTACAAACAGCAATGGTGGCGTGGAAATGATGGCCATATGGTGTCCCAGACGCTGCAATGCATCGCCGGACATGGCTTGACTGAAGGCGATATCCAGCTGGCCGTTGAAGACTTGGTGAAAAATACTGACTGGGCCCTGCGCTGGCTCGATTTCTTTACGGCGCTGCAGCTTGAACAGCCTCTTATGCTCCCTGCTTTGCGGCATTTCACAAACGGAGTACTGCATTCGGTTATAATTGTTGATACGCCGCATGTTGCCCTGTCGCTGGCTGTGGTCAATGCTGCTGCATGGCAAGACGCGCAGCAGCATATGAACGCTGGAACCGATATTGTCAGCTTTACACCGGGTATAGTATATATGAAAATCCTGCATGGTTCAGGGTGCGCTGAGTTCCATAAGAAAACTCCCCATGAAGGCACGCATGCCAGCTGTATCAAGGCAGGCCGCAAGGATGTAAAAAAGGGTAGTGTTATACGTATTGACGGCGCATCACAGGCGATGCGCTTTTCTGCCATAGATACAGACATATTGATGCTGCGTATTTTGCGCAAACCGGTAAAAGCTGTTTTAAAGCAGGAGTTTGATGCCAATAGCGGCGCTTTGGTCTTCGAAGCGAGTGGTCATGACCGCGATACTAGGACGCAAATGATGCTGGCACTGTTGCGTACCATGAAACGCAGCGATACTGCGCCTGTCATGGCTATGTTGGCTCGACAGGGTGAGGCGCATATGCGATGGCAGGCGATGCGCGAATGCATCGCCACCGATATAGCAACGGGTATAGCCGAACTGAGGCATATGGCAGCAAAAGACGAAGCGCCTGAATTGCGCGCTATAGCTGCCAGGACACTGGCCGAGCTGGAGGCGCAATATCCGCAGCTTCGCAATGCAGGATGTGCCTGATGCCTTGCATATTGGACATAGATACCGATATTTCCATATCGTTGGAGGAGTGCGTAGGGCGTCTGGGTCAAGGCGGCTTTGATGCCGAGGATGAAGCTTCGCTGCAAAATGCCGCCACCGCGCTTAAACAGCTTGCCAATAACCGTGATTTTCTGGGCGATCTGATACTGGATGAGCTGAAAACCACAGTGAGCGATGCAGAACCACGAAGCAGTGGTGGCGGCTATTCAGCACAGGTCATCATGCTGTCACGTCCGGCGCGCAATTTCTACCTGCGCGCCAATATCTGGCCCGCACAAAGCGAGTATCTGGTACGTGCGAGTGGTACAGCGCCGTTTTTCTATCATCTGCCGCATGATCATAATTTCAATTTCCTGACCGCGGGCTATTTGGGTCCCGGTTACTGGAGCGATTATTATGAATATAATTATGACGACGTGGCGGGCTATACGGGCGAACCTGTACAGCTGCGCTTTACCGGGACACGGCGGTTGGAACAGGGGCAGATCATGCTCTATCGTGCGCACCGCGATGTCCATGTGCAGCGCCCGGCAGATAGCCTCTCCGTGTCACTCAACATAATGCAGATGAATTATGCGCAAGGCTGGCATGACCAGTACCGTTTTGATGTAGAGCGCGGTGAGGTGGCGGGCATATTGTCATACAGCGCTGCTGATATGTTACTCCACCTTGCCGCTGCTGCGCCGGGCGACAATGGTCTTGACCTGGCGGCGGAATTTGCCCGGCATCATCCCAGTGAAAGGATGCAGCTGAGTGCCTGGAATGCGCTTGCCGGGCAATGGAGTGACATACAGCAGCAACGCGCGCATTATGAAGCCGGGTTATCGCATCACAGCGCGCTGGTGCGCGGCGAATGCCGGCATATACTGGCACATCGTTTCGGGCCTGATTGATACAGACGCATTGCGCAATCCGCGGCGCGCACTATATCTGTCGCTTCTCATTGGCACAGACAGGTGAAACCATGCTTCAAATCGGTGCGGAAAATATGGCCGGGCTTATCCAGCTGGCTATGGCCCCGGCTTTCCTCCTTGTCGGCGTTGGCGCGATGTTGCAGCTTTTTTCCGGTCGGCTTGCGCGCGTCGTGGACCGCAGCCGCGTACTCAAATCATCCTATGAAGGCAGCACCGGCAAGGCACATGATCTGATCGTGGAGGAACTGCGCGGGCTGTCGCGCCGTATGAAGATTGTCAACAGCGCCATTCTAATGGGTGTATGCGGAGCCATCACGATCGGACTGCTGATCGTGGCGATCTTCACTATGGCGCTGCTGCATATCTATCTCGGCCTTGTCATTGCGGGCGCGTTTATCCTTGCAATGGCATTCACCATTACCGGATTGCTGTTCTTTCTGGTCGAGGTGCGGCTCGCGAGCCGCAATATCATGGTCGAGGATTTCTATCTGGAACTGGACCGCTAGAGGCAGGGCTGCATCCGCAGAATTACTCTGCCATCTGGGGTTCTTCTGCCGCCGCTGTCGCATCTTCCGCGGCTTCCACTGCGGCGGCTTCTTCACCTTCAGCTGTGGCTTCGTCAGCGCCTTCTTCTGCGGCAGGCTCTTCAGCCGGCGCTTCGGGAAGCGGCAGGTTTGACCCTTGCGAATTCAGATAAGCCAACAGGGCAGCGCGATCTTCCGCATTGCCGATACCGGCAAAGCTCATTTTCGTGCCGTTGGCGAATTTGCGCGGGCTTGCGATCCAGGCGTCCATCTGTTCCCAGGTCCAGTTGCCGCCCACTTCCTTCAGTGCACCGGAATAATCAAACGAACCGCTGGCAATGGCTTTGCCCATCATACCGTGCAGGTTCGGACCGATGCCTGCTGCGCCGCCTGCATTGATGGTGTGGCAGGAGCTGCATTTTGCAAATTGTTTTTCACCTGCGGCGGCGTCCGCACTGGCGAGCAGTGTGGCAAGCGCCGGGCCCTCATCGCCGCCTTCGCCGCTTTCAACGCCCGCAATCGCATAGCCAGGTTTTTCAAGATGCTCGGCTTTGTCCGCGTGGAAATATTTGCCGCTGACAATCGACAGCCCCAGCGCGGCAATGCCTGCGCCCAAAACCCAACCTGCTATCGTATTGCTATCGCTCATATTGTGCCTCTGTTTGTTTCTGTTGAGGGCGCGGCGACGCTGCCCCCAAAAATGTCCATGCGCCCACTTAATCCGGGATGCCCCGTGATGCAACAATTGATGCAACAATTCCTGTGCGTTTGGCCAGCGTTTTTTGGCATGTTTGCTCTTGCCGCGCTGCCATCACCACGATATCGCCGGAGGCCATCATGTACAGCTATCCTGAAATTGCCAGCAAGCGTGTCGCCGAAATGGCGGAAATCGCAGCAAAAACGCCCGAAAGCGCGATATCATTCCAAGGCGCGCCCGGAGCCAATTCACACTTGGCGTGCGAGGAATTTGCGCGGCGGCTTGCAAATGATGCACCTGTATTGCCGTGCTTTTCATTCGAGGATGCCATTGATGCTGTGAAAGACGGGCGCGCCGGACGGGCGATGATTCCCATTGAAAATTCGCAGCATGGCCGCGTCGCCGATATCCATTTCCTGCTCCCTGAATCGGGCCTTTCGATTGTGGCCGAGATTTTCCTGCCGATCCATCACTGCCTGATGGCGATGGGCGAGGGGCCTTATGACAAGGTGTTCAGCCATCCGCAGGCGCTGGGCCAGTGCCGCGCCTATACCCGCGCGCATAACATGACACCGATCTCCTATGCCGATACAGCAGGTGCAGCGGCGCTGGTAGCTGAAAGCGGGGATCCGTCCATGGCGGCAATTGCCCCCAAAATCGCGGCGCAGCTGTACGGGCTCGACCTGATTGCGGAAAATATCGAGGATGCGGACCATAATATGACACGCTTTGTCGTGTTGGCCCGCGCGCCGCTTGATCCCGTGCCTGAAGGCCCGGTGATGACGACATTCACGTTTGAGGTGAAGAATATTCCCGCTGCGCTGTACAAGGCGATGGGCGGCTTTGCGACCAATGGCGTCAATATGACCAAACTGGAAAGCTATCAGCGCGGCGGCAGTTTCTCCGCTACCGAATTTTATGCCGATATCGAGGGCCGCCCCGGCGACCCGGCGGTTGACCGTGCGCTGGAAGAGCTACGCTTCCACACCAAATGGGTGCGCATGCTCGGCACCTATCCGCAGGGCCGGACGCGCGAGCTTGCGGGTTAGGGTCATATTGCATGCCAAAGGTCCCGCATGGGTTTGCCAGTATCAGGTCAAATATTCACTTAAATATTTGATATATTTAAAATATATTGAAAATATTGCGATGCCAAAAGGCTGGAAGGTCCCGGGTGAAATCGAAAGGTCCCGCCATTGCGTGGCATTTCTCGCGTGGCTTTGGCTTTGTGGTGGACGGGATTAACGGTGTGAAAGAGCGGGTGCCAGGGGTTTGTGCGGCGAACCATTAGCGGCATGAAACTAGCATATCGCAGGGCGTGTAGGACAGGCGTTTCGCGACAGGGGCAGGCAGGTCCGCCTGTGACATCGTAATGAGATGACTAGTACCTTGTACGGACCAATATATGCTTCCCTTCGGCCCACTCTCACGAAATTTACATTTAAATCATTGACATTATTGTTTTTTGCAAAGATCATTCTTAATGAAAGTAAAAGCAAAGCAATATGAGGGAGCTCACGTCAGCAGAAATAGCAATGGTCAGCGGCGGTAATGGTGACATCGTCGTAATAGGTTACACAATAGATGATTATTTATTGGATCAATTGGAAAATATCAGGTTTGATACAAGCGATATTGATTCTGCCCCGTTTCCTGATTTTTCTGACATGCCACACAATTCATTTGCCGAAGAATTGGAACGGCAATGCCAAGCTGATAGAGAGGTTGATAGTAAAGCCCAAGAAATTGCAGATTTGATTCGCAGTCAGAGCGATTGAGACGAAAGAGAATATGGAGCTGTCATATATTATGACAGTAATGGCCATTTAAAGATAGGGCCTTTGACAAAAGGTCAAACAGTAGCTGAGGCGCAAGCGTTAGGATTGGCAGCGCCGGAGACAAGGTTTACTGTCCCTTCTGACTTGGGGACAGGATATATTGTAGCCGTTGTGCATAGCCATCCAGATATCGGGTATAACAACACAGGTGATATGCTCAACAGATATCCATCTAATAATCCTGGCGGTAATGGCGATTATCAGACCTTCAATAGCTTTGTGGGTTCCGATAGTAGATTTGCCAATAGTGCTGAATTTGCACAGTATATACTTGGTCCAGACGGCGTTTTAAGAGAGTTTAATGCGTCGGAAGGGGTGGTTGATGCGGCAAATGATACGCAGCCTGATAAAAGGGATGATCTACATGATGACAGGCCACATTGTTCGGGAGGGGATGCATAATGCTTTTATCGTTGATATTCCTGTTCGCCATTGATGTTGAACCGGTCCAGACGCAGAATGATGCGCAGGAAATCCGTCTTGTCGGGCGTCCATTTGATAGCGCAGGGCATCTGGTAATCGATGCCAGCCTGCAGTGCCCCAACGCACGGTTTCAGATAAAGCTGGTCCAAAGCGCCGAAACGGGGCCATTGATAAAGTCGATCAAAAGCAATGGAAAGCCTGCCGCTGATAAGCTAAAACGCAAGGCAAACGCTACGCTGAAATCCAAAAGCGCGGCATCAGCCTATATAAGCCACATGCAGTGCAAGGCGCGGGGCATGGAGTTCGCGCTTTCGGGATCATATGCCAAACCGGACAGGGGCGAGGATGATGATTTCACACTGGTGTACAATGTCACGCTGCCACAGTTTAGGTGAAGCCACCCTGACCCATCCGATCAGAATAGCGCTGGCCGCATTTGCCGTTTCACTGACCGGCTGTGCCCAGGCGCAGGAGGCAAAGCCCATTCCCTCACCGCCGGTTACGGGGCGGGAGTTTTTTAACGAGACCTATCTTTCCCACAGCATGAAAGCGGAATGTCTGGGGGTCACGGCGCAACTTGACTGGAAGTACAGGGGCGAACGCCCGGTAATCACATCGCTGTCCTTCAGGGGGATGCCGGCACCGGCGGCTGAAATTGAAAGGATGAATGGCTGGATATCGGATATTGCAGGGGACATGACCGTTTTCATGCAATGCGACCATAATGATGTGCAGTTTGACTTCGTGCCCGCAAACACCATCGCGCGCGAGAAAATGATTCTTATCCGGATTGTGTGGACGGGCGAAGAGGCAAAATTTGTACGCAAAATCAGCTGGGACAGGCCAGATGGGTGAATGCGCGTATCCGGTAGTGTAACGTTCGGTTGCGAATTCCAGGTTTATGAACTTTAATGCGCCTCGCCCCAGCTGCTGCCCGTGCCGATATCGACGCCCAGCGGCACGCTGATGTCCACCATTGGCCCGGCGGCTTCGGCCATCACGGTGCGGATTACGTTGCTGGCGGCCTCTACGTCACCTTCCGGCAATTCAAATACCAGTTCGTCATGCACCTGCAGCATCATGCGGACATGACCCAGTCCAGCCGCTTCCAGTGCGGGCATCATGCGGGCCATGGCGCGTTTGATGATGTCGGCGCTGGTGCCTTGGATCGGTGCATTGACCGCGGCGCGTTCGCTGCCCTGCCGTTCGGTCTGGTTCTTCGAATTGATCCGCTCAAAATGTGTTTTGCGGCCAAATAACGTCTCGGTATAGCCGCGGTCCTTGGTGGTCATCAGCGTTTCACTGATATATTTCTGGATGCCGGGGAAGCGCGCGAAATAGGTGTCGATCATGTCCTGTGCCTCGTCGGCGCTGACTTCAAGACGTCCGGCCAGGCCCCAGCGGCTGATGCCATAGAGAATGGCGAAATTGATCGTCTTGGCCCGCCCGCGCGTGTCGCGGTTGACCTCGCCGAACATTTCCTTCGCGGTGCGGTTGTGAATGTCCTCGCCCTGTTCAAACGCCTGTTTCAGTGTCCCGGCATCGGCCATATGCGCGGCGAGACGCAGCTCGATCTGGCTATAGTCGGCGGCGAGGATGACATTGCCGGGCTCCGCCACGAAAGCATGACGGATTTGCCGGCCAATTTCGGTGCGGATGGGAATATTCTGCAGGTTCGGGTCGGTTGAGGCGAGACGACCCGTTTGCGCGCCGGTCAGGCTGTAACTGGTATGCACACGGCCTGTGTTCGGATTAATCTGCTCCTGCAGCGCATCTGTATAGGTGGATTTGAGCTTGGAAAGCTGCCGCCATTCAAGCACCTTGCGGGCGATCTCGACGCCTTCTTTCTCCAGCTTTTCAAGCACGGTGACATCGGTGGAATATTGCCCGGATTTGCCTTTCTTGCCGCCTTTCAGGCCCATCTCGCCGAACAATACTTCGCCGAGTTGCTTTGGGCTGCCAATCGCAAATTCACGGCCTGCAATATTATGGATTTCCTTTTCCAGCTCGCCCATCTGGGTGGCGAATTCGGATGAGAGATGCGCGAGTTTTTCGCGGTCCACCTTGATGCCCTCACGCTCCATGCCCGCCAGTACGGGGATTAGCGGGCGATCAACACGTTCGTACACCGCCGTGCTGCCTTCATGGGACAACCGGGGTTTCAGCACATGCCAGAGCCGCAATGTGACATCGGCGTCCTCGGCAGCATATTTTGTCGCATCCTCCAGCGGCACTTCGGCAAAGCTGATCGCTTTCTTGCCTGTGCCGGTCAGCGATTTATAGCTGATACACTCATGGTCCAGATGCAGCTTGGCGAGTGCGTCCATGCCGTGCCCGCCGCCAACACCGCGCCCGGCATCGAGCGCGAAACTCATCACCATCGTGTCATCAATCGGAGTCACTGCAATATCGTGCTGCGCCAGCACATTCATGTCATATTTGAGGTTCTGACCGATTTTGAGCACAGCGTCGTTTTCGAATAACGGTTTTAAAAGCTCCAGTGCCCGTTCGAGCGGGATCTGCCGCGGTTTTTCGGCAAACATGTCGCTGCCGCCATGGCCAAGCGGGATATAGCAAGCTTCACCAGGCTCCACAGCCAGGCTGATCCCTACCAGCCGCGCCGTCATGGCATCGAGCGAGTCCGTTTCGGTATCGACCGCGACCATGCCCAGATAATGTGCGCGTTCGATCCATTGCCTGAGCATATCCTCATCCTGGACACAGGTATATTTGTCATGATCGATGGGCGGCATTTCCTTAAGTGCGGGCGTGCCGCTACCGCTGCTATTATCTGCTTTGGAAGCGTCCTTGCCGCTGCTGCCTGTATCACCGGCATCCGCGCCCAGTTTGCGCAGCAGGCTGTTAAACCCGTGGGTTTTCAGGAATTCGGCAAGCGGTTCGGGCGGAATATCCTGAAGCTTGAAACCATCCAGCGGGATGGGGAGCGGGCAGTCCTCCCTGAGCGTGACCAGCACGCGCGACAGCCGGGCATCTTCCTCAAATTCGATTAGGTTATCGCGCATTTTCGATTTTTTCATCTCGGGTGCGGCTTTCAGCACGCTGTCGAGATCGCCATATTCATTGAGCAGCTTGGAGGCGGTTTTGGGGCCAATACCCTTTACGCCCGGAATATTGTCTGCCGTGTCACCCATCAGCGCGAGCATATCGCCGACCAGCTCCGGGCCGACACCGAATTTCTCTTCCACTTCCGGCGCGGAAATGCGGGCATTTTTCATGGTGTCCAGCATGTCGACACCCGGTTCGATCAGCTGCATCAGGTCCTTATCGGATGACACAATGGTCACCTGCCAGCCATCGCGCGCTGCGGCCTTGGCATAGCTTGCTATCATGTCATCGGCCTCGACATTCTCCTCCTCGACCACATCGAGCGAAAACGCGCGTGTCGCGTCACGGATCAACGGGAATTGCGGGACCAGATCATCAGGCGGTGGCGGACGGTTCGCTTTATACTGGTCGTACAGGTCATTGCGAAAGCTCTTTGAAGACTTATCGAGTATCACCGCCATATGTGTGGGGCCATCGGCCTTGTGCAGGTCTTCGGCCAACTTCCACAGCATGGTGGTATAGCCATAGACTGCGCCCACCGGTGTGCCTTCAGGATTGGTGAGCGGGGGGAGCCGGTGATAGGCACGGAAAATATAGGCGGAGGCGTCAATGAGGTAGAGGTGTTTTGGGTCTGTCATGCGCCATCATTAGCAGCCAGTGTAAGCGTCGTCACTTGTGAAGTGATAGCGTGCAGACAGTTTATGCAATGAACCCTTCAGCCATGACGGAATTTTGTGCCAATTTGACGCTTCACCGCAAATATGCGTGGTTTTGCTTGCGTGTCAGACCCAAGGCGACTATTAAGCGCGCCGGGTGGAGAGATTTTTCTTAAATCCCTTGATACAACAATTAAAGGTACTTTTTAATATGCGTAAATTTGTAATTGCCGGCGCTGTTGCCGTTGCTGCTCTTGGTCTTTCAGCTTGTTCAGAGCAGACACAGGACGCTGCTGGTGAAACAGCTGACTCAATGGCTGAAGACGCTTCCAACGCTGTTGAAGCGACAGGCGATGCTGTTGAAGGCGCTGCTGAAGCTACAGGCGAAGCCGTTGAAGGTGCTGCAGATGCAACAGCGGAAGCTGTTGACGGCGCCGTTGACGCAACAGGTGAAGCTGTTGAAGAAACAGGCAAAGCCATGCAGGACTAAGCTTTAGCTGTCCAGAATTGAAAAGGGCGTGCCTCCTTTCCGGAAGCGCGCCCTTTTTCTATCCGCTTCAACCACATCCCCATAAACCGGTGCAAATTGAAGCATGATCATCCGGTTTAGAAACTGCCGGGAACTTCGCGCTGGTAAGGCGAGGGCGCGCGCGGCATGAGTATTTCCTGTTTCTCGCGTGCAAGCCCTGAACGCCCTGCGCTCTGTGCTGACTGAGCGGATGCGGGGATAGGGGTGCAAGTGTCACCGGCGATAAAGTCAAGTGCCTGGCGCGTTGATGCTTCCAATGGGCTGCCCATTGCCTGGCTGAAGTCATCGGGTGCCGAGCATGTCGTGTCCAAGGTTGAGGCAAGACCGGAAAAATACTCACCTTCACGGTCTTTGTTTTCCGTTTTGAACGTAACAACACGCATACGGTCATCGCAATCTTCTACATCAAAGGCATGCTGGCCGACTGGTTTGCCAAATGTGTTACTACCTACCAGTGCAAGATCCTTGCCGAGATAGGCCGCCATGCTGTTGGTCACAAGCTCGCTGGCAGAAGCGGTCCCTCCTGTACCGATAACCGCTATTTTGCCGGGTGCGATGGATTTCCCGTTAGCTTTGAAATTATACTGTGTATTTTCCGATGCTTTGGATGGCCGCAACGTGGTGTAGGAATATACATCAGATGCATTGCGGTTACGGCCAAGCAAGTCCCCCATGAGCTCGGCTACACTGACAAGGCCGCCACCATTATAGCGGAAGTCGATAATGATACTCGTGACGTTTTGCGCACGGAACTGTGCAAATGCTTTCTCAAGAGCTGGGACTGCAGTGTCAATGAATGTACGCAGGTTGACATAGCCCACTTTGTTGCCGCGATCGTCAATAATCTGCACGCCAAAACGCGGTGAGATGGGGGGAAGCGCAAAGCTAGCCTTCGTCACCGTGACATTGCGTGTGCCATTCGCGTCTTTTATCTGCAGCACACGGCTGATGCCAGCATCACTGGGCCCCAGAGCATCGATCAATGGCTGAATATCACCGCCGGAAAGCAGATCGCTGACTGTACGCAGGTCGTTAGGGTTGGTGCCCACGGCCAGGATTTCCGCCCCCCTGTCAATACCCGCGGCCAGTGCCGGGGCACCTTCATAGGAATCAATGATGAAAAGCTGGTTACCGCCGGCAAAAGATAGGCGAATTCCGAACCCGGCGCTGGCACCACTCTGTAAAAACGCATTTTCTTCAGCGATCGAGGTTATATATGTGAAATTGCGATCCTTGTCCTGTGCGCGTGCCGTAGCTGTCAGCGCATCAATATAATCCTGCACGGTGCTAAATTGTGACGGATCAACATTTGCAACGATCAGTTCCGGGAACAGATACCATTCGTCAATGACTGCCTTGGCAAACTGTTGGCGTGAGGAAAGCGAGCAGGTAGCCGTAGGAGTCGGTGATGGTGTGGGCGTACCAGCGGTTGGTGGAGCCGTCACGACAGTCTGGCTATTATTGTCGCCTCCTCCGCATGCACTTAGCATTGCGATAATAGCTAGTGCGGCACCACTTTTGAGCTTGAAAGGTGTCATTTGTGATAGTCCTTGTAGTAATATTATTGCCAACCGGGACTGTATCTGCGGCTCCCGAGCGCATAGATGCCAGGCTATGCCTAAAAACATGGTGGCTACAATAACCTAAATTATCGTTATTAACGAGTAACATTTTGACACTTGTTTCTCAGGCGGTTGGAAATATCTCATGCCGGAGATGGCCATAGGGCCATGATATGAAAATTTGGAACCCGTCCTCTATTCAAAACGACTTGATCCAGAAAGCACCGTTTTGGGTTGTAAAGGCAACATATCCTAATGTAAAAACGTGTATCTATATGCATTTTTATTTTCAAAAAATATATGTCTTACAAATATTTAATCAAATAGCGTTTTTGCAAAATTGGCGTGTAAACGGTTGTTTCCTTGCGGCCATGGCAACGAACATCTATATTGAAGATATGGGAGGCAAGAATTTGTTCTTAACTCCCTGGGTTTAACTACTAAAGGTACTATTAACTATGCGTAAATTTGTAATTGCCGGCGCTGTTGCCGTTGCTGCTCTTGGTCTTTCAGCTTGTTCAGAGCAGACACAGGACGCTGCTGGTGAAACAGCGGATTCGATGGCTGAAGACGTCTCCAATGCAGCTGAAGCCACAGGTGATGCTGTTGAAGGTGCTGCTGAAGCCACAGGCGAAGCCGTTGAAGGTGCTGCAGACGCGACAGCGGAAGCTGTTGACGGCGCCGTTGACGCAACAGGTGAAGTTGTTGAAGAAACAGGCAAAGCCATGCAGGACTAAGCTTTACGCTTAATCCAGATACAGGAAGGCGCGCCCCAAAAGGGCGTGCCTTTTCTTTTACAGAGCCGTCACCTTATATTAATCTAAATCGTGGCGGACCAGCCGACGAATGTCGCCACAGCCAATACCATCAGCGCGAATAATTGCCGGGCCAGTTTTTGCTTTTTTGCAAGCAATCTGACAGCGGGCAGTCCAGCCAGAGTTCCAATGCCGCCGCCGACAACCAGGGCAGCGACTAATGACCAGTCTACCAATTGGGAATAGGCATAGCTCGTACTTGTAGCTGCTCCGAAAACACTGACTGAAACCAGAGACGAGGCCATGGCATTGGAGAGTGTCATACCCGTTGCCGCCATAAGGCCCGGTGCAATCAGAAAACCGCCTCCTATCCCGAAAAACCCAGCAGCAAATCCTGCAACAAGGGCAATCGGTGCCAGACGTAAAGTCATTCTGGGGTAAAACCTGATGTCGGGGCTGCCTGTATTTTTGCGGGGTATCAGCATGGATATGGCGATGGCGCCCATTGCCAGGGCAAACCATATCAGTAGCACTTGCCCGTCCGTCTGCTTGGCAAGAGAGGCACCGGCGAATGAACCGGACAGGCCGAATATGGCAAAGATAATGGCGCATGGCCATCTGATTTCGCCCATGCGCGCCTGACCCATAAGGCCAAGTGCTGCATTGATGGTCACGGCGGTGGCTGAAGTACCGATAGCAATATGAGTATCGGCAATTCCGACAATGTAAATCAGCCAGGGCGTTGCAAGCACCGACCCGCCGCCCCCAAATACAGACAGGAAGAAGCCGATTAATATACCGCCCATAGCGGCAAGCAGGAGTGCGCTGGGTACAGCCTCCATTTAGCCGCTCGCAACCCTGTTCCAGGGTGCAAGGGCCAAAAGCCGCGCCATACCGCAAAAACCGGTGGCCCCTGCAAATGTCAGGCCTATGCCGACAAAGGCCGAAATACCAAAATAGGCAGGATGTACAAGATTGCCCAGTATAATGCCAAGCAGGACAAGCAATCCTGCAACGAGGTGGACTTGCCGCGTCATTTCCAATGGCGCGCTTTTGTTTACTACAAGCGGAAATTCAGACTTCTTCCACGCATCAAGCCCGCCTTGCATGACAAATGTGTCGCCACGATGCTGCAAAGCAATTTGCTGGCATGCTGTACCGGTGCGCATGCCCGATCGGCAGGTCAGGATGATTGCTGACCCTTGCAGTCGGGCTATATCGTTGGCGTGAATGCCGGATAAGGGGAGAGAAACAGATCCCGCAACATGTTCACGTGCAAATTCGTCATGTTCGCGCACATCGACTAATATGGCGCGTTGTTCCGCGATAAGCTGCTGTGCTTCCTGCGGCGTTATATAATTGTTTCCTTTTGTCATGAATCCTCCTTGCCGGATGGGCAAAATATTGCTGCGAGTGTTTGCATCACCTGCAGGGTCGCTTCATCAGCAATGCTATAAAATATCATCTGCTTTTCGCGGCGGGTTGTAACGATACCATCATCGCGCATACGGGCGAGGTGCTGTGAAAGGGCAGATTGTGATAAATCGGTGCCTGCCTGCAGCTCTCCCACGGACATTTCCTTTTCAACCAGCTGGCATAAAACCAGCAGGCGCTGTTCGTTGCCGATCAGTTTCAGGAGGCGCGCCGCGCGTGATGCACTTTCTTTAAACTGTGCGAGATTGGAAATTGAAATATCAGCCATATTGCAAATATATTAGTTGAAACTAATTTAGCAAGTGCTAATATAAAATATAGATTAATGGAGTTTCCTATGCATCCGGTAGTTCAAGGCATTTTTGATAATGCAACCAATACAATCACATATATTGTCAGTGACCCTGACAGTAAAAAGGCCGCAATTGTGGATCCGGTTCTGGCTTACAGTCCCAATGATGCCAGAATCGATCCGGACAGCGCCAGCGGCTTGCTGGATGAACTGGACAGGCAGGGGCTTGAGTTAAGCTATATCCTGGAGACACATGCCCATGCAGACCATTTGAGCGCGGCGCATATATTGCGTGAGCGCACAGGCGCGCCGGTTGTGATTGGAGCCAATATCACGCAGGTGCAAACCGTGTTTGCATCGCTGTTCGAGATGGATGACCTGGCTCTGGATGGCAGCAGTTTTGATATATTGGTGAATGAAGGGGATGTGCTGGCCTTGGGGAATCTTGCGATAAATGTTCTTGCGACGCCTGGACACACACCGGCCTGTATTACCTATATAATTGGCGATGCGGCCTTTGTTGGCGATACATTGTTTATGCCTGATTACGGAACGGCACGGGCCGATTTTCCCGGCGGCGATGCAGCCACTCTCTATCGGTCCGTGCAAAAGATACTTTCGCTGCCAGATGAGACCCGCATATTTGTCGGGCATGACTATCCGCCCGAAGGGCGCAATGAACCGCAATGGGAAACAAGCGTGGCGGACCAGCGGGCACATAATGTCCACCTGCCTGACGGCATTGATGAGGCCGGCTATGTGGCCATGCGCAACGCGCGCGATGCAGCGCTGAATGTTCCAAGGCTAATACTGCCGTCGCTTCAGGTAAATATAAGGGCTGGCCAATTACCTGCGCCTAGCGAGAAGGGGACGGTGTTTTTCCGTCTTCCGGTAAAGGGCATCTGAAAAGAAAAGGGCCGGAAACACTGCTGTTCCGGCCCTTCTTTTGCTTTGTCATAGCAGATGGTGGGGAGGGCTTTAGAAGCCCATGCCGCCGCCCATGCCGCCCATGCCGCCCATATCGGGCATGGCAGGCGCCGCTGCTTTATCTTCCGGTGCGTCAGAGATAGCCGCTTCGGTGGTGATCAGCAGGCCGGCAACAGATGCCGCATCCTGCAGCGCGGTGCGCACGACTTTTGTCGGATCGATAACACCGGCTTTGACCAGATCTTCAAACACATCAGTGGATGCGTTGAAGCCAAGGTTTTCGTCACCGCCGTCAAGCAGTTTGCCAGAAATAACCGCGCCGTCATGGCCCGCATTTTCACTGATCTGACGCACAGGTGCGTAAAGCGCCTTGCGCACGATATCGACACCGCGTGTCTGGTCGTCATTAATGCCTGTCAGGCCTTCAATGGCTTTCGTGGCGTAAAGAAGGGCAGTACCGCCGCCAGGGACAATGCCTTCTTCCACAGCTGCGCGGGTGGCGTGCAGCGCGTCATCAACACGGTCTTTCTTCTCTTTCACTTCAACTTCGGTCGCGCCGCCAACCTTGATGACAGCAACGCCGCCAGCCAGTTTCGCGAGGCGTTCCTGCAGTTTTTCACGGTCATAGTCGGACGTGGTGTTTTCGATCTGCGTACGGATCGCTTCCACACGCGCCTTGATGGATGTGCTGTCACCAGCGCCATCAACGATGGTGGTGTTGTCCTTGTCGATCGTGACAGATTTCGCTTCGCCCAGCATGCCGAGCGTCACGTTTTCAAGCTTGATGCCCAGATCTTCGGAAACCATCTCGCCTTTGGTCAGGATGGCAATATCTTCGAGCATCGCTTTACGGCGATCACCGAAACCGGGGGCTTTGACAGCCGCGATTTTCAGGCCGCCGCGCAGTTTGTTGACCACGAGGGTCGCCAGCGCTTCGCCTTCAATATCTTCGGCAATGATGAGCAGAGGACGGCCAGACTGCATGGCTGCTTCCAGGATCGGGAGCATGGGCTGCAGGTTGGTCAGTTTCTTCTCATGGATCAGGATGTACGGATTTTCGAGTTCCGTTGTCATCTTGTCCGGGTTGGTGATGAAGTAAGGCGAGAGGTAGCCGCGGTCAAACTGCATGCCTTCCACAACGTCGAGTTCAAAGTCGAGACCTTTGGCTTCCTCAACCGTGATAACGCCTTCCTTGCCAACTTTTTCCATGGCTTCGGCGATTTTCTCGCCAACTTCCACGTCGCCATTGGCAGAGATGATGCCGACCTGTGCGACTTCTTCGCTGCCTGCAACCGGCTTGGAACGGCCCGCCAGGTTTTCCACGACTTTGCCAACGGCCAAGTCGATGCCGCGTTTCAGGTCCATCGGGTTCATGCCCGCGGCCACTGATTTCATGCCTTCGCGGACGATGGCCTGGGCCAGCACTGTCGCGGTTGTCGTGCCGTCACCAGCAATATCGTTGGTTTTGGAAGCCACTTCCTTGACCATCTGTGCGCCCATATTTTCGAACTTGTCTTTCAGTTCGATTTCCTTGGCGACGGTCACGCCGTCCTTGGTAATGCGCGGCGCGCCGAAAGATTTGTCGATAACAACATTGCGGCCTTTGGGGCCGAGTGTCACTTTTACGGCATCAGCGAGAATGTCTACGCCTTTCAGAATGCCTTCACGGGCGCTGCGCCCGAATTTTACGTCTTTTGCTGACATTGTGTTTGTTCCTTTTTATGTTCCCGTTTCAAAAACCGTTAGCACTGAGCTTGTCGAAGTGCGTTTTGCGGTATTGATAAACGTCCCTTCGACAAGCTCAGGACTAACGGGATTGGTTCAACTAGATTTGCGCCTCTCTCAGCCCAGAATGCCGAGAATGTCGCTTTCTTTCATGATGATCAGGTCTTCACCGTCGATTTTGACTTCAGTACCGGACCATTTGCCGAAAAGAATCTTGTCACCGGCTTTCACGTCAAGCGCGGTTATCTTGCCGGCTTCATCTTTCTGGCCAGCACCTGCAGCAACGACTTCGCCTTCAGATGGTTTTTCCTGTGCGCTGTCGGGAATGATAATTCCACCAGCGGTTTTTTCTTCGGCCTCAATACGGCGTACAAGTACGCGGTCATGGAGTGGACGAAATTTCATATGGCTTCACCCTTTCATATAAAAGTGATTGAATTAGCTTTGTTTTGAGTAATCTGCATGATTACAGACTCGCATTGGCACTCTCCTAAAGAGACTGCTAACACGAGGCCTATATGGCGCTGCGGCGCGCTGCGTCAAGCGATGCCATGCAGATTTTCGATAATTTTTTGGGGCGGATTGTAACCTTTGCCGCTGCCGCCACGAAACTCCCCATGACGCTGCAGTCTCGCTTTTGCGTCACAGTTGAAAAATAAACATTACATATACTGAAAGGCATATCCCCATGAACAATTCTCTTACAAGAAACGCCCTGAAGCTTGGCACCATTGCAACCGCCATGGCCGCTGCGGCCACACTTTCCGCAACACCAGCCAGCGCAGCGGGTGCAAAGGAAAAATGCTATGGCGTTGCCCTTGCCGGCAAGAATGACTGTGCCGCTGGCCCTGGCACGACATGTGCAGGTACATCGACCAAGGATTATCAGGGCAATGCCTGGAAATATGTTTCCAAGGGTTCATGTGAAAAAATGGGTGGCTCGCTCAAACCCCGTAAAGGAAATGCGAAGCCTGTAGTCAAGAAATAAGCTTTTCGCTGGATAAGCGATCCGCTAGTCTTGCGTGATGAACATCGCCACCCATCCGGTTCGGCAGGACTCGCCATCCTGGGCCCGCCGCGACCTTCCCTCCGCTGTCGGCATCGGCCTGAAAGCGGCGCATTACGAGAATGTGCTTGATGGAGAAGAGCCTGCCGGACATCCCTTATGGGTGGAAGTGCATCCGCAAAACTACTTCGGCGATGGCGGCCCACCACACCGGTGGCTTACCGCTATTGCCGAAGTTTATCCTTTAAGCTTTCATAGTGTCGGCCTGTCGCTGGGGTCGGTGGGCGGCGTGCATGCCGAAGAACTGGACAAGCTCGCGGCGCTTTGCGAACGCTATGATCCTGCCAGCGTGTCCGATCATTTAAGCTGGAGTGGCAATGCGCATGACCGATTGCCTGACCTGCTGCCAATACCTTATACCAAAGAAGCGCTCGACCATTTTGTCCGCGAGGTGGGCAGGGTTCAGGATCGCCTGAAACGGCCGATCCTGCTTGAAAACCCGTCGCGCTATCTGGCTTATGTCCATGATGAGATGGACGAAACCGAATTTATCCACGAGCTGTGTCGTCGCGCCGGATGCGGCCTGCTGTTCGATGTCAATAATGTCGAGGTCAGCTGTACCAATCTGGGCCTGTCCGCAGAAGATTATATCGATGCCGTTAATGCAGATATCGTTGGCGAAATGCATCTGGCGGGCCATGCCACGGAAATGCTCGATGATGGCCCGATGCTGATCGACGACCATGGATCGCATGTGACCGATAAGACCTGGACGCTGTATGAGCGTTTTATCCACCGGGCAGGTGCAAAGCCGACACTGATTGAATGGGACACAGATGTGCCCGACTATGCCATATTGATGGCAGAGGCAGACAAGGTAACCGGTATATTGCAACAGTCAGTGCCTGCACATGGCTGAGCGCAGCGGATATAGTCTGGGCGAGGGGCAGGACTATTTCCTCGATACGCTCCACAATGGCCCCGGTCATTGCCCCAAAGACCTGTTTGCAGGGCCTACGTCGCGCACGATGATGGGACTCAAAGCCCATGCCAATACTGTTTCGCATGCCCGGCTGGTGGCGATGGAGGAGACCTATCCGCGTACCATGCAGCGGCTCGATGCCCTGAATGGAGAGGGGCATTTTAACACCCTCTGCCGCGATTTTATCGAGCGAGCGGACGTCAAGGCGCGGCCTATGATGGAAATCGGGCAGGGTTTTGCCGGCTATCTGGCGATGCTGGAATGCGATGCGGCGAGTGTTGATCTGGCTGCGATCGAAATGGGCTGGCTGGAAAGCTATCATGCTGCCGATGCGCCGCCGCTCACCATGCATCATATCGCCGCGCTGGATGAAGCGGCGCTGATGACGTTGCCACTGAGCATACATCCGTCGTTGCGCGTGACGCCGCTGAATGCATCACCGGCGGAGGAGCTTATCGAGCTTGCGCAGCACCGCGATGCTGCCGCTGTTGCGACCCTGCGGCCCGAAGCGCAGGTTTTCTATCATCCATGGCCCATCGAAACAGCCGCTCTTGTGACATTTGTGATGGAAGATGCAGAAAAAAACGGCTCCATGTGTAACCTTCTTGAAAAAGCTATCGAACTGGTGGGTGAAGACAATGTGCAGCCACTTGTTTTCGCGGTCATCGAAGCGGGCGCATTTGCCGTGCCGCCTGACCTGCAAAACATGAAAGCTGCGCCTGACAGCAACAGGGAAGAGATAAAGATATGATAGACTTGATTAAAAAAGCCATCGGCATTGTGGACAACCGCTTTTTTGAGAGCATTGCGCTCCTTTTTACGCGTATTGCGCTGGCCGGTATATTCTGGCGTTCGGCCCGGACCAAGGTGGAGGAAGGCAGTTTCCTGACCGTCAAGGACACAACATTTTTCCAGTTCAATGAGGCGCCTTTCAACAATGTGCCTATCCTGAACGGGGATCTTGGCGCCTATGTGACGACTTATGCAGAACATATCTTACCGATCCTGCTGGTTTTCGGCTTGTTCACCCGCTTTGCGGCGGCTGGCACGCTTGTCATGACGCTGGTGATACAGATTTTCGTTTTCCCTGAAAGCGCGGTGTGGTGGCAGACACATATTCTGTGGGTGGCGATGGCGCTTATCCTGATTGCGCGCGGCGGCGGATTGTTCGCACTGGACCGACTGGGTGACCGCGTATTCGGCAAGGCGGGCTGAGCATTGGCGGGTTGGAACCAGGGCAAAGGGCAGAGCCATGATTGCGGATGATGCAACATTCCGGCGGCTGATGCGCGCGTCGCAACAGGGCGACAAGCAGTGCTACAGCGTGTTGCTCGCCGAATGCGACAAATGGCTGCGGCGCTATTTCGCGGCGAAAATTGCCCCGGCGGCGCTTGAGGACCTAGTACAGGAGACGTTGATCTCTGTACACCGCAAGCGGGCCAGCTATGACCCGGAACGCGCTTTTCTGCCCTGGCTCGCCGCAATTGGCCGCTATCGCTGGATCGATCAGCTGCGCAAGGCATACCGCAATAATGAAGCGGAACTGGACGAGAATCTTGTCGCCGACCCGCAGTCTGAAGCGGTGAGCGCGAAGATCAGCATCGAGAGTCTGCTGGAGAAGCTACCCGAAAAACAGGCCGAAGTTATCCGGCTGGTGAAGATAGAGGGACTGAGCATTGCCGAAGCCTCGGCCATGACCGCGCAGTCGGAATCTCTGGTGAAAGTCAACATCCATCGCGGCATTAAAAAACTGAATACGATTGTTGAAGAATGATCCGTAAAGCACAGATAATATTTAATTTAAGAGTAAAGACATGACGCATAATATTAACAATTCATCCAATAGTTTCAGCATCGATGCGCTGGTCGATGATCTGCAACCGGTCAGTCCGATCAGCCTGAACCGGGGCTTTGCCATCATCGCTGTCATGACGCTGGCGGCGCTGGGCACGGTTTATGCCACGATCGACTTTCGCGGTGATGTCATGGCGGGTGCGCCCGCGCCGATGTTCTTTTTGCGCCTTGGCATGCTTCTTCTTCTGGGGACGGCCACTGGCATTGCCGCGCTGTCCATGGGGCGCCCGGCGATAGCGACAGAAAAGCGGCAATCAGGCACGATCTACTGGAAATGGGCTGTCATGGCGGCGCTGCTATTTCCTGTTTCGGCATTTGTGACGCTGCTGGTTGATACCGAGCTTTTCATGGCAGATTTCCATACGGTGTCATCGGTCAAATGCCTGGTGACCAGTGTTACGGCGTCGCTGTTCATTGGCGGTGCGATGACATTGTGGATGCGGCGCGGTGCGCCTACCAATCTGCCGCTCACGGGGACGTTGATCGGGCTTTCTGCAGGCAGCTTTGGTGCCGCCGCCTATAGTTTTCACTGCCCGTTCAATGCTGTTGCCTATAATGGCGTATGGTTCCCGCTCGCAGTGGGGATCAGCACATTCATAGGCTGGCTCATCATTCCCCGGCTGATCCGTTGGTAAGCAGCCATTGCGGCAAGAGGCTGGGTCAGTCACGAATATCGGATAGGGCGCTGTCATGGAAATGGCGGCGCCTCTTTATTCGGCTTTTATCGAACCGGGCCCGGTCTTCATGGATTAATATCTGGCATTTCTGTGGTAGCGCACCTAAGTAATTGCCAAATCAAGGCAAGGACCAAGGCATATGGATTTCGTCAAAAAAGCATGGAAAATACTGGTGGCAGTCAAGGACGGGTTGGTGCTTGTCTTCATGCTCCTGTTTTTCATGGCACTGTTCGCCCTGATGTCTTCCTCACCCAATCCGGCATCAGTCAAGGAAGGCGCATTGCTCGTTGACCTGAATGGCGTACTTGTCGAGGAAAAGACCGAAGTTGACCCTTTTGCCGTACTGACGAGCGGTTCCGTGCCGACCCAGGAATATCAGCTGCGCGACGTGGTGCACGCGATTGAGGGTGCGGCTGGCGATGACAATGTCAAGACGCTTGTTCTGGACCTTGACCGTTTCATGGGCGGCGGCCAGGTTAGCCTGACGCGTGTTGGTGAGGCGATTGACAAGGTGAAAAAAGCGGGCAAGCCCGTCTATGCTTTTGCCACCGCCTATTATGATGACAGTTACCAGCTTGCCGCGCATGCCGATGAAATCTGGATGGATGATATGGGCGGGGCGCTGTTCAGCGGTCCCGGTGGCAGCCGCCTTTACTATAGCGATCTGATAAACCGGCTGGGCATCACCGCGCATATTTACAAGGTGGGCACCTATAAATCAGCGGTGGAACCCTATAGCCGATCGAGCCAGTCGCCCGAAGCCAAGGAAAATGCGCAGGCGCTTTATGATGCGCTCTGGTCGCAGTGGAAAGAAGAAGTCGGCAAGGCGCGGCCCAAGGCAAAACTGGATGCGGTGACGCAGGAACCGGCATCGGCTGTGACAGCGGCAAATGGTGATCTGGCCAAAATGGCTATCGACAATGGTTTGGTCGACAAGATTGGCAGCCGGGTCGAATTTGGTCGCCATGTCGCCAAAAAGGCCGGTTTTGATGAAGATGGAGAAGCGGGCAATTATGACCACACCCCCCTGAATGTCTGGCTTGCTGCCAATGAAGCGGAAACGCCGGGCGAACGTATCGGTGTCGCCACGATTTCCGGCGAGATTGTTGATGGCAATGCAGGGCCGGGCGTAGCATCAGGCGACCGTATTGCGGAGCTGCTCTATAAAGGACTTGCGGCTGATGATCTCAAGGCGCTGGTTGTCCGCGTGAATTCACCCGGCGGCAGCGCGCTTGCTTCCGAGCAGATGCGCCGCGCGATGAATGCGTACCGTGAAAAGAAAATACCGGTGGTGATTTCCATGGGCGATGTCGCGGCCAGCGGCGGGTACTGGGTGGCTACCGCAGGTGACCATATCATGGCGGAACCCTCCACTATCACGGGTTCGATCGGCATTTTCGCGGTATTGCCCAGCTTTGAAAAGACATTGGCAAAATATGGCGTCAATGCCGATGGCGTGACGACCACGCCGCTGTCTGGACAGCCTGACCTGGTGGGCGGCTTCAATGAAAGCCTGGATACGGTTATTCAGTCGAGCATCGAAAATAATTATGGCCGTTTCCTGAAAATCGTTTCGGACAATCGGGGGAAAACACCTGAAGAGATTGATGCGATTGGCCAGGGCCGTGTCTGGGATGGCGGCGCGGCGCGGCAGTTGGGACTCGTTGACAGTTTTGGCTCGCTGGACGAGGCGCTGGCGAAAGCTGCGCAGCTTGCGAAAATAGAGGGTGAATATCATGCCCATTATCTGCAGACGCCGGTTGATGGCTTTTCTGCTTTGCTCGCCAATATGTTTGCACAGCCAAATGAACAGGCCGCGCGGCAGGATGTATTTGGCCGCATCGCACAGCAGCAGAAATTGACTGCCATGCGCGCATTGGCGGATATGCAGTTGCTTCTGGACGGACAGGGCGTTCAGGCCCGCTGTCTGGAATGTGCCGCCGATATGCCGCCCAGTGCAGCACCGCGAAATAGCTCGCTATTGGGCGGGTTGTTCGCTAACATGATTCTATAAGGACAATTCATACCGGTTTACCACTTCGGTGGTGAAGGAGGGGGTCGTATTCTTGAAGGTACGGCCCCTTTTCCATGACGCGCCGCTATTGCCGCGCCTTCCCAACTTACGCATTTCCAAATCAGGTGAAACCCGTTAGAGCGGGCGATATGACAAACGGCCTATCCCTTGCGCCCACTTTACTGGTGATGGCGGGCGGCGCATGCGGTGCGGCGCTGCGCTATCATCTGGGGCGTTTTTTGTTCCATGCAGCCGGACCGGGCCTTCCGTGGGGTACATTTGCCGCCAATATTATCGGTGGATTTGCCATGGGCGCGCTGGTTGGTCTGCTCGCGCGCAGCGACGTTTCCGCTGAGCCGTGGCGGCTGTTCCTAGGTGTGGGCCTGCTGAGCGGTTTTACGACATTTTCGGCATTCAGCCTGGAAACATTTGCCTTTATCGAACGCGGTGAATGGGGCATGGCTTTTGTCTATGCGCTGGCATCGGTTTTGGGCAGTGTGCTGGCCCTGTTTGCGGGCATATATCTGATAAGGCAAATGGCATGAGTGATATGGATAATAACGATGCTAGGCCTGAAAAACGCCATGACCTGATTGATGTACGTCAGTTCAGGGTTGCCGCCGATGATGACGGTATCCGGCTTGATCGGTGGTTCAAACGCAACCAGCCGCAGGTCAGTTTCAACATGGTGTCGCGCTGGGCACGTACCGGACAGATCCGGTTGGATGGCAAACGGGTAAGTCCCGGCGACCATATCCATGCGGGACAGACAATCCGTATGCCGCCCGCTGACCCAAAAGCGGGCAAAGGCCCCAAAAAAGAAGCCGCGCCGCTGTCCCCCGACCAGATTGAGTATATGCGCGACATGGTCATTCACCGCGATGACGCGGCGATAGTCATCAACAAGCCGCCGGGCCTTGCCACACAAGGGGGCAGCAAGACGAATACACATGTCGATGGCATGCTTGATGCACTGCGGTATGAAAGGGACGCAAAACCCAAGCTGGTGCACCGGCTCGACAAGGATACCAGCGGGGTATTGCTGCTGGCGCGTAGTTCGGGGAATGCTGCGTTTTTCTCAAAGCGGTTTTCCGGGCGCAGCGCGCGCAAGATATACTGGGCACTTATCAAGGGCGTGCCTGAAATTACCGATGGCGTGATCGAACTGCCGCTTGCGAAACAGCCCGGATCGGGTGGCGAGAAAATGGTGGTGGACGAGGAAAACGGCCAGAGCGCCAAAACCCGCTACCGTATTATCGAACGCGCCGGGAACCGGGCAACATGGGTGGAATTACAGCCATTTACGGGCCGGACGCACCAGCTGCGCGTGCATATGGCGGCGATTGGGCATCCGATTATCGGCGATGGCAAATATGGCCTGAAAGAAGCGTATCTCCCGGGTGAAGTCAGTCGCAAGATGCACCTGCACGCACGGCGGCTGCGCCTTGAGCACCCTGACGGTGTGCCGCTGGATGTGAAAGCCGGCCTGCCGCCGCATTTTGCCGAGACGATGGAACATCTGGGGTTCGACCTGGAGATTGGCGATTTGCCGCTGGAGGAAGATCAGCCGCCACCCAGCCGTGCAGATGAAAAGAAATATGCGCGCCAGCATGCCAAGCAACTACGCCGTGACAAGCGCGGGGAAAGGCGCAAGCGCGGGGATGAAGGCCGGGGAAAACCCGTAAAGTCAGGCAAAACACCTGCCAAAGGCGGACGCGGCAAGCCGATAGGGAAAGGCGCAGGAAAGCCAAAAGGCAAACCCGGATTCGGGAAACCGGCGCGTGGCGGCAAGTCTGGTGGCAGACCGGGCGGTAAGCCGACTGGCGGGCGGGGACGCCGCTGATATGACTGTCAAACTCGCAATATTCGACTGTGATGGCACGATGGTCGATAGTCAGGCCAATATCTGCCGCGCGATGGAAGTGGCTTTTGATGCAGAAGAGCTCCCGGTACCCGACCATCATGTGACACGGCGGATTGTCGGTCTCTCGCTGAAAGAAGCGATGGCGGTGATGTTGCCTGATGGCGATGAGGCGCTGCACCACCGGCTGGCCGATCATTACAAGGCGGCATTTGTGCATCTGCGTGGTAGCGGGGCTATGCAGGAAGAACCGCTTTACGACGGACTGGTGACGCTGTTTGACAGGCTTGAGGCAGCGGGCTGGCTGCTCGCGGTTGCCACCGGTAAGTCAGATCGCGGGCTTGCCATGGTTTTGCATCACCACGGGCTGGAGGGACGTTTTGTGAGCCTGCAGACCGCTGACCGGCATCCATCCAAGCCACATCCCTCGATGATTGACCTTGCCATGGCGGATGCGGGTGCGGAGCGCGGCGGAACGGTGATGATTGGCGATACCAGCTATGATATGGAAATGGCCGTTAATGCGGGGGTCCGTGCCATTGGCGTGGACTGGGGTTATCACGACACGCACGAACTGACAGCGACAGGCGCCGATGCAGTGGCGATGCAGATGGCTGACCTGTTTGATATATTGGAAGGAAAAGCGGATGCAGGATAATGATACAACTGCGCAGACGCGCTTTGCCATCATCTCGCTGGTAAGGCTGGCGGGTACGATCATGGTGGCGATTGGTTTGCTTTCGGTTGCTCAGGCAATTGGCTGGATCCCGGCTGGTGTGGATTACGTTATTGTCATAATCGGCTTTTTTATGGCTTTTATCGCGCCGCGCCTGCTCGCGCGCCGGTGGCGTTCGCCCGATATGGATCAGGACTGAGCAAACACATGAAACGTTTCTATAAGGATGTTGCCACTGCGGCGTCGGGTGATGGTTTTGCCATTCTTCTGGATAAACGACCGATCAAAACGCCCGCACGTGCGGCGCTTATATTGCCAAATGCGGTACTGGCCGAAGCGGTTGCCGAAGAATGGCGCGCGCAGGGGGAAGAAATTGATCCGGCATCGATGGCTATGACCGGTTTTGCCAATGCGGCGATAGACCGGGTCGCGCCGGACAGGGACGTATTTGCAAAGCCTATCGCCGCCTATGCCGAAACCGACATGCTGTGTTACCGTGCAGAGGTTGGCGATCCGCAGGCAGAAAAGCAGAATGCCGAATGGGAACCACTGCTGCGTTGGGCAGAGCAAAGATATGATGTCGTCTTTACGCGCATCGCCGGCATTTCCTATAAGGACCAGCCCGCCGCCACGTTGGCGCGTATGTCAGAGGCCGTGCTGGCGCAGGATGATTTTACGCTTGCCGCGATGAACCCGCTCACGACAATTTCTGGCTCACTGGTCTGCACGCTGGCTTTACTGGAAGGCCAAATTGATACAGAGACGCTGTGGCCTATCGTCAATCTGGAAGAGCTATGGCAGGCAGAATTATGGGGTGAGGATGCTGAGGCATTGGCCACGCGCGAAGCAAACCGCATGAAATTTGAAGCTGCAGCCCGGTTTTGCGAATTGGCGCGCGAAACCGCTTAAACAGTAAGCGCCGAATACAGCATCGTCTTGATTTCGCGGCGGACCGGATAGGTGCTGGACGGCATAAGCTGCGTCATGAATATCATGATGATCTCTTCCACCGGATCGACGAAAAATGCGGTGGAAAACATGCCGCCCCAGTAAAAATCACCGATTGAACCGGGCACGCCTGTTGCGGCATTGTCCACGGTTACGCCAAAACCCAGACCAAAACCGCCGCCTGCATTTTCCGCCTCGCTGAACAGTGATTTGCTATGCTGTGTGAGGTCGCCGCCGCCGGGCAGATGGTTGGCGGTCATCAGTTCGAGTGTCTTGCGGCCGATAATCTGCTGCCCATCCAATGTGCCTTCATTGAGCAGCATGCGGCTGAAGCGATGATAATCGGCGAGTGATGATACCAATCCGCCGCCGCCCGATAACAGCTTGGGTGGTTTGACCCACGCTGTATCCGCGCCGGTATCGAACATCTTCATTTTCTCGCGCGGATGCCAGCTATAGCAATCGGTCATCCGGCTAACCTTATCCTGCGGTAGCTGAAAATGCGTGTCATGCATGCCAAGCGGTTCGAAGATGTTTTGGGTAATATATGCATCGAGCTTCTGTCCCGAAATCCGCTGGATCAGCGCGCCTATAATATCGGTCGAGATGGAATAGTTCCAGCTGCTGCCCGGATCGAACTCGAGCGGTATACCGGCCAGCGTCTGGATTAGCTGTTCCAGATCGCCACCGTCAAAGCGTTCAAACCCGGCTTTGCGGTAAGCGGCATCAATCGGCGTGCGTTCCTGAAAACTATATGTCAGTCCCGATGTGTGCCGTAGCAGATCTATAATCTGCATCGGACGGACAGGGGGCCGCGTCATAAATGGCTGCTCACCGCCGCCGGAGACGAATACGCCCTGATCCTTCCATTCGGGGATATACCGGGTGACGGGGTCGGACAGCGCGACTTTGGCCTGCTCCACCAGCTGCATGAAAGCGATGGAAGTAACCGGCTTGGTCATGGAGGCGATACGGAACAGATGGTCCTGCGTGAGCGCTTCGCCGGGCCGTGCCTCGCCCTGCAGCGACAGATGCGCAATTTCATCGCCCCTGCCGATCAGCAGCGCGGTATGCGGCATGCGTCCGCTGTCCAGATATCTGGACTTCAGATGCGCATCAATGCGCGCGAGGCGTTCAGTGTCGAAACCGAGTTCTGCGGGGTTACCTGTAGTCAAAGACACTGCACATATTCTCCTTGGGAAACGTCATGTACTCCTGCAGAAGCAGGAGTCCAGGGCGAACTTACACGTCGTCGCTCTGGATTCCTGCTTTCGCAGGAATACGGGGATATAGTTTTGCATTACACGATGAAATCAAGCCGCGGTTTCGCCAAATTTCTGTTTGCTGAAAGGGTGCGAGCTCGACAGACCGCCATCTACGACAAGCGCATGGCCATTCACATAGGAAGAGTCGTCGGATGCGAGAAACAATGCCGCATTGGCGATTTCAATCGGCTCGCCGCCGCGGCGCATCGGGTTGAGCTGTCCCACTTTGTCCTCAAGCCCGCGTTCGCGCACCATTTTGTACATGAACTCGGTCATGCCGGTTTCAATCAGGCCAGGACAAATCGCGTTGCAGCGAATATTGCTGCCCGAAAGCTGCTGCGCACCGATACGGACCAGATTAACCACACCCGCCTTGGACGCGGTATAGGCGGGGCCGCCCGCGCCGGAACGAAGCCCGGCGACGCTGGCGGTACAAATAATCGAACCGCCATGACCCTTATCAGCCATCGCCTTGCCGGCATGTTTGATGGCGAGGAACGGCCCAATCAGGTTAATGCGCAGGATTTCTTCCCATTCCTCAACGCTCTGGTCGAATATTCCGTCAAACCCGCCGGAAATGCCCGCATTGGCAAAGAAGATATGCAGATCACCGTGTAGCTCAAGAGCTTTGGCGACCAGCGCCTGTACATCTTCTTCGCTGCCCGCATCGCAGGTCATGGCGGTTATGGCCTCGGGGTTTTCAGCAGCGGTATCGTTTACCTTGTCCGTAATATCGGCGGCGATGACCTTTGCGCCCTTTTCGGCGAACAGCAACGCGGACGCGCGTCCAATGCCGCTGCCTGCGCCGGTCACAATGGCTATTTTTCCGGTTAGATCGGTCATTTACAGTCCTCCTGTAATGGTTGTGCCGCCGTCAATCACCATCGATTGCCCGGTCATGAATTTCGATGCATCGGATGCCAGAAATACCGCGGCGCCTGCAATTTCCGATGGTTCGCCAATGCGGCGCAGTGGAATAGAGCTCTCGACATGCGCCATCAGCTTCGGGTTTTCCCACAGCGCGCGTGCAAAATCAGTTTTGATAATGCCCGGTGCAATGCAGTTTACGCGCACGCCGTCAGGCCCATATTCGGCGGCGAGGTTCCGGGCGAGCTGGAAATCTGCCGCCTTGGATATGTTATACGCGCCAATAGTGGTGCTGGACACCATACCACCGATCGACGAGACCAATATGATCGAGCCTTCGCCGCGTTCGCGCATTTCCGGTGCCACCATCTGGATCAGCCAGTGGTTGGAAATAATGTTATTGTCGAGGATCTTGCGGAACTGTTCATCGGCAATGCCGTCCATCGGCCCGTAATAGGGATTGGATGCGGCGTTGCAGACGAGGATGTCAATCTGCCCGAATGATTTGCGCGTTTCATTGACCAGGTTTTGCAGACCATCCTTGTCGGAAATATTGCAGGCAATGGCAATCGCAGTGCCATCGCCATATTTCCCGTTGATTGCAGCGGCTGCGGCATCACACGCATCCTGCTTGCGGCTGGAGATAACAATCTTTGCGCCCTGCGCGGCCATTTCATGCGCGGTGGCGAGGCCAATGCCGCGTGAAGAGCCGGTGATAAGGGCGGTTTTGCCGGTTAGGTCGAATTGGGACATAATTCACACTTTCTATTCATCGTCATTCCCGCGAATGGGGAGCCTTTGTCAGTCTCGCGCTAGGTTGCAGGAGATTCCCGTTTTGAGCTTCGCTCAAGTTTATCCTGAGCGGCTGCTGCAAGCAGACAGCCGAAAGGCGGGAATGACGTTTATGCTAATCCTTTGCGCCCGCTTTCTTTGCGAATGTCCATGCCGCCTGTGCCAGCGGTGCGACGCGTTCTGCCATGGTCGCGGCCTGCGCGCTGGATGCGGTGCCGTCGATCACGCGTTTCTTGATGCCCTGCAAAATCGCGGCGATGCGGAACAGGTTATAGGCCATATACCAATCCATGGGCGGCACTTCGCTCAGCTTCGCATGTTCGATATACAGGCCCTGTGCTTCCTGCATGGTCGGGATGCCAAGGCTCTCGACATCCACGCCGAGAAGGCCATTGCGGCCCTCGGCGGGCTGTATCCAGCTCATCAGGAAATAGCTGAGATCGGCAATCGGATCACCCAGCGTCGAGAGTTCCCAGTCGAGCAGGGCAATGACTTTGGGCTGGTCTTTTGCAAAAATCATATTGTCGATCCGGTAATCGCCGTGTGCGATGCCGAACCCTTTCTGTTCAGGCAGGGTGGTGGGCAACCATTCAATCAGCTTGTCCATTTCCGGCAAGGTTTCGGTTTCGGAAAGCCTATACTGTTTCGACCAGCGTGCTGTTTGCCGCGCGCAATAATTGCCGGGTTTGCCATAACCCGCAAGGCCGATTTTTTCAGGATCATAGCTGTGCAGTTTTGCGAGCGTCTCTATCATCTGGTGATAGATCGCCGTGCGTTCTTCACTCGTTTGCTTGGGCAATGTGCCATCCCAATAGGCGACACCATCGCTGAAATCCATGACGTAGAACATGGAGCCGATAACACTGTCATCCTCGCACAGCCCGAACTGACGCGATACCGGAAAGCCTTGCGCATAAAGCGCCGACTGCACTTTATATTCGCGGTCCACGGCATGGGCGGAAGGCAGCAATTTGCCGAAAGGCTTGCGGCGCAGCACATAGGAACTGCCTGGCGTATCAACGCGGTATGTGGGATTGGACTGACCGCCCTTGAATTTGGACAGGGTCAGCGGGCCTGCAAACCCTTCCACATTTTCCTGCATCCAGCTGGTCAGCCTGGCTTCATCCAATTTGTCTTTGTCGGGCACATCCATTGTGCCGGTCATTTCCTTATCGGCGTCCATGTGGGAAGGTCCTTTCAGTCAAATATTATGACAGAGCGGGCATCGCCGCCCGCGCGCAATTTATCAAAACCGGTGTTTATGTCGTTCAGCGTGATGCGTTCGGCAATGATGGTGTCGAGATCAAGCTGCCCATTCAGATAGAAATGCGCAAGTTTCGGCATATCAACCTGAAAATGGGTGCTGCCCATGAGCGAGCCTTTGAGTGTTTTACCGCTAAGCAGTGTGGGGCCGTGGAGCGTCACCATTTTACCGGGCGCAATCATGCCTACAATCGTGGCCTGCCCACCGCGTTTGGCGATGGCCCATGCAAGCTCCGCCGTTTCCGGGCGGCCTACCGCTTCAATTGCATAATCGACACCGCCGCCTGTCGCCGCAATTACCTGTTTGCCGACATCTTGCCCGGCCGCATCAAACACATGGGTTGCGCCCATTTTCAGCGCAAGGTCGCGTTTGGCGGGGACCAGATCAATGGCAATGATAGTCTTCGCACCCGCAATTTTTGCGGCGTTGATAGCGGAAAGGCCGATCCCGCCCGCGCCCACAATGGCAACGCTTTCACCGGGCTTTAGTTTGCTGTCGTTAAACACCGCGCCTGCACCAGTAATAACAGCGCAGCCTAGCAGCGCAGCCCGATCAAACGGCATAGCCTTATCAATGCCGACACAGGCATTTTCATGCACCAGCATTTTTTCGGCAAAGGCGGAGAGGTTGAGAAACTGATGAACCGTCTCGCCGCCCATGGTGAGCTTGGGCGGCTTGTCATCGCCGCGTTTGGTGGACGGATCCTGACACAGGCTCTGCTGTCCGCCCGCACACAGCTCACAGCTTCCGCAAAAAGGTGCGAGAAAGGTGACCACATGGTCGCCGGGCGCGACATGGCGTACATCTGCGCCCACAGCTTCCACTATGCCCGCCGCTTCGTGACCCGGGATAGTGGGCATCAGTGTGGGATAAACACCGTCGATAAAATGCAGGTCTGACCGGCAAAGCCCCACCGCCTTGGTGCGGATCAGGACTTCGCGAGGACCGGGCGCATCTATGCCGACATCACATATTTCAAGTGGCTGCCCCGCTTCTTTCAGGACAGCCGCTTTCACCGCGTTGCTCCCATATCGCCGGATGAGACAGTGTTGTCGCTGTCCGGGCCATATTTGCCGAATTCCATGCGCGCAATCGAGCGGTTATGCACTTCATCGGGGCCATCGGCGAGGCGCAGGGTGCGCTGTCCGGCATACATGGAGGCGAGTCCGGCGTCAGAAGACACGCCCGCACCGCCAAATGCCTGTATCGCATCGTCGATAATCTGCAGCGCCATATTGGGTGCCTGTACCTTGATCATCGCGATTTCGGCCTTGGCATGCTTGTTGCCGACCTTGTCCATCATGTCCGCCGCTTTCAGGCAGAGCAGGCGGGTCATTTCAATGTCAATGCGGGCGCGGGCCACACGCTGTTCCCAGATGCTGTGCTCGGCAATAGTCTTGCCGAAAGCGACACGCGATTGCAGGCGGCGGCACATTTTTTCCAGCGCTTCTTCGGCGGCGCCCACTGTGCGCATGCAATGGTGGATACGGCCTGGCCCGAGGCGACCTTGTGCAATCTCGAACCCGCGCCCTTCGCCCAGCAGGATATTTGATGCAGGGATTCGCACGTCTTTTAGTTCGATTTCCATATGGCCATGCGGCGCGTCGTCATAACCGAAAACGGGCAGGTGGCGCAAAATGGTTACGCCCGGCGCATCCATTGGCATGATGACCATGGATTGCTGCTGATGACGCTTGGCCTCGAAATCTGTCTTGCCCATCAAAATGGTGACCTTGCAGCGCGGATCACCTGCGCCCGATGACCACCATTTGCGGCCATTAATGACATATTCGTCGCCTTCGCGGCGGATCGACGTTTCGATATTGGTGGCGTCCGATGATGCGACTGCAGGCTCGGTCATCAAGAATGCGGAGCGGATTTCGCCTTCCATCAGCGGTTTCAGCCACTGGTCCTTATGCTCGCGGCTGCCATAACGGTGGAACACTTCCATATTGCCGGTGTCGGGCGCTGAGCAGTTGAACACTTCCGAAGCCCAACCAATCCGGCCCATTTCTTCTGCGCACAGTGCATATTCCAGGTTGGTAAGACCGGGGCCATCAAATTCGAAACTGTCATCAACATGCACCAGATTCGGGTTGGATGGCGGCATGAACAGGTTCCAGATGCCCTGTGCCTTGGCGCGTTCCTTTTCCTCCTCGATGACGGGCAATACTTTCCAGCGGTCGCCTTCGGCCTGCTGTGCATCATAATCACCCATGCGCGGGCGGACATGCGCCTCGATAAAATCGCGCACGCGGTCACGCCAATATTGCTGCCGTTCGGTAAGATCGAATTCCATGTGATATGCTCCTGCTCGCTCAAGGGGACTCAGCGCATGCGCTGTTTAATCGTGTGATTAACTTGTGTCACTTATCGGACGCGATTTCCACCCCCAACTATCAATGACGTGAGAATATTGTGCTTTGGGTGGTTCTGCTTCCGCTAAAGCGGCTTTGGTTCTGCCACCCGGGCATGATGCTCGTCTTCGCTCAGCGGGATATTGCGGAATGCCCATGCCGTGAACAGGCCCAGCAGGGTGGAGATTATCACAAAAGCCATATTCAGGTTGGTCACAATACTATCATCCACGCTGCCGCGTGCGGCGCCGTCTGGCAGGCCAATCAGTGTAATGATACTGCCCGCAAGGATAAGGCCGACACCGCCCACCAGCTTTTGGGTGAAAAACATGCCTGCCGAAAAAACGCCTTCGGATTTTTTACCGGTTTCCTTTTCATAACCGCTGGCAACGTCGGCCATCATCGACATGGCCAGTATCATGGCGGCAATACCCAGGCCTGTGCCAATGACGGAAAGTCCGAACAGCAAGGGGACCAGGGCAGAGCTTTCGTTGCCGGGAAACAACCCGGCAAGCCTGAGCCAGTAAGGCGCCGAACCGATAATGACACCTGCCAGCACGAAATAGGATGCCGCACGCGGCTTGCCATATTTCTGCGAAATGGGGGAGACAGTGAGAAAAGCGAGCAACACGCCGAGTATCAGCGTGAGCGAATAGGCGAGGAACATGATTTCACTCAATTCCCATATATGACGGAACAGATAGTTGGTGAGTGCGAAATACAGCCCCTGATTGGTGAAAGCGAAAAAACTCGCCAGCAAAAGCATCATGAACGGATAATAGCGGAATGAGGCTATGAGCTCGCCAAAGCCTTTATGCTGTTCATCATGCCGGGTCGCTTCATAGGACGATATGATGCGCTTATGTGTGGCCCGCGCCGAAACCAGCACGGCGATAAACATCATCACGGCGCCGATTATCGCATAGACCGAATAGCCATCTGGATTGAGCTGTCCGTCCGGGTAATCCGGTGTGGCGCGCAGGATAAAACCATAGGCCAGCGCCATTATGCCAAGCCCGCTGGTCCACCCGAACAGGAATCGATAGCGCATAATCGTGGTGCGCTCATGATAATCGGGCGTGAGTTCGGGCAGGAGCGCGAGCGAGGGCACTTCATAGGCGGACAGGCTGACCCGCACGAAAATGGCAGTGATGAGAAGATAGACAAACGTCATCGTGTCGCTCATCTGTGGCGGGTGCCATAACAGCAGCCACGCGGCAGCGATCGGTATGGCTGACCCATAAAGCCATGGATGCCGCTTGCCCAGCCGGGTGCGTGTATTATCGGAAAACTGGCCTATTAGCGGGTCGATACAGGCGTCGAGGATGAGCGCGGTCGCCAATGCCAAGGCAACAAGAAAGCCGTCCAGACCAATGACCTGATTATAATAAAAGAGCAGGAAAACCGCGAAGCCGTTATCCTTGATGCCATAGGCGATTGAACCGAAACCATAACCCAATTTGGTCTTAAGCGGTACGTGCACCCGTTCATCTCCCCGGCTTCAGCTTATGCTGAATTATTATGATTCTTGATCCTTGTAGCATGGGCTGGAACGCCACTATGGTCAATCCATGTTCACCCGCCGCTACGGCATGCTGCATCACATGCAAGGTCTTGCCGTGCGCTTGCAAACCGCATAGAGTTAACTGCACGATTAAAATCGCCCGAGTGGTGGACCGAAATTGGGAGACGATATGTCCGATCTTGAACAGTTTAAAACTGAAATACGAAGCTGGCTGGAGGAAAACTGTCCGCCGGAAATGCGCAAACCCGTACGCGGTGACGAAGATATGTGCTGGGGCGGGCGCAATTTTGAATTTCAGAGCGAGGCGCAGAAACTCTGGCTCGAACGCTGTGCGGCAAAAGGCTATACCGTACCGGACTGGCCAAAGGAATATGGCGGCGCGGGCATGTCTCCGGCTGAAACCAAGATATTCCGACGCGAAATGGCTAAGCTGGGCTGCCGTTCACCGCTGTCGAGTTTCGGAATCTGGATGCTGGGACCGGCGTTGCTGAAATTCGGCACCGAAGAACAAAAAGTCCATTACCTGAACCAGATTGCCCGCGGCGAAATCCGCTGGTGTCAGGGCTATAGCGAACCTGGCAGTGGCTCGGATCTCGTGTCGTTGCAGACTTTTGGCGAGGAAGTTTCTGATCCGGTTGGGGGCGATCACTGGGTCGTGAATGGCCAGAAAGTGTGGACCAGCTATGCCGACAAGGCCGACTGGATTTTCTGCCTGGTGCGCACCGACAAGGAAGACAAATATCGCGGCATTTCCTTTCTATTGTTCGACATGGAAACGCCGGGTGTGTCGACCAAGCCGATCAAGCTGATTTCGGGCAGTTCGCCTTTCTGTGAAACTTTCTTTGATGATGTGAAGGTACCGAAAGACCAGATTGTGGGTGAACTGAACCGCGGCTGGGATGTAGCCAAATACCTGCTTGGCCATGAGCGCGAGATGATTTCAGGCGGCGGCCTGGGCGATGGTTCGCCTTCGCTGGGCGCAAAAATGACCGGGGCCATTGGCCTCAATGGTCTTGGCATGCTGGATGATCAGATATTGCGCAGTGAACTGGCGCAGTTTGATGTTGATGCACTGGCATTCCGGGCCATGGCCGAAAAGTTCATGGACGAAATGAAGGCCGGCAAAAGTCATCCTGCGCAGCCCAACATGATGAAATATGCGGGCACAGAGCTAAACAAGCAGCGGCATGAACTGGTGATGTCAGCGGGCGGCAGCGATGCGCTTGAATGGGAGAGTGAGGCCTCACGCGGCGGCAAGAAACCGCGTGAATGGTTGCGTACCAAAGCCAACAGTATTGAGGGCGGGACAAGCGAGATTATGCTCAACGTCATATCCAAACGGATATTGGAGCTGCCGGACGGGTGATACTGCGACAAAGGAAAACCATCGTCACTCCCGCGAAAGCGCGAGTCTATCTCACCAGCTAGCATCTGAGTGCAACTGTTGTGAGATAGATTCCCGGTCCCCCGCCTTCGCGAGGGCAGGCAAGCGGGGAATGACTAATAAAATTGGAAAGAAGATATGCCACTATTTCTAGATGATGATCAAAGCATGCTGCAGGACAGCGCACGCGAATTCATGAAAGCCGAAGGATCGGTCAGCCATTTCCGCGAGTTTCGCGACAAAAACTGCAAGGACGGTTTCAGTCATGGCCTGTGGAAGCAGTTTGCCGAAATGGGCTTTACCGGCATCCTTGTATCCGAAGACGATGGCGGGTTGGGTCTGGGCCATGTCGAGGCGGGCGTGGTGCTGGAACAGATTGGTCGCAATCTGACGCCTTCACCGTTCCTGACCACTGCGGTTGCGGGGGTGGCTGCGCTCAGCCATGCGGATGCGGAGCTTAAGGGCCAGTATCTGCCGGGCATATTGAGCGGTGACACGGTGCTGGGGCTTGCCATTGATGAAAAATCGAAGCATCGCCCTGACCAGATAGCAATGACGGCGGAGCGTAGCGGCAATGGCTTTAAACTGACCGGACGAAAACAGTTCGTTATCCATGGCGCATCGGCGGATATGCTGATCGTGGCTGCACGTACATCGGGAAGCACCGGTGATGCCGATGGCCTGACATTGTTCGCTGTGCCGAAAGATGCGGCGAATATGGATGTGAACCCCGTACGCCTTGTGGACAGCGCCGTGGCTGCGCATGTCAAATTTGATGGTGTGGAGGTCAATGCCGACAGCGTGATTGGCGAAGTCGACCAGGGCGGCGAAGTACTGGGCGCGCTGCTGACCGCAGGGCGTATCGGTTCGGCGTCCGAAATGGTCGGTGTCGGCGGCGGCGCGATGGATATCACTGTGGATTATCTGAAAGAACGCAAGCAGTTTGGTAGCCCCATTGGTTCTTTTCAGGCGCTGCAGCACCGCGCTGCACATCTTTACAGCGAGATGGAAATTGCGGGCGCTGCGGTTCTCAAGGCGGGGCAACTGCTTGATGCAGGTGCGGACAATGCTGCGCTATACGTGCATGTAGCCAAGGCCAAGGCAAGCAAAGCCGCCAATCTGGCCGTGCGTGAAGGGGTGCAAATGCATGGCGGTGTTGGCATGACCGATGAATATGATATTGGTCTGTACATGAAACGCGACCGTGCGCTCAGCGAGTTTCTGGGCGATGCCAATTACCACACCAACAAGGTAGCCGAACTGCATGGCTATTAAGCGATTGTCATAAATCCGCTCACCCTGAGCTTGTCGAAGGGTTCTGGTACGAGGCTTCGACAGGCTCAGCCTGAACGGAGTGAATAGAAGGAATGAAATATGGACGTCCAAAGACTCTTCTCTCTCGACGGGCGCGTGGCGCTGGTCACGGGTGGTTCGCGCGGCATCGGCAAGATGATTGCTGAAGGCTATATCCAGTCCGGAGCCAAGGTATATATCACCGCGCGTAAAGCCGATATATGTGACGCGACCGCTCAGGAGTTGGGCGAAAACTGTATTTCCATTCCCGGAGACATCAGCACGATCGAAGGGTGTGAGGCACTCGCAGCCGAACTGGGCGCGCGGGAAGAAAAGCTCGATATCCTGCTCAACAATGCAGGTGCCGCCTGGGGTGCCGGATTTGAAGAATTTCCCGAAGGCGGCTGGGACAAGGTGATGGACCTGAACGTTAAATCACCATTTTTTCTGACGCAGAAACTGCACGGGCTGCTCAAAAATGCGGCCAGCGGCGAACGGCCCGCAAAGGTGATTAACGTGGCCTCGATTGATGGCATGAAAATCAACCCATGGGAAACCTACAGCTACCAGGCATCCAAGGCGGCGCTCATTCATCTGACACGCCGTATGGCGGTGCGCTTGCTACAGGACAATATCATCGTCAGCGGCATTGCGCCGGGTGCTTTCCAGTCGGAAATGAACAAGGCCGCGCGCGATTATGCCGATGTGGTGGCAAAAGCCATCCCGGCCAAACGCATCGGCACACCCGAAGATATGGCGGCAGTCGGCATCTATCTGGCCAGCCGGGCAGGGGATTATGTTGTGGGCACAACCATTCCTGTCGATGGCGGCGTCGTAAACGCGTTCGCGCCAATGGGCGGGACCGACGCAGAGGGACATTAAATGATATTCCCTCTCCCTTGAGGGAGAGGGTTTCCAGCTTCAAGCCATCAGGTCGCGGACAAAATCGACCAGTCCGGTCTGGCGTGAGCGGCGGACGCGTTCGGCGTGCAATATTTCGCGCACGCGGTTGAAACAGCGGTCGACATCATCGTTGATGACGACATAGTCATAACCATCCCAGTGGCTGATTTCAGCCTTTGACCGGGCCATGCGCGCTTCAATGACCTCTTCGCTGTCTGTCGCACGTTTTCTGAGCCGTGCGTCGAGTTCCTTCATCGACGGCGGCAGGATAAAGACACGTACCACATCGGTTTCATTGCGCTGGTAGAGCTGCTGTGTGCCTTGCCAATCAATGTCGAACAGGTAATCCTCACCTTCTTTCAGACCCGCGCGCACCTGCGCTTTCGGCGTGCCGTAATAATGGTCGAAAACCACCGCCCACTCCATGAACAGATCATCCTCGATCATCTGCTTGAAAGTCGCTTCATCGGTGAAATGGTAGTGTGTGCCGTCAATTTCGCCGCGCCGCGGTGCGCGGGTGGTATAGGATACGGAGAGTTTCAGTTCCGGATCGGATTTGAGCAGCATTTGCGCAATAGTCGACTTGCCTGCGCCAGAGGGCGAGGAAAGCACGAACAAAAGCCCGCGGCGTTTAAGCTTGTTTGGATTGGTGAGCGAAACATTATGCGGTGTGTCCATATCCGCTCTTGCCAAGATAGCAGGCTTCCCGTCAAGTGGGCGTAGGGAGAAAATCATGGCATTAGGCAAAAAGTGGACATGGAGTGCAATTGCCATATTGGCGGCGACATTTTGTGTCTTGCTAGCCATGGACCGGCCATTAATCAGCGCCAGCGGTGATATATATTTCTGGCACGGCGTGGTGCAGTCGAGCGAAAATAGCCAGCATATCTCCGACTGGTATACCCCCAGCCATATTATTCATGGCTTTATCTTTTACGCTCTGGGATATCTGCTGCTTCGCAAATATCCGAAGGGGCTTTGGCTATGCGTGGCGCTGCTGCTCGAATGCGGGTGGGAAATTGCCGAAAATACGCCTGCTGTGATTGACCGTTACCGCTCGGTCACCATGGCCTTTGGCTATAGTGGCGATTCGATTCTCAATTCGGTTTGCGACGCGCTTTGGATGGTGGCCGGGTTCTGGTTCGCATCGCGCGCGCCGATGCTGCTTACAGCTGGTATTGCGGTTATTTTTGAGCTGTTCACGCTCTATATGATCCGTGACAATCTGACGCTCAATATATTGATGCTGCTCTGGCCGATAGATGCCATCAAGCAATGGCAGGGGGCTATCTAGCCTTCATGCTGATCCGGCGTTTCGCCAGTCTCAGTCTGTTCTGCATCCGCATCGGCTTTTCTCGCGGCACCGCGATCATATAGAGCCTTGGCAATAAGACCCCCGCTTACCAGTAATGCGCCGGGCAGGGACTTTGTTGCTATGCGTGCGGCGGCCATACCGATTAATGACATGCCCAGACTATTCGGCTTGGTTTGCGCGCGCGCCTCAGGCGTCATAACCTTGCTTAGCACCGTATCCAGCAGGCCATTGCGGACAATGCGCGTTGCACTGCGCAATGCAACATCGGACCATAACGCGCGTGTCTCCGCCTTGGGCAAGGCCTCTTCCGCCACTTTGGCCACAACCGGCTTATCGGGTTCAGCTTGTGCCATTATCATTTCCCTTTTCGATCTTCATCGCTTCCTTAAACGTATGCGTGACATATGGGAATGGAATTTCGATATTCGCATCGTCCAGTGCGCGTTTGATAGCGCGGATCACCAGATCCTTGCTGTTATGCATGTCATAGGGTTTTGAACCTGACCACCAGCGGACACGGAAATCCACTGAACTGGAGTTGAATTCACAGGCGAAAACATCAATCCGCCTGTCCTTGTCGACTTCGTCCACTGTTTCGACAGCCTTGCGGATCACATCGCGCGCCATTTCCAGATCGGTATCATAGGAAACACCGGCAATAATTTCATGGCGGCGCTGTGGATCATCGGTCATGATTTCCACCGGATTTTTGAACAGCATTGAATTGGGAACTATCGTGATTTCACCTGAAAGGCGGCGCACATGCGTTTCGCGCAACGTGATATGCTCGACTCTGCCGGTAATGCCTTCGCATTGAATGACATCACCGATCCGCATTTTCTTACGGATCATGATAAGCACGCCGGCCAGGAAATTTTCAAAAATATCCTGAAATGCAAAGCCGATAGCCACGGTACCCAGACCCAGCCCAGCGAGCATGCCAGCGGGCGTCAGGCTGGGTATCATTACCGTTGCGGCAATCATGATGCCGACGATCCAGATCGCGACCGAGATCAGCGTTTCGATAAGCTCACGCAACGACGGGCGCAAATCGGCCTTGCGAATGATGCGATCAGCCAGCTTGCGCGCCAGTTTGGCGACAATCCATGTAACAAGTATGACGAATATACCAATCGCAAGATTGGGCAATATGTTGAAAAACCCGTTGCCTATATCGATGACCTGCTGGGTCAGTTTTTCTACTGGGTTAAGTTGTTCTGCGATTTCGGCCGCAGTGTCTGTTGTATCTGTCGTATTTGCTGCTGCAAAAATATACATATATCCCCTGAATGGTCCTTATTGCTTTGACTATATAACACAGCAAAGGGGCAGATGTTCCATCTTGGTTCTATCCTGTCATGTCGCCTGGCCGGACATGTTCGTCAAAAGTCGCTTCGTCAATCAGTTTCAGGGCCAGCGCGGCCTGCTTGAGTGTCAGGCTATTTTCATGGGCATATTTGGCGATTTTTGCGGCATTGTCATAACCGATAACCGGGGCTAGCGCAGTGACAAGCATCAGCGAACGGTCCACCAGCTCAGCAATGCGCTCCCTGTTCGGTTCCAGCCCCGCGACGCAGCGTATGGCAAAGCTCTCCATACCGGTTGCAAGCAAGTCGATCGAACGCAGCACATTGGCACCTATCACCGGTTTGAAGACATTAAGTTCGAGATGCCCTTGCATGCCGCCAACCGTCACCGCCTGATGGTTGCCGATCACCTGTGCGGCCACCATGGTCAGCATTTCGCATTGCGTGGGATTGACCTTGCCAGGCATGATCGAACTGCCCGGTTCATTGGCGGGCAGGGTAATTTCTCCCAAGCCGGAACGTGGGCCTGAACCCAGCAGGCGGATGTCATTTGCGATTTTGGTGAGCGCAACAGCTAGGGTGTTGAGGTGTCCTGAAAAATCAACCAATGCATCATGGCTCGACAATGCGGCGAACTTATTAGGGGCACTTTTGAAATTGAGGCCTGTGGCTTTGCTGATTTCCCTTGCAATATCCTCGCCAAAATTCGGCGGTGCGTTGAGTCCGGTGCCTACCGCCGTACCGCCTTGTGCCAGCTGAAGCAGATCCCCGAATGCGTTATCTATTTTTTCCTGGCAGGAATGTAGCTGTGCCACATATCCGGAAAATTCCTGCCCCAATGTAAGCGGTGTCGCATCCTGCAAATGGGTGCGGCCGATTTTTGTGATATCGATCCAATCGGCGCTTTTCCGGCCCAGTTCATGCGACAAGAAACCCAGCGCCGCTTTCAGCTTCTGTTGTACAGCTATTGCCGCTGCTACATGCATGGCAGTCGGAAAGCTGTCATTGCTGCTCTGTCCCTTGTTGACATGATCGTTAGGATGCACGGGTGATTTGCCGCCGCGTGTGCCCGCCAACGCTTCATTGGCGATTCCGGCTATCACTTCATTGACGTTCATGTTGGACTGGGTACCACTGCCTGTCTGCCAGATGGTGAGGGGAAACTGGTCATCGTGCTGTCCTGCAATGACCGCGTCAGCCGCAGCGACAATGGCATCTGCAATGTCCGCGTCCAGCGCAGCCGATTTCCTGTGTACCAGCGCCGCCGCGCGCTTCACATGTGCCAGACCATGGATAATCCCGATCGGCATGCGTTCATGTGCGGCAAAGGGGAAGTTGGCGATGCTGCGCTGTGTCTGCGCGCCCCAATAGGCTGCCTCAGGGACTTCTATCGGCCCAATACTGTCGGTTTCGGTTCTGGTTCTTTCCGAATGTGTTTCAGTCATATCCCAAGCCTATCCCAATTGCTAAAGACCCGAAAGGTCCCGCTGCTATATTTGCGTTTTTCATTTTTGTCATTACAAACAATCGTTTGCATGGCAAACGAAGCTGGAAGGTCCCGCTTGGACTGGAAGGTCCCACCTTCTGTATATTCCGGCATTGCGGTATGATCACATAAAGCTGCATATAATGATACGCTAACACAGCAGGGTATAAGTAGGAAAACAGTTTGGGCAGGCGATCTCGCGCAAAGGGGCCATTGCAGGCGCTAATCTGGGGACAATGTGTATGTGAATTGACGGAGGGGCCGCCCTATTTCTTCTGTCCGAAATCCACAGTCACAACATTGGAGCCGTCTTCGCCATCAATACCGTTGCTGGCGGGTTCGGGATGGTCGTTCTCGGCATTTTCATGTGGGGCAGGTTCGCTAATATCGCCTTCCACATGGAACTGTAGGCCGAAATCGACGGATGGATCGACAAATGCCGTAATCGCGGCGTAAGGAACGTGCAGATTGGCAGGTATCTGGTTAAAGCTGAGGCCTATCGAGAAACTGTCATCACCCACGGTCAGGTCCCAGAACTTATTCTGTATGACGATCGTCATTTCATCGGGAAAACGTTCGCGCAGGTGATCGGGAATGTCCACGTCCGGTGCCGCCGTTTTGAAGGTGATGTAGAAATGATGTTCGCCGGGCAATCCGCCGCGCTCAATCTCGCGAAGCACACGGCCAACAACGGCGCGCAGGGCCTCCTGCACGATTTCATCATAGGGAATCAGGCTATCGGGCATGTCTTCGCTCATATGTGCATTGGTGGCTCCTAACGCCGCGCGGGTCAAGTGGCTCTTTTACGCTTTCAAGATATATTATGCCGCAAATTTCTTGCAGGCGCACCGAATGGCTTTATAGAAAACGGCATGCGTACAGCCACACTTACCCGCACGACACACGAAACCGATATTCATGTCGAAGTGAATCTGGATGGCACGGGGCAATATGATGTTGCGACGGGCATCGGCTTTCTGGACCATATGATCGAGCAGTTTTCGCGCCATTCGCTGATTGATCTGACCGTGCGGATCAAGGGCGATCTGCATGTGGACCAGCACCACACCACCGAAGACAGCGCATTGGCAATCGGCCAGGCGATCAGTGAAGCGCTGGGCGACAAGGCGGGGATTGTGCGTTACGGCAGCGCCTATTCGCCAATGGATGAAGCACTGGCGCGGGTTGCGGTTGATATTAGCGGGCGGCCTTATTTGGTGTGGAAAGCATCTTTTTCGCAGCCACGGCTGGGTGAAATGGACACCGAACTGTTCGAGCACTGGTTCCATTCGATATCACAGGCGGCGGGGCTGACGCTGCATTGCGAGCTGCTTTACGGGCAGAATAACCATCATATTATCGAAGGCATTTTCAAAGGCTTCGCCCGTGCGATGCGGCAGGCGGTCGAAATTGATCCACGCAAGGCGGGGGCGATTCCTTCGACAAAAGGCACTTTAAGTGACTGATAATATTGCGCTGATTGACTATGGCGCGGGCAATCTCCATTCAGTGCATAATGCGCTAAAAGCGGCAGGTGCGAGCAGTGTTTCGATAACCAGTCATCCTGATGCTGTGGTCGGGGCCGACCGGATTGTCCTGCCCGGTGTGGGCGCGTTCGGGGCGTGCCGCGATGCGCTGATGGCGATAGATGGTATGGTGGATGCGCTCGAACAGCGCGTGAGGCATGAGGGCGTGCCATTTCTGGGCATTTGCGTCGGTATGCAGCTGCTGGCAGACACAGGTGTTGAGCACGGCACGCATCGGGGGCTGGGCTGGATTGGTGGCACGGTCAAGGCAATTGAGGCGGTTTCACCCGACATTAAAATCCCGCATATGGGCTGGAACGATGTGCAGGTCTGTGACAATGCCTCATTACTTGAAAATGGCGAAGCCTATTATCTGCACGGTTACCATTTTGATGTGGTGGATGCAGACGATATCGCCGCCACCACGCACCATGGCGAGACCCTTGTCGCGGCTGTGGCGCGGGGTAATATATTGGGCGTGCAGTTTCACCCCGAAAAAAGCCAGCGTTATGGTATCGAACTGCTTTCCCGTTTTCTGGAGTGGAGCCCATGATTATATTTCCCGCAATTGATCTGAAAGACGGGCAGGTGGTCCGTCTGGCCGAGGGCGATATGGACCGGGCGACGGTTTATGGCGATGATCCGGCGGCACAGGCGATGCTGTTCGCTGACGCGGGCGCGGAGCACCTGCATGTAGTGGACCTGGATGGCGCGTTCGCGGGCAAGGCCGTGAACCGGCAGGCGGTCGAAGCGATCGTTAAGCAGTTTCCCGGCTATGTGCAGCTTGGCGGCGGTATCCGTAATGCTCAGGCGGTTGAAGGCTGGTTCAATCTGGGCGTGGCGCGTATCGTTATCGGTACGGCGGCGCTGAAAGACCCGGCATTTGTAAAAGACATGGCCCGCGCGTTTCCGGGCGGGATCGTGGTGGCGGTCGATGCGCGCGACGGGTTTGTCGCCACCGAAGGCTGGGCTGATGTGTCCGAGGTGCGTGTGGAGGATATGGCACGCCGGTTTGAGGATGCGGGCGTGGCGGCATTGTTGTTCACCGATGTGGGCCGTGATGGTCTGCTCAAGGGATGCAATATCGACGCGACGGTGGAACTGGCGCGCGGCAGCTCGATCCCCGTGATCGCCAGCGGCGGGGTCAAGGGGCTGGATGATATCCATATGCTTTCCATGCACCATGATGATGGCATTGAAGGCGTGATAACGGGCCGCGCGATCTATGACGGGCGGCTGGATCTCGCGACAGCGATTGCGATGGCAGATAGATGATGTTTTTTGGTTCATCCTCGCTAGCAAGTCGGTGTCAGCCAGACTGCTTTTTCCCTCACGGCTATTTTTCGCTGCGCGAAAAGCCTGCGGGAACGCGGCACCGGCCCTCTCCCCCGCCCAATCTCCCGATATATTATACCTTGTCGGGAGGTTGGGCGGGGGAGAGGGCTGGTACCGCATGCGAGCGAGAGCGAGCAAAAAAATGACCCTGCGCATCCGTGTCATCCCCTGTCTTGATGTCAAGAATGGCCGTGTGGTCAAGGGTGTCAATTTCGTTGACCTGAAAGATGCGGGCGATCCGGTGGAGCAGGCGCAGGCCTATGATGCGGCGGGCGCGGATGAGCTGTGCTTTCTCGATATCACCGCCAGCCATGAAGCGCGCGGGACAATACTCGATGTGGTGAAGCGCACGGCCGAAGTCTGCTTTATGCCGCTCACCGTGGGCGGCGGTGTCTCTTCTGTCCGCCATGCGCGCGCGTTGCTGTTGGCAGGCGCGGACAAGGTGGCCATTAACAGCGCCGCAGTGGCACGGCCTGAACTGGTGGGTGAAATAGCGCAGAAATTCGGGTCGCAATGCGTGGTGGCGTCGATTGATGCGCGCGGCAACGGGCAGGGCGGCTGGGAGATATTCACCCATGGCGGCCGCAAACCTACCGGCATTGATGCGGTGGGGCATGCCATGCGGCTCGCGGAGCTGGGCGCGGGGGAGCTGCTTGTCACATCCATGGACCGTGACGGCACACGCGACGGCTATGACCTTGATCTGATCCGTACCATTGCGGGCAAGGTATCCGTGCCAGTGGTCGCCAGCGGCGGGGTCGGCAATTTACAGCATCTGGTCGATGGTGTGAAAGACGGGCATGCGAGCGCGGTGCTGGCCGCGTCGATATTCCATTTCGGCGAGCACAGCATATCCGATGCGCATAAGGCACTGCGCGATGCAGGACTGCCCGCGCGTCGATAGTCAGGCCAGTGCAAAACTACTCAGTCTGCTGTAAAAGCTATTCCACATACATCCGTCATTCCAGCGAAGGCTGGAATCCAGATGACATACCGGATGGCGGTAGGCTGGCGGTTTCTGGCAAGCCGCTGCATTGATATGCCCCGGCCATATGCAAACCTTTGCAGTCTGCACGCGTCCTTATCTGGACCCCAGCCTGCGCTGGGGTGACGTATGGGAATGCTGGGGTGACGATGGAGAACCAGCCATAGCATGCCTTCTATGCACCATTTGCCCTTGACCAATATGGCCATAGCAGCGCAAACAGATGGGCATGAAAGACATCATCGAACATCTGGAGACCATCATCTTTGACCGGCGACAGGCGGATCCCGGCAAGAGCTATGTCGCGAAACTGACGCACGAGGGGCGCGGCAAGATGGCGCAGAAGCTGGGCGAGGAAGCGACCGAGGCCGTTATAGCCGCAGTGACCGATGCGCATGAGGAAATGATTGGCGAGTCCGCCGATCTGGTGTTCCACCTGCTCGTGACGCTCGCCGATATGGGGCTGAGCTGGAATGACGTGCTCACTGAACTGGCGCGGCGTGAAGGCATTTCAGGAATTGATGAGAAAGCGGCACGGACGCATTAATGTCCTGAACCAGACCGGGAGAGTGAGTGGAATTATGAGCGTTGACCCCAAGGCCCCTTATGATGACCAGAATATTTTCGCCAAAATCCTGCGCGGTGAAATCCCTTGCAACAAGGTGCATGAGGACGATCATGTGCTAGCGTTTGAAGATATCAACCCACAGGCACCCACCCATGTGCTTGTCATCCCCAAGGGTGCTTATGTCAGCTGGGACGATTTTAGTGCACAAGCCGATGATGCCGAGATAGCCGGGTTCGTACGCGGTGTCGGCCATGTCGCGCGGATGCTGGGACTGGTGGAGCCGGGTTATCGCCTGCTTGCCAATGTGGGTCACCATGGCCATCAGGAAGTACCACATCTGCATGTTCATCTGTTTGGCGGTCAGCCATTGGGACCAATGCTGGCACGGTAAGGGGGAGCAAAATATATGCGCGGATGGAAGATTTTATACAGCTTTGCGGCTCTTCTGGCCTGCGCGAATTTATCCGCTGCCCTTGCGCACCATGCAGACGGTGACGACATATCGCCGCCGTGCAAAATGGCGCTGGGTGATATCTGGGGTGATGATGCTCTGATTGATATGGCAAACGCTGTGGATGGCAGCCAATTCTCTTCCCCCGCCGATATTGCCAAACTGTCGGTGGAGCGCGCACCTGGTGTAACGCTTGTCAAAGGTGGTGATTTTTCCGGCTGGGATTTCCGTGATGCCAGTTTTTCCAATATCTGTTTCATTGAGGCAAAGCTCAAGGATACGAACTGGCAGGATGGAGACTATTCAGGAATAGGATTTATAGGGTCTGACCTGTCCGGCGCGCAGATGCAGCGCGCGCAAATGCCCGGCATCATGTTTCGCAACGCCACTGTCAGCGACGTTGATGCGACAGGTGCAGACTGGTCCAAAGGCTATTTTGACGGTGGCTGGTTTGACAGCAAGTGGGAAGGCGTGACGCTCGACGGGGCTGATATGTCGGGTTTTGTAATGGAATGCGGCATGACCGTGCCTGACGGATGTCCTGTATTTTTTGGGGAGGATGACCCCGTCAGCGCAAAAGGCACCAACTTTACCGGCGCACATTATCCAAGGGCGGATGTTTTTGATGGTGCGGTTTTGGACAATACGCTGATTGATATCGGCGCACTTGCCGATTTTCGCAACGCCGATATTGCCGGGAAAATACGATTTGCCAAAGAGGCTGACGTGCCTTCGATCAACCGGGATGAATTCAGGGCTTTGCTTGCTGACCATGACAGTCATATCGCCCGGGCGGATAGGCCGTCTTTTGATTGCAGGAAGGCTGTGACGCGGGTCGAGCGGGAAATATGTGGAGAATATGCGGGTGAGTTGCGCGTGAAAGATCAACAAATGGCGGCGCTTTACAGGGAAGTGCGGCAGCACGGTTTGAATGTGGCGGCAGGCCAGAAAAAATGGCTCAGCGCCAGAAACAAATGCGGAGACCAGGGCAATGACTATCCGCGAGATTGCCTGATACGCAGCTATGACGGGCGGATAGGCGCATTGTTGGGCAGACTTGGCGAAACCGGTTTTCTTGCACGTGGCGAAAAAGCGTTATTCGTGAATGACGCATTGCCACTTTCCCCGCAAATGCGCGCCACACCCATATTTGCGCGGCTAATCGACGTGTTCGACAATGCAGCCTATTCCCGGGTCGTGGTAGAGCGGGCTGGTGATGGCAGCTATGCGATTAACGGCATGGCCATCGGCGCAAATGCACATATGTGCCATATTAGTGCAGGTGGCCTGAGTCTGGACGGCGAAAGCGGCTGGTATGTATTGCCCGCGCATACAGCCCAAAAGCCGGCACCTGTTTTCCGCATTATCGGGGGTACGGTTGAAATATTCGCACATGGCCGTCCTGATCATGAACGCTATGCGGAGGTGGCAAATCATATGGGCTGCGGCATGCGTGCGAGTTTCGGCGATATGCGGCGGCTGGATGTCAGTGCGGAAAAACTGGAAAAATATGCCAAGGATCTGGCGGAAGTACTTTAATCCTCTTTGGCTGCGGGAGCCGTGTTTTCGGCACCGCCATTCTCTTCGTTTTTCTTCGCGGCTTCAATCTTTTCCTTCACATTGAAACCATCCGGCATTTCCTTGATATACAGATCACGCTGCGGGAAGGGGATTTCGATATTATGTTCCTGAAACAGCTCCCACACACGCATCATGACGTTGCCGCGGACATTGCCGATGCCGTCCTGCGGATCATTGATCCAGCAGCGGATCTGGAAATTGACGCTATTGTCGCCAAATTCGAGCATCCATACGACAGGTGCAGGCCGCTTGAGAACGCGCTTTGATTCGCGCACGGCCTGGTATAACAGTTCCTGCACCTTGCGCATGTCGCTGTTATAGGCAACGCCCACATCGATTTTCATGCGGACATTCGGGTCGGAATAGGACCAGTTTTCCACTTCATTGATCATCAGGTTTTCGTTCGGGATCAGGTGTTCCTTGCCATCGCGAGTCAGCACGGATACAGCGCGGACACCGATTTTATTGACCCAGCCGAAACTGTCACCGACCACGATCACGTCGCCCGGTTTGATCGAACGGTCCATCAGCAGGATAATCCCCGCGATCAGGTTACCAATGGTTTTCTGCATACCAAAACCGATGGCAAGGCCGAAAGCGCCAGAGAAGAAAGCGAGCGCCGTGAGGTCAATGCCGAGCACGTCGATGCCGATGAAAAAGGCGATGATGACAATCACGATGGTCGCGATTTTCTGTCCCAGCAGTTTTTGCGTGGCGTCAAATTGCGAGGAATTGCTGATCGAATGGCTGACAATGCGCCCGACAATCCGCGCCACCGCAAACAGCAGCACGCCGGTAAAGATCACAGTGACGATTTTCAGCAACGATATGCGGCCTTCGCCCAGATCAAAGCCAACCTGATCAAGCGCGACGGTGATTTCTTCTATGCTGCCGACGCGGCTCGCCATGACGGCAAGCGCGACACCCACGCCCATGAGTGTCCCCAGCCAGTTGGGCATGCGCACGCCGCGGATAAAATCATTGGTGAGCAGGCCTGACGCGATGGCCAGCGTGCTGGCGAAGATCACATTGGCGATCAGTGTCCAGTCCCATAATACCAGCACCAATGCAATGATGACGACTTCGGTCAGTCGCCGGACCATGTCGCGGATCCGCCGGCGTGCAAGTTCGCTTTCATAGCCTGCGCGCGTTTCCCATATTTCTGCGAGTTTCGGCGCGATCAGGCGGCTAAGTGTCCAGCCAAGCAGGATACTGCCCAGCACCAGCGCGGCCGCCACACCGGCCTCTGTATATTGCAGCTGGGACTGGCTCTGTGCGAATTTTTCGGTAAAGTCAGTGATGAGTTCGTTTATCATTGCGCCGCCACCTTAAACGCTTTCAGCCCCTCTGCAAGGTCGGCGATAAGGTCATCGGTATCTTCCAGCCCGATTTGCAGACGGACCAGATATTGCTCATTCGAGCCATAATCCGCCGGAGGCCATGTGCTGGCGGTGCGATGCTGCTGCGGTGATGCCGGAATGGCGAGACTTTCAAAACCGCCCCAGCTATAGCCGATGCCGAACAGCTCGAGCGTATCGATGAGCGCGGCGCGTGCACAGTCGCTGCCGCCGTTCAGCACGAAAGAAAACAGCCCCGATGCGCCTTTGAAATCGCGTTTCCATGTCGCATGGCCGGGGCAGGTAGGCATTGCGGGGTGCAGCACCCGTGCCACTTCATCCTGCGTATCCAGCCAATAGGCGATTTTCAGCGCGGACATTTCATGCTGGCGCAGCCGCACATCCAGTGTGCGCAGCCCGCGGGCGGTAAGATAGGCATCATCGGGTGATACCACCTGGCCCAGCTGCTGCGCTGTGCTGCGCAGGCGTTTCCAGTATTTCTCAGTCGTGGTGACGCTGCCCATCATCACATCGCTATGCCCGACAATATATTTTGTCGCGGCCAGGATCGTCATGTCGACGCCTTTTCCGATTGCCGGAAAGAAAACCGGCGTGGCCCAGGTATTGTCGAGCAGAGTTATGACGCCGTGTGCCTTTGCGGCTTCACAAATGGCGGGAATATCCTGTACCTCAAATGTCAGACTGCCCGGATTTTCCATCAGGATCGCACGCGTTTTATCACAGATCAGCCCGGCTATGCCCGCACCGATCATCGGGTCATAATAGCGTGTTTCCACGCCCATGCGTTTCAGGAAGGTTTCGGCAAAGCTGCGACTGGGATCATAGGCATTGTCGGTAATAAGCAGCACATCACCGGGGCGCAGCACCGATAGCAATGCGCAGGAAATCGCCGCCACGCCGGATGGATAGAGCATGGTGCCATGCGCGCCCGGTTCCATTTCGGTGAGCGCATCGGCCAGCGACCATTGTGTGGGTGACCCGCGCCGGCCATAAAAGAATTTTCCGTCTTCGTTTGTCTTTGGTCCCTCACGCAACGCCGCGACATTGTCATATAAATGCGTGCTCGCGCGCCATACCGGCGGATTGACAACCGCGCCTGTCCATTCTTTTTTGCGGCCACCGGTGACCGACTGTGTGGCTGGTTTATCGCTTTTTCTGCTCACATATATTCCAGTCTGATGGACGTGCTTCGACAGGCTCAGCACTAGCGGTTTGTTGTAAGGAAGCATCTATAACCACTAGTCCTGGGCTTGTCGAAGGACGTTTATCACCTATTGTACTTGTTCCCCACATGTTCCATGCCTATGGTGCCGTGCATGTCTGACAAGGCAGAATCGAATGCGCCGCAGCGCAAGATTATCCATATCGACATGGATGCGTTTTTCGCGAGCGTGGAACAGCGCGACCATCCCGAGCTCAGGGGCAAGCCCGTTGCGGTGGGCGGGTCATCCAAGCGCGGCGTAGTCGCGGCAGCCAGCTATGAAGCGCGCAAATATGGCGTGAAATCCGCCATGCCGTCGGTCACCGCGCAGCGCCGCTGTCCCGACCTGATATTCGTGAAACACCGATTTGAAGTTTACCGCGAAGTATCAAGGCAGATACGGGAGATTTTCGCTGAACATACCGACCTGATCGAGCCGTTGTCGCTTGATGAGGCCTATCTGGATGTGACCGAGGACAAGCAGGGCATTGGCTCGGCCACGCTGATTGCGGAGGCTATTCGCGTGCGGATCAGGGAAGTGACACAGCTCACCGCCAGCGCGGGTGTGTCGTACAACAAGTTTATCGCCAAGATTGCGAGTGACCAGAACAAACCCGATGGTATTTGCGTGATTCCGCCCAAACAGGGCCCGGCTTTCGTCGCCAGCCTACCGGTACGGCGTTTTCATGGCGTTGGCCCGCGTACAGGAGAGAAAATGGCGCGGCTTGGCATCGAAACCGGTGCGGACCTGGCCGCAAAAACGGAAGAGTGGCTGTGCGAAAAATTTGGGTCATGGGGCAGCTATCTTTATCTTGCCGCACGCGGGATTGACCACCGTGCAGTCAAACCCAACCGTATCCGCAAGTCGATTGGCGGAGAGCGCACCTATGGCGAGGACAAATGGACCGAGACCGAACTGCGCGAGGCGCTGGATGCCGTGGTTGATATTGTCTGGGAGCGGATCGAGAAAAATGAAGCGCGCGGTCGCACCGTGACGCTGAAAATGAAGTTTGCCGATTTCGTGCAGATCACCCGCGCACGATCGCTTGACCGGTGGGTGAAGGATAAACAGGAGTTTTCCGAAATCGGCCATGTCCTGCTCGATAGTCAAATCCCGGTGGAAAAAGGCGTTCGGCTGATGGGGGTTACCTTGTCTGCACTGGAAGGTGTAGATGGCGATGATGCAGAAGATGGGGCAGAACAGGAAACAGGGCCTGTGCAACCGGCGTTTGAGTTTTAGGGTTTCGGTTTTTGGGTCACTCTTGTCCGCATTGCTATTTGATTTCACGGCCAGTTCGCTTCGCTCACGCCTCCAAATGGGTTCCGGCCAATCAGGGCGGACGCGCAGTCGCGCTTGCGGTGCTGCTGGTCGCAGCACCGGACTTTCGCCATACCGAGCACTTTCATGAAACTGTAGTTGAGCAAATCATATCGCTTCGCGCGGTTCCGAACGGCGACTAGCCGTTCGCAAAGGCCGACCGGCCGTCGGCCGGTCAGGCCGAACCCCATCGGAGGTAATCGCGCAAGCGATTTACCGTGAGGGAAAAGAAACTCTGTCCGATGCCATTTTATCACCGTGAAGCGATTAGACAATAATATGAGCGAGAGTGAACCCAAAAGTTCCCCACCTTGCCAATCCCGTCAAAATGTTCCTATTATGTTCCAATGTTCATTCTTGATGATTCGCGTGCTGCCGATGGTGAGGGGCTTGCGCTGGCCAGCCATGCGTCCGGCATGCGTTTCCTGTTTGTTGATTTCAACGCCTATTTTGCGAGCGTTGAACAACATGACGATCCATCTATTCGCGGCAGGCCGGTGCTGGTCACACCGCTCGAATCCGAACATAGCGGCGCGATTGCGGCGAGTTATGAGGCCAAGGCTTATGGTATAAAGCGCGGCACGACCGTGAAAGAGGCGCGGCGGCTTTACCCTGGCATCATTGTGCGGCCCGCACGACATGACCGTTATGTTGCGGTGCATCATATGCTGATGCGCGAGATTGAACGGTATCTACCGATCCATCGCATCTGTTCGGTTGATGAATGCGTGTGCCGGCTCAACCCCGAAGAGGCGGATATTGCAGCGGCACGGGCCAAGGCGATGGAGATAAAGCGCGGCATTTACCGTAATGTTGGCCCCGCGCTGCGCTGCTCGATCGGGTTGGCGTCTTCCAGTCTGCTGGCAAAACTGGCGAGTGATTTGCAAAAACCCGATGGCCTGACGGTGATAGAGACGGAGACATTACCCGAAGCGCTGGCTGACCTGCCACTGCGCGCAATACCGGGAGTGGGGGCGGGCATATCGCGGCGGTTGGAGCGTAGTGGCATCACGACATTTACCCAGCTGTGGAATCTCCAGCCGAAGCGCGCCCGGGCGATCTGGAATTCGGTTAATGGGGAGAAATTCCTCTACGCGCTCAAGGGTTATGACATTCCCGACCTCACCGAAGTCAAAAAAGGCATGATCGGGCATAGCCGTGTGCTTTCCGGCGCGCATCGCAGCCCTCAGGGTGCGCGCATCGTGGCCCGGGCGTTGCTGCTCAAAGCCGCGAGCCGGCTGCGTCATACCGGCTATTATGCGGGTGCGATGACGGTATCGATGAAGCTCTATCCTGCCGGGCGGATTGCGCATGAAATGCAGTTCCGCGCAACGCAGAACAGCTGGGTGTTCCTGAAAGAACTGAATGCAAATTGGGCGCGCATGATTGCCGCGCTGATACGGCAGGCGGAGCAGTCAAAATTGCGCGGCCCGGCAAATGACCACGGGGAGGGGCGTTACCGCCGGCAGGCACCGGCACTGTCACTGAAAAGCGTGACCGTGTATCTGCACCGCCTGCGTGATACACCGCCTGATCCAGACCTGTTCGTGCCAAAGGCGGCCGATCGGCGCGACACGGTAGAGGCCATGTTGTGGAACCGGATTGATGCGCTCAACCGGCGATACGGAATGGAAACGGTGATGCCCGCTTCGCAAAAGGGGCTGGACCTCAATTATCTGGGCGTCAAAATCGCGTTTAGCCGGGTGCCCGATGCATCCGAATTTGCCGACCGTGACGGTATTAAAAAGGCCGTGGGTGTTGACGAGTTCGCACATGAATCGCGGACGCAGAACCCGGCACGTTCATTATACTGATGCTGCCCCTGTGCTTACCAGTCCGGCGCTTCAGGGCCACCGCGCTGCATGTCGGCGAGCCGCCGCCGCACCGCTTGCGATGTGTGGGCGGGCAGGGCATCCAGTGCGAAAAAGCGCGCTTCCAATATTTCGCGGCCATCGGCTTTGGGCGTGTCATGTGTGCGCGCTGTATATACATGCACATGGTTCTGCGCGCCGCGGCTGGTGTCCAGATATTCGCCCAGCAGCTTTACGTCACATGCGGTGCAGCCGGTTTCCTCGCACAATTCGCGCACGGCGGCATCCTGCGGGTCTTCGCCGCGATGTACCCCGCCGCCCGGCAGCATGTAAAGATGGCTTTTGCCATAGCTATGCCGGATCAGCAGCAGTTCGCCCGTATCATTAAACGCCATGATTTTTGCGCCATACAGCGCCGGCTTTGCAATATGCCAATAGGCGAGCCGCAATTGCTGCGCGATGCGATAGGCAAAATGGATGGGTTTTATCGAATGCATGACGCTTCACTTGTTGAACGAGAAACCAGCCTAGCATAGGTCAAGGCAAAGGAGAGAGATAAATGATCAAGGGTACGGACGGGAAAACGCGCTGTTTTGGCGGCGCTCCGGGCAAGGAATTCTATGCCGATTACCATGACCATGAATGGGCTGTGCCATGCCATGATGACCACAAACTGTTCGAGATGCTGATTCTGGAAGGCGCGCAGGCGGGGTTAAGCTGGGAGACTGTGCTGAAAAAACGCGAAGGATATCGCGCTGCCTTTCACGGGTTCGATATCGCCAAAGTGGCAACCATGACAGATGATGAACTGGAGGGGCTACGCGATAACCCTGATATTATCCGTAACAGGCTCAAAATCCATTCAGTACGCAAGAATGCACGGGTATTTATGGAAATGCAGGAAGAATTTGGATCGTTTGACGCGTGGCTATGGGGTCATGTGGATGGCAAAACCATCGATAATCGCGGCCGGGGCTGGAGCGATATACCGGTCTCTACCCCGATAAGTGATGCCATATCGAAAGCACTTAAAAAACGGGGCATGAGCTTTGTCGGGACGACGATCATCTATGCCTATATGCAGGCAGTGGGCATGGTGAACGACCATGCGAAGGGATGCTGGAAAAGCGTGGATTAATGCGAATGGCCGGGCAGGACGCTGCCGCTGCGCGATGGATGCAGCAGTGCCAGTGCCCGGTCTGAATGGCAATGCGCCATGCCCGCCATAGAGACAGCGTAATGCACGCCGCGCTTGCCGTTTTCGGTGGCCCCCATGATGGTGCCGACACAAATTCCGGCGGTAAGTATTGCGCCAAGCACAACACCGTTGCGGATCAGCCGGAATCGGGGAAGCGAGGGCATTGTGAATTGTATCGACATGCAGACTCCACTTTCATCCTCAAGCGTCGGCACCCAGGGGTAATGCGGGTTACCAAGAATGACGCTACGGAAATTGGCGCGCGCAGGTCAATGCATGCAGACCGGATTTTCGGCCAACGGTCATATCCGTTCTACCAAATGGCGACTTTCCTGCCCCGCTGATCGCTGGCAGTACATCGCACATGTTTCACAGTGGCTAACATATCCCGGATAAATCGCTCCACCCGAAGCAGCGCGCAAAGAAAAAGGTTATGGTAGGAATAAGCCTGAATCTTGCACTATGGCCATGCGTTTATAGCTCCGACTAACCAAGAGGTGGAATTATCCCATCCAGAATATGGATGACGCCATTGCTGGCACGAACAGAATTGCCGGACAGGCTGGCCGTATCGTCTCCGCCACTACCTATGGTAATGCCCTTGCCGCCCTTGCCGCCCTTGCCCAAGATCAGGTTACCACCATTCATATTGGCGATGGTAACCGTGCCTTCACTGTTTTCAATTGCAGTCGCAATATCTGCATCTCCAAGTGCACCCGGAGCGATATGGTTGCGCAACATAGCGATTAGCTCAGGGCGGCCTTCCTCGCTTTTCAGGGCTTCCATCTGTTCGATTCCTGCCGCTTCAAAAGCGCTGTCAGATGGCAGGAAAAGCGTATAGGCGGCCTCGCCCTCCAGAATGTCATCAAGCCCTGCCGATGCCAGCAGCGATGCAGCCGTTGACAGATTGTCCAGGTTGCCTACAGCCTGCCCCATATGCCCGTCAGTCACCGTCATGGCGGCTGACTCTTGTGGCTCCGATGCATCCGTTTTTTCCGCCTGCTGGCAGGCGGAAAGCAGGACAAGGGAGGATATGGCGGCTATTGCCGCAATACGCGTTTTCATGGCTATGTTTCCTTTGTGTTAGATCAGCAGTTCAATGGCCGCTGCAACCAACCGGGTTTTGGGGTCGATCCTGTATACATAGCCGTCGCTATAGCGGTAATGTGCCTCTGGCGTGTCACGATACTGGTCGCGATAGCGGTAAGGGACATTATATACATCATAGCCTACCGGCATGGCACGACCCACCTCGAAATCATTGCCTGTGAGCAATCCAGCAATACCCATGATGGCCTGATCCTTGGGATCCACACGGAAAATCGTGCGGTCAGCATAGCGGTAGCCATAATCATCACCACGGCCATAATAGCTCTGATAATAGGTCGGAACGCGGTAATTATCGTAAGCTGATGGCCATTGTTTTCCGCCAAAAAGTGCACCACCCACTAATGGGAGAATGGCATTGGCGAGCTTGCTGCCGGTATCTATCCGGTAAGCATAGCCGTTTGAATAATAGTAATTCCCATCGCGGAAGCGGGGGTAATATCCAAGATAGCGGCTGGCCGGGTCACGGCCCAGTTTTTTTGCCTGTCCTGGTGGCAGGCAGCCGTTGCGCTTTTTGGCAAGTCCCGGAGGGCAGTCATTCAGTGCATAGCGGCGATCATAATCGCCATACCCCTTGCCGAAGCGGAAGCGGCCGTCTTCGCGGACATAAAATATGTCACGTACGTCCTTGCCGTCACGTGCGGCGCGGCCAGAAGCGGGATTGGCGGCGTTTTTCTTGCCATTATTCTTAATAGACTTCCCGGTATATGCTTTTTCACCCGCCTTGCGTGCCTGGGCTTTTGCAGATTTGCCCTTATCCGGTCTGTCAATGGCCTTGCGGGCAGCTTTTGCATTTTTATTTCCCGTTTTGCCGGAGTGTTTTTGCACTTTATGATTGGCCGACGCTGCAGGTTTGTCTTTGCCTTTCCCGTTGCCCTGCGCAAGGGCAGGCGCACCAAGGGCCATGGAAATTGCTGCGGTCGCGAATAATATATGTCGCATAGTTGCTCTCCCGATATGCTACATTAAATGGTAAAGTAACAGATATGCTCCGCCTGAGGGTGTAAAATTGCGGAAAACCAGCTGACGGGCGAGGCAGTGTATTAAGGGTAGCAACCTGTACTTAATCTGAATTCTTGCCAGCACCGGGTTGATGCTTAAGGAGTGGCTATGCAGTCACGGTGCGCTAAACATCCAGATTTGCGACATTCAGTGCATTATCCTGAATAAACTCGCGCCTTGGTTCCACGACATCACCCATCAGTTTGTCGAAAATCTCGTCGGTAATGTCGCCATCTTCGACCGTGACTTGCAGCAAGGAGCGCACTTCGGGGTCGAGTGTGGTCTCCCATAGCTGCTCGGCATTCATTTCGCCCAGACCTTTGTACCGCTGGAACGAAAGGCCGCGGCGACCGGCGGTGAGTACGGCTTCGAGCAGCTCGGATGGGCGCGAAATGGTGACGCCCTTGGCCAGCGCTGCATCACTGTCTTCCTCGCTGTCATCAGCGCTGCCTTTAACGAGTGTGCTGCCCTGCTCGTAAATCTCAGCCTGTTCAGCCGAGAGCTTATGCAGTTTCAGCGCTTCAGCAGAAGACAGGAATTTGGCTTCGATCATGTGATGGTCGGTCACACCGCGCCACATGCGTTCGATATGATAACCGCCTTCTTCGGACAGGCTGCCCTTCCATTTACCGCCTTCATCGGCCGCTTCCATCCATTTCGCCGCCTTTTCAAGCGCGGCGAGGCGGGTGTCATCGTTGATATCGGGGTCGAGCGCGCCGGATAGCGCCAGCGCCTCAATAATGCGCATATCATAGCGGCGCGGGACATAGGCCATGAGCGAGCGCATGCGCCGGGCATGGTTTACCAGCTCGATCAGCTCCTTGCCGCCGCGCCCGCCGCCCGCAGTTTCCAGAATGCGGCCATTCAGGCCTGCTTCAACCAGATATTCGTCCAGTGCGGCATCGTCTTTCAGATAGACTTCGCTCTTGCCCTTGGCGACTTTGTATAGCGGCGGCTGCGCGATATATAGGTGTCCATTCTTGATGATGTCGCCCATCTGCCGGTGGAAAAATGTCAGCAGCAATGTACGGATATGCGCGCCGTCAACATCGGCGTCAGTCATGATGATGATTTTGTGGTAACGCAGTTTTTCGACATTAAAATCATCGCGGATGCCTGTGCCCATTGCCTGAATGAGCGTGCCGACTTCTTTGGATGATATGATGCGGTCAAACCGGGCGCGCTCGACATTCAGGATCTTGCCCTTAAGCGGCAAGATCGCCTGATAATGGCGATCACGGCCCTGTTTGGCGCTGCCGCCAGCAGAATCACCCTCGACCAGGAACAGTTCGGACTTGGCCGGGTCGCGCTCCTGGCAATCGGCGAGCTTGCCGGGCAGGGAAGCGATATCCATCGCGCCCTTGCGGCGGGTGAGCTCGCGCGCCTTTTTCGCGGCTTCACGCGCGGCGGCAGCGTCGATAATCTTTTGCACCACCATGGCCGCAGGGGCAGGGTTTTCCTCCAGCCATTCGGCCATCTTGTCAGCCATCAGGCTTTCGAGCGGCTGACGCACTTCGGAAGAAACCAGCTTGTCCTTGGTCTGCGACGAGAATTTGGGATCGGGCAGCTTGACCGAAACAATCGCGGTCAGCCCTTCGCGCATGTCATCGCCGGTTAGCTTTACCTTGCTTTTCTTAAGCGCGCCCGAGCTTTCAGCATAATTGTTGAGTGTGCGCGTCAGCGCCGAGCGGAACGCGGCCAGATGCGTGCCGCCATCGCGCTGCGGAATGTTATTGGTGAAACACAGCACATTTTCATAATAGCTGTCATTCCATTCGAGTGCGACATCAATGGTGATGTCATCACGCGTGCCGGTAATTGCCACCGGGTCAGGCATCAGCGCGGTCTTGTTGCGGTCGAGATACTGCACAAATGCGGCAATACCGCCCTCATAGAACAGGTCATGGGTGACGCTTTCCTCACCGCGTGCATCGGTCAGGATAATGCGCACACCCGAATTGAGGAACGCAAGCTCGCGGTAACGGTGCTCGAGTTTGTCAAAATCAAACTCGGTGATCTTGAACGTATCAGGGGAGGGCAGGAAAGTTACTTTTGTGCCTTTCTTGGCTTTACCTTCCACTTCCGGCGCATCGCCAATGATTTTAAGCGGCTGTGTCGCTTCGCCAAAGGCAAAGCGCATATAATGTTCCTTACCATCACGCCAGACGTTGAGGTCGAGCCATTCCGACAGTGCGTTCACCACCGACACGCCCACACCGTGCAGACCGCCGGACACCTTATAGGCGTTTTCATCATTGGTATTGTCGAACTTACCGCCGGCGTGCAGCTGTGTCATGATGACTTCAGCAGCAGATACGCCTTCTTCCTTGTGCATGCCCACAGGAATGCCGCGGCCATTATCCTCGACAGAGACAGAGCCATTTGCATTGAGCGTAATCCATACGGCGTCACAATGCCCGGCCAGCGCCTCGTCAATCGCGTTGTCCGACACCTCGAATACCATGTGATGCAGGCCGGATCCATCATCGGTATCGCCAATATACATGCCCGGACGCTTGCGCACGGCATCCAGCCCTTTCAGGACCTTGATCGAATCTGCGCCATAGTCGTTCTTATTGGGATTTTCGGCCGAATCCGGGGCGCGTTCGCCCTGTGGCTGTGCGGGTGTGTTTTCTGGCTTGTCTATCATCATTGCAATATAGGCGTTGTGGGGCATATCCCCAAGCAAAAAGGCCAAGTTTTCCCCAGTCTTTTATGATTATATTTCAATGGCTTTTGGTGTTTACGGCTTGCGCTTGCATGTGGAAAACATGTACTGCGCGAAATGATGGGAGCAAAAGGAAATGAAAAAAGTAAATTTTACCGATGCTTTCGCGCAAATCGGCGAATATTGGCAGCCGCATATTGCGGGGTCGGTCAATGATGCGCACGTGAAACTGGCCAAGTTTTCCGGCAAGTTTGACTGGCATCATCATGACAATGAAGACGAGCTGTTCCTGGTGGTCAAAGGGAAGCTCCGCATGGGTCTGCGCGACGGGGATATTGATCTGGATGAAGGTGAAATGCTTATCGTGCCGCACGGCGTGGAGCATTGCCCCGAAGCGCTGGACGGTGAATGTCATGTGCTGATGCTGGAGCCGAAGACTACGCTCAATACCGGCAATATTGTCAATGAGCGTACCGTGACGGAGTTGAAAAAGATATAGGCTACCGGCTTTTTGTGGCTCACTCTCGTTCGCAAGACGGCACCAGCCCGCTCCCCCTCCCAACCTCCCGATATACTAGCGGGTTACATTATCGGGAGGTTGGGAGGGGGAGCGGGCTGGTGCCGCGTTCCCGCAGGCTTTTCGCGCAAGCGAAAAATAGCCGTGAGGGAGAAAGCACTATGCCTGTACCGTCATATACCCGAGAGGGCATAAAAGAATAACGTGAGTGAGAGTTAAAGTTTCCGCTCACCCTGAGCGGAGTAGGGGTCTGTTTTGCTAGACCATGTTTAACCAAAATATCCATACACCCACTGGACTCTCACGGCCACTCAAACTATCGCATGGGCGCATGAGCAGCACCGCATTATCCTCCGAACTTGCAGCCCCGCAAAACGGGCCTGAATCCATTCTCATCATCGATTTCGGCAGTCAGGTGACGCAGCTGATCGCGCGGCGCGTGCGTGAGGCCGGTGTCTATAGCGAAATTGCCCCGTTCACAAGTGCGGAGGAGGCATTCCACCGGATGCAGCCCAAGGGCATTATCCTTTCCGGTGGCCCGGCATCAGTGACTGACGCGGATAGCCCGCGTGCGCCCGATATCGTGTTCGAAAGCGGCGTGCCAGTGCTGGGCATCTGTTACGGGCAGCAGGTGATGATGGAGCAACTGGGCGGCAGCGTCATTGGCGGTGACAGCGGCGAATTTGGCCGTGCCTTTATTGATATCAGACAGCGCTGCACGCTGTTTGACGGGCTGTGGCAGGAAAGCGAGAGCCATCAGGTGTGGATGAGCCATGGCGACAAGGTCGATACGCTCGCGCCTGATTTTAAGGTCGTGGCGACATCTGCGGGCGCGCCCTTTGCGGTGATCGCCAATGAAGAGCGCCGCTATTATGGCACGCAGTTCCATCCCGAGGTGGTGCATACGCCCGATGGCGGTAAGCTGGTTGCCAATTTTGTGCGCCATGTTTGCGGCTGTGCGGGCGATTGGACCATGGCCGAATTCCGCAAGACCAAAATCGCTGAAATTCGTGCGCAGGTCGGCGACGGCAAAGTGATTTGCGGGCTTTCCGGAGGCGTGGATAGCGCGGTCGCGGCGGTGCTGATCCACGAAGCGATCGGCGAGCAGCTCACCTGTGTATTTGTCGATCATGGCCTGATGCGGCAGGGTGAAGCGGATGAAGTCGTGCGGTTGTTCAGGGGGCATTATCATATCCCGCTGGTGCATGTGAGCGCGGAGACTTTGTTCCTCAATGGCTTGAAGGGTGAGACCGACCCTGAAAAGAAACGCAAGTTTATCGGCAAGACATTTATCGACGTGTTTGAGGACGAAGCGAAGAAGATTGGCGGGGCTGAGTTTTTGGCGCAGGGCACGCTCTATCCTGACGTGATTGAAAGCGTGAGCTTTACCGGCGGGCCGAGCGTCACCATTAAGTCGCACCACAATGTCGGCGGGCTTCCCGAGCGTATGAATATGAAATTGGTAGAGCCGCTTAGAGAGCTTTTTAAAGATGAAGTCAGAGATTTGGGCCGTGAGCTTGGCTTGCCTGGCATCTTTGTCGGGCGGCATCCATTCCCGGGGCCGGGCCTTGCGATCCGCATTCCGGGCGAAGTCACGAAAGAGCGCTGCGATATCCTGCGAAAGGCAGATGCTATCTATCTGGAAGAAATCCGCAATGCAGGACTGTACGATGCAATCTGGCAGGCATTCGCGGTGCTTCTCCCCGTCAAGACAGTCGGCGTGATGGGTGATCACCGTACCTATGACAGCGTATGCGGCCTGCGCGCAGTCACCAGCACAGATGGCATGACCGCGGATGTCTATCCGTTCGACGCCGCCTTCCTGACCCGTACCGCCACGCGCATTGTCAACGAAGTCAAAGGCATCAACCGCGTGGTCTATGACTATACCAGCAAACCGCCGGGCACGATCGAGTGGGAATAGGCCCCGCCTTTCAAACTCCCATGCATGATTGATCTTGTGCGCCTGCATTAATGCAAAAGCGGTAAAGCATAGCAAATTCATCTTGCATGTACATGTTATACAACATATTGTACAATATGTTGTATAATAATGGGAGTCGCTACATGTCCTCATCAAGATTTTATGACAGTAGGCAGGTCAACAAAGCCTATTTTGGCAAAAAAGCTGCGGACTTGGTAGATTTGATAGCCCTTCAGGCCGCAGTCGTTTATCAGCAACGCGGCATGGTTTTTCCTGTCGTCACTTCCTCGACGCTTGATTACCTGGCTCGCCACGATGGCGTTTCGGCGGCAGATGTAGCTCAGGCACTTGAACATCCGCATCAGTTGATCACGCAGCGCATAGCTGGCCTGGAAAAGCTGCATCTGGTGGAACGACATACAGACCCTGATGATGGCCGCCGCCTGCTGGTTCGTTTGACTCCAAAAGGCCGTAAACAGGCTGAATTGCTTGAGGATTATATAGCTGCATCGACAAAGGCAGTGGACGATTTATTTGCTGAAATCGATTCTGACCTATCAGCAGTGATTGATAGAGCGATCCTGGCGCTCAAGCAGCGGCCTTTTTCTGACAGATTTTAACACATACTCAAAGGAGAGCGAGCGATGAAGAAGACCAGTATAATGTTGGGGCTTGCAGTTGCATGTATCTGCCTTACTCCGGCTTGCACCACCGCACATCATATTGACCTGCGCAACTATGAAACTAGTCATCAAGAAGCCAAAACACAGCTCATTCCGCGATCCGTGCTGTTTGGCAATCCTGACAGGGGGCAGGTCAGGCTGAGTCCGGATGGACAATATGTTAGCTGGCTGGCTCCGGTAGGTGGGGCGTTGAATATATGGGTCGCACCGATAGATGATATGGCAAATGCCAAGCCAGTTACGCAGGAAAAGAAACGTGGCATATATCGGCACCGATGGGGGTATGACTCACGATACGTCCTGTATCGCAAAGATAAGGATGGTGATGAAAACTATCATATATACGCGACTGACATAGTCGGTGGGACGACGCGGGATTTAACGCCTGTTAAAGACGGGGTTCGGGCAACAATTGAGGCGCGTTCTGCGCAATATCCTAATCGTATCATAGTAGGAATTAACGAACGTGATCCGGCTGTGTTTGATCTGTACATGGTCGATGTCAATACAGGTGAACGCAGTTTGCTGAAAATCAATCCAGGATATGCCGGGTGGGTGATAGATCAATCATTAACGCCCCGATATGGATATGAGACACCAAAAACCGGAGGTGCGCGCATCGTTGATTTTGATGGTAATACTTTTATGGATATTCCGATAGATGACTATCTGACAACAGAAATTATCGGATTTGATGCTTCAAATCGCTATCTGCATGCGCTGGACAGCCGTGGCCGGAATACATCTGCATTGGTTAGGATTGATACGCAGGACGGAGCCGTCACTACGTTAGCACAAGATTCTAAAGCTGACGTACAGCGTATGATTTTGCATCCGAAAACCAATGAACCGTTGGCGTATTCAGTCGAATATATGACAGAGAAATGGGAAATGCTGGACCCTGAGTTATCTGCGGATTTCGATTTTCTGACGGGCAGGTTCAATGGTGCCATGAGGATAGTGTCAAAGACTGATGATCTTTCAAAATTTATTGTCTATTCTTCCGAACCGGATAAGCCATCACGGTACTATACTTATGACAAGAAAAGCGGATCAGTTGACTATTTATTTTCTACTCGTCCGGACTTGCAGAAAGTCAAGTTGCAGCCGATGCATGCGATTGAAATCAAGGCACGCGATGGTCTGCCGCTTGTTTCCTATTTAACCTTACCCACAGGGTCAGATGCAGATGGTGACGGACGACCGGAAAAACCTGTACCGTTAATTGTATCGGTACATGGCGGACCGTGGGGAGAGCGTGACAAATATAGTTATGACCCGTCAGCGCAATGGTTGGCCAATAGGGGATATGCTGTTCTTTCCATCAATTTTCGTGGTTCAGGTGGTTTTGGAAAGGCGTTTTTGAATGCTGCAAGGCGACAATTTGCCGGAGAAATGCACGATGATTTAATCGATGGTGTTAATTGGGCAATTGCTGAGCGTATTGCTGACAAGAATAAGATTGGCATCACTGGTGGGTCTTATGGTGGTTATGCCACTTTGGTCGGGCTAACATTCACACCTGATGTATTTGCATGCGGCGCTGCCAGAGTTGCTCCTTCGAATCTGGTGACCTTGATTGAGAGTTTCCCTGATTATGCAAAGCCCTATCTAGATAGTGACTGGTATAAGTTCGTAGGCAATCCTGAAATCGCTGCAGAGCGCTCAGACATGTTGCAGCGTTCACCGATCACGCGAATTGATGCCATGAAGAGCCCTCTTCTTATTTCACATGGAGCCAATGACCCCCGCGTGACAAAGGCGGAGTCGGATACTATTGTCAAAAAAATGGAAGAAAAAAATCTTACAGTCACATATGCGAACTTTCCGGATGAGGGGCATGGGTTCTCACGGCCCGAAAACGTTGCGGCAAACTATGCGGTTACCGAACATTTCTTTGCCAAATGCCTTGGCGGGCGCGCAGAACCTTTTGCCGATGTTTTTGATGGATCCAGCATAGAAATCCTTTCAGGATTGAGTTACATTGATGGCTTGGCAGACGCGCTTGAACAGCATTCTGTCAAAAGCAAAACCGTCCAATAATGTAGCTGACAATATCCAGAGAGGTGAATTCAGGATTTTCGGTGACCTGGATTTGCGTCAATCAAATCAGGAGAGACAAATGACCAAATGCTATATCACACTGGGCAGTAGCGATCTGGATCGGTCGCGGGCCTATTATGATGCGGTGATGCCTGCGCTGGGTGCGAAGCTGGCCGATGACTATCCGGGCATGACCTACAGCTATGAAATGCCGGGCGGGTTCAAGATCTGGATCACGCGTCCGCAAAATGGTGAGCCACAGGCATGCGGAAACGGACATACCGTGGGCCTTTACACAAACAGCCCTGAACAGGTGGATGCCGCGCACAAGGCGGCGCTCGAAAATGGCGGCAGCGACGAAGGCGCGCCGGGACCGCGCCCCATGTATGGCCCTGAATTTTACGGCGGCTATGCGCGCGACCCCGATGGCAATAAAATGAGCTTTGTCACCTATGTCAAGGTGAAGGAATAGACACAGAGCTTGTCCTAGGCGGCGTGGTTCCCATATTCTTTCCATGCAGTTTGACCTTGGCCCGGACCCGCGCACCGAGACGCTGGAGCGCACACACGAACGCCTGATCGCGCATTTCGGGCGTGTCCGCCGTCCGATCGAAAAACGCCGTGATCCAGTCTGGACACTGGTGCAGGGCGTGATTGGTGCGCGTACGAAAACGGCGGTTTCCAACGAGAATGCCGACCGGATACTGGCGCGGTACGGGACATGGGAAAAGGCTGCGGGTGCGCCGCTGGAGGCGCTGACTGAGATGCTCCAGACGGCAACTTTCCCGAAATTGATGGCGGAGCGGCTGAAAGTCTGCCTTACGGAAATTATCGCACAGCGCGGCAGCGTCATGCTGCATCATCTGGACAATCTGCCTACGCAAGATGCGATGGCGTGGCTGGAAACATTGCCCGGCGTGGCGCGCAAGATTGCGGCGGGCGTGATGAATGCCAGCACATTCAACCGCAAGGCGCTGGTGATCGACACCCATCACCGCCGTGTCATGCAGCGCATGGGGCTGGTCCATGAAAAGGCCGATACGGCGCGCGCCTATGATGCGCTCATGCCGGTATTGCCAAAAGCATGGACGCCTGAGGATGTGGATGAACACCATTTGCTGATAAAGCGCATCGGCCAGAATTTCTGTCGCCCCAAGCATATAAACTGTACGGCATGCCCTGTGCGGGCGGAGTGCCAGACAGGATTGCAGAACAAATAGGCAAGGCTGACAGTGAATGCTGGCAGATTGCCAATGTGCGCTTGCACTTCGCGCGCTTCGCGCTTATTTGACAGCTCGAACCCGGGCGTGAACATGCGGCCGACATCCATATGAAAAGAGAATGACCATGCCGACATTATACGGAATTTCCAATTGCGATACGATCAAGAAGGCGCGCAAATGGCTGGAACAGCGCGGCGTGTCATACACATTTCACGATTACAAGAAATCGGGTGTGACCAAGGATATGCTGGAAAACTGGGCGCTTGAAATTGGCGAGTGGGAGCCACTTCTCAACCGCCGCGGGACGACCTTTCGCAAGCTGCCTGAAATCGTGCGCGATAATGTGAATGAGAATACTGCATTGCAGCTGATGGTGGAAAACCCGTCGCTCATCAAACGCCCTGTGCTTGAATATGATGGCGGCGTAATGGTCGGCTTCAAAGGCACGGACTATGAAGTCGCATTGGGTCTGAATCAGGACTAGGATATATAATATGACGGGGCGTGCGCCAGCTGCCCCGTCATGAAAACGGTGTGCCTATTTGCAATTGCGGCGGCGCATCGAATTGATTGCATAGACATATCCGCCACGCGTATTGACAGAAATGCATTGTTTTGACTGCTTCCGCCAATAGGTGGTGTAGCGCCCCTGGTCATCGGTGCGATAGCTTTGCAGCATCCTGAAACCACGCCGCCCGGTCAGTTGGGACTCTGCGTCTGATCTGGTGCGGCCGATCAGGTCATTTACCGTTACAAATCCGCCATAACCGCCCTGGCCACCATAGCCGGGCCGGTAGGATGTATTGTGATTGCGCTGCTCGACGCCAGCTGAGTAGCCACTGGAATAGGCATCCGAGCGGTTATAGTTATGATAGGGCTTGCCATACAGGCCGTCACGATATCCGCGTTCGTGGTCAGCCTCGCTCTGCCGGTTGTCATCGTGCTTGCCATCATCGTGATGATGCGATTTATGTGACAGCACCAGTGCACCGATCAGGGCAGCCGCGCCAACAGCGATGGCGGCACCCGTATTGTCTTTCTTCTCCTGGTTCTGGTGACCGCAATCAAACGGTGGTGACTGTGCAATCGAACTATACCGGCCTTGCATTGTCACAACGGAAATACATTGCTTGCGCCGGTTGCTCCACCAATAGGACCAGGCACGGTCATCCCCCTTGTGCGTGCTGATATGTGTGTAACCGCGCGAGATAAGCTGGCTTTCACCAGAGCTGCCGCGTGTACCCACAAGGTCACGGACATCAGACGGTGTTTGTGCCATGGCATTTGAACTTGCCGCCAAATATAATATGGTTGCGCCGGTAATTGTACCGAGCGATTTTACGGCATTGATTTTCATGTGATATCCTTCCCCAGTGTGTCGCTTGAAATTATCAATATTATTAAACAAGCAATATCAGATATATACCATATAGAGATATTTGTAAAATTACGGAGTTTTCATGCCAACGATCATGTCCCATGCTGCCGTTCCCATCGCAGGGGCGCTGGTATTGGGGCATGGCCGGCTCACCGTGCCGATTGTGGCGGTGGGAATTGCATTGGCGATGTTGCCTGATCTGGATGTCATCGGCTTTGGTCTGGGCGTCCAATATGGCGAAGCATGGGGGCATCGCGGTGCCAGCCATTCGCTTTTGGCGGCTGCAATCTTTACACTTTTAGTGGCTGCGATAATGCGGCCCGTACATTTCAAAACAGTGGCGCTTTATCTGTTCGCCTGCATGGCATCTCACGGCATACTCGACGCCTTTACCAATGGCGGGCTCGGGGCCGCCTTGTTCTGGCCTGTTGACGGGGCACGTTATTTTGCACCGTTCAGGCCGATTGAAGTTTCTCCTATCGGGAGCAGTTTTTTTACGGGCAGGGGACTGGCGGTATTATGGTCCGAATTTTTCACCATATGGTTGCCGCTTGCAGGCTGCGTGATACTGGCACTGTCCATGAAGCGCGTGCTTGCGCGGCAGGAATAGCTATTTGGCGGGCAGGGTCGCCACAAATCGTTCGGCCAGCGCAATCCAGTTGTACAGACCATATTCGAGTGCGTCTTTTTCCTGCACCCATAATATTCCGCCCATTTTCCGCCCGTTAAAGGCGACGATTTCCGCACCCGGATTTTTGAGCGCTTCTTCCTGCTGATCCTTGCCGACGCGGAACATGAAACGGCCTTCGCCATCACCGCATAGCATATTGCCGTTCAGCATCCAGCAATTGCCGCCGAACATCTTCTTACGTTCAATGCCATTGCGCCCATCCAGTGCGCTGGCGAGCATGTCCGTGATATGCGGGTCTGATCCCATGTCTGCCTCCTGGTTAGGCGAATGATAGCCTGTGCGGCGCTTTACGCCAAATCATCCCCATATACATGTGGTGACGGGCCATAATATCTATTTATTGCAAACACAAACGCGCCAATCGCTATTATCAGCAGTCCGCAGCTAAGCAGGAATGGTGCGCCGGGGAAGTAGAGCCCGGTATCATCAGCAAAATGTTCGAATGTCATGGCCATCATCACCGGGCCGACAATAGAGGTCAGGCTGACTGCGCTGGCAATCGCGCCTTGCAGTTCACCCTGTGCATCATCGTTGATGCGCGCGCTCATCATTGACTGCATGACAGGAAAAGCGAGCGCGGTAGCCGCACCGACGACAATACCCGCAACCATCCACCACTGGTTCGGCGCATAGGCGAACATCAGATAGGTCGGGATTCCGAAAAGCAGACTGACAAACACTGTGCGCACTTCGCCCAGCCATTTCTGCACCGGACCGACCAGTCCGCCCTGGACGATAGCAAATAGCAGGCCCCACAGCGTCACACTCAGGCCTATCTCGCGCGGGCCCCAGTCAAATTTCAGGCTACCATAATAGGACCAGACGGACATTTCGGTCTGTGCGGCCAGTTGCAGCAGGAAAATGACCGCAATCATGCCTATCACCAGCGGAAATTTCGACATCACTATCAGGCTGCCGAGCGGGTTGGCGCGCAGGATGGAAAAGCTGCGGCGTTTTTGCAGCGGCAATGTTTCGCGTAGGTAAAAATAGCCGAAAACTGTCGTCAAAAAGCATAATATACAGGCCGCTACGAATGGCATGCGATCCCCATATTCACCCAGAAACCCGCCAATGCCGGGCCCTATCACAAAACCCGAACCGCCCGCCGCACCCATGATGCCGAAATTGCGCCCGCGTTCTGCCCGGCTGCTGATATCCGCAACGCAGCTATTGGCCGCAGCCCATGTGCCGCCCATGACGCCCGCAATCGCACGGCCGAGGAACAGCCAGGCCAGCGTTGGAGCCAGTGCCATCAAAGCATAGTCAATGCAGAGCGTGCCCATGGTGAAGAGCAATATGGGCCGCCGCCCGAACCGATCGCTCAGCCCGCCAATTACGGGCGCGAAGAAAAACTGCATCACCGCAAATGTGAATAGCAGCCAGCCGCCGATGGTTGCCGCCTGGGCAATCGAATAATCGCCCATGCCCGTTATCAGTGAAGGCAGGACAGGCACGATAAGCCCAAAGCCAGCCATATCGATAAACACGACAAGTGCGACAAACCATAAAGTGGTCGTTTTTCGAGATGCTGTCTGCGTCATTATGAACTTATTCGTCTTACCTGAGTTGATAGGTCACGTGATGGAGGTGATCATCTGAAGGAGTGAAAATGCTAACTGCAAAATGGAACGGGGCTGTAATAGCCCAGAGCGAAAATACCCAGATTGTAGAGGGCAATCACTATTTCCCGCGCGCCGACGTGAATCACGGATATCTAAAAGCGAGTGACACGGCAACCCATTGTCCGTGGAAAGGCAATGCATCCTATTATTCGCTGGAAGTGGACGGCAAAACCAATATCGATGCGGCATGGTATTATGCCGCGCCCAGCAAACGTGCGATGCATGTAAAAGACCATATCGCCTTTTGGAATGGTGTCGAAGTGACTGAAGGTTAAAAAACCGCTTATAAACAGCCCTGTTGCCAAGAGTCTGGCAGGAGCAGGCGTAACACGCTAAAACCCTTCCTAAAATATAAATGAGGGGAGATTCGCGGCATGGTTGCAGGCGCTCAAACAGGTACAACAGAAGGCTGGTCCTCACGGACGGCATTTGTCTTGGCAGCGGTGGGCGCTGCGGTCGGACTGGGGAATTTATGGCGGTTCCCGACACTGGCTGGCGAAAGTGGTGGCGGCGCATTTGTCGCCGTGTATGTCGGCTGTGTGATCCTGATCGGCTTGCCGCTGGTTCTCTCGGAAATCCTGATCGGCCGCGCTGGGCGCAGCGATGCGGTGGACAGTGTGCGTAATGTCGCCAAGGCTTCCGGCATAAGTGAAAAATGGCAGATTTTCGGCTGGTTTGAGATTATTGCCGCTTTCTTCATTTTGACATTCTATTCGGTCGTGGCCGGCTGGGTCATCTATTATATCGGCGTCATGCTGGGCGATTTTTTCAGCGCGCTGGGGGCAGGTGAACCGCTACGCGGCGCACTTGCTGGCGAAACGTCAGAACAGATAACGGGCCGTATGGGGGCCTTGTTTGAAAATGTGCCGATGCTGGTCGCCATGCACACATTGTTCATGTTGATAACAATCGGTATTGTGGCGCAGGGCGTGACGGATGGCATTGAAAAAGCTGCGATGTTCCTTATGCCCGCATTTTTCGTTCTGCTGGTGCTAATCACCATTTATGGTGCATTTACCGGCGACTTCGGACGTGCAGTGGAGTTTCTCTTTACCCCTGATTTTTCCAAGCTGACACCGCCGGTCATCAATGAGGCGTTAGGACAGGCCCTGTTCTCGATGAGCCTCGGATCAGCGGCGCTCATGACTTATGGTGCTTATGTGTCGCGTGACACGAAACTGGGACCGACAGCGGGCATGATCGGCTTTGCCGATACCGGTGTGGCGATTATCGCGGGCCTGATGATTTTCCCGATCGTTTTTGCTGCCGGGCTTGATCCTGCAGGCGGACCGACGCTGGTATTCCAGTCGTTGCCGATTGCGTTTCAGAATATGCCGGCGGGCTCGCTGATCGGATTGCTGTTTTTTGTGCTGGTCTTCTTCGCAGCACTCACCAGTTCGATTTCGCTGCTGGAAGGGCCGACTGCCTGGGCCAAGGAAGCTTTTGGCTGGTCGCGTTCAAAAACCGCATGGATTGTAGGTCTATGCATCTATGTTGTCGGCATCGCCTGTGCATTGTCGCTCAGCATATGGAGTGATGTGCGCCTTCTGCCGTTCTGGGACATTTTTGCGGATCAGAATATTTTTGACACGATTGACGGCTTTACCGGCAAGATATTGCTGCCGACATCGGCTTTTCTTACCGCAATATTTGTCGGCTGGCGCGCTGACAGGAAACTGGTCGATGCGGAAACCGGCCTGCAAGGCGGCACCCTTGCCGCATTCCGTTTCCTGGTGGCCTGGGTATGTCCGATAGCGGTTGGCCTCATCCTGCTCTTTGGTATTTTCCCCGAGCTGCTGACTGCCATAAGCGGGTAATATTTCGCGCCTATGGTTCGATATGATGTTTCGCTTTCTTGTCTTTCCGCTTGTCCTGATGGGGGCCATGATGACTGAACCTGCCATGGCCGCGCAGATATGCGAGCGAGACGTTGTGGTGATTGCGCATCGCGGCGCGAGTGGGGAGCGGCCCGAGCACACACTGGCATCCTATGATCTGGCGATTGATCAGGGTGCGGATTTTGTCGAGCCTGACCTGGTGATGACCAAGGACGGTGTGCTGGTGGCGCGGCATGAAAATGACATATCCGAAACAACCGATGTCGCGGACCGGCCCGAATTTGCAGATCGTAAAGCCACCAAACAGATTGATTATCACGAAATAACCGGCTGGTTCACCGAAGATTTTACGCTGGCGGAACTGCGCACTTTGCGCGCGAAAGAACGCCTGCCACAGCTGCGCGGCGCCAACACCGCTTATGACGGGCTGTATCAGGTGCCGACACTGGACGAGATCATCGCGCTGGTGCGCGCGCGTGAAGCCGATACCGGGCGGCGAATCGGGATATATCCCGAAATCAAACATCCGACCTATTTTGCGAATATTGGTCTGGCGATGGAGCAAAAGCTGGTCGATACGCTGCATGCAGCGGGATATAAGGATGCCAGCGAACCTATCTTCATCCAGAGTTTTGAGACCGGCAATCTGCGCGCATTGGACAAGATGACCGAGTTGCGCCTGATCCAGCTTATCCACCCGCTTGTCCCGCCCTATGATGTGCGTGAAAACATCACACAGTTCGACATGGTGCTGCCCAAATGGCTGTCTGATATTGCCAGTTACGCCGATGGCATTGGCCCCGGTACCGACCTGATCCTGCCGCGTGACAGTGATGGAGGCTCGCTTGAACCCACGGCATTAATTGCTGATGCACATGCGGTAGGGCTAGAGGTGCATCCATGGACATTCCGGCGGGAAAATTATTTCCTGCCTGCGGAAATGCGTGCAGGTGACGATCCGCGTGATGCAGGTGATCTGGCGGCACAGGTCGCGCTATTTATCAAACTGGGCGTGGACGGCGTATTCAGTGATAATCCGCGCGAAGCCGTGCAGGTGCGCGACAGGGCTTGTGGCAGGTAGTTACGCTGCCTCGGGTATTTTGCGCTGAAATAATTTGCCTTTTTCCGCCCAAAAGAGCGTCGCCAGCGACGCTATGCTGCACAGCAGGAATCCGGTAGTCAGCGGAATATTTGTGCCATTGAAAAGCTGCCCTATTGCCGCGCCCAGCAATGCCGAAACAATAGTCGTCGAGAACGCCTGAAATGATGATGCCGCCCCCGCCATGCCGCCAAACGGTTCCATGGCGATGGACGAGCAATTGCTGTTGATAAAGCCCGTCATGCCCAGTGAAAGTGCGGTTATTATGACGAAAGGCACCAGCGACATACCGCCAGTAGCGGCTCCGACCGCAAGGCCGATGGCCGACAGGATGATGACAGCCAGTATGGCGCTATGCGCAATCCGCCGCGCCCCGAAACGCATGACGAAACGGGCATTCAAAAATGCACTGAGCGCAAGATTCGCGGTGATGATGGCAAAGATCAGCGGGAAATAATCCCCCACACCATAGGCAGTATCGAAAATTTGCTGCGCCGAGGCGACAAAGCCGAACAATGGCCCCATGCTGAGGCCGCCGGCGAGCATGTAACCGCTCGCCCTGCGGTGGAAGATGATGGTTTTCCATGTCTTCCAGATTGTGTCCCGGCGGATCGGGATGACGTTTTCAGGGGCAAGCGTTTCGGGCAGGCGGATCCATGTCCAGATCAGCAGCATGGCGCCGAGCAATGCCAGCGCAAAAAATATCCAGTGCCAGCTGGCCACGAGCAATATCCCTGCGCCAAGCGTGGGCGCCAGCATGGGCACCAGCGTGAATACGATAAAGGCGAGCGACATCACGCGCGCCATCCGGTCACCGACAAAACGGTCACGCACTACCGATGTTACAACAATGCGCAGCGCGCCTGCAGCCAGCCCTGCACAAAAACGCAGCATAACCAAAATGCCGAAATCAGGCGCAAAGGCTGCCAGTACAGCGAAGAAGGCGTAAAATGCCAGCGCGGGGAGTAGCACCACCTTGCGTCCAAAGCGGTCGCATAAGGGACCATAGAAAAGCGATCCAATGCCGAACCCGCCAACAAAAGCGAGTACCACCCATTGCCGATCATTTGCATCGGTCAGGGCATAATCCTGCGCAATCATGCCAAGCGCGGGCAGCATGGCATCAATCGCCAGTGCGGTGAGCGACATAAGCGCGGCAATCATCGCCACGAATTCACCGAATCCGAGGGGGAATTCCTTTTTTGCGGGAGAGCTGGCTTCAGTCATGGCAGGCCTTATGACGGGCCGGAGCATCTGTGGCCAGAAATTAAATATGGGCGGCCATATATTTCTGATTGGGCAAAGGTTGCGCGCGCGCCACCACCTCAACTGCCGCTATTCTTATCCACCATTTTTTCGATCATCTCATTCGCATCCTGCCGGTCTTCCGCATCGGCATCTTCCGGGTCATCATTCAGTTTTCTGGCCAATTGTTTCTGGATACAGAAAGTGGCGGTGACGGGCAAATGGTCCGACCCCGTACTGCGCAGCACGTTAATTTCGGTAATGGCAATATTGGGCGTGATGAACATATGGTCGAGCGGCCAGCGGAAGATCGGCCAGTACGCAGGAAAAGTTGCATAAAAGCCGCGGCCGATCCGCGGGTCGACATAGCCGCCAATACGTTTGAACGTCTGTGAAGTTTTTGACCAGGCAACGTCGTTGAAATCGCCCATGGCGAGTACCGGGACATGTTCCTCTGCCGCAAGTTTGGCGGCAATGGCGATTTCACCATCACGGTTTTCGGTATTTTGTCCCGGCACTGGTGGCCGCGGGTGCAGGCCGATAAAATGAAATGGCTTGCCTTCATGTGTTTCCATCCACACGAAGATAGAGGGCGTATCCTGTTCGGCAATATAACGTACCTCATGCCGCGTGACGGGCAGGCGCGTGAAAAAAGTGAGGCCGTAAAGATTGTCGAGCGGTACGGTTTCACGAAAACGGTATTTTTCCATGAATGGTGCCAGGGCATCGACCCATTTTTGATCGGTTTCGAGCAACAGCACGAGATCAGGATCTTCGCGCTCCAGCATATCCAGTGTGGCGCGGTAATTGCGGTTGGTCTGCAGCACGTTAAAGCTGAGTACCTTGAAACACTGCGTCTGCTTTACGTCGTCATCGACCGTGGCAAAGGCGACTTCTTTTGCCGCCAGCGGTGTATAGGGGAATATCCGGTATGCTTGCCACCCGATAACCGCCGCCAGCGCCAGCATGACGGTCCAGCGCGTGCCTCCCGACATAAAGATGAATGCGCATATCATGGTGATAAGCGATACACAGGCGATCATGAAGCGGGGGAAATCCCACATGCGCACCCACCAGAAACTGGTCTCAGTTGCGCTCGCGGCAGTGATGGTGAGAAGGAAAGCAGTGATTATGCCAATGATTATATTTGCCATGTGCCTATTCACCCCGGTTTCGTTTTCTGCCCCTGGCTGCTGTCAGTCCAGATAAATACTTTTTCCAGATCCTGCCCGAAGACATGGGCGATACGGAAAGCGGTTTCGAGTGTGGGCGAATATTTGCCCTGCTCAATCGCAGCTATTGTTTGTCTGGTAACGCCTACGCGCGCACCAAGTTCCGCCTGGGTCATTTCATCGGCATCAAAGCGTAGGCGGCGTATCGTATTTTGGAAGGGAAGCCGGGCCATTGTCACCACCTCTCACATCAATTGCGACGATATAGGATGATTTGCGCGATGTAACGCGTTATTTCAGAAAGCACTATCGCGCCAAGAAGTCCGTTCATCAACCAGAATGCACCATGGCCAATATGATAGGATGCCATGGCGGCAAGAACGCCGACCACCAGCAGGAAATAGGAAAAATAGGCAGCGCGGTGCGATATCGCGCGGTCGCGTTCGTCAAGCGCTGCGTTGGCGTCATCGGGTGCCATCGCGGCAACAATGGCGGTACTGACGATGAATATCAGCGTGATCGCCACCACCACTGCAATCAGATAGCCGATATAATAGCCATGGCCTGCATGACCGCCAGTTTCGCCATAGACCAGCGTGACAAAATAGCTGCCAAACCCGATCAGCGTCAGCACAAGTGATATCCAGGATGTTTTTTCACGAAATGACATGATTGAGACTCCATATACATGTTAATTTTTTCAACCTTAATGTTGAAAATATTTAACATAGAGTCAAATAAATTATACTTCTTTTTCATTTTGCCGGTTCGATGCTTTCACGTACGCGGTGGATGGGCTAGGCATGCAGAATGTCTACGACCTTCAAACTTGATACTTCGACCAGCCGTGCCAACCCGACACCAGCTCCTATGAAACGCGTGACTGTGCCTGCGATCCGGAATCGCAAGGGCAAAGAGCCGCTTGTCATGCTGACCGCATACACGGCGCGCACGGCACAGCTGCTGGATGCGCATTGTGACATGCTGCTGGTGGGCGATTCGCTGGGGCAGGTGATTTACGGGTTGCCCTCTACAGTTCCCGTGACACTCGACATGATGTGTGCGCATGGCGCTGCGGTGGTTCGGGGCAGCTATCACAGCCTGGTCATCGTCGACATGCCATTTGGCAGCTATGAAGCCTCGCCGCAACAGGCATTTGAAAGCGCCGCGCGCATTATGCAGGAAACGGGCGCTGCCGCGGTCAAGATGGAGGGCGGTGCGCACATGGCGCCAACCATCGAATTCCTGTCCGCGCGGGGTATTCCGGTCATGGGGCATGTAGGCCTGACACCGCAGTCAATTAATATGCTGGGCAGTTACCGTGCGCGCGGCAAGGGCAATGCCGAAACCGCAAAGTTGCTGGATGATGTCAAGGCGATCAGCGATTCAGGGGCATTTTCCATGGTGGTCGAAGGCGTGATGGAAAGCGTGGCCGAAGAAGCCATGGCGGTGGCGCAGATTCCGGTTATCGGCATTGGCGCATCGGCCAAATGCGACGGGCAGGTGCTCGTGACCGAAGATTTACTGGGCATGTTCGAACGCACGGCGCGCTTTGTGAAACGCTATGACAATCTTGCCGAACGTATCGAGGCGGCGGCGGCGCAATATGCTGAAGAGGTCAAGGCGCGCACCTTCCCCGGAGAAGAACAGACATACCGGCCGAAAGAGAAGAAGTAGTGTCAGGCGCAATGCCGTTACTTCACAATATCGGGTTCCTTGGCCGCGCGGCGGTATAGCCGTTTCCAGTGCTTGTGCGAACGTTTATCCAGCGATCGGTCGCTGGCGCGCCGTTTCAGAATGTCGATATAGTCATCGCCATAGCGTGCATACAGGTTGCGAATCCCTGCTATGTCGCGCTGCTTGCCTGTATCGCTCCTGAAAAAATCTAGAAACACGGATATCCCTCTCATCCAGATATTGGTTTTACCCAGCTGATTATGCACATAAATAACAGATTTTGCACTGATATATTTTACATAATTTATCATATTATGCCGCAAAAAGCATCTTCTTCCGATTTAATCGTTGCGCTGGTGCGGGAAAACCATATCAACTGAGGCGGTGAAACAGCCCAGTTGGCTGAGCAGGAGGGTGAAATGAGCGACGGGGCAAATGGAGATGAGGCGGCAACCGGGCCGCTTGCAGGCGTGAAAATCGTCGACATGTCGAGCGTCGTCATGGGACCTTTTGCTACCTTGCTGATGGCTGACATGGGCGCTGAAGTCATCAAGGTTGAAAATGAGGATGGCAAGATCAAGGGAGACATGATGCGCTATGCGGGCGAGTCTCCGACAGGCGATCTTGGACCGATCTATATGGCGCTTAACCGCAACAAGCGCTCTGTCACCATCAATGCCAAAAATGCGGATGAAAAAGCGGCCTTGCTTGAGCTGATTAAGGACTGTGACATATTCTTTCACAATGTACGTCTTGCCGGCATGGAGCGGCTGGGCCTGGGTTATGAGGATGTGAAAGCGGTCAACCCTGATATAATCTATGTGCACTGCGCCGGTTTTGGCGATGGGGGCCCCTATTCAACGCTTCAGGCCTATGATGACCTCGTACAGGCGGCCTCGGGCTATGCTGCGCTGGACCAGCTGCGTTCGGGCGGCGACCCTGCCTATGCACCATCGCTGATTGCGGACAAGACAGTGGGCCTATTTGCAACCTATGCAACGCTGGCGGCGCTCTATCACAAGGAAAAGACGGGGCAGGGGCAGTTCGTTTCCGTGCCGATGCTTGAATCCTTCACGTTTTTCAACATGGTCGAGAATCTCTATGCAGCAACCTTTAAGGAAGAGGGTGGTAAAATGGGCTATACCCGCTCGATAAACCCGCGGCGGCGACCTTATCCGACACAAAATGGTTATATTTCGATTGTGCCTTATGTCGATGCGCAATGGGCACGTTTTTTCGAAATTGGCGGACGCCCCGGTGTGTTTGAGGATCCGCGCTTTTCGACCTATGAAGAGCGGACCAAGCATACGGGCGAACTATATGCGATTATCGAGGAAGTGGCCGCCACTAAGCCGACCGAGGAATGGCTCGATATACTGGCGCGTGAAAATATTCCGGCCATGCGGTTTAACGAGATGGAAAATGTACTTACCGATCCGCATCTGGAAGCGGTCGGATTTTTTGAGAAACGCGAGCATGAACTGGCCGGGGCCTATCGTGCCATGCGCCACCCCGTCAGTTTTGGCAAGACACCGGCGAACATACGCTATAACCCGCCAACACTGGGATATGATAACGATCTGGTTGGCAAGAAAAGGCTTTAAGAAAAAGGCCTAAGTACTTGTTTTAAAATAGATGTGCCGTCCAATAGGCGGTGGTGTGAGCTGCTTAATCGTCGCGTGAGATTTTTTCGCGGCGCTCATGCTGTTCCTGTGCCTCGACACTCATGGTGGCAATTGGGCGCGCGATCAGGCGGCCAAGACCAATGGGTTCGCCCGTTACTTCGCAATAGCCATATTCGCCCTGGTCAATGCGGCGCAGTGCCGAATCGATCTTGGAAATCAGCTTGCGCTGCCGGTCGCGGGTGCGCAGTTCGAGTCCCCATTCGGTTTCGCTGGACGCGCGGTCGTTCATGTCAGCCTCCTGGATGGGGCCATCCTGCAACTGACGTAACGTGCCCTTGGCGGCGTCCAGTATCGAATTTTTCCATTCGAGCAGCAGGTTGCGGAAAAATTCCTGCTGTTTTTCAGACATATACTCTTCTTTTTCAGAAGGCTTGTAATCTTCACTGACGGCCTTGCGTGCCTTGGCCAATATGTCGATATCTTCAACGACGGTTGTCGCATTTACCATTGTTTGGCTCTCCAGGTCCGGAACATTTGCCTGGCATGGTTTCATGTCCGGGCTGATCCGAAGGGTTAATCCTCATAGTCTTTGGCCGCGCTATAGCTCTGCGTTTGCAGATACACAAGCGGCAAAACGGGTCATTTTGCATGGCGCATTTATATCCGCTGAATGCAGCAGGGGCTTGCGCCGCTGACGTGCAAATTGCATAGGGTCAAACCATGCATGATATTAAGACGATACGCGAGAATCCGGCAGAGTTTGACGCGAGCCTGAAACGGCGCGGGGCAGAGGCTGTGGCCGACCGAATCATCGCCCTGGATAGCGCGCGGCGGGAAACCACTACGCAGCTTCAGGAAGGCCAGGCCCGCCGCAATGAGGCGTCCAAGGCGATTGGCAAGGCCAAGGCGGCAGGTGATGAGGAAACAGCGCAGGCGCTGATGGCGGAAGTTGGCGCGCTCAAGACTCAGCTGCCCGCGCTTGAGGACAAGGCGCGCCAGATTGGCGAAGAGCTGAATGCGCTGATGGCCGCCTTGCCGAACCTGCCGATGGACGATGTGCCGCAAGGTGAGGATGAAGACGATAATGTCGAGCTGTCCCGCTGGGGCACGCCGCGTGAATTTGCGTTTGAGCCGAAAGAACATGCCGATATCGGTCCAGCGCTCGGACTGGATTTTGAAACAGCAGCGAGTATTTCGGGCGCGCGCTTCGCGTTTCTGAAAGGTAATATGGCACGGCTGCAAAGGGCCATAGGCCAGTTCATGCTGGACCGGCAGGTGCAGGAAAACGGTTATATGGAATGTGCGCCGCCTTTGCTGGTGCGCGATGAAGCCGTGTTCGGGACCGGTCAGCTTCCCAAATTTTCAGAGGACCTGTTTCAGACCACCGATGGCCGCTGGCTCATTCCCACAGCTGAAGTCAGCCTGACCAATTCGGTGCGCGAAACGATATTGGGCGCAGACGAACTGCCGATGCGGCTTACAGCGCTGACCCCCTGTTTCCGCAGCGAAGCGGGCGCGGCGGGCCGCGATACACGCGGCCTGATCCGTCAACACCAGTTTGAAAAAGTCGAAATGGTGACCATCGCGCATCCCGAGGCAAGTGAGGCCGAGCATGAGCGGATGACAGAGGCGGCTGAATCCATATTGCAGGCGCTCGAACTGCCCTATCGCAAGATGCTGCTATGTACCGGGGATATGGGTGCCACAGCACGCAAAACCTATGACCTGGAGGTCTGGCTGCCCGGACAGGGGGCATATCGTGAAATCAGCAGCTGCTCCAATTGCGGGGATTACCAGGCGCGGCGTATGAATGCGCGTTTCCGGCCAGAGGGCGAGGCCAAGGGCACCGATTTTGTGCACACACTCAACGGTTCCGGGCTCGCGGTGGGCCGTACATTGGTGGCAGTCATCGAAAATTACCAGCAGGCTGATGGCAGCGTGGCCATTCCAGAGGCGCTGCGCAGCTATATGGGCGGGCTGGAAAGAATTGATATGGCGGGCGAGGCTGGCGCATAAGGACGGATCAATGGACGGGCCAAATAAAACTGGCACACGGCCAGATTATCGCTAAAACTCATGCCCATGTTATCTTCAGGGGCAAATCGGGAATTTAGGAATGCACGCACTGCCGCGGCCTTAGGCGCTGTGGCCATGGTTGCGGCCTGTATTCCTGCGCAGGAGAAATCCGCCCCGCAAAGCGTGCAAATCCCGCCACGGCTTGAAACCGATATCAGCGTGTTGGAACAGGATATTGCGCCGCCCGTATGGGAACGCCGTGTTCAGGCCAATGCACAGCAGGTGGAAGGTGGTATCTATACCGTGAAATCGGGTGACACGCTGCGCGGTATTGGCAACCGCACGGGCGCCGGATCAGAGATTATTGCCCGCGCCAATAATCTCGCACCGCCCTATACCATCTATCCGGGACAGAAGCTGATGATACCTCCGGGCCGCTATCACAGCGTGGCCAGCGGTGAAACCGGCATTGCCATTGCCCGAGCCTATGGGCGGTCATGGCGCCGTATTGTGGAGCTCAATGGACTGGAAGAGCCCTATATATTGCGCATCGGGCAACGGCTTTTGCTGCCCGGCAGCGGTGATGTAAGGGCCAGTGCCCCAGACAGGCAGGAGCGGGCAGCGGCATTTGATATCGGCATTGGCGATATTGTGAGCGGTGGACAACCAGCGCTTGCAGAGGGGCGCGCCGCCGCGCGGCCCACGCGCGCAACTGCGCAGACCGCGAGCACACGAGCGATCGCCGTTCCTGCGAAATTTGCGGGCAGCTTTCAATGGCCGCTCAGGGGAAAACTCGCCTCCAGCTTTGGCAAAAAAGGCGGCGGCAAGGTCAATGAGGGCATAGATATTATCGCGCCGCGCGGCACGCCGATACGCGCGGCGGCAGATGGCGTGGTCTCGTATAGTGGTGACGAAATTGCCGTGTTTGGCGGGCTTATCCTGATCAGCCATGGCGATGGCTGGGTTACCGCCTATGGCCATGCCGACCGTCTGGATGTTATGCGCGGGCAGGCGGTTAAGGCCGGACAGGTTATTGGCATATCGGGCGATAGCGGCTATGCCAGTCAGCCGCAGTTGCATTTCGAGATACGAAAACAGTTGAAACCTGTTGATCCGATTGCACATTTACCGGAAAAATAGGGCCTGATTGGATTATAAGAATATATGAGCGGACGCCGCAGCCTTGAAAAATTCACGACCCTGACCCGCCGTTCGGGTATGCCGGTATGGGTCGATATCGCGTGGCGTGTCGGTTTTGTGCTTGCGCTTATTGGCATAGCCATTGCTGTGCACTGGTTCGACAAGGATGGCCTGCGCGACAGCTATGACGGCGATGTCAGCTTTCTGGACGTCATCTATTTTACGATGATTTCTATCACCACGACCGGTTATGGTGATATTGCCCCGGTGACCGAACGGGCGCGGATGTTCGACGCGATGGTGGTCACGCCGATCCGCATTTTCGTCGTTTTGATTTTTATCGGCACGGCCTATAACTTTGTCTTCAAACGTACTTGGGATGTCTGGCGTATGAAAATTATCCAACGAAATCTGCATGACCATATTGTTGTCCTTGGTTTCGGAACCAGTGGCAAGGAAGCTGTTGATGAGCTTATCGCCCGCGGTACTCCTGTGGAGGAAATTGTTGTTGTGGACAGTTCCTCAGACAATTTGCAGGAAGCTGAAAAAATGGGCTGCGCCGTGCTGACGGGCGATGCCACCCGCGACACGGTATTGATGAATGCGAAAGTATCGCGGGCCAAATCGGTTATCGTTTCTGCCGGGCGTGATGATACCAGCATATTGATTGTGCTTACCGTCCGCCATCTGGCGCACCATGTGCCGATCAGCGTGTCTGTGCGTGCGGCAGATAACGAATTGCTGGCACGGCAGGCGGGTGCGACCACGGTTATCAATCCGGTCAGCTTTGCCGGCCTGTTGCTTGCCAGTTCATGCCATGGCGCGAATATTTCCGATTATCTGAGTGATCTGGCCTCGATCCATGGCCGCGTGAAGCTCAATCAGCGCCCTGTTACCGAAGATGAGATCGGCAGGGGGCTGGGACAGCTTTCGCAGGAAAGCCTGGGCGTTCGTATTTACCGCGATGGCAAGGCTTATGGTTTCTGGGAAGAGGAAGCCAAGGAACTGATCGAGGGCGACATCGTCGTTGAGATCATTCCTGGGAAAGGCGCGGAGCTGACACCCGAAGCCGCCTGAAAGCAGCTTCGGGTCACACCATTTCAGCTAACCTGCGTAAAAATAGGCCATGACCGTGCCCATGGCGGTGTAGAATAGTAGCCAGTAGCCGGCATCAATCAGGAACAGTGTCCTGCTTTTCTGTGAGAAAAGATAGTTTGTGCCGATAGCCGGAATGATAAAGCCTGCAGCCACACCTTGCGCGATCATGACTATGGTTGAAAAGCTCAAGTCGCCATAGGTTTCAATGGTATGTGCGAGCACAAAAGCCGCAACCAGGCTGAGGAAAAAAGTGGTGCCATAAATCAGGCCCATATTCGCGCCCTGCACATCTTCTTCGGTCAATCCCACGGCACCCAGCCATTTTTTGCCCATAATGGGCCCATACCAGATGCCGCCTACGACAAATCCGGATAATGCGGCCAGAAATACCGCCAGCCAGTTTACATTGAAAAAATCCATTTTATCCTCCCGTTATTATTATGGGCAGAACCTAGACCTGCTGCGGGTATGGCGTCAATATCGGCGATTGCCGACTGTCTTTGCGCAAATTGCGTGACATTTTGCCTATGCAGGCGTAAACGCGCGGTCATTATGACAAGGCAAATTCCCGCTCCGCCCAAAGTAGGCATGGTTTCGCTCGGCTGCCCCAAGGCGCTGGTCGATAGCGAACGCATCCTCACCAAACTGCGCGCTGATGGCTATGACATGTCACCTGACTATGCGGGTGCGGATGTCGTGCTCGTCAACACCTGCGGGTTTCTGGACAGCGCAAAGGAAGAGTCGCTGGAAGCGATTGGCGAGGCGATGGCGGAAAATGGGCGGGTGATTGTGACCGGTTGCATGGGCAATGAAGCTGACGCCATTCGTGCGCGCTTCCCCGATGTGCTGGCTGTTACGGGCGCACATCAATATGAGGATGTTGTGGGCGCAGTGCATGACGCGGCACCGCCCGCACGCGGGGAATTTGTAGATCTGGTGCCGAACCTGGATGCCATGGGCGGGCTCAAGCTTACGCCGCGCCATTACAGCTATCTGAAAATCTCCGAAGGCTGCAACCATCGCTGTTCCTTCTGTATCATTCCCAGCCTGCGGGGCGATCTTGCAAGCAGGCGTCCTGACGCAATCCTGCGCGAAGCTGAAAAACTGGTCGCGGCGGGTACAAAGGAACTGCTTGTCATATCGCAGGACACATCGGCCTATGGTGTGGATATAAAGCATCAGCCGCGCGAATGGCACGGCCGGGAAGTGCGCGCGCATATGACCGATCTGGCACGCGAGCTGGGCACATTGGGTGCATGGGTACGGCTGCATTATGTCTATCCCTATCCGCATGTCGATAAAGTCATTCCGTTGATGGCGGACGGGCTTATTACGCCCTATCTGGATATTCCCTTCCAGCATGCCGCACCATCGGTGCTGAAACGGATGAAACGACCGGCGAATGAAGCAAAAGTGCTTGAACGTCTGAAAGGCTGGCGCGAGATTTGCCCTGATATCACGGTGCGTTCGTCATTCGTTGTTGGCTTTCCGGGGGAAAGCGAAGAAGATTTCCAGTATCTGCTTGACTGGCTGGATGAGGCGCAGCTCGACCGGGTGGGTGGTTTCCGTTTTGAACCTGTCGAGGGGGCGGCCGCCAATGCGCTGGACGGCGCTGTACCTGAAGAGGTGAAAGAAGAGCGTTATCAGCGGCTAATGGAAAAAACCGCTGCGATTAGTGCCGCCAAACTTGCCGCCAAGGTAGGGCGTATATTGCCGGTCATTATCGATGAAGTCGGTGAGGCTGATGAAGAAGGCAGCATCGGTGCGACCGGGCGGTCTGAAGCCGATGCGCCGGAAATAGACGGCAATGTCTTTCTGCGCGATGTGCCTGCGACAATGCAGGCGGGGGATATTGTCCGTGTCAGGATCGAAGATGCCGATGCGCATGACCTTTATGGCGCTGTACAATGATGAAAATGCTTGCGATTTCCTGAATCTGGCAGTTTTTGGCCACGGTGCCTGTTGGCGGGATATCCTTCTCATGGAAGCCGCAAAAGCCGCAGATATTGCAGAAGCCATCCGGCTTAAAGGCTCCCAGCATGCAAGTTACAGGTGTATGACATGAATGCCACAGATTGGCGCATTCTTTTTACATTTTAGCACGCCCGGCTTGTTTTCGGCTGAATCTGCTATACACTCGCCCGTCTAAGAAAGATAAAATCTGAGGAGACGAGCCACATGAAATATATTTACAAGGCATCCGCCTGTGCATTTGCGCTATCTGTAATGTGCGCTGCGCCTGTCTATGCGCAGAACCAGTCCGACGAGTCCGCAGAAGCTGCTGAAGAAGAGATTGACAGCGGCAATGTGATCGTTGTGCGCGCACAGGGCCGTGAACAGGAGCTTGCAGATGTTCCCGTCGCCATTTCCGCAGTGAGCGCGGAGGACCTGCAAAAAAGCGGGGCGACCGATATTCGCGAGCTTAACCAGCTGGCTCCCTCACTGCTTGTCTCCTCAACCGGAAACGAAGCCAACGGCTCAGCGCGTATTCGCGGCATAGGCACGGTGGGCGATAACCCGGGTCTTGAAAGTTCCGTGGCTGTCTTTGTCGATGGCGTTTACCGTTCGCGTAGTGGTAACGCGCTGGGTGAAATTGGCCCGATTGACCGGGTTGAAATCCTGCGCGGCCCGCAAGGTACGCTAGGCGGCCGTAACTCATCAGCTGGTCTTATCAGCATTTATACAGCACCGCCCGAATTTGAATTTGGCGGCTATGGTGCGTTTACATATGGCAACTATAACCAAATCCGTGTTGAGGGGGGTCTAAATGCCCCGATAGGTGATACTGTCGCCGCACGGCTTGATGGCGTATATGTACAACGTGATGGTTTTTACAATGACGTGGTCAACGGTACGGATGTTAATAACAAGGACCGCTTTCTGGTGCGCGGCCAATTGCTCTTTGAACCCAATTCGGATCTCTCGGTTCGCCTGATTGGTGACTATTCCAAAAAGGATGAAGCCTGCTGCGCGGCAACATTCGTGCAGCCGCAATTTGCTCCACTGGCACGCATCAGCGGCGCAAGTCTTGATCCTTTTACCCGGCCCACGACAGGTGCTGCATTGACCAGCACAGATAACCCTATCATTCCGGTATTGCTGGGGCTCGGCCAGGATCCGCGCGCATTGACACAAAGTACTTTCAATCGCGACATTTATCCGTCACAGGGGCGGTCTTATGATGGTGAGACGGAAGATTATGGCCTCTCACTTGAGGTGAACTATAGTCTTGGCTCTGCCGAATTGACTTCGATTACAGGCTATCGGGATTATTCGAACTTTCAGGGCTCTGATACCGATTATACTGGCGTTGATATTCTTTACCGCACGCCTGGGCCAAATGCTGGCGCGCGCGGTTTTAAAACGTTTACACAAGAATTCCGCCTGCAGGGTACGGCCTTTGATGATCGCATCGACTGGTTGGTAGGTGTATTTTATGCCAATGAAAAATTGCGTGTTAAGGACAATCTGCGTTTTGGCACACAATATGGAGCGTTTGCGCCTTGTCGTATCATCAATGCTGTTAACCCCGCACTCGCTTCACCGGGTGATAATGCATGTCTGAGTGCAGGTGGCCGCGCACTTCTTGAAGGCAAAGTACCAGGCGTGGACCCTGCTTTTGGTCCATTAACTGGTGCAGTGCTTGGCGGTTTGGATATTTTGTCGCAGGTGAATGATCGTGGCACAAATACAGATCGTTACAATCAAGACAGTGAGAGCTTTGCGGTTTTTACGCATAATATTATCGAAATCACGGATCGACTCGATTTGACGCTTGGCTTACGCTATACAAGTGAAACCAAAGATTTTAGCGCGGCATTTTCCAACGATAATATCTTTTGTCCACAACAGCGTGCCCTACAACTTTCATCTACCCTGAATCCTGACATTCTGGCCTTGTTCCCAGAGAGGTTACGTCCAACACTTCAGGGGCTTGGCGGAGGGTTGATAGGCCTTACCTGTCAAGGCAATTCGACTTCTGAACTTGATGGCGTCACCTTAAGCGACAGCCGGGACGAGGACGAACTCACCGGTACAGCCATCTTATCTTTTAAACCGGCAGATGATCTGCTGGTTTATGGTAGCTACTCACGCGGCTATAAGGCAGGCGGTTTCAACCTTGATCGATCTGCCCTTACTAGCAGCACGCTGTTCAATCCGGCGGCAACTGGCTCAACCGCTAATCTGCAATTCGACCAGGAAATTGTGGACGCTTATGAAATTGGTGTAAAATATTCAACACCTTCATTCTCTTTTGGTATTTCCGCATTCCGTCAGGAATTCCAGAATTTCCAGTTGAACACATTTAATGGATCGGTCTTCCTGGTACAAAATATTAATGGCTGTGGGTCGAATTTGGGTGGTGCTGACCGTGATGCTGATCGCACCACGGGGGCCTGTAATGCTGATGATGTGCAGGCTGGCGTGGTTGCGCAGGGTGTGGAACTGGAAGCGTCTGTCAGCCCAGTGAACTATTTCACGGTGACAACCGGTATCACATATGCCGATACCACTTATGAAGATAATTTGGTTGGGAAAAATGACGGTACGCCATTGGACTCAGCTTTACGGCTCTTGCCTGGTGACAATCTGTCAAATGCACCAGCTGTGACAGCCACGGCATCGCTGTCTTACACGCCCCCGCTTGGTAACGGCGACTTGACAGGACTGTTCTATCTCAATGCACGTGCAACTGGTGACTATAACACAGGTTCCGATTTGCTCTATGGTAAAGAGCAAGATGGTTATTTCCTAGTGAATGGCCGGATTGGTATCCGCGGACCTGATGAGAAATGGGCGATTGAAGGCTGGGTGCAGAACCTGTTTGACAAGGATTATACACAGGTTGCGTTCAACACGCCGTTTGTTGCGTCTCAACAGACATATTCGGCGTTCCTTGCAGAGCCTCGCACATATGGCATCACGGTACGGGGACGTTTCTAAGCCCTAAGCCGCAGAGACAATAAATCGAAGGCCGCGCAGTACACTACGGTGCTCTGCGCGGTTTTCATTTTTAGATAAAATCATACACCTTGCCGTTACCGTTAGACTTTGTTGCCGGGATTTACCGAGACAAAGTGGGATAATGTGGGATAGGTATTTTTTATTGATATAATGATTGGCTATAGCATTTGGTACTTATTATCTTTATTGGGCATAGACTTCGCGATTCTATGAGGTAATATTTATATGTCCGACTTTTCGGACACAGCTTCTCCAGCACAAACAGAAGTACATGCGGCACAGATAGATTCCTCGCTCGCCTGTTTTGTGCTGCTTGCTAAATTTTTAGGTGTCCCCGCAGAACCGTCACAAATTGTCCACGACCGGGGCCGCGGCGAAGATTCCTTTACGCTAGAAGATCTGGCCCGTGTTGCCAAAAAGTTGAACCTCATTGCTCGGCTTAAAAAAACCAATGTAGACGAACTTAAAAAGTTACCGTTACCAGCAATCATGCGCACCGCAGATTGTGGCAGCGTTATTCTGCTCAAGATTGAAGAGACAGATAGCGAACCGCGCTACCTCATTCAGCACGGAAATGCTGAGCGTCCTGAAATATGGTCTTCAAACGAAATGTCAGAGCGGTTTGATGGTCAGTTATTACTACTTACCTCACGTGAGCAAATCGCAGGCGATAAACGTCCTTTTGATATTAGCTGGTTTATTCCAGCTTTGGTCAAATACCGTAAAGCGCTCCGCGATGTGTTAATTGGTTCGTTTTTTCTGCAGCTGATGGGGCTGGTATCACCCATATTTTTTCAATTGGTGATCGACAAAGTGCTAGTGCACCAGTCGCTCACTACGCTGGAAGTTCTGGCATTTGGCCTCGCTGTAGTTCTAGTTTGGGAAACGATTTTATCGGGCCTTAGAAACTGGTTATTTGCGCACACGACCAACCGTGTTGATGCAGAGCTGTCGGCGAACATGTTCCGACATCTGGTAAACCTGCCGCTTAGCTATTTTGAGGCGCGACGTGTAGGTGACAGCGTGGCTCGTGTGCGTGAACTTGAAAATATCCGGCAGTTTCTGACCAGCAATGCGGTGACCGTGGTGATTGATCTGTTCTTCACCATCGTGTTTTTTGTGGTCATGTATATTTATTCACCGATGCTAACATTGGTGGTGGCGCTTTCTATTCCGCTCTATGCTGCAATTTCCATATTCATCACGCCGCCGCTGCGCGCGAGACTGGATGAGAAATTTCGTCGCGGCGCAGAAAATCAAGCATTTTTAGTCGAAAGTGTCACCGGTATAGGCACGCTCAAATCCATGGCTGTCGAGCCGCAAATGCGCGATAAGTGGGAAAAGCAGTTTGCGGGTTATACGAATACCGGTTTTAAGGTTGCAGTACTTTCAAACTGGGGCAGTCATCTGATTCAGGTAGTATCGAAACTGACCACTGTGGCAATTCTTTACTTTGGTGCAAAAGCGGTGATTGCAGGTGACTTGACTGTTGGCTCGCTGGTGGCATTCAACATGCTGGCTGGCCGTGTGGCACAACCGATCCTTCGTCTCTCGCAGCTATGGCAGGACTTTCAGCAAGTACGCATCTCGGTCGATCGCCTTGGCGACGTACTCAACGCGCCCGCCGAGCCTGAACATAACCCAAACCGGGCAAGCCTGCCACCCATTGAAGGGCGCATTGAGTTTGACAAGGTGCGTTTCCGTTACCGTCCAGATGCACCCGAAGCATTGCGCGGTGTCAGCCTTGAAATTGCACCTGGTGAAATGTTGGGCATTGTCGGACCATCCGGCTCGGGCAAGTCTACACTGACGAAACTGGTGCAGCGGCTTTATGTACCGGAACAGGGTAGGGTGCTGGTGGACGGGACCGACTTGTCGCTGGTTGACCCTGCATGGCTCAGGCGGCAAATTGGTGTAGTTTTGCAGGAAAATATCTTGTTTAATAGGAGTGTGCGTGAGAATATTGCGTTAGCCGACCCAACCCAACCTATGGAAGATGTTATGGTGGCCGCGCAAATGGCCGGCGCGCATGATTTTATCCTGGAATTGTCACATGGCTATGACACTATCATAGATGAACGCGGGGGTAATCTGTCAGGTGGCCAGCGTCAACGCATGGCAATTGCCCGCGCTCTGGTAGGTGATCCGCGTATCTTGATATTGGATGAGGCGACTTCCGCGCTCGATGCGGAAAGCGAAGAGATTATTCAGACCAATCTCGACGAGATAGCCAAAGGCCGCACCGTTATCATCATCGCGCATAGGTTATCGGCTGTGCGCAAATGCGACCGGATCGTCACTGTGGAGGCTGGAGAAGTCACGGAAATGGGCACCCATGAAGAACTTATCCAAGCTGATGGTCGCTATGCGCAGCTTTACGGCAAGCAAATGGGCATGGCGTTATAGTCATGGGCATGAAGTCATTTTTAGCGGACCGTTTCCCGGCAATGGCAAAGCATCTTGCTGTGTTTAAATCAAGTTGGGCTGATCAGACAGAACGACAGCAAAACGAAAAGCCGCAGAGCGACCATGAATTCCTGCCCGCTGCGCTTGAGATTATGGAAAAGCCAGCCAGTCCCGGCATGCGCAAACTGTTGCTCGTGCTCTGCAGTCTTTTTGCCATAGCGTTGCTTTGGTCCTTTATTGGCAAAGTGGATGTGGTCGCGACCGCATCCGGCAAAGTCGCACCTTCTTCATCGAGCAAAGTTATTCAGCCAATGGAGATCGGTTCGATCCGCGCGATCCATGTCAAAAATGGCCAACGCGTCAAAAAAGGGCAGCTGCTGGTCGAGCTTGATCCGACCATGACAAGTGCTGATGAAGCGCTATCTAGCCAGACATTGCTGTCCGCGGACATTATTCGTGCGCGTGATACAGCGCTCTATAATTACCTTAGCGGACGGTCGACGCGGTTTATAGCGCCGTCAGGCACTTCGGCGGAAGTAGCCGCGACGCAGCAACGCTATATCAATACCTCCATTGCAGAATATGAAGCCGAGAAGGCAAGCCTAATTCAGCAACGCGCGGAACGCAGTGCAGAGCTAGCTGGCGCACAGGCAGAGATAACTAAGTTGCAACAAACGCTGCCATTGCTCGACAAGCAGTTGGCGGCGCGCAAGGAGCTTGCCGACAAGGGGTATTTCTCGCGGCTCAAGCTGCTGGAGTTCGAACAGCTGCGCGTTGAGCATATTCAGAATATTGAAGTGCAAGAGGCGGGTGCAGACCGCGCCCGCGCCGCAATCGGTAATCTGGATGCACAGATTGCGCGGCTACGCGCCTCTTTCGGGCGCGGGGCAGTGGCGGAGCAGGCCGAGGCACAGGACCGCAGCGCCATGGCGGCGGAGGAGCTGAAAAAATCCGCGCGGCGTCAGGAGTTCCAGAAAATCCGTTCACCTGTTGACGGGACGGTGCAGCAGTTGACGCTGACCACCGTGGGCGGTGTGGTCCAGCCAGCCGAACCGATTATGGTGATTGTCCCCGATGAAGCCGATGTCATTGTCAATGCGCAGATACTGAACAAGGATATCGGCTTTATTCATGAGGGGCAGCCGGTCAGGGTCAAGCTGGAGGCGTATAATTTCACCGACTATGGCCTTATCAAAGGCGTGGTGGACAATATCTCGCGCGATGCGATACAGGATGAGAAACTGGGGCTGGTCTATGCCGCACGGATCCGGCTGAAACAGCATCATATTGTAGTCAATGGCACGGCCCAGCCAATTGGTCCAGGGCTTCAGGTGCAGGCCGAAATCAAGACCGGTGAACGCCGCATTATCGATTACCTCCTGTCGCCCATCGCCAAGACTTTGGATGAAGCCGGGCGGGAACGCTAACATGGAAATTGTGCACAGGTCGTAAGGCGCGGATTTGTGCATAAAACGCCGTTATAGACCTGATTTGCAATGTAAATTACTGATATCACATCTTGCACCTTCCCTGGAGTTATGGGAGTAAGTAAGGGTTAAGTCCCTTATATCAGAAAGAATATTCCCCATGTTCATCCACCCCAAATGCCTAATGGAAGCGGCTTTGGGGCGGTGCATAGGTGCTTTGCCTGCACTGGATTTACCCGTGTGTGATTCGTTTTTCATGGCCGTAGCTGCCATGGCCGGCGACAGTGGGGTGAAGGCATGAAATACCGGCCCACATATCGCTCCCACTTCATGGCTATCCGCACATGGTTTGTGGCGGCGATGGCAGCTTGCGTGATGGCAGGATGCGTCACCATGCCCTCCAGCTATGCCGGGATAGACCTGCAGGCAGTGCCCGCAGGCAAAGAAGCGGGTGAAATCCAGTCCCTCGCCCGCCGCGCACAGGCAGGCGACAAATATGCGCAGCTCGAACTTGGCATCCGCTATGAGGAGGGGGATGGCGTGGAGCGAAATCTGACCCGCGCGAAGAAGCTTTACAAGGCTGCGGCGAGCGATGATGGCGGTAAAATCTGGGTCTACTCCCCGCCCGTGGGTAATGGCACATCGGGCCGGGTTATTCCTGTCGATGCAGGACCGAAACGATATGGGCTGGCTGAGGCGAAAGTGCGGTTGGGGAGGTTGGAGTGAGTAAAATAGAGTTTATTATATTTGCTACAATGGCCATTGTATTTGGTTTTGTAGTATATAATTTTTCAGAAATATCTTCTTATGAAGAAGGTGGCGTTATTTTTCTGCCAAAAGAAAATCCTGTTTATAGATTTAATATAGAGAATGAATATTTTGTACATAGAGCAAATTTGATAGTTGTTGATTATAAAGGCGGGCATGTTGAAAGAAGATTAAAAGAGGAGCGAAGTTTTAATAAGTCTGTTAAAGAGAACAATAATTTATTGTTAATTGGTTTGCGTGCTGAAGGCGGTCAATATTTGGATGAACAAATTGTAGCGTTTGATACAGATGAATCTGACCTTACCTGGTCTCGTTGGGGTGAAAAAGTATATCCTGACACCGGATTAGAGCGGTACGGTCTGTCTTATCGACCAAGCGTAGTGCCGGGTCGTCCGGAAGCGCTTTGGAAGCGTGTTTACGTTAAGAAAAATGTTGAGAGGCATGAATTTATCATTGCCTGCTTACCACCGATTGGGCCTGGTTCCATATCCCCTCCTGAAACTTGCGGCATGAATTTAATGTTGGATTTCGGGGGCGGCAAGGATTCGGTCTTGGTGAAAGTTTCTATGGCTGAGGGTAAGATAAAAGATTGGCGTATTATAGAACGGTTTGTCAAAGAATTTTTAAAGGCAAGAGTAAGCCGTGTGACTGGAGATAAAAATGAACGGTAGTGGTATATATTCGGAGCAGTTTAAGGCAGATCTCGATAATGCGGTAAAGTCGGCACGCTCAAATATTGGCAGTAGATTTAGAGACAAGGGCTTTGATGCGAACCGTGCCAAGGCATATTATGATATTGCGGCTGCTTTGCGCCGTGAAGCCCAGAGGATAGCTGATGCAGGTATTACGAGTCGTTCTGAGGGTTTTGTTTATCAGGACCTTCTAGAGTCGGCAAAGTTATTAGAATCACAGGCCGAGATTACCACAGGTTCTGGGGAAGCTGGTGCGGGCGCAATCCTGGGAAACTTGAACGCAATACAAAAAGCTAAAATTAGCGGACTATACAACTTAGGCTTAGAAGAATTTTCATGGGAAATAGTAGATAGCACCATCAGTTATTTTGAAGTAATAGCAACTGATGGTACATTTGGTGCATTCAAGCAAATATCACCAAACCATATCAAGGCTGTCGATGGCATCGTTTGGCAAAGCAAGGGCTTAATGAACGTATTTCCGGGTACTGGGCTTGGAATTGACTACCGATTCCTAGATGCAACTTCTTTGGTGTGGCAGAGCGCATATTCAACTGATAAAATATTTAAGGCCCTCACTGGCCAACATTTTGGTCCAACCGATTATGGACGTCATGGTGGATATGAGGTTGCTGCTGCATATGCCTTTGCGACCTCTATGGGAGGACTGAGTCTTGGAAACACTCCGATAAATTTTGGTTTTAGTGATGCTGCTATTGCAGGATATTCCAATGGAGTAATTTCAAGCGGCACAGGGTTTGAATATTTTATAGATGAGTTTGACCGTCGGATTATAATCGATACGACGAGTCAAAAGTGGGTCTGGGTCGAAAATGATATTTCTTCACTCACATGGTATGAAGAAGTAGGCTCATCGCTGCTCACTTCAGGTGTAGTACCAAGTTTTCTTTCGCCTTTCGCTGATATTTCCGTGCTACCAGCGGGTCCATCTGGAGCATTGCAAATACAAATAAATTGGAAAACAGATGGGAATATCTATGGAGCCGACGCATTGCTGGACTATACAGGTTTTGGCTTTGGGCCTGGTGGCACGCGTGTGCGGTTTGCTGAGACAAGACCCGATGGCTCTCCCAATCCGTATTATATACTTGGAGCCACAGTACAGATTTCAATCGAAGATTATCAAGGTTTATATGGGCAATCCACTAGTCCGGCATATGGCTTCACAAATCAAAGCTTGGCGGCAAATGGCAATACAATAGTTGATAACGTGACCATAGTTGTCACGGGGGATACCGCAACTGCACATATATCTACGTTTGAACAAAGCGGTGATGGAAGTATTGCTTCAAAAGGCTATACCACTATTACAACCAATGAAGATGGATCAGTTGCTATAGAGGCGCACTCGGAGGAGGAAGGGACGAGGTTACTTAACCTACTAGAGGCGGATCGTATAAAGAAGCAATTGGATGCTGCGGCTAATGCTGCTGAAAATAGTGATGACGGTGGCTTGGCTAGCTTAGGTGCCGAAGATATTTCTGTTTCTATAAGTGAAATACCTTTACTTGATGCCGATATAATAGGAGATGAAATATCAGTTGATTTAGGCGTTGCCGTTCCAGAACCAGTTATACAGATTGATCCAGTTACTGGTGCCATCTTACCTTCAAACGTTAGGCTAAAGCGTTTGCAAGATGGCAGTATTATTAAAACAGATAGCATTGGCCGCCATGTAGAATTTATTTATGCTACGAACTCTGATGGCATTCCAGTAAATGCTGCAGGCGATGCTATTTTGGACGCAGACGGTAATATTCGGACGGATATTACTGATACTGCGCCTGTTGTTGCGCAGACAAATATAACGGACGGCCTTGGTTCAAATGGCAAGGGTGGCGTAACGGTTCAGCAACAAATCGACCCGGTTACCAAGAGGCCTGTTTCAACTGATATCAAGATAAATGGGAACCCCATCGGTATCGAATTTTCAGACGTGGGTTCGATATTGGGTCAGCAGCTGGGTTACCGGATAGCGGGCAATAATGCGGTGCTGGGCGTGGCAACATCTGCGTTGTTGCAAACGGTGGGTGACAATCTGGGTGATGTGCTCGACGGCATTGTTGGCAACCAGTCAGCAACGCAGGCCACCAAGGATGCATTCTCGACTTTTGGCCCGGAACTTCTTGAAAATCTGAAGTCTGCTGGCGTTGGTGCCGTATCTCCCTTCCTGACAGCGGAGCTGATCAATGCTCTTGGCGTTGAAGGCTTTGGCGGTGAGCTGCTGAATACAGGTGCCAATGTGGTCATTGGCGAAATACTGAACAATATCGTTGCAGGTGTAGCCAATCCCTTTACCGGGATTGCCAACCCGGCGGCGATCGGTACGGCAATCGGCTCTTTCCTTGGCAACAAATTGGCCAATGAAGTCATTACATTTGAAACAATTGGAGGCCAGATCGGATCTGCTGTTGGTGCATCAATCGCCGGCATATTCAATGCAGGGATTATGGAGACAGTTTATGCACCCCCCGAACTGATCTGTGATAGAGTGGTGGCCAATGACAATGATGCCTGGCCGCGCACGGACGGCTGTGAACAGTGGCGGTATCATGGCGGATATGGCACAGCGGCGCTAATGGTTGGTTGAGGCGAAGGTGCGGTTGGGGAGGTTGGAATGAAGGCCAGGCAAGGGTGTTTAGTTGTTGTTTTTGTGCTCATAACAATTCTTATTGCGAATTATATTCATTCGCTGGCTGCAAAATCCTATGCGCGCGACCTATGTCAGAATAGTGGTGGATTGCGAATCTCAAAGATAATTCCAAAAAACTCCAGTATAGCTGCCATAAAACACGGCGTTAACTGGGATGGCAATAAGATCGTATTGAAAGACTATACTCTTGCGAACTGCAATGAAGATCTATTATGTGAGTTTAAAAATTATAAATATAAATTAAAATTCTCAGACTATGAAGATGAAAAGTATGGTGAAGATATAGATAATATCTATGCTTTTTTTTACAGCCCTGTAGCTGTATCTGAAAATAAATTTTTCCCTCAAGTAAAATCCATATATTGGAATATAGTAAATATAAAAAATAACCAATCAATATCAAGCTATAGACAAGTAGGATATAATGGAAGCTATTTATATTACAAATTATGGATAAAAGGATTAAAGGTCGCTGGCATAGACTATGATTCCTACGGAGTTTGTAGGCAGAGTAGTTATGATATCGGACTGGGGGATGTTTTGTTATCTGATCCAGAGGATGTGTTTGACGCTCTTGAGCGCAGGTCTAATAAATTAGGAGGTATAAATGCCCAGTAGTCCAAGGTTTGGTGATTTCACCGGTGAAATAGTTCTTGCTGATTTGGGCTACAGGACAAGCACATTGAGGCGCGGGCAGACTCGAACGGCACTTGCAAGGGCGCTTGAGCATGAGAATCATCTCAACAGGCTTCAGATTCCGCAAACTGGATTTGATTACTCAGTTGATGAGCTTGCTAACAGATTCCGAGTGGTTCTTTCTACAGGCGACCCAGAGAGCGTGGGCTTGTTGGGGCAAGGGATTTCTGTGGGTGAAACTGCCACAGGCCTCCAAGCAGTAATACTTCAAGATATAGCAACACAGAAATATTTTATATCTGTATCTGGTGTATCTACTGATTCCGAACTTCGAAATACATATTTTCTAGTCAATGATATTGGGTTTCAAATTGAGTGGTCCCAAGATTTAGTAGATTTTATTGGCTTAGCATCCTCATTAGAAGACAAAAGCCAAGGCATATTTTTTGAACAAGCCTATACTCACTCCGGCGGATTTTCTGCTGTATTTGGAGCTGATCTTTGGAATTTTAACCAATCCGGTGAGAGGATATTTGGGTCAGTAGTCGCTTTTCAAGGATTGGGAGCTAATAATGAACCTTTATATAGGGGTGAATTATTAGAAAACTATTTGAAAGAAGGCGGGTATGATAGTAGTTGGGGTGATATAATTACAAATTTAAGTAGTTATATGGGCAGTGACACTATATTTGATGATAATTACGGACATGTCAGCTTTGGGTATGATCACGTATCAGAAATGTATTATGAATCTGGATCACCAGCGGATTCTGCACAAGGCATTAGATTCGAATATTTTAGTGCATTTGACCCTCTTGCGGTAAAAACTGATCATAGCTTGAAAGCTGTATACAATAATTCTATTGCGCATAAATTTGAATTACCTGAAAATTCATCTCGTGCACCAAGTACTTTTTTAAGTAAAATTAATTATAGGCAATATTATAAACCAATATCAAAAATAATATATATCTCTATTTTAGATGATAATGGTGTTTCTATAGGCACAAGAACTTACTTGTTAGAGGTTGGAAAAGAACCTGTAATTCAATCATATATTATATATAATTATAAAAAAGATAACAATGGTGAATATATTAAAGATTCTTTAGGTAGAAAGATTGCGTTAGGTGACACGGTCTATTCTGCTGAAACAGATTTAACTGTGATTAGAAACTATGATGAGGAAGTGCCTGAGGGTTCACCGAATCCGGATATTAGCTCTGTCAATATTAAAATTTCTGATAACCCATTGCTAATTGAATTTTCAGATTTCGGTGGAATTGTTGGTGCGCAACTAGGCTATCGGATTGCTGGTAATAATGCGGTTTTGGGTGTAGCATCATCAGCTTTGCTGCAGACGCTAGGAGATAATCTAGGGGACGTACTTGATGGGGTTATTGATGGCGGTTCACTCGAGAATTCTATTGATACAGCCTTCTCAGAGTTTGGCGATGAACTTCTTACCAATCTAAAATCCGCAGGTGTTGGTGCCGTATCTTCCTTCCTGACGGCAGAGCTGATCAATGCTCTGGGCGTTGAAGGCTTTGGCGGTGAGCTGCTGAATACAGGTGCCAATGTGGTCATTGGCGAAATACTGAACAATATCGTTGCAGGTGTAGCCAATCCCTTTACCGGGATTGCCAACCCGGCGGCGATCGGTACCGCAATCGGTTCGTTCCTTGGCAACAAATTGGCCAATGAAGTCATTACATTTGAAACAATTGGCGGGCAGATCGGGTCCGCGGTGGGGTCTTCTCTTGCCATTCTTGGCGCAACATTGCTGGCAGGCGGTCCTCCGGGATTGGTGATTGCCGCTGTCGCGGCCTTTGTTGGTAACATACTTGGCGGCCTGATCGGTTCGATTTTCGGCGGGACGCCGCGATCGGGGGCGGATGCAAGGTGGGATGAAGCCGAAGGACGCTTTGTTGTCGACAATGCCTATTCGCGCAAGGGCGGATCGAAGGAAACCGCCGAAGCCATGGCGGCTACCGTTGCCGAAACTTTCAACGTGGTGCTGGACGCGACCGGTGGCCGCCTGGAAAATCCGAACAATATCACCACTGGCAATTACGGGATGCGCAAATCGGATTTCGTATACCGCCCGACATCAACGCGCAGCAAGCGGGCTATCACCTACCGGATTTCCTCCAAGCAGGAAGGCGCGTTTGAGAATATTACCGGTTATGGCATCTTCAAAGGCCTGGCTGATCCCGACTTCAAAATCATTGGCGGGTCCAACTATGTGAAGCGCGCCGTTTATGCCACGTTTGAACAGGGCGGCATGAGTGCCACCAATTATGACAATGCGGTGCTTATGGGCAATATCGCCTCGGCACAGGCCTATGAGAATTATCTGGCCAACAGCGCGGTTGTTAACGCGATTGTGGCGGGCGAACCGGACAGCGTGTTTGCGATTGAAACGGCCATCACATTGGCCCGCGCAGTTGAGCTGGGCCTCACCAAGCGCCACCGTGCCGACTGGTTTGGCGGCTTTGGCGCATTGCTGGAGGAAGCGGAAACCAATGTTGCCAATATGGACTTTGGCTTTGACTATGATCCGTTCAGTGACCAGATCAGCCGTGTAATCGGCGTGGGCGATTTTGTGCTGGGCGACAGCATCGACATTGCTGGTCAGACCACCATTGAAGCGGGAGATGGCGTGGATGTCATCGACCTGCGCTCAGGCAAGCTGACGGATCAAACGGGCTATACGGTCAATGGCCATCTGAACGACGATATCGCGCATTCGGGCGTGGATTTTAACCCGCGAAATACTGGGGGCATTCCTATTAGCGCCAATGCGCGGCGCAAGACATTCGGCATTGTGACCACGGCTGACTCGGTGGCGGGTGAGACTGAGAGCTTTGAGGTTGCCTTGTCCGAAGGGGATGGCCTGAGCCTTGTTGGACCGGCGGCGAATGTCACTATTGTCGAGCAGAATGAAGCGCCGCACTTGATGGTCGGGCGCAGCTATGCCGCAGAGGGAGATGGTCATGCGATATTCCGGGTAAGCCTGTCCAAGGCAGCCTCGGCGGCGCTGATAATCGACCTGGCCGTAACTGGCGATCGCGCGGAGGCGGGCGCGGATTTCGATGATGTGATTGAGGTTTCCTCCAACGGAGTCAGCGGCTGGACAAGCGCCACCACCCGCTCCGTAAATGCAGGAACGACACAGTTTTTTGTGCGTGTGCCGGTGAATACAGATGCACAGGTCGAGGGCAATGAACGCTTTACCCTGTCCGCAACGGTGACTTCAGGGGCGTCTGCATTGGCCAATGGCGATGAAGTTGTGACCGGCACCGGTACAATTATCGATGGCTCCTCGGCAGAGCCCTATGCGTGGGTCGATGATATTGTCGTACATGAAGGCGACACCGCCAGTATGAACCTGAATTTAAGCCACACGGTAGGCACTTATACATATTTCCGGGCAACGACATCCGACCGGCGTGAGTTGGAGATTGATGTTGCCGCGACGGTTGATGCGGGCGGGGGTAATGATACGGTCCATGCCTCTGACCTGGGTGACAATATTTTTGGCGGTGACGGCAATGACAAGCTGTATGGTGGGAAACTGGATGACTGGCTACTCGGCGGCGCGGGTGCGGATGAATTGCATGCCGGATCACAGGCAGGCGGTTTGGGCGGTGATGGCAACTACCTGAACGGCGGTGACGGCAATGACAAGGTGTACGGTGCGGAAGGGTCTGACTGGCTTGAAGGTGGTGACGGCGTTGATGAGCTCAAGGGCAATGACGGCGATGACATACTGACCGGCGGCGCGGGTGATGGAGATACGCTGGACGGCGATGCGGGTGATGACCAGTACCTGCTGCGGCGCGGCGATGGTGAAGACATCGTTACAGATGTCGACATGGCGAGCTTCAGCTATGAGGCGGGTATTGATACCGATTTCCTGAATGAATTTGGCGCAGACTATCGTGCAGGTATATTGGGGGCTTACGCACATGCGGATAGTTTTCGCACATACACAAATGGCACTGTTTCGGGAATCGCGCAGGGTTTTATCAAGGCGCGTTTTGAGGCTTTGGCTGATGGTTCTGTGCAGAAAGACTGGCTCAGCTATCTGACACCGGGCGTACGTAGTGGCAGCCTTGATGGCGGCGAGGACGCGATCGTGCTGGGTCAGGGCATTGATATCGGTGATATCAGGTTGATGCGCGGCACGGGTACTGGTGCAGACGATCTGATCATACAGATTATGGAGACTGACCCGGACACTGGCGCAGAGAGCTATTCGGGAACGCAGCTGACCGTTGAGGACTGGTTCTCCAATGCGCTGAAGCGTGTTGAATGGCTGAAATTTGCGGATGGTAATGAAATCCGCCTGGGCGATATCACCAGTTTTGTTATTGGCGATGACGCGAACAACAGCCTGATTGGCACCAATGGCAATGACTTTGTCTATGGAGGAGCGGGTAATGACCAGCTGTTCCTGCTTGCAGGTGATGATATCGGCAATGGTGGTAGCGGCCATGACTTTGTAGCTGGCGACGTGGGTAGTGACATTATCGTTGGCGGCGCACAGGAAGATATATTGCTAGGCGGCAGCGGCGATGATGCAATTACGGGCGATAGCGGTAATGATGATGTCTATGGCGGCAGCGGCAATGATATTATTTCCGGCGGCCGGGGTGACGACTATCTGGTCGGCGGTGCAGGTGACGATATTTTCAAATATAGCCGCGGCGATGGCGCGGACACGGTGTTTGACGAATTTACGAGCGCCTCGGGTGCTGGCTGGGAAACTGTTTGGAGTGCGGGCGCGGGCAATGGCAACTGGGCGGCTGGCTATACGGTTCTTGCAAATGGTGAAATCCGCGAAGATGCGAGCGGCGAGCTTGTTCGCAAGAATTTTGGTACATTGGAAGACCCCGATTTCCAGTGGATTGGCCGTTGGGATTACGATAGCGCCAGCAAAACTCTGAAGCGTTATGTTGAGCCTGCAAGTGGAGCCATTGCGTCAGATTCAGGCGCTGGAGACATGATTGAGTTTGCGCCGGGGATCACAATTGAGGACATTATTCTACGCGCCGAGGGCGATGATATGGTGCTCTATGTTGGCAATGCTGCCACCAATAGTGGCAGTGTGGAAGGCATAAGTGACAGTATCCGCTTGAAAGATTGGGCGCATGCAGGTGGAAATATTGAAAAACTGGCATTTTTCAGCACGGGTATATTGGATATTAGCGCGACCAATCTGGTTGCGGGCAGTGATGGTGATGACACTATTGCGGGCGCTATAACCGCGGACTGGATTGTAGGCGGCTTGGGAGACGACACTATCAATGCCAGCAATGGTGATGACATTCTGTCGGGTAATAGCGGTATTGATACACTGAGCGGTGGCAATGGCAATGACGTGCTCTATGGCGGCAGTGGCAATGATATACTTATCGGCGGCAATGGCGCTGATATATTAAGCGGCGGTGCGGGTTCCGATTGGGCATCTTATGAGAATGATTCCTCGGGTCTTCGTCTCTCACTAGGCGACACTTCTCTCAATCAAGGCCGGGCTATCGGCGATGTCTATAGTTCGATTGAGAATATTCGTGGCGGCAGCGGTGCCGACGAAATTTATGGAGATGATTTTGACAATATCATTGATGGCGGCAAGAGTGCCGATGTCCTGCGCGGAGGCAATGGCGATGATACTTATGTGTGGAATGGCCTTTCTACCAGCGATAATGACGGTACAGACAGCATTATAGAAGGCAATTCTGTTTATATTGAAGTTATGGATGTGAGCGGCAACTTATTACCAGGATATACGAGTGACATAGATTCCTACCGCGATCCTGAACCATGGCCAGATGGGACATATCAATGGACATATACACTAACGATTACAGGTCCTTCGGGACGAATTTATGAGCATGTTTACTATCAGAATGATGGAATCAACAATCAGGGACCGAACGCGGATCCAAAACATTGGCCTACTACAGGCTGGTATAGTGAGTATGAATCAACGCAAAATGGATATCAAAGAGCTTATCAATCGCAAAATAACACAAGCGATTTTGGTGAAGATACAATTGAACTGGGTGAAGGTATCACATTTGCTGATCTGACCTTTAATTACACTGGCACGAATGATGAACATCTCGTCCTCACCTATAAAAACAATGCCAATTCTGCGATAACCATTCAAGATCAGACAAGCATTGGTGGACGCATTGAATATCTGCAATTCCATGACGGTCTGACAGCTAATCTGGAAAATCTAAAGCTGAATGTGAACGGTGCTGGCGAGGATGATTTCATTGTCGGTTCTGCGACAAATGATGTGCGTGATGGCGGCGCGGGTGATGATGTTATCTATGGCGGTGCTGGTGCAGATACGCTGAGCGGCGATGCGGGCGATGATATTATCGAAGGCGGCGCGGGTGCCGATACGTTACACGGCGGTGCAAACAGCACGGCAGAGGAGTCAACTACCTGGGGTGATACTGTCAGCTATAGAGGGTCAAAGGCCAATACAACAGTCGATCTGGCGCTTTCCACCGCTCAGACGGGCGGCGATGCCCAGGGTGATATACTGAGCGGGTTTGAAAATTATGAAGGCTCGCTGACGCACCGTGACACTGTCCATGGTACGGACGATGCCAACCGCATATTCGGCTTTGGCGGGCATGATTATCTATATGGCCGCGCAGGTGATGATGTTCTTGCAGGTGGTGAAGGCAATGACCGCCTGAATGGTGAGGACGGTGATGATAATATTATCGGGGAGACCGGTACGGACTATATAGATGGTGGCACTGGCAATGACTTGCTGGACGGTGGTGCAGATACGGACCGTATCTATGGTAAGGATGGTAACGACACTATATTGGGCGGTGACGGTGATGACGGCGGGCTTATCGGCACACGTACTGCTGGTCTGTTTGGACAGAATGGTGATGATCTCATTGATGGTGGCGTTGGTGATGACGATCTGTACGGCGGCAATGACAATGACACGCTGATTGGCGGCCTTGGCAATGATGTGCTGGACGGCGGTAGCGGCAGCGATATCTTTGTCTTTGGCGCAAACGATGGCCATGATATTGTTATTGATACGTCTACAGTCGGCACCAATACGATTGCCTTTGGTCAGGATGTAACGCGTGACCGGATCTGGATTAACAAATCCGGTAATGATCTCATTATTGGTGTTATGGGCGGTGATACGCAAATCACGGTGCAAGATTTCTATGCTTCCTCTGGGGCTACACTGATTAATACGATCCAGGCTGTAGATGGCAGCCTTGCTATAAGCGCATCTCAGATACGGGATGATTTCGTAAATGCAATTGATGCGGCGGCCACTCTTGAAGAGGTTGCGGCAGATCTGGCTACGCACTGGGATGATGGTGCAACCCCGGCCCCGCGCGTCAATGACGGTATAGCGCCAGTACAAATCGCAAATTATGGTGCCAATGCGGTAAATCTGGATGATTGGCCGGACTTGCCGCCAAGCGGTAAGGGCGAGGAACTATTGGATCTTGCCGAATGGCCGGGTGATGTTTCAAACCCTCCCGGTGCGGGCACTGTCCTGACGGGTTGGACATCATGGCTGTTTCCGGATACCGATTGGGTAGCGGAAGTGGACGGTCTATACGGCGCAGATATAGTTACGCTGCGTGCTGGTGAAAATGATGGTGATAGTAATGGCGGCGGCCTGCAAAGTGCAGATATTCCTCTTGCTAGCGACAAGACTGTAGAATTCAGCTGGTATTTTAAGAAAGACGGACCTGCGACGCAAAGCATTATTTTTGGTCCTGGTTATGGGGCGGGCAGCCCACAGCTTAAAGATGCTGCCAATGGTTCCGATCAACTATATGCCAAGTTTCTTTACCTGAGTCCGACTGAGCAAAATGACAACCTTGTTGATGGTCGCTGGTATAAGGTGATGGCCTATGTTCTTCCGGAAGGCTCAGATGACATCGCAGCGAGTGAGCTTGGCGGTGTTTATGATACCACGACCGGAGAGAAAATACTGAACATCGACCGGAACTTGCGTTGGCATGAGAATACCAGTGATTATGACTTGCGCTCGTCAGCGAGTGTTACCGGTGGTGGCGCAAATTATCTGAACACGCATTTTTATAGTCCATCGGTTACCGAAATTGATCCGCTGTATATGATGCGGGACGGTGAAAAACTAAACACCCGTATTGACGCGTTGCTGCTTGGCGGCGCACGCGTTGAGGGCTTTAGCAATCATTACCGCCTTGAAGATGGTGAATCACGTTGGCGTGAAATAAGCGGGCCGGATGGTGCGCCCATGACTGTGCTACAGGCCGGGCAGTTTGATGATCATACTCTTGGCGGTGGTAATCAGACGAGTCAGGTGCAGATCGATTCTGAGAAGGTGTATAAATACACACAATTTGTTCGCAAATCGGATATTACCAAGCATAATCTTTATGCCGCGATAAACGGGACAACGGACAGTATCCAATCGCTTGCAACTGGAGCTGCTTCCTACAGAGGGCTTTTGCTTAATTTAAACACCGCGCAGCAACAGACAAATCTTCAGGAAGACAAATGGTATAAGCTGGTTGGCTATATTCTGCCGGACAGCACACCGCTCTCGAATGTATCCTATGGCGGACTGTATGATGCCGATACCGGCCAAAAAGTGGTGGGCGTTGATGTACCAACGTTCCGCTGGAATCCGGCTGTTCAGAACATATCGGCCTATGCGCAATATGAAACTGTTTACGGCACTGAAAATCCAGGTTGGTCTACTTATTTCGGCCAACCTGAAATCACAGCACTTGACGTTAATGGCCTAGCCGCTGACAATGCCGATCCTCTTGGCCTGACGCAAAATGACCGCGCCATTGCGCAATCCATCGATGTGTCTGCAATGGTCACTGATTATGATGGCGATATTACTGAATATACAATCAATCCGGATTCACTCCCTCAAAAAGGCAGTATCACAATAAATGCGGCCACAGGGGTGGCGGAATATACACCATATAAGGACGCGATTGGCAGCGACAGTTTCTCGGTGGTGGTACGTGATGCCGCTGGCAACAGCACCGTGGTTCCTGTCGAAGTCAATCTGTACGTGCCGAATGTCAATCAGGCGCCTCTTGTACCAGAAGGCGGCTTTACCGTTTCGATTGACGAGAACAGCGCGCTCGAAAGTGTGGCCAGCGGGACTGTTTCAACAACCGACCCGGATCCTGCTGATGGTGCAGTTTATATTGACCGGAGGTTCACGGATTCATTTGTAACGATGGTGAACGGCAAATATGTCACCTATTCAAGTGACAACCGTTTCCGCATGCTACGCGACTATGGCACGGTTGTGCTCAATGAAGGCGCGCTGGATTATGAAGCAGGTGATACGTCCTTCACATATGATATCATGCTGAATGACAAGAATACGGGTTGGAATACGCGTGCAGCGTATACCACGCTTACTGTATCCGTAAATGACGTCAATGAAGCGCATGTGCTCAATGCCACGACGTTTGAGGTAAACCATTACAGTGCGGCGCTGGGACCGTTCATCCCGTTCCCCGATGCAAGCGGCCATGCGATTGATCTTCGCAGTGCCATGCTGGACGATCCCGAGGGCAGCAATATGCACTGGACCTTTACCGATGGCACCAGTGATTTTACGCAAAGCGGCGCATGGTCGATAGATCAAAATGGCTATCTTCACTTGATTGGCCCGATATCGGCCAACACAAGTTATACGCTTACCATCAAGGCCTATGATGATGACGGCTTTGCTGCCGAGAATGACCTAACTTTGAATGTGAATGCAACCGATGGCTTCACTATAAACCCAGTAGTCGAGAATCCACCTAAATATAATTATGATGAACTCTATCCAGACCGCGGACGGTTTATAAGGCGTAGTGTCTATGAGAATCTTGCTCCTGTGGTGCTCGATCTGGATGGAGATGGCATTGAGTTTGTGAGCATAGCAGGCAGTGAGGTTCTGTTTGACATGGATAGTGATGGCGCGCTTGACCGGACGGGTTGGTTTGGTGCGGATGATGGTCTGCTGGTCTATGATGAGAATGGCAATAATATTGCCGATAATGGCAATGAGATCAGTTTCCAGCGCTTTGTAGAAGGGGCGTTTTCTGACCTGGAAGGCCTGGCTTTCTTTGATACGAACGGCAATGGTTTGCTGGACGAAGGCGATACAGAGTTTACCAGCTTCAAGGTCTGGCAGGACAGCAATCAGAATGGCGTAACCGATGCGGGAGAAATGCGCTCGCTCCTTGATATGGGTATCGCCAATATCTCATTGACAGGTACGCCCACAGGCGCGCAGCCAGACGGCAGGGACAATGTGCTCTATGCAACATCGACATATACCAATGCCGACGGGAATTCGGGCATAGTCGGTGATACGTTTTTTGTATTTTCGCCCAATAGCGCGCCGCCCGCTGTACAAACATCAGATACAGACGACGCAGTAATAGATGACAGTTTAGAGCCCTTGCATATCGAGTTTGCTTCTATGGATTTTAACCGCAAGTCTAAAAAATACCGTGTTTTTTCAAATAACGGTGTACTTGCCGTTCGGCACCGCAAGTCGGGTATTATGGACAGCCGCGCCGGCACGGTGAGCCCGGCCATCATGATGAACTTTAGGAACCGTACGGTTGGTATGCTGTCTCCCATCATCCTGGATCTCGACGGTGACGGTGTTGAACTACGCCGCCGTAAGAAATCGCGTGCGCGCTTTGATATGGACGCAAATGGCGCTGCCGATGATACAGGCTGGGTCGGTAAGGGTGATGGTTTTCTTGTTGTTGACCGCAATGGCGATGGCCGCATCAATGATGGCAGTGAACTAAGCTTTCTTGCAGAAAATCCTGATGCCCGCAGCGATTTGCAGGCTTTGGCTGTTTTTGACAGCAATGGTGATGGCATTGTCTCATCTGCTGACGAACGTTTTGGCGAGCTTAAAGTCTGGGTCGACGGAAATGACAATGGCATTACGGATATGGGCGAACTTAAAACGCTTGCCGACCATGGCATTGTTTCCATCAGTCTAAATGGACGCTCCACAAATAGCAGTGTAAAAGCTGGCAGGAATATATTGCTTGCCACATCGACATTTACCCGTGCGGACGGTTCGGTTGGCAGTGTCGGTGATGCTGCGCTCGCTTTTAGGCCTGTGGCTAATTCGCAATCCCCGTCGCTGGCAACAGGCTCGACCCTGCTGAATTTCATGCGCGACCACATTGCTAGGAAATATGATACATTAGAGCCTGAAAACGGCTTGATTCAAGCGCAAGTGACGGGGGTTTGGAGAGAAACGGACGTGCCGTACAGACGGCGCCATTTCAGTCCATATGAACTCAGGAAAGACATGGACCCATTCGCCTATTTTGCAAATGATGGCATGGACTTTCCTGATACAGGGTCTCGCTCTCAGGAAGGATATGACACGCTAGGCAGTTATGTGGATGAAAAGCTTGATGCTGATATCTCACGCTTGCTAAGGATGCGGCAGGATATGGCAGGCTTCGGTGCTAACCTTGGCAGTACAGATCTGGCTTCGCGCGATAACAGGCAGCCATATTCTGTCGACTATTTCGCTGCTTGAGCGTAAAGAGGGCCTATGACAGATACACAAAATGAATCACAGGCTTCTGCGCCTACTATCAGCCATCTGCTAGGTGAGATGACATGGCTTCTAAGCCAGTCACCCCTGCATAAAGTGTTGCAGATAAAGGATCTGGAATGGCTCATTATGCCGCTTCTTATCCATCAGCAATTCTACCTGTTTCGTGATGGTGAGCAACCGGTTGGCCTTGCGCTTTGGGCGAAGTGTAATGATGCCACTGCTAAAAAACTGGATGGCGGCATGATAGAGCCTGAAAACCGCCTGACACTGGAAGAGTGGACAAATGGGGATCAGATATGGCTAGTGGACCTGGTCGCACCGTTTGCAAATATGCAGAATAAGCAACGTGAAATCATGATCGCGGACCTTATATCCGGCCCGCTCAAGGGGCAAACATTCCACTTTCACCAAACCGACCCGAATACGGGTAAGCGCGCTGTGCAGACTGTTGATGCCGATGCTGGTGAAAAACTCAAGGCTGCAATAGAAGCCGCAGGGGCGACAAAACAGTAACAAAACAGTAAATTTTGTGGCTTCCTTGTAGCCAGTAACAAGGAGTGATTGCCCCATGATTAAGTTGTTTTGGACAATAAGAATATATGCTAATTTGTTAATATAAATACTTTGATATTTTTTACTTATCATGTATTTTGACCTGAATGCGAAGCTTTTCCCCATCACCACTATTAGTAAGATTCCTGGTCAACTCGCCTTTATCGCACAAGCTATGGAAGCTGTCTATATTGGCGCTGCTGGTTTTAATGTCTGCGTTGCTGTCCGCCTGCAGTTCGGATGAATCATCCTACCGGTTTCGTATGACAGTAAATGTGGAGACGCCCGAAGGCTTG
>CANMFE010000003.1:0-195000 GCA_947497085.1 uncultured Sphingomonadaceae bacterium
GGGAGGGACAGGAACCACATCCGCGGTCTTCCCGCCCACAAAGTCACGAAAGTCGCACCTAGAAACCCATGTTTTGCGTATATTGCTGTTGGACTTGTCCAACTCTGCCAGACACCGTTTCACAGGCAACCGGTCAGAATGTCAAAGAGCCGTAACCCGCCTAGCATGGCTACTGCCGTGTAGGACAGCGCCAATCGCCTGGGTCAGGACCTACACAGTCTTTTCCATATACACCTTGTCCATCCCGAGCGCGAAACCGTCTTTCCGGGTGCGTAATGACGCAAAGCCCATATGGTTGAAAAACGGTTCGATCATCGGGGAGGTATGCACGCGCACCCCTGTATAGCGCCCTTCCGCCGCGATCGCGTCCAACCGGTATTCGGTCAGTTTGCGGCCCAGCCCCGCGCCATGATAGTCCGGTGAGACCATACCCCATGTAAAAACCGCCTGACCATTTTCGAAAGGCCGGTACCCGCCGCACCCGGCAACCCCTCCATCATGCTCCAGCACAAAATAGCGGCCTTCGGGATTTGCCAGAAACGCCTCAAATAACGGACGTTCCGATGGATCGAAATAGGGCGGCGTGTTGGCATCGAACAGCGCAAGGCATGCCGCCGCGTCAGCCAGTTCATATGCCCGGAATTTCGTCACCCCCGCACTGCCGCCATCAGGTAATTAAGCGACATATTGTCCGACAGGGTCAATCCCTTGAGCGGGTCCATCATCAGCCCGCGCGTGTCGGTGACTTTCATGCCGGCATCACGCAGCAGTGCGCCCAGTTCGTCTGGCGTCAGAAACCTGTCCCAGTCATGCGTGCCAGCGGGTATCTGGCCCAGCCCTTCACCGATATGGATCATCGCCATTTTGGAAAAGTGCGTGCGGTTGGGGGTGGACAGGATCATCAGGCCATCCTCAGCCAGTGCGTCCGCAAGCCCCGTTACAAAAGCCGCCGGATCGGCGACATGCTCCACCACTTCAAGCGAGGTGACAAGATCGAACCCACGGGCATCAAGATTCTCGATGCCTGTATGCAGATATTCAATGTCGAGGCCGCTGCCACGTGCATGTGTCCGTGCGACCGCGATATTTTCCGCCGCCGCATCAATGCCGGTGACTTCACCGCCGAGCCGCGCCAGTGGTTCGCAGAGCAGCCCTGCGCCGCACCCCACATCCAGCACACGCCTGCCCGCAAGCGGTTTTAAATCCCTGTCATCACAGTGAAAATGCACATCCACCATGGACCGGATATAGCCAAGCCGCACGGGGTTCAGCCTGTGCAGCATCGCACTGCTGCCCTTTGGGTCCCACCATTCTTTCGCAAGCCTGCCGAAATGCGCGGCTTCGCTCTCCAATATGGTATTGGCCGAAATCGTGCTGTTTTCGCTGTCGCTCACGCTTGCCATCGCCTTTTTGTCTCTCTACACATTGCTTCATATCATATTATGCCTTTGATATGGGGCTGTCACTAAAAGAAAGAAGAACCGGCATATAGCATGGCACGCATAGTGATGAAATTTGGTGGCACATCCATGGCCGGGACCGAGCGCATCCGCCGGGTCGCCAAAATCGTGAAACAGCAGGCCGATGCCGGGCATGAAGTCGCGGTGGTCGTGTCCGCCATGGCGGGTGAGACCGACCGGCTCATCAATTTCTGCCGCGAAGCCAGCTCGCTCTACGACCCCGCCGAATATGATGTGGTCGTAGCCAGCGGGGAGCAGGTGACATCGGGGCTGCTGGCTATCTCTTTACAGGCCATGGGCGCCGATGCACGCAGCTGGCTGGGCTGGCAGATGCCAATCAACACGATTGAAGCGCATGCACGCGCGCGGATTCAGGATATTGACGCCCTGCCGATGATACAGGCCATGCAGGCAGGGCAGATCGCGGTTATCCCGGGTTTTCAGGGTGTAAGCATGGATGGCCGCGTCGCCACACTGGGCCGCGGCGGATCCGACACCAGCGCTGTGGCCGTGGCCGCAGCCATCCAGGCGGACAGGTGTGACATTTATACCGATGTCGATGGCGTTTATACAACAGACCCGCGCATCGTCGCCAAGGCCCGCAAGCTGAAAAACGTGACCTATGAGGAAATGCTCGAATTGGCAAGCGTGGGCGCAAAAGTATTGCAGACCCGTTCGGTCGGCCTCGCCATGAAAACCGGCGTGCGCATCCAGGTGCTGTCCTCGTTTATCGAGGACGGCGCCCCGCCCGCCGATACATTGCCCGGCACAATGATCATCAGCGATGAAGAACTGGAAGGAATGGATATGGAACGCCAGCTTATCACCGGCATTGCCCATGACAAGAATGAAGCAAAAGTCACATTAACCCGCGTACCGGACAAACCGGGCGCCGTGGCCAACATCTTTTCCCCGCTCGCCGATGCAGGCATTAATGTGGATATGATCATCCAGAATGTCGGCCGCGAAAAAGGCGAGACTGACGTGACTTTCACAGTGCCGAAAGCTGACCTGCCGCGTTCGATGGACCTGCTTGACCAGGCGAAAGAGGCGATTGGCTATAACCGTATCATCCCCGACACCAATGTCGCCAAGATTTCGGTGGTGGGCGTTGGCATGAAAAGCCATGCCGGTGTCGCCTCCACCATGTTCAGCTCGCTCGCCGATCGCGGCGTGAATATCATCGCCATTACGACATCAGAGATCAAGGTGAGCGTGCTGATTGAGGAAGATTATACCGAGCTTGCAGTGCGTGTACTACACACAGCCTATGAGCTGGATGATAATGAGGCGGCGTAGATGAGTAAAAAAGCCTTCATATTTGATTGTGATGTATGTGGCTCTAGCTATCAAATGGGGCCGCACCGATACGAAGGGAAAAAGTGTAGCGGTTATAATATATTTGTTTGCAAAGCCTGTTACGAAAGTAACTGGGATGGCTGGGCACCAATCAGAGAAGCTAGAATAGAAAAAATTTGCGAAGAAAGAAATATTCCTGTTCCATCTAGAAACTCTAAGGGTTGGTATCCGCGAGAATTCTGACAAACGCGTCATGCTGAACTTGTTTCAGCATCCATTTCTCCTCTAGACGCAGTTCTGTAATTGACAAATGGACCCTGAACCAAGTTCAGGGTGACGGCTTAAGAAAGAAGTATTATATGACCTCCCACCCCCTTACCTCTTCCCTGATGCAGCGCGGCACCGATTTTCTGGGCTGTGAGACCGCGATCATGTGCGGAGCGATGTCATGGGTGTCAGAACGCAATCTGGTGAGTGCGATCAGCAATGCGGGCGGGTTTGGCGTGATTGCCTGCGGCGCGATGACGCCCGAACTGCTCGACACCGAAATTGCCGAGACGAAAAAACTGACGGACAGGCCGTTTGGCGTCAACCTTATCACCATGCATCCTGACCTGATGCAGCTCATTGACATATGCGGCAAGCATGGCGTCGGCCATGTCGTACTTGCCGGCGGGTTGCCGCCCAAGGGGAGCATTGAGGCGATCAGGGAAAGCGGTGCAAAAGTCATCTGTTTTGCCCCCGCCATGGCGCTTGCGAAGAAATTCGTGCGTTCGGGCGTGGACGCGATTGTCATCGAAGGCATGGAGGCGGGCGGCCATATTGGGCCGGTATCGACATCCGTGCTGGCGCAGGAAATATTGCCCGAACTGAGCGCGGACATTCCCATTTTCGTGGCGGGCGGCATTGCCCGCGGCGAAGCGATTGCAAGCTATCTTGAAATGGGCGCGGCGGGCGTGCAATTGGGCACGCGTTTTGTCTGCGCGCATGAATCGATCGCGCACCCGGACTTCAAAAAGGCCTTTATCCGCGGCAATGCGCGCGATGCCATAACCAGTGTGCAGGTCGATCCGCGCCTGCCGGTCATTCCGGTGCGTGCGCTCAAGAACAAGGGCACCGAAGAATTCGCCGCCAAACAGATCGAAGTTGCGAAGCTGCTGGACGCAGGCGAGATTGAAATGGGCGAAGCGCAATTACAGATTGAACATTTCTGGGCGGGGGCACTGCGCCGCGCGGTGATCGACGGTGATGTCGAAAACGGTTCCGTCATGGCCGGACAGTCGGTCGGCATGGTGAAGACCGAAGAACCCGTGGCCGATATCATCGCCAGCCTGATGGATCAGGCCGAAGCCGCACTGGAGCGTTAATTTCAAACCGCCTTGCCAAACTAATACACACATCCGATATAGGATGTCAGTAACAGGAGCGGCAGTATATGGTGGATGAAATTCTTGATATGGGCGGCAAGGACACAAAGTCCTATAATCTGGGCCTCACCCCGCTGCATCCGCCGCAGAAAAGCCTGATGCGTACCGTACTGGGTATCAACCTGCTCGTACTGCTCATCGGTATAGCTGTTGCCGATATCCTGCTGTCGCAGGAAGCGGGAATTACCCGGCTGGGTGCATTTATAATCCCCGCGGCCATTATTGCAGCGATCATTTTCATCCTGCTGCCCGAGCGCAAATATCGCCGCTGGGGCTATGACATGGGTGCGGACCGGTTGCGCGTGCTGCGCGGTTACCTGTTTCGTACCGATACCATTGTCCCGTTCAACCGTATCCAGCATATTGATGTCGCACAAGGCCCGCTACAACGCTTCTATGGCCTGTCGACGCTGATCGTACATACGGCAGGTACGCATAACAGCGTCGTCGACCTGCCGGGGCTGAAGCCTGAGGATGCAGAAGCAATGCGCGAGGAAATACGCGGGCATATCAAGCAGGAAATGATATGAACGAAGCGCCAACAGATATGGCAGAAATACAGAGCAGCAGCGATACCAATGTGACAGTGGAAATGGGCGTGGCAGCGCTGCGTCTGCACCCGCTCAGCCTGTTGCTCAAACTCGCCAAATTGCTACCGCAGTTCATCTATATCATCCCGGCACTGTATTTTGGTATCAGCAAGGGCGGGGGCAGCGCGTTGATACTGCCTGCCATAGCCGCCATCATCGCACTCAGCATGGGAGCCGCATACCTGCAATGGCGGCGCTTTTCCTATCAGGTGGGTGAGGAGGAAATCCGTATCGCGAGCGGCGTTTTCAGCCGTAATAAACGCTCCATCCCCTATGAACGGATACAGGATGTCAATGTCGAACAGAAATTACTGGCCAGGCTATTAGGGCTTGCCAGCGTCAAGTTTGAAACCGGGAGCGCGGGCAGCGATGACGGGGTGCTTAATGCGGTCAGCCTGGAACGTGCGGAGGAACTGCGCGACATCATCCGCAAACGCAAGGCGGGTATCGCGGCGCAGGATACGGGCGAGGCTGCTATCCTGCAAGAAATAGCCGAGGCCGAAGAGGTAGAGCCGGTTTTTGCCATGGACTCCCGCCGTGTGCTGACAGCGGGCATCTTTAATTTCTCGCTGGTCATCTTTGCCGTGCTGGGTGCGGCGGCACAGAATTTCGACTTTCTGATACCCGATGAGATGTTCGATGCCGATTACTGGATCGACCGCATGGACGCGCCTGGCAAAATAGGATCATTGGGCATCTGGGCACAGATTGTAGGCTTGGTTGGCGGGCTGTTCAGCCTGATCTTCATTGGCCTGTTTACCGGCATAACCACCACATTTTTCCGCGAATATGGCTTCCGGCTTGATCGCACCGAAAATGGCTTCCGCCGCCGCCGCGGGCTTACCACGCTGACCGATGTGGTCATGCCGCTGCACCGTATACAGGCGGCCAGCATATTGACCGGCCCGATAAAACGCCGTTTTGGCTGGCATCACCTCAAATTCCAGTCGCTGGCCAGTGATGGCAAGAATAGCGACCATAGCGTTGCACCGCTGGCAACGCTCAATGAAATCGACCGCATCATGGCCGAACCCGGCATCCGACGGGAGGCAGGCAAGGATTACCTGCCGGTCATGGCCGCGCACTGGATAGTGCCGAGCGTGATTTTCACACTGCTCATAATCGTGTCAGGCACAGCGCTTGGCACTCTTGTCGATAACAGGCTGTTCTGGCTGATGCTGCTGATCGCTCCGCTGATACTCATCTTGTGGCTCCGCTGGAAACATCACAAATATGTGCTGACGGACGGACAATTATTTGTGCGCGAAGGGTTCTGGCGGCAGAAATGCACCATCCTGCCTATCCGCAAGGTGCAGTCTGTCGATATCAGCCAGAGCTTCCTTGCGCGCGCGCTCGGCAATGCCAATATTGTCATCGGCGTGGCGGGCGGCAGCGGCATATTGCCGCTCACCATCCATGCCGTGGCAGCGGAAAAGTGTGAACCGTTAAGGGCAGAATTGCTTTCGCCGCATCAGCGCTGATGGCAGCCATGGTTTCACTCTATATGGTTTCACTGGCCATATGCTGTTGCTCCGGCTATTCTTGCCGGCATAATGATAAATGAAGGGGATACAGGATGCGCAAGCAATTTCTGGGACTGGGAACGGCTATCGTGGCAGTGGCACTGGCAGGGGCTAGCCCCACCGCGGCACAGCCAGCTGAAAGTCTGCAAAATATCATCGACGACTATTGGGCCTATGTGCTGAAAGAAAGCCCGGTCTTCGCAAGCTCATTGGGCATTGATGATTATGCAGACCAGGTCGCGTCTGCCACACTGGAAAACGCGGCGCAGCAGGCCGAAGCCAATGCGGCGTTTCTGGCCCGGTTAAAAGCTATCCCCACTGACTCGCTTGATGCCAATGACCGCGTCAATTACGGCATATTGCGCCGCTCGCTCGAAGAAGCCGTGGAGGCCAATACATATGGCCAGCGTGCACTCAATTTCACCAATCGCAGCGGCTGGCACTCCAGCTTTGCCGGCATGGCCAACAACCTGCCTTTCCGCAATGCAGCGGATTATAAGAGCTATATCACCCGGCTGAAGCAATATGACCGCGTCAACGCAGAATCGATTGCCGTTGCCAATACCGCGATCAAGGGCGGCTATACCCTGCCCTGCGACGCGATTGAGGGATATGAGGGCAGCATTTCGGGGCTGATTGTCGAGGATCCCGCCAAATCGCGTTTCTACGAACCGTTCACGCGTGCCAAGCCGTCTATAATGTCGCAGACCGAATTTGACGCACTGGCGGCCGAAGCGGCGCAGACGATCACGTCGGTCATCAACCCGGCACTAAAGCAGCATTATGACTGGTACATGCGCGATTACAAACCCAGTTGCGCTGTACAGCCCGGTGTGTCTGCACAGCCGGGCGGCGACAAATATTATGATTTCCGCATCCGGCAGATGACAACGACTAAGCTGAGCGCGGATGAAATCCACAATATCGGTTTGGGTGAAGTGGCACGCATCCGCGCCGAGATGGTCGAAGTCGCCAAAAAAGCAGGCTTTGACAGCCGTGAAGCTTTTATCGCGGATCTGCGCACCAACCCGAAATATTATGCCAGGACGCCCGAAGAGCTGATGGAAAAAGTGGCGCGGGTCACGAAAATCATTGACGGCAAAATGCCGGGCCTGTTTGGCAAGCTCGCACGCCTGCCCTACGGCCTGAAGGAAATTCCGGCGGAGATCGCCGAAGGCACCACCACCGCCTATTATAATCCTGGCTCACCCGATGTTGGCATTGCCGGGTTCTATTATGTCAACACTTCAAAGCTCGACCAGCGGCCTTTCTGGGAAATCCCGGCGCTCAGCGTGCATGAAGGCGTGCCCGGCCACCATCACCAGATTGCCTTGCAGCAGGAACTCGACATGCCTGATTTCCGCAAATATGGCGCATTCTTCACAGCCTTTGTCGAAGGCTGGGGGCTGTATTCGGAACGGCTCGGCATAGAAATGGGCCTGTATGATACGCCCGCAAACGATATGGGGCGCCTATCCTATGAAATGTGGCGCGCCTGCCGCCTCGTGGTCGATACCGGCATCCACTCCAAAGGCTGGAGCAAGCAGCAGGCGATCGACTACATGCTCGACAATACCGCGCTGACCGAGGCGAATGTCGAGGCTGAGGTAAACCGCTATATCAGCTGGCCCGGACAGGCGCTGGCATACAAGATTGGTGAGCTGAAAATCCGCGAACTGCGCAAGCTTTCCGAAGAACGGCTGGGCGATGCGTTCGATATCCGCGAATTCCACGACACGGTGCTCGGCCAGGGCGCAGTGCCGCTCGACGTGCTGGAAGCGCAGGTCATGACATGGCTGGACGGGAAGAGCTAGGCTGGAGCTGGAACTGGGGCTGTAACCACTATTATTCAGCCCTCACCCACTTTGGCAAAGGATACCACACCGCTCAGGCTGAGCCTGTCGAAGCCTCGTGGCAACCACCCTTCGACAAGCTCAGGGTGAACGGAAATATATTTAACCGAAGGAAATAGGTGCCTGTTTATTCAGGATTGGGCAGCGCGCCTTCTGCTTCGACAGCTTCTTCTGCCGCAGTATTTTCGGCAGCTTCAGCGGCCGCACGTTCGCGTGCTTCCAGTTCGGCCTCAATCGCTTCACGGCGCGCCTGCACTTCGGCGGCTTCCTCGTCAATGCGCGACAGACGTTCGGCGCGTGCTTCTTCAATAAGCTGCCCATAGTGCACGTCAGGTGCCTGTTCGCGTTCCTTATAGGCTCGATCAATAAGCTGCATGGTGCAACCGGTAAAGCCGCCCGCACCAACGGGTGAACAGCTTTCCGTGCCTGTCGCGCCAACATACTGGAATGACTTGACCTTTTGTGACCATGACTGGTTCACAGGATCATTGGGATCTTCACGCAGAACCTTGGGAATGCGGTAACGGTCAATCACCCCGCAAATGACGATTTCCTCGTCCGTGCTGGGCGGGCATTCCTCGCCTTCAAATATCATCAGCGTGTTTACGCGGTAATTGCCCTCTTCTTCAGAAGGGAGCTGTTCCTGCGCATGTGCAGGCATTGCGGCAAAGGCGGAAAAAACCATGATGGCCGGTATCGAAGCGAGAAATTTCATATGTCTTGTCTCCAAACTCCAAATGCATCTGCAAGGTGCGATGTGAACACATGCTGAAACATGTGAATACCCTATATACGCTTGGCAAGCGAAATGGCTGCACGGCACCCAAGGCGAATAGCAGCGCTCATAACCGGATAGCCGGGCGTATCTTCCGCACCGTGCGCCAGTGCCTGCTCTTTATGCTCCAGCTCTTCAGCCTGAAATTCGGCAATCGCCTCGCTCAGCTCCGGGTCGCTGTCACCCAGTTCTTCGAGTTGCTCCGAATAATGCTTGTCAATTTCGGTTTCGACCGCAGCAGTACAGGCCATCGCCGCTTTCGGCCCCATGAGCGCGGTGGCTGCGCCCAGCGCGTAGCCGGCCACGCCCCAGAAAGGTTGCAGCGCCGTCGGGCGAACACCGCGCTCTGCCACCAGCTTATTAAAAAAGGCCAGATGGCGCTCTTCCTGCTCGGCCATATGCGCCACGACATCCGCACCGGGTGCAGAATCGCCCATCACGGCAAGCTGGCCCGCGTAAATGCGTTTTGCGCCATATTCGCCCGCCTGATCAACGCGGATCATTGACGCACGGTCTGTTTTGTCTGCGGCTGTATCGTTCATGAGCGTTACCTTACTGTGGAAGATGGCTTGGCCCGCGCAAACCGGATCAGCATCCAGATGGTGAGCGCCCCGCCCAGGGACAAGAGGAAATTAAACCCGGCCAGCGATATGCTCCATAAAGTCCATTGCGGCACATCACAGCGTATCAGCGGTGCATTGGTGATATTGGCAAGCATGTCATCTGCACTGTTGGCAGGGGCCACATTATTGGCGCAGCCGGTAATGCCTTCCCACCAGCCATATTCAACGCCCGCGTGGAAACCACCGATCAGCCCGCTGACCGCAATGGCAATGGCCGCCAGTATGATGAGGATATCCGACCAGCTTTCCTTGCGTGTGGCAAAACCCAGCACGGCAAACAGCAAGGCCGCCCAATGCGGCCAGCGCTGCCAATAGCACATTTCACACGGGTAAAGACCCATGGCATACTGACTGAACAATGCCCCGCCCAGCAATCCGGCAGGCACAAGCAGCGCCAGCCAGAATGCCAGATTGCGTGCCAGAAGCCGCGCGCCGCCTATGGCCTGTGCCATCAGTTACGCTTTGATTTCGTTTCGGCAGACGTCGCGGCGAGCCGCGCGCTGGCCTGAGTCGTCCGGCTAATCGTTTCCAGCGCATAGTGCAGCTGGAAATCTTCTATGCCTTTCGCCTCCAGATCTTCGACACTGGCTGAAAAGCGCGGATCATCCTTGCCATCCTCTTCCAGCACCTTGTCTTCAATCCCGACTTCATTGATGAGATGGCCGCGCAGATCGGACTCCCGGTAACGCGGGCGGGTCTTGTAATCAGGATCGGACAGCTGCGGCACCTGAATATCGGGTTCGATGCCGCCTTCCTGCACCGAACGGCCATTTGGCGTATAGTAGCGCGCGGTGGTCAGCTTGAGCGCGGTCGTGCGTGACAATGGCAGCAATGTCTGTACCGATCCCTTGCCGAAACTGCGCTCACCCATAACAAGTGCGCGATGATGTTCCTGCAACGCACCGGCAACAATTTCTGAAGCCGAAGCAGAGCCTGCATCAATCAGGACAATAACCGGCAGGCCGTTTGTGTCGTCCCCCGGACGCGCGAAATAGCGCTCATTATCACCTTTCTGGCGTCCACGCTGTGAGACAATTTCGCCTTTTTCCAGGAATATGTCGCTGACACTGATCGCCTCTTCCAAAAGCCCCCCCGGATTGGAACGCAAATCCAGCACATATCCCGACGGCGCACGGCCCAGTGATTTCTCGATATCACGTATTGCGCTACGCACATCATCGCCGACATCGGCGGTAAAGGATGCAATGGAGATAACGCCTACATCACCTTCCACTTCCCAGGTCACGGGTTTCAGGTCGATAATCGCGCGGGTGATCGTAAGGTCAAATGGCTTGTCACGCCCAGGCCGCACCACCGTAATACGGATATCCGTATCGGGTCGGCCGCGCATCGCATCCACCGCGTCATCCAGCGTCCCGCCATAGATCAGCTTGCCATCAAGATGCGTGATATAATCACCCGCTTTCATGCCCGCGCGTTCCGCCGGGGTATCCTTGATCGGCGCAATTACCTTAACCGCGCCATCCTCCATCGTCACCGACAGGCCAAGCCCCCCATAGGCACCATCTGTCTGGGTCCGCAAATTTTCAAAATCGCGTGCGTCGAGGAAACTGCTGTGTGGATCAAGACTGGCCAGCATGCCGTCAATCGCGCCTTTCATCAGCGTTTCATCATCGACTTTTTCGACATAATTTGCTCGCACCTGCTGATAGACAGCAATGAAATTGCCTATCTGCTGCTGGTTATTGGCGTCAACAGCGGACAATCCCGCAGTCGTGAGCGGTAGCAGGGCAACCGCAGTCACCAATGCCGTGGCACGCAGAAAATTGCTTTTAATCATGGCCTTCAATCCTTTTTGTGCAGTTCTCACGTATAGACGCTGGAATCCCGCATATTGAACGCATTAAAGCTGCAAAACAGGCTTTTGCCAAGGGTATTTACCATTTGCAGGCCATCATTATCGACGAGCGTCGCTGAACAGGGGCTGAGCGGGCAAGCTGACAGTCCCTATCCCGCGATGAGCTGGACAATATCAACTGCCTGTCCGCCGCGATGCAATTCTACCGATATTGCACGCTGCATCCTGCCCATGCGTCCGACAGGCGCGCCCTGTTCCACACGGTCATCTACCCGTACGGATATGCTTTCCAGACCTGTCAAAAGGCTGGTCCAGCCCGCATCATGCTCAATAATCAGGATGTTTTTATAGCCTTCATACGGCCCGGCATAGGCGATGCGTCCCGGTGCAGGCGCCACGACCTGCGCATATGGCTGTGTGGCAATGGTGAGACCGCGCGAACGCACCCCGCCATCGGACATTTCGCCAATGCCGGTCACGATATTGCCAATTACAGGCAACCGGTAGGAAAAACGATCGCGCCTGTCATCCGCCCGTCTATCAGGACGCAGGACACGCGCTTCCCCCGGACGCGCAGGCCGCAATATCGGGCCATCCAGAAGGCTAAGCGATTCGCGTATTTCACCGGCGGCGTCTATTCTGCTCATCAGGTCAGTAATGTCACGTGCCTGTTCGGCCATCGCCAGCGCGCGATCCCGCTGCAGGCCAGCATTGCTTGCAAGCTGACGTGATTCTGCACGCCGCTGTCCCTCCAGCCGCTTCAGCTCTTCACGCCGACTATCCAGCTCTGCCCGGCGCTCACGCAGCAATCCCGCAGCGTCTTCAGCCTGCACCCTGAGCTGCTTGCCACGTTCAATTTCACCGCGCAGTCCGGCCGTGCGTTCCCTGAGCAGTGGAGTGATGGAGGCCAGCAGCCCCCGCACCCTTGCCATGTTGCGGACCGACCCCGGTTGCACCAGGCTGAGCGCGGTGGGGCGGCGTGCCAGATTTTGCAGCGCGGCAGTCAGTTCGACCAGCGGTTTTTGCCGTTCGGCAAGCCGCGCGCGCTGTTCGCGCTGCAACTGGGCGACAATAGCGATATTGGCTTCGGCAGCGCTGATATTCGCTTCCGCTTCCTGAATCCGCGCCGCCATCGCCAGCACTTGCGCACCCAACCTGTCCGCAGATTCGCTGGTTGCCGCGGCCTGCTTTTCTAACTGGTCGCCAAGCTTCCTTGCATCCACAGCCTGTTTTCTCGCGCGCTCCAGTGCCCCGCGCTGGTCACCGCCCAGCTGTTCGGTAAAAACAGGCTGTGACCACAGCGCCTGTCCGCCGATAAAGGCCAGCGCGAAAATAGCGGCCAGCGCCGTTATGCCGATATAGCCCCCCCGCATCGCTCACCCTTCCCTGTGATAGGGGTGTCCGGCAATAATGCTGGTGGCGCGCCACAATTGCTCTGCGAGCATTGCCCGCGCCATCATATGCGGCCATGTCGCCTTTCCATAGGCGATCAGCAGGTCCGCGCCCTGCCGCACTTCATCATCAAAACCATCGGCCGCGCCAATCATGAAAGCGGCCTCGCGCACGCCATCATCGCGCCAGTGGCGCAATATGTCGGCAAATTGCATGGAAGTAAGCTGCCGGCCCTTTTCATCCAGCACGACGCGCCGCGCATATGATGGCAATTCGGGTATTTTCCCGCCCCTGTCAGGCAATTCGGTAATATGTGCAGGCCAGGTGATCCGTTTCATATAACGCTCGACAAGCTCCGCCTCTGCCGAACGGCCTATCTTGCCCCGCGCTATGATATGAAGACGCATATTCCCGTTACCATAGGCCTATGCGAACGGCACAGGGCTATGCTCCAGCCGCTTCGGTGGCTTCCGCACCCTCAGCAGAGGTCTCGTCGCCAAATGCCCACATGCGTTCGATATTGTAGAAACTGCGCACTTCAGGCCGGAACAGATGTACCAGCACGTCGCCCGTATCTATCAGCACCCAGTCGGCATTGGGCAGGCCTTCTATACGCGCAGTACCGCCCGCTTTCTTGACACGTTCCGCCAGTTTTTGCGCGATAGACGCCACCTGCCGCGACGAACGACCCGATGCAATCACCATATAATCGGCGATGCTGGTCTTACCCGCAAGCGGCACGGAAATGACTTCCTGTGCCTGGTCATCATCAAGCGATTGCATGACCAGTTTGTGCAAGGCATCATTCGGCGTAGAGGGAATGTTGTCGGAATTTTCGGTGTCGTTATGTGACGAAGGGTCGGACAATGTAGTTCCTTAAAATTTAATCCTGAACATGATGATAGCGGGAAAACGGCTTTTGCTAAACCCCCATCATGCCCTTTGGCTGAATTGGCCGAAAAAACTTTATAATAGTGACCTTGTTACATCATCACGGACTAGCCTGTCTGCATATTGCGCGTGCCACTCCGGGTTGGCGCGGCGTATGGCGGTCGCGGATCTGGAATCAGCACGAAAGCGCAATATGGTGATGGCCGGCAACGGCCAATCGGCCCATTGCCCTATCTCTCTTGCAGGACGCATATACCGCCTGAACCAGGCCATGGCCGGAGCCATGAGTGCCGATTCATTATAGCCCGGCCGGGCAATCACGACGATCGGCATTTCGCGCGCAATATCGCGCCAGGCCCGCCATTTGTGGAAAATCGCCAGATTGTCCGCCCCCATGATCCACACGAACTGCCGGTCCGGGTAGCGTTTCTTGAGCTCCCTCAGTGTATCAATGGTGTAACGCGTGCCCAGCTCACTTTCGATTGCCGTGGCTCTGATGCGTGAACGCCGTGACATACGCTGCGCCGACGCAAGCCGCGCCTTGAGCGGCGCCATATCACGCGCTTTGTCCTTCAGCGGGTTGCCAGGACTGACCAGCCACCACAGTTCATCAAGGTCCAGCGCATCGCAGGTAAACAGGCTGATATCACGGTGCCCGCCATGCGCGGGATTGAAACTGCCGCCCAGCAAGCCTGTGGTTTTGCGCCCATGATTGATCTGTCCGTGTGTCAGGGCCGCACCTGCCCATCACCGCGTACCAGCCATTTATAGGTGGTAAGCCCTTCCAGCGCGACCGGCCCGCGCGCATGCAGCCGCCCCGTCGCAATGCCGATTTCCGCGCCCAGACCGAATTCGCCGCCATCGGCAAACTGGCTCGACGTATTGTGCATGACGATAGCGCTATCGACTTCCTGCAGGAAACGCGCTGCATTGTCCCGGTCTTCGGTGACAATCACATCGGTATGGCCGGAACTGTGCCGCGCGATATGTGCCAGCGCACCGCCCAGCCCCTCAACCAGTGCCACGGACACGACCGGGGCCAGATATTCGGTGTCCCAGTCCGCGGCATAGGCGCTTGTCGCACGCGGCTCCAGCTCCAGAACTGCATCATCGCCGCGAATAGCGCAGCCCGCATCAATCAGTGCGCGCAGCAACGGCCCGGGCGCAGCGTAATCCTGGTCGATCAGCAGCGTTTCCATCGCACCGCAAATCCCGGTACGCCGCATTTTTGCATTGACCGTGATTGCTTCTGCCTTTTCACGATCGGCATGGCGATCGACATAAGTGTGGCAAATACCATCCAGATGCGCGAGCACGGGTACGCGCGCCTCCTCCTGTACACGTTTGACAAGCGACTTGCCGCCGCGCGGAACTATCAGGTCAATCCGGCCGCCTGCCCCGCCCAGCATGGCCCCCACCAGCGCCCTGTCCTGATCAGGCATTAACTGCACCGCTTCTGCAGGCAATCCCGCCTCGGAAAGGCCGCGCACGATTGCCTTGTATATGGCACGGTTGCTGTGCACGGCTTCGCTGCCGCCGCGCAATATCACCGCATTGCCCGAACGCAGGCAGAGCGCCGCAGCATCCATAGTCACATTGGGACGGCTTTCGTAGATGATGCCAATCAGGCCAATGGGAATGCGTATGCGTTCAAATTCCAGGCCATTGGACTGGCTATGCCGGCTTATGCTCTCCCCGACCGGATCGGGCAGCTTGGCCACGGCGTCCACCGCCTCCGCCATCGCCATGACCCTTCCCCTGTCCAGGCTGAGCCGGTCGAGCAGCGCGCCGCCCAGGCCCTTGTGCTCCCCCGCCTCCATGTCTTTCGCATTGGCCGCGCAGATTTCATCGCAAAGGCTACGCACAGACTGCGCAATTACCTGCAGCGCTGCCGCCTTGTCCGCCGCGCTAACGGCGGCCAGATGGCGCGCGGCAACGCGCCCGGCAATAGCCATATCTTCAACTATGCCATCCTGGGAATTGTCAGTCGTTTTAGGTGATGAATCCTGCTTCATATCCTTGTGTCTAGAGCAGTTCATCATGTCATTAAAGATACAAATTCATGCCATTTTGCATGCGAATCGGCGGAAAACGGTGCGATTCCAGACCCTGTTGACTATTATTCAAACGATTCGAAACCCGCATAAAACTGCGGATTTTACAAGAAAACAACATTTCACCGCATGGCTAACTCGACTCGTCACGAGTCGCCAGCCACAGATTCGTAAAATTAACGCCCAACCTCTAAGTGCCGGGTCAACAAAAGAAGGTTACAGGGTCGTGAACAACGCAAAACGCCCGGCAGGGAAACATTCCCGTCAGGCAAAATGGTTCCCGGATCGCGAATTTTTGATACGCTCCGGTGAACATGTGAAATTTCTGAGATTATCATCCCGGTCACAAATCATCATTGTGGCCGTGATTTCTTTCGTCTTGCTGATAAGCGTTGCTGCAGCGTCCTACATGGCCATCGGCCAGTATGTGACAAAGCGCGAAAGCGCAGCGCTTGACGCTAAAAAAGCCGAAATCACTGCCTCGCAGAAACAGGTCGAAGCCTATCGCGCTTCGGTGGATGCAATTGCCGCCGATTTGCAGAAACGCCAGGATGTGCTGGACAATATTGCGGACAGCTATCTGGATGATGCAGAACCGCAATCGGGCGACACAGTCATTGGTGAAGAGGCATCAGACAAAGATATCGCTGGCGAAAATGACAGTGAAGCCAGCAAGACAGCCGAAAAAATAGGCGCATTTATTCCGGGGGCCGTCAGATTGGCAGCCATAGAAGCCCGCCAGCTTATCCTTGTTGATAAATTGACACGCATTGCCGAAGCGCGCGCCGAGGCTGCCGAAAAGGCAATCCGCAAATTTGGGCTGAGCCCCAGCATGATGGCCGCCAATCAGACCAGCGCGCAGGGCGGTCCGTTCCTGCCCTATTTCGACAGCAAGGCGGCGAAACGTCTTGATCCGCGCTTTGCAAAACTCAGCAATCTGCTGATGCGGATGGATGCGCTTGAAAGGTCGCTGGCCGCAATTCCGTCAGGCGAACCGGCAGACATGGGCCGGATGAGCAGCAATTTCGGTTATCGCAGCGATCCGTTTACGAGTCAGGGCGCGATGCATAGCGGGATTGACTTTAAAGGCAGCCGGGGCCAGTCTATCCTTGCTGCTGCCAATGGTCAGGTCAGCTTTGCCGGCTGGAAGTCCGGTTACGGCAAGACCGTCGAAATCAGCCATGGCAACGGTATGATGACACGCTATGCGCATATGTCATCAATCACAGTTAAACAGGGACAACGCGTGGATAAAGGCGTTCGTTTGGGGGGTATGGGCAGCACAGGCCGCTCGACCGGAACGCATTTGCACTTTGAGGTACGCCTGAACGGCAAAGCCATTAACCCCCGCCCATTTTTGGAGGCAAATAGAGATGTTCTCAAAACCCAAGCCATCGCAAGAAAGCGAACCAATCCCGACGCCGGCACCCGCACCCGCACCCGTTAAAAGGACCAGCAGCAGCACGATGAACAATTCCACGTTTTCCGTTATCGGATCCGATGTCATTATCACCGGTAATGTCGCCGCTGAAGTCGATCTGCATATTGATGGCCGCGTCGAAGGCGATGTGAAATGCCAATCCCTCGTGCAGGGAGAAAGCAGCGAAGTACACGGTTCAATCGTAGCGCAAAGTGCAAAACTCTCCGGGCTTGTCAAAGGCTCAATTGATGCGCGTGACCTTGTTATAGAGCGCTCCGCCCGCATTACAGGTGATGTCGCCTATGACACGATCAGCATCGAACAGGGCGCGCAGATTGACGGTTCGTTCAAACATAAGAGCACAGCATCGAAAACAGCGCGCTCGGCGGGCAATAATGCACAAGCGGGCAATAATGCACAAGCGGGCAAACCTGCCAAACCGCCTGCACCATCACTCGAGCTGACGACCGAAGCTGCGGAATAAAAGAATACTGGCCTAGGCCCGCGGTGCCTGTCGCCGGTAGCTAAGCGCCTCGGCGACATGGATGCGGGATATGGTTTCACTTCCGGCAAGATCAGCAATTGTCCGCGACACGCGTAACACACGCGTATAGCTGCGTGCGGACAGGTGCATAGCTTCCGCCGCCTGAGCCAGCAACTGCTGCCCTGCTTCATCGGGGGTGGCATGCGCCTCTAGCGCATCGCCATCAATTTCCGCATTGGTACGCGCCTCAATATCCGTATAGCGGTCAGTCTGCACGGCACGTGCAGCGGCTACGCGTACACTGACTTCATCCGACCCTTCGGCAGGGGGTGGCATGGTAAGGTCACTGGCCGTCACCGCTTCGACTTCAACATGCAGATCGATCCGGTCGAGCAATGGCCCTGACACTTTCGCCTGATAATCCGCCGCGCATCTGGGTGCGCGCGAACAGGCCAGCGCCGCATCACCCAAATGTCCGCAGCGACACCGGTTCATCGCGGCAATCATCTGTACGCGCGCGGGAAAGGTCACATGCGCATTGGCCCGCGCCACACTGACCTCGCCGGTTTCCAGCGGCTGACGCAGCGAATCGAGCACGCTGCGCTGGAATTCGGGTAATTCATCAAGGAACAAGACACCCATATGCGCCAGCGAGACCTCGCCCGGCTTTACCTTGAGCCCGCCGCCCACCAGTGCAGGCATGGATGCGCTATGGTGCGGCGCACGGAAAGGGCGTGACTGCTGCATCCTGCCTTCTTCCAGCGTACCGGCCACCGATCCCACCATCGACACTTCAAGCGCTTCTTCAGATGAAAGCGGCGGCAAAATACCGGGCAGACAGGATGCCAATAATGATTTGCCTGCCCCCGGCGGCCCGACCATCAGCAGGTTGTGCCCGCCCGCCGCCGCAATTTCCAATGCGCGTTTGGCGGTTTCCTGCCCCTTCACTTTCTTGAGGTCCACGCTGCGCACCGGTGCCTCCGCCTCGCCTGCGCGCGGCGGCGCAAGCTGCGACACACCCTTCAAATGGTTGAGCAATGACAATAGATCAGGTGCCGCCACAATATTAAGCTCGCCAGCCCATGCCGCCTCCGGCCCCTGCGATGCCGGACAGATAAGGCCTTTATCTCCGCCAGAAGCATGCAGCGCAGCAAGCAATACACCGGGGGAAGGCGCAATCCGGCCATCAAGCGATAATTCACCCACCACTATAAATTCGGATAACAGCTCTGCGTCCACTATGCCCATGGCGGACAGCAGGCCCAAGGCAATGGGCAGGTCGTAATGCGACCCTTCCTTGGGTAGGTCAGCAGGTGAAAGGTTGACGGTGATTCGCTTGGGCGGCAGCGAAAGCCCCATGGCAGCAATCGCGGCGCGAACCCGTTCGCGGCTTTCCGCCACCGCCTTGTCGGCAAGCCCCACCACATTGAAAGCGGGTATACCGGGCGCAATCTGCACCTGCACTTCCACCCCGCGTGCCTCCAGCCCCAGATAGGCCGTGGTCAAAACTATCGCTACCATGCCATATATTCCCTGTTTGTTCCTTATCATCGCTAGCGCATATCTGCCATGAGAGTCGAGAAAAATCATCGACTTGGCCAGAATTTCCCGCACTGCTTCGGCGGCCATTCCGACAGACTGCCCCCATATTTCGGCGAACATCATGATTTCGCACCATGTACAGCTTGCGAAATCGCCCTGCACACACCAGATAATATGCATGCGCAAAGGCAAAGGCAGATCTTTTACAAATCGCGGCGGTATGCGGCTTGTCATGCTGGTGACCGGTATATTCCTGGTGCTGATATCACCCATTATCGGCGCGATTCCGGGGCCTGGCTTTATCATCGTTTTCCCGATCGGCCTGGCATTGATCCTGAAAAGTTCGCGCACTGCAAAGCGGCTTTACGCGCGTTTTGTGCACAAATTCCCGCGCTATGGCCATTGGACCAACCGGTTGCTGCGCCAGCGTTATCGCCGCAAGGCCAAGGATATGGCGGAAACCGATGCCAGCAACGCAGCCTAAAAAAGAGCGGGAAAGCGGCTGTTCACGCTTGACTTTGCACGCACGCCCACGTAATTGCCCTGTCTTTCGCGGGCTATGCGACAAAAGATACGTCCTTTGGCGCAGCCGCAGATATTTACGACAAGATTTTAGAATAAGGATCACGTGCCATGAAACGCACATTTCAGCCAAGCAACCTCGTGCGCCAGCGTCGTCACGGTTTTCGCAAGCGCATGGCAACCGCCAGCGGCCGCGCCATCCTGCGCGCACGCCGTGCCCGCGGACGCAAATCGCTTTCTGCCTAAAGGCCTCGCCTGTCCGCTCTGCCGGGCAGTCTGAGCGCATGGTACGCTGACACAGAAAAGCGTATCGAACCCTGTTAAAGCCGCTCCGCCGGGCGGCTTTACTGATTCGTACCAGACCCCTTTACAAAAAATCCTGAAGCGGTCCGATTTCCTTGCCGCGAATCAGGGGCTGCGTATTGTCACGCCCGGCTTCATCCTGCTGGTACGCCGGGACGCAAATACGGCGTCCACCATGCGAATGGGCGTCACCGTCACCAAAAAAATCGGCAATGCCGTCGCACGCAACCGCATGAAGCGGCGTTTTCGTGCATTGATGCGGCAAATCTTGCCCGAATATGGCATTGCGGGCGCAGATCATATCCTGATCGGTCGGGCGCAGGGCATCGAACGCGATTTTGCAAAACTGCAAGATGATCTCACCCACGCGCTGGAACGCATCCGCAGCGGTAAAACCGACCGCAAACCGGACTTCAAGCGAAAACCACGCGGGGGCCAAAAGGGAACGCGATGAAGCATATTTTCATCTTCATCGCGCGCGCCTGGCAATGGGGCCCATCACGCATATTGCCGCCCACATGCCGTTACAGCCCCAGCTGCTCGCAATATGCAATCGAAGCTTTGCAGAAATATGGCGCAATTAAGGGTGGCTGGCTCGCGTTTAAGCGGCTATTGCGCTGTCAACCATGGGGCGGGCACGGCCATGACCCAGTGCCATGAAGAGGGGTAAAATGCACAGCATAGGCTCTATCTTCATGAAAAAAATGAATTTTTAAGGACTGATACCGGTGGAAAATAAAGGCAATTTTTTAGCAGCGATTCTGTTGGCAGGCATTGTTCTGTTCGGATGGCAATATGCGATGGGATATTTCTACCCCGCCGCGCCTGAAGAAATCGCCGGTACCAAGGCAGGTGAGCTGGAACAGCCCAGCGTGGCCGAGAGCACAGGCGGCGCAGCCCAGCCCGAGGCCATCCGCCCTGTTGGTCAGGCGCTTGCGGAAAGCCAGCGCATCCTGATCGACGCACCGCGTGTGCGTGGCTCCATCAACCTGACCGGCGCGCGGATCGATGACCTGATGCTGAAAGATCACCGCGAAACGCTGGACAAGGACAGTCCGCCTATCCGCTTGCTATCGCCCTCAGGCACTTCAACGCAGCATTTTGCGCAGTTTGGCTGGATTGGCGAAGGTGTGGAAACCCCCAAAAGCGACACGGTTTGGAGCGCGAATGACACAACCCTTACGCCCGCAACACCGGTCACGCTGAGTTGGACCAATGCCACTGACCAGCAGTTCCTGATTACCTACAGCATCGACAAGGATTATATGATCACGGCGGAGCAGAGCTTCGTCAATAATGGTGAAAACACTGCCGCCGTGCAGCCGCTCGGCCTGATCAACCGCACCAATGCCAATGCCGATAATGACGAATGGACCATCCATTCAGGGCCTATTGGCGTGTTTGAGGATGCTGCGGATTTCGACAATGACTATGATGATGTGGCCGATGCAGGTCGCAAAGGCATCAGCTTTGCAAATAATGTTGGCTGGGCCGGTTTTACCGACATTTACTGGCTCTCCGCACTTATCCCTGCGGACAAGACGGGTAATACAGGCGTAAAAGCGAATTTCCGTTCCTTTGGAGAAGAGCTGTTCCAGAGCGAAATCGTTTATGACAAAACCATAGTCGCCGCAGGCAAGACGCACACCACCACCAGCAAGCTGTTTGCGGGTGGTAAGGAAACCAACGTCCTTGAAGCCTATGAGAATGCTGGCATACCACTGTTCAGCCGCGCCATTGACTGGGGCTGGTTCCGCTGGTTCGCGCAGCCGATGTTCCACCTGCTCGACTGGCTGTTCAAATATATCGGCAATTTCGGCCTGGCGATTATCGCGCTGGTGTTCATCATCCGCGGCCTGATGTTCCCGATTGCCCAGAAACAGTTCAAATCCATGGCGCAAATGCGCGCGATTCAGCCGAAAATGAAGAAAATTCAGGAACGCTACAAGGACGACAAGCAGAAGCAGCAGCAGGAAATCATGGCGCTCTACAAGAAAGAGAAAGCCAATCCGCTGGGTGGCTGCCTTCCTGTATTTCTGCAGATTCCTATATTCTTTGCACTGTACAAGGTGCTTCGGCTTGCCATTGAGATGCGGCACCAACCCTTTGCTGGCTGGATCAAGGATCTGAGCGCACCCGATCCGCTGACACCGGTCAACCTGTTCGGCCTGATCCCGTTCGATCCGCCTGCCCTGCTCGCTATCGGTATCCTGCCGATTATTGTCGGCGTTACCATGTGGCTGCAGTTCAAGCTAAATCCGACTCCGCCAGATCCAGTGCAAAAACAGGTATTTAATATTATGCCATGGATTTTAATGTTCATAATGGCACCGTTTGCCGCTGGCCTGCAGCTATACTGGGCAATCTCGAATCTTTTTACTATTGTTCAACAGAAATGGATGTACGCTAGATTCGACAACAAAAAAAATGCACCAGAAATGTAAATTACTGGCTTAAATGAATTTATTTCTTGATATTCACCACAGATTATGCATCTTAGATAATGTTAATTTTGGCTTAACTAAAAATGAGAGAGGTTTCTATGGATAAATTAGATATTGAAGAAATACCGCAATTAGATGTTGATATTAACTTTGATACGCAGGAAGCTAATTCACAAAACGTAGTACACCCTGCATTCGTCCCGATCCTTGTACTGACAGTTATGATTGCTTGATTATTAATAGCCAGTCGGCTTTGCCGACTGGCTATTTTTTGGGATAAGTCTATGAAAATTAACAATGAATATAGAAATTTTTTATTTTCTGATAATCCAGTCAAATATTCAATGAAAAAATATTCAGAGATTGAAAATTTTCGAAAAATACCAGAGATAAAAAAACTTATAGATAACGCCCTTGATAAGGACATAGATCAAAGCATAAAAAAATTTCTGGAAGGTGATACAAGTTTTATTCATCAAAAAATTTCATCTTGGTTAAATGAAATGCTTGATGATAGCAAAATACTGCCTCCGTTTAGAGAAGCTCTGGAATTTGACAGCGGTCTATTCAGTAGCATAAACTTATTGCAAAAATACGGTATCGGCTTGAGTGTGAGTTGCACCAACAAGCATGACATTCATGAATCAAATAGTAAGGAATTGGAGCAAAGTACTGCTAAGCGGTCAGTTCTTTTCTCAGGACAGCGTGCATACTTTAAATTCTTAAAGGCGCAAAATGCAATAGTTACAGTGTGGGAATGTGATAAATTTGATGATACAAGTGAGTTCTCTCAACTAAAGTGCTATGAACCGAAAGATATTACAGTCTCGACTGGCGATATTATTCTAGTTGATGGAACTTATCAAAGTATATCGTTCAGCAAATGTGACCAAACTGTTGTTTTCCTTCAAGGCGAAAATTTAAACGCAGATTTAGGTATTTCAGTTTCATTCTGCGCCAGAACGAGACAGTTTTTATCAACATATCCGACCAGTAAGATTGCATTGCGTACTATGGCGATGACATCCGTTCTTAAACACTTAGGAAAGGCTGATGGCCTGACTAACCTCTTTGACGATACTATTACTGGGCCATTTTACACTAGGTGGCATATCATGCGTGAATTAATAGCTGCACTTCCAGCAGATAAAGCATTGCTTGAAATTAAAAAATTTCTACAGAATGAGGAAAACCCTTCTGTGAGACGGACTGCAAAGGCAACAATGGAAATTTTGGAAAAAAGGATTGAGCGCAATGTCAGTTAGTGTTTCAGCACGCAGCAGAAATATTATAGGACTATCTGAGTTCATGGAATTATATAGGCAAGGAAAATATGATGCAAGCGATCCTGAATCTTTAGTAGAAGCTGCCCCCATCTTAGCTGCACTAAATAATAATAAAGATTTTTTGGGGGAATTCATCTTGGACCAACTCAAAACATCACTTAGTTATCAACGTGATAACTTTTATGGCCCAGCAGTTTTAAAACTGGGAAATCCTACTGAAACAACCATGATGCGAGCGAATATATGGGCTGCAAAAACTGATGATGAATATAAGAGAGCTCCAAAATCTTTTGTTTATGGGGTGCCCCATGATCATAATTTTAATTTTTTAACTATTGGTCATTTCGGCCCAGGCTATTCTAGCCTTTTTTATGAGTATGACTATGAAACAGTCGAAGGTTATACTGGTGAAAAACCTAGTTTGAATAAAATTGGATACAAAACACTAAAGCCAGATCAGGTTATGCTATATCGTGCTCATCAAGATATTCACTGTCAATATGCTCCAGAGTCTTTATCAATAACGATAAACGTAATGGATGTATCACCAGATCATCTTTTTAAGGACCAGTACATCTTCGACAAAGATATGAATTCTATTGACAATGTAATAAGCCAAAGATGTTCACCTGACCTATTCGAGGTAGCAGGTGCCTTGGGTGATGAAGAAATCACAGAATGCTTAATACATATAAGTGAAAAACACGATAGCTCTTACGCTAGAGCTTCTGCATTTAGATCTGCAGTACGGTCAATAGAAAATGAAAAGGATATTGACGCCTTGTTATCAAAAGGGTTTGCTTCAGGTTGCAAACCTGTTGCATTAATGGCAGAACGACTGAGCCATCTCGTGGATCACCCCACCTTCAAATAGTGAAAATAATACTAAAAATTGTATAACGCTGTCACCTTCCTGAAATCCGCACCATCGCTGGATTTTCTGCCTGCACCCAAAGTGGCGGAGATCGCTTTTGCGGGTCGGTCCAACGTTGGCAAATCGTCGTTGCTCAACGCGCTGACCGGACGGCGGGCAATTGCCCGCACGTCCGTCACACCGGGCCGGACGCAGGAGCTCAACTTCTTTGATATTGGCGACCCGCTCTATTTCCGACTCGTTGACATGCCAGGCTATGGCTATGCCAAGGCGCCAAAGGATGTGGTCAAAAAATGGCGCTTCCTGATTAACGACTATCTGCGCGGACGGCAGGTGCTCAAACGCACGCTGGTGCTGATCGACAGCCGTCACGGGATCAAGGATGTCGACCGTGATGTTTTGAAAATGCTGGACGAAGCAGCCGTCAGCTACCGCATAGTCATGACCAAGGCAGACAAGGTGAAACCGACCGCCCTTGCCAAAACAGTGGAGCGCGTCACGGCGGAAGTGCGTAAGCATCCGGCCGCGCATCCTGATATTCTTGTGACATCTTCGGAGACGAAACAGGGTATTTCTGAGCTACGTACAGCTGTTGTTGAAGCCGTCGAGGCGTAACATCGCCCCCTTTCTTCCATTACCCTTCGACAGGCTCAGGATCAGCGGTTATAAGGCGGAAAAAAGCGGAAAGGCCCACATGAAACTGATTATCGGCAACAAGAATTATTCCAGCTGGTCATTGCGCGGATGGCTGGCATGCAAACAATCGGGTCTGTCGTTCGAGGAAATTACCGTCCCGCTTTATGGCGAGGAATGGGATAAAAAACGCCAGGGCGAGGAATTTGCGCCTTCACACGGCAAGGTGCCGATCCTGTGGGATGACGAAACGGTGGTGTGGGACAGTCTGGCCATAGTTGACTGGCTCGCCGACAAAACGCACCGTGACCGGTTCTGGCCCAAGGACGAGACCGCACGCGGGATGGCCCGTTCCATGTGCGCGGAAATGCATAGCGGTTTTACCCCGCTGCGCAGCCAGCATCCGATGAATATCCGGCAGAAATACAGTAGCATCACCATTGCCGGGGATGTGCAGGCTGATGTCGTGCGTATATTGGGGCTGTGGGCGGAGGCTCGGGCACGGTTCGGCAAGCAGGGCCCGTTCCTGTTCGGCACATTCGGCGCGGCGGATATTATGTATGCGCCGGTGGTATCGCGCTTTATCACTTATGGTTTCACCCTGCCCGGTTTTGCGCAAAGCTATATGGACACGATCATGGAACATGAATGGATGCGCGAATGGTGCGACGCGGCAGGTGAGGAAAACTGGGTGATCGAACAGTTTGAGCAGGACAGCGGCGCGAAATGAGCGATAAGCAGACCGCGCTGGACTATGCCAAACGCCTGATCGCCTGTGCCAGCATTACGCCCGCCACCGGCGATGTGTTTGCCGAACTGGAAGCCATGCTGGAGCCGCTAGGCTTTGACGTGACGCGCTTTATCAGCGGGGAAGCCCCCGATGGCCCGGTCGAAAACCTGCTCGCCATTCGCAGCCCCAAAGCCGGGGAGCCAGGCCGTCATTTCGCGTTTGCCGGGCATCTGGATGTCGTACCGCCGGGTGAAGGCTGGCACAGCGACCCGTTTGCGCCGGAAATTCGCGGCGACCTGCTTTACGGGCGCGGCGCGGTGGATATGAAAGGCAGCATCGCAAGCTTTGTCGCGGCGCTGCATGACATAGAGCAGGACGCAGGCACGATCAGCCTGATTATCACGGGCGATGAGGAAGGCCCCGCCATTTACGGAACCCGCGCGCTGATTGACCATATGCAGGCGCGCGGTACCATTCCCGACCTGTGCCTGGTGGGGGAACCGACTTCGGTGAAACAGCTGGGCGACATGGTGAAGATCGGGCGGCGCGGTTCGGTCAATATGTGGATTTCGGTGGACGGCACACAGGGCCATGTCGCCTATCCGCATATGGCGGACAACCCGATCCCGAAACTGGTGCGCATTTTGGCGGCCATTGACGATATCGAGCTGGACGAAGGCACCGAATGGTTTCAGGCCAGCAATATCGAGATAACCGATATCGAGGTTGGCAACCCGGCGCATAATGTCATCCCGAAACGTGCCGAAGCCCGTACAAGTACACGGTTTAATGACCTGCATACAGGCGCCGAACTGGTGGAGCGCATCACGAACCTGGCCGAAGCGATGGGCGGCAGTGTGAAAGGCATTGTTTCCGGCGAAGCATTCCTCACCCCGCCGGGTGAGCTGTCCACGCTGGTCAGCGACGCGATCGAGGCGGAAACAGGCATCCTGCCCGAACTTTCGACCAGTGGCGGCACATCGGATGCCCGCTTCCTCTCGCAAATCTGCCCGGTGGTGGAATTTGGCCTTTGCAATGCCACCATGCACAAGCTGGACGAAGCCGTAGCGGTGCAGGACCTGGACCGGTTGGCCGCTATTTACAAACGCATAGTCGTGGCGGCTTTGGCCTAATCACCTGCCCCGCAACATCGTTATCGTTTCAGCACAATATAAAGCGCGCCATTACCGCCATGTTTCGGATGCGCGTTCCTGACCGCAGCTATGCTGGACGCATGCCGCGATGCTGCCAGCCAGTCGGACACCGCCGCACGGATAGCGCCGCGCCGGTTGCCACGCGCATCGCGGGCATCTTCACTGCGCGCCTTGCCAGTAATCAGCAAAATCACACGAAAGCCAGCACCAATGGCGAGCGTCAGGCTCTGATCCAGCTGCGTGTAAGCGGTGGAAAGCGTGTGGCCGTGCAAATCAACTGTCAGGTCCGGCTCGATCCGGCCGCGCGCAAAGCGGCGATTCCAGTGGCTGTCGAGCCCCTGCCCAGAAGCGGCCGGGGGCGTTGCGGCAGACGGGATCCCGGCTATGGACCTGCCTGATTTTGCTGGTCCGCGTGCAAACGGCCTGGCCAGAAGCGCATCAAATTGTTTCTTGTCTGGCCGTTCGGCAGCCACGTCACGAACTATGCTAGTCTGCGGCGCAGCCTTTACAGCGCGTTTTGATTCCAACGGCTCAACCGTGGCCGCTACCCTGTCCCACAGTGCCGCCTCTTGCGGCGATAGCGGGCCGCCGCGCTTTGTGTTGTCGCTCCGGCTCATTGCCCTGCGGAAAGGCGTGCAAATGTCCCCTTGGGCAGGAAGATGAGCGCTTGCCCCTTGGCCGACATGCCGCCCGCAATTGCGCGCGCTTCATCGCCCGCGCCCCAGAATGTGTCGAACCGGTTTGCGCCCTTGATCGCGCCGCCTGTATCCTGCGCCACCCATAATCCATTGGGCTCGGCGCGGTCCATCGACAGTAATACCGGCGCGCCCATCGGCACGAATTTGGGATCGACCGCTACGGTGGTACGCGGTGCCACGGCATAGCCCATCGCACCCAAAGGCCCTGGTCCGGTCAATTCGTTAAAGAAAATGTAACTCTTGTTCATCCGCATCAGCGCTTTGCCCTCTTCGGGGTTGGCATGCAGCCATTCGATAATGCCCTGCATCGATGCCTTGCCCGGAGCCAGCGCATCGCGTTCGCGCAATACACGGCCGATGCCCACATATTCACGCCCATTTTGCCCCGCATAACCAATCCGCATCACGCCGCCATCCGGCAGCAGTAAACGCCCGGAGCCCTGGATCTGCAGAAAGAAAAACTCGATCGGATCGGCGGCATAGGCGATTTCAAGGGAGCGCCCGGCCAGAGCGCCTTGCTCGATCGCACTGCGGTCATGATATTGCACCAGCTCTCCATTTTCGACGCGTCCGCGTATCCGCTTGCCTTTCAGTTCATCGGAAAACAGGCCAAGATCGACATCGACGAGATCGGCGGGTTTCGCATAAACCGGGGTTTCATAACCAGCGCGGCGGGTGCGGCTGCCGCGTATTTGCGGTTCAAAATAGCCCGTGGCAAAGGCGCTGCCATCACCGACCTGTACAGCCTCCATATAGGTTTCGAAAAAACGCGCCGCATTGCTGGCGGGCCAGTTTGCCGCCGCTTCACATGCGGAAACCCAGTCGCCGGGCCGCGTCAGGCCGCTGCGGTCCTCGCGCTTCACAAGCGAAGGGCAGCTTAGCTTGAAAGCCTTGAGACCATCCTGCGCTTTGGCAGAATAAATTGGCAGTGACGCTATATCGGGGCCAAGGCGCAATTCCTGCCCGATAGCCCGTGCGGTATCACCGCCGGTACGCAGGGCATCCCCCGCAACCGCAGCGCGCACTGGCGGAGCGGCCACTGGCTGTGCCGCCTGATCCGATGCAGCCTGAGAAGACGGCGGCGGCGGCACGGAGCTGTTCTGCGCCCGTGTTTCGGGGATGACGCTGCATGCAGACAGCGCCAGCGCGCCGACCATTGCATATAGCCAGCGGTGGCGCGAAACATTCAGTCCAGCCATGGGGATATCCAATCTTTCAGGTAATCAGGTCGCTTCGTCGGTTTCCACCAACACCCAGTGCGGGTCGACGCTGTTCACATCGCGGGCGAAAGTCCAGATATCATGGGTTTCCACGGCATCGGACAGCGACCCTGCGATAACATCGCCTTCCCTGTTGCGGGTGACAGCGGCAATATCGGCATCGAAACGCATGGTTATACGCGCCATCGGCGCATCATATTCCACATCAGCGATCACCGCATTTTCAATGCGTACCAGCCGGTTATCAAGCGTTTCGCCCGCTTCCTCGCGCGCGTCGAGCGCGGCAGCAAAGCCTTCATACACATCCGCGTCACACAGCATTTTCAGGTTTTCACGATCGCCTTTCCAAAAGGCTTCGAGCACCATGCCATAGGCCGTTTTCGCATTTTCGACAAAACGCGTAACATCAAAGCCGCGATCCGCACTCAGGAGCATGCGGATGCCGGGCTCTGCGGCAACATCATAAAATTTCGCATGCCCCTGACGTGGGTCAAGCGTAATGGTATTGCCCGGCTGCTGTTCGCCCGTTTTGGGGAATGTCAGCGGTGGCGGCGTATGTTCAACCGGCCCTGTCATGGGTTCCTGTTCATGCCCCGTGCGCTTGCCAAGCACCGAATAGAGGCGCAGGCCCAGAAAGGCGGCTATCGCGGCAAGTATGATGATATCAATCGACATGAAACTATCCCGTTATCCTGTAATCTGTCAGGCCATGCACGAAACATGCGTGATCCCTTGTTTTTCCCTACATGCCCTAAATAAGAAGCGAAAACAAATATGCAAATTGCATATGGACGAATTTATATGCCCTGCACCGATTATTTACACGTGATGCCTTTATTTACATGTAACCTAGGGCAAGGATTCCCATTTTGCATGTACGGCATGACGTTGGCCTGAACATGGGGGCCTGAACATGGGGGCCTGAACATGGGGGCCTGAACATGGGGGCCTGAACATGGGGGCCTGAATATGGGGGGCCTGAATATGGAAACAATATGCACCCCATATATGCCTCATGTATTTCGCAAGGTCCGCATTGCCCTCGCCATCATGTCCTGCTAGGCGCTTTGACACACCCGGTGGCGGAAAAACCATCCGGATTCTTGAAAATGAACAGACAGGAAAAGGCAGATTTTATGGCCGAAGAAAATGACGGCAATCTAGAAGCGGACATGGCAGCCGCAAATGGCAGCGACAATGGTCCGGCAGTGGGCATTATCAACCAGTATATCAAGGATATGTCGGTTGAAAATCCGAATGCACCGGAAAGCTACCAATGGGAACAGCAGCCACAGATAGACGTGCAATTCAATATCGGTTCTCGCGCATTTGGCGAAGAAATGCATGAGGTTGAGCTGAAAATCAACGTGACCGCCAAGGCGGAACAGGGCACTGCATTCATCGTCGAGCTGGCTTATGCCGCAATGGTCGGCATGCGCAACGTGCCGGAAGATCAGGCACATGCGTTCCTGTTCGGTGAAGCGCCGCGCATCATTTTCCCTTTCGCCCGCCGTATCCTGGCCGACGCCGTGCGCGATGCCGGTTTCCCGCCACTGATGCTGGAACCCATGGACTTTAACACGCTTTACCTGCAACAGCTGGCCCAGAAACAAGCCGCCGAAGCCGGTGAACAGCCTGCGGGCAATGCGTAAGCATTCCCCGTTTCTATAAGGTCATTTCCTAAATGAACCTTTTGAAATCCACCGGAATTATAGGCGGCATGACGATGGTCAGCCGCCTTTTCGGTTTTGTGCGTGATGTGCTTATCGCGCGCATATTGGGGGCCAGCGCGCTGAGTGATGCCTGGCAGCTGGCTTTCCAGATGCCCAATATCTTCCGCCGCCTGTTCGCCGAGGGCGCTTTTTCCGCCGCCTTTGTACCTTTGTTCAACGGCAAGATGGAAGAGGGCGAAGGTCGCAGCGCGGCACAGGGTTTCGTCACTGAAGTACTGTCGGTATTTGTGCCGATATTGCTGCTCTTCACCGCCGTCATGATGATTATCATGCCCGGTGCGATCTGGGTGCTGGATGATTTCGGGCGCGGCGGCAGGTCAAGCGATTTTGCGGTGTCGCTGGCGCGCATCACTTTCCCCTATCTGGGCCTTATCAGCGTCACGACATTATTTGCCGCGATACTCAATTCGCTCAGCCGGTTCACCGCTGCGGCTGCTGCGCCTATACTGCTCAATATCTGCATGATTACCGGCATGCTGGGCGTGCTCTATATTGATGGCGGGCAGGACACGCAGCGCGCTGCCTATGTGCTCGCCTTTGCCGTTGCCATTGCCGGGCTGCTGCAGATGCTCTGGCTCTATTACTGGGCCCGCAAATCGGGTTTCCGTTTCCATCTCGCACGTCCGAAATTCACCGAAGACGTACGCATGCTCGGCCGCCTGATCGTTCCCGCCATTTTCGGCGCGGGCATTTACCAGGTCAGCCGCTTTGTCGACCTGTTTTTCCTGGGCCGGTTGCAGGAAGGCTCGTTTACCTATCTCGCCATGGCGGACCGGCTCAACCAGCTACCGCTCGGCATTATCGGCATTGCGCTGGGCACCGCGATCCTGCCGGCACTGTCCCGTTTTATCGCAAAAGACGATACAGGCGGCGCGCAGCGCGTACAGAGTAACGCCATAGAGCTGGGCATGCTGCTCACCATACCCGCAGCGGTCGGGCTTTATTTCACCGCCCAGCCGCTGGTCAGCGCCATTTACCTCGGCGGCAAGTACGGCATGGCCGATGTGAACATGACCGCCGCGGTCGTGTCGATGCTGGTCATCGGCCTGCCCGCCTATGTGCTGGTAAAAGTGCTTACACCGGCTTTCTTTGCGCGCAAGGATACGCGCACGCCGGTCATCACTGCCGCCATATCGCTGACGATCAATATCGTGCTTAACCTTATCCTGATCCCGATCATGGGCGTGCCGGGCCTGGCGCTGGCCGGAGCCATTGCGGCCTGGTCAAACACCGCCATGCTCTATTTTATCCTGCACAGCCGGGGATATTATCATCTTGAGGGCAGCTTGTTGCTGCGTATAGGCCGCATTGTTTTTTCTGCTGCCGCGATGGGCGCTGTGCTCTATTACGCCATGCCTTACGGCGCGACCTATTATGGCGGCAATATCGGTGAGCGCGCATTGTCGATCGCGCTTCTGTGCGGCGCTGGCGGGCTTATCTATTTTGCGCTTGCCTGGATGACAGGTGCCATCGACAGGGACAAGATCAACATGTTACGGCGCAGGAAAGCCGCCGAACAAGCCGCACATACAGAAGGAAACACATAATGCGCACAGTATCCGGCATCCAGCCGACCGGTAATCTCCACCTTGGCAATTATCTGGGCGCGATCAAGAAATGGGTGGCCATGCAGGACCAGATGGAGTGCCTGTTCTTCCTCGCCGACCTGCATGCCATTACCGTCTATAATGATCCGGCGGAGCTGAGCGCGAACACGCGCGAAATGGCGGCGGCGCTGATTGCGGCAGGCGTCGATCCTGACAAGGCAGTGCTGTTCAACCAGGCACGTGTGCCCGGCCATGCGGAGCTCGCATGGCTATTATTCTGCACCGCGCGCATCGGCTGGCTCAACCGTATGACGCAGTTCAAGGAAAAATCGGGCAAGAACCGTGAAGGCGCCAGCATCGGCCTGTTCGCCTATCCGGTGCTGCAGGCTGCCGACGTGCTGATTTACGGCGCGACGCATGTGCCCGTGGGCGAAGACCAGAAACAGCATCTGGAACTCGCACGCGATATCGCCGCCAAGTTTAACGGCGATTTCGATACAGAGCTGTTCACCCTGCCCGATCCGATTATCGAGGGACCGGCGACGCGTGTCATGAGCCTGCGCAATGGCTCTGCGAAAATGTCGAAATCCGACCCTAGCGATGCCAGCCGCATCAACCTGATCGACGATGACGACACCATCGCCCAGAAAATCCGCAAGGCGAAAACCGATCCCGAGCCGCTGCCCGGCAATGTAAATGGCCTGAACGAACGGGCGGAAGCGAAAAACCTGGTCGGCATCTATGCCGCTGTGAAAGATATCACGCCGCAGCAGGTTCTGGACGAACATGCCGGGGCTGGTTTCGGGCAATTCAAACCCGCGCTGGCCGAGTTGCTGGTCGAAACGCTGCGCCCCATCCGCTCACGCTTTGTCGAGCTGAAACAGGATCATGAACAGATTGACGCAATCCTGTGCAAAGGCGCCTCCAAGGCGCGTGAACTGGCCCAGCCCACCGTCGATGGTGCCTATAAAGCGCTCGGCCTGCTCCGCTGACCCGGTTTACAACGCTTTACAGCGCTTAATGCACCGTTCAACGCACGTTCAGCGCGGAACGTCTATAAGTTGCCGTGCGTTGGGAGCTTAGAGTCTATTCGGAGTCGCATTATGAAATATCTGGCAACATCACTAACCAGCCGCAAGCTGTCGCTTGTGTCCGTGCCGCTGCTCGTCCTGTCTCTGGGCGCCTGCGCGACACCTTCTTTCAAATCCGAGGTCACCCGGTTTCAGGAGCTGCCCGCGCCCACGGGACAAAGTTTTACGATACGGGCAGCCGATCCTGAACTGAAGGGCGGTCTGGAATTTGCGCAATACGCATCGCTGGTCGAAAAACAGATGGCGCGTATCGGCTACGTGCCTGCCAGCTCGCCCGAAACGGCAGATATGACAGTCAGCTTGTCCTATGACATCGACCGCGGCCAGACAAAATATCGCCGCAGCGGATTTTATGACCCATTCTACGCCAGCTATGGCCGCGGATTTTATGGTCGCTATGGATATTGGGGCCGTTCACGCTTTTACAGGCATGGCCGTTTTGGCCATCGCCGTTTCCGTCACCCGGCCTTTTACCGCTTCGGATTTTACGACCCATTTTTCTTTGGCGGTACTGATCTGGACAGGATCACGGTCTATACCAGCCAGCTCAATATGAACATTGACCGCAATGCCGATGGCAAACGTTTGTTTGAGGGCAAGGCGGAAGCCATGTCGCGCAGCCGCCGTCTGGGCTATCTCGTGCCAAATCTGGTCGAGGCCATTTTTACCGACTTTCCGGGTGAATCGGGTGAAACCGTCCGTATCTCGGTCGCACCGGAAAAGAAAACGGTGAAGCGGGTTAATTAAACCCCTGTCGAGCCAAAGCCGCCTGCGCCGCGCGCGGTGGCGTCCAGTTCATCCACCAGTACCATCTTGGCACGTTGCACTGGCGCGACCACCAGTTGCGCTATCCGGTCGCCGCGTTCGATGGCGAAATCCTCATTACCGTGATTAATCAGGATTACGCCCAGTTCACCGCGATAATCGCTGTCGATTGTCCCCGGCGTGTTGGGCAAGCTGATGCCTTTTTTGATGGCGAGCCCCGAACGCGGGCGCACCTGCACCTCATAGCCTTCAGGAATCGCCATGGCGAAGCCGGTCGGTACAATCGCACGATCACCAGCAGCGATCACCATTGCCTTCGCCGCACGCACATCCATACCCGCAGACCCAGACGTCTCATATTCAGGCACGGGCAAGCCCTCCCCGTTTTCCAGCCGTTTCAGCTCAATATCAATTTCCGGAAAGCGCATCGGCAATTTTCTCCACCAGTTTGCGGGCCACATCATTCTTGTGCAGTTTTTCCCAGCTGTCGACGCCATCTGTGGTCACGATATGTACGGTGTTTTCAGTCCCACCCATCACGCTGGAGCCGACACCGCCTGACACGTCATTGGCGACAATCCAGTCGCATTTCTTGCGCGCAAGCTTGGCCTGCGCATGCTCCACCACCTTTTCGGTTTCCGCCGCAAACCCGATCAGCAGGTCGGGCCGCTGCTCATGCACGGCAAGCCCCGCCAGTATGTCAGGATTCTCGGTGAGTGTGAGCGGCGCGGGGCCTTTGCCAGTCTTTTTCATCTTCTGATCCGCACTGTCCGAAGCGCGCCAGTCGGCCACCGCCGCCACCATCACGGCGGCATCGGCGGGGAGTGCCTGCTCCACCGCTGCCTGCATTTCACGCGCAGTCTGCACATCCACGCGCGTTACACCCGCCGGTGTTGCCAGATGCACGGGTCCGGCCACCAGTGTCACTTCTGCGCCCATATCAGCGGCAGCGGCGGCAATCGCAAAACCCTGCCGCCCGCTGGAACGGTTGCCGATATAACGCACCGGATCAATCGGTTCATGCGTCGGCCCTGCGGTTATCAGCACATGCTTGCCATAAAGCGGCCGGTGCTCGTCATCGGCAAAGGCGGGCTGGCCTTCGAGCGGGTTGTCATGGGCAAAATGGTTTTCGATTTCGGCAAACACCATTTCCGGTTCGGGCAGCCTGCCTTCGCCAAATTCGCCGCAGGCCATCGCACCGCTATCGGGCTGCATCACATGCACGCCATCTTCGCGTAGCTGCGTGACGTTGCGCTGCGTCGCCTCATGATGCCACATACGCACGTTCATCGCAGGCACGGCCATCACCGGCGTATCGGTGGCAAGCAGCAGCGTGGTGGCGAGATTATCGGCAATGCCAGCCGCCATTTTCGCCATCAGATCGGCTGTGGCAGGACAGACCACGATCAGGTCCGCCTCCCGGCTGAGCTGGATATGCCCCATCTCGGTTTCGTTTTTCAGGTCCCACAGAGTCGTGAAAACTTCATTCTCGCTCAGCGCCGCGAGTGACATGGGCGTCACGAACTGTGCGCCGCCTTCGGTCAGGACGCAGCGCACCGTCATCCCCGCTTTGCGGATCAGGCGGATAAGCTCGCACGATTTATAGGCCGCAATCCCGCCGCCGATAATCAGGGTGATATGTTTTGGTGTCGTCATGAATCTGTGTCTACAGCGCGGGATATGCGAGAGTCCATAATTAAGGGCCATAATGTCCTGCCCATCAAAAAATTTCATGCCGCCGGGAACAATATTGCATGTCGTAGATTAGTGGATTGCGAGACCGGGCCCCTCTGGCGCGTCAATTGGCGCGTGATGTCGGATCGTATCGATGGATGTCGGTGCCATTTTGGACAGCGGGCGGTTTCTACACCCGGTTCCACAGCCGGTTTCCAGATATAACTGAATTTATATAACAGGGTTTTGGAGACGAATTTATGAAAAAAGCAGCTTTGATTTGCGCAAGTGTTGCCGCACTCACATTGGCCGCATGTACGCAGCAGGAAGGCGATACAGCGGATACCGCCGATATAGCGGAAAAAACCGAAAAAGCTGTCTGGGGCTATGAAGGCGAGCAGGGTGCTGAAAACTGGGGCGACCTGTCCGCCGAATTTGCAACCTGCAAAACCGGCAAGGAGCAATCACCGATTGACCTGCCCGCCGCCGATGCCGCGAAAACGGTCGACGTGACCACCAATTATGGCAGCCAGTCCGCGAAAATCGTCGACAAAGGCTATACCGTGCAGGCCGATTTTGCCGAAGGCGCGTCGTTCACATCAGGAGACACCACGTTCAACCTGCTGCAGATGCACATGCACACGCCGTCCGAACATACAGTGACCGGCAAATCCTATCCGCTGGTCGCGCATTTTGTACACCAAAGCGGTGAAGGCGAATTTGGTGTGCTCGGCATATTGTTTGAAGAAGGCGAAGCTAATGCATCGCTGCAGACAATACTCGGCAATGTTGGCGGTGAGACCGATGTAGATATCGCAGCCATGCTGCCATCCACGCTGACAGCCTATAATTACCCCGGCTCGCTCACCACGCCGCCATGCACAGAGGGCGTAAACTGGCATGTCGTGACCACACCCGTGACCGCGAGTGCAGAGCAGATCGAGAAGCTGAACGGCATGATGAAAAACAATGCCCGTCCGGTACAGCCGCTCAATGAACGGACACTCGCCGCAGCAGAGTAATCACTGCAAAGCGGATTTACGCATGGAAGGCGCGGTCAGACATGGCTGCGCCTTTTTTGGTGCGCTGAAACGCGCGGTACCGGAGTTCTTATCGGCTCACTCTCGTTCGCAGTGCGGCACCAGCCCACACCCCCACCCGGCCTCCCAAACAGGTTACGATGGCGTTGGGAGGCCGGGTGGGGGTGTGGGCTGGTGCCGCTCTATGCCCGAGAGGGCATCAAATAAAGACATGAGTGTAAGCGGAGAGCTTCTATCCCGTCACCCCAGCGAAGGCTGGGGTCCAGATAAGATAGCATGTGGGTTACCGAGGTTGCACGAGCCTCTATGCTTTCTGCAACCGCTACTCTAGTACCGCACCTTTTTTTCTATCTGATAGGGCATCTGGATTCCAGCCTTGATCTACGCTCAAGTTTATCCTGAGCGACTGCCTTAAGCAGGCAGTCGAAGGGCTGGAATGACGATAATACCCACAGTCCTAATCCACCCGCGAAAACATCGTGCGGTTAAACTCGCGCCAACCGGCCTCGGTCAATATCCAATCGGCAACCTCAATCCGGCCATCTTCCTGGAACGTGTAGCTGGACCGTCCCTGCTTGCCGCCCGCTTTGCCCCATATAGTTGTCAACGCTTTGTGCGTATATGTGGTCACCATCGGGTGCAGATCACCGCCATTATCGGCCCAGAACCCCTGCGAAGAGCCGCGCTGGTAATAGCCATGCCCGACAAAAGCCTGCACCTTGCCGTCACGCTGCATTTCTATCGTGTAGGTCAGGCGGTAAAACTTCCCGTCCAGCGTCTCACCCCACACCATGGTCGATTTTGATGGCGCGCCGAATGATATGCCCTCGGCTTTCCATGTACCGGTAAAGGTTTGGAGCAGGCTCTGCTGCGACGCTACCTCAGATTCCTGTGCGAACGCTGGATCAACATGAACACCGGGGAAAGCTGTTACGGCCAAAGCCAAAATTGCAATGAATGTGCGCATATCATTTCCTCTTCACATATAAGGAGAGGCTACATGATGTGCAGGATCGAGTCTAACCCCACATCCACATCGCGCCTGCACCGGCTGCACCGAACAGTGCCGCTGTAAAAGCGTAGCCCCAGAAACCGCCGCCACTGCGTTCTTTTTTGTCCCAGATCAGTTCGACCTCGGGAAGTGGGGGGGCATCGGGCGCACCGCCTTTTTTGGGAATCTGCGCATCCAGCCGCCGGATCATGTCGGGTAGTTTCATGAGTGTGTCGATATCGCTGTGGATGCGGTCAGCGACAGCAGCTTCCGGCCCCAACTCGCCGCGTATCCAACCCTTCACATAAGGCGCGGCGACATCCCACATATTAATGCTGGGGTTCAGTGAGGTCGCAATCCCCTCCACCATCACCATGGTTTTTTGCAGCAGCAGCAGGTGCGGCTGGGTCTGCATGTCGAAATCACGGGTGATGGCAAACAGGCTGTCGAGCATCTGCCCGACGCTAAGCTCACTCACCGGCTTGCCGCGTGTCGGTTCGCCCACCGCACGCAGCGCCGTCGCGAACTCGTCGACATTGTGATAGCTTGGCACATATTGTGCCTCGAAATGGATTTCCGCCACGCGTTTGTAATTGCCGGTGGTCAGGCCATACAGAATCTCCGCCAGCCAGAAGCGTGCCTGCCGGTTGATCCGCCCCATAATGCCGAAATCAATCGCAGCAATGGTGCCGTCAGCTTTCACGAACAGATTACCCTGGTGCATATCGGCATGGAAATAGCCCGCTGAAATCGCCTGTTTCAGGAAATTGAGCACCAACCGCTCGGCCAGGCCGTTCAGATCGTGGCCCGCCTCTTTCAGGGCGTCCAATTTTGATATCTTGATGCCGTCCACCCATTCGAGCGTCATCACCCTGCCCGATGTGCGGTCCCAGTCAATCGCGGGGATTTCATATCCCTCTTCCACTTCCATCGCTTCGCGCAATTCGGACGCGCTCGCCGCCTCGCGCCGCAGGTCAAGCTCACGCAGCGTCCAGCGCTTGAAATTGGCGACTACCAGGCGCGGACGCAGCCGCGCCGCCTCCCCGCCCATATCTTCCAGATGCGCCGCCGCCCATTCATAGGTTTCAATATCCCGCGCGAATTTCTCACCGATGCCGGGACGCAGCACTTTGACCGCGACATCGCGGCCTTCGCTTGTCACCGCGCGGTGCACCTGCGCAATCGATGCAGCCCCTACTGGAACCGGATCAACCGACTGGAACAGCTCGCCCACCGGTTTGTTCAGCCCGCGTTCCAGCTCGCGTTCAATCTCCACAAAAGCCACGGGTGGCAGGTCGTCCTGCAGGTAAAGCAGGTTGCGTGCCGCTTCTTCGCCGACAATATCAGGTCGCGTCGCCAGCGTCTGGCCAAGCTTGATCGCCGCCGGGCCTATCGCGCGGAATGCGCCTGCATAATCGGGTTCTTTCGGCTGAAATGTCCCGAACCGCGCAATCCGGCACAGCCGTTTCACCTGTGGTGGCGTATTGGGATCACGTTCAATCCCGCGCAGCGCGCCATGCCGCGCCAATATCCTGCCCCATTTCAAAAGGCGGAAAATATGCGTGCGGGGCTGGGTCATTTTTTGATGCCTTCACAGGCATAAGTCGGTGCCGGAATGTCTTTATCCCTCACGGCTATTCTTTCGCTTGCGCGAAAAACCTGCGGGAACGCGGTATTTTTTATGCGTTGAAGCGCAGCGGCACCGGCCCACGCCCCCACCCGACCTCCCAAACAGGTTACAATGTCATTGGGAGGTCGGGTGGGGGCGTGGGCCGGTGCCGCGTCGTGAGCGAGAGCGAGCCAAAAAAGACTCTGCGTGGGCTGATGCCGTTCCATGCCCGAGAGGGCATCAGACAAATACGCCATATTATATCTTCCACCCGCTATGGATGGCGACAAGTCCGCCGAGCAATGGCTCCACTTTTGTGCGCACGAAGCCGGCATCACGGATCATACCTTCAAATTTTTCCATATCGGGAAAACGGCGGATCGATTCGATCAGGTAGCGATAACTGTCCGCATCCCCCGCGAGCGCTTCGCCCAGCTTCGGCACAACCTTATGCGAATAGGCGTCGTAGACTTCCCCGAAACCGGGCCAAAGCGTAGTCGAAAATTCGAGACAATAAAAACGCCCGCCAAATTTAAGCGCGCGGTGCGCTTCTTTCAGCGCCTTGTCGATATGTGTCACATTACGGATACCGAATGCGATTGTATAGGCATCGAAACTGCGGTCATCAAAGGCCAGTTCTTCGGCATTCTGCCGTGACCAGACCAGCCGGTCCTCTCCCATTTTCATGGCGCGGTCGATGCCAACATCCAGCATTTCCTGGTTGATGTCAGCGACCGTGATGTTGGCGCCGGATTTCACCAGGCGAAAGGCAATGTCACCCGTGCCGCCCGCCATATCGAGAATATCCTCATGCGCCTGCGGCTTGACGCGCCGCACGAACCGGTCTTTCCACAAACGGTGCATACCGCCCGACATGGCATCGTTCATCAGGTCATATTTGCTGGCAACGCCAGAGAATATCCCGCCCACCCGGGCCTGTTTCTCACTAGCGTCGATATCTTCATAGCCAAAGGGCACTGTTTCAGTCATGCATGGCTATGTAGGGATAAAAGAGCCACTGTGGAAGTGGGTTTGGGCTCTTTTTGATTTCACGGCCAGGCGCTACGCGCCAGCCTCCAAATGGGTTCCGGCCAATAAGGCCGGGCGCGCAGTCGCGCTTGCGAACGGCTCATGGCCGTTCGGACTTTCGCTATACGCAGCGCTTTCGCTTAACAGCGGCAACATGATTGCTATCATTTTGCGCTAATCCGGGCTGCGACAAGCAGTCCGGCAAGGCCGACTGGCCGCCGGCGCTTATTGCGCCGCCCCACCGGAGGCATTCACGAAGTGAATTGCCGTGAGGTCAATAAAGACTCCCCCTTCCTTCCCGCACATTAATGCTCTACATCCCACCCATGCCTGAGCTCCCCGAAGTCGAAACCACGGTACGCGGTCTGGAAGCCGTGCTGAACGGCGAAACCCTAGCCGAGGTGACACCGCGCCGCGCCGACCTGCGCTGGCCCATGCCGCCCGATTTGCGCCAGCGGCTGACGGGGGCGACGGTTACCGGCCTGTCACGCCGTGCCAAATATGGCCTTATTGCAACCAATCGCGGTGATGTGCTGATTTTCCATCTGGGCATGTCGGGCAAATGGCGGATCGCGCCAGAGGATATCGGCAAGCACGACCATTTTGTCCTGCGCACGGAAAGCGGCACCACGCTCGCACTCAATGACCCGCGCCGCTTTGGTTCGCTCGATCTGGTGCAGGCGGACGCGCTGGATAGTTTCCCCGCCTTTGCCAAAATGGGTCCCGAACCGCTGGGTGATGATTTCAACGCCGCCTATCTGCACGGCGCGCTGGCCGGACGCAGTTCCCCGATCAAACTGTCACTGCTGGATCAGCGTATCGTGGCGGGCCTTGGCAATATCTATGTCTGTGAAGCGCTGGGTATGGCGGGTATATCGCCCAAGCGCAAAGCTGGGAATATTTCCAAGGCGCGGCTTGCAGGATTGGTGGACGCGATCAAGCAGGTCCTGGCACAGGCCATAGAGGCAGGCGGCTCAAGCCTGCGCGACTATGCCCGCCCTGACGGCGAGCTCGGCTATTTCGCGAAGGAATGGCGTGTCTATGGCCGCGAAGGCGAACCATGCCCCTGCGGCGGCACCGTGCAGCGCTTCACACAAGGCGGGCGCAGCACGTTCTGGTGCGGGAAATGCCAGCGGTAGCTATGACGCGAAAACACCCCAAATCCTGCGAAAGAATCATTGACCTTCCTGCAAAGCCGCATTATACGCCGCACCTTCATGGCGCTGAAGCGCGCAGCTGACACTGCCCGGTGCCCATCAGATATTTTAAAACATACAAGTTTTTGAGGTAATTACACATGGCAAATACGCCGCAAGCAAAGAAACGTATCCGCCGCAATGCGCGCCGTGCCGTTGTAAATGGCAACCGTATGGGTCGCATCCGCACCTATGTGAAAAAAGTTGAAGCCGCGATTGAAGCTGGCGACAAGAAAGCCGCGACCGAAGCGATGGCAACCGTTCAGCCGGAAATGGCACGCGGCGTTGCCAAAGGCCTGATCCACAGGAACACGGCTGCACGCAAATATTCGCGCCTCAACAAACAGATTGCCGCTCTTAGTTAATCCCAAAACTAGAGTACCGCATGCATTTGCGGTGACAATGACCCCGCCCGCCAATGCGCCGCGGGGTTTTTTGTGTCTGCATTCTGCATCGCCATGATCGCGATACATTGCGTTACAATGGTTGTGCGAGGGAAGAGTGATCAGCCCTGGGAACAGAATGACAGGGCTGGTCAAAATGACGCAGTGCACAAGTGCAGGACTTTCCACGATTCGCAAAATGCCATTTTTCCGACTTCTATAAAAACTATTTATTATTATGTATTTAACTATGTAATCCACAATTTTTCGTTATTTTCTTGAGTCAAACCTTTTATTTCATTTTTTTTACAAATCTGCCCTTGCTCGACTCGCGCGCGCCTGTCTAAACATTAAGTCATCGGGGGCCGGATGGACGGACCAGCCAGCTGTGTTTGGGCAGTAACGCAAAACGTTCTCCGCTACTTTTATGACTATGAAATGCGACCGGATTATGCATTTTTCCGGCCTACTATTTTATTGTCATAGCCGAATAAAACAGACACGGGAAACGTGGGCATGATGCCGAAGCAACGGTTTCGGCAAGTAGGGGTGGTGAAACGCATGATGGGTGATCGGTAAAACATGAATAACAAGAGCAAGAATGTTGATACGATCGATGCCGAAGCGTTAAGCGCAGAGGATATGGCCGCCGGTTGGGCCGCCGACTGGTCCGAAATCAGCAATGGTCTTAAAAAAGACCTGGGCGGACAAATACATGCGCAATGGATCCGCCCGATGCAACCCGGTCGCTTTTGCCGCGATACCGGCACATTGGAATTATACGCACCTTCCGATTTTTCCGCCAACTGGGTCAATGACCGTTTTGCCGACCGGCTTTCGCTGGCATGGAAAATTGCACGGCCCGAAGTGCGCAGCCTGAAAATATCCGCACATCCCGGCAGCGTGCAGACACATGAATTACGCGGACGGCGCGGCGAAGGCGCTTCCGGCCATATGCGTCATGCCACCGGACAGGGTACAACCGGTATGTTTGGCGAGGCGGCGCAGGCAGGCTTTGCGGGCAATGGCGATTTTCTGGACGCATTTGGCGATGCGCAGGGGCAGTTGGCGGCGCATCTGGGCCTGGATAGTTCGCTGACATTTGAAAATTTCGTGACAGGTGAGGCCAATATATTGGGCCGCAACGCTGCGCAGCGCATGGCCGCCGAAGAAAAACCACAATTCACGCCGCTATACCTGAAAGCGCCCACAGGACAGGGCAAAACGCACCTGCTGCACGCCATTGGCAACCAATATGCCGAAACGAAACCCGAAGCGCGCATTTTCTATTGCTCGGCCGAACGCTTCATGATCGAGTTCGTCTCTGCCATGCGGCAGAACAAGATGATGGAATTCAAGGCGCGGCTGCGCGGGTTTGACATGCTGCTGGTGGACGACATCCAGTTTATTATTGGCAAGGCATCGACGCAGGAAGAATTCCTGCACACGATTGATGCGCTGCTGGGTGCGGGCAAGCGGCTCGTTGTCGCGTCCGACCGCGCGCCGCAGGCGCTTGACGGTGTGGACCAACGGTTGCTGTCGCGGCTTTCCATGGGACTGGTCGCAGACATGCAACCTGCCGATATCGAGCTGCGCCGTGCGATCCTGCGCGCCAGGCTCAGCCAGTTTACGCCGTGCAATGTCGGCGAGGATGTTATCGAATTCCTGGCCCGTACCATCAGCCGCAATGTCCGTGAACTGGTCGGCGGCCTGAACAAACTGATCGCCTATGCGCAGCTGACAGGCCAGCCGGTTACACTGGCGCTCGCACAAGACCAGCTGTCGGATATATTGAGCGCCAACCGCCGCCGTATCACGATTGACGAAATCCAACGCACCGTGTGCCAGTTCTACAAGCTGGACCGCAGCGAAATGGCATCCAAACGCCGTGCCCGCGCTGTGGTACGCCCGCGCCAGGTCGCGATGTATCTCGCCAAGGTGCTCACGCCGCGCTCCTATCCCGAAATCGGGCGCAAATTCGGCGGACGCGACCATAGCACGGTCATCCATGCTGTCCGCCTGATCGAAGACCTGCGCGAGCGGGATGCCGATATGGACGGCGACGTGCGCACTTTGCTGCAACAGCTGGAAAGCTGAGCCACTTTCGCCTACATAGGCCATCATGACCGACCTTACCGATGCACAGCTCGACCGTTATGCGCGGCATATCATCTTGCCGCATATTGGCGGCGCGGGGCAGGCAAAACTGCTCGCCGCGCACGCTGTGATTGTGGGTGCGGGCGGCATAGGCTGTCCAGCGCTGCAATATCTGGCGGCAGCGGGCGTAGGACGCCTCACGATTATTGACGATGACAAAGTGTCGCTCTCCAATCTTCAGCGACAGGTGCTATTTGGTGAGAATGACATTGGTGTCCCCAAGGTCGAGGCAGCCAAAGCGGCAATCGCAAGCATCAATCCCGATGTCGAAGTGACCATATTCCAATGCCAGTTAACGGCGGACAATGGCGCGGCCATGCTGACAGACGCGGACCTTGTACTCGATGGCACTGACAATTTTGCCGCACGGCTTGCCGTCAATGACCTGTGCCACAAGCTGAAAATCCCGCTTGTATCCGCCGCGATTGGTCAGTTCCAGGGACAGGTCGGCACATTTTATGGATGGCGTGATGATGCGCCCTGCTATCGCTGTTTTGTCGGTGATGCATTTGATGCGGAAGATTGCGACACATGCGCCGAAAACGGTGTACTCGGCGCATGTGTCGGCATGATGGGCAGCTTTGCCGCGATGGAGGCCGTGCGCGTGCTCACCGGTTTTGGCGAAAAACAGACCGGCAAGCTCCATGTATTTGATGGCTTGAAGCCTGCGATGCGCACGATGAAATTGCACAAGGATGCGGCCTGCTCGACATGCGGGGCTGCGGCGATAAGTAGATGAAGCGCTAATGGGGATAATATCTTTGGCACTTTTACATGTCATCCCCGCGCAGGCGGGGATCCAGCTTCTTTCCTGGCTAGCCATATGAAGCCAGGCTATATCTATATGATGTCCAACCGTTATCGCGGCACCATCTATATTGGTGTGACATCCGATCTCGCTGGCCGGGCTTTCGCACACAAACAGGGCAAGGGCTCTGAATTTACGACAAGATATGGGTTGACCAGACTCGTTTATATTGAACCGCACGATAATATTGCCAATGCCATTGCACGCGAAAAAACGATGAAAAAATGGCGACGTGCATGGAAATTCAGGCTTATTGAAGAGCAGAACCCCGATTGGCTGGATTTGTTTGATACGATTAATGCGTAAAGTAACAAGCTGGATTCCCGCCTGCGCGGGAATGACGGTACGCTTTAAAGCTAGGCGCTCTCTCTTCACGTCACCCCAGCGCAGGCTGGGGTCCAGCTAACAGTGCAGGCGGGCTGCAAAGGCTTCACGATAATGTGGAGCCTATCAGAGAAACTGTCTGCAAGTGAAGTTTCATATCAAACCATCCACCCCTCCACCATTTTGCTGTGCAAAACGGTCCCCCTCCCCATCGCTACGCGACAGGGAGGAATTGGCTGTCCTGATATTGCAGCTCCGTGAAATCAAAAAAGGCTCTCCACCCATTCCGGTACCAGCGTACCCGCCTCTCCCTGCCTGCTTTCGTCAAACAAATGGCTGCCTTCGGATGGATCAAGGTTGATTTCGAGCGTCCGTGCGCCATAGGCCCGGGCCGTCTGCACAAACCCCGCCGCCGGGTAGACCGCGCCTGACGTGCCGATGGAAACGAACAGGTCACATGCCGTCAGCGCGGCCTCTATCCGTTCCATATGATAGGGCATTTCACCAAACCAGACGATATCGGGACGCAGATATTTCTGCCCGCATTCGGGGCAGTCCGGGAAATCCAGCAACGTTCCCGTCCATGGCATCCGCGCATCACAGGCGAGGCACCAGGCGCTGCTGAGCTCGCCATGCATATGCACCAGCCGCTTTGACCCCGCCCGGTCATGCAGGTCATCGACATTCTGTGTGACCAGCAAAAGCTCGCCTTTCCATTCGGCATCCAGCCGCGCCAACGCCTTATGCGCCGCATTGGGCTTGACCGTTTTCAGCTTGGCCCGGCGCTCATCATAGAATTTCTGCACCAGGTGCGGGTCGGCCACGAACGCCCCCGTCGTGGCGACATCCTCGACCCGGTGCCCCTCCCACAAACCGTCCGGCCCGCGAAAGGTGGCAACCCCGCTCTCGGCGCTCACGCCCGCGCCGGTCAGGATTACGATATTGCGAATATTGTTCATCTGCCCCATGAAGCACATATGGGATGGACAGGACAAGACGCATGATCAATATCGGCATTTATGGCAGCGCGGGGCGCATGGGACAGGCTATCGAAGCAGCAATAGCCGAGGCGGGACTGGGCCATGCCGGCGGCGCGGACCAGAGCGATGATCCCGCTGCGCTCGCGGCCAAAGCCGATGTGCTGGTCGATTTTTCCGCGCCGGATGCGCTCGAGGCCAATCTGGATGCCTGTATCACTGCAAGGAAGCCAGTCATCATCGGCACCACGGGCCTTGAGGAACGCCACCATTTCCTGATCGACAACGCGGCACAGCATATTGCCGTGCTACAGACCGGCAATACCTCACTCGGCGTCAATATGCTGAGCGCATTGGTCGCCGAGGCGGCACAGCGGCTGGGCGAGGACTGGGATATCGAAATCCTGGAAATGCACCACCGGCACAAGGTCGATGCGCCATCAGGCACGGCATTGTTGCTCGGCGAAGCGGCGGCCAAGGCGCGCGGGATTGATCCGGTGACAGACAGCGAACGCGGGCGGGACGGCATTACCGGTGCGCGCGGGCGCGGCACCATCGGTTACGCGAGCCTGCGCGGCGGATCGGTTGCGGGCGATCACAGCGTCATCCTCGCCGCCGAAGGCGAAAGCATCACCCTCTCCCACCACGCCGAAAACCGCGGCATCTTCGCCCGCGGCGCGGTCAAGGCGGCTGAATGGATAGTCAGTCACGATACCGGAAGGTATGAGATGAAGGATGTTTTGGGGCTATGAATGAGGGTCTGAGTAAACTGTTGTTACAATTCTATGGTTGATCAAAAAGGAACATCGTCGTCTAAGTCATCTTCGAAGGAACTATTGGAATTATTAGTCGGATTAGACCCCCAGCCGTCATGTCGAGGTGGTAGCAATACATTTGGCTCAGATTGGATAGGCAACTTCCTTTCATCCTCCTCAGCTGATTTTTCTATCGCTACAGTCTGAGCAATATTTCCCATCAATTTTTGTACCACTTCTGCTGAAGCCCACATTGCTCCCGGTATTGCCAATATTTGGATTGATATCCAAGAAGCTTTTAACAAACTCAATCGCTCCTTATCCAATGCAGATTCAAATTCCAGAATTTTGTTGTGCAATACTGCTTTCTTACTTTTATCAAGTTCGGAGTCATCAACACACTTTTTAAGGTGATGAATATGTTGACGAATTCTATCTCTTGCGGTTTCAGATAGCTTTACCGAATCTGACCGTTGGCGAATTGCGTTATCAAGGACGATTTGAGTCATATAATGGTGCAAATCTGACTCAAATTGTTCTATTTCTTGATTGTTATTGCTACCAACTCTTGGAAGCTGGATTGAAACGAACGGCTCAATTTTATAGAGTTTTGCAGCAGCCAGTATCACATTCATCATATCTAGGCGGGCACGCTCGTACTCCTGCCAGCCATATTGTTCATTGAGATCCATGCCCTCGGATGCCTTTTTCAGACTATCCATTGAATGTTTTGCAAAAGTAGCGAAGCCCATTCGCGGGTCTTCTGGCAAATTATCTAACTGCTCTTGAGATATAAAGTCATAAATGTTCATGGAGTGTTCTTAACACCAATTAGTTAGAAAATGAAATGTTCAAATAGTTCGATCGACAGCCTCTCATCAAAAATTGAATTGTTGCCGTTTAGGGACCATAGATACCCCATGAAAAAAGACGATATCTTCGAATTTTACAGCCGCCTTGCCGCCGATAATCCGTCGCCAGAGACTGAGCTCAATTACGGCAATGTCTACCAGCTCCTCGTCGCGGTCACACTGTCGGCGCAATCGACCGATGTGGGGGTGAACAAGGCGACACGCGCGCTGTTCGCGAAAGTCAAAACGCCTGCGCAGATGCTCGCACTCGGTGAAGATGGCCTGAAAGAGCATATCAAGACGATTGGCCTCTATAACACCAAAGCGAAAAACGTGATCGCGATGGCGGAGATTCTCGTAAACGCGCATGGCGGCGAAGTGCCCGAAGACCGCGACATGCTCACCACCCTGCCCGGCGTGGGCCGCAAGACCGCCAATGTGGTGATGAACTGCGCATTTGGCGCGGAGACATTCGCTGTCGACACACATATTTTCCGTGTCGGCAACCGCACCGGCCTTGCCCCCGGCAAGACGCCGCTGGCGGTCGAAAAGAAGCTCGATAAAGGGACGCCCGCCCCCTTCCGGGTACACGCGCATCACTGGCTGATCCTGCACGGCCGCTATATATGCAAGGCCCGCACGCCGGAATGCTGGCGCTGCAATGTGAGCGACCTGTGCCGGTTCAAAAAGAAAGTGATGGAAAAACCGAAGGGACGGTGATTACTTCGTCTCCGGGTAATACCATACGCGGCGGACCAGACCGCTTTCGATTTCATAGACGGCCAGTGCAGACTGCGACTTGAGGTTGCCTTTGCCGTCGATCCAGCGGGCAATTTCACGAACCGCAACGAAACGGCCATCGCGCACACTGCCGCCAATTTCGCTGGTGGTTGCCGTGGGCGATGCGAAATAGCTTTCCATTTGCCCGGCAAGGTCCGCCTTGCCATTGGCGAATACGTCCACCTTGCTGCCATTGACGCTGAGCCATTGCACCTCATCATGCATCAGCGCCAGCATCGCGGGCAGGTCGCGGCTGTTATAGGCATCGACATAGGCAGAGGCCGTGCGCAGTTCGCTGGACATAGCTGTGACCGGCGCATGCGCACAGGCGGAAAGGGTGAGCGCCGCCGCTAGCGGCACCAGTGTCCGCAATGCGCCCCTAAACATCATCCGCGCTGATCATTTCCGCGCGGTCGATTTCACCCGTCATACTGGCAACCGTGGTCGCCACAGCCGCGTCACCGCTGACATTGGTGGTGGTGCGCATCATGTCCATGATCCGGTCGACACCGGCGACAAAGGCAATGGTTTCCAGCGGCACGCCGACCGCACCGAACACAAGCGCCATCATGATCAGGCCGGCACCGGGAATCCCCGCCGCGCCGATCGCGCCCAAGGTCGCAAGGATCGAGATCAGGAAATACTGGCCCCAGCTGAGGTCCACGCCAAAAATCTGCGCCCCGAACAGGGTCGCAAGGCCCAGATACATCGCCGTGCCGTTCATGTTCACCGTCGCGCCCAGCGAGATGACAAAACTGGCCACCGAGTTGCTGATACCCAGATTGCGGCGCGCGCAGCGCAGCGTAACAGGCAGCGTTGCGTTGGAACTGGCGGTGGAATAGCTGACCGCAATCGCGTCCACGATGCCGCGGAAGAAATCACCCACCGGCAGTTTCGCAAGGAATTTGATCATCGCCGAATACATGAACAAGATGATGATGAGGCAGCCGGTATAGTTGAGGATCACCAGCCAGCTGAGCGCTTTAAGCGCGTCCACACCCAGCGTGCCCGCCACCCATGCCATCAGCGCGAAGACGCCGAACGGCGTGAGTTCCATCACGATCATGGTGACTTTTTGCATTACCACCGACCCGCTGTCGAAAATCTTCTGGACCGGCTTGCCGTCTTCTTCAGCCATTAATATGCCAATGCCGACCAGCAATGAAAACACGATCAGCGGGAGTACCGCGACATCGGCCATCACCTGCACCGGGCTTTCCGGCACGATGGACAGGATCATGTCGACCGGCGTTGTCGGATTGGGTTCGGGGGTCGGCACATCCGGTGTGCCCAGCGTCTCACGGTCCGGGAACAGGCCCAGGTTGACCGCACCCGTACCGAGCATGAGGCCCAGCCAGACAGCAATCTGCCCGCTGACCACAAACAGCAACAGCGCCCGCCCGCCAACGGCACCAAGCTTACGCAAATCGCCTATTGCGGCAACACCGGCAACCAGGCTGAAGAAAATCAGGGGCACGACCAGCATCTTGATCGCCTTGATGAAAAAATCACCAATCCATTTGATGCTTTCGGCGCCCGGCCCCCAGTATAAACCAAGCGCGACGCCCAGTATGAGTGCGGCAATCACCCGCTGCCATAGCGGAATAGCGAACCAGAATTTCAGCATGATGCCTCCCCGACATTTTATTTGCCCGACACTTTATATGCACGTGAAGCTAGACGCTGCAACGCGCCGCCGCAAGCGGTTTACATAAAGTATGAAATCGCAAGACAGGTGGCAAAGCCGACACCTAATGTCAGCGGAATGCCTGCCTTGAAAAAGTCGGTAAAGCGGTAATTGCCCGCCGCATAGACAAGCGTATTGGTTTGGTAACCGATCGGCGTCGCGAAGCTGGCCGATGCTGCAAACATCACGGCAACCACCAATGGCCGCGGATCAACGCCCAGATCGGCTGCCAACGTAATGACAATGGGCGTCACCAGAATAGCCACCGCATTATTGGTGATCATTTCTGTCATGAGTACCGAAAAAGCATAGACCGCGAACAGCAATGCCCATGGCGGCATATCCGCAAGAAATGGCGTGAGCAGCGACACCATAAGATCGACACTACCCGCCTCCTGCAACCCCAATCCGACAGCCAGCATCCCAAAGATCAGCACCAGCACGCTGCCGTCAATGGAACTCCACGCTTCTTCCGCATCAATGCAGCGGGCGAGCAAAATCGCGCCTACGCCCAATATCGCGGCCACGGCAATCGACAGGATATTAAACGCGGCCAGCAGCACAACTGCCGCCAGCGCAGCAATCGCTATCGGCGCGCGATCCCGGCGAAAGGCCCGGGTTTTGGTTTCCGCAATGCCGATCAGGTTCGGATTTTCATACATCCGCGCGATATCTTCCTGCGATCCTGTCACCAACACGCGGTCTGCACCGTGGATTTTGGCATTGGGCAGGTCGCTGCGCGGCAGGTTGCGATACCGGCTGAGCCCCAATATACGGACATTATTTTGCGACAGGAACGGAATGTCATACAGGCTCTGGCCAATGCTGGGGTGCTGGGGTGAAATCATGGCTTCAACCACTTCTTCACCCATGGCACCTGCATCGCCTTTGCGGACAATCCCTATCTTATAATCATCGCTGGTGCGCAGAGACATGAGTTCAGCCAGATCCAACTGCACAACAATACGGTCATCAGGCTCCAGATAGACCTGGTCAAGATCGTGGCGGATAAACAGGTCGTCACGCTTGATCGCCTTGATCGAAATATTGGCGCGTTTGGACAGCGCCACATCGCCCAGCTGTTTGCCTTTGTCTGCCGATGCATTGCGCACGGTCAGCTCGGTCAGATACATATTTTCGTTACTGTCGGTGGGACGGATCGAACTGTCATCGCTGGGCAAAAGCCAACTGCTGAACAGTACCAGCATCACCATACCGGCAAGCCCGGCGACGATGCCATAGGGCGTAATCTCAAAAATTCCGAAAGGCTCCAACCCGGAATCGCGTGCCACCGCATCGACAATCAGGTTGGTTGATGTCCCGATCAATGTAGTTGTACCGCCCAATATGCAGACAAAACTGAGCGGTATTAGCAGTTTTTTGGCGGAAAATCCGGTGGCGCGTGCCAGCCGCATGATGATCGGGATCATCACCACGACGACCGGGGTGTTGTTCATAAAGGCCGATGCGACATATGCGCCCAGGAACATTTCCGCCACGGCCAGCTTGGGCCGCTTGCGGGCGCGGCGGATAATCATGCCCGCAATTGCGTCAATCGTACCGGTGCGCAGCAATGCACCCGACAGGATAAACATCGCGCCAATGGTTATCGGCGCAGTGTTGGAAAAGGACGAGAACAGCCCATCGGAATCGATAATGCCCAGAAACAGAAACGCGCAGGCACCCAATATCGCAACCACTGCCGCAGGAAAGCGCTCCATCGCAAAAGCGACAAACATCGACGCCAGAATGAACAGGCCGATTTCAGCTTCATAAGCGCCAATTGTCGCGCGGATCAAATCAAGCATGGTTTACTGCGTCCCCTGTGATCTGCCTATAGGGCAATGGCCTGTTGTAAAACAAGATTATCCGTGCATCATCCGCATTGGGCACGGTGCAACAGCTTCTGGTCTGCAAGAACCAGCGCCATCATTGCCTCAACCACCGGTGTGCCGCGTATGCCCACACATGGATCATGGCGGCCTTTTGTGACAATTTCAGTGGCTTCACCTTCATTGGTGATCGTTTCAACGGGCATCAGGATCGAACTGGTCGGTTTGAACGCGGTACGGCACACAATGGGCTGCCCGGTGGAAATGCCGCCCGCCGTACCCCCCGCATGGTTGGCGGCAAATTCGGGCCTGCCATCCTTGCCAGGGCGCATCGCATCGGCATTTTCCTCACCGCGCAGCCGCGCTGCGGCAAAGCCATCGCCAATTTCCACGCCCTTGGTGGCGTTAATCGTCATCATGGCTGCCGCAAGTTCGCTGTCCATCTTGGCATAGACAGGCGCCCCCCATCCGGCGGGAACACCTGTCGCCACACATTCGACAACAGCGCCCAGCGAACTGCCATCCTTGCGTGCATCGTCAACCAGTTTTTCCCAGCGCTTTGCCGCCTTGGCATCAGGGCAGAAAAACGGGTTGCGGCCAATTTCACCCGCATCAAAATTCGCATGATCAATCGCATCCCCGCCTATTTCACAGACATAGGCAAGAATGGTAACTTCGGGAATGACCAGCCGCGCCACTGCGCCCGCTGCCACCCGCGCCGCCGTTTCGCGCGCGCTGGAACGGCCGCCGCCGCGATAATCACGAAAGCCATATTTGGCATCATAGCTGTAATCCGCGTGCCCGGGCCGATAGGCCTTGGCGACTTCGCTATAATCTTTCGATCGCTGGTCGGTATTTTCAATCATCAGCGATATCGGCGTTCCGGTTGTCTTGCCCTCGAATACGCCGGAGAGGATTTTCACCTCATCCGCCTCGCGCCGCTGCGTGGTATATTTTGACTGGCCAGGCCTCCGCGCATCCAGATATGGCTGGATATGGTCGGTGCTGATCTCCAGCGCAGGCGGACAGCCGTCAATCACCACGCCGAGCGCAGGCCCGTGACTTTCCCCCCAGGTGGTAAAACGGAATATGCGGCCGAAGCTGTTATAGCTCATGTGTCGAGCGCAATATCTGGCGCATCTTCCTGTTTCATGCCGACGACATGATAGCCTGCATCGACATGGTGGGTTTCACCCGTCACGCCCGACGAAAGATCGCTACAGAAATAGAGGCCCGCGCCGCCGACATCTTCAATCGTCACATTGCGGCGCAGCGGCGAATTATATTCATTCCATTTCAGGATATAACGGAAATCGCCAATGCCGCTCGCCGCCAGTGTCTTGATTGGCCCTGCTGAAATGGCGTTGACCCGGATATTCGCCGGGCCAAGGTCATTGGCCAGATACTGCACGCTCGTTTCCAGCGCGGCCTTGGCCACCCCCATCACGTTGTAATGCGGAATGACTTTCTCTGCGCCATAATATGTGAGCGTTACAATAGAACCGCCATCGGGCATCATCGCCGCCGCACGCTGTGCCACCGCGACCAGTGAATAGGCAGAAATGTTCATCGTCATCAGGAAGTTATCAAGGCTGGTATCGACATATTTGCCACGCAATTCACTCTTGTCCGAAAATCCGATGGCATGGACGACAAAATCAATCGTATCCCAGCGGCTTTTCAATTCATCGAAAGCCTTGTCGAGCGCATCCATATTGGACACATCACATTCGATCAGGAAATCACTGCCCAATTCCTCAGCCAGCGGGCCTACACGCTTTTTGAGCGCATCACCCTGATAGGAAAAGGCAAGCTCAGCGCCCTGTGCGCGAAGTTTCTGCGCAATGCCCCAGGCCAGCGACTTGTTATTGGCCAGCCCCATGATGAGGCCGCGTTTCCCCTGCATCAAATCACTCATTGTCCGGTCCTTCCTGATCGTCATCAGATATTATGGTTGCTGCGTCCGCTTTTACGTTCTTATCCCCCGCCCGTGCAAGCGCCGCGTTGAGTTCTGCCCCGATTACCATGCCCAGACCAATGAGAAAGAAGAAAATCAGGCTGATCATCACGCCCGCCAGACTGCCATAGGTCAGGTCATAATTGAAAAAATTGCGCAGCAATACGGGCATCAGGCTGGTGTTCAGCATCCACCACAGGCTGATAAACAGCGGGCCGGGCCAGATTGGCGAATCCAGCCTTCGATAATAGCGCGGAGTGAGTGTGCGGAAAATCAGGTAGAGCGCGCCGAACAGGATCAGCGCACTGAATAGCTGGCTCCAGGCAATATAGCTGAGTGTCTTGCTGGCAAGCGGCAGGTAACTGAGCACGAACTCTTCTGCGCCGCTCAGCATCACCTGCATACTGAGCGCAAAAATGGTGAGTATGACCGCGCCAACAATCAGTGCGATCGACCCCAGCCGGTAATGCCAGAAAGGCCGGGTGCTTTTCACCTCATAGGAGCGCCGTAGCATGTCACGTATGGTTTCAATCAGACTGGCTGTCGTCCACAGGCCGACCAGCACACTGAACCACAGCAATGGGCCGGTGCGCGCAGTCATGGCCGATTGCACCGGCTCGTTAAGCGCGCTCGCCATGCTGGGCGGAACAGCTGCCAGAAAAGCCTCCACCGCCTGATAGCCATAATCGGTGCGACCCACGGCCCCTGCAAGCGAAGCGGCAACCACAAAAAATGGGAAAAGCGCAAGCAGCGAAAGATAGGCGAAATTGCCCGCCAGCACGAAACCATCATCATAGACATGCCTGGCGACATCAATCGAGATCGCCTTGACCTGATCGATCCATCGCCGCGCCCGCCCTGTAATATTCAGGATAGGGGTATCGCCATCATGGGGTTCCGATCTGTCCATCACCCGTCAAACTGCCCGAAAATAGCCCCCAAAGCCAGCATTTTAGATTGCGTGGCTGCTAGACGCCCAGCTTGGCCCGGACATTTTCGTCATAATCCCAGTTCTGCGCAAATTCTGTCAGCGCCGCATCATCATCGGGCAGGTGGATCTGCAACTCGACAAGCTGGTTGCCCCGCCGGCCATCGCTGCCCGTAAAGCCGCGGCCCTTGATGCGCAGGTGCGTACCCGAATTGCTGCCCTTGGGTATGGTCAGCATGACTGGCCCCTCGACCGTCGGCACTTTAACCTTACCGCCCAACACCGCTTCTTTCAGCGTAATGGGCAGCTCAAGCCGGACATTATTACCATCGCGCATAAAGAATATATGCGGCTTGATATGAATGGTGACTATCGCATCGCCATTGCCGCCCGGCCCAGGCTGTCCCTTGCCCGGCAGACGCATCTGCGTGCCATGCTCCACACCTTTGGGTAGCTTCAGGTCGATTGTCTTGCCATCGGATAGCGTTATGCGCTGCGGTGCCAATGTAGCCGCATCCAGAAATTCGACCGCCAGCTTATAGGCGATATTGGCACCCTTGGGCGGCGGCGCGCTCCTTGCGGAACCAGCAGAGCGGCCCCCGCCACCAAACAGGCCGTCAAATATATCACCAAAATCGACACCATCGGCAAAACCGCCCATGCCTCCACCCGGTTCCGGCTGACGAAAACCACCGCCACCACCGCCATAGCCAAATGGCCCGGTGGGGTTGCCGTCCATGTCAATTTCCCCACGGTCAAACTGCGCCCGTTTGTCCTTGTCGCTCAGCAAGTCATACGCCTTGGTCGCGTCGGAAAACTTCTCCGATGCGGCAGGGTTATCCTTGTTGCGGTCAGGATGCAGCTCCTTGGCAAGCTTGCGATACGCGCTCTTGATTTCCTTTTCACTGGCCCCTTTGGAAACGCCCAGTATCGAATAGGGATCTGCCATAAATTCTATTTTCCGTCTCTAATCAACTGTATGACTATGCTTATATAGATGGGGTCTGAAGCCGCTACGTCAAGCGGGAAGATGCCCCTCAATACGCCCGTTGCGCATGATATATCGCAGTACGATATAGCTCACCAGCCCCACAGGCCCGAATATGAATGTCAGTGCCAGAACAGGCACCTGGATGATGCGGTGGATGCCATGTGCATCTGCATTGCGGGCAATCCAAAGACCGACAAACAGGTCAAAGCACAGATAATGCACCCAACCAATCACAACGCCGACATCTGTGTCAAAAATAGACCGTACACCTGCAATTGTACTAAAATCGATTTTACCATCGGAAGGGATAAAGCCCGTCAGAACGCCGCCTAGCGCAGTCATATATGTCAGCCCGAGCAAAAATACCGCGCCGTAAAACAATATACGGTATAACGCATCCCAGCGCGGCAAAAGAATAAGCGCCACCCATGAAATCAGGGCCATTTTATTGGCCAGCGAAAATATCAGTTCCCACACGCAGCTTTTCCTCCCCGTTTTACGGTATCTCCCTAGCCTTTTGCATGGCAGGCTGGCAAAGATGCCATCACCGCATTGGCAATAGCGCATCGTGGCGCATTATGGCAGTGTTTTATTGCTATAACGCACCCGGACGAAAAGAGGTGGGAAAATGACCGCAGCAAACCCGTTTGAACTGTTTCAAAGCTGGTATGATGAAGCACGCACCAGCGAGCCCAATGATTCCAATGCCATGGCACTTGCCACGGCAGATGCACAAGGCCGCCCGTCATCGCGCATGGTGCTGCTCAAGGGGCATGGGCCGGATGGTTTCATATTCTACACCAATTTCACCAGCCGCAAGGGCGAAGAGCTTGCTGTCAATCCGCATGTCGCGCTGTTGTTCCACTGGAAATCACTGCGGCGACAGATTCGTATCGAGGGTGAGATTTCGCCGGTCAGCGATGAGACAGCCGATGCCTATTTCGCGACACGCAGCCGCGATTCACAGCTGGGCGCATGGGCATCGGACCAGTCACACCGGCTGGAAAGCCGGCAGCTATTCATGGACCGGTATGCGGCCATGCAGGAACGTTACGAAGGAAAAGACGTACCGCGCCCGCCGCACTGGTCGGGTTACCGCGTGACACCTGCACGCATCGAATTCTGGCAGGACCGGGCGCACCGGCTGCACGAACGCCGCCTGTTTGTGCGTGACGGCGATGGCTGGACGGAAAGCCTGCTCTACCCGTGACACAGCTGGGCCCGGATAATCATGCACGGCTGAACCGCAACGCCGCCATTGCCAGCGTTTCGGCCGCATTGCTGCTATTATGCCTCAAAGCCTATGCGGAATGGGCGACATCTTCTGTCGCCATGCTGGGGTCGCTGGCCGACACGGCGCTCGACCTGTTTGCATCGCTGATGACGCTGTTCAGTGTGCGCTATGCCGCCATGCCCGCTGACGCGGCACACCGGTTTGGCCATGGCAAGGCCGAAGCGCTGGCGGCGCTGTTTCAGGTGGTGCTCATCACGCTATCGGCCGCTTTTATTGGCTGGCGCGCGCTGGAGCGTTTCGCCAATGGAGACACAACCGCACGCGCCGAATATGGCATTATCGTCTCGGTTATCGCGATTGCGGTGACACTTGCACTGCTTGCCTATCAACGCCGCGTGATCCGCCAGACAGAGTCAGTCGCGATCGAAGCCGATCATGTGCATTACCAGTCTGATCTGCTGCTCAACCTTGCCGTAATCGCCGCGCTGGCGCTTGACCAATATGCGGGTATTACCGGAATTGATCCGGCCTTTGGCGTTGGAATCGCATTGTGGCTGGGCTGGGGCGCGTGGCGGGCCGCTACACGCGCAATCGATCAGTTGATGGACCGCGAATGGCCAGAGAAAAAACGCCTCGCCTTTGTCGAAGTTGCCGCCCGGCATCCTGAACTGAAAAGCCTGCATGACCTGCGCACGCGGACCAGCGGCAACCGAAATTTTGTTCAGTTTCATGTCGATATGGACCCGGATATGACCGTGCGTGAAGCGCATGACGTGATAGAGAAAGTTGAACTTGATCTGGGCAAAGCATTTCCCGGCACCGAAATACTTGTGCATATCGACCCGTTAGGCCATGTCGATGAACCGGACAATCCGCTCGCCGAACAGGACGAGCTTGAAAACCTGAAGGACACCTAAATGCCAGCCTATCCCTATTTCCACGTCGATGCCTTTGCTGACGCACCTTTTGCGGGCAACCAGGCTGCGATTATTCCTTTGGATAGCTGGCTGGATGATGATGTGCTGCAGGCGATTGCCGAGGAAAACAAATTTGCTGAAACCGCCTTTATAGTGCCCGATGAAAGCGGCGAGGCGCATTACGAGCTGCGCTGGTTCACACCGGCCTGTGAAGTTGCGCTGTGCGGTCACGCCACATTGGCCAGCGGCCATGTTGTGCTAAGCATGACACCGGATCTGCGCACCGTGCATTTCCGCACGCGCAAGGCCGGTATATTAAAAGTGAGCAAGGATAGCGGGGCCTATCATATGGCGCTGCCCGCTTATACCCCCTCCCCTAAGGACCTGGACAAAGCAGTCACAGCGTTAGGCCATACGCCGACGGAAACGCATTTCCGCGAAGGCGGCTATGCGTTATTTGTCTATGACACGCCTGAAGAAGTGCTGGCGCTGGAACCCGATATGCGCGCTCTGGCTGAATTTGGCGACCAGTGGCAGTTTATCTGCACCGCGCCCGGCACCGATACCGACGTGCTAAGCCGTGTTTTCGTTCCCGGCGCCGGGATTGACGAAGACAGCGTAACCGGCTCCGCACATTGCGTACTCACCCCTTATTGGGCAGCGCAGCTGGGCCGTGACAGTTTCACCGCCTATCAGGCGAGCGAACGTGGCGGGCATGTTCATTGCACGCTGGACGGCGAAAACGCGGTGCTGGGCGGCGCGTGTTTTACAGTGGTTGAAGGCCAGTTTAATTTACCCTAGATACACGGGGAACATGGCCTGCGATCATCTGATATGCATGCCGAACCAACTGGAATAAGATTAATTGACCTCCTTTTTACGCAACCTGTTCGACACAACGAAGAGCAAGAAAAAGCGCAAGAAAAAGCGCAAGGATAAATCTGCGCCATCCATACCGCCGGGTGAGCGCGTATACGCAATTGGCGACATACATGGCCGCCTCGATCTGCTCGACGCATTGCTGGAAAAAATCGATGCCGATGTCGCGGCGCGCAAAAATGCGGACACACGGCTTATTTTCCTGGGTGACCTGGTTGATCGCGGGCCTGATAGTGCTGGCGTTATCGAGCGCGCCATGGAGCTTGCCCGCAGCAGCGACAAAGTCCGCTTCCTGATGGGCAATCATGAGGAAATGTTCCTCGATGCGCTGACCGGAGACATCAAGAAAGTCCGTTTTTTCACCCGTATCGGCGGACAGGAAACGATCCTGAGTTATGGCATGCCCTATGCCAAATACCGCAATATGGAAATGGACGAGTTGGCCAAAAAACTGTCCGGACTCGTGCCGCAGGAGCATCGCGACTTCATATCCGCGTTTGAAGATTATATCGTTATCGGCGACTATGCCTTTGTCCATGCCGGTGTACGCGCTGGCGTACCCATGGAAGAACAGGTTAGCCAGGACCTGCGCTGGATACGCGGTGACTTCCTGCGCAAGGACGATATCCATGAAAAAATGATCATCCATGGCCATACCATCAGCGAGGACGTGGATGAACGCTGCGGGCGGATTGGCATTGACACCGGCGCCTATGACACGGGCGTACTGACCGCTATCGGCCTGGAAGGCAGTGACCGCTGGTACCTGCAGACCGGAACCCCGTCATAGAATAACCCTGCATAGAATAGCTCTTGTGCGGCGGCGTGCTTTGCGCCAGTTTCTGTTGCATGATGAAAAAAGCCCTGACCGTTTCGCTATTGCTGGCCGTTGCGCCTGCAAGCCATCTCGCCGCACAGGATAAGGATGCACCGGATGAGAGACCCGCAGCCACTGTACCCATAATGGCCCCGCCAGCGTCAGCCGGTCCGGCAGATGCACAGAATCTGAAAGCCTATGTCGAAAAACTGGTGAGTTTCGGAACGCGCCATACCCTGTCATCACCCGATCACCCTACCCGGGGCATCGGTGCCGCGCGGCGCTGGGGCGCAGAGGAATTTGCCAGGATCAGCGCCGCATGCGGCGGCTGCCTTGAGGTACAGAATGTCGAACGTTTCGACTATGGCCCGCGCATTCCGGGTGGCGTCAATATCGTCAACGTGCTGGGCATACAACGCGGTACGGGTGATCCGAACGATGTCATCATCATTTCCGGCCATATTGACAGCCGCGTCACCGATCCGATGAATTTCACCGACGATGCCCCCGGCGCCAATGATGATGGCTCCGGCACCGCGCTTACCATAGAGGCCGCGCGCATACTGACCCGCGAGAAGCATGATGCCACGATCATCTATGCGCTGCTGTCGGGCGAGGAACAGGGGCTGTTCGGCGGCAAGCTGATTGCCGATACCGCCAAGGCGCGCGGGTGGAACGTGATCGCCATGCTCAACAATGACATTGTTGGCGGCACCAAGGGGCAGGATGGCCGCACAGTCGACAATATTGTCCGTGTGTTCAGCGAAGGCATACGTTCGTCCGAAAGCCTGGAAGAAGCCATGGCACGGCGCGGTAGCGGCGGTGAGGATGACGGTCCATCCCGCGCCCTGATGCGTGCGGCAGACCGCGTTGCCAATGCAAACCGCAACATTGGCCTGAATGTCTTTGGTGTCCGCCGCCCCGACCGTTTCCGGCGCGGCGGTGACCATCTGCCTGCTCTGGCGCTGGGCTATCCAGCGGTGCGCTTTACCGTGGGCGTGGAGGATTATGACCATCAGCATCAGGACCTGCGCACCGAAGACGGCATCAAATATGGCGATACGGTGGATGAGATGGATTTTGGCTATCTTGCCAAAGTCACCAATCTGAATGTGGCACTGGCCCGCGAACTGGCCAACGCCCCGCCTGCCCCCAAATCAGCACAGCTAGGTGGTGCGGTGAGCGCCAATACGACTGTCGAATGGGAACCTGTCAAAAATGCCGCCGGATACCGCGTCTATTGGCGCCGGAATGACGAACGTGACTGGACAGGCAGGGTCGATGTTACGGGCAAGGCCGAAGTTACGTTGCCGGGTATTATTGTCGATGATCACTTTGTCGGCGTGTCGGCGCTCTCCGCACAAGGCCATGAAAGCATCATTACCTTTGCCGGCCTGCCGCAGCGCAACAGGTGATACAGAACGGAAAAGGGCCGACTGCCCCCTGCTGCCGGCCCTAATTCGGCCGCAGCCGAGGGGTAATGAAGTGAAATCGGGTATTAAAGCGCTTATGCCGCCTGGCTGTCCTCATCCGTATTTGGATCACGTAGCACATAACCGCGGCCCCAGACTGTTTCGATATAATTGTCACCGCCACATGCCAGCGCCAGTTTCTTGCGCAGCTTGCAGATGAAAACGTCGATAATCTTGAGTTCGGGTTCGTCCATGCCGCCATAGAGGTGATTGAGGAACATTTCCTTGGTCAGCGTCGTTCCCTTGCGCAGCGACAGCAGCTCCAGCATCGCATATTCCTTGCCGGTCAGGTGGACACGCGCACCATCGACTTCGACTGTCTTGGCATCAAGGTTCACCGACAGCTTGCCGGTGCGGATAATGCTTTGCGAATGGCCTTTTGAACGGCGCACCACAGCATGAATGCGCGCCACAAGTTCTTCGCGGTGGAATGGCTTGGTCACATAATCATCTGCGCCGAAACCGAACGAACGCACCTTGCTGTCCATCTCGGATATACCGGAAAGGATAAGCACCGGTGTCTGCACCTTGGCAACACGCAGTTTCTTAAGCACATCATAGCCGTGCATATCGGGCAGGTTCAGGTCGAGACAGATAATGTCGTAATCGTAGAGTTTACCCAGATCGAGCCCTTCTTCACCCAGGTCGGTCGTGTAAACATTAAAGCCTTCCGTAGTCAGCATCAGCTCAATGGCCTTCGCTGTTGTTGGCTCGTCTTCAATCAATAGCACGCGCATAATGTGCAGCCCCTCTTTATATTTCCCTGTTGCCTACAATCCCGAACCCCCGTTCGATATGCAGACCGTGTCATTTATTAACCATAAGAGGAATGAAGATTAAAGGTTAATTTTACATTAAGTCGCAGAAACAGGCGAGTCGTAGCGGCTGTTTGACATCATGTAACGACTCGTAACCGAGTCTTTCTGCGGGTTTGCGGCACACTGCGTGGCAAATGTCACACCCGTGATTTTTTTACACTTTGCAATGGTTTTATTCCCTGCACCCGCCTGTACGGACCTGCCGGACATATTCCGGCAGCCTGCGCATATGCATATCATGTTTCCCGAAAAGCCTGTTTCAGAAACGCGATCAACACCTGAACTCTGGCGGGCCGGTAATGCGAAGGCGGCATAACCAGGCTCAATGTCAGCGGAGTGTTGCGCCAACCCGGCAATATACTCTCCAGCATCCCGGAAGTCAGCGCGGCATCACACATAAAGTCGGGCAGTTCCGCAATACCCTGCCCCGCGACAAGGGCGGGCAGCATGATATCGCTATTATTGGCACGGAATACCGATTGGGGCTGAACCGATACCGTTTCCCCGTCTGGCCCCGTAAAGGTCATGATCTGCGTGTTGGGCAGGTTGGAATAGATAAAGCAGCGATGCGATTTCAGGTCCGCCGGCGTGTCCAGTTTGCCAGCGCGGGCAAGGTAGGAAGGTGCAGCGACAAGGTGCCGCCTGACCTTTCGCAGGTGGATGACGCGCAGGCTGCTATCGGGTAGCGCCGCTATGCGGAGCGCAAGGTCAATCCCCTGCTCAGTCAGGTCAATCCGGGAATCACGCAGATCCAGATCAATTTCGATACCTGGATATTCTTGCATAAATGCAGCCAGCACAGGCCCTAGCTCGGATAACCCGAAGCTGAGCGGTGCCGCCATTTTGATACGGCCCGTCAGTATATCTGCTTCATCGCGGGCTGCTTCTGTCGCGGCATCGCCTTGCGCACGTATCTTTTCGGCATGGGGCAATAGCGACTGACCGGCACTGGATAGCGAAATCCGGCGCGAGGTGCGGTGAAAAAGCGCAACGCCAAGCTCCGCTTCCAGCCTTGTCACCGCCTTGGATACAGTTGCCTTTGACAGGCCCAGTTCCTTTGCAGCCGCAGTAAAGCTACCCAGCCGGGCAACTGCAGCGAAAATCGCCCAGGCTTCAAAATCAGGTAAGGTCATTGTTAGAAACAATCCTTTTCCATATTGTCTATTTTTGAAACGATACTGCATGCCTATATCCAATGCAAACACATGAAAGGATGAATCATGATTGAGAAACGCGAATTTTCATCGCTGGGCCACGTCGACCATGGCTGGCTCAATGCACGGCACCATTTTTCCTTTGCCGGATATCATGACAGCGCGCGCATGGGCTGGGGCTCACTGCGCGTTTGGAATGATGACGAAATCGCTCCCAAAAGCGGTTTTCCGACCCATCCGCACCAGGATATGGAGATCATTACCTATGTCCGCAAAGGCGCCATTACCCACCGCGACAATATGGGCAATGAAGGCCGCACCGAAGCAGGCGACGTCCAGGTGATGAGTGCCGGCACGGGTGTCCAGCACAGCGAGTTTAATCTGGAAGACGAGGAAACACGGCTGTTCCAGATATGGGTCATCCCCCGCACGCGCGGCGAAGAACCCCGCTGGGACACCAAAGTCTTTCCCAAGGGGGAGCGTGCCGGAAAGCTGGAAATACTGGCCAGTGGCCATGATGACGACGTGGCCGCGGGCGCAGCGATGATACGTGCCGATGCCCGGCTATATGGCGCAACGCTAAAAGCCGGAGACAGCCTGACGCATCAGGCGGCGAAAGATATGCCACTGTATCTCGTCGTGTCCGAAGGCAGCATTGAAGTGAATGGCACCAGGCTGGATACACGCGATGCGGCTGCCATCCGGGACATCGAAGCGCTGACAATAACAGCACATGAAGATGCCGAGTTCCTGATTGCGGAAACACCCGATATCGGGTTGCAATAATAAAAACCCCGCCGCGATTACACGCGGCGGGGTTTCTTTTTCAGTACCGGACCAGCTATCTGGCCTATTGGATTATTCTTCTTCCTCAGAAGAAGGTGTTTCTGCCGGAGCTTCCGCAGCTTTGGCCGCAGCGGCTTCTTCCGCTTCAACCTCTTCCGCAGCCGCCATGGCGTCAAGCATCGCCTTTTGCTGGGCACGAAGCGCCGCGTCACGGCTGGATGCCGCGATGCGCATGCGGTTCATGCCAGCGCCCGTACCCGCCGGGATCAGGCGGCCAACAATAACATTTTCCTTCAGGCCGATGAGCGAGTCACGCTTGCCTTCAACCGCCGCCTGCGTCAGCACGCGGGTGGTTTCCTGGAAAGACGCGGCCGAGATGAAGCTGCGTGTCTGCAACGACGCCTTGGTAATGCCGAGCAATACCGGTGTGCCAACCGCAGGTTTCTGCTTCTTGGTCAGCTTGGCATTAATCTCGTGCATTTCCTCTGCATCAATCTGTTCACCAGCGAGCAGGATCGTGTCCCCGCCATCGGTGATTTCGACTTTCTGCAACATCTGACGCACAATCGTCTCGATATGCTTGTCGTTGATCTTCACGCCCTGCAGGCGGTAGACTTCCTGAATTTCCGCCACCAGATATTCAGCCAGAGCCTCTACACCGAGCACTTCGAGAATATCATGCGGATCGGGCGAACCTGAAACCAGGTTATCGCCTTTCTTCACATAGTCACCTTCCTGCACATCGATCACCTTGGTTTTGGGGATCAGATATTCGACGGAATCGCCTTCTTCGGGATGGATCGCGATTTTGCGCTTGGCTTTATAGTCACGCACAAATTCGATGCGGCCCGAAATTTTCGCGATCACGCTATTGTCCTTCGGCTTACGCGCCTCGAACAATTCGGCAACACGCGGCAGACCACCGGTAATGTCACGCGTTTTCGCGGCCTCGCGCGACACACGTGCCAGCACATCACCTGCGGACACTTCCTGTCCATCGGTCACCGAAAGCGTGGCGCCTACAGACAGCATGTAGCGTGCAGCTTCACCGCTGTCACCGTCCAGCAGGGTCAGGCGGGGACGCAGATCTTCCTTGTCCTTGCCGCGGCCTGTGGCCCGGTATTCAACGACCACGCGCTGCGCGATGCCTGTCGCCTCGTCGGTCTGTTCTGTCAGTGTCTTACCGTCGATCAGGTCCTGGTATTTTACAACACCCGGTTTCTCGGTAATCACCGGCATGGTGAACGGATCCCATTCGGCCAGCCGATCACCCAGCTTCACTTTGCCGCCATCCTTGACCAGAATGTTCGTGCCGTAAGGAATACGGTGTACCGCACGTTCGCGGCCTTCCTTGTCGATAATGGCAATCTCGCCATTACGTGCCAAAGACAGACGGCGACCGTTTTTGTCGGTAATGGTCGGAATATCGCGATATTCCAGCTTACCGTCTGCCACCGCTTCAAGGTTGGACTGCTCATTAAAGTTCGCAGCGCCGCCAATGTGGAATGTCCGCATGGTAAGCTGTGTACCCGGTTCACCGATGGACTGCGCGGCAATAACGCCGACAGCTTCACCGATATTGACCGGCGTACCGCGGGCAAGGTCACGTCCGTAACATTTGCCGCACACGCCATGTTTCGATTCACAGACAAGCGGCGAACGGATGCGAGCCGCCTGAATGCCCATTTCCTCAATCTTGGCCACAGCCGCTTCGTCAAGAAGCGTACCGTTTTTGACAACGACACTGCCGTCCTTGGCATCAACCATATCCTCGGCCAGTGTACGGCCCAATATGCGCTCACCCAATGACGCGATAGTCGAACCGCCCTGGACAATGGCTTTCATTTCCAGCGCGTTGTCGGTCTTACAGTCTTCCTCGACAATGGTGCAATCCTGCGACACGTCGACAAGGCGGCGGGTCAGGTAACCCGAGTTCGCCGTTTTCAGCGCGGTATCGGCCAGACCTTTACGCGCACCGTGGGTCGAGTTGAAATATTCAAGAACCGTCAGGCCTTCCTTAAAGTTCGAGATAATCGGTGTTTCGATAATCTCGCCCGAAGGCTTGGCCATCAGCCCGCGCATACCGGCGAGCTGCTTCATCTGCGCTGGCGAACCACGCGCACCCGAGTGGCTCATCATATAGATCGAGTTAATCGCTTTTTCGCGGCCGTTTTCATCCAGCGGCGTCGCTTCAATCTCGTCCATCATGGCCGCAGCAACCGTGTCACCGCAGCGGCTCCACGCATCGATAACTTTGTTATATTTTTCCTGCTGGGTGATGAGGCCGTCCTGATACTGCTGTTCATAGTCAGCCACCAGCGCGCGGGTTTCATCCACGGTCGCCTCTTTCGAGTCAGGAATGATCATGTCATCCTTACCGAAGGAGATGCCAGCCTTGAACGCGTGCTTGAAGCCCAGCACCATGATCGCATCGGCGAAAAGGACAGTGTCCTTCTGGCCGGTGTGACGGTAAACCTGGTCAATCACGTCACCAATTTCTTTCTTGGTGAGCAGGCGGTTGACAATGTCAAACGGCACTTTGTGCGATTTGGGCAGGCATTCGCCCAAGAGCATACGGCCCGGTGTTGTTTCAAACCGCTTCATGACGATATTACCGTCTTCATCGGCCTGTGGCACGCGGCTCGTGATTTTCGAGTGCAGCGTCACTGCGCCGACTTCGAGTGCCTGGTGCACTTCGGTCATATCGGTCAGGATCATGCCTTCACCCGGCTCACCCTTACGGTCCATGGAGAGGTAATAGATACCCAGCACCATGTCCTGCGAAGGCACGATAATCGGCTTGCCGTTGGCAGGTGACAGGATGTTGTTGGTGGACATCATCAGTACGCGTGCTTCCAGCTGCGCCTCAAGGCTCAGCGGCACGTGCACAGCCATTTGGTCACCGTCAAAGTCGGCATTGAACGCGGAACATACGAGCGGGTGCAGCTGAATGGCCTTGCCCTCGATCAGTACCGGCTCGAATGCCTGAATGCCCAAACGGTGAAGTGTCGGCGCACGGTTCAGCATAACAGGATGCTCGCGAATAACCTCGTCGAGAATGTCCCAGACTTCCTTGCGCTCTTTTTCCACCCATTTCTTCGCCTGTTTCAGCGTCATGGACAGGCCCTTGGCGTCAAGCCGCGCATAAATAAACGGTTTGAACAGTTCGAGTGCCATTTTCTTTGGCAGGCCGCACTGGTGCAGTTTCAGCTCGGGGCCGGTCACGATGACCGAACGACCCGAATAGTCGACGCGTTTACCCAGAAGGTTCTGGCGGAAACGGCCCTGCTTGCCTTTCAGCATGTCCGAAAGTGATTTCAGCGGGCGCTTGTTCGCACCGGTAATGGTACGGCCGCGGCGGCCATTGTCGAACAATGCGTCCACGGCTTCCTGCAGCATGCGTTTTTCGTTGCGGACAATAATGTCCGGCGCGCGCAGCTCCATCAGGCGTTTCAGGCGGTTGTTACGGTTAATGACGCGGCGGTACAGATCGTTGAGGTCAGACGTCGCGAAACGGCCACCATCGAGCGGCACCAGCGGGCGCAACTCAGGCGGAATAACCGGGATAATGTCGAGGATCATCCATTCCGGGCGGTTGCCGGATTCGATGAAGCTTTCGACAACCTTGAGGCGCTTGATGATTTTTTTCGGCTTGAGCAGCGACTTTGTCGTCTCCAGCTCTTCCATCAAGTCCTTGCGTTCCTGTTCAAGGTCCAGGTCGGCCAGCATGATTTTGACAGCTTCCGCACCGATACCGGCGGAGAAAGCGTCTTCGCCATATTCATCCTGCGCTTCCAGCAGTTCGTCTTCGGTCAGCAGCTGGAATTTTTCCAGCGCGGTCAGGCCGGGCTCAATCACGACATAGGCTTCGAAATAGAGCACGCGCTCCAGTTTCTTGAGCTGCATGTCGAGCAGCAGCCCGATGCGCGATGGCAGCGATTTCAGGAACCAGATATGCGCGACCGGGGCCGCCAGATCGATATGCCCCATACGTTCACGGCGCACTTTGGTAACCGTGACTTCAACACCGCATTTTTCACATACGATGCCCTTGTATTTCATGCGCTTATATTTGCCGCACAAGCATTCGTAATCCTTTACGGGACCAAAAATCCGCGCACAGAACAGACCGTCACGCTCTGGCTTGAACGTCCGGTAGTTGATGGTTTCCGGCTTCTTGATTTCGCCAAAGGACCAGCTGCGGATTTTTTCCGGCGAAGCAAGGCCGATCTGGATTTCATCAAATGTTTCCGGCTTGGCGACCGGATTTGCAAATTTGCTCAGTTCGTTCATTTTCATTTCCTCACTAAGCCCTGCCTGAAAAAAGGCAGGGCCAGTTGATTATCCTTACTCGGCGGCTTCTGGAAGGGCGTCAGGACCTTCTTCGTCATCGTCATTCCCGTCTTCATGGGATTTCAGATCGACGCTGAGACCCAGCGAACGCATTTCCTTCACAAGCACGTTAAAGCTTTCCGGGATGCCGGTTTCGAAGCTGTCATCACCCTTGACGATGGATTCGTACACTTTGGTACGGCCAATCACGTCATCGGATTTGACTGTCAGCATTTCCTGCAGCGTGTAAGCCGCGCCATAGGCCTGCAGGGCCCAGACTTCCATCTCACCGAAGCGCTGTCCGCCAAACTGCGCCTTACCACCCAGCGGCTGCTGCGTGACGAGCGAGTAAGGGCCAATCGAACGGGCGTGGATCTTGTCATCGACCAGGTGGTGCAGTTTGAGCATATAGATATAGCCCACTGTCACCTTACGGTCGAACCTGTCGCCTGTGCGGCCATCAAACAGGTCAACCTGGCCAGAACTGTCCAGACCCGCTTTTTCAAGCATGAATGACACATCGGCTTCGCGCGCGCCGTCAAACACCGGCGTACCCATCGGGACACCGTGTTTCAGGTTGCGGGCCAGCTCAATCGTTTCCTCGGTGCTGCGGCGGTCAATCTCTTCATGATATTGCTCACCATAGATATCCTTCATCACCTCTTTCACCGCGTCAGGCGGGCTACCTGCCTGCGGATCAGGATTGGCCTCACGCCAGTCTTCCAGCGCTTTTGTGACCTGCTGGCCCAGACCGCGCGCGGCCCAGCCCAGATGGGTTTCAAAAATCTGTCCGACGTTCATACGCGATGGCACGCCCAGAGGGTTAAGCACGATATCAACCGGCGTTCCGTCTTCCAGGAACGGCATGTCTTCGGCAGGCAGGATGCGTGAAATCACACCCTTGTTGCCGTGACGTCCGGCCATTTTATCGCCGGGCTGCAGCTTGCGCTTCACAGCCACGAAGATTTTGACCATTTTCAGCACGCCCGGTGCCAGCTCGTCACCACGCTCCAGCTTGTCACGGCGATCTTCGAACTTCTCGTTGATCAGCTTGACCGCTTCGTCATACTGCGTTTTCACGGCTTCCAGGTCGCCCTGCACAGCGTCATCCGCTACGGCGAATTTCCACCATTCATGCTTTTCGATTTCGGCAAGGTTGTCGGCGGTGATTTCACTACCTTTCTTGAACCCTTTCGGCGCGGCCGCAGCCACATTGCCCACCAGCATATCACGCAGACGGTTATAGGTGGCACGGTTCAGAATTGCGCGCTCGTCTTCACGGTCTTTGGCAAGCCGTTCGATTTCCTCACGCTCAATCGCCAGCGCGCGTTCGTCCTTGTCGATACCGTGACGGTTAAAGACACGCACCTCAACAACTGTCCCTGCAACACCCGGCGGCAGGCGCAGTGATGTATCGCGCACATCAGACGCTTTTTCACCAAAGATGGCACGCAGAAGCTTTTCTTCCGGTGTCATCGGGCTTTCGCCTTTTGGCGTGATCTTACCGGCTAGGATATCGCCCGGATGCACTTCAGCGCCAATATAGACAATGCCCGCCTCGTCGAGGTTGCGCAGTGCTTCCTCACCGACATTCGGGATGTCACGGGTAATGTCTTCAGGGCCGAGCTTCGTATCGCGCGCCATGACCTCAAATTCCTCGATATGGATCGAGGTGAAGACATCGTCTTTCACGATACGCTCGGATATCAGGATACTATCTTCATAGTTATATCCGTTCCACGGCATAAACGCGACGAGCGAGTTCTTGCCAAGCGCCAGTTCACCAAACTCGGTTGATGGACCGTCGGCGATAATGTCACCCTGCTGCACAACTTCACCCACCTTCACAAGCGGACGCTGGTTGATGCAGGTGTTCTGGTTCGAACGCTGGAATTTCTGCAGCGTGTAGATATCCACGCCTGATTTGCCGGCCTCGACCGCGCCAGTGGCACGGATCACGATACGTGTCGCATCAACCTGGTCGACAATACCCGCGCGTTTCGCGCCAATAGCTGCGCCGGAATCACGGGCCACGGTTTCTTCCATGCCGGTACCCACAAATGGCGCCTCCGCTTTTACAAGCGGCACGGCCTGGCGTTGCATATTCGATCCCATAAGCGCCCGGTTGGCGTCATCGTTTTCCAGGAACGGAATAAGCGATGCCGCAACCGACACGAGCTGTTTGGGCGAAACGTCCATCAAAGTGATGCTGTCACGCTGCGCCATCAGGAATTCGCCCGCTTCACGTGAAGACACGATTTCCTCAACAAATGAACCATCGTCATTCAGCTCGGCATTGGCCTGTGCCACGGTGTGCTTCTGCTCTTCCATGGCAGAGAGATACACAACTTCGTCGGTCACCTTACCATCGACAACTTTGCGGTATGGCGTTTCGATAAAGCCATATTTGTTGACGCGGCTGAATGATGCCAGCGAGTTGATCAGGCCGATATTCGGTCCCTCGGGCGTTTCAATCGGGCAGATGCGGCCATAATGGGTCGGGTGAACGTCACGGACTTCAAAGCCGGCACGCTCACGCGTCAGACCGCCAGGGCCAAGCGCCGAAACGCGGCGTTTATGTGTCACTTCAGACAGCGGGTTGGTCTGGTCCATGAACTGCGACAGCTGCGAAGAGCCGAAGAATTCACGCACGGCAGCCACAGCAGGCTTGGCGTTGATGAGATCGTTCGGCATCACGGTCGATACGTCAACCGATGACATACGTTCCTTGACCGCCCGCTCCATGCGCAACAGGCCGACGCGGTACTGGTTTTCCAGCAGCTCACCGACAGAACGCACGCGGCGGTTGCCAAGGTTATCGATATCGTCAACCTCGCCCTTGCCGTCTTTCAGGTTCACCAGTGTTTTCACAACCGCAAGAATGTCTTCCTTGCGCAATGTGGTCACGGTATCCTCTGCATCCAGGTCAAGACGCATGTTGAGTTTCACACGGCCAACCGCGGAAAGGTCATAGCGCTCGCTGTCAAAGAACAGGCCTTCGAACAGCGCATCGGCAGTTTCGCGCGTTGGCGGTTCGCCAGGACGCATGACGCGGTAGATTGCATCAAGACCCATGTCGCTATTTTCCGACTTGTCAGCCTTCATTGTGTTGCGGATCCACGGACCGGTGGTCACATGGTCAATGTCGAGCAGAACCAGCCCGTCAATGCCCGCACCGTCAATCTTTTCCAGATTTTCCGGCGTCACTTCATCACCGGCCTCGATATAAATCTCGCCGGTCTTGTCATTGACCAGGTCATAGGCGCTGTAACGGCCGAAAATTTCGTCGGTCGGGATAATCAGCGATTGGAGGCCATCCTTGACGGCTTTATTGGCCGCACGGGGGGTGATTTTCTGGCCCGCTTCAAACACGACTTCGCCCGATTTTGCATCGACAATGTCAAATGTAGGCTTCTGGCCACGCCACTGCTCACCAACAAATGGAATTTTCCAGCCATCCTTGCCGCGCTCATAGGTGATGGTGTTATAAAATTCGGCGAGAATTTCCTCACTGTTCAGGCCCAGCGCATAAAGCAGCGCCGTCACCGGCAGCTTGCGCTTGCGATCGATGCGGACATTGACAATGTCTTTCGCATCAAATTCGAAATCAAGCCATGAACCACGGTAAGGGATAACACGGGCCGCGAAGAGAAACTTGCCCGAGCTGTGTGTTTTGCCGCGGTCATGATCGAACAATACGCCCGGTGAACGGTGCATCTGCGACACGATCACACGTTCCGTACCATTGATGATGAAAGTACCGTTGCCGGTCATCAGCGGCATGTCGCCCATATAGACGTCCTGCTCTTTAATATCGAGCACGGAGCGGCTTTCGGTATCGGGATCAACTTCAAACACGATCAGGCGCAAAGTGACCTTCATCGGCGCTGCATAGGTGATGCCGCGCTGGCGGCATTCCTGCGTATCATATTTCGGGTCTTCGAGCTCGTAATGCACGAAATCGAGTTCCGCCGTGCCCGCAAAGTCGCGGATCGGAAAAACACCGCGCAGTGTTTTTTCCAGGCCCGATACATAATCCGTGGCCGGGTCAGAGCGCAGGAACTGTTCATAGCTCTCACGCTGAACCTCGATCAGGTTGGGCATGTCGATGACTTCGTGGATGTCGCCGAAGATTTTACGGATACGCTTTTTTGCGGTCGGAATAAGTTTTTCCGCCTTTTTCACTTTGCTTGCCATAATATAGGATTCGCCTCTTTCGCGTGTCTTTAAAGTGCCAATATGCGGGCGCAAAAATGCGCCCGAAAACCAGATTTCCAGGGCGCATAAACGACAAAAAAGCCGCGTTACCAACCATTTCTGGCTGATCGCAGCTTTGCGTCATTTAGAACCGATTGCAATTTTCATTCCGTACGAAGCGCCTGCGCATTGGCGATCCATGTCTCGAAAAGTGCCGGTGTTGGATTTCATATAGGCTGCGGACCGGCTCTGGTCAAGAGGCCCGCCATACCGATTGGTCCGCACCGACTGCCAGAAATCGCCCCCGTAAAGTCAGGGAATATTGCACCTAAAAGCCGCAAATAAGCGTATTTTTATTGTTTTTCAATAAATGACTTGCCTTTTTTCGATATTGTTTTATTGTTTATCAATAATTCAATTATCGGAGGTCAATATGGCTACACATATGAATGATAAAGTTTTGAAGCTGACGCAGGTGCTTTTGATGCTGCTCGCAGGGTTGCTTGTCTTTGCGATGGTCATGGTTGGAATAGGCATTGGTGCCATATTAACGGTGCAGCGCAGTGAAATATACGCAATGCTCGCCGAAGCAGGCGCGCCTGCCACTGGTTACTGGGTAATTCTAGCAGCGCTTGCGCTTGTTATATTTCTCCTATTTCTGGGCTTTCGGTTTATCCGCGAACTCATGCATGTTGCAGCATCGGTAGAAATAGGCGAACCGTTCGACCCTGAAAATGCCAACCGCATTGCCCGTATGGGCTGGATCACGCTGGCCGTACAGGGTGGTTCCATGCTCCTGTTACCGCTCGCAATTTGGCTGAAATCGTACTTTGATGATCTCAGCATCGAGGACACATTCTCACTGACCGGCTTTTTGGTAGCGCTTGTCCTATTCGTTCTGGCCCGCGTATTCCGCCATGGTGCCGAGATGCGCGAAGAGCTGGAAGGGACTGTCTGATGCCCATCAATGTAAAACTGAACGACCTGCTGCATGACAACCGCATGACGCTGACTGAGCTGGCCGAGCGCGTGGGCATTACCATCGCCAACCTGTCCATCCTGAAAACCGGCAAGGCAAAGGCCATTCGTTTTTCTACGCTGGAGGCAATCTGCAAGGAACTGGACTGTCAGCCAGGGGACCTGCTCAGCTTTGAAGATGAAACGGAAGGCGCGGCATGATGCGTAGTCTGGCTCTATTCGCCTTGATGGCAGCCCTGACCCTGCCCCTTTTGCTGACACCCCCGACACACGGCGCACAGATTCTCAGCTATCAAAACCCTGCCTATCTGGCCTAGGCCCACACCCCCAAAGAAGGCAGGCAAAGAAAAAGGGCGGCTCCATTCAAGGAGGCCGCCCTTCTTTTGTCTGCAAGGCAGACGAAGCTTTGAAAGCTCAGTATGCGCTCAAATTACTTGAGTTCAACTGTACCGCCAGCAGCTTCGATTTTGCCTTTGATTTCTTCGGCTTCAGCTTTGCTTGCGCCTTCTTTAACAGTCTTGGGCGCGCCTTCAACCATAGCTTTCGCTTCGGTCAGGCCCAGGCCGGTGATCGCACGAACTTCTTTAATCACCTGGATTTTCTTGCCGCCGTCGCCGGTCAGAACAACGTCAAACTCGTCTTTCTCTTCAGCAGCTTCGCCGCCGCCAGCAGCAGGTGCACCAGCAACAGCAACAGCGGCTGCAGCGGAAACGCCCCACTTTTCTTCAAGAGCGGTTGCCAGTTCAGCGGCTTCCAGAACAGTCAGCTCAGAAAGCTGGTCTACGATTTTTGCAATATCTGCCATTTTAAAATTACCTTTTCAAATTCGGGCATTTTCAAACGCCCATAGTTTAGATGTGTGTTAAATATCTGAATAGTTAAGCGTCTAAGCTCACGCGCCGCTGGCGGCATATGCGCCCGCAACCCGTGCAACCTTGCTCGCTGGTGCCTGAACAACCTGGGCAACTTTGGTGGCTGGTGCATTCAGCAGGCCAACAAGTTTACCGCGCAGTTCGTCAAGTGATGGCAGTGCTGCCAGCGCTTTAACACCTGCTACGTCCAATACGGTGTCACCCATTGCGCCGCCGACAATTTCAAGTTTGTCGTTGGATTTCGCAAATTCGACAACTGCCTTGGCGGCAGCTACCGGATCCGGTGAAACTGCAAGCGCCGTCGGCCCTGTCAGCAATTCACCAAGGGAATCATAATCCGTGTCGGTAATAGCGAGCTTGGCAAGACGGTTTTTTGTGACTTTATAGGAAGCACCCGCTTCACGCATTGCCGACCGCAGCTCAGTTGACTGAGCAACAGTAAGGCCGAGGTTGCGTGTTACCACAACAGCTCCGGCATCGGACAACATGGCGCTAAGCGAAGCTACTGCTTCCTTTTTCTCGTCGCGATTCATGCCATTCTCCTTTTTGGACCGGCCTTTTGACGGGCCAATCCGCTACATAATCGCCGTTTCCACATCGCGGAAACGACGGGCGATGACCGTTCTGGCTTGCGCCATAGGGTCTTTGTCCAAGGGGGTGGGTTTCGCGCCGAACCAAAGCCTATGGCTTTTATCTGGCAGACCTGCATAAAATGCGAGGCCGGTAAAACTTTTCCCCGTCTAGGCTGGCAATTAAGAGAGACATATTTCCCTCACCAACTGTCTCGGACGGAATCACGCAAGTAAAACGTACGTGATTTCGTGGGCGTAATAGCGGTCGCAGCGGGGAAGTCAAGCCAATTTCAGCGGCCTCGCCGGTTAAAACCGTGTAGGCGCAAAGCGCGCATCCCGGTTATTCGGCACTTTGCTGGACAAGGGTAATCCTGGGTTCACCATCCAATATCTCTATCAACCAGAGAAGATCATTCTGCGCCGTTTTCACATAGAGCGGTATACCCATGGAAAACACGGCAAAAACCTGCGCTTCAGTGGGTACGGGGTCAAGTGAATGTGTAAACATCAATGCTTTGGGCGCGGCCTTGTCACCCTGCGCTTTCGTTCGGACATTGATACACGAATTGGTAAATGGCCTGAGCGAGCGTACCCGCTCGCCCGCTATTTCAAACCGGTAATGCCCGCCCAGAGGAAACAGGTCATCCCGCATCTGCGGGGTCAGATAATAGACCAAATCACCGCCGCCCGGAACATCGGCGGGCAATATCACGGGATTGAATGGCAGGTTGCTGCAATTCTTCAGATTTACTGCAGAAGCGCTGTCACCCGCCTTGATCAGGCGCAGCTGCATATCGGTGAGTGCGGCATCACGCGGCTGCGCGAGCAGTTGCCGGTCCAGTACCTGGCCCGCCGCGCCGTCCCACAGCGCCGAATAAAACGGATATGCTGCATTGTCGCGTATGCCATAATAGGTGACCAGCAGACCCCTGTCCTGCCGCGTCACCACCCAGCCGCGCACACTGGCAATATCCTGCGCCGCAGCATCCTCACGCAAGGCAGCGGCCGTATAGCGTGCCGCCTGGTCATATTCATACAGCGTCTTGCCCCGCTTTTTGGCCAATTCAAGCGCGGCCCCGTTTTCGGCCTCCACCTGCGCTGCGGGCTGCCCCATAGCCGGTACGGAGAATATACAAGCTATCGCAGCAAACGCTGTCATGAATTTTTGCATCGGCCATCCTGTCCATTTATCCATAGCCACATACCATAGCATCCATATCTGTAATTAAAAAAGGCCGGAGGTTTCCCCCCGGCCTTTCATGTAACTCATATATGAAATGCGATTGCGGCTTACGCGCCCTCGATTTCCGCAGTGTTGATTTTCAGGCCCGGACCCATGGTCGAGCTAATCGCAACTTTTTTGACGTACTTGCCTTTTGCGCCCGATGGCTTGGCCTTGACGATCGCGTTCACGAATGCGTCAAAGTTTGCACGCAGGTCTTTTTCGCTAAAGCTCGCCTTGCCGATGCCGCTGTGCACGATACCGGCTTTTTCCACACGGAATTCCACCTGACCGCCTTTGGCATCACCAACAGCTTTGGTCACATCAGGGGTCACGGTGCCGAGTTTCGGGTTTGGCATCAGGCCCTTTGGACCCAGAACCTTACCCAGACGGCCGACAACGCCCATCATATCGGGTGTTGCGATAACACGGTCGTAGTTAAGGTCACCGCCCTGCATCGATTCCATCAGGTCTTCTGCGCCGACAACGTCCGCGCCCGCTTTTTTCGCTTCTTCGGCTTTGTCGCCTTTTGCGAAAACAGCAACACGCATGTCTTTACCTGTGCCTGAAGGCAGCGATACCATGCCGCGCACCATCTGGTCCGCGTGGCGTGGGTCTACACCCAGATTCATGGCGATTTCGATCGTTTCGTCAAATTTGGAGCTGGCAAATTCCTTTGCAGTCTTGATCGCCTCATCCACGCTCAGCAGCGCGTCACGGTCAAGCTTTTCAGCAATATTCTTCTGTTTCTTGTTCATGGCCATTTCTTCAGCCCTCCGTCACTTCAAGACCCATGGCGCGTGCGCTGCCTTCGATAATGCGCGTTGCCGCTTCGATATCGTTGGCATTCAGGTCTTTCATCTTGGTTTCCGCAATCTGGGCCAGCTGCGAACGCTTGATCTGGCCGGCAACCTGTTTGCCCGGCTCTTTCGAACCGGATTTAAGCTTTGCCGCTTTCTTGATCAGATAGCTGGCGGGCGGTGTTTTCGTGGTGAAAGAAAAGCTGCGATCCGCATATACCGTGATGGTTGTCGGGATCGGTGTGTTCTTTTCAAAATCCTGTGTCGCGGCATTGAATGCCTTACAGAATTCCATGATGTTGACGCCGCGCTGACCCAGGGCAGGGCCGATTGGCGGAGACGGATTGGCGGTGCCGGCAGGCACCTGTAGTTTAATATAGCCATCAATTTTCTTGGCCATGAGCTTTGCTCCTTCATTCTGTCAGGATGCATGCATGCACATACAGCCCTCAAATTAAGCGGTCTGACGGATTGCCCAAAGGCGCACCTCCCGCGCGGGAATCCATGTAGCGGGCTACATGGAAGGCGCGGCATTAGCCGATTCTACGGATAATGCAACATATAATCCTCTCCTTTGAGGGAGAGGATAGTGAAGCTTGGTACGCAAGTATCTAGCGCAACTTGGGGAGGGTGCAGGACCTGTCGATAGCGAGAAACCCCTCACCCCTGCGACTAGGCCGCAAGCTGCCAGGTCTCGTTGCCCTCTCCCGGCGGGAGAGGGATTATTACTTCTGCAACTCGACCTGTTCGAAATCGAGTTCCACCGGTGTCGCGCGGCCAAAGATGGAGACCGATACCTTGACGCGGTTTTTCTCGAAATCCAGTTCCTCGACAATGCCGTTAAAGCTGGCGAACGGACCGTCAAGCACCTTGACGCTGTCGCCAATGTCATATTCGACGCTGATTTTCTTCTTGGGTGCGTTGGCGGCTTCTTCCTTGGTGTTCAGGATGCGTGCAGCCTCGGCCTCGCTGATCGGTTGCGGCTTTCCGCTCGAGCCCAGGAAGCCGGTTACTTTCGGTGTATTCTTGACCAGGTGATAGACATCATCGGTCATGGTCAGTTTCGCCAGCACATAGCCGGGGAAGAATTTCCGCTCCGACTGCACTTTCTTGCCGCGGCGCACCTCGGTCACGGTTTCGGTGGGCACTTCCACTTCGTCCACCAGCTGGGTCAGCTCAAGCCGCTGTGCTTCGGAAAGGATGTTTTCCTTCACCTTATTTTCAAAGCCGGAATAGGCGTGAATAATGTACCAGCGCGACATGGGCGAAACTTTCTATATAAAATACTATAATTTAGGCGAGCGAGAGCAGCGATTGCACCACCCAGCTGAAAACAGAATCTACGCCCAGGAAAAACAGCGCCAATATCGTCATCATAATCATCACCATGATAGTGGTGGTGATGGTTTCCTGCCGTGTCGGCCATACCACTTTGGACGATTCAGCCCGTACCTGACGGACGAATTCACCGGGTGTTGTCTTTGCCATAAGCTGCCTGCTTCCAAACTATAATTCGTGTCTCACCGGGTAAGGGCCATTACGTGCCAACCGGTTTGGTTGAGCCTGTAATATATGACCGATGTAGTGAGATGAAAGCCCTTTACCCAGAGATTCGATATTGCGCAAGGAAAGATTGCTTTATAGCGCCCTTTCGATCAGGTCCCATTTATTCCCGAACGGGTCGCGGAAAACGGCAACCTTGCCATAAGGCTCCTCGCGCGGCTCCTCCAGAAAGTCGACACCGGCGCGATGCATCAGTGCAAAGTCGGCATCAAAGTCATAGGTTTCCAGAAGCAGGAAAACGCGGCCACCCGCCTGATTGCCTATCGCCTCTTCCTGAGCCTCATTGGCGGCTTTCGCAAGCAGAAGCCGCGTTTCAGTGGAACCCGGAGGCGCAACCAGTACCCAGCGCTTGTCATCGGAAAGGCGCGTATCCTCAATCAGGTCAAAACCAAGATGCCCCACATAAAATTCAATGCCCGCATCATAGTCAGGCACGACAAGGGTAATGGCAGCGATAAACTGGGTCATGGGGGGTTTCTTAAATTGGCTCACTCTCGTTCACAAGTCTATACCGGCTCCGTTTTTGCGTTGAAGCGCACGGCACCGGCCCTCTCCCCCTCCCAACCTCCCGATAATGTATCCCGTTAGTATATCGGGAGGTTGGGAGGGGGAGAGGGCCGGTGCCGCGTTCCCGCAGGCTTTTCGCGTAGCGAAAAACAGCCGTGAGGGATAAAGGACTTCTGATACCGCTTCATGCCCGAGAGGGCATCAAATAAAGACATGAGCGAGAGCGAACAGATGGCAACTCCGCGCTTCAACGCATAAAACTACGCCGCGATCGCGTAAGGCTGTATTTCACCCGACAGATACAGGTTGCGTGCCTTTGCGCGGCTGAGCTTGCCCGAGCTGGTGCGCGGCAATGTGCGCGGCGGCACCAGTTCGATGACACAGTTCATGCCAGTTATGGAGCGCACCTTGTCGCTGATTTCATCGCGGACGCGCAGGCGCTCCGCCTCATCCGAGGTGCGGCATTGCACCAGAACGGCAGGTGTTTCCTCACCGCCCGGCGTGGTAACGCTGAACGCGGCAATATCGCCGGATTTGAAGCCGGGAAGCTGTTCAACCGCCCATTCAATATCCTGTGGCCAGTGGTTCTTGCCGTTGATGATAATCATGTCTTTGGCGCGGCCAACCACATAGAGATAGCCGCCGGACATATAGCCCATGTCACCGGTATCCAGCCAGCCATCGACCAGACATTCCTTGGTGGCTTCCTCATCGCGGAAATAGCTATGCATGACAGAAGGACCAGCCGTCCAGATTTTGCCGATCGCCTTTTCGGGCAGCACGTCGCCATGTTCGCTGCGAATTTCGATTTTCATGTCGAGGCAAGGCTTGCCGCAGTTGACAATTGCGCGGTAGCGTACCGGTTTACTGGTGTCATGCACCTGACCGGAAAGTTTCGTTTCCTCCACCAGTTCGACAACAATACCCTCACCCGGCGGCATGAGCGTGACAGCCAGAGTGGCTTCGGCAAGGCCGTAGCTGGGCAGAAAAGCCTTGGCATCAAAACCGGCATCGGCAAATGCGTCAACAAAGCTCTGCATCACATCGGGGCGGATCATATCCGCCCCATTGCCCGCAATACGCCAGCGTGACAGGTCGAAACGTTCGGCCACATTTGACTGGCTGCTAATGCGGCGGGCGCAGATATCATAGCCGAATGTCGGCGAGTACGAACAGCTATTGCCCGGATTGCGGCTGATCATGTCAAGCCATGCCAGCGGACGGCGGGCAAAATCTTCGGTTTTAAGGTAATCAGTCGATACCTGATTGGCGACCATCGACAACATGCATCCGACCAAACCCATGTCATGATACCATGGCAGCCAGCTGATACAGCGGTCCGTGCCGTTAATGTGCATGCCATGTGCATGTGCTTTCAGGTTGCTGAGCAGCGCGTGGTGCGTCACCGCCACGCCATGGGGGAAGCGGGTCGAACCACTGGAATATTGCAGGTAGCATATGTCATCCGGGCTAGCCTGCGGCAATTCTGTTTCCGCCGCATCGCGCTCGGCAAAACTGGTCCAGTCCAGCCCTTCAACACCGCAATGCTCCGCCGCAGCGCCCGCCATTTCGGCAAGCTCGGGCGGGAAAAACAGGATTTTGGGATCGGAGCTATTGAGCTGCACCGACAGTTGGTCAATATAGCTACCCTTACCGCCAAAACTGGTTGGCAAAGGCAAAGGCACGGGCCATGCTCCGGCATAGACAACACCAAAGAAAAGCGCGGCAAATTCCGCGCCGGTTTCCGCGCACAGCGCAATCCGGTCACCCGGCTTGATGCCGTGGGCAATCAGGCGATAGGCCGCCTGAAGGGCGTCTTCGCGCATTTCGCTATACGGATAGGGGCGCGTCAACGTGCCGCGAGGGTCATGAAAATTGAAACCGCGTACACCTTGCGCCGCATAATCAAGCGCTTCGCCCAGAGTGGCAAAATCGGAATATCGCCTCGGCAGATCATCCAGCGACGGTGTAGGTTGCAATTCTGTCATTTTTGACCCGTTTCTTTGTCCTGTCGGGCTATTTTGCCCGTTTGTCCCTGTAAATGGCGGCACTACAGAGCGCTGCCACATCCATTATATTTTTCTTCAAACCTCTGATTTCCCTTATTTTATACCCAAAATACAGCAATCAGGATTTGTGCATAATGTGTTTTTGGGCATGACAAGCGTTCAAATTTGGCCGTGAATGTGGCACAAAAATGACAATGGCTAGAATGGATGATTTTGAAGGTAAGGCACGACATGGTTCAGCGCGCGCGCGGCAACCACGTAAACCGCGCGTCAAAAAACCACCAAAGCCCCTGAATGAAAGGCTGCTCAGGGATCTTGCGCTGCATTATGTCGGCAGATATGCGACCAGCGCGCACAAGCTGAAACGCTATCTCGCCCGCAAGCTGCGCGAACGTGGATGGGAGGATGAACAACCAGCCGATATAGATGCTCTGGTGACGCGTTTTGTGGAGCTTAAATATATTGATGACGCACTTTATGCCAGCCAGAAGGCGGCATCGCTTACCGCCCGTGGCTATGGCAGCCGCCGCGTGAGCACCATGCTTTATGCGGCGGGCATTTCGGAGCAGGACAGCGCGGCAGCAAAAGCGGCCTCTAACGCTGCGAAAGCAGACGCCGCCATTACCATGGCACGCAAGCGGCGCTTTGGTCCATTTGCACGCGAAACCGCACCACCCGACAAAAGACAGAAACAGTTGCAGGCCATGCTGCGTGGCGGACATGATTTTTCCATTGCACGCGCTCTGGTTTTTGCCGATAGCATGGAGGAAATTGCCGACCTGGAACAGGATATCGGCAGATATGAGGATATCGAACCATGGCACGAATAAACTGGACATGCTGGATGGCTTTTTGTGCCGCTGCAAGCCTGGCTGCATGCACGGCGCCCGGCACGGCGCAGGGGGAAAGTGCGCAGGGCGAGGCTCCCGATTACACCGTTAACGCACAATCGGGCCTGGAGATTGTCCCGCTCACCATTACCAGCGGCGAGAAAGAACATGCATTCAGGGTAGAAGTTGCCCGCACCCCGGCGCAGCAGGCCAAGGGCATGATGTTCCGCACCGAAATGGCCGATGATACCGGCATGATTTTCCCGTTTGAAATCCCCAAAATGGCCAGTTTCTGGATGCGCAATACCGTCATATCGCTTGACCTGATATTCGTGCGGCAGGACGGGACGATTGAGAGCATCGCCGCCAATGCGGAACCATATTCACTTGACGGCATCCGTTCAGGCGAACCGGTTGCCATGGTTCTGGAAATACGCGGCGGCCTTGCCGAAGAGCTCGGGATCAAGGCTGGCGACCGGGTCAGCTGGGAAGACAGCCGTAAAGAGCAATAACGGAATACATCCGGCGTTTCTGCTCACTCTTTGCGTTGAAGCGCACGGTACCAGCCCTCTCCCCCTCCCAACCTCCCGATAGTGTAACACCACTAGTATATCGGGAGGTTGGGAGGGGGAGAGGGCTGGTACCGCAATGTGAGCGTGAGCGAACAGATAAAGACTCTGGGTCGCTGCGCTTCAACGCATAACAAAAATAGCCGTGAGGGATAAGGAACTTGGGCTAGGCCGCCTCATGCCCGGGAGGGCGTCAAAAAAACAACAGTAGGCCGCGAGACCAAACAAACCCACCGTTTCACAAGTACCGTCCGGCACGCCACATCCTTTCATTTTCCCATTGCCCTTCCCCACCCAAAACGGCTAAGCGGTCGCTATGGGAATCTTAGGTAAATTATTCACATGGTGGGATGGCGCGACAATCGGCACATCCCTGTTCAGCGCGCTAAATGGTGAAAAAGTCGGTGAAGATGCCGAGGGCAACACCTATTATCGCGGCAAGAAACAGCGCAGCGGCCGCGAGCGCCGCTGGGTAATCTATCAGGGTGCGAATGATTCGAGCCGTGTGCCCGCCGAATGGCATGGCTGGCTGCATCACAGCTATGACGAGGTGCCCGAAAGCCATTTACCTCCGCCGCATATCTGGGAAAAAGATTACACACCCAACGTCACGGGCACGCCGCAGGCTTACCGGCCCGCCGGCGCTCTGGAACGCGGCGGCAAACGCGCGGCATCGACCGGCGATTACGAAGCCTGGAGCCCCGGTGAGTGAAACGCATCTTTGCCTTTGTCATGCCTCCGGCATTGTTGCTCGCCGCGTGCAGTCAAAGCGGCAATAACGCACAAAAAGAAACCGCAAATGACACATCTGTCATCGAGGCCGAGGATGATGCCGGTGTCGAGCCGCTTGTCACCGGTGAAGGCACGCCAATGGAAGACCGTGTGGCAACGCTCGGCTTCCTGAACAAACGCAACGGCATCACACAGGATCTGGAAATGAAACCGGGGGAAGCGCGGCGTATCGGCCCCGCCATTGTGCGTCTGCGTGCGTGTGAACGCACCGCCCCGTGGGAGCCGGTTCCCGAAACAGGTGCCTTTGTACAACTGTTTGTCGAAACCCGCACCAGCAAGAATGAAGAGCCGAAATGGCTGAAAGTCTTTTCCGGCTGGCTGTTCAAGGAATCGCCATCAGTCAACGTGGTCGAACACCCGATCTACGATGTCTGGGTCAAGGATTGCACGATGCGCTTTCCGGGTGAAGAAGACTTGCCGAAACCGGCCAGGTCACGCCCGGCATCCGGTAACGCCCCCTCTGCCGCTGCACCGTCCAGCAATGCCGATAGTGCATCCGGTAGCGGCAATAGCGGTTCGAGCGCCCCTGTTCCGTCAGCACCTGCGGAAGAAACGCCATCAGAGGCAGCAGAGCCAGAAGGTTGAGATACGCGGCTCTCACCGCTCACATCCACACCATATAATGCCTTTGCAAGCAGCCGCAGATATTCTTTCTGCGATATTTCGCGTGCGCCCAGACTGGCCAGATGGTCCGTCATGAACTGGCAGTCGAGCAGTTCATAGCCGGCAAGCCGCATCGCGGCGACCAGCGCCGCCAAGGCCGCCTTGGACGCATCGGTCACCCGGCTGAACATGCTTTCTCCGCAAAACGCGCGGCCAATCGAAACACCGTAAAGGCCGCCCACCAACTCGCCATCCTGCCAGCATTCAATGCTGTGCGCATTGCCCTGCCGGTTAAGTTTTATATATGCGGCCTCAATGTCATGGTTGATCCAGGTTTCGGCGCGGTCCTTTGTCGCTGCACCGCTTGATGTTTCGGCGCAAGCGGCAATAACCTCGGCAAATGCCGCATCACAGGTAAATTCAAAACGGTCCTGCCGCAGTTTTTTTGTAAGTGAGCGAGAGAGATGGAAGCTCTCCAGCGGGAAAATCGCACGCAGTTGCGGCTCCACCCAGAAAATGTCCGGGTCATCCCGGCTGTCCGCCATCGGGAAAACGCCAATCGCATAGGCTTTTAGCAACAGATCAGTATCCAGCGTCATGGGACGGACTATGATATGCCCTGCCCCACCGGGCAAGCTATTAGTGCATCACTGCCAATTGCTTCAGGCCCTATTGCGCCACACCAAAACGCGCGATAATCAATTCCAGCACCGCCGGGCTGAGCAGGTTGGCAAAGGCGCAACCGACAATATTGTCGTCATTGCGCACAATTTCCGCCTGCAGCGCCGACAGACCCGGCAGGGTCAGCCAGCACCGCGTGCCGGGATGCATGCTGGTGAGCGCCTTGCATGCAAAACCCGACAGCGACAGGTCAATCACATTGACCTGAAAGCCCTTGTCACCCGATGGCCGCAGCGTGGCTGGAATCGACAGCTTGATGCGCGGCGCGCTCCGGTCCTCCTGTGCCGCCGCCGCATAGCGGACCGGCGATGTATCTCCGGCGGGCATGTCATAATGGATATTATAGCTCATGGGCTGAAATCCTGAATTTGATCCTGAAACACAACAGGACTGGTTAAGAATATAGGCGCCGCCCCGGTTAAAGCCGTGTTGCAATATGCAGTTAACGCGAATACACCATATTTATGCGGATCATGCTTGCTCTTCATGCCAAGTGCGGCTAATGGCGCATCTCACCCGCGCTATTGCGCGGACATGAATCGGCACAGGGGTGTAGCTCAGTTGGTAGAGCATCGGTCTCCAAAACCGAGGGCCACGGGTTCGAATCCTGTCACCCCTGCCATTTCAGACATATGTCCCACAATCTGCCGTCATCATGCGGGCAACAGCTGTATTATATTTTTAACACACCCTTTCAATAGCCTTGAAAATTGGCTAAATTCCCTCCATCTATGTGGGGAAACAACACCGCCACGGGCGAGGGTATGGAGAGAATAGAGATATGGCCACCGAAACCGCGACAAAATTCGCAACTGACACCGATGAATTGAAACTCGACGCGCCTTCACCGGTGCCTGCGGTCAAGCCGGAGAAAGCCGCTGGTCTGGTGCCCGTCACCGATGAGCAGAAAACCAAGCTCGACGAAAAAGTTGAAAGCTATATTGATGATCTTGTCGCACAGGATGTGAACAGCCCCGAATTTGGCAAGCGCGTCGATCAGCTCACCAATATGGGCCGCAAGGAAATCCAGGATGCGGCGGGCCAGTCCAACCGCTTCCTCGACCGTCCGGTGCGGGCGATGGATGAAAATAACGAGGTTGGCCAGGACCTGGCCGAACTGCGCCGTACGGTTGAGGATCTGGATCCTTCCAAGAAAGGCAATCTTCTGGCACCGCGCAAGCTGTTCGGCATTATCCCGTTCGGCAACAAGCTGCGCGGTTATTTTGACGGTTATAAAAGCGCGCAAAGCCATATCTCAACCATCCTTGCCCGGCTTGCAGGTGGCAAGGACGAGCTCTTGATGGACAATGCCGCGATTGATGTCGAACGGCAGAATCTATGGGGCGCGATGGGTCGTCTGGAACAGATGATCCATGTGTCGAAAACGCTCGATAAGCGGCTGGAAGAAAAAGCCGCAGAGCTGGACAGCACGGACCCTGCCAAGGCAAAAGCACTGCGCGAAACCGCACTGTTTTATGTGCGTCAGCGCACGCAGGACCTGCTCACGCAAATGGCGGTGACAGTGCAAGGCTATCTGGCGCTTGATCTGGTCAAGAAAAACAATGTTGAGCTGGTCAAGGGCGTGGACCGCGCCAGCACCACCACGGTAGGCGCACTGCGCACTGCGGTGACTGTGGCACAGGCGTTGGTGGGGCAAAAACTTGTACTCGACCAGATTACCGCGCTCAACACCACCACCGCGAACATTATTGATGGCACCGGCACCATGCTGAAAGAGCAGACCGGGCGGATCCACGAACAGGCCGCGTCCTCGACCATCCCGCTCGAAACATTGCAGCGCGCGTTTCAGAATATCTATGACACCATGGACAATATTGACGAGTTCAAACTCAAAGCGCTCGACAGCATGAAACAGACGGTCGACACTTTGTCGGACGAAGTCGAAAAATCCAAAGGCTATATCGCCCGCGCGGAAGGCGCGGAGCAGGCCAAACTGGACGCGAAAAGCGAAGAAAAATCGATCCTGACTTCGCTTGCGGAGGAATAAGCGCAAACCACTATACTGTTAGCGCTGAACCACTAACGCTGAGCAATGAATAGACCGCCACCCTGGGCAAGGGGTATGGAGAATGAACAAGTGAATACGGCAAATCAGTCTGACCAGATCATGTATGAAGCGAAACAGGCGCTTTCGCGGCAGGTGCAGAACCGGTCGATCGGCATGAAGTCGCGGGCGCTCAAACGCACCCATTTCTGGAAAAAACTGGGTCGTATGGCGATTGCTACCGGTGCGATTCTGGTTGGCGCGGGCGTCATCGGTACTATCATCAACGGTCTTGGTTTTGCCGGCGTGATGGCCACTGGGCTGGCAGTTGCAGCCGCGCTATATGTTTTTGCCAACTATCCCAAAATGAAAGTGCCGCGCGCGGAAAATCTGTCGCGCGAAAAACTCGACGTGCTGGCAGGCAAGACCGAAATCTGGCTTGAGGCGCAGCGTCCGGCACTCCCCGCACCTGCCGCCAAGCTGGTCGATGGTATTGGCGTACAGCTCGACGCATTGGCCCCGCAGTTGCAGCGGCTTGATGAGCGTGAACCCGCCGCCATGGAAGTGCGCAAGCTGGTTGGGGAACACCTGCCCGAGCTTATCACCGGTTTCCGCCGTATTCCGCCGCACCTTCAGAAAGAAGAGCGTAATGGCCGGACACCCGAAGAACAGCTGGTCGGTGGGCTCAAGACAATTGAACAGGAAATAGACAGCATGACGCGCAAAATCGCCAACGGTGAACTCGACCAACTGGCGGTCCGCGAACGCTATCTAGAACTGAAATATCACGGTGCAGAGGATACAGCGAACTGATCAGGCGCTGATGGCTTCAAGCCGGGCCATAAATCTGTTTCTTTCGGGCAGAATATCGGCGAGGCTGTAGCTGTCGAGCCGCTTTAGAAAATCGGAAAGCGCCGCCGACAAGGCACCCTGCAAGCCGCATACACCCGCTACAGGGCATGTATTTTCCGCCATATCGAAACATTCTACGAAACCGTCCAGGCTTTCCATCGTACGCACCACTTTGCCAACATTAATGTCGCGCGGTGAGTGCGCAAGCGTCAGGCCTCCGCCCCGTCCACGCTTGGCATTGACCAGCCCCATATGAACTAGCCCGCCCGTCACTTTAACCAGGTGATTGCGTGAAATGCCATAATGTGCCGCGATTTCATCAATTGAAAGCTGCTCCCCGCGTGCAGCAAGCAACATTAACATGCGCAGGGCATAATCGGTATGCAGGTTCAGTCTCATAAAAGATATATACCATATCAATCTTTAATTGACAGCATTTATAAAAGATATATATGGAATGCATCTTTTATAAATGAGTCGCTTTATGCCTTCCGATGAACCCAAAGAAAAGAAAACTGTCACACCCACGCAAGGCGCACAAGACCATGCTACCAAGGCCCGGTTGCAAAAGCGCCTGGCCGCCGAAGCGATTGGTATTGATACCGCTTTCATCTCGGCACTGGTGGAAAATTTCTATGCCGCCATTCAGCGGGATGAGATGCTGGGCCCTATTTTTGCGCAAAAAATCCATGATTGGCCGCACCATCTTGCTCGCATGAAGAATTTTTGGGCATCCGTGTTGCACAATAGCGGTACGTTTTCGGGCAATCCAATGGTCAAGCACCTTGCCATTCCAGGTCTGGATCAGACGCATTTTGCGCATTGGCTGGACCTATTCCGCAAAACGTTGACGGACATACATGCCTCCCCTGATGCAGCAGAGCATGTGCATGAACGCGCTCGCATGATCGCCAACAGTCTGATGAATGGCATCGCCATACAGCGCGACGGATTAACCGGCGCGCGCAATGTAAAGGAGTTTTGATATGTTGCAGGAACTCGATATCCACGCTCTGGCCGAATGCGGATACGAATTGCCGGAAGCTAGCTGGACGCAAAAAACCGAATTTCATTCCGAACATAGCCGGTTTGAGTATCCGTTTTGGATATGGGGGCTTATGTTCGCCGCATATGCGGTGTTTTTTATCGCTATCGCTTTTGCCACAGCGCGCGATACAGAAACAGTTTTCATGATTGCAATCAGTATTGCCTATACGGTCATGTATTTTGGCACAGCTACCGTTCTTGTGAATATCAATGTGTCACAACGCGGTAAAACAGTATTGCGGCAACAGATCATCGAAACATGGACAGGACCGCTTTCGGTAACAGCCGCCGCAGTACAGATATTGACTGTCCCCGCCATGCTTGCCCTATTCGGGGTCAGCATTGCCATCATTCGTGGAGCAGCATGATATGTCCCTCTTTCACGACACCGGCAAGCCGCTGCCTGAAAACGCCAATTGCTATCGCAGCATCGGGCCGTTTGCCCGGCATCTTATACCGGCACCGCTGCTTTCCAGTCACAACCTGAAGCATAATTGCTGGGCAATATTGACGGTACATAGCGGTGACATTGACTTTGTTTGGGATGACGGCACTGCGCCGCGTGCGCTCACACAAGGTGATGCCATCGTTATTCCACCAGAGGTAATGCACCATCTTAAAGCCGAAAAGGACGTGGAAATCGAGATCGCGTTCTATAACCACGCGGGATGAAGGGGTTGGGGCTCCTTGGCATAATTATCACCCAGCGTGGGCTGGATTCCCGTCTCTGCGGGAATGAAGGTGAAGGTAACCGAGACCATGCGGATTAGGCGAGAACATAATCGTTCCCGCCCATGATAACCAAAAAACTGCGTTTATTCCGCTTTTTCCTTCTTTGTACCCGCAAAACCTTCGGGCAGGTCAAACCGCGCCGGCGGCATCTTGCTGCCCGAACCTTTCAGGTAAGTATCCATCCAGCGCATCATGCGGACATTATAGTCATATTGCGCCGCAGCCTTGCGGTTGCCATGGCCTTCACCGGGATAGAGTACGAGACGTACCGGCGTGTCTGGCTGACGCACCTTGATATTGCGGTACAGCTCATAACTCTGGCTTGGTGCAACACGCGTGTCATCCTCACCGTGCAGGATCAGGATTGGCGTTTTCGCCTTGTCGACATGATAGATCGGGCTGCGTTCCAGCATACCCTGCCAGTTTTCCCACGGCCATTTGCGTGAGTGCACCAGGAACATTTCATTGGGAATGTCGGTCGTGCCAAATTTGGAAATCTGGTTGGAAATGCCGACAAACATTACGCTCGCGGCAAAATGCTCGCTCAGCGCGGTTGCGCCCCAGGCCGAGGCATAGCCGCCATAGGAACCACCGGTAATGCCCACCTTGTCCTTGTTGGTCAGGCCCATGTCGGACAACGCACCAATCGCATCGACAAGGTCATTAAACTCCTTGCCCGCATAGTCATTCTGGTGCTGTTTGGAAAAGGCCGTGCCATAGGCGGTCGAGCCGCGATAATTGGGCAGAAATACGGTATAGCCCTTGCCGGCCGCAACCTGACCAGGGCCGCCATAATTGGTGACCCAGCCATTGGATTCATGCGCCTCAGGACCGCCATGCACGTCGAAAATAGTGGGCGCACCGCCCGAGGGGGCACCGCCCACCGGTTCGACCAGCACGCCTTCGACTTCCTGTCCGTCGCGCGCCGTGTACCGGATGGTCCGCTGCCGCCCCAAATCGATTTGCGACAGCCAGGGATTATGGCTGGTCCAGCGCGTGAACTTGCCGCGCTCCAGCAGGAATGCCTCACGCGGGTGCTGCGGCGTATCCGCGATCGCGGCGAGCTTGCCGCCGCCCGCATCAATGCTGCGCAATATCAGCGCGCCGGGATCTATGGTCTCGCGCAACTGCCCCGCTGCATTATAGAAACGCAGCTCGCTTTGCGCGCCGACATGCATTGCCACGGCCAGCCTTCCGTCACCCATCCATTCCGTGTCAACCGCAGCGTTTGCCTGCCCTTCGGTCACGGCACGAAACGCGCCATTTGCCGTATCGACCATGTAAAGCGTGGTCGCCGCCGGATCATTTTTGTCCACCGCCGCAACCAGCGACAATGTGCCGCCATCGGGCGAGATTTCAAAATCACCGATCTTGCCCGGCGTTGCCACCACGGCACGGCGGTTTCCATTGGCTGTGTTGATAATATGCACGCGGGTGGATGTCAGGCTGTCATCCACCTGCGTTGTCGGTGCGGACGCCACGGCAAGCCACCGGCCATCAGGCGATACGCGCATATCGCTCACTTCGCCTTCGACATTTATGGCACGTGGCTCGGCTCCTTCGGCCGCCATTATATCGGCGGCAAAAAGCCGGGCGAAATTCTGTTCTTCTTCATAGATAACAGCGTTGAAGCCCGCCTTGCTTTCGGTTTTGCGTTTCTTGTCCTCTGCCGCGCCAGAACGCAGGTAGATCGTGCGCGAATCCGGTGCCCAGGCATAATCCGATACGCTCGCGTCCTTTATACCGGCCAGCTTGCGGTGACCGCCGCCGTCGACAGGAATGCCATAGACCGCAGTTTTTGCATCATCACCATCCGGTTTCCATAAAAAGCTGATCATCCGGCCATCGGGCGAATAGGCAAGGCTGCGCACATTCATGTCTTCGGGCAGGAAAGAGCGCGCCGTATTGGCACCGCCGGAACGCACAGAGGCAACATACATGGTGCGTTCGGCAGGACCGTTTTCCGCGCCCTTTGCTATATCGGGCGCCTTGGACACGCCAATCGCCATTTGCGACCCATCCGCGGCAATGGCGATTTCCGCCACCTGTTCCACTTTCAACACGTCTTCCGGTGTCATCGGCCGCGCCAGTGCAGGCGTGGCGGCAATCATGGCTGGAATAGCGGCCATGGCCGCAAAAATGGCGTGATGCTTCATATAAACTCCCCTAATATATTTGCCGGAAAGCTAGTGCACCGCCGCGATATGCGCAATAGCGTATCTTGGGAGATTGGCTGCACAATGCGTGTATTTGCCAGATCAGCCCGTCATGCCCCACGGAAGCGTTACCTTTATCTTAGCATTTTGCCTTTATCTTAATATTTTGAATGTAAGCAGGGATTTGCAGGATCGCGTCTTGCACAGCCATTCATGGAGGATGACATGCGGCAACACATGATTTTTTGTTCTGCAGCCTTTACGGCGTTACTGGCCGGGTGCAGCGCCATGGGCAGTTCCAACCCCGAAGATATGGTCGGTGAGCTTGGCGCGGGATATTATGAACAGGATATCAGCGTGCCGTCACTCACTGTCTCGACAATGGCCTCAGGCCAGACAGAAATGGCAAGGGAAATCCTGCAACAGGAAGTGCGCAGGTCTTCGGGCATTGAAAAGATAAAAAACTTCTGCGTCGCCACCGATCAGCCGCAGATGATCGATATGGGGGATTTTGTTAAAAAACTCTCTCGCGGCGTTGCGATGCAGTGCGAAATTGTTGCGCGCGAAAAGAACGGAGCCAATTTCAACCACGAACTGTCCTGCACCGATAGCAAAGGCGATATTACCTCGCTTGATATGCATGGCACAAAGCGTGATGACGGATATTCCGTGTCAGTACGCATCAGCAAATATGAAGAAGCGATACAGGACAATCTTCACTTTATCGTCCGGCAAACTGTCCAGAAAATCGGCGAATGCTGATAAAAAAATCGTACATCGCCGCGCGAAAATCGACATCGCATATCTTGAAATAGCGCCATGTTAATCCCATATTCATATAGACGGCAGGCGCAATATAGCCGCTGTTTAGAGAGGGTTATAACGCGTGTTCGATTTCTGGCTACTTGATGAAAACCTGATTTTCACCGGGGCGTTACTGTTGATGATTGCGCTAGGCGTGCTGCAGGCTATCGGCCTGGGCGACCTCAGTCCCGATTTGGATGTCGATCTGGACATTGATATGGACATGGACGCAGATTTTGATGCGGGCGGTCCTGCCGATGGTCTGCTCGCGATGCTAGGCCTGGGCCGGCTACCGCTCATGATGCTGCTGGTGCTGTTCCTGGCATTATTCGGTATGATTGGCCTGGCCGGGCAGCAGTTTATCGAAACACTGACAGGGTCACTGCTCAGCCCCTGGCTCGCCGCGCCTATTGCCGCGGTCACCGCGCTCCCGCTTACAGGATTGTTGTCGCGGCCCTTGTCGCGCATCATTCCGCAGGATGAAACGACTGCGGTCAATATCGGATCGCTGGTTGGCCGCTTTGCCACTGTGCATACCGGCCGCGCCGAAACAGGGTCACCTGCACGCGCCAAGGTCACCGATATACACGGGCACAACCATTATATCATGGTCGAGCCCGACAATGCGGGGCAGATATTGCACGAGGGAGAGAAAATCCTCCTCGTCCGCCGTGAAAACCGCATATTTAAAGCCATCTCGCATGGGGATTCCCATGTGCCAAAACTGGGCAGCTGACGGACCGCCCGAATTGATATTCAGCCTCTGTATCCTGCGATCTGGCGGAAACATGCTGTTACCAAACCGGCCAGGTGACGATTTGAGTCGCACGGCCACCGAAAATTGTTACCTTGCAATCAACCGCCTGTCGCGGCGCCGATTCCCTTGGCCAAAATCCATGGATATCGCCCACTGACAGGCCATATAGAAAGAGAGAATATATGCTTGAGAATCTATCCAGCTTAGCCCTTTTTGTGGGCGTGCCTCTTGTGGCATTCATCATATTGGCGATCATTATCACCCGGCTGTACCGCCGTGCGACAAAGGAAATCGCATTTGTGCGCACCGGTTTTGGCGGCGAGAAAGTCGTCATGAACGGCGGCGCCATGGTACTGCCCGTGCTGCACGAAACCATGCCAGTGAACATGAATACCGTGCGCCTTGCCGTGGAGCGCAAGAACCAGGACGCGCTGATTACGCTCGACCGCCTGCGGATTGACGTGAAGGCGGAATTTTATGTTCGCGTGCGTCCCGACAGTGAAGCGCTCGCCATGGCGGCACAGACGCTCGGCCTTCGCACCATGCAGCCCGAGGCACTGAAAGATCTGGTCGAAGGTAAATTCGTCGATGCGCTGCGCTCCGTCGCCGCTGGTATGACGATGAACGAGCTCCACGAACAGCGCGCCGATTTCGTGCAGAAAGTGCAGCAGGTATCTTCTGCCGATCTCGCCATGAACGGTCTGGAGCTGGAATCGGTCTCGCTGACCGGGCTCGACCAGACCAGCATTGAGCATTTCAACGCCAATAACGCGTTTGACGCCGAGGGCCTGACCAAGCTGACCGAGCAGATCGAATTGCGCAAGAAAGCGCGCAACGACATCGAGCAGGATACGCGTGTGCAAATGGAAACGAAAAATCTCGAAGCCGATCAAAAATCTTTCGAGATTAGCCGTGACAATGAATTTGCGCGTCTGGAGCAGGAACGCGAAGTCGAGGTTCGCCGGGCCGCGCAATCGTCCGAAGTCGCCAGCCAACAGGCTATCCGGAACCGCGAGGCCGAAGAAGCACGGATCGAGGCGAAGAAGCAGATTGACTCGCGCCAGATCGAAGCCGACCGGGCAGTTAAGGAGGCGGAAATCACGCAGCAACAGGCCATTGAAATAGCCCGTCAGGAACAGCAGATTGCCATTCAGAACAAGTCACGCGAAGAAAGCCAAGCCAAGGCCGAGGCAGACGCGGCACGCGCCAAAGCCGTGGCTGCCGAAGAGCAAGTTGCAACGTCGCGTGAAACCGAAATTGCCGATCGTCAGAAACGCATCGAGCTGATCGAAGCATCGAAAGAGGCCGAACGCGAAGCTATTTCCGTCAAGGTCGAAGCCGAAGCCGAGAAAGAAGCATCGGCCAACCGCGCGGAAGCGCTGCGGTTGGAAGCGCAGGGAGAATCGGAAGCAGAAAAATTGCGCGCCGACGCCGCCCGCGTCCGCTTTGAAGTCGAAGCAGCGGGTCAAAAAGCGGTCAATGAAGCGGCGAATATCCTGTCATCGGACCAGATATCACTGCAAACCAAATTGGCATTGCTGAATGTCCTGCCCGAAGTGGTCAGGGAAGCGGCGAAGCCAATGGAGGCAATCGACTCGATCAAGATCGTACAGGTGGACGGCATTACGCAAAATGGCGGTGCTTCCGGCGGAGGATCGGGAAGTGGCGGCAATAGCGGCAGCAGTTCGGGCAATCTCGCCAACGATGCTGTGGCTGCAGCGCTTTCCTACCGCGCGCAGGCACCGGTTATTGACGGGCTAATGAAAGAGCTGGGTCTGGATGGGCAATCGCTCGACAATCTGGTCGCGGGTGCGACAGTTGATGGGGGTGATAAAGGCAAGCCAACACAGCAGGCAGAAACAAAGCCATCGCCTGCACAGGCCAAGCCAGTCGCGGCAAAGCCCCGGATCAAGCAGTCCCCTGCCCCGCAGAAGAAAGCTGCACCGAAAACCGACGGCCCAGCCTCGCAATCGAGTGATAGCGGTAAAAATAATGGCTAAAAACCCTCTCCCTATGGGAGAGGATATGAAGACTTGCTATCTGTGATAGCTAGTCGAAATTGGTGAGGGGGATCGGACATATCGAGAGACCGCCACCCCTCACCCACTGCGACTAGGCAGCCCTTCGACAAGCGCGGGGCTTGCCAAGTCTCGTTGCCCTCTCCCAATGGGAGAGGTTTAGGTATATAAGGTAATCACCATGCGCGAATATCAGTCATTTGAAACATTCTGGCCATTCTACCTGCGCGAACATAGCAAGCCGCGCACACGCAACCTGCATTATATCGGCACGACGCTGGTGATCGCGGTGGCGCTTTACACCATCATCACCGGAAAATGGCTGTGGTTGCTTGCGATGCCGGTGGCGGGGTATTTCTTTGCCTGGCTCGCGCATTTCACGGTCGAGAAAAACCGCCCCGCCACTTTCACCTATCCGCTCTGGTCACTGGCCGCGGATTTCAAAATGTATTTTCTGTGGCTGACCGGGCGGCTCGGACCCGAACTGGATCGTGCAGGTGTAAAAACCGGCGCGTCCGGCTAGGGCGATATTGCGGCAGATATACAGGTCCGCTAAATATAGACCATGCTGACCATATTCTATCATAGATATGCCCGTGCGGGCACACTGGCGCTGGCTGTCGCGGCGGCAATGGGTCCGCTATCTGCGCAGGAACAGGCCCCGGAATTTGACTGCAACCGGCTGAACAACAGCATTGCGGAAATTTTCACGGGCATAGCCGAAGCGCAGCCGATGACTGCCAACAATATGCAGCTTAAGAAAGGCACGGCGCTGCTCACCGACCAGCGCGCGCTGCAATATCGCAAATTCCGCCTGTCCGATGATATCATTGCGACAGCGCCCAAAAAGAAGAACCCCACCGTGTTCCGCGAATATATGGTCGGCGCTGAAATCCATATGTGTACGCCGGAAAAGCGCACCGACCTGACGGGCGAGCCCAAGGGCCGATACCGGATGAACTGCCTGGTCGATGCGGATGATGACGGGAAGTATGAAGCGATTATACCGACCGGCCAGATTGTCCGCTATAACCGCATTACCGGCAAGAATGTCGGCTATCCCTACCCCCCGCATCCGGCCCGCGCTTTGCCTGCGCCCGTTACCGCGATCGAGGATGCGGCCATGGCCGTGCCTGGCCCGGACCTGCAACCGCATGTGAATGTAAGGTACAGCGTCGCTGCGCTGGATGGGGATGCCGCCACCATCCGCATCAATGCCGCCGTCAGCATGTTGCCAAAGGAAGACAGGTTTGAAAGTTGGGCAGACAGCGAAACTGTCCCTGTCGCACTGTCCGATGCAAGCGCGCGGCAGATCGGGGCGGCCAGCCTGACCCTGTCAAAACCCGGCAAGAAATGGCTGGCAACCGTAAGCAGCGCCCAGCCTACACCCGTCACGCTGCAATGCGACGGCACTGTCATCGCGCTGCCGCAAAGCTACACCATCCTTTATCCCATGGGACAGGCAGTGCTGAAACGGTGAATATTATGCATTATATCCAAATTTCGGGTCCACCGAAGCACCCCAGGTATTGACCCTGCCGGTCTGCCCGTTCTGCGCGTAAATGAAAGGCACCTGTGTCACCGAATACCAGTTGCCGCACACAATAGAGACATTCAGCCAGACACGGTCACCAACCGCAAGCGGGCAGTTGGGTATCTGGAAATGCGCACAGTCATAGGTGTAGCTGCGGTTGATGGAGATGCTTAACTTATCACTCCAGATCCAGCCTTTCTGGGTCGGGTCGCCAGCCCAGGGCTGATTGACATCAGGTGCGCTCTGCCAGAACATGGTGAAGTGACATTCAAACGCCGCGCCGGATATCAGGTAGAGTTCAACATACTGCACAGATGGCGGAACCCCATTCACCGTTTCCGGCTGTATAGCATCGGCCGTGTCCGGCATAAGCTTTTGAGACATCGCGACCAGCGCATCCCTGTGCTTTCCAAGATTGGGGAGGTATTTTAGCGCGTTGATGGCCCAGACAGGATCATTTTCCAATATGCAGGACACAAGCCTGTCCGTACCTATTTCATCAGCCGCAGACCTTAAAATCTCGCCAATATGCTTCGTCTGATCATCAATAAGCTGTAATGTCTTCGAAGCGTTTAAATCATTGGCCAGCTTGGCAGCCATTATTCTTTGCGGAAATTCACTCTTGTCCATTTTCATATCCTCTAGGTTAAGAAATATGCGACTCGAGTATTTTTCTTTTACTATAACATTTTTTTCAAACATTGCTAGAAAGGTATTTTCTGTTATTTTTATTTATGTTTATATGTAATATTTAAACGCAAAGTACATTGCCAGAATCCGCATGACATTGCGCATATAAATGCCTACATTGCATCCATATCCCCGGGGAGCCCGTGTCGTTACGGGTTGAGAGCGGAATGTCCGCGACCCGTTGAACCTGATCCAGCTAACACTGGCGGAGGGAGGGAACGGCATCCGCGCCAATATTCAGCGCCGCCCGTCCCAGCCTCTCCGCCAATATCAAGGAGACTATCCATGGGCGACGCACCCGCAAGAACCGAAAAAGAAGATGGCCGTATCGGCGTGACCACCGGCCCCATTCGCGGATCGAAAAAAATCCATGTCGCCGCGAAATCGGGCAGCGGCATCCGCGTCGCCATGCGTGAAATCCATCTGGAAGGCGGCGAGGATCCGGTGCGCGTCTATGACACATCCGGCCCCTATACCGACCCCGAGGCCAGTATCGACATCCACAAAGGCCTGCCGCAGCTGCGCCGGGAGTGGATCATGGGCCGCGATGATGTCGAGGAATATGATGGCCGCGCCATCAAGCCAGAGGATAACGGCCTGCGGCCCGACCGCCCAAATAATTCCAAAAATGCCGGCGTCGAACCCTTCCCGCATCCTGTTACGCGGCCGCTCCGCGCCAAGCCGGGCAGGAATGTCAGCCAGATGCACTATGCGCGCCGCGGCATTATTACGCCCGAAATGGAATATGTCGCCGAGCGCGAAAACCTGGGCCGTGAACGCCTTGCCGAATATAACCGCAGCGGAGAGAGTTTCGGTGCCTCCATCCCCGATTATGTCACGCCCGAGTTTGTCCGTGACGAGGTCGCACGCGGCCGCGCCATCATCCCCAGCAATATCAACCATGCGGAAACCGAACCGATGGCAATCGGCCGCAATTTCCTGGTCAAGATCAACGCCAATATCGGCAACTCAGCTGTGGCATCCGACGTTGCCAATGAAGTCGACAAGATGGTCTGGTCCACCCGCTGGGGCGCGGACACGGTCATGGACCTTTCCACCGGCCGCAATATCCACGACACGCGCGAATGGATCATCCGCAATTCGCCCGTGCCAATCGGCACCGTGCCGATTTACCAGGCGCTTGAAAAAGTCGGCGGCATTGCCGAGGAACTGACCTGGGAAATCTTCCGCGACACGCTCATTGAACAGGCCGAACAGGGCGTCGATTATTTCACCATCCACGCGGGCGTGCGGCTCCCCTATGTGCCGATGGCGGCGAAGCGCGTCACGGGCATTGTCTCACGCGGCGGGTCGATCATGGCAAAATGGTGCCTCGCGCATCATAAGGAATCTTTCCTCTACGAACATTTCGATGATATTACCGAGATCATGAAAGCCTATGACATTGCCTATTCACTCGGCGATGGCCTGCGCCCCGGCAGCATTGCCGACGCCAATGACGAGGCACAGTTTTCCGAGCTTTACACGCTCGGCGAACTCACCCACCGCGCCTGGAAATCCGATGTGCAGGTGATGATCGAAGGTCCCGGCCATGTGCCGATGCACAAGATCAAGGAAAATATGACCAAGCAGCTCGAAGTCTGCGGAGAGGCGCCGTTCTACACGCTCGGCCCCCTCACCACCGATATCGCGCCCGGATATGACCATATCACCAGCGGCATCGGCGCGGCGCAGATCGGCTGGTACGGCACGGCGATGCTGTGTTACGTGACGCCGAAAGAGCATCTGGGCCTGCCCGACCGCGATGACGTGAAGGTCGGCGTGGTGACATATAAACTCGCCGCGCACGCCGCCGACCTTGCCAAGGGCCATCCGGCGGCACAGGTCCGCGACGACGCGCTCAGCAAGGCGCGCTTCGAATTCCGCTGGCGCGACCAGTTCAACCTGTCGCTAGACCCCGACACGGCGGAGGAATATCACGACCAGACGCTCCCGGCGGAAGGCGCCAAGACCGCGCATTTCTGCTCCATGTGCGGGCCGAAATTCTGCAGCATGAAGATCAGCCAGGAAGTCCGCGACTTCGCCAGCAAACAAAACCAGAGCGCAGAGGGTTTCATCGCCGCGGAGAAACTGGGCGCGGACACAGCAGCAGCCAGCAAGGCGGCGGCAGAACAAGGCATGCGCGAGATGGCGGAAGTGTATAAGGAGAAGGGCGACCGGCTCTATTTGCCGGCGGATGAGGTGAGGGTGAAAAGAGCGACGTAAGTCTTTAGACTTGCCGCCGCTCACTTCATTCACTCTGTTTTTGATTAACTAGGAGTACAGCCCATTCCATTCCGGCGAGCATTAGCCTCGCAATCCGAACGATTGACGTAGCTTTCGGAAGAAGAACCAACAATCCGGCCATTACCCGCAGTCCGCCTCCAGCGCCACTGCTGACCGGACTTGTAGATTTCCCAACTATCACCGTTAGTATCAATACACTTATACATTATTTATCTCCTAGGGCTTAATTGCCCTCATAATCGCTTCATGATGTTACTGCCTCCTTAATCACTTTTTTCACGGGCATTGATGCAACAGTAGGTAGAATTGGCATGTCTGCATTCGCGAACGATGCAGTTTGAGCAAAATGTGCTCTAAAATATGGATAACACGCTACAAAGCCAACCTTCTTAGCGAATGCATTCGCATGGAAATCATCACACTCTGCGGCAATGTGATAAAAAACTACAAACTTATCCTTCAATGAAAAGAGTTTTTTGTTTCCCTTCTTTTTCATCGTTTCAAGGTGAAAAATGCAAGTTGCAACCCTTTCCTCTTGATCAAAAGAGGAATGAACATCCGAGTAGTCAACCTTCAGTTTACCTTCAATCTCATGATCAAAATAGCTTGGGTCAATGCTAAAGCTGGAATCAATCAACTGTACTGCCAATAACTGAGCGCATCTTGCAATAGAATTGTATATTTCCGGATCGATTTCACTGATCTCGCTGCGATCGGGAAGGCAGTTATCTTTAGGTTTTATTTTTTTAGCCATTTGCTCGTCTCCTCAGCGGGTATACATTTGGTGCTGGATCAATCCATTTTGAAATATCTCCACTCTTTTTGAACCCTTTTTCCTGCCCTGCTTTATTGGTTTCTTTGTTTGCTCTTAGGAGATCAGCAATCAGCCAAGTTTCTAATCCTGCAGCTAATGCTGTATCCTTTCTAGATGCCAGATTCCTATCATCTACTTTCTTCCTCGTTTGATTCTTTAGATCTTCATATTCTTGTCGAGTTAAAATAACGGGCTCCTCACCCAAAGCAAGGAAGCTTCGGGCAAGTAGGCGCAAAGTAAGGTTGTTCGCATCATCGGAAAAAATTTGAGTCACTCGTGCTCTTGATACATTGAGTTTACGTGCAAGCTCTGCACGGGAATACCCTCGTTCGTCCAAGAGTTCGGCCAATTTTGCTTGCGTCTCTGCGACGAAGGACTCTTCGCGAAACTCGTCGGAGGAAAGTATTTTCTTGAAGACGTCAGTCATTTTAATCACCACACTTTTCATCTAAATTTATTACCGCAGTCTTTGATTTTTTTATCGAGCGCGGATTTGATTTATCTTGTTTTTTCGCAACATCTATTCCCACGATAAACAAAGTTTTCGTATCCAGAAATCGTCGAATAAACCCATATAAACGTATTTTTCGAGCTTTTACCGCCACCAGCATCCGGTCATTTTTTCCACCACATCTGCCTTCGTTTCCTTGGAATTGCTCTGAGTTTGGTCGATGGCCATCGGCCCATAATTTCGCATTTGCTAAAAGCCTCGCTTGTTTTTTGCTAACAAGTTTCGTGAATTCCTCGGTGATCTTTTTCGCAAAAACCACACGCCCATCAGAGCCGGTAATGGCAAGGTCGCAATCTATCGCTTCATAATCATCCGAATCACTCATGCAATTAGTGTGTTAAGGAATAACTTAACAATTGGCAACATTAATTTAATATGATTGCGATTATCAATGACTCCAATCAATTACAGTGACAACTCACTTAACCCCTATACACCCACCCGTCACCCCGGCGGAAGCCGGGGTCTCCTTTTCTTTGTTATGTGCCCGTGTTGCAGGAGGAAGGGAGGAGATTCCGGCTTTCGCCGGAATGACGGAGAGAGTGCCGTAATGGCGGAGAGAGTACTGGGATGACGGTTGAGAAGATCGGTATGACGAAGAGAGAGGGCACCGGTATGACAGAGAGAGCGCCTAAGTGACACTTGGGCCAGCTACCCGTTGATTTGGTCGAACAGGTCCAGCCATTCGGGATTGCCCACTGTGATCAGTTCGTCCTTCCATGCCCGCTTCCATTCCTTGACCGCCTTTTCGCGGGCGATGGCTTCTTCGATAGTGGCGAATTCTTCGACATGCACGAGTTTGGTGCATTTATAGCGGCGAGTGAATGTGCCGCCTTCGCCGCTGCGGTGCGCCATGATACGCGCGGGCAGGTTTGATGTGACGCCAATATAGACCACGTTGTGGTGTTGATTAGTCAGGATGTAGATCCAGCCGTGTTTCATGGGTTTTGTCTAGTCAAAATTATCATGCGGCACCAAGCTTTATCATAATACCGGCGGACGCTGGTATCTCCTTTTCTTTTATCAATTGCTTACATTGCAAAGGAAGGAAGGAAACCCCGGCTTTCGCCGGGGTGACAATTGAGAGGCCGCATAACGCCCATGGGATGGGCATTCGCTTCCACAAAAACTTACCACATATAATTACACCAAAAGCCCCCTTACCCCCTAAACACCCACAGCCACCACCCCGACGAAAGCACCATGTCGCTGAACGCGATCATGCGCATCATATATCCGCTTTCCTACATATAACCATATAGGTTATATGCTACACCATGACAAAACCATATACACCCGCTCGCCCTGAGGATTCCGCGCCTGTAACGGAGGAATTTGACCCCTTTGACATTCATGCACATGGTGGCGGAGGTGGTTCGGCAGAGCCGCCTCATCCGCATAGTGGCCCTGCGATAGCCGCGTGCGGCGCCTCACGCGGCGTTGCCGATGCGCCGCAGGATATGATGCCGCCTGATATCGCCGCCCATGCGCCCGCCGATGCCGGTCCCGGTTTTGCCCCTGTCCCGCGCAAGCGGGTGAGCGTTTCGGGATGGACGCCCGAGCGGCAGCGGATTTTTATTGCCGCGCTCGCCGACACCGGTCTGGTTATAGAGGCCGCGGCAGATGCGGGCATGACAGCGCGCAGCGCGTATCAGTTGCGCCGTGCGCCCGGCGCGGAAAGCTTTGCCCGGGCATGGGACATGGCGATTGCACAGGCATCGCGCCAGCTTACCGATATCGCCTTTGCCCGCGCCATTAACGGCATACGCGAGCCGGTGTTCGACCGCGATGGCAACATATGCGGCATGAAACGCAAGATCAACGACCGGCTGCTGATGTTCCTGCTGCGCCATCATCGCCGCGATATTTATGGCGTGGGCACCGAAAGCGTGCTGAGCATGGACGAACGCGCCGAGGTGGAGGAATGGAACGCCGGCTATTCACCGCTGCCCGACGCACTGGATGCGCTGGGCCGCCCTGATGATGAGGAATGGGATTATGCGGATTGGGATGATACGGATCGGGATGACGATGAGAGCTGGGACGATGAGGCCTGGGGCGATGAGAGCCGGGATGAAAATGGCTGGCGTGAGGATTTCGGGGATTCTGAATATGGCTTTGCAGGGCTTGCGGATATTGTCGATGATGATGATGCGGATGACGATATCCTGCCAAATGATGACACACCAGATAGCGCCGCACCGGATGAAGGCGGCCGTGCGTAAAGGCCCTGTGTAGGGAAAATCCAACGCGGCTTGTCCTACATTGGCGGATTAAACAGCTTCCTGGGTGCGAAGCTAAGGGAAGCTAAGCGCACCCGCGCCTGCCGCGCTTGCCACATGCCACAATAAAGCCTAGCGTTCATCCTTCCCCGGGTCATACCGGGAAGGGGGAGAGAAACCATGATTGGTCGTTATAGCTATCTGCAAGTCGCACTCGTTTTATTCGGTGTGATATTTTGCCTGATCTATCCGCTGGCGCTGGTCTGGCCTTCCGGCTGGATGTGGCATGAAGGCGCACCCTATAGTTCGCATTATTACATGATGATTATCGGAGTTTATGCGACGCTGGGGATCATGCTGATCCGCGCCGCCGCCAATCCGGCGGCACATCGTTCCCTGATCTGGTTTACCATCTGGTCGAGCGTGGTGCATGCGCTCATCATGGCGGTGCAATCGCTGCAAAACCCGGAGCATATGGGCCATATGTGGGGTGATGTCCCGGCGCTGCTGCTGGTCGCGCTCGTGCTGGGCACCCTGATGCGCGGTACCCGCGAGGATACGCTAAACCCGTAAATTTCAGAATTACGGTAAGAATTGCAGTGACAGTTTACTTACCTCTAAGACCAACCCCGTCACCCCGGCTTTCGCCGGAATGACAATTGAGAGCCCGCTGCTGAGAGGCCGCATAACGCCCCTGGGACAGGTTTTCGCTTCCACAAATTTCCTACCTAACCGTATATAATCGCGCCAACAGCCCCCTGCCCCCGTAAACCGCACCTATACCCAAACCATTTTCCTACAATACGCCCCGCATGCTAGGGCCAAGACATGCTTTATATGCTGATCCCTGCCTCCATATTTCTGTTTCCGGTGAGCACCCACAAACCTTGTCTATGGCGTTTTCCCGCTATGGCAGCGCGCGGCGCTGTTGGGATATGGCGCGCACGAGCGCAGGGTTCGGATATGGTTCGTCCACTCCGCCCCCCCCAAGGCGGGACCTTTCACCGTACGGGGCGGGACCTTCCGCGCCAGCTTTGCGCCCAAAACCGCAGATATCCGTCATTTGCAGCGTCCCGGCAGCACCCGGGGCGGGACCTTCCAGAATGGCGGTGGCATATCACAACGCCGCACCGCCTTGCTGACGCTGTCAACCAGAGGAGACGCGCAATATGATTGAGGAAGCTATATTTGCCTACGGTCATCCGATATAGTCCCATAGCATGAGCAAGCATATCGGCATTTTGGCGCATAGTGCGGAGGGCGCGACACTGTCTTACCGGACCGTGTGGCAGGAAGGTATCGCCGCGATGGGGCCGCACAACCATCCGCAGATCACAATGTCGGGCATTGCCATGCATCATGCGATGGAGATGTGGGAAACGGGCGATCTTGCGGGGCTGCGCACGCTGTTTCTGGAGGATGCACGGCGGCTGGCGGCGGCGGGCGCGGATTTCTTTATCCTGCCCGACAATACCGCGCATATCGCGCTCGAACAGCCGGGCGAGGATTTCCCCATCCCGTGCCTGCATATTGCCGACGTGGTGGCCCGCGAGGCCATGGCGCGCGGGTATCGTCATATCGGCGTGCTGGGCACCAACTGGACGATGGAAGGGCCGGTGTACAAAGGCGCGCTGGCGCGCCGCAGGCTGGAACGTGCGATACCGGATGAAGCGGGCCGCGCCTATATCCATGACGCGATATTCGAGGAGCTGTGCCTGGGCGAATTCCAGGACAAGACGCGCGATGGTTTCGTGCGGATTATCGAAAGACTGAAACAGGCGGGTTGTGACGCCGCCGCACTTGTATGCACCGAAATACCCTTGCTGGTAACGCCAGACGTTTCACCGCTTCCGCTGCTGGATTCGACAAGGCTGCAAGCTGCGGCGGCGGTTGCAGTGGCGCTGGGTGATGCGCCGATGCCCGACTGGCGCTGCGGGCCGGTATGACACAGCTCTACCGCCTCGACACCGATGCGCAGACCATCGCCGCGACCTTTGACGCCGATGCGGGGAAGGATCCGTGGGCGGGCGGATATGCTGCGCCAGGACGGCCTGTACCCGTCATTGTGCAGGGGCGGCATGCAAAACGGCTGGTGCCACGCATCTGGGGCGTGCCGCCGCCCAGTTCGTTTTCCTCCATTCCTGATCCGCGCGACTATCGGCCAGTTACGACGGTGCGCAACCTTGAAAGCCCGTTCTGGATCGGCAACCTGAGGCATACCGAATTTCGCTGCCTGATCCCGGTGACGCGCTTTGCGCTCTGGTCACGCACCGCCGATCCGCGCACCGGGCGCAAGGCGCAGCACTGGTTTATGCTGCCCGCCGAACCGGTGTTCGCCATTGCCGGCATCTGCCGCGATAGCGAAGTGCCGAGCTTTGCCATGCTGACATGCGATGCAAACGCACTCGTGGAGGAGGTGAACCCGTCATCCATGCCAGTCATATTGCGCGCCGAGGATCATGATATGTGGCTGCGCGCGGACTGGAATATCGCGCAGGGGCTGGTCGAACCCTATCCTTCGGAATGGATGGCCAGCCATGCGATGCATGAAGCTTCCTAATGCTTCGTCATCCGCACCAGGTCCCAGTCATAGCCTAGCTCTTTCACCCTGTTTTCAATACGCGCGCGCACGTCAGGGGCTGGTTTGGCTTCGCGTGTGAGCATCCATAAATAGCGCCCACTTGGTTCGCCCACGATCGCCCAGCTATAATCATCTGCGCGGTCCAGCACCCAGTAATCACCGTAAAACGGGCCAAAAAATGAGACGCGCAGCTTGGCATTGCCGCTGTCTTCGACAATTTTAGCCTTGCCCGTAGCGGTGCTGAGTTTGCCGTCAATGCCGCCTTTGCGGCAACTGTTAACAACCCGGATATGGCCATCATCACGCAGGCTGTAATCAGCTGTTACCGCCTCACAGTCTTTCTGGAAGCCAGCCTCATACCGGCCCATTTCATACCAGCGGCCAAGATAGCGGTCGAGCTCGACCGCTTTGGCTGGCTGAGGCACGGCGGCATTTCCGACCGGCCCTTTTTCGAAAGTCGCGCACCCCGCCAGCACCAGAGAACCCGTGATGGCCAGAAGACTCAAGGCAGCTGCCCGGTTTTTCAAAACCATATGTGCAGCCTTAGCTCAACAAGGCCGGGAAAGCCCATGCGATGGTCATCGCAATGATAGCCAGTAATAGAGATCCAGCGAGGACGTAGCGCACATTGTGCCGCCGCGTACCTGCGCTTGCTTCTTCTGTAGTGACTTCGACTTCGTCTCCATGACGTTCCATAATTTGCTCCATTCTATGCTGGAGTAACAAAGCCGGGCAGCTTTTGTTCCGCTACGGACTATACGGCCCTGGCTAACCCGCATCTGGACTGTGACGCGCAAAAGGCCAGTTAGTGACGCCGCCCGCCCACAAAGCCCACCAGATAATAACGGGCTGCAATAACAATCGGGGGGCATGATAGCCCCAGCCCATTGTCCGGCCGCCAACGGCTATATCATTCACGGCATGATTGATATTGGCGGGCCATACGCACAGTGCATACAGCGCCAGGCCGATACCAGCCGCATAGCGCCAGCGGCGGGTCATAAGGCCTATGGCTCCCGCAATTTCGGCAACTCCTGTCAGGAAAACTACTTGCTTGGGATAAGGCACCCAGTCAGGGGTGATAGCCAGGAAACCAGCCGGGGAGTGAATATGCATGATTCCTGCGGCAAGATACAGAAGCGCCAGCAGCCAGCGGAAAAATGTGCGGATAACCGATGGTGCCCACATACTGGTCAGCCACGCCCCATGCGCGCGACAACGCTTACGAAAAAGGCAGTGGACCAGCCCAACAGGATAACGCCATTGACGCCTTCGATTGCAGCCACAAGCCGCCATGCTTCCTGCAATGCGTCATCGTCATAACCTATGGTGGAATAGGTTATCGTCGAAAAATAGATCGCTTCATGAAGAGTAGGGATAGCCCCCAGAAAAAGATACAGAAAGCCATAGGCCCATATTTCAATGCCGTGCAACGCGAACAGGCCAAGTACTATGGTCAGGGTAACAGCGACACCACGAGAAGAGAATGGACTGACATGTTTTTCCGCTTCTTCACGCGCCTCAAGTTTCAAAAACCGTGTCATCGCATAAATGCCTGCAGCATGGATCAACACGGTCATTACCACCATGACTATGGAAACGGCCAATTCTGTAAGCATTTCATTATACATATTCCCCAACCTCTCATCTAAATCGCAGTTCTGTATAGACTAATACTGCATTAGAAAGATCATGCGACAGACATGTCACTTTGCGGACGGCGCATTCAAAGGCGCGGTGAGTTTATGCGGATTGGCATCACGCCATTGCCTGGGCATGGTAAATTCACCCTGCCAGATACCGCGCTTCGCGCTTTTGGCCTTTTGTTCTGCATCGGCATAGGTCGGGGTCATCAGCCCGCCTGCAAAATTGCCGCCACTGGCCGCCGCCATGCCCCGGTGTACCATGGTCTCAGCAATGTCATATGTTCGGTCGGTGCTGCACGTGGCGATACCACGCCCGAAATTGTCCCGCGCGCTCAGCGTGCAGCTAAGCCCGTCTTCGCGCAGCAATGCAGCCAGTGCGTTCCGGGCGGCCTTGCCGCAGTCCCAGTTGCCGCCTGCCGCATCACGGCACGTCTGACGATATTCGGGAGCATCCATGCCGGTGAGGCGGAGTTCATCTTCACCCATGCGAAAACTATCGCCATCAATCGCACGCACGGCCACGCCTTTGGGTTCAATATTGTCTTCTTCAGCCTGGCCGCCAATCGGCAGATAATCGATCGCGAAATACAGGCCAATCAGAAAACCGAAAAACAGCAGGGTGCGGATAAAATTGCGTGTCATATGCCGAGCTTTAGCGTCAGGAGACATACATGCCAAACAGTATCGGCGGGGCAGTATCTGATATGGCCATGCAGCATGGCATCTGATAGCAACCATCCCATGCCAAGCCTGTCTTCCCGTATCATCAATCTTTTCCTGCCCATGCTGGGCATAAAGTCGTTTTTCTCAGAACCCGAAAAGGTTGCGGCGCGTATTCGCAAAATGCGCGAAAAAAGACCCGCCCTGCCGGGCAAACGCCTACACCGCGATTTTGATATTGATGTCGCGCATGACCGCGGATATCCGGTATATACGCTTACGCCCAAAAGTGGTGTGAAGCCCGGTGCAGCGCATATTCTCTACCTGCATGGCGGCGGCTATATCATGGACATTGCAAGCGCGCATTGGGGCTTTGTGGCCCGGCTGTGCAAGGCAATGGGGGCATCGGCCACCGTGCCGCTCTATCCGCTGGCTCCCGAGAGCAAGGCGGCAAAGACGCTACCCAAAATGCAGAGGCTGTATCAGGACCTGGCCGCCGCCCATGGCGCGCAGAACATAACCGTGATGGGCGACAGCGCAGGCGGCGGCATGACGCTCGCGCTGGCACAGATGCTGCGCGATGAGGGTAGCCCGCTTCCGGCCCGGCTTGTGTTGCTATCACCCTGGCTTGATGCCACAGGCACCCATGCCATGCAGCCGGAGCTTGAGAAACGCGACCGTATGCTTGCGCTTGCAGGGCTGAAACAATCGGGCAAAATGTACGCGGGCGACCTACCCGTCACCGACCCGCGCGTCAGCCCGCTATTCGGTGAACTGCATGGCCTGCCGCCAATCCAGATGTTTGCGGGGACATGGGATATATTGCTGCCCGACGCCCGGCGGCTCAAGGAAAAAGCGGATGCCGATAGCAACGCCCCTATGACCGAATATCACGAATATAAGAAAATGTTCCACGTCTGGATGTTGCTGCCCATACGCGAAGGCAAGAAAGCAATGCGGCAGATAGTGGAATTTATGAAAAATACTTAAGTGGGACTTGCGTCCGGTACGCTCCAGTCGATCGGCTTTTGCCCCTGGCTTTCCAGAAAGGCATTTGCCTGGCTGAAATGTTTACAACCCATAAAGCCGCGATGCGCAGATAGCGGGGACGGATGCACCGCGCGCAGCACCTTATGCCTGCCTTCACCCACAAACGCCGCTTTTTTCTGCGCATAGCTGCCCCACAGCATGAAAACCACCGGTTCGTCGCGTGCGGCGATCAGGCGGATGACAGCATCAGTGAATTTCTCCCAGCCGCGCCCCTGGTGTGAGGCCGCCTCGCCTGCACGCACGGTAAGCACACTGTTGAGCAATAGCACGCCCTGCTTTGCCCAATGTTCCAGAAAGCCATGCGACGGACGCTCTATGCCCAGATCATCCTGCAGCTCCTTGTAGATATTCTGCAAGGATGGCGGCGGGCGGACACCCGGCCGTACACTAAAGCACAGCCCATGCGCCTGCCCAGGACCGTGATAAGGGTCCTGCCCCAATATCACGACACGTACCTTGTCCAGCGGTGTCAGATCCAGCGCGCGGAAATATTCGCTGCCTGCAGGATATACTGTGTTGCCTGCTGCCTTTTCCGACAGTAGGAACTGCTTGAGCGCCTGCATATAGGGGGATTGAAATTCCTCCAGCAGAGGCTGTTTCCAGCTATCGCGCAGCTTGATGGCGTCGCTCATCTATGCGCCTTCACTCTTCCGCTTCACTGCCCCATGGCGGCGGCGGTGCTGTGACCGGGTCGGTAATATCAAACTCGACCCGGAAATTCCGGTTTTCGCGCGACAGCTCATAGGCGAACAGCTTGTCTGTCACTTCCACGGCCCAGACATTGGTCACCGACTGGTCCAGCCCTTGTTTTTTGAAAAGTGCAATGGACTCAGTATCAACCGGAAATTTTTGCCGCGTGGCCGTGCCCTGACTAGCCGTATCACCGCCATACCAGGTCACGGCGTCCTTGCTGCCATCTTCATGCCGATGATCATGCTTCAGGCGCAGACCATTTTCCGTTTCACTGATAACCCAGGTCCGCGACCTGTCGTCACCAACATGGAAGGGAATACGCAGCGCATCTTCGCTACATTCGCGCACATGCATGACCATGGCGGCTTCTGCCATATCCGCATCTGCGGCGTCTTTGGACACCATTTGCCCCGCATATGCATTGCCGCACAGGGCGCGCAGATTCTGCATGAATTGCTGCTGCGGATCATCTACTGATGCGCTCTCAGCATCTTTATATGGTTCGCTTGAACAGCTGGTGAAAATTGTGGCTGTAATCGCCATGTACAATATATGTGCCGGTTTCATGCACAGCATGTTAGGGTGCCAATGCGTGGTGCGCAATGCTGCATTTTGCCTGCAAATTATGCGCAAACGAGCAGGCAACATCTTTTTATGCTATGGTCATGATAGAAAAGGAAAAGGATCGCGTTTACAGATGCTGGTTTCACGCAATTACCCGCCACCTGATGACCTTTCGGAATGCATTGCCCGATTCTATGTGATGTCAGCCGAATTGCCGGCGGACATGGTCATGCCAGACAGGCTGCTGTCTGAGACTGCCTTTGTCAGGATATTGGTACGCGGTGACTGGGAAGCCATGGGCGCTGACGGAGAATGGCACCATCATCACGGCGCGCTTTTGTTCGGGGCCAATTCACGGCCTATGCCCGTCAGGGTCAGGGGGCCTTTCACAGTTGTCGGTTTTGCATTGCGCCCTTGCGGGTGGTCACAGCTTTTTGACAAGGCCGCACGCGAATATACAGACGATATGGGCCAGCTGGAAGACATATGGGGCGACACAGGGCAAACATTATGGGCTGATATACAATCCGCTGGCACCAATGATGACAGGATTATCGCGGCGATGATATCTGCCGTTCGCGCACGCAAGACAGAGCTAGGAAACATCAGTGTTTCCGAAGCTATCGCAAAATTCGAACCCATCATCATCAGCGACAGTACGCGTAAAGTGGAAGATATCGCAACCGAACTCGACCTGTCGCTCAGGCAACTGGAGCGCTTGTGCGCCAAGCATTTCGGGCACACGCCCAAAATGATCATGCGCCGCAGCCGTTTTCTTGACATGGCCGCTGTCATCCGCGGGCTCAGTACACCCAGCGAGACGGAACTGGCCGAACTCAGTTTCTTTGATCAATCGCATCTGATCCGCGAATTTCGCCAGTTTATCGGCATGACGGCCACGGACTTTGAAAAGGCGCAGACACCGCTGCTTGATGCGGGGCTGGACCTGCGGCAAAAACGCAAAGTCATGCTGCGGCAAATGACAACGGCCTGTGCCCGGTAGAGGTTGGTTTAAGCCCTGGTCTTTTTCCATCCAAGGTAACAAAGCCACAGCATGATGGCATTGCCAACCGCATCAAGCAGCCCGAACATGGTGAAAACGGGTTCCACAAATGTGAACCACCAGTTGAAGACAAAAAATGGCAGCAGCGCGATCCCGTAGACAAGGAACGTTGTAGATGTAAAGCGCGCGAATGCGGCAAACAGCCCCGATATCATGGCCTGCGCGCCAAAACAGGCTATTGCAAACGGTAATAATTTGCCGCCGCGCAACTCGGGTAGAAAAACCACATCAATAACCGACTGCGGAGCCAAAACTGCCCAACCGCCCAGAATGAAGAAAACCGATGCAATGAAATATTGAATATGGCGAGCAGTCATATCGTGCAGCTATTCCTTTGGCGGCATGGGAAAGAATGCCGATGTGCGTTTGACATAATCCGCATATTTCGGACGTGTCTTTTTCATGCCGCGTTCAAGCAATGGCCCGCCGCTCCATTTCATCAGCGTGAAAGAGAGGAAAATGGGCCCGATAACCGTAGCCAGACCGACCCAGGGATTAAGGTCGAACGCCACCAGCCATATGCCCCACCATGCGCAAAAATCACCGAAATAATTAGGGTGGCGCGTGTACCGCCATAACCCAGTGTCTAGCACCTTGCCCTTATTATCCGGGTTGGCACGGAATTTCTTGAGCTGCCAATCGCCTATTGTTTCAAATGCGGTCCCGGTCAGCGAAATAATAATGCCAATAATGGCGATCGGCCCTAGAACCTGCCCATTATCGGCCAATATACCCACCTGCGCCGGCAGGCTGGTGATAAACAACAGCGGCGCCTGCATCAGAAACACCATGATGAGTGAAGCCACGGCAAAACTCCATCCGCGCTTTTCCATGACATGACCGATAATCTTTTTATAGCGCGGATCCTCACCCTCTTTCATCCAGCGGGTAAGCAGGTGGATGCCCAGCCTAAGTCCCCAAATCGTCGTGAGTGACAGCAACACAGCCGCATACACGCCTGTTGCACCTTCGCTGCGGATGGCGAGCAAGTAGCTGAACCACGCCAGTATCACCATGCCGAATGCCCAAAATGCATCAATAAAGGATACATCTTTCAGGACCAGCGACAGCCCCCACAGGCCCAGAATGGTTACGATCAACTGGGCAAAGTTGATACCCAGAAGAGGCATGATATCCGCAAGGCTCATGATGGTTTTTCTCTCTTGTCATTCTGCTCCAGCGCCACCGCAACAATATCATCCATCGCCTTGTCGGGGTGCCTGGGGGTGACGCTATTATAGAAGGCGCCAATTTTCTTCATGTCCGCTTCATAATCGCCTGTCGGCATTATCACCGCACCTAACCCGCCTGTCTTCTTGCCATAATCCATCATGCCGACAACAATAGGCACCCCTGCCCCGTGCGCGATATGGTAAAAGCCGGTGCGCCACTGCTTGACATTGCTGCGCGTGCCTTCGGGTGCCACGGTCAGGATGAACTCATCGCGCCGGTCAAATTCGTCGATCATCTGTTGCACGTAATTATGTGAACTTTTGCGCCGCACCGGAATGCCGCCCATCTGCAACAGAAAATTCCTGAATGGCCATTTGAAAAGCGAGGATTTCGCCATAAAATGGGAGTGGATGCCAAGTGCGCCCGTCAAACCGATGAAATAGAGGAAATCCCAGTTGCTGGTATGCGGCGCGGCCACAATGACAAAGCGGCGCGGCTGAGGAATTTCACCCACGGCGGTCCATTTCTGCTGCCTGTAAAACCACAGCAACGCGCGGCGCATAAAACGGGATAGCAGACTGGGCGACGCATCTCCGTATTCATCTCGCTTCGCCCCTGCCATAAACCCGCTCCTCATCATATTATCTTTTCTCAGGATATTATTTTTCTCAGGGCATAGAGCCAAGCAGGCATGGTTGGCAATCCATTGTGTGAAAGAAGCCCCGTTGTGGAAAGAGACGCGTTCGCTGCTTGTAACCGCCCGAATGCAGCGATAGAATAATGGTAAAGAAAAGCGGCAAAACGCTCAACAGCTAGCAGGATACCTCCCCATGAATGCCATCCCCGTTATTTCGTCCACCGGCCTGTTTACGCCTCAAAACAGTATTTCCAACGAGGAACTGGTCGAAAGTTACAATGCCTATGCTGACCTGCATAACCGCAAGAATGCGGACGCCATCGCGGCAGGCGAGATCGCGGCGCTCGACCATAGCTCAGTCGAGTTTATCGAAAAAGCGAGCGGCATAAAATCGCGCTATGTATTATCAAAAGAACCGATACTCGACCCTGAAACCATGTGTCCGCGCCTGCCCGAACGCAGCAACGATGAAATCAGCATATTGGCCGAAATCGGTGTTGCTGCGGCGCGTCAGGCGCTCGAACGTGCAGGCCGTAAAGCGGAAGATGTAGATGCCGTGCTGTGCGCCTGCTCCAATATGCAGCGCGCATATCCTGCCATTGCGGTCGAGATACAGGATGCGCTGGGCATGGAAGACGGCTTTGGCTTTGACATGAATGTCGCATGTTCCTCTGCCACATTCGGCATACAAACCGCGGCGGACTATATCCGTTCGGGCAGCGCAAAGTCGGTGCTGGTGATCAATCCGGAAATCTGCAGCGGGCACCTGAACTGGCGCGACCGGGACAGCCATTTCATCTTTGGCGATGTGGCCACCGCCATATTGGTCGAGGCAAAAGACATGGCCCCCGCGTCGCACTGGGAAATATTGGGCACAAAGCTGAAGACGAAGTTTTCAAACAATATCCGCAACAATTTCGGTTTTCTCAACCGCGCCCATCCCGAAACACGCGATGACGACGACAAGCTTTTTGTCCAGGAGGGCCGAAAAGTGTTCAAGGAAGTCGTGCCGATGGTTGCTTCGATGATATGCGAACAAATGGATCGTTTCGGCCTGCAAAGCACCGATATGCGGCGGCTCTGGCTGCATCAGGCGAATACCAATATGAACCGCCTGATTGCATCCAAGGTGCTGGGCCATGAAGCCAGCGCGGACGAGAGCCCGACCGTGCTTGATACTTATGCCAACACATCGTCAGCAGGTTCGATCATCGCATTTCACAAGCATAGTGATGACTTGTCCGAAGGCGATACTGGCCTGATCTGTTCATTCGGCGCAGGCTATTCGGCAGGTACGGTGTTCGTGCGCAAAATGGGATAGAGAAATTCTGCAGAGACTGCGACTTAAGCGTTGAAGCGTAAGGGCAGCAGGAGTCCTTTATCCCTCACGGCTGTTTTTCGCTGCTGGGAAAAGTCTGCGGGAACGCGGCGCTTTTTGTGCGTTGAAACGCGCGGCACCGGCCCTCTCCCCCTCCCAACCTCCCGATATACTAGTGGTATTACACTATCGGGAGGTTGGGAGGGGGAGAGGGCCGGTGCCGCCATATGCCCGAGAGGGCATCAAACAATAACGTGAGTGAGAGCGAACAAAACAGAGTACCCAGCAGCGAAAAACAGCCGTGAGGGATAAAACGATCTACTCTCAAAAAATATACCCGCCGAATATACTAAAACGTATAACTCACACCCGCCGCGCCGAACCATTGGTCCGCATCACCGCGAATGGATGTCACCGGGCTTGCCGCTGCATCATTTTGCAGGCGCGAATAATTTCCAAGCAGGAAAATCCCCCAGCCACCATCACGTGCGTCACCCGACAGGTCATATGCACCGATGATGGACGCACCTATGCTTTTCAGGCCGCCTTCGGCTTCAAACACCGGAAGCCCGCTTGCCGCGTTTCCTTCCGGCGTAATCGAGAAATAGGTATCCGCATAATTGTCATCCACAAACTCTGCCGACGCGGACACAATCACAAACATGGCCGGGCTGAGCGGCGTGTTATAGCTGATCGATGGGCTTATGACGCTGCCATCATGTGCGCCGGCTACGTCAAAGAGCACGTCTGTCTGCACAGTTATGGAATCAAAGCGATGCAGTATCTGATTGAATTCAAGGCCGAATGAACCGCCCAGTTCGACCCCCACATCTTCTTCACCCAGCGCACGCACCACCGGATCTTCAATATCCGAATTGCGGTCCAGCCGCGCGCGCACCATTGGCCCTGCAATAATATCGACCTTCGCGCGGTCCTTGTCACGCGCCAGATCTACAAACAGACCTGGGCCGCGCGCCGCGAAATCAAACCCGTCGATACTGCCGCGAATAAGCGGTGCGGGGAAGAAATTATAATCGTCCGATCCGTCATAGGTCGGGCTGTATCCTGCGCCGATACCCAACGTGACATAATCGCCGTCAAAAACATTTTCCGGCCGCGCAGCCGCTTCGGCAGGGTCCGGCGAATCCGCCTCCTGCGCATATGCGGGCATCGCGCTCGCGATCAGGACGAACGCTGGATATAAAAACAGGGGTTTCAAGGAATCCTCCGAAATAGTGAAACAGTTTTCTATTCAACGCCGGCCACTACAAAAAGTTGCATATGGCGGCTGTTCCAGCCTTTCAGAGGAAATATTTCATCCGCACATTCAGTTTATTTTCGCCCGCCTCTGCATTAAAAAGCGCCTTGGCAAATTTAGGCGGTCCAAACGTGAATTTGGGATTGCGCGAAAAACCGATACCTTCCTTGGGAATACCTGCGAAAGTGTCCAGTTTTTCATTCGCGTTTTCGTCATGGAAAACTGCCAGGGCATAGCTGCCTTGTGGCAGGTTTTTGAACGTCGCCTTTGCTGCATTGGCCTTGGCGCTCGTAAAGCGCGCATTCGGGTCCTTGTCGCAATCGGGAAAATACTGCTTTTGCGTGGTGAGGCAAAAACGCACCATGCCTTTTGCCGAGCGTAATTGTTCTACATTGACAGTCAGTTTTCCTGTCGGCGCCGCAGCCGGCAATAGAGCCATGATGGCGATGGCCGCACCGCTTACCATTACTGCGCCAATGCGTGCATTCTTGCTTGCTGTCATTCAGATTACCCCAGTCTGGCCCTTGAGCCGAATTATTCTTGTGGTTCGGGCCTCGCAAAACTCCCGACACCCTTGTCCGTACCACATAACCGGTCCCAGAAACGGAAATAAAGCCCGTAATTGCAATTATATTGCTCATGATGCCGTTGATGATGACTTGCTGTTATCAGCCCTTTTCCTAATGCCCCATGAACCAGAAAACGCGGAAATATTTCCCAGCCCATATGATTGGTGACACCCATAAAGGTCATGATGAATAGCACCAGCCCCAGAACCGCGATATGAATGGGAATGAAAAACACCAACAGCGGGATGACAATCGCACCGGTTATTGCTTCGACTGGATGAAAGCTCATCGCGGCCCAGGCCGTGGGCGGGCGGCTTTCATGATGCACGGCATGGGCAATGCGGAACCATTTGGGTATGTGCATCCACCGGTGCGTCCAGTAAAACCAGCTGTCATGCAGGAAGAGGTAGATAAAAAGCGACAGGGGCAGATACCAGAGCGGATAGGCGCTGATATCCGTATATATCCGCGTCCAACCGAGGTTCTGCCAGCCCCATGCGGCAATGCCCGCGGGAACTCCGTATATCGCCGCCGAGTAAAGCGACCAGCGTATCTCGCGGTTAATCTGCGGGCGCAATCCTGCATATAGGCCCGGACGGATCAACCGTGTCAGCCACGCAAACCCGCCGCTGGTCAGCAGGTAACGCACTCCGACAATCAGCGTCATGACCAGCGCAGAAACAAAAATGGCAACAGACATGTCCATTCCCACCGCCTAGCCTATCCCGATTCATGGCGCAAAGCCCAATTGCGGCTTTCCCTCTCCACCATGCTGGGCTAGGCGGTGGTATATGGATTCACGGCAATGCGATGTGGCGATATTGGGCGGCGGACTTTCCGGCTGCCTGATCGCGCTTGCGCTGCATCACAGGCGGCCTGATCTGGACATTCGCATTATTGAAGCTGGCCCAAAATTTGGCGGCAACCATATCTGGTCCTTTTTTGACAGCGACATCGCGGACGAAAACAGGTGGCTTGTCGAACCGCTTATCCGCCATAGCTGGGATGGGTATGATGTCATCTTCCCGGCCTATCAGCGCACACTTGATGCGCGGTACAACAGCATAACTTCGCAGCGGCTTGATGCGGTTATGCATGAGCGGCTACCACAGTCCGCACTTTGGTTAGGATGCCGCGTTGCCTCTGCCACATCCACTCAGGTGACACTGGAAAACAGTGAAACCATCACCGCCAAAGCCGTTATCGACACGCGCGGCAATGGCGATCTTGATACACTGGACTGCGGCTGGCAGAAATTTATGGGGCAGCAGTTGCGGCTGGCGCGGCCGCATGGCCTGACGCGGCCGGTTGTGATGGACGCCAGTGTGGAGCAGATTGATGGCTATCGCTTCGTCTATTGCCTGCCCTTTGGTCCCAATGACATTTTCGTCGAAGACACATATTATAGCGACACACCTGATCTTGATACGCAGGCACTTGCGGCGCGCATTTCCGCCTATGCCGCCGGCAGAGGTTGGGACGTGGCGAGTGTGGAACGCAGCGAAACGGGTGTTCTGCCCGTTGTCACCGGCGGCGATTTTGAAAAATACTGGACATCAAGCGGTGCGGACATGGCCAAGGCAGGTGCACGCGCAGGGCTGTTCCATCCACTGACCAGCTATTCGCTGCCCGATGCTGTGCGTTTTGCCGCATATATCGCTGGCCAGGCTGACATATCGGGAGGGGCGCTTGCCACAGCCAGTCATGATTACGCAAAACGCCAATGGCAGCATGCCGGCTATTACCGGATGCTCACGAAAATGCTGTTTCATGCGGCCAGAACGGAGCAGCGCTATATTATCTTGCAAAGATTCTATACCTTGCCTGAAAAGCTGATAAAGCGCTTTTACGCAGGGCAATCGAGCCTGTTTGACAAGCTGCGCATACTTGCCGGGAAACCGCCCGTGCGTATCAGCCGCGCCGTTGCGGCCCTGTTGAAACGATAAATAAAGGATAGGTTTTGAAAACAGCAGCAGTGATCGGTGCAGGATTTGGCGGATTGGCGCTCGCCATCCGGCTGCAATCGGCAGGAATCAGGACAACTGTTGTCGAGAGCCGCGACAAACCTGGCGGGCGCGGCTATTTCTGGATGAAGGATGGCTTTACTTTCGACGCCGGGCCGACCGTTATAACCGATCCGCCCTGCCTGCAGGAATTATGGGCTTTATCAGGCCATGACATGGCGGATGATATTGAGCTCATGCCCGTCATGCCATTCTACCGGCTCAACTGGCCCGATGGTACTAATTTCGACTATTCCAATGATGAACTGCAACTGCGCGAAGAGATTGGCAAGCTGAACCCCGATGATGTGGCGGGATATGACAAATTCCTGACCTATAGCGCGGGCGTACATGACGAAGGCTATGTCAAGCTTGGTACCAAGGCATTTCTTGATTTCAAGTCGATGATAAAGGCCGCGCCGGCACTCGCCAAATATCAGGCATGGCGTTCGGTTTATTCAATAGTCTCTTCGTTTGTGAAATCCGAAAAACTGCGCGAGGCGCTGTCTTTTCATACGCTTCTGGTCGGTGGCAGTCCGATGAAGACCAGCGCGATCTATGCGCTCATCCACAAACTGGAAAAAGACGGCGGGGTATGGTTTGCCAAGGGCGGTACCAACCGGCTGGTTGCAGCGATGGTCACGCATTTTGAAAGGCTGGGCGGAGAGATCCGACTGTCCGACCCCGTCACCGGTATCCAGACACTGGGCGACAAGATTACCGGTCTCACCACTGCGAGCGGGTGGACACAGGAATTTGACGCTGTCGCTTCGAATGCCGATATAATGCACAGCTACCGTGACCTTCTGGGCGGCACTTTGCGCGGGCAAAAGGAAGCCAAATCTCTTGCAAAAAAGAAATATTCGCCTTCGCTGTTTGTCGTGCATTTTGGCATCAAAGGCACATGGCCCGGCATTCCGCATCATATGATCCTGTTTGGGCCGCGCTATAAAGGCCTGCTCGATGATATTTACGAGCATGGCGTGCTGCCACAGGATTTCTCGCTCTATCTGCACCACCCGACCGTCACCGACCCGGACATGGCACCTGAAGGCCACAGCACATTTTATGTGCTCGCCCCGGTTGCGCATCAGGGCAAGCTGCCAATTGACTGGGATGAAGTGGGGCCGATACTGGAAAAGCGGATATTGGACGAAGTGGGGCGGCGGCTTATTCCCGACATCCATGACCGGATCGTCACAAAGTTCCATTACACGCCCAAGGATTTCGCATCGGATCTCAATGCGCATCTGGGCAGCGCATTCAGTCTGGAGCCCACTTTGCAGCAAAGCGCCTATTTCCGCACGCATAACCGCGATGACGTGATACCCAACCTGTATTTTGTGGGCGCGGGCACACATCCCGGCGCGGGGATACCCGGCGTAGTGGGCAGCGCGAAAGCCACTGCGGAATTAATGTTGGAGGACATGATTTAATGAAAAGAATTGCAGTCTATTGCGGGTCGGCAACACCTCAGGATACCAGCTATATCGAAGCCGCAATGGCCGTGGGTGAAGGATTGGCCAGACGCGGTATCGGTGTGGTCTATGGCGGCGGCCGTCTGGGCCTGATGGGAGCAGTCGCGGATAGCGCATTGAATGCAGGCGGAGAGGTTATTGGCGTGATACCTGAAGCATTGCGCGGCGCGGAAGTCGCGCATCTGGGCTGCACAGAATTGCATGTTGTTGACAATATGCACCAGCGCAAGGCGATGTTCACCGATCTGTCCGATGGTTTTATCAACCTGCCCGGCGGGGTTGGGACGATGGACGAGCTGTGGGAAGCTATCAGCTGGGCCCAACTCGGCTATCACCAAAAACCGGTCGGTGTGCTCAATATCAAGGGATATTACGATCATCTGATCCGCTTCAACGCGCACATGTCCGACGTTGGTTTCGTGCGTGAACAGCATAAGGGCATCATGATTGTTGATGATAATCTGGACGGCCTGCTCACCAAGATGGAAGCCTATGAACCGCACAAGACGATTTTTGCGATGAAAGCGGATGATTTGTAAGCCATGACAATGACGCGTGCAGACATCGTTGCGCATGCCCGCGATAGCATTGCCAAAGGCTCCAAATCCTTTGCCCTTGCCTCCAAACTATTCGATCCGCAAACACGCGAACATGCGTGGTTGCTCTATGCCTGGTGCCGCCGCTGTGACGATCTGGCCGATGGGCAGGATATGGGGCATGGCATGGCGTATGTGGATGATCCCGGCGCACGGCTGGAGGAAATCCGGCGCGAAACACAGTGCGCACTGGACGGCGAAACCTGCGAAGATCCCGCCTTTTCGGCGCTTGGCATTGTGACAAGTGAATGCAACCTGCCGCGCCGCTATATTGACGATGTCATCGAAGGTTTCGCGCTGGATGCCCGCGACTGGCGGCCGCGCACCGAAAACGATCTCTACCAATATTGCTACCATGTGGCGGGTGCAGTCGGGCGGCTGATGGCTATCATTATGGGCGTATCGCCGCAGGATACGAAAACGCTCGACCGTGCCACCGATCTCGGCCTGGCCTTTCAACTCGCAAATATTGCCCGTGATCTGGAAGAGGATGATGCCGCAGGGCGCTGCTATCTGCCCGAAGAATGGCTGGCCGAAATGGATATTCCGCCCGGTCAGCATATGAAACCGCCCTTTCGGGATAGGCTTGTCATATTGGCGCAAAGACTGTGCGACAATGCAGAGCTATATGAAGCATCGGCACGGGTCGGGGCTGCGCGATTACCTTTCCGTTCGCGCTGGGCCGTGCTGGCGGCAGCAGGTATTTATGGCGATATCGCCCGCGAAGTGCGCACGCGCGGTGCGCATGCCTGGGACCATCGCGCTGTCACCGGCAGGGCATCCAAAATCGGCTGGGTGGCCAAAGCAAGTACGCAGGCGCTGCGACCTGTTCCTGATATTTCGCGCGAGATGCTCTGGACCCATTATGGCGATAATTGATGCCGCCTGACTTGCCGGTCTTCACCGCCATCCTTATCTACATGCAGCGGAGACAGGAAAGGACCGAATATGACTCAACACACAGCGATTTTGGCGGGCGGCTGCTTCTGGTGCACTGAAGCCGTTTTCAAAGACGTTATGGGCGTTACCAAGGTCGAAAGCGGCTATATTGGCGGAGCCGCGGAAAACCCCACATACAAGGAAGTTTGCAGCGGCACGACTGGCCATGCCGAGGCCATTCGCCTGACTTATGATGAGGACCAGGTCAGCTATGCCGACCTGCTCGACATGTTTTTCGCCACGCACGACCCGACCCAGCTCAACCGGCAGGGCAATGATGTGGGCACCCAATATCGCTCCGCCATTTTCCCGCTCAATGATATGCAGGAGACCGAAGCCAGAGCCGCTATTGAACGCGCTGCGGCCGATTGGCCTGCTCCGATTGTCACCACCATCGAACATGCCGACAACTGGTATGATGCCGAAAACTATCATCAGGAATATTGGGAAGGTGATGGCCAGCGCAATCCATATTGCCTTGCCATTATCCCGCCAAAGCTGCAAAAACTGCGCAAGAGTTTCGCTGACAAAGTAAAGTCCTGACCGGAAAGATATCCATATGAAGCCAATTCGTACCGCCGTTTTCCCCGTCGCGGGCCTGGGAACACGCTTTCTGCCAGCCACCAAGGTCGTACCCAAGGAAATGCTGCCTATAGTCGATAAACCACTCATCCAGTATGCGGTGGACGAAGCGATTGAAGCCGGTATTGAACATATGGTTTTTGTGACCGGGCGCGGCAAGGACATTATCGAGGACCATTTCGATATTGCGTATGAGCTGCAACATACCATGGAAGTGCGCGGCAAGGATGTCAGCATATTGGATGGCACGCGGCTCAAGCCTGGCAAATCGACCTTTACCCGGCAGCAGGAACCGCTTGGTCTGGGGCATGCCATATGGTGCGCACGCGACGTGGTGGGCGATGATCCTTTCGCCATATTGCTGCCTGATGAATTCATGCATGGCAGCCCGGGCTGTATGAAGCAGATGGTCAATGCCTATAAAAAGCTGGGCGGCAACCTTGTTTGCGCGCTTGAAATTCCCATGGAAAAAACCTCCAGCTATGGCGTGATTGACCCTGGCCAGCGCGATGGCGCAATCACCGAAGTCAAAGGCCTGGTCGAAAAGCCTGCCCCCGGCACCGCGCCATCCAACCTGATCCTGCCCGGTCGTTATATTTTGCAACCTGAAGTCATGAAGATACTCGAGACGCAAGAAGCAGGCGCAGGCGGCGAAATACAGCTGACCGACGCGATGGCGCATATGATCGGCAAACAGCCTTTCCATGGCGTGACATTTGATGGCCGCCGGTTCGACTGCGGCTCAAAAACCGGCTATATCGAAGCCAATCTGGCCTTGGCGCTGGACCGGGCGGAAATGCACGACGGCATTCGCGAAATGGCACTGCGCCTGCTGAATGAATGACCGTTCAAGCGCCATTCAGCGCAGGATGATAGGAAAAGCGGCATGATGAAAAACCTGCATATTGGCTGTGTTATAGCCGCAGCCCTGCTTACCAGTGGCTGTGTATCAAGCATTGTGACTGCGCCTTTCAAGGCCGCTGGCACAGTTATTGAAACCGCCGTCGATGCCACCACCCAGACGCAGCAGGAAGCCGATGAAGATCGCGGCAAGCGATTGCGTATGGCAGAAAAAAACGAAGAGAAACTGCGCAAGAAATGCGCAAAGGATCCTGATCATAAAAGCTGTAAAGCGCTTATGGAACTTGACCGCGAACGCGAGATCATACGCCGCAAGGACGATTGAAAGGGTCTGCCTGCACTCGCGAAAGCGGGTGTCTTGAGCTTGCCGAAAGGTCCCGCCCGAAAAAAGCTACACGAACCACAAGTAACGTAAAGCTGCGGGTTCTGGCAAAACCGCACCGTGGAAGGTCCCGCCCCTGAGCCGGAAGGTCCCACATTACCCTGTCCAGTATTCCGGCCTTTCGGCTGTCTGCGCCCGCGAAGGCGGGTGTCGAAAGGTCACGAATGCCGCACCCATAAACCCATGTTTTGCGTGTATTGCTGTTGGACTTGTCCAACACTGCCAGACACCGTTTCACAAGCAATCGGTCAGAATGTCAAAGAGCCGCACCTTGCCTAGCATGACTATTGCTGTGTAGGACAGTGGTTTGACGGGAGAGGCGCAGAGTCTGTCCAAAAATAAAAAGGCCGGAACCATTGCTGGCACCGGCCTTCTCCCCCGTTCACCAAGGCGTCACAAGATATAGCGCCGCCCTGTGACGATCTTTATTCGGACAGGCTTTCACCTTCAATATTCGGTTTTGCGCTCTTGTCTTGGCCCAGGAATTTATAGAACAGACCGCCGATAATGCCGCCTGCAATTGGCGCGACCCAGAACATCCAGAGCTGTGACAGGTAAATGCCGCCCTCAAGCAAAGCAGGTCCTGTGCTGCGCGCAGGGTTGACCGATGTGTTGGTCACCGGAATGCTAATCAGGTGGATAAGCGTAAGGCCCAGGCCGATCGCAATGGGCGCAAAGCCCGCTGGTGCGCGGCCATCCGTAGAGCCCATGATGATAACCAGGAAGAAAAAGGTCAGCAGGACCTCAATCATAAGGCCTGATTTGATATCAAAACCGCCGGGCGATGCTTCGCCCATGCCGTTGGAGGCAAGACCGCTCACTTCACCTGCACCCGACGCAATCATATATAGCGCGCCAGCAGCGAGGACAGCGCCCACAACCTGGGCAATGACATAGGCGGGAATGTCCTTTGCTTCAAAACGTCCGCCTGCCCATAAACCAAATGTCACGGCAGGGTTAAGATGACAGCCCGAAATATGGCCGATGCTGTACGCCATGGTCAAAACGGTCAGGCCGAATGCCAGCGATACCCCGACAAAGCCAATGCCAAGCTCCGGAAATGCTGCTGCAAGCACTGCGCTACCACAGCCGCCAAAGACCAGCCAGAACGTGCCGAACAGCTCGGCCAGACTACGTTGCATTATAGACATGTTTTCTCCCCCATAATTGATGCGTGCTACATAGCATTTCTACTGCGCATAAAATGTAAATAGATGTCAAATTGAATAAAGTATCTTAATAAAGATATGTATACAGCCGTTTATATGGCTGCACGGTGCAGGCGATCATTTATGGCACGTCCTATGCCGCTATCAGGCACAGGGGCTATCGCGATAGCTTTTCTATCGCTCGCATCGGCCAGATGCAGCGCCGCGTAAAGCCGCGCGGCGGCCTGAGCAAGCGAAGCTGTGCCGGACAGGTTATAGTCCCCGCAAACATCTCCGAACCCGATATGGAATTCATCCGGGTTCGCCTGCACCGCATTGAGGCGCACTTTTTTGGATGGCGCATAGTGGCTCGCAAGCTGTCCGGGTGCTTCAATCTTGTCGGCTGTTACCGCCGCTGGCTTACTGCCCGTCACTGCTTCCAGCCGCGCAGTGTCAATCGGGCCTGGTCGCAATATCTGCCATGTGCCATCGCCGCGCACAGCAACAATGGTTGATTCCAGCCCCGCCTCGCAGGGACCGCCATCCAGGATAAGCGGGACTGCACCGCCTAAACTGCCCGCGACATGCTGCGCGCTTGTCGGGCTGATCGAACCGCTACGGTTGGCCGATGGCGCCGCCAGCACAAGACGGCTTTCGCCCAGCACCGCCTGCATGACCGGATGTGCGGGTACGCGCACGGCTATGGTGGGCAGGCCTGCAGTCACAGCCGGGGCGATTCGCGCATCCCGCCTGAGCGGCAGGACCAGCGTCAACGGACCCGGCCAGAAATTTTTTGCAAGTTTTTCGGCAAGCGGCGGGAAGTCCGCAACCTCCCGCGCGACATCGATATGCGCGGCATGGACAATAAGCGGGTTGAAACTGGGCCTGCACTTTGCCGTATAAATGGACGCTACGGCATCTGCACTGCGCGCATTGGCGGCGAGGCCATATACGGTTTCGGTGGGCAGCGCGACAAGGCCATTCCCATGCAAAAGACGCACGGCCTCAGCCAATGCATCTTCATCCACATCGCGGATATTTGACCTGTTGCAAGGGTTTGAACCTACCGTCATAACCGCGCTATAGAGCGTTTAAACATTACGCGCAAAACATGAATGATTGAGAGCGAAAGCAGCATTATATGAACTACACACCGCCCACCAAGGAACAGCTTTTCGTTCTGGAACATATCGCGGATATTGACGCACTGACCGGTCACGAAAAATTTGCCCACAGCACGAGCGATGTTGTCGAAGCCATTGCAGAAGGCCTGGGCCAGTTCGCCGCGCAGGAATATGCCCCGCTGAACCGCGATGGCGATACGATCGGCGCGAAATGGGATGATGGCAAAGTCACCATGCCGCCGGGTTTTCGCGAAGCCTATCAAAGTTTCGTGGAAACAGGGTTTGGCGCAATTGATGGCCCGGAGGAATTTGGCGGGCAGGACCTGCCCTTCACACTGGCCGCGCTCGCATTGGAGAATCTGGGCACCGCCAATATGGGCTTTTCGCTCGTCAACATGCTGACGCCCGGATCAATTGAATCGCTTATCGCACATGGGTCACAGGAACAAAAAGAACGCTGGCTGCCCAAATTGCTGACCGGCGAATGGACCGGCACGATGAACCTGACCGAGCCGCAGGCAGGGAGTGATGTCGGCGCGCTTCGCACCACTGCCGCGCCCATTACGGATGGCCCCGATGCCGGGAAATATAAAATCAAGGGCACAAAAATCTATATCACGTTCGGCGAACATGACCTGACCGACAATATCATCCACCTGGTGCTGGCCCGCACGCCTGATGCCCCCGAAGGTACACGCGGCATATCGCTTTTTATCGTACCCAAGAAACGCGTGGCAGAAGATGGCAGCATCGGCGTAGACAATGACGTGCGCTGCGTTTCCATCGAACATAAGCTCGGTATTCATGCTTCCCCCACCTGCGTATTGTCGTTCGGTGACAATGACGATTGCATCGGCGAAATGGTGGGGCAGGAATTTGGCGGTATGCGCGCGATGTTCACGATGATGAACAATGCGCGGCTCAATGTCGGCAGCCAGGGCGTGCAGATAGGCGAACGCGCCACACAGCAGGCCATGGCATATGCGCAAGAACGCATCCAGTCTGCAAAAGCCGGCGCAGACAGCCGGGATCCGGTGGCGATTATCGAACATGCCGATGTGCGGCGCATGCTGCTGCGCATGAAAGCCGGAACGCAAGCCGCGCGTGTGCTGCTTTACTATGCCTGCTCTATGGTGGACCGCAAAAACTGCGGCGACGATGCCGCAAAGGCACGGCTCGAACTGCTCACCCCGCTGGTGAAGGCCTATGGCACCGATATGGGCTGCGAGATCGCCTCACTGGGTGTGCAAGTGCATGGCGGCATGGGCTTTGTTGAGGAAACAGGCGCGGCGCAGCATTACCGCGACATCCGCATTGCACCCATTTACGAAGGCACAAACGGTATTCAGGCTGCGGACCTTGTCGGCCGCAAGCTGCCCATGGATGGCGGCGCGGTAATTGAAAGCCTGCTGGCTGATATCCGCGCCGATATGCAGGATGAAACCGCGCTTGCCGCGTTGCTTGGCGATGTGGAAGAAGCCGTGAACTGGATGCGCAGCGATGCGTCAGTTGATGACCGAATGGCCGGAAGTTATCCTGTGCTCACCATGTTATCCGTGCTGACCTGCGGCTGGTTGATGCTGAGGCAGCACCGCATTGCCGCTAAACAGCTTGAAGCCGGACAGGGTGACAGCGCTTTCCTGAAGGCTAAACGGGTCACCACACGCTATTATCTGGACCAGATGGTGCCTGAGGCACGCGGTTTGAAAGCCGCGGCTATGGGCGGAGCAGAACTGCTCTATAGCCTATCGGCTGACGAACTAGCGGGGTAGATAAGTCCGTACAGATATTCGAAGCCGGCTTTATTCGGCAGCGGCATCTTCCTTGCCGGCTGTGCCAGCCTGAACGCGCCAGATAATGCCGCTGACATCATCGGTGACAAGCAATGCACCGGTGCCGTCAATCGCAACCATTGTAGGCCGCCCCTGCGCATCACCGTTCTTATCCAGAAAGCCGTCGAGCACATCAATTGGCAGACCGCCAGTGACATTGCCTTCCTCGTCACGCTGTACATCAGGTTGGCCATTTTCGGTGAATGGTACGAAAATCACTTTATATCCTGCCGCAGGCTTGCGGTTCCATGATCCGTGCAGTGCGATAAAAGCGCCGCTGTCAAAAGGGGCACCCAGTTTTGCCCCTTCGGAAAAAACGAGACCCAATGGCGCAACATGCGCGCCCAGCGCATAATCGGGACGGCGGGTATATTCGACCAGATCAACGCGGCGTGGCACAACGCGCAAGTCTTCATGCGTGCCCCAGTAAATCCATGGCCAGCCGAAATGTGTGCCAATTTCTACTCGCGCCAGATAATCCGGCGCGAGGTCGGAGCCTAGCATGTCGCGCTCGTTGACCACGGTCCAGAGCGTATCGCTGACCGGATGGATGTCCATTCCAACCGGGTTGCGAAGCCCCACCGAATAGGGAATAGCCTTGCGACTTTCCAGATCGACTTCCAGAATCATCGCCCGGCCAGCTTCCGCATCCAGACCTTTTTCAGCAATGTTTGATGCGGAACCAACCGCAACATATATTTTTAAGCCATCCGTGCTGGCAATAATGTTACGGGTCCAGTGGTTGTTGGGTTTGCTGGCACTCAGTTCGACTATTTTCTCGCCCTTGCCCTCAATTTTGGTATCACCAACCTTGAAAGGATAGGCCATGAGAGCATCGGTATTGGCCACATAAAGTGTGTCACCGATCATCTCCATGCCAAAAGGCGAGTTAAGATCTTCAAGCAGCACAACATTTGATTCTGCAACGCCGTCACCATCATTGTCGCGCAGCAACCGGATACGGTTGGCCGACGGTGTCCCCGCCCCCGCACGATCCATCAAAAGCCGCATGATCCAGCCTTCTATACCCTTGTTTTCACGCGGCGGGCTGTTCGTTTCGGCCACCAGCACATCACCATTGGGCAGCACCAGCATGGAGCGTGGATGATCAAGCCCTTCGGCAAAACGGTTCACGGCAAGTCCATCGGCAGGTATGGGCTGTGCGCCTTCCTCCCAGCCTGTCACTTCGGCCACGTTAATGGTGGGGAATGTTTCCTCGCGTGGTTCCGTTATGACCGGCGAAGGGCCGCTGAGCTGCTCGGTGGTAAGCTGCGCGGTATCGCCGCGTAGCAGATAATAGACAAGGCCGCCCAAAATGATGAGGATCATGGCGACAAAGATGAGAATATTGCGTTTGGTATCAGACATGATGCAAGGTTACAGCCGAGCTTTGCCCCGCGCAAGCAGGTAATGCGCAAACACCGAAAACCTGATGACGATAGTCGAACACTGACAGCGGCTTATGGATTTGCAGGTGAAACCCTTGAAAACTGGTCCTAAGGGCTGCACATCACTATGAACTTACCAAAAGAATATCAGGGGAGCCAATCCATGAAACTATTTACCGTTACAGCATCCGCACTGGCGTTGTCCGTCGCTGGCATGAGCACCGCCGCATATGCCAATACAGATGAAGGCGCGGCAGCCACCGAAACACGCGAAGTCAAGACCACGGCCCGCGACTATTGGGGCGACTGGGGCATTGATCTTGAACAGATGGACACATCGGTAAAGCCGGGTGATGATTTTTATGCATTTGTAAATGGCAAATGGCTGAAAGAATTTGAGATTCCTGCCGACCGTTCGCGCTATGGCTCTTTTACACTGCTGGCCGAAAAATCGGAACAGCGCGTGCGCAACATTATCGAAGGGCTTGCCGCCGCGAAGCCTGCACCTTCCACACTCGAAGGCAAAGTCGCGGCTTATTACAACGCCTATATGGATGTTGACGCGATCAATGCCGCCGGGCTGGCTCCGGTACAGGGCCATCTGGCTAAAATCTATGCGGCAAGCAGCCGTGAAGATCTTGCCAAACTATTCGCATCGCCCGGTTTTGCATCTCCATTTGGCGGCTTTGTCGACATTGATAGCAAACAGACCGACCAGTATAGGTTTTACATCACGCAGGCGGGCCTGGGCCTTCCCGACCGTGATTATTACCTGAAAGACACAGAGAAAAACCTGGAAATCCGTGAAGCGTACAAGGAATATCTCGCATTCCTGCTGGGCAGGGCCGGGTATGGAGACCCCGCCGCAGCCGCTGAATCGGTTTATGATCTGGAGCGGCAGATCGCCATGGAGCATTGGGACCGTGCCCAGGGCCGTAACCGCAACCTGACGTATAACAAGGTCAGCAAGGCAGAGCTGGCGGAAATGGCCGGCGGCTTTCCTATTGAAACAGCGCTTGAAACAATGGGTATTTCCGGACAGGACAGCTTCATTGTACGGCAGGTCACCCCCACAGCCGAAGAAATCGCGGCCGAAAAACTGACACCAGAGCAGCTCGCCAAGCTGGGCGGCGGTATTCCAGGACTGATGCGGCTTGCCAATGAAGCGCCCATGGCCACCTGGAAAGCCTATATGGCAGCGCAGCTGCTCTCCGGCTTCTCGTCCGTATTGCCAAGCGATATTGATGAAGCCAATTTCAATTTTTATGGCAAGACACTGTCTGGACAGGAAGAGCAGCGTGAACGCTGGAAACGTGCTGTTTCCGCAACACAGGGCGCGCTTGGCGAGATCGTGGGCAAGACTTATGCCGATAAATATTTCCCACCTCAAAACAAAGCCGCGATGGATGAGCTGGTTGCAAACCTGCGCAAGGCGATGGCGGCCAATCTGGACGATATTAGCTGGATGAGCGATACCACCAAGGTGGAAGCCCGCGACAAACTGGCCAAATTCACGCCTAAAATCGGCTATCCGGAAAAATTCGAAATATATGATGGCCTTGAAGTCACCCCGGACAACGCTTTTGCGAACAGCCTGGCTGCGCAAACATGGGGCTGGAAAGACAATATCGGACAATTGGGTCAGCCAATCGACAAGACCGAATGGTTCATGTTGCCGCAGACCGTGAATGCCTATTATTCGCCGAACCGGAATGAAATCGTGTTCCCTGCAGCCATTTTGCAGCCCCCGTTTTTCAACCTGAGCGCTGATCCAGCCGTCAATTACGGTGCGATCGGCGGTGTTATCGGGCATGAACTGGGTCATGGTTTCGATGACCAGGGATCGAAATCGGACGGCAACGGCGTGCTACGCAATTGGTGGACCGAAGAAGACAAGGCCAATTTTGACAAGCTGACTGGTGCACTGGTGGAGCAGTATAATGGTTTTTGTCCGCTGGATGACGGCAAAACCTGCGTGAATGGGCGGCTTTCGCTGGGCGAAAATATCGGCGATCTGGGCGGTCTTTCCATGGCCTATCGCGCCTATAAAATGTCGCTCGGCGGCAAGGAGGCTCCCGTCATAAACGGCCTGACCGGCGACCAGCGTTTCTTCATGGCCTGGGCACAGGTATGGCGTAACAAATCACGCGAGGCTTTTTTGCGGCGTCATTTGAATACGGGTCCGCATTCACCACCCCTGTTCCGTGTGAACGGTGTGGTCCGCAATTTTGACGAATGGTATAAAGCCTTCAACATCACCGAAGACAATGAACTATACCTGCCGCCAGAAAAGCGTATCCGCATCTGGTAACTGTCATATTTGTAAATAGCTGACACAGTTGTAAACAGTTGAAAAAATAACGCCCAATTGTGAATACCATCACATTCTCTTAAGTTTTTGGTGGTAAGTGTTAACCATTCCCGGATGAGAGGCGAGCAATTGCCAATTCGGGAAACCAGGAATTTACACGGTTGCGACCCGGCGTTTTATTTCTGGAAAAGGGAATGCCGTCTCTATACATTGTGATAGGGGCGGCATTTTCCTTTTGTTCTTCAAACTATTACAACCGTGCGGCATGCCAGCGCAGCTGTTCTTCCATAAATGTCGATATGAAATAATAGCTATGGTCATAGCCTGTGCGCATGTTGAGCGTCAGGCTGGTTCCTGATTCGGCGCAGGCTTTGGACAGTGATTCGGGTTTGAGCTGTTCTTCCAGAAATTGATCATCAGCGCCCTGATCGACATATAATGCATTTATCCGTGCACCATCTTCTATTAATGCGCAGGCGTCATATGCACGCCACGAGGCGCGATCACTGCCAAGATAACCGCCCAACGCCTTTTCACCCCAGGGGCAATCCATTGGCGCAGCTATAGGCGCAAATGCCGATACCGATTTAAAGCGTCCGGGATTACGTAAAGCGGTGATCAACGCGCCATGCCCGCCCATGGAATGCCCCATAATCCCCTGCCGCGACATGTCCGCAGGAAATTTTGCGCCAATAAGCTCGGGCAATTCACACTCAATATAGCTGCACATGCGGTAATGCTGCACCCATGGCTGCTGGGTCGCATCGACATAAAAACCCGCACCCTTACCGAAGTCATAACTATCAACATCCGGCACGTCTTCGCCCCGCGGGCTGGTATCGGGTGCAACGAATATCAGGCCCAGCTCTGCGCAGGCGCGCCGATACTCACCCTTTTCCATGACATTGGCATGCGTGCAGGTCAGGCCCGACAGATACCAGATAACCGGTAGCTTCGCGTCTTCCTCATGCGGCGGCACATAGACAGCAAAAGTCATGTCCGTGCCGGTTTCAGCCGAAGCATGGCGATAGACACCCTGCGTTCCGCCAAATGCAGTGTTTGCCGATATCATTTCCATTCTCATCTGAAAATAACCGTCCTGTTCCCGTTCATAAATACGCGGCGTTCCGCCACCCAACCGACGGCCCTGGCCAAAACGTGCGCCTCTATATCGCGGCCGATACGGATCATATCCTGCACTGAAGCGCGGTGGTCGACCCGCTCGACTGCCTGTTCGATAATCGGTCCTTCGTCCAGATCATCCGTCACGAAATGCGCCGTCGCACCGATAAGCTTGACCCCGCGTTCATGTGCCCGGTGATAGGGCTTTGCCCCTTTGAACCCTGGCAAAAAGCTGTGATGGATATTGATACAGCGCCCCTCAAGCTTCGCCGATAATTCCGGCGAGAGTACCTGCATATAGCGGGCCAGCACCATGAGTTCGCTGCCCGTGCTTTCAAACAATGCCCAAAGCTTCTCCTCCTGCGCTTCCTTTCCTGCCTCACCAATAGGCAGATAGTGGAAATCCAGCTCATGCCATTCTGTAAGCGAACGCATATTTTCGTGATTGGAAACGATTCCGGCAATATCGACCGGCAAAGTGCCGGTACGCCAGCGGTGCAACAAGTCGTTCAGACAGTGCGAGCCTTTCGATACAGCGATCATGACACGCGGTCTGTCGCTATCGGCATGCAATGACCAGTCAAATTCGAATTGTCTCACTATATCCGCAAGAACCAGACGAAGCTCATTCAGGTCGCGCGGGAAGGCGAGGCCAGCACCCTGGAACTGGACACGCATGAAAAAACGTCCCGTTTCAAGGTCTGCATATTGCTGGCTATCTATAATAAAGCCATCAATAGCTGCCAGTCTGCCGGTGACCGCAGAGACGATGCCGACACGGTCAGCACAGGTAAATGTCAGAATATAGGATGTACCATTATCCATATTTATCCCATGCGGCGCATCGCGCATATCTTGTTGCCTGCCGGATCACGCAGATAAGCAAGATAGAGCTGCATGCCGCTGCCTTCACGGATGCCGGGTGGGTCTTCAATCGCTGTTCCGCCATTTTCGAGCCCTGCTTTATGCCACGCATCGGCCTGCTCCGGGCTATCGACTGTGAAACCGATCGTGCTGCCATTGCCGCAACTGGCCGGATTCCCGTCAATCGGAATGCTAAGGCCGAACGTACCGCGTTTATCAAAGTAAAACAGGCGGCCCTTGGGATCGATCACGCCTTCGCGGTATCCCAGCACGCTCATGGTCGCATCATAGAATTTCTTTGCCTCGTCGATGTCATCAACGCCCAGCATCACATGGCTAAACATACTCATATCATTCTCCTGTTATGTTTCTCGTTATCCCTAAAACACCACCACGCTGCGGATACTTTCCCCTGCGTGCATCAGGTCAAAGCCCTTGTTGATCTCTTCCAGTTTCAGGACATGGGTTATCATGGGATCAATCTCGATCTTGCCGTCCATATACCAGTCGACGATTTTCGGCACGTCGGTCCGCCCTTTGGCCCCGCCAAAGGCCGTACCGCGCCAGTTGCGGCCCGTCACCAGCTGGAACGGGCGTGTCGCAATTTCCTTGCCCGCCTCGGCCACGCCGATAATGATCGAAGTGCCCCAGCCTTTATGGCAACATTCCAGCGCGTCGCGCATCACATCGGTATTGCCGGTACAGTCAAAACTGTAATCCGCCCCGCCATCCAGCATATCGACCAGCGCCTCAACGACATTGCCGGTATCTTGCGGGTTGACGAAATCGGTCATCCCGAATTTGCGGCCCCATTCCGCTTTATCAGAATTGATATCCACCCCGACAATACGGTCTGCACCCGCCATTTTCGCGCCCTGAATAACATTCAGTCCGATACCGCCCAAACCGAACACAACGATATTGTCTCCCGGTTTCACCTGCGCGGTATTCACCACTGCGCCCACGCCCGTCGTCACACCGCAGCCAATATAACAGCTGGTCTGGAACGGTGCGTCCTTGCGGATTTTCGCGACCGCAATTTCCGGCAACACGGTGAAATTCGAGAAGGTCGAACAGCCCATATAATGGTAAATGGTTTCGCCCTTATAGCTGAACCGGCTGGTGCCATCGGGCATCACCCCGCGCCCCTGTGTCTCACGGATCGCGCTGCACAGATTGGTCTTGCCGCTCAGGCACATTTTGCACTGCCGGCATTCGGGTGTGTAGAGCGGAATGACATGATCGCCTGCGGCCACAGAGGTCACGCCAGCGCCAACCTCCCGCACAATGCCCGCCCCTTCATGGCCCAGCACGGAAGGAAACAACCCCTCGCTATCAAGCCCGTCCAGCGTATAGGCGTCAGTATGGCAGATACCCGTCGCCATGATCTCAACCAGTACCTCACCCGCTTTTGGCCCTTCCAGATCAAGCTCGACAATTTCAAGTGGTTGTTTGGCTTCAAATGCAACGGCGGCACGTGTTTTCATGGGAGCTACCTTTCGTGAATGTCACCCATTCATATCAGCGGCATGGCTTTTGTCGAATATATTATTCGGCTTGCGCGTGCATGCTTGACTCTATCCGCGCACGGGCCTTCACTACATGTATAGTGCAGGTGAAGGGGAGAGAAGATGACATTAAGCAGACGCAGTTTCATGAAAAAGGCGCAGGCGGCGGGTATTTTCTATGCCTCACTTTCACTGGGTGGCAGCGCCCTCGCCTTTGAAAAAACCGGCAAGTTCCCACTTATCGCCGACCCTAATGGCATACTCGACCTGCCCGAAGGCTTTACATACCGCCTGATATCCAAAGCGGGTGACGTGATGTCCGACGGATTTTTTCGCCCTGGCCGCGCCGATGGCATGGCCTGTTTCCCGCACCCGGATGATGGCGGCAAATGCATATTGATGCGCAACCATGAAAACTGGCCTTCGACCGAAAGCGGCAGCCCTTTCGGCGATAATGACGAACTGCTGGACAGGCTGCCCGAAGGCAAGCTGTACGACACCAAGGCCACCGGGCGCCCTTTTTTCGGCGGCGTGACCAAACTGGTTTACGACCTTGAAAAGAAAGAAATGGTGGAGGATTATCTGGTACTTGCCGGCACCGCCGCCAATTGCGCGGGCGGAGCAACGCCATGGGGATCATGGCTGAGCTGCGAAGAAGCCGCCGTCGTCCCTGCCGAAGGCGCGAATAAGCACCATGGCTTTGTATTTGAAGTACCAGCTTCTGCCACTGGCCCGATTGACCCACGACCGATCACGGCAATGGGCCGGTTCGTTCACGAAGCCGCCGCCGTCGATCCGCAGACCGGCATTGTCTATATGACTGAGGATAATCCACGCGGCCTATTCTACCGCTATATTCCCGATGTACCGGGTCAGTTGCACAAAGGCGGCAAATTGCAGGCACTGGCGATCAAGGGGCGCCCCTCGGCTGTTACAAGCAACTGGCCTAAGGATTGGGGCGGGGAAGGCCAGGGGCCGATCACCTATATGCCCGGTGAAATATTCGCAGTGACATGGATCGATATGGAAGACGCCGCCAATTACGAGCTGCCCGGCGATGAACTTGCCAAACGCGGCCACGCTGCGGGCGCAGCGCAGTTTTTCCGCGGTGAAGGCATGGACTATGCACTACGGCCGGATGGCAAGACCGGTGATATCTATTTCAGCTGCACACAGGGCGGCATCATGGGTACGGGGCAGATATGGTGCTACACACCCGGCACCACATCGGATGGCGTGCTGAAACTCGTCTATGAATCACCCGGTGCCGATACGCTTGATATGTGCGACAATATAGCGGTTGCACCCTGGGGCGACCTGATCCTGTGCGAGGATGGACGCGGTGACCAGTATCTGCGCGGATTGACAGCAGAAGGCCAGATATATGAGATCGCCCGCAATGCGCACGCGGAAAAAAGCGAATTTTGCGGTGCCTGCTTCTCGCCAGACGGACAGGTAATGTTCGTCAATATCCAGGAACCCGGCCTGACACTGGCAATCGAGGGGCCTTGGGAAGCACTGAAATCCTAGCTTTCGCCACATCTTGATGTAACGGATAATTTGTTACATTATTCTCCTGATATACCCGCGGGAGGAAATGTCATGGATACGGGCCAAAAAGCGCAGATTGCGCCAGTTTCAGTCGCAAGCGACCTCAGGACAAGCGACCTTCGCGCCGCTCTTGCAGCAGGCTGGCGAGACTTTATGGCACATCCTGTATTCGGACTGTTCTTCGCCGCGATCTATGTGATTGGCGGCATATGCATATATTTCGGGCTTTTTGAGCGCGGCGAAATCATGTGGCTGATCCCCGCTGCGGCGGGCTTTCCCCTGCTCGCGCCTTTTGTCGCTGTGGGGCTATATGAAGTCAGCCGCCGCCGTGAGGCCGGACTGCCAATGAGCTGGCGCGCGACGCTGGGCGCGATGCGCGGACATGGCGACGAACAGATATTGAGCATGGGCGTGATCCTGTTTGTCGCATTCTCTTTCTGGCTCATGATTGCACATGGCATTTTCGCGGTATTTGTGGCGCAGGCCGGTGCCGGTTCAGAATCGATAGAATTCTTTTTTACCGGTACGGGCCTGATGATGCTTTTGGTAGGCAGCATCGTCGGCGCATTGATAGCGCTCGCCTTTTACGCGATCACGGTTATCAGCCTGCCATTGCTGGTTGACCGTGAAGTCGATTTTATCACCGCCATTATCGTCAGCCTGGCCACCATACGATCGAACAGGTTCGTGATGCTGGCCTGGGCCGCTATAATCGCAGTTACATTGTTTATTGCCATGCTCCCGCTTTTCCTCGGCCTGTTTATCGTGCTGCCGGTTCTCGCCCACGCGACATGGCACCTGTACCGCCGCGTGGTGGATGAGAACGGCACCGGAGCTGCCTGATCATACCGGAATCATCCGGCTATCCATTCCCCTGACTTTACGCCATCTAATGCCCAGTCGCCAATGCTCCAGCGCACCAACCGCAGCGTTGGATGGCCGATTGCAGCGGTCATGCGGCGCACCTGCCGGTTACGGCCTTCACGGATGGTCAGCTTCAGCCAGCAATCGGGCACGGTTTTGCGGAACCGCACCGGCGGGTCTCGGTCCCACAGATCAGGCGGACCAATCCGCTCCACTTCAGCAGGGCGCGTCCATCCATCTTTTAATTCCACACCGCGGCGCAGTTTGGAAAGCGCACGCTCTTCGGCATCTCCCTCAACCTGCACCAGATAGGTTTTGGGCATTTTGAACTTCGGATCGGCAATCCGTGCCTGTAATTTGCCATTATCCGTCAGCAGCAAAAGACCCTCACTATCACGGTCGAGCCGCCCTGCCGGATACACGCCGGAGATATCGATATAATCGGAGAGGGTCGCACGCGCGGTTTCCGTGCCGCGATCGGTGAATTGCGAAAGCACACCATATGGCTTGTTAAACAGAATCAACTGCGGCATGGCTTTGTCATCTTTCGTTCTGTCACATATTTAATCTGGCAATGCTCCTATTGAGCGAACCATGTTTTCCAGGCGACCATATATGCAATTGCACGATTTTGATATTGATGTTTTCCTGCGCGATCACTGGCAGAAGAAACCGCTTTTGATAAAAAACGCCTGGCCGTCATGGGATAATCCGATCACCCCTGATGAACTGGCGGGGCTGGCGTGTGAACCGCAAATTGAATCGCGGCTGATTGCGGAAACAGACGGAACATGGAACGTTGAGAACGGCCCCTTGCCAGAGACTCGTTTTGGCGAACTTGGGCCCAAAGACTGGACACTGCTGGTGCAGGCCACCGATCATTATGTGCCCGAGGTGGCCGCGCTGATCGAACCGTTTCGTTTTATCCCCAACTGGCGCATTGATGACGTTATGGTCAGCTATGCAGCAGATGGCGGCGGCGTGGGGCCGCATTATGACCAATATGACGTGTTCCTGATTCAGGGTCTGGGCAAGCGCAGGTGGCAGGTGGGCCAGATATGCAATGCGGATACGCCCATGTTGCCGGGCGGCGATCTGCGGCAGCTTGCCGAATTTGAGCCAACAGACGAATGGATATTGGAACCGGGCGATATACTATATGTACCGCCGCGCATTCCGCATAACGGCACCGCGATAGGCAATGATTGCATGACCTATTCCGTCGGCTTTCGTGCGCCATCACGCGCCGAGCTGATTGCCGATTATTGTGACGACCTGCTGGAGCATCTCGATAGTGATGACCGTTATGGCGACCCGGACTTACAACCGCAAAGCAATCCGGGTGAGATTTCGGCACAGGCAATAGACCGGCTCCATGCGATACTGACGGAAAAAATGAATGACCGTGAATATTTTGCGCGCTGGTTCGGGCAATATAACAGTACGCGGAAATATCCCGATATGGACTGGGCACCGGAAAAACAGCTGCAACCCGGCGAAGTGCATAGCATGCTGGCCAATGGCACCCCCCTGCTGCGCAATCCCGCCAGCCGCTTTTCGTTCATTCGTCATGATGGCAATTCGGTTTCGTTATTTGCCGATGGTGATTGTTATACATGCACCGATGAAGCCGGATATCTGGCCGAACAGATATGCGCCCACGGCGCAATCACCATAAGCCCCGAAATGCTGGAATCAGACCCGGTAGCCGCCTTGATTACAAAGCTGTATAACAAAGGCAGCCTGGCTTTTGAGCAGCCAGGCTGAATGCCCACTTGAATACCCTGCCATCCGGTTCAACCGCCGCCTGACAGCACCTCGTCCACGGTTCCTGTGGTGACCGCATGATAGCCGCTGCGCGTTTTCGCATAGATGCGCCGTGCGATGGGCTGGCCCCATGCGCCCTGCTCCATCAACGCTTCAAATAAAGGCGCAACAAATTTGCGGCGGCCTACAGTGGCAAGGAATTTTTCAGCGAGCGGCACCGCCGGTTCATAGCGGTTCTGCAATGCCAGTTCGAGCCAGGCGAACAGGATTTCATTATTGCCGGATGCGGACAGGCCAAGGTCACTATCAAGCTTCGCCAACTCTCCACCGGGCAATTCGCGCGGCAATTTGCTGAGCAGGCGCAGTCGCTCCGCGCTGGTCCATTTTTCCCACACCGCTGTATCGACCGTGCGGCTGCTGGCATAGGCCTTAGCCGCCTTGTCCACTTCGGCAAATGCGGCAAGATCTGGCCGCAGTGCATTGGCTGGCAGGCCGGGCTTGTAGACCCATTCATCGAGCATCAGCTTCGCTTCCAGTTCTTCGTCGCCCTTGATCAGGTTTTCCCGCATATCCGCGAGGAACATGGCCGATGTTGCCGGTTCAAAAGCATGCCTGTCAAACCAGCTTTCCAGCCATGTATCGAATTTCTCACGCCCGACGATCGATTCCACCGTGTGCAGGAAAGTCGCACCCTTATCGTAAATAACACCGCTGGTCCCGCCTTCGGGGCTGGCATTTTCACCTGTCAGATGCAGCGCCGTGATGGCGTTGTCGGTGCCTTCTTCGGCAATGGTATCTTCCATCGCTGCAAAATTGAGCGCGCGCTCCTGGCTCGCCCGTTTTTCGCCATATAGCTTTTCGATAATCCGGTTTTCGAAATAACTGGTGGTGCCCTCGTTAAGCCAGCTGTCCGCCCAATTGGCATTGGTCACCAAATTGCCCGACCAGCTATGCGCCAGCTCATGCGCGACCAGCCCGGTCAGGCTGCGGTCACCCGCGATAAAAGTCGGCGTCAGGAATGTCATGACCGGATTTTCCATGCCTCCATAAGGGAAGCTGGGCGGTAGCACGATCATGTCATAACGGCCCCAGCGATATTCGCCGTAAAGCTCTTCGGCCGCATCAATCATCTTTTCCGTGTCGGCAAGTTCTGCCGCGGCCTTTTTCAGCATTACCGGCTCAGTCCACACGCCCGAACGCGGCCCCAGTTCCCGAAACACGATATCGCCCGCGGCAATCGCGATCAGATAGGGGGCAACCGGCTTGTCCATGGCAAAACTGAAAGCGCGGCGGCCTTCGCCAGCATCCACCGGGTCACCACCGGAAAGGCCGGACATCACGACTGTCAGCGGTTCGGGCGCGGTAATTTTCGCCTCCCATGTCTGGCGAATGCCAGGGCTATCCTGCGTCGGTATCCATGTGCGGTTCAGAGTCGGCTGACCCTGGCTGAGCAGATAGGGATGCTCACCGCCCGCCGTCTGCTCGGGCACCAGCCATTGCAGCGCCTTGGCATCGGGGCCGGATGTATAGCCAATCACAGCCTGCCGTTTATCGCCCATGGTGATCGTCAGCGGCGCGCCCATGCCATCCTTTGCCGCGCCCAGCTCAAATGGCAGATCGCTGCCCGCAATGTCCGTGACCGATGATATTTCCAGCCCCATCGTGTCGAGAATCACCGTATCCGCGCCATCCGCCGCCATGATGTCGATCGTGGCCGTACCGCCAACATTCCGGTTCTCAAAATCGAGCGCCAGGTCCAGCGCCACATGGGTGACCCGCGCGATTTCAGGCTGGGCATAGCTATACGGGTCTTTCGCATCATCACTGGTGAGTATCGGCGATACAATCGGTTCGCCATTGGCCACCGGTCCATCGCCCTGCGTCGAACAGGCTGTAAGGGTAGCGGCGCTAAGGATCAGGCACAGGGCGGCAAAGAAACGCATGGGGTACACTCCGAAAAGGGGAAATATGTACAAATCACTAAAGTCAGGCCGTAACGATTGCAAATCATATTCACGAGGGTTCCGGCGTGGTGCGCTATGGCCAGGGCGGCACAAATGGCATATTCACATCAGACGCCCCGATGACTGTCTTTACCGGAATTCAAGATGAAGCAGGTATCTGTCCATGCTGGCCATATTCAGAAAGTGGGTTCCGCAAATTCAATGGCACGCCTTCAGATCACGGCTCAGTAACCACCAGTTGACGGGCCAGGCGGCAATAAAACCTGCCGGAATGGCAACCATAATCGCAATCCAGAACTGCGGCGCCAAAAGGCTCCCCGCCGTCATCCCGCCCATATAATAGTCAGTCGCGTTCATCGCGATTTCCATGACACCGATAGAGATAGCCTCGCCGAGCCAGATCAGTTTCAATGCCTGCATGAATGTTTTGCCCTGGTCGCGCATAACGGGCAGCAGTCCCAGGGTGAAGCCCGATAGATAAGCCAGTGAAGTTGCCAATATGATCGTTGGCCAAACCCCCAGCCCCAATGCCATGGCGATGATAAGTCCGGCCACCTCTCCTATTACACAGCCTGTCAGACAGTGCAGCGTTGCCTTTGCGGATGTCACGAAGGGATTGGAGCCATGTTCCAAATGTGCTTCATCATGACATGTCGGCCTATCTTTCATTTCACCCATATCCTCAGAACCAGAACCTTACGCCAACGACATAGTTTGTGATGCCTGGGTCTTCACCATCCGCAATGGCAAAGTCGCGGCTACCGCCTATTTTCCACTCCTGTTCAATGCCCAGATAGGGCGCAAATTCCGGTGTGATTTCATAACGCAGACGCAGGCCAGCTTCGATACTGTCAATCCCTGAACCAATTCCCAGTTCGGGAATATCCTGCGCCGACAGATTTGCCTCTGCGCGTGGTTGCAGAATCAATCTCTGCGTCAAACGGTGGTCATATTCGCCCTCAATACGCGCTGTTATATCGCCTTTGTTGGAGACAAAGCCCGCAATATCGATTTCCAGATGATAGGGGGCAACGCCCTGCGCGCCGACGACAAGATGTGTTCGGTCCGGCCCGTGAAAATCCTGCCTGATGCCTGCCTGAAAATCAAAAAACGGGCCGATGGCATGGCTCCAGAGAGCCTGTACTTCAGCCTGTTCTATCTTTTCACCAAAACTCCCTTCACCCTCTGACTTGAACCAGAATTTGTCTGTGTCGCCGCCATAGTAACCTTGCATATCCCACAGATATCCATCTTCACCTTGGCGGGCCCGATATTCAAGGCGATCCCCCTGAATCCACAACAGTTTCATGTTGCCATGCTCATCATAGAGCGCGTCACGCGACGCTTCCATGGCATCCGCACCCCATATCGCATCGGCCGCATTGGGAGGACCGGAACCAGCATTTTGTGGTGGCACACTGGTTTTGGGCGGCATGTCATGGCCAGAATGATCGATCTGCTCTTTTTCGCCATGATCCATTTGCGAATGGTCCATTTGGCTATGGCTTTCCTGTCCCATAGCGGGTGACGAAAAAAAGCATGCTGCAGCAAGAGTGTAGATATATTTCATCAACCTGCCTTTTCCGGAAAGGCGACGCTGACCGTTTGCATCATTCCTGCATGCATGTGATAGAGCAGATGGCAGTGGAACGCCCAGTCTCCAGGTTCGTTGAAGGTCGCGTCAAACGTCGCACTGCTTCCCGGCTGAACGATTACCGTATGTTTTTTCGGCTGAGCATGGCCTGCACCATTTACCAGTTCAAAAAATATCCCGTGCAAGTGAATGGGATGCGCCATCATCGTGTCATTAACGAGCTTCACACGCACTTTTTCATCATAGGAAAAGCGTAAGGGGCTATCACTGACGGCGCTATATTTCTTGCCGTCGAAGGACCACATATAGCGCTCCATATTCCCGGTAAGATGCAGTTCCATCTCGCGGTCGGGTGGACGCTTGCCGTGATCCATTTCCAGCGATCTAAGCATTTTATAATTGAGAACCCGGTGCGGCACATTGTCTAAACCCAATCCCGGATAACCCATGCGATCCTGCGGGTTCATAGCCACCATATCAATGCCCGGCCCAACCTCTACCGTCTCTGGCAGAAGTGACGTATCACGCATCTTCATACCGCCCATGTCATGATCCATCGCAGCAGGCGCCGGTTTTTCCATCACCCCGGGCTTCATTCCGGAATGGTCCATTTTACTGTGGTCCATCTTTGTATTGTCCATGTCATCATGGCCAGAATGACCACCTCCACCATGGCCTTCATGACCACCCTCAACCATGCCGCCATGGCCCATATCAACCATGGAGAGGAGTGGCGGATCACGCAATTCAGGAAAGTTGGCACGGCGTCCGGCCTGGTCGGTAAGCGTGGCCGTCCCCATGCCGGAACGGTCCATGCTTTCGGCAACCAGAGCAAATGCGCCAGATTGTTTGGGCTTAATGATCACATCATAGGTTTCAGCCGTGCCGATCTGGAACTCGTCAACTTCGGTAGGACGGACATTCTGCCCATCCGCCTGTACCACCGTCATTGGCAGGCCCGGAATACGGATATTGAAGAATGTCATGGCGCTGCCGTTGATAAAACGCAGCCTGACCCTCTCGCCCGGTTCGAAAGGCAGTTCCAGACCATCTTCCGGTCCATGGCCATTGATCATATAGGTATAGGTAGGCGCGGACACGTCCGCGATGTCCGTCGGCATCATCCGCATGCGTCCCCACATGCGCCGCTCTTCACCGCTCATGTCATATCTGTCGAAAGTCGCTGTCTTTTGCTGGCTGAAATAGCCTTCCGAGACTTTCAGTTTTTTCATAATCTGATGCGGATGCATCGGTGTGAATTCAGAGAGCAGAATCACATGCTCCCGGTCATATTCAACCGGGTCCTTGCCTGCAGGGTCAATAATGATTGGACCATAATGTCCCATCTGTTCCTGCAGGCCTGAATGGCTATGATACCAATATGTACCCGATTGGCGCACATCAAATTCTGCGGTAAAATGTCCGCGGGGTTTAATACCGGGGAAACTCAGCCCCGGCACGCCATCAAACTGAAAAGGAAGCAGCAGGCCGTGCCAATGCACACTGCTGTCCTCTTTCAGCATATTATGGACCATCAGCTTTGCCTGCTGGCCTTCACGCAAGCGAATAAGCGGACCCGGAATAGTTCCATTGAGACCAATTCCATGGCCGCTTCGGCCAGAGGCAGAAAAATGTCCCTCACCAATATGCAGATGCACATCGGGGCCGGAAAGTGCATCAAAGCCTTTCTTTAATGCGCCTCCACGGTTCATTCTGCCTTTGGACCATGCGGGCATGGATAGCCCTGACATTGCGGAAAGCGCCGCAAGGCTGCCAATCATTTGGCGACGGGAAATGGAATGTTTGCCTTTATTCATCCAGCAGCCTATATACCCCTATAGGGTATACATCAACAGGAATAATTCAGATGACCAAAGCTGGAAAGCATGTGGACAAGCTCAACCGCCTGAAGCGCATAGAAGGACAGGTGCGCGGGATAGCGGGCATGATTGAGGAAGATCGCTATTGCATGGATATCCTGACCCAGATGCAGGCGGTCAAATCCGCTCTCGCCAAAGTGGAAAACCAGATACTGAAAGATCACGCTGCCTGCTGCGTGGCAGACGCTATTTCATCGGGTGACGAGAATGAGCAAAGAGAGAAGTTTGACGAACTGGTCGAGCTTTTTGGAAAAGTGAAACGATAAACCAGCCTCTCCTTTTGCGTCCACAGCCAGCTCCTGGACGCACTCACTTGCTGCTCCAAGCATGCTTAAAGTTACCTACCGCGCTATCGGCACTGCCGTTTCATACTTAATCCGTTCCATCGCGAAGCTGGCCGACACATCGGACAGCGGGGCTGCGGCGATCAGTTTTTTGTAGACGCGGTCATAATCAGCGACATCGCGTACCATGATCTTGAGCAGATAATCGACATCGCCCGCCATGCGGTAAAACTCGGTGACTTCCTCAATCGCAGCGGCTGCACGCGCGAATTTGTCGAGCCACGCCTGGCTATGGTCATTGGTTTTGACCGCTACCATCACCGTCATGGTGATGCCGAGCTTTTCAGGATCGACAATCGCCACGCGGCGGGTGATGACCCTCGCCTCTTCCAGCCGCTTTATCCGCCGCCAGCATGCATTGGTGGACAGGCTGAGTTTTTCGGCCAGTTTCTCCAGCGATAGGGAAGCATCGGCTTGCAAAGCCCTCAAGATATTGCGGTCATTTTCATCAATATTTTCTGGCATACTTCATATAAATAGAATTTATTTCTATAAATCCAGAAAAATCGTGTATTTTCGGCAATGATTTTGCGTACGTATGGCCATATTTTCTCCATCAGCAGATAATGACCAAGGGGTTTTGCAATGCATGATATGGTTGGCCGACATGAAAAATGCCGTGCGGCGGCGCTTTCCCCGCTGATCGGCAACACGCCATTGCTGGCGATTGACCTGCGCCACAGGGGCCGCGACCTCACCATTTATGCCAAGGCCGAAATGTACAACCTGTCGGGCAGCATCAAGGACCGCATGGCACTGTCCATCCTGTCTGAAGCGAAAGCGGCGGGTAAACTGAAACCAGGCCAACCCATTGCCGAGGCGACCAGCGGTAATGCGGGCATTGCCATTGCCGCGCTGGGCCGGGCCATGGGGCATCCGGTCACCATATTCATGCCCGACTGGATGAGCGTGGAGCGCCGCCATATCCTGGCCAGTCACGGGGCAACGGTAAAGCTGGTCAGCAAGGAAGAAGGCGGGTTTTTGGGTTCCATCGCACTTGCCGAGAAAATGGGCGAGGAACAGGGCGCTTTCCTGCCACGCCAGTTTTCCAACCCGGCCAATGTCGCGGCGCATTATAATGGCACCGCGCCCGAGCTTTGGGCACAAATGGACGCCCTGGGCATTGATATTGCGGGGTTTGTTGCGGGTGTTGGCACGGGCGGCACTGTCATGGGTTGCGGCGCGTTCCTGAAAGAGCGCGATACGGCCATCAAAGTGCATCCGGTCGAGCCGGTGGAATCCCCGACCATGTCAACAGGCCACAAAGTGGGTCATCACCGCATACAGGGCGTTTCCGACGAGTTTATCCCTGAAATTGTCAAACTGGACGCGCTGGACACGGTCATGGCCGTACATGATGGCGACAGTATTTTAATGGCGCAGAAACTTGCCGGTGAATTGGGCCTGGGCGTCGGCATTTCCAGCGGTGCAAACCTGATCGCGGCGATTGAACTCGCCATGAAGCTGAATTGTGACAATTGCGCGGTGGCAACGGTGTTTGCCGACAGCAATGTGAAATATCTCTCCACCGACCTGTCGCGGCAGGAACCTGTTAAACCCGGCTATGTTACGCCAGATACCAAGTTGATGGCAATCAAGACGCTGCGTTGAAGAAATACGCCCGCTAAAGAATATCTAATATCGCGCCAAAACAATTTGCTTTGCCTTTATTGCATGCGCCGCACACATTGCAGGTTCAGCAAATGCGAGAAAGGCAGGCCAATATGGCTGAAACAGGCACAGTATATCTTGTCGGCGCGGGGCCAGGCGATCCCGACCTGCTGACACTCAAGGCCGCACGCCTGATACAGTCAGCGCGTCTGATTGTTCATGACGGGCTGGTGGATCAGGCGATACTCGACATGGCTTCGCCTCATGCGCGTCTTATCTCCGTCGCCAAACAACGCGCGCGCCACACCCTGCCACAGGATCAGATCAACCAGCTGTTGGTGGATGAAGCGCTGAAAGGCCATGATGTCGTGCGTCTGAAAGGCGGCGACCCGTTCATCTTCGGACGCGGCGGCGAAGAAGCCGAAGACTGCAAGGCTGCGGGTATCCCTGTAGAGGTTGTGCCAGGCATCAGCGCGGCAAATGGCGCAGCCGCCGAAGCGCTTCTCCCCCTTACCCACCGTGACGCGGCCAGCGCGGTTAGCTTTGTCGCGGGCCAGTGCAAGGGCCTGACCGACCAGAATTGGGCCGGACTTGCCGGACAGGACCGCACGCTCGTTATCTATATGGGCGTTGCCACGTCAGAAATGATTTCGGAAAAACTGATCGCAGACGGTGTGTCACCCGATATGCCGGTCGCCGTGCTTGAAAAAGGCACCCGCAGTGACAGCCGCGCACTGCGCACCGTGCTGACCGATCTGGGCAGCATGATCGCCCGTGAAAATGTGAAAAGCCCTGCCCTGATCGTCATTGGCGAGGTTGTGAAACGGTCCGAAGCACAGGATAAATTTGCGCAGTTTCAAACGCTGGCGCGGCAATATGAAATGGAACAACACACATGAACCTCTTGACGGGAAACGACCTGAAAACCGGTGATGTTATCTGGTGGGCAGGTCATGAAAACTGGTCGCTGCACGTCGCCGATGCCGCAGACGCAGGCGACAAGGGCGAGACCATATTGGCCCGCGAGGAAGAGGCCCGCCGCGTCAATGCCAGCTATATTGTCGCCGCCGAAATGACTGACAAAGGCCCAATGCCGCTGCATATTAAAGAGCGCGTGCGCGCATCCGGCCCAACAGTGCGCAGCGACCTGGCCATCAACACCGATATTTCGATTGTAAACGTGTAAGGACCACATCATCCGCTCACCCTGAGCCTGTCGAAGGGTGGTGGCAAAAGGCTTCGACAAGCTCAGTCTAAGCGGAAGAAAGAATAGAGAATATGTATAAATATGACCAATATGACCAGGCCATGGTTGATGCCCGTGTCGAGGAATTCCGCGACCAGACGCGCCGCCGTCTTGCGGGCGAATTGACCGAAGACCAGTTCAAACCGCTACGCCTCATGAACGGGCTGTATCTGCAGCTCCATGCCTATATGCTGCGCGTCGCGATTCCGTACGGCACGCTTAACAGCGAGCAGATGAAAATGTTGGGTCATATCGCCCGCAAATATGACCGCGGCTATGGTCATTTCACGACGCGGCAGAATATTCAGTATAACTGGATCAAACTGGAAGATGCGCCCGATATTCTCGCTGATCTGGCAACTGTCGAAATGCACGCTATCCAGACCAGTGGAAACTGCATCCGCAATATCAGCTCTGACCAGTTTGCAGGCGCAGCGGCGGACGAGATTGCCGATCCGCGTCCCTGGGCCGAACTACTACGACAATGGTCGAGTTTTCATCCCGAATTTTCCTATCTGCCGCGCAAATTCAAGATTGCGGTTATTGCCAGCGACGAGGACCGTGCGGCAATGCGCCTGCACGATATCGGCATCCAGCTGATCCATAATGATACGGGCGAGCTGGGCGCGAAATTCTTTGTTGGCGGCGGCATGGGCCGGACCCCGATGATCGGGCCGGAAATCCGCGATTTCGTGCCTGCCGATGAGTTGATCCATTATGCCGAGGCATGTTTGCGCGTCTACAACCGCTATGGCCGCCGCGACAATAAATATAAGGCGCGGATCAAGATCCTTGTCCATGAACTGGGCACGGAGGAATATACCCGGCAGGTGGAAGAAGAATTCGCGCATATGAAGACACTCGGTCTCAATCCGCCTTTGGCCGAACTGGCGCGGATTACCGAATTTTTCCACGATCCCGCTTATGATACCAGGGCGAGTGACGAACTCGACCTCACCGATCCCGATTTCCGCATCTGGGTGGAGCAGAACACACATCCGCATAAACAGGCGGGATATGCCATCGCCAATATCAGCCTGAAACCCACAGGCGGTATTCCCGGCGATGCCAGCGCGGACCAGATCGACCTTATGGCGGATCTTGCAAAACAGTACAGCTTTGACGAGCTGCGCGTAACGCACGCACAAAATATCGTACTGCCGCATGTCAAAAAATCAGATCTCTATGCGCTGTGGCAGAAACTGGACGAAGCAGGTCTGGCGCCGCCCAATCTTGACCTGATCAGCGATATGATCGCCTGCCCGGGCCTCGATTATTGTAGCCTGGCCAATGCCCGATCGATACCGGTGGCACAGAAAATCGGGGAGCGTTTCGCGGATATTGGCCGCCAGAAAGAACTGGGCGAGCTCAAGCTCAAAATCTCTGGCTGTATCAATGCCTGCGGGCATCACCATGCTGGCCATATCGGCATATTGGGCGTGGACCGCAAAGGCGTGGAAAATTACCAGCTTTCGCTCGGCGGTTCCGGCGCGGAAGATGTGAGCCTCGCCAAGATTACCGGCCCCGGTTTCGACGAGGACGGCATTGTCGATGCCGTTGAAAAGGTCACCGACGTGTATCTGCGTGACCGCACCGATGGAGAACGGTTCGTAGATACCTATCGCCGCATCGGCATGGCCCCGTTCAAGGAGGCGCTTTATGGCTGATTCATCTACCGTATTCCTGCGAAAGCAGGAATCCAGAGCGCCAATCACTGCTGTTTCTGCATGCCGCCCTAGGCTCCTGCTTTCGCAGGAGCACGATATGGGAGAACTGATATGAATAAAACCATCACATTCAACGATCGCTCCGCATCTGACGCGGCCGCCGTCTCTCTTGAAGGTTTTCTGGGCGCAAGCAACGCCACCGCGGTACGTATCGAACCCGGTGAGGACGTCCGTGAACTTTTACCGCATCTTGAACGGCTCGCGCTGGTTGAAGTGAACTTTCCCGTATTCGGCGATGGCCGAGGCTATAGCGCGGCTCAGATTCTGCGCGAACATGGCTTTGCGGGCGAGCTGCGCGCGATTGGCGATGTGCTGGTTGATCAGCTCGCTTACATGCTGCGCTGCGGCTTTGACAGTGCCCGTGCGGACCAGCCGCTTAATGAACAGGCGGTGCAAGACGCGCTGAACCGCTATCCGCAAGTTTACCAGAAAACATCCGGCACCTCGCCCATTTCCGGCCGCCGCCCCATCTGGGAAATCCGCCATGAATGAGCAGGCACGCATTATAGACCGTCTCGACGTTGCCCCGCGCTATACTGAAGGCGATGCCATCCGGCTGAACAATATGTTCCGCGGCACCGACCCTGCCGAGATGATGGAAACCGTGATCCGCGACAATATTGCCGGCGATATGGCCGTGGTGTCATCATTCGGCACCGAAAGCGCAGTATTGCTGCACATGATTGCCAGTGTCGATTCATCAGTGCCCGTGCTATTCCTTGATACCGGCAAGCATTTTGCGGAAACGCTGGAATATCGTGATACGCTGGTAAAGCGGCTTGGCCTGACCAACCTCATCATCCTGAAACCTGATGGAGAGCAGTTGCAGGCAAAGGATGAAACCGGCCTGCGCTGGTCCTATGATCCCGATGGCTGCTGTGAAATCCGCAAGGTGAAACCGCTGGAAAAAGCTCTTGCCGCTTATGATGCGTCAATTACCGGACGCAAGGGCTTTCAGAGTTCGACCCGCAATGGCCTACCCCGCTTTGAAGTCGATGGAGCCAAAAGCAATAGGCGCTTGAAAATCAATCCCCTCGCCAATTGGACAAGAGAACGGCTTGATACCTATTTTGAGGAATATAACCTGCCCCGCCATCCGCTGGAAGCCGAAGGCTATCCCTCCATCGGCTGCGCGCCGTGCACCAGCAAGGTCGCGCCCGGCGAAGACCCCCGATCGGGCCGCTGGAAAGGCTGGGACAAAACCGAATGCGGTATTCATAGTGATGTCACACCGCTGCCGGGAACAGAAGACGATAACGGCGCTAACGATCCGGTGTTCTAGCGTTTAAGCCCCTCCCCTAAAGGGGAGGGGCTTAAGGCATTCACTCATACGCTTCCGGCGCATAGGCATCGGACGCCAAATCGCTAAAGCGGGTTACTTTCGCCTCAAACTTCATCTTCACCTTGCCGGTCGAACCATGGCGTGATTTGGCCACTACCAGTTCGGCCAGCCCGAACACCCGCTCCATCTCCATCGCCCATTGAGCATGCGCATCATGGATTTTGGCATCATCGCCATCATTGGGCGTTTTCGGCTCCTTCGACGCCACATAATAATCTTCGCGGTAGACAAACAGCACCATGTCGGCGTCCTGCTCGATCGAGCCGGATTCACGCAGGTCAGACAGCTGCGGTGTCTTGTCTTCGCGCTGTTCCACCGCACGGCTGAGCTGCGAAAGCGCAAGCACCGGAACCTGCAATTCCTTCGCCAACGTCTTGAGACCCCGGCTGATCTCCGAAATCTCGTTCACACGGTTGTCATTCGCCTTGCCGCTCCCCTGCAGAAGTTGCAGGTAGTCCACCACGATCAAGCCGATATCGTGCCGCCTTTTCAGCCGCCGTGCCCGCGTGCGCAGCGCCGCAATTGTCAGCGCAGGTGTATCGTCGATAAACAGTGGCAGGTCCTGCAATTCCTGGCTAGCGCGCGACAGGTTATGGAAATCCTCGCGGCTGATCTTACCCATACGCAGCGCTTCGGAGGAGATTCCCGACTCCGATGCCAGAATACGTGTGGCAAGCTGGTCCGCCGACATTTCCAGGCTGAAAAAAGCGACTTTCGCGCCAACCCGCTTGGCAGGCTCAATCCCATCCAGCTCCTCGCGCTGCCAGCGCGAGGCTGCGTTAAACGCAAAGTTGGTGGCGAGCGAGGTCTTGCCCATGCCAGGACGCCCGGCCAGGATCATAAGATCGCTGTTATGCATGCCGCCGATTTTTTCGTTCACCGATGTCAGGCCGGTGGTGACACCCGAAAGATGACCGCCGCTGTTAAATGCCTTCTCGGCAATTTTGACCGCTTCGGTCGTGGCAGCACCAAAACTCATCGCACCGCTGGAATCGCCATCGCCTTCTGCCACAGAGTAAAGCGCAGACTCGGCATCCTCAATCTGGCCCTTTGGATCAACGGATTCGCTGGTGTCCATGGCATTGTCGACCAGCGAACGGCCAACCTGCACCAACGCACGCAGCAACGCGAGGTCATAGATTTGCGACGCAAAATCACGCGCACCGATCAGGCCCGCCCCATCGCCGGTCAGCTTGGCGAGATAGCCAAGGCCGCCCAGTTCCTTGAGCCCCTCATCGCCCTCAAAATAGGGTTTGAGCGTTACGGGTGTCACCACCATATTGCGGTCGAGAAGCTTCAGTATCTGCTCATAAATCCGCGCATGCGTGGGCTCGAAAAAATGTTCCGGCTTCAGCTTGATCGGCACGTCTTCGGCCACGCGGTTGTCAATCAGCAGCGCGCCCAGAAACGCCGCTTCCGCCTCAATATTGCGGGGAAGCTGCTGCACTGCGTCCATGCCACTGCCCTCAGAATCGCTATCAAAATCAAATGCTGTCGCCATGTGCGCTGTAATGCAATTTTTTGGACGATGCTTGCAATGGCTTTACCGGAATTATTTTCAGCGGTCTGTCTGTGGACAACGAGGATAAGTTTACCTTTCCTCTTGCTCTCCGCCATTGCACCCGCCAAAAGCTATGTTCACCATGTCCAACCCGCGCATCATCCATGTTGATCTTGATGAAGAGACGATACTCTGGCGTAATGCAGATATCGAACAGGAGCGTCGGATCGCGATTTTCGACCTGATCGAAGACAATTATTTCAGGCCCGAACGCGCATATGATGGCGGATATGCCGGACCGTATCGCTTGCAGCTATCGGTACATGAAGGCCGTCTGGCGCTGGCAATCGGCACCGAAGATGAGCAGCATCTGGAAACGATCGTGCTGGCTCTCGGTCGCTTCCGCCGCCCCATTCGTGACTATTTTGCGATATGTGACAGCTATTATCAGGCCATCCGAAAAGCCACCGCACAGGAAATCGAAACCATCGATATGGCGCGCCGCGGCGTGCATAATGATGCAGCAGAAATGCTCAAAGAGCGGCTCGAAGGCAAGATCGAAGTCGACTTCCCGACCGCAAGGCGGCTTTTCACGCTTATCTGCGTATTGCATATCAAGGGATAGGACAATGCCGGGGGCAAGGACAGAATAATGCTGCAGCAATATCGTAAAAAGCTGGTCTTGCTGGCTGTGCTGGCAATTATTGCAGGCATAGCGGGTTTTGCTGCATGGAATTATATTGGGAAATGGACACCGCCACGCGATCAATACCCTACTCAAGGCGTCAGTGTCAGTGAAAGCAGTGGCAGCATAAACTGGCCAAATGTCAAAGCGCTGGGTGCTGATTTTGCATATGTGCAGGTTGGTCTTGGATCAAATGTTCGCGACCGGAATTTTGCCGCGAATTTCATGGGTGCGCGCAAGGCAGGGCTGCGCGTTGGCGCAATGCACCAATATAGCCTGTGCGATGTTGCGCAGGAACAGGCGACAAATTTCGTCACAACCGTGCCGAGATCTTCCGCCGCGCTGCCGCCTGCCGTTGCGCTGGATTTTCATGAGGCGTGCAAAACGCGCCCTGTGCGCTCGCTTGTGCTAAGCGAGCTGGGCACTTTCCTGAACCAGATAGAAAGCCATAGCGGCAAACCCGCCATATTGCGCATCAGCCAGGATTTTGAGGAACAGTATAAAGTCAGCGAAGCCATTGGCAGGACGATATGGGTGACAGGCAATTTTTTTGAACCCGATTATGCCGCAAAACCATGGGTCATGTGGCAGGCGAATGAATATTACCGTATCAGGGGCATTGAAGGCCCTGTCAGATGGAGCGTTGTGCAAGGCAGCGAATGAGAAAATGACAGTAAATTTATCCGAAGATGACATAGCGAAACTGAGTGAAACTGCACAGGCGGCCGCGCTGAAAGGCTATGCCCCCTATTCCCGTTATCATGTCGGGGCCGCCTTGCTCTATGATGATGGCACCATAGTTACTGGCGCGAATTTTGAAAATGCAAGCTATGGCATGACGCTCTGCGCAGAAACCGTGGCCGTAGCCAAAGCCAGCAGCGAGGGCCGCCGCAAGGGACTGCGCGCGGTAGCCATTGCCGGAGGGCGCGTTGAAAATGGTGCACTGGTGATGGACAGCGCACCCGTCACGCCATGCGGACGCTGCCGTCAGGTGCTCAACGAAGTCATCGGTGCGCCGGACAGCAGCGCGCTGGTGATTTGTTCCACATCAAATGATCCCGTCCTCTTTGACTTTTCCGACCTCTTGCCGCAGCCTTTCGGCCCCGCCCAGCTTGGCATCGAAACAGAGTGAAAGCACGTTATCTATGAGTATATTGTCCGACAAATGGATCCGTTCCCAGGCGCAGGAAAACGGCATGATCGAGCCGTTTGTCGAGGCGCAGCGCCGCGATGGCTGTATCAGCTATGGCCTGTCCTCCTACGGCTATGACGCCCGTGTCGCGCCCGAATTCAAGATTTTCACCAATGTAGATTCCAGCGTGGTCGACCCCAAGGAATTTGATCCTAAAAACTTTGTCGACCGCGAGACTGATGTGTGCATCATTCCGCCCAACAGCTTTGCCCTTGCCCGCACGGTCGAATATTTCCGCATCCCGCGCGACGTGCTGGTTATCTGCCTGGGCAAATCCACCTATGCGCGCTGCGGCATTATCGTCAACGTGACCCCGCTGGAACCCGGCTGGGAAGGCCATGTGACACTGGAATTTTCCAACACCACGCCCCTGCCCGCCAAAATTTACGCCAATGAAGGCGCCTGCCAGTTCCTGTTCCTGAAAGGCAATGAACCGTGCGAAACCAGCTATGCTGATCGCGCCGGCAAATATATGGGACAGAAAGGTGTGACTCTGCCGAAACTTTAGGCTATTTAACTGCACGATTAAAACAACAAGAGGAAAGCCGACATGACCGATTCCCGTGAATTTGACGTAATTGTATATGGCGCAAGTGGATTTACGGGGCGGCTCGTGGCCGAATATCTGGCAGGGCAATATGGCGTGGGCGGTGACGCACCCAAATGGGCGATGGCGGGCCGGTCAGAAGAAAAGCTTGCCAGCGTGCGTGACGAAATAGGTGCGCCCGTAGAAACACCGCTGGTAGTGGCAGACGCAAATGATACAGCCTCTATCGAAGACATGGTAAAACGTACCAAAGTGGTCCTCACAACCGTGGGGCCATATCAGCTTTACGGCAATGAACTGGTCGAAGCCTGCGCCGCGCATGGCACCGATTATTGTGACCTATCCGGTGAGCCTGCCTGGATGCGGCAGATGATTGACGCACACCAGGACAAGGCCAAGGAGAGCGGCGCGCGCATCGTCTTTTCCTCCGGCTTTGACTCTATTCCGTTCGATTGCGGCGTGCTGATGTTGCAAAAAGAAGCGCGGCAACGCTTTGGCAAATCCGCCACCCGCGTCAAAGGCCGTGTGCGCGCGATGCAAGGCACGTTTTCGGGCGGCACAGCAGCCAGCCTGAAAGCCACGATGGCCGCGGCCGCCAAAGACCCTCAGGTGATTCAATATCTGATGAATCCATTCTCACTCGCGGAAGGTTTTGAAGGCCCTGAGCAGCCCAAAGGCAACAAACCTGAATATGATGAACAGCTTGGCAGCTGGGCCACATCTTTCATCATGGCGCCCATCAACACCAAAAATGTGCACCGTACCAATGCGCTGCTAGACCATGCTTATGGCGAGAATTTCGTTTATGATGAGATGATGCTGACAGGCCCCGGCGAACAGGGTGAGAAAATCGCGCACGGCGTGGCGAACAGCGACCCGATGGGCGGCGAAGGCGGCCCTAAGCCCGGTGAAGGCCCCGGCAAGGAAGAACGTGAAAACGGCTTTTACGACGTGCTTTTTGTCGGCAGCACTGATGATAATGAAACCGTGCTCTATTCAGTCAAGGGTGACAAGGACCCCGGCTATGGCTCGACATCCAAAATGATCGCCGAAACCGCGCTCTGCCTGGTGCAGGATGTCCCGCAAAGCGATGGCGGTATGTGGACACCTGGCGCGCTGCTGGGTGAGAAACTGGTGGACCGGTTACAGGCCAAGGCAGGTCTGACTTTTACTGCGGAAAATTGAATCCTGTAACTTAAACAAGCTAAGTGCAGATTCTATCTGCCACTGCACTTCTCCCTCAACTTCTCGAACCCTGCCTTGGCTACCCTGTGCGCATCTTCGGTCGAAATTTCGTCCTGCGCCAGCATCGCCGTCTTCATGTCAGGCACATGCACGCCAAAGCATTCGGCAAAGGCACGGTGCAGGGCACCTGCGGGCGCGGCACAGGCGGCCGCGACATCTTCCTGCGCTGTTACTGGCTGCGGCACCGGGATTTGCGCTGGTCCGCCATTGGACGGCGCGGACAGAGACAGTGCGGATAGCAGGCTTGGAGCCGCCGCGTCCCTTTTGGTGAGGGATGGATGGTGTGGGGCGAATGTTTCACGAACAGTCTTGATGATCGACGTATGATCGAAGGGATATGGTCCTTTTGCGGGCCTTATCACAGTGCCGCCAGGGATCCAGGGCGATATCAGAACGGCCGGGACACGCACGCCGTAACGGTCGAATGTAAAGCCATCAGGTGCCTTGTCATCGGGCGGTACAGCGGGTCCCGGCGGCACATGGTCATAGGTGCCGCCATGTTCGTCATAAGTAATTATGAACAGGGTATTTTCCCACTGCGGGCCTTTGCGGATCGCATTATAAACCTGTGCAATCAGTTTCTCACCATAAGTCACGTCGTGCGGCGGATGCTGGTCATTGGGAAGTTTTCCGGACAACATGGAGGGGTAATAGCGCGGCTCGATGAATGTATAAGGCTTTAGCTTACCCGCCTCTGCTTCTTTCAGGAAACCTTCATGCAGTAACGAGCCCTCAAATTCCAGAATCTTTGTGAACATATGATCATCGAGCCTGGCGAGCAAAGCTGCCTGCGGGAGATCATGATAGTAAATCCGCCAATCCACCTTGGCGATCTCAAGCTGGTTATAGATTGTTGGCATCATATAGGGATAATGCTCTGGCAGATTATTCACATATCCATCCGCAGTCGCTGCATGCGCAAAGAAGCGGTTGGGCCATGTCTGGTCCGGCGCCGATGCATGCCATTGATCCGAGACACCGAAAGCGTTCGCCAGCGCACTCATTGCGGGAAGCTGCTCGGGCGTGAAACCATGCATGATGTTTTGCGGAACCGGCTGGCGATGAATGCCGGGCTTGTCCGAAGCTTGCGCCATATAATTGGCGACAAAGCCTGACATATTGGCTGGCCAGTCAGGCGGGGATTTTCCGACGCCATAAATCTGCTCGGTCATATCACTGAATAATTCACCCGGATCAGGGTCCGGAATAGTCGCTATATCAGGCGGCAACGGCACATTCGGGCTGGCCCAAACCTTATAATCCTTGCCATTCCAATGATTCGTGAACTGGCTTTCGCGCCCCGAAACACCATCATAATCCGGTCCGGCAGCGCGCAGCCGCCCGAGCATCGAATCAAAGGATCGATTCTCCAGCATTAAAACTACAATATTCCTGATATCAGCCATGGTCGCTTCTCTCGTCTGCTTGACGTTACGCGGCACCTGTCTGGGCACCGGCTCTAGATTCGCGACCTGCTTTTATGTGCACCAAGATGCACCTTGCAGCGCACTTACACAAATTAAAAATATTTTTCTGACTGTTACAGGCTGTAGCACCGGCCCTTGTCTAACTCAGGTGGAAGTGGAAATGCGCATGCATTAACGCCGCTTATTCCAGCTCCAGTTCCCCCGCGCATCGCAGGATGGCATCTTTCGACCATTGCAACAGAGGATTGGCGGAACCGCGTTCGTGCCATGCCATAACCCATTTGATGTCCGGCAAGTCGAATGGCGGCCGGAAAATTTTTATAGGGTACTGCCTGACTGCGGTTCTAGCCAACGTCATTGGCACAATGGCGAGGCAGTCGCTATGGGCAACAATTGCCGGCAGGGTGTGATTGCTCGAAGTCGCTATGCGCGTGGAACGACTCAATCCCACACCACGGATATGCTGGCGCTCTACCGTGTGGTGGTGGTCCGGGTCAACGACATAGCTTGCATGCGGGCGGGACAGATAGGCATCAAGGGAAAGCTCGCCCTCCAGCTGTTTGTCATCACTGCGTCCGATACATACCAAACGCTCAACGCCTACGGCACGTATACAAAGCTCTTTTCGAAGCGACTCGGGAATAGCGGGCGAATCCATAAATTCGGTCGATGTAACCGCTATATCCACCGCCCCGGACTTAAGATCACCCGCCAGATTATGTGTCGCTGTAACAAACTGAACCTCAAGATTTGGCGCTTCTTCTTCCAATATCGCGCACATTGGTCCGGCAAATGTGCTTATCACATTATCAACAGTTGCGATGCGTACAGGACCAGCGGCCAAGGCAGGATCAAATTTGCCGCCCTTTATGGCGGACTCAATATGTGCAAGCGCCGTTTCAAGCAGAAGCAGCAGCTCTTCACCTTTTGTGGTCCGGCGCATATTTGTGCCGTCACGAGTGAGCAGGTCGTCACCAAAATATGCCCGCAATGTTTTGAGTACATTGCTAACGGCTGGTTGAGACAGATTGAGTAGCTCTGCGGCTCTTGTAATACTCTCCTGCCGCAAAATTTCGCGCAGAATTGGCAATTGATTGAGGTTAAGTGACCGCAGGTTTTTCAATGATGGCACTGGAATGACACCTGTTTTGCTAATATGAAGCTTTTGGTCCATCTGCCAAAAAGAATATTGGCATCACCAATAGCGCCTTGCGCATCGCAATGCAATTTGCGCTCAGGACGCGCAGAATGACAATGGAATAATAATATCAAATAGTCGTTATTTGCCTTTGTGATTTCACACCGTGCATATTTACTGGCAATAATATAGTCACATTTAATCAGCAATATCCGCCGGGTCGCAACTTTGCTGATATGCCGCAATATCATCATTTCAATGTAAAAAGATGAACAAGCCTATTACAGGCTGTTTATCGGCTTGAATCCACAATACTAAGCGGTTTGCGCGATACATCACCCAAAACATTATTAAAACATGAATGCAGGAAAATGGTGGAGCCTAGCGGGATCGAACCATTTCAGGTCGCTTGACGGCCTGAACAACAAATACCCAGCGGTTCACTACAACACCCTGAGCTACGAACCTCAATCACCAGCTAAAACATGGAAATGGTGGAGCCTAGCGGGATCGAACCGCTGACCTCTTCGCTGCCAGCGAAGCGCTCTCCCAGCTGAGCTAAGGCCCCATATCGGCGCGGCAACGTGATTCTCGCCGCGCGGGAAGTCTCTTTAGTGCAGCGGGCGTATCTTTTGCAAGATACAATTCACATATACCCGCTGCGCTCAATATAATCAGGTTTCGTCTTTATCGTCGTCGTCACCTTTTGATTTGGTAACGCCCAGATCGTCATCACCGCCCAGATCAATATCATTGTCCGGCGAATCATCATCTTCATCAATATCGGAGCTGACATCTTCGTCATCGGCAAGGTCGGTATCACCGTCCTTCGTTTTCTTGTCGGCTTCATCAAACGGCATTGGCTGTTTTGACTTCAGGACAGGCTCAGGCTCCCATTCATTGCCGCATTCGATGCAGGTCGCCGGGTCATCCTTGCCCAGATCGTAGAAGCGCGTGCCACATTTTGGGCAGCTCTGTTTTGTACCCCATTCAGGCTTAACCATGAATTGCTCTCAATCTTTCCAAAGTAAAATCACATATGCAGCATATAAATTTGCCACCAAATTCGCGAGCGCCTTGCCATAGCTTGGCGGCGCTGTCAAAAGCCGTTGTGTCAAATTTCATGCCCGATTGAAGGGCACATAGCTAGAAACAGCGCCAATGCAAGAAAAAGCCTATGAAAATAATATGCGGACATTCCATGCAGGGGGGGCGCTCACCGGCATAATTCGTGTGCCGGGCGACAAATCCATCTCGCATCGCGCGCTTATGCTATCCGCGCTGGCCATTGGTGAAAGCAAGATTCGCGGGCTTCTGGAAGGCGAGGATGTACTTTCCACCGCAGCGGCATTGCGCGCCATGGGCGCGGATATCAAGCGGCATGATGACGGCACCTGGATCGTGCACGGCGTGGGTACCGGAGGTCTGACGCAGCCGGACCAGGCGCTGGACATGGGCAATAGCGGAACATCGGCGCGCCTGCTTATGGGCCTGCTGGCCAGCCATGACATCACGGTCAGCATGACAGGCGACGCATCGCTATCGAGCCGGCCCATGGCGCGTGTCACTGACCCGCTTGGCAGGATGGGGGGCGAGTTTACCACCAGCCCAGGCAGTACATTGCCCCTCATGCTGCGCGGCATGACACCCGCCGTGCCAATTGAATACCGGCTGCCTGTCGCCTCCGCACAGGTGAAATCCGCTATATTGCTGGCGGGCCTCAACACGCCGGGTATCACGCGCGTAATCGAACCTGTCCCGACCCGTGACCATAGCGAACGCATGCTGAAAGGTTTTGGCGCGAATATTGACGTTAGGAGCGATGCAGACGGGGTGCGCACAATATCGCTGCACGGCCCGGCCGAATTGCAGCCGCGAGATATCACGGTGCCAGGCGATCCTTCATCCGCGGCATTTTTTATGGTGGCTGCGCTCATTGTGCCCGGAAGTGACCTGATAATTGAAAATGTCGGCATCAACGCCACCCGTGCTGGACTGATCGGTCTGCTACAGGACATGGGCGGGCATATCGAATTGCAGAACGAACGGGACGTGGGAGGCGAACCGGTTGCGGATCTGCATGTGCGTCACAGTGCGTTAAAAGCGGTCGCCGTCGACCCTGCCATTGCGCCAAGCATGATAGACGAGTTCCCCGTTTTCTTTGTTGCCGCCGCCATGGCCGAAGGACAGACGGTCACCAGTGGCCTTGAAGAGCTGCGCGTCAAGGAATCGGATCGCCTTGCCATGATGGCCAAAGGATTGCAGGAAATCGGTGTAGAGCTTCAGGAAAATGAGGATGGTCTTGTTATAGAGGGCCGCTCTGGGAAACCCTTTATAAGCCGCGGAGAGTCCCCCATCCATGCTGCACTCGACCACCGTATCGCGATGAGCTTCGCCATAGCAGGTCTCGCATCAAAAAGCGGTGTGACGATCGATGATATCAGCCCGATCGCAACCAGCTTTCCGAATTTCGAAACACTGATAGAACAGACAATGACAGAAGAGGTACAGGGATAACATTATGGAAACTGCAGATATTTTTGGCGCGATCGGATCAATCCTCATCCTGCTCGCCTTCGCTTATGTCAATGTGCTGAAACGCGCGCCTGACATCACCTTTAACGTTATGAACCTGCTTGGTGCCGGCGGCCTCGCAGTATCGCTTTATATTAATTATAACCTGCCTGTGCTGCTGCTGGAGATCACATGGATGGCGATTGCTGTCTATGGCATAGTCTCGCTGCTGATGGCGCGAGGCAAGGAAAACGCGGTCTGATGCCCGTGATTGCGGTGGATGGGCCCAGTGCATCGGGGAAAGGCACAATTGCACGTGCACTTGCCGCGCATTTTGATCTGCCCTATCTTGATACCGGCCTGCTCTACCGCGCGGTGGGTTTGAATGTCGCGCGCAGCGGCAATGACCCGGACAACAACACCGATGCACGGGCTGCCTGTGACTTTCCGGACATCCTTCTGGACGACCCCGAACTACGCGCCGAAGCGACCGGCGGTCTCGCCAGCCGGGTGTCGATACACCCCGAAGTGCGTGCCGCCCTGCTGGAACGACAGCTTGGCTTTGCCGCACAGGATGGCGGGGCCGTGCTGGACGGCCGTGATATCGGGACGGTTATCGCACCAGATGCTGATGCCAAGCTGTTCATCACCGCTTCTCCCGAAGCGCGCGCGACCCGCCGTTTCAAGGAAATGGTGGCACAGGGCGAGAAGCCCAGCTTTGACAATATGCTGGCCGATATCATCGCCCGCGATGCCCGCGACACCAACCGCGCCACCGCACCGCTGAAACCTGCGGAAGATGCGCTCTTGCTTGATACCAGCGATTTGACTATAGACGCCGCTGTTCAAAGGGCTATTGCCCTGGTGAGCGGCAAATTAGAGGCTGCCGGATAAGGCAGTCGCTTTCATACGGAAAAATCCGGCGCAACGGGGCAAGGCAGTGCTTTTCTCCGCCATGCGTCTTTTCGTATATAATGGGCCAGTCACCAGAAACGGCTTAGTTCTGCGGGCGCCGCGTACATATTCGGTGTATGTGGCAGTTTGGCCAAGACCGCCGGAGACAACCGGCTGGCCGGAATAAAGCAAGTACAGGAACACAATTTATGGCCTCAACGGCAAACCCGACGCGCGACGATTTTGAAGCGCTACTTAACGAATCACTTGGCGGCGAAGACGTCAGTTTTGAAGGACGTGTTGTAAAAGGCACTGTCACAGGCATCGAAAATGACAAAGCCGTCATTGACGTAGGCCTGAAATCAGAAGGCCGCGTTGCGCTGCGCGAATTTGCTGCGCCAGGCCAGAAAGCCGAACTCAGCGTTGGCGACGAAGTCGAAGTTTATGTCGACCGCGTTGAAAATGCCGACGGCGAAGCCATGCTGTCACGCGATCGCGCGCGCCGCGAAGCCGCCTGGGACAAGCTGGAAAATGAATTTGGCGAAAATGCACGCGTTGAAGGCGTCATCTTTGGCCGCGTCAAGGGTGGTTTCACCGTTGATCTTGACGGCGCCGTTGCCTTCCTGCCCGGCAGCCAGGTCGATATCCGCCCTGTTCGCGACGTACAGCCACTGATGGACATTCCGCAGCCATTCCAGATCCTGAAAATGGATCGCCGCCGCGGCAATATTGTGGTTTCGCGCCGCGCCATCCTTGAAGAAACCCGCGCTGAACAGCGTAGCGGCCTGATCAAGGACCTGACCGAAGGCCAGATGATCGAAGGTGTTGTGAAAAATATCACCGATTATGGTGCATTTGTTGACCTGGGCGGCATTGATGGCCTGCTTCACGTCACCGACATGAGCTATAAGCGGATCAATCACCCGAACGAAATCATCAACATTGGCGATACAGTCAAAGTTCAGATTATCCGCATCAACCAGGATACACAGCGCATTTCGCTGGGCATGAAGCAGCTGGAAAGCGATCCATGGGAAGGCGCGTCAGCCAAATACCCTATCGGCGCGAAACTGAGCGGCACGGTTACCAACATTACCGAATATGGTGCGTTCATCGAACTGGAGCCTGGCATTGAAGGCCTGGTCCACGTATCCGAAATGAGCTGGACCAAGAAAAACGTCCACCCTGGCAAAATCGTTTCCACTTCGCAGGAAGTTGACGTGATTGTGCTTGAAGTCGACGCTGAGAAGCGCCGCATTTCGCTGGGCCTCAAACAGGCACAGAACAATCCATGGGATGCATTTGCAGAGAAATATCCAGTTGGCAGCACTGTTGAAGGTGAAGTCAAGAATGCCACCGAATTCGGCCTGTTCATCGGCCTTGACGGCGACGTGGACGGCATGGTCCACATGTCGGACATCGCATGGGGCATTTCCGGTGAAGACGCGCTCAACCTGCACCGCAAGGGTGAGGAAGTGAAAGCTGTTGTGCTTGATATTGATGCAGAGAAAGAACGCATCTCTCTTGGCATGAAGCAGCTTGAAAAAGGTGCCCCTGCCGTGGGCGGTACAGACGGTTCGCTGAAACGCAATGAAATCGTGACAGTCACCGTTCTTGAAGTACGCGACGGCGGTCTTGAGGTTCAGGCAGGTGAAGACGGCGCAACCGGCTTTATCAAGCGCAGCGACCTTGGCCGTGACCGCGACGAGCAACGCCCTGACCGTTTCCAGGTTGGTCAGAAACTTGACGCGATGGTCACCGGTTTTGATCGTTCGAAAAAGCCGAATTTCTCAATCAAGGCTTACCAGCTGAAAGAAGAAAAGCAGGCTGTCGAGCAATATGGTTCATCCGATTCCGGTGCCAGCCTGGGTGATATCCTTGGCGAAGCGCTGAAGAAAAAGGATTAATCACTTACCAACACTTATGTAAGTATCTGTAAAAAAAGGGTGCCTTTCGCAGGTACCCTTTTTTTGTGCAAAATCGGGACAGGGCAAATTATCATAATTGCATTACACTAGCTTTTCTGTCATTTTTCGGATAGATAGCATTCAGAAAATACCGAAACTGGCGCCAATATAAAATAATAGATACGCCGAGACATACCGAGGAAGGAATTGCCGTGATCCGCTCAGAATTAATTCAGAAGCTTGCTGACGAAAATTCGGATATGAAACCCGAAGAAGTCGAGAAAATTGTCGACATTTTCTTTAATCAGATTACCCAGAGACTGGCCGAAGGCGGCCGTGTCGAATTGCGCGGGTTTGGCGCATTTTCATCCCGCGAACGCGCCCCACGCAAGGGTCGCAATCCGCGCACAGGTGAATCTGTCGATGTACCTGCAAAACGTGTGCCTTACTTTAAGGCCGGCAAGGAAATGCACGCGCGCTTGAATAATGGCTAGGCTTTGAGCCTGTCCTGCTGGCACGCAATAATCCCAAAGAATGCAATTTTTCGCTATCGGTACTTGACCATGGCGGCAATTCCTGTTTGACGAGGCACGCTGTCGCGATGTCCTGAAAACAGCGGATGATATCATTTGCGCTTTTTCAGGCAAATCGCATGCGGACGTGGCGAAATGGTAGACGCAGCAGACTTAAAATCTGCTATCCAATTGGGTGTGCGGGTTCGAGTCCCGCCGTCCGCACCAGCATTTCCGGATATTTCAAGCCAAAAGCGAATGTGCATAGCGGCTTGCCGTAACTGGCTGGCATCTATAGTCTTCCCGTCAGATAAACAGGAGGGTTTCCCATGATATGGATCGCACGCTTATTGGTTGCACTACTCGGAGTTATATTTGTCATTATTGGCATTGGCACAATGCTCGACCCCAGCACATTGATGAATGATTTTGGCCTGGTATCGCCTGCGCTGGATGGTCGCAGCGCAGTTCGTGCAGACATGGGCGCATTCTTTGTATGCTCTGGCGGTTTTGCACTGGCATCTCTTTTTCCGGGGCAGCGGCACTGGCTGCTCGGTGCCATTGCGCTCTTCATCGTTGCCTTTTTGGGCCGTTTATTCGGAGTTTTCATGGAATCCGGATCGCAAGGCATCATCTCTGCCATGCTGATTGAGGCGGCCAGTATCGCCATATTGGTTTTCGCCTATGTCGTTTTTGGAATAGTAAAGCGGCAGGCAGAGAACGAAGCCACTGCCGCGCAGACAAACGCACCCACGAAGCCGCAGCTTGCAGACAAGGAACCGGCCGCTGAGCCAGTCGTGGATAAAACTATCGAATCTGATAAAAATTCTTCTTCCTGAACAAGTTGCAAGAATCGAAAAGATAAGACAGCCACTTTGAAGGCATGCCTCCAAACACTAATATTACAGTTTTGTTGCACAAACTGTAATATTAGTGTAATAATCTCTCCATTCTAGGAGAGGTGCCATGAAAACCGTAAAAGCGGCTGCAATTGCCATAATCACAGCATTGAGTGTCGGCACCGCGTTTGCCGACAATACCGAACTAATTCGCGTTGACGCGCCAAGGGCCGGAGAAAGCAGCGAGGTCGGGTATCCAAAAGGCACACTCGGCTATGATGCCATGGTTGAGCGTGACTATAAAACAGCGATAACGCAGATCGAACGGGGAAGCGCCGCGCAGGACGATCCGGCCAGATTGATCAATCTTGGTCAGGCCTATGCGAAAACGGGCCGTCTGGCCGAAGGGCGTGAACTGGTACTGGCGGCTCTGGAGGGAAAGAAGCAGTTTGACCTTGTGCTGGCAAACGGGCGGGTTATGAATTCCCGTACGGTCGCAAAAATCGCCCTTGATAAAATGGATCGCAAACTGGCCACACGCTAAATCAGCCTATAATTAAAGGAAGAAGGCCGGGAATTATTCCCGGCTTTTTCCTTATGTGCATTGCCGCCTGCAGGACATAACCGCCTCATCCGTAAGGACGCACACTGCTGCCACCGGAGGCGTGCAACAATAGTGTCAAAAAACTGTCTCCGAAAAGACCCGGAAAGTGCAACAGCGCGTAATGACTCACGCCTATTGCCCTCGCCAAGAGAGCAGTAAAGGGCTGCTCAATACCGAATCGATTTGCAGCAGCTTTATATAATAGCTTGCTTCTAAAAGATTTTATCAAGGTGGAGACTTTCCAGATGAATAACTCTCGCATGCGTTCCGTTCTTTTCGCAACCGCAGCTGCCATAGCAGTCAGTGCATGTGGCGCAGATGATGTCGCCTCTCCTGGTGAAGGTGTGATCGTATTGCCCGCGCCAGCTCCTGCGCCAGCGCCAGCACCAACACCGTCACCAACGCCTACTGCCGGTCCTGCTGACAACTGCCCGACCGGCTTTACCAACGCCGGCACAATCGCGAACAATCGCGCATGCCAGCTACCCAACCAGATTTCGACGACACTCTCGCTCGATAAGCTTGATGGCGTTGTATATACAATGAGCGGCCGTGTGGAAGTTGGCAACGATGTTGGCGGTGACGGCAATGCAGCAGGGGGGCAGTCCGCCGCACTTAATATTGCAGCAGGCGTTACCGTATACGCACAAAGTGCCAACACCTTCCTCATCGTCAACCGCGGTTCTCAGCTTAATGTGACCGGTACGGCAACACAGCCTGTCATTTTCACATCGCGCCAGAACATGCTGGGTCAGGCAACCGACAGGGACACAACGCAATGGGGCGGCATCCTGCTTCTGGGACGCGCGCCCATCAGCAACTGTATCGGCGGCGCGACGGGCGGCGCAGCAGATTGCCAGCAATTGGCTGAAGGTGCCGGGCCAACGGACTTTTACGGCGGCAGCGATGCCAATGATGACAGCGGTACAATCCAGTATCTTCAGATACGTTACTCAGGCAATGCCTCAACGCCTAATAAGGAATTGCAGGGCCTGACGCTTGCCGGCACTGGCTCCAACACCAATATTTCGTTTGTACAGGTTCACAATAGCGGCGATGACGGAATTGAGATTTTCGGCGGCCGCACCAATCTCAAAAACATCATCATCACTGGCGCCGATGACGACTCACTGGATACGGACCTTGGCTATAAAGGCGCGATCCAGTTCCTGATCGGTATCCAGAACACCTCCGGTGGCGATACGTTATGGGAAGCAGACTCGGACGATGACAGCGGCTTTGACCTCACGCCCCGCCAGGACACACGGCTTGCCAACTTCACATTCATCCAGCGCAAGACTAGCGACAAGGCGATCCATCTGCGCGGCGGACCGGATGCCAAGATACTGAACGGTGTTATTGTAACGCCGGGTCACTGCCTTGATATTGACCAGGCTGAAACCGTGCAGGCGACAGGCCCTGATGAAAATGGCCCGCCTGAATTCCAGTCGGTGGTTGGAACATGCGGCGATACACCATTTGACGATGACAGCGATGATTTTGAGGGCACCGCTTTCAACGCAGCAGGTAACATGAACAACGATTTCGGACTTACCAGCACGTTGAGCATGCTTTACATCAACGGGGCGAACGAAACGGCTGTTACAGCTGTTGCCGACCTCTTGTCATTCAGCAGCTTCTTTACCCAGGTAGACTATATTGGCGCGGTTCGCGACGCCAACGACACCTGGTATCAGAGCTGGAGCTGTAATGCGGATTATGCCGATTTCAGTGCGCCTGCAAACTGTGTTGATATTCCAGCAAGTTAATTGAGTGAGGCTGCAGGGACGCGGCAGCCATGCTGCCGCCCCCCTTTTTAAATCGGGGAATTACAATGCTGAAAAAGTCAGCCATTTCCGGCGCGCTGCTGTTTTCTACAGCGCTTTACGCTGTGCCTGCACATGCGCAGCAGATGCAGGATACGCAGGAAGAAACAAACGCTGCAGACACGAAAGGCACCGATGGTGCGCAGACAAGGCAGCCTGAAGAGGCCAGCCAGGAAGGTGTGGATATATCAACGCCGGGTGCCGGCAGTTTTGACGATGATGTGATCATCGTCAAAGGCCGCTTCATCCCGGAACCCATCCGCAACACAACACAGGTGGTGTCAGTCCTTTCGGCAGAAGATATTGCCCGCTCGGGCGATGGCGATATCGCCAGCTCGCTGGAACGCGTGACCGGCCTTTCCGTCGATAGCGGCGGTTTCGTTTATGTGCGCGGCCTGGGCGACCGCTACTCACAGGCTTTGCTCAATGGCTCCCCCCTGCCATCACCGGAACCGCTCAAACGCGTTGTTCCGCTTGACATTTTCCCGACCAGCGTACTGTCCAGCGCGGTTGTCCAGAAAAGCTATTCCGTCAATTACCCAGGCGAATTCGGCGGCGGTGTCATCAACCTTACGACATCGGCAATTCCTGATGAAAGCTTCCTGACTATCAGTGGTTCCGTGGCCGCCAACACGGAAACAACAGGACAGCTGGGTTACACCCATTTTGGCAGTAACAGTGATTTTACCGGCTTTGATGATGGATCCCGTGACATTCCGGCCGGGCTGGCCGCCGCTTTCGATGCAGGCGCACCCATTGAATTCAATGATGTCTTTTCGGAAGATGATCTGGAAGGTTTTGCAACAAGCCTTCTCAACGCGCCAACCACATTATTGCAAAGAAACGATAACATACCTGCCAATTTCGGGTTGGATATTTCTGGTGGCGTCAGCACAGACATTGGTGCCACGCGTTTTGGCGTGATCGCCAACCTGGGTTACAGTAACACATGGATGACCCGCGACGCCATCCAGCAGGCGGGTACACGTGCCGCGATTGCCGACGATGCACGCACGGTGCGTACTGACAATAATATTGTCGTCAGCGGGCTGCTAGGTCTGGGCGCTGAGTTTGATGAACACAAGGTCCGCCTCACCAATCTTTATATCCGGGACAGCCTGAAACAGTCCCGGCTGTCGGCCGCAGACAATCTTGGCATTGGCGATATCGATCCATCCACACCGCCCGACCTGCTGCGCCAGCGTACCAACTGGATTGAGCGCCAGCTGATCGACAGCCAGTTTATCGGTGAATTCAAATTTGGCGACCTGGCGATCAATATCCGCGGCGCATATGCAAATTCACAGCGTGAAGCGCCCTATGAGCGTAACTTTATCTACCGTTTTGATGAAGATGCTGATGACTATGTCAACAGCCTGACCCGCAATCCAGAAACAGCAACGATAACTTTCAGTGACCTGAACGAGGATATCTGGAGCGGCTCGATTGATGTTGCCTATAACCTACCGTCATCCATCAACATGATTGTTTCAGCAGGCTATGGGTATTCGGACACGACGCGTGACGCTTTTCGCCGCGATTTCATTTACCGCCCATCAGGCACGTTGCCGTTCGGTGTAACCCAGTTGCGCCCCGACTTCCTTGTCTCAGACGCCACGATCCAGCTGTTCGATATACAGCTTCAGGAAGCCAACACGGCAGCCGGTTCGCAGGCATATGAGGCTGGCCTGGAAGTGCATGGTGCCTATCTCAAGCTGGAAGTCGAGCCAGTTGAATATGTGAAAGTGGATGTCGGTGTCCGTTACGAAGATGCCACGCAACAGGTTGTTGCCCTTGATATCTTCAATGACGGCACCGTGGAACAGACGCCGCCCTTGAACAACGACTATTGGCTGCCCGCAGCAACGGTTACATGGAATTTCGTTGAAGACATGCAATTGCGCTTCAATGCGTCGAAAACCATTGCAAGGCCGCAGTTTCGCGAACTGGCACGCCCGCAATACCTCGATACCGACAGTGGCCGCATATTCTTTGGCAATCCTTTCTTGCAGGACAGCGAACTGTTTAATGCAGAAGCGCGTTACGAATGGTATTTCGGTGATGGTGAGCGGCTGAGTGTGGCCGGTTTTTACAAGAAGATTGACAATCCGGTTGAACCTGTCGCCTTCATTCCGGGCGGCGGCGGACTGCAAACCACATTCGCCAATGCCCCCGAAGCAGAATTATATGGAGCCGAGCTGGAAGTTCTTAAATATATCCCGCTGGATACAGTGTTCGCATCTGACTTCTGGCTCGGGCGACGCCTCGTGCTTATCGGCAACTATACCTATACGGAATCAGAGCTGAAAGTCGGCGCGAATGACGAGACAATCCTCAACGATAACCTTGGCTTTCGTCCTGCTTCGCAGGTATTTATCGATGGCAGCCCACTGACAGGTCAATCCAGGCACCTGGCCAATGTACAAATCGGCATAGAGGATACAGAGAGCCTGTCACAATATACGTTCCTGATGCGTTACGCGAGTGACCGCGTCACGGCACGCGGGCCTATCACAGGCGGGCTGATTGATCCCGACCTTGTGGAAAGCCCGGGCGTAACAATCGACTTTGTCGCGCGTCAGGGCGTGACCCTGTTTGGCCGCGAGCTGGAACTGAAGCTGGAAGCACGGAACATTACCGGGCAGGATTACCGTGAATTCCAGCAGGGTGAGGTCCTGATCCTGAACAATGCCTATGACATTGGCACCACTTTCAAGCTTGGGGTTAGCACGACATTTTAAGGATACTGTTTTCGCCACTCCTCCCCCCATGGCGAAATAACCTGGAAGGCGGCCGATACAAATGGCCGCCTTTTCTTTATTTCCAGCAATATGTGCCTGAGAAAGCGGTAGGCGCAGCCGCCTGTCAAAATTTCTGTAATATTTCCGTCACCCTATGGTAACTTACCGCCTCTAGCTAAGGTGCACATCAAAGGGGTGATGATTCGTGACGGCGTTATACAACCAGTCCTGGTTACATAGGATGCGTTCACTACGCCTGCACCGTGATGCATCGCGGCTGTATAGCTGGATATGGGCAGTGCTCGCCCTACTCATCATCATTCAGGCCGCAAGATTGATCTGGGCAGTCGTGACGCCCGTTACGCCCTATGGTGACTGGCGTCCCGCAGATGCAGAAGTGATGGACCCCAATGCCCGCGCACTGCTTTTCACCCGTTTTGACCCGTTTAACCGCAATGTCGTACAAACGCCGCAAACCACGGATGTTACCGCATTGCAGCTGACCCTATATGGCATCCGCATCAATCAGGCATCCGGCCATGGTTCAGCGATTATCGCCGCTGAAGATGGCGTACAGAAAACGTTCGATGTGGGGCAGGAAATAATGCCGGGGGTCACATTGGCCTCTGTCGCGTTTGATCATGTCACGCTGAGCCGGAATGGCGCACAGGAAAGCCTGTATCTGGACCAGTCTGTCCCGGCGGAAACGGTGGGCACTGCAGGCACAGGCAATCTTCCGGGAGGTGGCGGCATTCCGATAGTTGAAACCGGCCGCCCTGCTGGTCCCGCCGCTGCCATACCGGCCAATGCCGCGGCGATACGAAGCGCAGTGTCGCTGGCCCCACGAAATGACAATGGCGCTGTCACCGGCCTTACAGTTTCGCCCGGAAGCAATCCGGACATATTCACCGCCACCGGCCTGCGCAGCGGGGACGTTATAACAGCGATTAACGGCCAGCCCGTCCGGACGGCGGCCGATGCCGAGAAACTAATGGGGCAACTTGCCCCAGGCGCACGCATTTCTGTCAATGTGGAACGCGGCGCATCTGAAGTACCCATAGCGATTGTGATACCTGCCCAATGAAGAAAAGATTTTTTGCTCCGATGGCCCTCGCCATTGCCTCTGTCGCTATGACCACGCCAACCGCTGTCATGGCGCAACATATATTGAACGTGCGCGATGCCGATATCCGCGCCTTTGTCGAGGATGCAGCCCGCGTTACGGGGCGGACTTTCATCGTCGATGGCCGCGTACAGGGCACAGTCTCTGTCGTCACAGACCGGCCATTGTCACGGTCTGAATATTTTGAAGTATTTCTGGCGACCTTGCGCGCCAATGGCCTGGTCGCCATACCGGTCGCAGGCGGCGCACTGCGCATCCAGCCCGCCGAAAATGCTGCCAGTCAGCCTGGCCCGGTCGGCACAACACGCGTCAACCGCAACCAGTTTGTGACAGAGGTTTTCCGCCTGAAAGCCATGGATGCCGCCAGCGCAGTGGAAACATTACGCCCCCTGGTCAGCAAGGAAGGCTCGGTGACAGCCAACCGTTCGGGCAACAGTCTGGTGGTCGCCGATTATGCCGATAATGTACGCCGCATACGCCAGCTTATCCGGCAGATTGACCAGGACAATGCCTCCACCATGCTGGTCGGACTCGATCATGCGGGCGCGCGTGAAATTGCGCAGGCCCTGACCCAGCTTGTACCTACCCGTGAGGGCGCTGCCCCGCTTGCTTCTGTAGCAGCGGTGGATAGCTCCAACGCCATCGCCATGCGCGGCGAACCGCGTACATTGGCAAGGCTGGCAGCTATGGCCCGTGAACTTGACGCCCGCGCCGCCAATGGATCGGAAATCCGGGTGGTCTGGCTTGATTATGCCGATGCCGCGACAATGGTGCCCGTGCTTGAACGGCTTGTCGGCGGTCAGGGCACGCCTAGCGCCGCTGCGATTTTGCCGGCCGCCAGCGGGGATGCAGAAGCGTCAGCTGCTTCCGGCGGAAACGGGGGGGCGGCCATCACGCTACCCAATGGGCGCGGCAAGGCAATCATCACACGCTATGAAGGCGCAAATGCCATCATCATATCCGCGCCGCTCGATGTGCAGCGCCAGTTGTCGGAATTGATCCGGCAGCTCGACGTGCGTCAGGAACAGGTGCTGGTAGAGGCAATTATTGTCGAGATTTCCGACAGCGTGGCCAAGGAACTGGGCGTGCAGATCTTGCTGGGCGGCAAGGATATTCCCTTTGCCGTCACCAATTTTTCCAACGTGATCCCCAACATCCTTGACCTGGCAGGCGGCCTGATTGCTGACCGGATTGACGAGACCACTACGGTCATTAATGGCAATACGGTGACAACCAGCACCAACAGCGCCACCAGCGATTTCCTGCGCCAGAATGCGGCGCAGGCGGCGCTGGGCGCGCGCGGCGGCTTTACCGGTTTTGCCACCGACCTTGGCAATAATGCGGTGCTGGGCGCGATTATCAATGCCGTGCAGGCGGACAGCAATTCCAATATCCTCTCCACCCCTTCCATCACCACCAATGACAATGTGAAGGCGAGCATATTGTTCGGACAGGAAATTCCTGTTTCTACCGGTGAAGCGCTGAGCAACAATTTCGACAATGCATTCCGCACCATCCAGCGGCAGAATGTCGGTATCGAGCTTGAGGTGCTGCCACAGATTAACGCGGGCAATCAGGTCAAGCTGGACCTCAGGCAGGAAGTGTCTTCAATCGTCGGCCCGGTTTCGAATGATTTTAATGAACTTATCATCAACAAGCGCGAGATAGATACCACGGTAACCGTCGGGGATGGTGAGATTGTCGCACTGGGCGGTCTGCTGGACGATAATGAGCGCCGCACCATTCAGAAAATACCCTTGCTGGGGGATATCCCGATCATTGGCGAGCTGTTCAAATCGCGTGGACGCAGCCGGGTCAAAACCAATTTGATGGTATTTATCCGCCCCACCATCTTGCGCAGCCAGGCCGATGCACGCAGGCTTGCCGCACAGCGTTACGGTTATGTGCGTGGACAACAATTGCTGCGCAACCCCGACCTTGAACCAAGTCTGGACCAGCTGGTGCGTGATTATCTGGGCACCACGCCGCCAGGAGCACCAAAGCCGGGCGACTATATAATCCAGCCATCATCGATGCAGCCTCCGGCCACCATCGAGCAGACGGATGTCCCTGAAAGCGAAGCGCGATGAAGATCAAGCGCGGCGGTAACGACAACCAGGCGGTACCGGAGAAAACCCCCTTGGAACCGCCTGTGAATGATACTCTCGCACCGCCTGTTACCGGGGCGACAGACGTTATCGAAATTCCATACGGTTTTGCCCGCGACAACGGCGTGGTGATTGCCGGTGAAGAGGATGGCAGGCTGAAAATAGCGCTGCGCGAAAATGCGGACCCCTATGTGCTGCTGGAAGTCCGGCGCCATCTTACCATGTCGTTTGACGTGGAGTTTATTGACGTTGCAACCTTCGAAAAACAGCTTTCCGAACGCTATGCCATGGATGGTAGCGCCGAAGCGATGGCCAGCTCTTTTGACATGGATACAGGGGACCTCAACAGCATAGCGGGCGATCTGCCCACGGCCGAAGACCTGCTCGACAGTGCAGACGATGCGCCCGCCATACGCCTTATCAACGGGATAATCGCGGAAGCTGCGCGACAGGGTGTTTCGGATATTCATATCGAACCGTATGAAACCGGGCTGGTGGTCAGGATGCGGATCGACGGCGTTTTGCAGGAAAAATTGCGCATGCCGCCACATGTCGCGCCCGTCATTGTCAGCCGTATCAAGGTGATGGCACGGCTGGACATAGCCGAACGCCGCATCCCACAGGACGGCCGCATTGGCCTTACACTGGGCGGAAAGCTGATCGATGTACGTGTTTCCACCCTGCCCAGCCGGGCTGGCGAGCGTGTGGTACTCCGCCTGCTCGACAAGGATAATGCCGACCTCAATCTCGACCTTCTGGGCATGAGTGATCAGACAAGGACAATTTTGCAGGACGCATTGGGTGAACCCAACGGTATCATCCTGGTTACAGGCCCTACGGGCTCAGGCAAAACCACCACGCTTTACGCTGGCCTCAAACAACTCAATGATGGCGCACGCAACATCCTCACAGTCGAAGATCCAGTGGAATATGCGATTGAGGGCGTGGGCCAGACGCAGGTCAACACCAAGGTCGGCCTCACCTTTGCCGCCGGGCTGCGCGCCATATTGCGGCAGGACCCCGATGTCGTCATGCTGGGCGAGATACGCGATCATGAAACCGCCGAAATTGCGGTGCAGGCATCACTGACAGGCCATCTGGTGCTGTCCACCGTGCATACAAATGACGCAGTTGGCGCGATCACACGGCTGCGTGACATGAAAATCGAGCCTTTCCTGCTGGCATCGACATTACGGGCAGTCATCGCGCAGCGACTGGTGCGGCGGCTGTGCCCTGACTGCCGCCAGCCCGTTCAGGCCAGCGGCTCGGTTGCCTCCTTATTGGGTTTTGACAATGGCACAGTGGTTTACCAGCCCAGCGGATGTGACAGTTGCAATCATACCGGTTTCCAGGGCCGGATTGGCGTGTTCGAAGCCGTTAAAATCGACGAAACCCTGCGCCGCCTGATCAATGATGGCGGTGACGAATCCATCATCACGCGCCACGCCTTTGCGGGTAGCCCCAATCTGGGCGCAGCAGCGCGCGCACTGGTGCGCAGCGGCGAAACGACAGCGGAGGAAGCCATCCGCGTGTCGCGGCGTGAGAGCAATGATGGCTGAATTCGACTATGTGGCGATCGACACGAAAGGCCGTGAGAAACTGGGCCGATTGACTGCGGATAATGATGCTGATGTCCGCAGCAAACTGGAAAGTCAGAAGCTGTATGTCGTCACCATACGCCCCGCCTCCGAAAAACCCGCCAGAAAACCTTTGATTTCCAGCCGCCAGCCAAGGATGTCGGCCAAGGCGCTTACCTTATTCACCCGGCAAATGTCCTCCCTGATGCGGGTCAGCCCGCTTGAAGAAAGCCTGCGGACCATCAGCAGGCAGACGGAAAAGGAAAGTCACCGCACCATATTGGGCAATGTCCATGCCGGTGTGGTGGAAGGACAGACCCTCGCGGAGGCGATGCGGCGTGAACCGAAAAGCTTTCCCGCGATTTTCCGGGCAATGGTGGCGGCGGGGGAGAATTCGGGCAGCCTGCCAGTCATTATGGAGCGGCTCGCTGATCTGCTGGAAAAACAGGCGGAAATACGCGGCAAGATTATCTCGGCGCTTGCCTATCCCATTGTACTCACTCTGGTGGCTATTGCAGTTGTCACAGGTTTGATGGTTTCGGTGGTCCCGCGCGTGGTGGAGCAGTTTGATAATGCCAGCCGTCAATTGCCGCTGCTCACACGCATTGTCATCATGGTTTCGCAATTTCTCGCTGAATGGTGGTGGGCCATACTGGCCGGGCTCGCGGTCATGGCGCTATTGTTCTGGCGCGCCTTGCAAAATGCGGACATACGCTACCATTTCGACAATATGCTGCTCCGGCTTCCGATAATCGGCAAGCTGATACGTGATGTACATGCAGCCCGCCTGGCCCGCACCCTTGCCACTATGGTGCAGAGCGGCCTGCCCTTGCTCGATGGCCTGAAACTCACCAGCCAGACAGTACGCAATACCGTCCTGCGCCGGTCAATGGATGAGATTGTCGAGCGCATCCGTGGCGGCGGCAGCCTGTCCGGTGCGCTGGCCGCCTCGGGACATTTTCCGCCCCTGCTTGTCTATCTCGCCTCAAGCGGAGAAAGCGCCGGGCAACTTGGCCCCATGCTCGACCGCGCCGCCGATTATCTGGAACGGGAATTCAGCAATTTCACCTCCACCGCGCTGTCTTTGCTGGAGCCTGCCATCATCGTCATAATGGGCGGGTTGGTCGCGCTCATAATTCTCGCTATACTGCTGCCCATATTGCAGCTGCAAAACCTGACAGGACTATAACCATGCTTTCACATAAACTTGCCAAACTGCTTGCCAGAATGACGCGCACACGCAGGAAAATGCGCAATAGGGAACAGGGTTTCACGCTAGTGGAGCTGATGGTGGTGATTTTCATCATCGGCCTGCTCGCCACAGTGGTCATTCTGAATGTGCTGCCCAGCCAGGACCAGGCTATGGTTACCAAGGCGGAAAGCGATATCGCCACTATGGGTCAGGCGCTGGAAATGTACCGCCTTGATAATCTCAATTACCCCTCTACCGGCGAAGGGTTACAGGCACTGCGTAGCCCGCCTGCCTCACTCACACGGCCCGAACGCTACCGCGCGGGCGGATATATCCAGCAATTGCCCGATGATCCCTGGGGCAGGCCGTACCAGTACAGCAATCCGGGACGCGGCGGCATAGGCTATGATATCTATTCCTTGGGCGCAGATGGCGCGCCTGGCGGTGACGGGCTGAACGCGGATATATATAACGGCGGTAATTAGGGGCTGGACCGTAGCCCCAAAACCCGCGAAAGATAGCATTCGATGCACATTATCATCAGCCAGGAACAGCTTTCCAGCAGAGCAGCACATGGATGAAGGGCGCGGCCTTGTCCTGGCATTGCCCGTGTCGCCTGCCCAGCCCATAGGCTGGTGGCAGTTAGAGGATGGTGTGACCATATCTTCGGGACAGGCTGGCACTCTGGATAGCGATGCAGAACTGGCCGATATATTGTCCAGCAGCGATGACATGCGCGTCATGGCGCTGCTCCCGGCAAGTGAAACAACTGTATATTTTTCAAAATGGCCTGAACTTGCGCCAGCCCAGGCCGCCGCCGCCGCTTCGCTGCAGACAGCGAAAAAACTGATGGGGCAGGCCGAAGAGGTGCATTGCGCGAGCGCCGCACTCTCGGACACTTCGCCCGTCCGGGCAGTAAGCGCTGCAGTGAGCGGGCAATATCTGGCCAGCTGGCTTGAAGCACTGGCACTGGCCGGGATTGATCCCGACATAGTTATGCCCGCAGGGTTGCTACTGCCAGAGCCGGACGAAGGTGCCATCGCTGGCGATGCCGGAAATGGACCAGTTATCCGCACAGCCGACACGGTTTTCAGTGACGAACCTGCACTGCGTGACATTCTGCTCGGCGACATTGCCGTTACCCAGCTCAACACAGACGAAATGCAGGCACAGATTGCATCCAGTTTTGCGGACCCGCCCCTGAATATGCGGCAGGGCATCTATGCCAAAAAACACGCGTTCAAATGGCTGACACGGCAGCAAATCCGAACGCTTGCGATAATGGCAGCCGCGCTGATCACGCTCAGTCTGGCAATCTTTCTGGTGCAGATCGGCAAATATGCCATTGCGACCGAGATGGTCAAAAGCCGTGCCCTTGCGGAGGCACAGCAGATTTTTCCGAACGTAGCGGATATTGCCGGTGCAGAGCAGATGGCCGATGCAGAATTACGCCAGCGCGGCGCAGGAACCCGCATGTTTACAGTGCCCACCGCCGCGCTGTTTTCGGCTATTGAACCACTCGGCACTATTTCCGTGCGGCAAATGAGCTATCAGGCCGATGGCACAATATCCGTGACACTGGCTGCCGTGCGCAAGGAAGATATTGATAGCGCGCTGATATTATTACAGCAGCGCGGCTATGCCGTCACAGTCCCGCCTGCGCTGACACAGGATGCCACTGGCTCTGTAGTGGCCAACATAACGGTGCGCGCATTATGATCGCCAGGGTCAAACACTGGTTTGCATCGCTCAGCAGGCGTGAGCAGATACTGGTCAGCATTTTCGCGGGCCTGCTCGCCCTCATCATTGGTATATATGGCATTATCCTGCCACTCATCAGCGGATATAACTCCGTGCGTCAGGATTATGCAGTTGCAGTTGAAGATAGTGCGCGGCTTTCGGCCAAGCTGGACGTGCTCAAAAAAGGCAATACGCGCGCACAAAACCGCCCGAACGGTTCGCTTCACCAAATTATTGCGGCATCCGCAGCAGAAAAAGGCTTCACGGTCGACAGCAACAACCCAATGGGCAATGATTCCACGACGATCACCATGTCGAGCGCCAATGCCGGAGCATTTTTCACTTGGGTCAATGAGCTTGAGCGGCAGGGTATCAGGCTGGAAACACTCAGCATCTCGCCCACAGCCAATGGCACGGTTTCGGTAAACGCCAATTTTATGAGTGCATCATGATGAAGCATATCTCAGCAAAACGCGTACTCATCATCATCGCCGCGCTACTCATATGCCTGCTGATTTTCATGCCCATGCGCATCATATTGGGCCTGAGCGACCTTGAAAAACGCGGCATGTCGGCCAAGGCAGTCGAAGGCAGCATCTGGTCTGGTACATTGCGCGAGTTGCAGATTGCCAAGTTGCCGCTTGGTGATGTCAATGCCCGCCTGCGCGCCCTCCCCCTTTTGACCGGCAAGACAGAAATTGTGATAGACCGGGAACAGTCCGCCCTTTCACCTGCACTACATGCAGTGATTGGCGGTAATGGCGATGTGCTGATTGCCCGCAATGTTACGGCTGATATTGCCACACGCGGCCTGTTCGCGCCCATCCCTGCCTCGAATATCCAGCTGGAAAACGTGAATGCTGAAATTCGTGATGGAAAATGTGTGGAAGCTAGCGGAACAGTGCGTATCAATGTCGAACAAGGCCTGCTCGGTATGAATCTATCACGCGGGTTATCAGGCAAGATCGCCTGTCGCTATGGCGGGCTTTATGTCCCGCTTGCGGGGCAATCCGGGCTTGAAAGGCTGGATCTGACGATCAGGCAAGACGGCCGCTATGAGGCAGTGTTCAAAGTGGAGGGCCTACCTGCGGACATGACAGGCTTGCTGGGCGAACTCGGGTTCACGCCCATTGGCAAGACAATGACCCTGACAACAAAAGGACAGTTTTGATTTTGCGCGAAGCAAGCGGGGACAATATTTCGCCAGACACACCTATCCTGGTCGGCGCAGGCCAGCATATTGATCGTTGGGATGGACAGGACAGTGCTCGCGCACCCTCACCACAGTCACTTATGTGCACAGCGGCGCACGCTGCACTGTATGACTGCGGTGCGGAAGAGATTGCTGCGCATATTGACGTTGTAGCCGTTACCCGTCTTTTTGCGGATTCACTGTCTGGCATTCCTGGCGCAGAAAAATTTGGCAAATGCGAAAACCTGCCGCACTATGTGGCGCGCGAAAACGGCATCACACCGAAACGCGCCGTCTATTCGGTCGTCGGCGGGCAGACTCCGCAAGCGCTGGTCAATGAATTTGCCGAAGAAATTTACGCGGGGCGCGCAAGTGCCGTATTGCTGACCGGCGCAGAGGCCATAGCCGCCGCCAAAATGGCATTGCGGCAGGGTATGACGCTCGACTGGTCGGACACATGCGATGGAGATATGGAAGATCGCGGCTTTGGAAGCTATTTTGTAAATGGCTATGAAATCGCGAACGGTATTGGCGCGCCTGTGCAAACCTATCCGTTGTTTGAACATGCATTGCGGGCCAGGCTTGGCAAAAGCCGCACTGAGCATGCTGCGGATATGGCAGAGCTATGGCATCGCTTTTCCAAAACCGCCGCCACCAATCCCTATGCCGGGTTCCGGAAAGAGCGCAGCACGGAATATCTTTCTACGCCATCAGATGAAAATTACCCGGTATCGGACCCATATCTCAAATGGCATGTAGCACAGGATGCGGTCAATCAAGGCGCGGCGTTAATCCTGACATCCGTCCACAAAGCCAAGGAGTTAGGCATCCCTCAAGACAAGTGGATATATCTGCATGGCTATGCCGCCGCCAATGAAAAAATGATCAGCGAGCGCACGGACTTGTCCCGGTCAATCGCGGCAGAGAAAAGCCTTGGACTGGCATTTGAAACTGCCGGTATATCGGCAAGCGATGCCGCGCATATTGACCTGTATAGCTGTTTCCCCTGCGCCGTTTTTATTGCCGCTGAAGCAGCGGGCATTGACTGGCGGACACGCGCACTGACCGTGACGGGCGGGCTGCCGTTTTTTGGCGGTGCAGGCAATAATTATTCGATGCACGCTATCGCAGAAATGGTCTTGAAACTGCGTGCTTGCCCCAATGATTATGGCCTGGTTGTTGCCAATGGCGGATTCCTGTCGAAACAGGCAGTGGGGGTTTATTCAGCCCGGCCAAAACATGACTGGCATCCGGTCAGCAGTGCGGGCATACAGGCGGAAATTGACACGATACAACCTATGGCAAGGCTTGAGGGTAATATGACCGCAGAAATTGAAAGCTATACGCTTGGTTATAAACGCGGCAAGGCGGACCGCGCCATAGTGAGCGCCATAACCGAAAATGCCATAACCGAAAATGGGCGTATTCTGGCACGCACATCATCGCGTACAGAAAATATTGAAGCAATACTGGCAGGCCTTGCAAACTCGGCACTTGATCCTATCGGCCGCAAAGTGAGTATAGAGGCGCGGGGAAATTCGAATATCATCACCGCAATTGCACAATAAAGGGTTCTGCATATGACATTGGAACTTGATCGCCGCCTGCTCATAAAGGGAGCGACTTTAGGGATTGGCGCCATGGCAACGCCAGGATTTGCAGGTGCGATGCTGCGGCAAGGCTTTACCCATGGCGTGGCCAGCGGAGAACCCGGGGCAGATTCCGTGCTGTTATGGACCCGTTTTGCAAGCTCCAATGACACACGGTTGACCGCTGAAGTTTCCGATCGGGCTGATTTTGGCGATATCATCGCTGGCGGCGATGTCACGGCACGCGGCGTTCGCGACCATACCGCCAAAATAACGCTTGCAGGGCTCAGCCCGGACCGTTGGTATTATTACCGCTTCATCGCCCCTGATGGGCAAGTCTCCCCTATTGGCCGGACACGTACATTGCCAGCCGGGCCGACATCACGTTTCAATCTGGGTGTATTCTCCTGCTCCAACCTGCCGTTCGGATATTTCAACGCCTATGCGCATGCCGCTGAAAGCAACAATCTCGACATGGTCCTGCATCTGGGCGATTATCTGTATGAATATGAGCGGGGAACCTATCCTTCGCTGAAAGAAGCCCTGCCCGGCCGGTTGATACAGCCGGATCATGAAATACTGAATCTGGCCGATTACCGGATGCGCTATGGTTCCTACCGTGCGGATCCGGATTTACAGCGGCTGCACCAGCTTTACCCCATGGTAGTACAATGGGACGACCATGAGCTGGCAAATGACGCATGGAAAGGCGGCGCACAAAACCATGATGAGGCGGGTGAAGGCGATTGGAACGCGCGTAAAAAAGCGGCCGAGCAAGTTTATCGTGAATGGATGCCGGTACGTGATCGCGCAGCGGATGAACCGCAATATACAAAATATGAGATAGGCGATCTTGCCACGATATTCCGCACCGAAAGCCGTATCAGCGGGCGCGACGAGCCTGCCGAATTGGCAGCCGCGCTGCGCGGACAGAGCGACCCTGGCCGCGCGCTTGTCAATTTCAGGGATACTATATGGCAAGATAAGGACCGCTCAATGCTGGGCGCAGCGCAGGAAAAATGGCTCGAAGATGGTTTTAAGGGATCCAAAAAATCGGGCAAGCCGTGGCAGATCTGGGCACAACAATGCGTGATGGGTGAACTGCACCTGCCCAGTGAAACAGCTAACTGGATACCAGAAGACGCATCTCCATTTGTGAAGCGGCGGGCACAACTGGGCGTGCTCGCGGCACAGGCCGGACTGCCGTTTAATTTCGATGCATGGGATGGTTATCCGGCGGCGCGGCGCAAGATGCTGGCGGCGGCACAGGCGGCTGACAGTGACCTGATTGTGCTGTCGGGCGACAGCCATAATGCATGGGCGTTTGAGCTAGAGCATGATGGCCGTGCGGCTGGTGTCGAATTTGCCGGGCAAAGCGTGACTTCTCCGGGGTTTGAGGCCTATTCAAAAGGCGTGGACGACAACAAGGTAGCCGCCGCCCTGACCCGGACAAATGACACGCTGAAATGGACTGATACCAAGCATCGCGGCTATATGACCGTATCACTGACCCCCGATAAAGTGACGAGCCATTTTCACACCCTTGCAACCGTGCAGCAGAAATCAACCACGCTTTCAGGGACGAAATCTTTTTCTGTCCTGCTCGGCGCGCGGCAAATGGTTGCGGCCTAGGCAATTGCGCCATATGGCAGGGCAATGTCCGACGATACCGCCCTGCCCATCCAGATATTTATTGATGCCGATGCCTGCCCGGTAAAGGATGAGGTGTATAAAGTCGCTTATCGTTATGAAATTCCCGTATGCGTTGTTAGCAACAGCCATATGCGCATTCCGCGCCACCCGCTTATCTCGCGGCAGGTTGTAAGTGATAGCTTTGATGCAGCGGACGATTATATCGTAGAGCAGGCGCATATCCGGGCGATAGTTATTACGGCGGATATCCTGCTGGCAGAGCGATGCCTGAAATCGGGCAGTATGGTGATCGCTCCCAATGGCAAGCCATTTACCGAAGATTCGATAGGTGCAGCAGTTGCAACACGTGCGCTGATGGCGGATCTGCGCGCGGGTGCGATTGGGGAAAATATTGGCGGGCCGCCAGCTTTCAGCAAAACCGACCGTTCCAGATTCCTCTCTGCGCTCGACCTTGCCATTACGCAGATCAAGAAGGACAGATAATGCTGGGCTTTCAAAACATAACCGTACGGCTGGGCGGTGCGACCATATTGGAAGGGGCAAACGCCTCGATTCCGCCCGGTGCACGCGTCGGGCTAATCGGCCGCAACGGGGCCGGTAAATCGACATTGATGCGCGTTATTGCCGGCATGCTGGAATCAGATGGCGGCCATGTCGATATGCCCAAGGATGCACGCCTGGGCTATATCGCACAGGAGGCTCCGGCCGGAAATGATACGCCGTTACAGATTGTGCTGGACGCTGACAGCGAACGTACCGCGCTGCTTATCGAAGCTGAAACTGCGCATGATCCCTCGCGAATCGCGGAGATTCACGAGCGGCTTAACGCCATAAACGCCCATAGCGCGCCTTCGCGTGCTGCGCGGATACTCGACGGCCTCGGTTTTAACCATGATGCCCAGCAGCAGCCCATGGACAGTTTCTCGGGCGGATGGCGGATGCGTGTCGCGCTCGCCGCATTGTTGTTTTCAGCTCCAGACCTGCTGCTGCTTGATGAGCCATCCAACCATCTCGACCTGGAAGCAACTTTGTGGCTGGAAAATTTTCTGCGCAGCTATCCTGCCACGATATTGGTCATCAGCCATGAGCGTGACCTGCTCAACAAGGTGGCCGACCATATTCTGCACCTGCAGGGCGGCAAAACCACGCTGTACACGGGCGGCTATGACGCTTTTGAAAAGCAGCGGGCCGAACGGCAGGCGCAAATGGCGGCAGCACGTGACCGGCAGGCACGCGAACGTGACAAGCTACAGGCCTTTGTCGACCGCTGGCGCACCAAGGCGCATAGCGCAAAGCAGGCACAAAGCCGCATCAAGGCACTGGCTAGGATGAAGCCTGTCGCGGAAATGGTGGATGATCCGACGCTCAGCTTTGACTTTCCAGATCCCGATGAGCTGCGCCCGCCGCTTATCACGATGGATAATGCATCTGCCGGATATGGCGACAAGATCATTCTGTCCGGCCTCAATATCCGGCTTGATCCAGAAGACCGGATCGCGCTGCTCGGGCAAAATGGCAATGGTAAAACCACGCTAGCCCGGCTGCTCGCAGGTCAGCTGGAGACCAGAACCGGTGAGATAAAAAAATCGGGTAAGCTCAATATCGGATATTTCACACAATATCAGGTGGAGGAGCTTGACCGTGATGAAACGCCTGTGGCGCATATGTCGCGCCTCATGCCCGAGGCAAAACCCGGCGCCGTACGCGGGCAATTGGGACGGTTTGGCTTTTCTGGTGACAAGGCGCTGGTTGAAGTCGGCAAGCTTTCTGGCGGGGAGCGCGCACGGCTGGCGCTGGCACTCATCACACGCGACGCACCGCATCTGCTAATACTGGACGAGCCCACAAACCATCTGGATGTCGACGCACGCGAAGCATTGGTGCAGGCGCTTAATGCTTATGCGGGTGCTGTCATCATGGTGAGCCATGACCGGCATATGCTGGAACTGACCGCTGACAGGCTGTTCCTTGTGGCAGACAGTACAGCACGTGAATTTTCGGGCACGCTGGACGAATATACAGACCTTGTTTTACGCGCTGATAGTGGGGTTGATTCAGGAAAGAGTGAAAACAGCATGTCGCGCAAAGATGCCCGCCGCGCTGCAGCTCAGAAGCGCCAGGAAAGCCAGCAACTTCGCAGCGCTGTCAAGTCAGCCGAAAAGGACATGGAACGCTTTGCCGCGGCAGTGCGCGGCATTGACGAAGCCATGTTTGCACCGGACAAGGCAGCACCGCAATATGCGGACAAACCGATGTCGGACCTGATGATATTACGCGCGAAGGCAACCGATGCGCTTGAAGAAGCGGAAAGCCGGTGGGTGGAGGCCAGCGAGAAACTCGAAGCCGCTAGCGAGGCTTAGACTTGGCCTGTCTGCACCTGCTTTTCCGGCTGCATGCGCAATAGCGCATAGCCCAGCAGCGCCGCGACCAGCGATCCTGACAGCACCCCGATTTTGACCATGTCAATCTGCGCGGCATTGTCAAAGGCCAGATTGCCGATGAACAGGCTCATCGTAAAACCGACACCCGCGATGCACGACAGTCCGTAAATTTGCACCCAGCTGACGCCCTCGGGCAGGTTCGCAAAACCCGTCTTCACAGCAGCATAGGCAAAACCGAAAATACCGATCTGCTTACCGATGATCAGGCCAAGCGCAATGCCCAGCGGCAGAGGCTCAAGCAGCGCGGATGCTTCCACACCTGCGAATGAGACGCCAGCATTGGCAAATGCGAATATCGGGACAATCACAAAAGCCGCCCAGCCGTGCAGTGCATGCTCCATACGCTCTAATGGTCTTTCTTCACCTGCTGCGAGCGGTATAGCGAAAGCCGCTGCAACACCCGCCAATGTGGCATGCACACCTGATTTCAGTACGCAGACCCATAATATCGCGCCGAGTAGCAGATAGGGCAAGGTGCGGGCCATTTTCAGACGGTTGCATACGAACAGTGCCGCCAAAGCCACAGCGCCATAACCAAGCGCAGCCATGTTAATCTCGGCAGTGTAAAATAGTGCGATAATCATAATCGCGGCAATATCGTCAATAATCGCGATAGCCAGCAGAAGCGCTTTCAAAGCCACCGGAACACGTGATCCAAGCAGCGCAAGGATACCAAGCGCAAAGGCAATATCGGTTGCAGCAGGAATGGCCCAGCCATTCATATTTTCGGGAGAGCCAATATTGACGCCAACAAATATCAGCGCAGGCAGGATAATACCGCCAATGGCTGCAAATAGCGGAAGCGACGCCTGTTTCCAGCTGGCAAGCTGTCCCGTCATCACCTCACGCTTCACTTCCAGGCCGATCAGGAAAAAGAAAATCGCCATCAGCCCGTCATTAATCCAAAGCAAAAGCGGCTTGTCGATCAAGAAATTTCCTGCGCCTACAGTCACCGGAATACCGAGCAGCTGCGTGTAGAATGAAGATAACGGGCTGTTGGCGATAAGAATCGCCGCAAGCGCAGCAAACATCAGCAATATGCCGCCCGCACTCTCTTTTTTCAGAAAATCATTCAATAAAGCAGCGGCACGTGTCGGCATATCTTGCTCCGGCAGTGAATATCATAAGATGCGAATTTCAGGGGGTATAACGATAGGCGGCGTTCCAGTCCATTGGGAGGGAGGATATGGGAACCGAAACGCCGCCCTGCTTGACCTAGCTTATGGTCGAGCCAGGCTGTATCTGCCGCTTAAGGGCAGAAATCTGGTCTTTTAGATGGAGACGCATCCGCTTCAGGCGCGGCATGTCATGCTGGCTACCGATAGCTTTCCGGTTATCAATTTTCCGGTTCAGCTCACGATGCCGTTCCTTCAACTTTTCCAGATACTGCTTCATCGGATTCTCCTTCTAATTATTGCGACATCTATTATCTGGGCATCAGGAGATGATAATTCCAATTGAAAGATATATTCAATATTGATAGATTTTATCTATTGGAGAAAATATGCCCACATTGCGTCAGTTCCAGTATCTTGTAGCGGTGGACGACCTGAAGCATTTTGGCCGCGCCGCAGCTTCGCTTAACGTGTCGCAACCTACTTTGAGCCAGCAGCTCAAGACGCTGGAGCACAGGTTGGGCGCATCGCTGATCGAACGCAGCTACACGCCCGTACAACTAACCCCGATCGGACGCGACATTGCCGCGCGGGCACGCAAACTGCTTATGGATGTTCGGGATATGGAAGCGCTCGCACGTAGTGCGCAGCAGGTCATGACCGGAACGATACGCTTTGGCGTTACGCCCACTTTGGGGCCGTATCTGATGCCTAATATTATCGCGGACCTGCACCGCCAACACCCCGAAATGCATATGTATATCCGTGAAGGCATTCCCGATGAACAGATTGCGGAGCTGCGCCGCGGTGCGCTGGATATGGTGCTCACCCCGCTATCTGTTAGCGGCATGGATTTGCATAGCCAGCACCTGTTCCATGAGGAGCTCCACCTTGTTGCCAAACCTGACCATCCATTGCTGGGCAAGGCTAATATCAGCAAGGCGGATATGGCAGGCAGCAAGATTTTAAGCCTTGATCGCCGTCATCATTTTCACCGGCAGGTAGGCGCCATTTGCGATGATCTTAAGGCCGAGTTACTGCATGATTATGAAGGAACAAGTCTGGACAGCCTCCGGCAGATGGCAGGTTCCGGCCTGGGCATCGCCGTGCTGCCCGATCTCTATATGCGCTCCGAAGTCGGCGGCGAATTGATTGTAAAAAAACTGGCTGTTGAAGGGTGGTCAGCAACGCGCGCCATTGCCGCCGTGTGGCGCAGCGGCGCTTCATACAGCAACGCTTTTCGGGATATTGCCAACGCAGTCAGTAAAGAGGCGCAACGAATTTTCACAGAAAAGCAGGATTGATATGCCTAGCGGCGTTTGCCCACCCACCACACCTGCTTCCATCCAGTCACATCGGGCACAGCCTTGCCGCTGGCATTTCGTGCCGGCCTGTAGCGAAAGCGCGCCGTGACAAGCTGGCAGGTCGACATGTCAAGCGCAGGGTTCCCGCTTGACTGTGCCGTGCGGCAATTCGCTACGCGTCCCGTCGGCAATACCGTATAGTGTACGACAACAACTTCCTCGACACCTTTGCGGCGGGGATGCCCCTTGGGATAGTCACGCTGCGTGATCTGCCCCGATATTTTTTGCGCTCTCGCAATGATATTGCCGCCGCCAGTTCCATCACCCTGGCCGCCGCTACCAGTCCCATCACCTGCACCGCCCGCGCCCGTTCCTTCGCCTGGCTCATCCGCCGCACCAGTTGAAATGTCATCTGCATCCATCGGTTTTTGTGCGGCGGTAATATCGGTTTTTGTCGGGAGCGGGATATTCGCTTTGGGGGCCACCACCTCACTGGCTCTGGATTTTACATTGGCGGGGGAGGCAGTACCTGCCGGTGTTTCTGTTTCAACGATGCTGTCCATATGCGCTATGGCGGGAGGTTGGACATCTATTGTGACAATAGACGTTATTTCATCGCCATTTTCAGAAGGTTGGGCATGGAGGCCGTATATTAATGCAAGCAAGATGCCGACATGGATTGCCAGAACACAGAGCGCTGATACCGCTTTTTCCGTTTTCGTACCGTTCGAGTTAAAAGCCATAGGTCATCATGTATACAAGCGCTGCTTTGAATTTGCTGAACAAGCCCCGAATGACAATCGCTGCAACCGATCGCCATATCGTAACAGCAAGTTTATAAAATGCTGCCAGATATTGTATAATGTGCGCGTGCGGAAAGTTTTACACAGATACACGATAATATAATGTCTTTTGTCTTTTTTGCAGACGAATTTGTGTTAACCTATACTGAATAACGAGTCGTTTGAATAGAACTCGAACAAATTCAACACAACAGGAGAGGCCTTATATGTTACCCAAAAAACTCACCCGTGCGCTGCTTATAACCGCATCGACAACCGCCTGTATGGCTGGACTTGCTTCGCAAGCCCATGCACAATCTACGGATGTTTCCACCGCGTCGGATGCCTCGATTGTTAAGCCAGAATTGGTTATAAATGAACCTGATATCTTTATCCGTGATGACCTTGATTTGGATACCCAGGCCCCAGATGGAGCATATGATTCCGCAGTTGATGTAACTGGTGTTGCACAAATTGTTTCCCGTCCTGATCAGAACACTTTTGGACTGGGCTTATGTTCCGGTACGTTAATCAACCCACGCACAGTCATTTTCGCGGCACACTGTGTCAATGGCCAGGCTGCCGAAAGCTACGGCTTCGCATCAGGCGGCACCGCGATCAGCGCCGGTTTTTCAGCTGACAACCTTCCCGGTGTTCGCCGTTGGGTTGGCCTTGACGGCGGCACGGCCAATGCCACCGATCTGGAAACGAACATCTATAATATTGAGCAGATCTGGTATGATCCGCGCTCGCTCGAGCAGCCTGCAGGTGATTTCCTTGAGGCTGATGTTGCCCTTGCGACGCTGGACACGCATGCAGACGGCGTGCCCACCTGGACCATGCTGTTTTCTCCGTTGTCAGAAGAAACCCACGGTATAATCAATGGCTATGGCGGCCGCGGCTATGGTGACGATGGCGTCAATCTGGGCATCGATTTCCGCCGTAGAATTGCGGAAAACATGATTTCCACACTCTCGTCACTGGATGATCGCAACAACTTCCTGTTCGGTCCCGATGATCCGTTTCTACCTCAGAATCTGTATCAGACCGATTTTGACAGTCCAGCAGGTGAAGCCGCATATGATCCGGCTGGAGGCAACTATGATTTCGACCTGTATGATGGTGAAGCACTTCCGCGAGAGGGCACAACGGCTGGCGGCGATTCCGGCGGCCCACTCATAGCAGATGAAGCTTTTGACAAACCCGTTGTAGTTGGCGTTCTTTCAGGCGGCAGCCGCTTCTTCTTGGATCAGCCCTCCAACGCCTATGGCAGTTCCAGCTTTTACCAACCACTATTTCTGTTCTGGGATCAGATTGTTGCCAATAATAGTTATGTCTATGCACGGAATCTCAACGGCATCCGTTTTTGGTCTAACCCCAAGCACTGGATTCAGGAAATGGATCCCAATTACGCCATTGCGGTAAATGGTGAACTGGAAAATGCACTCCCTGGCTTTGAAGCACCAGGTGTATCGGGCGAGACACCACAATTTGGCAATGTCTGCTTTCTCAACATATGCGAAGACCTTTCTTTGACCGGTGTTGCTCTTGAAGAAGGCGACCCCAACAGCGTCTATATCGAAGGTGGTCCGGGGACACGCAACTTCGTTCCTAATAATGTCGTCGCAGATCCTTCTGCCGGCATAAAAGCCCGCTACTATGAGGTAACTCTGGGCGCATATGGCGCCACGCGTCTTAAAAGCGATATCACGATCGATAGGTTGAATGTAGAAGGCCCGGCCATTTTGGACATTCGCAAACAAGGATCACTGAAAGTATGGGGCGATTACACCCAAACTGGCGGCCTCGTGAATGTTGATGGTAGCCTGACAACAGGCGAAGCTTTTATTGGTCAAGGTATCTTGACTGGCAGTGGCACATTCGACCCAACGTATCTCACCTCTGTCGGCGGTATTATTGCGCCGGGTGGGTTTGGCCAGCGGGGCACCTTGACTGTTGCCGGTGATGTGATCCTTTCTTCGGCCAGCACCACATATTTTGATGTGGGCCGCGGAGGACATGACACACTTGCCGTCATTGGTGATGCCGACAATACCGGCATTGCCTCACTAGGTGGTACGGCTGTTGTCATTAACAAATTCGGCCGTGGCAATGCACGCTGGGGTCAGACGTTTGAAATCCTCACCGCAGAAGGCGGCGTGGAAAACACGTTTGACAATGTTGTTGGCCGTATCGGTGTTCTCTATCCGGAACTTGAATATGATAACAATAGTGTAACCGCGAAGATGCGAGCTATCCGGTTTAGCGATTTCTTCCGCAATAACCGTATAAGCAACCCCTTCGCACTCGGTTTCGCCGGTGTTCTTGATGGTTTCAGGGGTCGTTCCTATAATGACCTTTCCAGTGTCTATGGCGTTATCGACATTATGGAAGCGCCTGAGCTAAGCGCAACGTTTCAGAACCTGTCCGCAACGTCCGCGGGTCGCATGAGTGTTCTGGACGAAAGACAGTCAGCAAATATGCGTAATCTGGTTTCAGATCGCCTCTCGATTCTGGGCTCGGATCGCAAGGTTGAAAACCGTATTCGAATTGCGGGTTCGGCAGACGCATTCTTCACCAACGCATCCGAAACCAACGCAAGTACACGGCAGAACAGCTTTGCCGCTAATTACCAATCGTCAACCTGGGGCAACAAGCAGCTTCCTAAAAATATGAGCGGTTTTATCTCATATAAAACAGGCCGCTCTGCCCTTGCCTTTACAGGCGACGCCCAACAAACGAACCAAAATAGCCGGCAAGTGGTTTCCGGTCTGGAATTCGGTGTAAGCAGGCTGACAAGCATTGGTACCGCGTTCGGCTTCGCTGAAGGTGAACAGGTGCTTGGCGGTGAAGTGTCTGATGTCAAAACGACACAGGCTTCCTTCTATGGTAGCCACCGTCTGGGCGGCAATTTCTACATTGGCGGGCAAGCATCCTTTGCGCATTCGCGTATCGATGCAAATTACCGTGCTGCGGGACAAGCGGCATCACTCAACGTGAAAACGGGTGCCAATTCCTTTACCAGCGAAATTGAAGTTGGACGCAATTTTGATCTTGATGGCATTATGCTGACACCAAGGACAAGTATCGGATACACATCTTATGAAGTCTCCGGTTTCCGCGACAATGCGCAAAGCCTGGCACTGAATGTCGACAAAATTGCGCGTTCGGGCCTTGAAGCTCGTGCCGGCCTGAAAATATCAGGCCAGACCAGCCTGGGTTATACATCAGGTTGGTCTGTACAGCCGGAAATGAAACTGGACTATGTGCGCCGCCTCAGCGGTAACGACACAAACTTCCAGCTGCGTTTTGCGGATGCAGACAATCTGTCTTTTGCACTTCCAATCCAATTGCAGAATGCAAGTTATGGAGAAGTCAAAGGCGGTGTCAAACTGGTCAATGGCCTGTTCAGTGTAGGCGCTGCAGTCGAACGCCATATCGGTCAACAACTGTACCGCGATGACCGTGCGACATTGAACATGTCAATGCGCTTCTAAACAAAAGCAGCATATCCAATGCCAGGCGGCGGGCGAGCTTTCGTCCGCCGCCTTTATTTTATAGATACAGGTTGTTAGCCCTTACCCCGGCCACCCCTTAGTTTTCCTCTCTTTATGTTCCTTTCCGGCCTCTCCTACCTTAAGTCACCAACCGCTAGAAGCGTCTACGCGCTATATTCTGCCGCGCACTCTTCACGCATCTAAGACTGAAAAGACAAGGCGGGAGCCGGGCTTTAGTACATAGCGTCTAGCCCGCCCGCCTTATTGTCTGCCCACATAATTTTCAGAGCATGAATATGTCGCCAAGGCGGCATTCGGACAGAGCCTGCAATTCCATGTTGGCTCATAGCAAGCCACTGCTCCGCAATATGCGGTTGCCACTGGGTAAATAGATGAAAGGTAAAACATATGAAAATGTTAGAAAGCAAAGAGCTGGATCTCGTCAATGGCGGGTGCCAGCTTCCACCCTGCGCATCTCCACTTCCAGACTCATACCCCGACCCGAATCCTCTCCCATATCCATTTCCCAACCCGTTTCCGGATCCATTCCCGGAACCCAGCCCATGGCCACTGCCTAATTAGCTGAACAGAATTTAACGCTAATCATTCAGGAAATTACAGATGAGCATGACACTGAATGAATATCCAACTTCGGACTATTCAATTGTAGAAATGAACATGAACGAAATCGATCTGGTCGGCGGAGCCGTTGACTGGGAGGGTGTCGCCGAAGGACTAGCTACAGCCGCGTAGGCGGGACATTGGCTGCAGCAGCTGCAGCCATAACGGCAGGTACAGGCGGTATTGCCGGTTCGCAGGCGGTGTCGCAGTCGTTGCCGGTGGCGTTGCAGTTGTCGCAGGCCTCTCACAGGCCATCGAAAGTGCAATGAGAGACCAATCCAGGCGCAGTATTAGCATTAGTCCTGCTTATAGGATCGGGATTCTTCGGCCGAAACAATTCGGTCATGCTGCTTGGCGCGACAAGTCTTATCCTCTTTTCGATGATGGTCTATTTTTTCAAAGGAAACCAAAATGAAAGATAAGAATTCAACGCAGATCACAGATCTCTATTCACAGGTAATCGAACTTATAAATGGCGGGCATGATGAAAACCCAAGCTATTGGGTGGTGTAGGGAAAATAGCTGTTGGCGTTGCCACAGCGGCTGTTGCCGTCGCAACTGGAGGCACAGCTATCATAGTTGGCGAAGCAATCGCCGGAGCATACAGGTTATAAAGAAGCGGATGCAGCAACGGATAAAATGGGTTCTGGCAACTAGGTGAAATAGCTAAACTAAAACTGCAGGGACGAATAGTCTCTGCAGTTTCTTATTTGCGGAAACTTCCTGCGGCATATCCACCGACAGGGAAGCTGATCACACCATTTTATACCAGAAAATAACCTCTGGCTTTCCGCAGAGCAGACAATAAAAAAGGCACCCTGAGGTGCCTGTTATTCCTGGTTGCGGGAGTAGGATTTGAACCTACGACCTTCAGGTTATGAGCCTGACGAGCTACCGGACTGCTCCATCCCGCGTCAGGAAGGTCTGTAAAGTTTTGAAATTGTAAATGGGTTATGCCCGAATATGTCAGTATATGCGCCGGCTACAATGCCTGGCGACGACCTACTCTTCCAACGCTTAAGCGGTAGTACCATCGGCGCTACCTGGTTTCACGGCCGAGTTCGAGATGGGATCGGGTGGGTCACAGGCGCTATGGCCACCAAGCAATGAAGCAGGCGCATATACTGTATATTCGGGTTTTTAATCGTGCACATAGTCAAGAGTAAGTGGTTAACTTACATATCATGGGCCGAGCTTATTATCATCCGCAACCATCATCTGATTGTCCTGGAATATTCCAAAACTGTTATTGATGGTGGGATTCTACAAGCGCGAAAGAGTAATTAGGACCAGTTAGCTTCACCGATTACTCGGCTTCCACACCTGGCCTATCAACGTGGTGGTCTTCCACGACTCTAAGAAATCTAATCTCGAGGGAGGCTTCCCGCTTAGATGCTTTCAGCGGTTATCCCGTCCATACATAGCTACCCTGCTGCACCGCTGGCGCGATGACAGGTACACCAGAGGTATGTTCAACCCGGTCCTCTCGTACTAGGGTCAACTCCTCTCAAATTTCGACGCCCACGGCAGATAGGGACCAAACTGTCTCGCGACGTTCTGAACCCAGCTCACGTACCACTTTAATTGGCGAACAGCCAAACCCTTGGGACCTGCTCCAGCCCCAGGATGTGATGAGCCGACATCGAGGTGCCAAACGATTCCGTCGATATGAGCTCTTGGGAATCATCAGCCTGTTATCCCCGGCGTACCTTTTATCCGTTGAGCGATGGCCCTTCCACGAGGGACCACCGGATCACTATGACCGACTTTCGTCTCTGCTCGACTTGTCAGTCTCGCAGTCAGGCGGGCTTATGCCATTGCACTCTAACAGACGGTTTCCAACCGTCCTGAGCCCACCATCGCGCGCCTCCGTTACTCTTTAGGAGGCGACCGCCCCAGTCAAACTACCCGCCATAGAGGGTCCCTGCACCGGATAACGGTGCGAGGTTAGACATCAGAAAACAACAGGGTGGTATTTCACTGGTTGGCTCCACTCGGACTGGCGCCCAAGTTTCAAAGCCTCCCACCTATGCTACACAGTTCTTTCCTAATGCCACTCTAAAGCTGCAGTAAAGGTGCACGGGGTCTTTCCGTCTAACCGCGGGTACTCCGCATCTTCACGGAGAATTCAATTTCGCTGAGCATATTCTGGAGACAGTGGGGAAGTCGTTACGCCATTCGTGCAGGTCGGAACTTACCCGACAAGGAATTTCGCTACCTTAGGACCGTTATAGTTACGGCCGCCGTTTACTCGGGCTTCAATTCAGAGCTTGCACTCCTCCTCTTAACCTTCGAGCACCGGGCAGGCGTCAGACCCTATACGTCGTCTTGAAGCCGACTTAGCAGAGTCCTGTGTTTTTGCTAAACAGTCGCTACCCCCTGGCTTGTGCCCCCCACCTAAAGTTGCCTTCAGATGGGGCCTCCTTTTCCCGAAGTTACGGAGGTAATTTGCCGAGTTCCTTCAGAATACTTCTCTCAAGCGCCTTAGTATACTCTACCATTCCACCTGTGTCGGTTTAGGGTACGGTTCATAAGGGAGGGCTATTTCCTGGAACTGCTTCGAAGCCTGGTCAATCCAATAAGACCAGACAACTTACGCAATCCGTCACACACTCCCGAGCCACAGAATATTAACTGTGTTCCCATCGACTACCCCCTTCGGGCTCGTCTTAGGGGCCGGCTCACCCTGCTCAGATTAGCTTTAAGCAGGAACCCTTGGAATTTCGGCGACAGTGCATCTCACACTGTTTATCGCTACTCATGTCAGCATTCGCACTTCCGATATGTCCACGACCCATTACCAGATCGCTTCATCCACTTACGGAACGCTCCGCTACCGCTGCAGTAAACTGCAACCCTAAGCTTCGGTGCATATCTTTAGCCCCGTTACATCTTCGCCGCAGGATCTCTTATTTAGACCAGTGAGCTGTTACGCTTTCTTTAAAGGATGGCTGCTTCTAAGCCAACCTCCTGGTTGTTTTGGAAATCCCACATGCTTTCCCACTTAGATATGACTTGGGGACCTTAGCTGTAGGTTAGGGCTGTTTCCCTTTTGACGACGGACCTTAGCACCCGCCGTCTGTCTCCCGGACTTGTCTCTATGGTATTCGGAGTTTGGTTAGGTTTGGTAGATCTCGCGA
>CANMFE010000003.1:200000-433939 GCA_947497085.1 uncultured Sphingomonadaceae bacterium
GCGCTAATGCTGTTCACTGTGCGGGAACCTGTCCGCGGTTTTTTTGATGGCGTGGCCAGCAAGAATGATCCCCACCCATTTCGTTCTGTGTGGCGTGAGATGGCTGTCATGTTTCCACCTTTCAGCATGTTCAGCCTTGCCCGCAATAATGCCGGCAAAGGCCCACTTATGCGCAATCTTTTTGTGGCTGGAGCGGCGCTTGCGTTTGCAGTTTTGCTCATCGTGTGGACTGACAACCTGCTGTCTGAGGAAAAACGCGGGCAAATCGCACAAATTGGCAGCCTGAAAATAACCACCAATGTCGTGCAATGGATAGCAATGGCAGTCGGCGCATATTGCAGTTATAGCTGGCTGCAATCAATACAGCGCCGGGACCCCCCAACGGCGCGGCTTATCGCCAATAAAAGCTTTGCAATGCTGGCGCTGGTCGGCGGTCTTGCCTCTTTTGCCAGCTATGGTCTGTCACCCTTTATATATGTATATGCCAAAAACACATTCGGCGTAGGCCCGGAAGCGGGCTGGACGTTAGGCTGGATACTGGCGATCAGCGGTGGGCTCGGCACAATTTTTGGCGGCATGGTGTCGGACCGTGCAAAAAAAGCCCACCCTTCGGGCCGGCTTTATGTTGTGTTCATTGCGCTATTTGTCAGCGCCTGCATAACATTCCTGCAGCTGACCACACCAAGCCTCACGCTTTTCTATACATTTTTGGGCGTTGCCAATTTTCTGCAGATCATGTGGCTGGCACCGGTGGCCGCCACCAGCCAGGACCTGGTGCTGCCACGTATGCGGGGCACAGCCACAGCGGTTTTCTTTCTGGGCACAAATATTATCGGGCTTGGCATGGGACCGTTTGTCGTCGGTCTGATAAGCGATGTGACGGGTGATCTACGCTTTGCGATGCTATCCGTGCTGTTCCTGTTTCCGGTGACATTTTTCATGCTGTTCATGCTGATCCGGCAGATACCGGCGATGGAAGCCAGCGTGATGGAGCGCGCCCGCGAAGCTGGTGAGGAAATCGAAAGCCCCCCAGTTTCAGCCTGATCGCAGAAAATTTACGCGAAACTAGTTTACGCCGCCTGTACTGAGTGCAAACACGCCGCAGGCTATACGGCTGCCGCTATCCCCGCTGGGGTCCGTTTTCATGTCATCAGGCCCGGCGTGAATGACAAATGCGGCACCATCGCTATCCATGAGCGCCATGTCGTCATCCTGTATCGTGCCGCCTGCAATATGCGCTTCAAGCATGCCCGCGCCGTTTTCAGCAATGGCAAGGTTTGGCAAATCACCCGCATGTGCGCCTTGAGGGTTTTCCAGTCCGTGCTGCGTTCCTTGCGGATTCCAGTGGCCCCCTGCACTTTTGAAATCCGGAGCTTTGCAGGCACCCGTCATATGAATATGCACGCCTTTTTCACCTGCAGGCAGATTTTCAACATTGAGCGTCAGCAAAAGCCCGTCATTGCCCTGTGCTACGATAGCCTCACCCGCCGTTTCACCAGAGACGGTGCGCAGTTCAGCGCGTGCAACCTGCGACTTTCCGGCTTCAACCGGCGGTTCCACACGCTGGTTATCGCACGCTGCGAGAGCCATTAATGGAATGAAAACCAGAGCTTTTGTTGATGCCCGCATTGTGCGCCTCCTGCTCTTGCCAGAGCGTATTCACCTGCCGATGCTGTAATAGTCGAAACCCAGTTTGCGCATATCGTCAGGTTGATAGATATTGCGCAGGTCCACGAGTGTTTTTGCATTCATCTGCCCGGCAATGCGCTGCATATCCAGAGCGCGGAAAGTGTCCCACTCAGTAACTATGACCAGCGCATCGGCACCTTCGGCCGCCGTATAGGCATCATTTGCCATATGCACATCGGGCATGTTGTGTGCCGCTTCCGCCATGCCTTCCGGATCATAGGCGCTTATGTCTGCGCCTGCATCCTGCAATGCCTGCACAATTGCGATCGAAGGTGCATCGCGCATATCGTCCGTATTGGGTTTGAAAGTCAGGCCGAGCACAGCAACTTTTCTGCCCCGCACTTCACCGCCCATGGCATCAATCACCTTACGGCCCATAGCGCGTTTGCGGGTGTCATTCACCTGCACAACCGATTCCACGATCCGCACCGGGCTGTCATAATCCTGCGCCGTTTTCATAAGCGCGAGCGTGTCTTTCGGAAAACACGAACCGCCATAACCTGGCCCTGCATGCAGGAATTTTGCGCCGATACGGTTATCCAGGCCAATTCCGCGTGACACATCCTGTACATCCGCGCCCACTTTTTCACATAGGTCAGCAATTTCGTTGATAAACGAGATTTTCGTCGCAAGAAACGCGTTGGCCGCATATTTGATAAGCTCAGCCGTGCGGCGTCCCGTAAATAGCAAAGGCGATTCATTGAGGTAGAGCGGACGGTAAATTTCACGCATGACATCACGCGCTTTTTCATCATCCGTACCGATCACAATACGGTCCGGGCGTTTAAAATCGCCAATAGCCGCGCCTTCGCGGAGGAATTCGGGATTGGATACTACAGAGATATCAAGGTCTGGTGCATGTTCACGCATAATGCGTTCCACCTCATCACCTGTACCAACCGGAACGGTCGACTTGTTCACGACAACCGCAGATTTTGAAAGGTTATCAGCTATTTCGCCTGCCGCTGCATAGACATAGCTCAGGTCTGCATGGCCATCGCCGCGGCGCGACGGCGTGCCCACCGCAATAAAAATGGCGTCTGCATCTGCAACACCTGCTGCCAGGTCAGTTGTGAAGCTGAGCCGGCCTGCCTCGACATTACGGGCTACCAGATTCTTGAGACCCGGCTCATAGATAGGCATTTCGCCACGTTCCAGCCCAGCTACCTTGCCCGTATCCTTATCGACACAGATTACATCGTGCCCAAAATCGGAAAAACAGGCGCCTGAAACCAGCCCCACATAGCCCGTGCCTATCATTGTGATTTTCATATATGTCCGCCTGTAACAGTTACCGTTCGATATCGGTTATATTAGGGGCAAAGCCGAGAATATCCATAAAATTATCGTCACAGCGATACCATCCGATGCAGGCAGCGGACAATTCGTCCGAACAATCCATACGCACAGATTGGCGATTTGGTCCCATGCTTACTCGGCCGGAAAAGAAAAAGGGCCAACCCGAAGGCCAGCCCTAATTCTTTTACCGAAAATTTCGGTTTATTACATGCCGGAACCCGGACCGTATGTGATTTCCACACGACGGTTCTGAAGTTCACGTACACCGTCAGCTGTATCAACGCGAAGCTTGGTTTCACCAAATGCTTCCGAAGAAATTGCAGCCGCTGGAACATTGCGTGATTCCAGATATGCACGGACAGATTCGTTACGACGCTGTGACAGGCCAACGTTGTAAGACGCGGAACCTGATGTGTCGGTGTGACCTGCGAGCATGATCGGAACATTGCGGCATGATGTATTTGCATAAGCAGATACAGCATTGTCCAGAATGGTCGCTGCTTCAGGTGTAATGTTCGACTGATCGAAGTCGAAGAACACAATGTAAGGACCTGTTGCACATGGAGTTGCCACTGGCTCAGGTGGAAGCTGTGGTTCAGGTACAACCACAGGCTCTGGGATTGGATCCGGCACCACTACAGGCTCTGGCGCACCGCCAAAGTTATATATGAGGCTACCCATCAAAGAGTGCGTACTCAAGCTATCGTTTACGCTACGTCCAAGACGATCGTCAAAGTCGAGATTATCAACATTGAAGAAACGATATTTCAAACCAACATCCCAGCTATCGCTCAGGGGTGCACGAACACCAGCAAGAGCCTGCCAAGCAAAATTCGTGTCCGAATCATCGAGCCATGGGCCGCCAACAGCAGTCTCCGCGGTATAGTGAGCAGCAACACGTGCAACACCGGCACCAGCGCCCACAAAGCCTTGAACGCCATCATCATCGCCAAAATCAAGCATACCGTTTACCATAAATGCCAGTGCATTGACATCACCAGCAACGCCAGGGAAGCGACCAATTGGGCCAACACCGCTCGCACCAGTTGGAATACGCACACCTGATGTAAGTGTTTCTGGATCAGCTTCACGCCAGCTGACTTCTGTTTCCAAGCGGAAACCTCCAAAGTCATAACCAACATATCCGCCGAAATCATAACCAACTTCATGATCAATAACAGCCTGTTCTGTTGGCGGCGTTCTGCTTACGTCAAATTCGAGATCTTCAAAGATGGATACACCACCGTCAACACCAACATACCAAGCATCATCACGTGCGTTTGCAGGTGCTGTGAAAGCTGTGGATGCAAGTGCCAGTCCAATGACTAACTTCCGCATTTAATTTCCCCTTTTCTATTTAGGAACGAGAATTCAGATGCTCTACCTAACGCTTACCAAGACAGTGTGCAAGCTGACAATTAATGATTCTGTTGCCAAAATGTCGCCATTTTGGGGTTATTTATGTAAAAATAGGCATATAATCCTGATTTTACCCTGAAAAGTTTCAAAACAGCGCGGATATGACCCCCTCCCAATGAGCTTCATGGAAAGAATCGGAAATCACGCAATATGCCCAGAATGGAACTTATCGCAGCCCTGGCCTCCACATCAATTGTCGTACCTCCTGTTGGCGCAGGCAAAGCGGTTGGCGCAAACCATCCATCCCCGTGAAAAATACGGAAACAGTCAGCTTGCCGGTCAAAAACGTGCGTCCCTGCTTTTGGTTCCCAATATCGCCATCCATTTTCCGTCCAGCTCGCTATTTTGCCGGCATGGCCCGTCCATTCGCCCTGCGCCGGTGCCAGCACCAGCCAGCTTTGCCCCGGTTCAGGGACAAGAACATCCGGATTGTCTGATGCGGTCTCTATGACTGGCATGATAATATGGTCAATCCGCGTAAGCGCCTCATTATGGAATATTTCCTTTTGCGACTGACCCACATGCAGCAGGGGCAGCGCGTGGCGTGCGGTTTCGGATTGGGAAGCTAGGGTCATGGCAATATATGCTTTCTTGTGTTGTTTAAGCCGGAAAGGGCGTGTCAGGATAGGGGCATACAGATATTGGCGGCAGGTGATGTAGCAAACTGCCCCTTTTGCCTGACGCCAATTGCAAGCTCTGTCGCTCCTGCTGCGCGGGCAGATACAATGATAGAGGGGCCGATAGTCATGGACGGCGTCTCGCTTTCGGGTTCGGCATATAGAGTGCCATCATTGCCAGCGATGCGTACCGAATATAGTTCCGATTCTTCCCCCAGCGGCACATCGACATAGTCATTCCAGTCATAACCGATCCGGCTACGCCGCACCCATGAAAGTTCCAAACTGTCAATATCTGTCCATTCAGCATGCAGATGCACGGGCGCAAAAGGTTCCAGAGAGCGCATGGAATGGGCACTGTCTGCCAGCACCGAATCACTGTCACCCGGTCCGATTGCTGCATATGCTCCGGTATGCAGATGTCCGAGAGGTGATGCTGCACGCTCCAGGGGAACAAGGCTTTCATCGAGAAGGGTAAAATCCTCTTCGTCCGTGTGTGCGCTTATTGCATATTCCGTGCCGCCGCGCCCACGCCAGAGGCCCGACAGACGGTATGTTCGCGGCGCAATATTTTCGGCCCGTGCAAACTGTATGATTTCATCCCCGATCAGTGCAAGATTGGCACCCTGTGCCAACTGCTCTGCAGATGCGCCGCGAAGATGCATGCCCTCATGCTGCAAAACAACATCAATGCGGCTGCGTTCATCACATATAAGCGGACTGGCTACGCCAAGTATATTGGATATTTTTCCCATGGTGGCGGGGGCGCTTGCAAAAATACCGGTTTCGGCCAGATCGCCATTCGGCGCTGCACGGTACAGGCTGGCACCGCGCCATGCTTCCGTTTCGCCTGATACTGCCGCATGGATATTGCGCAGGCCAGCCGGTTGGCCGGCAAAGGCAGGTAAATCCAGTATCCTGAGGATTGATCCGCCGATCAGCAAATCTGGACGTGAGACAATCTGCCCCGGCTGTATATTCTGCATGGTTCCGGGCGTGACACCTTCCTGCCTGACCAGATCAAGGGCTATGCCCTGCGCGCGCCATTGCCATCGCTGCACCCGCCAGTTTCCCTGTACTCCTTCCACCTGAACAGTGGCTCCGGGCACAATTTCCTCATCAACATGCGACAGGATCATTTTCAGCCCGCGCTGACCGCCGCGCATAAAGGCGTATAGGTTATCTGCCACCCTCTGGGCGGCGCCCGACGGCATCGCTGCGGGCAGATCAATGGCGCTGGAACGCCCATCCATCTGCGCCTGCGCATCGGCCTGTCTGGCATAGCGCATACCCGCCTGATAATCGCGTTCGGGATCATAATATCTCAGCGCCAGCCGGGCAGGCAGTGTACGTGATGGTGAACGCGATTCCTGAAGATCCGCCAAGGCTCCCTCACCATCGCTGTCAGACATGGCAATGGCGGAGGCAGTTATATATGTATGTGCTTGTACAGGATTCATGACTTCCCTGAGGTCCAGGCCGTTATCGGCAGCACGGCAGCTTATGGGAACGGCATCATCAATAGACTTGAGAGCCGCACGCAACGTACCACCAGATGAAGCAAAGCCCTCAAATCGCTGTGGCAACTGGCTGGATGATGAAAGGCGCGTCTGGTCAGCCATGATTTGATACAATGTGATTTCACCAGTATCGGCAATGACTTCAAATGTCAGCGACGGGATCCGGTTGCCATATTCAGTCAGGTCCATGTCCTCGAATACGGCATAGGCTATGCCCCGGTGCGCGGGCGTCCCGGCCATTCCTTCAGCAGAGGCAATGAGCGGATCAGCCCCCTGATTTCCATAACCTTTATGTAAACGAAACGCCGTGGTCGTCTTGAAATCACCAGCCTGGCCGCGCAGCAAATTGCCCTCGGCCCAGATGCGTCCTACCCCTTCTATCGGCCGGCTTGACAGCGCCACGGCAAACGACACGGAATATGTATAGACTTTCGTTCCCGGCCGCCCCTTGCCGCCGCCCTGCCGCTCGCTTGTTTCCTTAAGGTCCGTCGCCCAGATCACTGTGCCAGCGGTGCGCATGCGGCCATATATGCGCGGCACCTGCCGTCCATATTGTGACAGTTGCACCGACAGGTCTTCAAGGCGCGGGCCTTCCCGATCCTTGGGCTTGAACAGAATGTTCTGATCGATCTGCTGTCCGATAAGGGCACCTATCGAACCACCGACGGGACCGCCCACAATGGTGCCGACGGTAGATAATATGAGCGTGGCCATGACAATGCTATTCCTTTCAATCGGGAGGGGAAAGACGGTAGCCCCGCCAAACCGGCCAGGGCGAAGGCGCGGGCATGTGCACCACCCGGCGCAGACTGGCATGCGCATGGACAAAACCGCCACCCGCGCGGATCATGAAATGCAGTTGCTGCGCCGATGGGCGGACTATGGCGATATCGCCGTCCTGCCCCTGTTCGTGCGGCAGGACTCGCCGCAATTCCGGCTGGTCAAACCATCGTGCATAATATTCGGGATGCGCCGAACGCATGCTATAACCGGCAGGGACGTTCAGGCGGATGCCCACCGCATTCGCCGAAGCCAGCACAAGGCCGACACAGTCAAATCCGGTGCGCTCACTGCGTCCATGCAGGCGGAAAGGAACACCCACAAATCCAAGCGCGGCATCGGCAAACAGCGCGCCGCAATTGTCCCGCACATGGTCACCCACCTGGGTAACGGGTGAGCAGGTCATTGCCGGGCAGATAGGGTTCACCCTGATAATTGAGCATGTTGTCAAAACGCGCGCGGCACGTCGCCATATATTTGTCGCAGCCCTGGTACAAAGTAGCACGATCCCCTGGCTGCACTGCGCTAGACAGTTCACCCGCGAGTCGCAGAGCTGCACCATCAACATGCTCTATGCCATGGCCAAGCCCCGCATTCGCGCCGGAAACCCAGCGCAGGCGGCCATAGAGATAATCCGGCGCTATCGCAGCCGTCACACCGGCAAATTCTATCCCGGCCTCATCTACGCTGCTGACCTGTGCCTCATGGGTGTAACGGTGGAGGCTGACCTTGCAATGTGCATCTCCAAGTGCCGCACGGCAGGTCGGCGATGTCTGCGGAGCGACAGGCGCATCAAGCACCGCCTTGCCGCTTTTAAGCTCGGCCTGAAAACCGTTTTCACTATATTCTATCGCGCCCAGTTCGCCGCGCGCCAATATATGCGATGCGGCACCCGGATCCATCCAGTCGGTTATGCCAAAGACCAGACCCGCGCCATCCCAGCGGCCTGCCATCAGGTCGGCCCTGCTGATCGTGTCATGCGTCAACGCACCTGAAACGTCCATCGTATCGCTTTCCAGCCCGCCTTCCATTTCAACCGCAGAAGGCAGCATGCCTGGTGCGGCGCGGTGAACAATGCCGTCAAACACCAGATCACGGTCATGTCCGGTTAGCCCGAGCAGCACGCCATCACGGCGCATCAACCGCCAGAATGTCGTCACCGTGCTGAGCGGTTTATCGAGCCAGCGCATCATGCCGCCTCGCGGATTTCGACCAGCGGCACCGACGGTATCTCACCTGCGGCAAAACTGGCGCTGTTTATTTCCAGCCGGTCGCTTGCAAACCGCACCGGCACATCAAACAGGAAACCCACCGTAATGACAGCGCCAATCTGAGGCGCGGCGGCAAAGGCAATTTCGCCCTGCTCCGTCAATGTCCAGCCTAACGTCTCGTCACCATCCACCGCCACACGGACACTGCCCGCGACCGGCCGGGTGATACGGCGTTGCTGCGGATCATCGTCACCATAGCTTTTTACCAGGGGGAAAACCGACTGCGTGCCGTCGCCCACACCTATATTCTGGTCGAGCGCGGTCGGCTCTTTTGTGAGCGCATTGCTGCTGAAATCGAACGGGTCACGGAAACGAAAGCCCCTTGCGGCACCCCGGCGTGCCCTGAAAAACGCCACTAGCGTGGCCAGATCATCTTCCGACCGGACACCAGGCCCGGCATCATAGCTGAGCCGGGCATCGGCCCATTTGCTGTTGCGCCGCTCATGCCCTGACAGTGTCGTCACCACGCTGGTCGAAAATTCAGGCGCCGCCGACGCTTCGCGCCCCAACGCAATCGGAAAGGAAACATCGTCAAATGCCTGCATTTGATCCTCCATATCGCTGCCAATGTTGAAATAGGTAAAACCATCACGCAGCACCTGTGGCAGCGCCCAGATAAAGGTGGCTGCTACCCCGCGTTGCCCTGCGCGCCGTGCTGATTTTTCGATACTGTGCCACTGGCGCGCATCGGCTGCATTCAGCACAAAGCCGGAAAAATAATGCTGTTCGTGGGCCGGATAGCCCAGCCGGTCCTGCATCAGGGTGAGCCCCCGCACCTGCTCCGCAAAACGCTCTTCCGTCACCCAGTCATAATCTTCAAGCTGCAGGATATCGAACGCTGGCCGCGCCCAACCAGCCGGCACATTGGCGCGGACCAGCTCCGGCGCTTCGCCATCCAGCACCGTGGGCAGGTACACAAGCAGCAACAGCTGCGTTTCCGCCGCGCCCGCTTCGCTGCGTACTGCATTCGCAAGAGCAGCGGTGGAAGATGCAAGCAGCGCCCCTGCCGCATCGAGCATCGCCTTTTGCCCACTATCCAGCGGTGCGCGCACATTCGGTATCGAAACCGATGCTGTGCCCAATGTCGCCACTGCGGCATTGTCATACAGGCAGATACGGCCATCATCCATGACCCACCACCATGGCTCGCCAATCTGGAATTTCACCGGCAGGCCTGCATCACGCAGTATAGCGGCAAAGGCCCTACCCACCGCCTGCAGATAGCCCATCGCCTCCATATTGGCGGGAGAAAGCAGCGCAGAAGGTGGTACCCAGCCGGTCTGTGCGGGATCGCCATTTTCCGCGCGCTGTTTCCATGCATCAGGGCAATGCGCATCGAAAAGCTCATAGGAGAGCGAGAATATCAGGTCATGCCCCATTGCCTTTGCCCGAGCTGCGAAATCGGTATGCCAGCGCTGGCATGGCACGTTGAGCGCGCCGCCCTGTTCGTCCACCAGCAGCGCGCCGCCGCTGCCGGCAAGCCGCATATAGTGGCTCATGCCCACATAATGGTTGATATCGCCGCGATAACCGAGGCCCCGCACGCTGCGCAAAATCCGTTCGGGCGTCAAATTGAAACTGTCATCATAGGCGGTCGCCATGGAAAGGCCGTGCGGCGGCACAAGCACATCACCCATTTCCAGCATCGCATGATGGCCGTCACAGCGTATATCGCTAAGTTCGGCATAGCCTTCGGCCGGAACGCTGAATTGCGACGCGCTACCCGTATAGCCGGGCGGGGCCAGCGAGATAAACATACGGTCGATATCGCCGGCATATACCGGGTCGGCTTCGGACGGGTGCAGGAACCCGCCTGCCAGATCGCTGAAATTGATCGCGATATCGGCATCTTCAGGTGTCCCGCTGGCATAATTCCACAACCGCACGTACCAGCTGCGCGCATGGCCATTTTCATCGCGACCCTCGATTGTCAGGGTCGGGCCGTTAATCGCATCCAGCGGCATGATACCCTGCGACTTCCAATGGAATGACAGGCTGGTATGCCGGTAATCGCGGTGCGTCTCGTAAGCGAGCAGCGGATGGTCGAGCACATCCTCGCTGTCCCAGATCAACCCCGCCAAAGCGTCAGCATGATGAAATACGGCATCAACGCGCAATGCATCCGGCGCAGTCGTCACCACCGACGCCATCATCGGACGCGGGAAATTGACAGTCCAGAAACGCGGATCGAAACGCTGGACAAAGTTGCGCTCTGCCACCGCATCGCGCGGTGCAAGCCAGTAGGGCATGGTTTTTCTCCTAGAGTGCAGCTCTCTCCGCCGGGGAGAAGGCAATGCGCAATGTCATTCACTTACCGCCCGCCGGATGGCGCGGGCAATCTGGCGGCCCGATTGTTGCAGCGCCTGTGGTGCAGCATGTCCGCCAGCCTGTACGTTAATGGTCATATGGATATCACCCCCGCGTCCCGGCATGCCGGTTTCAACGCGCCCTGCCGAAGCCGGTACAAACAGTTCAGGGCCACGCTCACCCACCATGAAAGGCCGTCCGGGCGATACCGGCCCGCCAGTGGCCCGCCCCGGCGAACCGAATAGCGAGCCCAAAAGGTTAAAGAGAATGCCAAAATCACCTACCCCGCCGCCCAGACCACCGCCACTTTGCACGCTGCCCAAACCCAGCGAATTGAGGCCGCTTTGCACGGCAGCGGCGGTAATGTCATTCATCACGGCCAGCGCCACGCGGCGCAGGTCTTCAAAGCCGAAAGAGCCGCGCTTGAGTGCGCCCAGCAGCGCTGTCTCCATGCGCCGTCCCGCACTTTCAAACCCTGCGGCCAATGGCCCTTCGGCCTGCGCCCGCATATCGGCAATGTCTTTTGCAAAACCCTGCGTATCGCCGCGCACCTGCACGACGAGCGTTTCAATATCTTCATCCATCGGGGAATGTCTCCATCAGTTTTTCAAGCGTGCCGCGCGAAGGGGCATGTGCGCCGTCACCAGGTGATAGCGCCGCCAATATGCCAGCCAGCTCCTGCGGCGTAGCCGACCAGAATTCATCCGGCCGCCAGCCGAGCAGTAATGCAGCATGGCCGGTGAGACGGGCAGCGGCGGTGGTAAAAGTTTCGGACATGGTGAATCCGCTCTCGATCCCTCTCCCTTGAGGGAGAGGATATGAAGACTTACCAGCTTGCTGGTTAGTCGGAATTGGTGAGGGTGTAGGTGTTATATGTGGCGTTTAACCCCCTCACCCACTGCGACTAGGCAACAAGTTGCCAAGTCTCGTTGCCCTCTCCCTTAAGGGAGAGGAATTGCGTGGCAGGCTTAATTCACAGTCCCCTGCAAAACCTGCCTGAGTAATATCTTCAATTGCGGCGTGAAAGCGGCCAGCCCCTGTGCGGCAATCGCCTCGCCGACCATATCGCGGGTCAGCGCATCGGGACGGCCCGAAATACAGTGCCAAAACAGCGCGGCCATTTCAGCCAGTTTGAGTTCACCCGCCGCCGCTCGCTCAACCAGCGCGAACAGCGCACCCAACTCTTCCTCTGCCGCAACCAGCGCCGCAAATGTGGGGCGCAGTAGATAGCTTTTATCACCAACGGAAATCGCCGCCTCGCCGCGCTGCGCATTGGGGGTCATAATGTCACCACCGCGCCGGAGCTTTCCAGCGTCACTGTGTACGTCCGCTCACCGTTGAAATCCCCACTATAGTCGAGCCGGCTCACCAGGAAACGGCCCTGCATCCGCTCACCGCTTTCAAAGCTCAGTTCATAATCATCGAGCACGCCATTCAATGTGTTACCGCGCATCCGCGTTTCAGCGTCCGACCCCATGAAAATACCCGCCGCCGATACCGATACCGAACGCACGCCCGCGCCCGATAGCAATTCGCGCCAGCCGCCGCTTTCCTTGTGCGTGATGACGACCGGGTCGCCATTGATTGACATCTGCGTCGTACGCAGGCCTGCGACTGTCGCATAGGCGGGCGGATCTCCGCCATCGCCGATTTTAAGGAGGAAGGCGCTGCCTTTTTCTGCTGTCATGAATTCAGTTCCTTTATTCTGGTTGTGTTGCAATTATCCGCAGCCGGTAATCCATTGCCGCCTGCCATAACGGGCCATGGGCGGTGTCACCGCGTGCAGGCGGCGCAAGCGTGCGTGTGCCCAGCGGGACCAGCGTCACCAGCTGCCACCCGCCCACAAATGAAGGCCGCCCGGCAAGCGCGCGATGTGCGGCATCTATCAAGGCATGCAGCGGCTCCGGTGTGTCACCCTGCACCGCCAGCGCCAATGACAGGCGCAGCTCATGCCCGCTGCGGTCCTTGACGCTCCAATCGCGGATGCGCAGCGGTTCAACAATGACATAGGGCGCACTGGGCAACCGGGCCGAACGGCGGCCCACATGGTTGGCAAGAGCCGCAACGCCGTGGCTCTGCGCAAGAGCATCAACCAGTGCCGTTTCAATATCGGTAAAAAATGTCATCGCATATGCCCTTTCCTATCGCGCAGCGCGGGATCTTCGACCCAGCGCCGCCTGAGGCTGCGTGCCGAAACACGCACTTCATCGCCCGCCTCGTACACGTCCAGCGTTGCATCATGCGCACGAAAACCGTCCGCCAACTGCGTCGTAAGTCGTCCGGCGGCATTATCCGCGATTTTACGGGCGCGCAGGCGCAGGCTTTGCGCAAGTGGGCCTGTTTCAATTTTCACATCCATCGCCCGTATCCTCAGCACAGCCGCATACGGCGGTGCGGTTGCCACAATGCCGTGACCGCCGCTGGGACAGCGCCATGCGCCTGCGCGCCATTTTCATGGTAAAGATGCTCCACCAACCGGATAATGCCGTGCCGGACTGTTTCCGGCAGGTCCGCTTGCGCCGCTGCCCTGCCCGCCACATAGGAGGCTCGCACACGCCCGGCAGACCCCGGCCGAAGCACGCGGATCCAGCCCGTGCCATCTGCATCAATATCCATGGCATAGGCATCTGCCGCCAGCGCGAAAGCCGCACCTTCGGCGGGAAGGCCTTGCACCCCCTCAATCATCTGCACCGGCACCAGCGGCAGTTTCTGCCACGCGCTACTGACCGGCAATATCGCGGTGCAGGCACGCTGCATCAGCGCCTCACCCAGAAACGCTTCACATAGAGCGCTCGCCGTGCGGACAAGCCCCGTGACCAACGCATCATCCTCGCTCTGGCTAAGCCGCAGATGCGCCTTCATTTCCGCCAGCGAAACCGGCAGCTTGCCTTTATCCATCATATGACTATCCGGCATCAGCGTTCCTCCACCCGAATGGTGACGCTGCGCTCGTCAATCACGCCGTCAGACAGGATTACGCGGTTGGTGAGGACATAGCTGCGTCCAGGCAATCCATCCGCCACTACCGCCAGCGCGCGGGTCAGGTCATGGCTGTTTTCAACCAGCACCAGCCCGCCTTCTTCGGCGGGCGTGACATTCCAGTCGCTGGCAGTGATGACCTGTCCATCCAGATATCCGGCGGACCAGTCCATCGCATAATCCAGGCGTGCGCCCGGGTCCTTGAGGTAAAGGCTCATGGGAAATTCCTTTGTTAGTGAATTCACGGACGCGTCGCGCGCGTGTCCTTGGCCCGGCGGTCAGGCGCGTCCTGACGCCGCGATTGTGTATCTTTGGTCAGCAGCGCGGCAATGGCGGCAGACGCGACCGGTTCTCCCTGCAGCATCACCGTTCCGCCGCAAAGCTGATGCCCGACAGGCTGACCCAGCTGGCCGGGCCGCTTTGCAGCACGACATCACCATTGCTGCGCACATAGACACCAACATTGGTGCCGCCGCTGCGACATGCAAAATAATGCTGCAAGCCCGGCCGGAAACCCGGCGGCAGCGAGAAAAACACGCTGTTATTGGTGTCCTGCCCGCCCGCAATTGTGCCCGACAGATGCACCCGTCCCGACGGGTCACGCATATAATGCGGGTCGGCGGTAAAACTGGCATGGGGTGCCCAGCCATTGATGAGCGTGGGCGCATATTGCACGCCGTCCCACAGGCTCCAGCCACTGGCCGTCATATGCCGCATCGCCTGTCGCTGCGCGCCATATGACGTGGTGCCGATATTGCGCTGATACCCGCTGTCATCACTGTGGCGCAGCGTCGCGACCTGCCCTGCAAACGGAAAGCCGCTGCCCGCCGTCTCCACCGAAAGCCCCAGCGGATAGTCCGCCGGCAAATCAGCCACATCACGCACAGCGCCCAAAATAACGGCCGATCCGGGTTCGGGCACATATTCGGCGGCCTGCTGCGCAGTGAACCAGTCCGCCGCAACGGTCAGCGCGGCAGTTTTCAAACCGCCGGAAAAATTGACTGCCGCGCCATCATGGGACGAAGCCAGCGGGCTGCGCACCAGACGCCCCGCGCCATCAATACTGCCCATGCCCGTTTCCCATTCATCCGGGTGGGACACGCCGGTAATGACATAGTGAAACTGCGCGCCCGACGGCACCACAGCCTCGAACCTGCGGTAGCCCGGCACCGCGCCTTCCAGCGCCAGCGCTCCTGTGCCAGACGCGAAGCTGCGTTCCCGCACCAAATCGGCGAAGAATAGATCGGTCATTTTTACATTCCTGATTAAGAGGATTGGTTGACAATATGGATCTGTTCAAACAGACTCCGGTCATGAAAAAACTGTTATTATTGATACCTGCCCTGTCACTGGCGTTCACGGCTCCCGCACAGGCAGAGACACAGCGTGACGGAACACTTGCCAGCGCAGAGGAAATTGCCAAAAACCGGGAAGAGTTCGACAAAATCCTGTTTGACATGTTCGGCTTGAACGTCAGGGGTAAAACCATTGCCGAACGCAAGCGCGGCAATATGTCCACATGCGGTGAGAACAGTTTCAAGGCGATTGGCAAGGCATCCAAAACCTGCTGGCCGGTATTAAAGGCATTGCAGGATTTCCAGAACACACTTGAAGATGCAGGCCTGTACCTAGAGCACAAGGCCTGGCGCGAAGGTGACGGCAGGGCCCAGCAGGAAAGGCTGCTCAGCGAGTTCCAGGCGCTGACCGGACGTTATAGCAGCCGTGAATGGCCCGCTTATGACGTTGTCCTTGCCTTTACCCATTTTTCCAGCGCCATGCTGTACATGGAATGGGAAGATTACCCATCCGCGCTTGAGCAGCTTGACCTGAATGAGCAGGTCATCAGGACCAGCAAAATCGACGATCCGCAATTCACGGTCGGGCACCTCACATATTTCCGTGAGAAAATAACCGAGAAGATGCAGGAATCCGAAAGCGACAGCAACGCGGACCAGGGTGACACAGCCGCGGCCGATGCCGCTGAAGCGGCGGAACCCGCAGTGCAGGACGGTGACGATAGATGGATATCAGACCTGTTACAAAGGGATTTCAGGACAGTCCGTATACCCCCTGCAAAACAGTCTGACCTCAGTGCCTGTGGCGGCACCGACAGGGAAGACATATTGCTGGCAATAGAAAACTGCCAGCCGGTGCTGGAGCTATACCGGAATATGATACCGCTGATGCGCCATTATAAGCAATATAGAGACCTTGGCGATGACCAGAGGCGCGCATCCGTACAACTGCACAGCAATATCACCCGTGAAGCCGAAAAGCTTGGCAAGCTGGCAGAGGCGCGGACATATCCTGCATATGATATTCTTTTGTTTATGAGTTACATGACACAAACAATAGAGCCGGCATATGCTGACGACAAGCTAGCCGCCGCGATTGCATTTTACGAAGCCCAGAAAACCGTTGAGACCAGCGCCATCTCCGATCCGGGCTTTCGCGGCCTTCCTGCCAAGCTGTTAGGGCAGTTGGAAAGGTTTGAGCAGCGCGAAATGGAGCATCGCCAGCAATCGGAAGAAGAACGGGCCGGCGAATAAACGCCCGCACCGGCCAGGGGAGGGAAACCGGTGCGGACGTTCGTCATTCCCGCAAGGGGAAACGGTCGTGGTTTTGATTCTGTTTGACCTCACGACTTCGCTGAGTCTTTTTGACCTCACGGTTAGTTCGCTGCGCGAACACCTCCGGCGGGGCGGCCTGACCGGCCGGCGCGCAGTCGCGCTTGCGAACAGCTGGTCGCCGTTCGGACTTTCGCCATACGGAACGTCTCGTGATGCCGCGACAATATGATTGCTGGCTTTTGACACTATTTCGCAGCTGCGATCAGCAGCAAGGCAAGCGCGACTGCGCGCCCGGCCTTATTGGCCGAACCCCATCGGAGCTGAATGCGAAGCATTCTAGCGTGAGATAAAAAGACTCAGCACCTCGCCGTGAAATCAAACAAGAATCACACCGCGCTAAACTGCATTAGCTTGATCGCTTCGCTGTTCATCACCTGTCCGCCGACGCGCTTGGTCGCGTAGAAATGCACGAACGGCTTATTGGTGAACGGATCGCGCAGGATGCTGGTCGCAGAGCGCTCCGCGATCAAATAACCGGCACGGAAATTGCCGAATGCGATCGACAGCGAATCCGCCGCAATATCGGGCATGTCTTCGGCCTCGACCACCGGATAGCCCAGCAATGTGCCCGGCGTGCCGCTCGCCAGTGAAGGCTGCCACAAAAACGCGCCATCGCTCGTCTTGAACTTGCGGATACGCGCCAATGTCGCGCTGTTCATCACGAACGCCGCGCCCTGGCGGTAGGATGACTTGAGCGAATGGACGAGGTCGATCAGCCGGTCTTCGGCCAGCGCGTCAAAATCGCCCGCTGCGCCCGACGGCACATATTGCAATGTGCCAAATGCACGCACGCCGTCCACTTCGTCACTTACCGTTTCATTCAGGAAACCGCGCGGCTGATCCACGCCGCTACCGCTGACAAACGCCGCGCCTTCCGCGCGCGCGAATTCCTCGGCAATTTCGGAGGCCAGCCAGCTTTCGACATCGAACGCCGCGTCATCCAGCATCGCCTGCGATGCCGCCGGGTTCGCGTAAAGCTCACCGGAAGGCGGTGCGATTTCGGCAAAATCGGGCGTATCGGTTTCGGGCCTACCTGCTGTTTCCGAAACCCAGCCAGACGGCGTACCGCCGGTGGTGACCAGCTTGCGATAACCCGCGCTGCCCGTCTGCACGACATTGGCCAGCGCGCGGATCGGTGAGATTTCCGCCAGTGTCTTGCCAATCACGGCATCGATTTCACGCGGCACGGCATAGCCGCCATCGCTGGCGATAGCGCCGCTCACACTCTTCAGCTCGGTCTCGCGGCCGCTGCGCAGATAGCCATCGACAAACGACTTGGTTTCGGGTGATTTGTCCGCCACGCTATTACCGCCAGCCAGCGCGGGCCGCGCCGCCGCCGTGGCGATTTTCGTCATGGTCGATTTAATGGTTTCATTATCACTCTTGAGCGCGCTGACATCGGCTTTCACTTCAGTCACATCACCTTCGAGCGTATCGAGCCTCTGCGCATGCGCCTGAGCGCTCAAAAGCACGTCGAACGACGCCTCCATCGGATCGCGCGGCGATGCGGCAATGTCGGCCATATCGGCCTTGGTCTCGACAGGGATATCACAAGGATTTGAGAGATTTTCCATAGGGGGTTTTTCCTTTTCGGGTTTGGGTTGGGGGGATTTTGGACACAAAAAAGCCCGCGATCCGAAAGGATGCGGGCTTAAATTGCGATATTTACGTAACTAGCTTTTATCGATGTAGTCTTGAAGAGTGTTGATAACCTCCTTGAGCTGGGACGGCATTGGAACCCCTTCATTCCTCTCTGAAAAGCGTGAGAAAACCGCCTTTGTAATCGACATCATGAGAACAATTATTCCACCAATTGAAATGCCAAGAATCGTTGTAAACGCTGTTGGATCATTTCTAACTTCATCAAAGTCATGATCGAATAATAAACACACGATAGTTATTGCCAATGCAAATATGATCAGGCCAGCAGCGCATAACACATGCTTTCGTGATCGTGTATTTTGCTTGATCTCTTCTGTTGCCGCATCAACAAATTCTTGAGATTTTACATTAAACTCATTAACTTGACCAAGATCTGCAATTAAAAGATCTACCTTATCGAGACGTTTTTTAAGAGTTTCGTCTAAGGGCTTTTCAGCCTCTCCCTCCGCTTTTTCAGCATCTCGTTTAATATCTTGAATGTCAGCTTTTTTCGCCAATTTTACGCCTGACTTAGGTCAAGAAAATGTTTTTTGATCAAAGTATTATTGATAGGTTTGAATTTTCCTATACCTCCTTGATAAACTTCAGACCAAGGAGTCCCGTTTTCATGCGTTCTTTCCGACAACTCAAATGCATGCAATTTTCCATATGCATCAACAACTTGTTCAATAATTGATTTTTCAGTATCATCCAAGGAGGCTGTGTAGTCACTGCCCGAAAAAGGATGCATAGCTGTACGGTCAATTGGCATAGAACCTGAACCACGAAACTCATTATAAATTGCAGGATATACTGGCCCGTGTTGCCAAGCTTGTGGCAGCTCGTTCACGAGGGGCTTATCAGTAATAGCCAATGTCCAACCATGTGCAATATATACAAGCTTTATCAACTGCATGATTGTTAAGTTCATGCCTTTGGATCGTGCTACATTGAGCACCTGATTAGCAATAGCTAATGGTTCATGTGACATTGGGCGGGGGCCTTTCCTTGATACTAATATAGGGTCTAGACCAATTTTCGTCCAGTCATGAATGAATATTCTTGTAATTCAATGGAATACTCGTCACTAAATGCACTCTTGCCAGCGGCATCATCGGGGTGTGGACCAGGCTGACTTCAACCAGTTCGACTTCGGCGAGTTCGCGTGGGGCCGTGCCGTGCGCCTGCCGCACGCGGTAGCCGAAGCTGAGGCCGCGTGTACCGCGTGCCAGCATCCTTGCCGCTTCGCTGCCTGCCGCCATTTCGCCAATGATGCGCAGGCCGCGCCGGTCTTCGCGGGCGTAGGTCACATGGCCGACCGCCTGATCGGGCCGGTGTTGCCAATATATCGGCAGCTTTCCGCCTGAATGTTCCAGCGAGCGTGCAAATGCGCCAGGGCGGATAATGTCACCGCCCCGGTCGATCCGGTCAAATATCGCGGCATAGCCTGCAAAACGGATAGCGCTCACCCGATCAGGTCCGCAAGGCCAAGCCGGTAGGCAATGCCGATCAGCAGCAGCGCCAGCGTGCCGCGCACCGCCCAGGTGACGGCCGCTTTCCACGCGCTCGCCTTGGCATCACGCCAGGCCTGCAGCAGCTCGCGAATCTCCGCCAGGTCATCCTGCGCGGTTTCATCCGACAGGTGCAACCTCTCCAGCACACGGCCCGCGCCCAGGTCGCTGGCTTCCTCCACAATCGCGCGCAGTGTCACAAGATCACTGCCCTCACTCTGCGCCTGCGCCATCAGGCGGGCGAGCATATCTTCATTGTTCATGGATTTTTCCTTTTTTGATTTCACGGCGAGATGCTTCGCATCCGCCTCCAAATGGGTTCGGCCCAATAAGGGCCGGCGGCCGGTCGGCCCCTTTATTAAGATTTTGGGCGGTGCTGCTAGACGCAGCACCGATCAGCGCCAAACGACCACAATGATTTTACTTCAGTAAATTGAGACCTTGCTGATGGCGGAAGTCCGAACGGCGGCCAGCCGTTCGCAAGCGCGACTGCGCGCCGGGCCTTATTGGCCCGCCCCATCGGAGGGTGTCGCGCAGCGACTACCCGCGAGATCAAACAGACTCTATCCCCAGCATCTTCCGCTTTTCCTCGTCACTCAAAAACTCCGCCGCGCTCACCTGCTTCCACAGCCGCTCGCGGTCTTCGGCGAGCGCGGTAATCTTATCGAGATCAACCGACAGCGCCGCATCCGGCCACCAGCCGCGCATGCCTTCCGCCAGCGCATCCAGTATCTTACCCGCCAGCGGCAGCAGCGTGAGCCGCCACAAAGCGCGATTTGCCTCGCGGTAATTGGCGTAGCTATTGTCTCCGGGCAGACCGAGCAGCATAGGCGGCACGCCAAATGCCAGCGCAATGTCCCGCGCCGCTGCGGCTTTCAGCGCCACAAAATCCATGTCAGCGGGTGACAGGCTGATCGGCTGCCATTTCAGGCCGCCTTCCAGCACCATCGGCCGCCCGGCATTGCGCGCGCCGCTGAACGTTGCGGCCAGTTCGGAACGCAGCCGGTCAAACTGTTCGCCTGACAGCGGCATGCCGCCCTCGCCCGCATCGTGCACCAAAGCGCCCGATGGCCGCGCCGCATTGTCCAGTAGCGCCGTGTTCCAGCGTGCGGCGGCATTATGCGCCGCCACCGCGCCCGCCGCCGCGCCCAGACAGCCCAGGCCATAATGGTCATCCGACGGGTGAAAGCCCTTGATATGAATGACCTGCGGGTATCCATCCGGCGTTTCCGCATCGAACCGCGTGCGGCTTTCCCCGGCGCGATATGTGTATGCGGCGGGCCAGCCCTGCGCATCAGCCTCCACCGATACCCGGTCAGGACGCAGCGCATAAAGCTCTGCCGGTGTGCCGTCGCTGCCGCGTGCGACCTGCACATAGGCATTGCCGTGCAACAACAGATGCGCCGCAATAGTCTCGAGCAGCGGCTGCCCCGCACTGGTCGCCTGGACCAGCGCCAGCATGCGGTCATCCGAAACGGACAGCGGCGCGCCCGCAATCCCCTCCGCCACAATCCGCACGGCGCGCTGCGCCACCGGATTACGCTCATAGGCAGCTTGAACATCGCGCGCATATAAAAAGGGCGCTTCATCACCGGATGAAACGCCCTCGGCATAAGTGGGTATCACGCCCGCACCGCCCCCATATCGGGACAAAGCCGGACGCCCGCCCCCGCCCTTGAATGCGAGGGACAGCGATTTGAAAAGGTTCATAGGTTGAGTTCCTTGTTTTTTAACGTCACCCCAGCGAAGGCTGGGGTCCAGATAAGGATGCAATCAAATAGCAGGTCTTACAAATTCTTGTGCCGTGTCAATGAGAGGCTGCGCCATTGTTGCGGCTTTCCCTTCATACGAAAAGGCATCTGGATTCCAGCCTTCGCTGGAATGACGAATGCACTTCAAACTCGTGCGGCTTTTTCATGTCACCCCAGCGCAGGCTGGGGTCCAGATAAGGGTGCGTGTCGACTGCAAGGGCTGATGTATAATCAAAGCCTGTCAAAGAATTGGCCAGCCAAAGCAGCAAACCTTTCGCCATATGAGAAGGCATCTGGATTCCAGCCTTCGCTGGAATGACGGATACCGAAACAGTAACGCTCACCCCACCCACACCCGTGGCTCCACCCGCCTTTCCAGCATCAATTCTGTCAGCGCCCAGACCAGTGCATCGGCCCTGTCCGGCGACCGGCCCGGACCCATATAATTGCCGCCTGCCATCAATCCGCACATCTCGTCCTCGAGCTTGCCAAAATGGCCCGCATGGAAGACGCGGCCCGCCTCGTACAATGCCGCCACCGGCTCGGCGCGGGCGGATTTGCCGCGGCGGGCATGGACCAGCCTTACCGGCAGGTTCGCATCCGCCGCCTGCAAAACGCTCTTCACCATGTCGCCGCCCTGGTTCGCCTCGGCGACCACGCGGTCGGCTTTGAGCGCGTCATAAACACGCGCAACCGCCCCCGCCCAGACATGCGGGCGCGCGCCATCCACACTGGCATCGGCCAGCACATGCGCGCAGCCATCTGCCAATAAACCTGCGGCGATAATGCCGCAGCTATCGCCATGGCTGCTCGCGGGCGGATCGACCGCAATCACGATGCGGGTATAATCTTCTCCCGCACCCTTCACCCGGCACCGTTCGATCAAACTGCGGTTCCACAAGGCGCCTTCCACATCGGTCAGCAATTCGCCATGCAGTTCCTGCCGCCCCAGTTGCCCCGCGCCATATTGCGCGGTCATCATGTCGATAAACCCGCCGGCAAGATGCGTGGCATTGGCCCAGGTGGTGCCGCGTGTAATCACCAATGCGCCGCCATCTTTATCCATATTCACCAGTCGCTGCACCAGCGATACGGGCCTGGGCGTGGTGGTGGCCAGCACCTGCGGCCGTGTCCCGGCGCGCAGGCCCATTTGCAGATTGTCCCATGCCGCCTCCGCCCGGGTCGAAACCCCCATCGGCGCATGGTCCCATTTGCCAATCTCGTCACACCAGCCATGGCTGTGCTCACCGCCGCGCAGGCTATCGGGTTCCGCCGCCGAATAGAGCGTGGCGCGCGCACCGCTGGCCCAGCGCAGCCGCCGCAAGGAAGGTTCATAGAGCGGCCGCTCCGCCTCGGGCGTGACCGCGAGTATCCCCGCTGCGCCTTCCACCATCACGCTGCGCGCCTCATGCATGTTCGCCGCGACCAGCGCGATCCGGGCATTGCCATCACGCGCGGCAATGTCGCGCACCCATTCGGCGCCGCTGCGCGTCTTGCCAAAACCGCGCCCCGCCATAATCATCCATATGCGCCAGTCCCCCGGCGGTACCTGCTGTTCGTCGCGGCCCCATGTCGCCCAGCTGAAATACAGGTCGCGCACCTCATCTTCCGGCAATGTGTCCAGATAGGCCTTTACCCGCGCCGGATCCTTGCCCGCCAGACGTTCACCGATTGATGGCGCGCCATCATATACACCCTGCATCATCCAGATGGCCCGGCATCATGACTGCCGCTGTCCGCGCCCTCCACCAGATCGGGCCGGGTTTCGAGCAGCCGGATACGCATATCGGCCAGCCGCCGGTCGAGCCGTGCGCGGATCGAATCCGGCCCGTCCCCGGCCTGTACCTTTGCCTGCGCCGCTGCGGCACGGTTTTCAGACATGCGGTCCAGCCGTTCCAGCACGCGCAGTGCAAAACCGTCATTATGCACCTTCACTGTCGTCTGCTTGCCCGCGGATACAAATGTTTTGGGCGTTCCGAAACGCGCCCGCGCCAGCACCTCCATGGACAGCTCTGCATGCAGGTTATCCATCACCTGCTGATATGCCGCCTGAAATGCCGGATCTTTCCGCCGGTGCTTCAGCACAGTGTTGCATGTCGTGCCTGCATATTCAGCGGACTGCGTGATATTGCACGTCTCTGCCAGTTTGCGCAGGAACTTTTCCTTTTGCGCATCGGAAAACGCGGTGTGGCATTGTTTCATCAGGACGGCCCGTTCACCGTGACCGCCCGGATTGATAATCTGCGGCACCATTTCGCTTTTCACGCCAAGGGCCGCGTCCCATTGATGCGCAAAGTCACTATCTTTTTTGCGGTGATCATAGACGCTGGTCATACCGACACCCGCCGCGCGCGCCGCATATTTCACCACCCGGTGCCGCCGCAGGTGTTTCAGAAACTGTGTTTTGCGTTTTTTATCAAATAATTTCCTTTGGCTCGATTGTGTATTATTTTTTGCCATAATGGTACAATCCTTCTCTCCCCTTAAATTGAGAAAAGGGCGCTGGCACAAGGATTCTCCGCTTTATACCAGCCTGTATAATCCAATAGTTTCACACCACATCGCATGGGCGCACTTCCATTGCCTCACACGTACGCCATCGCGAGCGGCACAGCCGCGCGGCGATCCAACGCGATTGGCGCTAAACCCATGACCTTCAGTCGATCATACGCCCGCACACTCGACTGCCGCGCCGCCTGCGGCTCCTCGCAATGACCTGATAGATGCGTGGGATATGATGAGTGGTCAGTCAGCGGTGGACATGGCCTGACCGCCAGATCCCGAGCCGCCCGAATCACACTATCGCGATGTTCGTCTTATCTACATAAAGAGCGTGACAATGTCAAGATATTTTTAACCTGTTTGGTTATTTTATCTGCTGACCAGATATCCCGGTGCCCGCGTGATTGATCTTCGCATTCGGAGCGGCTCAACTGGACTCCGTATATAAAGCTTGCCGCGAGCGCCGTGCCAAGGCTTCAGAAAACCGCGAACATTTTCGAGATGGATCCTGCAATAAATTCAGGATGACGTCCTTCCCCACCGTCATGCTGAACTTGTTTCAGCATCCATTTTTCAGATTAGTGCGGATTTATCGGCGGCATACCCAGGCTGACGGCAAGATCAACCCAGTCCGGGTTCTCGCTCTCTATCAGGTTGATTTTCCATTGCCTGCGCCAGTTTTTAAGCTGTTTCTCGCGCGCTATCGCATTTGTCATGTCACCAAACATTTCAAAGCGGATGAGCCGGTGCACGGCATATTTCTTCGTAAAACCCGGCAGCGTTCCATTGCGATGTGCATGCAGGCGGGCCAGCAAGTCCGAAGTTACACCGATATAGATTGCGCCATAAGGCTTGCTCGCAAGCACATATACACAAGGCCGCTTTCCATCCATTGGCCTACACCTAACAGCACCATGGATGCTGAAACAAGTTCAGCATGACGGGCCTTGATCAAAGCTATCGTGTGGTAGTGCTCCGAGCGGCGACCAGCCGCTCGCCAATAAACGTTGAGATGGCGCGACTGCGCGCCCGGCCTTATTGGCCGGAACCCATTTGGAGGCGGATGCGCAGCATCTCGCCGTGAAATCAAAAAAGACTCAGCCCGGCCCCTCCGCCAACCCCCGCAACCCCTCATTCTCTTCCACCTGCACCCCCACATAATCCGCCGCGATTTCGGCCTGCTTACGGCCCAGGTGCCAGTCGAGTATCCGCATCCCTTCGACAATCGGCGGGCTGAGCAATATGTCGCCTTCGCGCAGCATGGCGCGGGCGGCCATGCGGCTGGACACCACCATGGAACGCTGCATCACATCGACCAGTTTCGGGAAATCATCGGGCGCGCGGCGGCGCAGCACCACGTCGCGCAGCAGCTGCCCCCGGCTGCGCAGGCTGTCATAGGCGGCATTCACCCGCCATGGCTGCCCCGCGTCATTCAGCATCACGACAATATTCGGCCCCGCCTTGCGCGCCCGCATGGTGAGCACGGGGATATTATCGAGCACGCCCCCGTCCACCAGGATATTGCCCTCGCCGTCAATAAAGGGTGGCAAGATGGTCGGCAGCGACCCCGACGCGCGCACCGCCTCCCATAACGGCCCGCTGTCATGCACGTGCAGGTCATTGGTGGTGAGATTGGTCGATATGGCGAAAAACGGAATTGGCTGGTCGGTGATATCGCGGGTGCTGTAGCGCGCTTTCAGCTCGGCATCGAAAACGCGCGGATCCAGCAAGGAATGAACCGGTACGGTTAAACGCTTCATCGCTTTTTTACCAATGAACATGTCTTCCATCTGGTCCAGCGTGGCATCCACGTCATTGCCCTGCGCGATGGCCGCGCCCATCGCCGCGCCCGCGCTGGTACCGCCGATATAGTCGATCGGCACGCCCGCATCTCTGAGGCCCCGCACGATGCCGAGGTGCGCGCAGCCCAGCGCGCCGCCGCCTGCCAGCACCAGCCCCACCGCGCACCCGCCCAGAAAGCGCGCCAGCCGCGCCATATCCCCCGGCATATCGAGCGCAAGGTGCAGGTGCAGATGCGGTTCGCGCGGGCGCAGCCAGGCCTGCGTACCCTGTATCGGTGTGCCTGCGGTCTCACGCAGCAGCACCAGCGTGCGGTTTTCGGGCCATATCCAGTTAAATGCCGCTTCCTCAAGGTCAGACGGCGTGCTGTCGGCAGCATTGCTGCCTGCCACCATCACCAGCGCATCGGCATTCCTACACACCATGCGTGACCAGTCCATATCGCCCCTGGCATCGACAAGCACATAGCCGCCGCGCGCTTCTTCTGCCTGCAACCAGCGCTCATATTCCGCGCTGCTCACCGCTGTCACGTCATCCTGTGTCACCGCCGTTACTGTCTGCGCCGTGCCAACGGCGTGTTGCAACATATGCCCTGCCTGCCGCACGAAATCATCCGGATAGCTGCTGTTCCCGGCAGGCAGAACAGCAATCACACGCGCGGGCCGCGCCTCCATTTGCGGCGTTTTAGCGGTCACAGCGGCTAACCTCCGTGACACCGCGCCCAGCAGGACCGAAACGATTTCGGGATGCGCCGCCGCCACCGCTTCATACGCCTCCCGCCCCAGCGCCAGCACGATGGAATCGCGGGCGGCCTGAACTGTTGCAGTGCGTTTACCGCCTCCGAAAAAAGCAAGCTCACCCACCGGCTCCCCGGCATTGACCTCTGCCACCATATGCTGCGAACCATCGGGCTTTGTTATCAGGACGCGGAACCGGCCGGTCTGGACAAAAAATATCGCATTGGCGTCATTGCCCTGTTCAACCAGGTTGCGCCCGCCCGGAATGATGCGCCGCTCGGCCGCATCCGCCATGGCCGCGAGCGCCTCCTCGCCTATCTCTTCCAGCAAGGCCTCACGCAGCCAGCCGAACCCGGTCGGCATATCTGCATGCCCGGCATCAATTTCTTCATTATTTTGCGGCGTATCGTTCATTCAGCCCTCGCATCCGGCAAAACCGGCGGAACCACGGATATACCATATCCGGCGCGCGCAAAAGGGGCTGCATATAGGCGTGGCGGCAACAACCCTGGAACAGGCCATATATTGGCGCGTTGCAAGTGCAATCATGTCATGCGAGGATGGAGACTGGCAAGGAGAGAAGCATATGAGCAGTAACGACAAGGACAGTCAGGAACTGGCGCAGGAGCGAACTGACTGGGCCGAGGACCGGACCGTCATGGCCAATGAACGCACATTTGCGGGCTGGATGCGCACCGGGCTCGCCGCGATCGGCATGGGCCTTGCCTTTCAGGCGCTGTTCGGCAAGTGGGACCCGACCTGGATGCCCAAGGCGATTGCCAGCATTTTCATCCTGATCGGCGTGTTTATCGTCTACGCCGCGCAGAAACGCGGGTGTGATGTGCAGGCGCGGCTGAACGCGCATGATTCCGAACCAATTGAAGGCGTGAACCTGCGCCTGATAGCCGCCTTTATGGGCCTTGGCGGGCTTAGCCTCCTCGCGGGTATCTGGCTGTTCGAATTCTGAACCGGCTGTGATACTGTACCGGGACAGGTGCACGTAAACCGGGAGAAGACGCATGCCAGGCAAGATACAGTTTTACACCAACCCCATGTCACGCGGACAGATCGCCCGCTGGGCACTGCATGAGGCGGGCGTGGATTATGACCAGCATATTGTCGAATATGCAGACATGAAATCCCCTGACTATCTGGCGATCAATCCCATGGGCAAGGTTCCCGCGATTGTGCATGATGGCAAGATCGTGACGGAATGCGCCGCAATTTGTGCGTATCTTGCGGATGCTTTTCCAGACAGCGGCCTTGCTCCCACGGAGGACGAGCGCGCGGATTATTACCGCTGGCTATTCTATGGCGCCGGACCGGTAGAGGCGGCAGTCAGCAACAATGCCATGGGTTTTGCGCCCAATGAGGAACAGACGCGCATGGCGGGCTATGGCAGCTATGATCACATGGTGGACGTGCTGGACGCTATGCTGGCTGAGCGCCAATATGTGTGCGGCGACCGCTTTACCGCGGCGGATATTTATCTGGGGTCACAGGTGATCTGGGGCACGCAATTCAAAACATTGCCCGCACGCGACAATTTCACCGCCTATGCCACAAGGCTTTCAGAGCGTGAGGCGTATAAGGTGGCAAAAGCCATAGATGGCGCGCTGATAGCCGAACAGGGGTGATGGCAGTAAACACGCGTTAGAGCTAAGACACATCAAGCACCAATCTTGGCCCGGGCCCTTTTAACCCGGCTCTATCATCAGGGTTATAGAGCTTACACTTCGCTAGGCTCAGGCAACCGCAGCCGATGCAGCCATCCAGCCTGTCGCGGGTGCGCTCCAGCTGCGCGATCTTTTCATCTATGCTTCTGCGCATCGCGCGGCTTATCTTGCGCCAGTCGGTCGCGGTGGGATTGCGGCCTTGCGGCAGTTTTGACAGTTCCGCCTCTATCTGGCCGATGGTCAACCCCAACTGCTGCGCGATCAGCACGAATGACAGTCGCCTGATGTCGCTGCGCAGGAAGCGTCGCTGCCCGCCACTGGTGCGCAGCGGTTCGACCAACCCTTTTTCCTCATAGAAACGGATCGCCGAAACGGACAGTCCGGTTCGCGCTGCCAACTCACCAATCTGCAATAATTTTCGCTGTGACATCATATCCCTGCATTTTCGGATGGCTATGAATTTATATCTTGACCTCAATTTAACTTGAGATTGTAGAAATCACAACAAGGTGATTCGAAAGGTAATTGAAACGACTTTAGAACACTGATTTATAAGAATATTAAAGAAAACAGGAATGAAACCATGACCACACAAGCCACCGCCCGTATCGAACATGCCAACCTGACCGTGGCCGATCCACTAGCATCCGCGCAGCTTATGCAGGACCTGTTCGGGTGGCATATCCGGTGGGAAGGGCCCTCCATGCTGGGCGGATATACCGTGCATGTGGGAAGCGATGATGATTATCTGGCGCTCTACACCAATAATGAAGTGAAGGCGGACAAACCAAAGTTCACCAAGGGTGTGCCGCTCAACCATGTAGGAATTGTTGTCGATGACCTGGACGCGGTGGAGGCGAAAGTGATCGCTGCCGGGCTGGAACCTTTCAGCCATGGTGATTATGAACCAGGACGACGTTTCTATTTCTTCGATACCAACGGCATAGAATTTGAGGTTGTGGGCTATGGCTGACCTAGCGCATTCACGCACGCCGACACTCAAGTCTATTTCTTGACGCGCCAGTCGCGTGCATAGGTGGATTCTTCACCATATTTGCGCTTCACCGCCGCGGCCTGTTCATCAAGCTCAACCTGAGTCGATGCGCGCGCCGCCCCCTGTTTGAGTAGCGTATCACGGCAGATGGGTACAATTTGCGCAATCGGTGTGCCGGCGGGCAACAGATAGTCCCCCGGATTGCCGGTCCATGTGAAAGGCAGGTTGATTGTCGTATCAAACCGGTCGCAATCGACAAAGCCGGTGAAGCAGCTGAACGGCAGATCCGGGCGGCTAAATGGCTGGGTCAGAAGAACCGAATAGCCCTGCGGCACCTTGATCCGCCATGGATTGATAAATTTAAGCGGCATCGTGCTCTGAAATGGCGGTTCAGGCGCGCCAATCTGCCCTGGATGATGCTGTTCGACCGGCTGGAATGGCGCGTCCGGTGCCCAGCCCATCTGTATCGATACGCGGTCTTCGGGAATGTGGAACTGCACATCAAGCGGCAGCGGAATGATGAAACCGAGAGAAAATGCATCAGTCATGGGCAAGCAGGCCTTTGCGGTCAGCCCAGGCAGACCATGCGCATCTTTCATGTCCATTTCGCGCTCCAGCCGTTTGAACCAGTCGGGCGCGAACCGGATAGCGCGTTCGGGTGCAGGGATGCGGCCTGCCAGCGCAGGATCGCAGAGAAACTCTATATCGGCAGCGCTGGCGGCATCTCCTGTAGTATCAACCTTCTTTTTCTGCGCATCCTCATCCTGACCAAAGCTGAAATTGATCCTGAAATCACTCATGCCATCCCCCCTCTCACACGCCTAGCCGGCAAGTCCAACAGTGACGCAGGCCAGGAACATCAGCAGCCCTGCATCCCGGTTGCTGCGGAATTTGGTGAGTGCGTCACCGCCATTGCCGGTTTTGAGCGTTGTTACCTGCCACAGCAGGTGCAGCGCCATGGGCAACAATGCGGCCAGTGCCAGCCATTGCGGCCGCACCTGCCAAAATGCGGTGGCCCAGAATGCCAGCGTTATAGCATAAATCAGCGCCACGCCCGGCTTGACATTCGCGCCCAATGCCCGCGCGCTGGAGCGAATACCGACCAGCGCATCATCCTCCACATCCTGCACCGCATAGATGGTGTCATAGCCGATGACCCAAAAGATGCTGCCCGCATAGAGCAGCAATATGGGTAGGCCAAGCGACACCTCAGTCGCGGCCCAAGCCACCAGTGCGCCCCAGCTGAACACCAGTCCCAGCCATGCCTGCGGCCACCATGTGATACGTTTCATAAACGGATAGGCAGCAACGAGGGCAAGGCTGGTCAATGCCACGCCCGCCGCGAACCAGTTGAGCTGCAAAAGAACAAGCAGACCAATCAAGCACAGGCTGAAAAGCCATATCCACGCGGCCTTTAGCGACACCGTCCCGCTCGCCAGCGGGCGGTCACGCGTGCGTTCCACCTGCGCGTCCAGATCGCGATCAACAATATCATTATAAACGCACCCCGCGCCGCGCATGGCAATTGCGCCTGCCAAAAACCAAAGCAGCAGATCCCAGCGCCGGATCACGTCACCGGACAGCCCCAATCCCCAGGCACAGGGCCAGAAAAGCAGCCACCAGCCGATCGGCCGGTCAAACCGCGCCAACAGCGCATAGGGCCGCGCCCTTGCCGGGAGCAGCCCCATCAGGCCGCCTATTTGTGTATCGGGTACGCTTGCCTCACTCATGCAAGCGCTGTAGCGATTAGATACGCAATTGTCTAAACATGCTGCGGCAAAAATTCATGAAAGGCCGAACATGCCCGCCAACCCTGCCTATCCGCCGCATAGCGCGCCGCGCCTGTTTGTCGATGAGATGCTGTCAGACGGCATGGAGCTTCGCCTTGACGGGTCGCAGGTGCATTATCTTGCCAATGTCATGCGGGCAAAGGCGGGGGACAAGCTTGTCCTGTTCGATGACAGGAGCGGTGAATATCTGGGCGAGGTAACACAGGCAGCAAAGCGCGCTGTCACTGTCATGCTCACCGGGAAGCTACGCGAACGTGAAACCGTACCCGACCTGTGGCTGTGCGCTGCGCCCATCAAACGCGCACGGTTTGACTGGATGGCGGAAAAGGCATGCGAGCTGGGTGTGCGCCGGTTTGTGCCGGTGCTGACGCAGCGCACGGTGGTGGACAAGATAAAGCCCGACCGGCTGCGCGCACATATGATTGAAGCCGCGGAACAGTGCGAACGCTCTAGCCTGCCTGAGCTGGACAATCTCGCAAAACTCGCCGATCTTCTGGCGAAATGGCCCGAAGGCCGGCATCTATTCTTTGCCGATGAACGCATCCATGCCAGCGGTGAAGGCTCATTCCGAAAGGCATTGGTGGCACATGACGGCCCCGCCGCCATATTAATCGGCCCTGAGGGCGGATTTAGTGCAGAAGAAAACGCTATGGTTCGCGCTCATCCAAGTGCTGTGCCAGTTTCACTCGGCCCGCGCATATTGCGCGCTGACACGGCGGCGATAGCCGCGATCAGCCTTTGGATGGCGGGCCGGGGCGACTGGAATTAACCACGAAAACCCCGCGCCGCATTAACCAGAATTTTTCCAGCTTTCCTGCGACTTGTAAAATATTGTGACATTGCAGAAGCACCCCGAAAATTAACTTTCGCTTAGGGCTCTTTTGTTAAGACAGGCCAGACAAAAGCTAACGGGGCGGCAATTGATCACACGCGATGCACAGTTACATGTTGTAAAAGCATGGTTTTTACTGGTCTTTCTGGCCGCGCTGGCCGGCATGCCCCAATCCGTGCATGCGCAGACCACGACAGCTGATTGGACCAATCTGGGCCTTGGCAATTTCACGGCCGTGCCCAATGGTGACACGTTGACTGCAGGCGGCCGCACGATCACTATCGACCATAGCAGCACCACTGATGGCGGAACGTTTACGCCCAGCTATTCCACCGGCTTCCTGTCCTATTATACAGGCAATATCAGCACCCAGACCGGACCGCTCCTCTATAATTTCGACAATAGTGAATATGATGCGGACGACAAGGTCATCTCCACCTACACATTTGATGCAAATGTCACTGGTCTTACATTCCGCCTGCTCGATGTAGACCGGAATGTAAACGCTGCACAGGACGCGGTTGAAGTCTATTATGACACGGGCAGCGGCGTGTTTCAGAATGCTGCAAATACCGCCGCATTTTATACGACAGGCAGCACGAATTCGCGCGTCAGCAACGGATATATGACCGGATTTCTGGGCAACAGTTCTTCTGCTTTGTCGAGCACGGCGGGCGATGTGACCATCAATTTCGGTGCCACCGCGATCAAACGCGTGCGTATCGTCTATTTTTCCGGCCAGTCTCAGACCGGTAATCCCAACGGGCCGAACCAGTATATCGGCCTTTCCGATTTTCAGTATGACACGCCGCCCAATGCCGACCTGTCGCTGTCCAAAACGGTCAGCAATGCGACCCCCGCCAACGGAACAGCGGTTAGTTACACGCTGTCTGTCAGCAATTCGGGGGCTTCTACTGGAACTGCCAATGGCGTGGAAGTAACCGACATATTGCCCGCAGGTTTCACGTTCGTCAGCGCCAGCGGTACGGGAAGCTATAATGATGTTACCGGCATATGGAATGTCGGGACAGTGCCCATTGGCGCGACCCGGTCAATCACCATTTCCGGCACTGTCGACGCAACATCGGGCGCGACCATAACCAACACCGCCGAAATTACTGCCAGCTCAATTACCGATATTGATTCCACTGTGAATAATGGTGTGACAAGCGAAGATGACTATGCCTCTGTCAGTTTTACCGTGAGCGGCACGCGCGTCGCTGGCACACCGCCTACACTTACCTGTCCTGCAGGCAATACACCGATTGACTGGAACGGACGCACATGGGTGTCGGGCACAACCAATAACAGCTATGCCGTGCCCAATATCGGCACCATCAATTACGCGCTGACTACCGATGGCACATTCACCAATGGCGCGCCGGAAATCAATTCGAGCAACACGGGCGGTTTCGGCACCACACAGGCGGGTCTGTACCAATTCCTGGAATTTACCAACCGCTCACAAACGGCAACGACAGTGATTACCCTGCCAACAGCCGTCCCGGCAATGCAATTTGTCGTGCTGGACGTGGACTTCGCGAATAATGACTTTGCGGACAAAGTGACCATTACCGGCAGCTATAATGGCGCTACCGTTATGCCCGTATTGACCAATGGTGTCGCCAACTATGTCGTTGGCAATACCGCAATTGGTGATGCAGGTGCAGCAGGCGATTCCGCAGACGGCAATGTGTGGGTCACATTCACCTCACCTGTGGATACGGTGACATTTGTCTATGGCAACCACACCACAGCGCCTGCCGACCCGGATGGTCAGGCGGCGACACTGTTTGATTTCAATTATTGCAACCCTGAAACCACGTTGTCCGTGACCAAGCTCAGCTCGGTCGTAAGCGACCCTGCCAATGGTACCGCCGATCCCAAGGCGATACCCGGCGCGGTTATCAATTATTGCATCCTTATCAGCAATTCAGGCTCGGCCACGGCGGAAAATATATCCGCTGTCGACAATCTGCCCGCCAATATCACCTATAGCCCCGGGTCACTGCGCACTGGCACAGGCTGCAATGCGACGCCCGATGCCGAAGATGATGATGCGACAGGTGCTGATGAAAGCGATCCGTTCGGCGCCTCAATCAGCGGCACGACCATCGGTATGTCCGCCGCCAGTCTGGGTCCCTCCTCCACATTCGCCCTGACATTCCAGGCAACGGTCGATTAACACCTAACAGAACAGCATAATCTTTCATTGCCAACAGACTTTTTTGCTGGCCATGGGGAGCTGCGCTTTCTAAACCGGAATACATGAGCACGAAATCAGTTTCAGATCGCAATGATCCTGTCATCGAAAGCCTTGACCAGCTTTTGCACCCCATGCAATCGGGCGAAAAGCCGAAACATACATGGCGGATCGGGACTGAGCATGAAAAATTTGTCTATTGTACCGGCGACCATCATGCTCCCAGCTATACCGAAAAAGGCGGCATTCGCGACCTGCTGAACGCGCTCACCGAATTTGGATGGGAACCGGTTGAAGAGAAGAGCGAGGATGGCAGCAGCAATGTCATCGCGCTAAAAGGGGCGGACGGCAATGTCAGCCTGGAACCCGCAGGCCAGCTTGAACTCTCCGGCGCGCCGCTTTGCAATTTGCACCAAACCTGCGCAGAAACCGGCCGCCATCTTACACAGGTCAAGGCCATAGGCGCAACAACCGGCAAGGGCTTTCTCGGCCTCGGCATGTGGCCCGACAAGGCCCGTGGCGACCTGCCCGTCATGCCCAAGGGGCGCTATAAAATCATGATGAACCACATGCCCAAAGTGGGCAATCTGGGTCTCGACATGATGCTGCGTACCAGCACCATACAAGTCAATCTCGATTACAGCTCCGAAGCCGATATGGCGCAGAAATTCCGCGTGGGGCTGGCATTACAACCACTCGCCACCGCACTGTTCGCCAATTCGCCTTTCACCGAGGGCAAACCCAACGGATATCTAAGCTATCGCAGCCATATCTGGTCCGACACCGACGCAGCGCGCACCGGCATGCTGCCTTTCGTGTTCGAGGATGGTTTCGGCTATGAACGCTATGCCGAATACATGCTCGATGTACCAATGTATTTTGTCTATCGCGATGGCCAGTATCTGGATGCTGCAGGCTTAAGTTTCCGGGATTTCCTGAAAGGAGAGCTTTCCATCCTGCCGGGCGAGAAACCGACAATGGCCGACTGGAATGACCATCTGTCCACCGCCTTTCCCGAAGTGCGGCTGAAAAGCTTTCTTGAAATGCGCGGCGCGGATGGCGGTCCGTGGAACCGCATTTGCGCCCTGCCCGCTTTCTGGGTCGGGTTGCTGTATGATCAGGCTGCACTGGATGCGGCCTGGGATCTGGTCAAAAACTGGACACTGGAAGAGCGGCAGGCGCTGCGTGACAATGTACCGAAACTGGGTTTTGCATCACCGATAGCAGGCGGCGGCAAACTCATCGATATTGCCCGTGAAGTGCTGGATATCGCGTCAACTGGCCTGACCACACGCGGCGAACTTAACAGCAGCGGCGACAATGAAAGCGGTTTCCTGGACCCATTACGCGAAATCGTCAGCAGCGGCAAAACCCCCGCCGAACATCTACTGGAACGCTATCACGGGTCATGGAACGGCGATGTCAGCCGGATTTATGACGAAATGAGCTTCTAGTCTTAATAGCTTCTGGCACCAGATATAGTCATAAATGCGTCACATATGCGCAACACCATGTGGGGATAGCGCAGAAAACAGGCATTTGTGCATTGACGCATGGCGCCATATCGGCTTTGAACGCGCCATCGAATGGTCGATTCTAAATATACATCGTCACGCTTCCACCGCCTTTTCAGGAGTTATTTCCGATGACCAAATCCTCAACAACCATTATTTCACGCGCCGCCCTGGCCATCAGCCTGGCCAGCGCTTTTACCGCAACCCCCGCCCTTGCACAGGATACAGAAGAAACCGCAGAAGCCGAAAGCGGCCTTGGCACAATCGTCGTCACCGCACAGCGGCGTGAAGAGAACCTGCAGGAAGTGCCCGTTTCCGTCGCCACGCTGGGCGGTGATACACTCGAAGCCGTGACATCGACCGGCGCGGACGTGCGCGCCCTTGCGGGCCGCGTTCCCAGCCTGAACGTCGAGAGCTCTTTCGGCCGCACATTCCCGCGTTTTTATATTCGCGGGCTCGGCAATAGCGATTTTGACTTGAACGCATCACAGCCGGTAAGCGTTGTCTATGATGACGTCGTGCTGGAAAACCCGATCCTGAAAGGCTTTCCGGTATTCGACCTTGACCGTATCGAAGTCCTGCGTGGTCCGCAGGGCACCCTGTTTGGCCGCAATACACCGGCAGGCATTGTCAAGTTTGACACGGCGAAACCCGGCGAAACCGGCGGCTTTGCCCGTGCCAGCTATGGCACATATGGCACATCCCAGGTGGAACTGGGCATTGGCGCGGCGGATGATAACGGTTTTTCCGTTCGCCTGTCCGGCCTGTATCAGCACCGTAACAACTGGATCGACAATCTGGACGTACCCGGCGACAATAATCAGGGCGGCTATGACGACATTGCCGCGCGGTTGCAGCTGCAATATGAATCGGGCGGCTTTACCGGACGCGCGGTTGGCCAGGTCCGCATCTATGATGGCAGCGCGGTTATTTTCCGCGCCAATACATTCCAGACAGGCAGCAACGCCCTGAATGGCGCGGCTGGTCCCGGCACACCGTTTAAGCGCGACGAAGTGCGCGCCGACGGCCTGAATTTCCAAAAACTCAACGTCTATAATGCGGGTCTGAACCTTGAATATGATTTCGGTGCAGCCACGCTCTATTCGATCACGTCTTACTGGACCGGCGACCTCAGGAGCCGCGGTGACATTGATGGCGGGTTCAGTAATGCGCTGCCCTTTACACCTGAAGGCGGGCCCGGCTTTATCCCGTTTTCGGCGCAGACACAGGATAATGTGCCTTCGCTCAGCCAGTTCACCCAGGAAATCCGCGTCGCCTCCAATAATATTGGCGGCTTTGGTTATCAGGCCGGTTTTTTCTATTTTGACGAAGATCTGGAAATTGAAACGCTGGACTTTGGCACGCCAACAGACGTGACCCCGGCTGCCGTTGCCGTACAGGATCAGCAGAGCGAAGCTTTTGGCATTTTTGCCTCAGTCAATTATAAATTTGATAATGGCCTGAAATTGCAGGCAGGCGCGCGTTACAATGATGACAAGCGTGATTTTACCGCCGCACGTCCGGTTGACAATCGCCCCGGCTTCCTAGGTTTTGGCGGCCCGGTTGCTCCCATTAGCACGAGCGTTGAGGACGATGTGATCACGTGGGATGTAAGCGTCGGCTATCCTGTCAGCGATGACATCAACCTGTTCGCACGCGTTGCACGCGGCTATCGCGCACCGTCCATACAGGGACGCCTCGCATTTGGCCGCGATATCTCTGTCGCCAATTCAGAAAAAACCATGTCTTATGAGGCTGGCTTCAAAACCCAACTGGCGGACAATCGCGTGCGTTTCAACCTGACCGGTTATCATTTCAGCACGTCTGACCTGCAGCTGACAGCCGTAGGCGGAACGGCCAATTTCGCAACGCTGATCAACGCGGCTGACGTGGATGGTTATGGTATTGAGGCTGAATTTGAAGCGGCACCAATTGATGGCCTGCAACTGTCGGTAAGTGTCGGTTATAACGACACTGAAATCAACGATCCGAACCTGTTTACGCAAGGGTGCGGCTCACCATGTACCGTGCTCGATCCGCAGCGTGCAGGCAGCCCAGGTATATTCTCGATTGATGGTAACCAGCTGCCGCAGTCGCCCAAATGGACCGTCAGTGGCTCATTGGGCTATGGCGTCCCGGTGGGGAATGGCGAAATATATGCCTTTACCGACTGGTATTACCGTTCGCGTATTCAGTTCTTCCTCTATGACTCGGTCGAATTCAGCGATGACAAACTGCTCGAAGGCGGTCTGCGCCTCGGCTATCGCACCGATGATGAGAAACTGGACATCGCGGCATTTGTCCGTAATATTACAAATGACAAAAGCGCAGTCGGCGGTATTGACTTCAACAACCTGACAGGTTTCGTCAACGAACCGCGCATTTACGGCGTGTCGATAGGCACGCGTTTTTAATAACTTCACGCTTGGGGAGTGAGTGGCCCGGCAGTTCCGTAATGGAGCTGCCGGGTTTTTATTGCGTTATAGGTCCGGCATCGCGCAGGGTAGGTGGCAGCATTATTTGTAGGATTTGCGGGGAAATTTTTCCCACGCCTCAACGAGCTTATGCCCGCCGAATGCGCTCGACCATAGCTGGAAAAACGGGCCAAGCGTTAGATCCGCCGCAGCATTGACCGTCACGATCGCGGCCCCGCCGATAAAATTCATGGCATTGTCAAATCTGGATTGCTCCGCGGTCACAACCAACGAGTCCGAACATATGGTTTCGGACATTATTCCAATCATTCCGGAAATATCGCCGACAGAATAGGTTTTGCTGTTATGCAGATAGTCATATAAACTTTCCACATCGCGAAACAGGAATTCAGCGACCGCAGGATCCATACCCGCAGCCACCATCAATGCCTGATCACGGTGACGAAACTCTTCCAGCAGAGAAAAGAAATCAGCCGCTTCGTATGACGATATCTCACTTGCATGCTCAGCCGTACTGTTGATGGCATCGGTGATGGCGTGAATGGTTTTTTCGTCCCTTGAAAGTTCCTTCAAGGCACGGCAGGCAATATTTGAAAAATGAAAGGCAGATTGCTGCGTATAACGAATTGAATCGTGGGAATAGTCAAGCTTTACGCTTCCATGAAGCGCATTTGAAGCCGCGACAAGGTAATTCACGCTACTCATATACCCATATTATCATCCAAGACAGACGATGATAATTAAAATTTTTCCATGCCCTGTACATGGAAAATCAGGCAACACGCCGTCAGTCCTCTTTCTTCGCCACGGGCGGATTATCGCCCAGATCCTCGAACCAGGCTTCCACAGGACCACTGAGCTTTAGCGTCAACGGATTACCCTTACGGTCCATTGTCCGCCCCGCCTGCACCCGAATCCAGCCTTCGGAAATGCAATATTCCTCGACATTATTCTTTTCCACGCCCTTGAACCGTATGCCGATACCGCGCGATAGCAGGTCGCCGCCAAAATGCGGGCTGCGCGGGTTGATCGCCAGACGGTCGGGCGGTGTATCCTGTGTCGTATCGGTCATTATGTCTTAAAACTCCAAATATGATTTCGCCCTATTTGCCGTGAATGATGGCAAAATCAAGGGGTAATAGCATTTGCAGGACCATCAGCTGCCTGGCCATCAACTGTCCGGGATGTCGGGGTCAATCAGCCATTTCGCGACAAAAGCCGCGCATAATGCGCCAGCAATCTGCGCGACAATGAACATCGGTACATCGGCAGGCGCAATCCCGGCAAAACTGTCGGACAGGCTGCGTGCCACCGCTATGGCCGGATTGGCAAAGCTGGTTGAGCTGGTAAACCAGTATCCGGCGGTAATATATAAACCAACGGCAGGTGCGACCCATTCGCTGCGGAAGCGTACACAGCCCAATATGGTGAGGATCAGGCCAAATGCCGCGACAAATTCCCCTGTCCACTGGCCAATGCCCGTACGTGTTTTGGTGGAAAACTGCACGATGTCGAGATCAAACATCAGGTGCGCGGCAAAAATGCCCAATATGCCTCCCGCCAGTTGTGACAGCACATATAGTAATCCTTCGTGCGCGGACAGTTCATGTCGCAACCATGCCACCATAGTAACAGCAGGGTTAAAATGCGCGCCCGAAATCGGGGCCAAAATAGTGATCAGCACAAACAATATCGCGCCGGTAGCCAATGTATTGCCCAATAGCGCTATGGCAATATTCCCGCCCGCCAGGTTTTCCGCCATGATGCCGGAGCCGACCACCGCAGCGAACAGAAAAAAGCTTCCGAGCGCTTCCGCAGACAGGCGGCGGGCTAGGCCGCGTGCCACATGCCCGGACGGCGATACCGCATCGCTGATCAATTCTTCGCTCATCTATAGCTCCTAATATACATCGCAATAGACCTGCGTAATCAGGCCCCGGCGTATGAATTGCTGAAAATAGGCTGCCGCATCATCTGCATTGCCAATGGCGCCGGCCCGGCCAATTTCGTCCACATCGCCGCTGGCATCTACCAGCCTTTTTACCGCATTGGGATCAGTGGTGAGGACGCGCCCGCGCCGGTCGGTCGAGGCCGAGTTTATACCTACAACCTGTCCGTTCCGGTTGAAAGTGGGCCCGCCGCTAATCCCGCCGAGCGGATTGTTATTGCGCGGGATACGCGCTGTTTCTGCCCAGGCATAGATCGGTTCAAACCGACGACTCGACAGGCCCCGCTGCGCCTGAGCCGCACCGATAAAGCGCGATTGCACGATCACAGGCTGTCCGCCGGGATATCCCATATGATACCCGCGATCACCGCTGCGCGGCCGCGTGGTGGTAAGCGCGAAAGACGCGTTGCTTGCCGGGCCATCACGAATGATCGACGCGTCACTTTCACGGCTTTCCAGAACACGCGTCGCCAGTATCACCCGGCCATTTTTCAATATCCCGATCCTGTCACAGCCATGGGTAACATGCTCTGCGGTTAGCCAGACACCGTCCGTATCCACCGAAAAAGCTGTACCCTGGCTGTCACGCATCGGTCCCTGGTCCTGGATGATATAGCGTTCTGCGCTGCGCGGCATGGGCCGCCTTGGCCCCCGGTCCTCGTCCGCCCATTCTTCGCCGTCATATTGCTCGACATCAACGCCGGGACCTTGCAGGTCCTCTGCATCCAGCCACATCAGAAGTAAAATCAGCCCGAAAAACAGGGGCAGGCAGCCCTTACGCATTATCCCGAAACCGCCGCCGCATTCAGCGCGGCCACCGCAAATTTGCTCATCGCCAGAAATATGGCCGCTGCGCGCTCATCATTTTCAATGCGCTTTGGCAGGTCTTTCAGCATGAAATCGAGCACGCGGAACGCAATCAGCTGTAAAATCAGGATGACACTGCCCCAGATCAATATATCCCAAACATTGAGCGATGCGCGCAGGCAGAATGCGAGCGGCACAGCGAGCCCGATAGCAGCGCCGCCAAAGGATATGGCCGCCGCCTCATTGCCTTCACGGATCAGCGCAAGTTCGCGGTGCGGGGTAATCCAGATGTAAAGCAACAAAGCACCTGCCCATACGGCGGTGGCAGTGCCCAGATGCAGCAAAAGTACAGGAAGCCCGGCTATCAGGCTCTGGATAATCGGTGTGGGATCGCTCATGGCCACAGCAATGGCGCGAATGGACGGCGAAATCAAGAAAAGCCGGTTAATTTTGCAATAACCATTTTCATACCGGTTTTCCTTGAAAATAGCCTGCAAAAAGACGATATATTGACTATCCGGCATATGTTTCAAAGTTTCGGCCGGGCAAAGGAGTTTGAATATTATGGCAAATTGGCCAGATCCCCGTTCCACTGATGCCCCGCGCACCAGCTTTGGCACGCAGGCGGGTACTGTTGATACAGCGGCCTATGACGCAGGTCTGCGTTCATATATGCTGTCTATCTATAACTATATGGCGAGCGGCGTGTTGCTGACCGGCATTGTCGCCATGCTGTTTGCAAGTTCCGGCATGGCCGCACAGGTATTTGGCGCGGGCGGTATCCTGCCCTGGATCATCATTCTGTCGCCTCTGGCTATCGTTTTCGCAATGAGCTTTGGCGCACAGAAAATGTCTACATTCACGCTGCAGGCGCTTTTCTGGGGCTTTGCGGTATTGATGGGACTTAGCCTGTCGACGGTTTTCCTGCGCTATACAGGGTCTTCGATTGCACAGACATTCTTTGCCACATCTGCTGCTTTTGCAGGGCTTAGCCTATGGGGTTACACCACCAAGAAAGACCTGTCCGGCTGGGGCAGTTTCCTGATTATGGGTGTAATCGGCCTGATCGTCGCGATGCTTATCAACATCTGGTTGCAGTCTCCAACCATGCATTATGTGGTAAGCGCGATCGGTGTGTTTATTTTCGCAGGCCTCACCGCCTATGATACACAGCGCCTCAAATCCATGTATGCCCATGTGGCGGGCACCGATATGATGGGCAAATATATCATCATGGGAGCGCTCAGCCTTTATCTGGACTTTATCAACATGTTCCAGTTTCTGCTCAGTTTCCTGGGCAGCAGCGAATAACAGACAATCCAGTGATGGAATATCGAAGGCCTGGCGGAAAACCGCCGGGCCTTTTGCTGTAATATCGCCCTGTATGAGACCGCAGGGATTGAACCCGTCGTCCGCCGCGCACAGTATAGGCAATTTTTCTACAAACATGTTTTGCCTTTTACGTTCATCGCGCTATCAGCATGGTTAATGTATAGAGATATACAAAAGCATATACTGCAAATGATGGGGTTGGATTAGGATGTCGTTGAAAATTTTTGCTCGCTTTTCAGTTTTGGGTCTGCTGGCCGCGCTGGCCGCATGTGCGAAGCCTGCACCGCCTCCGGTTGTTGCAGCCACGCCACCACCGCCTGTTTCCATACCGCCCATGCCGACGCCACCGCTTTATGCGACCACCAATATGGCAATCCCGCCCGTCGGTGTGGATGGTCGCCGGATAACGGTGAATACGGGCATAGGCGAAATGGAAACATTATGGCACCTGCGCTCTGCTCTTAATGTGGCAGCGCTCAATTGTGTCGAACCACGCCATTATCAGTTGGCCACCGATTACAATACTTTCCTGAAAACACATAAATCTAGACTGAGCGCAGCAAACCGGGCCATAGAGAGCAAATTCCGCCGTGAGAACGGTTCAAATTATCGCCGGATACGCGATACACACAGCACACGGGTTTATAACTTTTTCTCACTGCCCCCCGTAAAATCGGAATTTTGCAATGTATCGCTTGGCGTAGCACGGCAGTTGACACTCACGCCGAAGGACCAGCTCATGGGCTATTCCTATATCGGGCTGACTGAAATAGAAGACGTGTTTAACCGCTTTTTTGCAGCCTATGAGCAGTATAGACGTGACCTCACAGCATGGAACCAGGCGTACGGACCCCGCCAACCCGCTAACTCTTTCGCATCCGGTACGCAAGGACCGCTTTATAATGGCACTATTACTGCGCCGGCAAGCAATGCCGGTGCTATCAGTGGACCGGTTGTTCCGCAGGGCGGCGAAGTGACCACGACCACGCTGCCGCCATCAGGTGTCAGTACGACGCCAAGCTATGGCTATATCCCCTCTGAAAAGCCGGATGGATATGATCCCAACATGACGGTACAGCCAGTTCCTGGTGCGGAAGAACCCGCCCGCGCCAACACTACATCCGCCATACCGGGATACACGCCATCCGCGCCTGCATATGACCCGAATTTGACGGTCCAGCCGATACCGGGTGCTGCAACATCTGCGCCCGGTACCAGTGCTGCTTCGGATACAGCCCCTGCATTGCCGGAATATGACCCAAACCTGACGGTCCAGCCGATACCGGGTAACGAAACGACCGCACCCGCCACAACGGGAGAAAATGCTTCAGGGGAAAGCAGTGATGACGGGGAAACACCCTCACGTTAACCCTGCACCGCTGAAACACATCATTTCGCGACAAAAAACTGGCCAAGGCGGCATGGCGCGCCTAAATGCGTGGAATGCATTTTCTTGATCAGGCAAAAATATATCTGAAATCCGGCACAGGCGGTAACGGCGCGGTCAGCTTTCGCCGCGAAAAATATGTCGAATATGGCGGCCCTGACGGCGGTAATGGCGGTAAGGGCGGCGATATCGTTTTTGAGGCTGTGGAAGGCCTGAACACGCTGATCGATTTTCGTTATGCACAGCATTTCAAGGCACCACGCGGCACGGGCGGCATGGGCCGCAACCGTACGGGCGCAGGGGGCGATGATCTGGTCGTCAAAGTCCCTGTGGGCACGCAGGTGCTAAGCGAGGACAAGGAAGAGATACTAGCCGACTTCACATATGCCGGACAGCGCATGACGCTGCTGACCGGCGGTGCGGGCGGGCGCGGTAACATGAGCTATAAAAGCTCTACCAACCGCGCGCCGCGCCAGCACCAGCCCGGTTTTCCGGGTGAGGAAATGTGGGTATGGCTGCGGCTCAAGCTGATAGCAGATGTGGGCTTGGTCGGTCTTCCCAATGCAGGCAAGTCGACTTTCATCAACCGCATCACCAATACCAAGGCGAAAGTGGGGGATTACCCGTTCACCACATTGCGCCCGCAACTGGGTGTGGTGAGCCACAAGAACCGCGAATTCGTCATCGCCGATATTCCGGGCCTTATTAAAGGTGCGGCGGAAGGCGTGGGCATTGGCGACCGGTTTTTAGGGCATATCGAACGTTGCCGCGCGCTCATCCACCTTATTGATGCCAATGGTGATGATCCGGCACAGGCGCTGCAGACGGTGCGCCGCGAGCTTGAAAATTATGGCGAAGGCCTGGCCGACAAGCCTGAGCTTATCGCGCTCAACAAAATTGATCTGGTCGACGACGAGCTTGCCGATATGCTGACAGATGAACTTAAGGCTGCAGGCGCAAAGCGGATATTCCCGATTTCCGGGGCAACGGGCGCGGGGCTTGAAGCCTTGCTGGATGCGTTTCTGGAGCACCTGCCTGAAATGACGGCAACCGAGCAGCCTTCAGGTATCAAGCCTGACGCTGATGAAGACGAAACCGAATGGAGACCCATTTGAGCAACGTCTTTGCCCCTTCCCATTGCCCACGCCTTATCGTGAAAATCGGATCGGCACTGCTAGTCGATACGGATGGAAATGCGCGGCGCGAATGGATGCAGACATTGGCGAAAGACATAGCGCAGCGGATACAGTCCGGACAGCAGGTCATGATCGTTTCATCCGGCGCGATCGCGCTTGGCGCGCGCAAACTGGGCCTGAAAAATGGCGGGCGCGAGAATCTGTGCGATGCGCAATCGGCAGCAGCAGTCGGACAGATAGCCCTGTCCGCGCTCTGGGCCAAACTGCTTGCCGAACAGGGCCTGATCGCCGCGCAGATGCTGGTGACGCTTGACGCGCTGGAAGACCGGCGGCGTTATCTCAACTTCACTGCCACGCTCGATAACCTGCTCGCCAAGGGCGCGGTGCCGGTCATGAACGAGAATGACAGTCTGGCGACGGACGAAATCCGTTTTGGTGACAATGACCGGCTGGCGGCACGCATCGGACAGGCCGCAGCCGCGGATGGCATGATCCTGCTTTCCGATGTGGACGGGCTATATGACAAAGACCCGGCACAGCATGACACTGCCAGGATTATCCGTGAAGTGCGCAAAATGGATGAAGCCATCCTGGCAATGGCCGATGACAAATCCCGTATTGGCACGGGCGCATCAGGTGTCGGCACCGGCGGCATGTCTTCCAAACTGCTGGCCGCGAAAATTGCCGATATGGCGGGCATGAACATGGCGATTATATCCGGCCTGCATGACCACCCGCTACGCCGTGTCCAGGAAGGCCATGGTACCATATTCCATGCCCAGCGCGGCGAATCCCGCCATAAGGGATGGATTGGCGGCCTGCAGAAAATACAGGGGCAACTGCACATCGACGACGGTGCAGCCAAGGCCATAGCGGAAGGGTCCAGCCTGCTTTCAGCAGGCATTGTCAGGATAGAGGGGCAGTTTGCACGCGGTGATGCAGTCGATATTATCGATATGCACGGCACTGCCATAGCGCGCGGATTGGCTGAATATGACGTGCTTGACAGCGCGCGTATCATTGGCCGCCACAGCAGCGAAATCGAAGCAATTCTGGGCTATAGCCCGCGCAGCGCCGTCGTGCACCGTGACCGGATGGTGACACTGTGAATAACGCTGTCCGCACCATTGCGCTGACCGGCGGGACCGGGTTTGTCGGCAAGAATGTGATCGACATGGCGCGCGCGCAGAAAATACCCGTGCGCGCCCTTACCCGCCGCCCGCAAAAACCCGTTTACGGCGTCACCTGGATCAAAGGATCGCTGTCGGATAGTGATGCCCTTAAGGAGCTATGCGATGGTGCCGGCACCGTCATACATGTGGCCGGCGTGGTCAATGCGCCCGATAGAAAAGGGTTTGAAGACGGCAATGTCGCCGGCACGCTCGCGATGGTTGACGCGGCCAAGGCGATGGGGCTGCCGCGATTTATCCATGTGTCCTCGCTGGCTGCGCGGGAGCCAGACCTCTCTATCTATGGCTGGTCCAAGGCCAAGGCGGAGAAAATTGTCGCCGCCAGTGGCCTCGACTGGACGATGGTGCGGCCGCCCGCCATATATGGCCCCGGCGATGGCGAAATGCTTGACCTGTTCAAAATGGCGCAGCGCGGGTTCGTACTGCTGCCACCGGAGGGACGCCTGTCGCTTATCCATGTCACCGACCTGGCCCGCCTGCTGATTGAACTCAAGCCTTCATCGGAAGATGTCACGTCGCAGATATTCGAAGCCGATGATGGCGCGAAAGGTGGCTGGACGCACAAGGCATTTGCCCGCGCCATCGGTACGGCACTGGGCCGCGGTATCAGGCCGTTTTCGCTGCCGCCTGCACTGCTGCGTCTGGGCGCAAGCGCAGACCGGCTGGTGCGCAATACCAATGCGAAACTGACACCCGACCGCGTCAGCTATATGTGCCATGACGACTGGACTGTGGATGCAGGCAAACGCCCGCCCCGGTCACTATGGATGCCAAAAATAGAGACTCGCGACGGCCTCAAACAAACCGCACTCTGGTACAAGAAAGCGGGCTGGCTTTAGGAAAAGCGCCTTTTCCCTGCACAGCCTCAAATTATAGGGCCGATAAACTGCTCCGCCACATAAAGCATGAAAGTCAGCGTCAATCCGGTCAGAAATGCACGATAGGCAATGCCAAGGTAAAAATATTTCTTTTCCGCCAGCACCGAGCCCATCTGGTAAATATCATGCAGCATCGCCCGAAACGTACCTTCGCTTGTGCTGATCTGCGCCAGCACATCTTCGGTAAAGACGTCTTCATCCATGCCTGAAAAAACACCGAAAAATAGGGGGTTCGGCCGCGCTCCGGGTTTCGGGCCGCTAGACGGCATAACGGCAAGCGCGGCGAGCCCTGCGGACAGGAAAGAGGATATAGCCAGCACCAGCATCGGCAGGGATGCATTGCCGCTCCCGCTTTGCGCGATGGCGATAGTGAACACCACAAATGTCGCGCCAATGAGCATGGACGCTTTTTGATCGGCCATGATGCTTAGCTGCACATGGTGCTGCTGCACAGTCCGTAACAGTTGGATTGATTGCATCGGCCATTCTGTGGCAGGCTCAGCAAGCTCGCCCTTTTCCGCAACAGGCATAAGATTTCTCCCTTTTTCACGCCGATAACAGCGCTTCACCTTGCCGCGACCCGTATTTTTGCATAAGCCTGTCATAGATAAGACAAGGGGGCAAGTTTTGCGCGCGAATTTCGCCCAATTCCCGCCGCAATCCACTGTCACAGGGACATGAAACCAATAACAGGATACATATATGAGCAACCGTGAAGCTACTCAGGCAAAAATCCATGAACTGATTACGCCATTCAATGTCAAAGAGGCAGAACTCAGCGATGATACGACCTTTATGGGCGATCTGGAATGGGACAGCCTGACCGTCATGGATTTCGTCGCGGCGATCGAGGATGAATTCGACATTATCATCACCATGAACATGCAGGCCGAAATCGAGAATGTCGGTCAGCTCGTGGATGCTGTCGAAAAATTGCAGGACAGCTAAAAACTGCCTGACCAACCCTATCCCATCATCAGAGCAAGGCCAGTATCATGACCGATCTCCTTTCCAAATTCGACCCACTCATCAATGAGCGTGAGACTTTGCTATCCACCGGCGTACGCGATCCCTTCGCGCTGGTGATGGAGCAGGTGAAATCGCCCACTGTGGCAATCTGCAATGGCAAGGAAACCATCCTGCTCGGCACCTATAACTATATGGGCATGACATTTGATGATGATGTGCTCGCGGCAGGACATGAAGCGCTTGACAATTTCGGGGCGGGCACGACCGGCAGCCGCGTACTGAACGGCACCTACCAGGGGCACAAGGAAGTCGAACAAGCGCTCAAGGACTTTTATGACATGGACCATGCCATGGTCTTTTCGACCGGATATCAGGCGAATCTCGGCGTGATTTCCACGCTGGCGGGCAAGGATGATTATGTCATCCTGGATATTGACAGCCATGCCAGCATCTATGACGGCTGCGCGATGGGCAATGCGCAGATTGTCGCGTTCCGGCACAATGATGTCGAGGCACTGGAAAAACGCCTCAAACGTCTGCCTGAAGAGGCTGGCAAGCTGGTAGTCCTCGAAGGCGTCTATTCGATGCTGGGCGATGTCGCACCGCTGAAGGAAATGGTCGCCATCTGCAAGAAACATGGTGCCATGGTGCTGGTCGATGAAGCGCACTCGATGGGCTTTATCGGCGAGAATGGCCGGGGAGTATGCGAAGAACAGGGCGTGATTGACGATGTTGATTTCATCATCGGTACATTCAGCAAAAGCGTCGGCACGGTGGGCGGTTTTTGTGTTTCCAACCATCCAAAATTCGAGATTATGCGGCTGGTCTGCCGCCCCTATGTGTTCACGGCATCGCTGCCGCCTGCCGTGGTCGCGACCTCCGCTGCCTCGATCCGCAAGCTAATGCACAGCGGCAATAAACGTGCGCATTTATGGGAGAATAGCAAACGTCTGCATCAGGGCCTGCGCGATATGGGCTACACGCTTGGCACGCCCGAGGCGCAAAGCGGCATTATCGCCGTGATGGTCGAGGATATGATGCAGGGCGCGCTACTATGGCAGGCGCTGCTGGAAAACGGGCTATACGTAAACCTCGCCCGCCCGCCCGCAACGCCGCAGGGCATGACACTTCTGCGCTGTTCGCTCTGCGCCGAACATACCAGCGAGCAGGTAGGGGACATCCTGGATATTTTTGAGAAATCGGGAAAGCAGATCGGGGCTATATAAATTATTTGGAACCCTTTTTGCCAAACATGACAGAAAGTTCATCACTGATCCAATCCTCGATCAGCACCAGATCATGGTTTTCAATTGCATTGAAGCGCCATGCCGAGATCGTGAAGGAACCGCCAGATTTAGGTACCCAATGCCGAAGCTGCAGGGCATAGGTTCTTGCATACCCATAACCCAGATGCTGCATCAGGCGCGCACGCAGTTTAGTCCTTGAACTGGTATCCGACACACTGCCGACATAAAGTATTTCAGATTTTCTTTTTTTGTTAATCCTAGGATAGGCACGGTTTTCGTGTGTGTTGTCTTTTGCGGCCTGTAAGGCTGTATACATGTCTTTAGGTGCGATGCTTTTATCATATTTGATAATGTAAATTGCTTTTCCAGACCCTAAAAATCCGCTCAGCTTGTCAGATATTATGCTCTTGGCTTCTTCAGACAGTTCGGCAAAGTTCAGCGTTACGTCTTCCAGCTTATCCGGTGCAGCGAGACCGCCAATACGCCGAGCTGTATGACTAATAGATGCCTCTATCTGCGGGAAATATTGTTGGATTTTACCAGTCTTCTTCACACCCGCTCCCGGTGCTCAGTGCCCTCACCGGCCGTTATAAACACTGCAGTTGCCTCACCATCCACATCTGCCGTGTGCCAGACTCCGGGTTCATTAATGGCATATTCGCCTGCCTTCAGCGCTGTGCGTTTTTCCGACCCGTCCGGCATTTCCTGTACCAGCACCATGCTGCCTTCAGTGCACAAAACCATTTCACTGCCTTTGGGGTGCATTTCCCATACGTCCCAGCTTTCGGTGAACGTGTACATGGATACCAATCGTCCTTCATGGCCATCATCGCCATGGCGCTGCACATAACCTTCATACCAGGCCATATCACCAGTCATTTCGGGCTGCACAAATGCAGTTGCGCCAAGGCCTAAATGGACGGGATTTTTCTTTAGGCTATCGGGCATAATGCGTCTCCTTATGATGATGCATTATGCCCTTATTTGACCGCACCACGCAATAGGAGCCGTGGCAGCATTACAATCGCGCCCAATATCGGCCAGCGGCGTTGCCAGTCCTTCACCTTTATCTCCGTGCCGGCATGACGGTTGATCTTCCAGGCAATATAGTCAATTCCGTCCGCATAGGTCCCCGTCGCCTTGGCCAGCCGCGCAAGGGTCAGCAGCTTGCCGCGTCGCCTGAGGCCCGGCCAGCGCTTGCGTTCCGCCATAATTGCAGCCCTCTGCCCCGGAAGCAGCGTGACATTGTCCCCGCTGCGTTCGTTCATGATGGGTGTAAGCGGCAGCGCCGCATGGCCAAAATCGCGGTATCGCTCTGGCGAAAATTCCACAACAGAAGCGGAACGGCCCGACCGCTCTGCACGCAATTCTGCGCTATAGGTCAGCACAAAGCCTTTTTCCCATAAATCCAGCATTGGCGTCTGTTCGGCATCTACATGCGCCAACGCCGCGTTCAATAATGTGGGCGCTGCACCTGATATCGCCAGCGCCGCCTGTTCGGCAGCGATATCGTCGCTTTGCCATACCAGCCGCGACGGTTGGGCAAAACGTGCCCATACACTTACCGCGCTGGCTTCCCGGCGGTTGAGACGATGGAAATCGGCTTCACTCAGCACTGCATATTTGGCCACCAACCCATCATGCTGCGCCGGAAACACATTGGGCGGCAGCAGCCGGTTGGCCCGCGCTTTCCAGCTCTTTGGAAACGCGGAATCATAATCGGAAACAATCAGATAGAAATCGAGCATCTGCCCTTCCAGCTGCTCGCTGCGCAGACATGATCCGTAAAACAGCACAGCCCGCGCCGCATCGCCATAATCCGCAGCAATGGCAGCCGCAAAATCCGAAATCCGCGGATCCACCGGTTCGGCCAGCTCTGCCTTGATAAGTCTGAGAAGCGCTGTGTCTGGCATAATGGAGGCCTAAATCAGGAAGGCGGGTACATTGTCCGCATAGGAACCGTCAGGCCGCAATTTTCAGGAATGGCACAGGCTGTGTCGAACGCAATATAATGGGTGCATCTTCATTTGCTTCAAACAGCTCACCATCCAGAATGACGTTGCTATGGTCGCCATCAATGCGGATTTCATCGCCCTGCTCTATATGCACACCGCGTACCTTCTTCTGCCCCATGCGTCCGAACAGAATTGCGAAAATCATCCGCATGACAACGCCAGGGTTCTGGTCAACCGCAAAAAATTTGAGGCGATCCCGGCTATTGTACCAACTGCCCGATTTACCCGCGAGCAATAGCTTTTCGAGCGTGGTAACAATCAGCAGCGCATAATTGCCCTGCACTTCGCCATTGCGGATAAGCGATATGCGCAGCGGCTGTGATCGCCGGGGCAGGAATTTGAAAGGCGCCTTGAACAGCAGTGAAATAAACCCGGCAATACCGGCCAGGACATGGCTGAGTCCATTGGGTAGTCCCAGCGGATAGATTTTATGGCGACAATACAGGATAAATTCGGCCAACCCCGCGCCGCCCAGAAACATGCCCAGAACCGGTTTCTCACTGCTGCCGCCAGAAAGCGCAATCATTTGCCGCACGACTATATGCGATTCCAGATCATCGTTACGGGCAATTTCCACAATTTCCTTGAGTGCCGAAAGCGCTGAGCCGCTTGCCCCCAAATCCATTGCAATAAGATTGGTCTTGCCATTGGGAAGCACCGCGACAGGTGGCGGATTTTCGCTAAAATGGCCGCCTTGGTACAATTCTGTCAACGCCGCCTGAACGGTGCCATCGCCGCCATTTATGATCAGGACCTTTGGCTTGACCCGCGCTATGGTTTTAAGCGCACACGCAATCTGGTCAGCCTGTTCGACCTCATAATGGAATATATCGGCCTGCTCCGCACAAAAGCTCCGCACTTCCGGCAACAGCGATTTATTGCCGGTAGAGCGAGGATTGGAAAGGAGCGCGACCAGAGCCATAAACTATCCGATCGGCTTAATGCTAAGGCCGCGGCGATAGTTGAGCACGACATTGGCACGCGCCACACCATTGCCCACGCGAATAGCGGATTTTTTGATCGAAGGCTTCAGGTTTGTCAGCGAAATACTGGGGTTGCCGGTAAAACCGCCACCATCGCTCCAGCCCGACTTTCCATTGCCGTCCATGTCATGACGGACCGCGATGCCATATGTGCCCGCTTTCGGAACAGGTACACAAAAGCGCATTTTACCGCCATTGACGCGCACCGGCACGTCGATGCGGTTTATCCATGCGCCTTTTTTCAGCCATTTTGCGCTGGTGCCTTCATAGGCCTGAACGCGGATACGGCCCGAGGCCTTTTTGAAACCACGCACTTCAATCAGCACAGCAGGGCCTGCACCGCTGGCGCATTTGCTCATATCATTGCTGATTTTCTGGCGCTGCGCACCTGCGGGGGTCGCTACCAAGGCCAGAGCCATAGCTGCGCTACCACCAAGCAGTGCAACATTTGAAAATTTGAACATGACGTTTCGTCTCCAACTGGTTATAGCCGGTTATGTCAAAACATATGGGACCGGCATGTAACGCCCCCGTTTGATTCTTTATATGGGTGAAATTTGCGGCCAAAATAGGGTGATAGGGCGACAATAAGTTGAAATTCCTCACTTCCATCGACCTATATATCGCCAAGCGCGTTGCCATTCCGCTTATTGCTACGCTGATTATCTCGGCCATGCTGCTTGTACTCGAAAAAATGCTGCGACTGTTCGACTTTGTGGCCGCGGAAGGCGGCCCTGTCAGCGTGGTGTGGCGGATGCTCGCCAACCTTATTCCCGAATATCTTTCACTGGGCATTCCCATCGGCCTTTTGCTGGGAATATTGCTTGCTTTTCGGGGACTTGCGCTTTCCTCTGAACTGGATGTTTTCCGTGCCGTGGGGCTTGGCTATGGCCGCCTGCTCCGCGTCCCATACATGTTTGCAATCGCCTTGATGCTGGTCAATCTGGCACTTGTTGGTTTTATCCAGCCCCAGGCCCGCTATGCCTATGAGGAACTCGGCTTTGAACTGCGCTCTGGCGCATTGGGCGCATCCATCAAAGTGGGTGAGTTTACGAAATTTGGCGAAAAAATGACGCTCCGTATAGAGGAAAGCCAGAATCAGGGACGTGACCTTCGCGGGCTGTTTGTGCATGCGACAAGCAAGAATGGCACGGAGATTTCGGTGACCGCCAGCAAAGGCCGCTTCATGGCCACCGATGACCCCGACACCATTATCCTGCGGCTGACCGACGGCCTGCTTACGCATGATGCTCCCGATTATGAAAGCCCCCGTGTGCTGAGTTTTAGCAGCCATGACCTGCCAATCGATCTGCCCAAGATTGAGGCATTTCGAAGCCGCGGTGGCAAGGACCGCGAATATACCCTGCCCGAACTGGTGCGTATCGGTTCCAGCCCGCATATTTCGGAGCAGCAGCGCAATGAAACCCGGTCCAATTTCCATTACCGTGTCGTCGAAGTCGTGATGATGCTGCTTATGCCGCTGCTCGCGCTGGCACTCGCCATTCCGCCCAAGCGCTCCACATCCGCGCTGGGCGTGTTCCTGTCGATCATATTGATTGTGACCTATCATAAGATAAACCAGTATGGCGAAGATGTCGGGGCACTGGGCATAGTCGACCCGCTTATCGCGCTATGGGTACCGTTCTTCCTGTTCGCCGCGCTTATCATCTGGATGTATTACCAGGTCGCCCATGTACCCGGCGGGCAGCCCATTGGCAGCCTGGAAAAAATATTCGCAAAATCCGGGGCATGGCTGAAGGGCCTGCTTAGTTTCGGCAGGAAACGGAGCCATCATGACGGTTAGACCTGACAGCATAAAAGGCTTTGCCATATGAAGCTGGAATTTTTTCCTTCGCCGACAACGGCCATTTATATGGCGCGTATGTTCCTGATCCGTATATTGGCGGTTCTGGCGATATTTGTGATCGTGTTGCAAACGCTCGATTTGCTTGGCGAAAGCGGTAATATTCTGGCTGTACCGGGCAATAGCGAATCTGATTTATGGCATTATGTATCGCTACGCGCGCCGCAGATCATAGAGTTCATCCTGCCTTTTTCGGTCCTTCTTGCCACAATCATTACGCTGGCATCGCTGAACCAGAATAGCGAAGTGATCGCGATGAAGGCGGCAGGGTTATCCGCGCACCAGGTACTGGCCCCGCTATTATTTGCCAGCCTGCTTGTCGCAGGTATCACATTTGCCTTTAACGACCGTATAGTCGCACCTGCAACCTCGACGCTTTCGCTATGGCAAAAAGCCGAGTACGGCCCCATACCCGATGATCCATCGACCCGCACCAACATATGGGCGCGCGATGGCAACAACCTTGTCCATGCGGGATTTGTCAGCGGCAATGGCAACAGCACACGGCTGGACAATGTGGAAATTTATGAACGCGCAGGCGATGGCGCACTGCTCAGGACCATCAGCGCATCACAGGCAGTGTATTCGGGCACTGATTGGAAGTTGAAAGATGCCATTGCATTCGATGTAGCAAGCGGTGAGGAGACAGAGCTGGGCGATTATACCGTAAAAGGTGGTATGACACCGGACCAGTTCACACTGGGCAATGTCAATCCCGATGGCCTTTCCTTCATGAAGCTGAAATCGGCTATTGGCGAGCTTAAGGCCGCAGGCAAACCGACCCAGTCGCTTGAAACCAATTTGTGGCACAAGATTTCAGGGCCGCTATCAGCAATATTAATGCCGTTGCTGGGCGCTGTAGCGGCATTCGGTCTGGCCCGTTCAGGCCAGCTTTTCCTGCGCGCAGTCATCGGCATGGCGCTCGGCTTTGCCTTTTTCGTGGCGGATAATTTCTCGCTCGCCATGGGCAATCTGGGCGCCTATCCGCCTCTGGTCGCCGCCTGGGCACCCTTTGTGCTGTTCTTTCTGGTTGGTGAATCCGTTCTCGTCCGAACCGAGGAATAGAGATCATATCCTGATCCAGCGGCTACGGGCAGCGGGATATTTACTTGACCAGTTTTCCCTTAAACGTGCTGCGCACCAGCTGTACTACCAGTCCGGTAAGGCTTGTGTAATTGGCCTTGTAATAGGGCGATTCCACCGGAAGCTCCTCAGCCAGACGGCGATGCGCCTCGCCCAGATTATGATAGGGCACGCCCGGCAGCAGGTGATGCAGTGCATGATAACGCAGGCCGACAGGTGCCCAAAGCGCGGGCAGCATTGCAGGCGGCGGAACATTGACGCTATCGAGATATTGTGCGGTCACAGTCATCACCTCTCCCTCATTGGCCCATAAATGGGCGACGAGTGTGCGGATCTGGTTGATGACGACGGAACCGCCACTAATGACCAGAAAAATGATGAAAGCCTTGAGCGGGATAATGCCGGTTGCCGTGCCAGCCAGCAGCGCGATAGCCCAGAGGCTCGCACCAGTTTCCTGCCATAGCCAGTTGCGCCGCGCTTTGCCGTCGGGCATTTTACGGCGAAATTCGGGATTGATGACAAGTCCGGAATAACGTTCAACCACCAGCTTTCTGAGCGGCGGTATCACCAGCGATAATGGTGCCAATATGCCGTAGCGCAACAGCAAAGCGAGCGGTGCAAGCGCAGCCACCGCCACAAATAGCGGCACGGTATAGGGCTTCATCAATGCGAGCGGCAGATATTCCGGGTCCTGCGCCGTGCCATAACGCGTCTTGGCATGGTGCAGGTTATGCACGCCTTCATACATGAAAGACGGGACCATAAGCGGGATGCCCGCCAGCAGGTTCCAGCCCAGCCGGAAACCGGGTACGGAACCATCTTTCAAATGGGTAAGTTCATGAATAAAGCTGCCCGCCCGGTAGAGGGCCAGCATCGAAACAATACCGGCCGCAATCATCCATCCCATGGATGAAGCAGTGATGGCCGCAAATAATGCGCCATACCCAATAATGACCGACGCCATGAAATCCCCCCAATATATGGCGGGATTGGGGGCATTCAGGTCGCGCGTGAGATTCGCCGCAGTGCGGATCATTTCCCTGTCATCGGTCATGGGCGCATGCACCTTTGCAGCCGCCATATTCTGCGGAGCTGCGGTGAAGTTTTCGGCTTTGAGAGCTTTTTTATTCATATACATATATCCAATTTATGGCCGGCTTAGACCAGAACATGATGGCGAGATAATGGCAGCATATTGGGGCATTCGCGGCGGATTTCACTGATCCAGATCATATTATAGCCGCGCGGGGATAACCGGTTTCTTGACATTATTGCCGCACCCGCGCCACAAGGCGGCATGACAAGTAAGACAGATATCACGGTAATCCCCATGGACGGGAAAGCCGACCTCAAGGCCTTTATAAACCTGCCATGGGAAATCTATGCCGATGACCCGAACTGGGTGCCGCCGCTAAAAGATGAAATCCGCGCGCTGCTTACGCCTGGCAAAAATCCGTTTTTTGAACATGCACGGGTGCAGCCGATGCTGGCGCGGCGCAGTGGCAGGGTCGTGGGACGGATCAGCGCGCATATCGACCTGCTCGCCCTGGAGCAGCCGGCTGAACAGGGCATGGGGGCAGGCACCGGCAACTGGGGCATGCTGGAAGCTTTTGATGAAGACACGGCCGCCGCGCTCATCAAGGCTGCGGAAGAATGGCTCCGTGCGCAGGATATGCACCGCGCGCTTGGCCCGCTCAGCCTATCGATATGGGATGAACCGGGACAGCTTATCAGCGGGCATGACCATCCCCCCACGGTGATGATGGGTCACCAGCGTGCAGAATATCAGCAATGGATTGAAAATGCCGGCTATAATCCGGTCAAGCAGGTCATGACCTGGGAAGTTGATATTCTTGATGGTTTTGGCAAGCTGGTGAACCGCATCGTGGCATCGGGCGAGAAGAACGAGCGCGTCCGGATCCGCCGCGTAGACAAAAGCCGCTTTGCCGAGGAAGCTGCGCTCATCATGGGAATCCTGAATGACGCATGGTCAAAAAACTGGGGTTTTGTACCGCTGACCGACGGCGAGATTGCCTATGTCGGCAAAAAACTGAAGCCGATTGTCTTCGAAGACCTGATCCGCATTGCCGAATATGACGGAAAGCCTGTCGCCTTCATGATCACGCTGCCGAATATCAATGAAAAGCTAATGGACTATAATGGGACATTATGGCCCTTAAACTGGGCCAAGCTGCTCTGGTGGCTGCGGAAACCCGTTACCCACACAATGCGCGTGCCGTTAATGGGTGTCGTGCAGGAATTGCAGGGTTCACGCCTTGCCAGCCAGCTGGCTTTCATGATGATTGAATTTATCCGGCGCGATGCCGTCGCAAAATACGGCGCGAAACGCGGCGAGATTGGTTGGATATTGGATGACAATCAAGGTATGAACTCCATCGGCGAGGTCATTGGCGGCAAAGTGAACAAGGTCTACCAGATTTACGAGAAAGCGCTTTAGCGGACAGCAACCATAAGCCCCTCCACTAACGAAGAGGGGCTTAGGCCATTACCGCAAGAGATAGTCTTTCTCTTTTCGGTTTGCAGGCATCGTGCGTTCAGCCGCTATTACCTGCTGTTCATCGATCCAGCCTGCCAGTTTCACGCCGTAGCGGCTGATCGCGCTCATGTTGAAAAAATGCATGCCACCCAGCACGAGTATCGCAATGCCCACCTGCCATGCCAACAGGCGGATGGCCTCGGCAACAGTCACCGGCTCGCTCGCCATGCTGAGCGCAATGGCAATAAAGCCCAAGTTGACAAGATAAAAACCGACCACCAGCAAATGGTTGATACTGGTCGCCAATTCCTCGTCATGCCCGAAACAGCGCACGAGAAAGACTTTCCCGTTACTGGACAGAGTATGCGCGACCCAGATAGTCAGGCCGACGGCGATAATGAGATAGCTGATATAGGTAGCTACAACCATGATATATCCTTTCGATATCTATATTCCAATATATTCTTATATTTCTGTAATTTAAGAAACTACTAGTTAAATGAATATCGCGGGTGGCATGGGAAACTCCTGTTTTGGGATTATTCTGTGTGAATTTATAATTCGCGTGTGGAATCAGAAACTGGAAATGCGTGGACCGCCGATATTTCGTCTTTACCACCGCCAGGAATGAACCGCGCGACTTTGGCACCCAGTTTCATCAGGGTGATGAGTGTCGATTTTTTGAGGTCCCGCACCTGCGTATACCAATTGGTCAGCGTAAAAATAAACTCGTGCATCCGGCCAATACGTTCATGCACATGATTGGGAATATCGGTGCGTCCTTCTAGCCGCACCTGTAAATCGGCGAGCTTGGCAATAGTCGGATCAATTTCGCGTTTTTTGCGCTCCGCAGTGATCGCCATAAACAGCTCCCACAAATCAGTCTCTGCTATAAAATGGTCACGACGGTCGCCTGTCATATGCGCGCGCGTGACAATGCCATAGCCCTGCAATTCCTTCAGTGCCGTCGACACATTAGATCGCGCCAGACCCAGTATTTCGCAAATCTCCTCGGCATTCAGCGGCCGATCGGAAAGGTATAAGAGAGCGTGCACCTGCGCCACCGACCGGTTCGCACCCCAATGCGTGCCCATCTCTCCCCAATGGAGAATAAATTCCTGGACTTCGGGATGCTCGTAAAATGCCATAACCGACTCACTTTCCTTAATTTCTGTTATTTCAGAAAATACAGAATTTGTCAAGGCGAAAGCGTATCACGATCTCTTCAAATCAGGTTTACAGCCCTGTCCTGCTGCCATCAATGCCGCTTGCTCTGAAATTATTTCGTCTATTCCGAGAGTCCACAAATCATTATGCCCGCCTTTTTTGATGCGATAGGCGCATTTGGGTTGCCGGGCGGCATCAAACAGTTCCTGTCCCATTTCCACAGGGATAAGGTTATCACGTTCGCCATGAATCCAAACCAGTGGCGTATCGATTTGCGCGATACGTGATACATTGTCATACTGGTCTTTCACTAGCAGGCGGGACGGAAATATCGGCATTTGCCGCGCGGCCATATCGGCCATGGATGTATAGGGTGCTTCCAGAATAAGCCCGGCGGCATTGGTATTTGCGGCAAGATATGTGGCGGGGCCCGTGCCGACCGACTGGCCGACAATGACTATGTCTTTCCCGCGGAAACCCTGTTTGCGCAGCCAGCCATAATTGGCGCGTGCTGCCTGGTAAAATGCCTGTTCGCCAGGCTTTCCCGCATTACCGCCATAGCCGGGATAGCCCACCGCCAATATACCTGCTCCTGATTCAGCAAGAGCGCGGTACATATCCGCGCGCCCAGCCAGCGCGCCGCCATTACCGTGAAAATGCAGGATGACGCCCTGCGTCTCATTCGCAGGCGGATGCCACCATGACACGAGCTTATTTTCACCCAACACGATGTCCACCATAGCAAAGCCGTCAAGTTCCGCCTGTTCAGGCGTAACGCGCTGCGTATCTGGCAGGTACATGAAGCTGCGTTGGAATATATAGATCAGAGCCAGTGCAATCAGGTATAATCCTGCGATAAAAAGCAGGAACCGTATGGCTATTGCCATCATGGCTGTGCTGTAGAAGCGCCGAGTTCGATCCAGGCAGGTGTATGGTCACTCGCCTTTTCACGGCCGCGATGCTCTTTATCAACACCGACATTTGTCAGACGATCGGCAGCACGCGGACTGAGCAGCAAGTGGTCGATGCGGAACCCAGCATCGCGCTCCCACCCGCGCGTGCGGTAATCCCAGTAAGTCCAGACACCGCCATCGGGATGCCAATTGCCAATGGCATCGGTCCACCCGTCACCCAACAAACGGCGATAGGCATCACGGCTTTCGGGTTGCATCAACGCGTCGGATGCCATGGCGTCTACCGCAAACACATCATTATCGCGTGGGATGACGTTATAATCCCCAGCCAGCACTGCAGGTACTTCTTCGGCCCATATTTCGGCCGCACGATTTCTAAGCCGCTGCATCCAGCGCAGTTTGAAATCAAATTTAGGTCCGGGGTGCGGATTTCCGTTGGGCAGGTAAATACTTGCTATGCGCACAGGATTTCCATTCGCATCCGGCACGTCCGCTTCCAGATAGCGGCTATGTTCATCTTCCGGTTCGCCGTCCAGCCCGCGTTTCGTTTCCTGCGGCGCGCTGCCCTTGGCAAGTATCGCAACACCATTGAATGATTTTTGCCCATGCCAGATCGCACCGTAACCGATTTTTTCAAACTCGGCGACCGGGAAACCCTCGTCCATCGTCTTGATTTCCTGAAGACAGGCGACATCGGGCCGCGTCTCCTCCAACCATTCAAGCAGGCGGGGGAGGCGGGCTTTTATGCCGTTTATATTGTAAGTCGCGATACGCATGAAAACTGCTTATCGCATTCATTTGAGCAGCGAAAGAATTAAACCGAAAAACTCGATCCGCAGCCGCACCCAGATGCGGCATTGGGATTGGTCACCTGAAAAGCCGAACCACCCAGCGATTCCACAAAGTCCACTGCGCTGCCACGCACCAAATCAAGGCTGACACTGTCCACCACCAGCGTTACACCCGATTCCTCAGCCGTAACATCATCTGCCTCAATGTTTTCGGCCAAACCGAAACGGTACTGAAAGCCTGAACACCCGCCGCCTTCAACCGACAGGCGCAGCATGGCTGGCTTGCCCTGTTTTTCGGCAATCGCGGCGACACGTTTTGCCGCATTGGGCGTTAGTATGATGTCAGCAATGTCACTCATAGTGCCAAGATAGTGCGCAGCAGGCGCATCAACAAGGGAGATAATCTATAGTGAGCTAAAGCTGTCAAAAAGCCTGCGTGTGTCACTGGCCGCATTTTCCAGCATTTCCGCAATTTGCGCGCGTTCATCCGTATCGGGCTGCGCAGATACATGACGGCCCGCCATACCCCATTCGGGACATTCCCTGGAATCGATATTTTTTTCGCGAATAGTGACAATGCCGCTATGGCGATCATCTTTTAAAATGCGCGCCATGCATGCATCAATTGCCTCCTCATCACCCTCAATTAATTGCATGAAATTCATGCCGTTGTAGATGAGGCAGCCGGTAATGTTGCTGGCACGGTTATTTTCTTCACAGCGTGCAAGCAGCGCTTCGAGGTCATCCTTGCTGAAATTGTGCACTTTTGTGCTGATATAGATAATCGATTTCAAATTCATCCCCTGTGTTTAATCCAGCCTGTTCCCGCAATTTTCTCGCTAGCCATGCGACCAATTGCCGGGATCGTCATTATCTCCCGGCGAAAGTCCAAGCGCTTCCCCCTGCGTAGAACAACCGAGCCCAAGCACGGTGCGGTTGGCATAGGCGAAATAGGCCGCCACCTGATTGACTTCCAGAATTTCTCCATCATCCAGCCCGTCTGCACGCAAGGCTGCAATATCATTTTCGCCAATATCAGCCGGGGTACGCGTAAGCTTGGCTGCGTAGGACAGAGCGGCCTGTTCCTTTTGCGTAAAAATGCCCGGCAAGCTGTCCGCGCCATCCATTGCCGCGCGCAATGCCACCTCTAATGCTGCAAACCGTGCGTCATCGCATACAAGACGCTTCAATCCGGCGACATGATGGTCAACACAATATTGGCAGTTGTTTATCGCACTCACCAAAATCCCGATGCATTCAAGCAACCATTTGGGAAGCGCATTGCCCCGGTGATGGAGTACCGCCTTGTACAGCGCCATATGCCCTTCGAGCGTATGAGGACGAAGGCTATGCGCCATCAATATATTGTCAACGCGGCCATCCGGCCCTGCGACCTTGGCATAGAGTGTTGCAAGATCGCCCTGCGCAGCATCGCGGTCCACTATCCTGATATATGCCATGACGCTTTACTTGGTCTTGCCGGATGCAGGCTTTTTCTTGGCTTTTTTCTTACGCGGCGATTTTGGCGCAGCCGGCGTGACTTCAAAGGTCATTGCACCATCTTTCATATGCACATTGACCTCCCCGCCATCTTTCAGCTTGCCGAACAGCAGCTCTTCAGCAAGTGGCTGCTTGATCTTTTCCTGGATCAACCGGCCCATTGGACGGGCACCAAACAGCCGGTCATAACCGCGTACCGCCAACCATTCACGCGCATCCTTGTCGAGCCGGATATGCACATTCTGGTCGGCCAGTTGCAGCTCAAGCTGCAAGATGAATTTATCGACAACCCGCGCCACAACTTCAGGTGTCAGGTATGTAAACGGCACAATCGCGTCGAGCCGGTTGCGAAATTCCGGCGTAAACATTTTTTTCACGGCCTCATCGCCCGCATCTTCCTTGGTCGCATCGCCAAAGCCCATGCCTTCTTTCGCCATTTCGCTGGCCCCGGCATTGGTGGTCATAATGAGCACGACATTGCGGAAATCAACCGTCTTGCCATGATGGTCGGTCAGCTTGCCATTATCCATCACCTGCAAGAGTATGTTAAACAGGTCAGGGTGCGCTTTTTCAATCTCGTCGAGCAGCAATACGCAATGTGGCTGCTGATCGACCGCATCGGTCAGCAGGCCGCCCTGGTCATAACCGACATAGCCCGGAGGCGCGCCGATCAGCCGTGATACACTGTGCCGCTCCATATATTCAGACATGTCAAAACGCTGGAGCGGAATGCCCATGATGCTGGCAAGCTGCCGTGCAACTTCGGTTTTGCCCACACCGGTCGGGCCGCTGAAAAGGTAATTGCCAATCGGCTTGTCAGGGTCACGCAGGCCTGCCCGGCTCAGCTTGATCGCGCTGGAGAGTACGTCAATCGCCTGATCCTGCCCGAACACTACCTGTTTCAGGTCGCGTTTCAGGTGTTGTAGCACCGCACGATCATCCTTCGATACCGATTTGGGCGGAATCCGCGCCATTGTCGCAATCACTGCCTCGATTTCCTTGGCCGTAATCGTCTTGCGGCGGCGCGATTTGGGCACCAGCATCTGCATCGCACCGACTTCGTCAATCACATCAATTGCCTTGTCGGGCAATTTGCGGTCATTGATATAACGCGCCGACAGCTCGACTGCCGTCTTGATCGCATCGGGGGTGTATTTCACTTTGTGATGGTCTTCAAACGCCGAACGCAGGCCGCGCAGAATCTTGATTGTATCGTCAATTGTCGGTTCGTTGACATCGATTTTCTGGAACCGGCGCAGCAATGCGCGATCCTTTTCAAAATGATTGCGGAATTCCTTGTACGTGGTCGATCCGATACAGCGGATTGTCCCGCCCGACAGCGCAGGCTTGAGCAGATTTGAGGCATCCATTGCCCCGCCGCTGGTCGCGCCTGCACCAATCACAGTGTGGATTTCGTCAATGAACAGGATTGCATGCGGCAATTTTTCCAGTTCCGCCACCACCGCTTTCAACCGTTCTTCAAAATCGCCGCGATAGCGTGTCCCGGCTAGAAGCGCTCCCATGTCGAGCGAGTAAATCACCGCTTCGTCCAGTACGTCAGGAACATCACCTTCGATAATCTTGCGTGCCAGTCCTTCGGCAATTGCGGTCTTGCCGACGCCGGGTTCGCCCACGTAAAGCGGATTATTCTTTGAACGGCGGCACAGGATCTGCACGGTGCGATCCACTTCGGGGCCACGCCCGATCAGCGGGTCAATCTTGCCCGCCTTGGCTTTATCGTTCAGGTTGACGGTATATTGGTCGAGTGCGCTTTCTTTCTTCTGTTTGCCCTCGCCTTTTTCATTTTGCGCTTCTTCCGCACCCTCTGGCGGTTTGGATTCGGATGGGTTACCGCCTTTGCCGATGCCATGGCTGATATAGCTGACAGCATCGAGTCGGCTCATATCCTGTTGCTGCAGGAAATAGACGGCATAGCTTTCACGTTCGGAAAACAATGCGACAAGCACATTGGCACCGGTCACAATATCCTTGCCCGACGACTGGACATGCAGGATCGCACGCTGCACCACGCGCTGAAAACCCGATGTCGGTGCAGGATCGGTCTGCTCCTCGACTTTGAGCGAATCCAGTTCATTGTCGAGATAATGGGTGACAGTGCCCGTCAGTTCACCAAGGTCAGCGCCGCACGCTTTCATCACCTGCGCGGCATCATCATCGGTGATGAGCGCAAGCAGAAGGTGCTCAAGCGTGGCATATTCATGGGAACGATCGGCTGCATTGGTCAGCGCCTGATGCAGCGTTTTTTCCAGTGATTCCGCAAATGACGGCATATTCTTACATCTCCGCAGCGCCGCTTTGGACGCTGCCCTTCTTATGTACGTCCCGGAAAGAGCCGGGTCTCAATCAACTGCTTTTACCATGCGCCCCGCTCCCCTCACGCACTGGCAGTCTCATTCATATAGGAAGCTGCGCGGCGATGTGAATATGCGCAGTGCTGCCCCCTATGGCGTTCAGGACTTGCGAAACAGTGCATCGGCATTGGCACGATGTGCGCCCGCCGCCTGTTTACGGGCCTCCACACGCACGATTTCTGCCTTCAGCAACGCAATGCGCACATCCAGTTCTTCCTGCGACAGCGGGTCCAGATCCTCTGCCGCCAGCATATGCGCCGCATCCATGGATTTGCGTGGTAAATCGTCATCCAAATCCATGTCCCTGTTCCTTTCCTTCAAGCTCTGGCCGTTACGGATAATGTTGACCACAGGCCCCGCGCTGTCAATAAGGGGCGCCGATTTATGTGGAAACTATCTAAAAAGGGCGAAAAAGCCTTGTGCGGGGGGATATATGACACAGACAATTCCAGAGACGATGACGGCCATTGCCATTCGCCAGCCGGGCGGACCTGATGTGCTGGTGGCTGGTGAACATCCCGTACCGCGGCCCGAGGCCGGTCAGGTACTTGTGAAAGTGGCCGCCGCAGGCATCAACCGTCCTGACGTGGTGCAGCGCATGGGGTTATACCCTGCGCCACCGGGCGCATCTCCGCTGCCTGGGCTTGAAATCGCGGGTGAAGTCGTTGGCGCAGGTTCCGATGCCGATGCGCATATGGTGGGCAAAAATATCTGCGCACTCGTCAATGGCGGCGGATATGCCGGATATTGCATTGCCCAGGCAAGTCATTGCCTGCCAGTTCCTGAAAACCTGCCACTCAGTGAGGCTGCGGCCCTTCCCGAAACACTGTTTACCGTGTGGCACAACCTGTTTGAACGTGCCTATGCGTGCGACGGGGAAACCGTATTGGTCCACGGCGGCACCAGCGGTATCGGTACCATGGCGATCATGCTGGGCAAGCTGTTCGGCCTGACCATCATTGTCACCTGCGGGTCAGACGAGAAATGTGCGCAGGCACTTGGCCTGGGCGCAGCCCATGCAATCAATTACAAAACCCACGATTTTGTCGAGGCGGCACAGAAAATCACCGATGGCAGGGGCGTACAGGTCGTGCTCGACATGGTTGCGGGCGATTATGTCCCGCGCAATCTCAACTGCCTGGCCGAGGATGGCCGCCATGTCACCATCGCCGTGCAGGGCGGATTGATGACACAGATAAACATGGCGCAGGTGATGAGCCGCCGCCTCACGCTCACCGGATCGACCCTGCGCCCGCGCAGCAACGCATTCAAGGGATTGCTGGCCGAGGAAATCCACCGCAATGTATGGGATTTTGTGGAACGCGGTGAACTGCGCCCCGTGATGGACAAGAGCTTCCCGCTTGCTGATGCGGCGGCGGCACACGCACATATGGAAAGCGGCAGCCATTTCGGAAAAATCGTGCTGAAAGTTTAACTGGCACACCCCATGGTCAACGGCAATCCATTTGCCCACTTGCAGGCGCACCCGGTTTCGCCTACATGGAGTGCAATCATCAGGCCATCCCGCGAGGGGTGGCCCTTATTTTATGGAGATTTGACGTGGCCCAAGATGGTCGTACCCCTCTCATGCCGCATGCGACGGCTTCCTGGCTGGTGGACAATACCGGCCTGACGTTTGAACAGATTGCCGAATTCTGCGGCTTGCACATATTGGAAGTGCAGGCCATGGCCGATGATCTGGCCAGCACCAAATATACCGGCCGCGATCCCGTACGCGCGGGTGAACTGACCATGGATGAAATCGAAAAGGGTCAGAAAGACTCCGAATATTCGCTGGTCATGTCAAAAGGCCCCGAGCAGGTACGCCGCACCAAGGGCCCGCGCTACACACCCGTGTCGAAGCGCCAGGACAAACCCGATGGCATTGCATGGCTACTGCGCAATCATCCGGAAATTTCCGATGGCCAGATTGGCAAGCTGATAGGCACCACACGCAACACGATCAACGCGATCCGCGAACGCAGCCACTGGAATATCGCCAACATCCAGCCCAAGGACCCGGTGACTCTGGGCCTGTGTTCACAGCGCGAGCTTGACGCCATTGTCGCCAAGGCCGCGAAAAAAGCGGGTATCGAGGACGAAGTGCCTGAAGACACCAAGCTGGGCGGTGACCGTGAAGCGCTGATCGAGGAACTGCGCGCGGAGCGTGAAAAAGCCGCGCAGGAAGCCGAACTGGCCGCCCTGCAGGCGGAAAAGGAAGCTGCCGAAGAAGCCAAAGCGGCCCAGGAAGCAAACCTGTTCGGTGATGCTGATGGCGATGATGCGCCAGAGCAAACGGCAGTGACCGACGAGAGCGAATAAGCTTTTTCAGCGAATATATGCGGCGCCGCCCTGTATATGCAGGTGCGGCGCTTATTTTTTAATCGAACGATTAAATTGCTTCACCTTGGTGCAGCAATATTCTACGCTGTCATTATGACATCAGACACAATGACATTAGGCACAAGCACCCAAACACCACCCGCGCACGATGCATCGCTGACCGATCTGGAATATCTGGACCAGCACGGACTGGATGCAAAAGAGTTCAAGGGCCTGACTTACCCGATTGGCGACCATGCACCTGAATATGGCGAACTCTTTCCGCTCGCAGCAGGCATTGGCTGGACGCGGCTGCCCGTGCCTGGACTGCTCAACCACATAAATATCTGGCTACTGGATGATGAGGATGAAAAGGGCGAGGGTGTCGCGATTGTTGATACAGGCCTGAACATGGGCGAAAGCCTGAAAGCCTGGGAAAAGCTGTTTACAGGCGATCTGGATGGCCGCCGCATCACCCGTGTTATTGTCACGCATTTCCACCCTGACCATGTCGGCGCAGCCGGCTGGCTGTGCGAGAAACATGGCGTCCGGCTCTGGATGAACCGCACCGAATGGCTGATGGCCCGCATGCTGACTGCGGATGTACGCGACGAACCGCCGCAAGAGGCGCTGGACCAGATGCGCTTTGCCGGATGGGATGCAGAGCGGGTCGAGAACCTGCGCAAGCGCGGCTGGGGCAATTTTGCCAAGGCCGTTGCACCAATCCCCGTCAGTCATGTGCGGCTCGATGAAGGCGCAGTCATCCAGGTTGGCAAGCGCAACTGGCGTATCCTGACCGGCGGCGGACATACGCCCGAGCATGCCTGTCTGGTGGATGAGGAAAATGGCGTGATTATCGCAGGCGATCAGATATTGCCGCGTATCACCTCAAATGTATCGGTGATGACCAGCGAGCCCACAGCCGATCCACTGGGCGAATGGCTGGATAGCATTGCCAAATTCCGGGCTGTACTGGCCGAAGATGTGCTGGTGCTGCCGGCACATGGCTACCCCTTTACCGGCGCGCACAACCGCCTTGATGCGCTCGCAGCAGGGCATCACGACCGGCTGGACGCGCTGGAAAAAGCCCTGGGCGAGAAGCCAATGCGCGCCGTGGACACATTCGCGCTGCTGTTTGCCCGCAAGATTGATGACAGCGTATATGGCCTGGCAACGGGCGAAGCGATGGCGCATCTCAGGCACCTGGAACATACCGGCCGCGCACAGCTGGATGTAAAAGATGGCGTTGGCTGGTTCAGCAAGCCTTCCTAAGCTCTTGCTCCGCGCGGGAAACCAATTTACACCTTTGTAAATTGAAATTTGTACAGGCACCGCATCCAACATGACCGATAGCCCGATCTGGAATACCCATTACAACCATCCATGCACCTGGGATCAGTCATTTGAACCCATGACTTTACCGGACATGTTTTTTGACAGTGCCCGCCGGCTGAATGGCATGCCGCTGCTCGATTTCATGGGCCGCAAATATAGCTATACCTCGGTCGCGGCGACTGCAGAGCAAGTGGCCAAAGGCCTGCAGGACATGGGTATTGCGCGCGGCACACGGGTCGGGCTGTTCCTGCCCAATGTTCCGCAATATGTCGCTGCCTATTATGGCGCGATGGCGGCCGGAGCCACGATCGTCAACTTCTCTCCACTCTATACGCCTGACGAACTGGCACATCAGGTCGAGGACAGCGGCACCACGATATTGATTACCCTGTCGGCCAAGGCGCTATTGCCTCGCGCACTGGAAGTGCTGGAAAACAGCTCGCTTGAGCGCGTCATTGTCGGCACCGTAGCCGAAGCTCTGCCCATGGGAAAATCCATCCTCTACCGCCTGTTCAAACGCAGCGAAGAAACCGCTATTCCCACCGATAGCCGCGTGTCATTATTTGCAGAACTGATTGATAATGACGGCGATTATGATGCAGCGGATATTGACCCCGTGGGTGACCCTGCGGTCCTGCAATATACGGGCGGAACAACCGGCACGCCAAAAGGTGCGATCCTGACCCACCAGAACCTTACCGCAAATGCACGGCAGGTGAATGCCATTGATCCGCATCATGAGACGGATGAGGACCGGATACTGGGCGTACTGCCATTCTTCCACGTATTCGCCAACACATGCGTGCTGAACCGCACAGTGCTGAATGGCGGGGAAATTGTCATGCTGCCGCGGTTTGACGCCGTGCAGGCGCTCAAAGCGATCAACCGTACCAAAGTCACTGCGCTTCCCGGCGTGCCGACCATGTATCAGGCGCTGCTCGACTGCCCAGAAATAGACAAAACCGATTTCTCTTCGCTGCGTGTGTGCATATCGGGCGGTGCCCCGCTTTCGGGCGAGCTCAAGGCAAAATTTGAAGAGCGTACCGATGCGCGGCTGGTCGAAGGCTATGGCCTGACCGAAAGCAGTGGGGTTGTTTCGGTCAATCCCTATGAGGGGCTTAGCAAGACCGGTACCATCGGCCATCCACTACCAGGCACGGAGGTGCGCTTTGTAGACAAGGAAGATCCTTCAAAACAGGTGGCAAAAGGCGAGCCGGGAGAGCTCATATTCTCAGGACCGCAAGTCATGAAAGGCTATTGGAACCGGCCCGATGCCGATGAGGATGTGTTTCTGGGCAAATTCCTGCGCACCGGCGATGTCGCAGTGATTGATGAAGAAGGCTATGTGAAAATTGTCGACCGTATCAAGGACATGATATCGGTCGGCGGGTTCAAGGTATTCCCGAGCCAGATTGAGGAAGTTGCCGATCATCATGAACAGGTAAAAGAAGTGCTGGTCATCGGTGTGCCGGACAAATATCGCGGCGAAATGCCCAAGGCTTTCGTCACACTGGAAGAAGGCGCGGATGTGGACGGTGAGGCGCTTAAAAACTGGCTCAATGCGAAACTTGGCAAGCATGAGCGTGTGGCAGGTGTTGTCGTGCGCGATGAACTGCCCAAGACAATGATCGGCAAGCTCGACCGCAAGGCGCTCAGGGCCGAAGAAAACGTGACCTGAGACAAATGGACCTGTTCATTCTTGTCATTATTTTCGGCGCGGCGACACAATTGTCTGAGCTGAAATCCGTTCATTTTGCCGGCATTGCTGCAATTGTGGCGCTCATGACATTGCTGGGCAGCGGCTATATGGCCGAAGCGATATGGGGAGGCTTCTCACCAAGCAGTACGGGTTTTGATATTGCCGGGCTGCTCAAAATATATGTGACGTTATTTGCGATATATGGCGGTGTATTCATTGCGGGATTTGGGCTTGGCCGCTTTCTGGAAGCGCGCCGGCGCGGCAGCTAATCCGCCATAAACGGCGCGGCGATTTCCGGCGTTACCCGCACGGGCCGCTGCGTGGTGCGATCGATCATCGCCCACCAGGTCAATGCCTGCACCTTGACCTTGCCATCATCGCCGACAAACTCCACCGAGCGCGCAAAACGCGCGCCCTTGGGCGCGCCGAGGATCCATGTGCGGCCCATCACGCTCTCACCCTCGGCAATATTGCCTTTATAATCAATTTCATGCCGTATCACGACCCAGATATAGACATCGACATGCGCAGGGTCGGCCACCGCCTGCCAATGCGCGGTCGCCATATCCTGGATCCACTGCACCCACACCGCATTGTTCACATGGCCGAGTTCATCGATATGCGCAGGCGTGGCGGTGAAGGTCTTTTCGAAACTGTTCACTCCTCCCCCGTCATATCCATCTGCCAGAGCAGAAATGCGAATTCTTCGGCGGTTTCGCGCAGGCTGTCGAAACGACCTGATTTTCCGCCATGGCCCGCACCCATATTGGTCTTGAGCAGCAGCACATTGTCGTCGGTCTTGGTGGCACGCAGACGGGCCGCCCATTTGGCGGGCTCCCAATAAGTGACGCGCGGGTCATTGAGACCGCCCGTAATGAGCAGCGGCGGATAATCCTGCGCGCTGACATTATCATAGGGCGAATAGCTCTGGATCAACAGGAAGGCTTCCTTGTCAGTGATCGGGTTGCCCCATTCGGGCCATTCGCCCGGTGTCAGCGGCAGGCTTTCGTCCAGCATGGTATTCAGCACATCGACAAATGGCACATGCGCCGCAATCGCACCCCAGATTTCAGGATCGCTATTGACAATCGCGCCCATCAGCTCACCACCCGCGCTGCCGCCCGATGCCGTGATCCTACCCAGCGATGCATAGTTTTTCGCGGCAAGCCCGCGCGCCACATCGACAAAATCATTGAAAGTATTGGTGCGCTTCTTGAGCTTGCCATCCAGATACCATTGCCGCCCAAGGTCATCACCGCCGCGAATATGCGCAATCGCATAGATAAATCCGCGATCCACCAGCGACAGCCGCGTGGCCGAAAAATTGGGCGGGATGGCATAGCCATAGGCACCATAGGCATAGAGATGCAGCGGCGCACTGCCATCGCGCGGCGTATCCTTGTGATAGACCAGTGACGCAGGCACCATCGCCCCGTCGCGCGCCTTGATCGTAACCCGCTCGGTGCGATACTGGCTCGCGTCATAGCCAGACGGGATTTCCTGCACTTTCAGTGTTTCAAGTGATTTCGCGGCCACGTCATAATCATAGACTGTGTCTGGCGTCACCATCGATTCATAGGAAATACGCAGTTTTTGCGTGTCATATTCGGGGTTATTCGACAGCCCCGCATTATAACTGGCTTCAGGAAAGGCGATATTTTCGACCCGCAATGGATCGTCATAGTAACGCACCTGAATCTGATCGAGACCATTCTCGCGTCCTTCGATGACATAGAAATCCTTATAGGCTTCCATGTCGGTCATATAGAATTCGTCGCTGCCGGCTATCAATGTTGTCCACTCACCGGGTGCGTCCATGTCGGCGGTGGCGAGGCGGAAATTGATATGGTCGTCATTGCTATGGATATAGAGCGTGCCGTCATGCTCCTCGACCGAATATTCCACACCTTTCTTGCGCGGCTTGATAAGGATTTGTTCGCCTGCCGGATTGGCGGCGTCGACCAGTCGCACTTCGCTCGTTTCATTGTCGCCGGTGGCAATCACCAGATATTTCTCCGATGACGTTAGGCCCACGCCGACACGGTATCCCTCGTCATCCTCTTTATACAGCTCAACATCGTTTTCGAACGGCGTGCCGACAACATGCAACCGCGCATTGTCCGTGCGCCAGTTTTCATTGGCGAGACCATAGACCAGCGATTTGGAATCGCTCGACCATACCAGACTGGAAAGCGTGCCGGGAATTGTATCTTCCAGTAATTCACCAGTTTCCAGATTTTTAATCCGCGCATCAAACCGCTCGGAACCATTGTCGTCGAGAGAATAGGCCAGCAGCTTGCCGTCCGGGCTCACCGAGAAAGCGCCAAGCCGGAAATATTCCTTGTCTTTGGCGAGCTCCGTCTCATCCAGAATCAGGACCTTGTCGCCGCCTGCGACAGGTTTGCGATACCATTTCTTATACTGCGCACCCTTGTCATATTCGACCCAGTACAACCAGTCGCCATCCTTTTGCGGGACAGAGCTATCATCTTCCTTGATCCGGCCCTTCATCTCCTCAAACAGTGTTTCAACAAGCGCTTCCTGCCCTTTCATTCGGGCTTCAAAATACGCGTTTTCGGCCTTGAGATAATCCAGCACATCCTCATCATCCACTTTGGGATAGCTTTGGTCCTTCAGCCAGAAATAGGGATCTTCCACCGTGATGCCATGTCGTTCATAGCTATAGGGACGTTGTTCCGCGACCGGCGGCGTGATCTGTTTTTCAGTCATATTTTCCTCGGCTGAAATGGTTTGGGGGGTAAGCGAAATCGCCGCCACAGCGCCAAGGGCGATTAAAGAGATTTTCATATGGCAGGCTCCTGTATATCCGGCAGTTCAGAATTTTGCCCCATATGATTATCGCAGTGGCAAAATCGCGCGATACAACCTATGTAGAGGACAACAGCTTAATTCAAGATATTTGAAAGGTCCGCCATGTTGATGTCCACTTATGAAGCCCGCCTGTCCGGGCTCCGCGACAAGCTGAAAGCCGAGGGTCTGGACGGGTTTATCATCCCCATAAGTGATGAACATATGAGCGAATATGTTGGCAGTTATGCCCAGCGACTCGAATGGCTGACCGGGTTCAAGGGCAGCGCGGGCAGCGCAGTGGTGATGCTCGACAAAGCCGCCATATTTACCGATGGGCGCTATACCATACAGGTGCGTGATCAGGTAGACGGGCAGTTTTATGACTATATCGGCACCTATGACCAGTCGATGCTCGATTGGCTGAAGGAAAATGCCGAACAGGGCCAGAAAATCGGTTATGATGCATGGTTGCATACTGACGACTGGGCAAAAGACCTGGCGCGCAAGCTCAAATTCAAGGGCGCTGAGGCAGTGGCTACAAGCAGCAACCCGATAGATGCCATCTGGGGTGATCAGCCCGCCCGCTCACCAGCTCCGCTCACGGTCCATCCGCTCGAATATGCCGGCAAGTCTGCCGAAGACAAACGTGATGAGATTGCCAAATGGCTGAAATCGGAAGGGCTGGATGCCACTGTGGTGAATGCTCTCGATTCGGTCGCATGGCTATTTAACATCCGCGGTGAGGATATCACCCACACGCCGGTTCCGCTTGCCCATGCCATTGTGCACAGCGACGGACATGCCAACCTGTTTGTGGCACCTGAAAAGCTGACCGATGACGTGCGTGCCCATCTGGGCAATCAGGTGTCACTGCACGAATATGATGCATTTGAGGCAGAGCTGGAAACGCTGAAAGGCAAGAAAGTGGGTGTCGATCCTGAACGCGCCGCGGCCGCGATATTTGAACGGCTGCGCGCGGTAGAGGCGAAAATTACCCGCCGCCGCGACCCCACCGTTCTGGCCAAGGCAATCAAGAATGACGCCGAAATCTCAGGCCACCGTGCTGCACAGGCGCGCGATGGCGCCGCGCTCTCACGGTTTCTGCACTGGTTTTCTGTCGCTGCACCCGAAGGCGGCCATGACGAGCTGTCCGTTGCCGCCAAATTACAGGAGTTTCGCGAAGAAAGCCCTGCTCTCAAGGATCTGAGTTTTGACACTATATCGGGCGCATCCTCCAATGGCGCGCTGTGCCATTACAAAGTATCCGAAGAAACCAACAAGCCAATTACCATGAATTCCATGTATCTGGTCGATAGCGGCGGGCAGTATCTGGACGGCACCACCGATGTGACGCGCACCATGATTGTCGGGGAACCGACAGGCGAGATGCGCCGCCGCTTCACACAGGTACTCAAGGGCCATATCGCGCTTGACCGCGCGGTTTTCCCGAAAGGCACCACCGGCGGGCAGCTCGACGCGCTGGCCCGGCAATATCTCTGGGCGGACGGCGTCGATTATGCCCATGGCACCGGGCACGGCGTCGGCAGCTATCTGGCCGTGCATGAAGGCCCGCAGCGTATCGCCAGCTTTGGCGGCATGAGCGAACCGCTGCGCCCCGGCATGATCTGTTCGAATGAACCTGGCTATTACAAAGCCAATGAATATGGCATCCGCATTGAAAACCTGGTGCTGGTGGAAAAGCGGCAGATCGAGGGTGCGGAGCAAGAAATGATGGGTTTTGAAACGCTCACCTTCGCACCGATCGACCGCAAGCTGATTGATGCATCCATGCTGTCGGATATCGAACTTGAATGGCTCAACAGCTATCACGCCAAGGTCATGAAAATTGTCGGCCCGCAATTGGAGGGGGATGCACTGACCTGGCTCGAAGCCGCCTGCGCACCTGTCACGCGACCCGAATAGCTTCATGACGAACAGTCCTAAGCGCAGTGACTTTGCGATATTTGCGCCCAAGCGGGTGCGCTATCATGAAGTCGATATACAAAATGTCGTCTTTAACGGCCATTACCTGACGTTCGCCGATATTGCGGTCACCGAATATTTTCGCGAACTGGGCGGCGATGGCGGCTGGGATAGCGTGAATTTTTTTGGGCCCGACGGCGATGTCATGGTGCGGCACAGCGCGCTTGATTTTCGCGGTTCTGCAAGGGCGGATGACATGATCGACATGGGCGTGCGTGTCGCCAAAATCGGCAATAGCAGCTTTGTGTTTCAGATAGCCATGTTTCGCGGTGACGAACTGCTGTGCACCGTCACTTCAACCTATGTCCATTTCCTGAAAGGAACAGGGCGGCCTGCGCCTGTGCCGGACAGGTTTCGCAGCACCATTGCCGGGTTTGAAAAGATCAAGCCGGATCAGGGATAAGGGCTATTCTTCCTCGCCCAGTTCATCTTTGGCTATTTGATCCCCGCTTTCGCGCGCCTGCTGTTTGCGGCGGCGTAAATTGGCGCGCAGATTCGCGGCCAGCCGTGCCGCGCGCTCTTCTTTTGTGTCTTTTTTCGCCATAATGCGCACGAATTGCCGCAATTTCATGTCCTTTGCAAGCCGCACGCATCATATGCCCGCTATATCGCTTGACAAAAAGGCGGCACTTGACCATTAGGCGCGTCTGTCCAGCCAAACCACCGGCTGCACATTTCCTGCACAGGCAGGCGTAAAATGGTTGGCTGCTGTAGCTCAGTGGTAGAGCGCATCCTTGGTAAGGCTGAGGTCGAGAGTTCAATTCTCTCCAGCAGCACCATTTTTTCCTTATATCCATTCTTTATGACGTGCCGTTGCGAACGCTGGTTCTTGCAGCTACTGCTTTGCCTTTCCCGCACCTTCATCCATAAGCCGGAGCGATCATATGACCGATTTTCTACTACTGGCATTCATTTTTCTCATGGCTGGCGTTATCGCCGTGCCCATTGCTTCCCGTCTGGGGCTTGGCTCCGTTCTGGGATACCTGATTGCGGGGATTATCATCAGTCCTGCACTGGGTCTGTTGGGCGTGGATGTTATTGCCGTGCAGCATTTCGCCGAATTTGGTGTTGTGATGATGCTGTTCCTTGTCGGGCTGGAGCTCGAACCCAAATTGTTATGGGAAATGCGGACCCGGCTGCTGGGGCTGGGCGGCGGACAAGTGCTGATAAGCACCGTGCTGATCATGGGCATTGCCCTGTTGCTAGGCCAGACATGGCAGATCGCACTTGCCATCGGCCTTGTTCTCGCACTGTCCTCCACCGCTATCGTGCTACAAACGCTGAATGAAAAAGGCCTGATGAAAAGCGATGGCGGTCAGGCCAGTTTTTCAGTGCTATTGTTTCAGGATATCGCCGTCATCCCCATGCTAGCATTGTTGCCGTTACTGGCAGTTCCCGGCCTTATGCACGGCGGCGATGCAGGGCATGCGGAAAGCCTCAGCCTGGTTGACCACCTAAATTCATGGCAGACTACGCTGGTTACCATAGGCGCCATCGCGTTTGTGGTATTGGCCGGTAATTATCTGACGCGGCCCATTTTCCGCTTCATTGCCGCCGCAAAGCTCAGGGAACTGTTCACTGCGGCGGCACTGATGATGATAATTGGCGTCGCACTGCTCATGACACTGGTCGGCCTGTCGCCCGCGCTCGGTACGTTTCTCGCAGGCGTCATCCTGGCCAATAGCGAATATCGTCACGAACTGGAATCCGACATTGAACCATTTAAAGGCTTGTTACTGGGCCTATTCTTCATCACGGTCGGCGCGGGTATAAACTTTGCACTGTTACAGGATAATTTCCCGCTCATCCTTTCGCTGACACTAGGCCTGATGTTGCTAAAGGCTGCGGTCCTTCTTCTGCTGGGACATATATTCAAAATTCCCTGGTCCAGCCGCTGGCTGTTCGCACTGGGGCTGTCACAAGCCGGCGAGTTTGGATTTGTCCTGCTCGCATTTACTGTCGCCAATGGTATCCTGCCCGAAGCTCTTGCGGAACAGCTTCTGCTCGTGGTTGCAATGTCAATGCTGCTGACCCCCGCCCTGTTTATCCTCTATGACCGCGTCATCGCACCTTATTTCAACCGTGCGCAAGACCGCGAAGCGGACAATATAGAAGAGCAGAGCCATATCATCATTGCCGGACGCGGGCGGGTTGGCGGCATTGTCGACCGCATGCTCGAAGCCGCAGGATTCAAGGCAACCGTGATTGATTTCAGTTCGGAACAGCTCGGACGTTTGCAGGCATTTGGCATCAATGCCTATTTTGGTGATGCCACGCGCCCTGACCTGCTGCATTCGGCGGGTATTACAGACGCAAAAGTTCTGGTCATTGCCATTGATGGCAAGGAACAGATCAGCAAGCTGGTGGAATATGCAGTGCATCATTATCCAGACCTGCACGTCATTGCCCGCGCCGTGGACCGCGACCATGTCTACCAGCTATGGGCGCTGGGGTGCCGCGATATTATCCGCGAAACCTATGACAGCTCGGTCCGCATGGGCCGCTCAACCTTCGAGGCGCTGGGCATTTCAAGGGCTGCGGCGGATAAGATGTCTGATATATTCTGGGATGCTGACCGGCGATCAATGGTCGAATTTGCCGATGTCTATGACATCAATATCCCGCCCCATGAAAACGAAGCCCTGATCGCCAAGGTACGCCGCGTACAGGAAGAGTGGCAGCCTGAGCTACTCGGCAAAATGTCCGCTATTATGGAAGAAAATAATAAGCCTGACGATGAGCCGTAATGGCCTTTTTGTCATTTGAAGCCCGGCAATTTGCGCTGGATCAATAATTCACTTGTTCCAGATCAATGAAGATTTCTGACCGAATCCTAAAGTCCCAACGAACAAGCAAGGGACAGATTATGACATACATGCAAAAGATTATTACCGGCGCAATTTTGGCAGGCGTTGCGTTTTCCGCCGCGCCCGCCATGGCAAAACAGGGCGATGTGCTGCTGCGCGCGCGCGCCATAAATGTCATGCCGACAGAAGAAAGCGGCGATGTACTGCCTGGTTTCCCCGGCGAACAGGTCAGCGTCAATAATTCCATCATGCCCGAAGTCGATATAACCTATATGGCCACCGATAATATCGCCTTCGAACTGATTGCCGCGACCACAAAGCATAATGCATCGGGCAAAACCGGTACGACAGGTTCGCTGGGCAAGCTGGCATCGACCTGGGTGCTGCCACCCACGCTGACGGCACAATATCATTTCGCTCCCGAAGGGAAAGTGCGCCCTTATGTGGGCGCAGGCATCAACTATACCCTGTTCTATTCGGAAGATGCGAGCAGTGCGCTGGAAAATGCTGTGGGAGCAACGCGGGTGAGTCTGAGTGACAGCTTTGGCTGGGCCGCGCAGGCGGGTGTGGATTTCGAACTCAATGAACGCATGTTCCTGAATGTCGATGTCAAATATATCGATATCGACACAACAGCGCGGCTCAATACAACCGCAGCTGGCACACAGCGGGTGCGTATTTCGCTTGACCCAGTGGTTGTCGGCGTGGGCCTGGGCATCAAGCTCTAGGCATTATACGAACCCAACCCTGTAAAGCCGGGCCAGTCATGCTGGTCCGGCTTTATGCTTTTTGCGCTGCTTTTTTGCGTGAGCACATGGCATGGCACGCCTTGGCACAGTCTTCAGGGGTTTCATCACCTTCACGTTCAACCGGGATGGCGGCCGTGCGCACCACGCCATCTGGATCACAAATACCCATAAACAGCATATCTCCCGGGCCCGCCATAACAGGAACCGGAATCGTCATGGCCATGGCGGCCAATGCGGCGAACAGTTTCGGCAGGGGATATTGCTTAAGTTTCTGCACTATAATCCTCCCGCTCCTCAGGCTCATCTTCGTCATCAATCAACACGCGGTGCGACGCGCCTTCCAGATCCTCGAACTGGCCATTACGCATGGCCCAAAAGAAAAACCCAAGCCCGCAGAGCCCCATCAGCAGGGCGATAGGGATAAGGATCGCCAATCCACTCATTTCGCGGCTCCGCGCAGGCGCAACGCATTACCCACCACGATCAGCGACGATAGCGACATGGCAATCGCGGCAATCAGCGGTGTCACCATGCCCGCAAGCGCCAAAGGCACCGCAAAAATATTATAACCAATAGCCAGCGCAAAATTCTGTCGCACGACTTTGCCCGTGCGCCGCGCCGCCTTGACCGCGAGCGCAACCGGCATCAGTGAATCGCTGGTAAACACGGCGTCGGCGGCCTGTTGCCCCACATCGCTCGCAGAACCGGGCGCGATTGATACATAAGCTGCAGCCAATGCCGGGCCATCATTCAGGCCGTCACCCACCATCAGCAGCTTGTGCCCCGCAGCACCCAGCCGCTTTATGGTTTCCACCTTGTCTTCGGGCCGGGCGTTCGCCTGCGCTATAATGCCCAGCTCTTTCGCAACAGGCGATACAGCCTCTGTCCGGTCGCCTGAAACAATCGATGCGGAAAGCCCCAATTGCGCCAGTTCGGCTATTGCAGCCCTGGTGTCCGGCCGCAGCATATCTGTCATTTCGACAAGCTGCGCATCATCACCGATGGTGAGCGCTGCGGATATATGCGCCCCTGCTTGCCCGGCACGGCCCAATTGCACGGGAATATCTTCCCATATAGCCGATACACCTTTGCCTGCCACCTCCTGAACATTGTTGATTTTTGCGGGCGCGATACCCTCATGAACCAATGCCCGTGCCAAGCCTTGGCTCACGGGATGGCGGCTTGATTGTGCCAGTGCCAATGCCACCGTCTTTTCGGTTAGCGACAGTTTATCAAGGTCGATGGGTCGAGGCTGCCCCATGGTGAGTGTCCCCGTCTTGTCAAACAATACGCGGTCCGCCTCGGCCAGCCGTTCGAGCGCACTGCCATCCTTGATCAGCACACCTTTGCGCATCAGTGCGCCCGATGCCACCACCTGTGCTGCCGGAACCGCAAGTCCCAATGCACACGGGCAGGTGATAATCAGTACCGCCACCGCGATCAAAAGCGACTGATGCCAACCAGCCCCCGCGATCATCCAGCCGATAAAGGCCAGCAAAGCGAGGCTGTGCACAGCAGGCGCATAATAGCGCGCGGCGCGGTCGGCAATGCGGACATGGAAGGAGCGGTGCTGCCCTGCTTCATCCATCAGCCGTGCTATATCGGCAATACTGGTGTCACCGCCTGTGGCGGTCACGCGCACCTGCACCGGCGCATCCATATTCATCGTGCCCGCCAGCACGGTATCGCCCTCTCCCAGTACCTGCGGGTCGCTCTCACCTGTCAGCATCGACATGTCAAAGCCGCTTTTCCCCTGTTCGATTACCCCGTCGGCGGCCAGGCTTTCCCCGGCCGCGACCAGCATCACCATATCGGGCTGGATATCCGCTGCCTTTGTCCAGACGGCGGTGCCGTCCCCCTGCACCACCATCGCCCCTGGAGCTGTCTTGCCGAGCAGCGCCGAAATGCCCTCACGCGCGCGGTCGCGCATCATGCCATCAAGCACGCGCCCCGCCAGCAGGAAGAAAAGCAGCATCACCGCGCCGTCAAAATAGGCGTGCGGACCGCTGGTAATGGTTTCATACAGGCTGAGCGCCGTTGCCAGAATGATGCCTATGGAAATCGGCACATCCATATTGGTACGGCCATAGCGCAGCGCCATCGCCGCCGAGGCAAAAAATGGCCGCCCCGAATAGGCAATCACCGGAATAGCAATCAGCGCGGACAGCATATGGAACAGGTCGCGCGTCACCCCGACCGCACCTGACCAGACGCTCACCGACAGCAGCATGATATTCATCATGCCAAACCCCGCCACGGCTAACGCACGCAGCAGTCGCGCCGTATCCCCGCGATCTTCAGCCAATGGATTTTCGGACAGTATCTGCGCCTCAAACCCCAGTTTTTCTATCGCGCGCAATATCCTGTCTTCGGTAAGTTCAGGGGCATGTGACACAGCCACCTGCTTGGCCGAGAAATTGACGCGCGCCGCAGCCACGCCCGGTATTTCAGAAAGGCCGCGCTCTATTTTGGAGATACACCCTGCGCAGCGCATGGTGGGTACGGCAAAACGGCTGTCTTCGCATACGGCTTTTTCCGCCGCGTCATGCAAAGGCATGGCCGCGTTCATTTTACCTCGCCCAACGTGACGTGATCACGTCCGTCTTTCTGCACATGAATTTTCAGTTTCCACCGGCCAGAGGGCAGGTCTTCGCGGCTCTGATAAATGCCCGAAGCGCTTTCCTGCATGGTCAGTGTAAATGGATCGGTACGGCCCACCGGATGGTCTGCCAGAACTTTAACTTGCGCATTGCTGAGCGCCGCACCGTTTTTATCCGACAGCGCAATCTGCAGCTTGCCATCCTGGCGCACCGGCTTGCCAACATTCCAGCCATAGGCATCCTGCGCCTCTGCCTTGGCCAGCCAGTCGTTATATTTCTGGCTGGCGACATAGCTGTTATCGACCACCGTCCCGCCAAAGCTGGAAATCGCAAAGCGCGCCATGGTGAAATTGACTGCAGCGATCACACCAAAAAAAGCCACAAACATCCATGTGGCATGATAGCCGGTGAATTTCTTGCCGCCTTTCTGCCGGGTATCTCTGGAATCGCTCACATCACTCTCCCGGCCGTTCAAAAAACAGTTCTTCGCTATCGGTGGCGGCATCCTCATCTGTACCGCGCACGCTCATACTATAGGCCTGCTTGCCGCCTTGGCGCGGTCCGGCAACGAACAGGCGCACTTTTGCCACACTGTCGGCCGCAACCTGCGTCGTTAATCTGGTCTGCGCTTCGGGGCGCGATGTACCGCCTGCCCAAAGAGTTGCGCCTTCAAGACCGGAAATGGCAATTTCCACTTCGCGCGGGCGACTTTCCATATTGCGGATCTTCGCAGTATAGCTGTTGCGGATTTCCCCGCTGGCGAGCTGTACGTATACCGGATTGCGATCATGCTGGACTGCGATGTCGAGCCGCGTCCGGTTACCGAGCGTAAACAGCATGGCAAGGCCAATGGCCGCCCATACCCCGAAATAGACAAGCGTACGTGGACGCAGCAATGTTTTCCATGTCGGAGGCGTTTCCTCGCCCTTGGCTTCCGCCTCCGCATCATCGGCAGTGATATAGTCGATCAGCCCGCGGGGCCGCCCGACCTGCTCCATCACCTTGTCACATGCGTCAATGCATAATGCACAGGTAATGCAGCCGATCTGCGGACCTTCGCGGATATCAATGCCGGTCGGGCACACGGCGACACACTGGTTGCAATCGATACAGTCACCAAACTCACCCGGATTGGCTTTCGCTTTCTTGACGCTGCCGCGTTTTTCACCGCGCCAGTCCTTATATGTAACCAGCAGCGATTTTTCGTCCATCATCGCCGTCTGGATGCGCGGCCAAGGGCACATATAGACGCATACCTGTTCACGCATGAAACCGCCAAAGATAAAGGTGATGGCCGTCAATATGCCGACCGTGGCATAGGCCACAGGTGCCGCCTGCCCGGTCCAGAAATCTACCGTTAAAGTGGGCGCATCGGCAAAATACATGATCCACGCGCCGCCCGTCCAAAAAGCGATAAACAGCCAGATCGACCATTTCGTGAGACGCTTGAAAATCTTCTGCGGCCCCCAAGGCGCGTCTTTCAGCCGGAACTGCGCATTGCGATCACCATCAACAAAGCGTTCGACATGCTGGAACAGGTCGGTCCATACCGTCTGCGGACAGGCATAGCCGCACCAGGCCCGGCCCACGGCGGAGGTGACGAGGAACAGGCCGATGCCTGCCATCACCAGCAGCCCGGCCACGTAATAAAATTCATGCGGCCAGATTTCGATGTTGAACATGTAGAAACGCCGGTTCGCCAGATCCACCAGCACCGCCTGGTCCGGTGCATGGGGCCCGCGGTCCCACCGGATCCATGGCGTGATATAATAGATGGCGAGCGTGACCGCCATAATGCCCCATTTCAGGCGGCGGTAAAACCCGTCTACGGCTTTCGGAAAAACCTCTTTGCGGCTTTCGTAAAGCTGGATTTCAGGACCGCTTGCGGGCTTAAGACTGGACATCTTCCCCGCCTTCGCCGACCGCAGTCTCATCAGCCGCTTCCTGCTGGGTCGCTTCACTCACCTCCTCAAGCGCGGGCAGAGTTTCCCCGCCCCCGAGCGAGTGGACATAGGCAGCCAGCATGCGGATTGTAGCCGGATCAAGCCGGTGACCCCAGCGCGGCATCACGCCATAGCGGCTGTTCGTGATGGTGTTGGTCAGCGATGCACGGTCAAGCCCGTACAGGCTGATGGCATCGGTCAGGTTTGGTGCGCCCTGCGTGCGGTCACCCGTGCCATCCGCACCATGGCAGACCGCACAATTGTTCTGATACAGCGCTGCACCGCGTGTTGCTGAAGCGCTCTGCTTTTCTTCACCGGAGATAACGCGAACATAGGACACAAGGTCGCTGATTTCCGCGCCGCTCAATATACCGTCACGGCCAAAGGCAGGCATTTGCGAAAAGCGGGTTTCGGAATGATCCGGATTACGGATGCCGTGTACCAACGTATATTCAATCGCCTCAAGGTCACCGCCCCAGAGCCATTCATCATCATTCAGGTTGGGATAGCCGCTGCCCGGACGTATGCCGTCCGCACCCGTACCGTGACATTGCACACAATGCACCTTGAACGCGCTGCGCCCGCCCTCAATCGCAGCCTGCATCAGCTCCGGGCTACCATTTAGCTTGCGGATGTCAGTCGACACCAGCGCCTGCCGGATCGGTTCCAGTTCCTTGTCGCGCGCTGCAAGTTCCTGTTGCAGGTCACCGCGGCTGGACCAGCCAAGCACGCCTTCAGTCGCGCTGTTGACCAATGGCCAGGCCGGGTAAAGGATCACATAGACAATGCCCCAGATAATGGTGGCATAAAGCGTCCACAGCCACCAGCGTGGCATCGGCGTATCAAGTTCCTCGATACCGTCCCATTCATGGCCAACGGTCTGTGTGCCCGTAGGCTCGTCAATGCGTTGATTGTCAGCCATTGTCCTGTTCCCCTAATCCATCCTTGCCGCCTGTTTCATGCTCGCGAAAGATCATCTGTGCAGCATCATCATGGTGATGCCGCGCGCCTGGACGGAATGTCCAGAGAGCAAAGCCGAGCCATAGCAATGCCATGAACAACAATCCCCAGCTATCGGCAAATTGCCGCAATGCTTCATAGTTCATCGCGGTTGCTCCTGGGCCTCACCCTTCTCAAAATCAACCAACGTGCCAATCATCTGCAGATAAGCGACCAGTGCATCCATTTCGGTCAGGCGGTCTGGATTGCCATCAAAATCGCGCGCCTGCGCCTTGGGATAGCGGGCCAGCAGGTCAGTGGTGCTCGCTTCGGCATCCGCCTGCGCCACAAGGTCTTCGTTCGCGGCCGCAATCGCTTCCTTGGTATAAGGCACACCTACCCGTGACATTGCTTTCAAATGAGCGCTCATATCACCGGCATTGAGGTCTTTTTCGGCCAGAAACGCGTATGGTGGCATGATCGATTCGGGCACAACAGAACGCGGATCGATAAGGTGCTGCACATGCCATTCGTCCGAATAACGACCGCCCACACGCGCAAGATCAGGCCCCGTGCGTTTGGACCCCCATTGGAACGGATGATCATACATGGATTCTGCCGCAAGGCTGTAATGGCCATAACGCTCCACCTCATCGCGGAACGGACGCACCATCTGGCTGTGACAGGTATAACAGCCTTCGCGGATATAGATATTGCGGCCAGCCAGTTCGAGCGGTGTATAGGGCCGAACTCCCTCCACTTCCTCAACCGTATTGTCGATCCAGAAAAGCGGCGCGATTTCAACGATACCGCCAATCACCACGGCGATGAGCGAGAAAACCGACAGCAGCGTGATATTGCGTTCCAGCTTTTTATGCTTCTGAGTGAATGTAGACATTATCTTTTTCTCCTCACTCGGCCGGCTGCGCGACAATTGGTTTGTCGGCGGCTTCATTATGCGGTGTTTCGGTCATGGCTTTTTCTTCGCGCAGCTTGCCCGCCACGGTCATCCAGACATTATAGACCATGATGGCAGCGCCAGCGAGGTACATCAGCCCGCCCAAAGCGCGGATAAGATACATGGGCAACATGGCTGATACGACTTCGGAGAAGGAATAGACGAGATAGCCATCCGCGCCATATTCGCGCCACATCAGGCCCTGCATAATGCCCGCCACCCACATGGATGCCGCGTAGAGCACGATGCCAAACGTGGCGAGCCAGAAGTGCCAGTTGACCATGCGCAGGCTGTACAGGCGCTGGCGGCCCCATAGCCGCGGCACGAGATAGTAAAGCGCGGCAAAGGTGATCATGCCGTTCCATCCCAGTGCACCGGAATGCACATGGCCGATGGTCCAGTCGGTATAGTGCGATAAGCTGTTCACGGCCTTGATCGACATCATCGGGCCTTCAAACGTGCTCATGCCATAGAAGGCAAGCGCAATCACCATCATGCGGATGATCGGGTCGGTGCGGATTTTCTCCCATGCACCGTTGAGCGTCATCAGGCCGTTGATCATACCGCCCCAGCTTGGCATCCACAGGATAACCGAGAACACCATGCCGAGCGTCTGCGCCCAGTCGGGCAGCGCGGTATAGTGCAGGTGGTGCGGACCGGCCCAGATATAGAGGAAGATCAGCGACCAGAAGTGGATGATCGACAGGCGGTAGCTATAGACCGGGCGTTCAGCCTGTTTCGGCACGAAATAGTACATCATGCCCAGGAAACCCGCGGTGAGGAAAAAGCCCACCGCATTATGGCCGTACCACCACTGGGTCAGCGCATCCTGCACGCCCGCAAAGGCGCTATAGCTTTTCGCGCCAAGCAGGCTGACCGGCATGGCCAGGCCATTGACCAGGTGCAACATGGCGACGGTCAGGATAAAGCTTAGGAAAAACCAGTTGGCGACATAGATATGCGGCTCGCTGCGTTTGACGATCGTGCCGATGAACACCACGGCATAACTGACCCAGACAATGGTGAGCCACAGGTCAACATACCATTCGGGTTCGGCATATTCTTTCGACTGCGTGACACCCAGCAGATAGCCAGTCGCCGCCAGCACGATGAACAGCTGATATCCCCAGAAAACAAAACGGGCGAGACCAGGGAAAGCCAACCTCGCCCGGCAGGTGCGCTGGACGATATAAAAACTCGTCGCGATAAGCGCATTGCCTCCAAAAGCAAAAATAACGGCAGAAGTATGCAGCGGGCGCAATCGCCCGAATGTGGTATATTCAAGCCCCAGGTTGAGCACCGGAAAGGCGAGCTGCAGCGCGATATAAAGCCCCACGGCGAAGCCCGCCATGCCCCAGAAAAGCGTTGCAATCACACCCCAGCGGATCGGCTCATCATCATATATGCCGGGGTCTGCCGGGGATTTGATGATGCCCCGCGCAATCGCGCCATAATCCGCCTTGCTGACAGTGACCCACAGCACGATCAGGCACGCGATGGTGATGATGCCCATATGCACCGCAAAACCGCCATCGGCGGCAAGCGCCATCGCCATAAATGCAAGTGCAGCCAGAGCCAGCCAGCCGCCGGCCCGAAATACCAGATTATCCATAATGTCTTTCCCTGTATCGACGGTGGATCTTCACCTTCAATAGCAAAAGCCTTGGCGCTTTCCAGTATGCATTCATTGATTTGAGTCAAAAAACGCAGGTCGGCTCAGATTTTTTGCCGGTTTTCAGGGCTTGGGCAGCGCCTCACGCCTCGAGCGCGAGCGCTCCACGATCAAGGATCACAACGGTACGGCGGTCGGGAAGGTCTATGATCCCCTGTTTCTTGAGCCGGGTAAACTGGCGGCTCACCGTTTCAATGGTAAGCCCCAATATATCCGCCACCTGCTGCCGCCCGAAAGGCAGCTTAAAACTGCTTGTTACAGCTACATCTGCGCAGCCCTGCTCTGCCAACCGCTCCGACATTTCCAGCAGGAAGCTGGCAATCTTCTCCGACGCGCTCTTGCGTCCCAAAAGCAGCATCCATTGCCGCGCGCGGTCCAGTTCGGACAATGTCTTGTCGAGCAGCTTATGCTCCAGCCTTGGGTGTGATTTGGCGAAATCGTCAAACGCCGCCCGCGGGAACACGCATAATTTCGTGTCGGTAATGGCCGTCACTGTTTGCGCAGATGTTGTCCCGTAGGGGCGGCCAATAAAATCTGACGGATAGACAAGGCCGACAATCTGCTCGCGTCCGTCTTCCAGTGAGCTTGTGAGCTTCATAACGCCTTCTACCACATTGGCGACCAAATGCGCGTCTTCGCCTTCCCACATCAGCGAACGTCCGCTTTCAATCTGCTGCTGATGTCCAATTTTGTTGAGCGCATCAAGTTCGCTGGCGTCAAGGTCGGCACAGATTGCGCGGTTTCTGATAAGGCAGACGGAGCATTGATTCATGTCAATGACATTAGAGGCAATATTCAACCTGCGCAATTGTAACCTGTGCAACTCATCTGCCATATCTTGCGCATGATGGCCGATATGGTCTAGCTGGAAGCCATGGCCAAAAATTTACCCCTGCTGCGCCCCCGCCGCTCCTGCCTTTATATGCCGGGATCAAATGCCCGCGCCATGGAAAAAGCGAAAGCCATCGCTGCCGACTGCATCATTCTCGATCTGGAAGATGCCGTTGCGCCAGAAGTCAAGGCAGAAGCGCGGCAGGCGGCATGCGATATGGTTGCCGCACGACCTTTCGGTCATCGTGAAACCGTCATCCGCATCAATGCGCCAGGCAGCGAATGGGGCCGGGACGACCTGATGGCCGCCGTAAGGGCCGGGCCCGATGCCATATTGGTGCCCAAAATCACATCGGCAGATGAGATTGAAAGGCTGAATGTAGAGCTGGATGCCGCAGGCGCAGATGAAAGCCTCGCCCTGTGGGTGATGATCGAAATGCCGCTCGCCATCCTCAACATTGCCAGTATTGCCGCCACAGCGCGTACCACACGCCTGGCCGCCTTTGTGATGGGGACCAACGACCTTGCCAAGGAAATGCTGGCCGTCGCCACAGCCGACCGCGCCGCTTTTCACACCGCACTATCGCTCAGCGTGAGTGCCGCCCGTGCATACGGACTGGCCGCAATTGACGGCGTATATAATGATATTTCCGACCATGATGGCCTGCGCGCCGAATGCGAACAGGGGCGCATCATGGGCTTTGAGGGCAAAACGCTGATCCACCCGGCGCAGCTCGAAACATGCAATGCGATCTTTTCCCCTTCGCCGCATGAAGTTGCCGAAGCCCATGCCATTATCGCCGCGTTTGAAGAGCCCGCAAACAAAGGTAAGGGCGTGCTGAAAGTAAACGGCAAAATGACCGAGCTGTTGCACCTCGAACAGGCGCGCCGCATCGCCGCTATCGCCAAGGCAATAGCTGCCGCCCCATAGCGGCGATTTGACTGGTTAAACATCTTCTGTCTTGACCCGAACGGTCGTTGCGGTAACTCCATGGATCATGAAATTCTTCTCCGACAATGCCGCGCCCACGCACCCGAAAGTCATGCAGGCCATGATGGATGCAGACCGTGTCGATACCGCCTATGACGGTGATGCGCTTAGCCAGAAACTGGATGATGCATTTTCGGAAGTCTTTGAAACCAATGTCAGCGCGCTGTGGGTGCCCACCGGCACCGCCGCAAACTGTCTCGCGCTGGCTGCGCTCTGCCCGGCGCATAAGGGCATTATCTGCCACGAAATGGCGCATATCGAGCAGGATGAGGCAGGCGCGCCGGGGTTTTATACCGGCGGTGCGAAACTGATGCTGCTATCCGGGAAAGGCGCGAAAATCGATGCGGATACGGTACGCGGCCACCTTGATGGAATACGCGATGATGTGCATCAGGTGCAGGCTGCCGCGATCTCGATCACCAACGCCACAGAATATGGCCTGACCTACACACCGGGCGAAATCGCCAGCCTGTCGGCAATTTGCAAGGAACGCGGATTGGGCTTGCACATGGACGGCGCGCGCTTTGCAAACGCAGTCGCATCGGGCGGCCACAGCCCTGCCGACCTTACTTGGAAAGCGGGTGTTGATGTGCTCAGCTTCGGCTTTGTCAAAAATGGCGGCATGAGCAGTGAGGCGCTGGTATTTTTTGACCGGGACCTTGCCGCCGAGACTCATTACCGGCGCAAGCGCGCTGGGCACTTGCTCTCAAAAGGCCGCTATATGGCGGCACAGCTGCTCGCCATGCTGGAAGATGGTTTATGGCTCCGCAATGCCCGCGCAGCCAATGCGGGTGCGCAGCTTATTGCAGAAGTGGCGGGTGACCGTCTGGTCTATCCGGTACAGGGCAATGAGGTTTTTCTGCGCATGACAGCCGACGAGGCCGGGACGCTACGCGCGCAGGGATTTGACTTTTACGACTGGGCACCCGCTGATGATGGCCATGGACAGGTGCGTCTCGTTACGAGCTGGAACCAGGATGCCAGTGCGGTGGCCCCGCTCGCCAGCGCCATTGGTGCGCTTTGAACCGCGCCGACCCTGAACTGCCTCCCGCTTCCTCCCCTGATGCCCCGCCGGAGGAACCGGGCTTTTTTGCACCGCACATATTGGTGCCCTTCCTGCTCTGCTCGCTGATCTGGGGCTCGACCTGGCTGGTCATCAAGGACCAGATTGCGGGTGGTATCCCGCCCGTCTGGTCGGTGACTTACCGCTTTATCATTGCCGCCAGCGCCATGTTCTTCCTGACCGCTTTTCGCCGCCTGCCCTTCCGGATTGATGCGCGCGGACAGGTTGTCGCCGCGATACTCGGTGTGCTGCAATTCACGCTCAATTTCAATTTCGTCTATAATGCCGAATATTATGTGACATCGGGGCTGGTCGCCGTGCTGTTCGCGCTGCTCATCATTCCCAATGCCGTGCTGGGCCGGATATTCCTGAACCAGAAAATCACCGGCAGCTTTGTCGCAGGGTCGATTGTCGCCATTGCCGGCGTGGCCCTGCTGTTCGTGCATGAATATCGCGCCGCGCCGGGCAATGCGGAGATGGTCGCATGGGGCGTCGGCTTTACGTTGCTGGGCATATTGTCCGCTTCGATCGCCAATGTGATGCAGGCGGCAAAGGCGCTCAAGACCTATCCCATTATCCCGCTGCTCGCATGGGCAATGCTCTGGGGTGCGGCGCTAAACGGGCTATATGCGTTTATCACGGCAGGTGCACCTGTCTGGGAAAATGACTGGTCCTATTTTGGCGGTATATTATGGCTGGGCATTGCCGCCTCTGCCGTCACTTTCCCGCTATATTTCGGCCTGATCCGCCAGATAGGCGCGGCCAAGGCCGCCTATTCCAGCGTCCTGGTGCCTGTCACGGCGATGACATTGTCCACCATATTCGAAGGCTATATATGGTCCACGCTGGCAATCGGCGGCGCGGTGCTGGCCATGGCGGGATTGCTTATTGCGATGCAAGCGCGACGAAAATCTGTGTGAGAGTCTTTTTGACCTCACGGCAATTCACTTCGTGAATGCCTCCGGTGGGGCGCGGCAATAAGCCGCGACGGCCAGTCGGCCTTGCGGTGCTGCTGGATGCAGCACCGGACAGTGCCAAACGATGACTTTAATGTTGCCGCAGTCTTTCGAAAGCGCTGCGTATGGCGAAATTTCGAACGACGACCAGCCGTTCGCAAGCGCGACTGCGCGCCCGGCCTTATTGGCCGGAACCCATTTGGAGGTTGGCGCGCAGCGCCTAGCCGTGAAATCAAAAGACTCTGCGGGGCCGTGAGGTCAAAAGACTCAAAAAAGACCCTTCAACCCCACATGGTAATCGGGATATTGCGGCACCCATCCCAGCACCCGCTTCGCTTTGCCGTTCGCCACCCGGCGGTTTTCGGCATAAAAGCCGCGCGCCATCGGTGACAGATCGGCCCCCTCGAGTGATTGCAGCGGCGGTGGGTCCATGCCGAGCAGTTGGCAGGCTTTCACAATCACGTCATTTTGCGATGCGGGCAGGTCATCGGACAGGTTATATATGCCCGGTGGGCCATCAAATGATGCCATTATACCGGAAATAATGTCATCAACATGCACGCGGCTGAACACCTGATCAGGCAGATCGATGCGCTTCACCTTCCCCGCCCGGACACGGTCCAGCGCGCTACGTTCCGGGCCATAAATGCCTGGCAGGCGGAATATTCTGACCCTTTTGTCCAAGCCTTGCCAGTCCGCATCCGCGCTGGCGCGCGCTGTGCGGCGTCCACTGCCAATCGGTGCGCTTTCATCGACCCATGCCCCATCCACATCGCCATACACACCGGTAGAGGATAGATAGCCAATCCAGTCTGCAGATGAGGTGGCAATGGCATCACCATATCGCACCAGAACATCATCGGATCCGCTGTCGCGGTCAGGCGGCACGGAAGACAGGATATGCGCGGCCCCATCCAGCGCCGCCCCTACCGCATCCACATCATCAAAATCCACATTGCCCCGGCTGCCGGTCCCATCGACCTGCCAGCCCTGCGTGCGCAAACGCGCGGCAAGCCGCCGCGCCGTATAGCCCATACCGAATATGAATAGCCTTGCCATAAAACCTGCTTAAACCGCTGCGCAGATAAAGCAAATGCCTGAGCTGACAAATGACAGGTGGAATTTTACACCGCCTGGTCTAGAGATAGGGAAACAGATACGAAAGCGCCGCCCATGCCCCTTGCTCCTGAAGTTCTCCGTTCCGATATGCTGGGCGATATACCGCACGGCTTTCTGGGCCGCAGCGGCGGTGTTTCGGAAGGTGTCTATGCGGGCCTGAATGTCGGGCTGGGGTCGAATGATGCGCGAGCCACCATCATGGAAAACCGACGTATCGCGCGCGATGCTATTATGCCTGGTGCTGAGCTGGTGATGATGCATCAGGTGCATTCACACGATGTGATCGCGGTGACAGAGACGATCCCGGTCGATGCCCGCCCGCATGCCGATGCGATGGTGACAGACCAGCCAAACCTGCTGCTCGGCATATTGACCGCCGACTGTGTGCCCGTGCTGTTCCATGATGCCAGCACCGGCGTGATCGGCGCGGCGCATGCCGGGTGGAAAGGCGCGCTGGGCGGTGTCACTGACAGCACTTTGGGCGCGATGGAAAAACTGGGTGCGGACCGCAGCAATATCGCCTGTGCCATTGGCCCCTGCATTGCCCAGAAAAGCTATGAAGTCGACGAAGGTTTTGCGCAGCGTTTTATGGAAGAAGACGCCGCCAATGAACGTTTCTTTGGCGCAGGCAAGCCGGGGCATTACCAGTTCGATATAGAAGGCTATGTTGCGGCGCGCCTCGCTGCTGCCGGGGTGACCCGCGTCGACCTGCTCGGACAGGATACCTATTCACAGCCGGACAGGTTTTACAGCTATCGCCGCTCCTGTCATAAAAACGAACCCGGCTATGGGCGGCAGGTATCACTGATTGGGATCAGGGGATAGAAACATGCAAAATCCAATCGGGCTGATTGTCGGCATTGCCGGTTTTGCCCTCACATTCCTGATCCCCGCGCCCGAAGCCATGCCGGTGGCCGCATGGCACACAGCGGGCCTGGTGTTCTGGATGGCAACATGGTGGATGACACAGGCAGTGCCGCTGACGGTCACGGCGCTCCTGCCTTTTATCATCCTGCCACTGACCGGGGTACTGACGGCGAAGGAGACGGCTTCGGCCTATTATTCGCCGATCCTGTTCCTGATCCTGGGCGGCGCGTTTATTGCGCTGGCGATTGAGCGTGTGGGGCTGCACCGGAGACTTGCGCTCGCGATTATCACACGCAGCGGTGACGGATTATGGTCACTCCTGCTTGCCTTCATGGTCGCCACTGCGATCCTCAGCATGATTATTTCCAATACCTCGACCACGCTTATCATGGTGCCGATCGCACTGGCCGTGCTGACGGCAGGCGGCGTGAAGGATGGTCAGACAGACGGCATTGCCGGCGCGCTGATCATGGGCATCGCCTTTGCCGCTTCCATCGGCGGTATCGGCACATTGGTCGGTTCCCCCACCAATGCGATTGCGGCGGGGCTTATCAATGAAACGCTCGGTACCGATATCAATTTCCTGACATGGGCCATGTACGGCATTCCGGCAGTGATACTGGGCATTCCCGTATGCGCATTGATCCTTGGGAAAATCCAGAATCTTTCCGCTGACACGTTCGATGTCACGGTCGCGCGGCAAGCCATTTCGGGACAGAGCGCATGGTCCACAGCCGAAAAACGCCTCGTGCCCCTTGTCGCCCTGGTCGTGCTGGCATGGATGACGCTACCGTTGCTGAAAAGCGTGACCGTATCTGGCGCACTGACCGATGGCAGTATCGCCATTATCGGCGGCATATTGCTGTTCCTCATTCCCGATGGGACGGGCCGACCGCTGCTCGAATGGAAAGAGGCAGACCGCGCGCCATGGGGAGTCATCATGATGTTCGGCGGCGGCCTCGCACTCGCAGCGGGCATTGGCGCATCGGGCCTCGATATATGGCTTGGTAGTGCGCTTGAACCGCTCTCTGCCGTGCCACTTATCGTCATTGCCATTGCACTCGTGGCGCTGGTGATTCTTGTCACCGAATTTGCATCCAATGTCGCCACGGCGAGCGGGATTATCCCCGTGGTCGCAGCGCTGATCCTCGCGCTGGGCGTTGATCCGATCCTGCTCGCCATGCCCGCCGCGATGGCCGCGAGCTGGGGCTTTATGCTGCCATCCGGCACCGGGCCAAATGCGATCGCCTGGGCCAGCGGCCATATCGCGCTGCCGAAAATGCTGAAGTCGGGGCTGTTGCTCGATATTGCGGGCGTACCGATCATGATCGGCGCGGTATGGGCAGTGGCTGCGCTTTTTTGATCCTCCCTATCGCGCAGCGATGGGGAGGGGGACCGCTTGACGTAGTCAAGTGGTGGAGGGGTGGGTTCAACTAAACACAAAGCTAACTTATTTCCGCTTTCACCCCTCCACCACCAGCTGCGCTGGCGGTCCCCCTCCCCGAAACTTCGTTTCAGGGAGGATTATTACCTTCACCCAAAAAACCTCCTTCTCCCCCTTCCCATAATCACCATTTCATTTTATCAATCCCGCACAGGTTTCAGGCGATATGATTCTGCGGAGGTTAGAATCTCGGACCCTGATGCTGCTATGTCTGGCTCCTGCCTTCCTGGGAGCGATTCACGCGCCGCCATTCATCTAGGCAGAGCGCATATCAAGGAGGGTATCCATGACCGACACCGTAAAACCTGTGGGCGAACCCACACCGCGCCGTAAGGCGAAGCCAGAAGTGGAAAAACTGGGTGGCCGCAAGCTGAAACCCGCGACATTGATGATGGGGCATGGCTTTGACCCGACACTGTCCGAAGGTTCACTAAAACCCCCTATCTTTCTTACCTCCACATTCGCATTCGAAAGCGCAGCGGCAGGCAAGCGTCATTTTGAAGGCCTGACCGGCAAGCGCCCCGGCGGCGCCGAAGGGCTGGTATACTCGCGCTTCAATGGCCCGAACCAGGAAATTCTCGAAGATCGGCTGAGCGTCTGGGAAGATGCCGAAGACGCATTGGTTTTCTCCAGCGGCATGTCCGCCATCGCCACGCTGTTCCTCGCCTATGCCAGCCAGAATGACGTGATCGTGCATTCCGGCCCGCTCTATGCCGCGACCGAATCCATGGTCTCCAAAATCCTGTCGCGCTTTGGCATTACCTATCTTGATTTCCCGGCAGGTGCGAGCCGCGCTGAGCTGGACAACATCCTGGACCAGGCCAAGGCGAAAGCGGCGGAAACTGGCGGCAAGGTGGCGATGATCTATCTGGAAAGCCCCGCCAACCCGACCAATGCGCTCGTCGATATCGAAGCCGTGTCCGCCAGCCGTGATGCGCTCTATGGTGATGCCGATTACAAACCGCCCATCGCCATCGACAACACGTTCCTGGGCCCGTTGTGGCAGACCCCGCTGGCGCATGGCGCGGATATTACCGTCTACAGTCTGACCAAATATGTCGGCGGGCATAGCGACCTTGTTGCAGGCGGGCTTATCGGGGCGAAAAAATTCATGGACCCGGTGCGCGCACTGCGCAACACGATTGGCACAATCTGTGATCCCAATACCGCATGGATGCTGCTGCGTTCATTGGAGACAGTGGAACTGCGCATGACGCGCGCGGGCGAAAATGCCGCAAAAGTATGCGCCTTTCTGAAAGACCATGCCAAAGTCGATGGCCTCGGTTATCTCGGCTTTATCGACGATGCGTCGCAGCAGGATATTTATGATCGCCATTGTACCGGCGCAGGCTCCACCTTCTCGCTGTTTATCAACGGCGGTGAGGCAGAAAGCTTTGCCTTCCTTGACGCCATGCGCATTGCCAAGCTGGCGGTAAGTCTGGGCGGCACGGAAACGCTGGCCAGCCATCCCGCCGCAATGACGCACCTGTCGGTATCCGAAGAACGCCGCGCGCAGCTCGGCATCACGGATAATCTGGTGCGCATCTCGATCGGTGTCGAGGATCCGGAAGACCTGATCGCCGATTTCGATAATGCGCTAAAGGCGGTGTGAAAGAGTTTTTATTGACCTCACGGCTTCGCTGAGTCTTTTTTGATTTCACGGCGAGATGCTGCGCATCCGCCTCCAAATGGGTTCGGCCCAATAAGGGCCGGCGGCCGGTCGGCCTTGCCGAGTTGCTAGGCGCAACTCGGAACAACGCCAGAAGATAGCTTTGAGGTTTCTGCAGTTTCGCAAAAACGTCCGTGTGGCGAAATCCCGAGCGGCGGTCAGCCGCTCGCAAGCGCGACTGCGCGCCCGGCCTTACCCACCGGAACCCATTTGGAGGCTGGCGCGTAGCGCCTGGCCGTGAAATCAAAAAGACTTTCCAACCACCAAAAAATCACATCCGCCCGCTCAGCAGCATCCAGGCCGCTGCGGCATTGAACAGCGTGTACACCCCGTACACGAACAGCGCGATTGTCGAACCTGCGCCGGCGAACCCCATGGCGGCGAGCAGCACCGCGAATTCGAGCGCATAGCCCGCCCAGCCACCAAAGCCTTTCCCCATGGAATGGCGCATCTGCTCAACCATCGGATGCCGGCTTTCCATGGTCGCCTTGTGCATGGCGAAATTGGCCACGCCGCACAGGAAAATCAGAATGATGGATATGTTCATGGGATATATTTAGGTATCCGCCGGATGCGCGTCCAGTTCGCGGGCGAGAAAACCCAGAATATGCGTGGGGTCTTCACGGCCGGCCCGGATGCCAACCCAGCCAAATATGGCCCCGAACAGAGCCATGCCCGCGCTGATAAGCAAAAGCGTGATATCAAAAGTGAAGCCAGCCGGGATGAAAATCATGGCCAGCATCGCAAACCAGAAAATCAGGAAGCTGATCCCGCCGATCGGTATGCCCAGCGTGCCGGTAATGCGCGTGCCACCGTCATGCGGCTCCATCTTTGCTTTGAGCACGGGCGCAAAGCTGTTCTTCTGCCGCCGCCGCACGTAGCGCAGTTCCATGTCATATTGCGTGCCGTTGCCGATCACACGCGCCTTTTTCTTTGGCATTTCCCGCTTCATGATTTTCTTGAGCGTGCGCGCAATATCCTCCGGGCTGTGCGGAGAAACAAGATCGATGTCCCGGCGGCCAAACATTATGCTTCTTCCAGCAGGCCTTCCTTCGCGATTTTCTCCCGCCATACCAGCGGTGCGAGATGGTGGACACTGTCGCCCGCGCTGTCGACCGCGACAGTCACCGGCATATCCTGCACCTCAAACTCGTAAATCGCTTCCATGCCAAGATCTTCAAAGCCCACAATCCTGCTACCTTTGATCGCGCGGCTGACAAGGTACGCGCTGCCGCCCACCGCCATCAGGTATGCCGATTTATGCTTTTTGATCGCCTCGATCGCCATCGGTCCGCGTTCCGCCTTGCCGACCATGGCCAGCAGACCTTCTTCCAGCATCATGTCGGTAAACTTGTCCATCCGCGTGGCGGTAGTAGGGCCTGCGGGGCCCACCACTTCCTCACCCACCGGATCAACCGGGCCGACATAATAGATGACGCGCCCGCGAAATTCGACGGGCAACTGTTCGCCGCGCGCCAGCATATCCTTGATCCGTTTGTGCGCAGCATCCCGCCCGGTCAGCATCTTGCCATTGAGCAAGAGCCGGTCGCCATGTTTCCAGCTCTGCACTTCTTCGCTGGTCAATTCATCGAGCTGCACCCGTTTTGCTTCGGAAGATGGCGCCCAGTTCACATCGGGCCACTCGTCCAGCTTGGGCGCTTCCAGATAGGCAGGCCCGCTGCCGTCCAGCGTAAAGTGCGCATGCCGGGTCGCGGCGCAGTTCGGGATCATCGCCACCGGTTTCGATGCAGCATGGGTCGGAAAATCCATGATCTTCACATCCAATATGGTGGAAAGACCGCCCAGTCCCTGCGCACCGATGCCAAGCGCATTGACTTTGTCGAACAATTCGATGCGCAGCTCCTCAATATCATTGCGCGGTCCGCGTTCTTTCAGCTGCGCCATATCAATACTGCCCATCAGGCTTTCCTTGGCCAGCATCACCGCCTTTTCCGCCGTGCCGCCAATGCCGATGCCCAGCATGCCGGGCGGGCACCAGCCCGCGCCCATTTGCGGGATCATCTCCAGCACCCAGTCCACAATATTGTCGGACGGATTCATCATCTTGAACTTCGACTTGTTCTCCGACCCACCGCCTTTCGCCGCGACATCAATGCTGACCGCGCTGCCCGGCACCATTTCGACATGCATGACCGAAGGTGTATTGTCCTTCGTATTGCGGCGCGTGAAAGCGGGGTCGGCCAAAATCGAGGCACGCAGCTTGTTTTCAGGGTGCAGGTATGCGCGGCGCACGCCTTCATCGACCACCTGCTGTAGCGATTTATCCGATTCCAGACGGCAATCCTGCCCCCATTTCACAAATACCGTGACAATACCCGTATCCTGGCAAATCGGCCGATGCCCCTCGGCACACATTTTCGAATTGGTGAGGATCTGCGCAATCGCATCCTTGGCCGCGGGCGATTTTTCCGCCCTATACGCCTCACCCAGCGCACGGATATAATCCATCGGGTGATAATAGCTGATAAATTGCAGGCTATCTGCCACGCTTTCAATCAGGTCGACTTCTTTGATGATGGTCGTCATATCGGCTCCGCCATGTTGGGAATTGGTTCATGCCTTTTGGCGAATATAGCGGATACAGGCAAGTTTTGTTCGCACCCCTAAACCTGCAAAAACAAACGGAGCGAGGGCCACTGGTCAATCACCGCCTGCCGCCCGGCATCGATTGCCGCCCGGATTCTGGATGGCTTGAAATCAAGCGCATCCGAAAACGCCACTTCGGGTGCGGGTTCGATAATGCGCACCGGCGCAAAATTATAGCGGGCAAGCTGTGTATCAAGCGGCATAAGTATCTGTGCAATCTGTTCCCCGGTCAGGCCCATGTCCATCAGCTTGCGCAGCTGCGATTCCCGCGCGGCAAGCAGGTCGTTAATCAGCATGGCATTATCCACATCGCTGCGCGCGATCTCACCCGTCAGTATCTCGACCGACCGCAGACCGATCTCGACCAGGTCATCATAAGTCTTGCCCGGCACAACCGGCGCTTCACGCGGTGAGGCCAGTATCACCAGCAACGCGCGCGGTTTCAGTTTCATCGCGCTGCTGAGCGGGGCAATGTCGCGCACGCCGCCATCAACCCATTTTGTCCCGTCGCTCGTTTTGAGCGGCTGGAAAAAAGGGGGCTGCGCGCTCGACGCATAGACCCAGTCGCCTATATTCGGATTCTTCTCGTCAATATCGACATAGTCACCCGTGGTCAGGTTGACGACACCTACGCGCAGCTTGCGCCGCGATCTGCGCAGCTTTTCCGGGTCGGCAAAATCCTTGATCTTCTTTTTAATGGCTTTTGCATTGTAGAGCGAGTCGGAGCCGAACAGCGCGCTGGCCGCGCCCAATGGCCGCTTGCGATAAATATCGCTGTTACGCTTTATCGATAGCCACTGGTCAAGCAATGCGGGCATGTCATTCATAGCCCCGCCCAATGCCTGTATCGCGCCGGTCGACACACCTGCAAATATGTCAAAGCGGACACCGCGATTCGTTATAAGCTCATCCAGCACACCGACCTGGAATGCGCCGCGCGCACCCCCGCCGGACAGAACAGCTGCCAATCCTCCTGCCATAACACTCTCCTCTGCGCATGCTGCGCGGTTGTTTACCAGTGCTAATCACTTAGCATAAATTGATATTTCATGCTGGATAATCTATTTGCACCGGGCGCAGACATATACCGACACGCCCCTGCGTGACTGCCCGCGACAAATGGACGTATTTTTTGCCGCGATGCAATTTTTACACAGCCCATCATAAAATATAAAAAATTTGATCCTCGCCCTTGCAATTCATGAAGGCCAGCTTTGCCCGCGCGTCGCTGCGCTGCACCATTTTGCTGGTGCGATAAAGTGAATCATATATGCGGTGAATGGAGTCATTAATTTGTCATTTACCCTCTTGCGTCTGAAAATGATTCAGGCACTATAGGTAGTGTTGGGCCGTTGGGGGCACATCTACTGCTAGTAGCTGAGGCGAAAGTCGCGATTGAATTGACACATCGCGCGCGGCGTTTTTTGCGCCGAAAAAAGCGCCAGCCCCATGCTGTTTTCAGACGGTCCGTTGGGGACAGGCTGGGGATAAGTTTTTCGCCGGCACAGATATAAAAATGCTATTCGACAGGTCTGGCCTGCCGAATCGAACACATAGAGAACAAATATACAGCAATGCTGGGGAACATTCGGGGGCGTCATGGATTTTAGAGACACGGGCAAGACAGCGGGCATGGATAGCGATACACTGGATACGGCGGGTGATGATGCGCCGGAAAAAGAAAATGTGTCAAAGGCCGCCCCGCAAAAATCTGCGAAAACAGAGCCCGAAAGCAAACAGGATGGCACAGGCGTGAGCAACGAAGAAAGACTGATCGAAAAAAGCGGAAGCGAAACGGCGGCGGAAGCGGCGCCTGCCAAGCAAAAGGATGACAGCCACAAGGTCAATCCGCGCCGGTTCACTATCGCCACCGACGAAAGCCGGGACGCGAACCTGACCGAGTTTGGCAAGGAAACGCTGATCGACCGTTACCTGCTGCCGGGTGAAAAATTCCAGGATCTGTTCGCGCGCGTGGCTGATGCCTATGCCGATGATCAGGATCATGCGCAGCGGCTATATGACTATATTTCCAAGCTGTGGTTCATGCCCGCCACGCCTGTGCTGTCAAACGGCGGCACCGGACGCGGCCTGCCCATTTCATGCTATCTCAACTCGGTCGACGACTCATTGGGCGGGATCGTCAACACATGGAACGAGAATGTCTGGCTCGCTTCGCGCGGCGGCGGCATTGGCACCTATTGGGGCAGCGTGCGCGGGATTGGCGAGCCGGTCGGCCTGAACGGCAAGACATCGGGCATCATTCCGTTTGTGCGGGTGATGGACAGCCTGACGCTCGCCATTTCGCAGGGGTCACTGCGCCGCGGCAGCGCCGCCTGTTATCTCGACGTCAGCCATCCCGAAATTGAGGAATTCCTCGAAATCCGCAAGCCGTCGGGCGATTTCAACCGCAAGGCGTTGAACCTGCACCATGGCGTGCTCATCACCGATGAATTTATGGAAGCGGTGCGTGACGGCGCGGAATTTGACCTGAAATCACCCAAGGATGGCAGTGTGCGCGGCACGGTTGACGCCCGCTCGCTGTTCCAGAAACTGGTGGAAACCCGCCTTGCCACGGGCGAGCCCTATATCGTGTTCGCCGACACGGTAAACCGGATGATGCCGAAACATCACCGCGATGTCGGCCTGAAAGTTTCCACATCCAACCTTTGCAGTGAAATCACTTTGCCCACGGGTCGCGACCAGCATGGTGAAGACCGCACTGCGGTCTGCTGTCTCTCCTCCCTCAACCTTGACAAATGGGATGAGTGGAGCGGGGACGGCCTGTTTATCGAGGATGTAATGCGCATGCTCGACAATGTGCTGCAGGACTATATTGACCGCGCACCCGAAGAAATGGCGCGCGCCAAATATAGCGCGATGCGCGAACGCAGTGTCGGCCTGGGCGTGATGGGCTATCACAGCTTCCTGCAGGCCCGCGGGCTTGGCTTTGAAAGCGCCATGGCGAAATCGTGGAACATGAAAATCTTCAAGCATATTTCGGGCAAGGCGTCCGAAGCCTCAATGATGCTGGCAAAAGAACGCGGTCCCTGCCCTGATGCAGCCGATCAGGGCGCGATGGAACGCTTCAGCTGCAAGATGGCAATCGCGCCGACCGCGTCCATCTCCATCATCTGCGGCGGCGCCAGCGCATGTATCGAACCGATCCCGGCGAATATCTATACGCACAAAACCCTGTCGGGCAGCTTTATCGTCAAGAACCCGCACCTGGAAAAAGTGCTGCAGAAAAAATCGAAAGACAGCGCCAATGTGTGGAACTCGATCCTCGAGAAAGGCGGCAGTGTGCAGCATCTCGACTTCCTGACACAGGAAGAAAAGGACACATTCAAAACCAGCTTTGAGATTGACCAGCGCTGGCTGCTCGAACTCGCCGCGGACCGCACGCCGTTTATTGACCAGGCACAGTCGCTCAACCTCTTCATCCCTGCGGATGTCGACAAATGGGACCTGCTGATGCTACATTACAAGGCGTGGGAGCTAGGCATCAAGTCGCTCTATTACCTGCGTTCCAAATCAATCCAGCGTGCCGGTTTTGCAGGCGGGGTCGAAGCGGACAACACGCTGGACGCAAAACAGGTCGAACTCGCCACCGCGGAAAGCACCGACTATGACGAGTGTCTGGCGTGCCAGTGACGCTTCCCGTAACGCAAGGAGCATAAGGTAGGCGCAGCCATGGTGATAAGCCCGTCAACACTGGTCTGGATCACGATCGCCTTTGCCGCGATCTGTCTGTGGCAGATGCTGGCCGGGCTTTCCAAGATGCGCCGTGCCAGGGCCGAACCCGGCCATCCACATGCGCCTTTATGGGTGAAAATGGGCAGGATACAGGCGATAGCCGGCGGCGCGATGCTGGCAGGCAATATCCTGCTCAACCTGCCCATGCTGCGGGCTTTGCTAAGCAGCAGCTAAAACAGAATTGAAACACAAGGAAGCAAAAGAAGATGTCATTACTCGAAGCCCGCACACAATATAAACCGTTTGAATATCCATGGGCCTATGACTTCTGGAAACGCCAGCAGCAGATCCACTGGATGCCGGAGGAAGTGCCGCTGGGCGAGGATTGCCGCGACTGGGCGCAGAAGCTTTCCGACCATGAGCGCAACCTGCTGACGCAAATCTTCCGCTTCTTTACGCAGGCCGATGTCGAGGTGCAGAACTGCTATCACGACAAATATGGCCGCGTGTTCAAGCCGACCGAGATCAAGATGATGCTCACCGCATTTTCCAACATGGAAACGGTGCATATCGCCGCTTACTCGCACCTGCTCGACACGATCGGCATGCCCGAAAGCGAGTACGGCATGTTCCTGGAATATGAGGAAATGGCCGCAAAGCATGATTACCTCAACGAATTCGGCGTCGATAATGACGAGGATATCGCCAAGACGCTGGCCATGTTCGGCGGATTCACCGAAGGGCTACAGCTGTTCGCGTCATTCGCCATGCTGATGAACTTCCCGCGCTTTAACAAGATGAAGGGCATGGGACAGATCGTGAGCTGGTCGGTGCGCGACGAAAGCCTGCACTGCGAAGGCATCACGAAACTCTTCCACGCGTTTTGTGCAGAGCGCGACTGCCTGACCAAGTCGGTCAAGGAAGATATTATCGACTGCTGCCAGAAAACCGTCCGGCTTGAGGATGCCTTTATTGACCTTGCGTTTGAGGACGGCCCCGTGCCCGGCATGACCGCGAAGGAAATCAAGAAGTACATCCGCTATATCGCCGACTGGCGGCTGGGGCAGCTTGGCTTCCAGCCGATCTATATGGTCGAGGACCACCCGCTGCCATGGCTCGCGCCATTGCTCAACGGGGTTGAGCACGCCAATTTCTTCGAAACCCGCGCTACCGAATATTCCAAGGCCGCCACCACCGGCAACTGGAACGACGTGTGGGACAGCTTCGACAAACGCAAGGGCAAACCCGCGAACGAGGATGTCGCTGCGGATGAGGGGCCGGATATGTTTGAGGATGCGGGAGTCGCGGCGGAGTAGGTTGACTTACACAATGTTCATGATATGTTCCATATCAGTAAAAAGGGACGCATATTATGCAATCTATTGAGTTTTGTGCTGGTGCGGGTGGGCAAGCCTTGGGTTTGGAGCAAGCCGGTTTTCGTCACAACGCCTTAGTTGAGATTGAGCCCGATTTTGCCGAAACACTGCGACTAAACCGTCCGCAATGGGACGTACGTACCGCTGATATGAATTCATTTGATGGCACTCCGTTCAAAGGTACAGAATTATTAACTGCCGGTCTTCCCTGCCCGCCATTCTCAATCGCTGGAAAACAGTTGGGTGAACGCGACGAACGAAACCTCTTTCCAGCTGCACTGCGATTAATCGACGAAATTCGTCCCAAAGCCATAATGATTGAGAACGTCCGTGGTTTCTTGTCTGCCGTATTTGAAGATTATAGACTCGGCCTAAAGAAACAGTTGAGCAAACTTGGCTACCATGCTGACTGGCGACTATTGAATGCCTCCGACTTCGGTGTGCCCCAGCTACGGCCCAGAGTAGTAATAGTCGCTATTCGCAAAGACTTAATCGAAGCATTTGACTGGCCTGCAGCACTTAAGCAGAATCCCCCATCCGTGGGGGAAACACTCTATGATCTGATGGCCGAAAATGGCTGGCGCGGGGCAAAAAAATGGGCCGATAACGCAGATGATATTGCACCGACTATTGTCGGTGGTTCCAAAAAACATGGAGGGCCTGATCTGGGGCCTACACGTGCACGCAAAGCATGGGCTGCTTTAGGTGTAGAAGGCAAAAGCCTTTTCAACGAGGCGCCTGACTCAGATTTTGTGGGTACGCCTCGCCTGACAGTACGTATGGTTGCCAGACTACAGGGGTTTCCAGATAGCTGGCAATTTTATGGCAAAAAAACCAGTAGCTATCGCCAGGTAGGCAATGCCTTTCCTCCCCCAGTGGCAAAGGCAGTTGCAAATAATCTAAAAATGGCCCTGTCTGTACAAAAGCTTTTCTCGGTTCAGAAAGTTGCCTGACCGGTTTCCTAGTGACGGCTACAGACCGCTGGAACCTGACCACCCTGACTTTGCCGATCTACATTCTTTAGAGAAGGACTTGATGGCAGCAGTAGGCGGCAAAAAAATATTCGAAGAAAAGCTTCGAGGTTTTTTCCGTTCAGCTATTGATGAAGTGATTGATACGGCACGAACAGGTCGCTTTTTCTTTAAAGAGCTTGAGAAAACTGAAAAAACCTACTTAGGAACCAAATTCGAAATATTACTGCGCGATTGGCTAAAAGTCCCTAAAGGTGTCTATCTAGATTTGCTGATTGGTGAACGTGAAGTTGATGTAAAATTTACGAGTGCAGGCAAATCAGGGTGGATGATTCCGCCAGAAGCCATAGATCAATTCTGCATTTTAATGCGTATTGATGAAGCTAAATCCCAATGTAGCTTTGGTCTCATAAGGGCACGCCCCGATTACCTTCGGTCCGGTAAAAATAGAGACAAAAAGACATCTATCTCTGCAGCTGGAAGAGATAACATTTGGCAGATTGCTTGGGATTACGATTATACTCCAAATTTTTGGACGTTAGTTAACGAAAGTGACAGGAATGCAATTATGTCACTCAAAGGTGGAACAAAGCGAATTGCAATGCTTTTTGAGCGTTATCAAAATATTCCTGTATCCAGAGTCCAAATTGCTGCTGTAGCTGCCCAAGACGACTTCATGAAACGTATTCGCCGAAATGGTGGTGCTCGCGATATTTTAGCACCCATGGGTATCGCCATACTCTATTCGGAAACTGATAGGGACTTGATGCACAAACTTAAACTCAAATTCGGCAGTCGTGAATTCATGTCATATTTCCCTAAGGATAAATATGAAACCCAACTCCTGAAAGAAGTAAAACATATTGATTAAGTTTTAACGTTATCGCAACAATCCCCGCCCCCTAACACCAGCTCCTCTTATACCCCCGCCACCTCTCCGCCAGGCCTTCCTCGACCAGTGTGTCGCCTAGGCTCTCCCCGCCGCGCGTCACCACGCGGAGCTGGCGGCCGTAGCGGTCGGTTTCGCGGTCTATACTTTCCAGATCAAACGCGCCCGCGTTGAGCAGTTCGCGCAGCCGGTATGTGGCGCGCTGGCCCAGTGCCGCCTCGGCATCGCAGGCGGGGTCGCTGACCTCTGGCGTGTTGATGTCCGCAATGCGGATCTTGTTCCCTCCGTGCCAGATCGTGTCACCATCGACCACGCAATTGATGCGCGGGCCAAAGCCGCAGACCGAAAACTGCGTCCGATATGGATCAGTCACCGCCGCAGGGGCCGTGCCCGCACCGCCCATCAGCCCCGCCGCGCGCGCCGGCAGCGGCCCGTCATAAAACCAGATCGCGGCAAATACCGCGGCACATAATGCAGCGGTCAGCACCGCAAAAGCGCCCCAGCCCATGCCCCGCTCCCGCAGCATCTCAGGCGGCAGGAAACGCAGCCTTTCTGCCTTGCGCCGGGGATAGGGGTGGCGCGGAAACGGGGTGACATTATGCTTGCCCATGCACGCATTATAGCATGCGGCAGGTTATCAGGCCGTTAAACCGGCTTCACAATGGACTGGTATTTCCGGCTGTTCTCGCGGCGCAACCGCGCCTACCTGCGCTGTTTTTCTTTTTCATCACCTTTTTCGCAATATTCGGCAAAGCCTTTCGGATAGGCATCGCGCGGTTCGAACTTGACCGCTTCCATAATGTCTTCAGGCTTGGGCGCGAATTCCTCAAGGCGGTGCAGCGTGACACCAGACAGTTTCGGTTCAACCATGGAAATGCCTGTCAATGGCGGTGAAAACTGGCACATTGCGAACCAGCAGCGTTTTGTGCGCAATGCAGAAGCAAGCGCTGCGGAAAAATAATCCGCGGAAAACTGCACTGCATCAATCCCAATATTTGCGTAACCATATCTGCTTACCTGCCCTTAACCAGCCATGGCGAGACTTTGTTCACCGGGATCAAACCCAAAATCATGCAATGGTCAAAACAGGGGAATAGCTCATCATGGATATTAACAGTGCTTTCATCACATTTTCGTGCATCTCCATCGCGTCTATCGGACTGGCTCTGGTCATCGGGACGGGCGGTATAAACCGGGAGAAGCTGGTCGCCGGGCTGAATATTTTCGGGTTTGAGGTTCCGGCGCAGAAACGCGCGCGCGAGGCAAAACTGAAAGAAATGACACGCACAGCTGATCAGGCCATGGCCGCACGTGAGCGCGGAGAGCGCCCTACGGCCATGCACTATGGCTGAAACACCAGTTTAGCCAGGTCCCATACCTGGCTATGGCAGGCGGAAATCTGGTCCCGCATGTGCCAGCAATCCGGCGGGCGGCACACCCCATCATGGCCGCCCGCCGGACTTTCTGCCAAATATCGCATGACTCACGGGCGAGGCGGAGGGTCAGATGCCCGCGCTCATGCACCGCCCGCCTTTTTGTGCGCACGACCATTCTCTACATAATGCGCCACTCCGGCCCGCATTTCGGCAATGGCGGGTTCGGGAAGGTCACGCAGATATTTGGCGGGGCGGCCCGTCCATAGCTGACCGCTTTCGATACGTTTGTTCGGGGTCAGCATCGCGCCCGCAGCCAGCATACCATCGCCCTCTATCACGCAGCCATCCATGACAATCGTACCCAGACCGGCAAAAGCGCGGTCCTCCAATATGCAGCCATGCACCATCGCCATATGCCCGATCAGCACGTCTTCACCGATAATGGTGGGAAAGCCGTCTTCCCGGCCCGGCTTGGGGCTATCGCAGTGAATCACTGTCCCGTCCTGCACATTGGTGCGCGCACCGATCACGATGCGGTTCACATCGGCACGGATAACGCAGTTATACCAGATGCTCGCATCAGGCCCTATCTCGACATCACCGATAATCCGGCATCCTGGGGCGATAAAGGCGCTATCATGGATTTTGGGTGTCTTGCCGTGCAGCGACAATATGGTCACATCATTTTGCATCGCCATTCTCCTCCAGGAATTTCAGCAATGGCAGGACGGAACCATAATCATCGGTCCATCCGGTAAAACCCTCTCGCTGTTTGACAGGCAGCCACATAGCGGCATTTGCATTTGCTGCATCGGCGCTGGCAACCGTGCCAGTCAGTTCGGTCAGGCGATTTTCATCCCTTGCAAATGCAACCCAGGACGAGGAAGATTCCCCTGTCGTGTTGCTTTCTACATCAATATTGTTGAGCCGTTCCGCAAGCGCCCAGCCGCGCCTGTGCGCTTCGACAGCGAGCACAGGGCGCAGGTTCACATAACGGTTGGAAATATGGATCACCAATAGCCCGTCTTTAGTCATTGCCGTCTCATACACATCAAAGGCTTCATGTGTGAGCAGGTGCATCGGAATCGCATCGGATGAGAAAGCGTCGATAACAAGCAGGTCAAAACTGGCGGGCTCCCGCTCAGCCAGCGTAAGCCGGGCGTCGCCAATATGTATCGGCGCATCGGGCGTACATTTGGAAAGATAGGTGAACTTCGTGGGGTCCTTGGCAATATCGACCATCGCCGGGTCGATTTCAAAGAAATGCCACGCCTGACCCGCTGTGCGATAGCAGCCCAGCGTACCTGTGCCGAGACCAACTATGCCTATTTTAGCGCTGTCGCCAAAAAGCTGCGGTGCTGCAGCCAGTGCAAGACCAACGCCGGATTGCGGGCCATAATATGTAGTCGGCGCTTTTTCACGTGCTGCATCCGTGAACTGCATCCCGTGCAATGTAGTGCCATGCGACAGCCGACGTACGTTCTCCTCGGGATAGTTCGCAACGGTATAGACACCAAAATAGCTGCGCGTGCGAGTATCGTCGAGTGACCGATATATATTCAACCATCCGCCATAGCCCAGCATGACAGCGGCAACGCACAAGGCAAAGGCAGCCGCTCTGCCCATGCATAGCAGCCCGAGACAGAATATAGCCGTCAGCGCGAAATAGCCGGGTGCATCATAAGGTGAACCCCAAGTCTTGAAAATAAGAAGAGATATGGCCAGCGCGATAGCGGCAAGTATATAATATACCCGCCTACGCGCGCCGGAATCCATGTCCGTAAAAGCGGAAGGATACAGTAAAGCCTTTTGCGGTACGAGCAACGCCGAGAGCACCACGAGTATCGGGTGCTCATATATCCAGTCGAATATAAGCGGTGCCACCAATGCGCAAAATATGCCGCCCAATACACCGCCTACCGACATCATCAGGTAAAACAGCGTCAGGTGATCAGGTGACGGCCGCGTCCGGTACATTTGTGTGTGCAGCGCAATGGCGACAATAAACATCAGTACCAGGCTGACCCCAGCAGCAACCATCGAGCTGCCGCCACTGACCATGAAAGCACCCCCACCACCTGCCAATATGATGAACGGTGCAGCCCAAGTCACGATGTCTGCCAATATGCGCTTTGTTGCAAAAGCCACAGTGAAACTGAGCAGATACAGGCCTAGCGGAATAACCCAAAGCAGCGGCATGGCGATAAGATCAGTGGTGAGGTGCGTCGTCGTGGATAGCATCAGGCCAGATGGCACAAAGGCAAGAATGATCCAGTACAGGCATTGACGCAGCACAGGGCGCGGACCGGAAGCCGCCGCAGCATCATGCGGTGCTCTTTGTTTACTTGCATCGCCGTGACGCATGGTGACCAGTGCACAGGCCGCCACCAGAAGCATCAGGCAAACATAAAGCGTACTCCACAGCACCTGCTGCATGGCAATCGGCATATAGGGTTCCACCAGCAGCGGGTAGGCGAGCAGTCCTGTAAAGCTGCCGAAATTTGACGCCGCATAAAGCGCGTATGGCTCCTTGTCGCTTTCAACAAACGCATACCATCTCTGCATCAGGGGTGCCTGCGCGGAAATAGCGAAAAACAATGGTCCGATAGAGGCCATCAACAGCCATAAAATCCACAGGAACACGGCTTCGCCCTGTGGCGGCTGTATCATCATCAGGCCAACAGGAAGCCAGAAAGCAGCAAACAGCAGCAACAGGACATGCACACCGGTTTGTGTTTTGGGACGCAGTGCCGAAATGCGATGGGCATAGGCATAGCCGCCAAGCAGCAGCGCCTGATAAACCAGCATCGCGCTGTTCCATACATTGGGCGCACCGCCCAGACGGGGCAACGCCATGCGTGCAATCATGGGCTGGACCAGGAATAGCAGGAAAGAGCCTGTCAGGATCGTTGCCACAAAAAGCGGCTTGGCATAACGCGCCATATCGCGCGGCGCATAAACAGGATCAGCGATTTTTTCAGCCATTCAGCAACCGCGCGGCATGGGCCGCATGGTAAGTGAGCACACCGCTGCACCCGGCGCGCTTGAAGGCCATCAGCGTTTCAAGAATAAGCGTATCACGGTCCCCCGCGCCTGCCGCTGCCGCAGCTTCGATCATCGCATATTCACCGGATACCTGATAGGCAAAGACCGGTATATTGAAACTATCCGCCGCAGCGCGCACAATATCCAGATAAGGCAGACCCGGCTTGACCATCACGCTATCCGCCCCTTCAGCTATATCCATTGCAATCTCCCGCATGGCTTCATCCGCATTGGCGGGGTCCATCTGATAGCTTTTCTTGTCACCTTTCAGCAGTCCGCCAGACCCCACAGCGTCACGGAACGGGCCGTAAAAGGCGCTCGCATATTTGGCCGAATAGGCCATGATCTGCACATTGTGATGTCCGCCACTTTCCAATGCATCGCGGATCCGGCCAATGCGCCCGTCCATCATGTCACTCGGCGCAATAATATCCGCTCCGGCCTCAGTCTGGATAAGCGCCTGCGCAGTCAGCACGTCACTGGTGGCATCGTTGAGCACATAGCCTTTGTCATTAATAAGGCCGTCCTGGCCATGGCTGGTATAGGGGTCGAGCGCCACATCAGTCAGCACGCCAATATCATCACCCAGTGCACCCTTGATTGCCCGGATCGCCGTGCACATGAGATTATCGGGATTCAGCGCTTCTGCGCCATCGTCGCTGCGCTTGTCCGGCGGTGTATTCGGAAACAGTGCTACACACGGGATGTCCAGCGCCACTGCTTCACGGGCACGCTCCACAATATTGTCAACTGACCAACGCGACACGCCCGGCAGGCTGGCCACCGGTTCTTCAACGCCGGTGCCGGATGTAATGAACAACGGCCAGATCAGGTCGTGCGGCGACAGCCGATTCTCACGCACCAGATTGCGGCTCCACGGCGTGGAGCGCGTGCGGCGCAGGCGGGTAGATGGGAATGAGGGCATATCAGGCATGGAACCTTCCTAGCGCTGCGGGACACTCCCGCCAAGGGCGTTTCAGGAGCTGCTGCCCTCGATACGTTCAATCTCGCGGATGGGCTCTTTCGCTTCTTCCGTCTTGGTTATTGAGCGCAAAGCAGCCCCCGGCTCAACGCGCTTCAATCGCGCCAGCTTGGCCTTGAAATTGCGCAGGTCGCTGCCCGAAAGTTGCGCGCGTGTGGTAAAACGTACGGACTGCGGATTAATGGGGCGCCCGCCGCGGTAAAGTTCGTAGTGCAGGTGCGGCCCGGTCGAAAGGCCTGTGGAACCCACATAGCCGATAATCTGACCCCGGCGCACCCGGCGGCCCGATGAAACCGCGATGCGGCTCATATGCGCATATCCGCTGGCGAGGCCACCGCCGTGACGAATTTTCACATATTTGCCGAAACCGCCTTTGCGCCCGGCATATTGAACCACGCCGTCGCTGGCGGCATAAATCGGTTCACCATGGCGCGCCTTGAAATCAAGGCCGCTGTGCATCCGGCGGTATTTCAGGATCGGGTGACGGCGCATGCCATAGCGTGAGCTGATCCGTCCGCGCACGGGCCGCGCCAGTTCACCGCGGCTTTCGCCTACGCCGGACGCTTCAAACCACTGGGTCTTGCCGCCGCTTTTCCATCGTAGCAGCTGTGCCTTGGATTTGCCACCACGGTCCAGCCCGGCATACATCAGGTCGCCCACTTCTATCTCACCCGTTTCTGCGCGTTTATACCCCAGAACAATGTCGAATTCATCGGTCGAGCGCACATCACGGCTGACCGACATTTTGGTGCCCAGCGCACGCAGATAGGCCTGTATCGCCTTGGCGGGCGCACCGGCAGCACGCGCTGAACGGTACAGGCTGGAACCTACCTTGCCGCGAATGCGCAGCGGCGTCTCATCGACAATGATGGGCTTTTGCTTCAATGCAAGCCCATCGCCCTGACGGGCAATTTCGACATTCAGGTCAAATTTCGCACGAAAGGCGATATTTTCGACCGGGCGCGGTTCATCACGCGATGTGCGGCGGCCCAGTGTGATATCCAGCTGCGTTCCGGGTTTCAGGTCGGACAGCGACATCACCCCTGCCAGCATATTTTCAATATTGGATGCTTCATCGCCGCCAACGCCTGCGCGCTGCAACACACGGGCGAAACTGTCCCCACGCCCGAAAGTCGCTGCCAGGTTAATACTGGGCCGCTCAGGGCTTTCTTTCAGCGCGATCACGGCATCTGTGGCGCGCATCTTGCGCCCCGTATCTCCGCCATAGGCAAGTGGCGCGATAGCCAAAGCGCGAAATTCATCAAGCTGCGCCGCGCTCATCTGCGTCGCAGGTTCGGCGCGAATGGGTTCGAAACCGGGCCAGAAAAACAGGCTGACTGCGCCCAGAGACACCATGGTGGCAAGCCCGCGAAACCAGTCACGGCTGCCGATATTCTGGCCCAGGTCAGGCGTCCAGTCTATACTGGCAAGTTTACCGCGCCAGCCAGCAGGCTGTGCTTCCTTAGATATATTGGCTTGCGTCGCAGCGCGTATGGCTCGTGCATTTTGTTGGTACAAAACGGACCCCTCATCGCCTATTCCGGCGCTGCGTATCCATGTAAAATATCATGAGCGCGCACGGAAATCGGTCGTTTATGTTATTGCTGCGAATTCTTGTGCACGAATATGGTTAATGTCAAACTAACATTGCGAAAAAAAACCGATTGCTGCGGTAATCCGTGGCATATGTTCGGCAGATTCCAGTCCGGCATGGAACTATTTGTAAATTTGCTGCACAAACCGCTTGAACCACGCCCATTATACGGGAATGTATGGCCGTAATGTCCTCCGGCTTTCATCCCCGTATCACCGCAGTGCTTGGCCCCACCAATACGGGTAAAACGCATTTGGCCATTGAACGCATGTGCGGCCATTCCAGCGGTGCTATCGGCTTTCCGCTTCGGTTGCTGGCCCGCGAAGTCTATGATCGTGTTTGCGCCATAAAAGGCGATCACCAGGTTGCACTGGTAACAGGCGAAGAGCGCATTGTGCCGGACAAAGCACGCTGGTTCCTCGCCACCATGGAATCACTGCCGATGGAACGCGACCTTGCCTTTATGGGCATTGACGAAGCGCAGCTGGGGGCAGACCCGGAACGCGGCCATGTCTTTACCGACCGGATGCTGCATGCACGCGGGCGTGAGGAAACCATGATCATGGGATCAGAAACCCTGCGCCCCATGGTGGATGCATTGGAGCCAGATGCCGAAATCATTACCCGCCCGCGTTTTTCCACGCTCAGCTACGCTGGCGTGAAAAAATTGTCCCGCCTGCCGCCACGCTCCGCCATCGTCGCTTTTTCAGTCGAGGAAGTTTACGCCGTGGCGGAAATGTTGCGCCGATTCCGCGGCGGTGCGGCCGTGGTAATGGGGGCGCTCAGTCCGCATACCCGCAATAAACAGGTCGAAATGTTCCAGAATGGCGAGGTTGATTACCTTGTCGCCACCGATGCTATTGGCATGGGGCTTAATATGGACGTTGACCATATCGCCTTTGCGAGCCTGCGTAAATTTGACGGCAGGAAACAGCGACGGCTGCGCCCGCATGAAATTGCGCAGATTGCCGGACGCGCCGGGCGGCATCAGCGCGACGGCACTTTTGGCACGCTTGCTGGTGACAGGGCAGATAATGAATTATTGCCCGAGGAAGTGGAAGCGGTGGAAGAGCATCGCTTTGCGCCATTGTCACAGCTTTACTGGCGCGAATCGGGGCCGCGCATGACAAGTCTGGAAACACTGCTCGCGGATCTTGAAAAAAAGCCGCCGCGCGGTGAATTGCGTGCAGCACCTGAAACAGTCGATCTTGCCGTACTTCGCACATTGGCTGCCAATGATGCAGTCGCAAGCACTGTGCAAGGCAAAGCGCTGGTGTCCCGGTTCTGGGCTGCATGTTCACTGCCTGACTTTCGCAAGCTGGGCGCAGAGCACCATGCCCGTTTCGTGGCCCAGCTCTGGCAGGATTTATCGCGCGGGCATGGTCATTTACCACATCCGTTCATGGCACGTAAAATAGCCGAGCTGGATAATGTACAGGGCGATGTCGATGTGTTGGCGGGACGTATTGCGGCCATCCGCACATGGGCGTATATAGCACAGCGACCCGACTGGCTTGCCAACCCTGCGGAAATGGCTGACCGGGCGCGCAGCGTGGAACAGAAACTGTCAGATGCCCTGCATAATGGCCTGGCGCAACGATTTGTCGACCGCCGCACCACGGTTCTGATGCGGCAATTAGGGAAGGATGCAAGCTTGTTACCTGTCACTCTGGACGAAAATAATGTGATCAAGGTTGATGACGAAGCCATCGGATCGCTCAAGGGATTCGAGTTTGTCATTGATGCGGACGCAAAACTCGCGGATCGCAAAATGCTGCTTGCCGCTGCCGAGAAATATCTGGGCACCATCCTTGCCAAGCGGGCCAGTGAACTCTGCGGCGAAGAAGCCGCACAATTTTCGCTACAGGCCGATGAGACAGGCCGGGTGGTGATGGCATGGCGTGAGAATGTGGTCGCTGTGGCGGAAAAAGGAGCATCACTGCTCGCCCCGCGCTTTGTGGCGGACCGCTCGCTTGCGCTATTGGACGAACCTTCACGCGATGCGGTGGTGGCGCATGTCACTTCAGTCGCTGAGGCGCATATTGCCAAGACGCTGGAGCCGCTCATCAGGCTGGACAATCTTACGAAAGATGAAACCTGCCCGGCACAGGCCCGCGCTTTATATGTGCAGCTGATTGAAGGCGGCGGTACGGTACAGCGGGCACAGGTCGCATCACTGCTGCACGGCATGGATCCAGAGGCGCGGCAAAAACTGCGGCAACCCGGCATTGTGGTGGGCAGCTTTTCGCTATTCATGCCGCATATGATCAAACCATTGCCACAAGAAGTGTTTGCGATACTTTCCGCGCTCTATAACAACCGCGCAGTGCCCGATGCGTCCGCCATTGCCAGTTTCGCGCCTATTGTCGCCGCACCTGCCACAGGTAATCCGCCGCCTGCATATCTGGCCTATGGCTCGCAGTGGCTGCGCGTTGATATGGGCGAAAAACTGATCCGCGCAGCCCATCAGGAACGCGGTGACGGCCGCGATGCCTTTGCGGTTGATGAGGCCCTGCCGGTTTCCATGGGTTTTGCGCAGGAAAATTACCACAAAATGATGCGCGATGCGGGATTCCGCAGAGCAGAGCCACCTGCCGATACCAAAGCTGATGCTGAACCGGGCAAGCAAGCAGATGGCGCAAAGGACGCAGCCCCTACATCAACACCCCCTGCATCAAATCAAGATAATGCCGAAGAAACACCTGCCGACAAGAGCGGAACGCTCGATTCCGTTGAAGATACTGCCACTGCTGAAGATGCTGGTGCCGGCACGGCAAACGAGACAGAAGCGCCGAAACCCGAAAATATCACACCCGTGCATTACTGGACCTGGCGCGGTATCAAACCGAAGCGCGGGCCGCATGGCGCAAAACCTTCCGGAAAAGCCAATAAACTCGCGGCCAGAAAGCCACATAAGGGCAAAAAGCCGCCACGTGCCAAACAGGCAGACCCGAACAGCCCCTTTGCCGTTCTGGGCGAACTGAATCTCGGCACGGGTGCAAAAAAGAGTGGATCAAAACCCAAAACCGGAAAGGCTGATGCTGCCAAGGATCGCTGACCAACCCGTATAGCTATACAAACACGGCAACCAGGCTTGTTGGCAGCCAGTCCATCAAATGAAATCTGATGCCAGGCAAACAAAAAACTTTGCTGCCATATGAAACGACATATTGACGGATGGTCCTCATCTCAATAGCACAATTCAGGTCCAACGGTTAGGAGTGAGCCAGACATGACTTATGTGGTTACAGACGCATGTATCAAATGCAAATATATGGACTGCGTCGAAGTATGTCCGGTTGACTGCTTTTACGAAGGCGAAAACATGCTGGTCATCAACCCCAGCGAATGCATTGATTGCGGTGTATGCGAACCTGAATGTCCCGCCGAGGCAATTTTGCCGGACACCGAGGACGGTCTGGAAAAATGGCTGGAAATCAATACCAAATATTCCGAAGAATGGCCCAATATCACCATTAAGAAAGACTCACCCGAAGATGCCGATGACTATAAGGGTGCGGAAAACAAATTTGAGGACCATTTCTCAGCCGAACCGGGCGAAGGCGATTAACCGCTTTATTTCAAAACACGTTTATTAATAATCATGCCGCTGTAAGATTATTACGGCGGTATATTTACGCATATGTCAGCAAGGCTGGATTTTTTGTGACGAATCTGTTACAAGAAAGCAATTGGCACGCGGAAACCGCCGCGTGTCACTTATTTTATGGACCGCACCAGATGTGCGGCAGACTGGTTTTACGAAGGAATAATGATCCGCTCCACATGACAGACCGGACATGATTTCCAATCTCCCGAAAGAAAGGTTTTTATATGGCTGCCAAGGCTCTGTCCTTCGACGTAGGCGATTATGTGGTTTACCCGAAACACGGTGTAGGCCGGGTTATCGAGTTGCAGAATGAAGAAATCGCAGGCATGCAACTTGAACTTTACGTGCTGCGCTTTGAAAAGGAGCGCATGACATTGCGCGTTCCGACCAACAAGGTGGAAAGCATCGGCATGCGCAAGCTGTCTTCGGACAAGACGCTGCGCGAGGCGATGGACACGCTGAAAGCCAAGCCCAAAGTCAAGCGCACCATGTGGTCACGCCGCGCGCAGGAATATGAAGCGAAAATCAATTCGGGCGACCTCGTGTCCATTGCCGAAGTGACGCGCGACCTGTTCCGCGCCGACGACCAGCCCGAACAGAGTTATTCTGAACGGCAGATTTTTGAAGCGGCCTCCAGCCGCCTGGCACGCGAGCTTGCCGCGATGGAAAAAACCGATGAGCCGACCGCGCTTGCAAAAATTCTCGAAATCCTGAACGAACATGCACCGCTTTACTATGAAAATGCGGAAGAAAAAGCCTGAGCTTTCCTGCATGCATAATCACCAGACGGGCCGCTTTGGAAATATCCGAAGCGGCCCTTTTTGCATCTGTTCTACATAAAGCCATTGCGCAGCCCAGATCACCCTTGAATTAAATGGCATATTGCGTATTATACGCATAATACAGCTGGGCAAGGCCAGAACAAAAAGGACAAAAGATGCGAAACATGAAAATGGTGACTGGGTTGGGTATGGCCGCAATGGCTTTGGCCCTTGGTGGCTGCAATGTGGATATCGGCAGCTATAGCGGTTTTGACAACGACAGTGCCGCTTTGGTTAATGCCGATATTTCAGGCGAGAGCTTCACTGAAGTCGCACTCCTTGGCCCAGATAATCTCATCGTTAAAAATGGTCCCGCCTATACCGTAAGCGCAGAAGGCGATAGCGATACGCTTGAACAGCTGCGCTATGAGGTAAAGGACGGCACATTGCGCATAGGCCGCAAGGATAATGACGGTATCTTCGACAAAAGCTATGGGGATGCCGCGACAATCACGCTGACCATGCCCAGGCTGGAAAGCATATCAGTGGCTGGATCAGGCGACGCGGTAGCAGACAAGCTGGAAGGCGAACAGGCCGAGGCAAGCATTGCAGGCTCCGGCAACCTGAAAGTGGCAAGGGTTGATGCGCAAAGGCTGGAAAACAATATTGCCGGTTCAGGCAATATTACCATGGCCGGAACAAGCAAGAATATTGAAATTTCAATTGCTGGCAGCGGCGATTTTGAAGGAAGAAAGTTATCCGCAGACACAGCCGAAGTATCCATTGCCGGCAGCGGCAGCGCAAACATCAAGTCCGACGGCACGGTCGAAGCCAGCATCATGGGATCGGGCGATGTCAATGTATCGGGCAGCGCCAAGTGCAATTCATCCGTGGTCGGGTCAGGCAGCGTAAATTGCGGTTAGGACAGGCGCTGTAATGGCTTTTCTTCGTTTATGTGTGCTGCTCGCACTGCTGCTTCCCGGCATGGCAATGGCAAGCCCGCAAACCCGCAATTTTACGCTCGCTAATTTCGATGCGGTGCGGGTTGAAGGCAATATAGTCGTACTCGTAGAAACCGGCAAACCACAATCCATCCGTGCAGAAGGAGAGCTGGTTGATATTAACCAGCTTGATCTGCGCATTGAGAATCGGACACTTATTGTCAAAACCCGCCGCAAGAAAATGGGCAATGACAGTCCGCCAACGCTTCTGCGCGTACACGCCCGCAATGTTGATGATGTCACCCTGACCGGTGAAGGCCGCGTGGTTATTGATACGCTGACCGGGCGCAAGGCCCGTGCAAGCCTGTATGGCATTGGCGAGCTTATCGTGGGCAATATGGACGCAGAAGAAATGCAGCTTAACTTTAACGGATTGGGCGGGCGCATGCAGGTCGCAGGGCGCGCCGAAAATGTAAAAGCCATCGTCCGCGGCAAGGGCGCGCTCGACGCCGCTGCACTTGATTCGGAAATGCTCGAAATCCTGGGTGAAGGGCCAGTCAAAAGCCGGTTTAGCGCTAGCGAGCGTGCGCACGTGATTATAAGCCAATTTGCGCAGATACTGATAAGCGGCGATGCCATATGCAATGTTCGTGTGCGCAATGCCGCCAAGGTCATCTGCGGCGGTGAGAAATATGACTAGCCAGGCGCGTTAGACACGCTCGGTCTGTGCCACTGCATCCGACGCGCGCAGCGCCGAAATAATCGCCATAAGGTGCTGCTTATCGTGTACCTCCAGATCCACTTCAAAAGTATGAAACGGATCATCCCGGTTGGTAAGGCGCAGGTTGACGATGTTCGCTTTTTGCACCCCGAAAACACCCGCCATCTCGGCCAGTGTGCCCGGCCGGTTATAGACAATGATCCTAAGCCGTGCCGTAGCGCCATCGGATTCACGGCCCCAGGAAAGATCAACCCAGTCGCTGTCCACCCCGTTGACGAGTTTAAGACAGTCAATTGTGTGTACTTCCACACTGGCGCCGGGATGGCGCAGCCCGACGATCCGGTCACCGGGAACAGGATGGCAGCAATCGGCAAGCTGGAATGCCACCCCCGCCGTCAGCCCGCGAATGGAGATAGCCCGGTCCTGCTTGGGCCATTCGCGCTGTTCCGGGTCATCGCTTGCGCTACCCGGTACCAGCGCTTCCATCACATCCCGGTCGGGCAGTTTGTTTGTCCCGATCGCATACATGAAATCTTCTTCGCGTTCATAATTCAACCGCTGCATGGCTGCCTTGAGCGCTTTTTTGCCAATCTTGGTCGGCAATCGCTCGGCTATTTCATCATAAAGCTTGCGGCCTATAGCGGCCATTTCATCACGTTCCTTGTGCCGCACAAAACGGCGGATGGCGGCGCGCGCCTTTCCGGTGACAACAAAACCCAGCCAGCTGGGCTGCGGCTCTTGGCCCTCTGATTTCAGTATCTCGACAATATCACCATTGCCAAGTTCTGTACGCAGCGGCACATGGCGGCCATTAATCTTGGCGCCCACAGTCATATCGCCCAGGTCGGTATGCACCGCATAGGCGAAATCAACCGGGCTGGCACCTTTGGGCAGCTGGTGCAATGCGCCCTTGGGTGTAAACACGAAAATCCGGTCCTGGTACATCGCCATGCGCGTATGTTCGAGCAATTCCTCAGCATCCTGACTCGTGTCCAGGATTTCGAGCAGGTCACGCACCCACCCTGCCTGCCCGTCCGGTTCAAGAACATTCTGTTTATACGCCCAGTGTGCGGCCAGACCGAATTCGCTTTGCCGGTGCATTTCACGGGTGCGGATCTGCACCTCGACCCGCATCGAATCGTCATGGATGATGGCGGTGTGCAGCGAACGGTAACCATTGCGTTTCGGGGTTGAGATATAGTCCTTGAAACGTCCCGGAATCATTTGCCACTTCTGATGTATCACGCCCAGCGCACGGTAGCAGTCGTCAGGATCATCTGTGATAACACGAAAAGCGATGATGTCCGTCATCTGGTCAAAACTGACATGGCGTTCGGCCATTTTCTTCCAGATTGAATAGGGGTGTTTTTCGCGCCCGCTAATTTCGTTGCTGACCCCTGCGGCGCTCAGCTCCTGCCCGATTGAAAGCGCAATGCTGTCAACCTCCGCATCCTCCTTCTGCTTGATCTGCTCCAACCGGGTAGTGATCGTTTCATACGCTTCAGGCTCAAGCTGTTCAAACGCAAGCAGCTGCATTTCGCGCATGAATTCATACATGCCTATACGCTCGGCAAGCGGCGCATAAATATCCATCGTTTCGCGGGCGATGCGGCGGCGCTTTTCCTCTTTCCCGATAAAATGCAGCGTGCGCATATTGTGCAAACGGTCTGCCAGCTTGACGAGCAGAACGCGTACATCATTCGACATGGCGAGCAGGAACTTGCGCAGGTTTTCCGCAGCACGCTCATCTTCGGTCTGGGCCTCGATCTTGGACAGCTTGGTCACGCCATCGACCATCTGCGCCACTTCTTCACCAAATAACCGTTCGATTTCCTCGACCGTTGTCAAAGTATCTTCGACTGTATCATGCAGCAGCGCGGTTATGATCGTTTCCTGATCGAGCTTCAGGTCGGTCATGATACCCGCGACTTCGATCGGGTGGCTGAAATAGGGGTCGCCGCTGGCCCGCTTCTGACTGCCATGTTTTTGCACGGAAAACACATAGGCGCGGTTGAGAAGATCCTCATCCGCATCCGCATCATAGCTTTTTACACGCTCAACAAGTTCATACTGCCGTAACATCGTGTCAAAGATGTTTGTTTTAATCGCGCTATGCAATCAAAAACTTTGGAAAAGCGCAGAGATGCGAAAGAATAGACGAAAAATGCCCATGGCATGCATCGTGCAGCTGCCGAGAGGGGGTGGCAAAGCTGCGCTCGATATTGCCATGGGCATAGTTTGTCCGCCGCCCATTCGCATGAGACAGGGCGGAGGGAAGGGTAGGCGTTATTTCTTGCCGTTACATTCCGCGAGAGCGGCATCGTCAAAAGCCACGCCTTTGACGGTGAACGCTGTCACATCGCCCATTTTACGGGCTAACTTGGCGCAAACATAAGCGTCGCGGGTGCGGGATTCACTGGCTTTACAGGTTGTTTCCTTGCAATGCCAAACCACGCCCTTGACCACTTTGGTCGCGGTTTTTGCCGGGCTGGCCAATGTGGCTTCATAATAGACCGGTTTGCCGGCACTGGCCGCTGTCGCGGTAAACATGGTGGCAGCGCCGAGTGACGCGACAATTACAAATACGAACTGGCGCAGGAAGTTTGAGAGAGATGTGGGGAGGGAGGCCATTTTTTCGTTCCTTCTTAGATTGCAAGATACCCGTCAAAGGTACCGGTTGGGGAGGGTAAATATTTAAGTTGCGAATCACTACTTAATATAATAGATTTTAAGTTGCAACCTAAAACTTAAAAAAGTTTCCGCTTTTCACGGATTATGGAGTAGGCATGGATATTATGAAGAAACTGCGTGAGCCATTACACGAACTTGCCGAAAATTGCGGCCTGCCCCTTGCCCTGGAAACCATGGGCGAACGCTGGTCTTTCATGATCCTGCGCGCCTCTTTCAACGGGCTGTACCATTTTGAGGAATTTCTCGACGAGCTGGGCATTGCCCGCAATATCCTGTCCAACCGCCTCACCCGCCTGGTCGAGGGCGGCATATTGAAACGCGCGCCATGCGCCGATGACCGCCGCAAGATTGAATACCGGCTCACCGAAAAAGGGCTGGACCTGCTGCCCGCCATGATTGCGCTGCGCCAATGGGGGGAGCGCTGGGAGACCGGCGTGCCTTCCAACCCCGTGCTTGCCGATGAGCGCGACCATAAACCGATCGCACAAATCGCCATCCACGCCCATGACGGGCGCGAACTAACCCATAATGATCTATGCTGGATAGATGAAAATGACCTGAGAGCATCACAAAGCAACAGCCGTGATGATGCCAATGTCAAGAAACTGGCGGGGATTTAGAAAAATATTCAGCGTGCCAGCACGGCCTCGGCCCGTTCGCGCAAATGTTCCACGGCTTCGTCATGAATCGCAGGGGCGCAGCATAATACGCCAAATGCCTGTCCCTTGCGGCTGTTATAATGGAAGGGCCTGCCCAATGCGTCGGTGACGCGGGCGCCTGCTTCACGCGCGATCAGGGCTGCTGCGCCAATGTCCCATTCATGGCCCCAGCGCAATGTCGCCACCAGGTCCGCCTCATCCGCCGCGACCATCGCCATGCGCAGCGCGATGCTGTTGGGCTGTTGCACCATGGTGAGGATCTGATCGACTTTCATCAATTGTGCCGCAGGCACGCGCGCGCGCACAAATTCGGTGCGCGTGCTGGCTTTCAGGCGCTGGCCGTTACGGTACGCGCCCTCGCCCGCGCGCGCGGTCCACAGCTCCGCCCGGGCCGGCGCATAGAGCATGCCAAGCAACGGGCGGTTATTGCTGATCAACGCCACCGATATGCACCAGCCGGTGCGCCCGCGCACAAAATCGCGCGTCCCGTCGATCGAGTCGACCAGCCAGATCAGATCATTGTCCAGCCGGTTCAGATCATCGGCAGTTTCCTCGGACAGCCAGCCTGCCGATGGCAGCAGCTTTCCCAATTCGCTTTTCAGGAAACGGTCAACCGCAATATCGCTTTCGCTGACCGGGCTGTCATTGCCCTTTTGCCAGACCTTCAGGCCGCCGCCCGCATTGGCCCAGCCCGCGGCGGCTATATCCCCCGCCTCACGCACAATGCGCGTCAGGACATCCCAGTCAATCACCGGCGACGGTCATGCCATCAACGCGCAGGGTCGGCACATTGACACTGCGGCGCATGTCCAGATCGCTAGCCGGTATCATCGCCGCAAACATGTCTTTCAGATTACCGGCGATGGTAATGCCACTCACCGCCGGGCCGATTGCACCATCCTGGATCAGGAAACCGCTCGCGCCGCGGCTATAATCGCCCGTCACACCATTGACCCCCATGCCGATCAGTCCGGTGACATATATGCCCTGCTTGATATCCGTCATCAGCTGCGCGGGGCTTGCCTCACCCGGCGCAATATGCAGGTTGCTCGCGCCGGTTCCGGGAGAACCCGCCGCGCCGCGCGTCGCATGGCCGGTGGGCTCCAGCTCCAGCTGCCGCGCCGTTGCCGCGTTGAGCAGCCATGTCGTGAGATGGCCAGCATCAATGATTTTTCGGGCCTGTGTTGGCAATCCCTCGCCATCAAATGCTTTTGACATGAGGCCGCGCACCAGATGCGGATTATCGTGCAGTGTCACGCCGCTATCACATATCTGCTGCCCCATGGCATCCAGCAGGAAACTTGTTTTGCGGGCAATCGCCTGCCCCGATATTGCACCCAGCAGATGCCCGACCAGCGTACCGCCGACACGCGGATCAAACACGACCGGCATGGCCCCGCTTTTCACCGACTCCGGATTCATGCGCGCCACGGCGCGTTCTCCGGCCCGGTGGCCGATATCCGCCGCATCTTCAAGCTCCGCAAAATGCCGCATGCTATGGCTGGCATAGTCGCGCTGCATATCACTGCCCTCACCCGCCAGCACGCTGGCGGACAGGCTATACATGCTGCCCGCATAGCAGCCGTCGAAACCGTGGCTGGTCGACAGCGCGACTGCCGCGCGCGCCGCACTGGCACCGCCGCCTTCGCTATTGGTCACACCGTCCACGGCGCGGGCCGCATCCTCGGCTTCCAATGCCCGGTCGCGCAATATCTGCGGATCCGGATCACCGCCATCATCCAGGGCAAGATCGGGGCCGGGGTCCGTCATCAGCAACCCCGCATCGGCTAGCCCCGCATATTGGTCTTCGGGGGCAGCCTTTGCCATATGGCCCGCCCGCTCCACCAACCGGTCCAGCGCATCATCGGACATGTCGGACGAGGAAATGGTCGCGGAGCGCTGCCCGTCAAAATAGCGCAGGCCAATGGTTTCACCCTCGGAACGTTCGACATCTTCCAGCACGCCCAGCCGCATGCCGACCTGGGTCGTGGCATTACAGATATAAATGGCATCTGCCGCGCTGGCGCCCGATTTCATCGCGGCCTGGACAAGGGAATGTGCGCGCTCCTGCGCTTCATTGGGTGTAAGCATGCGGCCAGCATTACGGCGCGGCAGGTGCGCCGTCAATTGGCGATAATGCTGTTTTTACGGGGGATGAAAACATGGGGCTGTATATATTCATCATAGATAGGAACAACGTCATCGCGAGGAGCGAAGTGACGAAGCCTGTCCTGAGCGACTGCTACAGGTAGTCGCAGGGCGATCCAAAGTGCCAGTGTATCAGCTGCCACACTGGATTGCCGCGCGGCTGCGCCGCTCGCAATGACGATTTGATCTATCATCCCAATTTACCGTGCGTGGAAGCGCGCACCTGCTTGTCCAAAAGGGACAACTGCGTGCAAGAAACTATCCTGAAACGGCCGAGAAACCCCGGAATATCGCCACCAGTAGGAACGGAAAGCCAATGGCCGTAAGCCAGATCATGATCCGGTCAAATTTATACTGACGCGCGATGGCTTCCTGTGACATGCCACTTTCCAGGCGGCGTTCCCAGATTTTTTCAAATTTGCGGCACACCGGTATCACCAGACCGATCAGCACGACCAGGCCCAGATAGGGCAGCATCGACATGCCCCCGTCATGACCGCCCAGCTCCCCGATCACGACGAATATCTGCAAGGCGGTATAGGCAAGCAGCGCATAGGCAATATGGTTGCTGATCTTGCGCTGCCAATTGGGCGTGTCATCTTCATGGTCCGCCTTCGCGGCTTCATCAAAATAACTCTCATGCCTGTTCACGGTTTTTGCCATTTCACGTCCCCCGGCTCTATAATTTTTCTGCCACTCCCCAAGTCATCAATCTGTCATGACTGAGCCATGCAGGCAAGGGGCAATTCATTCGCCCCGTTTTACGGCTAAGCCACGGAAATCCTTACTTGCCTCTATGACTGGGCCGCGTTACAAAGTTGCAAATAGCAACTTGCCTCGGGGGAAACATGCCTTCAGACCTTCAGTCACGCCTCAAACTGCCCAGCGGCGCAGCACTTAAAAACCGCATGGCCAAGGCGGCCATGACCGAAGGTCTGGCCGATGCGCGCGGCGTTCCGACCAAGGCGCTGGAGAGACTCTATGGCCTCTGGTCAGATGGCGGTGCGGGTACACTGATAACCGGCAATATTATCATCGACCGTGACCATCTGGAACGGCCGGGCAATGTCATTATTCACGGTGAACCCGATGCCGAACTTGCTTCGGCGCTGAAAAGCTGGGCGAAAACAGCAACGCGGGGCGGCAATGCTTTCTGGGCACAGCTCAGCCATGGCGGGCGGCAGGTGATGAAGATTGTCAATCCCAGCCCCAAAGCGCCCTCTGCGGTCAAGCTGGGCCTGCCAGGTGACCAGTTTGGCGAGCCGGTTGCACTCACCGGTGAAGAGATAGAGGAACTGATCGAACGCTTCGCCATTGCGGCGGGCGCGGTCAAAAAAGCGGGCTTTACCGGTGTGCAGATACATGCCGCGCACGGATATCTGCTCTCTTCTTTCCTCAGCCCCCGCGCCAACCGGCGCGATGATGCATATGGCGGCTCGCTGGAAAACCGGGCGCGGATGCTGCTGGATACCGTGGTTGCAGTCCGCAAAAAAGTGGGCGCGAAATTCCCCGTCGCGGTCAAGCTTAACAGCGCCGATTTCCAGCGCGGCGGCTTTGCCTTTGAAGACAGCCTGCAGGTGGCCGAATGGCTGGAGCAGGCGGGCGTTGACCTGATCGAAATCAGCGGCGGCAATTATGAACAGCCCAAATTGCTGGGCATTGAGGGCTTGGAGGAAGAAGCGAAACAGAATGTCGCGCCCTCCACCGCTGCCCGTGAAGCCTATTTCGTCGATTTCGCGCTCGCCATGCAGGAAAAAGTGCAGATTCCGCTTATGGTGACAGGCGGCTTCCGCAGCCGTGAGGCGATGGACTATGCGCTCAGCCGCGGCGCGGCGGACGTGATCGGCATCGGCCGCCCGATGTGCACCATGCCCGATGCGCCAAAGCAGGTTTTCGGCGGGCTGGACAGGCTGCCCGCGCATGAAAACGAGCTGCAGTTCATCCCCGGCTGGCTGGGTTTCCTCAAGCGTATACAGGCGCTGAAAGCGCTGGACGGTTTTGCCGTGCAATACTGGTATTATGGGCAGCTATACGCGCTCGCCGAAAAGGGCAGAAAGAATGAGAAGCTGACCCCGTTCAAGGGCTTTCGCGAAGTCGAAATGCGCAACCGCAGATTGATGAAAGAACGGCGTGCGGGTTAGGGCCACGGCCTAGTTTTCTTGCCGTACGGCGGCAGGGGCAACGTCCGAACCGTCCGTTTCCTTTACCCCGCCATCCAGAAAATGGCCGTCCTTCACATCGCCAAAACCGCCCGGATCGGTATATTCGGATTCAGGCCCGGCGGCATAGTCATAGCCGTCTTCCAGTGTAGAGCGCACTTCCTTGAGCGCAGGCTCGCCCGGCACCAGCACGCGCGCGCCGTTTCTATAACGAACTTTTGGCACCACGGCATTATTCGGCACGGCACTATCGGCCTGCCGCGTGCCAGTATCCCGCTGAATGACAGGCGTATCGAACGCATTCTGGCCAAGTCCGTATTTTTCCGTCGGGGATGCCGGCTGCGATGTCTGCATATTGCCGCGCACGTCGCCCACCATGGCAGACGAGATGAAAAACCCCATCAGCACACCGGCCAGCGCCAGCAAAAGGCCAAAAATAACCAACTTACCTCTGGAATGGCGTTTCATACGCGGCGACCTTTATGAACCATTGCCCAAGCATAATTGCTGCCCGTCATAAATCAACAATATGCCGTACATGGACCTACCGCCCATAAAAAAGGCGGCTCGAAAGCCGCCTTTTCGTATAACCTGGCAAAACGGATTAACGTTTCGAGAACTGGAAGCTCTTACGCGCCTTGGCGCGGCCATATTTCTTACGCTCAACCGCACGGCTGTCGCGGGTCAGGAAGCCGGCGGCCTTGACCACACCGCGCAGCGCGGGTTCGTATTTCGTCAGCGCCTGCGAGATGCCGTGCTTGACAGCGCCCGCCTGACCGGAAAGGCCGCCGCCTTTTACGGTGCAGACCACATCATATTGACCGGTACGCTCAGCAACTTCGAAAGGCTGTGCAATAACCAGACGCAGTGTCGGACGTGCAAAATACACTTCCTGGTCACGGCCATTGACGGTCACTTTGCCTTTACCAGGCTTCAGCCATACGCGGGCAACCGCGTCTTTACGCCGACCCGTGGCATAGGCACGGCCCTGCGCGTCAATTTCCTGCTCACGCAGGGGCATGGTTTCAACCTGAACGGTTTCTACGGCTGCGCCTGCTTCGGCATTGGCCTCGGCTGCGTCGCCGGCGATTTCTTTAAGATCGGAAAGGTCTGACATTATGCACCCACCTTGTTCTTGCGGTTCATGGAAGCAACGTCGAGCACTTCAGGCTTCTGCCCTTCATGCGGGTGCTCGGTGCCATTATAGAGATGCAGCGCGCGCATCTGCGCACGGCCCAGCGGACCGCGCGGGATCATGCGCTCAACGGCTTTTTCCAGCACGCGCTCAGGGAACTTGCCCTCCAGCACGCGTTCCGGTGTGGTTTCTTTCAAACCGCCGGGATAGCCGGTATGCTTGTAATATTTCTTGTTCTTCAGCTTGTTGCCGGTGAACTTCACCTTGTCAGCGTTAATAACGACAACATGGTCGCCGCAATCGACGTGCGGAGTAAAGCTTGGCTTGTGCTTGCCGCGCAGGATATTGGCAATGATCGTGGCAACGCGGCCAACAACCAGATTTTCGGCATCAATAATGTGCCATTTCTTTTCCACTTCGTGCGGCTTGGCCGACTGTGTGGTTTTGTGCAGCGCCTTCATCGGGCTAACCTCCAAATATCATTCCGGCTGGGCCCCACGGTAAAAGCAATTGCTTTCACCGGACGGGCCGGAACTTCGGTTTACATGATTCGGCTGATAGTCAGAAACCATCAGGGAAGCGGCCTAATGCGCATAATTTGCGCGCAAGTCAAGCAAAACTGCGGCATAGAAAACGGGTATAATAGTACCCTTTGCTATTTACTGCTTGTGACCTGCGCGGCTTCAGTCGCTTTCAGGAGGCTCTGATGACAGCGCACCTTCTTCCCGGCTCAGCCGTGTAATTCCGCCAAAACTGATACGCGTTTCACGCGCAAACCCGCTCGAAAGTCCTGTAAAAGGCGATACATAATAAGTCTCTGCCACGGCCATGTCTTCACCTTCGGCGTCCGCCATCGATGCCAGCACAAGATTGCCATCATCTATATCGTCCAGACGCAGGCGCATTTCGCCCGCTATCGCCCCGCCTGTAATCCGCTGCCCGGCCAGCTTCATCACCGGCATGGCCATGGCCATGAAATATTGCTGCTGCGCGGCTTCATCCATGCCCGCTATCCGGTCCAGAAAGGCCATATGCATAACTTTGGCCATGGGTTTGGCGTCACTCGCGGTGATATGCGCCCTGGCCTTTTCTATAGCGGCCAGCAGCTTTGCAAATGCATCTTCCGCATTCTGCACCGACAGGATTTGTCCATTGGCCGACAGGTCAAAGATCAGCCTTTGCTCACTCAGCATCCTGTCGCCCATGGCAAGCAGCTCAGCTATCTCTTCCGGCCCGGTAGTTGCCACATTGATAAGCTGCATTTCCATCACATAGCCGCGCCCCATTTTGCGAAAGACCAGTTCATATGTGCTTTTTTTGCGGACATCGTCCCCGCGCGTCTCACGCGTTAATTTGCGGGAAAAATATATGGGCGTATCCAGCGGCGGGGCGAATGGAATGGAAAAATCCTGCCACTTCGCGGCGCGGGCGGCTTCTGATTCCGCCTGCGCGGCCGCCGAAGGAATGGGAGTCATGGCAAACAAAAGCGCGCCAGCCAGCAGCCTTGTACGCAAAAGATTAGCCACCATGAACCTGCCCATCCACCCAGCGTGCAAAACCTTCCGGCGCAGCATCAATATTCCAGCACATTATTGCCGGTTCGTCATAGCTGTGCAGCGCCGCCAGCCGTTCCATGAAGCGGTCCACCGCATTGGCGCGCAATTTAAAAAGGACCGCAGTTTCGGTATCCTGCGCAATTTCCCCCTGCCAACGGTAAATCGATTGTGTCTCGCCCAACATATTGGCGCAGGCCACATGGTTTTCCTCTACCAGCTGCCGAGATATCCGCGCCGCCTCTTCGCCGCTGCCAAACGGGCAATAGGCCATGGCGAGTTTTGCCGCTCCGGTTTTTGCTGGCCCGGTTTTTGCTGCCCCAGTCACGATCATTCTGCCTGAATGGCAATTGGCGGGTTGGGCTGCGGACGGCGGCCCAGCGCATGTATGCCCCAGATGGTAGCCATCACCACCAGCGCGCCCACCGCCTGATGCAGCACCGCCAGCGTGATGTTCATGCCTGTCATCACCGTGGCGATGCCCAGCAATATCTGGATGCCAAAAGCGCTGTGAATGGCAATCGAAGCGCGGCGAACCCCCGCAGCTTTCACACGCCGCGCCAGCCAGACCAGCACGCCCACCAGAACCCATGCCCACCAGCGATGCGCAAAATGCACCAGAAACGGATCATTGGCAAAAGCTGCAAGAGCGCCCATTGACCAGTCGATACCCTCCGGCACGAAATGGCCATTCATCAGCGGCCATGTATTGCTGACATAACCGGCGTTGAGGCCCGCCGTATAGGCGCCCAGCAACAGCTGTATAAAGAGCACTACGATCACGAAAATCCCGAAACCCGTCAGCCGCGCAGGCACAACATTGCCCTTGGCATATTGCCGCAGGTCGAGCGCAGTCCAGACCAGCCCGCCCAGGATCAACAGGGCGTTGAGCAAGTGCGCCGCGAGCCGGTAATGGCTGACATCAGTGCGCCCGACCAGGCCCGACGCCACCATCCACCAGCCAATCGCCCCCTGCAGTGCACCCAGCGCGAGCAGTGCGGCCAGCCGCCAGTGATAGCCTTTGGGAATCGCCTTTTTCCACGCAAACCACAGGAAAGGAAGGGCAAAAGCCACGCCGATCAAGCGTCCGATCAGGCGGTGGATATATTCCCAGAAATAGATGAACTTGAATTGTGCCAGCGTCATCGACTGGTTCACGGTCTGAAACTCGGTCGTGGTCTTGTACAGGTCGAACTCGGCCTGCCAGTCGGCTTCGTTCAGCGGCGGCAGCGTGCCGCTCACCGGCTTCCACTCTGTAATGGACAGGCCGGATTCCGTGAGGCGGGTAATGCCGCCCACAACAATGATAAGGAAAACCAGCAAGGCGACACCCATCAGCCAGTTGGCTATGGCAATAGGGCGGTACACTATCTGGCGTGAGCTGACTGACGATGTAAGACTGTCCTGCATAGCCGCTATGTGCGGTTTTAAGGGGCTTTGCGCAAGTGTGTTATTTGCAACAGTGCGTGATTATTCGCACGTCACGACTTGCGCAATGTTATATTATATCTTACATGGAGCGCATGTTGAATCGACTCAACCGGGATGGCCTGATGGACCGGGCGGCAATGCTGCTGTCTGGCCTGTGTGCTGTGCATTGCCTGGCCAGTGCCGTTTTGGTGGCTGTGCTGGCATCGGCGGGCGGCGTCCTGCTTGACCCGGTTATCCATGAAGTCGGCCTTGTCATTGCCATTATTCTGGGCGGACTTGCGCTGGGCCATGGCGCTTTGCAGCATGGCTACATGATGCCGCTTGCCATCGGTTCGCTGGGCATTGGTGTTATGATGGGCGCGCTCGAGCTGCCCCATGATGGCAGTGAGGTATTCTATACCATTATCGGCGTTGCCATTCTGGCTCTAGGCCACGACCTTAATTACCGCGCCACGCATTAATCCTCCCGCCAAACCATTTATCTAATACGCATTGGGGCTTTGCGTTCGCCCCGCTTCCACCTATATTGCGCATATGACTCACGAACATGACGTAATGATCACCGTCACGGTGAACGACGAAAACCATCAGGTGCCCGAAGGCAGCACGGTTGCCTATCTGTGCCGCGACATAGGCCTTGACCCAGAGAAAGTGGCGGTGGAGCGCAATCTGGAAATCGTCCCGCGATCGACTTTGGAAGAAGCGCTGATCCGTGCGGGCGATACATTTGAAATCGTGCATTTTGTCGGCGGCGGATAAGCGCCGCGCAGTGGAATATTTCAGGAAGCAGATAACATAATGACATCGCATACCAACGACAGCTGGACCGTTGCCGGCCAGACTTTCCATTCGCGCCTGATTGTCGGTACAGGCAAATATAAGGATTTTGCCGAAAATGCTGCCGCGCTGGAAGCATCGGGAGCAGAAATTGTCACTGTAGCTGTCCGCCGCGTCAATGTGTCCGACCCGCAGGCGCCGATGCTGACCGACTATATCGATCCTAAAAAAGTCACATACCTACCCAATACCGCAGGCTGTTTTACCGGCGAGGAGGCAATCCGTACGTTGCGTCTGGCGCGCGAGGCTGGCGGCTGGGATCTGGTCAAGCTTGAGGTGCTGGGCGAAGCCAAAACGCTATACCCCGACATGCATGAAACACTGCGTGCCACCGAGATATTGGCGAACGAAGGCTTCAAACCCATGGTCTATTGCGTTGATGACCCGATTGCCGCCAAGCGGTTGGAAGATGCGGGCGCAGTGGCCATCATGCCGCTGGGCGCGCCAATTGGTTCAGGGCTCGGCATACAGAACCGCGTCACCATCCGCCTGATTGTTGAGGGTGCGAATGTCCCCGTGCTGGTCGATGCCGGAGTCGGCACTGCGTCCGATGCCGCGATCGCCATGGAGCTGGGCTGTGACGGCGTGCTGATGAACACTGCCATTGCCGAAGCCAAACAGCCGGTGCAGATGGCGCGGGCGATGAAGCTGGCCGTCGAGGCCGGGCGCACCGCCTATCTGGCCGGGCGCATGGGCCGCCGCAAATATGCCGATCCCTCCAGCCCACTAGCGGGGTTGATCTAGGCTGGCAGCCTTACTGCTTCGTCCAAATATTGCGCACAAGCGGCGCAGGCGACATAAAATTGCAATAAACCTGTCCAATTTCTTAAATCCACAACTGTAGTCTATGGTTATATGTCGTTGGTCGATGCAGTTTGCCATTCGGCGATGAAAATTGCAGCAGGTCGAACCCCTGCTGATTTGTAAAATCATTTCACCTATCAAAATGGAGTGCGGCGGGCAGAGTGTAGCTCCCCAGGCCGAAATTGCTCACCGCACATCGAATAAACTAACCCAATGCTAACCTGTGCCCGGATATCCCCAATTCCCGGCACAGGAGAGCTATGCAAAAATAAAGGAGCCTGAAATGCCCCCCTCAAAATCTCTCATCACGGCTGCATTGTCAGCATTTGCTGCCATGGCCTTATCGTCTTCGCCCGCAATAGCAAAAACACAAGAAAACAGGAGCGTTGAAGTATATTTTGGTGACCTAGATCTCGATACTGATACAGGAGCCAGAGCTCTAAAACACCGCATCAGGTCAGCCGCCCGTACGGTATGCTCCCCCCGCCCTGGTGTTGGCCTCAATGACCGCCTGAATTACAGTAACTGCTTTTCGTCAGCTGTATCCAGTGGCAGCACTGCCGCAGTGACGATCCTAGTCAAAGCAAAATCCAATCAGAAATTTGCAAGTCGCGACCACCGGATTATCGTTAGCAACTGACATATCCATCATATATTTTAAAAGCCCGGCATTTGATGCCGGGCTTTTTAGTTTTGAAGTCAGCGCCCGGCAATCTTCTTTGCCTTGGACAGAAAAGTGCGGCCGATACGAATTTCACTTTCATCCGTTAAACGCGCGTGCCAGATGCCGCCGCCCTCATGCTTAAGACCGGCAATGCGATCAATCCTCACAATGTGCGATCGGTGCAGGCGAATAAATTGCGCAGGATCCAGCCGCGCTTCCAGCGCCTTGATCGTCTGGTGCATCAGATAGCTGCGTGTGCCCACATGCAACCGCATGTAATCACGCTCTGCCTCAATGCGGTCAATCTGGTCCGTGGCAATCCGCTTGAGCTCCGACCTGTGCGGCACCCAAAATTCCTCGGCCCATACACTTTCCGCCTCTGCCTGTAATGTGTCATCATCAGCAGCAGCAGTCTCTTGGCACCGTTCCATAACACGGTCAACCGCCCGGGCCAGCCTGTCTTGCGCCACAGGCTTGAGTACATAATCAATCACGGCCAGGTCAAATGCCTCAACCGCAAATTCTTCATGCGCAGTGACAAAAATAATCGCAGGCATCGGCGCGGCCCCTGCCTTTGTCAGCGTACGGGCCACACCCATGCCATCAAGTTTCGGCATGGTGATATCAAGCAGCAACAGGTCAGGTGACAACTCTTCCGTCATGCGCAGCGCGGACCGGCCATCACTTGCCGTGCCGATCAGGTTCAACTGCTCCAGCCGGGCGCAGATAAGCTGCAACCGCTCCACGGCCAGCGGTTCATCGTCCACAATCAAGGTTCTAAGCGGCGCAGTCATGTCGTTCATTCTATTTCTTCCATATCAGGGTATTGTCAGCATGGGCACTGGTGAATAAGCGGCATGGAAACCGTCACCTTGTAGCCACCTGCCTCTGGCTGCTCGGTGCGCAGATGCGCCTCTACGCCAAAGCGCGTGTCCAACCGGTCGCGCACATTGGCAAGACCGATGCCGCTGCCCTTGTCGCTGTCATCCGGGATAACATCGCCATCATCGGCCACGGTGATGAACAGATATCCCTGTCGTTCTTCGGCAGTTATCGAAATGGTAACGGGCCGTGTGGCACGCGACACGCCGTATTTAATGGCATTTTCCACCAGTGGCTGCAGGATAAGGCCTGGCACACAGGCATCGGCCACGTCTTCGGGTATGTCGATGCTGATACGCAGCCGTTTGGGGAAACGGACTTCCTCAATCTTCAGATAGAGTCGCTGCAGTTCGACTTCTTCCTCCAGCGTCACATCCTCCAGCGGATCGCCGGACAGCGAATTGCGGTAAAAGTTGGACAGGTTCATAATCATCGCTTCGGCCTCATCAGGCTTTTCGCGCAGGACCAGCGTGCTGAGTGAATTGAGCGTATTAAACAGGAAATGCGGATTGACCTGATAGCGCAAGCTGCGAAGCTCAGCCTGTTGCGCGGCTTGCGCAAAGCGGCTGGCCCGGCGCTCTGCTATGCGGACCTCACTGGCAAAACTCATCGCCAGATACAGCGTCGCCCAGCAGGCGATAAAGAAATATCGCGATATCGCCACTTCAAGGATCAGGAAAGCGGCGTTGCCAGCTTTTAGCTGCTCGCGCATTTCCGGATTATTGAACAGGCTGGCCGGATCATAAATGTTGAAAATATAGAAATTGAAACCCGATATGATAAAGGCGCACGGTATCGCCCCCAGAAAAGCGGCGATAATACGGGTGGAAAGCGGCCGGTTTTCAAACATGCGCAGGAAGAAATAAAGCCCGACCGTCACCAATATGCCGAGCGCGGTCACAACGGCACGGCGAATAGCCAGCTGGTCCTGCGGTGGATATTCAGGTTCAAAAGACCCCGCAATGGCCGACCGCAACGTGGTCAGCACCGCGTAAAACATCCAGAACCCCAGGATCGAATAGATCGCCACCTGGTGCCCCTGGGCCGGTTTTCGGGCTTCGTATAGGAAATTTGCCATTCCGCCTCTTTAGCGCAAAAACTTTGCATAAGTCTTGTCCCATCTGGCTGGCTGGTCGAAACGCGGCGCACTTTTATCGAATATCGCTGCTGTGCGCCGCTTTTTTCAGGCCGCAGCGGTGCCATTGACCAAATCTTAACCATGTTCTGATGAAGTGACCTTTCCGCGTGTACAGGGCAAAACCATGCGGGCAGGAGAACAGGGATATGGCAAGTTTACCCGATACAACCACCGCGTCGCTGACCATTGCGGAGCTGCGTGAATTTGCGGGCTTTGGCGCAAAAGCACAGCGTTATATCAAGCGTTCGCTAGATATAGGCCTGGGGCGTCACAATGCGTTTGAGCTATGGGCGCGCGATGCCGACGAAACAGCCTCTATTCGCATGCAATACCTGATGTATCAGGACCTGACGGACCTGCGCGACAATATACCGGACAGCAAGCATTCACCGCATAGCGGCGCATTTATGGCAAAGCTGGTCCGGCTGGCCGCATTTGATCTGGCCCAGGAAAAGCTTGCCTGTTTTTCCGCCTTTCGCTTTCTGTATGAACGGTTGATATCCGCTGATGTGCGGCCATGGCTGCCCAGCGCCTATTGCGCCGCCGCAGCATTACCGCAGATTGAACCGTCACGGCGCAAACTGCTATTGCAGTCGATCAGCGAAGCCGCAGCCACCGCGCCGGGCTGGTCAACGCGGCCTCCGGTATTCTATCCCGAATGGGTTGATGATGTGAAAGTGGCGGCGGGCTAATATTAACCCGAAACGAATGCGATATATGTCATTGTGAGCGGCGCAGCCGCGCGGCAATCCAGTATGCAATGTGGCCAGTATGCAATGTGGCGTTGTGGATTGCTTCGTCGCTTCGCTCCTCGCAATGACGCACCTTGGCCTAAAGCAAAGCGTGCCGATCAAGTCCGGGGCCGCAATGACATTTCTCGGCTTGCCTCCTAGCGCTTGTACAATCCGTCCAGCCGCTCGGCATAGCGTTCCTTGATGACATGCCGGCGGATTTTCATCGATGGAGTCATTTCCTCATTTTCGATGGCAAAGGCTTCATCAGCAAAGGTAAACTGCCGCACCTTTTCTATCACCGACAAATCCTTGTTCACCCGGTCCACGGCTGTACGTACCGCTGCTTTGAACTGCGGACAGTCCTGCAACTCGTGAAAATCGAATTTCTTACCTTCCTTATGCGCCCATTCGAGCGACCATTCAGGGTCCGGCACAATCAGGCCAGCAATGTAGGGCCGCTTGTCGCCCACCACCATGGCCTGCAGGATTTCGGGTTGCAATGTCAGCATGCCTTCCACTTTTTGTGGGGACACATTGTCGCCCTTGTCATTGACGATCAGGTCTTTCTTGCGATCAGTAATGACAACGCGGCCCGCCTCGTCAATATGGCCGATATCACCGGTATGCAGCCAGCCGTCTTTCAGAACGCGGGCGGTTTCCTCTTCATTCTGCCAATAACCGTGCATCACCAGCTCACCGCGCACCAGTATCTCGCCATCCTCGGCAATGCGCACTTCAGTATCAATTAGCGGCGGCCCGACCGTGTCCATTTTCAACCCCGTGCTGGGGCGGTTGCAAGCGATAATCGGTGCGGCCTCAGTCTGGCCATAGCCTTGCAGCAGCGTCAGGCCGAGTGACTGGAAAAACACACCAATTTCGGGATTGAGCGGCGCGCCGCCCGAGACCATCGCCTTGATGCGCCCGCCAAATTTCTCCCCGACTTTCGGGCGCAGCGTACGGTTGAGGACCATGTCGAGCGGCTTACTGAATATGCCTGCCTTGCCATGCAGTTTACGCTCGCCCAGGTTGAGCGCGCGATCAAGCAGAAAATTGGCAACCTTGCCCTGTTTCTGGATCGTCTTGAGCATGCGGGTGCGCAGCACTTCAAACAGGCGCGGCACCACAACCATGATGGTTGGACGCACTTCCTCGATATTGCTGGCCAGTTTTTCCAGCCCTTCGGAATAGTAAATCTGCGCGCCGAGCCCCATTGGGAAAAACTGTCCGCCGCTATGTTCATAAGCATGGCTGAGCGGCAGGAAGGAGAGAAATACTTCGTCATCCCAGCCAAAATCATTGGCGATTACTTCGGCAGGGCCCTTCACATTGTGCAGGATCGCGCCATGGTGTTGCATCACGCCGCGCGGCGCACCGCCCGTACCACTGGTATAGATCAGGCATGCCGTATCGCTGCGGCCTATATTTTCCATATCCGCTTTGACGGCTTCCATTGCAGCCTGGCTGGCGGCGGCGTCGCCCGCCACGAAATCATCCCAGTTATACACGTTATAATGGCTCGTCTGCGCAATTTTCAGTGGCTCCATGCCAATCACGATATGCGCATTGGCGCTGCGCAATATGGCAGGCAGCAGTGGCTCGGCAAGCTTGGGACCGGACACGATAACCGCCCGCGCGCCGCTATTGTCCAATATGTGCTGGTGATCACGTTCGGTATTGGTGCTGTAGGTCGGCACGGTGATGCAGCCCGCCGCCATGATGGCAAGATCGGCAATACACCATTCAGGACGATTTTCGGAGACCAGCATGACACGGTCGCCCTTGTTAAGTCCTGCTTTCTTGAGCGACTGGGCCAGTAGCACAACCTGCCGCGCCACTTCATTCCAGCTAAGCGGTGTCCATTCGCCATCCTGTTTTGACCAGAGGAAAGGCGCGTCGCCATTTTCCTCTGCCCGTGTCAGGAACATCGACACAAGGTTGTTGAAATTGTCAAACTGCTCTAATGATTTGGTCGTCATAAACGAACGTCTCTCCTGCCCGATACCGGCTTATCGCCTTATCCCCTGCATTTTTGCATCCGGGTGCGGTGCCAATGTCTAATCCGCTTTGACGCGCCACGCAAATTTTTTGCCCTTTCACACGCAAACAATCGGGTAAAACTACTCCGTCAGCGCCACGCCCGGACTGCGCGGGTCGGCTGCGCCCACCCACTTGTCCTCCACCCATTGCGCGCCATTTACCTTGGACGGCAGGTTGGTGGTAAGCACTGTCTGTCCATAGCCCGACAGGTCGCCTGCCATCGCCGCCAGATACGTACCTTTTTCCACCAGCACAGCGTCACCGCCATAATAGATATTGGGCAAGGCAATCGCATCTTGTAGCGGCAGCCCGAAATCCAGCACACCAATCAGCGTTTTCGTGACATGCATGATAATCCGCTTGCCGCCTGCAGAGCCGAGCGCGAGCACAGGCTGTCCGCTGGCATCATAAACAATCGTGGGCGACATGGATGATAATGGCCGCTTACCCGGTTGCACCCGGTTGGCGACCGGCGCGCCGTCTTTTTCAGGGGCAAAGGTGAAATCGGTCAGTTCATTGTTGAGGAAAAAGCCATTGGCAATCAGCTGGCTGCCAAATGCGCCCTCTACGGTCGAGGTCATGCTGGCGACATTGCCCCGGCTGTCCACCGCCACAAAATGCGTGGTTCCGGCGACTTCACCCGAGCGGGCGACGGTGCGTTTTTCCGCGCCGGGCGGTGTGCCCGCCTCATATGTGCCAAGCGAGCTGTCCGCGCTGACCAATGCGGAGCGGGATGTGAGATAGGCATCGCTCAGCATGCCTTTTACCGGCACATTTACAAAGCCCGGATCGCCCAGATATTTGGCACGGTCAGCATAGGCGAGCTGCATCGCTTCGGAAATCAGGTGCCAGCTTTGCGGGTTGTCCTTGCCCAGCGCCGCCATGTCGAATGGGCGGAGCGTGCCCAATATCTGCAGCACGGTCGTTGCGCCCGAGGAGGGCGGACCCATGCCGCACACTTTATAACTGCGATAGGGCAGGCAGACCGCATCGCGGGGGATAGCGCGATAGGTATCAAGATCCGCCTGAGTCATGACCGCCGGATTGACTTTCGCATCCGCCAACGCAGCAATGATGCCCTGCCCGGATTTGCCGGTGTAAAAAGCATCGGCACCATTTTTTGCCACATGGCGCAGCAGCCGGGCAAGATCAGGATTCCGGACAATTTCCCCGCGTGTTTTCGGACGACCATCCTGCCAATATATCTTGCGTGCCTCAGGGAAATTGGCCCATATTTTGCGCAGGCGCTTCAGGCGTGACTGCAGCACCGCATTCACTTCATATCCCTGTTCGGCATGGCGGATGGCGGGCGCGAAAATATCCGCCCAGGGCAGCTTGCCCCATTTGCGGTGTGTTTCTTCCATCAGCCGCATATTGCCCGGCACGCCAACACTGTGCCCGCCCTGAAACGCATCAATAAAGCGCAGCGGTTTGCCATCTGCACCCATAAAGCGTTTTTCATCCGCAGAGGCGGGCGCAGTCTCTCGTCCGTCAATTGTGGTGATCGCACCGCTTTTCGCATCATGGAACAGCAGAAACCCGCCGCCGCCAATACCGCTCGACTGCGGCTCAACCACGGTGAGGGTGAGCATCATTGCCATCGCCGCATCGGCGGCACTACCGCCCTTGCGCAATATTTCCTGCCCCGCCGCCGTGGCGCGCGGGTCAGCCGAAGAGACAACGCCCTTGAATGCCGGGCGCGGCGTTTCCTGCACTGCCGGTACGCTCTGCGCAGTTTCCATTGGCGTACAGGACGCGAGCGGCAACATGGCAAGCACGGCGGCGAAGGTTATGATGCGTTTCATATATTAGGGCCTTGTTCCTGCAGAAATCATATGGACTGCTAACCCAAGACGGGGGTCAGCACAATGCCGGTTGGATAGCACCGGTTCAGGCTGCATCCACCCCGACCGCATCGGCAATAGTGGCAAACCCGTCCCGTTCCAGCAACTTGACGAGTCCCCGGTTGATACGCGCCGCCAGGTCCGGTCCTTCATAGACCAGCGCGCTGTACAGCTGCACCAGCGATGCACCGGCGCGGATGCGGGCATAGGCGTCTTCGGCATTTTCTATGCCGCCCACCCCAATGAGTGGCATGGCATCCCCGCACACAGCGCGAAACTGTTTCAGCCGCTCAAGCGCCAGCATTTTCAGCGGCGCGCCCGACAACCCGCCCGCCTCGCCGGCATGGCGTGATTTCAGGTCTCCACGCGAAATGGTGGTGTTGGAAATGATAAGCGCATCGAGCTTCCGGTCCAGCGCCACCTCACAGATATTCTGCACATCGGCAGCCTCCAGGTCGGGTGCAAGCTTCAGGAAAACCGGAATGGCAATGTCGCCCCGCGCTGAAATGACTCCATCGAGCAAAGCCTCCAGGCTCCCCCTGTCCTGCAATGCGCGCAGGCCGGGCGTGTTGGGCGAGCTGATATTGACAGTCAGATAATCACCCAGCGGTGCCATGATCCGTGTCATTTCGGCATAGTCGGCAATCCGGTCGTCCGAATCCTTGTTCGCGCCGATATTGATGCCAATTACACCGCTCCGTCCCCTGGCATTTTTCAGCCGCCGGGCCACCACCTCAGCTCCATCATTGTTAAACCCCATACGATTGATAACGGCGCGGTCCTCCGCCAGCCGGAACAGCCGGGGTTTCGGATTTCCCGCCTGTGGCCGCGGCGTCACGGTGCCGATTTCGGCAAAGCCGAAGCCGAAACCCAGCATCCGGTGCGGCACTTCGGCATTTTTGTCAAAACCCGGCGCAAGGCCCACAGGCGCAGGAAACCGGATGCCCGCCACTTCGCTTTCCAGCCGCGCGTCGATACAGCGCGGCCCGGTCGATGGCAGCAGTTTCAGGCCGGATATCGTCATCCGGTGCGCCCTTTCGGCATCGAGCGCAAAAACAAACGGGCGGGCAAGGTCGTAAAGCATGTGCGTGCCTATGGCATCCAATCGTCCATCGAACAAGATCGCCGTTCCACCGAATGACTCGCCAAAACCCCGCAACAGCGTTTATATGGCACGCAAAAGCCATGAAGAGAGGAAACCTGTACAATGAAAACCACCAAGATTACGCTTATGCTGTCCGCTACCGCCATGCTGGGCGCATGCGCGACGACAGGCAGCGACTATGACACGGCGGCAAGAGACGCAGCAGAAGCCGTGGCCGCTGCAGTAGAGGACGCGGCGACAGCAGGAGAGGCAGTCAGCAATGAAGACGGCCGCCTGCTCGCCTTTTATGAAGAGCTGGACCAGCAGGACCTCGCCAACTCTCCGATCAGCAAGTCCTATCGCGGGATCCGCGATGCGGACTATGGCCGCTGGGACGACCCGAGCGAAGCGGCAGCAGAGGCTGACTTCAAACGCGGGCAGGACGCCCTTGCGAAAATGAAAGCCGAATTTTCACCGGCCAATCTGAACGCCGATAACCAGCTGAGCTATCGCCTATTCGAATATCAGCAGGACCGCGCCAAACGCGCGTTCGCATTCCGCAATAACGACTATATTTTTGATCAGATGCGCGGCGCACAGAGTCAGATGCCCGCTTTCCTGATCAATATCCACCGTGTTAGCACCAAGCAACATGCTGCCGACTATGTCAGCCGCCTATACGGTCTGGGTCCCTATATGGAGCAGCTGGTGCGCATGAGCGCCGAGCGTGCCGATAATGGCGTGATCGTGCCCGACTGGGTATTTCCCTATGTCATTAATGACGCACAGAATGTCATCACCGGCGCGCCTTTCACCGAGGGCGAGGATTCGCCGCTATTCGCCGACCTCAAAAAGAAAGTGACTGCGCTCGATATCCCGCAGAGCGAAAAAGACGACCTTATTTCGCGCGGCAAGGAAGCGCTACTGGACAGCGTGAAGCCCGCTTATGAAAAGCTCGGCATTGAAATGAAACGGCAGCAGGCCATGGCCGCAGATGGCGACGGCGTATGGCGGTTCACCGATGGTGCCGCCTATTATGCCGAACGCTTGCAGAACTATACCACCACCAATCTGAGTGCGGATGAAATCCACCAGATCGGCCTTGAAAATGTAGAGCGCATCCATGGTGAAATGCGCAAAATCATGAAGCAGGTCGGCTTTGAGGGGACTCTGCAGGATTTCTTTAAATATGCCCGCACCGACTCGCGGTTTTTCTATCCCACACGCAAAGCCTATCTGGCCGACGCCAATGCGGCGATTGCGGCGATGGAAAAACGCGTACCCGATTATTTCAACACGCTGCCCAAGGCGCCGCTGGTCGTCAAACCGGTCGAGGCGTTCCGGGAAAAATCAGCGGGCAAGGCGTTTTACCAGAGCCCCGCGCCCGACGGGTCGCGCCCCGGCACCTATTATGTCAATCTGTATAACCTGAAAGACATGTCGAAAAACGAGATGGAAGCGCTTGCCTATCATGAGGCACTGCCGGGCCATCACCTGCAGCGCGCAATCCAGACCGAGCTGGGTGATCTGCCAGCCTTCCGCCGCTTTGGCGGCGTCACTGCCTATACCGAAGGCTGGGGGCTTTATTCGGAAGAACTGGGCAAGGATATGGGTTTCTATACCGATCCTTACTCGGATTTCGGACGGCTCGGCATGGAGCTATGGCGTGCCTGCCGACTGGTGGTCGATACCGGCATCCACCACAAACGCTGGAGCCGTGAACAGGCAATCCAGTACCTGACCGACAATACGCCCAATCCCGATGGCGATATCCGTAAGGCAATTGAGCGCTATATTGTCTATCCGGGTCAGGCCACCGCCTATATGATCGGCAAACTCAAAATCATGGAGCTACGTGCAAAGGCGCAGCGGGAGCTGGGCGATAAATTTACATATGGCGATTTTCACGATGTCATTCTGCGCAGCGGCCCCGTACCGCTCACCATCATGGAGGAACGTGTGAACGACTGGATTGCCGAAAAAAGCCTTTAAGCCCAGTAATGCTAACTATCTGGAATATAACATTATGTGACATGGTTTTACATTTTGTCGATTCCATACAATGATCTGCGGGTCCGCTAATGTAGATACATATCTGCGACCCGAAGGGCTCTACACGGCTTAGTGAGAGTTCTTTACCTTACATGGCGATCTTGTCCTTTTGGGCAGATCGCCTTTTTTTTGCTTTATATTTTCGGTATATTCAAGAACTGGAGCGTGCCAGTGCCACCAATGGCACTGCGGCAGGGTCGACACATCGAAAATTGCATGACGCAATTGCATTACCGCTTGCTGTATCCCGATTTGCGCGAATTTGCTCGGCTGATTGACTGCCGCACGCAATATAATGGACAGATATATCCTCTCAGTTCACAGACCTGAATAAATCAGGTAAAAGAAAGCCTATAAACATAATAATGGTCGCGGGGAATCAACAACATGCAGCTTGAGTTTGTCGAGCCGGATCACCGGCTGTCCAGCTTCATCTCACTTTATTATCGCGCGCGGAGCGATGATACGGAAATATCCGAAATCGACCGTGCCGATGTCGGGCAGATCCGTTTCCTGCTCAAGGGGACAGGCCATATGGAATTCCATGATGGCAGCACCGGGCACAACAGGCCGGTCATCCTGACAGGGCCAGGCAGCGCCGCCGCGCGCATCCGCCTGAATGGTCCGATTGATGTTGTCGGCTGTTCAATCCTGCCGCTGGCATGGGGCGGCGGTGTTCTGGATGTCAGCGCGCGGGACCATGCCGACCGGTTATGCGATGCCATGCCCGTGTTGGGCGATGATTTTGCAGATATCAATGCACGGCTGAGCGCGGCAGATGATCTGAATGATATGAAAGCCATTCTGGACACGTTGTTTATAGGCCATATCCGCAAGATACGCGCCACCACTGTACAGGGCGTGGAACAAATAAGGGCATGGCTTAGCAGCTCAAATGATCCGCAAGTAACACAGCTTACCGGGGGCAGCCCTTCGCAGGAGCGACGCTTCAGCCGTATCGCCAATCGGCATTTTGGCGGGCCGCCCAAAGCACTGGCACGCAAGATACGCGCACTGAAAGCCGCACAGGTCATCATGCTCAACAATGGTGAAATGTGTGATGCCGCCATAGCGCCTTTTTACGACCAGTCGCATATGGTGCGCGAGATCAAGCATTTTACCGGCAAATCCCCCGGCAAGCTGGTGAGCCCGGATGAAATGTTGCTACAGCTCCTGCTCGACCGGCCTTATTTTCGTGAGCTCGAGCCCGATAGCTCCAGCAGGACAAAACCGCCTGCCCAGCTGCAATCATCCTGATTGCGCGCCTTTATCTCTTGATTTTCACGTAAAAACTGCCCATCTGCCCCAAATAAGACTATATTAGTCTTATTACGATTCGTTTGAGCCATGGGATATGCGATGCGCCTGAGCAGCCTTGCCGATTATGCTGTTGTATTGATGACAGCCGCAGCCCGCCATTGCGGGCACGCGGCGGTTGACGCTGCGGGCAAACGAAGAATCGGACGCAGCAATGCGCGTGCCCTTTCAGAAGAAACGGGAATCCCGCTGCCCACCGCGCAAAAACTGGTGAGCAAGCTTTCCTCGGCGGGCCTGATCGAATCTGTGCGCGGCGCCGGTGGCGGTTTCCGCCTGGCCCGCCCGCCAGCCGCAATCAGCATGGCCGATATTATCGAGGCGGTCGAAGGCCCGATGGCCATGACCTGCTGTGCTGACGACGCCCGCGATGATTGCGCACTCGAAACCCAGTGCCATGTCAAACCGCATATGGCGCATGTGAATAATGCCGTTCGCGGCGCTCTCGACAATGTAACGCTTGCCAGCCTGAACCAGGAAGCCCGGATATGACCGACAATATCAAGACAGACACGCACCCTGCCCCGCTGGACGAGCGCGCACAAATGAATGCAGAGGCACAGGCGGCTGCCGACAAGGCATCCACCTATGAGCATGGCTGGTCATCGGACATCGAACAGGAATTTGCCGAAAAAGGCCTGAACGAAGACACCGTTCGCTTTATTTCCGCCAAGAAAGAAGAGCCTGAATGGATGCTCGACTGGCGGCTGAAAGCCTTCCGCATCTGGCAGGACATGGAAAGCCCCGACTGGGCCAAGCTCGACATCCCGATGATCGATTACCAGGACGCGTATTATTACGCCGAGCCCAAGAAAAAGCCCGAGCTGGACTCGCTCGACGATGTCGATCCCGAAATCCTGCGTGTATATGAAAAACTCGGCATCCCGATTGCCGAGCAGGAGGTGCTTGCCGGCGTAAAGGGCGCGCGCAAGGTCGCCGTCGATGCCGTGTTTGACAGTGTGTCGGTGGCAACGACTTTCCGCGAGGAGCTGGAAGCGGCGGGCGTAATTTTCCGCTCTATTTCCGAAGCGATCCGCGAATATCCCGATCTGGTCCGCAAATATCTGGGCAAGGTCGTGCCGGTGAAAGACAATTATTTCGCCGCGCTCAACTGCGCCGTCTTTTCCGACGGCACGTTTGTTTACGTCCCCGAAGGCGTGCGCTGCCCGATGGAGCTTTCCACCTATTTCCGCATCAATGCCGAAAATACCGGGCAGTTTGAACGCACGCTGATTGTCGCGGACAAGGGCGCCTATGTCAGCTATCTCGAGGGCTGCACCGCGCCCCAGCGTGACGAGAACCAGCTCCACGCCGCAGTGGTCGAGCTGGTCGCGCTTGACGACGCGGAGATTAAATATTCAACCGTGCAGAACTGGTATCCCGGCGATGAGAATGGCAAGGGCGGCATTTACAATTTCGTGACGAAACGCGGGCTGTGTGCAGGAGCCCGTTCCAAGATCAGCTGGACCCAGGTCGAAACCGGCAGCGCCATCACCTGGAAATATCCGTCCTGCGTGCTGAACGGTGAAAACAGCGTCGGCGAATTCTATTCGGTCGCACTCACCAATAATCATCAACAGGCCGATACCGGCACCAAGATGATCCATAACGGCAAGGGGTCGCGCTCGACGATCATTTCCAAGGGGATTAGCGCGGGCAAGTCGGACAATACCTATCGCGGGCTGGTCCGCGTCGGACCGAATGCGGAGAATGTGCGCAATTTCACGCAGTGCGACAGCCTGTTGCTCGGCGACACATGCGGCGCACACACCGTGCCCTATATCGAGGTAAAGAACCCGACCGCGCAGATCGAACATGAAGCCACAACATCGAAAATCTCCGACGACCAGATGTTCTACGCCCAGCAACGCGGCCTTGACGAGGAGGAAGCGGTGAGCCTGATCGTCAACGGCTTTGCCAAGGACGTGCTAAAGGAGCTGCCGATGGAGTTTGCCGTGGAAGCGCAAAAGCTGCTGGCGATCAGCCTTGAAGGGAGTGTCGGGTGATCGTTAAGAACAACGCCAATTCTCCCCTCCCGCCTGCGGGAGGGGAGAAGAGGGCACTTCATCAGAAAGGATCGTTGAGTAAAATGCTGAAAATTGAAAACCTTCACGCCACGATAGGCGACACTGAAATCCTTAAAGGCCTTTCGCTCGAAATCAATGCGGGCGAGGTGCATGCGATTATGGGGCCGAATGGTGCGGGCAAATCGACGCTTGCCTATGTGCTAGGCGGGCGTGATGGCTATGAAGTGACTGAGGGATCGGCCACGTTCAATGGTCAGGATATCCTTGATATGGACCCGCATGAACGCGCAGCGCTGGGGCTGTTCCTGGGCTTCCAGTATCCGGTCGAAATACCCGGCGTATCCAACCTGCAGTTCCTGCGCGAAAGCCTGAACAGCCAGCGCAAATCACGTGATGAGGAGCCTTTGTCAGGCGGTGAGTTTATCAAGCTTGCCAAGGAAAAGGCGGCGCTCCTTAAAATGGACATGGATATGCTCAAGCGCGCGGTGAATGTCGGCTTTTCCGGCGGCGAGAAAAAGCGCAATGAAATGGTGCAGATGGGCATTTTGAACCCTGAGCTTGCCATATTGGATGAGACCGACAGCGGCCTCGACATTGACGCGCTGCGCACCGTCGGCAGCGGCATCAACGCCATTATGCGCGACGAGAAAAAAGCCGTGCTGCTCATCACCCATTACCAGCGCCTACTGGATGAAGTGCAGCCCGATTATGTGCACGTGCTGGCAAAAGGCCGGATCGTTAAAACCGGCGGTCCCGAACTGGCATTGCAGCTGGAAGAGCAGGGCTATGAGGCGGTGGCAGCATGATCGCGTCTGTCCTCCCCACCAAGCGTGACGAAGGCTGGCGTTATGCGGATCTGACCGCGCTGGAACCTGTCTGGAATGATGTTGCAGATGTGACAGAAATTGTCGCTGTGCCTGCGGGCGAAACACTGGACCGGCAGATTGTCATTCCGCCCGCAACCCTGGGCGTGTCCGTCACCGACCTGAATGTCACCATTGGCAAAGGCGGGACATTCAACCTCCACCTGCTGAATGCCGCGGCGCATTATGGCCGTATGCATGTCCGCGTGACGCTGGAAGAAGGCGCGCATTTTGAAATGGGCGGCGCGATCCTGGGCAAGGGCGAAGAGACGCTGGAGATAGTTACCGAGACGATCCACGCCGCGCCGAACGCGACCAGCAACCAGATTGTCCGCACGGTACTGTCCGGGCGCGCCACCGGCACATTTATGGGCAAAGTGCATGTTGCGCGCGATGCGCAGAAAACCGATGCCGCCCAGTCGGTAAAGGCGATGCTGCTCGACCGCACGGCCACCGCCAATGCCAAGCCGGAACTTGAAATTTTCGCCGATGATGTGAAATGCGCGCACGGCGCGACTGTCGGCGAGCTGGATAAACAGGCATTGTTTTACATGGCCTCACGCGGGCTGGACCCCGCCACCGCACAGCGGTTGATGCTGCAGGCCTTTATCGCCGACAGCTTTATCAATGTCGCGGATAATACTGCGCGGGAAACTATTGAAAATAAAGCGTTAGAGATATTGGAGGCATTGTCGTGAACGCGCCTTCCACCTCCCCCGCTCAGGCTGAGCCTGCCGAAGCCTCAGGCGCAACGACCTTTCGACACCCTCGGGGTGAGCGAGCGCTTGATAATAAAACCGATTTCCCCGGCATTGAACCTGGTTGGCATTATCTGGACACCGCCGCCACTTCGCAAAAACCGCAGCAGGTTATTGACGCGATCGCGCGCGGCTATGGAGAAGAATATGCCACTGTGCACCGCGGCGTTTATGCGCGCTCGGCCAATATGACGCTAGCTTACGAAGCTGCACGCAATCGCGTGGCGGACTTTATCGGCGCGGCTTCTCCAAACGAATGCGTGTTCGTGCGCGGTGCAACCGAAGCGATCAATCTGATCGCGCAAAGCTGGGGCAATGCCAATGTTCACAAGGGCGACCGCATCATGCTCAGCCAGCTCGAACATCACAGCAATATCGTGCCATGGCAGTTTCTGGCCGAACGGGTGGGCGCGCATATCGATGTGTGTCCGCTCACTGAAGATGGGTTGATTGATCTTGGCTGGCTGGAAGCCAACCTGACTGGGCAACACAAACTGGTGGCGCTCGCGCATGTCTCCAATGTGCTGGGCAGCGTGCTCGACGTAAAGCGCGCCGCCAAAGCCGCGCATGCAGTTGGTGCGAAGCTGTTGCTTGATGGCTGTCAGGCGGCGCCGCGTATGCGGCTCAATATGGCTGAACTGGACTGCGATTTTTACGTGTTTTCTGCGCACAAGCTGTACGGCCCCACCGGCATCGGCGTGCTGTGGGCCCGTGAAGAGACATTGGATGCAATGCCGCCATGGCAAGGCGGCGGGTCGATGATCGACCGCGTGACGTTTGACAAAACCACCTACGCCCCTGCGCCGGGCCGGTTTGAGGCGGGTACCCCGCATATTGTCGGAGCGCTGGGGCTGGATGCTGCCATTCAGTACGTAGAGGGCATTGGCGTGGACAATATCCATGCGCATGAAACAGCTTTGCTGGCCGCAGCGCGTGACGCCCTGTCGGCAATCAATTCGGTGAAGCTTTTCGGACCGGCGGATAGCGCAGGCATTCTTTCTTTTGAGGTTGAGGGGGTGCATCCGCACGATGTCGCCACCATATTGGACGAAAGCGGTGTCGCTATTCGGGCCGGGCATCACTGCGCGCAACCGTTGATGGACTATCTGGACGTACCGGCGACAGCGCGGGCCAGTTTCGGGGTGTATAGCGACATGCAGGACGTGGAGGCGCTGGTGCAGGGCATTGAGCGCGTCCGCAGGATTTTTGGGTGAATGATATGAACGAAGAGCGCAAAATCATTGTTGAAGAAGTGGGTAGCGTCGACAAGCCCGCCAAGGCGCGTGTCGATGATGCAGAGAAAGAGCCGGTGCTGGCGCCTTCCCCGCATGAGGCCGAAAGTGACATGGCGAAAATGGAGCGCAAGCGCGACTATCTGGAAGGTTTTCTGGCACAGAAACCAGCCGAACAGCCTGCGAGTGAACCCGGCGGCGATCTGTACGATGCGATTATCGACACGCTGAAAAGCATTTATGACCCTGAAATCCCGGTCAATATCTATGACCTTGGCCTGATTTACGGCGTTGAAGTCACCGATGATGGCCATGCGGTCGTCACCATGACGCTCACCACACCGCACTGCCCGGTCGCCGAATCGATGCCCGGCGAGATTGAGCTGCAGGTTGGCAGCGTACCGGGCGTAGGTCATGCCGAGGTCAATCTGGTCTGGGATCCGCCATGGGACCCGCAGAAAATGAGTGATGAAGCAAAGCTCGAACTGGGGATGTTATGATGGCTGACACCATGTCCCTCGACATTGTACGCGCGGATTATAATAATCCGGTCCATGCGGCCGCGATTGTCGGCATGCTGCGCGCCTATGCGGCGGACCCTATGGGCGGCGGCGAAGACCTTCCCCCCGAAACGCGGCGCGACCTGGTCCAGGGTCTCAAGAAAACATCGAATGCATTTTCAGTACTAGCATTCGTTGATGGGGAGGCTGCAGGTCTTGCCAATTGTTTTTGGGGATTTTCAACATTTGCCGCACGTCCACTGGTCAATATCCACGATGTGGTGGTCAGCTCGCAGCATCGCGGCGCAGGCATTGGCCGCAAGCTGTTCGCCGAAATTGAAGCTATCGCTCGCGCCGAAAATGCCTGCAAGATCACACTGGAAGTGTTGGAAGGCAACACGTCCGCCAAGGGGCTTTATGCCTCACTTGGTTATGGGGATTATGTACTGGATCCTGAACTCGGGAAGGCAGAATTCTGGCAAAAGAGGCTCGCATATGACTGACACGAAAACACGCGCAAAACCTGCAGCGATCATCCTGACGCCAGCCGCTGAGCAACGTATCGCCAACCTGATGGCCAAGGCGCCAGAGGATGCGATTGGCGTCAAGCTCTCCACCCCGCGCCGCGGGTGCAGCGGCCTTGCCTATTCGGTCGATTATGTGACCGAGGAAGTCAAATTTGACGAGAAAATCGAAACACCCGGCGGCATATTTTATGTCGATGGTGCGTCGGTGCTCTACCTGATCGGTTCCACCATGGACTGGCAGGAAGATGACTTTACCGCCGGGTTCGTGTTCAACAACCCCAATGCCACCGGCGCGTGCGGGTGCGGCGAAAGCTTTACCGTCTGATTTGATTTCCTCTCAGAAATAAGGCTGTTCTACCTCACCCGGATTCTTTTGGCTCGCCCTCCGTTCGCAAGTCGGTACTCCTAGCGTCGCAGGGCAGCGGCACAGGACGCGCGGTCAGCATTGCGGCCATCAGGCGTTCGGGCATCAACATATGTGACGACTGCCTCCCCGCGTCCCTTGGGATAAAGATACGTATCAAGTACGCAGTCCCGGCTGGAAAATTGCAATTTTCGCGCATCGCCTTCGCGTACATCCAGACGCGGCTCTCCAAACATCCGGGCAAGGCCGCGCGCACCCTGCCCCATAACCTCTTCCAGTCCTTCAGTATTTTGCATGGGAATCTGTTTTGGAACAGAGCCAGCAGGCGCGCGTGTCGCTGCGCCAGATGACACACATGCGGACAGTGACAGTGCCAACGCCGCAACGGCAAATATCCGGTTTTTCATGTTACGCCCCAATCATGTTCATGCCTGCCCGCATCGCCGTTTTGCCGGCCGTGCACAAGGTGCGTTGCCATCGATGCACCGATAATCGGGGCGAGCAGATTGGCAAATGGCACCAGGAAAATCGCCGCCGTAATAAAGCCCAGCGCAAACCGGACCCAGAAAGGCAGCAACCAAAGCGGATCCGATATGTTTTCGCTATGCCGTGCCACCACCATATCTTGCAAATCACGCCCCAACAGAAGCGCATTTACCACCAGAAATGCGAGCGGCACGCCAATCGCCGTGGGAATGAGTAAGATATAGACAGGCAGCGCGAGCAGGTTGAGCAGCAAGGCGCGCAACAGGCTGCCTATCCCCATTTTCAGGCTGCGCATGAAGCCGACTTTACGCGCGTGCGATATGGTTTCGGGATAATATTTGCGCTCCACCGCTATCACTACTTCGTCGCCAAATATCTGCAACACGGCAATGGCCACCACGCGGAACCAGAGCCAGCCGGCAAAAAATGTGGCAAGCGCGGCCAGAACGCCGACCAATGCTCCATCCGTCGCGCCATCTGCACCCCATCCATAATAGTCAAACAGCCAGGCCGCCGCGAAATAGAGGCCTATGCCAAGCACTGCGAACACCAGTAATGTCAGCACGATGGTTTTCAGCAATAATATGAGTATATCGCGCTCGCCAAGCTGTGCCAGCGCCAGGGAAAAAGCCTTTATCATGTCACCGCCTTCTTTGCTGGCAAAATTCGGCCGCGTCAATTCTCCTTGAACCTTTGCGTCCGCTCCGTTACGGCGCGGCAACATTATTGGCGCCGTAGCGCCCACCAAAAGACGGAAAGAACGACGTTATGACCAGCCCTGCCAAATATGACATTCTCGCCATCGGCAATGCCATTGTCGACATCATGGCCCCTTGCGAAGATTCGTTTATCGAAGAACATGGGCTCAACCGCGGCGGCATGATGCTGGTTGATGCAACACAGTCAAAGGCGCTTTATGACGCCATGGGCCCGGCCCGTGAAATCAGCGGCGGCAGCGCTGCCAACACGCTGGCAGGCATGGCCAGCATGGGCAATAAATGCGCCTTTATCGGCCAGGTGGCCGACGACCAGCTGGGCATGATTTTTGCACATGATATCCGCGCCGTTGGCATTGATTTTACCACCGCAGCGCGCGAGGGCGAACCGCCCACCGCCAACTGCATCATATTGGTGACACCCGATGGACAGCGCACTATGAATACATTTCTGGGCGCTTCGCAATTCCTGCCCGAAAAAGCGCTCGACAAACAGATGATCGCCGACAGTGCCATTCTGTACCTGGAAGGTTATCTGTGGGATCCTGAAGAACCGCGCGCCGCGATGCGTGCCGCCATCGACACGGCCCGGGCGGCGGGGCGCAAGGTCGCCTTCACCCTGTCTGACGCTTTTGTCATCGACCGTTACCGCGATGATTTTCACAGCCTGATCAACGATGGCCTGATTGATATTTTGTTCGCCAATGAGGTTGAACTGGCATCGCTGATGCAGAATGACGATTTTGACAGCGCAGCCGCTGAATTGGCGGCTAAGGTGCCAACGCTGGTTGTAACCCGCGGACCGGGCGGGGCTATTGCCATGCAAAATGGCGTGCGTGCTTCAGTTGCAGCCGAGCCGATTGACAAAGTCGTCGATACAACCGGCGCGGGCGATTCTTTCGCTGCCGGCTTCCTGTCGGGCATGAGCGCGGGCAAGGATCCCGAAACCTGCCTGAAAATGGGCGCAGTTGCTGCGGCAGAAATTATATCCCATTTCGGCGCACGCCCCGAGATTGATCTCAAAGCGTTGCTCGCCGAAAAGGTCGGCTAAAACTGACTGCACTCAATCTGCATTGGAAGGCGGCGTTTCTTCTTCGCCGCCGCCTTTGCGCATGCGAAACAGTTCACGGTCCTCTGCGCCAAAACCCCGGTGCCAGATGATAAAGCCGTACAGACCAAGTATCACCGGAATGCCGATCAGCAGCTCGGCCCATTCCGGCGCATAGCGGGTGAACAGCCAACCCACTATCGTGGCGACAGCCGCAGCCCATACCAGCGCCCAGCGCCAGCCATTGACTGGCGCGCCCAATATGCGCGAGAGCAGCACCGCCTTCACAACCGATGCAAAACCAAGTGACAGCATAAGGGCCAGGGCCACAGCCGCCGCATATGTCGCCGGTTTCAGGTCATAGGATTTTGCCAGCAAGATCAGGGCAACCGACAACAGCGCCTGCAATGCCAGCATCGATAGTGAGATGATCAGGTTGCGGTGGCGCGCGACATAGACCAGCACCGATTCGCTGACTACAGCTGTCGCGGCAACCACTTCGGCCGCGAGCAGGAATGCCAGCGCGCCGGTTCCCACCACGAATTGTGGCCCGATCAGGCCCATCACGCCTTCGCCAGGTATCCCCAGTGCAAGCGCAATACCCGCCTGTATCGCAATGATCCAGAAACCGACCTGTCCGACCTGTTTGGCAATTTCCTTGAGCCTGTTCTCTTTGAGATTGCGGGTAATCACAGGGCCAAGAATCGGATCAAAACTGGTTTTCAGCTTTTGCGGCAGGCTCGCCACTTGCTGCGCCGCCCAGTAAATGCCGACAATGGCTGGCGAAGCGAACAGGCCAAGAATGAACAGGTCGAGCCGGCGGCTGCCCCATTCCACCGCATCGGCGGCAGCAAGCGGTATATTCTGCCGCGTGATCTGAAACAGCTGCACCGGCTTTGGTCGCCAGCCATGCGGGACACCATAGCTTTTCAGAAGCGGCCAGATCGAAGCGATAAATGCTGCCAGCATCGACAGCACATAGGACAGGATCAACCCGTCACGCGCCGAATAGAAATAGAGCGCCCCTGCAGCGATGCTGATGGTCCAGGGTTCAATGACCGCGCGCGCACGCACAGTTGAGGCAATATCATAACGATAGGCGAGCGCGGCCAAGGCGATATCCGACCCGGCAATGAAAAATATAACCAATGGCAGGAAGCGGTCAAAGCCGTTGATTTCACTATTAGGAAACATTGCCTGCGGAAAGGCAATCAGCACCAGGGCAGCTGCGGCAGAAGCTATTGCGCTGACCAGAAGGCCATCGAAAACCACATGTACATGTGGGCGGTGTGTACGGCTGATTTGTTCAGCAAGACCCCGGCGCAGCCCCAGAGTGGCCAACTGCGCGGCCAGTTCGACAATCAGTATCGCATAGGCGAATCGCCCCAGCGCCTCCGCGCCATAAAGCCGCCCGGCAATAAACAGGAATGGCAAACGCGCTGCCAGCCGTAACAGGAATCCGAAAAAATTGGTGCGTCCGCCCTTGGCAAGCTTGGCAATATCGCCATTCTTTCCATCACCTGTATCAGATGCAGCGGCTGTTTCAGGGGTTTTGTCAGTCAAACGGCTGGGCCTGTGTTGCTTGGGCAGGTCAGCGGTTTAAGCAGGGTTTTGGTCAAAATACCAGAGCCAGGGCCAGAACATCTTCCAGAAGCGGCCATATGCCTATTCCGCCCGCAAGGGCCGCGCCAGCAGCATGCCCACCATTTCCGCAGCGCTGCATTGTCCTTCCAACAAAGCGCATACGGCATCCACAATCGGCATATCCACGCCCTTGTCGCGAGCAAAACGTTGCAGCACCGGCGCAGTTGACGCCCCTTCTGCAACAGTGTGCCTGTCCGCCATTAGCTCAGCCGCACTTTGCCCCTTGCCCAGCCCCATGCCGAGCGAAAAATTGCGCGAGCTGGTCGAGGAGCAGGTGAGTACCAGATCGCCAAGGCCCGAAAGGCCCGACAGGGTTTCGGCCTGGGCCCCGCAGGCGAGGCCGAAACGTGTCATTTCGGCAAAGCCGCGGCTAATCAGCGAGGCCCGTGCATTCTGGCCCAGCCCCAGCCCATCGACCACACCGCAGGCGATGGCGAGCACATTTTTGACCGCACCGCCAATTTCCGCGCCCACAATATCCGCCGAATAATAGGGCCGGAAAAACGGTCGAGCGATGGCGGGAGAAAGCCGCTGCCACTGCGCCTCATTGCTGCATGCCAGCGTCACCGCCGTTGGTTGCGAACGCGCCACTTCATGCGCGAATGTCGGCCCGGAAAGCACCGCAATATCATTGCCGCCCACAGTCTCTGCCGCCACATCTACCATGAATTTCTGTGTTCTCGCCTCTATCCCCTTGGAGCACAGCACAAGGTCGGCCGGCGTGCCTGGAAGGTCGTTCAGAACGGCGCGCATATGCTGTGCAGGCGTGACGATCAGCAGCGTACTGCACACCGCCATCATGCCGAGATCAGATGTCGCGGATATAGCCTTAGGAAGCGGGATATCAGGCAGGTAAAGCGAATTGCCATGGTCGCGGTTAATCTCCTCCACCAGCGCTTCCTCACGCGCCCAGAGCAAGACATTGCGCCCATCCGATGCCAGCATCGCAGCCAGCGCCGTACCCCATGCCCCTGCACCTACGACGCCAATATCTGCCCGTTCACCATCTGCTGCTATTGTCATGCCTTCACTCCTGCGCCGCGCGCTTTTTCCGCATGTTCATCCAGCGGCCAGCGCGGCCGCGCCGCGATATCAAGAGGATCACTCAAACCGGCTTCAAACCGCTCCGCCCCCGCCCAGCCTATCATGGCCGCATTGTCGGTGCAGAGCCAGGGCGGCGGTGCCACAAACCGCATATCATGGCTGGCCGCCACGCCTTCCAGCATGCCGCGTATCGCGGTGTTGGACGCAACACCGCCCGCCACCACAAGCGATTCCATGCCGCCATGTTCGCGCAGCGCCTTTTCAAGCCTGTCCTGCAGGCAATCGAGCACCGCCTGCTGAAAAGAAGCGGCAAGATCTGCATCCCCATAATCACCCGACTGATGCGCGCGCAGCACCGCGCTTTTCAGCCCGGCAAAAGAAAAATGCGGCTCTGCCGAACGCAGCAGGGGACGCGGCAATGGCACCGCCTCCGGGTCACCGGTGCTGGCCAGTTTTTCCACCTGCGGTCCGCCCGGATAGCCGAGCCCCAGTATTTTCGCAGTTTTGTCAAATGCTTCACCCACCGCATCGTCAATCGTGGTTGCCAGCCGCCGATATTGCCCCACGCCATCCACGCGCAGAATCTGGCAATGGCCGCCCGATACGAGCAGCAGCATATAGGGGAAATCAAGCGCCGCATCGACGAGACGCGGCGAGAGTGCATGCCCTTCCAGATGATTGACCGCGATCAGCGGCTTGCCGGCCGCCATGGCCAGTGCCTTGCCCGTCACCAGCCCCACCATCACCCCGCCAATCAGGCCGGGCCCCGCGGTTGCGGCAATGGCGTCCATATCATCCAGCGTCATATCGGCGTCGGCCAGCGCCGCTTCGATCAGGGGCGTAATATGCTGGGCATGCGCCCGCGCCGCTATTTCCGGCACCACGCCGCCATAATCCTTATGCTCCTCCTCCTGCGTCTGCAGGCGGTGGGCATGAATCGTGCGATCCCTCCCTATAATCGCCGCCGCGCTCTCGTCGCAGCTCGATTCAATTCCCAAAATCAGCGCCATAACCCTTTTCCTTAGCCACAATGGGCGCTAGCACAAGACCAGTATGAATGAAAACCAGAGACCTCAATTGCCAGAGGCCATTGCAAGGCTGCTGACGCGCCGTCCGCTGATCCTTGGCACACGCCAGTCGCCGCTGGCCATGGCACAGGCGCGTGAGACCGCACAGCGGCTGCGCGACGCTTATCATCTGCCTGATGATGCCATCACGCTGTTGCCTGTGGTGGCCAGCGGCGACAGGGTACAGGACCGCGCATTGCGCGATCTGGGCGGTAAGGCGCTATGGACGCGTGAGCTTGACCGCGCACTGGTGGACGGTGAGATTGATTTTGCCGTGCATTCCATGAAGGATGTAGAAACCATCCGTCCTGACATGTTTCACGTTGCGGCCATGCTGCCACGCGCCGATGTGCGCGATGTGCTGCTGGGCGCGGATTCGATTGACGCGATCCCGCACGGGGCGGTTTTCGGCACCAGTTCACCCCGCCGCGCCGCACAGATGCAATCGCTGCGTGCAGACGTGAAAATCACACTGTTTCGCGGCAATGTCGCCACACGCATAGCCAAGCTGGCTCAGGGGGAGGCAGATATTACCCTGCTGGCTGCTGCAGGGCTGGCGCGGCTCGATATGCAGGAGGTCGGAACGCCTCTGGAAACTGACTCATGGCTACCCGCCGCATCACAGGGCGCCATTGGGCTGGAGGCATTGCACGCCAATACGGATATATGCCGGTTCCTGACCGGAGTAGCCCACCGCGAAACCATGCAGTGTGTCGCCGCCGAACGCGCATTTTTGAACGCGCTGCAGGGCGATTGCCATAGCCCGGTGAGTGCGCTGGCAACGTACGAGGGCGGCATGATTACATTGCGCGGCGAACTTTACAGCGAGGATGGCAGCAAAAAAGTTGCAGGCACTACGCAGTTCCAGGCCAGCGACGATAAAAACCCAGCCATGCTCGCGGCAGAATTGCTGGAACGCGCTGACCCCGCCATTGCGCAGCTGTTCGGCAGCGCATGACTCAGCCGCTGGTCATCATCCGCCCCGAACCGGGTGCAAGCGCAACAATGCAGCGCGCCGTTCAGGCTGGCTGGATCGTTATAAAAGAGCCGCTCTTTCATATACATGCTTTGCCATGGGCCATAGCCGGCGGCGTGAAATATGACGCGCTTTTGGCCGGCAGCGCCAATGCCTTTCGCCATGGCGGGGACAATTTGGCGAAGCTTGCGCACCTGCCTGTCTACGGCGTGGGCCATAAAACTGCCGCACTGGCACGCGAATGCGGATTTTCGGTTGCACAAACCGGAAATGGCGGTCTCTCCAGACTTTTGCCTGCGCTCAAAAGTGATGGGAAGAAACATATATTATGGTTATCCGGGCACCATTATGTACCACTGCCCACACATGACATGCAGATTGACCGGGTCGCAGTCTATGCCAGCGAAGCCGGGCAGATGCCGGATTCGCTGGTCGAATCGTTGCGACGACCTGCCATAATCGCGCTGCACTCCGCCCGCGCCGCCACACATTTTCGTGAACTGGCTGTACGCAGGGAAGTCAACATCGCCCAAATGTCGCTCGCCTGCTTCGCCCCGCGCATTGCCGAAGCCGCGGGCAAAGGATGGGCAGAGATAGCCACAGCAAAATCGCCCGATGACGAAGCTTTGCTGGAAGTGGCCGCGCAATTGTGTAAAACATGACTGATATGGCTGCATTGCCGCATTTTATGCATTTTTAGAAAGATCAGGACTTTTTATGAGCCGGGATTATGAACCGATTTCCTCCACGCAAGGCAAGAAATCGGGCATTCGCAACACTATCATTCTATTGCTGGTCGCTTTTATAGGCGGCGTGATTGCCACAGGCTGGGCCGTCAGCAAATTTGACCTGTTTGGTGATGATAGCGCTACAACGCAGGAAGTGTCCGCTGAAAATGGCGAAACTGCTGCGCCCGCCGCAGCGGCTCTGGAAGAGCGTATCCAGCCCGATGGCACGGTTAGCCCGCCCGAACCCGAAGATACACCGTCAATATCGATTGAACCTGATCAGGAACGCGCGCTCGCCCGCCGTGTTGCCGATCTGGAAGACAGGCTGTCGCGCATTAATGTGCAGGCACAGGCCGCGGGCGGCAATGCAGCCCGCGCCGAGGGGTTGCTCATCGCCTTTGCCGCGCGCCGGGCGCTCGATCGCGGATCTTCGTTGGGATATATTGAAGAGCAGCTGAAACTGCGTTTTGGCGCAGCCCAGCCCGTTGCGGTCACCACCATTATCAACGCCGCGAAAAGCCCGGTCACGCTGGACGAGCTGCGCACCAAGCTGGACGAAATCAGTCCCGACCTCACCAGCGGCAGCAGCGATGCCGGTCTGTGGGAAGGGTTCCGCAAGGAAGTCAGTGAGCTTTTCGTTGTACGCCGTGAAGGAGCCCCGTCAACCGCGCCGGATCAAAGACTGGCGCGCGCACAGCGCTATCTGGAAACCGACAGGGTTGAAGCTGCACTGGAGGAAGTCAAGCGGATGCCGGGTGATGCCGGCGAATGGACCACGCTTGCCAAACGCTACATTGACGCGCGCACCGCGCTCGACTTGATCGAAACCGCTGCGATTCTGGAACCACGCGCTTTGCGGACTTCCGAAGGCACAAAAGTGCAACAGCCCTCTCCGCTCACACCGGAAGGCGCCCTGCCTCCACAATAAAGTACGTCTCATAGATAATGTAACAGACAGCGCTACCGCCGTGCGGTGGTATCTGTTTTGTCAACTCTTCCGGAAACGTCTGCCGGCGACAATGCGCGCCTAGCGCTTCGCCATGATGCAGATACGCAGATTACATTATATTCATTAGTCAATGTAGCCGGAAATTGATAAAATCAATTGTTTTTCGATACTTAATGGAGCACTATCCGGCATCAATGTTTGTGTATCGTAGAGGAGACATGAAATGCAATATGCAGTTTTGGCGATTGTGCTCATTGCCGGATTATTTCTGAACAGCTGTACTGACAAGAACAAGCCTTCCGATCCAATAGATGAGGCTTCTGACAACTCACCCGCGACGTCCATCCGTACCGCCTCCCCTGTCGACGAATCCAAACCGGAAGACGGTCAGTCTTCATCGGCACAGGAAAAAGGCGCAGCAGTCCCCGGTGCTGGTCCCGTCCTGGTGACATTCAGGGATCCCAATCCGATTCTCGCCGATGCAGAAAGGCAAGGAAGAATCACCTTAGAGCGCGGTTGCGTCATTTTTACCGAAAGCGGATCGGCAAAGCGTTACACCGCTGTATTCGCCAAACCGGCTAGCATTGTGGATGGCAGAGACGGAGCCATTGCAATACGCGCCGCAGGGCAGATTATTCCGATAGGACAGGAAGTCATTTTCGGGGGAGGAGCCATACCGGATTCGGAAGCGGACGGAGCCGGAAAGGCCAAGGCGGGGCAATGTCCGCAAAACTACTATGCAATAGGAGAATTGCGATGAAATATGCAGCCATGATACTTGTTGGCATGACGATGGCAGCGCCCGTCCATGCGCAGGAAGAAAACCCTCTTGATGCAGAGGTGGTGACAGATTCTGTGGGTCAGAATCCGAGTGTAATCTACCTGATGAAGCAATATAATCTCTCCGCCGAGGAAGCCACCCGCCGGATCGACCTGCAAGGCGATATTGTTGCCATGTCCGAAAGGTTGAATCGGGATAATGATCCGGCATATGCGGACATGTACATCCAACACGAGCCAGTATATAAAATCATCGTTCGCTTTGCGGACAAAAAGGATCGCACGGCATTTCTGGACCAGCTGGATCCAAAATTGCAGCGTTATGTACAGCTGAAAAACGCAACACGGTCACGGGTCAGGATAAACCAAGAACTTGGCACATTGGCGACAGCCATTAATGCCGCTGGCATTGAATATAGCGGCGGCTTTGATCTGGAAAATACACGTTATGAGGTCATTGTCGCCAACCAGTCCGATGCGGATACAATATCGACGCTGGTTCCGGCATCTCTGAAAAAAGACGTTGATGTCAAAGTCGGGATCGTTCCTGTTTCGGAAGCTGCGCCTTATGGCGTGAAGGCCGGCGATGTGATCCGCGGCGGATATACGATCCGCAAGGCGGCGAATAGCACAGCGCCACGCTGTACACTGGGCTATAATGTCACGTACAAGTCGGGAACCACGACCAAGCGCGGGGTCGTTACTGCGGGACACTGCGATAATACCATGTATTTTTCCGTGGGCGGGCATTGGGTCACACTGCACAGTCCTGTCATCGAACGCGACCCGGACGTTCACAACAATGCCAAATATGACTATCAGGTCTGGGAAACAACTGGCCTGGCCAGCAACAATGATGTCTATTTCCGCGACCTTGAAAACATCCCGGAATTTCCGTCTTCAGGCACTTTTGACCTTACATCCATAACCACATTCATGAATCAGAAAAAAGGGATGGTCGTATGCAAGTCAGGCGCAGTCACTGGCATTACCTGTGGCCAGATCATTGATGGCAACGCCTATCGCAACGGTGCCTACGGATGGATCAAGGTCAGCAAGACCTATCAGTCCGATCTCAGCAAGCCGGGCGATAGCGGCGGGCCGTGGTTCATATATCCGAATTCGTCCACCTCGATATCCGGTACCGGTATACATGCTGCAGGCGGACTCAACGATTCCGGTTATAATGCCGTATCGGTCTATATGCCGATAGATTATATAAACGATCACTTGTCTTCGGTTTCGACAGTCAAAAACTAGACGGCGCGTTTTCAAGCGTACAGCATATATGGGCAGCTTTGCATATTTGCATGCGAAGCTGCCTTATTTTGCAAGAAACCATGATCGCTTCTTAAGGATATATTTTGCAAAAGAGACAGTGAGTAATGGCGGACACGGAGGGATTCGAACCCTCGAAGCCCCGTAAAGAGCTTGCCTCCTTAGCAGGGAGGTGGTTTCAGCCGCTCACCCACGTGTCCATTCCATGCGTGTGATATGCCTTGGGAAAGGCAGGCCGAAACGCGCTATAGCGGGGGCCATGCGGGCAATCAATGGTCTTGCACGAAAAAACTCTTGGATAAGGGTTATCTGCGGGTTTGCGTCCCATATTCATGCACATGGCGCCCTTAATGTGCCGCTGGGCGCAAAATCGACTCGAGTCATCGCCTGTTCATTGAGCCCGCCTGATATATGCAGGATATTATATCCAAATATAAAAGGGCGGAGTTTGTCATGAAGAAAAACGGTTTGGGCGCAATTCTGGGTATGTTTGCCGGACTTTCACTGATGACAGGCAGCGCCGCCGCGCAAGTGGAAGCAGTCGACCCCAATGACGCCATTGATGCCGATCTGGCGGCACAGGCCGAACCGGCTGCGCAGGATGCCACCGAAGAGGCAAACATTCCGTATGAGGAAAATGTCACGGTTGAACCCGCAGAGGAAACTGTCACTTCAGAAGAGGCTTCCGCCAATACTGACGCCAACCTTCCTGCCGATCCATCTGATCCGTCACAGCAGGCCGAAGACAAGGCCACCTATCAAAAAGACGACCTGATTGGCGCGGCCGAAGGCGTGTTCGGCAAAGGCGCAGAGGGACTGGCCATGATGATAGAGGATATCCTCAAGAAACAGGGCGAACCCAATGGCTATATTGTCGGGCGTGAAGCAGGCGGCGCGTTCATAGTCGGCCTTCGTTACGGGTCGGGCACATTGTTCCACAAGGTGGAAGGTGAACGCAAAGTTTACTGGACCGGCCCTTCATTGGGGCTCGATGCCGGCGCCAATGCGGCGAACAGCTTTACACTCGTCTATAATCTTTATGATACCGAAGACCTGTATAAGCGTTTTGGTGCAGGCGAAGGCGCTGCCTATCTGGTCGGCGGGTTCACGGCCAGCTATCTGCGCCGCGGTGATGTGGTTTTGATCCCAGTGCGGCTAGGCGTTGGCGTGCGGCTGGGCGCCAATGTCGGCTATCGCAAGTTCAGCAAGAAACAGCGCTGGCTGCCTTTTTAAAATACACAAGCGCGCAACTTTGTTTTACATGCTGTTTTTTAGGTATGCCCTAGCAATATAAGGGTTGTCCCGCAGCGCATATGGCGGCAATAGGCGTGTGAAATTCACGCGCATAGTGCCTTTCATGTACATGCGATAAGGGGGCAAGCCGAAACCATGCTGGAAAACCTGTCTGAACAGCCTGCTGATGCATTGCTGGCGCTCATCAAACTTTATGCTGCAGATACCAGCTCCGACAAGATTGACCTGGGTGTCGGCGTTTACCGCGATGCCGATGGTGGCACCCCTGTTTTCGCCGCGATAAAAGCCGCCGAAAAAAGGCTGGTCGAAACACAGGACAGCAAGAGCTATCTCGGCCCTGAAGGCGATATGGGCTTTGTAAACGGGCTGGTTCCGTATATTTTTGGCGATATGGCTCTTGCCGGCCGGCTGGACGGTGTACAGACCCCCGGTGGTACCGGCGCTGTCCGTCTCGCATGTGACCTGCTAATGGCATCGGGCACGAAGAAAATCTGGATGGGCACGCCCAGCTGGCCCAACCATGCGCAGATTTTCAAGGCAATCAATATGGAAGTCGGCACATTCGAACATATTGATATCGCCACACAGACACTCAATTTTGAAGGCGTCATGAATGCCATTGCGCAGGCATCGTCAGGCGATGCGTTATTGCTGCACGGATGCTGCCACAATCCCACAGGCGCAGATTACAGCGCCGAGCAGTGGCAACAGATTGCCGATGCCATCGCGGCAAAGGGCGTGTTCCCGCTGCTTGATCTTGCCTATCATGGGCTGGGGCATGGTTTTGAGGAAGACAGTATCGGTGTGCGCACCATTATCAAGACAGTGCCTGAAGCACTGCTTGCCTATAGCTGCGACAAGAATTTCGGTATGTACCGTGAGCGTGTAGGCGCACTTTATGTCATTGCGCCGAATGCAGGCAGTCTGCCCAAAATCATGTCGAACGTTTACGCACTGGCCCGTGCCAATTGGTCGATGCCGCCTGACCATGGCGGCGCGGCGGTGCGGATCATATTGGAAGATGCGGGTCTCACACAAATGTGGCTGGACGAAGTGGGCAGCATGCGCGCGCGCATGCGCCGGGTGCGCGACACGCTGGCGAGCCATGGGAAGGTCGGCGCTGTCGATTTTGCCGCCATTGCCGGGCAAAACGGCCTGTTCGGCATGCTGCCGCTGACCAAGGAACAGATCATGATGCTGCGCAGCGAACACAGTATCTATATGGCAGGATCAGGCAGGATCAATATTGCTGGACTGACACGGCACAATATCGAAAAATTTGCTGAAGCGGTGCGCACTGTTCAGAAATAGGTGAACCAGAAAACAGGGGTGTTTTGGTAGTTAGCCACGTACCTGCTGCATACGCATCAGGTACCGGGCGAGCACGTCGATTTCCAGATTGACGCTGCGGCCCGTTTCCAACTCTCCCAACGTGGTGACTTCGGCGGTGTGCGGAATGATATTGAGCCTGAAATCGGCACCCTTGCCCGGAATGTCAGTCACCCCATTCACTGTCAGCGATACGCCATCTACCGTAATCGAACCCTTGGCCGCAATATAGGGTGCAAGATCAAAACCGGTCCGGATAGTCACACGGCGCGAATCGCCTTCCGGTTCGACCGAAATCACTTCACCAACACCGTCAACATGACCTGTCACAATATGGCCGCCCAGTTCATCGCCAACTTTCAATGCGCGCTCAAGGTTCAGGCGGCGTCCTTCGGCAAACTGTCCCTGCGCGGTGCAGGATAATGTTTCGGCGGAAATATCGACGGCAAACCAATCATCCCCCTTTGACACAACGGTGAGGCACACGCCCGAACACGCAATTGACGCGCCCATATCAACATCGGTCATGTCATAGCCACAGCGGACAGTCGCCCGTGTGTCGCCGCGCTGTTCAATGCTCTTGATCTCGCCAATATCGGTAATAATTCCGGTGAACATAGAATCTGCTTTCAATTATATTTGCGTTGCTGATGCGAAATATGTTTAGGACCTTGAAGTACTGGGTGCCAGAGACTTTATCCAGTTGGTTCGCTCATAGCTTTCCATCACATCATCGCCCAGAGCGCGCATGTCGGTGCACTGCCACTCACCATGTGCATCCGCCAGTTTTTCCAATCCGATATCGCCAAGGCATGGCTTACCCCCACCAATCAAGATCGGCGCACGGTACATCAGCAGCCGGTCGATCAGGCCTGCTTTCAGGAAGGACGCTGCCGTGCCGGCGCCGCCTTCCACCATAAGCCACTGCACATCCTGCAAGCCGCCTATGTCATCGGGACTATGAATCACCTGCCATCCTTCAGGCGCGGTTCCACTGGTCAGAACTACGCGCTGCGGCGACCTGGCCTCCAGTCCGGAAAGCCGGACATCAAGCCGCGGATTATCGGCCCGTAATGTACCGCCGCCCACCAATATGGCATCATGACGTGCCCGCTCCAGATGCGTATGCGCCCTTGCCGCCTCGCCCGTGATCCACTGACTGGTCCCATCTGCCATGGCAATACAGCCATCTAGTGATGTCGCAAGCTTGAGCGTCACATACGGACGGCCACGCTCACGCATGCTGAAAAAACCGGCGAGACTGCGGCACACCTCTGCCGCGCAAACGCCTGTTTCAACAATAATGCCTGCATCGCGCAGTTTTTGGATGCCGCGCCCATTGGTGCGCGGGTCGCTATCCTGCATGCCAATAATAACGCGCCCTATCCCTGCCGCAATAATCATATCGGTGCAACTTGGCCCGCGTTCGCTTTGATGTGCGCATGGCTCAAGCGTGGCGTAGAGGTCTGCGCCGCAGGCTGTGTCACCTGCATCCGCCAGCGCTGCCGCTTCTGCATGGGGCCGCCCGCCCGCCGCAGTGTAGCCACGGCCTATAACACGCCCGTTCTTTACAATAAGCGCGCCCACACCGGGGTTGGGCCGCGACAGGGGCCGGGCCCGCGTCGCCAGCGCAAGCGTCGCACGCATATATCGCACATCAGTTGCCAGCGGCCTGTCCGCCCTGTTCGGGAATATCCGGTACATCTACCGCATTGCCTTGACCTTGCACAGCCCCGGCGTTCTGACCATCTTCGGTGTAGCGCGTATCATCCATATCCATGCCAAAACGCTCGCCCAAACGGCGGTATGATTCGCGGATTTCCTTTTGGCGCGCTTCGCGCATCGCCTTGCGCTCTGCAATTTCCTCCATCAATGCCTTGCGTGCGGCCAGGATCTCTTCATCGCTCCGTCCGTCATTCCAGCTTTCGACATAAATGATCTTGTTCGGCTTAGGCTCCACTTCAAAGCCCGATTCAAAAAAGAACGCCGTAAAAATCAGCAGGCTAGAAAGTAACGCCGCCCCCATAAAATGGATTTTATAGCGCTGTTCACCCTGCCATATCTCGACAAGATCGGTCCAGGCGGCACGCGGGGAAATGGCACGGAAAAAGCTCATGAGCGCCTATATAAAGCCCCTTTGCCCAATGCGCCAGTGGGCTTCACACAATAACATCACAGCATATACTGCAAAAGCCCGGCCTGCAGGGAGGATATATGGCAGGCCGGGCAGAGATTTGCGAATGTTTCACCCGCAAATTGCGCGCCCTATTCCTCAAGGCTCCATCTCGAACTTCAAGCTGACAGTATACCATGCCTCCACCTTCTTGCCGTCTTCCGTGGCCGGGTTGAAGCGCCATTTGCGTGATTGCCGCTCAGTTGTGCGGAAAAACGCATCATGGGTCGCGTCCAGCCGTTCCAGCTTTTTCACGCGGCCATCCGTGCCGACCAATACACGGACCTTGACGGTTCCCTCAATCTCCTGCCGCTTCAGGCTACCTGGGTAAATGGGCTGCATACTGCCCGCATAGCGCGAGTTGATGGATGGCGGCACAAAGACCGGATCCGGCTTTGGTGTGATATCCTCAATCGGAAAACCTGATCCCTTTCCGCCGATAGCACCGTCGTCAGTGCCTGTGTCGATTAATCCACCATCTGTATTCACATCTGTCACATGCGCGCGATCATCTATCGGACGTTTGAGAGGAGAAGGCGGTGCATCAAGTCGCGGATCCGGTTTGATCAGGGGTTTTTCAGCCAGTTTCGGTTCGATTTTTTCAGGCTCCGGATCCGGTTCTTCTGGCGTCATGGGTATGTCTATGACACCAATGCCATCATCTGGTCGATCAATTACGACCGTCGCTGGTATCATGATGAGTGCCCCTATGACTGCCGCGTGAATCAGAAACGCGGCGCCAAAACTCGCCCTGCTTCCTGACGGATTATATCCCGCTGATGGTTGGTATTCTGACTGTGTATAAGCCATTTCATGCTCCTTTCACTTCCCCAGTATTGGCGGATAGGTTCCGCCTTATATTTTATGTTATAACATATCATGTATAACAAGGCAAGTATTGAGCTGTAGGGCGAAGATCATGGGTTTGTTAGGATATTGACCCTAAATATTAATTGTTACACGCGATGAAGACAATGCGCACGTTAGTCGTCAAACAATCTTTCCAGCGCTTTGTCACGGCCGATCAGAAGCAGCATCTCACCCATATCAGGGCCGTGCGCTTTCCCTGTTAACGCCAGACGGAGCGGCATGAATAACGGTTTGCCCTTGCGCCCGGTTGCCTCCTTGAGCGCATGTGTAAGTCGTTTCCAGATATCATCGTCCCAGTCCATATCCGCCAGCACAGCATGTGCCATGGCAATATAGGCAGCGTCTTCGGCATCCAGACCAGGCCGCCTAATTTCACCTCTGGCAATTTGCCACCAGTCTGCAACTTCGGAAATATTGGCAATATTGGGGCGGATTGCATGCCAGCCGGCCTCATCCATATCGGCGGGCAACCGTTCTGCGACATCAGCATAATCCAGCTGGTGCACAATTTTCTGGTTAAGCAGCTTGAGTTCTTCATCATCAAACCGTGCGGGCGCGCGGCTGAAACGCGCAAAGTCAAATGTTTCGAGAAGCGGTTCGACGCTGGTCACAGGCTCGACGGGATCGGAGGTGCCCAGCCGCGCCATGAGTGCCACGACCGCGATAGGTTCGATATGCTGTTCGCGAAAGCTCGCCACGCCCAGTGACCCCAGGCGTTTGGATAGCTTGCCTTCCTTGCCGACCAGTAGTGCTTCATGTGCGAATTGGGGCGGAGCGGTATCCATGGCCTCAAACATCTGTATCTGTGCCGCCGTGTTGGACACATGATCTTCGCCGCGCACCACATGGGTGATGCCCATATCCACATCATCAATCGCCGAGGGCAGCATATAGAGCCAGCTGCCATCCTCGCGCCGGATCACAGGATCGGACAGCAGGGATGCATCAAATCTCTGTTCCCCGCGCACCAGGTCGGTCCAGATGATGGGTGCTTCGTGATCCAGTTTGAAGCGCCAGTGCGGACGGCGGCCTTCGGCCTCATAAGCGGCTATCTGCACATCTGTAAGCTCCAACGCCCCACGATCGTAGACGGGTGGCTTACCCCGGCCGAGCAGGATTTTACGCTTCAGCTCCAGCTCCTGCGCTGTTTCATAACAGGGATAGACACGGCCTGCAGCTTTCAGTTTTTCAAAGCCTGCATCATATAGGTCAAACCGGTCCGATTGCCGCGCCTCGTCATCCGCCGACAGGCCAAGCCAATCCAGGTCACGGCGGATACCCTCCACAAATTCTTCTTTCGACCGCTCAGCATCAGTATCGTCCAGCCTGAGCAAGAACTGCCCGCCTGCCTTGCGCGCAAACATCCAGTTATGCAGCGCGGTGCGGATATTGCCGACATGCAGATGGCCGGTCGGTGACGGTGCAAAACGGGTTTTGATGATCATTTAAATCTATCCTTCTGTGCTCCTGCGAAAGCAGAAGCCTAGGGTTTTATATTGCAGTGGCTGAGCTGGTCGCTCTGGATTCCCGCTTTCGCAGGAATACGGCGCAATCAAGACGTCCTGAATGCATTGGTAATGGGATAACGCCGGTCACGGCCGAAATTCTTGGTACCCAGCTTTACGCCCGGCGGGGCCTGACGCCGTTTATATTCGGCGATATATAACAACCGTTCAATCCGTGCCACCGTGTCGCGGTCAAACCCGCGTTCGACCAGTGCGCCGACCGACAGTTCCTCCTCGACCAGTCCGTGCAGGATCGGATCGAGCACTTCATAGGGCGGCAGGCTGTCACTGTCTTTCTGATCCTCCCGCAGCTCTGCGCTGGGTGGTTTTGTGATTACCGTGTCGGGCATCACCGGACCATCCGGACCCATCGCCATGGGCGGTTTGTTCTCGTTGCGCCAGCGCGATAGTTCAAACACAGTCAGCTTATACGCGTCTTTCAGCACCGAATAACCGCCCGCCATGTCGCCGTAAATCGTGGCATAGCCAACCGACATTTCGCTTTTATTCCCTGTGGTAAGGAGCATGTGCCCAAACTTGTTCGACAGCGCCATCAGAGTGACCCCGCGGATACGGCTCTGGATATTCTCTTCGGTGATATCGACTTCTTCATCGGCAAAGCTGCCTTCGAGCATATCGTCAAAGCCGCTGATAGCCGGCTGGATCGGGATGCTGTCAAGCCGGCAGCCGAGCATCTCGGCGCACCCCGCCGCATCGTTCAGGCTTTCTTGGGACGTAAAGCGCGACGGCATCATCACGCACCATACCCGGTCCGCACCCAATGCATCGACAGCCACCGCTGCCGACAATGCGCTGTCAATCCCACCCGACAGGCCCAGCACAACGCCCGGAAAGCCATTGGCATTCACATAGTCGCGCAGTCCCACCAGCATGGCATGGTAGACATCCTGCGGAAACGGATCGAATTCGTGAATTTCTCCCGGTGCGCAGCTCCAGCCGCTTTGGTCCCTACTCCATTGGGTAGCAAGTATCGCCTCATCCCAGTCGGGCAGCTGGTGCGCCACGCTGGCATCGCCGTTCAGCACGAATGAGCAGCCGTCAAACACGACTTCGTCCTGCCCGCCAATCCGGTTGAGGAAAAGCATCGGCACGCCGGTTTCGCGAACCCGCGCCTTGCCGACAAAGTCGATGCGCAGGTCATCCTTGTCAATCTCATACGGGCTGCCATTGGGTACGATAAATATCTCCGCGCCCCGCTCGCTAAGATGCGCGCATACTTTTGGAAACCAGACATCTTCGCAGATTGGCACGCCAAGTTTAACGCCGCGAAACACGATCGGCTCCGGCAAAGGGCCGCTCGCAAACAGGCGTTTTTCATCAAATGTGCCATAATTGGGAAGCTCATGCTTGTAACGCACCGCCGCAATTTCCCCGCCATCGAGCAGCGCGAGACCATTGTAAAGCTGTCCGTCTTCGGCAAATACGCTGCCCACAAGCATTGCTGCGCCGCCATCCGCCGTAGTCTCTGCCATGCGCTGCAGTTCCGCTTGCGCGCTGCGCACCAATGCGGGTTTCAGCACCAGATCTTCAGGCGGATAACCAATCAACTGCAGCTCGGGATAGACGATCAGGTCCGCGCCTTTGTGATTTTCACGGATCGCCAGCATCACATCCGCATTGCCAGCCAGGTCACCCACGCGCTGCGTGATCTGTGCCATGATGATAGAGAGTTTGTCAGTCATGCACGCGTGATAGAACGGCGCGGCGGCGGCGGCAATAAGAGAGTCTCTTTTGACCTCACGGCAATTCACTTCGTGAATGCCTCCGATGGGGTTCCGGCCAATAAGGCCGGGCGGCCAGTCGGCCTTGCGATGCTGCTGGTCGCAGCACCGGGCAGCGCCAAACGCCGGCTTTCATGTTGCCTCGGTTTCGCGTGAAGGTTCCGTATGGCAAAATACCGAACGGCAACGAGCCGTTCGCAAGCGCGACCGCGCGTCGCGGCTTATTGCCGCGCCCCGCCGGAGGTGTTCGCGCAGCGAACTAACCGTGAGGCCAAAAGACTCCTTACCCAGCCGAGCCCATTTGGAGGCCGATGCGCAGCATCTCGCCGTGAGGCGATCAAAAAGAAGTGGATAGCAGCGCTTTTCACCTTTAGATTCCCGGCGACTGCGCTAAACAGGTGCGCACTTTACGAATCCATGGCATTTCGGGGACACGCACATGAAATTAATGGCCGGCAACAGCAACCTACCACTCGCACGGGCCATTGCAGGCTATCTGGAAATCCCGCTCACCGATGCGTCGGTCCGTCGCTTTGCAGACGAGGAAGTATTTGTCGAAATTCACGAAAATGTGCGCGGCGAAGATGTATTCGTGCTGCAATCGACCTGCTATCCAGCCAATGACAACCTGATGGAGCTGCTGATCTGCATTGACGCACTGCGCCGCGCGTCAGCCAAACGCATCACCGCCGTCATTCCCTATTTCGGCTATGCACGGCAGGACAGAAAGCCCGGACCCCGCACACCGATTTCGGCCAAATTGGTGGCCAACCTGATTACCAAGGCGGGTGCAGACCGTGTCCTGTCAGTTGACCTGCATGCCGGACAGATACAGGGATTTTTCGATATTCCGACCGACAATCTGTACGGCGCGCCGGTGATGGCGGCGGATATTCAGGCCCGCTTTGGTGGCAAGGAATTGATGGTCGTTTCTCCCGATGTCGGCGGTGTGGTGCGCGCACGCGCGCTCGCCAAGCGGCTCGACAACGCACCGCTCGCCATTGTCGACAAACGCCGCGAGCGGGCAGGCGAAAGCGAAGTCATGAATATTATCGGCGACGTATCGGGGCGGTTTTGCATCCTGATCGACGATATCGTCGATTCGGGCGGCACGCTCTGCAATGCGGCAGCCGCACTCAAGGAAAAAGGCGCGACAGATGTTGCCGCCTATATCACGCACGGCGTTCTGTCTGGCGGTGCGGTCGCCAATATCAACAAATCATCGCTGAAAGAGCTGGTAGTCAGCGATTCAATACAGGCGACCGAAGCGGCAGCGGAATCGGACAGCATCCGCTACCTCTCCATCGCCCCCCTACTTGGCGAAGCAATCCGGCGGATTGCCGATGAAAGCTCGGTGAGCAGCCTTTTTGATTAAAGGAGTCTTTATTGGCTCACTCTCGTTCGCAAGTCGGTACCGGCCCGCTCCCCCGCCCAACCTCCCGACACGGTAGTAAAAACTATCGGGAGGTTAGGCGGGGGAGCGGGCCAGTACCGACTCATCGCCGTGAGGCGATCAGATAAAAGGACTCAATATGACTACCCCAGCCGACCTCAAACTCGCCCATAAACTTGCCGACGCGGCCGGGGAAGCGATCCGTCCGTTTTTTCGTGGCAAGTTTGACACAGTGACAAAAGACGATGCCTCCCCGGTCACCGAAGCCGACCGTGCCGCCGAAAAGGTAATGCGTGATATCCTTGATAAAGAGCGGCCCGATGATGAAGTTATCGGCGAGGAATTTGGCACAAAAACAGGTACATCGGGAAAAACATGGGTGCTTGACCCGATAGACGGCACCACAAGCTTTATCGCAGGGCGGCCGATATTCGGGACGCTGGTGGCCATGTTGCAGGATGGCTGGCCCGTGATTGGCATTATCGACCAGCCGATCGCGCGTGAACGCTGGGCAGGCATGACCGGCCGCACTACCGAGTTTAACGGTAAGCCTGTAAAGACACACCCCTGCCGCGAACTGGAGGGCGCATCACTTGCCACCACGGGACCGCAGTATTTCAGCAATCATGACGCGGATCATTTTATGGCGTTGGCGCAGCAGACCGACCATAAACGCATGATCTATGGCGGGGATTGCTATAATTATGGTCTGGTCGCATCGGGCCATATCGATATTGTCTGCGAAACCGGTCTGAAATTGCACGATTTCGCCGCACTGGTTCCCGTAGTCGAGGGCGCAGGTGGGCAGATGTGCGACTGGAACGGCGAGCCTCTACACGTGGGCAGTGAAGGTCATGTTCTTGCTATCGGGGATCCTGCACGGCTTGATGACATACTCGAAGCCATGGGCATGGTGGGGCACAGCCATTAGGCGGGATTTAGCAGCAACCGCCAGCCTTGCGCTTGGCAGAAATTTCCACCTCGACAACGCCTTTGATCTTTTCATTGGAGGTAAGGCCAACTGCGATGCCAATAGGGGCTGGGTCACAATCGCAGCGCAGCGTCATGCTCTTTTGCGCCGAGCCCACTTCAAGCTTGCCCTCCCATAAAGCTCCCGCCCAGGAACCGTTGGATTGCTCCATGACTTCCGCATGCAACGGAACCGTCATGCATTCACCGCATGGCACGCAAAAGTTTGCTATGGGTTCATTCAGCTTGACACCATTTGTGCCAGGGGGAACCGAGATGAATGAGCTTAAGCCTGGCACCAGCCCCCAGGTGTCTCCAGCCTGTACTGCTGCAACAAGTTCAAGCCGCCCTTCAAGTACTCCCTGTCCATCAATCACCTTGAGCGCAGACATATATAGCTGAATACAGCATTTGGGTTTGCACTCATCGCCGCATCCGGAACCACAGCCACACTGCTTTTGGCCCGCCGGATCATTGGGCCGCCAGACGCGCGCAGGCGACACATCGCCAGCTCCATAGCTCAGCTGCTGCGGCTGGATTATGGAACTCGTGGCATTTTGGGTCATATCCTGGAAAAGCACGGATGCATCGCGCAGTTCCTTAAGACTGCGCTGGATTTCCGAATCCTGCACCTGTGTCCGCAAGGATTCGGCCTGTCCCACAATTTGTGAGGTAAGCTGACTGATACGTTCCGCCACTATTTCCGGCTTCAATGAAGAAACGGCAGTATTTTTGGCCTCATTTTTGGGTGTCGATTTCGATGGCGTCTTACGCGGCGCAGCTTTTTCTGGCATTATAACCCCCTATTTTAAATATGCTTTTAGAGCCAAAACCTGCCACGCAGATGGCCGCAGGACCAAATTAAATGCCGGTAATTTACATATTGCGCATGGCAAACTGCCGCCCGCTTATGCAATTTCACGCTTGCCGAATCATATTTCGCCCGCTAATGCCCCGCTTTCGTAAGAGATGTGCTGGCCGGTAGGGCTGCCATGTGCATCTGAAATGAAACTCATAAGATTTGAGGAGTTCAAAATGCCCAAGCTGAAGACAAAGTCCGGCGTCAAAAAGCGGTTCAAAATTACCGCGTCCGGCAAAGTGAAATTCGGTGTGGCTGGCAAACGCCACCGCCTGATGAGCCATAACGCAAAATATATCCGCCAGAATCGCGGCACGAAAGTGGCCTGCGACGCTGATGCGAAAACAGTAAAGAAATGGGCACCGTACGGGCTTTAAAGCTGCCGTACCGACCAGATTTACATAGATATATAAGGAATTAAGTTATGGCACGCGTCAAACGGGGTGTTACCACCCGCGCAAAACACAAAAAAGTTTTAGAACAGGCAAAAGGCTATTATGGCCGCCGCAAAAATACGATCCGCATTGCTCGTCAGGCTGTCGAAAAAGCCGGTCAGTACGCTTATCGCGATCGTAAAGCCAAGAAACGCAGCTTCCGGGCGCTCTGGATCCAGCGGATCAACGCCGCTGTTCGCGCAGAAGGCATGACATACGGCACATTCATGCACGGCGTGAAACTCGCCGGCATCGACCTTGACCGCAAGGTTATGGCCGACCTCGCCATGAACGAGGGTGAAGTGTTTAAAACTATCATAAAGCAGGCGAAAGACGCACTGCCGAAGGACTAACTTCGGATGATGATGTGAAAAGGCGCCGGGCGGAAACGCTTTCGGCGCTTTTTTCATTGGTTTAATATAATTGCCCTCCCCTGTCATTCCTGCGAAAGCAGGAATCCAACTCCAAAAGAGACAATTGAGCACAGATTTTCAACCAATAGTATACCTTCTCGCCAGCCATCAATATGGCACATTATATCTGGGCGTGACATCTAACTTTATGCAACGTCTTTACCAGCACCGCGAAGAGATCATGGAAGGCTTCAGCAAAGAACATGGTATAAAACGGTTAGTATGGTTTGAAGCTTATGACACGATGGATGTGGCCATCACCCGTGAAAAGCAAATTAAAAAGTGGAAACGGCAATGGAAAATCGACCTGATTGAAAAAGAAAACCCGGATTGGCGTGATCTGGCGGTTGACTTTGGGTTCGATATGCAGCCATCCACGCGGCTGATTGATTGAAACGGCAGGAGTTGGATTCCTGCTTTCGCAGGAATGACGGTTATGAGTGATATTGAAAAACTGGCATCGGATTATCTGGCACAGATAGAGTCCGCTGCGAATGTGGATGCGCTTGAGGATATTCGCGTACGCGCCTTGGGCAAGAAAGGCGAGATCAGTGCACGCTTGAAAACACTCGGCAAAATGACGCCCGAAGAACGTCAGATAGAAGGTCCGAAAATCAACGGTGCGCGCGAGCAGGTTGCTGCCGCTATTGCGGAGCGCAAGGCAGCGATGGAAGATGCATTGCTGAACGAAAAGCTCGCTGCCGAAGCCATTGACCTCACCCTGCCCGCACCCGAAGCGCCGCAGGGCAGCGTGCATCCGGTCGCGCAGGTGATGGACGAGCTCGCTGAAATCTTTGCCGATCTTGGCTTCTCCGTCGCCGAAGGGCCGGAGATCGAGGATGACTGGCGCAATTTCACCGCGCTCAATATACCCGAAACGCATCCTGCGCGTGCGATGCACGATACATTCTATTTTGATGACAAGGATAGCGAAGGCCAGCAGATGCTGCTGCGTACGCATACTTCACCAGTGCAGATCCGCACGATGATGGATATAGCAAAGCACACACAGGGCGCCGGGGAGCCGATCCGCATTATCGCGCCGGGCCGCACCTATCGCAGCGACAGCGATGCCACACACACACCGATGTTCCATCAGGTCGAAGGGCTGGTGATCGACAAGGGCATCCATATGGGACATCTGAAATGGACGCTGGAGACATTCGTTCGCGCGTTTTTTGAGCGCGACGATGTCGAGCTGCGCCTGCGTCCCAGCTATTTCCCGTTCACCGAACCCAGCGCGGAAGTCGATGTCGGGTTCAGCGTGGAAAAAGGCAAGCGCGTGATTGGCGGCGATCCAAACAGTGAAAATGGCGGCTGGATGGAAATCCTTGGCTCCGGCATGGTAAACCGCAAAGTCATCAAAAATTGCGGGCTTGATCCCGATGTGTGGCAGGGCTTTGCCTTTGGCTGCGGCATCGACCGGCTCGCCATGCTGAAATACGGTATGCACGACCTGCGCGCGTTCTTTGACGGCGACCTGCGCTGGCTGCACCATTATGGTTTCAGCGCGCTGGATGTCCCGACACTCAGTGGAGGAGTAGGCGCATGAAATTCACACTCGATTGGCTGAAATCGCACCTCGACACCGATGCGAGCCTTACCGAAATTACCGACAAACTTACCGCCATCGGGTTGGAGCTGGAAGGCATTGAGAATCCTGCTGACAAACTGCGTGATTTTCGCGTTGCCAAAGTGCTCGAAGCAGGGCCGCACCCCAATGCGGACAAGCTGCAGCTGCTCAAAGTCGATGATGGCAGCAGTGAGCCGTGGCAGGTTGTATGCGGCGCGTCCAATGCGCGTACAGGCATGGTGGGTGTGTTCGGACCGCCCGGAACCTACATTCCAGGCAGCGATTTCACACTGAAGCCCGCCAGGATCCGCGATGTCGAAAGTTTCGGCATGATGTGCAGCGCGCGCGAACTCGAACTGGGTGACGAGCATGATGGTATTATCGAGCTGAATGACAGCGCCGCAGATGCCGTGGGCAGCAGTTTTGCCGATTATGCCGGGCTGGACGATCCAGTGATTGATGTGAGTGTAACGCCCAACAAGCAGGACTGCATGGGCGTACGCGGCATTGCCCGCGACCTGGCCGCATCCGGTATCGGTACGCTCAAACCGCTGGAACAAGTGGCCGTGGAACGCAGCGGCAATGGCCCGGATGTGCGCACCGACGACCCGGAAGGCTGCCCGGCCTTCTATGCCTGCACTGTAAAGGGCGTAAGCAATGGCAGCGCACCTGACTGGATGCAGCGCCGCCTTAATGCCGTCGGGCAAAAACCGATCAGCGCGCTGGTCGATATTACCAATTACGTGATGCTTGATCTCGGCCGTCCGCTGCACGTCTATGACATGGCCAAGCTCAGCGGACCACTGGTGGCGCGCAAGGCCAAAGAAGGTGAAACACTCACTGCGCTCAACGATAAAGAATATACGCTCGATTCCACCATGACCGTGATTGCCGATGATAATGGCGCGCACGACATTGGCGGCATTATGGGCGGCGCAGCAACGGGCGCAGAAGAAGGCACGACCGATGTCCTGATCGAATGTGCGTACTTCACACCCGAGAATATAGCCCGCACGGGGCAGAAACTGATGCTGACGTCTGATGCCCGCCAACGCTTCGAACGTGGTGTTGATCCGGCGTTTCTGGACGACGGTGTCGAGATTGCCACCGCCTATGTCACACGGATTTGCGGTGGCACAGCCAGCGAAATCACCCGTGCAGGCACTCCGCCCGCCGATATCCGCGAGATTGCCTATGACCCTGCGCTCTGCATGGGATTGGGCGGTATCGCGGTGGAAGAAGAACAGCAGAAAGCCATATTGGAAGCGCTTGGTTTTGGAGTTTATGTAGGTGCGCCATGGACCATCTCTATCCCCACCTGGCGGCGTGACGTGGTGGGTGCGCCCGATATTGTCGAGGAAATTGTACGCATGGTGGGGCTTGATGCCATTGCATCCGAACCCCTGCCTCGTGCGCCCGGTGTGGCCATGCCGACAGCCTCGCTGATGCAGCTTGCCGAACGCCGCGTGCGCCGTGCTGCGGCATCGCACGGGTTGAATGAAGCGGTGAACTGGAGCTTTATCTCGGAAAAAGAAGCCGCGCCATTCGGTGGTGGTGACTGGACGCTCGCCAATCCGATCAGCGAAGACATGAAAATCATGCGGCCATCGATGTTGCCGGGCCTTTTGTCCGCCACCAAACGCAATCTGGATCGCGGCGCGGCATCCATCCGTCTGTTCGAAGTTGGTCGTCGTTATTTCAAGGCCGCAAATGGCCATAGCGATGAGAAGCCGACTGCCGGAATCATTCTGGCAGGTGACAAGACCGCGCGCGACTGGCAGCATGGCAAGGCGGCGCGTTTCGATGCCTATGATATAAAGGCGGAAGTCATCGCACTGCTGAAAGCTGCAGGCGCGCCCACGGACAAGCTGATGGATTTTGGAGACGCGGGTGCGCATTTCCATCCAGGCCAGTCGGGTACGCTCAGGCTCGGTCCCAAGAAAATCCTGGCGGCTTATGGCACGCTCCATCCCAAAACCGCAAAGGCTTACGGCCTGAAAGGTGAGGTTATGGGCGCGGAGATATTCCTGGACGCGATTCCGATGAAACCGCTCAGGGACCATATGCGCGATGCTTATGATCCACCGGCGCTGCAGGCGGTGACGCGTGACTTTGCCTTTGTCGTGGATGACAGCGTTGCGGCAGGTGACCTGGTGCGCACGGTCAAAGGCGCGGACAAGAAAGCAATCGTGGATGCACGCCTGTTTGATGTGTTTGAAGGTGAAGAACTGGGCGAAGGCAAAAAGTCTCTTGCTGTCGAAGTGACATTGCAGCCCACCGACAAAAGCTTCACCGAAGAGGAACTGCAGGCCATTTCCGACAAGGTGGTGGCAAATGCGGCCAAGCTAGGCGGGGAATTGAGAGGCTAATCTGACAATTGCTCTAGTAGTAACTGGTCTAAATATTGAGAAAGTTCAGATATATTAAAGTGACCCTTTTCCCACGCATTATCTGCCGCACGTAAAGCATGCACATATGCATCTCTATTTTCTCTAATGCGCTCCGGAACCGTTTTGGTTCCACCAAGTAATTGCCCATGCCTTAAACATATTAAAAAATAGCATGCAGCACGAGCAGTTCTTCCATTGCCTTCAATAAATGGATGAATCCAATTCATCCGCCAAAGCGCAAAAGCTGCCATTTCCGTTGGTCCATTTATAATTTCCCAATTTTCGTGCACAGTGGATATAAAGTAATCCATAAGTGCCGGAACCTCTCTAAAATGAGGCGGGACATGCGTTCCCACATATATTGGTTGTTCTCGGTATCGCCCTCCGTGCTGGCATACATTGGAAATTGCTGCGGCGTTTAGATTCCAGAGCATATACTTGTCAAAACAGTCTATGCCTTTGCGCAAACCAATCTCTATGCAATTTGTAAGTAAGTCATACTGCCTGAGAAGGTTTTTCTCTTCAACACGGGCAAAGAAATCAGGATCATCTGCTTTTCGTAAAGCCATTATAAAAACGGCCCGGTAAACGGGCCGTCCTTTATGTTGTAAGTCTAATGCGCCCAGCTGCTGCTGTTACACTAGCCTTTGTAATGTTTTCTGCATCAGAAGCATTTCCAAATGCGAAACTAATGCGTTGTGCTGCAAGCACTTCGTCTGAAACATCCGCTTTTTTGGCCTCTTCCAGAAGTGCCTTAAGTTTCTCATTTGGAGTTGGTCTAGCAATAAATTGCTTTCGTGCTGCCATATTTCTCCTCCAAAAGTGGTTGGGCAAACTGAATCTCATAAATTGCAGTGCTGCGCAATACGATATTTTTTATATATACGATATTTCTTATGAATGTGGCATTTCTGACTCATAGAAATATTGAAAATATAGCAAAAAAGTTTGGTAGACCTACTGCATTCATGCCTCTATGCGAACATTATGACCAACGAACGCCGCACCTTCGCCATTATCTCGCACCCCGATGCGGGTAAGACGACGCTGACTGAAAAACTGTTGCTGCAGGGCGGCGCAATCCATCTGGCGGGCGAGGTCAAAGCGCGCGGCGCGGCGCGGCGGGCGCGGTCGGACTGGATGAAGATCGAGCAGCAGCGCGGGATTTCGGTGACTTCAAGTGTGATGACGTTCGAAAGAAACGGTATCACCTTCAATCTGCTCGACACTCCGGGGCACGAGGATTTTTCAGAGGATACCTATCGCACGCTCACCGCCGTTGACAGCGCGATCATGGTGATTGACGCTGCCAAGGGCATCGAGCCGCAGACACGCAAACTGTTTGAGGTATGCCGCCTGCGCTCGGTGCCGATCATCACCTTTATCAACAAGGTGGACCGGGAGGGCCGTGACCCGTTCGAACTGATGGACGAAGTCGCCGACATGCTGGCGCTCGACGTGACCCCCATGGGCTGGCCCACTGGCATGGGCGGGCAGTTTGAGGGCATTTATGATTTTGCGACCGACACGCTGGCGCAGCCTACGGGCGCGAGCAAAGAGTATCTCGGCGATGCGAAGCAATTTGCCGGGCTGGATGACCCGAAGCTGTCAGATGTGCTGTCCGAAGGCGCGCTCCAGCGTCTGACTGAGGAAGGGGAACTCGCCAAGGAAGGCTATATGCCGTTCGATCTGGAAGCGTACCGCAGCGGCGACCTGACGCCCGTATATTTCGGCTCTGCGCTGAAGGAATTCGGCATCGTGCCGCTGATCAATGCGATTGCATCACACGCACCGCCGCCGCGCCCGCAGCCTGCCGAGCCGGAAGAAATTCAGCCGGGCCGCAAGGATGTGACCGGGTTTATATTCAAGGTACAGGCCAATATGGACCCGATGCACCGCGACCGCATCGCCTTTATGCGCCTATGTTCCGGCACATTCAAACGCGGCATGAAGCTGACACCAAGCGGACATGGCAAGCCCATTGCCATCCATTCGCCGATCCTGTTTTTCGCACAGGACCGCGAAATTGCCGACAATGCGCATCCGGGCGATATTATCGGTATTCCCAACCATGGTACGCTGCGCGTGGGCGACACATTGTCGGAGAAGAACGATGTGCGCATCACAGGCTTGCCGAACTTTGCACCCGAAATTTTGCGGCGTGTTATTCTGAAAGACCCGACCAAGACCAAACAGCTGCGTAAGGCACTTGATGACCTTTCCGAAGAGGGCGTGATTCAGGTTTTCTATCCCGAAATTGGCGGGCAGTGGATTATCGGCGTGGTCGGTCAGTTACAGCTCGAAGTGCTGATCTCCCGGCTATCAGCCGAGTATAAAGTCGAGGCGATGCTCGAACAGGCGCCCTTTGAAACCGCCCGCTGGCTCTCGGGCGATGATGCCGTGCTGGATGCCTTTAGCCGCATCAGCCAGGCGAACCTTGCCAAGGACCGGGATGGCGACATGGTATTTCTCGCAAAATCGGCATGGGATGTGAGCTATCAGGAAGAGAAAAACCCGGAAATAAAATTCAGCGCCACGAAAGAGCGGTAAGCTCCCCGCTAGAACTCAAAGCCAGCCGTTACAAAAACCTGCCGCGGATTGCCGTAGAAAGCAGTCGCAATGCCTTCGGTACCAAGTGTCGGTGTGAAAGCACCGCCCGCACCGACTGTGCCAAACTGGTACCCCGATGTGATATAGCGCTTGTCGAACAGATTCTTGCCATGCAGACCAAGAGAAAAGCGGTCATCGCCAGAAGTCCAGACTAGGCTGGCATCGACCAGCGCATAGCCGGGCTGATCCAGAAAAATACTCGGCGTTTCGAACTGGTTCGTCTTGCTTTTATAGCTGGCTGTGGTCGCAGCATAAATATCACCGCTGCCTACCGGAAGGTTCATCGCCAAAGTGCCCGCCAGTGTCCATTCCGGGGTGTTCTGAATCACCCGCTGGTCAGAAACATCGACGCCGTTGACAATATATTCGCGGTACTCACCATCAATATAGCCGAGGGTTCCGTTGAAAGTTACGCTGGAGCCAGCTCCGGCAAAACCCTGAGCAAATCGGAAAAATGCTTCTGCTTCAATGCCTTTGAAGCGTGCTTTAGCCGCATTGGTAGTGACACCGGCAAAACTTTCGAACACACCGTCATTATCGGCGTCAACGCCGACCGAGCCTGGAATCTGTACATCCTTGTAATCGCCATAAAAACCGGTCAGCGCGATGCGCGCATCGCCGTCCATGAACGTGCCCTTATAACCCAGCTCATAACTGTCGACGCTTTCCGGCTGGAACAGGAAAAAATCATATATTTCCTGATAGCTGCGCAGGCCGTCACCATCGGTGTCGGGCGCGATGGTCGCATTGCCGCGGGGGTCGAAACCACCGCCCTTGAACCCTTCAGAATAGGACGCATAGAACATATGATCAATGCTCGGTTTAAAGCTCACCGAAGCGCGCGGGGTGAAGTCGGTAAATTTCGCCTCGCCGCTAAAATCGGTGCTGGTGGCAATCGTGACAGCATTACCGCCAAATTGAGGAGACAGGCCAAACAGCTTGGTCTGGCGCAATATGTCCGATGTGCGCCGGTCGCTGGTATAGCGGCCACCCACCGACAGCGAGACCATGTCGCCAATATCATAGGTGAAATCGCCGAATACCGACCATGTGCTGGTGTCGACATTGCCCGATGTAAAGGCGTTGAGACCCGGCAGGCTGAGGAACGTGCCCGTGGGGCCAAGGATCACGTCAAACTGCGTCACCGCATTGGCATCAAGATAATAAAAGCCGACAAGGCCATTTAGCGGGCCGTCATTATAAAGCAACTGGAATTCCTGGCTCAACTGCTCATTCGCGTAGAATGCAGGCACATCGACATCGTCGACCGGCAGCGCGTCAAAATCGATCGGTGTCGAGCTTTCATCCTTGCGCCATGCACTGATCGAACGGAAAGTCAGCGTATCGCTGAGATCAATTTCGGCCGACATAGACAGGCCATAGGCCTCAATATCCTGTTCCGGCTGGTTAAGACCCGCACGCGTGTCATAGACTTTGTCCAGCACCGGCGCGCCGGAAATGCGCCCCGGTATCAGCCTGTGGCCGTTGCGCGGGTTGGATTTGTCACGGGTATAATCACCGGTGATGCGCACAAAAACCGGTTCGCCATAGCCGCCCAGTTCCACGCTCGCCCGGCCCGCCCACACATCTTTATTGTAATTTTCAATGCCCAGGTTGAGATTGTCACCAAACCCGCCGCGTGACAGGCGCGCCACCGACCCGCCAACGCGGATCAGGTCGCTGATCGGCGCGGACGCGGTTACCACGCCCTCTGCTTGATCATAGGTGCCATAGGTCGCCCGCGCCTTCAGGCTGATTTCCTGTGGCAGACGGCGGGTCACATATTTAATCGCACCGCCAATCGTGTTGCGGCCATAAAGCGTGCCCTGCGGCCCGCGCAGCACCTCCACGCGTTCGACATCATAAATGTCGAGCACAGCGGCCTGCGGGCGGTTGAGATAGACATCATCCAGATACAGCCCCACACCCGCTTCAAAACCTGCAACCGGGTCCTGCTGCCCCACGCCGCGGATAAAGGCGGTCAGTGTCGAATTGGTGCCGCGTGACGGCTCCAGCGTCGTGTTGGGCGTGACCTGCGCGATATCGGTAATGTCCACCGCGCCGCTTTTTTCGAGCTGGTCACCTGAAAATGCCGTGATCGAAATCGGCACATCCTGCAAGCTTTCATCGCGGCGACGCGCGGACACGATAATGACATTGTCATCCTCATTTGCCTCCGCCTGCGCGTCCCCTGTCTGATCCTGCGCATGCGCGGGCATGGCAGCGGCGAGCGCAATCATGGCGGTGGAAAATAAAGCGGGGCCGAGTGTGCGTGCAGCGAATTTCATCTGGTCTCTCCTGTCATCGGACTTTTTTGAGCAGCGCGCCGTGCGCCGCGAAATCCGGTTCGTGACTCCGTCTATAATGAAAGTTGAACCACCTTTCAACTATTTCATTCCCAACAGCGTTTTTTTCGTGTATCCGTAACATGGAAGACACAGGAATACGTGTCCGTAAAGGGCATGAAACCTGGAGAATCATAAGGTGTTTATCCCTGCCAAGGAACACCCGCCCCGCTCAGGCTGAGCTTGTCGAAGCCTTATGCATGAACGGATGCGGCATTTTCCTGGCTGGAAAGAATAATAGCCGAATTGCATTGAGGAATCGCAACAGGGAAAGAATGGTCAGCGTGGCAAAAACAGATATAAAACAGGAGACTGAGGCGCTCATGCCGCGCACCGAGCGGGGCCGCAAGACGCTGCGCAAGCTGCTGGATGCCGCGGCGCTGGAATTTGGCGAGAAAGGCTATCACGAAACCTCGATTGTCTCGATCACCGCCCGCGCGGGCGTGGCGCTGGGCAGTTTCTACACCTATTTCCCGTCCAAGGATGCCATATTTCGCGGTCTGGTCAGCGACATGTCGGCGCAGGTCGGCAAACATGCCGCCGCCGCAATGGAGGACGCACCCGACGCACTGTCGCGCGAGCGCATGGCGTTGCAGGGCTTCCTGGAATTCGCATCCGAGCACAAGGAAATCTACCGGATTATCGACGAGTCCGAATTTGTCGATCCCGGCAGTTATAAAACCCATTACACCACCACCGCCGAACGCATATTGGCGCGCCTCCGCGCAGGCGCCGAAAGCGGGGAACTGCGCGCAGATGTCAGTGAACTCCACGCCTGGGCGCTGATGGGCATGAACGTGTTTTTGGGGCTGCGCTATGGTGTGTGGAACGATGATATGGATGCCAGGGACGTGGCAAAGGCGGCCAATGATCTTTTGGCGAGGGGATTGAAGGGGTAACCATTTTTCATTTCTCAACATCGTCAGCCCGCGCAATCGTCATTCCAGCGCAATCGGGAATCCAGATAAGCTCACATATGGCAATAGACCCGCAATCCTGACATACCGCCTCATTGATAGGATGCGCATCATTTGCGGACTCTGTAGTCTGCCCGCGCCGTTATCTGGACCCCAGCCTTCGCTGGGGTGACATTAAAGAAGGCTGGCGTGACAGATAGAGTGTCTACACAGCTTCAAAGCATCCCGTCATTCCAGCGAAGGCTGGAATCCAGATAAGTTACCAGATAAAGTGCAAAGTCATGAAAAAGGGCTGGATCTATATCATGGCAAATGACCCGCACGGGACACTTTATATCGGCGTCACATCCAATCTAGCGCAGCGAATATACCAGCACAAAAATGGCCGCGGCTCTGGTTTTTGCAGGAAGTACGGATTGAACAAGCTGGTATATACCGAGGAATTTGCGAGCATCAGCGAAGCCATTGCACGGGAAAAGGCCATGAAAGCATGGAAACGGCAATGGAAGCTAAAGCTTATCCGCAGGGATAACCCGGACTGGGGCGATTTATCGGCTGACCTTTTCGCCTGATTGCACCCTTATCTGGACCCCAGCCTTCGCTGGGGTGACGTATAAAAAATATTCTCGATTTAAAACACTCCGTCATTCCAGCGAAGGCTGGAATCCAGATATCTTCTCATATGGCGACAGATTTGCTGCTTTGGCTGGCCGCTTCGTGGATGCGCCTGGACTATTGCAACCCTCGCAGCACAGCCACATCACTCTTAAGGCTCTACGGAAACACCCTCACCGCCTCAGCAGAAACACCGCATGTTCCGCCATCAGGTTCGCTGCGCCGCGCCCTGTCTGCGTGTCGCCGGAGAGGAACCACTGTCCGTCCTGCTGCAATCCCTTGTCACGGATCAGGGCGCGGAAATCATCGACCGTGACATGGTGGATATTGGGCGTGTCATACCATTGTTCGGGAATCAGCCGCGTCACCGGCATGCGCCCGCCCACAAGCAGCGACAGCCGCACCCGCCAGTGCGCAAAATTGGGGAAGCTCACGAAAGCCTGTCGCCCGATACGCACCAATTCATCCAGCACCAGATCAGGCCGCTTCACCGCCTGCAATGTCTGGCTGAGTATCACATAGTCGAAACTCTGGTCCGGATAATGGACAAGGTCTTTCAGCGCGTCACCCTGTGCCACGGACAGCCCCCGGGCCATGGCGGCGGCCACCTTGGCCGGGTTGATTTCCATGCCCAGCACATCTGCGCTGCGCGCTTCGGCCAGCTCCTGCATCAGCACGCCGCTGCCGCAGCCAATATCGAGCACGCGCGCGCCATCGGCCACATGGGCGGCAATGATTTTCTGGTCGGGGCGCAGTTGGGTCATTGCGGAATTTTCCTATCCGCCGGGCAAGTACTCCTGCGAAAGCAGGAGTCCATGGATATGCCCTGCAAGGCCGCTCTGGTTTCCTGCTTTCGCAGGAATACGGAATGGGCACATCCTGTCATACCACCCTCCCGCCATTCAGGAACCCGCGCATGATCGCCTCCATCTCCGCATTTTCCAACAGGAAAGCATCATGCCCAAAGGGCGATTCCAGTTCGACAAAGCTGGCATCCGCACCGGCGGCGTGGAGCGCCTGCAATATGGTGCGCGATTCCGCCGTGGGATAGAGCCAATCGGTGTTGAAGCTGATCAGGCAGAAACGCGTGGAGGTTCCGGCGAAGGCCTGCGCCAGCAGGCCGCCATGCGCCTCTGACAGGTCGAAATAGTCCATCGCACGGGTGATATAGAGATAGCTGTTCGCGTCAAAGCGCTCGACAAAGTTGATCCCCTGATGCCGCAAATAGCTTTCAATCTGAAAATCCGCATCAAACCCGAATGTCTTCGCATCACGGTCTTGCAGCCGCCGCCCGAATTTTTCGGTCAGGCCGGCTTCGGACAGATAGGTGATGTGCGCGGCCATGCGCGCCACCGCCAGGCCCGCCGAAGGTGCGGCACCGCCATCGTCATAATATTCACCGCCCTGCCAATTGGGATCGGCCATGATTGCCTGCCGCCCGACTTCATGAAAGGCGATATTTTGCGCGCTGTGCCGCGATGTCGAGGCGATGACCGCGGCCGCGCTGACACGCGCCGGATATTGTGCGACCCAGCTGAGCACCTGCATGCCGCCCATCGATCCGCCAACAACCGCATGCAGCCTGTCTATGCCCAGATGGTCCAGCAGCATCGCCTGTGCGCGCACCATGTCGGCAATGGTGATGACAGGAAAGTCCATCGCATAGGGCTTGCCGGTCACGGGGCAGATCGAAGCCGGCCCGGTCGACCCCATGCAGCTGCCCAGCACATTGGCGCAGATAACGTGATAGCGGTCCGTATCAATCGGCTTGCCCGGCCCGACCATGCGCGTCCACCAGCCCGGCTTGCCGGTGACAGGGTGGTCGCTCGCCACATATTGGTCGCCGGTCAGCGCATGGCAGATCAGGATGGCATTGCTCTTGTCCGCATTGAGCGCGCCATGGCTGGCATAGGCTATTTCCACGCCCTCCAGCTGCTTGCCGCAATCGAGTGATAACGGGGAGTCGAGCTTGACAGACTGGCTATGGCGATCGGCATTTTGCATTGTGCCCATGGCGCTATTCCGCCTTGCATGGCGCTGTCAATGCAAAGCTTGCATCCAAATCACAGCCCCGCTCACCCTGAGCGGATGTTGCGCCTGGTGGCAATAGTTCTTTGCATAGCGCAGTGCGCAGCGCTAAAGCCCCTGATTATGACACAGCCAACCCAAAACCGCCCCCAATCCAGCTCCCCGCAGCCCAAGCCGTATGTGCAGGCGATCCACGCCTATGTGCCGGGCAAGTCTTCGGGCGAGGACGGCAAGCCGCTGGCCAAGCTGTCCGCCAATGAAAACCCGCTCGGGCATAGCCCGAAAGCGCGCGCGGCGATGCAGGATGCGGCGGCAGCAAGTGGCGCACTTTATCCCGACCCTGATGCGGCGGAGCTGCGGCAGGCGATCGCGGACGCGCACGGGCTGGAGGCTGCACATATCGTATGCGGCACCGGGTCGGACGAGCTGCTCAACCTGGCCGCACAGGGTTATGCGGGCGAAGGCGATGAAGTGCTTTATGTGCGTTATGGCTTTGCCGTGTATGACATTGCCGCGCGGCGCGTGGGGGCCACTCCGATCATTGCCCCGGACAATGATTACGCGACCGATATTGATGCGCTGATTGATTGCATCACGGAGCGGACGCGCGTGATATTTCTCGCCAACCCCAACAATCCCACCGGCACATTGGCGAGCCGCGCCGATATTGCGCGTCTGCATGCCGCCATCCCTTCCGATGTATTGTTCGTACTCGACCAGGCCTATGCCGAGTATCTGGAAGAAACCGATGATGATGGCGGGCTGGAACTCGCACAGTCGGCGGACAATGTACTGGTGACGCGCACATTTTCCAAGATTTACGGGCTGGCCGGAGAGCGGATTGGCTGGGCCACGGGCCACGCCGACATTATCGCCACGCTGAACCGGATACGCGGGCCGTTTAACGTCACTAGCACTGGGCAGACGGCGGCTATCGCAGCGCTTGGCGATCAGGAATTCGTGGCACATTCGCGCGCGCACAATGCGAAATGGCGCGACTGGCTGGCGAATGAAATAGAGGCGATGGGCAATTTCGGCCTGTCCGCCGTGCCGTCGCATACCAATTTCCTGCTGGTACTGTTCCCCGATGCCGGTCTCGCCGAAACGGCGCTGAATGGATTGATGGACGCCGGTTATATCGTGCGCTGGCTGCCCGGACAGGGATTACCCCATGCCCTGCGCATTACCATTGGCAGCGAAGCCGATATGCGCGCCCTGGTGGCGGCACTGCGCGATATTATGGAAGCCAGGGCATGAACGGCGCGCCATTTCGGCATGTCGCCATTATCGGGCTGGGGCTGATCGGATCCTCCATCGCGCGTGCGGTGCGCGAACATATGCCTGACATGCGCATTTCCGGTTTTGATGGCAGCAAAGACACATGCGCAAAGGCCGATGCGTTGAAGCTGTGCGACCATATCGGCACGGATTATTCAGGCGGTCTGGATAAAGCCGATCTCGTCATTCTGTGTGTCCCTGTCGGCGCAATGGAGCAGGTGCTGGCCGACATCGCCCCGCATCTGGCCGCAGACGCGGTCATCAGCGATGTGGGTTCGTGCAAATCCAGCGTGATGGCCGCGATGCGCGCAAAAGTGCCGGAGCATATCTTCATCCCCGCGCACCCCGTGGCGGGCACCGAGAAAAGCGGGCCTGACGCGGGCTTTGCCAGCCTGTTCAAGGGCCGCTGGTGCATTATCACGCCCGATACGGGCACCGACAACGCGGCTGTAGAGCGCCTGACCGCCTTCTGGCAGGCATTGGGCGCAGATGTGGAAATCATGGACGCCGCGCATCACGACATGGTGCTCGCCGTAACCAGCCATTTGCCTCACCTGATCGCCTATACGATTGTCGGCACTGCGTCCGATCTGGAAGATGTGACGCAGAGCGAAGTGATCAAATACAGCGCGGGCGGCTTTCGCGATTTCACCCGCATCGCCGCATCCGACCCCGTCATGTGGCGTGATGTATTCCTGTCCAACAAGGATGCCGTGCTGGAAATGCTACAGCGCTTTTCCGAAGACCTGAGCGCTTTGCAGCGCGCCATTCGCTGGGAAAAAGCGGATGAGCTGGAAGAGCTGTTCACCCGCACCCGCGCGATACGCCGCGAGATTATCGAGGAAGGCCAGGATGACGCCGCGCCCGATTTTGGGCGCAGTCATGAGTGAGGATTCTTTTTGACCTCCCCATTCAACGCATTGATCGCTTCATGTACCCGCGCCTCGATTTCCGCGCGCGGCAGGCCGGGGGGAATTTCCTCGCCGACCAGATAGGTGATCACGCCCGGTTTTTTGACAAAGCTGTGCTTGGGGCTGTGCTGTCCGGTATTCACCGCAATCGGCACCACCGGCAGGTTCGCGATTTTATATAGCCCGGCGAAACCCGATTGCAGGGGCGGCCGCTCGCCATGCGGAACGCGGGTACCCTCGGCGAAAATAACGATCGAACGCCCCTCGGCCACAAACTCGCGCACCGTGCGCAGCATTTGCCGCAGGCTTTTCGCCCCACCCCCGCGATCAACAAATATCATGCCATAACGCCGCGCCACCGCACCCCAGAAAGGAATGCGCGAAAGCTCCTGCTTCGCGACCACACCGGGGTTCTTAAACAGCCGGAGCACTTCTATCGTTTCAAACATGCTTTCATGCTTGATCGCATAGAGTACCGGTTTTTCGCCGAATTCACCGACAATCTTCGCGCGGATATTCAGGAAAATGCGCGCGCATGCATAATGGAAATGGCCCCATCCATGCGCGCAGGCCCGCAGGAAGCGGCGCGAAAAGGGGAAACCGGCCAGCGCCGCCAGTACAAACAGTAACGAACCGGTATAAAATACCAGCGCAAACAAGAGCGAGCGGACAAGGTTGATCAGATATCGCATTTAAACGCGGCCTAGATGTTCGCAGCGCCCGCGGCAAGACTGAACAGATATTTGTGATATTCGAGGAACAGCGTTTCCAGTGTCGGCTCGCTGCGCACCGCATCGGGTTTCACAATAACACCTGCGGGCAGGGCATGCTCTATTTCATTGCGCGCGCGGCGCATATGCCAGTCGGTGGTGACCAGCCGTATCGACTTATAATCATGTTCGGCAATCCAGGCCGCGGTTTCGCCGCCATTGGTGCGCGTATCGACAGCGTCAAAGCCAAGGTCGATGCAGCAGCTGAACAGCTGCAGCGGCTTGTCATATTCGGCGGCCAGCTCGGGTGCCCTGACATCGCGGTCAACGCCCGAGATCAGCATCTGGGGTGCCCATTTCTTTTCCAGCACCTCAAGCCCGCGATCAATCCGCTTGGCACCGCCTGTGAGTACGACAACAGCGTCGGTTTTCTCCTCCCCCATAGGCTGGGGCAGAGCGATGGTGAACCAGGCGAAACCCAGCATCCATAAGAGCAGTAAAGCGGAGACAAACCGTATAATCACAACATTTTCCGTAGGGCGCGCATGATGGTCACGCGCGCGGTGAGCATGGCCAGCACGATGCCGCCAATGGGGATGAGCGCCAATATTGCCCAATCATGCCAGCGCAGCAAGCCCGATTCGAGTAAACCCGAACCAATTTCACCCATCTGCACCGCGATAAAGAATAGAACCATCAGTGCGGCAACAATGCCGATCGCACCGCCAAAACCGGCATCCAGAGCTATGCGCCTCTGGAACAGGCGGGTTATCTGCCCATCCGTGGCACCCAAAAGATGCATGATATCAATTGTTTCACGGTGCGTATCGAGTGCACTGCGCGCTGCCAGCAGAACGGTCGCCGAAGTCGCAAAGGCCAGCAGCAGGACAAGACCAAGTGCCAGATATTGCAGAGATTTTAGAAGATTGAAAACCGGTTTAAGCCAGGAGCCGTGTGCATCGACCCGGGCAGCGGGCGCAATATCGGCCAACAGATCGCGTATTTCGTCCAGGTTCGCCTCTGTCGCCGGGCCATTCAGGTCGAGGTCAATGAGCGCTGGAATGGGTATCGTGTCATCGAGCCCGTCCGAGCCGATCCACGGCGCCAGCATCTCTTCGACATCCGCTTCCGAAACAGGTTCCACCTTTTCCACCAGCTGGATTTTGCTGAGCGCCTCAACCGCAGCGCCTGCCTGTTCCGCACGCAGATCGGGATTGGCCTCAACAACCTGTACCGTTGCCCGCCCGGCAAGATCGGCATTCACCCTGTCCGCCGATGCCCTGACAGAAAGCCCGGCCGCCGCCGCCAAAATAGTCAGGAACATCATGATCGCAATTACCCATGGCATGGGGCCGGTCAGGCGCCCTTCGGGTATCAGGCCCCGGTCCTGCACGGAAGGAAGGGTAAGGAAAGCCATGCCCCTAGCGCACCCGCCTCGCATCATCGGGCCGTGGCGGGTAACGCAGCGCACCTGTGGGGTCGGAGATGTGACCCTTGTCGAGGTGCATCATCTGCGCATCCTTCACCTTGCTGAGCAGGTGCAGGTCATGCGTCGCAACCACCACCGTAGTGCCCAGTTTGTTCAGCGCCTCAAACAGGCGCAGCAGCCGCAGCGCCATATCGGGATCAACATTGCCCGTCGGTTCATCCGCGACAAGGATTTCCGGGCGGGATATTACAGCACGGGCAATCGCCACACGCTGTTGCTCCCCGCCCGATAGTGTTGCCGGACGGGCACTGGCACGATCTCCGATGCCAACCCAGTCAAGCATTTCCGCCACCGGCTGCTGCAGCTCGCGCTCGCTTACCCCCGCCACCCGCAGCGGCAGGGCAATATTGTCAAACGCCGAAAGGTGCGGCACCAGACGGAAATCCTGAAACACAACGCCAATACGGCGGCGCAGCGCCGGCAATTCCTCACGCGGCAAGGTCACCGCATCGGTGCCGAATAATTTGATAAGGCCGCGGCTGGGCCGCTGGGCCAGAAACAATAGGCGCAGCAGCGATGTCTTGCCCGCCCCCGACGCACCTGTAAGAAAATAGAAACGGCCCGGAAAGAGAGTAAAGCTTATATCGGACAGGGTTTCGGTATCCGTGCCATAACGCAGGCCTACATTTTCAAATTGCACAATACTGTCCATCGCAAAAACCGATAGGGTCTTTTGCCCGCCGGATAAAGGATATTTATTGGCCGGGTATCGCCTGTCCGGTCAATTTCGCTGTGTAAAACCGCGTATCCGACCTTGCCACAAAGCGCGTGCGCGTGTTTAGAAAGCAGCTATGATTATCGCCTGCCCAGCGTGCCACACAAAATATGCCGTGCCGGACAATGCCATTGGCATTGATGGCCGCACGGTGCGCTGTGCCAAATGCGAACATAGCTGGTTTCAGGAGGGCGCACCTGCCGATGTCGCGCCGCCACCAGGTGACCCGGCACCACAGGCGTCAGCCGTGCCGCAGCAGGAAGATACAGCAGAGCCCCCGATTCAGGCACCGGAAGCCGAGGCGCCTGCAGCCGCTGAACCCGTAAAGACGGAAGCACAACCTTCCGACCCCCCGGAAACCGAAATTCCAGCCGCTGCGCCAACCCCGCCCGCTCCGACGCCTTCCGCGCAACCGGTCCAACCCGATCTGGAAGAGACGGATGTAGCGCCAGACAACAAGGCATCCACCGCCATTGCCCGCCCGCGGCGTAACCCGGCACGGCTATGGACGATATTGGCGATCAGCTTTGCGCTGCTGGCAGCCCTCACCATTGGCGCAGTGTCCTATTTTGGACTACCCGGTTTCCTTGGTGGCGGCGCGACATTTGCCGAACAAGAGCCCGATCTTGTCATCGAGTTTCCGGTCGAAAAGCAGGAACGCCGCCGCGCGCCCAGCGGCACCGAATATTTCGCCGCCAGCGGCACCGTGGTCAATACCGGCACCACGACGCAAAAAGTACCGGACATGCTGATCGTGCTGCGCGACGCACGCGGGCGGATTGTCTATAACTGGGAAGTGAAAGCGCCGGTAGACGAGCTTGGCCCCGGCGAGCGCGCCAATTTCAACGAAGCCGTGGTCGATATCCCCCGTTCTGCCACGGTGGCGGAAATTGGCTGGTCTCCTTAAGGCTGAAACTCTGGCCACAAGGCTCCGTAACAGGCGCGCTATCCGGATTTACACATTTTGCATGCAAATAGCCCGCAATAGATATTGCGCACCCGCGCGGCCTTTGCTAATGGCACGCGCCTACCTTGCAATATGGACATGCGGCCGTGGCGGAATTGGTAGACGCGCAGCGTTGAGGTCGCTGTGGGAGTTAAATCCCGTGGAAGTTCGAGTCTTCTCGGCCGCACCAGATTTCAAAAAGCCTGACCCTTGGGCCAGACCAGCAAAATTCTTGTTACCAACTGGCCCCGTCGACATGTTCGAGCGGGATATCCTGCCACGCCTCACGGTCAAATATACGTGCATTTACGCCCATACGATCAACGGGTGCCGCCGATGCGGTCCAGTGCGTTGCTATCCCGCAATGGCTGCACCGCCAAAACGTAATCGCTCTGTCCCCATGCGCATATCCGCTAAGGTCATCCGCTCCTGCCGCAACCGTCACTTCACCCGGATGATAATATGCTCCAAGCCAGCCCGTCCTGCTGCATATGGAGCAATTACAACTTACCAGTTTTTCAGGCAGCGCCGGCGTAGATATGCTGACCGCACCGCAATGACATGCTCCAGTAATTTCATGCATTCTTTATATCCTTACCCATTAACTGATTTGGAACATAAGTAGAACATATTTTGGGGAACGTCAATTCTTACGGGCCCACAACACCATAAACAGACCGATATTCAAAAAGCTATGCGGATGCTTCCGTATCGCCACCGCCCCGTGTTTCGACAAATATGTGCCAGACCGCCAGGAATGCGGCGGCAAGCAGCGGACCGATTATGATGCCGTTAAAGCCGAATAGCTGCAGACCGCTCAAAGTTGTTATCAGGACAATATAATCGGGAATGCGCGTTTCGCGCCCCACCAGTATCGGCCGCACCACATTGTCGACCATGGAGATGATGAAAATGCCGCACAGCGCCAGGATGACTCCGTCAAAAAGCGACCCCGTTACCATCAGGTAAATGGCGACCGGTGCCCATACCAGACCCGTGCCAATCGCCGGGATCAGCGAGAGGAACCCCATCAGCACGCCCCAGAGCAATGCGCCAGGAATATCCAGCATATAGAATATGAACCCGCCAATCGCGCCCTGTAATATCGCCACCACACCGGTACCGTTAATGGTCGCGCGGATCACGACAATGAACTTGGCCAGCAGCGAATGGCGCTGCTCGGCATGCAGCGGGATTGCAGTCTCGATTTTCTGCGCAAGCGTATCGCCGTCGCGCAGCAGGAAGAATGTGAGGTAGAGTGTCACGCCCAGCGCGAGGAAAAAGCTGATCGCGCCCTGGCCAATCTTGAAAAGCTGTGAAATCAGGAATTCCAGCACGCTGGTAACGCCCGCATAAAGCCGTTCGCGGATCGACTCAGTGTCGGCAAAACCATAAGCCTCCAGCTGTTCACGCATCCAGGCAGGCAACGCTTTTTCGGCTTCGGCAAAGGCCCGGGCAAAGTCAATCTCACCCGATCGCAGACGCTCATAGACACCCGATGCTTCATGCACCAGTGCAACACCCAGCGCCAATGCCGGCGCGATCACCAGTGCAATGATGATAAGCAGCGTCAGCAGTGCCGCACTATTTGTCCGGTCCGGCAGAAATCCCAGAATGCGTTTGTTGAGCGGCATGAACAGCACCGCCAATATGATACCCCATAAAATCGCGCCCAGAAAAGGTTCTATCAGCCACGCAAAGGCCAGGGTAACAATGGCCAGCAGGACAAGCAGGAAATTCCATTCCAGCCCCGAAGTCGATGGCTTGCGCTCATCCATATTTTCGGCCCTGCCTGCTTATGTGTTTCATTCCCATAAGACAGCACTAGCAACCGATTGGTCTATAGGCAATATGGCTTAACGCAGAGCAGCCGCCGCTCTCGCATTTGCCGTTATCACATCCATATCCGGCGCGCCTCCCGGCACGACCCAGCTGCCACCGACGCACAATATCTGATCATGCACCAGCCATTCGGTGGCCGTATCCGCCTTGATGCCGCCCGTGGGGCAGAATTTGCACTGACCAAACGGTCCGGCAAGTGCTTTCAGCGCGGGCAACCCACCCGACGCTTCGGCAGGGAAAAATTTGAAATGGGTGAGACCCAGATCCAGCCCGCGCATGATATCACCTGCACTGGCAACACCCGGCAGAAACGGAATATCGCGCACCACCGCCGCTTTGCCCAGCCTGTCCGTCAGTCCCGGTGCGACGATAAATTCGCTGCCCGCCGTTATCGCCGCGTCCAGTTCATCCGGATTGGTCACCGTGCCCGCACCGACAATCGCGCCCTCCACGCTTTTCATGGCACGGATCACATCAAGCGCGGCATCAGTGCGCAATGTCACCTCCAGCACGGTCAGGCCGCCCGCCACCAGTGCCTTGGCCACCGGCACCGCATGCGCCACATCTTCTATCACCAGCACGGGGATGACCGGCGCAGTGCGCATAATCTTTTCAATGGGCTTCATACTGCGTGCTCCTTCACAAATGCCGCCGCCGCGCCATAGAGGCCCGGTTCGTCATGCAATAATTGTTTCACGGGAATCTGCTCCATCAGCGATTCAAACCGTCCCTTGGCGACAAAACGCTGCCGGAAACCCGATTCAGGCAGTCGGTCCGCTATGCGGTTTCCGAGACCGCCCGCCATCACCACGCGGTGCCCGCCCTGCGCCAGCGCCAGATCACCCGCGACCGCGCCCAGGCACAGGCAGAACCGGTCAAATGCAGCCGATGCCAAACTGTCTTCGCCAGACAGCGCCAACTGCCATAGCTCCCTGTCGCCCAGCTTCTGCGCCGCCGCGCCTTCCATTTCGGCAAGCGTGCGATAAATGACCTGCAGACCCGGACCGGAAGACACCCGCTCCGCCGACACGCGCCTGTGCGTTTCGCGCAGGTTTGACAGCAGCCGGTCCTCGACATGGTCAAGCGGCGCAAAATCAATATGCCCGCCCTCTGTCTCCGTCACATGATAGCCGCCCGCATGGTGCAGGATGTTTGCCACGCCCAGGCCGGTGCCCGGTCCCACAATGGTGGTCACACCGTGCGGAGACAGTGTTTCTTCTGGCCCGCAGATATGGCTGAACATGTCTTCATCCAGCACCGCCACGGCATGACCCACCGCGCCAAAATCATTGACCAGCGTATATCGGTCCAGCTCCAATTTGTCGCAAATCAGCGCGGGCCGCACCAGCCAGCTGCTATTGGTGAAATAGATGACATCGCCGCCCAGTCGGCCCGCCACCGCCAACGCGCCGTCACGTGGCAGTTCCCGGCCAATCTCTCGCCCATAGGCCTGCCACGCGATCTGCAGGCTGGCATGGTCCGCGCTTTTCATTTTGACGATATGGCCTAGTCCGGTGACACACCCGCCTTCAACCGAGGCAATGGCAAAACGCGCATGGGTACCGCCAATATCGGCTACAGCGATTTCTTGCACGCTCAAAGCCCCGCCTCTTTCAGCATCGCACTGCCACCTTTTTCCGCCGGATCGCTATGATGGCGCAGCATGGCAAACAGCTCGCGCCCTGTGCCCAGCGGCGCAGGCGGCGCTTCGACCTGTTCGCGCGCCTCCCATTCCGCGGCGTCAATCAGCACGGTTAGTTCGCCCTTCTCCGCGCAGACACGGACGATGTCGCCATCGCGGAGTTTGCCAAGCGGCCCGCCATGATAGGCTTCCGGGCTGCAATGGATGGCCGATGGTATCTTTCCGCTTGCCCCTGACATACGGCCATCGGTCACAAAAGCGATCTTGAAGCCCTTGTCCTGTAGCACACCGAGCGGCGATGTGAGTTTATGCAGTTCGGGCATGCCGTTTGCCGCCGGCCCCTGGAAGCGCACGACAACAACCACGTCGCGGTCGAGTTCGCCACGTTTGAACGCTTCGGACACCTGGTTCTGGTCGCTGAACACAGCCACCGGCGCCTCAATGGTCCAGCGGCTTTTATCGACGGCGCTCACTTTCATCGTGGCGCGGCCCAGATTGCCCGACAGCAACCGCATGCCGCCATCTTCCTGAAACGGATCCGCTACGGTTTTGAGGATAGTTTCATCCAGGCTGTTCACGGGTGCGGGCTTAAAAGCCAGTTCGTCATTTTCGATCACAGGCTCCTGTGCGCCTTCGGCCAGCGACGCGCCATAGACGGTGCGGATATCGCCATGTGCCAGCCCTGCGCTGAGCAGTTCACGGATCACGAACGGCATGCCACCTGCTGCTGCAAAATAATTCACATCGCCTGCGCCATTGGGATAGACAGCGGCGATCAGCGGCACTGCCCCCGACAGTTCGTCCATATCATCCCAGTCAATGATAATCCCCGCCGCGCGCGCAATGGCTGGCAGGTGCAGCATATGGTTGGTTGAACCACCGGTGGCGAGCAGGCCGACAGTCGCATTCACAATCGCCTTTTCGTCGATACAATGGCCGAGCGGGCGGTAGTCATCTGCGGTCTCACCCGCCACACCCCAGCCGATTTCGGTGACGCGGTGTACGGCAGCGCGGGTGAGTTCCTGCCGCAATTTATTACCTGGATTTACGAACGAGCTGCCCGGAATGTGCAGCCCCATCATTTCCATCATCATCTGGTTCGAATTGGCGGTGCCAAAAAACGTGCAGGTGCCCGCCCCATGATAGGAGGCAGACTCGGCTTCAAGCAGCTCTTCCTCGCCCACCTTGCCCTCGGCATATAGTTGCCGCACGCGGATTTTTTCCTTGTTGGCAAGGCCCGATGGCATGGGGCCTGCGGGGATCAGGATGGTGGGCAAGTGCCCGAAGCGCAATGCGCCGATCAGCAATCCCGGCACAATCTTGTCACAAATGCCGAGTAGCAGCGCGCCTTCGAACATGCCGTGGCTGAGCGCGACTGCCGTGCTCATGGCAATCACGTCGCGGCTGAACAGCGACAATTCCATGCTGTCCTGCCCCTGTGTAACGCCATCGCACATCGCCGGAACGCCGCCCGCCACCTGCGCCGTCGCACCTTTTTCACGCGCGAAAATCTTGATCTGTTCAGGGTAGCGCCCATAGGGCTGATGCGCGGACAGCATGTCATTATAGGCAGTGACAATGCCGATATTCATCGCCTTGCCGCTGCGGATCACTTTCTTGTCATCGCCTGAGGCCGCAAAACCGTGCGCCAGATTGCCGCATGACATATTGGGTCGGTGCACGCCTGCTTCACGCTGTCTGTCTATCAGGTCCAGATAGGCCTGCCGCGAAGGTTTTGAACGTTCGATGATGCGCTGCGTGACTTTTTCAAGCGTGGGGTGCAGGGTCATGAGGAGCTCCAGAATATGGTGATCGGGCAAGTGGCGGCGCTGAGCAGGCGCGCAACAGGCAGATCGTTTTCACCCGCTATGGCGGCATCAAGCACAGCGCGTTTTTCATCACCGCTGAGCAGCAGCATGATCGCATCGCTGTTTGTGAGCGCCGCCATGTTCAGGCTGACACGGTCAAACGGCGCTTCAGGTGGTAGCGGGTCGGGCGTGTTGCGCACGATCTGTGGTTCGCCATCCGGCCGTGGGTCCATATTCGGGAATAGCGAGGCAATATGCCCGTCCGCACCCATGCCGAGCCAGACAAGATCGAAATGCGGCGGCTCCAGATCTTCGGCCAGCGGGGTGATATACACATCACTTGCACCCAGGTGTTTTTTGAGCAAGCCGTAATTGCTTGCCGCATGGTCCGTGGGCACACAGCGGTCATCGGTCAGCCATATCTGCACATTGCCCCAACACACATCACGCTTTGCCAGCTCCGCCAGATACGGCCCTGGCGTACGCCCGCCCGGCACGGCCATCTGCGCATTTTCCCTGCCCGCAATAGCCGCCTCGATAAAATCGGCGACCGCTTCCAGGCTGGCATTATCGGCATAGCGGATATCACTCATTCCAGCTCACTCCGTCACGTTCGGTGAGCGCAATGCTGCCCGCCGGACCCCAGCTGCCCGAACCATAGGGTTTGGTTTCAATCTCTTCTCGAACCCAGGTTGCGCGGATATCATCAATCCAGCGCCATTGTGCCTCCACCTCGTCGCGGCGCACGAACAGCGTCGGGTCGCCATCAATCAAGTCGAGCAGCAGCCGTTCATAGGCAATGCGCCGCTGCGCTTTCGAGAAAGCCTGAGTCAGCGAAAGATCCAGCGGCACTTCGCGCAGCACCACGCCTTCGCGGTCCATGCCGGGCTCCTTCGCCATGACCTGCAACCGCACATATTCCTCGGGCTGCAACCGGATGACGAGCCGGTTGGCATTGAGCTTTCCGCCACGCTCCGCAAAAATATTGTGCGGGACGCATTTGAACTGGATCGCAATCTCGCTGCGCCGTTCGGCCATGCGCTTGCCGGTGCGCAGGTAAAACGGCACCCCATTCCAGCGCCAGTTATCAACATGCGCCTTGATCGCGACAAATGTCTCCGCATCGGAGCTTTCACCAAAATCCTCGGCATAGCTTTTCACCGATTTGCCATCGATCGCGCCATCGCCATATTGGCCGCGTACCATTTCATCAGGCGCAACTTTGCGCAAACCCCGCAGCACTTTCACCTTTTCATCGCGCACTGAGGTAGAGTCGAGATTGGCGGGCGCTTCCATTGCTGTGAGCGCCAGCAGCTGCAGCATATGATTCTGCACCATGTCGCGCAGCGCGCCTGTATCGTCATAAAACCCGTGCCGCCCTTCCAGGCCCACAGTTTCCGACACGGTGATCTGTACATGGTCAATGCCCTGCGAATTCCAGAGCGGCTCGAACATCATATTGGCAAAGCGCAGCGCCATCAGGTTCTGCACCGTTTCCTTGCCCAGATAATGGTCGATACGGAAAATCCGCTCTTCGGGGAAAACGCTGGCCACCGCGTCATTAATAACGCCTGAGGATTCAAGGTCATTGCCCAGCGGTTTTTCCAGCCCGATACGGACATTTTCGCCCGTAAGCCGTGCCGAATCGAGGCCTTTGATGGTCGGTTCAAACAGGAAGGGCGCGGTGGAAAGGAATATCGACAGCCCGCCCGAAATATCTCCCAGCTTTTTGGCGAGTGCGTCAAAACCCTCAATGGTCGAAGCATCCAGCGCCTGATAGGCAAGCCGGTCGAGAAAGCTCTGCAGCTTGCTTTCATCGCGGCGGTCATCGGGGAGATATTGCAGCAATGCCTCACGCGCCAGCGCCTGATATTCCCCGTCCGACATGGCACTGCGCGCCGTACCGAAAATGCGCAGGTCCGCCGCGACCAATCCGTCTTCATGCAAGGCATAAAGCGAAGGCAGCAACTTGCGCTTGGCCAAATCGCCCGTAGCGCCAAAAAGTAAGAGCGTTGAATAACTGCCCCGCATAATCGTCCCCTCTTAATTGCCCATCACAGCCTTTGCCCAAGACTAGACCGGATTGCGGTAAAAAGCATCATGCATATATATGCATTGCCCGCGCATCAGTCCTAACGCACCATTATGACATCGTTGTCTTTTTCTGTCTATAGCGAGATAGATCGTCCCACGATATGCAAAAGAGAGGTTGATCGCAGCTATAGTCAATCATTTTGCATGGGAATAATCCCACATATGGGCTTGAAAATTTCTCTTTTTTCTTGTTTTTGCCGTATTATCGCATAAATACATGCATAATTAAATTTATTGAGGGATTCTTCCCATGAATAATATGCAAATATCAGAACTGGTAAGCCGTGCAGAGAAACTGGCGGGTCAGACCGGGCAGTCGCTGTCGACCATCTCACGCAAATTGCTCAATGATGGCAAGGGTCTTGCGCGCCTGAAGGATGGCGGGCAATTGACCTTGAAAACACTCGAAAGTGCAGCGCAGAAGCTTGCCGAGCTGGAACAGGCTGGGCAGGCAGTCACCCCCAAAGCCCTCACCCATCTTGACCGGCTGGAAGCGGAAAGCATCCACATCATGCGCGAAGTGGTGGCCCAGTGCCAGAATCCGGTCATGCTTTATTCGGTCGGCAAGGACAGCGCGGTTATGCTGCATCTGGCCATCAAGGCATTTTATCCTTCCAAGCCGCCTTTCCCGCTGATGCATGTCGACACCACATGGAAATTCCGTGAAATGATCGAGTTTCGCGACAATATGGCCAAGGGCCTGGGCATGAAGCTGATCACCCACAGCAACCCGGATGGCATTGCTGAGGGTGTTGGCCCTTTCACCCATGGCAGCGCGGTGCATACCGACATTATGAAGACACAGGCGCTTAAACAGGCGCTTGATATGCACAAGTTCGATGCGGCCTTTGGCGGCGCGCGGCGCGACGAGGAAAAATCACGTGCCAAGGAACGCGTCTTTTCCTTCCGCAATGCGCAGCATCGCTGGGACCCAAAAAACCAACGCCCGGAACTATGGAACATCTACAACACCAATGTCGCCAAGGGTGAATCGATGCGGGTTTTCCCACTGTCCAACTGGACCGAGCTCGATATCTGGCAATATATCTACAAGGAGCAGATCCCGCTTCCCGGCCTGTATCTTGCGGCCAAGCGTCCAGTTGTCGAACGCGACGGCACGTTGATCATGGTCGATGACGACCGCATGCCGCTGGAAGAAGGCGAAGTGCCCGAAGAACGCATGGTGCGTTTCCGCACGCTGGGCTGCTATCCACTGACCGGAGCGGTAGAAAGCGAAGCCACGACATTGCCCGAGGTTATTCAGGAAATGCTGCTCACCACCACATCGGAACGGCAAGGCCGCGTGATTGACAGCGACCATGGCGCATCAATGGAAGACAAAAAGGCAGAGGGGTATTTTTGACCCGCCACGTCATGCAAAGCGTGACGAAGGGTCAACCCCGGCGCAGGCCGGGGCCTCCATCGATAAAGTACGACATTACTGAGAGAGAACCCCGCCTTGGGCACAGCCCAAGTTTATCCTGAGCGACTGCTGCAAGCAGTCAGTCGAAGGGCGGGAATGACGGGATTAAGAAATGAGCAAAACCGATTACGCATATGAAACCGACGCCCGCATTGCCGGCGATATCCTGGGCTATCTGGAAAGCCATGAGCAGAAAAGCTTCCTGCGCTTCCTGACCTGCGGCAGTGTCGATGATGGCAAATCCACGCTGATCGGGCGGCTGCTCTATGACAGCAAGATGATCTATGAGGACCAGCTCGCGTCGATCGAAAGCGACAGCAAAAAGGTCGGTACACAGGGCGAAGGGCTGGACCTCGCGCTGCTCGTTGATGGGCTGGCCGCTGAGCGTGAACAAGGTATCACCATCGATGTCGCCTACCGTTTTTTCTCAACCGAAAAGCGCAAGTTCATCGTCGCCGACACACCGGGGCATGAACAATATACCCGCAACATGGCCACTGGCGCGTCCACGGCGGATGTTGCCATCGTGCTGGTCGATGCGCGCCACGGCGTACAGGTGCAGACCCGCCGCCACAGCTTTATCGCATCGCTGCTGGGCATCCGCCATGTCGTGCTCGCGGTCAACAAGATGGACCTTCTGGATTTCAGCCAGAGCCGTTTCAACGAGATTGAGGAAGAATATCGCGGCTTTGCAAAAGACCTGGGCTTTGGCGAGATTACCTGCATCCCCATGTCGGCGCTGAACGGCGATAATGTGACCGCACGCGGTGAAAACGCCGCGTGGTACAAGGGGCAAACGCTGCTTGAATATCTGGAAAATGTCGACGTGCTCAGCGAAAAGGAAGGCCGCCCATTCCGCTTGCCGGTGCAATGGGTCAACCGCCCGAATCTCGATTTCCGCGGTTTTTCCGGCACGGTGGCGTCAGGCCATATCAAACCGGGTGAAGAAATTATCGTGATCCCGTCGGGCAAGCGATCAAGGGTGAAGGAAATCGTCACTTATGGCGGCAATCTGGACGAGGCAGTGCCTGACCAGGCGATAACCCTCGTGCTCGAAGATGAAATCGATATTTCGCGCGGCGACGTGATCTGTTCCACCGACGGCCCCGCCGAACAGTCCGACCAGTTCATGACGCACATATTGTGGATGTCGCAGCAGGAAATGTTCCCCGGCCGTCAATATCTCTTCAAGACGGGCAACAAGACCGTGCCGGGTAGCATCACCGCGCTCAAACACACTGTGAATGTCAATGACCTCAACGAAGATGCCGGCAAGACGCTGCACCTTAATGAAGTGGGCGTGTGCAACATCTCGCTGATCCAGCCGATTGCTTTTGACGCTTACAAGGACAACCGCAAGACGGGCAGCTTCATCGTCATTGACCGGCTGACCAATGAAACCGTCGGTGTCGGCATGATCGACTTTTCGCTGCGCCGCGCGGACAATGTCGTGTGGCAGGACCTGGAAGTGGGCAAAGCACAGCGTGCTTCCCAGAAGCACCAGAAACCGGCAGCGCTTTGGTTCACCGGCCTGTCGGGTTCGGGTAAATCGACCATTGCCAATCTGGTCGAAAAGAAACTCTACGACATGGGCCGCCACACTTACATATTGGATGGCGACAATGTCCGGCATGGCCTCAACAAGGATCTGGGCTTTACCGATGCCGACCGCGTGGAAAATATCCGCCGCGTATCGGAAACGGCAAAACTGATGCTCGATGCCGGATTGATGGTCTGCGTCTCGTTCATCTCCCCCTTCCGCAGCGAACGGCAGATTGCGCGCTCCATGATGGAAGATGGCGAGTTTATCGAAGTGCATGTCGACACCCCGCTTGAAGTCGCGGAAATGCGCGATGTGAAGGGGTTATATGCGAAGGCGCGCGCCGGAGAGATCAAGAATTTCACCGGTATCGACAGCCCGTATGAAGAGCCGATGCATGCTGAAATCACGATCAACACGGTCGATATGAGCGCCGAACAGGCCGCCGAGAAAATCGTGACATGGCTCGCCGCCAACGGATATCTGCAGGAGGGGTGAGATAGCGCCCATATTGCCCCTGCGTCGTTAACCATATCCAAACCAGATAGTGGTAGCAGCGCATTATGCAGAGAATTTCCCAACCTGTGACCATCGCGGTGCTGGCCTTTGCGCTTGCGCTACAAATCAATACGGCGTGGACAAACCATATCACGCCAGAACCCGGCAAGCCCTATAAGCAGGTGCGCAGCGACATGGTCGCCAGTGCCGCCGCATCGGCAGCCAGTGTCGATACCGTTGTGCTGGGCGACAGCATTGCCGAGTCTATCTGGCTGGATGGCATGTGCGGCGCCACGCTCAATGCCAGTGTCGCAGGCGCCACAACCCAGCAAATTTCCGATCTGGGCGAAAGGGTTTTCGCAAAACTGCGCACCCGCAAAATCCTTGTCGCGATCGGCACCAATGATGCCTATCAGGGCATTGCCGATGACGCCGGTTTCGAGGCCAGATATGACGCGATGCTGGCGCGGCTGCCCACGCGCCCATTTGCGCTGGTCGGGATTGCCAATAGCGATATTGCCAATGCCTATGTGAAGGCAAAAGCCGCAGACATCGGAGCAGTATTCATCCCGCCCGTCGCACCTGAACATACAACCGACGGCATCCATCCCGATAAAAAAGGCCGGGAGATATGGCGTGCCCACGCGGTCAGTGCATGCGCCCAGAGCGGGGAAACTTCGCCCTTGGCCTGACCCGCCAATATCCCTAGCATCGCGGACATGGCTGCATCATCGCATAATGATATCGAACAGTTCAGGGCAGAGGTGCGCGGATGCAATATCTGCAATGACCTGCCGCTCGGGCCGCGGCCAATATTCCAGATCGATCCGCGCGCGCGGATATTGATCGCAGGGCAGGCACCCGGACGCATCACCCATCACAAGGACCGGCCCTTTGATGACCCCTCTGGTGAACGGCTGCGCGCATGGATGGGGATTGACCGGGATATATTTTATGATGCTTCCAAAGTCGCGATCGTGCCGATGGGGCTATGCTTTCCAGGCACCGGCAAAAGCGGCGATTTTGCCCCGCGCGCCGAATGTGCGCCCACATGGCGGGCAAAAATGCTGGCACGCATGCCCGATATTGCCTGCATTTTGGTGATCGGCTGCTATGCACTTGACTGGCATATCGGCCCGCCGAAAAAGGCAAGCCTGACCTCGGTTGTGCAGGATTGGGAAACACACGCGCCCGCGCTCTGGCCGATGCCGCATCCCAGCCCGCGCAACAATCGCTGGTTAAAAACCAACCCATGGTTTGAAAGCGACGTGCTGCCTGCATTGCAGGCGCGCATAAACTCGCTGCTTTGAGCCATTTAATTGCCTGTAATTACGTTCCGCGTGTATCGCCGTACAGGTGGATATGCAGCCGGTCAGTCATGGCATATCCATTTTGCAAGGCAAGCGGTGCAAGCCATTTTTCCTTTGCGCGCAATTCTTCGGACGTCACGCCTTCGCCCATCAGGAAGATGCGCGATCCGGGGATATCAAACTGCTCTTGCAGCGCGCTGACTTCGGTCACGTCTTCGGGCTCTGCAATCACGAATTTGAACCAGCTGCGCGGGTCGCGGGCATAGGCGGCGAGCGCATTTGCGTTGATGCGCTCATCTTCACCATTGCCTGAATGGGCGAGCTTGGGAGAGATATTGATCTGCTTCACATGCGTGTCAAATGCGGCCAGCAATGCCACGCTGCCATTGGTTTCAATCTCGATATGATAGGCATCGCCGAGCAGATCGCATAGCTGTGCCAGTACGCCCTGTTGCAGCAAGGGCTCGCCGCCGGTGAAGATAATGCGTGGGCAGTCAAAAGCCCGGATGGCATCCGCCACTTCGGCGATTTCCATGGCCATGCTGTTGTCGCCGCGATCGAACTTTTGTCCGTCGCGGTGATCAAAATCGGTGCCGTCAAAATTCCACGTATAGGCGGTGTCGCACCATATGCAGTGCAGGTTGCACCCCGATAGCCGCACGAATACCGACGGCTGGCCCGCGCTATATCCTTCGCCCTGCAGCGAATGAAATATTTCCGGCTTTCCCGGACGGGTGGTGGCAAGGCGGAGTTTAGGCATGCTTCATGTTCCGGCGCACATAAAGTGCTCCTGCGAAAGCAGGAGCCCAGGGCAATCTGGTACAATGGCTGGCATTTTGCCGCTCTGGATTCCTGCTTTCGCAGGAATACGGATTGGCGATCTCCATCACCCCAGTCGCGCCAGTGCGGCTTGCAGGCGCTCGGCCTCGGCGGTTTTATCGGCATGGTCGGCGCGCGCCTTTTCCACCGCTTCGGGCTTGGCGCGCTCGACAAAATTGGTGTTGCTGAGGCGGCCTTCAAGCGATTTGGCTTCCTTCATCACGCCTTCCAGCGCTTTGTTCAGACGTGCTTTTTCGGCGGCAATATCGATCACGCCTTCCAGCGGCAGAACATATGTCGCGCCATCCACCACGATCTGTGCGGCGGCGCCATCGGGCGCAGTATCGCCAGTCACTTTTTCAAGCCGTCCGACGCGGTCCAGCGCCGCTGCCTGGCGTTCGATACGCGCCATCAGGTTCGCATTGCCATCACGCACATGCGCGGCCATTTTTGCGCCCGGCGGAATGTTCAGCTCAACCTTGGCGGTGCGCACTTCGCTCACCAGCTTGATGATCCAGTCAATCTCCGCCTTGGCATCCACGTCTACATCGGCGCGCGGGTCAGGCCATTTGGCGACGATCAGGTCATAGGCTCGGCCGCCTTTATCCGCCGCCATGGAGTGCCACAGCTCCTCGGTTATAAACGGCATGAAGGGATGCAGCATGACGATGATCTGATCGAGAACCCAGCCTGCTACCCTGCGCGTTTCATCCCCCTCCCGCTCGCGGGAGGGGTTAGGGGTGGGAATGTCATGCGCTTCATTACCTGTTTCAGGCCCACCCCCGGCCCCTCCCGCGGGCGGGAGGGGAGATAGAACAGGCTTGATCAGCTCAAGGTACCAGTCGCAGAACCGGTCCCAGACAAAGTGATAGATGGTGTTCGCCGCCGCATCGAAACGCAGATCGGCCAGCGCCTTGTCGAGCGTTTCCAGCGTTTCCACCACTTCGGAAATGATCCAGCGGTTGACCGGCAGGGTCGCCTCGGGCGCTTTCAGCGTGTCGCTCGCGCCAATACCACTCACTTCGCAGAAACGCGCGGCATTCCAAAGCTTGGTGGCGAAATTGCGGTATCCCTCGACGCGCTTCTTGTCCATCTTGATATCGCGGCCCTGGCTTTCCATCGCCGCCATGAAAAAGCGCAGCGCATCGGCGCCATATTCGTCTATCAGGCCCAGCGGATCGACCACATTGCCTTTCGATTTCGACATCTTGCTGCCGTCATCGGCGCGCACCAGCCCGTGCAGATAGAGCCGGCGCCATGGCACCTCACCCATGAATTCAATGCCCTGCATCGCCATGCGCGCATCCCAGAAAAACAGGATGTCAAAGCCGGAAATCAGCAGGTCATTCGGATAATGGCGGGCGAGATCTGAACCGGGTTTCGCTCTAACTCCCTCTCCCTCAAGGGGGAGGGTTTCCATATCATCCGGCCAGCCAATCGTGGCAAATGGCCAGAGCGCGGAGGAAAACCATGTGTCGAGAACGTCTTCGTCGCGGGTGAGCGCTACGCCTTCGCCAGCCAGCGCCTGTGCCGCCGCTTCATCTTCGGCGACATAGACTTTGCCATCTGCATCAAACCACGCCGGAATCCGGTGCCCCCACCAAAGCTGACGTGAAACACACCATGGCTGGATATTTTCCATCCAGTTAAAATAGGTCTTTTCCCAGCTTTTGGGGACAATCTCGATCTCGCCCAATTTCACTGCCTCAATCGCGGGCTGGGCGAGCGTTTCGGCATCGACATACCATTGATCGGTCAGCCATGGCTCGATGACTTCATTCGACCGGTCGCCATAGGGCGTCTGGATCACGCGGTCCTCTATATTTTCGAGCAGACCTTCTGCTTCAATCGCGGCCACAACCTTTTTGCGCGCATCAAAACGGTCCAGTCCCAGATAGTCGCCCGGAATCAGGCCGTCCGATGTCTGGCACACTTTCGCCTCGGCATCGAGCATATTGAGCATATCCGCAGGTGCAAATCCTGCGCGCTTGCCCACTTCAAAGTCATTAAAGTCGTGTCCCGGCGTGATCTTTACCGCACCGCTGCCTAGCTCGGGATCGGCATGTTCGTCGGTGACAATCGGCACCAGGCGGCCCGTGATGGGCAGCTTGACCATCTTGCCGACCATATCGGCATAGCGTTCGTCGCTCGGATGCACAGCGACCGCCATATCGGCGAGCATCGTTTCGGGCCGCGTCGTGGCGACTGAAATCGCGCCACTGCCATCCTCCAGCGGATATTTGAAGTGCCAGAACTTGCCGTTCTTCTCGACCGTTTCCACTTCCAGATCGGAAATCGCGGTTTTCAGGCCCGGATCCCAGTTGACCAGGCGTTTATCGCGGTAGAGCAGGCCCTTGTTATAGAGGTCGACAAACACTTTCACCACGGCCCGTGTAAAGCCTTCGTCCATCGTAAACCGCTCGTTCGACCAGTCCATCGAACAGCCCAAACGGCGCAGCTGGCCGGTGATCGTCCCGCCGCTTTCTTCTTTCCAGGCCCACACTTTCTCGACAAATTCATCGCGGGTAAAATCGGTGCGTTTCTGCTGTTTGGCATTAAGCTGCCGTTCGACCACCATCTGCGTGGCGATACCCGCATGGTCGGTGCCGACGACCCACAGCGCATCCTTGCCTTTCATCCGTTCATGCCGGATGATGATGTCTTGCAGCGTGTTGTCGAGCGCATGGCCGATATGCAGGCTGCCCGTCACATTGGGCGGCGGGTTGACGATGGTGAACGGCTCCGCATCATCGCGGTCCGGGCGGAACAGGCCCTTTTCTTCCCAATGGCTGTACCAACGCGCTTCAATAGCGGCGGGGCTGAATGTCTTTTCGAGTGTCATGCTCCCCGCTTTAACGCATGGGAAGCGTTATTCAAGCGGGGAGTGGAGTCTATTTTCCTTCCCCATCACCAATATATTTATCCAGCCAGCGGAACACGTTCCTGTGCCACTGGATGGAGTTCTTCGGCTTGTTGATCCAGTGATTTTCATCGGGATAGATGAGCAGCCGCGAATCGATGCCCTTTTCCTGCAGCACGGTGAACGGCATCAGCGATTGTGTGTAAGGAATGCGGAAGTCTTTCTCGCCATGGATGACCAGCATCGGTGTCTGCCAGTTTTCGACGTGATTGGCGGGGTTCCATTTTTCAGCGTCCGCACGGCTCCACCACGGACCGCCATGATCCCATTGGTCAAACCACAGCTCCTCGGTCGAATAGGCAAAGGAACGCAGGTCGAATATCCCGGCATGGTTGACGATGCATTTGAAACCATCGTTCCAGTTGCCTGCGATCCAGTTCATCATATAGCCGCCATAGGATGCGCCGAGCGCGCAGGCATTGGCGGTGTCGAGCGAACTGTCTTCTTTGCCCGCCGCGGCCAGGCCGAGCTTCAGGTCGGTGAGCGGTTTGCCGCCCCAGTCCTTGTTGATGCTATCGGTAAATTCCTGTCCGTATCCGACGCTTCCGTGGAAATCGACAGTGACGGCGGCATAGCCCTGCGATGCCATGACCTTGGGATTCCAGCGGAACGACCAGCTATTGCCGAACGACCCCTGCGGCCCGCCATGGACCAGGAACGCAACCGGCAGGCGATCTGCATCACCGCGCGCTGTGCCCGTGGGTTTGATGATCTGCCCCCAGACAGTTTCACCCTCCGCGCCTGCGAAAGAGAAGCGATCAACAATAATGGGATCAATTTCGGCCAGCACTGCGCCATTCACGTTTGTCAGCTGTGTTACTGTGCCGTTCGCATCACGACGGTAGAGATCATTGGGTGCCTGCAGGCTGTTCTTCGCATAGATAATCGAGCCATCCGCGAGCGGTGTCACGCTGTGCACATTGCCTGCGCCGGTCAGCCGGGTGACATTGCCGCTGGTCACATCAACGCGAAAAGCAGGGTGGTCGAGCACATCCTGCGCGGTGACGATCAGGCTTTTGCCATCGCTCGCCCATGCGATTGAGCCAACCGAGCGGTCCCAGTCTTTGGTGAGGGCGCGTTCTTTCTGCTCGGGCGTTTTCAGCTCGCGCAGCATCACGACCAGTCGGTCGCTTTCATATCCGGGACGCTCCATCGCGGCCCATGCCAGATATTTGCCATCGGGTGAAATGGCGGGAAGCGTGTCAGTCGCCTTGTTGCCCGGCGTGAGATTGACGACCTGATCCGAATGGAATGATGCGCCATATATGTCGAGATTGGTGGACTTGGGTTCGTTGCCATCGGCAATGCGCATGGCATAGCCAATGCCCGTGCTGTCGGGCGCCCAAACGACTTCTTCGCCGCCGCCAAAAGGTTTGGACGGGCTGTCACCGACAAATTCACCGTCCGCCGCCTTGCCGCTGCCGGTGATTTTGCCATCTGCCATGTCAAACATGAAAATCCGGCTGTAATTGCCCGGCGTTTCCCAGCTGGACCAGTGGCGCACGAACAGCTCGCCATATTCGCGGCCCGTGCCCAGGCCATCATCCGCCCTATTGCCATCGTCATCGCAGCCAAATGTAGGGCAGTTTTTCGCGATATCGCCCCACACGGCGACACGCGTGCCATTGGGGGCGATATGATAGCCCGCTATATCGGCTTTCAGATCGCTGGCCTGTACAGGCGTGCCTGCGCTGCCATCCCCGGAAAGCGGAACATGCCATAGCTGCTCCGAACCTGAACGGTCCGAAAGATAGTATAGCGCGCTGCCATCAGGTGCGAAGCTCGGGCTATGCTCGTCCGCACCATCATGGTCGGCGACCGCAATGGGTTGCGCGTTTTCACTATCCAGCCTGAGCAGATATAGCCGTGTCGAACGTTCGAAACTATCCGCGTCGGTCGAGGTAACCTGATAGGCAGCCCATTTGCCATCCGCCGATACCGTCGGCGCGCCCAGCCGTTTCATTGTGGCCAGGTCAACTTCGGTCATAGGCCGTGCGGCAACTTCAGCCGAAAGGGTGAAAGGTGCGCTGGCAATGGCGAGGGCACACAGGCTCGCTTTGATAAAATGTTTCATATGAAACTGCTACCGCAGACATGCGGGTTGCGGCAAGTATTATCCGCCCCCATTACTAGCTTTTGCGGGTAATCCGGCTGATTTCGCGGGCGACCATGTTCTCGACAATCTGCGGCAGGTTGTCATCCAGCCACTGTGCCAGCATGGGTCGCAGCATATCCCTGACCATGGTTTCCAGCGAGGATTCACCTGACTGCGCAGACGCAGGGGCAGATTGCGGCCTGGAAAATGTGGACAGCGCCTCCAGCGATTCGCGCATCGCATCACGTTTCGGGTCGCTGACCATCGCGTCTTCTGCGGCAGGCGCGAAATCATCGGTTAGCTCCAGCACATCATCTTCATCGGCAACGGTTTCGATATATTCGCTGTCACCCATGCTGGTTGCAACCGGCGCAATATTGTCTCTGCCTCGGCCAGTGACCGCATTGCGGTTGTCTTCCGCGATCACTTTCTTGATCGAAGCCAGAATTTCCTCAACGCTTGGTTCCGAACCGCGTTCTGTCATGTGCTTTGTCCCCGGGGAATGGTTATTCGTCTATGGGGCCCATTGTCGCGGTTTGTGCGGGCGTGTCAACGGTGCGTGTGGATACTGGTTCAGGCAGCGGATCGCGGCTCCAGTCATTCCATTTGCCATCGACGCGGTCATAATTGTCCTGCGGGTCATAGAGAACCCCGCCATCCAGGCCCAGGTCGCGGGCCTCGGCGCGGCCCATTGCGGCCAATAATGTGAAGCCGGCGACATAGGCATTGCGGCGCGCTGTCACCAGCTGGACCTGTGCCCTCAGCAATTCCTGTTCCGCATTCAAGATGTCCAATATGGTGCGGTTACCCACGCTGTTTTCGGCGCGCACGCCTTCCAGCGACAATGCACTGGCTTCCACGGCCTGCTGCGAAGATTCGATGACCTGTAGCGCCGCACGCCAGCTGGAATAAGCTGCCCGTGTCTGTGAAATCACGTCGCGCTCCACGGCAATGGCCTGTTCGAGCGCAGCGCTGTAGCGTGCCTGCGACTGGCGCACCAACGCGCCGGGGCGGCCACCCTGATAGAGCGGAATGGTGAGCCGGACGCCCGCATCGGCGCTCGTCTGAGTCTGACTTTGCGCTATATCATCTGCGGTTCCGGGGATATTGTCCGGGCCGGCAAAGTCGCCCAATGTGCCAAGAAAGTTGGAATAACCGCCATTGGCAAACACATTGACACGGGGCAGCTTACCACCATCGGCGACGCGGATGTCATAGCGGCTGGCTTCAATCTGTTCACGCGCGGCGATAATGTCGGGATTGCTGGCAAGTGCAATTTCCACGGCATCGACTGGTGATGCGGGCAGGTTGGGAAGCGGCGGCGGCGCCTCGAGATTGCCGGGCGGATTGCCCACCAGCTGGATATAGATTTCCTTGCTGCGGATCAGGTTGGCCTGCGCGCTTTGCAGGTCGCTGCGCGCGATGGCCAGACGTGAATCCGACTGCGCTATGTCAGTGCGCGTCAGGTCGCCAATTTCAAAACGATCGCTTGTCGCTTGCAGATTGGTTTCAAGCACTTCCACATTATTTGCATTCAGGCCAACGATGGCCTGATCACGAATAACGTCCATATAGGTGGCGACGACATTGCTGAACAATGCGGATTCAGTGCCGCGCAGGTTGGCCTGTCCGGCTTCGACACGCTTGCGCGCCGCTTTGATCGAATTGCGGACAGAGCCGCCGGAATAGACCGGGACGGTAAGGTTAACGCCGCTTGTGAGCTGCCGCGAGGGGGAAATAAAGCTGGTCTGGTTCTGTTTCAGGAACTCGGTATGCGTTGTCTGATTATTTACGTTTGGGCGGCCATCTGCCTTGGCGATGGGCACGGTTTCATCGGTAGCACGCTGCTGCGCCCGCGCTGCGGCCAGTGTCGGATTGGTCAGATAGGCGTTTACAAGTGCTTCACGCAAAGTGTCAGCCTGCACCTGCGTCGGAAAAGCGAACGCGGCAATTGCGGCGCCTGCCATCCATTTGCGGTATTGTGATCTGCGTTTCGCCATTCTGATTCCCTCGGCTGAAAAGTGCGTACCTTAAATAAGCCTCTAAAACTTATAGCTTTTAGGTGCAACAAATTGTGACAGCGCCATAATGTCCGAATCGGCAAAAGGCGTAAGCCCGAATGTGCCGTTCCTTTTATGGCCCATGGCTATGCGTGTAACGCCGTTTTCGACCATTCCGGTCAGCAACCTGCCATTTTCGTCCAGCTGCTTGATGATAGTGTCCGGCAGCTGTTCGACCGCACCATCGATAATGATCAGAGAATAGGGTCCTTTGCGGCTATGCCCTTTGGTCAGGTCACCGCTTGCAGGTGTAATATTCCCGAAACTGCTGAGTTGCGATGCTGCGTCACCCGCAAACGAAGCGTCTTCTTCCAGCGCGACAACCGAGCGCACAAGCGGGGCGAGCAAAGCGGCAAGATAGCCTGTTGCCGAGCCTATAATCAGCACATGGTCATCATGGCGAAGCTGTGCGCGATCAAGCATAAGGCCAGTGGAAAGCGGCGGATTTAGAACCCGCCCGCCTGCACCAAGCGGCACTGCGCGGTCCGTATAGGCGGTCTGCCTGCGGCTTTCCGGCACGAAATCTTCGCGCGGGGTCACCGCCATGGCGCTGATAACGACAGGGTCATTTACATCACTGGGACGCAGCTGGCTTTCCACCATTACGCGGCGCATGGACGCAAAATCATTCTGGACTTCAGGCTGCGGGGTATCGGAAGTTGTGGGGACCATGGAAATTTTTATCTCGCTGCTAAAAATTGTCTTGGGCGCCATACTGTATTATAAACACAATACAGTCAAGCGATTTGAGATATCCTTACCGCCTCATATGCGCGACGCCAAGATGCTATAGCCGAATATCGACCAAATGCAGCCATTTCTATGCAGGCGCCACTCGGCATGGCTGAATACGCTCTTTTATAGGGATCCCCAGCTGGCGGGATTGTGCCATAAAATGGCAATAACGATAAAGATACCTTGACAAAATGATGAAAGCCTAGCAATTGCGCGGGCGGCGGCCCGATGGCGGAGTGGTGACGCAGCGGATTGCAAATCCGTGTACGCCGGTTCGATTCCGGCTCGGGCCTCCAATTGGCAATATTTGCCTAATTTGCCACTCCATTTTTCTCCTTACAGCACCGACAAGCTTGTCTGGCCGCATCCGCTGTGGCAATTATGATACGGTTTTGTGAGGGCGCCCTGATGCGCGAAAGGTTTCAGATTGAACAGCGTTGCCAATGAATCGCGCAAAGCGCAGCATAAATTGCGCGCCACAATGGTTGATGTGGCAAAGGATGCCGGGGTGTCCTTTAAAACGGTGTCGCGTGTCCTGAACGGTGAAGGGAATGTCCGGAACGAGACTCGCAAGCTGGTTCTGGAATCTGCACAGCGGCTCAATTATACTGTCAATGGTGCTGCGCGAAGCCTGCGTGTAGGCGGGCCGCAGATAATTGCCCTGCTGGTCGCCAATCCCAGCCGCAGCTATATTGAAAGCATGCATCTGGGCGCGCTAAAGCGGTGCCATGAAACAGGCATGCACCTCATTATGGAAGAATGTGACGACGATATTTCCGGTATCGCCTCAATGATTGACAATGCATCACCTGTTGGCGCGGTTGTGACGCCGCCATTATGCGACAATCGCGCTGTTATCAAGCTGCTACAGGACAGGGAAATCCCCCATGTGCTGATTGCGCCCGCTGACCCGCAGTCATCAAAAGGCGCTTCAATCAATATGGATGATGGCGCCGCTGCGCGGGAAATGACCGAATATCTTATCGGTATGGGCCATCGCCGGATCGCATTTATCAAGGGACATCCAGAGCATAGCGTATCAGAAAAGCGCTATAACGGATATGTGCAGGCAATGAAAAATGCGGGCATTGCGTTATCCGAAGAGCTGGTGGAGCAAGGTCGTTTTTCGTGGAGCTCAGGGCTTGTAGCTGCAGAAAAGCTGCTCGACCTGCCTGAGCCGCCAAGTGCGGTTTTTGCAAGCAACGATGATATGGCGGCGGCAGTCATTGCCGCCGCCTATCGCCGTAATATCCATGTGCCTGGTGACATGTCCGTTGTGGGGTTTGACAACACGCAGGTCGCCGCAGTGATCAGCCCATCGCTCACAACAGTGAATCAACCCATTGCCGAACTTGTATCAGAAGCGGTCGGCATGCTTGCCAGTCAGATGCATCGCCACGGCGATGCGGCCGATCCGGTGTTTCTGAAACATCATATTGTCAAACGCGAATCTGCAGGAAGGCCTGCAAAACCAGCCGGGTAGCCCTAGCTTTCCGGCAGCCCTGGTTTTCCAATGCTGTGCTCAGCCTTGGTAAAGCCCGTTAACGCGCTGGCACTTTGGTAGCAATGCCAAGTGGGCTCAGCCCTCTGCCTGCGCCGCGTCAATCTGCCGGATGGCGGCCTCCAGCGTCATCAACCGCCAGTTGCTGATGTCCACCAGCTCAGACACGGCATTGCCATGTAGCCGCACGAAGCCATGCAGCGTTGCCCAGAGAGTCAGCGCGAATTTCTGCTTCCTGGCACGCGAGGCATCCTTCGGCAGGAGCGAAGATGTGAGGGTAACCAGACGCTCAAAAGCCGCGATGCCCGCCTGCCGCGCTTCGGGTGAAGGCGTATAGCTGGGATCTGCCTCACCAAATATCAGCCGGTAATGCGCATTATATTGTTCGGCGATATCCAGATAGCGTTTCATGCCCAGCACAATCGCCTCGCGCGCACTGTGCCGCGTCATATCTATGTCCATCGCCGCGGACACTTTTTCGAATCCTTCAATATATAAAGTGTCGAGTATGCCCTGCTTGCCCTGAAAATGGCTGTAAATGTTGATGGTCGACATGCCCGCACGTTTTGCAATCGCACGCACGGACAGCGCAGGCACGCCGCCTTTCAGGAACAATTCGGAGGCGGCATTCAGAATCCGGGTTTTCGTTTTGTGTTGTGTGTCGGCCATACCGAGGCGGTATTAGCACAGCTTGACAAAATATAACAGTGTTATATACAACCCGATATAACACTGTTATATTTGATTCGACATAAGGACTTTCACCCATGGCCTCCTCTCTTAAAACCGATTATCTGATTGTTGGCAGCGGCGCTGTCGGCATGGCTTTTGCCGATACATTGCTGACCGAAACCGACGCCAATATCATTATTGTCGACCGCTATGCAAAACCGGGCGGGCACTGGAATGTCGCCTATCCGTTTGTGACATTGCACCAGCCATCGCAGTTTTACGGCGTCAGCTCGAAAGAGCTGAGCAAGGGCCGGGTCGATGAGGTTGGCCTTAACAAAGGCCTGAATGACCTCGCCACCGGACAGGAGGTCAGCGCCTATTTCGACGATGTGATGCGCCACCAGTTCCTGCCGACCGGGCGCGTGCAATATTTCCCGATGTGTAACTATGAAGGTGAGGGCAAATTCACCTCGAAGCTGAGCGGTGAGGCGTTTCAGGTCAGCTATGACAAGCTGGTCGACTGCACTTTCCTCAATACTTCGGTTCCTTCCACCCACACGCCCGGTTTCACGATTGCCGATGGTGTCCCGTTCATTCCGCTCAATGACCTGCCCAAAGTGACTCAACCCCCCGAAGGCTATGTTGTTATCGGCGGCGGCAAGACCGGCATTGATGCGGTGCTGTGGATGCTCGAAACCGGCATTGATCCGGATAAAATCACCTGGATCATGCCGCGCGATGCCTGGCTTCTCAATCGCGCGAACACCCAGCCGTCCATGGCGTTTTTTGAAAATACCATGGGCGCGCAGGCGGCACAGTTTGAATCGATCGCCAATGCGGAAAACATGGATGACATGTTCGACCGGCTGGAAGCTTCGGGCTATTTCCTGCGTATCGACAGGGGCGTGCGTCCGAAAATGTATCACGCCGCCACTGTCAGCGAAATGGAAATTGAGGAACTGCGCAAGGTCAAGAATATCGTGCGCATGGGCCGTGTTTCCGCGATCGAGAAAGACCGTATCATTCTTGCGGAGGGCGAAATTCCGACCAGCACAGGCCATCTGCATGTTGACTGTTCCGCAAGCGCGGTTACCCGCACCGATATGATACCCGTGTTCAATGGCGACACCATCACGCCGCAGACAGTGCGCGCGTATCAGCCGGTTTTCAGCGCCTCGCTGATCGCGCATGTTGAGGCATCGGAGCGTGATGAGGCGGAAAAGAACCGGCTGTGCGCAGTCGTGCCGCTGCCCAACAGCACCTATGACTATATGCGTATGACCGCCGCCATGATGATGAACCAGTATAACTGGGGGCAGGACAAGGAAATCCAGGCGTGGATGCTTGAAAACCGGCTCGACGGGTTCAGCAAGATGGTGGCCGAGCTTGACCCTGCTGACACGGCTAAGGTAGATATATTGAAACGTCTGCGCGCCAACGCTATGCCTGCGATGGCCAAGCTACAGCAGTTTATCACTGAAAATGCGCCGTGATGCGTGTGTCTTGATATAGGCTCTTCTTTCTGAAATCCGTGCTCCTGCGAAAGCAGGAGCCTAGGGCAATTGATTGCAGCGAATGTTCTTGCTGCTCTGGATTCCTGCTTTCGCGGGAATAGTTTGTAACACATCGAACAGATATGTCTTTAACCTAAAGCATCGACAGCACACACAAAAAATGATTATGGTCCCATGACTTGCAAACAGGGGCCATTATCATGCGCAAATTCGTTGGTTGGGTAAAACGTCATCCGGTGATTTCCGGCATAGGCGCATTGCTATTGGCACTGGTGCTTTACAATGTGCTGGCGCCATCTCCGCCAGCTTATGAATATGAAATCGAGCAAGCGTCCAAAGGCGATGTGATCCGCGTCATTTCTGCAAGCGGCAAACTGCGCGCGCTTAATACCATTAACGTGGGCTCTGAAGTTTCGGGGCAGATCACCGCTGTCTATGTCGATTATAATTCACCTGTGACCCAAGGCCAGCCATTGGCACAGATTGATGACACGCGGCTGCGTGCGCGGGTGACACAGTCACAGGCACAGGTGCAGCTGGCGCGCGCGTCGCTGGCTCAGGCCGAAGCGGCCATTGCCCGCGCCCGCACCGATGTCGAAGTGCAAAGCCGTGATTTTGCGCGGCGCAAGGAGCTGGCCGAAAAGGGTTTTGTTTCCAACACACAGCTGGATCAAGCGCAGAACCTGCTCGCCACAGCCAGGGCATCGCTGGCAACCGGGCTGGCCCAGGCGCAATCGGCGCGCGCACAGATTGCACAGAGCGCTGCCGAGCTGTCCTCGGCGCAGCTGGATTTGAGCCGCACGCGCATAGTTGCGCCCACCAGCGGGGTGGTCATCAACAAACTGGTCGAACCTGGGTCCACCGTAACGGCAGGTTTCCAGACGCCCAATCTGTTTGAAATTGCCGCCGACACCAGCAAGATGCAGGTCGAGGCATCGGTCGATGAAGCCGATATAGGTCAGGTTGAGATAGGTCAGGCGGTGACATTCACAGTGGACAGCTTCCCGGATGAAAAATTCGCCGCCAGGGTGCAGCAGATTCGCAAATCAGCGACCGAGGCGCAAAATGCGGTCAGCTATCTCGTGATCCTTGATGTCGACAATATTGGCGGCAAATTGCTCACCGGCATGACCGCCAATGTCGAAATCATTACCGGCCGCAAAAAAAATGTCACGCGCGTCCCTGTGGCCGCAACGCGTTTCCGGCCCAAGCAGGAAGACCGGCCGGAAGAGGACGAAGGCACGAAGCGCAAAAGCCGCGACAATGACAAAACAACAGTCTGGATCGCCACCGATGACCCGTACCGACCCGAAGAAGTGGAAGTCAAAACCGGCCTGGAAGGCGAGGATTATGTCGAGATTACCAAGGGGCTGAAACCGGGGCAGAAAATATTGCTGCGCACCCGCAATCTCGATGGCAGCGAGGATGATGACCGCGGAGAGGATGACTGATGTCCCATCCGCTGGTCGCTACGACCAATCTTGTCAAAACCTATGAACTGGGCGGCGAGACAATCCACGCCGTGGACGGGGTGTCGCTGACCATCGATAATGGTGAATTTGTCGCGATCATGGGCGCGAGCGGATCGGGCAAATCGACCTTCATGAACATGATTGGCTGCCTGGACGTGCCAAGCTCTGGCAGTGTGGAAATCGATGGCATTCCCACCAGCGACATGAGCGGTGACGATCTGGCGGACCTGCGCAATCGCAAGATCGGCTTTGTGTTTCAGCAGTTCAACCTGCTGGCGCGCACCACAGCGGTCGACAATGTTGCCGTACCGCTTATCTATGCAGGCAAGGGCGGCGAGGAACGGCGCAACCTTGCGACACAAAAGCTGATTGCCATGGGGCTGGGTGACCGGCTGCTCAATTCGCCGGCCAAGCTTTCGGGCGGGCAGCAGCAGCGCGTGGCCATTGCCCGCGCGTTGGTGACCGAGCCGCTGATGCTGCTCGCCGACGAGCCGACCGGTGCGCTCGACACGCGCACATCCGAAGACATTATGGAGATTTTCCAGCAACTCAATGATGATGGCATTACCGTGATTGTGGTGACGCACGAGGATGAAATTGCCGACCATGCCAAGCGCAAGATTATATTTCGCGACGGCAAAGTGATAGAGGACGCGCCCGTCACAAACCGCCGTTTCGCCAAAGCACAACAAGGGGCTGAGGCATGAAGCGTAGCCTGTCCTCCCGTATCTCCGCGTGGCTGGTCAATATCTCAATTGCCATGACCGCGCTGCGCACCAATCTGATGCGTTCAATCCTCACCACGCTGGGTGTGATGATTGGCGTGTTCGCGGTGACGCTCGCGGTGGGAGTAGGGTCCGGCGCACAGGTGTCAGTGCTCGAATCGATCAATTCGCTGGGGTCGAACATGGCGATCCTGTTCCCGCAGCCCGATAGCGAGGGCGGGCGCAGCACATTTGAGCGCGGACGGCTGACCACGCGTGATGCCCGCGCGATTGAACGCGAAATCAGCGGTGTGGTCGATGTCGCGCCGCAGCTGCGTTCCAGTGTCACTATCATCACCAGCGGCAACACCGCTTCGACATCCGCCATTGGCGCGACCCCTGCCTATGGCCTGGTGTCAAATATCAATGCCGAAAGCGGCCGATTTATCAACGAAGCCGATGTCCGTACCGCCGCGCGCGTGGTGGTGCTGGGTCCCAGCGTCGCTGAAAAGCTGTATGGTGACTTTGACCCGGTCGGGGAAACAGTGCGCATTAACCGCGTACCGTTCAAGATTGTAGGGATACTGGAATCCAAGGGATCGAGCTTTGGCAATGACAATGACGATATCGCGATCATGCCGATCAGCACCGTGCGCCAGCGGTTTGTCGGCGACACGCTGGCGGGCCCGGATGACCTGCATGTGCTGTTTGTCGGGTTTCAGGATGGGATAGAGCTGTCCACAGCCAAGCGTGAAATGACCGAATTGCTGCGCGATAGGTACCGTGTACGTGACCGTGACGGCAATCCGTTTACCATCCGCACGACCGAGGAGTTTATCCAACAGACCAGCCAGGTCACGGGGATATTTCAGACGGTATTGGTGGCGATTGCCTCCATATCGCTGCTGGTCGGCGGTATCGGTATCATGAACATCATGCTGGTTTCGGTGACGGAACGTACCCGGGAGATCGGCCTGCGCATGGCGCTGGGCGCAAAGAAAAGCGATATCCGCAACCAGTTCCTGGTCGAGGCGGCAGTGCTGTGCGTGATTGGCGGTGCTATGGGGCTTTTGCTCGCCATTATCGCGGGCAGGGCGCTCACCGCCTATGCTGATTTTCCGGTACCCATCGGGCTTGGCATATCGATAGGTGCGATCATTTTTTCGGCGTTGGTCGGGCTTGTTTTTGGCGGCTGGCCCGCGGTGCGCGCTTCACGGCTGTCACCGATAGAGGCGCTCAGGACAGAATAAGCTTATCAAAACCCTCTCCCCGGCGGGGAGAGGGTATGGAGACTTGCCAGCGTGCTGGCTAGTCGGAATTGGTGAGGGGCTTCGCGCTATCGGCGGGCCGCACACCCTCACCAAGTTACGCTAGGTGCTGACGCACCAAGCTGCACTGTCCTCTCCCTCAAGGGAGAGGGAAATCAGTTTCGAGCAACTATGCTTATATGACGCTACGGCATCCATGAAACCGCAGTTTCTCTCCATTTCCCGTTCACAAACCCACGCAAACAGTTTAAACAATCGATTAAGAATCGCGCCCTTGAACCGGCGCGCGGACAATGCAGGAGAAAGCCATATGAACCTGGAATTCACCCCCGAAGAAAATGCGTTCCGCGACGAAGTGCGCGCATTTATCGAAGAAAATTATCCCGCCGACCTGCCCAAGCGCGGCCTGGCCGACGACATGAGCCGTGAACAGTTCCTGAAATGGCATAAGATATTAGGCAAAAAAGGCTGGTCCACGCCCGCCTGGCCCGAAGAATATGGCGGCACGGGATGGACCCCGACGCAGCGCTATATCTGGCAGGAGGAAAACGCCCGCGTAAATGCGGTGATGCCGCTGCCTTTCGGGGTCGGCATGGTCGGGCCGGTCATCTATACGTTCGGTAACGAGGAACAAAAGGCAAAGCACCTGCCCGGCATCCGCAGCGGCGAAGTGTGGTGGTGTCAGGGCTATAGCGAACCCGGCGCGGGCAGTGATCTTGCCTCGCTGAAAACAACCGCCGTGCGGGGCGGGGATGACTATATTCTCAATGGCCAGAAAACATGGACCACATTAGCGCAGCATGCCGATTGGGGCTTTTTCCTGTGCCGGACCGACCCCACGGCAGAGCGTCCGCAGCAGGGCATCAGCTTCATTCTGGTCGATATGAAAACGCCGGGCATTGAAGTGCGCCCCATCAAGCTGATCGATGGCGGTTATGAGGTCAACGAGGTCTGGCTCACCGATGTGCGTGTACCGGCGGAAAACCTGATCGGTGAGGAAAACAAGGGCTGGACCTATGCCAAATTCCTGCTCGCGCATGAGCGCTCCGGCATTGCAGGGGTGGCGCGCTCAAAACGTGCGCTTGAAAACCTGCGCGAGATTGCGGATATTGAGATGATGGATGGCGCGCCGCTGAGCGAAGATTTCGACTTTGCGCGCAAGCTGAGCCAGCTTGAAATTGATCTGGCCGCGCTGGAAATTACCGAACTGCGCACGCTGGCCGGGGAGCAGGCGGGCAAGGGGCCGGGACCGGAAAGCTCGATCCTGAAAGTGAAGGGCACGGAGATACAGCAGCGGCTCACCGAGCTGACGGTGGAAGCGGTGGGCACCTATGGCCTCCCCGATTTTCGCTCGTTCGAAGATACTCTTGCCAATGACAATGCGCCTGGCCCCGATTATGCGACGCACGCCGCGCCGCATTATTTCAACTTTCGCAAAGCCTCCATCTATGGCGGCTCGAATGAGATCCAGCGCAACATCATCACCAAAATGGTGCTCGGACTTTAAAGATACAAATACATACCAACCCCGCTCACCCTGAGCCTGTCGAAGGGTGGTGGCACAAGGCTTCGACAAGCTCAGCCTGAGCGGATGCAGGGATTTAGGAGATACAGATAATGCACTTCGACTTTACCGAGGAACAGACCATGATCCGCGACACATTGGCGCGTATGGTGCGTGAGGAATATACATTTGAGACGCGTCACAAGGTGATTGAATCGGACAGCGGCTGGCGGCCTGAATTTTGGGCACAGCTGGCCGAGCTTGGCATATTGTCCGCGCCGTTCAGTGAAGAAGACGGCGGCTTTGGCGGCGGTCCGGTTGAAACGCTGGTCATTATGGAAGAGCTGGGCAAGGGCCTGGTCGTCGAGCCATTTATCCCTAGCGTGGTGTGTGCGGGCGGTATCCTGAAACATGGCGGTTCACAGGCGCAGAAGGATGAACATCTCGCCGCGATTATCGATGGCAGCCGCGTGTTCGCCTTTGCCCATGCCGAACCGAGAGGCCGTTATGATATGGCGTTCCTGGAAACGCGGGCCAAGGCAGATGGCGATGGCTATGTGCTGAGTGGCCACAAGGCGGTCGTGATCGGCGCACCCTGGGCATCGCACCTGATCGTCACCGCGCGCACTTCGGGCGAAGTGGCCGATCATGGCGGTGTCAGTGTGTTCATCGTGCCCAAGGATGCGGAGGGCATTTCCACGCGTGACTATGCAACCGTCGATGGACGCCGCGCGTCCGAAGTCTATTTCGAGAATGTAAAAGTCGGCGGCGATGCGCTGGTGGGCGCGGAAGGCGGCAGTCTGGGCCTTGTCATGCAGGTGGCGGATGAAGCCATTGCCGCGCTCTGCGCCGAAGCGTGCGGCGCGATGCAGGTCGCCAATGCCATGACGATAGATTACACTAAACAGCGCAAGCAATTCGGCGTGCCCATCGCGAAGTTCCAGGTGCTGCAACACCGTATGGCCGACATGTTCATGGAATATGAGCAATCGGTGTCGATGTCCTATCTTATCACGCTGAAACTAGGCGAACCGGCGGCGGAGCGCGCGAAGTTCGCGTCAATGGCAAAAGCGCGCATCGGGCAGGCGGGCCGCTTTATCGGCCAGAACGCGGTGCAGACATTTGGCGGTATCGGCGTGACCGACGAAGTGGCGATCAGCCATTATTTCAAGCGTCTCACCATGATCGACAGCGAATTTGGCGATGCAGGCCACCACCTGAAACGCCATGTCGCGCTGAGCCGGAAGGCAGCGTAAGCGGCCAAGTCAGTTTTGCCATGTCCCGTAACCCCAGCACAGGCTGACATGCAGATAAGAGTGCGGCGCAAAAAGCACTTCCAAGGCGCAGCGATGTAGCAGATCGCTGCAAGGCCGGGTTTTTCAAAATTGGAAATCACTAGAAGATGCAAGGAGCGCATCGCAGGACGGGCTGGATGTCTGTTTAGGATAAGCGACGCCGCAGCTTGACGTGATTTCCGATTTTAGCGGCCCTGGTTGCGCCAGCGGTGAACTACACGTTCTATCATCTCTTCTTCGCCGCCCTGTTCCTGCCACAGCTCGCTGAAGCTCGGATCTTCGGATGCAGGCCGGCGATGTTCTTCCAGATTGTCGAACGATACACGGATCGGGATCGACACACCCTCACCGCAGATAATGCACTCACGGTTGCGCAGCGCCGGGATCGAGTCGAGGAAGCCGCGCGCACCCTCAGGCATGGCGGCTTTTACGAACGCCTGGTCACGGTCATTGTTGAGCCGCATGGCGATAATCGTGCCGCATTGCGACAGCACGCCTTCGGCAAGGTCGGACGGGCGCTGCGTTATCAGGCCCAGGGAAATGCCATATTTACGGCCCTCCTTGGCAATCCGGCTCAGGATATCGCGCACCACGCTGTCACCGCCCTTGTCATCGGACGGGATATAGCGGTGCGCCTCTTCGCATACGAACAGGATCGGGCGCTGCGGCTCATTGCGCGCCCATATGGCGTAATCGAACACCAGCCGGCTGAGCACCGCGACCACGGTCGAGGTAATATCGGATGGCATGGAGGACACATCGATAATTGATATCGGCTTACCTTCGGATGGCAGGCGAAAAATCTTGGCTATGAAATTGGCCATGGTATCGCCCACCAGCATGCCGGAGAACATAAAGGAATAGCGCGGATCGGCCTTCAACTCCTCAATCTTCGTCTTCAGCCGCATATAGGGCGCACTGGACGAGCTTTTATCGAGCTTGCCCATTTCGGTCTGGATCTCGTTAAGGAGATCGGACAGCAGGTAAGGTACGGGCGAATCCACGGTCAGTTTGCCGATGGATTCGGCCAGCCGGTTCTTGGCACGCGCCCTTAACAGGCATTTGGCCAGAATATCACTGTCTGTCTGCTTATCCGCTCCTGACGAGCTGACAAACACTTCGCAATGTTCGGCAAAATTCATCAGCCAATAGGGCAGCGACAGGTTGTTGGCATCATAGAGCGCACCATTGCCCTTGAACGCGGCGCTATATTCCCCGTGCGGATCGACCATCACAATATGCCCTTCGGGGGCAAGGTCGCATATCCGGTGCAGGATCAGTGCCGCGCTGGTCGATTTACCCGTGCCGGTCGATCCCAGCAGCGCAAAGTGCTTGCCCAGCATCGCATCGACATAAAGCGCGCCGCGAATATCACTGGTGGGATACACCGTGCCGATTTCGACATTGGCACGGCTGTCGGCGGCATAAATCTGCCGCAAGTCTTCGCTGCTCGCCGCATAGACGGGTGAGCCTGGAACCGGGTAGCGGGTCACACCGCGGCGGAAATTATAGATACGCCCTGTCAGCACTTCCTCATTACCTTCACCCAGAAAGTCGATGCTGGCGATAATCAGCCCGCCCTGACGCGGATGCATCTGCTGGGTGCGCACATTGGCCAGCACGGAACGCTCACCCAGCTTGATCTTGACCTGGCTGCCAACCTGCCCCGCCATGGCAATGCTGGGATCAGGGTCGTCCAAAAGCCCCTCCAGCCGCTCTACATCAATAACGATTTTTGAGCCGGCACCTGAAATTTCGATGATTTCGCCAATCTCATATTGCGCGAGTGCATTCTTGCTAGCCGCCGCGACAGCTGTCACTTCCTGCTGCGGTGCGGGCTGACGCCCATCAAAATCCTGTTGGCGAATATCCATGTCCTGGTCCCTATCTGGTCTTTCTGGCTGCGCATAATCTTGCATCCAAAAGTCATAGCCAAATAGGGTAAATAAAGGCTTTAAACGGTTCTGAAGCCCTTAAAAGCACCTTTAATCGCGGCGGAAAAAATTTCCTGCAGCCCATCCAAAAAGCAGGGATATGATCACCGCGCTCAGGCCATATATGAATGACATATCCTCTGCCATCCACGCCAGAAAACCCTCAAATCCGAACTTGCGGATTTCCACCTCACGTACCGCTGCCGCCAGCACCTTGCCATTCTGGATCAGGAAAGTTTCAGCAGTGTACGTGCCAACCGGTACGCTGGAAGGAATCTGGATGCGCGCCTGATACAGCACAGATTCGCTGATCGTGACACTATTGCCGCTTTCGCCATATAGCCCGCCCCGGGCCTTCAGATCGACAAGCCCCTCGGTAAAACGCCTCTGTTCTTCCGGATCAATCGACCCTGCGGGGGAAAGTTGCAAATAATCAAGGCCCAGCTCATATATCGCCGCCGTTTTTTCATCGACAATTTCAGTGATCGGGCGCGAGGACGCAACGGCAAAATATCCCGGAGCAGAACGGAATTCGGTGCTGTCGGCATTGACCCAGATTCCGGCTATCTGCTGCTTTTCACGCACGATGATAGGTTGCACAGGCCCTTTAAGAACGACAACAATATCTGTTTCCCTGTTGGAAGATGAACCGGGTGCGACCAGCGCACCAAATAAAAGCAGCTCTGCCCCGGTAAAGCCGTACTGAATGTTGATTTCGCGCTGCGACACCTCTGGCACCAGTGTTGGCTCCTGCGCAGCGGCTATGCCCGGTATGCAGGCAAGAGCCAGAAAGGCGAGCACGATATGATGCCAGTACCGCATTTTACTGCACCGTCACCGTATAGATTTCATCGGGTTGCCAACCAAGACCAATGGCCAGCCGCAACGCGACAACAAGCACCAATGCGGCCAGCAGCAGGCGCAGATATTCAGGCTTCAGCCTTTGCGCAAACCGTGCGCCCAGTTGCGCGCCGACAACACTGCCCAATAGCAACAGCACGGCCAGCACAATATCCACCGCCTTGGTCGTCATGCTATGCACCATGGTCGAAGCTATCGTGACAAACAGTATCTGGAACAAAGATGTGCCCACCACCACCTGCGCACCCATGCCCAGCAGGTAGAGCATCGCCGGCACCATCACAAAACCGCCCCCCACACCCAGCAGAATGGTCAATATGCCAGTGACAAAACCAAGTATAAGCGGCGCGAGCGGAGAAATATAAAGACCCGAACGATAAAAACGCCAGCGTAGCGGCAGGTTGGCCACCAGCGGATGGTGGCGGCGTTTTTTGGCCTTCAACTGCCGTCCGGTGCGCATCGCAATCACCGTGCGGATGCTTTCATTCGCCATCATGCCGCCAATACTGCCCAGCATTAGTACGTATAATATATTAATAACCGTATCGATTTGCCCAAGCCGTTGCAGCAGGCTGAACAGCATGGCACCAAATACCGTGCCCAGCAGCCCCCCCACGACCAGCACTGCACCCATATGATAATCAACACCCTTGCGCCGGGTATAGGCAATAACGCCCGAAACGCTGGCACCTGTCACCTGGGTCGAGGCGGATGCAGCCGCGACCGTGGGCGGGATACCGTAAAAGATCAGCAATGGCGTTGTCAGGAAACCGCCGCCCACGCCAAACATACCCGACAGGAAACCAACCAGTCCGCCCAGGCCGATAATGACCAGTGCATTGACCGACATATTGGCTATGGGAAGGTAAACGTCCATAACGCATGCTGTATCGTGTTTTGCGGCCAAGCAAAAGCGCGGGTAGCACGATTGGCGATAATAATTTGTGTTTGCCACAACCGGGCGGCAAAAACGCGGCCCGTATCGCGCTAAAAATCGGTGGCGAGTGTAAGCGCCAGCCCCGAACCCGGCTGCGCATTTCCGGCGACACGCCGCCGCCAGTCAAGTGACATTTTTGCGCGGCCACTTGCAACGGGAAAACGCACCGAAGCTCGCGGACCGATATCCAGCCGGACTATATTGTCCCGCGCACTTTTGGCAGTTTTTTCACCTGTCTGTCCCCCCGACCATAATCCCGCACCCATAGAAATATCCACCTTGCCCTGGCGGGCAATTTTCCGCTCAGCCACCATCTGCAGGTCAAAAAACAGCTGTGGGTCCTTTGCGCCCGCCGCCCCTGCCTGCGCATATATGTCCGCGGAAAAGCGCGCTGGCAGTTTTACCGGCGGGATCTGTGTGACAGCATAGGCGGCGGCACGCGTCCGTGCACTTTTGCCAAGGGCGAACCTTTGTTCCCCCGCCAATGCCACCGGAATATCAGGCAATGGTCGTACCGTTACACCGAGCGCTATATCCGCATCATCAAAACCAGGCCTGTCACCATTCGGCAACGCGCTCGCAAGTCGGGCATAAAGATGCACCCGCCTTTTGCTTTGCGAGTTGAGCGCATAACGCCCCACCAGCCCGGCCTGGCTCCCGCCATATTGTCCTTGCCCTACGCTCAACGTGCGGCCGCCCGGCCGGACAAAAGCCCAGCCCTGCAAAGACCATCTGTCCGGCTGGGAGGTTGATATGGCTGGTGCAGATGTGAAGGGCCCCTGCCGCAGCCCGATTTCCAGATGCCGCCATTTGTCAGGCCGCATATCTTGCGTGCCTGCAGCAAATGCTGACCGAAAACCCGGCCCCCCCATATAGCCGGAACTGCGCATATATAGCAGGTGATGTTGCGCCATTATGGCGGGATCCATGCCCCTGGACCGGATTAATGCGGGCGGCTTTGGCATAGAAATATAGCGCTGGGAAATATAGCGCTGGGAAATATAGCGCTGGGAAATATAGCGCTGGGAAATATAGCCCCGGTCATGGTTTACAGCTGTACCGGCATCGCGCGGATAACCGCGTACTGCATATGGGGCTGCAGCTGTCCGGACTGTATTTTCTGTCGTATCTGTTTCCGCCATGGCCGTGCCGGGCAAAGCCACATGCGGCGCATAGGGGTTTTGCATCACTGCATCCTGGCCCGGCAGATAGGCAATGATCCGCGCCAGTATCCAGACACATGCCACAATGCCCAGAAAGATGATGGGTTGGCCGCGCATATTCCGGTCAGCCACTGTCATTCAGGCAATCCCGGCTTGATAATGTGCCGCGTCTTTTCCCAGCGCAGGCGCGTACCTTTCAGGTCGCGGACGTAACCGGCCAGCGCGCGGCGCGCGGCCATGATACTGATGATATTGGCGACGACCACCCGCGGTACCGAAAGAAGGCCTTCGCGCCAGCCATATTGCGCCGTGGTAAAGCCAAAACGGAAACAGAGCCGCCACAGCAGGAGCGCAGCATTGCACAGCAATATAAGCGACAACGGCGCGCCAATGGGAACCGGATCATAGATACCTGCCCATTTGCCTATAGTGGTAACGGCAAGGAACAGCATGGCTAGATATGCCGCGCATAGCACCAGCGCCGCCAGCACAGCACGCCGGTCGCGTAGCCGCATCCATTTTTCCGCCCAGTTGCCACGCCATCCCATGCGTTCCCAGCCGAGCAAGGCAATGCCCGCCATCCAGCGGCTCTTCTGGCGTGCTGCCTCACCAATATCAGAGGGGAAAAATTCCGATGTCGCAATCAGCGTACCGGCCTTATCGCGCTCGCGTACAAAAACACCTAAGCCGCCCATATCCTTGATCCTGAGGCCCAGTTCATAATCTTCGGTCAGGCTATCGGCATCAAATGGCTGAGCCACCCGGCCGCTGCGCCAGTTCTGCTGCGCTACTGCAACCATGGCTTCACGCGAAAACGCACAGCCCACCCCGGCGGCCGGCAATCCGGCCAATACGGCACCACGCACAACCATGGCCTTGCCATGCGCCTCGGCAAATTCATCACAATAATGACCCGATACCCAGCGCGAATCCGGGTTGACGAACGGCACCACCGGTATCTGCACAAAATCATGGTTTTGCAGGTAATGTGCGAAAACACGGAGTGCATCAGTGTGCACCACATCTTCAGCATCCTGCAATATAATGGCACGCACGACTGCATCACCGCGCGCTTCGTCGATGCACATTTGCTGCCATATGGCATTCAGGCAATCGGCCTTCGATGTTGGTCCATCGCGATCATTCATGACCAGCCGGATGCGCGGATCCTGAAATGCCGCATAGCAAACCGTGTCGATCGTTGCCCCGTCATTCGGATAGCACCCGACATAGATGCGAATATCATCATGCGGCCATGCCTTGCGGCAATGATGCAGCATATGGCCGATCACATCAGCCTCCTGCCACGCGGGAATGAAGATTGCGAAACCGCCCGTATCAATATGAGTATCAATATTGTCAGGAACATCTTCCGGTTCGCGCCGCCGCTCTGAAAACCTCTGCCAGAATGTTTTTACCCGTTGGCCAAGCCAGATCAGGTCCACCACAATATCGTCCAATGCACCGATCAGAAACCAGAGCGCAGCAAAAAGCAGGAGCTCATGCCCCAGAAAATCAGTCCAGCTGAAAAAATCGCTTAAAACCTGCCCGCCCCTTCAAGATAGGTTTGATATTTCTATATTAAATTTTTGTAATCCACCACCGCAAATTGGTCCGTTATGGATTATTCGGCGCTGAATGGACCATGCCGCATAAATTTCCGGAAAAAGCGTGCATTACAACGCCGCAAGACTGGACTTGCAGGCCAATCGCTATAAATATGCACGGAAACGTTAAATAGGAGCATTCATGGGCGATAGCGCACCACCACGGTTGGGCACAGATTCTGTATTACGCGACTTCCTGAAAAGCGAGGCGGCAGGCGGCGTCCTGTTGATGCTCGCGGCCGCGCTTGCGATGATAGTCGCAAACAGCCCGCTTTATGACGCCTATCACCATTTCCTGCATGAAATTAAAGGCCCTACCCTGACCAAAAAGCTGGGGCCGATGACTCCGCATCTGTGGATTAATGACGGGTTGATGGCCATTTTCTTCCTGCTGGTCGGGCTGGAAATCAAACGTGAATTTATTGATGGCCGCCTTTCGACATGGGAAAGGCGGCGGCTGCCTTTCATCGCCGCGGCGGCGGGCATGTTGGTCCCCGCGCTGATCTACCTGTTCATTACCCGTAACAATCCCGAGCTGGAAAATGGCTGGGCCATCCCCGCTGCAACCGACATTGCCTTTGCCATCGGCGTGCTCGCACTCCTGGGCAAACGTGCGCCGGCATCGCTCAAGCTGTTCCTCGTGACCGTTGCGATTGTCGATGACATGGGCGCGGTGGTTATTATTGCGATTGCCTATACCGAAACGCTGGCCACAATCTGGCTGTTCATGTCGGCCATAGTGCTCGGCGTGATGTATGTATTCAACAAAAGCGGGGTGCGTTCCATTCCGATATATCTGATAATGGCCGCGGTGCTCTGGTACTGCGTGCTTATGTCAGGCGTGCACGCAACGATAGCGGGCGTGCTCGCGGCAATGACGATCCCGCTGGACCGCACACCCGGCGCACCTGATGCCAAGGACAGCCCGCTGCATGTATTGGAGCATGCCATCCATCCATGGAGCGCCTATCTCATTATCCCGGTATTCGGCTTTGCCAATGCGGGCGTGTCGCTTGAAGGCATGGGGATGGAACAGATCTTGGCACCGCTTCCGCTGGGCATTGCGCTCGGTCTCTTCCTGGGCAAGCAGCTTGGTATTTTCGGCAGTGTGTGGATTGCGGTCAAAACCGGTTATGCTGACAAGATGGGCGGGGCGAGTTGGACACAGATTTACGGTGTGTCGCTGCTATGCGGAATCGGTTTTACCATGAGCCTTTTTATCGGCGCACTGGCTTTTCCGGGCAATGCGCTGCTAATAGATGAGGCCAAGATAGGCGTTCTTCTTGGCTCAGTCCTATCGGCTATTGTCGGTTTCCTTCTGATACGGTTTGCCCCTAATGCGGACAAAACGATGGAAATAGAAGCAGGCGCAGCGGAGGCAGCGGAATAATGCGGCTCTGGCCCCTGCTCCTCGTTCCGACTGTGCTGGCAGGGTGCACAGCGCCGGAAAAACAGGCACAGCCTGCGGCGCAGCCAACCGAAGCGCGCAAAGCCACATCATCCGAAATGCTGGACCACCTTGCGAACCGCTATGTTCAGCTCAGTCTCGAAATAGGCGAACGAGAGACGGGCTATATTGACGCCTATTACGGCCCCGCCAAATGGCAGGAAGATGCCAAATCGTCTGAACGTAATCTGGTTCAGCTTGGCAATGCCGTAACACTGCTCGAAGAGCAGCTGGCCAATATTCCCGTGGAGACGCTGGCCGATGATGAAAAGCGGCGTGCACACTTCCTGCGTGCCCAGCTGAATGCCGCGCATACACGGCTCATCATGATGCAGGGCGAAACGCTCAGCTTTCGGGAGGAATCGTTGGGGCTTTTCGGGGCAACGCCTGAATTGAAGCCGCTGGCGAGCTATGACGGCATATTGGCCAATATTGAAAAAATGGTGCCTGGGGATGGCTCGCTTGATGTGCGTGTGACCGAGTTTCTCGACCGCTATGTTATTCCAAAAGAGCGGTTGAAACCCGTTTTCGATGCCGCGATTGCCGAATGCCGCGCGCGCACAGCACGGTATATCGAACTTCCCGAAGGTGAGAAATTCACCATGGAGTTTGTCACGGACAAACCATGGAGCGGTTATAACTATTATCAGGGCGGATATGAAAGCCTGATCCAGATCAACACCGACCTGCCCATCCGCATCAGCCGGGCTGTCGATCTGGGCTGCCATGAAGGTTATCCGGGCCATCATGCACTCAACATGTTGCTCGAGGCGCGCCAGGCAAAGGCCAAGGGCTGGCAGGAATTCAGCGTATATCCGCTTTACAGCCCGCAAAGCCTGATTGCCGAGGGGTCAGCCAATTACGGTATAGATCTCGCTTTTCCGGGCGAAGAGCGCCTGAAATTCGAGCGCGACATTCTCTATCCGCTTGCCGGGCTCGATCCCGCCACAGCACGCGCCTATTTCAACCTTACCAACGCCATGGGCGCTTTGTCCGGCGCGCGTTTCACGATAGCGCAGCAATATCTGGACGGCGAAATAGATCGTGAAAAGGCGGTGAAACTGATCCGTAAATACCAGTTGGTCAGCGAGAAAAGGGCACGCCAGTCGCTTGATTTTAACGACACCTATCGCAGCTATGTCATTAATTACGGGCTGGGCAAGGATATGGTGCGTGCGTATATCGAAAATGCGGGCAACGATCCTTTGTTCCGCTGGGCCGCGATGGAGCGGATTATCAGCGAACCGGCATTGCCAGCCAATCTCGTCGGCGAATAATAGCTGATGATATTCAATCAGCGCTGTTTTCGGCCATCCGGTAGGGCGTAAATTCCCCAAAAGTACAAGTGCCAACATCGAAACCATTTTGCAGGTCCGTTATACGTGCTTGATCGCCACGGCACAGGCTGCCTGCGCTTGTTCGTGTCACTAGCGTATCATTGGTGACGCCGCGGCACCCCCGATAGGGTTGGTTGACATAGAGCGTATTACCAACTTCATAGACCAGAACATCGTCGCTAATTGCGGTAAAACTGCGGATACGGCTTTGCTGGATACATGATACAGGTTCTCCCGCAACGCGTCCGGCAAGCTTTTTATCAAGCTTGGCTTGCTGTTTTTCGGTCAGCTGTGGTTCTTTTTCACCAGCGGCGTAATCTACAGGAGCGCACCCGGCCAGCGCCACGGCTGAAGCCATGAGGGAAAGGGGAATAAAGATCTTGCGCATAGCTTTTCTCCAGTTTTTTACCCCCGCAATGGACTGACAATAACAGAAACCACCTTTTTTACAATCAGGCAGCCTACCAGCTGCCGCTATTCTCCATTGAAGCCCATGGTTCCTGCGGGGGCAAATGCTCGCCGCGCTGCAACAGTTCGATGGAAATATTATCGGGTGTGCGCACAAATGCCATATGTCCGTCACGCGGCGGACGGTTGATGGTCACACCCGCATCCATCAGTTTCTGGCAGGTTTCGTAAATATTATCGACACGGTAGGCGAGATGGCCGAAATTGCGCCCGCCATCATAGTCCTGCATATCCCAGTTATAGGTCAGCTCGACTTCCGCAACGCCTTCCTGTCCCGGCGCCGCTAGAAAAACCAGCGTAAAGCGCCCCTTTTCGACATCGAAGCGCCGCACCTCCTCCACACCGAACAGCCTGAAAAAGGCAATAGTCGCATCAAGGTCGCGAACACGGATCATGGAGTGGAGATATTCTATGGTCATTTTACTCGCTTTATCGCAGTTCAGAAACGGTTCATCGCAGCAAGCGCATAGCGACGAAAGATGATGAGGCGAATATGGATGCAATGGGAAGGAGTAGCAAGATGAGTAAAGAAGAACGTTTCGAGGAAACAGATTCCGGCAAATGGATCGGCAATTTTAACAACGTAGTGCTGGCCAGTGCCGGCCTGCTCACCATCGGCCTGGTGGCGGGCGGTTACCTGCTGGGCGATGGATTGCTGCGGGCGCGCGAAGCAGACCGCTCCGTCACCGTGCGCGGGCTGGCCGAACGCAATGTCACCGCCGACCTTGCCACCTGGACCATTGCCTATAGTTCGAAAAGCGCAAATCTTGCCGAAGCGCAGGCGGAAATTGACCGCGACACAGACGCGATACGCGGCTTTTTCACAGGGTTGGGCTTCAAGGCAGATGCCCTGCAACCCACCGGTGCCAATGTGTCACAATATAGCGAATATGGCAAAACCACCTATACCATCCGGCAGCGGCTGTCGCTGCGCACCACCGATATTGAAAAGGCCCAGGCTGCGGTTGCGCGGCAATTCGACCTGATAAAGCGCGGTGTCGTTCTGGAAGACGGGTCGGGCATGAGCTACACCTTCACCAAGCTAAACGACATCAAGCCGGAAATGGTGGCCGAAGCCACCGGGGATGCCCGCAAATCCGCCCAGCAATTTGCCGAAGATAGTGGCACCGACGTGGGTAGCATCAAGAGCGCAACCCAGGGTTACTTCTCGGTCCAGTCACGCGACGGCGATGGCGGCGGTTACGGCGTGAGCGATACGCCCTATAAAAAGGTGCGCGTGGTGACGACCGTCAATTTCTATCTGGAATAATCGCTCAATCACGCCGATGCGGGTTGAGCGCACTGCCGCGCGGGGCGCGTTCCATATTCACCGTTTCATCGCCAATTGAACCGCCTGTGCCATCACCCATCTCGGCGGCAATGTCCTGTAATGCGGCAATCCGGTCGCCTGTATCTGGGTGTGTCGAAAACATCGCCTTGATGCCTGATGGCACAATATAAAGCTGCGCCGCCGCCGGGTTGCGTTCAATGACCGGGTTCCCGCCCTGCTTCGCCTTGTCGGTTATCTTGGCAAGTGCGGAGGCCAGCGCCAGCGGTTTGCCGCTGATTTCCGCGCCGCCGCGGTCCGCGCCAAATTCACGCGTACGGCTGATCGCCATTTGTACGATCATCGCCGCAAAGGGCGCGACCAATACCGCCAGCAGACCGGCTATCCCCGCATTGCGGTCACGGAAAAACATGCCGAAATTCGCGAGCATCGAAATCGCGCCGGCAATGGTCGCCACCATGGTCATGATCAGCGTGTCACGGTTTTTCACATGCGCAAGCTCGTGCGCCATCACGCCTTCCACCTCATCACGGCTGAGTATCGACAATAGCCCGGTCGTGGCCGCCACCGCTGCATGCTCTGGATCGCGCCCCGTCGCAAAGGCATTGGGCTGCGGCATGTCGATCAGGTAAACTTTGGGCATGGGCAGGCCGCCACGCTGCGCCAGGTTTTGCACAAGGCCGTAATAATCGGGATGTGACTGCGCATTCACCTCAACTGCGTTATGCATTTTCAACACGATTTTATCGGCATTCCAGAATGTGAACAGGTTCATGCCCGCCGCAACGATCAGCGCCAGCACAGCCCCGCGCGGCCCGCCCAGCGTAAAACCGAGCGCCATAAACAAGGCGGTCAACGCCGCCAGCAGCATGGTGGTTTTCATAAAGTTCATCTGGTTATCCTCGTCATTGCGAAACTGGCCCAGAGGCCATATACTCATTATATGGTGCCCGTTGCCGGGATTTTCAATTATGCTGCAAGGGGCGTGACATGCCAGACAGATTCGACAAAACACCACGGGCAATACAGCGTCCGGCGCATCTCAAGGCGCCCACACACTGGAAAAGCGACCCCGCCCCAAAACCGCAAGCCGCCGGTGCAGACAAACAGCACGGCGAAGACCGTGATCCCGTACGCTATGGCGATTGGGAGCTGAACGGCATAGCCGTTGATTTTTGACGCGCCACGTCATTCGGTCAAAGACCGGATGATGAAGCGTCAACCCCTGCGAAGGCAGGGGTCCAGATAAGGGCGCGGGC
>CANMFE010000004.1 GCA_947497085.1 uncultured Sphingomonadaceae bacterium
TTGGAGAGCAAAGGCAGATAGACTGTGCTGCCAAGATCAACAACTGCCCGATGCTGGTGACCTTTGGGGACATAGATGATCCGGCGAGTGTTGCGCTGGTGGACCCTGCTGATCTGGCGGCGAGCTTTGGTCCGGGTGTCAAGCTGCAATCGATCACCGCTGAAATCACCGATGACCCGGTGACAACAGGGATTGAAGAAAAGCTGGGGTGGCTGCCGAACGTTTATGATGTTTTATCCAATCAAGACTTTAAGCCTGCTGGAATACCTGTCGGTGATTTCAAAGGACTTTTTAAGGCGGAGGCGAAACAATGAATCGCGACTTATTTCTGGCTATACTTTCAATGGATTCCTACAATCGGGGATATGATGCACGTGTAAGTGGATTGACCGAAAGTGGCAGTCTTGGCCTTGCCAATATCAGGGATTTTCAGTTGGGAGAGCAGGAGGGCTGGCAATCAGTCGGCTTCTACGCCCTTGCCTATGATGTTGGCAATGTGGCGGGTTTTAGCGCGGGTGAGCAGGTGATTTCATATCGTGGGACCAATTTCAATCTGGGCGATTCTGCTGCTGAGTTTTTCAGCTCGCCTTTATGGCAGGATGTTCTGAATGGCTGGACAGTCGGTCTTGGTAATCCGGGAGGGCAAGCTGCCCTTGCACTCGATTTTTATAATGCCGTCAATGCTGAAGGTGTCGACCCCAGAGCTGCGAATATTACGACAACAGGACATTCGCTGGGTGGCGGCCTAGCCGGTCTGACCGCGTATGTTTATAACCAGACAGCAATCCTGTTCGATCATATGCCCTATGGTCCGGTTTCTGTGAATTTACGGGATTTGGCCATAAGTGACGAGGAAACGCGGCTGCGCTATTATGGCGGTGCTGAGGTTTGGGCGCTTTCAGACAATGGCATAAACGCATTTTCCACGGAGTATGAGGTTCTATCATTCCTGCGTGCCAATGCGATTAGCGGCGCATCTACACCGCTTCCGGCATATGCCGGGCCTGACCTTACTGAGGTCGACCTTCATTCCATGGCATTGCTTGTAAACCTGATGTGGGCTGAAGATAATGTAGGAAATGCCTGGACTTCTGCGGGTACCTCGCTCTGGGATGCTTATTTTTCCAAGGATACGGCCGACAGCCTGATTGGTATTGAGACGCGCATAGGGCCTTTAGGTGATGCAGTTTCCACCATGCAGGCCGCCATTGCCTATTCCGCGCTGGAGGAAGGCGAGATGCCGTTTGGCAATGTCGGTATCCGCGCGATGTTTGATGATGCCGCCGACCTTGCGTCATTGATAAATGGCGGCGGGTCATGGTCGCGGCTGGATGCAAACTGGAAAGACCTGCTGGGCAAATTTGCGGTGCGTTATGCAGGCGTAGCTGCCCTTGCCGATTCCACCGTCGCAGACCTTGCCGCGGCAGAAGCCAATGCGTTCAGCCGCCTGAAAGGCGGTATTTTCACGAATGATGCAAACGCCTTTACACTATGGACATCGGAAGAACGCTGGACTTTCTCACCGGATGACAATGCCTATCATGCGATTCACAATATTGCCGCACCGCTGTTTGATGAGGCGATGAAGGATCTTGGCTTTCGCAACAATCCTTTTCACGATGCGGGCGATATGCGCCGCTGGTATTTCGATGCGCCCTCTCACGATGCGACCACAGGCCTTGCCAATGCCATCAGGTCCGAATTGGGCATTGTGGAGGGGGAAGGGCAGTCAACCGATTATATCAAGGCCTTCACCATATTGGCCGATGGCAACAGCAATGTCACCGCGCAGGAAATCCCGCTCGGTGAAGCAGGTAGGGTCGTGGTTTATGGCAGTGACGGCGACAATATTATCAGCGGATCGGGCAATAATAATATTATTCTGGGCGGTGATGGCAAGGATAAGATCTTTGGCGGTGGGGGCAGCAACCTGCTTATCGGCGGTGATGGAGAAGATACCGTCACGGCGTTTGGCAATGCGTCTGACGCAATATATTCCCATGACATCCTCATAATCGGTGATGAAGTGGATGATGGTGCAAATGGAGCTTATACAGGCGATACGCTAAGAACAGGTTCTCCCGAGCAACCGGGCAGTGCCGAAATATTCCAGTTTGAGATAGCAAATCTGGGCACCGGGCAGGACCGACTCGATATCGTGTCATTTGAAAATAGCGGCAATGACTGGTCCTATATTGATTTGGGTACGGATACGGAACAAAGCCCGTTTCGGGAAAATGACAGAGTCAATGCGATGCAGAGCGACGAGGCGGTAACAATAGACCTGCGTTTGGCCAGTGCGCCGCTCAGCAATGCCGGTTCGGGCACGATTACAGGCAATACAAGCGGCCGTAGTATCGGCGTTCGCGGTGCGGAATCCGCTGTCGGTTCCGAATTTGATGATACGTTATATGCCATAGAGTCTGATTACCTTTCGCCCGGTTCCAACCTGATGGGCTTTGACGGTAATGATGTCATTGTCGGCGGTAATGGTGCGGATCACCTCAATGGCGGCGAGGGCGACGATTCCATAACGGTGGGACAGGGGGATGTCGCCGTTGGTGGTGCAGGTGCAGATACGTTCTTCCTATCTGCGGATGCTTTTTCAGATAATGGTTTGCTAAACAATGTCTTTCTGACGGATTTCAATCCGGATGAGGATCAACTTGTTGTCGACGGCATCGCATATAATGGGCAGCAAAAAGTGTCCATTGGTATGGGACAACGGCCTGACTATGAGATTGAGCACCCAATTATATTTAAAACAGTTAGTTCAACAAGCAGTTGGGGGCTGTCTGCTCTGGACCCGTTTATATCTGACGTACAGGTCGGCACAATACCTTCGGCCAAGCCATTTGCGGACGGGAAATATCGCGACACGATTGTAACGGAAGTCACAAATCCCAATGATGGGACCGCGGCGCTGCGCCTGACTTTTGTTGATATTGATATCACATGGAAGACAATAAGTGTTCCTATCGGTGTCGGCGGAATTTCAATTGTATCAGACGGGAATGGAGGGCTGGTTGGCACAGCGCTAAACGGCGGAGCGGTTATTACCGAATCTGTGCAGGTGAACCGGTTGCTGCATGTATATCTGGCAGGCGATTCCAGTACGTATGACAGTTTTTTCCAGCATGAATATCAAAATAGCCATCCCGAGCACGGCTTTTCAACACATGGGGAGACAGGCATAGATTTAACCGTAGAAGTCCCCATGACTTACGGTTTCAACTATGATTTGACGGACACAGTATCGAAATCTGGCGCAGAAGCCGATTCGAGAAACATTGATAGCGTACACGCGTTTAACGATTCTGCAGCAGGTCAATCCTATGCCGATATCTCCTCTGGACTTGGTGGACCAATCACATATCCGGATTATCCAGTTGGATCATTTGTCAATTATAATAGCGGTGTTTCCATAGGCTTGCCTTTCTTTACGGATGATTTTGCATTTGTCGCAAATGAGCAGGAGTTTGCCGCACTTAATATCAGCGCAGCTGACATTACGGCATTTGGTAAGTCTGCCAGCCTGAACAGATTGGGGATAATTCCCGATGGAGCCGGTGTAGATGGAGGGGGCTTGCAAGGGCCTGGCATTGGCAGCAACGTTAACGGACAATTCGGAAGGTCGAGAAGCACATCACTCTCTGGTTCATCGGGATCAGATCTGCTTTGGGCTAGCGCGCAAAATGATATTCTCGACCTTACCAATGCAATTGCCGCCAGTGCGCCAAATGGGCTTGATATTGCGATCGGTGGCGGCGGTGATGATGAATACAGGATTGACGCCAGTTCCAGTCGCACCATCCTTAACGAAGCATTCGGGACAGATACCTTGGGTGGAGGCAATGACAGGATCGTAGCTCTATTCGATTCAACCAGCGTCACAGTCACGAATTCTTTTGACAGCAATAATCTGCGCCTGGTTGTTGAGTCAGCACCCCAGGGAACGCCCGTATTCAGTGAAATCGAACTGGTGGGGCAATTAGGCAGCGACCAGTCTCGCTGGATCGAAACAATTGAGTTTGCCAATGGTGTCACATGGACACGCAATGACCTGCTTGCTCAGGTTACCGCGTCATCCTATCTTTCTGCGACGAATATAGCCGATATTATCATCAACGAAGACTCGTCATCGATTGTGAATATCGCGGATAGTTTTGCCGATAGTCTGAACCGGGAAATCGAATATGAAGCGAAGCTTGCCGATGGCAACCCGCTTCCTGACTGGGCATCACTTGATAACGGCATCCTCAATTTCACACCTCCGAAAGATTACAACGGGTCGCTGGACGTTACTGTCTCGGCCAAGGCAGGCGGAGATAGTGCAAGTACAAACTTTCTGTTCGATGTCACGCCTGTAAATGATGTACCCGAACGGATATTTGCGCTTGACGATTTGACGGTGACTGGCGGTGAAGCCATCAGCTTTACCATCCCGGCAGATACATTCATGGACATTGACGGGGATGCGCTTTCGTTTACCGCAACACTTGAGGATGGAAGCGCTCTGCCCACATGGCTGTCTTTTGATGGCGTAAGCTTTACAGGGACCGCTCCAGCGGACTTTGCCGAGCCTGTGGCCATCAAGGTTACAGCCAGCGACGGCAATGCTACAGCCGATGATACATTTGCATTCATTCCCGTTGGAGAGGCGCCTGTCGTACTGCCTAACCTGCAAACGATAGACATCGCCAATTACGGCGCCAATGCAGTGAATCTGGATGACTGGCCGGATCTGCCAGAAATAGGTCGTGGAGCGTCTCTGGTTGATGACAGTTGGCCACGTAATCTGGATACGCCTCCGGCAGCAAAAGAGCCTGTCCCGGGCTGGGTCAGCTGGGTATTTGACGAAACGGAATGGACAATTACTGAAGGTCCGTACGGGGAGGATATTGTATCGCTGAAGGCAGGCCAAACTGACGCTGACAATAATGGTGGCGGTGCGATCAGCAACACATTTGCCGTGGAAGGCGGCAAGGCCTATGAATATGTCTATTACTTCAAACGCGATGTTGCGGCAAATCAGGGTCTGCGCCTTGGCTTTGCTTATGGCACAGTGAATAATCATCAGGTTATTGATAATCATACAGGAAATTCCACGCCCTATCCATATTTTCTGAGCGCCGACGACGCTGAGCTTGATGCCGCATTGACTGGTGATAAGTGGTATAAGGCAGTGGGATATGTTCTGCCGGAAGGTTCGGAAAACGCCACGCTGGGAAGCTATGGCGGGGTTTATGATACTGAAACCGGAGAGAAAGTTATGGACATGCGTTCTTTCCGATGGATTGACGGCTATACGCTGGGAACATCGAATATCAGCCAGTCTGCCAGCTATGGCACTTTGGGCTTACACACCCATTTCCATAGCCCGTCAGTTACCGAAATTGACGAACTTGTCATCATGCGTGACGGAGACAAGCTTGATACATATTCAGACGCCTTGGCATTCCAAGGCATCAAAGTTGACGGGTTTTGGAACTATGCAGATTATGCTGTCGATAATGAGGCACGCTGGGCCAACGTCGTCGGCCCTGATGGCACGCCCATAACCGTAGTGGAGGCAGGGCAGTTTAATGATGGTGCCAATGGTGGCGGCAACAGAACGAACAGGGTTTATGTGGATCCGACCAAAGTCTATAAATACACACAGTTTTTCAGGAAATCCGACTTGAACAAGCATAATGTCTATTTTGCGATGTTGGCAACCAGTAGCAATGGCGTTCCTGCGAAACAGTTGTTGACTGACGGTTCGGATCGTGCGTGGGGGACATTCCTTTACCAAAACCCAGCAACACAGCAGGCAAGTTTTGAGGAGGATAAATGGTACAAACTGGTTGGCTATATCCTTCCCGACGGCACCGCTCTGACCGATGCAAGCTATGGCGGTGTTTACGATGCCCAAACGGGCGCAAAAGTGGTAGGAGTGAATGTTCCGGCGTATAAATGGAATGCAGAGGCACAGGATATACAGGCCTATGGTCGTTTCCAGACAATCCACGATACGCTTAATCATGGCTGGTCAACTTATTTCGGCAAGCCCGAAATTACCGCTTTGGATATGGGCGACCTTGCCGCCGACAATGCAGACCCGTTTGGCCTGACGCAAAATGACCGTGGCATTGGGCAATCGATAGATATTGCATCCATGGTAACAGACAGTGACGGGGATATTACAGGCTATGCACTAGACCCTGATGGCCTTCCTGCAAAAGGCACGGTAAATATAGACGCGGTTACCGGTATGGCAGAATACTTGCCGTATAAGGATGCCCTGGGCAGTGACAGTTTCTCTGTATTGGTGACTGATGCAACTGGTAACCAGGTTGCGGTACCAGTGGACATCAACCTGTACATACCGAATGTTAATCAGGCGCCCAACATTCCAGAGGACGGCTTCATGATTGTCATTGATGAAAACAGCGCCTCTGGGGTTATCGCCGGTACAATTACTACGACAGACCCTGATGGCGATACGAATATTGACTATAGCTTTGCTGGCTCTTTAGTCACGCAGGTAAACGGAAAATATGTGACTTATTCACATGATGGCCGCTTCCATATGGAGCGAGATACTGGCAATGTTATCTTTAATGGTGGCAGGCTCGATTATGAGTTTGGCGACACATCTTTTGCTTACGATGTAAAGGTGGCGGATAAAAATACTGGTTGGGATTCCCGTTTCTCAAATGGTTTGCTTGTGATTTCTGTGAACGATCTGGCGGATAGCCAACAACAATCTTCAGCAAAAGTATCAACAGAAGAAGTTGTCGGCATGCATGTCGATATACGGGATTTGAATAATCAGATCGATTTACTTTCCAGCTATCGATCAGATATCACAGTGCAACAAACCTTGCATGAAAGTATTGAAAATGAATTTCGATTGCTGGAGCATTCATCCATGATACCAAATCATTTGGTCTCAGACATTAAACGTTTATTGCTGATGCGGCAGGCTATAGCAGGGTTCGCTGTTAACCAAGGCAAAGAAGGTCTGGATTTACGTGATAATAGACAGCTCTATTCTGTCGATTATTTCGTTGCTTGAACCTAAACGTAAAACGTATGGCCTCCTCTGGCGCGTTAACAGTCTGCTCAATAATATCCCGGCGACATAGTTTACTGGTAACGACAAAACGTAAGGTCATCTCCATATTTTACTTTCCGCATCCTTGGTGAGTTGCAATTTGCAACGATGTAAGTAAGCTGTCCTTTGCAAACCAAAATAGCGCAAAAGCAGATGGAATGGTTATGGGACAGGAACAGGCGGCAGATTATATTGATGTGCTGATTGTCGGTGCAGGAATTTCCGGCATCGGTATGGCGGCGCACCTGCGCAAATTTTGCCCGGGCAAGAGTTTCACCATGCTGGAACGGCGTGATAATCCGGGCGGGACGTGGGACCTTTTTAGATATCCTGGTATCCGCAGTGACAGTGACATGCACACGCTGGGCTATAATTTCAAACCGTGGACAGAGCGCAAAGCCATTGCCGATGGTCCGTCCATATTGAAATATCTCCACGAAACCATCGTTGAATATGATCTGCAGGACCATATCCGTTTTGGCCATGAAGTGCTGTCCGCAAGCTGGTCGAGCGCCGATGCATGCTGGACAGTCACTGCGCGGCGAACAGATGGTAGCGAAACACAGCTTAAAGCGGGTTTCCTGTTTATGGGTTCCGGCTATTATAATTATGATGAGCCCTATGATCCTGTTTTCGAAGGAAAAGAGGATTTCAAGGGACAGATTGTACATCCGCAATTCTGGCCCAAAGATATGGACTATACGGGTAAGAAAGTGGTGGTGATCGGCAGCGGCGCGACCGCAGTTACGATAGTGCCCAGCATGGCGGATAAAGCCGGGCATGTTACTATGTTGCAGCGTTCGCCGACCTATATGTTTGTCAGCCCGGCAAAGGACAGGCTGGCCAATTTCATGCGCAGGATTTTACCTGATGCATGGGCATATCGGTTCACGCGTTTCAAAAATGTCCGGCTACAGAATTTCATGTTTAAACTCGCGCGCCGTAAGCCGGAATGGATGAAGAGGCGCTTGCTCAAGAATATCAAGGAAAAGCTTACAAACGAACGTGACATGGTGCATTTCAAACCGCGCTATAATCCATGGGAACAGCGTTTGTGTCTGGTGCCGGACAATGATTTTTTTGAAGCTCTGGCAGCGGGAAAGGCATCGGTTGTCACGGATCATATTAAGCGGTTCGATGCGACGGGAATCGCACTGGAATCCGGCGGTCATGTTGATGCGGACATTATTGTTACTGCAACAGGGCTGAAGCTTGCCGTGGCGGGCAAGGTGGATTTCACGGTTGATGGCAAATCCGTCAATTTCCATGATCATTTCTATTACAAAGGGTGCATGTTTTCCAATGTGCCGAATATGGTCATCGTGTTCGGATATCTGAATGCCTCCTGGACGCTGAAAGCCGATATAGTTTCGGAATATACCACGCGTTTGTTGAATCATATGGACGCTACAGGCGCAAAAATTGCCAACCCTTATCTGGCGAATCCTGCTGCTATGGAAGAGGAAGAGGTTTTTGATTTTTCTTCCGGCTATATTCAGCGCTCTTTGGACGAACTCCCAAAGTCTGGCACCGAGCTTCCATGGCGGCTCAACCAGGATTATCTGGAAGACCGCAAGATATTGCGCTTTGGCCCATTGGAAGACGGTGTCATGCATTTTGGTAAGGCAGGTAAACCGGTGCCGTCAGGCGATAATGCCAGAATATTGGAAGCTGCCGAATAATTCCTGCCATTAAAAGATGAAACAGGCTCGCGTGCCAGGCAATCAGCCGCTATATAGCCGGGATGATAGATTTTACCGATATATTAAAAGCCGATAAGGGGCAGGATGCCCGTAATATCCATATTGTCGATAGCAACAGTTTCAAGGACTGGCTGAAGGATCAGCCGGGCCGCGTCCGCGCGATGGTGGAGGCGCAGAAATTTACGGGCAAGGCGCATGAATTTGCCATTCTGTCTGGTGACAAAGTTGACGAATGGTCTGTACTGGCGGGTGTTTCGTCCCGAAATGCACTGAAAAGCTGGTGCCTTGCCAAAGTCGCGGAAAACCTGCCTGAAGGCGCATATAGACTGGCTGAAGATATGGAAGCGGGAGACGCCATGCTTGGCTGGCTGCTCGCGCATTACAGTTTCGACCGGTATAAAAAATCGGATAACCAGACCGGCAAAAGACAGCTGCTGGTAAGCAGCCCGGGCCGGATTGATGCGACGCTGATAGAGGCGGAGGCCACGGCGTTGGTTCGCGACCTTGTCAACACTCCTGCTGAGGACATGGGGCCGGACCAGCTGGAAAAGACCGCCAAGCGTTTGTCCAAAGATTACAAGGCCGAACTTTCAATTATTCGCGGTGATGACCTAGAGCAGGGCTATCCCATGATCCACGCGGTCGGCCGTGCGGCCAAACGGGAGCATGCGCCGCGCCTGCTGGAACTGGAATGGGGCAATAAGAAGCATCCGCGTGTTGCCATAGTCGGCAAAGGCGTATGTTTTGACAGTGGCGGACTGGATATCAAGTCAGCGGTCGGCATGCGGCTTATGAAAAAGGATATGGGCGGTGCCGCGCACACACTGGCGCTGGCAGAAATCATTATGCGCGCGAAGCTTCCGGTGCGGTTGCACATGCTGGTACCAGCGGTCGAAAATGCGATAGCGAGCAATGCGTTCCGTCCGGGTGATGTGCTGATAAGCCGTGCGGGACATAGCGTGGAAATTGGCAATACCGATGCAGAGGGCAGGCTGGTGCTGGGCGATGCACTTACAAAAGCGTGTGAAGCCGAGCCTGAGCTGATTATCGACTTTGCCACACTGACAGGCGCTGCGCGGGTGGCGCTGGGCCCTGACTTGCCTGCCATGTTTGCTAATAGTGATGAGCTGGCCAGCGGATTGCTGGAAGGCGGCAAGGCCGTGCATGACCCGATATGGCAAATGCCGTTATGGGATGTGTATGCGGAATATCTGTCGAGCGATATTGCTGACATCGGCAATAGCGGCGGCGGCTTTGGCGGTTCGATACAGGCAGCGCTGTTCCTGAAAAAATTCGTGAACGGGGATGCTGAGTGGGCGCATTTTGATACATTTGCATGGCGGCCGACTGCACGGCCTGGCCAGACCAAGGGCGGGGAAGCGCTGGGTCTCAGGGCCAGTTGGGCCTATTTGCAAAAGCGATACGGAAAATAGGATTTGGGCAACAGGCTTGCAAAACCGGCTTATTTTGGACAGATGATAGAAAAGCCAGCAGAGATAAAAGCGCGGCGGGGGATATAAATTAAGAATATGTCAGATTCTTCATCCAGTAATGAACAGCCGCGTTTTGAGCTGAACGGCCCCATGGGCGACTATGACAAGCGCACGACGCATATTCGGGGCGATCTGGCTGATATCAAACTGGCCGGAAAACTGTTCGCGCCGCATTATGTTGTGCCGCAGCCGCGCAGCTGTGTGATCGCGACGGCGACCATGCATGAATTGCCGATGGGCGACGCCAGGGCAGTCTCGCAGCTTGTCCACGGAGAGACCTTCGCGGTTCTGGATATTTCCGGCGAATGGGCCTGGGGTTTTGGCACACATGATGACTATCTGGGTTACGTAAGATTATCCGCACTTGGGCAAGAAACGGAAACCAGCCATGTCGTGGATACGCGCGCGGCGCTGATATTTGCGCAGCCTGATATCAAATCGGCCTTGCTGGAACGCCTGCCCATGGGCGCGCGGCTTAAATGTACCGCGATGGAAGGCGAAGATGCCAATCCTGCATTTCTGAAAACCGACAAAGGCTATGTGCATGTACGGCATGTATCTGAACTTGGTTCCGTACAGGGCAGTTCGGTGGATATTGCACGCAAGTTCATGGGTGCGCCCTATGTCTGGGGTGGACGCAGTGGCGATGGTCTCGACTGTTCGGGGCTGGTGCAGATGGTGCTGGGTATGAAAGGTATCAAAGCCCCGCGCGACAGCGACCAGCAAATGGCGGCGCTTGGCCATGATGTACATGAAGGCGAAACCCTGCAAGCCGGTGATCTCATATTCTTTCCCGGCCATGTCGGGATCATGACGGACAGTGAAAACATGATTCATGCCAATGCGCATTGGATGCAGGTCGCGGAAGAACCGCTTGCTGATGTTGTCGCCCGCTTCCCTGATGATGTGGAGCAGCCGGTTCTGGCGCGCAAGCGCCTTGCCTGATGGCGATTTCGGTTTTTATTGATGGTGCTGCGGGAACCACCGGCCTTGAAATAGGCGAGCGGCTGGCCGGACGGGCGGATATCTCGTTGATCCGGCTGGATGACAGTCTGCGCAAGGACACGCAAGCCCGCGCAGAAGCGATGAACGATAGTGATTTTGTCATTCTGTGCCTGCCCGACGATGCCGCGCGTGATGCCATGACGCTCATACGCAACGAGCATGTGCGCGTTATCGATGCATCCAGCGCACACCGCGTTGTGCCGGGCTGGACCTATGGCTTTGCCGAAATGCATGAGGGGCAGAGGCAGGCTATTGGCAATAGCTGGCGGGTGTCCAATCCCGGCTGTTATCCGACTGGCTTTCTCGCGCTTGTTTCGCCGCTTGTGGAACGGGGCCTATTGCCCGCTCGTCATGGATATACGGTCAATGCCGTGTCGGGCTATTCAGGCGGCGGTAATGCCCTGATAGATCGCTTTCGGGTGCAGGAGCCCGATATCGGTTTTCGCACCTATGCGCTCGATATGGCACATAAACATCTTGCGGAAATGCAGGTGCATGCCGGGCTTGACCGTGCGCCTTTATTTGCACCGTCAGTCGTGCGTGCCATGCGCGGGATGATGGTCGAAGTGCCGCTATTCCTTGATAGTGAGGCAGGTTTTGCCAGCGCCCGAGAATTGCACGATGCGCTGCGCGCACATTATCTGGGCGAACCTTTGGTCAATGTCATGCCAATGGAAGATGCGCCGGCAGAAATCCTGCTGTCCGAAAATGCGGCACCCAGCGATGCGCTCACGCTGCATGTGCATGCCAGCGCGGATGGTTCACAGGCGCGGCTGATCGCGATGCTCGACAATCTGGGCAAGGGTGCCAGCGGGGCAGCTGTTCAGAACCTGAATATTATGGCCGGACTGGATGAACTTGCGGGTTTGAGGGTTTAGGTTTCAGACCCATCTTCAATAGCTAGGTTTTTGGTAAGATAGTGGGAGGCATAACCCTTTGGGCGGTCGTTCAAAGTAGCGATATGCTCATATCCATTCTTCTCGTAAAACGGCTTCGCCTGCCAGCTGGTTGTTTCCACAAAAGCGTTTTCACATTTCTGTTCAACAGCAAAAACCTCGGCTGATGTTATCAGTTCTTTTCCGATTCCTTTACCGCGGCACTCTTCTGATAACCACAAAAGCTCAATATGCAGTGTATTCCAAAAACACGTCGCGCGAATCCCGCCTATAATTTTATGCGCATCATCCCTGGCAAAAACGAAAAACTTTTTTTCATCTTCATTTGGTTCCAGATCAGGTATTTTCGAAAAATTATAATCGACTATTCCCTGACTTAATATATCGGAATCTGCTTCGGAAGGGTTTGCAATGATTTCTATATTCATAGTTTACCCTTCCAATTGCATGCGCGTGTTCAGTGCCAGCGTGCTAGCGTCAATGTCAGAAAAACGCCTGCAAACCCGTCTGCGCACGCCCCAGAATGAGCGCGTGTACATCATGTGCACCTTCATAGGTATTGACCGTTTCCAGGTTTACCATGTGGCGCATCACCTGATATTCCTCGCTGATGCCATTACCGCCATGCATGTCACGCGCCATGCGCGCAATATCGAGCGCCTTGCCGCAATTATTGCGCTTCACGATTGAGATCATTTCCGGCGCAAAGCGGTTTTCATCCATCAGGCGGCCAACACGCAGGGAACCCTGCAGGCCAAGCACAATGTCGGTCTGCATATCGGCGAGCTTTTTCTGATAAAGCTGTGTCTGTGCGAGCGGGCGGCCAAATTGCTTGCGGTCCAGGCCATATTGCCGCGCGGCGTGCCAGCAGAATTCGGCCGCGCCCATCGCGCCCCAGCTAATGCCGTAACGGGCACGGTTGAGGCAACCAAAGGGGCCTTTCAAACCTTCTACACCATCCAGCAGGTTTTCTTCCGGCACCTCGACTTCGTCCATCTGGATCATGCCGGTAGTGGATGCGCGCAGACTGAGCTTGCCTTCGATTTTCGGGGCGCTCAGGCCTTTCATGCCTTTTTCGAGGATAAAGCCCTTGATCGCGCCATCATGCGCGTCGGACTTGGCCCAGACCACGAAGACATCTGCGAAAGGTGAATTGGAAATCCACGTTTTCGAGCCGCTCAGCACATAGCCGCCATCGGCTTTCTTCGCGCGCGTCTTCATACCGCCAGGGTCGCTGCCCGCGTCGGGTTCGGTTAGCCCGAAACAGCCGATCAGTTCGCCTGACGACAGGCCCGGCAGGTATTTTTCGCGCTGGGCGTCATTGCCGTATGCATTGATTGGATGAATGACGAGCGAGCTTTGCACCGACATCATCGACCGGTAGCCACTGTCGACCCGCTCCACTTCACGTGCGATCAAGCCATAGGCGACATAGGATGCTTCCGCTCCGCCATATTGTTCGGGCAGTGTCGCGCCAAGCAGTCCGGCCTGGCCCATAAGCGGGAAAAGTTCCGGTGCAGAGACTTCGTCACGATACGCCTCAATGACACGTGGCTGCAATTCGCCCTGTGCGAAGGCAGCGGCGCTGTCCTTGATAAGGCGCTCGTCTTCGGTCAGCTGGTCGTCAAGGAGAAAGGGGTCGTCCCATTGGAAAGGGGTCATATAAAGCTCCGTATTTTGCAGGGGCAATGCCACGTGAAGTGAATGGTTTCAATGCCTGAGTTTTGATTTGGCTCACTCTCGTTCGCAATTCGGCACCAGCCCGCTCCCCCTCCCAACCTCCCGATAATGTATCCTGTTAGTATATCGGGAGGTTGGGAGGGGGAGCGGGCTGGTGCCGCCCCATGGCCGCGAGGCGATCAAGCTAAAACCGGCTCAACATCGCCATAGACGATAAAATGGGGGTTGTCATAGCCGCGTTCGGCCTTGTTATAGGTGAGATGTTCACCGGTCTCGGTCAGCACCTTGCCGCCCGCAGCCTGTACAACGGCATGTCCCGCTGCCGTGTCCCATTCCATGGTGCGGCCCATGCGTGGATAGATATCGGCTTCTCCAGCGGCCACCAGACAGAATTTGAGCGAGGAGCCGGCGGATTTGAGTTCACCAACCGGGAATTTTTCAAGGAATGCATCGGTCTCAGGGGTGCGGTGTGATCGCGATGCGACGGCGGCTAGCTGGGCAGGGGCCTTGCGTATGGTAATGGGGCGGCGCGCACCTTCATCTGGCACTGCGCTGCCCGGCTCCGCCTCACAGCGCCAGGCACCTGCCACACCTTCGGCAACATAGAGCATTTCAAGCGCGGGCGCATACACCACACCGCGTACCGGCATACCGTTTTCGATAATAGCGATATTGACGGTAAAATCCGTGCGGCGGTTTATGAATTCACGTGTGCCATCAAGCGGATCGACACAGGCGAACAGATTGTCCAGCTCGGGTATTTTGCCTTCTGAGGCAGATTCCTCTGCCAGAACGGGGAGGTCAGGCGCATATTCTTTCAGCCGCGCAAGGATAAGCGCCTCTGCTTTCTGATCGGCTTCGGTGACAGGGGAATCATCGCCTTTCTGGCCGACTTCAAACCCGCGATCGTAAATCTGCATGATAAGCGCGCCCGCATCCAGGGCAATATCTGCCAGCACGTCGCCAGTCAGTCTTGATGCAGCATTTGTCACTTGACGACTCCTTAGCCTTTAACCCGGTTCGCCCTTCTGTTATTGCCAAAGCAGTATAATGCAAGCGCAAAGGTCCATTTATGCCGATAGAAATCCATCAATTTCCCTGCCTTTCCGATAATTACGGCTTTCTGGCCCATGACCCGGCAAGCGGGGAGACTGCAGCGATTGATACGCCCGATGCCGGTGAATACCTGCGGCAGGCAGAGAGCAAAGGCTGGACCATCACACAGATATGGAACACGCACTGGCATCCCGACCATGCCGGCGGCAATCTGGCGATCAAGGAAGCGACGGGATGCACCATCACGGCGCCTGACGGTGAAGGCGGGAAAATTGCTGGTGTGGACCGCGCGGTCAAGACGGGTGACCATGTCATGCTGGGCAATATACAGGCGGATGTGATGGATGTTGCCGGGCATACGCTGGGCCATATTGCCTACCATCTGCCATCCGAGCAGGTTGCTTTTGTTGGTGATTCCATTTTTGCATTGGGCTGCGGGCGGATGTTTGAAGGGACGCCGCAAATGATGTGGGACAGCCTGAAACGTATCCGCGCATTGCCGCCCGAAACGGTGCTTTATTGTGCGCATGAATATACGCTCGCCAATGCTGCGTTTGCTGAAAGCGTTGATCCCGAAAATCCGGCATTGCGCGGCTATGTGAAGGATATTCGTGACAAGCGTGCCCGCGATGAATGGACCGTGCCGACACGGCTGCGCAGGGAAATTGCAGCCAATCCTTTCCTGCGCGCGGATGACCCCGCGCTGCAACAGGCCATGGGTCATGCGGGTGACGCAGTGGCCACATTTGCAGCTATTCGCACGGCAAAGGACAATTTCTAATTCGTGCAAGCATCGCGGCATAATGCAGCGGTAACCTGTCCTGTTTCGGTACAGTGCCGCTGTTAACCATAAATAACAGTATCTTATATAGTGAAGATTCGGTTAATATGCGTGCATGAAAAACGCTAAAACATATAATTTGTCGCATTCGGGTCATGACTTTCGCCGCGCTCTTCCAAATACGGTTCTGCATGTCGAACCCGAGGCGCAGCCAGAGCAAACCGGCTGGACAAGCGATGACAGCCGCCTCTTTTTCATGAGTTTTGTGACATTTTTCCTGGCGATAACGGCCTTTATTTCCTAAGCCGCGCGCCTGCTACGATCAGTGATCGATTTTTTCAAGGAACATGGCGGGTTCATCATCACACGCTTTGTGCAATATCCAGCCAAGATACGCTGAAAACAAACACATTCCGGCAACCAGTATCAGCAACCCGGTGGTCGTTACACCGACGAATCCAAGTGCAGATGCCGTGAGCGAACCCAGCACCATGCAGCCGGAATTAACGACATTGTTGGCGGCAATGGTACGTCCTGTTTCGCTGATATCGACGGTCGTCGTCAGAAATGCATATAGCGGCACCACAAACATACCGCCGGTAATGGCAATGCCCGCCAGCGCTGCAATGATAAACCAGCTATGCTTGAAGCTGATAAACTCCCAGAAATCATAAAGCTGCCCTTCCGGCAGACCCTGCCAGCCAAGGCACAGGAAATAAAGCAGCAATGCAAAACAACCCATGGCTATCACGCTGATAGGGGCAAATCGCGCTGATACCTTGCTTTTTAAGATCAGGTTGATGAGCACCGAACCTATGGCAATACCGATGGAGAATACGCCCAAAACGCCAGTGGCAACACTGGGGTCAGCCGTCAGGACATTTTTGACCAAGGGCGGGAACAGGATGATTAGCACTGCGCCGATCGTCCAGAAAAAGCTGATGGCAATAATGGCCAGAAATACCGTGCGGTTTTTCATTGTCGCACGGATAAGGTTATAGGACGCACGGATGATATTATAATCGATCTTTTCACGTGCCATTTGCGGCGGTGCTGCGGGGATTTGCCGGGCAGATATCCAGCCAGCTATGGCAACGAGCAGAACGGCACCTGCTGCCAGTTTCGGATCATATTCCCCAGGTGTGGTTTCGGTGGCATAGACCAGTGCCCCGCCCAGTATCGTGCCGCCCAATATGGCAATATAGGTTCCCGCCTCGACCAGCCCAGTGCCGGCCAGCACTTCTTCTTTTTGAAGGTGCTGGGGCAGGATGGCGTATTTGATCGGTCCAAAAAATGTCGATTGCAACCCCAAAAGGAACAGGGCGGTGAGCATCAGCGGGATATTTTCGTATATCAGGCCAATGCCACCGACAATGGCAAGCAAGATCTCGATATTCTTGACCAGGCGGCTGATCTTTGCCTTGTCAAAATTATCCGCAAGCTGTCCCGCCAAGGCAGAGAAGAGAAAGAATGGCAGGATGAAAAGTCCCGAGGAAACCGCGCTGAACTGCGCTTCCTGAAGCGGGTCGTTGTAAATGCCGTAAACGACCAGAATCAGCATCGAAAATTTGAAAAGATTGTCATTAAAGGCGCCCAGCAACTGGGTTATAAATATCGGCAGGAACCTCCTTTTGTTAAGGAGAGAAATTGCTGATGACATATATGATACCTTTTATGGCCTACCCCTGCCCAATGGGGTAGCCGTTTCATGGCATGCCGCCAAGGGAAGATTTTCTGCAGACATTATGTTTCGCAGAAGGCGGCAGCTTCGTTAACAGGATAATTGCTATGGTAATTCCATTTATGCCTGAATATGGTTATGGCGGGGGAAATATGCTGACACTGCCAAACATCCTGACGCTCTCACGTATCTTTACCGTACCGGTACTGGTTGCGCTATTATGGTGGCCTGACTGGGAAATAGGCTATCTTGCCGCATTTCTTGTTTACTGCCTGATGGGCATCACTGATTATTTTGACGGCTATCTGGCGCGTTCGCAGGGTACAGTGTCAAAGCTAGGTATTTTTCTGGACCCTATTGCAGATAAAATCATGGTGGCATCAGTCATTCTGATTTTGTGCGCTAACCAGAATATTACCGGATGGCATGTTATTGCCGCGCTCATTATTCTGCTGCGTGAGATCACAGTGTCCGGACTGCGCGAATTTCTGGCGGGCTTGCAGGTTTCAGTGCCGGTATCCAAGCTCGCCAAGTGGAAAACCACGGTGCAACTCATCGCCTTTGGCGGGCTTATATTGGGGGGCGGGCTGCCTGAACATCCATGGATCTATGACGCATCGCTGGGCCTGTTATGGCTTGCCGCTTTGCTGACGATCATTACCGGTTGGGATTATTTGCGCGCCGGGCTCAAATATATGGACTAAGCGGCTTTTTCGCCGGCTTTCCAGCCATCACGCAGCAAATCTGCCAGCATTTTGAATTCACTGCCTCGCGGACTGTTTTTCCGCCACACCAGCGCGATATCGCGCGCTGCGTTTTTGGCAGTAAGTGGGCGCGCAGAAATATCGGTATTGGTCAATATACCGCTATCAATGGCAAGTTTTGGCAGCAATGTGAGGCCCAGGCCATTATCGACCATCTGCACCAGTGTATGCAGCGATGTCCCGATCATTGTCGCGCTGGCCTGTAATTCCGGGCGATTGCATGCCGCCAGCGCCTGGTCTTTCAGGCAATGCCCGTCTTCCAGCAGCAAAAGCCGGTTTTCATCAATAAGCTCTGGCTTGATCGTGTCCGGTGGATCACGCGGATCACCCTTGGGAAAGGCGACATAAAATTCATCGCTGAACAATATTTCGCTTTCGACATCGCCGCAGGCATAGGGCTGTGCGAGCAACACGCAGTCAACCTGACCATGGTGCAATGATTCACAAGCTGCGGCGCTGATTTCCTCGCGCAGGAAGAGTTTGAGCTGCGGGCGTTCACGGCGCAGACCGGGCAACAGCTTTGGCAGCAGGAAGGGGGCGATGGTTGGAATAACGCTCATCCTGAGTTCTCCAGCGAGTGGCTGTCCCGCAGAGCGTACAATATCATTCAGTTCTTCGGCTTCGCGCAATATGCGGTGCGCTTTTTCCACCACCAGATTACCGAGCGGGGTGAAGCGCACCACGCGGCGCGTACGTTCAACAAGCGTGACATCCAGGAGGTTTTCCATTTCGCGCAATCCTGCCGACAGAGTGGATTGAGTCACGAAACAGGATTCGGCCGCACGTCCGAAATGGCCATGCTCTTTCAGCGCTGCCAGATATTGCAACTGTTTGAGAGTCGGTAAATGGCCGCTCATGACGCCATGCTTTCCTGTATTTGCTGTTCATTCGTGCTATCGAGCCGCGTCATTTTGAGCTTGCCATCAACAATCGCAAAAGCAAGCTTGCCTTCGACAAGGTCCAGTGCATCGCTGCCGAACTGTTCGAAGCGCCAACCTTGCAATATGTCCAGCCCTTCACGCTCACCTGCGGCCAGCCGTTCAAGTACATCTGCCTTGGCAATGAGACGTGAGGCCACGTCAATTTCGCGTGACCGGATTTTGAGCAACAATTTGAGCAGGTCCGCAACCAGCGCGCCTTCCTTGCCCAGGCCAGGGCCGCGGCGGCCACGTTTTGGCATTTCGTCTGCAGGTAGCGGTTCAGCCTGTTCCAGCACTTGCATCATGCGCCCGCCGATATCATTATTTTTCCAGGCGGCGGACAATCCGCGTACACGGCCAAGATCCGCCTGCTTTTTCGGGGGGTGCGCAGCGATATCTGCCATCGTCTCATCCTTGATAACGCGCCCGCGCGGCAGGTTTTTCTCCTGCGCCTCATTTTCGCGCCATGCGGCCAGCGCCTTGAGCCGGCCAAGCACCTGGGGATTACGGCCTGGGGACTTGACACGCCGCCACACCGTTTCGGGGTCAACAGCGTAATTATCTGGATTAGCCAGTTTTTCCATCTCCGTATTGAGCCACAGGCCGCGTCCTGTTTCCTGAAGCTTTTCAAGCATTTTCGGGAAAATCCGGGCGAGGTGGGTGACATCGCCAATGGCATAGTCGATCTGACGGTCATCAAGAGGCCGCCGTGACCAATCCGTAAAACGGGCACCTTTGTCCACATGCGTGCCGAGCCAGCTTTCGACCAGGTTGGCATAACCAATCTGCTCTGACTGGCCGAGCGCCATGGCCGCAATCTGCGTATCGAAAATCGGGTGCGGTGTCTTGCCGGTCATGTTGTAGATAATTTCCACATCCTGTCCGCCGGCATGGAATACCTTGAGCACATCCTCATTATCGGTAAGCAGGTCGAGCAGGGAGGTGAGATCAATCCCATCGGCGAGCGGGTCAATCGCGGCCGCTTCCTTGTCATTGCCGACCTGGACAAGGCAAAGCAGCGGATAATAGGTGCTTTCCCGCATAAATTCGGTATCAACCGTGATAAAATCCGAGCTGGCAAGGCGCTCGCACAATTGCACAAGTGACTTGGTTGTCGTAATGAGCGGGTGAATTTCCATGAACAATCCCCTTAAAGCGCAACTCGCGGCTTGACAAATGCTTGCTTCCCCTGTGTTAGCACTTGCAACAGAATTTGATAGAAACCACCGGGCTTTGCCCACAGAAAATACTGGTGATAACAATGCACGCCTATCGTACCCATAACTGTTCCGAGCTTCGCAAGTCCGATGTGGGCAGCGAAGTACGCCTTTCCGGCTGGATTCACAAGAAACGCGACCATGGACAGCTCGTCTTTGTCGATCTGCGCGACCATTATGGAATTACGCAGATTGTGACTGATATCGACAGCGATGCTTTCAAGATTATCGACAAGGCGCGCAGCGAATCCGTTATCACCGTGACGGGTAAGGTGGTTGCGCGGTCCGATGACACTGTGAATGCAAATCTGGATACCGGTGAAATTGAAGTGACTGCGGCAACAGTCGATGTACAGTCCGCAGCAGAAGAATTGCCCATGCCAGTGGCGGGCGAGGCTGAATATCCCGAAGACATTCGTCTGCGTTACCGCTATCTGGACCTGCGCCGTGAGCGATTGCACAATAACATCATGTTGCGCTCACAGGTGATTGCGAGCTTGCGTAACCGTATGGTAGAGCAGGGCTTTACCGAATTTCAGACACCGATCCTCACCGCATCCTCGCCAGAGGGCGCGCGTGACTATCTGGTGCCGAGCCGCGTGCACCCCGGCAAATTCTATGCGCTGCCGCAGGCACCGCAAATGTTCAAACAGCTGATGATGGTGGCGGGCTTTGACCGCTATTTCCAGATTGCGCCTTGCTTTCGCGATGAAGATGCGCGTGCCGACCGTTCACCGGGTGAATTCTACCAGCTTGATTTGGAAATGAGCTTTGTCACGCAGGAAGATGTGTTCCAGGCGCTTGAGCCTGTGCTCGCCGGTGTGTTCGAGGAATTTGCGAACGGTAAGACTGTTACCAAATCCGGTGAATTCCCGCGCATTCCCTTTAAAGAGGCGATGCTGAAATATGGCTCTGACAAGCCAGACCTTCGCAACCCGATTGAAATCAAGGACGTGACCGAGCATTTCAAAGGCTCCGGTTTTGGCCTGTTTGACAAAATTACCGGTAGCGGCGGCACAGTGCGCGCTATTCCGGCACCGGGTGCGGGCACGAAATCGCGTAAATTCTTTGATGATATGAATAACTGGGCACGCGGCGAAGGCTTTGCGGGTCTGGGCTATATCAACATGAAGGACGGCGTACCGGGTGGTCCGATTGCCAAAAACCATGGCGCGGATGCCACTGCGAAATTGCTCGCCGACCTTGGCATTGGCGCAGATGATGGCGTTTTCTTTGCAGCGGGCAAAGAGGGCGATGCCGCCAAACTGGCGGGCGCCGCGCGTACGCGTGTCGGTGAACAGCTGGAACTGATCGAGCAGGGCGTTTTCAAATTCTGCTGGATCGTCGATTTCCCGATGTTCGAATATGATGAAGACGCGAAGAAAATTGATTTCTCGCACAACCCCTTCTCCATGCCACAAGGTGAGATGGAAGCTCTCGAAACCATGGATCCGCTCGATATCCTTGCGTGGCAGTATGATATCGTTTGTAACGGTGTGGAGCTGAGCTCCGGCGCAATCCGTAACCATCGCCCCGACATCATGTATAAGGCATTCGAGATCGCCGGGTATGATCAGGCGACGGTGGACAAGGAATTTGCCGGCATGATCAACGCGTTCAAGTTCGGTGCGCCGCCGCATGGTGGGTCCGCGCCGGGTGTCGACCGTATGGTGATGCTGCTCGCGGATGAACCCAATATCCGCGAAGTTGTACTGTTCCCGATGAATCAGAAGGCGGAAGATCTGATGATGAACGCGCCTTCGCCGGTATCGCTCAAACAGCTACGCGAGCTTAACATTCGTGTGCTAGAGCCACAGGCGACAACAAAAAAGGACTGACAGCCACTGGCTTAACCGTTAGTCCTGTTGACGACGTGCAGCAGTAACGGAGCTTGTGAGCAATGGCGATAGACCTGTCGGACTATGAAAACGGTGCCGCATTTGAGGGCGATTACAAGGACGCACTGAAAGCGGTGCAAAAACGTCTGGCTTATGTGCATTTTGCGCATATCATCCATAAGAAACGCACCGTTCTTGCCTTTGAAGGCTGGGATGCGGCAGGCAAGGGTGGTGTGATCCGCCGCATGACAGCCGAATGGGACCCGCGTTATTTTGAAGTCTACTCGGTGGGCGCGCCGACAAAGGCGGAAAAGGACCGGCATTTCCTATGGCGTTTCTGGCGTGATTTGCCGGGTGATCGCAGCATCTCTGTATTTGACCGGACATGGTATGGCCGTGTGCTGGTTGAGCGCGTTGAAGGGTATTGCAGCGAGGCCGAATGGCGGCGCGGCTATGATGAGATAAACGAGTTTGAAGCGCAGCAAATCGACAGCGGCACCAACATCATCAAGATTTTTCTGCACACAACGCAGGAAACACAGGATGAGCGGCTTGCAGATCGGTTGGATACACCGGAAAAACGTTGGAAAGTCACCGAGGATGATTTCCGCAACCGTGCGAAGCGCGCGGAATATCTGGCGGCTTATAACGATATGTTCAAAAATACCGATACACGCTGGGCGCCCTGGGCGGTATTTGATGGCAATGATAAAAAGGCGGCGCGTATTGCCGTGCTGAACCATGTGGCTGAGCGCCTTGAAGCTGATGTCCCGACTGATTTTCCGGAAGCTGACCCGGAATTGGTGAAACTGGCGACCGAGGCGTTCGGTTATAAACCTGAATAAGGAGTGCCGTATTCCTGCGAAAGCGGGAATCCGAGCAATGCTGCACTTTGCCGCCCTTTCGCAGGAGCACGCATATTAATAATTGATTGCCATTACCTCCCATTCTTTCGGTCCCGATGGCAACCGTACAGTGCGTAAGTCGCCGACCTTTGCGCGGCGCAGTGCGCGGGCGAGGGGAGAGTTCCAGCCAATCCGCCCTTTATCGGGCTGAGCTTCATCATCGCCGACCAGCGTGACGGTGCGGCGATTGTCATCCTCATCGGCAAGCTCGATCGTTGCACCAAAATAAATGCGGCTCTTATCGGGTTGCTCGGCAGGTTCGACTATCTGCGCTGACTTGATACGCCTGCTTAGCCAGCGCACCTCGCGGTCAATCTCACGCAGACGTTTCTTGCCATAAATATAATCGCCATTCTCGCTGCGGTCGCCATTGCCTGCGGCCCAGCTGACAATATCGACAACCTTGGGCCGTTCAACGTGGAACAGCTCATGATAGCGCGTGCGCAGCGCTTCATAACCGGATGGCGTGATGTAGTTGGGTTTGGTGGTCATTATTTGATTTCACGGCTGTTTTTTCGCTTGCGCGAAAAGCCTCCAAATGGGTTCCGGGCAATAAGTCTGGGCGCGCAGTCGCGCTTGCGGTGCTGCTGGCCGCAGCACCGGGATTTCGCCATATGGGACCGTTTTCGCAAAACTGTGGCAACATGAAAGCTGGTTTTTGGCGCTGATCCGGACTGCGACTAGCAGTCCGGCGAGGCCGACCGGCCGCCGGCCCTTACTGGGCCGAACCCCATCGGAGGCATTCACAGAGTGAATTGCCGTGAGATCAAATGACTCATCCTCATCCCGGCCTGCGCTTACCCAGATAATAGCTGGTCGGGTTGGAGCCACGGTAATTCGCTTTGCCCGGCTCCATCGCATCATAGACCACTGCGTTTTCAATCACACGCTGCACGTAATTGCGTGTTTCATAAATCGGGATCTTCTCAATCCATTTCAGGATATCAATCTGTCCCGTGCGCGGATCGCCATTGCGGCGCAGCCATTTGTTCACATTGCCGGGCCCTGCATTATAGGCCGCGATCGCTAGCGGATAGGAGCCATTGTAATAACGCAGCATCCGTGAGAAATACCCTGAACCCAGCCGGATATTATAACCGGGGTCGTTTGTCAGCGCTGAATAGCTGTAGCTAAGGCCGATTTTGCCTGCCTGTTCGCGTCCAGTGCCGGGCATCAACTGCATCAGACCCATTGCGCCAGCATGGCTTTTCGCATTTTGTGCGAACTGGCTTTCCTGACGCGTGATCGCATGAATCATGGTCCAGTCACGCTCTAATCCGCGTGGTACGGGCATCTGCGGGAAGGCCACCGTCTGGAAATTGTCGACGCCTTTGCTGCGTGCACTTGCGCCCAATATGACGGCCAGATCGCGGCGGCCGATATCACGCGCCAGATCCGCGACCATTTTATGCTCGGCCTCGGTTTGCGCTTCCGACACCAGCGCGCGGAAGAAACGATTTTGCGTTTTCCAGTCACTTGCGCGGGAAATATCGCGCACGGCTTTGACAAGCGAACGGTTGTTGAATGCATTGCGGGCGGCAGGATCGACCTGCACATTGGGCGCCGATGTAAATTGCGGGACACGGCGGCCCAGCCGTTCGAGCGCGAGCTGGCCATAGAAATGGTCGGCATATTGTCCTGCTTTCTCAAAATAGCTGTTTGCCGTTGCAGAGTCACCGGCTTCCGCTGCAGCTTTGCCCGCCCAGTAAAAACCCTTGGAGCGGGTCTGCGGTGTGCGTGCGGCATTGCCATAGCGTGAGAACATGCCGATAGCCTTGGACGGTTGCCGCATGTCCCAAAGCGCGGTTGTGCCCGCCAGCCATGTCAAGCTGGTATAATCATCGCGCACGCCCAGGCTCTGGGCGCTGATATCGGTACCTGCCGGAAAGGCATCGTCCACTTTGGAGGCGATGCGGTACGCCAGCGAATATTGCCGGTCATTGGCGGCTGCGCGCGCGTTGACGAGCAGCGTTTCATACCATTCTTCTGCGTCAAGCGGATAGGTGGTGAGGTTTGGGCGGTTTGCCAGCATATTGCGCACAGCATAGCTTTGTCCGCCCTTGCGCCAGGCGCGGGCCCGCTGCTCAACCAGACCGGGATCGGTCAGCGCTTTTGCGCCAAGACCTGAAATAAGGGCATCTGCATTGGGTGAGTCTGTCAGCTTTGCGTAGCGCGCCTGAAACAGTGCGCGCTTTGTAGGCGACACATAACCGATCTGGCGTCCAGCAGCATCTTTGGTATAGGCCCATAGCAGCGCGTCCATGCGCTTGTCATGATCTTCCACAGTGAAATCACGGCTGAACATGCCGAGTAACAGTGTTTCGTCTTCCTCTTTCATCGTGCCGCCGCGCCATGCCTCACGCGCCATGGCGCTGGCTTCGGCACGTTTGCCGGCATTACGCAGCGCCATTGCATAGCGTGCCTTGCCCGTATTGGTTAGCGGCGGGTATTTGGCAAAAAAGTCGAGAACCTGGCTGTTGGAATAGCTGTTGAGCGCAATAGCGGTTTCGGCATTGCGGCGCATGCGGCTTTCATTTGGCCAGCCGGGGTGACGCATCAGGAAATTGGCATAGGTGCTAAATCCATAGGCGTCCGATTCGCTGAGCCGTTTCCATTCGGCGATTGCACCGCTCATTTCGCTGCGTCCGGAACCGAGCAGCTCAAGGCGTGCACGATCCCAGTCGCTGCCATCGCTTGCGGCCTGTGTAGCAACAGGAGCAGCCTGCGCAAATGCGGGAGCGGTTGCAAATTGGGGGAGGGCCATTACGGTTAGAATGGCGGTTGAGAGAGTAAATCTTTTCATCATGCTGGACATGATAGGCATATGCTCCTTATCAGGCGCTGAACGACGCCCTGTTGGTTTAAATTATTTCTGCCCTTATATGGGGTAAAATTAAGGAGTAAATCCATGTTTTCCGGTTCCATTCCGGCTCTAGCGACTCCCTTTTGCGACGGGACGTTTTCAGAAGGGCATTTTCGCGACTTTATCGACTGGCAGATCGAATCGGGTTCCAGCGCGCTAGTGCCCTGCGGCACCACGGGTGAAGCCGCGACCATGACGATTGAAGAACATGACCATGTCGTAAAAATCTGTGTCGAACAGGCGGCAGGGCGAGTGCCGGTTATCGCGGGATGCGGATCGAACGATACCAAAGTGGCGCTGGACCATATGCGTCATGCAAAAGATGCGGGCGCGGCCGCCGCATTGCTGGTACCGCCATACTATAACCGACCGAGCCAGCAGGGTGTGATTGCCCATTTTGAAGCATTGGTGGCGGGATGCGACCTACCGATCGTCCTGTACAATGTGCCATCGCGCACAGTGACGGATATTAGCCCAGCAACCATGGCGCAGCTAGCGAAACTGCCGACAGTGGTGGGGGTCAAGGATGCTACAGGTGAGTTACAGCGTGTAAGCGACCATCGTCGGAACTGCGGTTCTGGTTTCTGTCAGCTTTCGGGTAATGATGATATTGCACTCGGCCACCGCGCCATGGGTGGTGCAGGCTGTGTTTCGGTGACGGCCAATGTTGCGCCTGCGTTATGCGCAAAATTCCAGAAAGCTCTGGATACAGGCGATTATGCCGGTGCGCTTGCGTGTCAGGATAAGCTGTTTCCTCTGCATACCGCATTATTCAGCGATGCTTCCCCGGGGCCTGTCAAATATGCATTATCACGTGTTCGTACGGATTTCCCACAGGAATTGCGATTGCCAATGACGCCGCCATCGGCGGAGAGCCGTGCCATGGTTGATGCTGCTCTGGAAATTGCGGAGCTGGTGTAATTTAAAATGGCGCGTCCACGTCCCACCACTTTCGACAAGGTCAAGGTTGTCGCGGAAAATCGCCGCGCGCGGTTCGACTATGCGCTCGATGAGATATTCGAGGCAGGCATTGTACTGACTGGCACAGAGGTAAAGTCACTGCGTTTCGGGCAGGGCAATATCGCCGAAAGCTATGCTGAGGTGAAGGATGGTGAAGTATGGCTGGTCAATTCGAACATTCCCGAATTCAGCCACGGTAACAGGTTCAATCATGAGCCCAAGCGACCGCGCAAGTTGCTGCTCAATGCCCGAGAAATCAACAAGATGCATGGGGCTGTGAACCGCAAGGGTATGACGCTGGTACCGCTCAATATCTATTTCAATAGCCGCGGCCGTGCCAAGGTCGAACTGGCACTGGCCAAGGGTAAGAAAGCGCCCGACAAACGGGCAACGGTGAAAGAACGTGACTGGAAGCGCGAACAGGGACGCCTGCTTCGCGACAAAGGTTAAGAGATGGGAATGATTTTGTGATAGGCTGCCGGGCATGAGCGGATGGTTTGCGAAATGGCTGGACCGGAATATGCCAACGCGCGAGGACATGGAGCAGAATCGCTTCCTCAAACCCATTGCGCACCGTATATTGCGATCCGAATTGTGGCGTTTCACTCGCCGCTCGGTACCGCGCGGCGTGGCGCTCGGTATGCTCGCAGCATTTTTGATACCCATCGGCCAGATTTTTGTCGCCGCTTTCCTCGCATTGCCGGTACGCGCCAACGTGCCCATTGCGGCACTGACAACTTTCATCACCAATCCGTTTACTTATCCTTTCTGGGTGGTGATCGCCAATCGGGTGGGAAAGTTCATCCTTCAGGTGGATGCCATGACCTATGGCGCACCGCTCAACGAGCAGATGCGCAGCAGTTTCGGCGAGTGGCTGAGATGGCTTGGTCATGAAGGCGGCCCTACCGCTTTCGGGTTTGTGGTGCTGGCGGCTTTATTCGGTTCGGTCGGGTATCTTGCCAGTTCGTTTGGCTGGCGTATCTGGATCGCGCGTAAAAGGCGTTCCAAACTGGCACCGAAACCACTCGATTAAACCTCTGTTTTGTGCAAGATAAAGCGCATCCATTTTTTTAAAATTACAGAAAGCCTTGAGTGCACAATCCGGTAGGACATTTAATGGGGGACGAGCGCAAGGTCATGCCTGACCTTGTTGCCGAAGAACAGGACCGCAGGCGTACAGCCGCTATCCTGGTCCTCGCGGTATTGCTGTCAGCTACCATCATCTATTTTTCGGTGGGCAGCATAACGCTGACCGGCATTTTTGCAGGCGCGATGTTGGCTCTGGCCGCGCTTTTTTATACCTATAGACGTCAATACCCCCCTGCTGTTGCGGAAGATATTGTGACGCCGGACTGGTCGGTCACATTCGCTGCGGCGGATCAGGCGGAGACAGCCATTGCCATTACCGATCGGGCTGGCCGCCTGACATGTGCCAATGGCTGCTTTTCCGGTTGGTTTGGTGCGCAGAGTGCGCCGCCGAACATGCCATTTGAAAAAGGGGATGTCGACCGGCTGGTCGAGGCGGGACGGTCCGCATGGCGCGACGGGCACAGTGAAACGGGTGATCTGCGCGTTGGTGATCAGTGTTATGATGCAGAAATTTTGCGGGTTGGGCGCGGGGAAGACTATTTGCTCTGGCGTTTCACCCCTTTCATGCAAACCGATATCGTATCTGAAGCCAATCGCATGCTTGCCGGAAAACCCGGCGAAGTGCTGGGCGCGTCTGCCATCATGTCGGCGGTTATTGGCCGGGAAGGCCATATACGTTCTGCCAACTCTGCTTTTATCGCGCGCGCAACGGGCGATGCCGGAACAGATATAGCAGGTCAGGATTTTGCCAGTTTCCTGCGATCGGATGAGCGCAACAATATCTTTTTCGCGCGTGAAGGCCGGAGCGGAACAGCGATAAGGCTATTGCATATTCCGCTTGCGGATCCCGATATGGCTGAGGGTGGGGCAGGTCGCAAAAGCCCGGCGCTTATCGTCATGGTTGATCAGGATGCCAATTTGCAGGACCGGGCAACGGCGCTCTCCTATATAGAAAATCTGCTTTCCATGTTGCCGTTTGGATTGGCGATGGCTGACCGTGATGGACGCTTCCTGTTCATCAATAAAAGCTTTGCAAGGGCGAGCGGTGTGGAAGACAAGCCGATGCCAGCCTATCCGAGTGATATTGTGGTACATGAGGACAAGGCGGCACTGTCTGATGCGGTGCACCGCTATGCCAGCGGATCTGCGTCCGGTGTTTCGGGTATGCGCGGGGATGTGACTGTTCGCCTGCAATCTGCTCCTGAAGAACCTGTGTCAATCAAACTGTCGGGAGTGCGGGGTTTGGGCGAAGCAGCCGTGCTGTTATCGCTCAAGGATTCCAGCGAGGAAACCAAGCTGAAGCGGCAAATCGCCCAGGCCACGAAAATGCAGGCTGTGGGGCAGTTGGCGGGCGGTGTGGCGCATGACTTCAACAATGTGCTGACTGCCATTATCGGGCATTGCGACCTTATGCTGATGCGTCACGCGCCGGGTGACAGCGATTATGATGACATCCAGCAGATCAAGAATAATTCCAACCGCGCGGCTAGCCTGACACGGCAATTGCTCGCCTTCTCGCGGCAGCAGACATTGCGTCCGCAAGTACTGCAGCTGCCCGATATCGTGTCTGAAGTGTCGAACCTTCTCAAACGCCTATTGGGGGAGACGGTCAAGCTGGAAGTCATGCACGACCGCAATCTGGGGCTTGTGCGCGCTGACCCCGGCCAGTTGGAGCAGGTGATCGTCAACCTTGTCGTCAATGCCCGCGACGCCATGCCCGATGGCGGGACAGTCACCATTTCCACGCGCAAAGTGACGGCAGCTGATGTGCGCCGGATGCAGAGCGAGATCCTGCCGATCGGCGAATATTCGAGCCTGATCGTGGCGGATACCGGTAGCGGTATTGCGCCTGAACATATTGGCAAGATTTTCGAGCCGTTCTTTACCACCAAGGCTGTGGGCAAGGGTACTGGGTTGGGGCTTTCAACGGTCTATGGCATTATCAAACAGTCGGGCGGCTATATTTTCGCCGAATCGGACATAGGGCAGGGTACCAGCTTTGTCATTTACCTGCCCGTGCATGAAGCGCGCGAAGGCGAAGCATCGGGGCGAAAAAAAGAAAAACTGCGCATCAAGGAAAACTGGGGCAGCGGCACTTTGCTGCTCGTTGAGGACGAGGCCATGGTCCGCACGGTGGCGCAGCGTGCGCTTGAGCGGCAGGGATACACGGTGCTGACCGCCAATGATGGTGAAGAGGGGCTGGAAAGGCTGCAAGGTAATGCGGACATTGATCTGGTTATCAGCGATGTGGTGATGCCCAATATGGATGGCCCGAAAATGGCTGAACAGATACGCCAGATATATCCCGACCTGCCGATCCTTTTCATGTCCGGCTATGCCGAGGAGCAGCTGCGCAAATCGATTGATATTTCTAATATGCATTTCCTGCCCAAACCATTTTCAGTCACGCAAATCGCCGAGGCTGTACAGGAAGCGCTTACGTTGAGCGGAGCCGATTGATGGCCGGGGATATGATGCGGATATTGCCTATGCGAATATTGATTGTCGAGGACGAGCCAATGATCGCCATGCTGCTTGAGGATACTCTTGACATGCTCGGTCATGAAGTGGCCGGGACAGCTGAAAGCGTTGAAGCCGCAATTGCCCTGATTGACGCAGATGCAATTGACGCCGCCATTGTTGATATCAATCTAAACGGTGAAAAGGCATGGCCAGTTGCCGAAGCGCTGACATCGGCCTCCATTCCCTTTGCTATATCCAGCGGCGCTGCGGATTCGGAAATTCCGCAACAATATGCGGGTGCCCCGCTACTCAAAAAACCATATATGATTGCTGATATTGAGGCTGTTCTGGAAGAGTTATCGGCTATGTCGTAGCGTATGAGACCCGGTTTTCCGCGGCGTGTGAGCGCAAATTCATATTTATTTTGTTCCGCTCTTGTTCTTTTGGAACAAAACATATACAAACTGTCATAATGATGGATTGCCAAACGGTGGTTCTGGTGGCATTGAGTGAAGGAGCAGGCATATGGCCGGACAGTTAAAAGTCGTAAAATCAGACAATCAGGCAAAAGATATGGACAGACAAAAAGCACTTGATGCGGCACTCGCGCAGATTGATCGCGCCTTTGGTAAAGGCTCAGCGATGAAGCTGGGGTCGCGTAAAGCGATGAATGTTGAGGCGATTTCCACCGGTTCGCTTGGCCTTGATATTGCGCTTGGCATTGGCGGTTTGCCCAAGGGCCGGATTATCGAGATTTACGGCCCTGAAAGTTCGGGCAAGACCACACTGGCATTGCACGCCATTGCCGAGGCCCAGAAAACGGGCGGCACAGCGGCTTTTGTCGACGCCGAACATGCACTCGACCCGGCCTATGCAAAGAAACTGGGTGTGGATATTGACGAGTTGATTATTTCACAACCCGATACAGGTGAGCAGGCACTGGAAATTGCGGATACGCTGGTACGGTCCAATGCAGTTGATATTCTGGTAGTGGACTCGGTGGCTGCGCTGGTACCGCGGGCGGAAATTGAAGGCGAAATGGGCGACAGCCATGTTGGCCTGCAGGCCCGCCTGATGAGCCAGGCCCTGCGCAAGCTGACAGGGTCGATCAACCGGTCGAAATGCATGGTGATTTTCATCAACCAGATCCGCATGAAAATTGGCGTGATGTATGGTAGCCCCGAAACCACCAGCGGCGGCAACGCGCTCAAATTCTATGCATCTGTCCGTCTCGATATTCGCCGCATCGGCCAGATCAAGGACCGGGACGACATTATCGGCAACTCCACCCGCGTCAAAGTCGTGAAGAACAAGGTCGCCCCACCATTCAAACAGGTCGAATTCGATATCATGTATGGCCAGGGCATTTCCAAGGTCGGTGAAATTCTCGACCTGGGCGTCAAGGCGGGTGTGGTTGAAAAATCCGGTTCCTGGTTCTCCTTCGATTCGATCCGCATCGGGCAGGGGCGCGAAAATTCGAAACAGTTCCTGTTGGAAAATGATGAGGTGCGCGCAAAGATCGAAAACCTTATCCGCGGCAAGGAAGAGGAAGTGGCCGAAGAAATGATGACAGGCCCGACTGCTGAAGAGAGTGGTGAGGAATAATATACATACCAATCACTACTCAAAAATATGAATAGCAGGGAATCCCCTGGAACTGACATTATCACTCTCAAGCTTCGTTAGAAGAATATGGAATTGAGTCATAATTTTACTGATACGACGCTTTTCTAATCCATATTTGTAAAATGGCGTGGTCGTGTATGTGTGGTCTTTACATCCAGTCCATTCATGCTTAACGCTTAATTTCTAACATAATTAGGGGGTTTTATGTACAAATTTGCAGCTGCACTCAGCATTTCAGTATTGTCACTTGGCCTTGGTGGTTGTGCCACGGTTCTAAATGGCACGAGCCAGGATCTTGCATTTCAGTCTGATCCGGAAGGGGCGGCTATTGAGCTGATTTCTGGTGGAACATGTGTGACGCCGTGTGAATTTAGTATGAAACGTGGTGACGATTCTCGCGTCACTTTCACAAAAGACGGCTATAAAACCGAATCTGTTTATATACAGAGTCGTTTGGCGGGTTCCACATTCGGGAATATTATTGCAGGTGGCGGAATTGGCGCTGTTGTTGATGGTTCAAATGGCGCATCAAACCGTCTGTATCCTAAACCTGTCTATATTCGGATGGTACCTGTTGGCTCGGATGAAGAGGCTGTGCTTTTGGATAAGGATGGCGAGGTGATCAGCACTGTTGCAGAGCATAACGCAAAGGTTGCCGAAGATGTCGAGAAAGGCCTTGAGAAGCAGGGATATTTCCCGCGCGGAGAAGCCAGCTCAAACTAATATATCATTCGAAATACAGTAATTTGAATAGACCCGCCTTCAACGGAAGGTGGGTCTTTTTATTCAGGTACATCATTTTTATTCAGGCACATCTATAGCCTGCCATGGTTCAAGGATTTCATGCCGTACCTCTATGGGTAAAAACGCTATGTTCGCATCTTCCACTTGTAAGCTATTTGCCACTCGCCTAAGCCATTTTGCATGACTTCGACCAATGATATCCGGCGTTCTTTCCTCGATTTTTTCGCATCGAAAGATCATGCTGTAATTCCGTCCGCACCGCTGGTGCCGCATAATGACCCGACACTTATGTTCGTCAATGCGGGCATGGTGCCGTTCAAGAATGTGTTTACAGGCCTTGAGACGCTGGAAAGCAGCCGGGCGACATCATCGCAAAAATGTGTGCGCGCGGGCGGCAAGCATAATGATCTCGACAATGTCGGCTATACCGCACGCCACCATACTTTCTTTGAAATGCTCGGCAATTTTTCATTTGGCGATTATTTCAAGGAAGAGGCAATCCTGAACGCATGGACGCTGCTGACCAATGAATGGGGACTGCCAGCAGAAAAACTGACCGCGACAGTTTATCACACAGACAACGAAGCCTTTGATCTTTGGAAAAAAATAGCCGGATTGCCGGATGAGCGCATCATCCGTATCGCCACCAATGACAATTTCTGGTCAATGGGCGATACGGGTCCCTGCGGTCCGTGCAGTGAAGTTTTCTATGATCATGGCGACCATATTCCCGGCGGGCCTCCTGGCAGCGCAGATGAAGATGGCGACCGGTTCATTGAGATATGGAACCTGGTGTTCATGCAATATGACCAGTCCGCAGACGGCGAGCGTGGTGATCTGCCAAGCCCGAGCATTGATACGGGCATGGGGCTGGAGCGTATCGCCGCGGTTATGCAGGGCGTGCATGACAATTATGACATTGATACATTCAAGGCGCTGATTGCGGCATCGGGCCAGCTGACAGGTACCGCTACCGATGGCGCAAATCAGGCCAGCCACCGCGTTATTGCCGATCACCTGCGCGCGTGCAGTTTCCTGATTGCTGATGGCGTTCTGCCGGCCAATGAAGGCCGCGGATATGTGCTGCGCCGTATCATGCGCCGCGCGATGCGGCATGCGCACCTGCTGGGTGCAGATGAACCGCTGATGCACCGCCTGGTGGGATCGCTGGTTGCTGAAATGGGACAGGCCTTTGGTGAGCTTGGCCGTGCACAGCCTCTGATTGAAGAGACGATGCTCCGGGAGGAAACCAAATTCCGCCAAACGCTCGATAAAGGGCTTAAACTGCTGGATGATGCCACCGGTGACATGGCAGAGGGTGACACATTGCCCGGTGAAACCGCGTTCAAACTCTATGATACATATGGCTTTCCCTATGACCTGACCGAAGACGCCTTGCGCAATCGGGGGTTGTCGGTGGACCGGGCTGGTTTTGATACCGCCATGGAGGCGCAGAAGGCCGCGGCCCGTGCGGCATGGAAAGGCTCTGGCGCTGCTGCATCCGATGATATCTGGTTTGATGTCGCCGAGCGTGAAGGCGCTACCGAATTTACGGGATATAGTTCGACGACAGGCGAGGGCCGTGTGGTGGCTCTGGTAAAAGATGGCGCGCTGGTGGACAGTGTCTCCAAAGGTGATGAAGCCATTATTGTCACCAACCAGACGCCCTTTTACGGGGAATCTGGCGGACAGATGGGCGATAGTGGTACGATGTCGAACGCGGACGGCCTTGCTGTGGCCGTTGCGGACACATCAAAACCGCTGGGTCGTATCCATGCGCACCATGGCACGGTGGATGCAGGGGAAATTTCCGTTGGTGACACGGTGCATCTTGAGGTTGATGCCGCCCGGCGCGATGCGCTGCGTGCGAACCACAGTGCGACGCACTTGCTGCATGCGGCTTTGCGAGGGCATCTGGGCGGGCATGTGACGCAGAAGGGCAGCCTGGTTGCGCCCGACCGGCTTCGGTTTGATTTTTCGCATCCGGTGGCACTGACCCGCGATGAAATTGATGCGATCGAAGCCGAGGTAAATGCCGAAATTCGCGCGAATGAAGTGGTGACAACACGGCTTATGTCGCCTGATGATGCAGTTGAAGCGGGCGCACTGGCGCTGTTTGGCGAAAAATATGGTGATGAAGTGCGTGTCCTGTCGATGGGCAGCGGCGTTGACAAACCCTATTCGGTCGAGCTGTGCGGCGGTACGCATGTAGGGGCACTGGGCGATATCGGTATTTTTCGCATCATATCTGAATCCGCTGTTTCGAGCGGTGTACGCCGGATCGAAGCGCTGACAGGCGAGGGCGCACGGCAATGGCTGGTGGGCCGTGATGATACGGTGAAATCGCTGGCGGCGCTTGTGAAAGCTGCACCAGAGGAGCTGTCCTCAAGGGTATCCACCTTGCTCGACGAGCGTAAAAAGCTCGAACGTGAACTGGCAGAAGCGAAAAAGGCGCTCGCCATGGGCGGCTCTGCTGGTCCCTCAGACGGCAATGAAGCGGAAACTATTGGCGATGTGAAATTCCAGGGGCAGGTTGTGAATGGCCTGAACCCCAAGGAACTGCGCGGGCTGATTGACGAGGCTAAGGCGAAGCTCGGTAGCGGCATTGCCGCACTCGCAGCGGTGAATGATGGCCGCGCCACATTCGCGGTGGGTGTCACCGGTGACCTGACAGACCGTTATAATGCGGTGGATCTTGTCCGTGCCGGCGTTGAGGCATTAGGCGGCAAAAGCGGTGGCGGACGCGCTGATATGGCGCAGGGCGGCGGGCCTGACGGCGATAAAGCCGATGCAGCCATGGAAGCGGTGAAGGCACAGCTACAGAACTGAGTTATCAGGCAAGGTTATAGGGCAGAGCCGATTTGCAGCTGCCTGTTCAGCCACCTTCCGGGGCAGGGTCTGACTCGTGATGCGATTTCAGTGACGGCTTCTCGCTCAAGCCGCCTTCTTCCATGATCTTGCGGCGGAATTCGTCGCGTTTCTCGTGTACCGAAGCGATGACTGGCCCCATGGCAATGCCCAGGTCGACCAGCAATGCTTCGGAAAGCTGCAATGAGCTTTCCAGTGTTTCAGGCACGGCAACACTAACCCCCATGCGATATAGCTCTGCGGCATGATCGCTGTCACGCGCACGTGATATTATCGGCAGGTCAGGCACCCAGCCGCGCACGCGTTTGACAATCTGTGCCGCCAGGACAGGCTCGTCCATGGTGATAACCAGCGCCCGGGCATGGCCCAGTTTCAGGCGATCGACCATGCCGGGCCGTGAGATATCACCATAGGCGGCATTATAGCCATTTCGCCGGGCCTGGGCGATCGTGTCGATATCCGAATCGATTGCTATATAGGATTGTCCATGCTCTTTGAGCATGTCGGCAACCAATATGCCGACCCGGCCAAAGCCAAAAATAACAGTGCGGTGTGCATCCTCCACATCATCAATCCCGGCGGTTTGTTCGTTGCTTTTCATGTCGAGCCAGCGCGCCACATCATGTCCAACCCGCGCCAGCAGTGGTGTGATGGTAAGGCCGATAGCGGTGACAATCTGCCAGAACTGGGCTGTGCTGGCACCGATAAGGCCGGCAGCAGAAGCGCTGGCCAGTACGATCAGCGTCGTTTCCGATGGGCTGGACATAAGTAGGCCCGCCTCAGCCGATGTACCCTTGCCGGCGCCAGAGAAACGCAGCAACAGGCCGGTCACCAATGTCTTGACGACAACGACACCGACGACCGCGAGTGTAAGCGATACCCAGTTCTGGGCAATGACTTTAAGGTCAACGCTCATGCCCACTGTGATAAGGAAAATGCCCAGCGCAAGACCTTTGAACGGCTCGATTATGCTTTCGACTTCGCCGTGATAATCGGTTTCCGCAATAATCAGCCCCGCCAGCAGTGCCCCGACAATGGGAGAGAGGCCAACGGCTGCGGTTGCCAATGCTGATGCGATCACGACAAGCAGGCTGGCAGACAGGAAAAGCTCGGGGCTTTTCGTGCGTGCCGCTTGCGCAAACAGGCGCGGCAGCAGGAAGCGCCCCAGCACCAGCATCACGATGATGACCAACGCGCCTTCCCACAATGTGGTGGCGAGTCCTTCCAGCCCTTCGCTTTCCGCATAGGGCGCGAGCGCACCAAGGATGAAGATGATTGGTACGATGGCCATATCCTCGAACAGCAGCATGGCGAGCGCGGCACGGCCGACGGGGGAAGATGTTCCTGCCATGGGGAGCACCAGTGCAGTTGAGGAAAGCGCGAGTGCGAGGCCCAGGCCCATCGCGCCTGCCCAGGGCTGTCCCATCAGGTAGAGCGCGGTGCCGATGATAAAGCCGGCTATCAGCAGCTCTGCCGCTCCGATCCCGAACACCAGTTTGCGCATCATCCACAGGCGCTTAAAAGAAAGCTCCAACCCTATGGAAAATAGAAGTAATATGATCCCGAAATCCGCAAATGGCCTAATCGCTTCCGCGTCGGATATAGTGACATATTGTAGCCAGGGTACACGGTCGACCAGCGAACCCAGCCCGGCCGGACCGACCAAAATGCCGACCAGGATGAAACCGATAATAGGCGTAACGCGGAACCTGTTAAAGGCAGGTATGACGATGCCTGCCGCGCCCAGGATAACGAGAGCGTCCGATACGGATTTATATTCAATTTCCCCTGCCATGACGTGCTTATAGCCGAAAGCGCAAGCGCAAGTCAGCATATATTGTGCGGCTGCGAAGGAAAAATTGCGACGATGTCATATCGACATAAAAAATCCCGCCAGTTTGTCACTGACAGGATTTTTGAAGATTTGCTTTTGATAGGGGAGGCTTACTGCCAGCTGCCCATTTCTTTTTCCAGATTAACCCGGATCGCTTCAAAGAATTGCTCCGTTGTCATCCAATTCTGGTCCGGACCGATCAGAATCGCCAAGTCCTTGGTCATATCGCCGTTTTCCACGGTCTGGATACAGACGCGTTCCAGCGTTTCGGCAAAGCGCACCACTTCGGGTGTTTCGTCAAATTTGCCACGATACATCAAGCCGCGTGTCCATGCAAAGATGGAGGCAATCGGGTTGGTGGATGTCGCCTTGCCCTGCTGGTGCATCCGGTAGTGACGCGTCACGGTGCCGTGCGCAGCCTCTGCCTCGACAGCCTTGCCATCGGGGCGCATCAGGACGGAGGTCATCAGACCCAGTGAACCGAAGCCCTGTGCAACCGTGTCGGACTGCACATCACCATCATAGTTTTTGCAGGCCCAGACAAACTTGCCGCTCCATTTCATGGCGCTGGCGACCATGTCATCAATCAGGCGATGCTGATATTCGATGCCATGTTTGTCAAATTGTGCCTTGAATTCACTCTCAAAAACTTCTTCGAACAGATCTTTGAAACGGCCATCATAGGCTTTCATGATCGTGTTCTTGGTGGACAGATATACCGGCCATTTGCGGTCCAGGCCATAGTTGAATGAAGCCCGCGCAAAATCGCGGATCGAGTCATCCAGGTTGTACATAGCCATAGCAACGCCGGGGGACGGGAACTGGAATACTTCCTCGTCAATATTGGTGCCATCATCGCCTTCATAAACGAGGCGTAGTTTGCCAGGACCTGGAACCAGAAAATCGGTGGCACGGTACTGGTCACCAAAGGCATGGCGGCCAATCACGATCGGATTGGTCCAGCCCGGAACCAGCCGCGGCACGTTATCAATGACGATCGGTTCGCGGAATACAACACCGCCTAAAATATTGCGGATCGTGCCGTTGGGCGATTTCCACATTTTCTTCAGGTCAAATTCTTCTACGCGCGCTTCATCCGGTGTGATGGTCGCGCATTTGACGCCCACACCATGTTCGCGGATCGCGTTGGCGCTGTCGACTGTGATCTTGTCATTGGTCTCGTCGCGCTTCTGGATCGACAGGTCATAATATTTCAGGTCAATATCCAGATATGGCAGGATCAGCCGTTCACGAATCCATTCCCATATGATGCGTGTCATTTCATCGCCGTCGAGTTCGACGACCGGATTTTTTACCTTGATCTTTGCCATAGAGTGCCCTGTCTTTCCGTTCGGGGAGGAATCGTGCCTTTCGGCGTGTCTGCACGTTCTCTTAGCAAAGATAGCCATAGTTTCAACAGGCCAATGCCCGAATTGGCGTTCGAGGTGATGCAGGAGTTGATAATTGCCGAGATATTGAGAGGGCAGGCTTTTCGTTAAAAGGCAGAAATCTTTCCACCGGAAACGCATTCATTGGCCACATGAATATTGTAACATTGCGTTACACTCCCTAGTAGAGAGGCATGTCCAATGAGATTTTAGATAATAAGGGCAGCGGTGTCGCTACGTGGAGCTTCCCCCCTGTCCATCCCGAAGGTCGCAAATTTGCGCTGATATCCGCTGTAATTTGCCTGTTTTTCGCGTTTATGGCGTGGGAAACGCTGGCATGGCCTATGGCAGGTGTAACGGCGTGGATACTTGCATTTTTCCGCGACCCACAGCGCGTGACGCAGCAGGATGAAAAATTCATCACGGCGCCCGCCGATGGCCTTGTCACACTGATAGAACAGGTGCCGCCGCCGCCCGAACTGGCTGGCGATGAAGGGCTTGGCAGCGAACCGATGATGCGCGTGTCGATTTTCATGAGCGTGTTCGATGTGCACATTAACCGCGCGCCCATTGGCGGCACAGTGAAGCGCGTGGCCTATATTTCAGGCAAGTTCCTGAATGCTGATCTCGATAAGGCAAGCGAGGAAAATGAGCGCCAACACTTCCTGATTGAACGCGGTGACGGTTTGCGCATTGGCTTTACACAGATTGCGGGTCTGGTGGCACGCCGGATTGTACCATTTGTGAAAGAAGGCGATATTGTCGCCGCAGGCCAGCGTGTCGGCCTGATCCGGTTTGGTAGCCGGGTTGATGTTTATCTGCCGCACGGGACACAGCCGCGCATCGTCAAGGGCCAGCGCATTGTCGCGGGCGAAACAATATTGGCGGAAGTGGGCGCGACAAAACTTCTTACCGGTATCAGCCAGTAATGCTGCCACCCGAAACAGGAGCAGGCTGAACGCATGTCAGGCAAAAAACCCCGCCGTTTTTCACCGCGTGCCATTGCGCAGCGCCGTATGAAATTGCGCAAGGGGCTGAGCCTTAGGGCCATGGTGCCCAATGCGGTTACTGCCACGGCTTTATGTTTTGGCCTGACGGGCATACGCTTTGCGATAGCGGGTAATTTTGAGTTTGCGGCCGCCGCGATCATATTGGCGGGGGTGCTGGATGGCCTGGATGGTCGCATCGCGCGCATGATGAATGCGCAGAGCCGCTTTGGCGCAGAGCTGGATTCACTGTCGGATGCCATAGCTTTCGGCGTGTCGCCTGCGCTGGTCATTTACCTGTGGTCGTTGCAGGATATGCCGCGTTTCGGATGGATCATCTCGCTTGCGTTGGCAGTATGCTGCGCGCTCAGGCTTGCCCGCTTCAATGCGCAGATTGATATGGATGAGCAGCCGCACAAGTCGGCGGGTTTCCTGACTGGCGTGCCTGCACCTGCGGGCGCGGGTCTTGCATTCTTGCCACTTTATCTGTGGCTGGTGACCGGGGAGGAATGGTTCCGTCATTACAGTGTTGTTGCGCCATGGGCCGGTTTGATAGCATTTTTGATGATATCGAATGTCGCGACTTTCAGCTGGAGTTCGCTGCGCCTGCGCCGCAATATCCGGCTGGAGGCGCTTGCAGGGGTAGCCTTGCTCGGTGCCGCGTTACTTACCATGCCGTGGCACACGCTGATCGGGATTAGCGTGATATATATTTTGCTGATACCTTTTGGTATATTGAGTTATTCCAGAGTTAAAAAACGGCGTCTGGCTGAACAGGTGCAAACAGGGGAGGCATAGTCCATGCTGAAAAACATATGGACAGTATCAGGCTTACTGGCGGCAACATTGGCGGTTGCTCCGGCGGCGCAGGCGGAAGTGATCGAGAAAAGCGAAAACGGTTTTGTGGTCCGGCACAAAGCGCAGGTAAAGGCCAGTCCGGACGATGTATTCAATATGCTGCGATCCCCGGCGAAATGGTGGTCCGCGCAGCATAGCTGGACCGGCGATGCTGATAATTTCTATATGGATGCGCAGGCGGGCGGCTGTTTTTGTGAACAGATCCCGGCGGAAAAGGAAGGCGGCAAGCGCGGCAGTGTGGAGCATATGCGGATAGTATATGCGCAGCCGGGCAAGATGCTGCGGCTGTCAGGTGCATTGGGGCCGTTACAGAGCGAAGCGCTTTCGGGAACGCTGACAATTGCCATCAAGGCCAATAAGGATGCAACCACGACTATCGGCTTCGAATATGTCGTCGGCGGTTTCATGCGCTTCAAAATGGATCAGATTGCTCCGGCCGTGGACCAGGTGATTGGCGAACAGATTTCACGGCTTTCGATGCAGCTTGGCCCGCTCCCGAAAAAAGGGGATGCCAGCAAGGCAGGTAATGGCGGGGATGAGGATGCGAAAGCCGAAGAAGCGGCTCCTGCCGAAAATGATAAAAGCGACTTTGAAAAAGAATTTGGTGACGGCGTAGCTGAATCTGACGAAGGGACAGATGAGGGTAGCCGTTGATCGCGCCTTATCCATAAAGTGACTTATGGCATAATCCGCGTATAACCTTACAATAATATAAATCTGCGACTCGAACGCAGCATACATCTTCCGGTCGCGCATTTTACAAGCTCCGCCACATGCAGGAGCATAGCAGGGGAGGATTGGCCATGGCCGTATCAGATCATGTCGACTTGGAGACATTCATCAAGGGCGTTGAAAAACGTAATCCAGGGCAAAGTGAATTTGTCCAGGCGGTGACCGAAGTCGCGCAGGATATTTACGAATTTATCGAGGATAAGGAAGAATATCACGAGGCGCAGATATTGCGGCGTATTGCCGAACCTGACCGGGTGGTGTCATTCCGTGTCTGCTGGGAGGATGACAGCCATAACATCCGCGTCCAGCGCGGCTGGCGGGTGCAGAATAACAATGCCATTGGCCCCTATAAGGGCGGTATAAGGTTCCATCCAAGCGTCACGGAAAGCGTGCTCAAATTCCTTGCCTTTGAACAGACATTCAAAAACTCGCTCACCGGGCTGCCTATGGGCGGCGGCAAAGGCGGCGCGAACTTCAACCCCAGAGGCAAATCTGATGCAGAGGTCATGCGGTTCTGCCAATCATTTATGACGGAACTCTACCGGCATATTGGCCCCGACACAGATGTGCCGGCAGGTGATATCGGCGTGGGCGCGCGCGAAATAGGCTACATGTTTGGCCAATATAAGCGCATTACGGGCCGCTGGGAGGGTGTGCTGACCGGCAAGGGCATGGAATATGGCGGCTCGCAAATGCGGCCCGAGGCGACCGGGTACGGCGCGGTTTATTTCATGCAGAATATGCTGAGGCATAAAAAAGACAGTATTGATGGCAAAACGGCGGTGATATCCGGGTCAGGCAATGTCGCCACCCACGCCGCTGAACAGATAACCAAGCAAGGCGGCAAGGTGCTGACCATGTCGGACAGTGGCGGTTTTATCCATGATGCAGATGGTATTGACCAGGACAAAATCGACTGGATCAAGGATCTCAAGACAAACAGGCGAGGCCGGATCAGCGAATATGTCGATGAATTCAAGGACGCATCCTATCATGAAGGCGAACGGCCCTGGGGCGTCACGTGCGACCTGGCCCTGCCATGCGCCACGCAGAACGAACTGAACGGGGATGAAGCCAAAACGCTGGTTGATAATGGCGTGATCGCCGTATCCGAAGGTGCCAATATGCCGACTACACTGGAAGGTGTGCATATTTTCCACGATGCAAAGATCATGTATGGCCCTGGCAAGGCTGCCAATGCAGGCGGTGTGGCGGTATCCGGCCTGGAAATGAGCCAGAATGCCGAGCGGATCAGCTGGAACCATGAGCGGCTGGGCACAATGCTCACAGAACTTATGGAGGGCATTCACGACAAATGCGTCGAATATGGCGATGATGGCAATGGCTATGTCGATTATGTGAAAGGCGCAAACATCGCGGGTTTCAAGAAAGTGGCCGATGCGATGCTGGCATATGGGGTCGTTTAAGCGCGCATTGCAGGTGAATCCTGTGGACATTATTGCCCGCATGCTTGTGCGCGCGGTATAATCTCGGGCACATGCAGCCCATGGCACTTGCATCCGCTCTTCGCTTCAGACGAAAAAAAACGCCCGTTGAAATCGGGTGGGCGGAGATAGTTGATCTGCCTGAGCTTGGCATATTGGGTATTCCTGCAAAAATTGATACGGGCGCGCGTTCGTCGAGCATTTACGGTACGCATATCCGGGTGATTGAACGCGGCGGGGAAGAATTTTTGCGCTTTCGCCTGCGCACCGCCCCCCGGCATTTCCATATGGTTGAGGCGCCGCTGATCGAACAGCGTCATGTGACAAGCTCAAATGGCCGTAAAGAGCATCGCTATGTCATACGCACGACATTAAAAATCGGTAGAAAGAAAAAGCGCACTGACATTACAATCAGTAATCGGCGCAGTATGACCTTTCCGATGCTCGTGGGGCGCCGTGCACTCAGAAACTCTTTTATTGTCAACGTCGCTCGAAAATATGTGCTAGGACATCCCGCATGACCCTGAATGGGACACGCGCCTTACCCGGACTGGAATTCAAATGAAAATTGCGATGCTTGCCCGCAACCCGAATCTCTATTCGCATAGAAGGCTGGCGGAAGTGGCAGAGGCGCGCGGCCATACGCTCGACATTATCAATACGCTCAGATGTACGATGAATATCACGTCGCACCGTCCTACCGTACTGTATAATGGTGAAACGCTTAAGGGCTATGATGCCGTTATCCCGCGCATCGGGGCTTCCATCACGCAATATGGACTGGCTGTGCTGCGGCAATTTGAAATGATGGGGGTCTGGTCGCTCAATGAAAGCGTGGCGATTGGCCGCAGCCGTGACAAATTGCGGTCGATGCAGATTTTCGCAAAACACGGCCTTGGCCTGCCGGTGACAGCTTTTGCCCATGACCCGAACCAGACTGACGAGGTACTCAAGATAGTGGGCGGTGCGCCCGCTGTGGTAAAACTGCTCGAAGGCACACAGGGTATCGGGGTGGTGCTCGGCGAGACCGAAAAATCCGCCAAATCGGTTATCGAGGCGTTTCGCGGTGCGAACGTCAATATATTGGTGCAGGAGTTTATCAAGGAAGCGGGCTCCAGTGATATCCGTATCTTCGTTGTCGGGGGTAAGGTCGTGGCATCCATGATGCGCACCGGGGCCGAAGGCGATTTCCGGTCCAACCTGCATCGCGGTGGCAGTGCGAAAAATGTGAAGATAACGCCAGAGGAACGCTCGACAGCAGTGCGCGCGGCCAAAGTAATGGGGCTAAATGTAGCGGGCGTCGATATATTGCGCGCCAATCATGGCCCGGTCATCATGGAAGTGAACAGCTCGCCCGGCCTGGAAGGTATCGAGACTTCCACCGGTAAGGACGTAGCGCTCAAAATCATCGAATTCATGGAAAAAAACGCCAAGCCCGGCAACACAAAGACCCGCGGCACGGGATAAGCGCCGTAAGTTAAGGGCGTAAATCTAGGCTCGCACTAGGACCAATCGCCAAATCCTATTCCGGAAGATCGCGGTTTGCGCAAAGCCGAGAGGGGAGCGCGAATAACTTCGGGCAGGTCATCTGCGATCAGGCCCGCACCCGCTATATTGCCCGCTTCGCCATGTAGCCAGACACCGGCACAGGCCGCTTCATAGGCGGGCATGTTCTGTGCAAGCAGGCCAGTTATAAAACCGCTGAGTACATCGCCTGATCCGGCGGTGGCCAGATCTGGCGGCGCGTTGCTGCTGATAGCTATGCGTCCATCAGGTGCGGCAATGATGGTTTCAGTGCCCTTGAGCACGATGATGGCATCCATATGTGCTGCCGCCGCAGCTGCGCTTTCGCGGCGGGGCATATCCCCGAATTTATCCGCAAATAATCGCGCAAACTCGCCCGCATGCGGAGTAAGCACGGTATTGCCCGGCGATGTTCCAAGAATGCTTGCCAGTTCATCCGCCGCGCCGGCAAAGCTAGTAAACACATCGGCATCCAGCACCATTGCGCGGCCTTGCGCAGCCACAGCGCGGACAGCGCCAGCCGTATCTTCACCCACACCATAAGCCGGGCCGATACACAGCGCATTGATACGTGTATCGTCCAGCAAAGCGGACGGCCCCTTGTCGCTGTCCACGCGCCGTATCATAAGCGCGTCGGGCAATCGTCCGGCATGCGCCATCAGCGCGGCAGCAGGTGCAGCGATGGTAACGAGCCCGGCACCTATACGCAGCGCCCCGCGTGCGGCCAGGCGCGCTGCACCGGTACCCTGCAGGCCACCTGCAAAAATAATGGCATGGCCGCGGTCATATTTATGCCCATCATCCGCAAGTTTCGGAAAAGCGCTGTGCCAAAGCCCTGGTGTATTTTTCTCGGTTGCCTGCGCCATGGTTACAGCACTTCATCCTCGTCCAGCATCACGTCATCGAGCATGACATCGTCCAATATGCTGCCAGTGATGGTGCCGATGCGTTCTTCCACCGTATCGATGCTGCGCACTTCGGCAATGTGGAGCAATGCGTCGCCCTGATTGACAATGGGGAGCTGTCTATGGCCGATGATGATGCCATCAATCGGTGCGGTAATGGTGTGCGGATCATCGCCCATAGCGTCGCTGACAATAGCAACGATATCTCCAGTCAGTACGCGGCTTCCCGAAATTTTCGCGGGGCGATATATACCGCCGCGTGGCGCGCGCAGCCATGTGGAACGGCTGGATCGGGCAGGGTGCGGCTGCACGCGGCCCAGACGTTTATTTGATATCATTCCCAAATGTTTCAGCACATGTAAAATACCCGACACCCCGACACGTACGGATATCTCGTCAACGCGCAGCGCTTCACCTGCTTCCAAAAGCAGCATATCCACGCCGTTATCTTTCGCCACTGCACGCATGGAACCAGGCCGCAGGGGTGATTCAATAATGGCGGGCGCGCCAAATTCCAGTGCCAGATCCTGCAATGCCGGATTATCGGGTTCGATACGTATTTGCGGCAAATTATAGCGGTGTTGGGCCGCTGAATGAATATCAATACCCAATGTGCATCGTGCCATTACTTCGGTCCTGAAAATATACGCTATCTGCGAGGCTAATGAACCTTTGGCAAAACCGGGAAAAGAACGATTCAAATCGCGGCGATCGGGCAAGTAACGATCATGTGCGATAAACCCGAATACGTTAACGACAGGTGCAAATATGATTGTGCCCGAGAGCCGCTTGGGATTAAGTTTGGGCAGGACGCGGCGAATAATCTCTGTACCGATAATTTCATCGCCATGAATTGCCCCGCTTACAAATATAACGGGGCCGGGACATTTGCCATGCAGGATACGCAGATCCAGCGTAACTGGCGTGCCGGAGGAAAACTTGCTGATGGGCAGGGCAATGTCCGCGTTGCTGCCGGGTGTGACGTGATGGCCAGCAATATCGAATGGGCGCCGTTCGTCCGAATGGTGCGAATCAGATGGCTTGTTATCGTCCCTGTCTGTCATGGGTGCGCACGCTTCCATATTGCGCGTGTAATGGCAATGCCGGGCTTGAAAATGCGGCGGGCGGCATTACATTGCTTGTCCAACTGAATTTACGGGTTTTGATCCGTAATTCTGCGGAAACATGAAAAACACCCTATTGCCTGTTGACTCTGGAACGGAATCGACCTAGGCGCTGGCTTCATTTTCAAAAACGGCAATCACCGACATCGCAAATCTTGCGCGGCTGGTGGGTTGCCCTTTTTGTGCATGTAGCGTTGAGATGGGCCGGAAACAGGTGTTTCCATATGGTCTCGTGGAGCAGGAGAAAATTTAAGTGGCTCGTATTGCTGGGGTAAATATCCCTACAAATAAGCGTGTTATTATCGCGCTGACCTATATTCACGGTATTGGTCGTACCAAAGCGGTCGAAATTGCTGACAAGCTGAAAATCGATCATAGCCGCCGCGTGCAGGACCTGAGCGATCAGGAAGTGCTGCAGATTCGTGAAACCATTGATGCTGATCACACGGTAGAAGGCGATCTTCGCCGCGACACCGCGATGAACATCAAGCGCCTTTTGGACCTGGCCTGCTATCGCGGTCTACGCCACCGTAAAGGCCTGCCGGTTCGCGGACAGCGCACTCACACCAATGCACGCACCCGCAAGGGTAAGGCGAAACCGATTGCAGGTAAAAAGAAATAAGCCGCGGGCCGGGGTTTATCCGGCAGCAGTTTCATTCTTTGGCAATCTTTTCAGATTTAAAGTCAGGAAGCAGATAATATGGCACGCGAACCGCAGCGTATCCGCAAGAAGGAACGCAAAAACATATCATCTGGCGTAGCGCACGTTAACGCCAGTTTTAACAACACAATGGTGACAATCACCGACGCACAGGGCAACGCGATCAGCTGGTCTTCGGCTGGCATGATGGGCTTTAAGGGCTCACGCAAATCCACGCCTTATGCCGCGCAGCTGACAGCGGAAGACGCTGGCAAAAAAGCGCAAGAGCACGGTGTGCGCACTTTGGAAGTCGAAGTGAAGGGACCAGGTTCTGGCCGTGAATCCGCATTGCGCGCTTTGCAGGCTGTGGGTTTCACCATCACCTCAATCCGTGATGTAACATCCATTCCGCATAATGGTGTCCGTCCTTCAAAACGCCGCCGGGTATAATTCCTGCGGTGTTTGAGCGGGCGGTGCATGCCGCCCAAGTTTCTTTATCAGGCCGGAATTTGATGCGAATTCATGCATCTCACAAAATTCCCGCCAAATCATTAGGGGAAGTCCATGACTGTCAATATCAAGAACTGGCAGGAATTGAAAAAGCCAAACGGCCTTGAAATGAAGGCTGGCGGCGATCCCAAGCGCAAAGCGACATTTGTGGCCGAACCACTGGAACGTGGTTTCGGCCTTACGCTTGGTAATGCCCTGCGCCGGGTCCTGCTCTCATCCTTGCAGGGTGCCGCAATTACATCGATCAAAATTGAAAACGTCCTGCACGAATTCTCGTCACTTGCTGGTGTACGTGAAGACGTGACGGACATTGTCCTCAATATCAAGCAGATTTCCATTGCCATGGAAGGTGAAGGCCCGAAACGCCTGCAGCTTTCCGCGACGGGCCCTGCCGAAGTGAAAGCGGGTGATATTGCGGTTTCCGGTGATATTGAAATCCTGAACCCAGACCTGGTCATCTGCCACCTTGATGAAGGTGCAACGCTGAACATGGAACTGACCGCAGATACCGGTAAAGGCTATGTTCCCGCAGTTGCGAATCGTCCTGCAGACGCGCCAATCGGTCTGATCCCGGTAGACTCGCTCTACTCGCCGATCAGTCAGGTGTCCTACAAGGTGGAAAAGACACGTGTCGGTCAGGAGCTTGACTTTGACAAGCTCGCGCTCACCCTCGAAACCGATGGTACAGTGACACCCGAAGATGCCATTGCCTATGCGGCGCGCATCCTTCAGGACCAGTTGCAGCTGTTCGTACACTTTGAGGAATCACTTGCTGCTGCCAACCAGGCCAGTGCCGCTGCGCAGAGCCAGGAAGAAAGCGATGCGAATCAGCTCAACCGCTATCTTCTCAAGAAAGTGGACGAACTGGAACTTTCGGTACGCTCCGCCAATTGCCTCAAAAACGACAACATCATCTATATCGGCGATCTGGTACAGAAAACCGAAGCAGAGATGCTGCGTACGCCAAACTTTGGCCGCAAGTCGCTGAATGAGATCAAGGAAGTATTGTCCAGCATGGGGTTGCGCCTCGGTATGGATATCCCCGGCTGGCCGCCTGAAAATATCGAGGAAATGGCCAAGAAGCTCGAACAGGAGCTGCTGGGTTAAGAATTGGTGCGTTGAAACGCGCGACACCGGCCCTCTCTCCCTCCCAACCTCCCGATAGTGTAATACCACTAATATATCGGGAGGTTGGGAGGGAGAGAGGGCCGGTACCGAAACCGGCAAATGCCGGAATAAAGGGGAATGGGCTGACCCTTAAAACAGCCTGCTACGAGCTACCTCATACGGGCTCATAACGAACGAAGAAGGAAATACCATGCGTCATAGAATGAAGGGCCGCCGGATGCAGCGGACCAGCTCACACCGTCAGGCACTGCTGAAAAACATGTCAGCCAACCTGATCAAGCATGAGCAGATCAAGACAACCCTGCCAAAAGCCAAGGAACTGCGTCCTTACGTGGAAAAACTGGTGACACTGGCGAAAAAAGGCGGCCTGTCAAACCGCCGTCTGGCCATGTCTCGCCTGATGGATGAGACACAGTTGAAAAAACTGTTCGACGTGATGGCAGAGCGTTATGCTGACCGTAATGGTGGCTACACACGCATCATCAAGGCCGGTTTCCGCGGCTCTGATGCGGCACCTATGGCCATTATCGAATTTGTGGATCGTGACGAAGACGCCAAGGGCCTGGATAGCGGTCCTGTCCAGAGCTTCGACGAAGAAGAATTTGCTGACGCATAAGTCTCTTCAGCAATAACCATAGAAAAAGGGCAGGAAATCCGCAGATTTCCTGCCCTTTTTCTATTCGGACCCGATGTGCAGTATGCACTTTACGCGAACTTGCCAAAAGCGCATCCCATGCTAGTCTGCATGGCTTCGATACATTATTGCTGAAAGGCACAATTCATGCGCATCTCTACACTTACCCTATTGCTTGGAACCATATCCATGACAGCCACTGCTCCTGCCCTTGCCAAACATCATGAAGAAAAGGCCGGCATGCTTTCCTATCCGGAAACGGAAACAGTCGATGTGGTTGATCCGCAATTCGGTGTAGATGTAAAGGACCCGTACCGCTGGCTGGAAGATGACGTGCGCGTCAATTCCAAAGTTGCAGAATGGGTCAAGGCGCAGAACAAGGTGGCTGATGCCTATCTGGATACTCTGCCGGGCCGTGAGGCGCTGGCGGAGCGTATGAAAGAGCTGTTTGATTACGAACGTTTCGGCCTGCCGACCGCGCGTGGTGACCGGTATTTCTATACCCGCAATGACGGCCTGCAAAATCAGTCGGTCCTTTTTGTGCGTGACGGATTGGACGGAGAAGGCCGGGTGCTGGTGGATCCCAATGCCTGGGCGGACGATGGCGCAACCGCGCTTGCGGGTTGGGTACCATCGGACGATGGGTCAAAACTGCTCTATGCCATTCAGGATGGTGGATCAGACTGGCGCACGGTAAAGGTGCTCGATGTCACCAGCGGCAAAGTCATGGATGACACGGTCGAGTGGATGAAGTTTTCCGGGCTCAGCTGGGTCGGCAATGACGGGTTTTTATATTCGCGTTTCCCCGAGCCGGAGGAAGGCGCCGAATTCCAGTCACTGAATAAAGACCACGCTGTATATTACCACAAGCTGGGTACGGCGCAGTCAGAAGACAGGCTGGTTTACGCCACACCTGACAGGCCGGACCTGAACAATACGGCTGAGGTGACATCTGACAATAAATGGGTGGTGGTGACATCATCATCAGGCACCGATGAAAAATATGAAATCACCGTGATGGACATTGGCAGCGGCGATTGGAACCCGCGCAAGCTCATCACCGGCTTTGACAATGCATGGGAATTGATCGACGGGATCGGCGATACGCTCTATTTCCGTACTGACAAGGATGCGCCGCGCCAGCGGATCGTCACATTCGACATGTCTGCAAGTGATCCGCAGCCGGTGGAAATTGTCGCGCAGCGTGAAGCCACGTTGTCCGGGGCGTCGATTGTCGGCGACAGGCTGATTGTCACTTATATGGAGGATGCCAAATCGCTTGCCGAGATGCTGTCGCTTGATGGCAAGAAAACCGGAACGATCAACCTGAACGGTATTGGCACGGCTGGCGGTTTTGGCGGCAAGCCGGGCAATAGCGAGACATTTTACGCCTTTACCAACTTCACCCAGCCAGGGGCGGTGTACCGGCTGGATACTGCGACAGGCAAAAGCACCGTTTTTGCAAAGCCGGAGCTGGCGTTCGACCCGGATGATTACGTGACTACGCAGAAATTCTATCCGTCAAAAGACGGTACGAAAATTCCGATGTTTATCGTGCATCGCAAGGATATCGACCTGACAGATGGCGCGCCGACACTGCTTTATGGCTATGGCGGTTTCAACATTTCGCTGACACCATCCTATTCGCCCACCAAAATGGCGTGGATTGACGCGGGCGGCGTCTATGCCATGGCCAACCTGCGCGGTGGGGGTGAATATGGCAAGGACTGGCATGATGCCGGGCGGCTCCAGAATAAACAGAATGTGTTTGATGATTTTGCGGCGGCTGCGGAATATCTGATTGCCGAGGGTATCAGCGCAAAGGGCAAAATCGCGATTGAAGGACGTTCCAATGGCGGTCTTTTGGTTGGCGCGAGTGTCAATCAGCGCCCTGACCTGTTCGCGGCGGGCCATGCGGCGGTCGGTGTGATGGACATGTTGCGTTTCGACCGGTTTACCGCCGGACGTTACTGGGTGGATGATTATGGTTACCCGAACAAGGAGCAGGATTTCAGGAAACTGCTCAGCTATTCGCCCTATCACAATATCCGTTCCGGGGTGGAATATCCGGCGGTGATCGTGTCGACCGCTGACACCGATGACCGTGTGGTGCCGGGGCACAGTTTCAAATATACCGCCGCGCTGCAGGCTGCGGATACGGGGAATAAACCCAAAATCATTCGCATCGAAACCCGCGCCGGCCATGGCAGCGGTAAGCCGACTGACAAGATTATTGAGGAATATAGCGATATCTACGCCTTCCTTGCGCACTGGACAGGACTTGAGGTGGAGGACGCTGCAGAAGAGGAAGAGTTCACCCGGGAGAATATGCAGGGGGACTGACGTTCTTTACCTGTACTGATAACCATTTTCGTGCACGGCATGGACCGGGATATGCTGTGAGCAACCAGAATTGCTTAGATTGTCCATGCCTAATATCCTGCCGGAATTTGCCATCGCCAATCCGCTGCGAGGGCAGGGGATTAATGTGCGTACAGGCATGACTATTGTGGCTTTTGGAATATTATTTCCTGCCCAGTTTCCCATATTCAACAGGGCGAACTTTTATTAACGCATAAAATCAATCCCTTAACTCAACATTCTTTTTGTTCATAAAAATATATAGTTTTCTGAACAAAACCTGTCGCCAGGGTTCAGTGAGAGGTCACGGCGAATCACCTATATCTGTTCTTGCAAGCTCGGAAATGGTTCTGGGCAGCGACAAGAAAGGACTAGCGTGATGAAAAAGTTGAAACAAGCACTTGTCGGAACCGCTGCCGCTGCTGCGATGGCTGTTTCCGCAACTCCGGCGGTTGCGAAAGACCGTTATGATGATGGAATTGATGCGGGCGATGTGATTGCCGGTGCACTGATAATCGGCGGAATTGCCGCGATTGCCAGTGCGGCAAGCAAGAAAGACCGTTACGGCTATAATGACCGTGATTACCGTTATGACAATAATAGGCGTTACAAGCGCGGTGATTATTACCGGGGTGACCGTTATCGCGGCGACCGGTACCGTGATGACTATCGTTATGATCGTGCCGGCTACCGTTACGATTACGATATCAGCCCGCGTCGTGCAGTTAAAAAATGTATCCGCGCCGTGGAGCGGCACTTGCGCCGCCACCGTGCCGATGTAACCCAGATCCGCGATGTGGACCGCACACGCTACGGTTACCGCGTAAAGGGTAATGTGGTATTGCAGACCGGTTACAATGATGACCGCGGCAGGTTCACCTGCGTAGCAAATGGTCAGGGCCGCCCGAGCCTGAGGTTCAAGGGTCTGTGGAACGACCGGTAATGCGACAAGCATGTAAACACATGTAACGCAGCAAGGCGGTTCAGACTGGTGACAGGCTGAACCGTCTAGCCATGTTCCATAAAGAGCGGGGATTCCCGCAACAATTGAAGGGAAACCCTAATGAAACAGCCAAAACTATTTGCAGGGGCCAGTGTTGCCATTGCCATGACGCTGTCATCACTGACGCCGGCCATGGCCGCACCGGTTATGGAGCCACTACCCGCACCCGTTAGCCATAATGCAGGGCTTGATGATCTAAGCTGGTCACCAGCTGACGAGACAGCCGAACGTCATCGCCGGTATAAACGTTACCGCCATTATCGCCATCGCCGCCACCGTGTCGATGCAGGCGATATCATTGCAGGCGTGCTGATATTGGGCGGAATTGCCGCCGTGGCGGATGCAGCGAAGAAAAGTCGGGATCGCAACCGTGACCGCGATTACCGCTATGAACCCAACCAGCGCTATCCCGAGCAGCGGAGCCAAAGCAACGAGCTGAATGCTGCCGCCGATCAATGCGCCTATGCCGCTGAAGAACGCGGCGGCCGCGATGCGCGTGTACAGCGTATCGATAAGGTAGAGCGTGACGGCAATGGCTGGATGGTTGAAGGTACTATTTCAACACGCAGCGGCAGCGATAGTTTCAAATGTGGTGTGACCAATGGCCGCATCGATTATGTCCAGATCGACGGTGATGGAAGCTATCGCGACGATTAATCACGCACAGCTTGTGGGGTGGGTGCCGTTTCCATGCTTGGAGACGGCACCTTTTTTTTGCTGCGCGATTTCCTTTTACGGAACAGCAGGATGGAGCCGAATAAAGTACCGATAAGCGCCAGCGCTGCAAACAGGATCAATATGGGATGGCTGGTATCCTCACGCTTTTGCAGGTCCATGATATGCAAGCCCCACATAAAATCAAAGGCGCGCCATAATCCGGTGCGTGTCGCCAGCGTTTCCCCGCTTTCGGCATCAATATAGATATGTGTGCCATCCCCGAAAACGGCCTGCCATGCGGGACGCCCACGTCGCAGCTCAAGCGGATTCGCGTCTGCCGCAAAATGGGTTACACCCTTTAGGGCGGCCTCACCGGCATAGGCATTTTGTGCAAAGGCAGATGCCTTGATAGCGGTCAGCGGCGGTAAAATGTCACCGGTTTTGCCGGATGCGCGTTTTTTGTCACCATCCTGGAAAGTGATGATCCATACAGGGCCATCCGGCTGCTGGACAAGATTGGCGCTGATTATAGCACGACCTTGCAGGCTGGGCGGGGCGACGGGGTTAAATGGTACGATGGCGGCGGGCGGCGCTTTCAGATGGTTGCCGCGAATCTTTTCGATAGGCTGTGATACCATGAACAGCCCGCTGATGGTCCACAGCAGTAACGGAATACCGATCAGCCAGCCAAGCCAGATATGCAGCCGGGCTGTCGTCATGAAAAAACGGCGGCTAGTCTTCATTTCGGCCCCGATAGGTTGGCAGTCCAAGCTTGTACTGGATAGCGGCGCCGCGCAACGCAAAGCCGGCAAGCGCCGATATAATCGCGGCAACAGGCGTTGCGATACCCACAAGTGAAAGAATGACAAACATGGTCGCGGCTAACGCAGCGGCGGTTACATAAAGCTCGGGCCGCATCAAGATGGATGGTTCACCAGCCAGTACATCACGGATGATACCGCCGACACAGGCAGTTATGACGCCCATCATCATCGCGGGCAGGGGATGCACGCCATATTCCATTGATTTTGCCGCCCCGAACACGGCATAGGCGGCAAGCCCGGCGGCATCGAGCCAGTCGAGCATTTTCCCCTTCCACCAGCTCTGCGGTGTGAGCCAGACAAGCAATACGACGATCAGTACGGCCATGGGCACCATGGCATCTTGTATCCAGAATACCGGCGCACCGATCAACAGATCGCGGATCGTACCGCCGCCCACGCCCGTCACCAGCGCGAAAAAGGCGAATGTCACCAAAGTCTGCCCCTTGCGTGCCGCCGCCAGCGCGCCCGTGGCGGCAAACACAGCAATGCCGAAGAGATCCAGCGCATTGAGCATCGGTCCGATAATAATCTCGGGCGGGGGCAATATCGGATTGGTCATAAATTCCGTATTCCTGCGAAAGCTGGAATCCAGAGCTGCTATTCGTACCCTGTACTATCCTGCCGTGGACTCCTGCGTTCGCAGGAGCATAATATAATCAGATATGGATTGGCTTGCCCTGTACCGCCATTGCTGCTTCTTTCACCGCTTCGCTGTGCGTCGGGTGGGCGTGGCAGGTATAGGCGATATCTTCTGATGTCGCGCCAAATTCCATCGCCTGAGCGGCCTGGGCGATCATCGTGCCAGCGACCGAAGCAATGCACCACACGCCCAGCACGCGGTCACTCTCGGCATCGGCCACAACCTTCACGAAACCGTCCGGTTCATGGTTGGTTTTGGCGCGGCTGTTGGCCATCATCGGGAACTTGCCAACCTTGACCTTGGTCTTGTCGCCGCCGGCTTTTTCAATGGCTTCTTCCGTGGTGAGGCCGACACCGGCGAATTCAGGCAAGGTATAGACCACGCCGGGAATGATGTCGTGATTTACGATACCGGTCTGGCCGGCGATATTTTCCGCACAGGCAATGCCTTCGTCCTCGGCTTTATGCGCCAGCATTGGGCCCGGTACGACGTCGCCGATCGCCCACACGCCGTCAACCGTGGTGCGGAAATCATGATCGGTTTCGATCTGGCCGCGCTGGTTTGTTTCGAGGCCGATATTTTCAAGGCCGAGACCTTCAGTGTTGGGCCTGCGTCCGATCGAGACGAGCACGCAATCTGCTTCCAGCGTTTCTTCATCGCCGCCTGCTGCAGGTTCCAGCGTTAGTGTGGCCTTCTTGCCCTTGACTGTACAGCCGGTGACCTTGGTCTTCAGCTTGAGTTCCATGCCCTGTTTCTTGAATATCTTGGCCGCTTCCTTGCGCACGTCGCCGTCCATGCCGGGGAGCAGTTGGTCGAGGAATTCGACCACGGTTACTTGGGCGCCCAGGCGGTTCCAGACGGAACCCAGTTCCAGCCCGATCACTCCGCCGCCGATAACGACCATTTTCTTGGGCACTTTCTTCAGTTCCAGTGCGCCGGTGGAATCGACCACCACCTGCTTGTCATTGTCGACCTCGACACCCGGCAAGGGGGTAACCGAAGACCCTGTGGCGATGATGATGTTCTTTGCGCTGACGGTTTCGTCTCCAACCTTCACCGTGCGCGCGTCCTGAAAAGTGGCAAGCCCCTTTTTCCAGTCAATCTTGTTTTTCTTGAACAGGAATTCAATGCCTTTGGTCAGACCGTCAACTGCGTCGGTCCGCTGGCCATGCATGGCAGTTAGGTTGAGCTTGGGGTTCACCTCGATACCCATGCTTTCCATCGCACCGTTCGCGGCCGCGTCGTAATATTCGGATGCGTGCAGCATCGCCTTGGAAGGAATACAGCCGACATTGAGGCATGTCCCGCCCAGCGTTTCCCGGCTTTCCGCACATGCGGTTTTCAGCCCCAACTGCGCGGCGCGGATCGCGGCGACATAGCCGCCTGGGCCAGCACCAATTACCAGAACATCATAATCAAAATTATCGGTCATAATCTTTCTTCCTTTGTATTCCTGCGAAAGCAGGAATCCAGAGCGTATTAAAATAGGGTCTCAAACAAATCTTTCCATTGCGGATTATGTTTTTCAATCAACTCTATCTTCCACGCTCTCTTCCATTTTTTCATTTGCAGTTCACGATACCGCGCCTCTTGCAGGTCATCATATTGTTCAAACCAGACTAGCAATACGCATCCATTATCCTTGGAGAAACCTTCTACCAAACTGTTACGGTGTTGATATATCCGCTGTTCAATATTGCTGGTCACGCCAAGATATAGAGTGCCGTTTCGCTTATTGGTCATCAGATATACAAAGCCGTTTTTAATCCGTTTCTCCGTTATCGTTTGGACGCCCTAGGCTCCTGCTTTCGCAGGAGCACAATTTTATTCAAAAACTTACAAATCAATCAACAGCCGTGTGGGGTCTTCGATCGCTTCCTTGATGCGGACGAGGAAGGTTACGGCTTCGCGCCCGTCAATCAGGCGGTGGTCATAGCTGAGCGCGAGATACATCATGGGGCGCGCTTCAATTGAGCCATCGGGCATGACGACCGCGCGCTTTTCAATGCGGTGCAGGCCGAGCACGGCTGACTGTGGCGGGTTGATAATCGGTGTCGACATCAGTGAGCCGAACACGCCGCCGTTTGAGATGGTGAAAGTGCCGCCCTGCATTTCTTCCATTTTCAGGCTGCCATCCTTGGCGCGGCGGCCAAAATCGCCAATGGTGTTCTCGATATCGGCAAAGCTCATCTGCTCGGCATTGCGGATCACCGGTACGACCAGACCGTTAGGCGCGCTCACCGCGACCGAGATATCGACATAGTCGTGATAGACGATTTCCTTGTCATCAATCTGCGCATTGACCGAAGGCACATCTTTCAGAGCCAGGCATGCTGCTTTCGCAAAAAAGCCCATAAAGCCCAGACGGACACCGTGTTTCTTCTCGAACAGTTCCTTATACTTGGTGCGCGCTTCAATCACCGCAGTCATGTCGACGTCGTTGAAGGTGGTCAGCAGAGCTGCCGTATCCTGCGCGGATTTGAGCCGCTTGGCAATTGTCTGGCGCAGGCGTGTCATGCGCACGCGTTCTTCGCCGCGATTATTGGCGGGTGAAGATACCACAGCCGCAGTATCGGAAGCGGCCGCAGGGGCGGGCGCGGCTTTGGCAGCTTTCGCGGCGTCCAGCACATCTTCCTTGGTCAACCGGCCATCGCGGCCCGTACCCTTGATGCTGCTGGGGTCCAATCCATGCTCGAGCACCAGGCGGCGCACCGCGGGCGACAGCGTGACCGGCGCATTATTCGCATCGGGCTGCTGCTCGACCTTGGTTTCCGTCTTGGTGGCTGTCTCTTCTGCTTTTGGAGCGGGTTTGGGCGCAGCCGCACCGCTGCCTTCCTCAATCGTTGCGATCAATGCGCCGACTTCGACATTGTCGCCTTCGGCAACCTTATGCTCGCCCAGAATGCCAGCGGCAGGGGCGGGGACCTCCACCGCCACCTTGTCGGTTTCCAGACTGACAATAGGCTCGTCCATTTCAACCGCATCGCCCGGCTGTTTCAGCCATTCGCCAACGGTTGCCTCGGTAATCGATTCACCCAATGTGGGTACATTTACATCAATGGCCATGATATTTTCAGCCCTTTCTCTGACGACGTATTTCTTTGCGAACACTGTGGCCCAGCGCATCGGCGATGAGTGCGCCCTGTTCGGACAGGTGGCGTTTGGCATAGCCGGTTGCGGGCGATGCCGCAGCGGCGCGCCCGGCATAGCGCGGACGGGTCGGGCCGACCTTTGCCTTAACCAGGCATTCCTCAATCAAAGGTTCGACAAAGCTCCAGGAACCATTATTCTTCGGTTCTTCCTGTGCCCAGACAACTTCTTCCAGGTTTTTCATGCGCTTCAACCGCTTGACCAGCGGTTCGCCGGGGAAGGGGTATAGCTGCTCGATGCGGACAATCGAAATATCCTTGTCACCCGCTGCATCACGTGCTTCGATCAGGTCATAAGCGACTTTGCCGGAGCACAGCACCAGACGTTTGATATCCTTGTCCGCGGGCGGGCTGGTATCCGATTTGATCCGCATGAAATGGCTGTCGCCGGTAAAGTCCCCGGTTTCAGACACAGCCATTTTGTGCCGCAGCAGTGACTTGGGAGTCATGATGACCAGCGGCTTGCGGAAATTGCGGTGCATCTGACGGCGCAGCACATGGAAATAATTGGCCGGGGTCGTGATGTTGCACACCTGAATATTGTCATCTGCGCATAGCTGCAGAAAACGTTCAAGCCGGGCTGAACTATGCTCCGGTCCCTGGCCTTCATAACCGTGCGGGAGCAGCATGACGAGGCCGTTGGCACGGAGCCATTTTGCTTCACCCGAGGCGATAAACTGGTCAATCATGATCTGCGCGCCATTGGCAAAATCGCCAAACTGCGCTTCCCACAGCACCAGCGTTTTGGGGTCCGCCAGCGCATAGCCATATTCAAAACCGAGCACGCCATATTCGGATAGCGGGCTGTCGAGCACTTCAAATGTGCCATGTGGCACCTGTTCGAGTGGCACGTAACGGGCTTCGGTTTTCTGATCGACCCAGACCGCATGGCGCTGGCTGAATGTGCCGCGCCCGCTGTCCTGACCGGAGAGGCGGACATTATAGCCTTCGCTGACCAGCGCGCCGTAAGCGAGCGCTTCTGCGGTGGCCCAGTCAAAGCCTTCGCCACTTTCAAACATTTTTGCCTTGGCAGCAATAATGCGTTTTAGCGTATTGTGGACATTATGACCTTCGGGAACGGTGGTCAGCGTCCGGCCCAGACTGTCCAGCAGCTTCTTGTCGATGCTGGTATCGATATTGCGCCGCGCGGTTTCTGGCGTGGCAGGGGCGCTGAGCCCTGACCAACGGCCCGCAAACCAGTCTGCCTTATTGGGCTCGTAATTCTTGGCACTGTCAAATTCGCCTTGCAGCTCTTTGGTAAAATCGCCTTCGCTTTGCTTGACCCATTCTGCGTCGATCACGCCTTCCTTGGCAAGGCGTTCGCCATAGATTTTGCTGACCGGCGGGTGTTTTCTGATTTCATCATACATAAGCGGCTGGGTGAATTTGGGTTCATCACCTTCATTATGGCCATAGCGGCGATAGCACCACATATCGATCACAATATCGCGGCCGAAACGCTGGCGGAAATCGATCGCGATCTTGCAGGCAAAGGTCACCGCTTCGGGATCATCGCCATTCACATGGATAATCGGGGCCTGCACACCTTTTGCAACATCGGAAGGGTATGGCGAGGAGCGCGCGAATTGCGGGCTGGTTGTAAAGCCCACCTGATTGTTGATGATGAAGTGGATGCAGCCGCCCGTGTTATAGCCGCGAATGCCTGAAAAACCGAGGCATTCCCACACAATGCCCTGCCCTGCAAAAGCGGCGTCGCCATGCAGCAAAACGGGCAGGACCTTATTATGATCCTCCAGGTCATCGCGCATCACCTGTTGCGCGCGCACCTTGCCCAGCACGACCGGATCGACCGCCTCAAGATGGGATGGGTTGGGGACCAGCGACATATGCACGTTAATGCCGTCAAATTCGCGGTCGGTGGAAGTGCCAAGGTGATATTTCACATCGCCGGAACCACCCACATCTTCGGGATTGGCGGAACCGCCCGAAAACTCGTGAAAAATGACATGATACGGTTTGGCCATCACATTGGCGAGTACGTTCAGGCGGCCGCGATGCGCCATGCCGAACACGATTTCCTGCACGCCATACTGGCCGCCATATTTGATGACAGCTTCGAGTGCAGGCACCATGGATTCACCGCCATCAAGTCCGAAACGCTTGGTGCCGACATATTTTTTGGCGAGGAAGTTTTCAAACTGCTCGGCTTCGATAACCTTGCTCAAGATCGCTTTTTTGCCAAGTTCGGTAAATTCGATGGCGGCGTCGCGGCCTTCCATACGATCCTGGAAAAAACGACGTTCTGCCAGGTCGGAAATATGCATATATTCGAGACCAACATTGCCGCAGTAATTGGCACGCAGCAGGTCAACGAGTTCGCGTACTGTTGTCGTTTCCAGTCCCATGGAACCGCCCAGATAGACTTTCTTGTCCAGATCCTTGTCTGGAAAACCGTGATATTCAGGTGTCAGGTCGGCTGGAAGCTCGCGGGTGGACAGGCCTAGCGGATCAAGATCCGCCGCGAGATGCCCGCGCACGCGGTAGGTACGGATCAGCATCATCGCGCGGATCGAATCCCCGGCAGCCTCCGCTATGCTGTTGGTGTCGAGCGCAGCCGCAACCTTGCCTTTACCCTTGGCAGGAGCCTTGGGTTCCGGCTCCATCCGGGTCGGGTCGAGTGCAGATGTGAGATCGTCACTGTCGTTCAAAGGCCAGTGCGCACGCTGCCAACTGGGCCCGCTCGCGGCATCTTCCAGACCCGCAAACCATTGCTGCCACTTGGCATCGACACTGCCGGGATTGTCCCGGTACTGCCGATAAAGCGATTCCACGAAAGAGGGGCTTACACCCTCCAGATCATCGAAATCCTGACCTTCAAAACCCATATGCTTTTCCTTTGGGCCAAATCCCCGAGAGGAGGTTGTCTAGCGCTTACACCGTTTCTTTCAGCAGTGCGTCGAGCGTGGTGCCAAGCTCGGATGGGCTGGGAGATACGCGGATGCCGGCGGCTTCCATTGCCGCGATTTTGTCGTCCGCGCCGCCCTGTCCGCCGGACACGATTGCGCCGGCATGGCCCATGCGGCGGCCCGGAGGCGCCGTGCGGCCCGCGATAAAGCCAACCGTCGGTTTTTTGCGGCCTTTCTTGGCTTCATCAGCCAGGAACTGCGCAGCTTCTTCTTCCGCGCTGCCGCCGATTTCACCGATCATGATGATCGACTTGGTTTCATCGTCAGCAAGGAACAGCTCCAGCACATCAATGAAATTGGTGCCGTTGACAGGGTCACCGCCAATGCCGACGGCGGTTGTCTGGCCCAGGCCCACCGCCGTTGTCTGGTGCACTGCTTCATAAGTTAGCGTACCGGAGCGGGAGACCACGCCGACGCTGCCTTTTTTGAAAATGCTGCCGGGCATAATGCCGATCTTGCATTCGTCAGGGGTCAGAACGCCGGGGCAGTTGGGGCCGATCAGGCGCGATTTGCTGCCCTGTAGCGCGCGTTTGACGCGCACCATGTCGAGCACGGGAATGCCTTCGGTAATCGCCACGATCAGGGGGATTTCCGCATCAATCGCTTCAAGAATTGAATCCGCTGCAAATGGCGGCGGCACATAAATCACCGATGCATCCGCGCCGGTTGCTTCTTTGGCTTCACCAACCGTATCAAAATTGGGCAGACCCAGATGCTCTGTACCGCCTTTGCCGGGAGTCACGCCCGCAACCATCTGCGTACCATAATCCAGTGCCTGCTGCGTGTGGAATGTGCCAGTATTGCCAGTCATGCCCTGCGTGATGACTTTGGTGTTCTTGTTGATAAGGATACTCATTTATTTTCCTTTTCGTCATTCCAGGCAAGGCGGCGCTCCCTGGTATTTCCTCTGCTATTATTGGATCGGCAGGCTTTATGCCAAACTCTCGTCCAGCCCCTTACACGCCTCCAGCAGTTCCTTCACGGCATCGACCGACACGTTGAAATTGCCTTGCGCTTCTTCGCTCAGTTCGATCTCGATCACTTTTTCGACACCGTTCTGGCCGATAATCACGGGCACGCCAACATAGAGATCATCCACGCCATATTGACCGGTCAGGTGCGCAGCGGCGGGGAGCACGCGGCGTTTGTCCTTCAGATAGCTTTCCGCCATCATGATCGCGCTGGTTGCGGGGGCGTAATAGGCAGAGCCATTGCCGAGCAGGCCGACAATCTCACCGCCGCCGCCGCGGGTGCGCTTCACGATCGCGTCGATTTTTTCCTGTGTGGTCCAGCCCATTTTGATGAGGTCCGGAATAGGGATGCCCGCGACTGTGGAATAGGCGGGGACGGGGACCATGGTGTCGCCGTGTCCGCCCAGAACGAATGCGGTGACATCTTCAACCGACACATTGAACTCGTCGGCCAGGAAGTGGCGGAAGCGCGCACTGTCCAAAACGCCCGCCATGCCGACAACTTTGTTATGAGGAAGCTCGGAAAATTCGCGCAAGGCCCAGACCATCGCATCTAATGGGTTGGTGATACAGATGACAAAAGCATCGGGGGCATGCGTCTTGATGCCTTCACCCACCGACTTCATCACTTTCAGGTTGATGCCGAGCAAGTCGTCGCGGCTCATGCCAGGCTTGCGTGCCACGCCAGCGGTGACGATGATAACGTCCGCGCCCGCGATATCGGCATAATCGCTGGTACCTTTCAGGTTGCTGTCAAAACCGTCCACCGGTGCGGCCTGTGACAGGTCGAGCGCCTTGCCAGCTGGCATGCCGTCAACAATATCGAACAGGACAACATCGCCCATTTCCTTCTGTGCGGCGAGGTGCGCCAGCGTTCCGCCAATCATGCCTGCGCCGATCAGCGCGATTTTGTTGCGTGCCATGAATTATGCCTTTCGTTTCCGTATAAAGAGGTAAATATTATGTGCTGTGTGGACAGAAAATTCCTGCAATATCCGCTGTTAATCTGTCCCTTTCGCGGCGCTTTATTCCTGCACCGGATAAACTGTGTTGGGCGAGGGAATGGCATGATGCCATTTTAGACTCGTTTTCGGCGGCGATATTAAGCGCTTATATTGGGAAATTCAACAGTCAAAAGGACAGAAACAAGGGCATATTTGATAATGCTTCGCACTATTAATTATAGCCGGGAAATGCCTGTAAAGAAGGGACGGACAAAGCCGTGAATTTGCAGGCAGTATGTTTTGCTATTCCGTCTCGCTGCCATGGCCCAGGGCCAGATAGTCATTTGACTGCATTTCCATAAGCCGCGACACGGTGCGGTCAAATTCGAACCGGCCATCGCCATGCGGATAGAGCGCGGCTGGCTCGGCATCTGCTGCGGCGAGCAGTTTGACCCGGTATTCGTATAGGGCGTCGATCAGGGTCACGAAGCGAGCAGCTTCATTGCGGTTTTCGGGTGACAGCACGGGAATGCCAACCATGATGACTGTATGAAAGCGGCGGGCGATGGCCAGATAATCGGCCGCGCCGCGTGCTTCTCCGCACAGCCGCTTGAAAGAGAATACAGCAACGCCCTTTAGTGCGCGTGGTACATGCAGGGTGCGTCCGCCTTCGACTTTCAGCTCTATTGACGGAACATTGGCCCGGTCTTCGGGCGGATAGTCGGTCAGGCGGAAAAAAGCGGCGCTCAATTCCTGCGTGGCCTGCTCTCCATTCGGGACCAGCCATGTGTCACTGCCTGACAGGCGTTCCAAACGGTAATCGGTCGGGCCGTTGAGCGGCAATATACGCATCCGTGCCTTCATCAGCGCGATAAAGGGCAGGAAATGCTCACGGTTTAGCCCGTCTTTGTAAAGATCATCGGGCGGGCGGTTTGATGTGGTCACGATGGTGACGCCGGCGTCTATCAGGGCAGTAAACAGCCGCGACATGATCATCGCATCTGCGCTGTTATTGACCACCATTTCGTCAAAGGCGAGTACGCGGACTTCCTCGGCAAGCTGCTTTGATACAGCGGCAATCGGGTCGCCTTTCTGCGTATCGCGTTCGGTGCGCAGCCGGGCATGGATATCGAGCATGAATTCATGGAAATGCGCGCGGTGTTTGCGGGCAATGTCCAGATTGTCATAGAACAGGTCCATCAGCATGGATTTGCCGCGCCCGACACCGCCCCACATATATATGCCGCGCGGTGCTTCGGGCTTTCGGCCGACCAGCCGCCATAAAACGCTGCCACGCGGCGGGGCTGCTTCCAGTTTTTCCTGTAGCCGCCCCAGCACGTCTACAGTCTGTCGCTGGTCAGTATCGGCGCGCAGTTCTCCTGCCGCAATCAGCTCGTCATAGCGGGCAATAAGGCTGCTCATGCGCGCGGCTTCGGGGTTTTGCGGATGGTACCGGAAAAGGCGGCGATACGGTCCGCGCCCTGTATCAGCAATCCGCGCAGGAACAGTAGCCGTCCTGTTTCGCGCAAGATTTCAACCTCGGCATCCAGCGGCTCGCCAATACGTCCTGGGTTAAGAAACTGTGTGTTGAGGTCGAGTGTAACGCCGGGGCCATATCGCAGGGCGCCATGCAGCCGCGCGGCCACAAACAGCGCAATGTCAATCTGTGTCAGCATGGCGCCGCCATGCACATTATTGCCGATATTTCCCTGTAAATGACCCGGTTCGGTGCGCACGACCGTAATGCCGTCTTCGCGCAGCTTTGCCCACATGGGGCCGATGGTGCTGTTATAGCGGTCTTTTTCCCGCAAGCCCCATTTCAGCCAGCCGGGGCGATCCGGGTCGGGCGAGTGATCAAAGACAGTGTCGCCCTGAAGGTGATTGGGCAGATGATCGGGCATAGGCACTGATCGCAATCAGTATACCGGATCAGATATGCCGCTCGGCGGTCATTTTCTTGATTTCGGCAATAGCCTTGGCCGGCGAAAGTCCTTTGGGACAGACATTGGCGCAGTTCATGATGGTGTGACAGCGATAGAGGCGGAAGGGATCTTCCAGCTCGTCAAGCCGCTCGCCTGTCATTTCATCACGGCTGTCTGCCAGCCAGCGATAGGCCTGTAGCAAAATGGCAGGACCCAGGAATTTATCGCTGTTCCACCAATAGCTGGGGCAACTGGTTGAACAACAGGCGCACAGGATGCATTCATACAGCCCGTCGAGCTTTTCGCGGTCTTCCGGGCTTTGCAGGCGTTCCTTGCCCGATGGTTCGGGGGTCAGTGTCTGCAGCCATGGTTTGATCGACGCATATTGCGCATAGAAATGGGTGAAGTCGGGCACCAGATCCTTGACCACATCCATATGCGGCAGCGGCGTGATGCGCACATCACCCTTACAGTCTTCAATTGCAGTGGTGCAGGCAAGGCCATTCCTGCCATTGATATTCATTGAACACGAGCCGCAAATGCCTTCGCGGCAGGAACGGCGGAAAGTGAGCGTACTGTCCTGCTCGCTTTTCATCTTGATCAGCGCGTCGAGCACCATCGGCCCGCAATTTTCGGTATCGACCTCAAACGTGTCATAACGCGGATTTTCACCGCTGTCGGGATCATAGCGGTACACTTTGAATTTCTTGACCTTGCCGGCATCATCCGCAGCCTGGTGAGTCTGTCCATTCCGGCTGATCTTGCTGTTTTTCGGCAGTGTGAAAGTCGCCATGCTACTTTTGTCTCCTGTAAGTTCGCCGCCTATAACAACATCCTGGCCGTTTTCAAAGTATCAGTTTTTACTGATGCAACGATATACCCAGATATTTCGCGACAGCGTCAGCACCCCGAGCCGCTGCGCTGTTCGGGTTGGTCCTGTCAGTCATGTAATTAATGAGGCGCGTCTGCCTGTCCAGATACTGCTGACCAACAGCGCGCCAATCCAATAAATAGGGCGCAAGCTCGGTCATGTTTGAAGCCACCGGTCCACATGTCCAAGAATCATATGTTTCTTCCTTAGATTTGGTGTCTTTGTGATGGCGTACATCGACAAAGAAACAGGGGCGTGGACTATAGAGAAATTCATATATCTGACTGCTCACATCGCCAATATATGCATCAGCAGAGAGCGTGTAGCTCATATCAAACAGGTTTTTGCTGTCTGTATCAATAAGGATATTCGAAGAATTTAAATATTTAGATGGTATATCAGGTCGTTGGCGGCTTACCTTATATTCAAGCGAAATATGCGTTTTTTTGAAAAACAGCATGATATGCGGCGCAAATATCAGATTGTATCTATCGCTATTTGCATAGAACCAATCCAGTATGTCGACACCATGATTATACCAACTCGAAAGCGCGGGGTCGAAATGCGGATTATAGAGAAAAACTGGATTATCATTTTGGAAAAAACGTTTTTTTGGCCGTAATCCTATGCTGTCAAATTTGGGATAGCCGATGATTGAGCAATCTTCGGGCCGGGCAATATTGTGGCGTACCATCTGATCGCGCATTTTCAGGCCTGATAGAAGGAAATGGTCGAACAGCTTTTTTTCGGGATGGTGCGTTACGTTGCGGTCACCCGCGCCATGCGGCACATGGATAAATTTGGGTCCATCTTCCCGCCATCTTTTCTTTAGTGTCAGACAGGTTCTTTCGGTAGAGATGATTGCATCGAACGTACGTAAATATGGCGCGTTCCAATGCAGCCGCAGGAACCGCCGCGCTGGCATTAGTCGATTCAGTGGCGTGATTAAACTATCCAGCCATCTTGGAAATTTCATTGGCGCAATCTCAAGTTTTTTTAGTGCTGTTGGGGCTACATTACGCGCCAAAGCCTGACGTATATTTTCATCGCTGACCATAGCAGCAGATTTTATATCGGGGTAGCGTTCAGCAAGCGCGGCGGCAATTCCAGCCATATGCGCAACCTGATGCGGAGTGTCATGATTGAATAAGAAGCAGACAGATTTCATCGCTTGCATATTGCAGGCGGCATCTGTGTGCGCAATAGAGGAATAAATCCACTTAATATGTTCACCCGGATTATCGTCCTGGACATGCATTAGGAGTTCGCAACTATCAGGATCGCATATGTCATAAATTCACTGGAAGCGGGTGGTGCGCAGTTTCCTGTGCCTGCGTTGTTTGATGTGATGCAGGAAAATGCGGCGCAGCCGACCCTGTACGCGCTATCGAAGCGTAACGGCAAGGCGATTCCGGCAATCGAGGCAGCGGGAATCTGCTGGCATTGCCATGACGGCGGTAAATCGGATCATTTTACGGCGTATAAATGGCTATATGCGGCGTTGGAGCGCGATCGCCCGGATATCATTTGGACATCACTGACCCAGGCAACGCTGATTGGACAGGTGATTGGCCGAGCACTCGGCATTCCCGTGATAAGCTGGCAACATAACGCGTATCTCAAAAGGGTCAATAAATGGATGTTGGCGCGCAGGGGGCATGCATCACGTTTCTGGATAGCTGATTCCGATGCGGTAGTTGATTTCACGCATAATAATCTGGGCTTTCCGATGCATGCAATCGAGACATGGCCGATTTTCAGGGCCGACGGAAATTTCCCACCAGCGCAGGTCTGGCAGTCAGGTGAAACGGTCAAATTTGCCAGCCTAGGCAGGCTACATGTTGCAAAAGGCTATGATATTCTGCTGCACAGCCTTGCAAAACTTCAAAATAACGGGTTCGAGCCAGCAGTACCTTTTTCCATTGATATAGGCGGTGAAGGCAGCGAGCTTAATCGGTTAGAGGCGCTTGCAGATAGAAACGGGATCAGGAATGTGAATTTTGTAGGCTATATTGATGCACCGCTTAATTTTATCAGTCAGCATCATGCCTATTTGCAGCCGTCACGGCGCGAAGGATTCTGTATCGCTGCCCATGAAGCTATAGCGTGCGGAGCGATGACAATTGCTTCCAGAGTCGGGCAACTGGCACACACTATACGCAGCGGTGAAAACGGGTATCTTGTAAAACATGAAAATGTGAACGATCTTGCAAATACGCTCCGTACCGTCCTTTCTTCACCACAGGAAATTACGCGATTGGGCAAACAAGGACGTGAAGATGTGCTTCGTGAATATAGCGTGCAAGCTTTTGCTATTGCTGGCGGGCACATTATGGATCGTGCACGTGCCTTGCTTACGGATAGCACATGACACAAAAAAGAGTGAACAGCGCCCCCCCAACACGAAACCTGATAGCTAATGTTATTCAAAACAGCATCTGGTTGTTTTCAGGGCAGGGGGTAACGGCTGTGCTCAGTTTTTTCTATCTGGCGATCGTGACGAGGACATTGGGTGTTGTTCAATACGGTACATTTGTCCTGATTGTAAGCGTTGTTCAACTGCTGGCAAATTCAATGCGCTTTCAGACATGGCAATCTGTAGTTAAGTATGGTTACTTGAATAGCCATGAGTCTGGAAAGCAGAGTTTCTCACAAATTTCCTGGCATTGTTTGTTGTGGGAAATAGGCGGCGGAATTATGGGAGTATTCATATGCCTGTTGCTTATTGGACCGCTTTCTAATCTGTTTGGATGGCCTGAAAGCTACAATATGACCATTGCCGTTTTTGCGGTAATGATGTTGCTCTCTATCCGATCGACCGCATTGGGCATATTGCGTGCCAATGACCGGTTTCGTGATGGTGCTGTTGCTGATGCTATGATACCCATTGGACGTATGGTGGGTGCGCTGGTGGTGCTCGCTACGCAGCCCACGCTTGCAAACTTCCTTATGGCTTGGGCATGTGCAGAGGTGCTGAGTATGCTGATCTTCTGGCTATTTGTCGTTCGTCAAAAACTATTGGGTACAGCAGGTTTGGATCTGCGATCAGTGCTCATGGTTCCGGCAAAGCATCGTGATCTGCTTAGTTTCTTTATGAACATGAATGTGATTAACCTTATCCGTTCCGCGAAAGAGCATTTGACTGTGCTGATTGTTGGTGCCGGTGTAGGGGAGGTGGCGGCGGGGCTTTATCGGCTGGCGGCCCAACTTGCCAATTCGGTGTACAAATTAAGCGAAACTGTAGCTCGTCCGCTGCTGGCTGAAATGGCCTTTGCCCATGGCAATGGCGATATACACGGCTTTAGGGGTCTGTTCATGAAATCGGTGAGGGTTTCGGTAGTAACTGGGATTATCTTTGCTATTTTTCTGGTGCTAATCGGCAAATATATTATCTTGTTGTTAGCGGGTTCCGACTATCTGGGAGCTTATCCGGTACTTGTCCTGCTTGGTATGGCAGGTGCAGTAACGCTTATGGGAGTCGGGCTTGATCCATTACTACAGTCATCGGGCAAGGCAGGTGTTTCCATGGCCATCGGTATGGCTGGGCTGCTAGGCATTGTTGCCGGGCTATATTTGGTGCTTGAACCTTACGGTATCATAGGTGCTGCGGCTGTCATATGTCTCGTTTCCACCTGTACCATGCTGGCCTTGGCATTGGCTTGTTGGCGGCAAGTTAAAGCGTTGCAGGATTGATCCTGAAGCATAGTAAACTTTAGGATCTCGCATCCAGAATGGTCTCAGCAAGCTCAAGGTCTGACGGCTTGTCAATGTCAATACACGCTGCTGGATCTGACATTTCGATAACGCGCACGTTTAGGCCGAAGCGACGGCCAATACGCGTGGCAGTGTCATGCAGGGTGATCAGTCGCAGCGCTGCTAAGATAAGGTTGAAAAAGCCAAATTCAGCAATAACCCTCCAGCCCTTTTTTCGCTGTTGCTCTATATTACGCCAGACATTGATGACAGGCCGGACTCGTTTTCCGCCAAACCAGAACAGGTTAGCGCCCGACCAATGGCCGCCGCGAAATTTCAACCATGTGCGTTGTGTATCATCAAACTGTTTGCTGTAATTTGCGCGTTCCACCAGTGCGACTGCTATGTCATTAGGTACCGCATGCTGAAGGAATTCGCGCACCATGGTGCCCGTCAGCAGTGCATTGTCTGCGGTTGTGACAATCGTGGCGGCATCATTGTCCTGTTCGGAAAAATACGCATCCAGTGTGGCTGCAATCGTGCGCTTGCTCTTAAGATAATGAAAATTCACATGCTCTGGGTAATAATGGTCCGAAAGTGCGCCGTGCATCTGTTCAGGTGTGTCGCTGTATATATATATCGACCCGATTATGTCATGGCTCGATAATGCGCGGATTACATGATGGATCAGTATAGCGCCATCAAGCTTGATGAATGCTTTTGATGGCACGGCATAAACCGATAAAATCGGATCGGGTTTCTGTCTGTTCCCTGCCAGAATAAGCGCGTGAATTTTCTCCGCAGGCATGGCCTGTTCAAATCTCCAGGTTTGTTCAAATCACTCACCTGCCCCATCCGATGATTTGACCGAGTGGGGCTGGATCGCTGTTATCATCTATACGGCACTAACCGAATGTGCGTTGCCACCAGCCTTTTTTGCCGCCTGCGCTGCCATTGGCATCATTGCTGGCTTCAGGGCCAGCCTCTGGCGCAGCATCTTTCTGCGCTTTGTCAGAGTCAGCGGCTTTTTTAGGTGCTGCCTTGCGTGGCTTTCTGGCGGGCTTGTCCGCCGCATCTTCCTTTGCCTTGGCAGGCGCGCGTTTGCGCGGGGCAGCCTTTTTGACTGGCTTGTCGGCCGTTTCTGCACTGTCCGCCTTGGCTTTCGTATCGGCTTTGGGGGTATCGGCTTTAGGTTCTGCCTTTTTGCGCGGTTTACGCTTTGGTTTCTCCTCTTTTTCAGCCTTTGCATTCGCATCGCCATCATCGGCTTTTTCCGCTTCGGCCTTTTTATCGGCAACCTTGCGTGTCCGGCGACGCGGTTTTGGCTTTTCCTCGCCATCCGTGGCTGTTTCTTCGGCCTTTGCGTCGCTTTTTGCTACCGGGTCTTTATCAGCGGATTTTTCATCGGCATCAGCCTGCTTGGCATCATCAGGTTTTTTGGAGGCACCGCGTCCACGTCCGCCGCGGCTACCGCGCCGACCGCGTTTTGGTTTCTCTTCTGATGTGTCATCCTTGCCGGAATCTGCGTCTGAATCTTTGGCTGATCTGTCATCCGCGTTGTCATCACCGCCCGAATCCCCGTCATCATTCTGACCCGCATTTTTACGATTTTCCTTGCGGCCACCGCGGCGACCACGGCGACGGCGGCGGCGTTTGGGCCGATCGCTTTTGTCCTCGCCATCATTGTCCTCGGCTTCGGGAATATCGTCCTCATCCTCATCATCATCGACAATGGGTTCAAACTTGGGCGTGTTGGCGGGTTTGGGACCAGAGGAGGATACGGCCATTTTTGCGCCTTCTTCCTCACCATCGGGCAGTATTTCGATTTTTACGCCATAACGCTCTTCGATTGAGGCAATGTCGTTGCGCTTGTTGTTCAGCACGTAAATCATCGCCTCGCTGCTCGTGCGCATGGTGATGGATGTGCCTTTGCCTTTGCCGGCTTCTTCTTCCAGCATGCGCAGTGCGGCCAGGCCAGCGGAAGAGGCGGTACGGACCAGGCCGGTGCCGTCACAGTGCGGGCAGATTCGCGTGGTGGCTTCCAATACACCTGTGCGCAGCCGCTGGCGGCTCATTTCCATCAGGCCAAAGCCGGAAATACGGCCCACCTGAATACGTGCACGGTCAGATTTGAGCGCATCGCGCATCGCTTTTTCAACTTTGCGTACGTTGGATCCGTAATCCATGTCGATAAAATCGATCACGACCAGGCCGGCCATATCACGCAGGCGCAGCTGGCGCGCGATTTCATGTGCCGCTTCCAGATTGGTGGCAACCGCCGTCTGCTCAATGCCATGTTCCTTGGTCGAACGGCCAGAGTTGATATCGATGGAAACCAGCGCCTCTGTCGGATTTATCACCAGATATCCGCCGGATTTCAGCTGGACGACCGGGTCATACATGGCGGAAAGCTGATCTTCCGCGCCGTAACGCTGGAACAGCGGAACAGGATCGGCATAGCTTTTCACCCGCCGGGCATGGCTGGGCATAAGCAGTTTCATGAAATCCTTGGCTGCACGATATCCATCGGCACCCTCAACAAGGACTTCCTGGATTTCGCGATTATATATGTCGCGAATGGCGCGCTTGATCAGATCGCTGTCGCTGTGGATCTGCTGCGGCGCGGATGCGCTCAATGTTTTTTCGCGGATTTCGTCCCAAAGCCGCGCCAGATAATCAAAATCGCGCTTGATCTCGGTCTTGGTGCGCGAAAGACCGGCGGTCCGTACGATGCAGCCCATGGTTTTGGGCAGTTTCATTTCGGCAATAATGGATTTGAGCCGCTTGCGATCGGCGCCATTGGAAATTTTCCGGCTGATGCCGCCACCATGTGAGCTGTTGGGCATAAGCACGCAGTAACGGCCGGCCAGTGACAGATAGCTGGTAAGCGCCGCACCTTTATTGCCGCGTTCTTCCTTTACGACCTGGACCAGCAGGACCTGACGGCGATGGATAACATCCTGAATTTTGTAACGGCGGCGTAGGGCAAGACGTTTCTTGCGCGCTTCATCGCTTGCCTTGGCACGGCCACCCTTGCGGCCGCCGCGGCGCGGGCGCTTGCCCTTTTTGGCCTTTGCATCCTTGCCTTTGCCTTCTTCTTCCGATTCTTCCGAATTGTCATCGGCGTCGTCGTCATCATCGGACGCAGCTTCGCTTTTCTGCTCAATAATGCCGTTTTCTTCGATCAGCTCTTCTTCGAATGAAGAACGGCCTTCGCTGTGTTCTTCATCATCAAGCGAAGGCGGGCTAAGATCACCGCTTTCCTCTTCCTGATCGCGTAGCGCGGCTTCTTCTTCGGCGTGCTTGGCTTCTTCGGCCAGCAATGCGTCGCGGTCTTCCTTTGGTATCTGGTAATAGTCAGGGTGGATTTCGGAAAAGGCGAGGAAACCATGGCGGTTGCCGCCATAATCAACAAATGCAGCCTGTAGCGAGGGTTCAACCCGCGTCACTTTTGCCAAATATATATTGCCTTTTATCTGCTTGTGTTCAGCAGAGTCGAAATCAAACTCCTCAATCCGGTTCCCTTTGAGCACAGCCACGCGGGTTTCTTCCCGGTGGCGCGCGTCGATTAACATACGCGTTGTCATTAATTAGTCTCCGCGCAAGTCGCCGTGACAGCTTATGTCCGGTGGGCTTGCGCATATCTGTGATGGAGCGTCCGCGAAGCAAAGGCTGGGCGGGCTTCCAATGGTTTAAAAAAGAAATAAACGTGTCTGCTGATAGGAAGTGAGCTGCGACATTGGCGCAGTGCCCACGAGTTGTCCGCGATACATCGCCTTGAAGCGATTGCGGTACTCGGGCGTAACTCAATTCCATATAGCATCAACCTGGTCATAGCCGCCGCATGAATGCGCGGGGGCTGAGAAAAAGGGGCGTTTGACAAGCGGTTTAATAGCTTTACCGGCCCCTATATGGTCACTGCTAGCACCGGTTTACATAGGCGGCAACCAAAAGGTTGCGCAAATTATCGCTTTTGTAAAATTATCCGCATCCGCACAGGCGGATTAAAACGTTTAATTTTTGTTAACCATTTGGGCTTAGGCCATGTTGAAACTGTCCCAAAACGGGATTCAACAATAAAAATGGCAGGAAAAAGCTGATGTTTAGCAACTGGATTAATGGGATGAAAGCGTGGCACAAGGCGGGCATGTTTACTGTATTGTCATTTATGGGCCTGCTATTCGCGCAAAACCCCGCATATGCAGGCGAACTGTCGCGTGTTGAATTGCGGGGCCATGACGTCACGCTGCATTTTGATGGTCTGATCGCGCAGGCATCGGGCTTTACGCTGGAAGGCCCTGACCGTATTGCAATTGATATCAAGGGTGCCACTGCGCGCAAGGGTGCGCACGGCGGTAGCGGCCTTGTGCGTACAATCCGTAAAGCGCAATTCTCTCCCGATACTGCGCGGATCGTTCTTGATCTTGACCGGCCAGCCACGATCGGTTCCGGCCGTTTTTCGAAAAATGGCCGCAGCCTGACACTTTCCCTGATCGAAACAGACCGCAGTCAGTTTGCGCGGCTTATTCAGTCAGGCCGCAAGCAATTTCTGCCGCCGCTCAATTTTCGCGCCAAGCCGCCACGCAAGCAATATAGTGTGCGCGTGCCACTGCCCAAAGTTAAACCTGAAGTGAAGCTGCCCAAAATATATGGCCCCAACGACGATAGCCGTCCATTGGTCATTATTGATGCGGGTCATGGCGGTCATGACCCGGGCGCGATTAGCCCGCATGGAGGCAAGCGCGAAAAAGACGTAACACTGGCCATTGCCAAGGCGATGCGTGACGAACTGCTCAAAAAAGGACGCGTGCGTGTTGCCCTGACGCGCGAAAATGACCGCTTTCTCGTGCTGCAGGAACGCTATGGCATCGCACGGCGGATGAATGCTGACCTGTTTATCTCGGTACATGCCGATGCGGCGGGCAATGAAGAAGCCAATGGTGCCACGGTGTATACACTGGCCGAGGCCGCATCTGACCGTGAGGCAGCGCGCCTGGCCGCGCGTGAGAACAAGGCGGATATTATCAATGGCGTTAACCTTGGCGATACACCGGATGACGTGAATTCGATTCTCATCGACCTGACCCAGCGCCAGACGATGAACCTGTCTGCAGATTTTGCGAAACTGGTGCTGCGCGAAGGGCGTGGCAACATGACATTCCGGACAAATTCGCACCGCTTTGCATCATTTGTCGTGCTCAAGGCACCTGATGTACCGTCCATTCTATTGGAAAGCGGCTACCTCACCAATGAAAAGGATGTGGATTTCCTGACGTCCAATGCGGGCAGGGACAAGCTGGCAAAATCCGTCGCAAATGCAGTCAATGTATATTTTGCGCGGCAGCTGGCCATGCGCTAGACGCATGCTTTCTGAATCACGGCTCAATTGCCTTTCTGAAATTATAGACAATTAACGACTTTAGCATCTGGCCTATCCGCGCAAAGCTGTGCTAACCAGCGCAGTAATGGAACAGACAGATGATATGAGTTTCGCGGCGCGAATGCGCCAGTTTGCAAGCGATTTTGCCGAACGGTTCATGGCCCTGTGGCAAAAACGGTGGTTCAAGCTTGTCGCCATTCTTATCGGCGCCATGCTGTTTGCGTGGTTCCTGCTATGGCTGCTGGTAATCCGCAATCTGCCGTCTGCTGAAGCCCTGGTGGATTACCAGCCGGAATTGCCCACCATGGTGCGCGGTTATGATGGTGAAATCACACAAAGCTACGCACGCGAACGCCGTGTACAGCTGCAATATATCGACTATCCCGATCAATTGATTGAAGCGTATCTGTCGGCAGAGGATAAAACCTTTTTTGACCATGGCGGCCTTGATTATCCTGGGCTGGCAGGTGCGGTATTCGATTATGTGACCAAGATCGGTTCAGGACAGCGTGCCAGGGGCGGCTCTACCATCACGCAGCAGGTGGCAAAGAACCTGCTGATTGGTGATGAATATTCGATTGACCGTAAGCTTAAAGAAGCCTTGCTGGCCTACCGCATAGAAGATGCGCTGACCAAGGAGCAGATACTTGAGCTCTATCTGAACGAGATTTTCCTGGGCCGCAGTGCCTATGGCGTGCAGGCGGCCGCGCGGGCCTATTTTGACAAGGATGTGGGTGATCTTGAGCTGCATGAAATGGCCTATCTTGCCATTCTGCCCAAAGGCCCGTCCAATTACCGTCCTGAAAATAATGAAGAACGCGCGATTGAGCGGCGCAACTGGGCGCTCGGCGAAATGGCTGACAATGGCTTTATCAGCGCAGCAGAGAGGGACGCAGCACGTGCGCAGCCGCTGGGCACAGTGCGCAGCAAAAGCGACGGTTTTACAAGGGTTGGTGGGTATTTTATCGAAGAAGTCCGCCGCCAGCTGATTGAAAAATATGGCGAGGACAGCGAAGATAGCGAGCACGGCATCTATTCAGGTGGCCTTTGGGTGCGCACTTCGCTGCGCCCCGATATGCAGGTGGAGACCACGAAGGCGTTGCGCGATGGTTTGCGCCGATATGCGCGTGGCAAGGGCTGGAGCGGCCCCATCAACACCATAGAGATAGACGACCAATGGGCGAGCCGCCTGCGTTCGACTTTTATCGGGCTTGATTATTCGAACTGGCGCGTGGCCGTTGTTGTTTCGAAATCAGGCAAGACGGCCACCATTGGTTTTACCGATGGTGAAACCGGCTCGTTGCCCAGCTATGCCGCATCATTGCGCGGTAAGAGCGGCACGGCCTTCAACATGATGAAGCCGGGCGATATTATTGCGGTTGCGCCTGATGGCAATAGCTGGGCGTTGCGCAACATTCCCGAAATATCCGGCGGCATGGTCGCGCAAAACCCCTATAACGGGCGTATCTATGCCATGCAGGGCGGGTTTGACTCGCGCATCAGCTCGTTCAACAGGGCCACTCAGGCAGAGCGCCAGCCAGGCTCAACGATCAAGCCATTTGTCTATGCCACCGCGCTGGACCAGGGCATGACCCCAGCGACCAAGCTGGTTGACGATACATTCTGTGTCTATCAGTCGGCCTCGCTGGGCCGCAAATGTTTCCGCAATTTCGGCAATGCGCGCGGAGCAGGGTCGCAGACTCTGCGCTGGGGGCTGGAACAATCGCGCAACCTGATGACGGTGCGCGCCGCCAATGATGCCGGCATGGAAAATGTGGTCAAGACAATCGCCCGCATGGATATTGGCGAATATGAGCCTTATCTCGCCTTTGCACTGGGCGCAGGCGACACCACGGTCATGAAAATGACCAATGCCTATTCGATGCTGGTCAACCATGGCCGGGAACTCAAACCCAGCGTGATCGATTATGTGCAGGACCGCAACGGCAAGGTCATTTTCCGCACCGACACCCGCGATTGTGCAGGATGCAACATGCCCAAATATGATGGCCAGCCGATGCCGCGTCTTAAACCGATCGGCAAACAGCTGATGAACCCGATGACCGCCTATCAGGTGGTGCATATGCTCGAAGGCGTTGTGCTGCGCGGCACGGCGCAGAACCTGCGCGATCTTGACCGGCCGCTGTTTGGCAAGACGGGAACGTCTTCCGGCCCCACAAATGTCTGGTTTGTTGGCGGCACACCCGATGTCGTGGCGGGTGTCTATATGGGTTATGACCAGCCACGTGACATGGGCAGTTACGCCCAGGGCGGTTCGCTTGCCGCGCCGATATTCAAACAGTTTGCCAAGGCCGCTTTCGAAGATATGCCGATCACGCCATTCCGCGCGCCGCGCGGCATTCGTATGGTCCGCATCGACCGCAAAACCGGCCGCCGCGTCTATGGCGCATGGCCGGGCGATGACCCCAAGGCAGCGGTGATATGGGAAGCATTCAAGCCCGAAACCGAACCGCGCCGTACCATCCGCAAGGAAGAGATTGAGCAGACGGCAAAGAAAAAAGCGGCTCCCAAGGTGCAGCGAAAAGTGCGCAGGGAGACCCAGCAGTCCGACAGCGACTTCCTGCAGGACCAGGGTGGGATTTATTGAGCCCATCGTTGTGAAGCGCGGTGCTAGAGTTGCTATTGTGAGAGAGCGGTTTAGGGATTAAGTGAACTGTCACCGTAATTAAGCAGCACGATATTTTCCGAAACACTCAGGGTGCTATCGGCTAGTGCCGCTCGAAGTGCTGACAAAAAAGTCGCCCTTGCATTCTGATCTGACATAAAAACTCCAAAAAACGGTTATTTCAATTTACCACAACGCACGCTTTCACTCGCACGCACAGCATCTGCAACACTATCAAATTGCCGCATTTTAAAATCGCACAGCCCCATAAACCAATGCACCAAAGGCACATAGCTCGGTCCCGGAGACAGGTGCGCCCATGGGCTTTTTTCTCGTCTGACAAACAAACGTTCGTCAGAAATATCTAAAGCCCCATTCATACCTTTTGAAAATAAAGCAAGCCTAAATCGACACTTCGCATAATAATCAATGCTCCCATCAAAAATATAGTATATTTTTGATATCTTACCTTTTTTATATGAAAAGTAATAAGTACAATTATTTTTAATTAACTTTTTATTATAAATAGAGTTACTTGGAAGTTTTTTTAATTGCATTACCTGACAATCATTTTCATTGCCCAATGACCCCATAGTTTTTGAGTACATTACAACGTCTACTTGACTAACTTTAACGTCAGGATGGACACTGCTCTGCCTACAGATTTTATACCCATCTTTTCCGGGATCGTAATAATGTTGGTCAAACTCCTCTGAAAAAAGCAATTCGATCACATTAATATCCGTATGCGGGATCACAAATCCTTTATTGTCAACGCTTGTGCAGCCTATTGTTGCCAAAGCGCCTGCCGTCAGAGTAATTTTTTTACTAATATTATTATACATCTTATTTCCGTTCCAACCTTCTCTTCGCCTCAGCAAGCCCATACTGTTTCGGCCCGGCATCAACAGGAATAACCCTGCCCGATGTGCCATTGCCTACGGGCGGAGAGTAGACCCAGACTTTGCCGCCGCTGTCACTGGCCGCCGCCGCGTACAGTTTCTTTGCGCGTTTCAGATTGCGCTCCACACCATTCCCCTCCTCATAGCGGATGCCCAGTTCCAACTGTGCATATTTGTCGCCCGTCTGTGCACGGCGGGCGAGGGACTGGATTTCAGCCACCTGAGCAGTCGCAGGGGCCGCCCGCAGGTCTATGCCTGCATATTCGCCTGACACCGTGGCGCATCCTGCCATCACGCAAGCTGCCATCGCCGCCACAAACCATGCGCGGACAGCCATGAGGGGGGAGCGATATGCGGGCCGGTATTTCATGCCTTCACCCCGCTGTCGCCAACCATGGCAGTTACGGCCATGAAAAACGAATCACACACGGGCAAATCCGGTGCAGGCAAATCACCTATGCGCCGCCCCAAAGCCGCTTCCATCAGGCATTTGGGGTGGATGAACATGGGGAATATTCTTTCTGATATCGGAATTTAACTCTTACTCACTCCCATAACTCCGTGTAAAGCGCAAGAAGCCGGATCAGTAATTTACATTGCAAATCAGGACTATAACGGCGTTTTGCATGCAAAGCTGCGTGTTCGACCGGGCCATGATCCGTGAAGTTATCAGCCTGTGCTTTACATATGCGTGCAATCATTTATGGCGCTCCCAATAGCAATTTAACGACATCCGTGATGGAGAGATGCCATGCGTGCCGAGGGGCAGGGCCATATTGAAACGATTGAGGCGGCGCTGAATCTGGTGCGCACGTCGCTGGACTGGGACAATGCCCTGCGCCGCCTTGACGAGCTGAACGCGCGGGTGGAAGACCCCACGCTTTGGGATGATCCAAAGGCTGCCGAAGAAGTGATGCGTGAGCGCCGCCGGCTGGAGCAGGCGGTGTCCACCGTCAATGACATCAGCCAGGAAATGGCTGACGCTGTCGAGTTTATTGAAATGGGCGAGGCCGAGGGCGATGACGAGATTGTTGATGAAGGCCATGACACGCTCGAAAAACTGGCCAAACGCGCAGAGAAGGACAAGGTGCAGGCGCTGCTGGCGCATGAGGCCGATGCGCTTGACACCTATCTGGAAATTCACGCCGGAGCAGGCGGCACGGAGAGCCAGGATTGGGCCGAGATGCTGCTGCGCATGTACCAGCGCTGGGCGGAAAAGCGCGGGTATAAGGTTGAAATGATCGAGTACCAGGCCGGTGATCAGGCGGGCATCAAGTCGGCGACGCTGCATATCAAGGGCGAGAATGCCTATGGCTATGCGAAGACCGAAAGCGGCGTGCACCGGCTGGTGCGCATTTCCCCCTATGACAGCGCGGCCAAACGGCACACCAGTTTTTCCAGCGTCTGGGTCTATCCGGTGATTGACGACAGTTTCGAGGTCGAGATTAACGAAAGCGACCTGAAAGTGGACACCTACCGGGCATCGGGTGCCGGCGGTCAGCACGTGAATACCACGGACTCCGCAGTGCGGATAACCCACGTGCCATCGGGCATTATCGTCGCCAGTCAGAATGACCGGTCACAGCACAAGAACCGGGCCACCGCCATGGGCATGCTGAAAGCGCGGCTGTACGAGGCGGAAATGCAGAAGCGCGAAGCCGAGGCGAGCGGTGAATATTCCGCCAAGACCGAAATTGGCTGGGGGCACCAGATCCGTTCCTATGTGCTGCAACCCTATCAAATGGTGAAGGACCTGCGCACCGGCCTCACATCATCGGCGCCTTCCGATGTGCTTGACGGGGCACTTGATCCGTTTATGGCCGCCGCGCTTTCGCAAAAGGTGACGGGTGAGAAAGTTGATGTCGAGGACGTCGACTAGACATTTTCCGGACTTTTTATGGGCAGTGCTTCTAAGCCTTGGACAAGCACGGACCCTCACGTTAAAGACGAGATATGTTACAAGTGAAAAATCTCTGTGCAGGGGCGCTATTGCTGGCTTTTGCTGCGTGCAAACCGGTTGATACCGATACGAGCCGCCCGGAAACGTCACGCGCATTCCCGTCGCCTGACCGTCCCGTATCCAAGGTGATCGGCAACAGTTTTTCAACCGAAGAAGCGCGCGACGACCGTGACGAAGCCAATAAAGTCATGGATATGGCGGGCATTGAGGAAGGCACGACAGTTGCGGATATCGGCGCGGGCGGGGGATATTATACTGTCCGCCTAGCCGAACGCGTTGGCGAATCCGGTCGCGTGCTGGCACAGGATATTGACACGGATGCGCTCAAGAAACTGGGTACACGTGTGGAACGTGAACGGCTCGACAATGTCTCGATCAAACCCGGTGAAATTGACGATCCGAAGCTGCCGAAGAACAGTTTTGACCGCATTCTCATGGTGCATATGTATCACGAAGTGACCGAACCCTATGCCTTTATCTGGCGGATGCGCCCGGCGCTCAAGGAGGGCGGGCAGGTCATAGTGGTTGATGTGGATCGCCCGACAACGAAACACGGTATTCCGCCCAAATTGCTGTTCTGTGAATTTGCAGCTGTCGGGTACAAGCTGGTGGAGTTTGAGGAAAAGCCAGATATCGCTGGATATTTCGCCCGCTTTGAGGCTGAGGGAGAGCGGCCGGAACCATCTGAAATCAAAAGCTGTTCCAGCCAGAAAAGCTGATATTGAAACCTAAACCATTTGGAGGGCGGAAGATTTATTCCGCGCATTTTCTCCGTTATGTCTATATAGCGGATTGCAAGTAAGGGGATCGCACATTGTTTAAAGGGTTGAAACCAATCCAGTATGCCGGCCGTGAAGTCTGGCCGCTGATCGAAGGTGGCAAGGGTGTGTCGGCAACAAACCATGCCAGCTCGGGCGCATGGGCGGCCGCTGGCGGCATCGGCACGGTATCGGCGGTCAATGCCGACAGCTATGACGAAAACGGCAATGTCATTGCGCAAACCTATGAAGGCAAGACCCGCGGTGACCGGCATGAAGAACTGATTGCCTATGGCATTGCGGGCGGTGTGGCGCAGGTGAAGCAGGCACATGAGATTGCCGGCGGCAAGGGCGCCATCAATATCAATGTGCTGTGGGAAATGGGCGGTGCGCAGGATATATTGCACGGCATTCTTGAACAGACAAAGGGTATGGTACAGGGCGTGACCTGCGGCGCGGGTATGCCGTATAAGCTGTCTGAAATAGCGCAGCAATATGATGTCTATTACCTGCCGATCATCAGCTCGGCCCGCGCATTTCGGGCATTATGGAAACGCGCCTATCACAAGGTGCCGGACCTGCTGGGCGCGGTGGTGTATGAAGACCCATGGCTGGCGGGCGGGCATAATGGCCTGTCCAATGCGGAAGATCCGCGTGAACCGCAGGACCCTTATCCGCGCGTAAAGGCGGTGCGTGACATCATGCGCGATTGCGGCATTGATGACAGCGTGCCGATCGTTATGGCGGGCGGTGTCTGGTACCTGCGTGACTGGGAAGACTGGATTGATAATCCCGAGCTGGGTCAGATCGCGTTTCAATTTGGTACGCGGCCTTTGCTGACAAAAGAAAGCCCGATTCCGCAAAAGTGGAAGGACGAGCTTACCAAAATCCAGGAAGGCGATGTGCTGCTGCACAAATTCTCGCCGACCGGGTTTTACTCGTCCGCGGTTCGTAACGATTTCCTGAATTCTCTGGAGGCCCGGTCCGAGCGGCAAGTGGCATTTTCGAAAGAGCCTTGCGAAGAGCGCACCGAAAAACTTGATATGGGCGTGAAGGGCAAGAATTACGTCGCACCGGAAGATTTGCAAAAAGCGCAGGAGTTTGTGGCGCAGGGTTATACCGCCGGGCTGAAAACACCCGATGACACCATCATTTTCGTCACGCCCGAAGACCGCGACATGATCCGCAAGGATCAGCAGGATTGCATGGGCTGCCTGTCGCATTGTGGCTTTTCTTCATGGAAAGATCACGACAATTTCACCACAGGGCGTTTGGCCGATCCGCGCAGTTTCTGTATCCAGAAATCACTGCAGAATATCGCGCATGGGGAAAGTGTACAGGAAAACCTGATGTTTGCCGGTCACGCGGCCTATAATTTCGGGACCGATCCGTTTTATTCCAATGGGTTTGTCCCGACTGTGGAAGAGCTGGTAAACCGGATTTTGACGGGGGATTAATGCATGCTTGAGCGGATGGCATGGGGCGTACTGGCATTGATTCATTTGTCCCCTGCTGCGGCGCTTTTCGTGCCTTCACTCATTACGAAGCTGTATGGCATTCCAGCGGGCAGCGATGCATTTACACTGCTGCATCACCGTGCCGCATTGTTCCTGGTGATTTTCATTGGCTGCATATGGGCAATTTTCGACCCGGATGTGCGCAGGTTTGCTGTCGTGGGCACGGCCCTGTCGATGCTAGGTTTCCTTGCGATTTATATTATGGGAGGGCAACCAGATGCGCTGCGCTCCATAGCGATAGCAGATGGCATCGGCTTGCCATTTCTGGCATATGCAGCCTGGCTGGCTTTCAACCGTTAAATAATTTACCGGCTTTACACCCAGCCGTCCAGAACCTGGTCCGGGGGCCTGTGTCCATCGGCCCAGATACGGATATTGGCGATCACGCGTTCGCCGGAGGCTTCCCGGCCTTCAAAAGTAGCGCTGCCGACATGGGGCAGGAGCGTGACGTTCTTGAGCGCGAGCAGGCGCGGATCGACTGCCGGTTCATGGGTGTATACATCAAGTCCGGCCCCTGCGATCTTGCCTTTTTCCAAGGCGGTTATCATGGCTTCTTCATCGACAATCTCACCACGAGACGTGTTGATAAGATACGCATCATCCTTCATCGCCGCGATACGCTCGGCGCTTATCATTTCATGCGTTTCGTCATTATGCGGGCAATGCAGGGTAATGATATCGCTTGTCTGGATAAGAGCATCCAGATCGCCCTGATATTCCGCGCCCAGCATCTGTTCGAGATGTTCGGGCAGGCGGCGGCGGTTATGGTAGATAATGTTAAGGCCGAATGCACGGGCACGGTGGGCAACAGCCTGTCCGATACGCCCCATGCCGATAATGCCCAGCGTTTTGCCGCCGATGCGGTGGCCCAGCATGCCCGATGGCTTCCATCCTTCCCATGTACCCGAACGCACCAGTTTTTCGCCCTCGGCAAAACGGCGCGGTACGGACAGGATGAGCGCCATGGTCATATCGGCAGTATCATCGGTAAACACACCCGGCGTATTCGTGACCATGATACCGCGTTCGCGCGCGGCTTTCAGGTCGATATGATCCACGCCCGTGCCGAAATTGGCAATCAGTTTCAGCCGGTCGCCCGCACCCTTGATCAGATCAGCATTGATATCGTCCGTCACGGTGGGGACAAGGACATCAATATCCTGCATGGCATTGTGCAGCTGCTCCTGTGTCATCGGAACATCCGCGCGGTTAAGGGACGCTTCGAACAATTCTTCCATCCGTGCCTGCACGCTATCGGCAAGATCACGCGTAACAGCGATTTTGGGTTTGGCAATCGGGGTGGAGAGGCGGGCACTATTGGGCATATGCAAGCTATCTGGCAGATTTTACCAAAGGTCAAGCGGGCGGCGCTTGAAAAATGCGGCCCAATCCCTGTAAGAGGTATGCATATGATATATGGTAGGCGGAGCAGGCATATGCGGTCCTTTCACAGGCGCATGATACAGATATTTTCAGGCATATTACTGCTAAGCTCTATGGTGCTTGCCGGATCTCCGGTCCATGCGCAAAGTGTAGAGACTCCCTATTGGGCCTCCATCAGCGATGAAAAAGCACATGCCCGGGTTGGTCCGGCACGCGATTACCGGATTGCATGGGTATACCAGCGTCAGAATCTGCCGGTCAAAGTGCTGAAACGGTATGAAAGTTGGCGCCAGATTGAGGACCATGATGGTGATGTTTCGTGGATGCTCGCTTCGCTGCTGTCGCGCAAGCGCACTGCGGTTGTGATTGGCGGCATTCAGAAAATGCATGCGAAGCCGGAGGCTGGATCAAAAGTGATATGGCGCGTCGAACTGGGCGTTGTCGGCGTGCTGGGAAGCTGCTCCAACAATTACTGCGAATTCGATGTGGATGGACAGTCGGGCTATGTTTCGGCGCGCGGCCTATGGGGTGTTGGCAAGCCTTGACGTTATAGACTTCAGTTTCTTGTCATTGCGAGCGCACCAAAGCAATCCAGACTGGCACAGAGCAGCTATGGATTGCTTTGGTGCGCTCGCAATGACGTTTCAGGGTATGAACAAGCCAGTCATTCAAAGTTGTTAATCCAACAATTCAATGGCCACCGCGGTGGCTTCGCCGCCACCAATGCAAAGCGAAGCGATACCGCGTTTTTTGCCGTGGGTTTGCAGCGCAGCGATCAATGTAGTCATAATCCGAGCGCCGCTGGCACCGATCGGATGGCCCAGCGCTGTTGCGCCGCCATGTACGTTAATCTTGTCATGCGGAATGCCCAGATCCTGCATCGCGAACATGGCGACACAGGCAAAAGCTTCGTTAATTTCGAACAGATCGACGTCATTCATTGACCAACCCGTGTTTTCCAGAACCTTGTTCACCGCGCCCACTGGAGCGACCGTGAACTGTGAAGGTTCCTGCGCATGTGCGGCAAGACCGGCAATGCGTGCAATCGGCTTCTTGCCCTTGGCATCCGCTATGCTCTGGCGGGTCAGCACCATCGCGGCGGCACCGTCGGAAATCGAAGACGATGTGGCCGCCGTGATTGTGCCGTCCTTGGCAAATGCCGGACGCAGTGCCGGAATTTTGTCGGGGCGGCCCCGGCCGGGCTGCTCGTCAGTGTCGACGGTCACTTCACCCTTGCGGGTAGAGAAAGTCACTGGCACAACCTCGCGGTCGAACGCACCGCTTTCAATTGCGGCATTGGCACGGCGCAGCGATTCGATGGAATATTCGTCCTGTGCCTCGCGCGTGAGCTGATATTCATTCGCAGTGTCCTGGGCAAAAGTACCCATGGCGCGGCCTTCCTCATAGGCATCTTCCAAACCATCCAGGAACATATGATCGTATACGGTATCATGGCCGATGCGTGCACCGCTGCGGTGTTTTTTCATCAGGTAGGGCGCATTGGTCATGCTTTCCATGCCGCCGGTAACGATCAGGTCGATCGAGCCTGCCGCCAGCGCCTCTGCACCCATAATCGCGGATTGCATGCCACTGCCGCACACTTTGCCGACAGTTGTGGCTTCCACTGATTTGGGCAGGCCGGCTTTCAGCGCCGCCTGCCGCGCCGGGGCCTGTCCCAGGCCGGCGGAGAGCACATTGCCCATATAAATGCGGTCAATATCGCCCACATCAACGCCCGCACGTTCGACAGCCGCCTTTACCGCAGTCGCGCCGAGTTCCGTCGCCGAAACATCGGAAAATACGCCCTGCATGCCGCCCATCGGAGTGCGGGCATAGGACAGAATGACAATCGGATCGTTTTCGCTGAATGTGGCCATGGGGAAGATGCTTTCTGAGTTTGAGTAAAACGTGATGGAGCATAGTTACGCCTTCTGCGCGCATTTTTCAAATCCAATATTGCGCTGCAACATCAACTTCTTCGCGAAATTATATTACAAAATTCCGCGAAGCTGATTATGGTGCCATCTAAAGATTTTGGCGTTCAAGGAGTCTCATATGTCAGCAACCCCCGATTTTGATTTCCAGCTGGGCGAAATGGCGGACCAGATCCGCGACACCACGCGCCGCTTTGCCGAAGATAAAATCATGCCGATCGCGGCCAAAATCGACGCCGAAGACTGGTTCCCCGAAGACCTGTGGCCGCAAATGGGCGAGCTCGGCCTGCACGGCATTACCGTGGCAGAGGAAGATGGCGGGCTGGGGCTTGGCTATCTGGAGCATTGTATCGCGGTGGAGGAAATCAGCCGCGCGAGCGCCTCTGTAGGTCTCAGCTATGGTGCGCACTCTAACCTGTGCGTCAATCAAATGGCGCGTTGGGCCAATCCCGAACAGAAAGAAAAATACCTGCCCGGACTGGTATCGGGCGCACATGTGGGCTCGCTTGCGATGTCAGAGGCCAATGCAGGCAGCGATGTGGTTTCCATGAAACTGAAAGCAGATAGCGTGCAGGGTGGATATCTGCTCAACGGCACCAAATTCTGGATCACCAACAGCCAATATGCCGAAACACTGATTGTCTATGCCAAAACAGGGGAAGGCAGTGGCGGCATCACCGCGTTCATCATCGAAAAAGACATGCCCGGTTTTGAGATTGGCCAGAAAATCGACAAGATGGGTATGCGTGGCTCGCCCACGGCGGAACTGGTGTTCAATGACTGTCATGTACCGGAGGAGAACGTGATGGGGCCCGTCAATGGCGGCGTTGGCGTGCTGATGTCAGGCCTTGATTATGAGCGCGCGGTGCTCGCCGCGATCCAGCTCGGCATTATGCAGGCGTGCCTGGATGTCGTTATCCCGTTTGTGCGGGAGCGCAAGCAGTTCGGCAAGCCGATTGGTTCGTTCCAGCTGATGCAGGGTAAGGTCGCCGACATGTATGTCGCGCTGCAATCTGCGCGCTCCTATGTCTATGCGGTGGCCAAGGCGTGCGATGCGGGCAAAACCACGCGCTTTGATGCGGCGGGATCGATCCTGCTGGCGTCCGAAAATGCGGTGAAAGTCTCGCTGGAAGCCATTCAGGCACTGGGCGGTGCGGGCTATACCAAGGACTGGCCGGTGGAACGATTTATGCGCGATGCGAAGCTGCTCGACATCGGCGCAGGCACCAACGAGATACGGCGGATGCTGATTGGCCGTGAATTGATCGGGGCGGGGTGATGCTTTCTCTCATCCGTCATTCTGAACTCGTTTCAGAATCCATTTTGCAACTACAAACCCGTTTCTCGATTGAGAAATGGACCCTGAAACAAGTTCAGGGTGACGAAGGTAGGATATAATGTCAGCACCTGTACTCGACACAAAAATCAACACCGAATCCGAAGCATATCGCGGCAATATGGCGCATAATACGGCGCTGAAAGATGAACTATGGAGCAAGGTTGCCGAGGCAGCAAAGGGCGGCAGTGAAGGCTCGCGCGAGCGGCATGTTGGTCGCGGCAAATTGCTGCCCCGTGAACGTGTCGAACGCCTGCTCGATCCCGGCTCGCCTTTTCTGGAAGTCGGCCAGCTCGCCGCGAACGGGCTTTACAAGGATGATATTCCCGGCGCGGGCCTGATTTGCGGCATTGGCCGTGTGTCGGGACGGCAGGTGATGATTGTGTGCAACGATGCCACGGTCAAGGGCGGCACCTATTATCCGATGACGGTCAAGAAACACCTGCGCGCACAGGAAATTGCCGAGGCCAATCATCTGCCGTGTGTTTATCTGGTTGATAGCGGCGGCGCGAACTTGCCGCATCAGGCCGAAGTCTTTCCCGACCGCGACCATTTCGGGCGGATTTTCTTTAACCAGGCGAACATGAGCGCCAAACAGATCCCGCAGATCGCATGCGTGATGGGTAGTTGTACGGCGGGCGGGGCTTACGTGCCCGCCATGTCGGACGAGACCGTGATCGTGCGCAACCAGGGTACGATTTTCCTCGCCGGACCGCCGCTGGTGAAAGCTGCGACGGGCGAAGAGATCAGCGCCGAAGATCTGGGCGGCGGCGACCTGCACGGGCGCAAATCCGGTGTGGTCGATCATGTTGCGGAAAATGATGAACATGCGCTGACCATTGTGCGCGATATTGTCTCAACGCTGCCCGAAAGCCGCACACCCGATATTGCAATCGTCGATCCGCGTCCGCCCAAATATGATGCGGAGGAGATTTACGGTATCCTACCCGACGACGTTCGCGCGCCCTATGACGTGCATGAAGTGATCGCCCGGCTGGTGGATGGCAGCGAGTTTCATGAGTTCAAGGCGCTGTATGGCACGTCATTGGTGTGCGGGTTTGCGCATATCTGGGGCATGCCGGTCGGCATTATCGCCAATAACGGCATTCTATTTAGCGAGAGTGCGCAAAAGGGCGCGCATTTTATCGAGCTATGCTGCCAGCGCCGCGTGCCTTTGCTGTTCCTGCAAAATATCTCCGGCTTTATGGTCGGCGGCAAATATGAGGCAGAAGGCATTGCCAAGCATGGCGCGAAACTGGTGACGGCGGTTGCCACGGCCAGCGTGCCGAAAATTACCGTCCTGATCGGCGGGTCATTCGGTGCGGGCAATTACGGTATGTGCGGGCGTGCGTATAATCCGCGCTTCCTGTTCAGCTGGCCGAACAGCCGTATTTCGGTGATGGGCGGCGAACAGGCAGCGTCGGTGCTCGCCACCGTCCACCGCGACGCGGACAAATGGGACGAGCGCGAGGCCGAGGCGTTCAAGGACCCGATCCGCCAGAAATATGAAGATGAGGGAAATCCCTATTACGCTACCGCCCGCATGTGGGACGACGGCATAATCGATCCTGCGCAGACCCGCGATGTGCTGGGGCTGGCCTTTGCTGCAACGCTCAATGCCGAAGTGCCAGAACGCGCGCAATTCGGCGTGTTCAGGATGTGATGATGCGATGAATGGAGAAGGAGGCGATACCCAAGACGATGGTTTGGTAGTCTATGATTTCGACCCTCGAAATCTTCCTAGTGGATATTTAGAAGCGATAGGTTATGTAATTGCTGCTGGTTCTCAAACTGACAACATCATGCAGGAGTTTATAGGCACACTTCTAAAAATAGATAACATTGAAACTATCGCCCTCACGACGCATTTGTCTACGCCGCTGAAAGATAATATTATCCGCGCGCTAGCTGAATTGAATGCCCCTTTTGCGTCTGAAATTGATGAAATAGATGACCTGCTAGACAGTATCCGCAACGCAATGGAAAAACGGAATGCTGTTGCACATAACGCTTTTGCTAGACATCCAGATACAGGTGAGGTTGTAAGTCTAAGGATGAAAGCTAGGGGAAGCTTGCAAATCGAGTTTACTCCAATAACAATCGATGAATTGAATAAGCAAGCAGAGGCTATCTATGAAGCTGGTTTGGCTCTGTTCAGTTTCATGATCAATAGAGGTATAGGAACAGATACTCGTCAGCCCCCTCTGCGCGAACAATTCAATAGGAAAAAGAACGCTAGACAGAAGCGGCGCGATGATTTTGGCGATAAGTATTGACTTCATTAAAGTCTAAAGCGGCTGAAAAGACGATTAAAGGCAACAAACTTATGATTAAATCCCTCCTTATCGCAAACCGTGGCGAGATCGCCTGCCGGATTATCCGCACCGCGCGGGATATGGGCATTCGCACCGTGGCGGTCTATTCCGATGCCGATGCGCAGGCGATGCATGTGCGCGACGCCGATGCAGCGGTGCATATAGGGCCGCCAGCAGCGACCGAGAGCTATCTGGTCGGCGAGAAGATCCTCGCGGCGGCGAAGGAAACCGGTGCCGAGGCGATCCATCCAGGCTATGGTTTTCTGTCCGAAAATGCCGATTTTGCGCAGGCGGTGATTGATGCGGGCCTCGTCTGGGTCGGGCCAAAGCCGGACAGCATCCGCGCCATGGGCCTGAAAGACGCAGCCAAGACGTTGATGGACAATGCCGGTGTGCCCACCACGCCGGGCTATATCGGCGACAACCAAGACGCGGATTACCTTGCCGAGCAGGCCGAGAAAATCGGCTATCCGGTCCTTATCAAGGCGGTTGCGGGCGGCGGCGGCAAGGGGATGCGCAAGGTAGACGCGGCGGCGGATTTCGCGGACTCGCTTGTGTCCTGCCAGCGCGAGGCGGCGGCGTCATTTGGCAACGACATTGTCCTCATTGAAAAATGGATTGAAAGCCCGCGACATATTGAGGTGCAGGTATTCGGCGACAGCCACGGCAATGTCGTCCACCTGTTCGAACGCGATTGCTCACTGCAACGCCGTCACCAAAAAGTGATCGAGGAAGCCCCTGCGCCCGGCATGGACGAAGCCACCCGCGAGGCAGTATGCGGCGCGGCTGTCCGCGCGGCCAAGGCAGTTGATTATGAAGGCGCGGGCACGATCGAATTTATCGCCGATGGATCCGAAGGCCTGCGCGCCGACCGTATCTGGTTTATGGAAATGAACACACGGCTCCAGGTCGAGCATCCCGTGACCGAGGAAATCACCGGCATTGATTTGGTCGAATGGCAGCTGCGCGTGGCGAGCGGCGAGCCCATTCCGGTAAAGCAGGAAGAGCTCGGCATTGATGGCTGGGCGATCGAGGCAAGGCTCTATGCGGAAGACCCTGTCAATGGTTTCCTGCCCAGCACCGGCCCGCTGGACCGGTTGTTTCTCGATGCCGACCGCATCGAAACGGGCGTGGAAGAAGGCGATGAAGTCAGCCCGCATTATGACCCGATGATCGCCAAACTGGTTGTGCATGATGAAACCCGCGAAGATGCGATAGCCGCGCTTGCCGAATGTTGCGAGGCGACCGAGGTCTGGCCGGTGAAAACCAATGCCGGTTTTCTAGCGCAGCTATTACACCAGGAAGAATTTCAGGCGGGTGAAATGACGACCGGGTTTATCGGCAACTTGAACGATGAGGTGACTGCCAAGCCCGAATTGGATGAAGACACAAGGGCCGCTGTGGCGCAGAGCCTTGCCGCAAACTATGCTGATCTGGCATTGGAGCAAGCCGGGTTACTCAATTTCCGGCTGAACAGTCCCCATAAAACTGGCTTCACTGTACGCATTGATGGCGAACCCACTGCCATACCCATGGACGGGAACGAAATGGCGGATCTGATGCCGCTGGCCAGCAATGAGTTTATCCTGTTCGATCGCGGTTTTGCCTATTCGATCAGCCGCCGTGCGACGGGTGCGGGCGAGGGTGCAGCCTCCGATGGTGCGATCCTCTCCCCCATGCCGGGCAAGATTATTGCGGTGAATGTTGCGGCGGGCGATAGCGTGACCAAGGGGCAGAAACTGCTCACACTGGAGGCGATGAAGATGGAACATAGTCTTGTGGCACCGTTTGACGGGGTCGTGGCGGAGCTCAATGCAGAGCTTGACGGACAGGTGAGCGAAGGGACGTTGCTGATAGAGATTGATGCGGGTGATGAGGCTGACTGATATGCCTGATAAAGTCCGTCATCCTGAACTTGTTTCAGGATCCATGTCTAATTTGCCGGAATTGCATCAGGAGGCAAAATGGATGCTGAAACAAGTTCAGCATGACGATAATTGTTAGAACAAAATTTATACGGTGTGCTCGCAGGCCTTGTCCTGGGCGCGATATTTGGCAGTTTTATTGCTGCACTGGTGTCGCGCTGGCCCAATAATGAATCGATACTGAGAGGCCGCTCGCACTGTGATGCGTGTGGCAAAACGCTTGGCGTGCATGAGCTTATCCCGTTCATTTCCTATATTTTGCTACGCGGTAAATGTCGGTCCTGCGGCGGCGCCATTGGCCGTGATGCGCTGTTTATAGAGGTTTGTGCCGCCGCGATTGGCGGCATCGCATTATACCTGTCCCCGGGCGGGTATGGCGTGGCAGGTGCAGTGCTTGGCTGGATATTGCTGGCGCTTGCGACTCTGGACCTGCGGCATTACTGGCTTCCTGACCGGCTCACCTTGTTGCTGGCAGGGACCGGTCTGGTCGCGGCCTTTATGTTTAACCGCAGTCAGGTTCTGGACCATATCGTGGGCGGTGCGGCAGGATTTGCACTGTTATGGCTGATCGCATGGGGGTATCAACATCTGCGCGGGCGCGAAGGATTGGGCGGCGGTGACCCCAAAATGCTGGGCGGGATCGGCATTTGGCTGGGCTGGGCAGCTTTGCCCTTTATACTGCTAGGTGCGAGCATGCTGGGGCTTGTGAGCGCGGCTATAATGATGGCGACGGGAGGCCGCGTCGCTGCGGATACGCGCCTGCCGCTGGGTGCGTTGATGGCACCGCCCGCTTTTGTATATTGGTTCGTGTTCAACTGAACGAAAGATAGCCTGCCTCTCTATCACCGCCAATTCCTCCCCGAAACGGGGAGGAATTACGGACTGCTCTTTCTGTGATCCACACTTGCCCATTTCATAATGCAACCTTTTCGCTTATGCTGCGTACAAAGATAGCAGGAGAGCATTGTGTCCAAAGCCGATAAATCCAACGAAATGCAGGCAATTCTGGAAAAACAGCGCGCTGATTTTACGGCATCTATGCCCGAAGCAATGCGCGTACGGCGTGACCGGATGGATCGCGCGATTGCCTTGCTGATTGACTATAAGGACCAGTTTGCGGACGCTGTTTCCGAAGATTTCGGCCATCGCAGCCGCGAACAGACATTGATGACCGACATCATGCCGTCGGTCAGTGCGATGAAGCACGCGCGCAAGCATTTTGAAAACTGGGCGCGCGGCGAAAAGCGCAAGGCAACTTTCCCGCTCGGCCTGATCGGTGCAAAAGCCGAAGTGGTGTATCAGCCCAAGGGTGTGGTGGGCGTGGTGGCGCCGTGGAATTTCCCTGTGGGTATGGTGATGGTACCAATGGCGGGCATCCTGGCTGCCGGCAATCGCGCCATGATAAAACCGTCTGAATTTACCGAAAATGTGTCGGCGCTGTTTGAGGAAATTGTCCCCAAATATTTTGATGAAACCGAAATGGCCGTGTTTACCGGCGGGCCAGAGGTTGGCATTGCTTTTTCACAGCTTGCGTTCGACCATATGATTTTCACCGGCGCGACCAGTGTCGGCAAGCATATCATGCGCGCGGCGGCAGAAAATCTCGTACCTGTCACGCTGGAACTGGGCGGCAAGTCGCCCACCATTATTGGCCGCAGTGCAGACCAGAAAAAAGCGGGTGAACGCATTGCGACGGGCAAGATGATGAATGCCGGGCAAATCTGCCTTGCGCCCGATTACCTGATGGTCGCGTCCGACCAGGAAGAGGATGTGATCGAAAGCGTGAAACAGGGTGTCCATGCGCAATATCCCGCACTGATCGACAATGATGATTACACGTCGGTGGTGAATGAACGCAATTATGATCGGTTACAGGGCTATCTTGCCGATGCGCGCGACAAGGGCGCGGAGGTGATTGAGGTTAATCCGGCTGAAGAGGATTTTGAAAGCTATAATGGCCGCAAGATGCCGCTGCATATCGTGCGCGGGGTCAATGATGACATGAAAGTCATGCAGGAAGAGATTTTCGGACCGATCCTGCCGGTCATGACCTATCGCAGCATTGATGAAGCCATTGACTATGTGAACGGCCATGACCGGCCGCTGGGTCTTTACTATTTCGGGTCAGATAAGGCGGAGGAGCAGCAGGTGCTCAGCCGCACAGTTTCAGGCGGTGTGACGGTCAATGATGTGATTTTCCATAATGCGATGGAGGACCTGCCTTTCGGCGGCATTGGCCCATCTGGCATGGGCCATTATCATGGGCAGGATGGGTTCAAGACATTCAGCCATATGCGCGCGGTATATCGCCAGACTGGCGTGGATGTGGCCGGCATGGGCGGGTTCAAACCGCCTTATGGCAAAAGCACGCATGCGACGCTGAAACGTGAGCTCAAGAAATAGGGGGCAAGACGCTATGAATAACAAGACCAGAGGGATCCTGTGCGCAGTGGTAAGTGCCGTTTTCCTCTTGCTTACCATTGAGAGATATACCGGTGGTGCCAGCATGGTGCGAACGGCCATCAGCGCCGCCGGGACGATATGCTTTGCCATTATCGCATATATCTCTTTCAAAAGGGCAGGCGGAAGCAAACGAACGGACTGACAAGCCCATTGCATCCGGCCGCGCTCTCGGTTAGAGACGCAATCGCTTTGCGGCATTGCCCGCGAACAGCGCCCCTGTGGTGGAATTGGTAGACGCGCCGCACTCAAAATGCGGTTCCGCAAGGAGTGTCCGTTCGAGTCGGACCAGGGGCACCATTCTCTTTTTGAATAGTGGTATTTTATACAACGCCGGTTCGTTGCTATATTATTCAGGCCGGGGCAGCGAATAATTCACTGAATCATCGCAAATACCCTCTTTCTCACAATCATTGATACCGTCCTGGTCCTTGTCCCAGCTTGGGTGCATGCCAGCTGTATATTCAGGGCAATATGTGGCACCGAATGCTGCATCGGGCAGGCCTGCTGCGCGGGCATCATCTTCACTGGCATAGCGATTTCCCTTGTCATCGCAGATGGTTATGGCTGGATCGGCTTCCACGATTTCCGGATCGATGGTCGGTTTATTCTGTGTGTCCTGCTGTTCTGCAGGACTGCATGCGGCCAATGTGAATGCAGTGATAATAAGCGCTGATTTGATATACATGTCTTTCCTCATTTCCGTGTTTGTCGCCGATATGTGAAACTTGCAGTTTAATCTTTTAGAGTCAAATGCGCATCATGGTTTCTTTCCTCACGGCTTTGTGCCTTAATGTACGAAACAAAGGAGAATCCATGACATCCATTTCGGGCAAGACAGTTTTCATAACAGGTGCGGCAGGCGGCATAGGCTTCGAAATTGCGCGCAGTTTCGCAGCACGCGGGGCAGGTGTCATGATGTCGGATATTGATGGTGAAGCGCTTGAACGCGCATTGGCAGAACTGAAGCGGGATCATGAAGCCGTGGCCGCCATTCAGTGTGACGTGGCCGATCATGATGCCGTGCAGAAAGCCGCCGATGCGACCATCGCGCATTTCGGCAAGGTGCATATGGTCGTTAATAACGCGGGCGTGGGTTCTGGCGGGAGGACCGGTTCGATAGCGATGCGCGACTGGCAGTGGGTTGTCGATATCAACCTGATGGGTGTGGTGCACGGCGTGGAAATATTCACTCCGCTGATGGAGGAGCATGGCGAAGGCGGACATATCATCAATGTCGCCTCGATGGCGGGGCATGTTTCCATGGCGGGCATGGCGCCCTATCATGCCACGAAATTTGCCGTCGTAGGCTATAGCGAAAGCCTGATGCAGGAAATGAAAGAGCGCGGCATTGGCGTCAGCGTCCTGTGTCCGGCATGGGTCAAGACACAGATTCACCTGAGCGGCAATGATGCGCCATCAAGGGTGGGCAAGGCGCCCAATCCTGACGATCCGCTGGCGCAGCAGATGAAAGCGGTTATCGAAAGCGGGATGCCCGCTGGTATTGTGGGGGAATGGGTGGCGGACTGTATCGAAGCGGACCGTTTCTACATTTTCACCCATCCTGATTTTTACGACGCCATAGCCGCGCGGCACAAACATATTGCCTCTGATTACCAGGCGACAAAGGAAGATCCGCGTTTTGCGCCTTACAAGGCATCATAATGATAGGCAGGGGAGCAGCATAATATGGCACAGGTAATGGCCAATGGCATTCCGATTGAAGTCGAGGACCATGGGAACAAGGGTGATCCGGTTATCCTGCTCATCATGGGTTTTTCGGTGCAGCTTACTTTTTGGCCAGAGGATTTCGTGCAATCGCTGGTGGATGCGGGGTACCGCGTTGTGCGTTTTGACAACCGCGATATCGGTCTGTCGCACAAGTTTGACGGGGTGAAAGCGCCCAATCCGCTCTGGCATCTGCTGGTCAAGCGCTTCCTGCCATCGCGGCGTATGGCGCCTTATTCGCTGGAGGATATGGCAGCGGATGCCGTGGGTGTTCTGGACGCGCTGGAAATCGAAAAAGCGCATGTTATAGGCGTATCGATGGGCGGGATGATCAGCCAGATATTGGCCGCCGATTATCCGCAGCGCGTGCAGAGTTTGATCCCGGTGATGACATCGACCAACAACCCAAAATTGCCGCGCGCAGAGCCGCATGTGCAAAAGGCGCTGTTTGCCATGGCGGGCAAAAGGCCCGAAGGTGAAGACGAAGCCGTTGCCATGTCGATGCGGTTTTTTGAAATCATAGGCTCAAAAGATGCGGGCCGCGACCTTCAGGAAGTCGAAGATATTGTCCGCACGGCCTATCGCCGGAGCCATTACCCGGCGGGTCCCAAGCGGCAAATGGCGGCGATTATAGATACATGGGATCTGCGCGGTTGGACCCGGCGGCTTGAGGCACCGGCGCTTGTGATCCATGGCGCGTCTGACCCGTTGATACCGCCTGCTTGCGGTGAGGATGTCGCTGCAAATATCAAGAACGCGAAGCTGGAAATTGTGGATGGCATGGGGCACGATCTGCCGCCCAGCCTGCTGGATGGTATTACGGCCAAAGTCCTGGCGCATATCGGCCAAAACAGGGGTTGAGCACATGATAAATGCCATACTGTCCGTGATGGTTATTGCTGCGATCGCGCTGATCGGCGGCGCGATCTATCTATTGCGCCGGGGCGGCCCAAAGAAGCAGCCACTGCTGATGCTGCTCCTTGCCGCGATACTATTCGCTAATGTAGCGATACTGGCCATTCCCAATGAACGCGGCCTGTCACCTGCCAATAATGAAGTGGATGCCTCGGCTGACGCGCAGCCTGAACAATAGCCTTTGGGTGCAGCAGCTTACTTGATCGGCGAGTCCGGTGCGAGACGCATGTCGAGATAATTGTCGACCGACTTCATCATGTCTTCCAATTCGTGCTCAAAGAAATGATTGGCACGTGGAATTTCATCGTGATGAATGGTGATGTGTTTCTGCGTGCGCAGTTTGTCGACCAGCTTTTGAACAGCCGCCGGGTTGACGACTTCGTCACTTGCGCCCTGCACCATGATACCTGAAGCGGGGCAGGGAGCAAGGAAGCTGAAATCATACATGTTGGCGGGCGGCGCAACCGAGATGAAACCACGAATTTCCGGGCGGCGCATCAATAACTGCATGCCGATAAGTGCGCCAAAGCTGAACCCGGCAACCCATGTGGTCTGTGCCTCGGGGTGAAAGCTTTGCACCCAGTCAAGCGCGGCGGCTGCGTCGGAAAGCTCGCCAATACCATTGTCAAAGCTGCCTTGCGAACGGCCAACACCGCGGAAATTGAAGCGCAGTGTCGCAAAGCCGCGTTTGACGAATGTCTTGTACAGCGCCTGTGTAATCCGATCATTCATCGTGCCGCCGCCTTGCGGATGCGGATGCAATATCATCGCAACAGGCGCACGCGGGCGGGGAGCGGGGTTGAAGCGACCTTCAAGGCGGCCTTCTGGTCCGGGAAAAATGACTGATGGCATAGGTGATAGTTTTCCAATTTTATATGTTTACACAGGCTTTGCCCTGTAATTTTGAAGTGCATGCTATATAGGAAATATTCGCGAAAGCGCAACAAAATGCGTGAACACCGAGGTCAACAGCACAGAAAGTATATCAGCCCATGGCGAGCAAGCCGCGTATATATCTGGATCATGCCGCAACCATGCCTGTCAGTGTTGCGGCGCAAGAAGCATTTGCTGAAGGCATGGCCACATGGGCGAACCCGTCCTCTCCGCATATGGATGGGCGTAATGCCCGCGCCGCACTGGAAGATGCGCGGAATCGTATAGCCAAAGCGCTGGACTGGGATGGCGATATCATCTTCACCAGCGGGGCGAGTGAGGCCATTTCAATCGCACTGGGGCGCACGAAAAAAGGGCGCATTGTCACGACGCCCGTTGAGCATGATGCGGTTTTGCGTATGGCAAAAAATGCGGAAAAGCTGGCCGTTGACCTTCAGGGCCGTGTGGTGCTGGCCAGCCTTGAAAAACAGCTCGGAAACATGCCGGAAGACACCCTGATCGCGGTGCAGGCGGTCAATAATGAAACTGGCGTGGCGCAGGACATGGCTGCGATTGCCAATATGGTGAAAGATGCTGGCGCTGTGCTGTTCAGCGATTGTGCGCAGTCAGCGGGCAAGGCGTCGTTGCCCGATGCCGACATGATATCGATTTCTGCGCATAAATTTGGCGGCCCGCCGGGGTTTGGCGCTTTGCTGATCCGCGATCTGGCACATATCCGCGCTTCTGGCGGTCAGGAAAAAGGCTATCGTGCGGGCACGGAGAATCTGCCCGCGGCACTTTCCATGGCGGCGGCGCTTGAGACACCGCGCAGCTGGATGGAACGCACCGCCGAACTTCGCGAACAGCTGGACAAGTCCATCGCGGCAGCGGGCGGCAAACTCGTTGCGGGAGAGGCAGGGCGGTTGCCGACTATTGGTGGATACCGGATGCCCGGCATTGCCGCCAATGCGCAGCTTATCCAGTTTGATCTTGCCGGCATCTCGGTTTCGGCGGGCAGTGCCTGTTCGTCCGGTGCGCTCAAGACCAGCCATGTGCTTTCGGCGATGGGCTGGGAAGACAAGCCTGCCAGTGAAGTGGTGCGCGTCAGTTTTGGTCCGAATACAAACCGCAATGATATTTATGCATTTGTGGAGGCGTGGAAAACTATTTTCGAGCGTGCAAAGGGGCAGGGCGCGGCATGAGCGAACCCATTTACCTCGATTACCAGGCGACAACGCCGCTTGCGCCAGAGGCCTATGTGGCGATGGAGCCATGGCTCAGGTACGGGTTTGCCAATCCGCACAGCTCGCATGGTGCAGGCCGCAAAGCCGCTGCTGCTGTAGAAGTTGCGCGCGGGCAGGTTGCAGAATTATTGCCGGCGGGCGGCGAAGTCATTTTCACCAGCGGGGCGACCGAGGCGATCAATCTAGCACTGCGCGGTGCTCTGCCGCATATTGGCGAGCAGCGACGTAAACTGGTCACGATTGCCACCGAACATGCCGCTGTGCGGGACAGTTGTTTCCGGCTTGAGAAGCAGGGCTATGAACTTGTGCTGCTACCTGTAGCTTCGGACGGACTGGTGGATATGGACGCAGCGCAGGCTGCGATTGATGATGAAACTGCACTTGTGGCGGCCATGCTGGTCAATAATGAAATTGGCGTGATCCAGCCGGTGCGCGAACTTGCCGATATGGCACATGACGTGGGCGCGCTGCTCCTGTGTGATGCCGTGCAGGGCTATGGACGCGTCACAATACCCGAGAATGTTGATATGGTCGCGCTATCGGCGCACAAGATTCATGGCCCCAAAGGCATCGGCGCGCTGTGGCGACGTACAGGGATTGAGCTGGAACCGATATTATATGGTGGTGGGCAGGAGCAAGGCATTCGCTCCGGCACGCTGTCACCGGCCCTGTGTGCTGGGCTTGGTGCCGCCGCAAAGCTCGCCGCAGGGCACTTCGATGAGGATCGTGCACATATAGCCAGGCTTTGGGAACATGCGCGCGCTTTATTTGCCGACTGGACCATCAATGGCTGCATAGAGCATCGCTATAAAGGCAACCTCAATATCCGCCGCGATGGGCTGGATGTGGCCAGGCTGATGTCGGATGTGCGCGGCGTTTCCTTTTCGGCGGGCAGTGCCTGCGCCAGCGGTTCGGGCCGCCCCAGCCATGTGCTGAGCGCACTTAGTCTTGAGCCGGGGCAGGTAAAATCATCCATCCGCCTTGGTTTTGGGCGCTATACCACGCAGCAGGAACTCACCGATGCGGCGTTCATGATCAATACAGCCGCAGAAGCGATTATAGGATGATATGACCCAAATTACCTTTATCAGCGCCAATGGAAATTCACAGGTTCAGGCCACAGGTAATCCTGGGGACAGATTGCTCGACATTGCACAAAATCATGACCAGCCATTGGAGGGAACATGCGAGGGACAGATGGCCTGTTCGACGTGCCATGTGATCGTATCGGATAAAGATTTTGATGCCCTACCAGATGCGGAGGAAATGGAAGAGGATATGCTCGACCTCGCCGCCGGTGTGGCGCGGACCAGTCGTCTGGCCTGTCAGATATACCTGACGGAGGATATGGAAAGCCTGACCGTGCGCATTCCGGGCGAAGCGCATAATATGCAAGGGGCTTAGACATAGCGGTGAACTGGACACGCAGGACCTTTCTAACAGCTTCAAGCGCGTCGCTTGCGTTAACGGCGTGCAGGCAGCGCGAAAACGGATTTTTCAAACCGCCGCTTGTTAATGACCCGGGCCTGTTGCGGCTTGAACAGGAAGGCGGCGGCAGGCTGGGTGTCACGTGCATCGATGCGGTTGGCAAGGTCCTGCTTGCCAATCGAGCCGAGCAGCGTTTTGCGATGTGTTCGACATTCAAGGCACCGCTTGCGGCCGCGTTGTTTGAGGCGCATGATCGCAGCATCGCTGATCGTTTTGCGCGTATCAGGGTGCGTGAAGAAGACCTTGTCCCCTATGCACCTTTTGCTGAGAAGCTGGTGAAAGAACGGCGGGATACGACGCTTGATGAACTGGCCTATCAGGCTGTCACTATCAGCGATAATGCCGCCGCCAATATCGTGTTGCGCGCAATAGGCGGACTGGACGTTTTTACGGATTTCCTGCGTAGGCAGGGCGATGAAGTGACACGGCTGGACAGATATGAACCGCAACTCAATGAAAATGCGGTTGGTGATCCGCGTGATACGACGAGCCCGCTGGCGATGGCAGGGTTGATGCAAGCGTTGCTGATCAAAAATACAGATAGTGCGGCGCATTCTGACAGGCTGCTGAAATGGATGCTGGACACCAGAACTGGCCGCGGTCGTATTCTGGCGGGATTGCCAGAGGGTTGGCGCCTTGGTCATAAAACAGGTACTGCGCCGCGCTCTGCGCCCAGCTATAACGATGTCGGCATAATATTACCGCCGGGCCGCCCGCCCGCGATACTAGCGGTCTATTATGATCGTCCCGAAAAGGGTGCAGAGCAGGCGGAAGCGATTATTGCCGAAACGGCCCGTCTGGCGGCACAAAAAATTGTTGTAAAATAACACGTAAAACCGACTTTGCTCTAATCAGTGCCCTTGTATCACGGGCGGCGTCTCTCCATAATATATGGTCTACAATTAAAGGAGAGACTCAAAATGAGCGTAGCAAAAACAAGTGAAATTATTTCCTCATCAACCGTCAGCGTTGAAGACGCCGTGAAAAAAGGCCTGGAACGTGCCAGCAAGACCATCAAAGGCATTTCAGGCGTCTGGGTTAAAGACACCAAAGCGACCGTCGAAAACGGCCAGGTTGGTGAATGGCGTGTCACAATGGTCATCACATTTGTCCTGAACGACTAATTTAAGGAAACGGGTGGCTCGCGGGCATAGTCAGGCAGGGCTTGCATTTGCCGCAAAGCCACGCCATATGGCGCATGGGAGTCGGGTGGACGTAGTGTTCGCCAATCTGGTCAGGTCCGGAAGGAAGCAGCCACAACGATTTTTCTGCGGGTCGCCCGGCTCCTACTATTTATAGTCTGATGAAAACCCCCGCTTGTCCGGGGGTTTTTCGTATGAGCGCGATGGCACTGTGGATATGTCACAATCTGTTTCGACAAAAAGGCAATAAGCGCCTAAACTGGATCAATGGCCGATTCACCCGAAAAAGACCTGATAACCGGTAGCGACGAAAAGCCGCAGCAGGACACGCTCGAACAGATGCCTTCGCTCGGCATGGATTTGCCCGAACAGCCTGATATTGTGAGCGCGCAAGACGCGGGAAATAATGCAGATGCAGCAGACAATACCGAGGCGCCTGCATTTGACATGGATATGCCGGCAATGCCGCAAAATCAGGAAACCAGTCCGGTCAAGCCATCGGAACCGGAAGCAGGTGTCACCAAACCAACTGCCTCTGATGCTGACGATAATGCGTATCGCGTGCTGGCACGCAAATACCGCCCGCAGACTTTTTCGGAGTTGATCGGGCAGGATGCGATGGTGCAGACGCTGGGCAACGCGATAAAACGCGACCGGCTGGCACATGCGTTCCTGATGACCGGTGTGCGCGGTGTTGGCAAGACATCGACCGCCCGCCTGATCGCCAAGGCACTCAACTGTATCGGCCCGGATGGAGAAGGTGGTCCGACCATTGACCCGTGCGGCCAGTGCGAGCCTTGTCAGGCGATTGCCGAAGGGCGGCATATTGACGTTATCGAAATGGACGCCGCGAGCCATACCGGCGTCGACGATGTGCGTGAGATTATTGAGGCGGTGCGCTATGCCGCTGTGTCCGCACGTTATAAAATCTACATTATCGACGAAGTTCACATGCTATCGAAAAACGCCTTCAATGCGCTTTTGAAGACGTTGGAAGAGCCGCCTGCGCATGTGAAGTTCCTGTTTGCGACCACGGAAGTCAACAAGGTCCCGATCACGGTACTGTCACGCTGCCAGCGGTTTGACCTGAAACGCATCACAGCGGATATGCTGGCGGAGCATTTTGCGCATATATGCGCAGCTGAAGGCGTGGAAGCGGAAAGCGAGGCGCTGGCCATGATCGCGCAGGCAGCGGAAGGTTCCGTGCGCGATGGCCTGTCGATCCTCGATCAGGCGATTGCGCATGCCGATATGCAGAGCGATGGCGAAAGCACACAGGTCACTGCGCCGCAGGTGCGTGATATGCTAGGACTGTCAGACCGTGGTGCGGTGCGGCGGCTTCTCGGACACATATTGGAGGGCGATGCAGAAAAAACGCTTGCCGCCATGGATGAACAACACGTGCTGGGCGTTGAGCCACTGGCCCTTGTGCGCGCGCTCATGGATTATGTGCACCAGCTGACGCTGGCAAAGATCAAGCCGCTGGATCAGGTCACGATGAGCGAGAACGAGCGGACGCAGCTCAATGACTGGGCGGCTCGGCTCACCCATCCGCAGCTGCACCGGCTATGGCAATTGCTGTTAAAAGGGCATGATGAGGTGCAGCGCGCGCCCATGCCGGCACAGGCATGCCAGATGGCGCTGCTTCGTCTGCTCCATGCCACCAATATGCCTGACCCGGGCAAGCTGATAAAGGACTTGGCCGAAGGCAGGACGGCACCTCACCAAAGCGCGCAGCAGGACAATTCCGCGTCAGATGGCGGTGCACAAAATACGACCGCGCAGCAGAGCAAGAATTCATATGCCAGCGTGCCGGGTAGTTTTGCCGATTTCGTGGAGTGGCTTGACCGTGCAGGCAACCTGACACTCGCGCAGATATTGCATGACCGTGTGCGCGTGGTGGAATATGAACCGGGCAGGCTTATTTACCAGACAGCGACTGATTTTACCCAGGACTTTGCGCCGCAGCTGCGCGATGCTCTGCTACAGCTGACCGGGCAGCGCTGGCAGATTGAAATAGGCGAGGGGGAAGCCCAGATAAGCCTGATGGAACAGGCTGAGGCGCGCAAACAGGCGGCGCGTACAGAGCTTGAAAATTCGCCCATGGTGAAAGCGGCCAAAGCGGCTTTCCCGGAAGCGGAATTACTGGATAATGATGCCGTGCAGCGCGGCAATGGACAATGGAGCAAAAGCGCATGAAGAGCATGGAAGAAATGATGAAAGCGGCACAGGAAGCCGCGCAGACTGTACAAAAACAGATGCAGGAAGCGCAGACCAAGCTGGAAGCGATTGAAGTCGAAGGTGTGGCTGGCGGCGGTTTGGTCAAGGTGCGGGCAACGGCCAAGGGTCGGGTGATCGGTGTCGATATTGATGAAAGCCTGCTGGTGGCGTCAGAAAAGCAGATCACGGAAGATCTGGTTACCGCTGCGTTCAATGATGCGCGTGTCAAGGCAGACAGGGCAAGCGAAGCGGAAATGGGCAAAATGTCCAGCGGGCTTAATCTGCCCGAAGGCTTTAAAATGCCATTTTAAGGGTTCGCATTCCGCGTGGATGCATCAATGCTTGTTTCACCTGAAATGAAGCCCATATTCAGGGTAAGAACAGGCGCGCCTATTCAGGGTGTAAGCCAAGGATTATGTGAAAGTAGTATATGAATCAGCAATTTCCCCTTCTTCCACTTCGCGATATTGTGGTTTTCCCGCAGATGATCGTTCCGCTTTTTGTGGGCCGTGACAAATCCGTTGCCGCGCTTGAAGCGGCGATGAATGCAGACAAGGAAATCTATCTGGTGTCACAGCTGGACCCCGCGTGCGATGATCCGGTTCGCGAGGACCTGTATGACATGGGCGTGGTGGCAACGGTTTTGCAGATGCTGAAACTGCCCGATGGTACGGTGCGCGTGCTGGTTGAAGGTAAGGAGCGGGCAAACCTGGCCGGGCTGGAAGAAAATGGTGACCTGGTAATGGCCAGCGTTCAGACAGTTGCACCGGTATCCGTGGCCGGAACCGAAGTGTCCGCACTGATGCGTTCGGTTGTTGACCAGTTTGAGCAATATTCAAAACTGAACAAGAAAATGCCTGCCGAAACCGCAGTGCAGATGGCGGAAATTGATGATGCCGCGCGGCTTGCCGATGCGGTTGCGGCCAGTATCAATGTGAAAGTCTCTGACAAACAGGCCTTGCTCACCGAAAATGACCCGGTCAAGCGGCTCGAAATGGTGTTCGCCTTTATGGAAGGCGAGCTGGGTGTTCTGCAGGTCGAAAAGAAAATTCGCGGCCGCGTCAAACGCCAGATGGAGAAAACGCAGCGCGAATATTACCTCAATGAACAGATGAAGGCGATTCAGTCCGAGCTGGGCGGCGGCGAAGGCGAGGGCGACGAAATGTCCGAACTGGCCGAGAAGATTGAGAAAACCAAGCTTTCCAAAGAGGCGAAGACCAAGGCCAATGCCGAACTTAAGAAATTGCGCGGTATGCAACCGATGTCGGCGGAAGCCACGGTGGTGCGCAATTATCTCGACACATTGCTGGGCCTGCCATGGGGCAAAAAATCCAAACTGAAAAAAGATATCAAGAAAGCGGAAGAAGTTCTCGATGCCGATCACTTCGCGCTTGAAAAGGTCAAAGAACGGATCATCGAATATCTGGCAGTGCAGACGCGCACCAACAAGCTGAAGGGGCCAATCCTGTGCCTGGTTGGACCCCCGGGTGTGGGCAAGACATCACTGGGCCGCTCGATTGCCAAGGCGACAGGCCGCGAATTTGTGCGTCAGTCGCTGGGCGGCGTGCGCGACGAAGCGGAGATACGTGGCCACCGGCGCACCTATATCGGTTCGATGCCCGGTAAGATTGTCAGCAACCTGAAAAAAGCGGGCTCCGCCAATCCGCTGTTCCTGCTCGACGAGATTGACAAGCTCGGCCAGGATTTCCGCGGTGATCCGGCATCTGCGCTGCTCGAAGTGCTCGACCCTGAACAGAATGACAAGTTCCAGGACCATTATCTGGAAATTGATATTGACCTGAGCGATGTCATGTTCGTGACCACGGCGAACTCGCTCAACCTGCCACAGCCGCTGCTGGACCGGATGGAGATTATCCGTCTGGAAGGCTATACCGAGGATGAGAAGGTCGAGATTGCCAAGCGGCATCTGATTGAAAAACAGGTGGACGCACATGGCCTTAAAGAAGGCGAATTCACTCTTGAGGACGATGCGCTGCGCGACCTGATCCGCTATTATACGCGTGAGGCGGGTGTGCGTACGCTGGAGCGTGAAATCGCGCGCCTGGCACGTAAATCACTACGCAAAATCCTGGAAGGGGAAGCCGAAAGCATCACCATCACGACAGACAATCTTTCCGACTTTGCCGGTGTGCGCAAATTCCGCCATGGCATGGGAGATGAGGAAAACCAGATCGGTGCGGTGACAGGCCTGGCCTGGACCGAAGTCGGCGGTGAATTGCTGACCATTGAATCGGTGACCGTGTTGGGCAAGGGGCAGGTCAAGACCACGGGCAAGCTTGGCGAAGTGATGAATGAGTCTATTCAGGCCGCCTTTTCATTCGTGCGCGCCCGCGCGCCTTCCTATGGTATCAAACCCAGCATTTTCGCGCGTAAGGATATTCATATCCACCTGCCCGAAGGTGCAGTGCCCAAAGACGGTCCGTCCGCAGGTGTCGGTATGGTGACTTCCATTGTTTCCACGCTAACCGGTATTGCCGTGCGCAGTGATGTTGCGATGACGGGTGAAGTTACATTACGGGGGCGGGTACTGCCTATTGGCGGGCTTAAGGAAAAATTGCTGGCAGCATTGCGCGGCGGTATTTCCAAGGTACTGATCCCGGCGGAAAATGAGAAAGATCTGGCCGAAATTCCCGACAATATTAAAGAGGGCCTGGAAATTGTACCTGTAAGCCATGTTGATGAAGTGCTCTCTCATGCGCTGGCTGACAATGTATCGCCTATTGACTGGACTGATGCGGATGAACTGGCGGCGCAACCGGGAGCGCCTGGGCAGTCGCCGGCAGGCGGCCCTGTCGCACATTAGAGAATCGTCAGCCGCGAAATATTATGTCGGATAACATTGTTATCTGGCGTAATTATTTCACATGCCTGCACATATCGCACGAGCGACTCAATATTGGTTGGCGTCCGCTACAGTCGCGCTTTTCTGCGAAAAACGGTGTTTTGCCAACTGACAATGCCTGTCAATTGTATAAAAACCCACAATTCGTCGTAAAAACTGCTGAAAACCGCCAAAAATCCGGGTTTTCCCCTTTACAGCAGGCAATTATTGGTCCTTATTCTTTTCCAGCCAAAGCGGCGATTCTATTATTACAATTATAATCAGGGGTTCCTAAGGTATGAACAAGAACGAACTTATCAGCTCAGTCGCGGATCACAGCGGCCTCAGCAAAGCAGACGCAGGCAAAGCAGTGGAAGCTGTATTTGACACAGTAACAGGCGAACTCAGCAAGGGTGGTGAAGTCCGTCTCGTTGGCTTCGGCACATTCTCCACAGCGCAGCGTAAAGCCTCAACAGGCCGTAACCCGCGCACCGGTGAACCAATGACAATCAAAGCCTCTACACAGCCTAAATTCAAGGCTGGTAAAGGTCTGAAAGACGCCGTTAACAAGTAAGAATATAGGGGGAGCAGCCAAACCTGCTCCCTTTTTTCTTGTCGCAGCTTTGTAAACAGCTTTTTTGAGCTAAAATAAAGGGAGCAGGTCCAGCGGATCCGCTCCCTTTTATTTATCCGCTGTTTCCTCCGGCTGCTTGCCGGTGTGGGATACCAAGATAAGCTTATTGTGACAAACGCAGCAGTGTTTCCGGCGCGTTTTCGGTGCGCGGGGTAATGGTCCAGCTAAGCACGCGCCTGTCGCCGCTGACGCTGGGACCTTCCTCTGTATTGTTGGTCAGTATTTCCGCATTGGTGGTCACGGTAAAAACACCATCCGGCATAGGGATGGTGGGGACTTTTCTGTCCTTGTCCTTTTCATCCTTGCTCATCATGGCGGCAAATCCCATCATACCTGACATGCCACCGGATTGTTCTTTGGTGGCAAAACCCGGGGCATCAATGCGTACCGTGCCATCATTGCGCACAATGGCGATGACAAAAGGCGTTATGCCTCGTGTTTTTTCAAGTACGGGGAACTGGAAATTGCGATCCATCTGTCCGCGCATTTCATAGGAAATATCGAACACGCCTTCGCCGCGATGCACGACTGATTTCCAGCCTTTCTGCTTCGCCATCCGCTTGACATATTCATCAACAGCTTCGGGATCGGATGGATCAAGATCGCCCATCATCTGTTTCATCATTTCTGTACTACGCGCCTTCTCCTGCGCACGTTCTGCGGCTTTCTCCTCCCATTCCGCACGCTGCTCTGCCACTTCATCCGCACTGCATTCGCGTGCGTCATAATCATCCGTGTGGCATTCTGCTTCAAACTCGTCCGTATCTGCTTTCGCTGCCATGTCCATCAGGCTGCTCATGCCCGCCATGAAAATCTCGCCATCATAGGTGAAGGTAAACGAACCATCACGGTCGACATCCAGATTGGATGTGAACTTGCCCGGTGTCAGCAGGCAGGCTGTGAGCAGCAATGGCGCTGCAAGCACAGCAATCATGCTCAAAATCTTACGCATGGTCTTCCCCTTTTCAAACTATTCTTACCGTGTCGCTATGGCGTATAATGCAATGGCTGTAGCATTGGATACGTTAAGGCTTTCCATATTTTCCGATATTGGCAGGCGCGCAAGCTGATCGCAATGGGCTTCGACATTCTGCCGCATGCCTTCGCCTTCCGCGCCCATGACAAGGCAGACCGGGCTGTTTTCGGGCAGGGCATCGGAAAGCAGCGCATCTGCATGGCCGGTCAGCCCGATGCGCCAGTAACCGGCCTCGGCAATTTCCTCAAGCGCACGTGACAGGTTAACCACGCGCACCCAGGGCAGCGTTTCCAATGCGCCCGACGCAGCTTTGGCAATAGTGCCATTTTCGGGCGGCGCATGCCGGTCTTGCGTAATAATGGCGGCCGCATCAAAAGCGGCTGCGGAGCGGAATATGGCACCAATATTTTGCGGATCGGTCACCTGGTCGAGTATCACCAGCGGGCGGTCGTCCGCCGCATCCAGCACATCGCCCAGATACAGGTCTGGCAATGGCTCAATTTCCGCCACCAGCCCCTGGTGCGGGACATCATTCGGAACCATCCGGGCCAGGTCGGCAGCTTCGGCATAATGCACCTCCAGCCCTTCCTGGATCACAATCTCGCTCATGGCCGCATGCGTGCCGTATAATTTGCGTATCGTACGATCAGGATTGTCAAGCGCAGCATAGACTGCATGCTTGCCCCAGAAACGGGGTACATTCAGCCCGCCTTTACCGCCGAAGGATTTTTTGCCGCGCTGACGGCCTTTCCATTTATCGCGCTTCATTGCTTCTTATCCGCACTTTCCACCAAAAATTATATTTTCATGGCGCTTTTCACCCAGAAAGCATTGACAGGCAAGCTCTCATTCGCCATTGAGCCGCCTTCATGATGTGAACTGTGTAGTCAGCGCATCATTGATGGACAGGTGGCCGAGTGGTTAAAGGCAGCAGACTGTAAATCTGCCCGCGCAAGCGTACATAGGTTCGAATCCTATCCTGTCCACCACCCTTTCAAAGCAGCATTGCCCGGCAGATAGTACGCCTTATCGGAGCGTTCTCACGAACCTGTGAGTCCTTTGTCTGTTTTAACCGGTAAGCGGTCAAAAGTGGTTCGAATCCTGTCCTGTCCTGTCCGTTACCCATGCAGAGTCGCCAGTGCTGCCCTGAGCTTTGCGTCCAGTTCGGCGTCTGTGAGGCAGCCTTTTTCCATGTCGAAATTGTTGTAGAATTTGCCGATCGACAGGATGGCTTTCACATCGCCGCCGAAATGCGGGGCCGCAGCCTTGATGGCGGCCATGACGTTCGCGCCGCCTCGCGGACCGGGGGAGGCTGAGAGCAGCACCATGGGTTTACCCTGAAATACTTTTGCATCAATGCGTGAGGCCCAGTCATATATATTCTTATAGGCGGCGGTATAAGAGCCGTTATGTTCGGCATAGGAAATCAGCAGCGCATCGGCTGCGCCGAGCTTGCCGTAAAAGTCATGCGCCAGTTGCGGAATACCTCCGGTTTCTTCCTGGTCCGAGCTGTAGATCGGCATTTCATAGTCATTAAGGTCGAGTATCTCTGTTTCTGCCCTTTCCAACAGGCTGCAGGCATAGGTGACAAGTTGTCTGTTTATGGATTTACTGCTGCTGCTCGCTGCAAAGGCGCATATTTTCATTGATATCTCCCATTCCGATTTTCCTCTGGACAAATAGCAGGTGAAGCCCGCATAACCAATCTTAATCGATCGATTAAATTGCGAGAGGATGTGCGCATGGCCATAGCAGGTGTTGCAAAACCCACTGAAGCTGAACTTAAGGAATATAGCGCTGAAGCACAGGCCTGGTTTAAGGAAAATACGGTGCGCGATCCCGGCTTTATGCTGCCGCTGACTTTTATGGAAGTGAGCACGGATCAGCAGTTTGATTTTCTGCGCGAGTGGCAGTGCAAGGTCTATGAAGCGGGTTATCTGGGCGCGAGCTGGCCAAAAAAATATGGCGGCGGCGGTTTGCATCCCGATTATCAGCGCGCGGCGACACGGGCGATGAAGGACCATGACGCGCCGATCATGATTAATGCCATCGGTATCGGTTGGGCCGGGCCATTGTTGCTCGACATCGGCAGTGAAGAGCAGAAGCAGAAATATATCAAAGGGATGTTGAATGCTGAGGACATCTGGTGTCAGGGTTTTTCCGAACCCGAACACGGCAGCGACCTGGGCAATGCACAACTCAAGGCCGTAAGGGACGGCGATGAATATGTGCTCAACGGGTCGAAGATATGGACCTCGCTCGGCGACCGCGCAAAATACATGATCCTGCTGGCGCGCACGAGCAATAATGAAGGCGACAGCAAATATGCGGGGCTGTCATTTTTCCTCAACCCTATGAATGTGCCGGGCATCGAAACGCGTCCGATCAAGAAGCTGACGGGTGAATATGGCTTCGTGCAATGCTTTTTCACCGATGCGCGCATCCCGGCGGAAGGGTTGATGGGAGGGGAAGGCGATGGCTGGAAAATCGCCATGAAAACGCTGGAATATGAACGCGGGGCCAAGGTCAACCTGGCGGGCGGGTATTTCCTCAAGGAACTGGACGTGATGGGCATTGTCGATGTGGCGCGTAGGTCGCTGCGTGGCGGCAGGCCGGTGCTGGATGACCCGGTGATGCGTGACCAGCTGGTTGAATATATGATCGATATTCAGGCGCAGAACCTCAACAACTACCGCCGCCGCATGCCGCCGCTGGTGCAGGACCGCCCGATGGGCCTGCCGTTGATGAGCAAGCTGGCGCGCACTGAAATGATCCGCGAACTCACTGAGTTTTCACTGCAATTTCAAGGAGCAAAGGCCGGATATTATGTCGGCGACAATAATGCGGTTGATGATGGATACTGGCATCGCGCTTATCTCAACAGTTTCTCTGCAACCATTGGCGGCGGCACGTCGCAGGTGCAGAAGAACATTGTGGCCGAGCATGTGCTGGGCCTGCCCAAGGGCCGGTGACGGGAGGAAACGGATATGAAAAATCTCGGGACAATCGGTTTTAGCGAAGAGCAGGTCGAGTTGATGGATGTGGCGACCAGTTTTTGCCGCGACAAATCACCGATGGAAAAGGTGCGTGCGCTGATGGAGGATGCGCGCGGCTATGATCCGGATATATGGCAGGAAATTGCCGATCTTGGCTGGCTCGCCATTGCCGTGCCGGAGCAACATGAAGGCGTAGGCCTGTCGCTGGCGGAAGTCGTGCCGATTATGGAGCAGATGGGCCGCCACTTGCTGGCCGGACCGTTTATGGCGACTACATTAGCTGCGCAGGCACTGGTTGCTGGTGGCAGTGAAACGCAGAAATCCGCATGGCTTCCCCAAATTGCCAGCGGTACGATTGCCACTCTCGCGCTTACCGAGAAAGAAGGCGATTGGAACTTCAACAATGTCACCGCAAAGGCAGAGGCATCCGGTGGTGGTTATGCGCTGTCCGGCACGAAGCAGTTTGTCACTTATGCTGAGGATACGAAGCTTATCATTGCCTCGGTCATGCTGGATAGCGCGGTGCGGCTTGTCTTGATTGAACGCAGCACCATTGCCGATGGTGCGCTGCGCCGTGAAGCGATTATTGATGAGACGAAGCGCAGTTTTGAGCTGACTCTGGACGGGATATCTGTTGATGCCGGTGCAGTGATGGATGCGGATATGTCCAAAGCCGCGCTGGCGCATGTCGATCTGGCTGCCAACCTTCTGCAATCGGCCGAAATGTGCGGCGGGACGCAGGCCGTGATTGATTATACACTGGACTATCTTCGCACCCGTAAACAATTTGGCAAGGTAATTGGCGAGTATCAGGCGCTGAAACATCCGATTACCGACGCCTATGTGGCCTATGAAAAGGCGCGCTCGCATATGTTCAGCGCCGCGCACAGCTTTGCCGATCAGGGCAGGGGGGAAGTCGCGACCCGTATGGCCAAGGCGGCGGCGGACAAAGCCTATAGCCATGCTGCGGATCGGGCGATCCAGTTTCATGGCGGTTTCGGTTTCACGCATGACTGTGATGCACAGCTCTATCGCCGCAATGCGATCTGGAACGCGTCGCAATTTGGTGATGCCGCATGGCAACGTATGAAACTAGCCGATTTACTGTTTTGATATTCAGGAGGAAAACATGACCGAGCATGTACTTACCGAAACGCAGGACGGTGTCCTGATTATCACCATCAATCGGCCCGAAGCGAAAAATGCGGTAAACCGCGCAGTGGCCGAAGGTGTGGCTGATGCCATGGAACGGCTCGACAGTGACAAGGGGTTGAGCGCGGGCATTATCACCGGCGCGGGCGGTACATTCTGTGCGGGCATGGATCTAAAAGCCTTTCTGAAAGGCGAATTGCCGACAGTGAAGGGCAAGGGTTTTGCCGGGTTCTGCCAGGCACCGCCTGCAAAGCCGCTGATTGGTGCGGTTGAAGGCTATGCACTGGCGGGCGGTATGGAAGTCGCCATTGCCTGCGACATGGTGGTGGCCAATGACCGGGCGCAGTTTGGTATTCCCGAAGTCAAACGCTCGCTGGTTGCGGCAGGTGGCGGCTTGCTGTCGCTGCCGAGTATTATCGGCAAGCGCATGGCGATGGAACTTGCATTGACCGGCGATTTTATCAGCGCCAAACGCGCCTATGAAATGGGTTTTGTAAACCGCGTGACCAAAGGGGCCGCGCTGGATGGTGCGCTGGAGCTGGCCGCAACCGTGGCTGCCAATGGCCCGCTGGCGCTGATAGCATCAAAACGCATCATCAATGAACGGCCCGACTGGTCCAGCACGGAAATGTGGGACAGGCAGCAGGACATTGCCGGAAAGGTGTTTACGTCGCATGACGCGCGTGAGGGTGCAGCGGCTTTTGCCGAAAAACGCAAACCCGAATGGAAAGGCGAATAGGTTCTGCAGTCGGTTTATTTAGCACGTTTCGCCGCCATTTCTTTTTTGAGCCGGGCCAGCTGTTCATCGATATCTGCGGATTTTTCGGAAGTACCTGAATCAACTACGGTATCACTCTCATCTGCCCGTCTTGAATTGGACACCGTTTCCATGACAGATTCTGCCTTGTCCAGTATCGCGCGAATTTTCGTGCGTGCCGATTTTTCGAACGTTTCTTTCAATTCGGCTTGACGCCGGTCTTTCAGGAATTCGGCCAGTTCGCGCTGCATATCTTCCTTTTGCCGGGTCATGTCCTGCAGGGCGGTTTTGAGAAGTTCCGCCTCGGTACGGGCGATTTCGGAAATGCCTGAAAACGCCTCCGCCATTTTTTCGGAATCCTGCTGCATTTCAAGCGCGGCTTCGGCCAGATCGCCGCGCCCTTTGGAAACGGCGAATTTGGCTTTTTCAGTCCATTCCTGCATTTTCGTGCGTGCGTCATCCGTCGCTGCCAATGCCAGTTCCAACCGTTTCATGGCTTCGTCTCGTTCATGCTCCAGCTTTTCGATGGCATCACTGGCTTCGCGCACAGCCTGCCGCATCAGAGCGGGCCCGCTCATTTCTTCAAGCCTGTCCAGACCCTCTTCAATGGCAGCGCCAATATAGCGGCCCGTGCGGGTGAAGATATTTTCAGGCATGTGATATTCTCCCGTGCCAGTGACAGCTTACGCGTCCAAAAACCCTTTCAGCCGGGCGTTAATAATATCATCGGCTTCGGACATGATCCGGTCGATAAGTTCTTTTACCGTTGGAACATCATTGATGAGGCCTGCAACCATGCCGCAGCTCCATGCGCCGGCGTCCATATCGCCTTCCATCATGATTGATGGGTAAACACCTGCCACCTGCTGCAGGATATCGGTGATCTGCAGATCATCGCCTTTTTCCTTCTCGATTTTCAGGATTTCTTCAACGGCTTCATTTTTCATGACGCGCTCAGTGTTGCGTAGTGGGCGCATGACCAGTGTCGTGTCGAGTTCGCTGGCGGCGACAATCGCGTCTTTCACATTCTGATGCACGGGTGCTTCCTTGGTGGCGATAAAGCGGGTGCCCATATTCATGCCGTCCGCGCCCATGGCGAGGCTGGCGACGAGTGAGCGCGCATCGGCCTGGCCGCCGCTGGCAACGAAAGGAATATCAAGTTCATCGGCAGCGCGTGGCAGCAGGATCATGTTCGGGATATCATCCTCGCCGGGATGCCCGCCGCATTCAAAACCATCAACGCTCACCGCGTCACAGCCGATTGCCTGTGCTTTGAGTGCATGGCGGACCGAGGTGCATTTGTGAATAATCTTGATGCCTGCCTCTTTCATGCGTGGCAGGTGCTCTTCGGGATTGCGTCCGGCGGTTTCCACGGCCGTCACTCCATTGGCGATAATCGCGTCTATATACTCGGGGTAAGGCGGGGCGGTAAAGGCGGGCAGGAAAGTGAGGTTCACGCCCACCGGTTTGTCGGTCAGTTCCTTTGCCTTCTTGATTTCCTTGTCGAGGTCTTCGGGCGTTTTCTGGGTCAGGCCGGTAATCATGCCAAGCCCGCCCGCGCCGGATACAGCCGCCGCCAGCTCTGCAAAACCCACATAATGCATGCCGCCCTGGATGATGGGATGCTCAATGCCAAAAAGCTCTGTAATACGTGTTTTCATATGGGTTTCTCCTTTGGACTTACTGCACTTATACAAATAATGCGACGCTTTGCATCGCGCTCATTACCGGCTCTTTGTCGCTGTTATAGACAGTCATATACTGGCTTGATGCACCATCATGTGCATGGTGCGTTTCGGATTCGAGCAGCCACCAGCCATCCTGTGTCTGCGGCGCATTGGTAAGCATATTAACCTGCCAGTTCATGGAGCTGACATTGCCTGGCTTGGTCATCAGGCCCATGGCGGATGGTGGCAGTGCATCACCCACGCATAGCAGTTCGGTTATCGGGTCCAGCCCGCCGCTTTCGCGCAGCCGGTGCCACTGGGTCAGCTTTGGTGTGCCCAGCCCCAGTTCAAGCCGCTTTTCGGGATAGTCCATATGGTGGGTGAAAAACTCAGGCGGGCCGTTGCGGACATCCGCCTTGTCAGGGGGAGGAGGAAAATCAGGCGCGCTGATACCGTTATGCTCGACCATGCTTGTACGCGGGTTCATGAAGATAAAGTTGCAGGCAAGGCCGATACCATCGCTGGACGTAGTGCGCGTTTCGACAAAAGCGGTGTTGCGGCCGCGGCGCAGCAGTTCAGCTGTGATAGTCACTTCACCCGAAAGCGGTCCGGCAAAGGCAATTTGCGCGGAACGCAGCGGCGGACAGTCTTCGACAGAGGCCATGGCGCAATGATGGGCGAGAGCGCTGCTCAGCCCGCCATAGCTGGTCCGGCCCTGCATCCATGTGGCGGGAATGGTAACGGTCCAGCTATTGCCCGTGCGCGCTGCGCTGCCAAGTATCTGTACAAGCGATGTCATGCCGGGCACTTAAAACCAATGCTTGCCAAAAATCCATGACTAAGTTTCGAAAACGCACTGATTTTGACAAGATGCGCTATTCGCGGCTTTAGCGCTGGCCCTTCCTATCCGCATTTGTTAAATATGGCCGAATGGCAAAACCTGGCAGATCAACCGATTGGGGCTTTCCCCGCTGGCGTGGCTATGACAGCTCTCGTGAGGCGCAAAATGTGCGCATTTGTGACCGTTATGGCTGCGATGAAGTGGGCGACCGCCCCGCACCCAAATCTCCCAACAGTCCGGAAAAATGGTATTTCTGCGAAACGCATGCCGGGGAATATAACCGCAACTGGGATTATTTTCAGGGACTGAGCAAAGAAGAGGCGGCAGAGCGCGAACGCAAGGAACGGCGCGAAAATGCCGGTTATCAGGAATCGGCACATCATGGCTGGGCAGGACCCGGTGACGGCAGCCGGTCGCGCGATGAAATGACTGCACTCGATGTGCTGGGCGTGGAAGTGGACGCGTCATTCGGAGATATCCGCAAGGCGTACCGGTTGCTGGCCAAGCGTAACCACCCCGATGTCAATCAGGGGGATGAGGAAGCCGCCAAGCGCTTTCAGGCGATCCAGGCAGCGTATAATGTGCTGCGCGTGGCGGAGGAAAACCGCAGCTGGAAACCGGAGGAAAGAGTCTAGGGGGTGGCCCCCTGGCTTTCGTTGTTACCGTTACGCTTCAGGGCTAGAAGCTTGCGCTCGACTTCCAGCGCTTCTTGTAATGACATTGCACCGCTAATCTGCAGTTTGCTGCCGCTTACCCTCTCTCTCCAATATGCCCTGGAGACAAAGCTTCCATCTGCAAATATAGCAAGGTCTCTACCCAAAGCTTTTTGCTGGGCGTTGCTGAAACGCTCTGCCGCGTCATCCGAAAGCGTGATCTTGACGCTGTAATATTCATGTCCTGCCTCGGCATGGGCAACATGGACATTTGCTGTCATAATATCGCCGCGTTTCAGGTCAAACCTGCATGATTTTTCCGCTTCACTGACCAAAGTGCATGGCGGCGCAGTCTCATATTGCAGCGCGGGTGACACTGCCAGCAAAGCCAGCGCGAGAGCCATTATGCGTAACGCTCCGCCGTTTCACGGATCAAGGCAATCATATTCGGTATACCCTGAGTACGATTGGAGCTGAGCTGATTTTTAAGGTCAAAAGGCGCAAGCGCGGCAGGGATGTCTGTTGCCAGTATTTCGGCTGCTTTCTTGCCCTGTACCGTTTTCAGCACGAGCGCAATAATACCTTTGGTAATGGCGGCGTTGCTATCGGCCATGAAATGCAGATGACCATCATCTTTCTGCGTGGGATAAACCCAGACTGCCGCCGAACAGCCACGCACCAGCGTTGCGTCGGTCTTGAGCGCATCGGGCATGTCATCCAGCTCCCTGCCCAGATCGATAATCAGCCGGTAACGGTCGTCCGCATCCAGGAATTCATATTCTTCAATGATGTCGGCCAGATCAGCCGTTTTGCATTCGGTCATACTGCGCCAATAGCAGGGCAGGAGGGCGAGTCAAAGCCCTGCAATGCTGAAATTACAGCTCCACTCCCGCGGCAATGGCTTCCAGTTTCTTGAGCCGTTCCTTCAGGTCCGCAATCTCGATACGCGATGTGGCGTTGGAACCCGCATTATCGCCATTTTGCGCTATATGGTGCATTTCGCGCAGTTCCATGCGCTTATATGCCACCCATTCGCGCCAGCCATGCAGCAGGCTTATGGAAATAATCGTGATGGCAATCAGGCCGGTTGCGGCCATTGTCAGGTAAAAAGGTGCGTCTTGCATTTCATCCGTCCTCCCGGACTATCCCCTTGCCCAGGGAATATCTTACCAAGGAATATTTTCAGCTGTTACGCAGGCTTTCGATTTCCTGCTCCAGCGCGCGGCTTCCGCGTTCGTCGGTCGCGATCCGTTCGAGCACGGCAATACGTTCTTTGAGAACCTTGATCTCATCGCGCATCCGCTCTGAATCCGGATCATGTGCGACAATCTGGTTGCCTTTCTCATCCTCGAAAACGCCATGTTTTGCTTTCATGCGTGTATTTACGATTTTACCGATCGTCACCACTGCGATGATCGCGACAACCATTTCAAACGGTCCCATAATTTCCTCCTCGAATTGCATTATACTCGTTTTGAGTGTTGTTCTTTCAATTGATGCGCTGTGGTTCGTCGCGCAGGTCTTCAATCTGCTCAGCCAGATCCATGCCCTTGTCAGTGACTATCCGTTCCAGCACGCGGACACGTTGTTCCAGCTGCTCAGTCTGGGCCGCATATTGCGCTGCTTTTTCGGCGGTCATCTCCGACTGGAGTTTCAGCACTTTTCGCTGATGATGTGTCCAGATTGCAAAACCGCCAATGATAAACGGGGCCAGCGGTATGAGCAGTGCAATAAAGCCTAAATCCATTATGTCCTCCTCGTGATATCGCGGTTATTTCAGTCGCGCAGCTTTTCGATTTCTTCGGCGGTGCGGCGGGCGGGGTCCGTTGCAATGCGCTCCAGTACAGCGATGCGTTCTTCAAGACGCGACACTTTACCCGTCAATTGCTCGTTTTCATTGGTGAGCAGTTCGATTTTGCGTTTTGCTTCCGGGTCTTCGCTGCCGATCATGTCGCTCATGCCCGACCATTCGTTTTCCAGTGGATAACCATGTTTGGCTCTTATCCAGCTGCTAACAAGCCAGCCAATGGTGCTGATCGCAATAATGGCGATCACAAATCCGGGGCCACTCCAACTCATAAATTCCTCCTCGTAAACCTTTATTATTTTATCAATAGCGTCTGTCGGTCAGCCTTTTGATTTTGGCGATTTCCACATCGCGGTGGCGTTGCAGTCGGCCTTGTGTTTCCAGTTCGCGTGTCCATTTCCAGTACCGTTTCCTGAAGTATAGAAATGCCATCGCACTCAGTATCAGCGTCAATATAAAACCCATGTCATTTCTCCTTCATTAGGCGTTGGCCCGGTTTAGCGCAGGCGCTCAATCTCATCTGACAGGCGCGAATTGGTTGACGTGTAATAGATTTCCATATCAGCCAGGCGGCGGTCTATTTCACGAAACCGTGCGCGCACATCGCGTGCGGTGCGCTTGGGGGACTGGCGTACGCCCTGCCAGAACTTCTGCTCGCGATCGTCGCGGTACAGATCGATCGGTTTTTTCTCTGCCAGCCAAGCGGCCATGAAATAGGCGATGATGGTCCAAGGGAAACCGCCCATTAGTGTCAGGAGAACCGCGCTGATGCGCACCCAGACAACATCGATACCGGTATAGTCCGCTATTCCCGCACATACGCCTTTCCATTTGGCATTCATCTTGTCGAGATAGAATTTGGTACGGCTTGTGGGCATTATCTGTTCCTCTCTTGTAATAGGCGTTCAACGTTTTCGAGCGTGGGGTCATCCTGGTCTACCGCGCTGGTCAGGCGGTCGGGGCGCCAGTCTGGATTGTCGGCGCGGATAATGCGTTCGACTGTGTCCATCCGGTCATCGAGGCGGCGAGCCATGGAATATAATTCCTCCAGCAAATCCTCATCCTCGGTGGTAATCGTACCCATGGTTTTCCATTTTGTGACATAGTGAAATATGATCCATGGCAGGCCGACAAATAATGTGGCTATCGCCATGAGCGGAATAAGTTCATCCATTTTGCTTACCCTTTCTTCATTGATTTTTTGAGGGCTTCGAGCTCTTCATCAACGACATCGTCGCCTTTCAGGGCCGCGATTTTGTCGCCCAGTGTCTCGGGTTCCGAAGCGAGTGCCAGTGCGTCGGCATGGCCCTCTGCCATGTCCACGCGGCGTTCCAGCTGGTCAAAACGGGAAAAGGCGTCTTTCACCTTGTCTCCATTATACATGGTGCGCAGCTTGATGCGGTTTTCTGCGCTTTCCAGTCGCGACATGATCGTATTCTGCCGCGAACGTGCGTCGCGCAGCTTGTTCTGCAGGCTGGCGATATCGGCTTCCGAGGCGCGCAGGCTGTCGTCCAGTACGGCGACTTCCTCTTTCAACTGGTCGGCCATGTCGCTGGCCTTCTTTTTTTCCACCAGCGCGGCGCGGGCCAGGTCTTCGCGGTCTTTCGACAGTGCGAGCTCTGCCTTTTCGGCCCAGTCGGCCGTCAGCGTCTCAAGCTTGTCGATATGACGGCGCATTTCCTTCTGATCCGCAATCGTGCGGGCCGCCGAAGCGCGAACTTCCACCAGCGTTTCCTCCATTTCCATAATGATCATGCGGATCATTTTTTCCGGATCTTCGGCGCGTTCCAGCAAATCTGTAAAGTTTGCGGCGACAATGTCGCGGGTGCGTGAAAATATTCCCATATTAAAACTCCATCTAGAGGAATGCGTATTTCTGAAAAAACCGGTGCGATTTTGTGCTTCGCTATCCAGCTTAACATATTCGGCGTGGCGGGATAAGACCGGGACGGTGTGGGCAAGGGGGGTTAAAACACCGCCCGGCCTTATCTCGCTACTCTGTCCATCAATCATGTTCTGGCCCTGCATTATATTTAGGCCAGATAATGGACAGAGGAAGTGCTGACCGAATTTTGAGAAGGTGATGGCATGATGTTCTGCGTTTCCAGTCCCGGCGCGATGCTGAGATAGATGATGCAGGTCAGCATCATGGCCACTGAAATCCACGACGCAGTCTTGACTGTCAGGCCAGTGCCCGCTTCCTTGCGGTCCTGCTGTTTCCGATATGTCATGTGCGATGTGGTCATTTTTGCCTCCTCAAATTGTCTTGTCCATAACATAGCAACAAGCGTGCCAATTTTATAAAATATTGAGATATAGACATATTATTATTTTACATGATTTTGCATAATGGAAAAAATCCCAGTTAGTGGGAAAAAGCACTATATTTTAGTCCAGTTCTGGCTTAAGCGGATTTCATGGAACGCGAGAATCAGTTTATTGGCCAGTCGGGCGCATTTCTGGATGCCGTGGAAAGGGCCAGCCGTGCAGCCGGTCTGGAGCGCCCAGTGCTTGTCATTGGTGAGCGCGGTACGGGCAAGGAATTAATTGCCGAGCGTCTGCACCGTTTGAGTCAGCGCTGGGATGGCCCGCTCGTTATCATGAACTGTGCGGCGCTGCCGGAAACTTTGATAGAGGCAGAGCTGTTCGGCCATGAAGCGGGCGCCTTTACGGGTGCAACCCGTGCGCGCGAAGGCCGGTTCGAGGAAGCGGATAGGGGAACACTGTTCCTTGATGAACTGGGGACATTATCAATGGCGGCACAGGAACGGCTGCTCCGCGCAGTGGAATATGGTGAAGTGACGCGTATCGGTTCCTCGCGTCCCGTGCGAGTTGATGTGCGGATCGTCGCTGCCACCAATGAAGATCTGCCCGAACTTGTGGAGCAGGGGCGTTTTCGCGCTGACTTGCTTGACCGTCTTTCATTTGAAGTCGTCACATTGCCGCCGCTGCGTATGCGTGATGGCGATGTTGAGGTGCTGACCGATTATTTCGGGCGGCGCATGGCGGCGGAACTGGGCTGGAACGACTGGCCGGGCTTTGGCGACCTCGCCATGCAGGCTATGGTCCGCTATCCATGGCCAGGTAACGTGCGTGAACTGCGCAATGTGGTTGAACGCGCCATCTATCGCTGGGACAATCCCGAACGTTCGGTCGACCATATTGTGTTTGACCCCTTTGAAAGCCCCTGGAAGCCACTGCCATCCAAGATTCGCTCAATTGAGAGCGAAGGCAGTGAAAAACACGCATTGCCTGCATCTGTTGCCGAAGAGGCGGGGGCGCCTGAACTGCAGATGCTGGCAGGGATTGACGAAATTGACGACCTGAAGGCAGCGGTTGACTCCCATGAAAAAACCATTCTTCAGCATGCCATGGCCAAGCACCGTTATAACCAGCGGCAGACGGCAAAGGCGCTGAGCCTTAGTTATGACCAGCTGCGCCATGCGCTGAAAAAGCATGATTTGCTGGGCTGAAAAGACTCTTTAATTACCCCATTGCAAAGCCGCGAATCCTCACCTATATCCCCCTTATCCCGACATTATGACAGGTGAAGGGGCTGGCGCCAGAAGGGGCCGGCACAATCGGCATTGCATATAAGCTGCATAAGCCACAGGATTTGAAAGAGATCGCACCATTGGCTGAGATGGACGCATTGACACAATTGATTGAACCCGAAGTAAAGGCTTTGGGCTTCGCGCTTGTGCGTATCAAGCTGACAGGCAGTGCAGGGGATCGCACCTTGCAGGTCATGGCCGAGCGCCCTGATACACGGCAGTTGGTGATAGAAGACTGTGCCGAACTGTCGCGCAGATTGTCTGAAAAGCTTGATGAGAGCGATCCGATTGACGGTGCTTACCGTCTGGAGGTGAGTTCGCCTGGTATCGACCGTCCGCTGACGCGGCTCCAGGATTTTGCCGACTGGTCTGGTTATGATACACGCGTCAATCTGCGTGAGGCGGTTGATGGGCGCAAGGTGCTCACCGGTGTCCTGCGCGGCGTGGATGGGGAGCAGATCAGCTTTGAGGACCGTAAGGGACAAAGCTTTACTTTCGGTCATGACACTGTACATGCCGCGAAACTAATTTTGACCGACCGCCTGATCGCGGAAACGACACCGATCTCCGCCGATGATGCGGAAGAAATTGAAACCGAAACTCTTGAAACGGAACAGGAAGACTAACCATGGCCAGTGCCATTTCTGCAAATAAGGCTGAATTGCTGGCAATTGCGAATGCAGTTGCATCGGAAAAAATGATCGACAAGACGATTGTTATCGAAGCAATGGAAGAGGCGATCCAGCGTGCTGCGCGTGCCCGCTACGGTGCCGAGAATGATATCCGTGCAAAGCTGGATCCGCAAACCGGCGATCTGCGCTTGTGGCGTGTTGTTGAGGTGGTTGAGGAAGTCGAGGACTATTTCAAGCAGGTCGACCTGAAAGGCGCCAAGAAACTCGAAAAAGACGCCAAGCTAGGTGATTTTATTGTCGATCCGCTGCCACCGGTTGATCTGGGCCGTATTGACGCGCAGGCCGCCAAGCAGGTGATTTTCCAGAAAGTGCGTGATGCAGAGCGTGAGCGCCAGTTTGAAGAGTTCAAGGATCGCGGCGGTGAGATTATCACTGGCGTGGTGAAATCGGTCGAATTCGGCCATGTGATCGTGAACCTTGGCCGTGCAGAAGGCGTTATTCGCCGCGATCAGCAGATCCCGCGCGAAGTTGCCCGTACCGGCGACCGTATCCGCGCGCTTATCATGAAGGTGGAGCGCCAGAACCGCAGCCCGCAGATTTTCCTGAGCCGCGCGCATCCCGATTTCATGCGCAAGCTGTTTGCGCAGGAAGTGCCCGAAATTTATGACGGTATTATCGAAATCAAGGCTGCGGCCCGCGATCCAGGCAGCCGCGCCAAAATCGGTGTGATCAGCCATGACAGTTCGATTGATCCGGTTGGCGCGTGTGTCGGTATGAAGGGTAGCCGCGTGCAGGCCGTCGTGCAGGAAATGCAGGGCGAGAAAATCGACATTATTCCATGGTCTGAAGATACCGCGACATTCGTCGTGAACGCGCTTCAGCCTGCAACGGTCAGCCGTGTGCTGATTGATGAGGAAGAAAGCCGGATCGAAGTCGTTGTGCCTGATGACCAGCTATCACTTGCCATTGGCCGCCGCGGACAGAATGTGCGTCTGGCATCGCAGCTCACCGGCTCGGCTATCGACATTATGACCGAAGCGGAATCGAGCGAGAAACGCCAGAAGGAATTCTCCGAACGCTCTGAAATGTTCCAGAACGAGCTTGATGTTGATGAAACATTGTCGCAGCTGCTCGTTGCCGAAGGCTTTAGCGAGATGGAAGAAGTCGCCTATGTTGCGCCTGAGGAACTTTCCAGCATTGAAGGTTTTGATGAAGAGCTGGCTGCCGAGTTGCAAAGCCGTGCACAAGAAGCGTTGGAGCGCCGCGAAGAGGCAGCACGCGAAGAGCGCCGCGAACTGGGCGTGGAAGATGACATTGCCGAAATGCCGCACCTGAGCGAAGGCATGCTGGTGACACTGGGTAAGGCAGGTATCAAAACGCTTGATGACCTTGCTGATCTTGCCACGGATGAACTGGTTGCCCGCAAACGCGCTGAACCGCGCCGCCGTGATGGCAAGGGCAAGCGCAATGAGGATAAAGGCGGCATTCTGGCCAGCTATAACCTGACCGAAGAGCAGGGCAATGAGATCATCATGGCCGCCCGTGCGCACTGGTTTGAAGACGAAGATGATGCGGCCAGCGATGCGGGCAAAGGGGAGGACGCAGTTGCGGAAACTCCCCAATGACACTTCAAATGATCCGGTAAGACGCTGCATCCTTTCGGGTGCGACGGCGCCCAAGGATGAGTTGATACGGCTGGCACTTGGCCCCAATGGCCAGGTGGCCCCCGATGTGCGCGCTGCTGCGCCTGGGCGCGGCGCGTGGATTGGTGTGGGCCGTGCAGAGCTGGAAGCCGTCATGGCCAAGGGTAAGCTGAAAGGCGCATTGGCACGGGCCTTCAAGGGCGGGGTGGCCAATATTCCGGCTGACTTGCCCGCATTGATTGACATGGCGCTGGAACGTGTATTTCTTGACCGGCTTGGTCTGGAAGCGCGTTCGGGTCAGCTTTTTACGGGCTTTGATAAAATTAACGTCGCTGCGCGTCAGGGGCAGGTGCATTTGATGATGCATGCCGCAGATGCCAGCGAAGATGGCAACCGCAAACTGGATCAGGCATGGCGCATCGGCAGCGATGCAGAGGGCAGTAATTTGCGCGGGCTCGTCTTGCCTATAGACCGCTCCCCCCTATCTGTGGCATTGGGGCGGGAAAATGTGGTCCATCTGGCAGTTACCGATCGCGCAGCGGCAACGCGTATGGGTAAAATCGCGATGCGTCTGGCACGTTATCGCGGCGGCAATGTCGATGAAGCCGGGTTTATGGCCGGTATCATGGATAAAGAAGAGGGTGGTAACACCACTATAGGCGAGGGCCATGTGGTCTCCGCAATACAAGAAGAAGTAATGAAGGGCTAAGTCTGTTCGATGAGTGATAAAGAGAAAAAAGAGTCAAAACCGGCACGCAAACCATTGGGTTTGAAGCGTTCGGTCGAGGCTGGAGAAGTCAAGCAGACGTTTAGCCATGGCCGTACCAACAAGGTGGTGGTCGAGGTCAAGCGCCGCAAGCTGGTGGGCAAGCCCGGTGCGCAGGAAGCCGCGAAGAAAATCGATCCGGCTGCCCCGCCTGTGCAAAAAGCACCTGAAAAACCGGCACCCGCACCCGCACCTAAGCCCAAGCCGAAAGTCGCGGACACACTGACCCGCCAGGAACGGCAGGAAAAGCTGCTGCGTGAGGCCGAGGAAGCACGGTTGGCCGCGCTAGAAGAAACGCGCCGCCGCGAGATACAGAAAAAGAAGGAAAGCACGGCAGAAGAAAAACGCCGGGCTGAAGAAAACAAGAAAGCCAGCGCTGAAGAGAAAAAAGCCGCTGAAGAAGCTGTCAAGCAGGCCGAGGCCGAAGTTGTGCAGAAAGAGGCAGAAGAGCAAAAGGCGGCTGCAGACGCATCTGCTGCTGCAACAGGCGATAAAACGCCTGCGCCGCGTAAGTTTACACCCGTTGAGCGTCCGCCCCGGCCTGAAGCAAAGAAACCGGCGTCCAAGCCATCGCGTTCACGCGGTGAACGCCGCCAGTCGGGCAAGCTGACTGTCACCAAGGCATTGTCACAGGGCGATGGCGGTGCCCGCGCTCGCTCGCTGGCTGCGCTGAAACGTGCGCGTGAGAAAGAAAAGCGCGCGCAGATGGCCGGCCAGCCACGCGAGGCGAAACCGAAACAGAGCCGCGAAGTGATTGTGCCTGAAGCCATTACGGTGCAGGAACTGGCCAAGCGCATGGGTGAAAAGGGCGCGGATCTGGTCAAAGCTTTGTTCAACATGGATATGATGGTGACGGTGAACCAGACGATTGATGCGGATACGGCGGAATTGCTGGTTGAAGAATTTGGCCATAAAATCAAGCGTGTATCCGATGATGATATCGAAATTGATGTTGAAACAGACGTTGATCCCGAAGATACGCTGAAACCGCGTCCTCCGGTCGTGACGATCATGGGACATGTCGACCACGGCAAGACTTCGCTGCTTGACGCCCTGCGCGGCACCGATGTGGTTACTGGCGAAGCTGGCGGTATTACCCAGCATATCGGCGCGTATCAGGTGAAGCGTAAAGATGGCAATGTCATCACTTTCCTGGATACGCCGGGACACGAAGCCTTTACTGAAATGCGCCTGCGCGGTGCCAATGTCACCGATATTGTCATACTGGTAGTGGCGGCTGATGATGGCCTGATGCCGCAGACAATTGAGGCGATCAGTCATACCAAGGCCGCTGATGTGCCGATGATTGTCGCCATCAATAAAATCGACAAGGATGGCGCCAATCCGCAAAAAATCCGCGAACGTCTTCTGGAACATGAAGTGATTGTGGAAGCGATGTCGGGTGATGTGCAGGATGTGGAAGTTTCCGCGCTTAAAGGTACCAACCTGGATGAACTGGTCGAAAAAATCATGCTGCAGGCGGAATTGCTTGAGCTGAAAGCTAACCCTGACCGTAATGCTGATGCCACGGTTATCGAGGCGAAGCTTGATAAAGGCCGCGGCCCGGTAGCGACAGTTCTGGTCAACCGCGGCACGCTGAAACGCGGTGACGTTTTTGTTGTCGGCGGTGAAAGCGGCAAGGTCCGCGCGCTGATTGATGATAAGGGCCAGCAAATCAAGCAGGCGGGGCCTTCGGTTCCGGTAGAAGTGCTGGGCCTGTCTGGTGTACCGTCTTCGGGCGAGAAGCTCACTGTTGTCGAAAATGAACAGCGGGCCCGTGAAGTTGCTGAATACCGCAAACAAAAAGCGCTTGAACAACGTACCGCCACTGCGCCTGCATCGCTCGAAAACCTGTTTTCGGGTATCAGTGATAAAGCCATTGAATATCCCGTGCTTATCAAGGGTGATGTGCAGGGTTCGGTCGAGGCGATAGCCGGTTCTTTGAACAAGATTTCGAATGACGACATCAAGGTACGCGTGCTGCATTCAGGTGTGGGCGGCATTACCGAATCTGATGTGACGCTGGCCAAGGCATCGAACGCACCGATTATAGGCTTTAATGTACGTGCCAATGCCAAAGCGCGCGAGATTGCACAGCGCGAAGGCGTGCGCTTCAAATATTTCGATGTCATTTATGACCTAATCGAAGACATCAAGGGCGAAATGGCGGGCGAACTGGGACCGGAGCGGATCGAAACCGTTGTTGGCCGCGCCGAAGTGAAAGAAGTCTTCCCTGCGGGCAAGAAAGACAAGGCCGCTGGTTTGCTTGTGCTCGATGGTGTTATCCAGAAAGGCCATCATGCGCGCCTTACCCGCGAAGATGTTATTGTTTCCAAGACAGTCATCGCTTCGCTGCGTCGTTTCAAGGACAATGTCGATGAAGTCCGCTCTGGCCTTGAATGCGGTGTTGTGCTGGAAGATACAAACGACATCAAGGCGGGCGATACACTCGAAGTCTTTGACGTGGAACTGAAAGAACGGGTGCTTTAACGGCACCGCTTTTGAAGGCATATGGCAAAGCATAACGACACATCGCCCGAAGGTCGCTCGGTCCGCGTTTTGCGGGTGGGGGAACAGGTGCGCCATGTCCTGTCAGAAATCCTTCTGCGCGGCGATGTGCATGATGAAGTGCTGGCCGATGCGACTGTTTCGGTTACAGAAGTGCGTATGTCGCCGGATTTGCGCAATGCCACGGTCTTTATTAAACCGTTACTTGGTAAGGAAGAAGCCGCTGTTCTGAAAGCGCTGCGCACCAACACCGCCTATCTGCAACGCGAAGTCGCGAAACGGATCAAGATGAAATATGCCGCCAAACTGAAATTCGTGGCGGACGAGAGTTTCGATGAAGGCGGGCATGTCGAAAACCTGCTGCGCGAACCCAAAGTGGCACGGGATCTGAAATGAAGTTGAGATATTTCATCGCTCTAGCCATTCTTTGGATACCCTTAAGTCAAAATGCCTGGGCATATGATCGGGACCATTTACCCAAAGCAGAAATACCCGACATTCCAGACCGGGCACCTTCACTGGCCGGTTTCGCGCCCCATGGCTGGGTAGTTGAAAAACATGTTGAAGCAGATTTCAACAATGATGGCCTTACTGATCTCGGCATTGTAATCCGGCAAAATAGTGCGGAACTGATTGTTGGAGATCAAGATGCAACTGAATATGAACATTTCAATTCAAATCCCCGCACACTCATAGTGGCCATAAAGACAAAGGGTGGATATTTTCGGCGCGTTTCTTTGAATAATGAAATTATCCCGCGCATCTATTCCCAAAATATCGACGATCCTTTCGATATGCTCTGGAATGTAAAAGACACACTACGGCTGCGGATTATATTTTGGACGGGTATGGGCACATGGTCAATGTTCAACCGCACATTTATATTCCGCTGGGATGATGAAGCCATGCGCCTGATCGGGTATGATGAGGCGCATGTACATCGCGGCACCGGCGACACAGAGGATATAAGTGTCAATTATCTGACTGGAAGAGAAAAAATCACAAACGGACACATATCGAACGATAATGATAAGGTCAGATGGAAAAGGCTTCCCAAAATGGGACCTATCCTGATGAAAAATATTGGCAATGGATATGAGTTTGACCCGCACACCGGAACGCAATATTCACCAAAATAAAAAGATATCGGGCAATTGCATCTTTTGAATATGGAGCCGGACGGCTAAGGCTGAATAATATATGGCCAAACTCTATTTCTACTATGCCTCCATGAATGCGGGCAAATCGACCACCCTGTTGCAGGCGGATTTTAATTACCGCGAGCGCGGCATGGAAACCATGCTTTGGACCGCAGCGCTAGACAACAGGTATGATACCGGTGTCATAACCTCGCGTATCGGTTTGCAGGCAGATGCAAACCTGTTTGACCCCGACACTGACATGCTGACCGCTATTTCGGCGGAAAATGATACACGCAAACTCGCCTGTGTGCTGGTCGATGAGGCCCAGTTTCTCAGCAAAGAGCAGGTATTTGAGCTGGCCAATGTGTGCGACACGCTGGGTATTCCTGTATTGGCCTATGGCCTGCGCACCGATTTTCAGGCCGAACTCTTTCCAGGTAGCGCACAATTGCTGGCACTTGCCGATAGCCTGGTTGAATTAAAAGCCGTGTGTGAGTGCGGGCGCAAGTCAACCATGAACCTGCGTGTCGATGAAAATGGCAAGGCGGTAAAAGCGGGTGCGCAGACCGAAATTGGCGGCAATGACCGTTATGTCGCGCTGTGCCGCAAGCATTTTACCGAAGCGCTTAAAAATGAGTGACACCCACCTTTTATCAGCCAGGCTCACCGAAGCCGATGTTACGATAGAACCGCTCGCGGAACGCCATCTGGATGACTTGCGGGCGGCCTGTGCAGAGGATCAGGAGATATGGGAAATCTATCCCGTATCCATGCTGGATGCGCATTTTGATGAGGCCATGAAAAGGTTTCACAGTACTGACAACTGGGTGCAGTTCGCTGTGATCTACCAGAATAGACTGGTTGGCATGTCCAACTACATCAACTCTGACGCAGTCAATGGCGTGGTGGAAATAGGTGGCACATATATTGCGCCTTCCGCGCGCGGCACTGGGTGCAACGATGCGATGAAACGGTTGATGATTAATCATGCCTTTGCGAATGGATATCGGCGCATCGAATTTCGTGTCGATGGCCGGAACACACGTTCGCGCGCGGCTGTGCTGAAACTCGGTGCCACGCAGGAGGGCATATTGCGCAAGAACCGTATTACCTGGACCGGTTATATTCGCGATACATATGTGTTTGGCCTTATGCAGGATGAATGGAACGGATAATGGACGACGCAAACATCATTTATACGATTGCGACATGGCTCATCCCTCTTATGCTGGCAATTGTGTTCCATGAAGTTGCGCACGGATGGGTCGCACGCTTTTATGGCGATCCGACCGCAGCCAGTCTGGGGCGGCTGACGCTGAACCCGATCAAGCATGTCGACCCGATCGGCACTATTGCGCTTCCTACCTTGCTGGCGGTGACGGGTGCACCAATATTCGGGTGGGCAAAACCTGTACCTGTTGTGCAAAGCCGGCTGCGCAATCCGCGCTGGCATATGATGGCTGTGGCTTTTGCGGGGCCGGGAATAAACCTGATTCTGGGGTTTTTTGCGGTGGCGGCGATGGCGCTGATGATAAACATCATGGGCGAAGGTGCGGATTTTGGCACGGTGAGCGGTTTTGTTTTCGATAATTTACGCAATTTCATGATTATCAATATTTTTCTCGCGCTGTTCAACCTTTTGCCCGTACCGCCATTTGACGGATCGCATATTGTAGAGGGACTTTTGCCGCCGCCGCTTGCGGACAAATATGCGTCCCTGCGCAAATACAGCCTGCCGATTCTGCTGCTGTTGCTGCTGGTCGTGCCGATGGTATTCCCTGAGGCGCGTATTATTGAACGCGTTGTCCTTCCGCCGGTGGTTTTTGTCATTAACTTCTATCTCGGAATATTTGGCCTGAATGTCTGATAAGCCGCGCATCAATGGCTGGATCATTCTCGACAAACCGTTGGAACTGGGGTCGACTCAGGCCGTGGGCGCAGTGAAGCGCAATTTGCGTGAAGGCGGTTACCCGAAGACAAAGACCGGTCATGGCGGCACGCTTGATCCGTTGGCAACAGGGGTGTTACCGATTGCGCTGGGCGAGGCTACCAAGCTGGCCGGGCGGATGCTGGATGCCAGCAAGATATATGAATTCACGGTTGCTTTCGGGGAAGAAACAACAACGCTCGACGTTGAAGGTGAAGTAACGGAAATATCGGACGTGCGCCCATCACCTACTGCGATTGAAACGGTATTGCCCGAATTTACAGGTCCGATTGAGCAGATCCCGCCTAAATACTCCGCTCTCAAGGTGGAAGGGAAGCGGGCCTATGATCTGGCGCGGGCGGGAGAAGATTTTGCGCTGAAAATGCGGACAGTGACGATCTATGCACTCAAAATCATCAGACATGAATCTACCGATAGCGTTACCCTTACAGCCCATGTGTCCAAGGGAACATATATCCGCTCACTGGCGCGTGATATTGCGCGGAAACTCGGCACAGTGGGGCATGTCACCATGCTGCGCCGGGTAAAAGCCGGGCCTTTTACCCTCAGCCATGCGATTTCGCTGGACAAACTCAACCAAATTGGTAAAGGCGCACCCCTAGATGACATAATCTTGCCGATGAAGGCAGGGCTGGACGACATCCCGGCTCTTGATCTTGATCCCGAACAGGCAAGGCGGCTCCGCATGGGGCAGGTCGATATCGGGATTGTCGCGGACGACGGGCAATATTGGGCGCGGGATGGGGAGGGCTCTCCGGTCGCGCTGATACGGCTTGAAAATGGTAGAACCATTATCGAACGCGGGTTTAATGTTTAAGATGTTCGAAGGAATGAATTAAATGACTATTACTGCAGAACGCAAAGCAGAAGTGATCGCTGAACATGCACGTGAAAAAGGCGATACAGGCTCCCCCGAAGTACAGGTAGCAATCCTGACCGAACGGATCACGAACTTGACCGAGCACTTTAAAGGTCACCACAAAGACAATCACAGCCGCCGCGGCCTTTTGATGATGGTCAACAAGCGTCGTTCGCTGCTCGACTATCTTCGCAAGAAAGATGAAGGTCGTTATAATGACCTGATCGCGAAGCTGGGTCTTCGTAAGTGACGCAATACGTTCGGCCCGCCATTGGCGGGCCGTTTACGTTTGCGTCATCCCCGCGAAGGCGGGGATCCAGAGCTGCATAATATCATGCTGCTCTGGGCTCCGGATCAGGTCTGGAGCACAAAAGCAAAGCTGATGTCACACAATTCGGTATGGCATGGCTTTATCAACGGAGCCACAAAGGCGCTCCAACCGATCCGGGCCGGACAGCCCGGAAAATGAAGACAGACCGCTGCAATAGGGCGTGCGGGACTGAATAGGAAAAAATCATATGTTTGATGTAAAGAAAGTAGAAATGGAGTGGGGCGGAAAGACCCTCACTCTGGAAACGGGCCGTATTGCCCGTCAGGCCGATGGTGCGGTACTCGCAACGCTCGGTGAAACAGTGGTGCTGTGCGCAGTGACCGCTGCCAAATCGGTACGTGAAGGACAGGACTTCTTCCCGCTCACCGTACATTATCAGGAAAAATTCTCTGCTGCCGGACGTATTCCCGGCGGCTTTTTCAAGCGCGAAGGCCGTGCGACCGAGAAAGAAACGCTGACATCGCGTTTGATCGACCGTCCATGCCGCCCGCTTTTTCCCGAAGGTTTCTATAACGAAATCAACGTAATCGCACAAGTTCTAAGCTATGATGGCGAGAACGAGCCCGACATTCTTGCGATGGTTGCAGCATCAGCTGCGCTGACCATTTCCGGCGTGCCTTTCATGGGCCCGATCGGCGCGGCACGCGTCGGTTATAAAGACGGCGAATATCAGCTGAACCCGAATATGGAAGCTGTAGCTGAAGGCGAGCTTGATCTGGTTGTTGCCGCAACACAGGACGCCGTGATGATGGTGGAATCGGAAGCGAAAGAACTTTCCGAAGACATCATGCTGGGCGCTGTCCAGTTTGCGCATGAAGAATCGAAAAAGGTCGCTGGCCTGATTATCGACCTGGCTGAGCAGGCTGCGAAAGATCCATGGGAACTGGCTTCCGCAGATGATAACAGCGCGATGAAAGAAGAGCTGCGCGCCCTGGTTGGTGACGATATCGCTGCCGCATATAAGCTGACTGACAAATCGGCCCGCTCCGACGCCCTGAACGCCGCGCGCGACAAGGCGAAAGAGAAATATGCCGAGGAAGAAGGCCAGGTACAGATGACCGCTGGCAAGCTTGTCAAAAAGCTGGAAGCGGAAATCGTGCGCGGTGCGATCATCAAGGACGGCACACGTATTGATGGCCGTAAGCTCGACCAGGTACGTCCGATTGAGGCTATGGTTGGCCTGCTGCCACGCACACACGGCTCTGCCCTGTTCACACGCGGTGAAACACAGGCGATTGTGACCACAACGCTTGGTACGAAAGATGCCGAACAGATGATCGATGGCCTGGAAGGGCTTAGCTACAGCAACTTCATGCTGCACTATAACTTCCCGCCATATTCGGTCGGTGAAGTGGGTCGTTTCGGCTTCACTAGCCGCCGCGAAACCGGTCACGGCAAACTGGCATTCCGCGCCCTGCGCCCGGTGTTGCCGACAGTCGAAGACTTCCCGTACACAATCCGCGTTCTGTCTGACATTACCGAATCGAACGGTTCATCTTCAATGGCAACCGTTTGCGGTGGTTCATTGGCAATGATGGACGCAGGTGTTCCTCTGGCACGTCCGGTTTCGGGCATTGCCATGGGTCTTATCCTTGAAGGTGAGGATTTCGCGGTTCTGTCCGACATTCTGGGTGATGAAGATCATCTGGGTGATATGGACTTTAAAGTGGCGGGTACCGAAAAAGGTATCACATCGCTGCAAATGGACATTAAAGTTGCAGGTATCACGAAGGAAATCATGCAGACTGCTCTTGAGCAGGCAAATGGTGGCCGCGCGCATATCCTGGGCGAAATGTCGAAAGCGCTTTCGTCTGTCCGTACCGAAATGTCAGAACACGCACCGCGTATCGAAACAATGCAGATCAACAAAGAGAAGATCCGCGACGTTATCGGTACAGGCGGTAAGGTTATCCGTGAAATCGTCGCGGAAACCGGCGCGAAAGTCGATATTGATGATGAAGGCCTGATCAAGGTTTCTTCTTCTGACAAATCACAAATTGAAGCGGCGCTGAAATGGATTGAAGGCATTGTTGAAGAAGCCGAAGTTGGCAAGATTTATGATGGTAAAGTTGTGAATCTGGTTGATTTTGGCGCGTTCGTGAACTTCATGGGCGGCAAAGACGGTCTGGTCCACGTGTCCGAAATCAAGAATGAGCGTGTCGAGAAAGTTTCCGACGAACTGTCCGAAGGTCAGGAAGTCAAAGTGAAAGTTCTCGAAATTGACCAGCGCGGCAAAGTCCGCTTGTCGATGCGGGTTGTTGATCAGGAAACCGGCGAAGAGCTGGAAGATACACGTCCTCCGCGTGAAAACAAGCGTGGCGGTGGTGATCGTGGTCGTGGCCGTGGTCCCAGAAGAGATGGGGCAGGCCGTGATGGCGATGGTGGCCGTGGTCGCGGCGGCGGCCGTGGTCGTAGCCGCAGTGATGATGGCGGCAATAAAGAGGGCAGCGATGCCCCATTGCCCGATTTCATCACGGGCGATGACGATTAATCATTGCAAACCAAATTAATCTGCCAGTCATTTGGCGGATATTAAGAGGGTCCGGCAATCATGCTGGGCCCTTTTTGTTTGTGCTGGGTTGCCGCATAGTTTTTTCTATATTCACTTGGCCTCGCGCGCCTTTGCCGATAGAAGGATATCCATGACAAATCTTATCATCAAAGCCACTGCCGCAGGCCTTGTCGCCCTTTCGCTTTCCGCATGTGCAACGAACGCAAACAAAGTTGATACCAGCTATGTCGCGCGTGATGTGAATACATTATATTCTGCGGCAAAAGATCGCCTGGATCGCGGCCAGACAAAACTGGCGGCTGCGTTATTTGATGAAGTGGAACGGCAACACCCCTATTCGCCATGGGCGCGCCGGGCACAGCTGATGAGCTCGTTCAGCTATTATCTGGACAGTGATTACAACAAATCGATTCAGTCGGCACAGCGTTTCCTGTCAATCCATCCCGGTAACAAGGACGCGCCCTATGCCTATTACCTGATTGCGCTCAACTATTATGAGCAAATCAGCGACGTTACGCGTGACCAGAAGACCACGGAGCAGGCTCTGGCCGCGCTGGGTGAGGTAATCCGCCGCTATCCGACCTCTCGCTATGCGGCTGATGCCAAGCTGAAAATTGACCTTGTAAATGACCATCTGGCGGGCAAGGAAATGGAAATTGGCCGTTTCTATCAGCGCAGCGGGCGCTGGCTTGCAGCGACGATTCGTTTCCGCAAGGTGATTGATGATTACCAGACCACCAGCCACGCACCTGAAGCGCTGATGCGCCTTACCGAAAGCTATCTGTCGCTGGGTATTCCCGAAGAAGCGAAAAAGTCGGCTGCTGTCCTGGGCGCCAACTATCCAGGTAGCAAATGGTATGAGCGCGCCTATGAGTTGATTCAGAAACACACGAGCTGATCTTTCGGTTCTTTATTTGTTCTGAGGTCGTGATGGCTGGAATATTGCAAAAAATGCTGTAATGTCGTTGCGAAGATTCCGTTTCGTCCGGAATCGCGCGACATGTCCTGTTCGGGGTGGTTTTTGTTACAGTCACTGGCAATCCGTAATGTTGTACTGATCGAAGCTCTTGACCTTGATTTTGGGCAGGGGCTGGGTGTGCTCACTGGCGAAACAGGGGCAGGCAAGTCAATACTGCTGGACGCATTGGGGCTTGCTATGGGCAAGCGCGCTGATACAGCTCTTGTGCGGGCAGGCACGGACCGCGCGGTTGTAACCGCGAGTTTTGATGCACCCGCCACCAATAGCGCCATTGCGGCCATGCTGAGCGATAATGATATTGATATCGAATCTGGTGAACCTTTGCTGGTACGACGGCAGGTAAAGGCCGATGGCGGCAGCAAGGGATTTGTCAATGATCAACCGGTTTCCGCGGCTTTGCTGCGTGAATTGGCACGGCTGCTGGTGGAAATTCATGGCCAGCATGATGACCGCGGCCTTATCAATCCGCGCGGCCACCGCGATATGCTTGACAGTTTTGGAGACTGCGACCTTGAGAGTGTCAGCGCCGCGTGGCAGGCGTGGCAGGCGGCGGAAAAAGATTATCGCGCGGCGAATGATGCATTTGAAAATGCCCATCATGACCGCGAGCTGTTGATTCACAATATTGAGGAACTCAGGAATTTTGCGCCTGAAGAAGGCGAGGAAGAGCGGCTCGCGCTCGAGCGTGCGACCATGCAGAAAGGCGAGCGCCTGACCGAAGATCTGTCCGACATTGCCAAAGTCTGGGACGGATCAAAAAGCCCGCTGGCGCAATTGCGGGTCGCTGCGCGCAAGCTTGACCGGATTGCCGCTGACCATCCGCTGCTCGGTGAAGCGCTGGGCGCATTGGACCGCGCGGTGATTGAGGCCAGTGAAGCGGAAGACAAGCTGAATGCGGCGGCAGAAGCGCTGCATTTTGACCCGGAATATCTGGACGGGCTGGAGCGCCGCCTGTTTGACCTGCGCGCTCTGGCCCGCAAACATGACTGCACCGGCATTGAACTGCCAAACAAGCTGGCGGAATGGGAAGCCGAGCTGGAAAATATCGATACCAGCGGCGATCGTCTCGGTGGCCTGAAGAAAGCCGCTGATGCTGCACAGCACACCTATCGCAAGGCTGCGGATAAGCTGCATGAACAGCGGGTGGCAGCGGGGAAGCGGCTGGATAAGGCTGTTGCGGACGAGCTGGCACCGCTAAAACTGGATGCCGCGCAATTCCAAACACTCGTTGAGGCTTTGCCAGATGACAAAGCGGGACCGGGCGGTTCAGACCATGTTGAATTCCTTATTTCGACCAATCCGGGTGCCGATTTTGCGCCGCTCATGAAAATTGCCAGCGGTGGTGAATTGTCGCGTTTTATCCTTGCACTCAAGGTAGCACTGGCCGAGGAAGGCGGAGCCGAAACCATGATTTTCGACGAAATTGACCGCGGCGTCGGCGGCGCGGTGGCGAGCGCGATTGGTGAACGGCTTGCCCGCCTTTCCGAAAATGCGCAGACATTAGTCGTCACCCACAGCCCGCAAGTCGCCGCGCGTGGTGGCCGTCATTATTTCATAGCCAAGTCGTCAGAAGGCACGGTGACGCGCACCGATGTAACGGCGCTGGACGAAGCTGCACGGCAAGAGGAAATCGCGCGAATGCTGTCAGGGGCGGAGGTCACACCGGAAGCACGGGCGCAGGCGGACCGATTGTTGGAGGGGGTATAATGGATTTTATTGCTGTTGATGTAGAAACTGCCAATCCAAACATGAGTAGTATTTGTCAGATTGGGGTCGTGGTATTTGAATCAGGTAAAGAAGTGTATTCAAAAACAATTTTTGTTAATCCTGAAACATGGTTTGCGCCTACTAATATTCAAATTCACGGGATTACAGAACAGAACGTTATTGGTGCACAAAATTTCTCTCATATTATCAATAGTATACGCGAAATAACTGAAAATCAAACTGTTGTCTCTCATACTCACTTTGACAGAGTTGCACTTAATCAGGCTTGTCAAAAATACGATATTCCAAATCTATCCTGTCAGTGGCTAGATACCGCGCGAGTAAGCCGACGAACTTGGGAAGCCTTTTCTAAAAAAGGCTATGGTTTAAAAAACTTGGCAAACTATCTTGGCTTAAAATTTGAGCATCATAATGCTGAACAGGATGCGCGTACAGCTGGACTAATTTTGATTGAAGCAATCAGGGTATCGGGCATATCCCTTAATCAATGGATGAAAAGGGTTGAGTCACGAAATTATCAAAACAGCTCAATAAAGCGTTTTGGAAATAGTGAAGGTGTTTTAAGTGGCGAGACAATTGTTTTTACCGGTGCCCTTAGCCTTCCCAGAAAAGATGCTGCTAATCGCGCGGCTGAAGCTGGAGCAAATGTGTCCTCAGGAATTACCAAAAAAACTTCGATTTTAGTCGTTGGTGACCAAGATATAGATCGCTTGGCTGGTAAATCCAAAAGTTCGAAGCATATAAAAGCCGAGAAATTGATGTCAGACGGGCAAGAGATAAAAATCATTGGGGAATCTGATTTCTTAGCTTTATCTTCGGCAGCAGCATAATGATTGAAAAAAAATCAATTAACCTCTCCGAAGCCGATGCCGCCAATGAACTGATGCATCTGGCGAAGAAAATTGCGCATCATAACCGGCTTTATCACGCCGATGATGCGCCCGAAATTACTGACGGCGAATATGATGCGCTGGTGCGGCGCAATAATGAACTGGAGGCGGCATTTCCGCATCTGGTGCGCGAGGATAGCCCGAACAGGCAGGTGGGGGCTGCGGTGGAGAGCTCTCCGCTATCCAAGGTCACGCACGAACAGCGCATGATGAGCCTGGATAATGGCTTTTCGGACGAAGATATTGCCGATTTTATTGCCCGTGTGCGGCGTTACCTGAACCTTGGTGAAGGTGAGCCTGTCGCCATGACGGCGGAGGACAAGATTGACGGTTTGTCCGTAGCGCTGCGTTATGAACAGGGCGTGCTGGTGCAGGCCGCGACGCGCGGCGATGGGCAGGTGGGTGAGGATGTCACGGCCAATGTGCGCATGATTGCCGATATTCCGCAGCAATTGCAGGGCGACGTGCCCGAGATTTTTGAAATCCGCGGCGAAATCTATATGTCCAAGGCGGATTTTGAAGGGCTCAATATCCGCTTGATGAAAGAGGCAGAAGCCGATGCTGTTTCGAAAGGCGAGGAATTTGATGCTGGCAAGGTCCGCCAGTTTGCCAATCCGCGCAATGCTGCCGCAGGTTCGCTGAGGCAGAAAGATGCGCAGGTTACCGCGTCACGGCCGCTCAAATTCTGGGCGCATGGCTGGGGCGTGGCGAGTGCGGTGCCCGCCGACACGCAAATGGGCGTGATGCAGGAAATTGCCTCATGGGGCGTGCCGCTTTCACCGCTGGTGCAGCGGTTTGAAACGCTGGAAGATATGTTGGCACATTATCGTAGAATTGAATCAGAACGTGCTGAATTAGCTTATGATATTGATGGTGTTGTCTATAAGGTTGACCGGCTTGACTGGCAGCAGCGGCTTGGGTTTGTGGCCAAGGCGCCGCGCTGGGCACTGGCGCATAAATTCCCGGCAGAGCAGGCGCAGACGACATTGGAAGCAATCGATATACAGGTGGGGCGTACCGGCAAGCTGACCCCGGTGGGCCGGCTCACACCGGTGACTGTTGGCGGTGTGGTGGTGTCCAATGTCACGCTGCATAACCGTGATGAGATTGCGCGTCTGGACGTGCGGCCCGGTGACCGGGTGAAAGTGCAGCGGGCAGGCGATGTCATCCCGCAGATTGTTGAGAATCTCACGCGCGATGAACTGCGCGATCCCTATGTGTTTCCGGACCATTGTCCACGCTGTGAAAGTGAGGCTGTGGCAGAAGAAGGCGAAGTCGATGTCCGCTGCACGGGCGGACTGATCTGCCCTGCACAGCGGGCGCAGCGGCTCATTCATTTTGTCAGCCGCGCCGCGCTTGATATTGAGGGGCTGGGCGAAAAAAGCGTGCTTGAATTCCTTGACGCAGGCCTGATCGAAAGTCCTGCGGATATCTTCCGGCTACATGAACACCGCGATACGATATTGGCGCGTGAGGGCTGGCAGGAAAAGTCTGTGGACAATCTGTTGAAATCTGTTGAAGACAAGCGGGCGGGTGACCCGGCGCGTTTCCTGTTCGGTCTAGGTATCCGGCATATTGGCGCGGTTACGGCGCGCGACCTTATCAAAAATTTCAAATCTATAGATGGCGTGAAAGCGCTCGGCATCAAACTGGCTGCGGGCGACGAGGATGCGCGCGAGGAACTGACTGCAATTGATGGCATTGGTCCGACGGTGGCTGATGCGCTGGCCGGTTTTTTCCATGAAGAGCATAACCGCGCGGCATGGGATGACCTGTTCAATCAAGCGCAGCCACCAGAATATGTTTCCACCGAGCGTGAGACCGAATGGACCGGCAAAACCATTGTCTTCACTGGCAAGCTGGAAACCATGAGCCGGGATGAGGCCAAGGCACAGGCGGAATCGCTGGGCGCAAAGGCGGCGGGGTCCGTGTCGTCGAAAACTGACCTTGTCGTAGCCGGGCCGGGAGCGGGGTCAAAGCTGAAAAAAGCGGAAAGTCTGGGCATTCGCACGACTGATGAGGCGGGTTGGGCAGAAATACTGGCAGCTGCGCGGTAGGATTATTGCCGGACAGTTTTGCTGTTTTCTGGGAACCAGCGCATCACGCCGCCTGCGAGCGGTGTCCATGCCCCGACTCGTACGCCTATGGCGGCCAGCATGTCCCCTGTCCATGTGTTGCAGGTGTTGATAATGGTATAACGGCCCGTTGCTTCGTAAAATATGTCATGATTGCCATAACCTGGAATGGGGGCAGGTTGGCCGCCATTTGCATTAAACAAGAATTTATCTTCGATAAGCTTAACAAGCTGCTGATATTGTTCATCTGTTATGATGAGTGCGCGCAGATAAGGCCCTTCTTGCACACGGGTGAGGTGATAGACATGGATAAGCGTTTCATCGCTGCCAAGAATGACACCCGTAAGTGTCGATGCCTTGATATCGCCCCAGCTTTGCGTTTCCAGATAGAATTGTCTGTGCCCCCAACTGAAAGAGAGATGATCGCCTGTGAGCGATGGATCGCGCAAATGGCTGGCACTGACGAGCGCCGACCAGTCATGCCCGGCTGCACGCTTTGGCAGCACCAGTGCGGTGTGCACGCCATTTGTTTCAACAAAAATCTGTACGCCTGTATCGCCTTCGCGCCAGTTTGTGTTCACACCAATCAGGCTGCCGGCAAGGGCGGCGAGGAAATACAGACCCGCGATAAGCGCAGGCCATGCCAATATGCGTAATGCATATTTCAGGTAACCGGGTCTTACAGGCCGCGTTTGCGCATCCACAATATGCTCCAATCCCCGCTGACAATGCGCTTCATCAGGCGCATGCCCTGCCATCTATATGCGCTGAGCACCGCCGGAGCCTGTTCGGTCAAAAGGCCCGCCAGCACAAGGTTGCCGCGTGGCACGATAGCGCGGCAAATGTCCGCAGACATGTCGATAAGCGGCCCCGCGAGTATATTGGCGGCATAAGGTCATAGGGCGCGCGGTCCAGAAGCGCAGGATGCATCATGCCGTCCGCAATCACCATATGCAGCTGTCCGCGATTATGTCCTAACGCGACATTGTTAATCCGCGCATTTTCATGCACCACGTTTTCGCATATGGCGTCAATATCGCTCGCAGTTAGCCTGGCCCGTGGCCATAAATGCCCTGCGGCAAAGGCGAGCAATCCCGTACCCGTCCCAAGATCGAGCATATTATCGCAGCGTATGCCGCGCCGCCGCATGCTATCCAGCATGGCAAGGCAGCCGTGCGTGGTTTCATGATGCCCCGTGCCAAAGGCAAGACCAGCGTCAATGCAGAAATTACGGATGACTGGATCCTCAGAGGGCGGCATGTGCGGTGTATGCACATGGAAACGGCCCGCATGGATGGGTTCCAACCCTTCCTGGCTCATGCTGAGCCAATCTTCTTCGCCGAGTTTTTCCAGGCGGTGTTTCGCCTTGGCCGCGCTGGGCACATATTGCCGTAAAATGCGGATATCGGATGCCGCTGGCCTGGTACTGTAATAGGCGTGCATTTCCCATTCATCGGGGCGCTGCTCGTCTATCTCGCTGGTGACAATCACGGGTATGTTTTCCATGACCGTGTCATCGGTGAAGTCAATCAGCGCAAGCGCTTCCGCTTCAGCACGGGTACACGGAAGGGTAAGCTTGTAACTCATTTTGCATGTCCTGCTTCGCGCAAGAGTCTGGCATCCAGATACTTGCGCGCTTTCTTCGCGTATTTTTTGCAAGCTTGCGGATCAACCAATGGGGCCTTGCCAGCGATACGGTTATACAGATTACTGGCCGAAGGATGCGGGGTGATGAGAATGTCACAGTCAAGCGCGGCAACTTTTTTCAGGCTGTCTGAAAATGACGCAACATAGCCGGGATGATCCGAAAAGCGGTAACTATCACCCGATACGGCAGTAAGACTGTCGGCATAGACAATCGCGTAACAGTTTTCATCTTCACACGATTGCCATGTCCAGCTTGTACTGCCCGGTGCGTGCCCAAAAGTGGCATGGGCTGTCAGATTGAGCGGCCCCAACTGTATTTCCCCGCCGTCTTCAATGACCTGGACATCAGACACGGCTTCAAATTCAGGATGCACCTCAGCTTGTGGATCTTCAGAAGTAACTGTACCGCTTTCAAATGCGGTCTTTGCTGCTGACAGGGCCATAATTTTTGCACCGGTCATTCTCTGCAATTCGGGTATTCCGCCTGCATGGTCCCAATGCTCATGGCTGGAAAGAATATAGCGTATGTCCTTCAGCTTGATACCAAGCCGCTTTATGTTCGAGGCAATATGCGGGGCGGCCTGTCTGGTGGCGCCATCAATCAATATATGGCCATCATCCGATGTTATCAGCACTGCGACAATGCCGCAGCTGCCGACCTGATAGACATTTGCCACAATATTTATTGGGGGGGCAGGATCGCTCCATCCGTTTTTACCATCACATTGCGCAAGAAATTCAGAGATTGGTGCGGGTGTTGCCGCTATATTTGGTGTTGAAGCTGGCATGCAGCCAGTCAGCGCAAGAATGGGCGCAAAAACATAAAATGACCTAACGAACATAGCTTGCTCCATTGGCGTCCAGTACCGCGCCTGTCATGGATGGCGGGGCGTCAATGGCACAGAATTTGGCCATGGCAGCGATTTCTTCAGACTGGGCAACGCGGCCCAATGGAATGTCTGCCAGCAACGCTTCACCTCCGCGGCTGTCCAGATAATCATCCGCCATGCCGGTCATCGTAAAACCCGGACAAATGGCAAATGCATATATCGCATCACCCGCATAAGCACGGGCAATGGTTTTTGTCATGGCGACCATGCCTCCCTTGGACGCTGCATAATGCCAGTGCGCCGGGCTGTCACCGCGATAGGCGGCGCGGCTCGCAATATTGACGATCCTGCCTTCATGGCCGTTTTCCTGAAAGTGCAAGACGGCATGGCGGCACAGCTGGGCGCAGGATGTAAGGTTGATCGACATCGTCTCGTCCCATGCCGCCAGCCATTCGGCATCGCCGCTTTCAATCGGATTTTCTTCAAAAATACCGGCATTGTTGATGATGATGTCAATCCGGCCATCCAGTGCCTCAAGCGCTGCATCCCATAGCTGCGGTGCCGAACGGTAATCGGAAAGATCCTTGCCAATCTGGCCATCTGCCGCGCGGGTGCCATGGCCGATTACATTGTGCCCTGCGTTTTGCAGCATAGATTTTATCGCCCGGCCAATGCCGCGGCTGCTGCCGGTGACCAGTATGTTGCGTGGGGAATTTTCCATATGGCAAAGCATAATATGTCCGCTGCGCTGCGTCCACAAAACTCGGCGCGGCAGACAAAAATACTCTCACGGTGCAATAGTCGAGCAAGATACCGATATGAATCTTACCCATTTGGGCTGTATAATTCGCGTTAATCGCCTTTGGCTGTTTGCATGGCTGGAACATTGCGCTAAACGCATGTGCGGAATCACTGGTTGGTACGCGCGAACAAATGCCGCGTTGTGAATCAGTACATTGAACGATATACCGAATTGCTTGCAAAGCAGGTTACAGAGACGAAACAGGGGACCGGCATGGCCAACACATCGAAACGGGCAAATTCGCGGCCATTATCACCACATCTTTCCATCTGGAAATGGGGACCGGCCATGCTGGTGTCGATTCTGCACCGCGTTACCGGTGACGGTATGGCTATTGTGGGCGGTATAGTCCTTGTCTGGTGGCTATATGCGATTTCCGCTGGCCCTGATGCCTATGCGACCTTTGTGAATTGCGCGACATCCATCCCCGGCTATATTGTGCTTGTGGGGCTCAGCTGGGCATTTTTTCAGCATATGGTGTCTGGCCTGCGCCACTTTGTGCTGGATACAGGCGCCGGATATGAGCTTGATACGAACAATCGCTGGTCGGCATTCCTGCCGGTTCTAGGCGTCCTGCTGACTGGCGCATTCTGGGCCATCATCCTGGTCGGCCGGGTATAAAGCAGCGACCAATCTTTCTGGAGTAGCATAATGGGAACAGGTACGAATTTGGGGCGTGTACGGGGGTTGGGCTCCGCAGGACATGGTTCGCATCACTGGATCATGCAGCGCGTGACCGCTGTCGGTAACCTTATCCTGGTCCTGTGGTTCCTCATCACGCTCGCGATGATGCCTTCCTATGACTATGATACCATGGTGGCCTGGCTGTCATCGCCATTGGCCGCGGTGCCGATGATTTTGTTGCTGATATCGGTTTTCTGGCACCTGCGCATGGGTTTGCAGGTGTTGATGGAAGATTACGTCCATGACGCGGGCCTTAAATTCGGCCTGACTTTATTGCTGAATTTCTACGCTATTGGCGGTGCCGCTCTTGGCATTTTCGCCGTTGCCAAAATCGCCTTTTCAGGAGCTGGTGCATAATGACAGAGAATAACACACAGCCGGCCTATAAAATTGTCGACCACACGTTCGATACAGTTGTGGTGGGTGCAGGCGGTTCTGGCTTGCGCGCCACTATGGGCAGCGCTGAGGCAGGCCTGAAAACGGCGTGTATCACCAAAGTTTTTCCCACGCGTTCACACACGGTTGCGGCGCAGGGCGGCATTGCCGCATCGCTGGGTAACAACACCCCCGACCACTGGACCTGGCACATGTATGACACAGTCAAAGGGTCTGACTGGCTGGGCGATCAGGACGCGATTGAGTATCTTGTGCGTGAAGCGCCGCAGGCGGTTTACGAGCTTGAGCATGCAGGTGTTCCATTCTCGCGCAATGACGATGGCACCATCTATCAGCGGCCTTTTGGCGGGCATATGCAGAATATGGGTGAGGGGCCGCCGGTACAGCGCACATGCGCAGCTGCCGACCGCACCGGCCATGCCATGCTGCATGCTTTGTACCAGCAATCGCTTAAATATGATGCCGACTTCTTTATCGAATATTTTGCCATCGACCTGATTATGGAAGACGGCGAATGCCGCGGCGTTATTGCCATTTGTTTGGAAGACGGTTCGATCCACCGTTTCCGCAGCCATGCTGTTGTGCTGGCCACGGGTGGTTATGGTCGCTGCTATTTCTCGGCGACTTCCGCACATAGCTGTACCGGTGATGGTGGCGGTATGGTGCTGCGCGCCGGACTGCCGCTGCAGGACATGGAATTTGTACAGTTCCATCCCACCGGCATTTATGGTGCAGGCGTACTGATTACCGAGGGTGCGCGCGGCGAGGGCGGTTATTTAACCAACAGTGAAGGCGAGCGCTTTATGGAGCGTTATGCGCCAAGCGCCAAGGATCTGGCATCACGCGATGTGGTGTCACGTTGCATGGCGACCGAGATTCGTGAAGGCCGCGGCGTGGGCGCGGAAAAAGATCATATCTATCTGCATCTTGACCATATTGATCCGAACGTGTTGGCCGAACGGCTACCGGGTATTACCGAAACGGGCAAAATTTTCGCGGGCGTCGACCTGACCAAGAAAGCACTGCCGGTTGTACCGACCGTGCACTATAATATGGGCGGTATTCCGTGTAATTACCATGGCGAGGTCATTAACCCTACCAGGGATGATCCTGACTCGGTTGTTCCCGGCCTTTATGCCGTGGGTGAGGCCGCCTGTGTATCGGTGCATGGTGCCAACCGTCTGGGTTCCAACTCGCTGATCGATCTGGTGGTGTTCGGGCGTGCCACAGGGCTGCGTCTCAAGGACAAGCTTAAACCTGGTACATCGCACAAGCCTTTACCCAAGGACTCGGTGGACATGGCATTGGGGCGTCTTGACCATTTCCGCCATGCAAGCGGCGATTCGCCAACTGCGGAAGTGCGCATGGATATGCAGAAGACAATGCAGAAACACTGCGCTGTGTTCCGCGACACCGACACATTGGCAGAAGGCACCAGGCTGATGGCCAAAGTCAATGAACGCATGAATGACATTGATGTTACGGATCGTTCGCTAATCTGGAATACCGACCTTATAGAGACGCTGGAACTGGACAATCTGATGGCGCAGGCCGTTGTGACGATTGAAAGCGCGCATAATCGTAAGGAAAGCCGCGGCGCACATATGCATGAGGATCATCCGGACCGCGATGATGCAAACTGGATGAAACACACTGTCACGACATTTGATGGCTGGGGTGGACCTGATAAGGCACGCGGCAGTGGCAAGACCGAAATCGGGTATCGTCCGGTACACGAATATACGCTCAGCGATGAAGCGGAATACATCAAGCCCAAGAAACGGGTATATTGATGCTGCCGTGATACGTTTTGGGCTGGCAGCCGGTATCGCTTTGTTATCAGCATCGGCATGCGTATCCCAGCGCGTTGACACGCCACCACCGGAACTCAGTTTTGACGGTTTTTATACACGGCATATCGATGCTGACGGGATTCCCATTGTTTCTTCCGCTCGTGTTTCTGCCGAAACGCTTTTGCGTGTGCGTGATATTATAATGGAGATGCTGGCGCACCGCCCGGATATTGCGCTTGCACTGACGCGCGCGGATTACCGAGTGGCGATCATGGCAGAGCATGAAGCGATTACCGATCTGCCGCAAAACGCGGACTGGAGCCGGCCTGCGCGCGATGATCCACGCCTGACCCGATGCGAGCGCAAACATTATGATACGCGCATCGGTGCGCTTTCAGACCGGGACTACTGGAACGCCCGCGCGCGCGGCATTGGCGGTAAATTTACGGTGGGTGCGGAGGAAGATGTGCTGGGCAAGCGATCAAGCCGCTATTGGGGTGAGACAATATTCGTGCACGAATTTGCACATAATGTGCTGGACGCTATCCGGATGGCGGACCCTGCGCTCTATTCTGAGGTGGAAGCCGCTTATGCGGCTGCTTTGGCGGAAGGATTATGGAAAGACGAATATGCCAGCACAACTGTGCAGGAATATTGGGCCGAGGGGTCACAATTCTGGTTTAATTCCAACCGTCTGACCGTGTTTGATGGCCAACGGATTCTGAATCATGACGATCTGATGGCCTACGATTCGCGTCTCGCTGCCGTGCTGCGTCAGGCATATGGCGACCGGCACAAGCTCGAATCCGATCCCTTCCATATGCATCCGGCACGCGTGCCACCCGGACCGGCACCACGTAACACCGCAGAACAGTGCTGACCAGGCCTATGGGCAGTCTGGTTTTGGCATAGGGCGCTAAAAAGTGCCGCTCACGTCTACCCTGAATATCTGACCGAAGCCACGTTCGCGTGTTTCAGTAAAATCGACTTCACCGGTGCGGCGGCCTTTATAGACTGTGCGGGAAAAATCCTCACCTGTGTCTGTCAGGTTCTCCATTGTTGCCCGGACTTTCAGGCCGGCCACATCCTTATGCTCGACAAAGACATAGGAACCGCCATTGTCGAAGGTAAATTGTGACACCTGATTCAGGCGGAACCCTGGCTCCTGCTCAAACATGTTAAAGCCGCCGCCATAGGCCCAATCGGAGCTCATGATGTCGTGCCGAAAATCGACATCGAAATTATATTTCAGGTTTTCGGAAACCGGTATACGTTCGCCTGTCAGCGGGTCATCCAGCCTTGCCTTGCGGTAACGGCCATCAAATTCAATCTGTGCGCCTTGCCAGCCAATCGGATCAAATTTCACCGTGCCGTTGGCCCGGATGCCAAAGACGCGTGTTCCATCAATATTGCCGGGGGCTTCGCCGGTTTCTCCAATCGGTATCTGGCCGATAATATCTTCAATGAGCCGGTAGTCACCCGACAGCGTGACAGAGCCCCACGGGCCGAGAGTTTTTGTTGCCTCAAGCTCTATGTCCCAGCTTTGCTGCGGGACAAGTTCAGGGTTGCCGGCATTCTGGTTGCCGGATCCGATATCGGATGATGCCACGAAGCTGAAAAAGTTGAGCTGGCCAACACTGCGCTCAATACGTGCATTTACATCAAGTGTTTCATTCGCTTTCCAGGCTGCGGATACGAACCCCTTTGGACGTATGAAGCTGCGCGTCAGACCGGCAGGGCCGCTTTGGGATATTTGTGAATATTCTGCACCCAAAGATGTCTGTAATGTCAGGTTGGACGCCAGTGGGCGGCTCCAGGTGAGATTGCCCTCGGCCCTTTTTTCCTCAACTTCTGAATTACCATTGGGCAGGGTGACGGGGTCATAATCACCATTACTGTTCAGAATGGATAGCTCAGTGCCTGTATCGAGCTTGTTCAGTGCACCTTCCAGGGAAACCTGCCATTCATTGCTGCCGCCCTGCCAGCGATATTCGCCGCGCGCAATTGTTTCGGTTTCATTGACAAACCGGTTTTGGCGTAGGCCTTCGCTTTGTGAACCATCATCAAAACTTGTCAGGACATCAAAAAAGAATGGGCTGTCTTCATAGCGGTGCAGCCCGATCAGCTTTAGCCTGCCACCGGCAAGCGCAAATTCATAATCGCCGCCAATTTCATAATTATATTCTTTTTCGGTTTCGAAATAGTCGCGAAAGCTGTCGGTGCGGTTACTATCCTCGCGCACTTCAAACCAGAACCGTTCATAGGCGAGGTTGAGATTGGCGATGTTGCCATTATCTGCTTCGCGCTTGAAAGTGGCACTGATCTTGGGGCGATCTCCATCGACAAGAAGCACTTCATCACGCACATCAATGAGCGTGCCAGCGCCATCAAAAACATTTTCGATGCCATCATTGCCGTTTCTGAAAGAATTGTTCTGGAGCGACAATGTATAGTCGGTTTTACCCAGTTTTCCCGAATAGGATATTTCCCCGTTCAGGAATGAAGGCTTGGTTTTGCGTGTTCGAAAGGAAGGACTCCAGCGGAACTGGCCACTCCCGCCGCTGCTCGTATATATGAGGTTTACGACCTGACCGGACAGACCCGGTATATCGAGCGAAGCTGCGTCGAGCAGTTCTATACGGGTCACGCTATCCGCGCCGATACGGCCAAGCGCGGTACGGATATCGGTTGATTTGGATGAGAAACGATCCCCGTTCAGAAGAACATTTGATCCGCCCTGTCCCAGTCCCCTGCGCTGTTCGGCTTCTTCAATTGTGAAACCGGGGACTCGCCTGACCATATCCAAGGCGGTCTGCGGTGCAAAACGTACAAAATATTCTGGAGTATATATTCCCGCCGAACTGTCTGTGGTTGCGGCATTTACGGCTGTAATGCCCGGATCTGGTGCCTGAGCCTGTGTCTCTGTGCTCTCTGGCTGTTCAGCCTCTGCACTGTCCTGTGCCAGTGCAGGCGTAGATACTGTTCCCGTTATTAATGCTGTAAAGCATATCAAGTGTGTGTAGCTCATCCAATGTCCTCCCCGGGCCAACACTATTATGCATTGTGCCTCTTAAATTTTGGATGCCCCCGATATGTGCATGGACTCATGTTTCATTTTTCAAGATGTTACAAAGTTCCATCGACCAAAGGCTACCCGGCATCGACAAAAAACTACAACCATAGACGCAGCTGCGATGAGTGGAGCCATATCATCGGGGAGCCGATTATCCGCGCAGTATAGAATCAGTTCAGATGACATTCAGACGCAGACTGACAGATGAAGCGTTCTTTTTGAGCGATGAATTGAATTTTAGGAGGCGATATAATGGCAAAAGAACGTAGTCCGGGTTTTAAGCTGGGCCTGACGATCATAATCGGCGTCTTGCTGATCATTCCGCTATTCATGGTATATGGTCTGGTATGGGACAGGCAAAACCAGTCCAATACTGCCACCAGTAGCGTGGCGGCTGGCTGGGGTGGCCCGCAGGTATTGTCCGGGCCCGTGATGGTTATCCCCTATCGCGAACAATCCGTCGAAACCGTAACCGAAAATGGCAAGGAAAAAACACGCGCCATTATTGTTACAAAGGAACTGTATCTTTCTCCAGTGCGCAATGTGGCGGATATAATGATTGATGCCACAGAGAAACGTAAATCAATTTACCGGCCGGTCGTTTATACCGCAAAACTAAGCGGTGAGGCACAATTTGCGGTTCCAGATGATCTGGACCGTTATGGCATTGATGCAGATAGTCTGGATTACAGCAAGGCAGAGCTACGCATTGGCGTGTCTGATGCGCGCGGGCTTCAGGCGCAAAACAGCGTTACGGTCGATGGAGAGGCAGTCGAGTTGCGTTCTGGCAAAGGCTTGCTTGCCAGCAACAATTCGGGCTTTCATGCATTTGTTGACTGGTCGCAAAAAGCAGGCGCACCGATTGATGTGAGCTATGTATATAGCATGCGCGGGAATGGCGGGATATCCCTTGTACCGCGTGCCGGGCAGACGCTATGGAATATCAGTTCGAAATGGCCACACCCTGGCTTCGGAGGGGATTTTCTGCCTGATGAGAGCAATGTGTCCAATGAAGGTTTTTCAGCAAGCTACTCCATAGCAAATCTTGCGCTTGGTCAGTCGATTGTCCAGACAGAGGACCTGTCCCCACCGCTACAATATGCCGCCAATGATTATATTTCTTATCCTGAAACCCGAGCGGCGAATCCGGGTACAAGCCAAGCGGTACAGATCAACCTGATCCAGCCAGTGAACCTGTATAATCAGGTCGATCGGGCGCTTAAATATGGTTTCCTGTTTATCGGTTTCACATTTGTGTCGTTCCTGATGTTTGACATTATTGGCGGAGCGCGGGTTGCGGCGGCGGAGTATATCCTGACTGGCGCAGGATTGATCCTGTTCTTCGTGCTGTTGCTGGCCTTTGCCGAACTGATCGGTTTTTCATGGGCGTATCTGGTGGCGGCTGCAGCAATTATCGGGCTGGTTTCCGCCTATAGCGCGTCGATTTTGGGGAGCTGGCGCAGGGCCGGGTTCATCGCGGCATTGCTGGCGGGTCTTTATGCCCTTCTCTATGTCCTGCTGAACCTGGAGGAATTGGCGCTGATTATCGGTTCGGTCCTGCTGTTTTTCGCATTGGCAGCGATCATGTATGTCACGCGCAATGTCGACTGGACAGGTATTGGCCGCAAGGAGGAAGAGGAGGCTGTGATAGAAACGCAGACCTGAGGAAAGTCTCAGCGAAAATCCCCATCACCTGATTTCTGGGTGATGGGGATTATTTTAACGCCAGCGCAGGTTTTTGCGGGTGAGCTTTCCAACATGGGATGCACCCATGAGCTTCATATCACGGACAATTTCCGCCTCGAAGTTGGAAAGGCTGCGTTCCACGCCCGCCTGTCCGCCCGCGGCGAGTGCATAAAGATATAACCGCCCGCCCGAACACGCCTTGGCACCTACACTCAGCGCCTTGAGGACATGACTGCCGCGCTGGATACCGCCGTCACAGATGACATCGAGCCGGTCACCGACCGCATCGACAATCTCCGCCAGCTGGTCAAAGGGCGCGCGGCCGCCGTCAAGTTGCCGCCCGCCATGGTTGCTGACCATGATCGCGGTGGCACCGATATCGGCGGCGCGGCGGGCATCCTCGACTGACATGATACCTTTCAGGCAGAATTCGCCGCCCCAGTCATTCCGTATCGCTTCGGCCATTTTCCAGTCCATCGACTGGTCGAGCATGGTGTTGAAATAGTCCGCAACTGACACGGCGACGTTGCTTCCCTCCGCCACATGCGTGTCGAGATTGGGCAGCGAAAATTTCTCCCGAAAGAGATAGTTCAGTGTCCAGCGCGGATGCGCGGCAAAACTGAGCGCAGAGGAGGGCGTTAGCCGCGGCGGCGAGGTAAAGCCGGTGCGCAGGCAGCGTTCGCGATTGCCGCCGACAATGGTGTCAACGGTGAGCGCTATGGCATCGAACTTCGCCGCCTTGCAGCGCTGGATCATCGACCGGTTCAGTCCCTTGTCCTTATGCACGTAAAGCTGGAACATTTTCGGACTGCTGATCGCCGCGCCGATTTCCTCTATGCTGACAGTCGCCAGTGAGGATATGCCGAACCATGTCCCGAATTTTTCCGCCGCGCGGGCGACGCCGCGCTCACCCTGCCAGTGGAACAGGCGTTGCAGCGCAGTGGGTGAAAGGAAAAGCGGCATCGCGATTTCCCGCCCCATGACGGTGGTGCGCATGTCGATATTCTCGACCCCGGCCAATACATTTGGCACCAGGTCACAGCTTTCATAAGCGGCAGTATTGCGGGCCTTTGTGACTTCATCATCGGCCGCGCCGTCAATATAATGGAAAACAGGTCCCGGCAGCCGCTTTTGCGCGAGCCGCCGGAAATGGCTTACATTATGGCAATCATTTAACCGCACCGCTCAGCCATATGCGCTACAGCGCTTACAGCCGGTTGGTCTGAAAAGCGTTGCACTGTGACGGATCGCGTGTCTGCAAACCCTTGCGCAGCCATGTCATGCGCTGCTGGCTGGTGCCATGGGTAAAGCTTTCTGGCACCGGACGGCGTCCGGCGGACTTCATGATCGTGTCATCGCCAATGGCATTGGCGGCGCGCATGCCTTCCTCCAGGTCACCCGGTTCGATGCGATCGGCGTTGAGACCAGCCCAGACACCGGCATAACAATCCGCCTGCAACTCCATGCGAACCTGCAGCGCATTGCCATCGGCCTTGCTCGAACGGGCCTGCATCTGGCGGACCTGGTCTGCCGTGCCTTCCAGTTTTTGGATATGGTGGCCGACTTCATGTGCGATCACATAGGAACGGGCAAAATCGCCGCCTGCGCCCATGCGGCGTTCCAGGTCGCCAAAAAAGCTGGTGTCGATATAAATGCCTTCGTCAGCCGGGCAGTAAAACGGTCCCATGGCCGATTGCGCCGCACCGCATGCCGAGCGGTTGCGATCGGTAAAGAAACTGAGCGTTGGTGTCCGGTAGCGCGCGCCATTCTGCTGGAACAGCCTCTCCCAGGTATTGTCGAGCGAGGATAGTGTATCGCACACTTCCTTGCGCATGGGGTCCAGCGTGCAGACTTCATCGGCATTGCTACTGCCGGCGGTCGCGGTCTGCTCGCCTGACCCACCCAGAAAGCCCAGGCCGCCATTGCTGTACATGAAAAACGCGCCAACCGCCGCAATCAGCAACACCGTGCCGCAGCCCAGTTTGCGCCCGAGCAACAGTGGCAGAAAGTTGAGCAGCATGGCAAGTCCGCCGCCGCCTCCGCCACCAAACCCGCCTTTGCCGCGGCCCAGGTCACGAACCTTAATATCCTTGTCATAATCGTCTAAGCGCATTTTTCATCCCCGCCAAATCTGTATTTTCCCATGAATAGCAAAAAATAGTTGGGTTGGAACCGTTTAATTTTTAGGGCATCATCCCCACCATGAAAAGAGCGGCGCAATGGGCGCGAAGCAGTGTGAAGGAACAAGAGCTTTGAAAGACCCCGCATTACCGCTCCCCGATGATGTTGCGTTGGTGTTGCAGGGCGGCGGGGCATTGGGGTCGTTTCAGGCCGGCGCGTATGAGGCGCTGCGTGAAAAGGCGATTGACGTAAACTGGATCGCTGGCATTTCCATCGGTGCGGTCAATGCAGCGCTGATTGCGGGAAACCCTCCTGAAAAACGCCTTTCCGCGCTCAGGGATTTCTGGAAACTGGTGACAGGCGGGCTGCCTGATCTCACTATTTTCCCGAGCGACATGATAAAGCAATGGGCGCATTTCATGTCAGCAGGGGCTGTCGCCAGTACAGGCGCACCCGGCTTTTTCCGCCCGCATATGCTGCCCGCCGCTTTTGCGCCGCCCGGCAGCACTGAGGCGATCAGTTTTTACGACACATCACCGCTTCGGCAAACGCTCGATGAGATGGTGGACTGGGACTTACTCAATAATGGCCCGGTCCGTGTCAGCGTGGGCGCGGTTGACGTGGAAACGGGTAATTTTGCCTATTTCGATACCCAGGCCAAGGATGGCGCGACGCAGATAGACGCGCGGCATATCATGGCATCGGGCGCGCTGCCGCCCGGTTTTCCGCCGGTGGAAATTGACGGGCGGCATTACTGGGATGGCGGACTGGTGAGCAATACACCGCTCGCCTATGTCCTGGAGCATCAGGAACGCCGCGACATGCTGGTGTTTCAGATTGACCTGTTTCCGGCGCGCGGCGCGATGCCGCAATCGATCAATGATGTGTGGAGCCGGGAAAAGGATATCCGTTATTCGAGCCGTACGCGGCAGGTTACGGACCAGTATCTGCGGTTGCGCAAGGAACATGACGTTATCCGGCGGTTGCTCAAAAAACTGCCCGTAAAATTGCAAGGCGATCGGGATGTGAAGCGGCTGCAGGCGATTGTCGAGGAAGGCGCGGTCAGCATTGTCCAGCTGATTTACAAATTGCAGGAATGGGAAAGCGGCGCGCGCGATTTTGAATTTTCACGCAGCACCATGCGCGACCACTGGAAACAGGGGCAGGACGCGGTCGCCGCAACCATCCGCAAGGGTGACATACTGGCCCGCAATATCCGCGACGGCAAAACCGCGTCATTCGATCTGGGCGATTGAGATGGAGAAATATATCATTGCGAGCGGCGGAGCCGCCCGGCAATCCAGTGCTTCTTGGGGCTGCTCTGGATTGTCTCACCCTTCGGGCTCGCAATGGCACTACTTTTTGAACTATCGCATATTTAAAAGAACCAACTACCAAACACATGAAGGAGACACATATGTTCCTCAAAGGTAAAACCGCACTTATCACCGGCTCTACCTCGGGCATCGGTCTGGCCTATGCCAAGGCGCTGGCGAGGGAGGGCGCGAATATTGTTATCAACGGCTTTGGCGATGCGGATGCGATTGAGACCGAGCGCAAGGCGCTGCAAGAACTGAGCGGGGCGAAAGCGCTGTATAGCGGCGCGGACCTGACCAAGCCGGAACAGATTGAGGACATGATGAAACAGGCCGCCAGTGCGTTTGGCGGCATCGATATTCTCATCAACAATGCGGGCACGCAACATGTCGAGGCGGTCGAGACGTTTCCGGTGGAAAAATGGGACCTGATTATCGCGCTTAACCTGACTGCGGCATTTCACACCACGCGGCTGGCCGTACCCTATATGAAAAAGCAAGGCTGGGGGCGGATTATCGCCACAGCTTCGGCACATTCGCAGGTCGCCAGCCCGAACAAGAGCGCCTATGTGTCGGCCAAATTCGCACTGGCCGGTTTTGCCAAAACGGTGGCTTTGGAAACCGCACGCGATGGCATTACCGTGAACTGCATCAGCCCCGGCTATGTGTGGACGCCTTTGGTGGAGAACCAGATTCCCGATACGATGAAAGCGCGCGGTATGACGCGGGAGGAAGTGATGAATGATGTGCTGCTGTCCGCGCAGCCAACCAAGGAGTTTGTCACGCCAGAGCAGGTGGCGGCATTTGCGCTCTACCTGTGCCGTGATGAGGCAAAGGCGATCACCGGCGCGAACATCTCCATGGATGGAGGATGGACGGCGCAGTGATTTGCGGGTAGCTTCCGGTGCAAATAGAATAGACTGGGAGCCTGATATCATGAAAGCCATTCGTCATTTTGCGGCATTGGCCGCGTTGCCGTTATTGTTCGCATCACCTGTGCAGGCCAATGAATTGCGAGAGAGCATCACGGCGGATATGGATTCGCTGATGGAGCTTTACCGCGACTTGCACGCCAATCCTGAGCTCAGCTTCCAGGAATTCCGCACTGCGGCCAAATTGGCAGCCGAAGCGCGGCGATTGGGCTTTACCGTCACCGAAAAAGTCGGGCAGACAGGTGTGGTTGCGGTGATGGAAAATGGTCCAGGCCCCGTGGTCATGCTGCGCGCCGATATGGACGCGCTGCCAGTGGTGGAACAGACTGGGCTGCCCTATGCGTCCAAGGTGGTGACCAAGACGCGCAAGGGTATTGAAACGGGCGTTATGCACGCCTGCGGTCATGACACGCATATGACCGGATGGGTTGGCACTGCACGGCAGTTGGCGGCGCGCAAGGATGAATGGTCGGGCACGTTGGTGATGATATTGCAGCCTGCCGAGGAGCTGGGGTCGGGCGCAAAGGCGATGCTCGATGACGGGCTCTATACGCGTTTCCCGAAACCCGAATATGTGCTGGGTTTTCATGATGCCGCGCAATATCCGGCAGGGTATGTCGCCTATAGTCCGGGCTATGCGCTGGCCAATGTCGACAGCGTCAATATCACGGTGCATGGAATTGGCGGGCATGGCGCCTATCCGCACACGACAAAGGACCCGGTCGTTCTGGCCGCGCGGATAGTGACGAGCCTGCAAACGATTGTCAGCCGTGAGGTCAATCCGCAGGAACCCGCCGTCATCACCGTGGGCAGCTTCCGCGCCGGGGCCAAGCATAATATCATATCCGACAAGGCGGAGTTGCTACTCACCGTGCGCAGTTACAGCGACGAAACGCGCAAAATCCTGCTCGACGGGATCAGGCGTATCGCCAAGGGCGAAGCCATTGCGGCGGGTATGCCAGAGGATAAGATGCCTGAGATTGAAATGGACGATACCTTTACGCCGTCCACCTATAACGACCCTGATTTTGCCGAGGATCTGGGCGGACTGTTCACCACGCTTTTCGGCGATCACCGGGTCAAGGTTGCACCGCCAGTCATGGGCGGGGAGGATTTCAGCCAATACCGCCGCGCGGACCCGGACAATATCAAGAGCCTGATCTTCTGGGTCGGCGGGGTGCCGATGGCGGATTATGAAAAGGCGCAGAAAGGCGAGATGAAACTGCCATCGCTGCACAGCCCGTTCTGGGCGCCTGAAGCCGACAAGGTTGTATCCACGGCAACCGAAGCGATGACCGCGGCAACGCTGAAAATCATGGCCAAAAAATAACGTTTCGACGCGCAAAGCTTAATCAATATTGAGAATAATTTTCAATAAGACTTATCGGTTTTTTCGATTACTCTATATCAGAAAATCAGGTGGCCGGGCCGGAGTGATCTGCCTATTAAAAAGCCATTCAACGGAATCACTTATATGGAAGGAATGATAATATGGAACTTAAGGGATCACAGACAGAACAGAGCCTGAAAGAAGCATTTGCAGGCGAGAGCCAGGCCAACCGCCGTTACCTCTATTTCGCGCAGAAAGCCGATATTGAAGGGTATAACGATGTGGCGGCCGTATTCCGTTCAACAGCGGAAGGCGAAACCGGCCACGCGCACGGCCATCTTGAGTTTCTGGAAGAAGTGGGTGATCCGGCTACAGGCGAGCCGATCGGTTCCACCGAAGACAATCTGAAGTCAGCAATTGCCGGTGAAACGCATGAATATACCGACATGTATCCAGGCATGGCGAAAACCGCGCGCGACGAAGGTTTTGATGAAATTGCGGAATGGTTTGAAACACTGGCCAAGGCAGAAAAAAGCCATGCCGGCAAATTTCAGAAAACACTTGATGCCATGAAAGAAGACGCCTGATCTTCTTTTAAGCATGGCCGGGGCTGGTCCGAGTACCTGCCAGTCCCGGCATTTTTCGTCCGCGTTTTTTCCGTATGGGTCCACTCCATCATTCTTCAACGAAAGGCTCTTCCACATGAAAGAAGGCAGTCTTGACGCGCCCATGCGGCATCCGATTGCGTGGCAGGATGAGGCATATTATGATGAAGAGGCGCTGGACAGCGAACTTCGGCGCGTGTTTGACATCTGTCATGGTTGTCGCCGCTGTTTCAACCTGTGCGGCAGTTTTCCGAAGCTGTTTGACCTGATTGATGAAAGCCCGAATGAGGAAGTCGAGGACCTCACCGCCAGCGATCTTAAGGCTGTGGTTGACGACTGTACCCTGTGCGACATGTGTTTCATGGTGAAATGCCCCTATGTGCCACCGCACGAGTTCGACCTGGATTTCCCGCACCTGATGCTGCGTTACCGCGCTGTCGAGCATCGCAAGGGGCAGACCGGCTTTGCCGACAAACAGCTCGCCAAGACAGACCGTAATGGCAAGATCGGCGCTGTGTTGTCCGGCGCGGCCAACTGGGCAACCAAGACTGATAACGGCCTGACCCGCCCGTTGATGGAAAGCACCGTGGGCGTGGATCGCCGCGCACACCTGCCTGAATTTTCCGAAACCCCGCTTAGCCATCAGTCACCCTGTATTCCCGCGCCCAATCCCGATGGCCCTGCTTTTGGCAAGCGCGTCATTCTCTATGCCACCTGCTACGGCAATTTCAATGACCAGACCATGGGCGAAGCGGCGATGAAAGTGCTGGCGCATAACGGCGTTGAAGTGCGGATCGAGCATCCTGAATGCTGCGCGATGCCGAAACTGGAAAATGGCGACCTGCCATCGGTTGCCGGCGCGGCGACACGCATAGCCGCCTTTTTCGCGCCATTGGTGGAGGAGGGATATGACATCGTTCCGCTCACAACGTCCTGCGCGCTGATGCTGAAATTCGAATGGCCGCTGATAGAGCCTGAAAATGAGGATGTGAAAGCGCTCTCGGTCGCCACGTACGACCTGTCCGAATATATTGTCGGCTTGTCCAAAGAACATGGCCTGACACCGATTGACGCTATGGAGACCAATATCGGTGTGCATTTTGCCTGCCATGCCCGCGCGCAGAATATGGGGCCAAAGGCGATGGAAATGCTGAAGCTGATCCCCGAAGCCAAGCCGGTGCTCACCGAGCGTTGTTCCGGCCATGGCGGTAAATGGGGCATTTTCCGGGATAATTTCGACACCGCTGTCAAGGTGGGCCGCCCTGCCGCAAGGGCATTGATGAAAAACAAGCCAGACTATGTAGTGAGCGAATGCCCGCTTGCCGGACCGCACCTGCAACAGGTGATGCAACTGAGCGGCAATGCGGACACCCCCGAACGTATCGGCCACCCGATTGAAGTAATGGCGAAAGCCTATGGGCTGTAAGCCTGTTTCGTAGATAGATTTTTTTGGAGTAAATATGCCGCGCGATCAACGCACGATAACCGCCAGCGATATCATGTCGCTTGAAGATTATGAAACCATCCGCAAGGACAAGAGGCAGGAAAGCCTGTTACGCAAAAAATATACACGGCTTGCCGTGGGCCCGCATGCAACAGTGACATTTGAAACATGGGACAGCATGTGGTTGCAGGTGCAAGAAATGCTGCGCATTGAAAAAGGCGGCGAGGAACAGCTTGCCGATGAGCTGGAAGCCTATAACCCGATGATTCCGAATGGGTCCGAGCTGACCGCGACACTGATGTTCGAAATTCCCGATGCGGAAAAACGTGATGCGTTTCTGCGCACCATGGGGGGCGTGGAAAAACAGATATTTATCAATATTGACGGCGATATGGTCGCTGCCGAACCCGAACAAGATGTCGATCGCACCAGCGCGTCTGGCAAGGCAAGTGCGGTACAATTCCTGCATTTCCCGATGACAGCGGCGCAGATCGCCAAATGGAAAAGCGGGGAGGGGCAGGTGATATTGCAGATTACCCATCCCAATTACGGACATGCCGCGATAATCGGCGACGAGATGCGTGATGTCCTGGGCAGGGAATGTCTGTAAGGGACAAACGGCCCTGCAATCATCTCATTACAGCATGACTTATGTCATTGCGAGGCGACAAAGTCGCCGCGGCAATCCATATTGTTGACATTTCTGCCGGCTGCTCTGGATTGCTTCGCTTTTCGGGCTCACAATGACGTTTCAGAATATCTGTCCAGGAGGGGTTGATAGCGAAACGCCCTGTCCTAATAACGGATGTTTTCCGTTGGTTTGACGGCAGTTTCCCGCTCTGGCTTTGGCACATATTTTGAACCGGGCCGGACTGGGGCAGTGGCTGTGCCCTGTTCCGGCAGCGCTTTGACAATGCGGGGAGCAGGGTTAGCCGTTACAGCCCGCGTCTCAACCGTCCGCGATGGCTGGATATCATCCTGAGCCCCGCTAACCACAACATCGCCAAAATCTTCGTCCTCGGCCGCACCTTTGGTGTCAAACATGGGCAAGCCGCTATCCGTAGGTTCGCCAAAATTGTCGTCAAATTCTTCGGCTTCGTGCGGTGTAGCGGTGTAGCTTTCAACCACAGCCACATCATTTCCGGCCATTTGCTGTTCAGGTCCCGCGTTGACAGATTGCTGTTTTGCGGGATTTTCAGCCGGTGAAGCCGCAGATGGCACAAAGCCATCGATGAACAATGCCACCAGAAATGCAATTGCCAGCACACCCAATGCAAATATTTTGTACATGAACCGCTCCGGTCAGACCGTATGGAATTATCAGGGCAATGCGATAGCGCAGCAGGGTTAATAATCACTTACACGTATGGGATGCGCATCCAAATATCAGACGGATATTTACAAGAATCCCGGCAAAAAGCAGAAATAGCTTGAGCATTTGTAAATTTATTGACAAGCCTTCATCATGAGCAATGAAAAACTGTTTGCAGGTCCCGCCCTGCGCCGCTTGCGGCGCAACCATGGGCATACTCAGGCTAAAATGGCTGAATTGCTGGATATTTCCCCCAGTTACCTCAACTTGCTGGAGCGTAATCAAAGAGCACTCAGTGCGCGGCTGATGCTGGCATTGGCGGAGAGGTTCGACCTTGATCCGCGCAGCCTGACTGCGGAGGAGCCGGGCGGGGGCATGGATGCCTTGCGCCGCAGACTGTCTGACCCTCTATTTTCGGAGCTACAGGTCGACAAGTCGGAGCTTGAGGAATGGATGATGGCCGCGCCCAACACGGTGGAGGCTTTTGCAAGACTGTTTGATCGCGGCGTGTCTGTGAGTGACGAAGGACAGGGTACGGCGGCAAGTCCGGTGACGCTGGTTCGCCGGGAAATTGAACGCTGGCGCAATCATTTTGCCGATCTGGACAGCCGTACCGAGGAACTGGCGGATGAGCTGCGCCTGCAAAATGCCGACCTGTATGCCGCTATATCTGAACGGCTGCGCAGCAGGCACCAGCTCATGATCCGGATTTTGCCGGGATCAGTCATGCCGGACAAGCTACGCCGTTTTGACCTGCACGCACGGCAGCTTCAGCTTTCGGAAATGCTGGACCCTGCATCACGCACATTCCAGGCGGCTTATCTGCTGGGGCAGCTGGAATTCAGCGACATGGTGTCTGATCTGGTCAAGGGCGCGCAGTTCGGGAACCGCGCGGCGGAACGTTTCCTGCAACGGCATTTGCTGGGCTATTTTGCCGCCGCACTGATGATGCCTTATGGCCGCTTCCTGCGTGCTTGTGAGCACACTGGCTATGACATTCACATATTGCAGCGCCGCTTTGGCGCGGGTTTTGAACAGGTCGCGCACAGGCTTACCACGCTGCAACGTGTGGGCGCACGGGGTTTGCCGTTTTTCATGGTACGGATTGACCGTGCCGGTCAGTTTTCCAAACGCTATGCCGGGGCCAGCAACGCGCCGCTTGTCGAAAGTGCGAGCACTTGTCCGTTATGGCATGTGAACCACAGTTTCGCTACGCCGAGCAAGGTGCAGGTGCAGCTGGTGGAGCTTGAAGACGAGTCACGCTGGCTCACCATATCGCGCACGGTGCAGGGGTCTGGCTATGGCGCGGGTGGTGCAGCTCCCGAATTCTCCATTGGCCTGGGTGTGGCTGCGGAACATGCGGGGCAAATGGTATATGCGAGATCACTTGATATGGAGCATGCGGATGCGGTGGCTATTGGCCTTGGCTGCGCCGCATGCAAGCGAAGTGATTGTGCACAGCGCTCCGTGCCGCCCAAAGGTCGCACACTGAAATTTGATGAGCGCGAAAGGGGCATTACCCCCTTTGATTTCGCCGCGGATTAGGCATCTTTCGGTAATCAAATATTAACCCTTTACTGTAAAAATAACCGACAGTTTCCCATGATGCTTCATGCAAGGGTGATGGGTAGCTATTGAATGTAAGGTATTGAACAAAAGGTTTTGTTTGTCCTTCGCATTGTCCGGCTTGCTGTTTTGGGCCTGTTATACTGGGAAAGATAGTCATCTGATGAATCCGCAGATCTGGTCACATATAGACTTCTGGTCCCATATCGGCGCAGCATTTGTCGGCGCGGCCATTGTCATATGGCTTTGGCAGCGGCACGGCAGGTCAGCCCGCCATATGCACATGCTGATCATAGCCGTTGCCTTCACCAGTCTCTGGTCGCTGGTCCATGCCGTTAACGGGCATATGTCCGTGCTGACTGTCTTTGCGGAAATTGTGAGGAATTTTGCCTGGCTGGCATTCATGTACAGCCTGTTCCGCGCAGGTAGGGAAAATACAGGCCCGAAAACAGTCACGGCAATTTACTATGTGCTGGGCACCATCCTGATGGCCCAGATAGCGATCGACAGTCTGGGAATATTCTTCGATATTGAAGGTAAATCGGTACAGCTGGTGTTCTACTCCGGTATTGTCATGCGCATGCTGTTCGTGGTCGGCGCGCTGGTACTTGTGCACAATCTCCACACGCTTTCATCGCTCACCAAACAGGCCTGGGCACGGCTGCTCGTCATAGGACTTGCCATAATGTGGATCTATGACCTGAACCTTTATACAATTGCCTATCTTTCCGGTGAATTGTCGGCAGAGCTGATGGCCCTGCGCGGTGCAGTGTGTGCGCTTATCATACCTTTATTCGCTTTTACTGCACAGCGCAGCAATGCCCGTGCAGTGTATCTTTCACGCTCCATGGCGTTCCAGTCATTCTCGCTGGTTGCGATTGGCGGCTATCTTGCTGTCATGGTCCTGCTTGCCAAGGTGATACAGCTGATTGGCGGAGACTATGCACGGCTGGCACAGATCAGCATTGTGTTCGGCATGTCTATGGCCGCGCTGTTTTTCCTGCCGTCGGGCAAGTATCGCGCCTGGTTCAAGGTTAAGATTGCCAAGCATCTATACCAGCACCGCTATGATTACCGTTCCGAATGGATGCGCTTTACGGATACGATCGGGCGTCCTTCGGTGGATTCTGCGCCATTTCATGAACGTGTGATACAGGCTGTGGCCGATATTCCCGAAAGCCCTTCCGGATTATTGCTGACGCCCAATGAAAATGGCCGGCTGGAACTGCAGGCGCGCTGGAACTGGCCGTCGATAAAAGTGCCGGCAAATGCATGCAAGGTAGGCACGATCGCTTATTTTGAAAAGACAGGGGATATCGTGGAACTGGCGCGTTTGCGTTCGGGAGACGACGATCATTGCGATGCGGCAGCTATCCCGGCATGGCTATTGTCGGAGCAAAGCGCATGGGTGTTGGTGCCGCTGGTCCACTATAACCGGCTGGCGGGATTGGTGGTGCTGTCGCGGCCACCCTTTATGCGCACGCTGGATTGGGAAGATTTTGACATGCTGCGCGTCGTAGGAAGGCAGCTTGCAAGCTATCTGGCCGAGGAAAAGGGGCAGGAGGCGTTACTCCAGTCGCGCCAGTTTGACGAGTTTAATCGCCGGTTTGCCTTTGTGATGCATGATATCAAGAATATTGTGAGCCAGCTCAGTCTGGTTGCGCGCAATGCAGAAAAACATGCGGACAATCCGGATTTTCGCGCCGATATGGTCGATACACTGCGCGGATCGGTGGACCGGATGAATGGCCTTCTGGCCAAGCTGTCGCAATATGGCCGCGCGCCCAGCGATGAAAACACGTCTGTCGATACATTGGCTATTATCAGGAAGGTGGCCGATGAAAAATCTCGCATGCATGATATCCGCGTGCTGGGCATGGAGACCATGTCGGTGACCGCGAATGCGGGTAATCTGGAACAGGTGGTGAGCCACATTGTGCAGAATGCCATTGATGCAAGCGGTGATGGGCAGCCGGTTATGCTGAAGACCTATCGTGACGGCCTGTTCGGCTGTATCGAGATATTCGACACAGGCGAAGGTATGACGGCGGATTTTGTCCGTTCCAAACTCTTTAAACCATTTGTTTCCAGCAAGAATGACGGTTTCGGGATCGGTGCATATGAAGCGCGTACACTGGTGGAAGCGATGCAGGGCCGGATAGAGGTGGAAAGCCGTCCTGGTGAAGGTAGCCGCTTCACCATCCGCCTGCCGCTCGCAAAATATGAGGATGCGCTGGATGAACCCCCTGTACAGAAAGAGGAAGCAGCCTGATGGCGGAAAAAAAAGCTAAGAACCTGCCCAAGCTGCTGGTGGTCGAGGATGATGTTGGCCTGCAGAAACAGCTGAAATGGGCTTATGAGGATTTTACAGTCCTGCTGGCGGGGAGCCGGGAAGAGGCGCTGACATTGCTGCGTTCGGAAGAACCTGATGTGGTGACACTGGATCTGGGCCTGCCGCCCGACCCGGATGGTACGACAGAGGGTTTTGCCGCGCTTGAGCAGATATTGCAGGCAAAGCCTGGCACAAAGGTGATTATCGCCTCCGGCCATGGCGCGCGTGAAAGTGCGTTGCAGGCCATGGCGCAGGGCGCTTATGATTTTTACAGCAAACCGGTTGATATTGACGAACTGGGCATGATCGTGAAACGCGCATTTCATGTCGATGCGCTGGAACGGGAGAATATTGCCTTACAGGCCAAGGTAGGCGAGGATCACCGCGTCTTGGGTCAAATGGTGACCGCCGCGCCAGAAATGATGCAGGTGGCGCATACGATTGAACGTGTTGCCAATACCAATGTTTCTGTCATGCTGCTCGGCGCGAGCGGTACTGGCAAGGAATTGCTGGCGCGCGGGGTGCATGACCAGAGCGAACGCCGGTCAAAGCCGTTTGTAGCGATCAACTGCGCGGCTATCCCTGAAAACCTTCTGGAAAGCGAGCTTTTCGGTCATGAGAAAGGAGCCTTTACCGGCGCGGTCAAGACCACTGAGGGTAAGATCGAAATGGCGAATGGCGGTACATTATTCCTGGATGAAGTGGGTGACATTCCGTTGCCGCTTCAGGTCAAATTGCTGCGTTTCCTGCAGGAACGTGTTGTCGAACGCATTGGCGGACGCAAACAGATAGCAGTTGATACACGCATTGTATGCGCCACGCATCAGGACCTTGAGGCAATGATCGGTGAGGGCAGTTTCCGTGAGGACCTCTATTATCGCCTGGCCGAGATTGTGATCCGCATTCCCGCATTGGCCGAGAGACCCGGCGATGCGCCGCTACTGGCGAAGCATTTCCTCGCCAAATATGCGGCGGAATATCAACCGATGGTCAAGGGTTTCGCCCCTGATGCGCTGGCATCCATCGACAGCTGGCAGTGGCCCGGCAATGTGCGCGAGCTGGAAAACCGGGTAAAGCGCGCCGTTATCATGGCCGATAGCAAGCTGGTGACCGCTGCTGATCTTGATATGGCGCAGGGGGAAGAGGAGACAAGGGAATTCCTGAACCTGAAGGCTGCGCGCGAAGTGGCTGATCGCAAGGCCATCCGCCACGCGCTGGCACGCACAGAAGGGAATATTTCAAATGCCGCAAAATTGCTGGGCGTCAGCCGCCCGACATTATATGACCTGCTCAAGCAATATGATCTGCAAAATTAGGTGAAGCGAGTATCTAGCAGTCTTCGGGAGACAGAAGCTCCTGCGGAGAGATGCCGATCTGTTTCATCTGCTTGACAACAGGTGGCCACACATTCTGCATGAAATTGTCACGTTCCTGCGCGCGCAGTTTGTCCGTGGCACCGCCCGCTACATACATGCCGACGCCGCGCTGTACCTCGACCAGGCCGTCATCCTGAAAACCCTGATAGGCTTTGGCTACGGTCAGTGGATTTGCGCCCTGTTCAGCCGCAAAACTACGCACGGATGGCAGCATGTCGCCTTCTTTATATTCACCGTTCAGGATAGAGGCCGCGATAATGTCGCGCAATTTAAGATATACGGGTTTGGTTGCTTCACTCATACTGCATCACTGCCATAATACAGCGCGTCAGGTCAAGGACTTTCCTTATCCGCCATCCCATTCGGACAGCACATCATTAATCTCTGGCCTTGGCCGTTCCTCAAGAGGTTTTACAGGCGATCCGAGGTAGATAAAAGCGGCAATCCGTTCTGACGGTTTCCCGAAAAAATCACGCACGGTCGTGCTATAGGCCGGCCAGCCAGTGATCCAGCCGCCGACAAATCCGCGTACATGCGCAGCGTGCAATATGTTCATGCAGAATGCACCTGTGCTCAGTTCCTGTTCCCATGCGGGGATTTTGCTGCTTTCGCGGGGGCTGTGCAAAACGACCAGCAACTCGGGCGCATGACGTGCAAAAATATCCATCGCCTCTAGCTCCAGCCTGCCGGCATCGGTTTTTTCCGCAAGGTAAGCCGCTTGCAGTTTTTCGGACAGATGTGGACGCTGGCCGGATTTTACGTGCACGGCGCGCCAGGGGGCAAGCTTGCCATGGTCCGGGGTACGCAACGCATCGGCAACAATTTCGCGGAGCGTAGCGGAATCCGGTCCGGGTGCAATCATGTCCCGCGGGCGGCATGAACGGCGTGTGCTGATATAGGATGCGGCAGAAGTCAGGTCGTTGAACATGCAAAACCATGTAGGGATTATGCGGGAAAATCGCCATAAATTTATAACAATTGAAACAATCTTCTTCACACGGGCAATTTTTTGGCTACTGTGCGGGAATCGAAATGCCCGTAAGCGGCATGTGTGGGGGAGATGTATTCTCCGTAAATTACTGAATTTACCCGTTATTTACCGGGTTCGAGAATATCTGAAGGTATGAATCTATGACTTTTGAGCTAGTGCTTTTCTATGGTGCGGTGGTTGTTCTGGCCGCATTCCTGCTTGGCGGCCTGTACGTCGTCACGCGTCCGCAACCTGAATTTGCGGGACATCCCAAAGGGTTATTTGTCCTGTTCCTTGCCGAAATGTGGGAACGTTTTTCCTATTATGGCATGCGTGCATTGCTGATTTTCTATCTCGTCCAACACTGGATGTTCTCTGATAGTGAAGCCAGCGTTGTATATGGCGCATATACCGCTCTGGTGTATATCACACCGGTTGTTGGCGGTTATCTGGCCGACAAATATCTGGGACAACGCAAAGCGGTGCTATTCGGCGCTGTTCTGCTGACACTGGGTCACTTTTTCATGGCATTTGAAGGCAGTGGCGGCCAATCGGACCCGATCATCAATGTTTTCTGGCTGGCTCTCGCACTTATTATTGTCGGTTCGGGTTTCCTGAAAGCCAATATTTCGGTCATTGTCGGACAGCTTTATTCGCGTACGGATATCCGCCGCGACCCGGCTTATACGATTTTCTACATGGGCATTAATGTGGGCGCAGCGACTGCTTCCATCATCTGTGGTTATCTGGGCCAGACCTATGGCTGGCAATATGGCTTTGGCCTTGCAGGCCTGGGCATGTTGATTGGTTTGTTGTTCTTTGTATTCGGCAAACCTCTGCTGATGGGCAAAGGGGAACCATCCAATCCGCAATATCTCAAGGAAACCGTTGGCGGCTTCAAGCGCGAATGGCTGTTCTATGGCGTGGGCCTGTTGATGGTTGCCATCTGCTGGACCCTTGTCCAGTATCAGCAGCTTGTCGGCTATCTGCTAGGCGGCTTTGGCGCAATTCTCGTAGGTTATGTCCTGGTTACCGCCGTGACCAAGTTGAAGCCGGAAGAGCGTGACCGTATTTTTGCGGCTATGTTCCTGATCTTTGTCTCGATTGTCTTCTGGGCATTGTTCGAACAGGCAGGTTCCAGCCTCAACCTGTTTACTGACCGGCATGTAGACCGCGCAGGCGTGGAAGCTTCCATGTTCCAGTCGATCAACGCGATCTACATTATCCTGCTGGCACCTGTTTTCGCCATGATCTGGCAGTTTCTTGGTCAGCGCGGGGCGGAACCGTCTGCACCGATGAAGTTCGGTCTGGGCGTGGTGCAGGTTGGTCTTGGCTTCCTGGTACTGGTTTGGGGCGCACGTTCAGTGGGTATTGATATTCCGACACCGGTTATTTTTATCTTCCTGATCTACCTGCTTCACACGACCGGTGAGCTTTGCCTCAGCCCTGTGGGCCTTTCGGCCATGAATCGCCTGGCTCCCGCGCATATGGCGTCGCTCATCATGGGCACCTGGTTCTTTGCTTCGGCAACTGGCAACTTTGCCGCTGGCCTGATTGCATCGGCTACAGGTGCAGAAGGTGTGGGCGAAGCCGCCGGTAAAGAAGTTGTGCTGGATGTCTACCAGACAGTCGGACTTTACGCTGTCGGTATAGGCGTGGTCGTGATGGTCATCAGTCCGCTTATCAAGAAAATGATGCATCTTGATACACTGCAGGACGATACGGTTGATGACGACCTGCTTGGCCAGAGTGATATTGGTGAACCACAGGCGGCGGGTATCCATCCTGCCACCCGTGACTGATCCGGCACGATAGGGAAAATACAACTATAGGGGAAACCGTATGCGCATAGCTTTGTTGGTACCATTGCTCTCGATTGCAATGGTGGGATGTGCTGCCAGCTCTTCGGACAATGAGGTCCAGAGCAGTAGTGTGGAAACCGGCAAAAAAGAGCGTATACGGTTTTCTGATAATCCCTATCCTTCGACCTACAAACCCTATCCGTCCACCGCGACTGTTATAACCGGCGCCACCGTTTATGACGGGGAAGGCGGACGTATTGATGGCGGCGTGGTGTTCCTGTCAGGTGGGAAAATCGTCTCGGTTGGCGGACCGGATACGGCCATCCCCGGCGACGCGACAGTGCTTGACGGCACAGGCAAATATATAACGCCGGGCATCATTGATGTGCACAGCCATCTGGGCAACTATCCGTCTCCTTCCGTGGATGCGGTATCCGACGGCAATGAAGTGACAGGACCTGTCACGCCTGATGTATGGGCAGAGCACGGCGTATGGCCGCAGGACCCGGGGTTCAGCCGCGCGCTGGCCAATGGCGGCGTGACGTCATTGCAGATACTTCCCGGCTCGGCCAACCTGTTTGGCGGGCGTTCGGTAACGCTGAAAAACGTGCCTGCGCGCACTACGCAGGCGATGAAATTTCCCGATGCGCCCTATGGCCTGAAAATGGCGTGCGGTGAAAATCCGAAACGGGTCTATGGCTCACGGCGGCAAAAACCGGGCAGCCGGATGGGCAATCTGGCGCTCAACCGACAGACCTGGGCCAAGGCAGTGGAATATAAGCGCCGCTGGGATAAATATGCCGATGAGGGGGGCAGCGCGCCCGCACGCAATATCGGCATGGACACGCTGAAAGCGGCGCTTGAAGGCAAGATCAAGATCCACAACCACTGTTACCGTGCCGATGAAATGGCGACGGTGATCGATATGGCCAAGGAATTTGGCTATACGGTTTCCGCATTTCATCATGCGGTTGAAAGTTACAAGATTGCTGACCTGCTGCGCGACAATGGCATTTGTTCGGCGATGTGGGCGGACTGGTGGGGCTTTAAGCTGGAGGCCTATGACGGGATTCCGGAAAACGCGGCATTGGTCGAAAATGCCGGAGCCTGTGCCATTATCCATAGCGATGATGAGGACCAGATACAAAGGCTCAATCAGGAAGCGGCGAAAGCGCTCGCCGATGGCCGCCGTATGGGGCTGGATATCAGCGATGCCACAGCCATTCAGTGGATCACCTATAATGCCGCGAAAGCGCTGGGTATCGAAGAGCGCACCGGCAGCCTGAAAGCTGGCAAGATGGCGGATGTCGTACTGTGGAACGGCAATCCCTTAAGCGTCTATTCGCGTCCTGAAAAAGTCTGGGTGGATGGCGCATTGCTTTACGATGCGAACGATCCGGTGCGCCGTCCGGTGAGCGATTTTGAATTGGGTCAGCCAGGTGAAGGAGATGTGAAATGAAGAAATATCTTCTCGCCACATTGGCACTGATGGCCGCACCCGCATCTGCCGAAACCGTGGCTATAACAGGCGGCAAAGTCGTGATTGGCGATGGCAGTGCACCCATAGAAAATGGTACGGTTGTACTGCGCGATGGCAAGGTGGTTGCGGCCGGCAGCGGTGTGTCCATACCCGCAGATGCGCGCACGGTGGATGCAACGGGCCGCTGGGTGACACCGGGTATTTTCGCAGGTTTTAGCCGGGTGGGACTGAGCGAAATTGGCGGAGTCAGCCAAACCAACGATACCAGCGGCGGCAGCTCGGCCTATAACGCGTCGATTGATGTCGTTCCGGCGATCAATCCGAAAGCGTCAGCGATCGCTGTCAACCGCACGGCAGGCGTGACCCGCGCCGTCGTGGCTCCTTCGACAGGACAGAATATCTTTGCCGGTTTCGGAGCGATAATCGACCTGGGACAGGATTATGAGGCTGTGACCAAAGCGCGCGCCTTTCAATTTGTAGAATTTGGCGAAAGCGGTGCTGCCGAGGCAGGCGGCAGCCGCAGCGCCCTTTATGCCGAATTCCGCTCCATGCTTGCCGAAGCGGCGCGTTACGCGCGTGCGCCGGCCTCTTATGATTCCGATATTCTCACACGCTCCGACGCAAAGGCGCTGCAGGATGTGATAAATGGCCGTGTCCGGCTTATCGTGCATGTCGAACGCGCGTCGGACATATTACAGCTTATCAAGCTGGGCCGTGAATATCCGCGAATCAAGCTGGTGATGGCGGGGGTAAGCGAGGGTTGGCTGGTGGCTGACAAGATAGCAGCATCGGGTATTCCGGTAATTGCATCTGCGCTTAATGACCTGCCGGAATCGTTTGAAAGCATTGCAGCGACACAGTCCAATATCGGCCGCATGAAACGTGCCGGAGTCAATGTCGCCATCGGCATGATTAATGACTGGGACCAGACACAGCTGCGCTATTCCACGCAATATGCAGGCAATCTGGTGGCGATTGGCAAGATTCCCGGCGCTAGCGGCCTGAGCTGGGATGAGGCATTTGCCGCCATCACGTCAGGCCCGGCCAAAACCCTGGGAATTGATGGCCGTATCGGGTCGCTCAGGCCCGGCAGGGTGGGCGATGTGGTAATATGGGACGGGGACCCGCTTGAGCTGTCTTCAGCACCTGTCATGGTGATGATTGACGGTGTGCAGCAATCGCTCGACAATCGGCAGGCACGTCTGCGTGAACGATATCGCACCCCACAAGAAGGCGCACTGCCAAAAGCCTATGAAAGGTAGTTCAGGCATCGCAGTCAAGGAGACGTAAGTTATGGACCCGGTTATTGCCCTGCTGCTTGCCTGTACAGGCTTTATCGCAAGCCATTTCATCATGTCACACCCTATGCGTGATGGCCTTGTGGCACGCTTTGGCACAGGCGGTTTTCTAGGGCTGTATTCACTGGTTGCCGCAATATTTCTGGGCCTGATGATCTGGGCCTATATGTCCGTAGAGCCAAGCGCGCCTTACTGGAGCGCAGGGCGCGGTATATGGGACAGCGCGACGCTGATCATGCTGGTGGCGTCCATTCTTTATGTTGGTTCGAATATCCGCAATCCTGCACTTCCAAACCCGAAAGCGGGCATTGCAGAGATTCCACCGCCGCATGGTGTATTTCGTATCACGCGCCATCCGATGATGTGGTCATTCGCGCTTTGGGCACTGGTACACATCATGATTGCGCCCCGGATCGACAATTTCATCCTGATGGGCAGCATCATCTTTCTCGCGCTGGTCGGTGCGCATATGCAGGACCGCAAGAAGGAACGGCTATTGGGCGATACATGGCGGCAGTGGAAATCGGCGACCAGTTTTGTGCCCTTTGGCAAAGGCCTGGCCATGCCGGGCTGGATAGCTTTTGCAGGCGGCGTGGCGCTCTGGCTGCTCGCGACGTGGCTGCATGCCCCACTCGGCGCGCCTGAAGCGGGTATATGGGCGTGGTTCTAGGCGCCCTTACAGCCGCACCATTTTCATCATTTCGTCGCCATAGCGTTTGCCCGCGGTACCGCCAACCGGAGCCGCCTTGTCCAGTGCTTCCAGCTCGTCGCTTGTAAGCGTGATGTCTACAGCGGCCATGCTGTCCTCCAGCGTCGCCCGCCGTTTGCTACCCGGGATAGGCACAATATTGTCACCCTGCGCCAAGAGCCATGCGAGTGCGATCTGTGCGGGTGAACGACCATGTGCGCCGGCAATGGTGCTGACCATCTCGACCATTTTAAGATTCTGGTCAAAATTCTCCTCGCTATAACGCGGGTCACGGCGGCGATAATCATCCTCGGGCAGGTCATCGCGTGACTTAATCTGGCCGGTCAGGAAACCGCGGCCCAGCGGGCTATAGGGTACGAAACCTATGTCCAGTTTGTCGCAGAGCGGCAGGATTTCCTCTTCCACGCCCCGTTCCCAAAGCGAATACTCACTTTGCAATGCGGTAATCGGGTGCTCCTTGTGCGCGGCCATTATTGTATCCACACCGGCTTCGGACAGGCCCAGAAAGCGGACCTTGCCTTCCTCCACCAGGCGGCCCATTTCGCCCACGGTTTCCGTGATCGGCACATCAGGGTCGACGCGGTGCTGATAGAACAGATCAATGGTATCAATACCGAGCCTTTGCAGCGATCCTTCGCAGGCGCGGCGGACATTGGCCGGGGTGGAGTCCACACCGTGAAATCCGTTCTCGTCAAATTTAAACCCGAATTTAGTAGCAATTATCAGGCGGTTGCGCCTGTCCTTGATACCGCGCGCAAGCAGTTCCTCATTCTTGTGCGGGCCATAGACTTCGGCCGTGTCAAAAAATGTGACGCCCAGCTCTATGGCGCGGTCTATAGTGGCGAGCGATTCCTGCACATCGGCCGTGCCATACATTGCACTGCCAATGCCTGCCATCGGCATGCAGCCAAGGCCAAGGGCGGATACTTCAAGGTCATTTCCAAGGGTGCGATACTTCATAAGCCAGTGTCCCTTTGTATCTGCGGAATTTTATTGTCCGGTCCAGCAAGCGGAATTTCGCCGCGCGCGCTGCGGCCCATATAGTCCAGCAGGTCGCGGCGCAGTTCGGGTGCAAACAGGTATAGCGCAAGCACATTGGGTATGGCCATCAGGAAAAAAGCGCTGTCAATCAAGTCGAAAACGCTGCTTTTATCGAGCAGGGCAGCAATGGGCAGTACAAAAATATAGGCAAGCTTATAGCCCAGAGAACGCCATTTCCCCTGACCGAACATATATTCAAACCCCTGCAGGCCGTAAAATCCCCATGCGCACAATGTGCTATGTGCAAATAGCAGTACGGCGAGGGTCAGCAGCCACGGGAACCAGCTCGATATCTGGGCAAAGGCGGCGACCGTGATGCTGATATCGCCTTCCGGTACCTGCCATGTGCCCGCCAGCACGATGGCAATCGCGCCCAGCGAACAGACCACCACCGTATCGATAAATGGCTCCAGCAAGGCCACAAGCCCTTCGGAAGCGGGTTCATGGGTGCGCGCCTGTGTATGTGCGACAACGGCTGAGCCAACGCCCGCCTCTGATGAATAGACCGCCCGCTGCATGCCGACGATAAATGCACCGATCATGCCGCCTGCCACTGCGTCTCCCGAAAAAGCGTCGCTGACAATCAGGGCAATGGCACCTGGCACTTCGGAAAAGTTTACGGCGATGATAATCAGCACGCCGGTGAGATAGATCAGCGCCATGAACGGGACGAGGATTGATGTCACCCGGCCAAGACGCTTGACCCCGCCAATTACCACCAGGCCGACGAAAAAGGCCATGACAAGACCAAAGATCAGTTTGTTGTTGAAACTGTTTTCAATCCCGCTCGTGGAAACCAGTGCGGACAGGCTCTGGTTAACCTGCACCATGGGGATGGCGCCGACGAATAGCAGTACGGCATAAATACCGCCAAGCACCAACCCAAGTTTCGCCATACCTTTGGCGCGAAAGCCGTTCTTCAGGCTGTACATTGGTCCGCCGCGCACCGTGCCATCGGCATCAACCTCACGATATTTCAGGCCCAGCGTGACCTCTGCGCATTTCAGTGTCATCGCAAAGAAACCGATGATGAACATCCAGAATGCGGCACCCGGCCCGCCACTGGCAATAGCAACCGCGACACCCGCAATATTGCCAAGGCCCACCGTACCCGATAATGCAGTGGTCAGCGCGGAAAATTGCGAGATATGCCCTGGTGCTTCGGGATCGTCATATCGCCCGCGCAGCACACGAAATGCGGTTGGCATGGCGGTGAGGTTGATAAAGCCGAACCAGATCGTGAAAATCACCATTGGTATGGCAAGCCACAGCACCACCCATGGAATTTCGCTCCCGAAAAACGGAACCTTCATGAACACTGTGCTGTTCAGCCAGCTAATTGCATCTGTCAGGTAATCTATCATCCCACCAACTCTGGCATGTTCCGGGCATGACAGGAAGTAAATATTTACGCCCACTGCCTCACCGCCCTTGCATGACAGCGGGCTTTGCGTGCATGACAGGGCGTAAGAAATAAACAGTGCGGGCGAACCATTTATGCAGAGAAAATTTTTTGGCACGGACGGTATCCGGGGGCGTACCAATAAAGGCAATATGACCGCAGCTACTGCGATGAAAGTAGGGCAGGCTGCCGGCACCTATTTCCTACGCGGTGACCATCGCCACCGTGTGGTGATTGGCAAGGACACGCGGCTTTCCGGTTATATGATGGAATCCGCGCTTGTGGCCGGGTTTACCAGTGTCGGCATGGACGTCGTTCTGCTGGGTCCGATGCCAACCCCGGCTGTGGCGATGCTGACGCGTGAAATGCGTGCTGACCTGGGCGTCATGATATCCGCCAGCCATAACCCCTTTGAGGATAACGGCATCAAGCTGTTTGGCCCCGATGGCTTTAAGCTGTCCGACGATGATGAGGCCGCGATTGAAGCACTGCTTGAGCAGGATATCGCGCTAGCGGATGCGCCTGAAGTGGGGCGCGCACGGCGGATAGACGATGCGATGGGCCGCTACATTCATGATGTAAAAGGTTCGCTGCCCGACCATATCCGGCTGGATGGTCTGCATATCGTCATCGATTGTGCACATGGTGCGGCTTACAAGATAACTCCGGCGGCGCTTTGGGAACTGGGTGCAAAAGTGACGGCCATCGGCGTTAAGCCCAATGGCCGCAATATTAACGATGGTGTAGGGTCTACACATACCGAAGAGCTGCAAAAACGCGTTGTGGAGGAGGGCGCCGATATCGGCATCGCGCTGGATGGCGATGCGGACCGGCTGATTGTTGTCGATGAAAAAGGCAAGGTTGTGGATGGTGACCAGATCATGGCGCTGATTGGCACGGAATGGAACCGGCATGGCGTGCTAAGCGGCGGCGGTGTAGTAGCCACCGTTATGTCGAACCTGGGACTGGAACGCTACCTGCAGGGGCAGGGGCTCAAGCTGGTCCGTACCAAGGTGGGCGACCGCCACGTGCTCGAAGCCATGCGCAAGGGCGGCTATAATGTCGGCGGAGAGCAGTCAGGTCATATGATCCTGATTGACCATGCAACAACGGGTGACGGCACGATGGCGGCGCTACAGGTGCTGGCGGCGCTGGTGGAAAGCGGCAAACCGGCCAGTCAGCTGCTGCGCCTGTTCGATCCGGTTCCGCAGCTTCTTAAAAACGTGCGTTTTTCGGGAGGCAAGCCGCTGGAGGATGCTGAGGTACAGGCAGTGATTGCCGAAGCTGAAAAAGAACTGGAAGGGTGCGGCCGTCTGGTTATCCGTCCGTCAGGAACAGAACCGGTCATCCGTGTGATGGCCGAAGGCGATGATGCTGCACAGGTTGAACAGATTGTCGATCGGATATGCGCCAAAGTGGCGGAGGTTGCTGAATAATGCTGGAAATGCGTCCCGACTGCGAACGCTGCGGGAAAGATGTGAGCGCGCATGAAAAGGGCGCGCATATCTGTTCGTTTGAATGCACATTCTGTTTTGAATGCGCCAAAGGACCGCTATCGGGTACATGCCCCAATTGCGGCGGACCACTGCATGTGCGCCCACCCCGTCCAGAAGTGCTGCTGGCAAAATTTCCGGCAAGCACTCAGCGGAAATATAAGCGCAACGCATGACAGAAACACCGCGTATATTGAGCATTGCAGGCTCCGATAGCGGCGGCGGTGCGGGTATTCAGGCCGATATCAAGACGATCACAATGCTGGGCGGCCATGCGATGACTGCGGTCACTTCGGTGACAGCGCAAAATTCACGCGGGGTTAGCGATATACACCCTATTCCCGCCCAGATGGTGCTGGCCCAGATTGATGCAGTGATCGGGGATTTTGGTGTTGATGCGGTTAAAATCGGGATGATCGGTTCTGCCGATACAGCACAGGCGGTTGCCGAAAGGCTGGCGGTGATTGCGGACGATACGCCGATCATTCTTGACCCGGTAATGGTGGCAACCAGCGGCGCGGTGCTGGCGGACAAAGCTACAATCGCGGCCTTCGGCAAGCTGATGGATATTGCTGCACTGACCACGCCCAACCTGCCCGAACTTGAAGCGCTGGGCGGGGAGGCGGCGGTGCTGGCGCACGGCACGGCATTGCTGGTAAAAGGCGGGCATGGAGCGGAGGATGTGCTCACTGACCGATTGGTCACGCAGGAAGGCGAAATTGCAGCCTGGAGCGATCCGCGCATTGATACATCGCATATGCATGGCACGGGCTGCACCCTTTCGAGCGCGATTGCGACCTATATGAGTCATGGCCTGCCGCTGTGGGAGGCCACCGCGCGGGCACGGCATTTTGTCCGCATGGCGCTGCACAGTGCGCCGGATATTGTACCGGGTAACGGGCCGATGGGGCATGGCAATGTGCGGCTTGATGCAACGTTGCCCGCGCCTATGCTGAACCAGTTCACGATCGGGTGCAGTGATTATGCCGCTTCTGTCGCTTTCTATAAAAAGCTCGGCTTTACGCAGATTGTGGATAGTCCGCTGCGTTACGCCCGGTTTGAAAGCGCAGGTGGCGCGACATTCTCATTGCACGCCAGCGATAAACCGGCCAGCGACAATGTGATCTATTTTGAAAGCGCTGATCTCGGCCAATGGTGCGCAGAGCTTGCGGCCTCAGGTATGACATTTGACCAGATACCGCGCGACGAAAGCTGGGGATGGCGCGAAGCGCGCTTGCGCGACCCGCATGGCAATATCGTTTGCCTGTACCATGCGGGCGAAAACCGCCGTTTTCCGCCGTGGCGGATAAAAGGATAGCGAGATGGGCAATAAAACAGAAACTGGAATCAAGGGCGGGCAGGCCGTTGCACCGGAAAATACCAATACGCCCACCAAAGCGCCTGCTACACCTGCCGAAGAGGTAGGCAAGATTGATATCAATTTCTCACAGGGCCTGCCCGGTTTCCTGGCCGCCAATGGGATATCCATTGGTTTTACCTCCTATCAGACCGGGCGGCTTTACCTGATCGGCCAAAGCGCGGATGGCAAGCTGGCTCTGCATGAGGCGATTTACCCGCAGGCCATGGGCGTGACCGGAGATGCGAACCGGATTTACCTGGGCACGCTGACACAGATAGTGCGGATGGAAAATGTGCTGGGCCCGGATCAACTGGCCAATGATGCGCATGACAAGGTCTATGTGCCGCGCAATATGCAAACTACGGGCAATGTCGATATCCATGAGCTGGGTATAAGGCAGGACGGCAGGATCGTGTTTGTCAACACACGCTATAGCTGCCTGTGCGAGCCAAGCCTGACACACAGTTTCAAGCCGGTATGGAAGCCTGATTTCATATCGAAACTTGCACCTGAAGACCGCTGTCACCTGAACGGTTTGGCCATGCATGAAGGACAGCCCAAATATGTGACCGCCATATGCCGCAGCGATGTGGTCGATGGCTGGCGCGACCGGCGGCATGACGGCGGTATCATAATTGATGTGGACACGAATGATATTATCGCCGAGGGCCTGTCCATGCCGCACAGTCCGCGGATGTATGACGGACGGCTATGGGTGCTGAATTCGGGCAGTGGTGAGCTGGGCACGATCAATATGGATAGCGGCGCATTTGAACCCATGGCTTTCTTCCCCGGTTTTCTGCGCGGGCTGGCATTTCATGGCAGGCATGCGTTCGTTACGCTGTCCAAGCCGCGCCATGGCCGGTTTGAAGGGCTGGAGCTTGATAAAAAGCTAGCAGAAAAAGATCCGGATGCATGGTGCGGCGTGCAGGTGGTTTCACTGAACAATGGCGATGTGGCGCAGTGGATCCGCTTCGACGGCTCGATTACCGAATTGTTCGATGTCTGTGTGTTGCCCGCAGTGAAAAACCCGATCACATTGGGTCCGCAATCTGCCGAAATACGCGATTTTGTGACATTTGAAACGCCCGAATGGGGCAATTAAATTACTGCTGCACAGACGTTCACTGTGTTGAAAATTTGTGCGCAAAGGGGTTTATTTGCACCCGGTACATGTCCATATGCAACTTGCATCAAGTTTATGCGTTCGTCAGGCATGAACAGGTCCGCTACAGGATCATATGAAAACCAGGCCATATATGGCCGATAAACAGGATGGAGATTACCGACATGGCATTTGCACTTCCCGACCTTCCCTATGACAAGACCGCTTTTGGTGACATCATGTCGAAAGACACGTTCGACTATCACCACGGCAAGCACCATAATGCCTATGTTGGCAAAACCAACGACGCGGTTGCCGGTAGCGATCTGGAAGACAAGAAGCTTTCCGAAGTAATCAAGGCAGCGCATGCGAGCGGCAATAAGGGCCTTTTCAACAACAGTGCACAGGTTTGGAACCACAGCTTTTTCTGGCAGTGTCTGAGTCCGGAGACGCAGGAAATTCCGGCCAGTTTGAAAACGAAGATCGAAGAGTCATTCGGTTCGGTCGATGCCTTTAAAGAACAGTTTAAAAACGAAGCTGTTGGCCATTTTGCAAGCGGTTGGGCATGGCTGGTTCTGAATGGTGACAAGCTGGAAATCACCTCGCTGCACGATGCTGATTCCCCGGTTGCGCACGACATGAAGCCGCTTCTCACGCTCGATGTATGGGAACATGCCTATTACATTGATTATCAGAACGCGCGCCCTGATTATGTCGGCACCGTATTGGACAAAGCCATTAACTGGGAATTTGTGGCGCAGAATCTGGACGGTGAAGGTGTCAGCCGCGCGGACCAGGGCTGAAACCTGTTACAGCTGAAATGACGAAAGGCGGGCCATACTCGGTCCGCCTTTTAATTAGGTCGGGGTGGGAATATAGTCACGACTCTATAACTCGCCCAGGCGAACGATAAAAATATCGCTCCCACCCCTGCGGGTTATCTTACCGTGTGGGGATTAAGATTTTTTGAATCGCCATATAGTTTGAATTACTGGTTATTTTCGGTGGTTTTCTTGTCGCCGTCTTCCACAACCAGCCCATGGCGCATCAGCATGGGGATTTGCGACATTGTGAAAATAAACGAAGCGGCCGTGAAGCCCCAGACCTTGGCTGTCAGCCATGTGTCGAATGAAAACCATTCCGGGCGACGCAATATCTCATTGGCAATGGCGAGCAGGACAAAGAAAATTGCCCAGTTGCGCGACAGCTTGAGCCAGCCTGCATTATCTACGCCCTCAAAAGCGGCTTGCAGCAGATATTTGAGCATCGCCTTGCCGCGCAGCAGGCCTGCGAACAGGACGGCCGCGAAAAAGCTGTAAATAATGGTCGGCTTGACCTGAATAAAGACCGGATCGTTGAAATAAATGGTGAGCGCGCCAAAACCAATCACCAGCACTGATGACAGCCACAGCATGGGTGAAATCTTGCCCAGTTTCCATTTTGACACGATCAGCGCGATGATGATTGCAATCATGAACGCGCCTGTGCCTTTTATCGTGGCTGTGAGCGGGTTTTCCGATGGATTCGAAAACCGGTAGGTCAGAAAAAATATCAGTAGCGGCCCGAAATCGATCAGGAAATTCAGGCCAGCATGTCCTTTTTTAACGTCTTTTTGCGGGTCGGCTGTTTCGTTCATTATTTGTCACCTCCGGCAATGACATGCGCCAGGTAATCAGGATCAAAGGGGCGCAGGTCGTCAATGGTTTCGCCCACACCAATCGCGTGGATCGGCATGCCATATTTCTCCGCAGCCGCGACCAGCACACCGCCGCGAGCCGTGCCGTCCAGCTTGGTCATGACAAGACCGGTGACGCCCGCCATTTCGCGGAAAGTTTCGATCTGCGACAAAGCATTCTGGCCATTGGTGGCATCAAGTACCAGCACCACATCATGCGGCGCTTCGGGGTTTAGCCTGCCCAGAACGCGGCGGATTTTGGCAAGTTCATCCATCAGCTCGGATTTATTCTGCAAACGCCCCGCCGTATCAACAATCAGCACATCAATACCGGTTGCGGTGGCATGCTTGACAGCGTCATAGACAATGCCCGCTGCATCGCCGCCTTCCTTGCCGCTGATAATCTCTATGCCCAGCCGGTCGGCCCAGATTTTGAGCTGGCCGATTGCGGCGGCACGGAATGTATCCCCTGCGGCCAGCAAAACGCCATAATCCTGTTCCTGGAACAGATGCGCCAGCTTGGCGATGGTGGTTGTCTTGCCCGATCCGTTCACACCGATGACCAGTATGACCTGCGGACGCGGAAAGGCGACAATATCGAGCGGCTTGGCAACATCGCGCAAGATATTCGCAATTTCCGCCTGTACAATGTTGCGCAGGCCCGTTTCATCCAATCCCTTGTCAAACCGTTCGGACGCCAGTTTTTCACGCACCCTTGCCGCTGCTTCGGGGCCAAGGTCAGACATGATGAGCGCGTCTTCAATATCATCGAGCTGCGCGTCATCGAGCTTTTCTTTGGTAACGATGCCCGTGATATTCTGGGTCAGCCGTTCGGAAGTTTTCTTAAAACCGCCAAGCAGCTTTTCCGACCAGCCGGGCGTATCACTATATCGTGTATATTCGTCAGTCATCTAAATGGCTTCTGCAATCAGGTTCTGGTTGTTCTGTCCGGTAATACGCACGGGAACAAGCGCGCCGGGATCGGTCTTGTGCGCGAGCTTCAGTTTCGCGAAGTTTTCCGCATGGCCGGTTTCGCCGTCCTTTTCAACCAGCATATTCTGAGTGCTATCGATGAGCGAGGCACGCCACCCGGACGCAACCTGGGAAACCGCCGCGCGCACATCGGCCGCGCGCTGTTTGATGATGCTGCGGTCAAGCTGGGGCATCCGCGCTGCCGGTGTGCCTTCACGCGGGGAGAAAGGGAAGATATGACCGTGCACGACCTGACACTCTTTAACAATCGTGACATTGTTGCGGTGCATCTCTTCAGTCTCGGTCGGGAAGCCAGCAATAATGTCTGCGCCAATTGCAATTTCGGGCCGCTTTGCCTTGAGCCGTTCGACAAGCTTGATCGCCTGCGCGCGGTTATGGCGGCGCTTCATGCGCTTCAGGATCATGTCATCGCCCGATTGCAGCGAAATATGCACATGCGGCATCAGGCGCGGTTCACCGGTGAGCAGGTCGAACAGCCGATCATCAACCTCAACACCGTCAAGTGACGAAAGGCGCAGGCGGGGCAGGTTTGGCACAAGTTTCAATATCCGTTCGACGAGCAAGCCGAAATGCGGTTGTCCGGGTAGATCATGGCCATAGCTGGTGACATCGACACCGGTCAGCACCACTTCCTGATAGCCATTATCCACCAGTTCACGGACTTTTTCGACAACCTCGCCAGCCGGGACCGAGCGGCTGTTGCCGCGGCCATAAGGGATGATGCAGAAGGTGCAACGATGGTCGCAGCCATTCTGTACCTCGACAAAGGCGCGGGAATGTTCGGCAAAGGCAGTCGCCATATGCGGCGTGGTTTCGGTAACACGCATGATGTCAGCCACGCGGACTTTGGCACTATCGCGGGCCGTAAAACTTTTCGCCTGCAGCTTCTCCCGATTACCCAGCACATGATCGACCTCGGCCATATCGCTGAACATATCGGTATGGATCTGCGCGGCGCAGCCTGTGACGATCACATTGGCATCGGGCCGGCCGCGTTTGGCACGGCGGATCGCCTGCCGGGTCTGGCGCACAGCCTCATTGGTGACGGCGCAGCTATTGACGACTATGACATTGCTTTCAGCAGGCACGAGCTTTTTCATTGCCTCCGTCTCGGCAATATTCAGCCTGCATCCCATGGTAATAAATTCCGCACCCTTTTTCATCCGGTCAGGCGCCTTGATTTCGGTCATGCCAATGTATCCAGGTCTATCTCGCCGCTAAATACATAGGTGGCGGGTCCGGCCATATGTATAGGCGCATCGTCGCCATTCCATTCGATCTGCAGCGTGCCGCCAGGCAGATGCACTTTGACAGGGGAGGAGACAAGCTTGCGGTTGATGGCGGCCACCGCTGTTGCACAGGCACCCGTGCCGCACGCCTTGGTCAGGCCCGCACCGCGTTCCCATACGCGCAGGTAAATCTCACCGCTCTTGATATGCGCGACATTGACATTGATACGTTCAGGAAACAGGGGGTCATGCTCAATATCCGGGCCAATTGTGCCCAGGTCGGCTGCGCCGCCATCGCCGACAAAGAATATCACATGCGGATTACCCACATTGACTGCGGCAGGAGATCGCAGATCGCCCCAGCTTACCGGCATATTGGCGGTGTCCATGGCATAATCCAGCGGGATGTCCTGCCAGTCAAAACGGGGCGCCCCCATATTGACGCGCGCCGCATCGCCGGTCAGCTCGCCTGAAATAACGCCGCCATTTGTTTCGATAGATACGTTCTGGCCCAGCAATGTGACGACACAGCGTGAAGCATTACCGCATGCCTCGACCTCGCCGCCATCGTGATTGAATATCTGCATGCGCACATCGGCCTTATCGGAAGCGTGCAGCACAATCAGTTGGTCACAGCCTATGCCGCCGTGCCGGTCGGCGAGCTGCCTTACCTTGCCTTCGCTCAGTGAAAGCGGTGTTTCTCGGCCATCGAAAATGATGAAATCATTACCGAGCCCGTGCATCTTATGAAAAGCAGTTTTTGCCATCCCGCCGCTTTATTCGTGGCAGACAGGCATGTCCAGTCTCGTGAAGCGATTTAGCCGCTGCCTGAACGCTTCGCTTTCAAATCTGGCTCTGGTGTGATTGCCGCCATGCGGTTTTCTGAGGCGATGCCCTGTGATGCATCTTCCTGTGATGCATATTTATGTAAATCTGCATCATGATTTCCGTTCAGCAGATTCTTTTCGGCGAGCATTTTATGCGTCATGTCCGTTGACTGCGGCCTGCCATAAAGAAATCCTTGTCCCTTCATGCAACCCAGGCTTTGTAAATGCATAACAACGGCTTCATCCTCAATGCCTTCAGCTGTGATTGGCAGGTTCATGCTTTTTCCCAGTCCTGCAATGGCTTCTACGATTGCGGCACTTTCCGGGTTCTCATGGACTGAAGCGACGAAGCTGCGGTCAATCTTGATACGATCAAAGGGCAGGCTGCGCAAATGTGCAAGTGAGCTGTAACCTGTGCCAAAATCATCCAGTGCAACACGGACCCCCTGATTTTTCAGGCTATTGATGATCGTCTGTGCCATATCGACATTTTCAAACAGGCATGTTTCGGTAATCTCGACTTCCAGCCGGTTCGCGGGCAAGCCGGTCTTGACCAGCAGTTTGACGATTTTTTGCGCCAGCCAGGGGTCGCGCAACTGCACAGGCGATACATTTACGGAAATGGTGAGCGCGCTGTCCCAATGGCATGCGTCACGCATCGCCTGTTCCATAACCGCTTCTGAAAGCTCATTTATCAAACCGCTATCTTCGGCAATGGGAATGAATATTTCGGGGAGCAGATTACCCAATTCTGGTGATTCCCAGCGCGCCAGCACCTCAAAACCAATCAGGCCTCCGGTCTGCAGGTCGACCTGCTGCTCATAGAATGGAACAAATTCGCCTTTGGCAATGCCGGCCCGCATGGCAGATTCGATTTCATTGCGGACGTGCACCTCGTCTTCCATATTCTGTTCAAACCATGTGAAGCGGTTGCGGCCGTTTTTCTTTGAAAAATACATCGCAATGTCCGCGCGGCGCATGATGACATCAAAACCGCTGGTATGGCTATCGGAATAGGCAACGCCGATAGAGGTGGTCACATTTACCTCATTTTGAGGGCCCGAAATCGGGAGTGAAATGCAATCGATTATGTCTTCGCATACTCTTTCTACCTGTTGCGGCGCCTCAGGATCAAAAATGAAAGCGCAGGCAAATTCATCGCCGCCAAGACGTGAAACCAGTGCATCCTGCGGTACCGCATGCTCCAGGCGTTTTGCGATCTCGACCAGTACCCGGTCACCGGATTCATGGCCCTGCACATCATTAATGGTCTTGAAATTATCAACATCGAGCATCATGAAAGCAACATTCTTGTCGATATCCGATGCTTGGGCAATCATTTTCGACGTGCGTTCGGACAGTGTCCGGCGGTTGAGGCATTTTGTAAGTGGGTCAGTGCATGCAATTGCCTTTGCCGTTTCTTCGGCTGCGCGGCGGATCACAATCTCGTTGGCGAGTTCCCGGTAGCGGTTCCAGCCAAATATTATCAATGCGATATTTAGCATCATGGCCGCAGCTATAACATTATCCGGCCCGCTGCCATGATCGTAATAGCTTTCGACGACCTTCGGCATGACTATGCTACCGGTCCCGACGAACATCAAGATTGCCGATAATATAATACCGCTGGCGACTATGTCTGTCTTATATGTATGCTGCGGCTTCAATAGCTTGATGAAATTATGCATATATGGTCCTATTCGGATTGCTTCGAACGTTATTAGCGGCAACGCATAAAAAAATTCTTAACTATCGAAATGGTTATAACCATGCGCATTATGTGCTGCGGGTGTATCAAGACTTGCATATCGCAAAAAGCAGGTGTAGTAGCGGCACCAACAGAGCAGGTTCGGCCTGTACTGCGACAAAATTGAGCTTACATCATACGGGTTCATCTGCATCAAACGCTGGTCAGCGAGGTTTCGCTCACCGGCGATTTTTGCGTGTTATATACCCGCTATGATCTGGATTTGGCCCGATCCGGGCAGGAAGGACATATATGTTTGAGAACCTGTCTGATCGGTTGGGCGGTGTCTTTGACAAGCTGCGTGGTCGCGGCGCGCTGAAGGAACAGGACGTCCGCGATGCCATGCGTGAAGTGCGCATTGCGCTGCTTGAAGCCGATGTCGCTTTGCCCGTGGTCAAGGATTTCGTAGCCAAGGTGACTGACAAGGCGGTTGGCCATGAAGTGCTGAAATCCGTCACGCCGGGCCAGCAGGTTGTCAAAATCGTCAATGATGCGCTTACCGAAATGCTGGGCGCGGATGCAAGTGAGCTGAATATCGGTGTCACGCCACCTGCCGTTATCATGATGGTGGGTTTGCAGGGCTCGGGTAAAACCACAACCACCGCCAAAATTGCCAAGATGCTGAAGGAAAAGCAGGGCAAGAAAGTATTAATGGCCTCGCTCGATGTGAACCGTCCGGCGGCGCAGGAGCAATTGGCGGTGCTGGGGCAGCAGGTCGGTGTGCAAACGCTGCCTGTAATCGCTGGCCAACAGCCCACCGAAATTGCAGGACGTGCGATGCAGTCCGCAAAACTGCAATCATTTGATGTGGTTATGCTTGATACTGCAGGTCGTTTACACGTTGATCAGCAGCTAATGGACGAGATGAAGGCGGTGGCTGATATCTCCACGCCAGATGAAATGCTGCTGGTTGTCGACTCATTAACGGGGCAGGATGCGGTGAATGTCGCGCAGAATTTCTCCGACCAGGTCGATCTGACGGGTGTTGTTCTCACGCGGATGGATGGTGATGCACGCGGCGGTGCGGCGCTTTCGATGCGTGCGGTCACGGGTAAGCCGATCAAATTTGCCGGTGTCGGCGAGAAAATGGACGCGCTCGAAGCATTTCATCCCGATCGTGTCGCCAGCCGTATTTTGGGCATGGGCGACATTGTGTCGATGGTCGAACGCGCCGCCGAAACGGTCCAGAAAGAAGATGCTGACAAACTAGCTGCGAAAATGGCCAAGGGCCAGTTCGATATGAACGATTTACGCATGCAGCTGAAGCAAATGACGCAAATGGGCGGGCTGGGTGCACTGGCAGGCATGATGCCAGGCATGAAAAAAGCGAAAGCCGCGATGCAGAAAGGCGGCATGGATGACAAGTTGCTGGTGCGTATGGATGCAATGATTGGCTCCATGACGCCATTGGAGCGCGAACGCCCCGCCTTGCTCAATGCCAAGCGCAAGATTCGCGTGGCCAAGGGTTCCGGCACCACGGTGCAGGACGTCAACCGTTTGCTGAAAATGCATAAGGAAATGGCCGGTGCGATGAAGAAAATCCGCAAAATGGGCGGCCTGAAAGGCCTGGCTGCAATGCTGGGCAAAGGCGGTGGCATGCCAGGTATGGGCGGCGGCGCACCCGGCGGCCTGCCCGGAAACATGGGCGGGCAGGGCGGTCTTCCCGATCTGTCGGGCACGGATATTCCGCCTGATCTTGCAAAATTACTTAAGAAATAAACTTCAGTTCAATATTTAATAAATTAACATTAAAGGAAAATATTATGGCAGTTGTAATGCGTCTTTCACGCGGTGGTTCCAAAAAGCGTCCCTATTACCGGATCGTAGTTGCGGACAAGCGCAGCCCGCGCGACGGTAAATATCTGGAGCAGATTGGCATGTATAACCCGCTGCTCGCCAAGGACGATGAAGGCCGCGTCAAGGTTGACACCGACCGTGCAAAATACTGGCTGGGCGTAGGCGCACAGCCTTCCGACCGTGTGGCACGTTTCCTGGATGCCGAAGGTTTGTATGAGCGTGCAGCGCGCAACAACCCGAAAAAAGCGGAACCAGGCGAAAAAGCCAAGGAGCGCGAGGAAGAGCGCAAGGAAAAAGCCGCTGCTGCTGAAGAAGCCGCAAAAGAAGCTGCGGCTGCGCCTGCTGAGGAAGCGCCCGCAGAAGAAGCTGTTGAAACAGAAGCTGAAGCGGTTCCAGCCGAAGAAGCCAAAGAAGAGGCTTCTGCTGCTGAAGAAACCCAAGAAGAAACTCCCGCTGAAGAAAAAGCGGAAGGCTAAACCTTGGCAAAAACTGATACCCCCGTCGCGCTCGCCGTCATTATCGGCGCGCAGGGCGTGACGGGGGAAGTCAGGCTAAAGCTGTTTGCCGACAGCATTGACAGCCTGAAGGCTCATAAAAGCTTCAACAGTGGGACGTTAACCCTCAAGAGCATCCGCCACCATAAAGTGGGTGCGGTGGCGCGCTTTGCCGAAATTACCGACCGCAACGCCGCCGAAGCCGCACGCGGCACTGAAATCACCATATCCCGCACCGCTTTGCCTGATTTGGCGGAGAACGAATATTATCACGCCGATGTGATAGGTTTGCCGTGCACCTCAACAGATGGTGAAGAACTGGGCAATATCTGCGCGATCTATGATTACGGCGCAGGTGATGTGATCGAAATCGAACGCGCAAACGGCAAGAAGTTCATGGTGCCTGTAACTGCTCTTGATATTGGTGATGACAAGGCGATCGTTGAGGCGATGTTTGTAGAATGACCTTCACCGCGCAAATCCTCACTCTCTACCCCGAAATGTTTCCGGGGCCGCTGGGCACATCCCTGGCTGGCAAGGCTCTGGAGCAGGGAAAATGGACTTGCAACCCCATCCAGATGCGCGATTTTGCCACGGACCGGCACCGCAGCGTTGATGATACGCCTGCGGGCGGCGGTGCGGGGATGGTGCTGCGCGCCGACATATTAGGGCAGGCGGTCGATCATGCGCTGGAGCAGCAGCCGGATGCACCTGTGATTGCCATGACTCCGCGGGGAAACCCGCTCACGCAAAGGCGTGTGCGCGAACTTTCCGCAGGCCCTGGTGTCACGATATTATGCGGCCGTTTTGAAGGGTTTGACGAGCGGATTTTCGAGGGCCGCGATATCGAAGAGCTTTCGATTGGTGATTATGTGCTGTCGGGCGGAGAAATGGGCGCTTTGGTACTATTAGATGCTTGCATTCGCCTGCTGCCCGGGGTAATGGGCGCATCTTGTAGCGGGGATGACGAGAGCTTTGAAACAGGCTTGCTCGAATATCCGCAATATACCCGGCCTGTTAAATGGGAAGGGCGCATTATCCCTGAAGTGTTGCGATCGGGGGATCATGCGAAGGTGGAGGCATGGCGCAAAGCCAGAGCTGAAGCCGATACACGGCTAAGGCGGCCGGATTTATGGGAGCGCCACGGGGGCACTCCGGATCCATCGCCCTCTGGTGCGCGACGCGAAAATAAGGAAGATTAGGTCAATGAACCTTATCCAGACACTCGAATCGGAAGCGATCAATGCTTTTGATGATCAAAAAACCATCCCCGATTTCCGGGCCGGTGACACATTGCGTGTCGGCGTCCGCGTGGTCGAGGGTAACCGGACCCGTATTCAGAATTTTGAAGGTGTGTGCATTGCGCGTACCAATCGCGGCATGGGTTCCAACTTTACCGTACGCAAGATTTCGTTCGGTGAAGGCGTAGAGCGCGTATTCCCGCTTTACTCACCCAACGTAGACACGATTACGGTAGTTCGCCGCGGTGTTGTTCGCCGTGCGAAGCTTTACTATCTGCGTGGCCGCACAGGTAAGCGTGCCCGTATCGCCGAACGCCGCGATACCCGTACCATGGCGGAAAAAACCACACAGAAAAAGATTACAGAGACGGAAGCTGCAGAGGCTTAAGTCCCGTATATCTGTTCGTATATGAACAAGAAAGGCGGGCCGTACGGTTCGCCTTTTTTTTACCTGAAATCTGCAAATAGGCTGGAGTAGTACATGGGTTATAAAGTCGCAGTTGTGGGCGCGACCGGCAATGTCGGGCGTGAAATGCTGAATATACTGGCCGAACGCGAATTTCCGATTGAGGAAATCGCGGCCGTTGCGTCTTCGCGTTCCACGGGCATGGATGTCGAGTTTGGTGAAACCGGCAAGATGCTCAAGGTCAAGAATGTCGAGCATTTCGACTTTTCCGACTGGGATATCGCCCTGTTTGCGGCGGGCTCCGGCCCGACAAAGGAATATGCGCCCAAGGCCGCGGCTGCTGGCTGCGTCGTGATCGACAACAGCTCGCTATACCGCATGGACCCGGATGTGCCGCTGATCGTGCCAGAGGTGAACCCGGAAGCGATTGACGGGTATAAAAAGCGCAACATTATCGCCAACCCGAACTGCTCGACCGCGCAGATGGTGGTGGCGCTCAAGCCGCTACATGATGCGGCAAAGATCAAACGCGTGGTGGTGTCGACATACCAGTCTGTCTCGGGTTCTGGCAAAGGCGGTATGGATGAGCTGTTTGAACAGTCACGCGATATTTTCGTGGGCGACCAGCCGACCCCGAAACAGTTTACCAAGCAGATCGCGTTTAACGTGATCCCGCATATCGACGTTTTCCTGGACGATGGTTCGACCAAGGAAGAATGGAAGATGGTCGTCGAAACCAAGAAGATCATGGATTCCAAGATCAAATTGACCGCAACCTGTGTGCGTGTGCCAGTTTTCGTGGGGCATTCGGAATCGATCAATATCGAGTTCGAGGAAGAACTTTCGGCAAAAGACGCGAGCAAGATTCTCCGCGAGGCCCCGGGCATTATGCTGGTCGATAAGCGCGAGGATGGTGGCTATGTGACGCCGGTCGAATGCGTCGGTGACAGTGCCACCTATATCAGCCGCGTACGCGAAGACCCGACCGTGGAGAACGGCCTCAACATCTGGTGCGTGAGCGACAACCTGCGCAAAGGCGCGGCGCTCAATGCGGTGCAGATCGCGGAATTGCTGGGCCGCAAACATTTGCAAAAGGGCTAGGCGGAACGCATAAGGGTGAGGATGACACACACAGCCGAACTCTTCTGGTCTTTTCGCTCTCCCTATAGCTACCTTGCGACGCGGCGTTACGTGGAGTTGACCGAGAAGTACGATCTCGAAATCACACTCAGCCCGGTCTATCCGCTCGCGATCCGCCAGCCTGATTTTTTTGAACGCAACCATTCCAACTGGCTGGGCTACACCGTGCGCGATATTATGCGCGTGGGGGAGTTCCTGAATATTCCCATCACCGCCCCTAATCCTGACCCGATTGTGCAGAATATCATGACGCGCGAGATTGCGGAGGAACAGCCCTATGTCTTCCGCCTTACACGGCTGGGGCAGGCGGCAAAGCGGGCAGGGCGCAGTCTCGCTTTTGCCGATGAAGTGTCGCAGCTTATCTGGGGCGGTGTCGCGAACTGGCATGAGGGCGATCATCTAACGGATGCGGCGCAGCGCGCCGGGCTGGATCTGGTCACGCTCGACCGGGAAGCGGTTGTTGATTCCGAAGCTTTGGATGCGGAAATAACGGAAAACCAGGCGCGGCTGGAAGCAGGCGGACATTGGGGCGTTCCGACCCTTGTTTATAATGATGAGCCGTTTTTTGGGCAGGACCGGATTGAAATCGCGCTGTGGCGGATGCAGCAGAATGGTTTAGAGGAAAGATAGAGAATCTACACTGAGTCATTCCCAGCTTGACTGGGAATCTACCTCACAGCAACTGCATAGATATGTCAGATCTGTGAGATAGATTCCCGCTTTCGCGGGAATGACGGTGTTTTTTTGGTTCACCAATGAATTCGCAGAAGGTTTTCGAGAAAGAGAATATGCACCATATTACAAAAACCACTTTCACCTCTTTTGACGGCACAAAGCTTGCCATCCATGAAACCGGGGACAGCGACGCGCGTCCGCTGCTACTGCTCCACGGCCTGTTTTCCAGCGCAGAGATGAACTGGATCAAATTCGGCCATGCTGAAAAGCTGGCTCAGGCCGGTTTGCGCGTCATCATGCCGGATCTGCGCGCGCATGGGCAAAGCGGGGCGCCGCATGATCCGGCGGCCTATCCCACCGATGTGCTTGTGAGCGATATTGAAACGCTGATCGATCATCTGGCGCTGGATGATTTTGACTTAGGCGGATTTTCGCTCGGCGCGCGTACTACGGCGAAACTACTTTCAACCGGAACACGTCCGCGCCGCGCGATGCTGATCGGCATGGGCTGGGAAGGGCTGGAGGGTTGGGGCCGCCGCCGCGATTTTTTTGTCGATGCGATCGACAGGCGTGAAGAGGTGAAGCGCGGCGATGCGCACTGGATGGCGGTGCAGTTTATGAAAAGCATGAAGATTGATCCAGTGGCCGCGCGGCTGCTGTTGCATAGTTTTGGCGACTTGGACGTTGAGGCTATCGCGGCTGTGGATGTGCCAACGCTGGTGCTGTGCGGCGCGGATGATCAGGATAACGGTTCTGCGCCTGAATTGGCGAAGCAACTTACAGATGGCATATATGCGGAAATCCCCGGAACGCATATGTCGAGTGTGACTGAGCCAGCCATGGCGCAGGAAATGATCAAGTTTCTGCAGGCATGACGGGATGCAGTTTGTCGGATAATCATTGACGTTTCAGGCGCGAAGCTCCAATCTTTGCGCCAACAAAAATACAGGATTTGAGAGGATCGCCTTATGAGAAAATTTGGAAAAACAGCTGCGTCTGTATTGGCACTGGCCAGCGTTGCGATGGCGGCCCCCGCCATGGCCAAGCATCATGAAAATGATGACAAGAAAATGGAAGAGACTGCGCCTACAGCCCAAGATGCTGAAAAATTTGTAGCCAAGGCGGAAAAGAAACTGTTCGATTATTCGGTTGAGGCTTCAAAGGTCTACTGGATCAACTCCACCTATATCACACAGGATACCGATGCGCTTGCGGCCGCTGCAGGTGCAGAGGGTACGGAGCTTTCTGTCAATCTCGCGCTAAAAGCCGCCAAATATGCTGACGTTGCAGGGCTTTCACCTGAAACCAAGCGCAAGCTTGATAAGCTGCGCGGCGGCATCGTGCTGCCCGCCCCGACAACCGAAGGCGCCGCGACTGAACTCAATGAAATCGCAACCAAACTGAACAGTGCCTATGGCAAGGGCATGGGAACGCTTGAAGGCAAGCCGATCAACGGATCGGATATCGAAGCCGCGATGGGCACGAACCGCAATCCCGACCAGCTTAAGGAAATGTGGGAAAGCTGGCACAATCAGGTCGGCGCGCCGATGAAAGACGACTATGCCCGCATGGTCGGCATTGCCAATGAAGGCGCAAAAGAGCTGGGCTTCAAGGATGTCGGCGCGATGTGGCGTTCGGGCTACGATATGCCTGCCGATGATTTTGCTGCGCTGACCGAGACATTGTGGCAGGAAGTCAAGCCACTTTATGATGAGTTGCACTGTTACACACGCGATAAGCTTAACGAGAAATATGGTGATGACGTCCAGCCTGAGAGCGGCCCGATCCGCGCTGATCTGCTCGGCAATATGTGGGCGCAGGAATGGGGCAATATCTATGAAATCGTTGCACCGGAAGGTGCGGGTGATATCGGATTCGATGTCACTGAATTGCTGACTGAAAAAGATTACGACCCCATCAAAATGGTGAAGGCGGGCGAGGGCTTCTTTTCTTCGTTGGGTTTTGAACCACTGCCGGAAACATTTTACGAACGGTCCCAGTTTGTGAAGCCGCAGGACCGCGATGTGGTTTGCCATGCCTCAGCCTGGAACATTGATAATGTCGATGATATCCGCATCAAGATGTGCATCAAGGTGAATGGCGATGATTTCACGACCATTCACCATGAATTGGGCCATAACTATTACCAGCGCGCCTATAATCAGAAAAGCTATCTGCATCTGGACGGCGCCAATGATGGGTTTCATGAAGCCATTGGTGATGCGATCGCTCTGTCCATGACACCTGAATATCTTGTGCAAATCGACCTGCTGGATGAAAGCCAGGTGCCAAGCGCGGACAAGGATATCGGTCTGCTGCTGCGACAGGCGATGGACAAGGTGGCGTTCCTGCCATTTGGCCTCTTGGTTGACCGCTGGCGTTGGGGCGTATTTGACGGTTCGATTACGCCGGATACCTACAATCAGGCATGGACCGACCTGCGCCGGCAGTATCAGGGTATCACGCCGCCTGTGGACCGCCCGGCAGATGCATTTGATCCGGGTGCAAAATACCATATACCTGGCAATACGCCCTATACACGTTATTTTCTCGCACGGATTTTGCAGTTCCAGTTCTACAAGGCTGCCTGTGATGCAGCAGGCTGGGAAGGTCCGCTGCACCGCTGCTCTTTCTATGGGAATGAAGAGGTCGGCAAGCGTTTGAACGCCATGCTCGAAATGGGTGCCAGCAAGCCATGGCCTGATGCGCTTGAAGCCTTTACTGGTACACGTGAAATGAGCGGCAAGGCACTGACCGAATATTTTGCACCGCTGCAAGGCTGGCTGAAGGAGCAGAATAAAGGTAAAAGCTGCGGCTGGTAAACGGACCTGCAATAGCCGAAACGAAAAACGCCCGCAGCGATGCGGGCGTTTTCTTTGATATGCGCCTCTGGTTTAGGCGTCGATATTTTCCGTGCCGACGGTATCACCGACATTCTTCTTACGGCGCAGCAACAATGCACCCAATGCGGTTACAAGTGCGGTCACGCCCAGAATGCCAGCCGTTTTGCCGGGGTTTGTCTTGGCATAGTCAGCGGCGGCCTGGCTACCTTCGCTTACTTTCTCGGCGGTATATTTTGCGCCTTCTTGCACTTTTTCAGACGCAATCTGCGCTTTTTCCACAATAGCATCCTTGGCTGGGCCAGCATTTTCAGAAATCTTCTCTGCGGCAATGCGTGCATTTTCAGCAATAGCTTCCGCCGCAACGCTCGCATTTTTGGAAATGACTTCGGCCGCTTCCTGCGCTTTTTCTGAAACCAGGTCGCGTGCTACTTTTGCATTTTCCGCTACGGTTTCAGATGCCTGTCTCGCGGTTTCCAACGCTTTTTCCTTGGCGGCTTCGGTGTCGAATTTTGTCTGCTTGGTCATATTTTCCCTCATTTCGTTATAACAGCTTCATGCTATCAACGAATGACAGAGATATAGTTCCACAAAAAACGAATACAGTTACACTGCTTTACAATGTTATATGGGAGGTGAAGCGGCAGCTATCTGAATGGCGGTTCATTAAACGCACGCAATTTCCGGCTATGCAGGCGAGGGCCTTCTTCGCGCAGCAACTCGCATGTCTTGATGCCAATCTGCATATGGCCGGCAATCGCTTCGTCATAAAAGCTGTTTGCCTGTCCGGGCAGCTTCAATTCACCGTGCAGAGGTTTGTCCGAAACACATAGCAATGTTCCATACGGCACACGGAAACGATAGCCCTGGGCCGCGATCGTGGCCGATTCCATGTCGATGCCGACCGCACGCGACTGAGAGAAACGCAGGGCGCTGTCGGTATAGCGAAGCTCCCAGTTGCGATCATCGGTTGTCACCACTGTTCCGGTACGCATACGGCGTTTCAGGTCTGCACCACTGGTGCCTGATACATGCTCCGCAGCGCCAGCGAGCGCCTGCTGCACTTCGGCAATGGCTGGAATGGGTATTTCGGGCGGCAGCACTTCATCCATGATATGATCGTCACGCAGATAAGCGTGTGCAAGGACGTAATCGCCGATGCGCTGCGTGGGGCGCAGACCGCCGCAGTGACCAATCATTAACCATGCTTCGGGGCGTAATACGGCCAAATGGTCGGTAATCGTTTTTGCGTTGGAAGGCCCGACACCAATGTTCACGAGCGTAATGCCGCCGCCATCAGGCGCAATCAGGTGATAGGCAGGCATCTGGTGGCGCCGCCATGCGCTGTCGGCCACAAGTTTGCTGGGGTCGCTGCCTGACTGTTCAGTATACAGTCCGCCCGCGCCGGATAGGGCTGTATACTGGCCATTGCCGATCTGGCTACAGGCCCAACTCACAAATTCGTCGACATAGCGGTGATAGTTGGTGAACAACACAAAACGCTGCACATGTTCGGCCGGCGTGCCGGTATAGTGGCGCAGGCGCGCAAGCGAGAAATCTGTGCGCAATCCGTCAAAAAGTGACAGTGGGTGCGTATCTTCATCACCTATGCAATCACGGCTTCCGTCGGCCAGTTCATCACCAATATCGGCCAGTTCGGTTGTCGGAAAAAAGCGGGCAAGTTCCACGGGTGTTGTATCACCCAGATCAAAATCGGCTATTCCCTCAAGTACATAGGGAAAGGGGATTTCCTGGTTACTGGGCCCCACATCGACTTCGATAGTATATTGTTCATCCAGAATTCTGATCTGTTCCATCAGATACGGCGCAAACATTCGCGGGCGGGTGACTGTGGTGGCATACACGCCAATATCGTTCAACCGCCCAAAGGAAAGGCCGGATTTGCCGCTATGTTCACCGCCCGCATATTTGATGCGCAGTTCGGGATAGGCAAAACTGCCATCGCTGCGCATCCGTTTGGGCGGGATGGTGCCGTTCCTGATATAATCCTGAATTGCATCCTGCAAATTCTGGACCGCTGTGTCATAGTGCGATTGGAGTTCGTCTATTATTCTATTTATGTTTGTCATAAACTATTAGATATAGTGATTGATCAAAATTGTCATCGGTAATTTCAGTCACAATGCCATTGATTTGGCATATGAAAAAGGCCCCGGGATTGCCGGGGCCTTATCAAGACAATTATAGGCTGGAATAAGCTCAGGCTTACTCTTCTTCGCCCGCTATATCAGCTTCTGTCTGTTCAGCAGCCGGAGTTTCATCACCATCTGCATCAGTAGCGGCGATTTCGCCAGGTTCTGCATTTGGATCGAATTCTTCGATAAAGCCGGCTTCTGGCGCACTGTCGAACATTTCAGCCATGACATCGACACCTTCGTTTTGCAGGTCAGCTTCTTCAGGTGAACGTGCAACGTTAACCTGAACGTTCACGGACACTTCAGGGTGCAGCACGACACGCACGTCGAAAATACCCAGTGTCTTGATTGGACGCTCCAGGATAATCATCGATTTGTTAACGTCAGCGCTTTCTTTGTTCAGTGCTTCGACAATGTCGCGAACCGAGACAGAACCATAAAGCTGGCCGCTGTTGGAAGAAGCACGGATAAGTACGACTTTCTTGCCGTCAACATTTGCGCTGTGCTTTTCAGCTTCTGCACGCTTCGAGGCATTTTCTTCCTCGATTTTCGCACGGTTGGCTTCAAATACTTTTTTGTTGGCTTCGTTGGCGCGCAAGGCTTTCTTGTTGGGCAGCAGGAAGTTACGGGCATAGCCATCCTTCACTGTGACAACATCACCGATGGAGCCGAGTTTCTCGACGCGTTCGAGCAAAATAATATCCATGTTCTTTGCTCCTATTTGACGATGTAAGGCAGCAGGCCGATATGGCGTGCGCGCTTGATGGCTTTGCTCAGCTCACGCTGTTTTTTGGCAGAAACGGCGGTGATGCGTGAGGGGACGATCTTGCCACGCTCGGACATAAAGCCCTGCAGCAGTTTGACGTCTTTATAATCGATTACGGGCGCATTTTTGCCAGAAAATGGGCAAGTTTTGCGGCGGCGGAAAAATGGACGTGCCATATTGATATACTCCTTCGCGCTTAATTATTGTCGTCGCGGTCACGGCGTGGACGGCGGTCGCCGCGGTCACGTTCGTTCTTGCGCATCATGACAGATGGGCCGGACTCATGCTCTTCAACACGGATTGTCATGTAACGGATGACATCCTCGTTAATGGCGGTCTGGCGTTCCAGTTCGGCAACAACAGATGTCGGGCCGTCAATGTTCAGCATCACAAAGTGCGCTTTACGATTTTTCTGGATCTTGTAGGCGAGGGTGCGAAGACCCCAGGTTTCGGTCTTAACGACCTTGCCTTCATTATCTTCGATGATTTTGGTGGCTTCCTGTGCCAGCGAATCAACCTGTGACTGTGACAGATCCTGACGCGCGAGGAAGACATGCTCATACATTGGCATGGGATTGTATTTCCTTGTTTTCTGCCGATCGCTGATGTCGTCCTCATGACGACACCTCTCCGGCTTTCTTTATATCCTGCCCATATACATAGGGACAGAAGGCGTCCGTTTAAGCGATTTTGCGCAAAAAGCAAGGGAAATTAGGGGAAAACGCGAGCCCGCTTGCATCCTTATGCCATCACACTTAATCAGCTCGGGTATTTATCGTTATTCAATCGAAGGGAACCCACGTTTATGCGCGCATTTATTTTTCCGGGACAGGGCAGTCAGAAAGTGGGCATGGGGCAGGAGCTTGCAAGCCAGAGCGACATAGCCAAAGCTGTTTTCGACGAGGTGGATGAAGCGCTGGGACAGAATCTGTTCGCGTTGATGTGCGATGGCCCGGAAGATGAGTTGACACTGACAGAGAATGCGCAGCCTGCCATCATGGCCAATGCCATCGCCACATTGCGGGTGGCCGAAGCCGAAGGCGGGATTGCGCTGGCAGATAAGGCGGCGTTCGTTGCGGGGCACAGTCTGGGCGAATACACTGCCTTGTGCGCGGCGGGTGCGCTAGATTTACAGACAACCGCGAAATTGCTGAAATTACGCGGTATGGCGATGCAGGCGGCAGTGCCTGTGGGCGAAGGTTCCATGGCGGCATTGCTGGGCGCGGATATCGAAAAGGCTGAGGCGTTGGCAAAGGCAGCGGCAGAGGGTGAAATTTGCACCGTGGCGAATGACAATGACCCGGGGCAGGTCGTCATTTCTGGCCATAAAGGCGCAATTGAACGCGCGATTGCCATGGTCAAGGATCACGGCATCAAGCGCGGCATTCCGCTGCCTGTATCTGCGCCATTTCACTGTCCGTTGATGCAGCCAGCAGCTGATTCGATGGCAGAAGCGCTGGATGAAGTGGAAATTGCCACGCCGTCAGTACCGGTATTCGCCAATGTGCGTGCCGCGCCTACGCTGAACCCCGATGAAATCCGTGCCTTGCTTGTAGAACAGGTGACAGGCCGCGTGCGCTGGCGCGAAACTGCTATCAACATGGCTGCTGCGGGTGTCACCGAAACAGTGGAATTTGGCGGCAAGGTACTTACCCCGATGGTGGGACGCAGCACAGATGGCGTTACAACCACCAGCATTATCAGTCTGGATGATATCAAAGGCTGGACCGGGTCACTTTGATTGATGGCAGTGGCGGTTAATATTGAGCAGGTTACGGCAGAAAATGCCGCAGTTCTGGATAATGTTGCAGAAGATGTTTTCGATGCACCTGTAAAGGACGAATATCTATCCGTATTCTTGGCCGATATAGGGCATGTCATGATTGTCGCGGTGGAAAACGATATGGTTGTCGGGAAGTGCACGGCAATAGTGCACCATCGCCCAGATAAGCCGGATGAGCTTTATATTGATGAAGTGGATGTGACGCTGGCGCTGCGCAAACAGGGGATTGGCAAAATGCTTATTGCCAGGATGCTGGAACTGGCCGATGAATATGGTTGCGCAGAATGCTGGCTGGGCACGGAAAAGGACAACCTACCGGCAAAAGCGCTATATGAATCACATGGCGCGCAATCTGAAGAAATAATGTTATATTATTTGAATTATTGATAATTTTATTGAGGAGCTTTCAATGTTTGATCTGACAGGAATGACTGCACTGGTTACAGGTGCCAGCGGCGGAATAGGTTCAGCCATTGCCAAGGGTCTGGCAGAGCAGGGGGCAAGAGTCTGCCTTACAGGAACGCGCAAGCTCAGCCTGTCGGAAGCCAAGGCGGAGATGCCAGGCAAGGGGCATGAAATTATTGTCTGCAACCTGTCAGACCGTGATGCTGTGGACGGTTTGGTACCAGCTGCTATCGAAAAAATGGGGCAGCTTGATATTCTCGTCAATAATGCCGGGATTACGCGCGATAATCTGGCGATGCGGATGAAGGATGACGAATGGGCCGATGTGCTGCAGGTCAATCTTGAGGCGGCATTCCGTTTGGCGCGTTCTGCCGCACGTCCTATGATGAAAGCGCGGTTTGGGCGCATTATCTCAATCACATCAGTCGTCGGTGCGACCGGCAATCCGGGGCAGGCCAATTACGCAGCCTCGAAAGCAGGTCTGGTCGGCATGTCGAAAGCATTGGCGCAGGAGCTTGCTTCGCGCGGTATCACCGTGAACTGCATTGCACCCGGTTTTATCCAGTCCGCAATGACGGATGCCTTGCCCGATGCACAGAAAGAAGCGCTGACAGGGCGTATTCCGGCAGGAAAACTGGGTGCGGGCGATGATATTGCCGCTGCCGCAGTCTATCTGGCCAGCAGGGAAGCCGATTATGTCACTGGACAAACCGTGCACGTCAATGGCGGCATGGCAATGTTATAAAGCATAAGGATGGCGGTTTTGCACTTGTTCAGGGTGTATGACCGCCTATATAGCATGACTATAATATGAACGAACACTTGCCACGGGGCGCACATCGCTTTAGGGCAATAGGTGAAATCAACAACAAGACTAAAGGGATCTCTAAATGAGTGAGACAGCCGATCGCGTAAAGAAAATCGTTATTGAGCATCTGGGCGTAGAAGCCGACAAAGTTACGGAAGAAGCCAGCTTTATCGACGATCTTGGTGCGGACAGCCTCGACATTGTTGAACTTGTCATGGCATTTGAAGAAGAATTCAGCGTTGAAATTCCTGATGATGCTGCTGAAAAGATCAGCACCGTCAAAGACGCGATTGATTATATCGAAAATAACAAAGGTTAAGTGACCGCCGGATGGCTTGAACGTCCGGCCCCGCATTTTTTGCCGGGCACATATATCGGATACAGGCTCCCCATTCGGTCGCTATTAGAGCCCGATCGGGGAGCCTTTTTCTTTGGAATTTTGTAAAGGGTTTGCGAAATGCGCAGAGTTGTTGTCACGGGTTTGGGCCTGGTTACGCCATTGGGCGGTGATGTTGAAACCAGCTGGAAAAATATATTGGCAGGAAAGTCGGGCGCAGGTCCGATTACGAAATTTGATGCCTCGGACCAGAAATGTCACATCGCATGCGAGGTAAAACCCGCTGACCATGAATATGGATTTGATCCGTCCAAACGTGTGGATCACAAGATACAACGGCAGGTAGATCCCTTTATCGTATATGGCATTGACGCCGCTGGACAGGCGCTGGAAGATGCAGGCCTTACGGATATGAGCGATGCGGAAAAACGCCGCACCGGCTGCTCGATTGGTTCGGGCATTGGAGGTCTTCCGGGCATTGAAAAGGAATCGCTTGTCCTTAATGAACGCGGCCCCGGACGGGTCAGCCCGCATTTCGTGCATGGACGGCTCATCAACCTGATTACTGGCCAGGTGCAGATCCAGCATGGTTTCATGGGGCCGAATCATTCAGTCGTAACGGCCTGTTCGACAGGCGCGCATTCGATAGGTGATGCTGCGCGCATGATTCGTGATGATGATGCTGACGTTATGCTCGCGGGCGGCGCGGAAGCGACTATCTGTCCGATAGGCATTGCCGGTTTTGCGCAGGCACGGGCACTCAATACAAGTTATAATGACCGGCCCACTGAAGCAAGTCGCCCCTATGACAGGGACCGTGAAGGTTTTGTGATGGGTGAGGGCGCAGGCATTGTCGTTCTGGAAGAATATGAACGGGCCAAGGCGCGCGGTGCCAAAATCTATGGCGAAGTGGTGGGATATGGGCTGTCGGGTGATGCCTATCACGTCACCGCGCCGCATCCCGAAGGATTAGGCGCGGAACTTGCCATGCAGATGGCACTGAAAAAAGCAGGCATTACGCCGGATATGATCGATTATGTGAACGCGCATGGTACATCGACCATGGCCGACACTATCGAACTGGCAGCCGTCAAGCGTGTACTGGGCGATGATCTGGGCGGTGCATCAATGAGTTCCACCAAGTCCGCAATCGGCCACTTGCTGGGCGGTGCAGGCGCAGTCGAGGCGATTTTCTGCCTGCTGGCCCTGCGCGACCAGATTGTGCCGCCTACGCTCAATCTGGATAATCCGGACGAGGGTACTGATGGTGTTGACCTGGTTCCGCACACGGCAAAAAAACGTGAAGTGCGCGCTGTACTCAACAATAGTTTCGGCTTTGGCGGTACCAATGCCAGCCTTGTTATGAAAGCGGTATAGCCTGCCATGCTGCGTAAGATAGGCTGTCTCGGTTTCCTGGCCGCACTTCTGCTGTTTGGGGCTGTTATCGCCAATTTTGTCTATGGCTGGAATGCCAGCGGGCCGCTGGAATCGGAAACGGCATTCATTGTTGAGGAAGGCAGCAGTCTTTCCACCGTAGCCGGGCAACTGGAAGAAGCGGGGGTCATTGACTCCGCCAGCAGTTTTCTGACCCGCGCAAAAATATTGGGCAGCAGTGATCCCATAAAGACAGGCGAGTTCATGCTGCCCGCAGGTGCAAGCAATGCGAACATATTGGCGCTCTTGCAAAGCAATGAAGTTGTGCAGCGTATGGTGACCGTACCTGAAGGCATGCCCAGCATACTTGTTTATGAAGCGTTGATGGCGGAGCCGCTGCTGACAGGTAGCGTTGAAGTGCCTGCCGAAGGCTCGGTTTTACCTGAAACCTACAGCTTCGAGCGTGGGGAGACGCGTCAGGCGGTGCTGGACCGGATGCAGGCGGGCATGAAGCGTGTATTGGCGGAGCTGTGGGAGAAACGTTCTTCTGACACTGTCGTCAAATCACCTGAAGAAGCCGTCATACTTGCCTCCATTGTCGAGAAGGAAACGGCTTTGCCAAAGGAACGCCGCGCGGTCGCGGGTGTGCTTTCAAACCGGGTACGGATTGGCATGCGGCTTGGTGCGGATGCGACGACGATCTATCCGATTACGAAAGGCAAGCCGCTGGGGCGGCGCATCCGCGTGTCGGAATTGCGCGATCCCAATCCGTACAACACCCGCGCGATTGCGGGGCTACCGGCTGGCCCGATTACCAATCCGGGGCGTGAAAGCATCGCTGCGGTGCTAGATCCCGCCAAGACGAAGGCGCTTTATTATGTCGCGGACGGTTCGGGCGGGCATGTCTTTTCCGAGACACTGGAAGAGCATAATCGCAACGCCGCTAAATGGCGCGCCCTGCGCCGTGAACGCGGCGAAATGTGACGTTTTCCGTCATTCACTTTCTCAATTAATATAATTGAATAAATTTATTTCAATTGTGAAACATTGATCTCCATCTGGCGTTCGAGTTTGAGCTTATCAGTTATGGAGGAATAAATGATTGGACGTGACGTTCCAAATGTAACCCTGAAAACCCGTGTGCGCGACGAAAGCGTAGATGGTCCAAATCCTTTTCGCTGGCAGGATGTAAATACCAGAGAATTGTTTGCAGGTAAGAAGATTGCCATATTCTCGCTACCTGGCGCTTTTACGCCGACCTGTTCGAACGAACAGTGCCCTGCATTTGAACGGCTGTATGACGAGTTCAAAGCCGCCGGCATTGACGAAATCTATTGTATCTCCGTGAATGACGCTTTTGTCATGTACCAATGGGGCAAGCAGCTTGGCATTGAAAAGATAAAGCTGCTTCCGGATGGCTCAGGCGATTTTACGCGGCGGATGGGTATGCTGATCAACAAGGACCATCTGGGCTTTGGTGATCGTAGCTGGCGATATGCGATGATTGTTGATGATGGTGCCATAACGCAGTGGTTTGAAGAGCCTGGCATCAATGACGATGGTCAGGATGATGATCCTTACGGTGAAACAGCGCCGGAAAACATTCTGCAAGCCCTCAAGGTACGCAAAGCAGCCTGAGCAACAGCATCATAGCCATAACAAAAGGCACGGGGGTGCATGTCCCCGCGCCTTTTGTTATGGGCAGTCTATGGACAGCAATGCCCCCATTATCATGACCGCGCTTATGGGCAATGCCGATTTTGCCTGGGCGAACCGGCTTAGGCGACACTATTTTCCGCCTGATCGCAATCATCTGGATGCGCATATCACGCTGTTTCACCATTTGCCGCCGCAGATGTTGCCTGAAATCCTCCAGCGTGTGAAGGACATGACGGCTGTATTCGCGCAGCCCGAAGCATGGCTGCATGACGTTATGCATCTGGGTAAGGGGGTCGCCTATCGCATTGATTGCGAAGGGCTTATGAATATACGCGATGAACTGGCGGAAAATTTTACCGGCATGCTGACCCCACAGGATCAGGCGAGACCACGTCTGCATATTACGGTGCAGAACAAGGTTGTGCCGACCGAAAGCAAAGCGCTGTATAAACAGCTTTCCGCTGAATTTGAGCGACGTCCCTTCATCATAAAAGGAATAGGGCTTTACTACTATCGCGGCGGTCCGTGGGAAGAAATTGGCCGTTATTCGTTTCGCGGCACTGAAAATGCGGGTTGAACAGCATGCAATAACCCGGACAAAGCTCAGGCGATGCTGACTTCCTTGATCGGGATGGACGGATCAGCCAGTTCTTGCTGATCCAATTCATGACCTTCCAGAATCGCTTTGCGGCCCTGAACATAGTCTTTCACCCTGTTGACGCAGTCCAGTGCTACCAGTTTTCCGCCTCGCAGATATACAACTGAAAATTCACGGGTTTCCGGATCACCGCGGACGATTTCCGTATCATAGCCGAGCGATAACCCCACGGTTTGCAATTTCAGATCATATTGGTTGGACCAGAACCAGGGAATCTCGTCATAGACACTGCCTTCGCCCATAATGTCGGCGGCGGCTGTTTTTGCCTGATCATTTGCATTTTGCACCGATTCGAGCCGGATGTGCGCGCCATCAGCATATTTATTGGCATGTGCGGCGCAATCGCCAATCGCATAGACATCGGGCAAGCTGGTGCGGCAATGTCCATCCACATCCACCCCGTCACCGCCAATCGCACCAGCAGCAATAAGCGGTCCGGTCTCGGCAATGATGCCAATGCCGCAGATAATCATGTCGGTTTGGATCGTATCACCATTGTCGAGCGCCACTGCCTTGGCTTCGCCCGCATCATCGGTCACAATTTCGCTGACCATGGTATCGGTTATTATCGTCACCTCCTGGCGGCGATGCTCCGCTTCGTAAAATGCGGACAGTTCACGTCCGGCTACACGCGCCAGCACGCGCCTGCGTGATTCCACGACAGTGACTTTTTTGCCCAGTTTCGTGAACACTGCAGCGGCCTCAAGACCAATATAACCACCGCCAATAACGGTTATGTTGCTGACCTTGTCAAGCCGTTCGGTAATGCGTTCCACATCGCTGCGCCGCCGCACGGCAAACAGGTTGCGGGCATTGGAACCGGGGCAATCAATCATGCGCGGGCTGCCGCCTGCCGCCCATATAAGCTTGTTATAACCTATGGTTTCATCGCTCGAGAGTGTAACGCTTTTGTCCATCGCTTCCACGGCGACGACCCGTTTGCCGGTGAGCAGGTCGATACCCCGCTCACCCCAGAAACTTTCCGGGCGCAGCAGGATCCGTTCGAATGGCTTGTCACCTGCGAGATATTCCTTGGACAAGGGGGGGCGTTCATAGGGCGGCACGCGTTCGTCACCCAGAAGCGCTATCGACCCTTCATAGCCTTTCTGGCGCAGCGAAATCGCCGCTTGTGCGCCAGCATGTCCAGCACCCACAATCACCACATCATAGTGACCCTGCATCTGCATCCCCTTCATAAACTGGCTGCAATTTGGCGCTTTGCGCCGCGCATTACAAGCCGCGTCATGCTATTTTGCAATTTGATGCCGGTTTTTGTTGACCGCAAAGCAGAGGCAAATTATAGCCCGCGCCTTGCAGGCACGATGCGACAGCCATCTTATATGGCATAGCCACATTTCGTGCATATGGCGGAGTAGCTCAGGTGGTTAGAGCAGTGGAATCATAATCCATGTGTCGGGGGTTCGAGTCCCTCCTCCGCTACCACTTTCTTATTTATAAAATACTTATTTGCGGATACGCTTGATAAAGCACTCAAGCAGTGCAGATTCGAATAGTGGTTCAATAAAGTGGGATTAGTATGGATCCTGCAAACTTACGCAATATTGCTCCATCTGAAAATACTTTCCTGCAATAAAAATTAATTTTAATGCAATTATTATGCGTAAAGCATATTCGATTTATGATTCTACAATATTTAGAAGCTATCGGGTATGAGTAATAAGCTTTTAATATAATAATATTTCTAACTTACTTAAATAAAATTCACTTAATATATATTAAATATTTTTAATATGCAATATTGGGAGTATTTTATGTGAGAAAGGTGAGATATATACATTGGGGGTGGTTAATGATGTTGTCTGGCATTGTTAATTTGTTTGCAGTGCCTGCCATGAGCAGTGAAGCGATTATATATGAATATGATGCATTGGGTCGACTTGTCGCTGTACAGAATTCAGGTTCAGCCAATGATGGTGTCGATACCACCATTAATTATGACGATGCTGGTAATCGACTCAGCTACCAAGAGACTGGATCTGATAACGCGATGGCGCTGTTTCACCGTAATAGTGAATTGCGTTCCGATACAGCGATTACCTTAGCGGGCTGTAATGACATATATCCCGCAAACACAATGGTCGGCAGTTTTAAAAGCTCCTGGCGATGCCGCCATTGTAAATGCCAAAGATCAAAACGCGATATGTACGATTTTGAGTCATTGCGTCGCACATTCACCAACTCATACCGCAATAAATGCTAACATTGCCTCTGTGTAAAATCGAGGCAAAAAACCGTTTAACTCAAACATATTTGCACATGTTTTTGATGAAACATCAGGCCGGGTGGGGCAAGCTTATGAAAAAAAGATATATTTGCAATAATTTGAGATATGTATTTCTTCTAAGCGCAGCTGCCATGCCGGCGCTTTCAACTGCAGCACTAGCGCAACAGGGCGGGACGCTCTATTCCGCACCTGAACGGGCTACATTTGATGAAAACAATGTCGACCTGCAAACCGGGCAACTGATATTCAGTACAACCGACCTGACAATAGGCAACACGCGCGGCCTGTCCTATAGCCGTTCATGGCAGCATAATGCCTGGCGCAGCGACCTGGCCTCCATCACCCGTAACGATGACGGGAGTTTGACGGTAAATCTGGGTGTCGAATCGCTTAAATTCACATCAGACGGGAACGGAACATATACGAATGCCAAGGGCGACGGTGCCACGATGGAGGAGACTGGCGGACTTGCCATCGTGACATCGCGTGAGGGCGCCCGTTACACATTTCAGCCTACGGCCCATATTCCGTATCGCAGCAGCTTCAGGCTTCTGGGCATAGATTTTCCCGATGGAGAGAAGCTGGCGGTCAACTGGTTTGATTATCAGGTGCCGTGCGAACCGGACTGTTTCCCGCCCACCTTTCTGACCCGGCCCACATCCATCGAAAGCAACCTGGGTTATATAATCAAGTTTGATTACTGGATAGATACGGTTGCGGATGACAATAACAATGCGGAAGTCGAAGATTTCCTGTATCCGGTGACCGCCGTGGCCGTAAACCGCGCCAATGAGCATGTTGACCCGGCCAGCACCGACATAGCTTCCATAAGCGCCAACTGGCCCCGCGCGCAATATAGCGGGTATGAAAATTCAGGATATACCGCGACCCTGCCCGATGGCATGAAAGTGCGTTACGGGGTAGATTCCCAGAACCGTATTACGACAATGCGCCGTGCCGATGACACCGCGACAACGGTCAATATTTCCTATAACAGCGACAACCGCGTCGCGAATATCTCCGGGCCGAAAGGGGCATGGACATACACATATGCGGACGCGGGCGATGTCCGGACAGTGACCGTCACAAATGCGCTCGGTGCCGCGACAATCCATAAATTCAGCATTTCCAAGAAACAGAGGATATCTGTCACCGACCCTGCCGGGAACACCACCGGCTTTACCTATGATGCTAAGGGCCGCGTGACAAAAACCACCCTTCCCGAAGGCAATGCGCAGGTCCTCACCTATGACGCCCGCGGCAATATCAGGCAGGTTTCACAAAAAGCAAAACCCGGCAGCCCCCTGGCCGACATCGTCATAAAGGCCGGCTATGCATCATCGTGCACCAACAACAACGCGTGCAACAAACCACTCTGGACCCGCGATGCCAGGGGGAACCAGACCGATTATACCTATGACCCCGCAACCGCGCTGGTCACCAATGTAAAGCTGCCTGCACCCGCACCGGGTGAGCCAAGGCCTGAAATCCAATATAGCTATATCACGCAGCAGGCGCGCTATCGGAAAAACTCCGCCAGCGTGGTTGCATCGGGTGAGCCGGTGACACTGCTCAGCAGGACATCCACCTGCAACACCGCCGCGACCTGCCCCGGCTCGGCGGACGAGCTTGTGACCGAATATGGCTATGGCGCCGGCTCGGCCGCCAACAACCTGGACGTGCGGGATGTCACGGCGCGCACCGGTGACGCATCGCTCGTGGCCACCACGCAATATGGCTATGACGATATCGGCAACCTGATCACCACCGACGGCCCGCTTGCCAGCACGGCGGACACGGTGCGCACGCGCTATGACGCGGCCCGCCGCCCGGTTGGCGTGATCGGCCCGGACCCGGATGGATCGGGCAACATACTGCATTCGGCAGTGCGCACGACATATGACACGCTTGGCCGGGCCAGCAAAGTCGAGGTCGGCACCGTGACAAGCCAGAGCGACAGCGCCTGGAACGCGATGAGCGTAAATGAAAGGACGGAAATCACATATGACGCGGCGGACCGGCCCATCAAGACCGAAAGCTTTGCCGGCTCCCCAAAAATCGCTGTGCAGCAAAACAGCTATGATACAGTAGGCCGATTGGAATGTAGTACCACACGGATGAATCCTGCCACGTTTTCATCTTTGCCATCGTCTGCCTGTACACTGGGCGCTGCCGGTACAGCGGGTCCTGATCGAATAACGAAGAACTTTTATGATGCCAATGACAGAGTGATCAAGGTACAGGAGGGGGTGGGCACAACGGCGCAATCAGATACGGCCAACATCACCTATTCCGCCAATGGTCAAGTAAAGACGCTGACAGACGGGAATGGCAACAAAACGTAATATGTTCATGACGGCCATGACCGTGTCTGGCATATCGACTATCCGCACAAGACCAGCACCGGCACCGTCAATACAGCCGATGACGAGATATTCACCTATGATGCAAACGGCAATGTGGTCTGGCATTTTCAGCGTGACGAGCGCCGCGTCCACTATATGTATGACAATCTGAACCGCGTGACCCGCAAACGCTATTACGACCCGGCCTCTGGCTGGGGCGACATGGTATATTACGGTTATGACACTGCGGGGCGGCAAACATATGCGCGCGCCGCCTTCACCAGCGGGCCGGGCCTTTCGCACAGCTATGATGGCCTGGGCAGGCTCCTGTCCACCACCGACACGACCGGCGGCGGCAGCCGCACGGTCAGCTATCAATATGACATTGCCGGCCGCCGCACCCGTATGACCTGGGATGACGGTTTTTATGTCACCTACACGTATAAAGGCGCCGGTCCGCTCCACCATATCCGTGAAAACGGCTCCGCCGCACTCGCCACCTATACGCATGACGCGCGCGCGCGCGTGCGCCGGGTGACCTATGGCAACGTGACGCGCAACCATATTGTGTACGACCATGCTTCACGCGTCACCTCCATGACCCATGATCTTTCGGGCACTGGGTCTGACCTGACAACGATCTTTGGCTATAATGCGGCGAGCCAGATTGCGCAGCGTGTCCGCTCGAACGATGCCTATGCGTGGCCGGATCATACGAATATAAACCGTTCCTACACGGTGAATGGCCTGAACCAATATGTGCAGGCTGGCGCTGCTTCGCTCAGCTATGATGGCGCGGGCAACCTGCGCAGCGATGGCAGTGTGACCTATGGCTATGATACGCAAAGCCGTCTGCTGACGGCGCGCGGTAATCGATTGGCGAACCTGCTCTATGATCCCTATGGCCGTCTGCATGAGACGAACCAGGGCAACAGCGTGACGCGCAAGATATTTCAGTATGACGGCAGCGACCTGATTGCGGAATATGATTATCAGGGCAATATGACGCGGCGCTATGTGCATGGGCCGGGGGTGGATGATCCGCTTGTGTGGTATGAGGGCGCAGGCACATCGGACAAACGCTATCTGCACAAGGATGAACGCGGCAGCGTGATTGCGCTCAGCGATGGCAATGGCGATCGTATTGCCATTAACAGCTATGACGCATACGGCATCCCTGCGGCTGCCAATATCGGTAGGTTCCAATATACCGGGCAGCAATGGATAAGCGAGCTGGGCCTCTATTATTACAAGGCACGTATCTATGATCCCGTGCTCGGAAGGTTCCTGCAGAGCGACCCGATCGGCTATGATGACGGCATGAACCTCTATGCCTATGTCGGCAATGATCCTATTAACTATAGAGACCCCACGGGATTGACAGAGGAGAATAATAATCCGGACATTGTTATCCGCGGCATTCGCCCCAGCTCCACCATCCTGCCCATGTCCTTTGGCGGAGGCGGTAGCTACAGCCCGCTTACCGCCAATGAATTTGGCTATGTAAGCAGTGCGCAAAGGTTTAATGAGGGGGAGCGCTACCTCCAAAAATCGCCATGCAATGCTTTTCAGCAAAAACTCCAGGCGGCAGGAAGTGCTATAGTTAGTGCTGGAGGTACTGTAGTAGGTGCTGGAACTACAGTTAGTATCGGATCAGCAATGTTAGCTGGAGGAGGAGCTATCACCGGAAATGTACCGGCAGCAGCAGTCGGCACACTAGGTATCTCTATAGGCGGAAACATTGCTGCAACGGGTGGCTTGATTTTAGGCAGCGGCGCTATAATTTCGTTCGCGGGCGGCACATCTTCTCGGCAACTTATACGAGATGCTAGTGATGCGATAATTAATAAATTACCCATTCCGAGTATTGCCAGAGCAGGCGTCAAAAAAACTCTTGACGGAGCTTCAGAATTTGCACCAGATGTTAGAGTTTGCAGGTGATATATTATGAAAGCAATAAATATTTCCATATTTGGAATGGTAATATCAATTATAGCTATGATATTATTGGGTGAAGCTGACATAAGTGTATTATTTGGCGGGTTATTCATTATAACCATGATATCTCTATGTTTTTTTTCAATAAAGCGAGCTATTGGCAAGATAAAATAGTACCACCCCTATCGGCTATGACGACGGCATGAACCTCTATGCCTATGTTGGCAATGATCCTATTAACTATAGGGATCCCACGGGATTGACAGAGGAGAATAATAATCCGGACATTGTTATCCGCGGCATTCGCCCCAGCTCCACCATCCTGCCCATGTCCTTTGGCGGAGGCGGTAGCTACAGCCCGCTTACCGCCAATGAATTTGGCTATGTAAGCAGTGCGCAAAGGTTTAATGAGGGGGAGGCGAGTCTTTGCAGCGGGAATGATAGCATATTTGCCTCAATCGCGGCAGGTGCTGAAACAGTTGGAAACGTTGCTGATAGTGTGGCAATTGGTGCAGCAGGCTTAGGGTTGATAACTGCACCTACAGGAGCTGGAGGGGCTTTGTTTGGTGGAACAGCTGTAATTGCCGGGGGTGTTGGCAGAATCGCTTCTGGTGTAGCCGCTGTTGCGAGTTTCGCGGATGGAAGTGTCGGGCAAGCAGGAGCAAATACATTGGGTATAATAGGTGGAAGAATAGTAGGAAATGTTGCAGGAAATCTAGCCACTAAAGCTTATAAAAGAAATCGTAGCTTTGACACTTTGAGTGCCGGGCAAGAGCGCCGTGTCAATTTAGTCAACAGCACAACTGCAGCAGCTGCAAGTAGGGTGGCGTCTCGCGCCATTTGTGATTAAAATGGAACATGTTGTTTTTGCACTGCTCACCTGCATAGCCTTGGTTGGCGTCGACTGGGCGTTGATTGATGGTTTTAGGTCTTCCCTTTCCGTTTTTCGTAAAATTTCTGATGAATATAATTATAAGAGATTCCTATTTCCACGTATTTTAATAGTCATAATTTCTGGATTAATTATTTACCTGATTTCCCAGACTAATTTACTAGGAGGATTAGAAGTTTTTGTTGGACTTTCCACCATGATAATTTTCTTCTTATCTTCTATATATCCACAAGTACTAATGCTTGTTAATTCCAAACCCTACGAAGATGAATAACTATTTCCTTAACTGGAAAATCTTAATGACATGATACACCCTATGGCCGTCTGCATGAGACGAACCAGGGCAACAGCGTGACGCGCAAGATATTTCAGTATGACGGCAGCGACCTGATTGCGGAATATGATTATCAGGGCAATATGACGCGGCGCTATGTGCATGGGCCGGGGGTGGATGATCCGCTTGTGTGGTATGAAGGCACAGGCACATCGGACAAACGCTATCTGCACAAGGATGAACGCGGCAGCGTGATTGCGCTCAGCGATGGCAATGGCGATCGTATTGCCATTTTTGTGACTTTTCAGCTTCGCACTTGAGACCTTCCACGCTGCGTTTGCATCTAAAGTTTGTGCTTCAATTATTTACAACGTTCCGGTACTGTCTCGGGCAGAATCATTCGGCGGACTCAAGACAGGTCTTTCAGCAGGCTCAAGGCGGGCCGTCTGTGTGTGGTGCGTCTTAATATGATGGGCGCTGCCGGAAGTCATTCTGACTGATTTGCGGCAATCCCAATGCAGAGGATCGTGGGGTACGCACGGCATTTCGCTCTAGCCATGGCGGTCTTTCAGTACGCGGTTTTCCGTGGTGATCCGCACATATAGTATTATGGCATTGAGCGCGGTGAAGATGACCGCGATCCAGATATGGCCGAAAATCAGCGGTATGGTAAGTATTTCCAGCGTCACCACCAGATAATTGGGGTGCGTCACATATTTGAACGGCCCGGCGAGCACCCGCGGGAAATCAGGGGCAGAGATTATCCGGGTGGTCCAATAGGGGCCGAGCGTTGCCAACACCCATATTCGCGCCGCTTGCAGTAGCAGGAAAAGGATCGCCAGCGGCCAGACTATGGGGCCATAGGGCGGCGTAAAGACAAACAGGCTGACGAGGAATGCGGTGTGAATGGCAACCATCGCGGGGTAATGGCCACGGCCATATTCATGTGCGCCGCGGGCCAGTAATGCTTTGGTGTTGCGTTGGGCATAGACCAGTTCCAGCGCGCGCTGCAGGGTGAGAAATATCAATATGATATAGGCAACCGGTAAGCCGCCGCCATCCCATATCCACCATGCGCCATGCTGCACCATATCAACGCTCCAGAAGCCCGAGTGCGCCGGTAAAACCGGGACCAAGCGCCGTGAGCAGGAGCGGGCCGTTGCCACCTTGTTGCAGCAGTTCCTGCATCACAAAATGCACTGTAGGCGCGGACATATTGCCATATTGTGCCAATATATCACGCGTCGCGGGCAGACCGCCGGGCAAATGGTCGAAATAGGTTTCCAGCGCTTCGATCACCTTGCGTCCGCCTGGATGACAGGCAGGTTCGGTGAGCGCGTTTCGGGTGAGGCCATTATCCGATAAAAACGTATCGATTACCGGTGAAAATTCCTTGCGCACAAAATTTGGGATATCACGGCCCAGCACCAGGCCAAGGCCCTGTTCATCAATGTCCCAGCCCATCATGTCACGCGTGCCCGGCCAGGTGACCTGTGTAAATGCACCAAGCGCAGGGCCATCGCCGCTGCCGGAGAGCACACAGCCGCTGGCCCCATCGGCAAACAGGGCAGTGGAGACAATGCCTTTTTTGGTCAGATCGCCAATGCGAAAGGCGAGTGAGCATAGCTCGACCGTGAGCAGCAATATTTTACGCGATGGATCGGCAAGAACCATATCGCGTGCGACCTGTAATCCCATGACACCGCCTGCGCAGCCATAGCCGAATAGCGGGACAATCATGACGTCTTCGCGAAACCCGCTCGATGCGATCATCTGTGAAGGCACAGATGGTGTTGCGATGCCGGTGGTGGAGACGCAGATAATGGTATTAATTTCAGCGGCTTCCATATCGGCCTTGTCAAGCGCGTCAGCTGTCACTTTGGTGAGCAGTTTTTCGCTTTCCTGCAAGTATATCTGGTTGCGCGTGGTCCAGTCCTGTCCGCCCATATAAGCGTCAGCTGTTTGCACGATATGGCGTTTTTCGATGCCGGCATTTTCATAAACTGTGGATAACCGTGCGGGAATTCCGCCCGGCACCAGTGATGCCATGCGCGCCCATACATCGGATTGCGTGATGCTGAATTCGGGAACCGCAGTGGTTATTGCGTTCAAGATTGCGGCCATAGCCACATTCTGCGCAGCTTTTTGCGATAAACACAAGCCCGGAATATGAAATCCAGTAATATGAAACATTGATTGCGTGTTGGCCAAGATATGCTTGTCCGCACCGCACTTGCACAGCCATGCCAACCATCCTTATCTAGCGAGCAGACGAATCACGCACCGCAATTTTTGCGGCATCCAGATGAGAGAATATCCATGAGCGAGACCCATAAAACCCGCATGCTTATTATCGGTTCCGGCCCGGCCGGGCTTTCCGCCGCCATTTATGGCGCGCGCGCCGGCATGGAACCGATTGTGGTGCAGGGGTTGCAGCCGGGTGGGCAGCTGACCATCACCACTGACGTGGAAAATTATCCGGGGTTTCGTGACGTGGTCCAGGGCCCCTGGCTAATGGAAGAAATGCAGGCCCAGGCCGAACATGTCGGCACCCGTATGATGTATGACACGATTGTCGATATTGACGTGTCACAGCGGCCATTTCGCGCGACCGGCGATGGCGGGACGGTTTATGAAGGCGACACGCTGGTAATTGCCACGGGCGCACAGGCGAAATGGCTGGGCGTCGAAGGTGAGCAGGAACTGGGCGGCAAGGGCGTATCTGCCTGTGCTACCTGTGACGGTTTTTTCTATCGCGGCAAGAAAGTTGTGGTGATTGGCGGCGGCAATACCGCTGTTGAAGAAGCGCTGTATCTTACCAACCATAGCGATGATGTGACATTGATCCACCGCCGCGACAGTCTGCGCGCGGAAAAAATCCTGCAGGACCGGCTGTTTGCCAATCCGAAAATCAAGGTGCTATGGAACAAGACAGTCGAGAAATTTGTGGCAGGCGGTGATCCGGAAGGCCTGGTCGGTGTTGACCTTGTCGATACCCAGACAGGCGAAAAGTCACATGAAGCTGCCGATGGCGGCTTTGTCGCTATCGGTCATGCACCGGCGACAGCACTGTTCAAAGGGCATCTGCCCATGGACGATGGCGGATATCTGCTGGTCGAACCCGGCACGCCGAAAACCAGCGTTCCGGGCGTTTTTGCTTGCGGTGATGTGATGGACCATGTCTATCGTCAGGCAGTTACGGCTGCGGGCACAGGTTGTATGGCGGCGCTGGATGCCGAACGGTTTTTGGCAGAAGCAGAATTTGCGGCAGAGGCTGCAGAGTAAGCTGCCGCTGCGGGGAGGGCGTTACTCTTCCTCGCCAAAGGCGCAGGCGGCGGTATCTGCGGTTTTCTCTTTCGCAAATTTCAGCAGATTGCCATAGTTTTCGAACAGTTCACCATCAACTTCGTCATCTTCGATAATGATATCCAGCCGGTCTTCCATTTCGGTGAGGAGGCCCGCGACAGCCATGGAATCAAGTTCGGGCAGCGCACCGAACAGTTCGGTATCGGCATCAAATGCGGCTACATCTTCCGCTTTGAGCCCCAGTACGTCACACAAAACGGCGCGCACGGCTTCATCGATAGTCTTATGCTCAGTCAAGTGACCCAAACCCCCTGATTTTCAGCCCTTCAAGTTCGAATATCCGCGTTTACGCATTTCCAGACAGCGGGACAAGGCTGAAATCTTCCCTATCACCCTTGAAGGATAGTCCTTTTGGCGTGATAACCTTGTTAACGTGAATAAATTATACTTAACGCCATATGGTTTTTATGAATAAAGGGTTCGTCTTGCACCAGACCGAAAGATTTTCTGAAACAGTTCCGCCCGCAAAGCCTCTTGACCATCTCGCCTTATGCGGGAAGCAGGACGATATAGCGCTTCAACTGCGCGGTGAAACAATTGACTATACCATGCTCAACCGCCGTGTCGGACAACTGGCGCGCTGGCTTCAGGAGCAGGGTCTGGCGGCGGGGGACCGTATCGCAACATGGCTGCCCAAAACAGAAACGGCATGCCTCATGCCGTTGGCTGCCGCCCGTGCCGGGTTGGTGCATGTGCCAGTGAATCCGCTGCTAAAGCATGCACAGGTCGCGCATATATTGTCAGATAGCGGCGCAAAGTGCCTTATTTCCAATAGCTCACGCCTGAAATCACTTGGCGAAGGTGATGTGCCGGTTGGCTGCGCATTGCATGATGAAAAACCGGCTATGGAAGTATGGGGGGCCATTAGGAGACCGCTCGGCGCTTCAGAGGCAGACCCGGACGCGCTGGTTGCGATATTATATACCAGCGGTTCGACAGGGCGGCCCAAGGGCGTGATGCTGAGCCATGCCAATCTGTGGCTGGGCGCGGTCAGTGTGGCCGGGTATCTGAAAGTGGCGACCGGTGACCGGACACTGTGCGTAATGCCGCTCAGTTTCGATTATGGCCAGAACCAGTTGCTCTCGACCTGGTATGCAGGGGGTTGCTGTGTCCCGCTGGATTACCTGACGCCGCGCGATGTGATAAAGGCATGCGCGAAACACAAAATAACAACATTGGGCGCTATTCCGCCACTTTGGGTTCAACTGGTCGAGCAGGAATGGCCGGCAGAAGCATCTGCTTCGCTGCGGCGGCTTACAAATACTGGCGGTGCGCTGACACCGCAGTTGGTCAGGCAGTTACGTAAAATATTTCGTGATGGTGATATTTACGCGATGTACGGCCTGACTGAGGCATTTCGTTCCACCTATCTTGATCCTGCATTGATTGATGATAATCCACTGTCGATCGGCAAGGCGATACCGTTTGCAGAGATCATGGTTGTGAATGATGCAGGGGAAAAAGCGGTGCCTGAAGAAGAAGGTGAGCTTGTGCATGCAGGACCACTTGTGGCGCAAGGTTATTGGCAGGATCCGGCACGCACTGCGGAGCGTTTCAGGCCTGCACCGGATTTTTCAGAATTTGGCGGCATGGCAGTATGGTCCGGCGATCGCGTGCGCCGCGACAGGGAAGGGCTGATCTATTTTGTGGGGCGCCGCGATGCGATGATAAAGTCATCGGGTAACCGCATCAGTCCGGCGGAAATAGAGGGCGTTGTTCTGGACAGTGGTCTGGCAGCGGAAACTGTGGCTTTGGGTATCGCCGATGAACGGTTGGGACATGAGATTGTGCTGTTTGTACGCCCGCAATTAGGGCAGCTATTGGATATGGAACAGCTGAAACTGGTTCTGAAAAGCGAGTTGCCCAATTTTATGATGCCGCACCGGGTTATCGGACTGGAAGATTTCCCCAAAAACCCGAATGGCAAGTTGGATCGTGCAGCGCTTAAAAAAATAGCGGAGGAGCAGGCGACATGAAACCATTGGGGCCGATACCGGCGGGGTTTGACGCGCGCGATGGCGAGCTGGAAATCGCGGGTCATACCGCCCGCGAACTTGCTGAAAAGGCTGGAGATACGCCTTTATTTGTCTATTCGGCAGAACGACTGCGTGCACGTGTCGCTGAGCTGCGCACCGCCATGCCGGAGCGGCTTTCCATCCATTACGCGATGAAAGCCAATCCATTCACACCCCTGCTTGAACTCATGGTCTCCCTTGTCGATGGCATTGATATCGCTTCGGAAGGTGAGTTGATGCGCGTGCTGGATACGGGTGCAGATCCTGCGCATGTCAGCTTTGCCGGCCCCGGCAAGCGGGACCGCGAACTTGTGAGGGCGATAGATGCAGGCGTCACGCTCAATATCGAATCCGAAAATGAGGCGCGGCGGGCGATTGCCATGGCTGGACAATCAGGCGCGACGCCCAAAATGGCGGTACGGGTCAATCCCGAATTCGATCTGCGCGGTTCGGGCATGCGCATGGGCGGTGGTGCCAAGCCGTTTGGTGTCGATCAGGACCGTGTCCCGGCGCTGGTACGTGAGATTATCGCGGCCGGTGCGGATTGGCGTGGTTTCCATATTTACGCAGGCTCACAGGCGCTGGATGCGGATGCGATTGTGGACACGCAAAAGAAGACACTGGCGCTGGCCGCGCATCTTTCCGACATGATTGGTGAAAGCCCGGCGCATGTCAATCTGGGTGGCGGTTTTGGTATTCCCTATTTTCCGAAGGATATGCCGGTTGATATCCAGCGTATCGGTGACGCATTATCGGCTGAATTTGACCAGTTGCCCGCAGCGCTGCAGCAAACCGAATTTGCCATAGAACTGGGGCGGTGGCTGGTGGGCGAGGCGGGTGTGTATCTGACCCGGATTGTGGATCGCAAGGAAAGCCATGGTCAGACCTATCTGGTCACGGATGGCGGATTGCATCATCAATTGGCGGCGAGCGGGAATTTCGGGACAGTGGTACGGCGCAATTACCCGGTGGCGATCGCCACGAAATTCGATGCTGAACCGGAGGAAGAAGCGAACATCGTGGGCTGTCTGTGTACCCCGCTCGACCGGCTTGCTGACAAGGCGCATTTTCCACGCGCAGATGTAGGTGACCTGGTCGCGATATTTTGTGCAGGCGCCTATGGTGCCAGCGCCAGTCCAGCAGAATTTCTGGGCCAGGGCAAGGCGATTGAGATGCTGGTTTAGGTTACAGGAGGCCACTATATACCGCCCACCCTGAGTCTCTCGAAAGGTCATCGCCAGCACCCTTCGACAGGCTCATGCATGAGCGGATGTTTGCCAGAGCTATACGGGATAGCTGGCCCGTGCAAAATACAGTCCGTCAGGCGGGGCGTTGAAGCCGAGGGCATGGCGGTCTGCTGCATGCAGCGCATCCTGTAAATCTTGCCGTGACCATTTGCCCTTGCCCACCAGCACAAGGCATCCGACCATTGAACGCACTTGGTGATGCAGGAAAGAACGCGCGGCAACATGCGTTTCTATAATGCCGCCGTGCCGCTCAATCTCGATGCTGTCCAGCGTTTTTACCGGGCTTTGCGCCTGGCAGTGGGCGGAGCGAAATGTTGTGAAATCATGTTTGCCGACAAGCACCTGTGCCGCATCGTGCATGGCGTCTGCGTCCAGAGGTGTTGCAACCTGCCAGCTGCGCCCCCTGTCCAGCGTGAGCGGCGCACGGCGGTTGGTGATATGATAGATATAGCTGCGCCCGATGCAGGAAAAACGCGCGTGCCAGTCATCGCTCACTGCCTCACAGGCCAGTACGGCAATGGGTTCGCCGCGCAACTTTGCATTCATGCCTTCCATCAGACGGAAAGCGTTAATTTCCCTGACAATGTCAATATGTACGCGCATCGCATAGGCGTGTACACCCGCATCCGTGCGCCCGGCCGCATGCATGGTCACCTGTTCACCGGTAATCGCCTGAGCTGCTTCTTCAACACTCTGCTGCACACTGGGACCATGTGCCTGACGCTGCAGACCCATATAGGGCGCGCCATCAAATTCGAGAGTGAGTGCGAAACGGGTCATTTCAGCTGCGTTCCTGCAGCAATGGCATTGCCGCGCAGAAAATTATCAAGATCCATGGCCGGTTTGCCGGCGCGCTGGATAACCACCGGACGAATGGCTGCAGTGGTACAGGCAATGGTCAGGCGATCGTCGAGCACTGTGGCTACGTTACCGGAAGCTTCTATTATCTCTGCTGCATGGACACGGTAGCGCTGGCCATCATGCTCGAAAAAAGCGCCCGGCATCGGATTGAAAGCGCGCACCTGCCGTTCGGCCTGTATGGCATCTGCCGTAAAATCGAGCCTTGCCTCTGCCTTGTCGACCTTATGCGCATAGGTCACGCCGTCTTCCGGCTGAATTTCGGCAGGGTAGCTCTTCAGGTTACAAAGGACTTTCGCTATCAACTGCGCGCCCATTGTAGCAATTTCGTCTGTCAGTTCCCCCGCTGTCTTGCCTGCTACAGGCGTTTCGGCCTTGGCCAGCATTGGACCTGTGTCGAGACCCGCTTCCATCTGCATGATGGTCACGCCGGTTTCATTATCCCCGGCCAGTATCGCGCGCTGCACCGGCGCTGCACCGCGCCAGCGGGGGAGGAGCGAGCCATGCACATTCAGGCAGCCATGCTTTGGCGCATCCAGCACTGCGCGCGGCAGGATCAGCCCATATGCGGCGACAACCGCCACATCCAGCTCTAGTGCAGCAAACTCTGCCTTTGCTTCATCGCTTTTCAATGAAACAGGTGTGCGCACTTCCAGCCCCAATTCTTCGGCCAGTGCCTGTACGGGTGAAGCGCGCAGTTTCTTGCCGCGCCCTGCTGGACGAGGCGGCTGGCTATAGACCGCCGCAATGTCATGCCCTGCATCATAGAGGGCGCGCAGGGTGGGGACCGCAAAACCGGGTGTTCCCATAAAAGCGATGCGCATGGCTTTGTCCTTCATGAAATTTTGCTTGGCAGGAGGCGTGCCTTCCCCCTAATGCCGTATCCATGGCATCGCAAGAGATAGAAGAGCTGACACAGGTACTGGCACGCCTTCCGGGGCTGGGGCCACGCTCTGCGCGCCGGGCGGTGCTCTATCTTATCAAAAAGCGCGAAACCGCGTTTAATCCATTGGTTGCGGCCATGGAACAGGTGCGGGACAAACTGGAAACCTGCGAGAATTGCGGGAATGTGGATACGGTCAATCCGTGCGGTATCTGCACTGACGCGCGGCGCGACACGCGGGCCATTTGCGTCGTTGAAGAGGTGTCCGACCTATGGGCACTGGACAAATCACGTTTGTTTCTGGGGCGTTACCATGTACTGGGGGGGCGGCTTTCCGCGCTTGACGGGGTGCGGCCGGAAGATCTTACCATTTTGCGGCTGATAGAGCGTGTCGATGCGGGCGATGTTGACGAGGTCGTGCTGGCCATGAATGCCACTTTGGAAGGGCAGACAACCGCGCATTATATTGCGGAAAGGCTTGAAAAATATCCGGTGCGCCTGACACAGCTGGCGCATGGCCTGCCTATGGGCGGGGAGCTGGATTATCTGGACGAAGGTACGCTGGCACAGGCTCTGCGTGCAAGAAAGCCGATAAGCTAAGTTCCTGACGTCTATTTCCTTCATGCAAATACATATTAATTCCGTTCAGGCTGAGCTTGTCGAAGCCTCGTGACAATTACCCTTCGACAGGCTCAAGGTGAGCGGAGAGATGTTCGTCCAACCTGAAAAGGGGATAATTCGTGACTTCTTTGCTGTACCATTGCCCTTGAACAGTTGGAACTGTGCCGCTATTTTACGGCTATGGCTATTTTACCAATTATAGAAGTGCCCGATCCGCGGCTGAAAACCGTTTCCACGCCTGTGGAAAAATTTGATGACGAGCTGAAACAGCTGGTCGAGGACATGTTTGAAACCATGTATGCCGCCCCTGGCATTGGCCTTGCGGCGATTCAGGTCGGTGTGCCCAAGCGGGTGCTGGTCATCGACCTGCAGGAACCTGATCCGGATGCGAAGGCAGAAGACTGCGGTGATGAAGGCTGCGGCCATGACCACCGTCCGGTCATCAAGGACCCGCGTATTTTCATCAATCCGGAAATCCTTGATCCTTCGGACGAACAGTCGCTGTATAATGAAGGCTGTCTTTCGGTGCCTGACCAATATGCTGAAGTGGAACGCCCCGCGCAGATCCGCGCCCGCTGGCAGGACCTGGACGGCAAGGTTCATGAGGAAGATATGGACGGGCTGATGGCCACATGTTTGCAGCACGAGATGGACCATCTGGAAGGCATATTGTTTATTGATCACCTGTCACGCCTCAAGCGGCAGATGGTGCTTAAAAAACTCAATAAAATGCGTAAGGCCGCCTGAGCCTGCGTACCGGCGTAAATTAACAATTGAACGCAGTGCTTTTTACGCCTAAGTTCCTATTTCGTTCCATTGGGGAGATATAGGGTTTTGTCGGATTATTTGCCGATTTTATTTACTGTACTGGCTTTGCTGGCAGGCCTTGGCCTTGGCTGGTTTTTGGGAAGTCGTCCGCTGGCTGATATTCGCAAAGAACGTGAAGATACAGAGGCAGAGCTTAGGGACTTAAGAGAAAAATTCCGGGCATCCATTCGTGACCTTGCGGGCGCGGAAGAGCGGGCAAGTCGTGCAGACGCACTTGGCGAGCGACTGGAAACCTATCGCACCGAACGCGAGATTCTGAAAGCTGACCTAGCCGCGATGAAAGCGGATGCAGCAAACCATGAAAAACAGCTGCAACAGCTTGTCGAGGCGAAAGAAGCCCTGTCCGCGCAGTTCAGCGAAGTGGGCGGTAAACTGCTTGGCGAAGCGCAAAAGGCTTTTCTGGAACGCGCCGATGCCCGTTTCAGCCAGGCCGAAGAAAAGCATGAAGCGAAAATCAAGTCGCTTATGAATCCCGTGGGCGAGCGACTCAAGGCCTATGAGGAAAGCGTGCAGAAGATCGAGAAAGAACGCAATGAAGCCTATGGGGACCTGAAAGGCCTGATGGGGGACATGAAACTGGGGCAGGAGGCAATCCGGAGCGAGGCTGCGCGGCTTGTCAACAGCCTGCGTAATGCACCAAAGGCGCGGGGGCGCTGGGGTGAACAGCAATTGCGCAATGTGCTGGAAACCTGCGGGCTTGCCGAACATACCGATTTCCAGATGGAAGTGAGCATTGACACCGATGAGGGCAGGGCGCGTCCCGATGCGATTATACGTGTTCCGGGAGGGCGCTCGCTGGTCGTGGACGCAAAAGTGTCGCTCAATGCCTATCAGGATGCGTTTGAGGCGGGTGACGATGATGCGCGCGATCTTGCGCTTGTGGCGCACTGTCAGTCAATGAAGACGCATATAGATGGCCTCTCGCGCAAAGCCTATTGGGATCAATTTGATGATGCGCCCGACTATGTCATCATGTTTGTGCCGGGCGAGCACTTCCTCTCCGCCGCACTCGAACATGATTCAACGCTTTGGGATCACGCTTTTGAAAAGAAAGTGCTTCTGGCAACACCCACTAACCTTGTTGCGATAGCGCGTACAGTAGCATCTGTCTGGCGGCAGGAGGGGCTTGCACGTGAGGCCAAGCAGATCGGCGCGCTCGGCAAGGAAATGTATGACCGGCTCGCCACGGCTGCAGAGCATTTGAAGCGTGTCGGCACCGGCCTGACCGGCGCAGTCAATAATTATAACAAGTTTGTCGGCAGTTTTGAACGCAATGTGATGTCTACCGGCAAGCGTTTTGCGGAACTTAATATAGAAACCGGCAAGCGAGAGCTGGAAGAAGTGCCGCCAGTGGAGGCGTTACCGCGGTATGGCATTGAAGCCGAAAATGGACTGATTGCAACTGCCGTGGAAGATCAGAAGGAAAAGAGCGGTTGAGATTATTTGCATCAGGTCTGTTTTTTAAATTCTAGGCTATCCGTACCGCTTGAGAGCTTCATATTACCATTGGCCAGAAAACTAACAGCTGGACCTTGAGAAAAAATGTCTAATAGGCGTTGCTCATAGATGTCCGCTTGGCCGCCGCATAGTTTTCGGCTCATCATCATTCTCGAAATCATCAGCCTGCCATCCTTATGGACATAGGATCCATTCATGCTGTTGCAGCCTGCATTGCCAGATATACGGTTCTGTTTAAATCTGAGTTTGACGGTTTGGCTAGTTCCAATGACGCCGGTTACGGCTAGCCAGCTCGTTCCATCTAGACTGCCAGGCGGTAATATACTGCCGCCGCATCCCTGCAATTCACGGTTTTTGACATTTAAGATAACAGTATCCGCATAGGTAATATCGGCCATGCTATCGTTGCAGGGGCGCTGCATGATGGTGATTTTTAGCTCTGGAGTTTTATAGCGCGCCACGGCAAGGCTTTGTTGGATTTCAGGTGTGTCGACAACCAATATAGTTTCGCCATAGTCACCGGTATAACGGATTTTCTCTGTGCCTATTTCGAGCATCCAATCCGGCTCATTGCCAAACGCTTTGTAAACTTCGTTGTCCTTATCAAGAGGGGCAGGGGAAGCTGTCATGCCATCAGAAGACGGGCAAGCGGTAAGGCCAAGAAATAGGAGCGGTACTATATATTTACCATACATAAATAATATATTACTCCATTTGATGAAGGGAGTCACCTCCACCTATTTTTCTCTGCTGATTGAGCACTTCATATGCCATGACAGCGGTTGCAACCGCCGCATTCAGGCTGTCGGCCTTGCCCATCATCGGCATTTTGACCAGTGTATCGCATTCCGCCTCATAATCCGGAGGCAGTCCCTGCGCTTCATTGCCAATTAGCAGAAACGTGGGCGCTGTATATTTGATGCCCTGATAATCATTATCCGTATTCAAACTGGTGCCGACCAGCTGGCCTTCACCGCTGCGCAACCATTTCAGAAATTCGCCCCAGGATGCCTGTGCGATTCGCTGCGTGAAAATGGCACCCATGCTGGATCGTACAGCCTCGACTGAAAACGGATCAACACAGTCATCCACCAGTATCAGCCCGCCTGCGCCGACAGCGTCACCGGTGCGCAAAATAGTGCCAAGATTACCTGGATCACGCAGCGATTGCGCCACGAGCCATATATTCGCGCTTTTACGGTCAACCTCATCCAATCGCAGCGCATGGTCGCGATATACACCCAGCACGGTCTGCGGATTATCCTTACCCGACATTTTCGACAATATTTCACGCGTGGTTTTGATGATCTGCCCGCCATTTTTGTGAACAACGGCTTCCAGTGCATTGACAAGCGGATGTTCATCACGCGTATCGGACATGAAGAGCATAACCGGCAAATAGCCCTCTTCGCGTGCTTCGGTCAGGAGGCGCAACCCCTCGGCCAAAAAATGACCGCTGCGTTTACGGTGTTTTTTTTCACGCAGGCTGCGGACCTGTTTGACGAGCGGATTGGAAAAGCCGGTAATGATGCGGCGGCCATCTGCATCCACGTCACCATGGGCCGGAAAATCTGTGTTCACGTCAATCCTCGCCAAAACCGTCTTTGATAAGGCCAACAAGTTTTTTCAGATATATTTCCGCCTCTTCGCCTTCAACGGTAACGGTCACATGGTCACCCCTTGCTGCGCCAAGCATCATAAGCCCCATAATGCTGTTGCCATTCACATGTGACCCATCCTTTGCAACGGTCACTTTCAAGTCTTCCGGCAGTTTGGATGCCATAGTGACGAATTTCGCGCTGGCGCGGGCGTGAAGGCCGCGTTGATTGGTAATCAGGATTTCTTCAGACGGCATTATTGTTCCAGTCCGAGAAGCTCTGATGCGACACTGATATATTTCTGCCCTGCTTCGCGCGCTGCAGTCACCGCGTCAGCCACTGTCATCGATTTGCGTGCACCTTCCAGCCGGATGAGCATGGGCAGGTTAACACCGGCAATGACTTCGACGCGGTTTGCCTCAAGCAGTGAAATGGCCAAGTTGGAAGGTGTGCCGCCAAAAAGATCCGTAAGCACGATGACGCCGTCACCGCCATCCACTTCAGCGATGGCGGCCGCAATATCCTGCCGCCTTTGTTCCATGTCATCATGCGGGCCGATGCAGATGGTGGCAATGTCCTTCTGTTTACCGACAACATGCTCCATAGCCACCAGAAATTCTTCTGCCAGCTTGCCATGCGTGACCAAAACCATGCCTATCATTGGGCGAAAAAACTCCGGTTCAAAATAGCCTGTCCTGCTTTTTCAAATTCATAAGTTGCCGCCCATATCATGTGTTTGGCCTGCCTTCCAGCTTATCGGCAGGGGGTGACGCAAGATTGCGGTGGGAAATAGTGGGCGAAAAGCCCGCGCCGTGCAAGTCTTTCGCCATTTGCTCCGCGGTAAATACGGACCTGTGCCGCCCGCCCGTGCATCCAAAGGCAATATTGACATAGGCCTTGCCTTCCGCCGCGTAACGCGGGAGCAGGAAAGTTATCAGGTCCAGTATGCGGCGATAGGCTTCCTCAAAAGCCTCATCCTGACGCACATATTCCCCTACGGCTTTATCTTGCCCGGTAAGTGGCCGCAAATCGCTGTCCCAGTGTGGATTGCGCAAGAAGCGCATGTCAAATATCAGATCCGCAACAGGCGGCATGCCGCGTGCAAAACCGAAACTTGTAATTGTAAGGGAAGGTTGCTGGTCTTCCTCCAGCATGAACTGCCCGCGTATCGCCTGCTGCAATTCATTGGCCGCAAAAGCGGTTGTATCCATGATGTGATCGGCCCAATCGCGCAGGGGCTGCATCATTTCACGTTCCAAGGCTATTCCATTGCTGGCCAGGCGGTCCTTGGCAAGCGGATGCGGCCGCCGTGTCTCGTTATAGCGGCGCTCAAGCTCGGCACCCGAGCAATCCAGATATAATGTCGAAATACTAAAATGGGTTTTGTTGTTGAGCGATTCAACCTTTCGGATAATCGCATCGGGGTCAAAACCGCGTGTCCGGCTGTCAAAACCGATGGCAAGGGGGGCGTGTTTACTGCCAGTTGCGGCGGGCAGGGGCGTTTCAAGCAATCGCCCCAAAAGGCGTATCGGGAAATTATCGACCGCTTCCCAGCCCAGGTCTTCCAATGTACGCAGAGCCGTTGATTTGCCAGCGCCAGAAAGGCCGGTGACCAGCATGATGTTTTGCGATGCACGCTGACTATCGGAAGTTTTTGGCATGGCCGTCATGATTACTCACTGGAAATGGGCGGAAGATAGCTTGCTTACAATGATAGCCCATAAACGCGCAATGCCCATTCGGCCTTTATCGCAAGCGTGTTCCCATGTGCATCCATTTTGATATGGGGAATCCGTATTTCGCCAATAACTTTCTGCTCTGGTGCGTCAATAAAACGCGGAGCTTCTTTTCCCAATGCGATAACAAGGGCAACTGGAACTCTGCTAATGTATGGCGTTTTCATTATACCCAGATTGCGGACTTCGATTTGTCCTGCGATATTGGGTGCCGGATGGGCATATAGTCTGCCATCACCAGTTGTCAGTAATGTCTGGTCATCGCTGATGAGTATTGCCCCGCGATCAATAAGATGCAGGCACAATTCTGATTTTCCAGCGCCAGAAATGCCTGTAATCAAAATCGCCCTGCCTTCAACGGAAACAGAGCAGGCTGGGTATATGGTCTCGCTATCAGCCATGGTGTCACTTGATCTGACCGGATGTGGCCGCGGGCAAAGTTATGCGAAAACATGCCCCCGACTTGCCATCTTCGCGTTCACAGACGCTGAGCTTGCCGTTATGTGCCTCGATAATCGTCCGGGCGATGGCAAGGCCCAGCCCGCTATGCTTGCCAAAATCTTCATCGCCAGGTCGGACACTATGGAAGCGACGAAAAATCGCTTCCCGCTCGCTTTCAGGGACGCCGGGACCACTATCTGTAATACGTATGTGCACCACATTACTTGCCCGTGTCGCAACAACCTCGATAAGGCTCTCTTCCGGAGAGAAAGACACTGCATTGTCCAGCAGATTGGTAATCACACGTTCCAGCCTGATGGCCTCCCCCAGCACGGTCGCCACACCGCGCCTTGGCCGTGCAAAGGCAATTTGTCGTCCCTGATTCAATTCTCTTTCTTCGCGTGCTGCGAGTACATTTTCTATCATTTCACCAAGGTCAATCTGTTCAAATTGAGTGCGGGACAGCTGAGCGTCTACGCGCGATACTTCGGATATATCGGTAATCAAACGATCAAGCCGCCTGACATCATTTCCCGCAATATCGAGTAACTGTCGCTGTAGTTTTGGATCCTTGACTGTGCTTAGCCCTTCCAGCGCACTTCTGAGTGAAGCCAGCGGGTTTTTGATTTCGTGGCTGACATCAGCGGCAAAACTTTCCGTTGCATCAATCCGGTCACGTATGGCCAGGCTCATATCGGATAAAGCCCGTGCCAACATGCCTATTTCGTCACGTCGTTCGGGCAGTCGCGGCACCACAACCTCCCGCGCCCGGCCAAGTCTTACGCGTACTGCAGCGCGGGCCAGCCGCCTGAGTGGACGTACAATTGTCCGGGCAAGGAATAGTGACAGAAGTATCGAAAACACAGTGACAATCAGGATTATAATTGCCAGCAAGGCTCTTTGATCGCGTACTATACGGGTGATATCGCGTGCATTTTCGGTGACAAGTACAAATTCGTTTTGCTCTGCTGTTTGTGCCGCTGCACTAATATATGGCGTGCGATCTGGCGCGTGCCTGAATTTGACAACAGGTGCTTTTGTTTTCGAAGATTCAGACAATTCCGGCCATGCGCTGAGCGTATCTGTCTCTGGCGGTGCAAACATTTCCACTTCAGGCGACAGGACAATAGTCTCAATGATCTTGTCAAGAAACCTGGCCGCGTCTTTCCGCCATGGTTCTTCCGCAGGATCACGCAGGGTATAGGAAGGCGGCATGACTTCGAAACTATCCATTTCTTTCTCGCCGCTGGTCCCATATATGCGCACACGACTTCCTGTATTGGATCCGACAGTGCCAATAAATGCGCGCTTTGCCTTCGGGTCAATGTCTTGCGCCAGCGCGTTTGCGATAATGGCTGCTTTTTCCCTGGCCTGTTCGATACGTTCGTTGACAAGCTGTGCCCGGTAATTGTCGAGATAGAAAAAACTGCCGGCCAATATGGCAAGCGCGAGTATATTCACGGCCAGTATACGTGTGGTCAGCGACAGCCGCCGCGTCCAGAATAGCGATAGGTCAGAACCGCCGTCTTCATTCTTCCGAGAAGCGATAACCGGCTCCATATAATGTATCTATTGCTGAAAACTGTTCGTCAATTTCCCGAAACTTGCGGCGCAAACGCTTGATATGACTGTCAATGGTGCGATCATCAACATAGACATCATCCTGATAGGCTGCGTCCATCAACTGGTTGCGTGTTTTAACCACACCTGGGCGCGCGGCCAGCGCTTCAAGTATCATGAATTCTGTCACTGTAAGGGTGAGCGGCTCATCTTTCCATTTCACCATATGGCGTGCAGGGTCCATATGCAGGCTGCCACGTATTATGGGTTCGCTAATGAGCGCGTCATCTTGCCGGTCATCATTTTTGATAAATTCCGTGCGGCGCAATATGGCCTTTATCCTGGCCAGCAACAGACGCTGTGAAAACGGTTTGGAGATATAGTCGTCCGCGCCCATTGCGAGGCCAAGCGCCTCATCAAGCTCATCGTCTTTTGAAGTCAGGAATATTACCGGCAAGGCGCTTTTTTCTCTTACCCTGCGTAACAGTTCCAGCCCATCCATACGCGGCATTTTTATGTCAAATACGGCCAAGTCTGGCGGATTTTCGGTGATGGCCTTCAGTGCTGTTTCGCCGTCGGAATACAGCCGTGTTATATAACCCTCTGACTGAAGGGCTATGGATACAGATGTCAGGATATTCCGGTCATCATCAACCAGTGCGATTGTAGCTGTCATGCCAATACCTTTACCCCACTGGTTTCGAATAAGCACGCATGAATATCGCTGTTTTACTCGTATCTGTGTGGTGAATAGTAAAGTCCTTTAATGACAACCTTGTCAAGAAAATGCCGATTTGACGCGTGATGCTGCATGTTTTAAGCGGACCGCGACCAAAGTGCATACGTATGCGGATTTGCCATGCGATGCCGCCCCAAAATTCGCTTTGACAGTGAGGATTAAATGACAGATTCCAGCCACTCAGCCCTGAAAGCAATGGGTATTGAGACCAATGCCAATATCGATTCCAACCTTCAGCGCGCTGCACTTGTAGAGCATGCGATTCGCAATGGCGAAGGGCGTCTTGCGGCATCCGGTCCGCTTGTAGTGGCAACAGGCCAGCACACAGGGCGCTCGGCGAATGACAAGTTTATGGTGCGGGATGCCGAGACGGAAGATACTGTTTGGTGGGGTAAAACGAACAAGGCCATGTCGCCGGAGCATTTCGCTGTTCTAAAAGAAGATTTTTTCAAGGCCGTTGGCCAGAAAGATCAACTATATGTGCAGGAACTTTTCGGTGGGTCACAGGCGGAACACCGTGTCAATGTGCGTGTCATCAATGAACTGGCCTGGCATAATCTTTTTATCCGCACGATGCTGGTCCGCCCGACAGCCGAAGAGCTGAAAGGCTTCAAGGCGGAATATACAATTATCGACCTGCCAAGTTTTCAGGCTGATCCAGAGCGGCATGGCACGAATGGCCCCGCAGTTATTGCGGTAAACCTGACCGAAAAACTTATCCTTATTGGCGGAACGGCCTATGCTGGAGAAATGAAAAAGTCAGTATTCGGCCTTCTCAACTACCTGCTGCCACTCAGGGGTGTGATGCCGATGCACTGCTCCGCCAATATGGGCAAAAACGGTGATACCGCCGTATTCTTTGGCCTGTCGGGTACGGGTAAGACGACATTGTCGGCAGATGCGAGCCGCACACTGATCGGTGATGACGAACATGGGTGGTCGGATACAGCTGTCTTCAATTTTGAAGGTGGGTGCTACGCCAAAATGATTCGTCTGGACCCCGAGGCGGAACCGGAAATCCATGCCACGACACAGCGTTTTGGCACTGTGCTTGAAAATGTGGTGATGGATGAAGAAACCCGCACGCTGGACCTGAATGACAATAGCCTGGCGGAAAATACCCGAGGCGCGTACCCGATCGACTTTATTCCGAACACGTCGGAAAAGAATATGGGGCCAGTGCCTAAAAATATCATCATGCTGACAGCTGATGCTTTTGGTGTCTTGCCTCCAATATCACGGCTGACGCCCGAACAGGCCATGTATCACTTCCTGTCAGGCTACACAGCCAAAGTGGCTGGCACCGAAATCGGTGTGACGGAACCAGAAGCCACATTTTCAACATGCTTTGGAGCGCCTTTCATGCCGCGCCATCCGTCAGTTTACGGAAACCTGCTTAAAGAGCGCATTGCCAAAGGCGGGGTAACGTGTTGGCTGGTCAATACCGGTTGGACTGGCGGTAAATATGGTGTGGGGCACCGTATGCCAATCAAGGCAACACGGGCGCTTCTAAATGCTGCTCTTGACGGCAGTCTGAATGAAGCCGAATTCCGTATCGACGAGAATTTTGGTTTTGAGGTGCCTGTTGCTGTGCCAGGTGTGGATAGCGCTATCCTTGATCCGCGTTCAACATGGAGCGATGGCGCGGAATATGATGCGACCGCAAATAAGCTGGTACAGCTGTTTGTAGATAACTTTGCGCAATTTGCTGAACATGTGGACGAGAATGTCCGTGACGCAGCCCCCAGCGCCGCATAACCCAAGGCAATTTATGAAATGGAAAAGGGCTTTCGCGGAGACGGGAAGGCCCTTTTTCTATCCACGCAGATAAGTGCAGGACAAATAAAAAGGCGCCCGGAATCCGGACGCCTGATTATTACTGATAAAGTAGATCAGTCGGTAAGGTCGGCAGGAACCTGACCACCATTTTTCGCAAGTTCGCGCATCACGGCTTTATGCAGCCAGATGTTCATTTCCGCGCTGCCGTCCAGAGCGCCGGTATAACCCAGTTCCTGGGCCAGTTCCTTGCGGTTGGATAGGCTCGAGTCAATACCCAGCAGTTTCATCAGATCAACGATTGATGTGCGCCAGTTCAGGTCTCCACCCGCTGAAGCTGCTTTGGCTGACAGAACCTGCTCAACATCGACTGCGCTGATTGGCGCAGTGCTTCCACCGCTTGTTGCAGTTGCGTCCACTGCTTCCGGCTCGTCCTTCGTTCCGAAAATTGCGTTCTTAATTGTGCTGAAAATTCCCATTATTTGTCCTTCCCTAAAAAGAATTGATGTTATCAAGCTACTCCTTGCACATAAGGATTGTTCCCTTGTTACACAATGCAGGTGATTCTAAAACAGTGTAAAATGTCTTATCTGAAACAGCTTGGGCTGGTTTGCTCATGTGAATTCAGCTAACTATGTGTGCAAGCTTAGGGTAAGTTGCCCTGGTAAGTATATAATGAGGGAGATGCTCTAATGAATATGATGGAAATTTTGCAGAAGACAGGCGGTCTGGAATCGCTGGCCAATGATCTTGGGATTGATAAAAACATGGCGCAGACTGGCGCTGCGGCTTTGCTGCCGGCTATATTGGGCGGTTTCAAGAAACAGACACAGACACAGCCAGGAGGCATTGAGGATCTGGTTGGCATGATTGGCGGCCTTGGTGGCACAGGGCTGCTTGAGAACGTTCTTGGCAACCAGCCTACCAATGTGTCGAAGGGCAATGAAATCCTGGGCCAGATTTTTGGGTCAAAGGATGTTAGCCGGACTGTGGCAGGCAGTGCTGCTCAGCAAACTGGCATGGATACGTCCATTCTGAAGAAAATGCTGCCCATACTGTCCATGCTGGTTGCCGGTTATATGGCCAATCAGGCAGGTGGTAATCGCGGCGCAGGCCAGACAGCTGGCGGCGGTGCACTGGGCGGCATATTAGGCAATGTTCTGGGCAGCGTTCTGGGCGGCAATAAATCGCAAGGCGGTGGCCTTGGCGGTCTTGGCTCTTTGCTTGACCTGGATGGTGATGGCAACCCACTCGATGACATCATCGGAATGGCCTCAAAATTCAACCGTTAATATGATGCATTATGTCCGGCCGGGTAGTAGCAATACTACCCGGTCAGGATAGAGAGTTTATATATGCCAGACAAGCGCTCATGTTTTGCGGGTTTCCTCGCATTTTTATCCATTATCTCTGTTTCAGGTTCTCCAGACGCAGCTCTTGCGCAGGATGTGAGTGAAGATGATATTCGCGGACACATTGAAATATTGGCCAGTGATGACTTTGCTGGCCGAATGCCGGGAACCGAAGGCGAAACCAAAACGCTGGAATATATTGCCAATCAATGGAGCAAGGCGGGTCTTGTTTCTGGCACTAATGATCCGGCACATCCGTGGTATGCGCCGGTGCAACTGGTCCAACGCAAACATTTTGGGCAGACGGTACGCTTTGCAAAAGGCAATCGTTCTTTGTCTATTTCTGACGAAATTATTCTGCGTAGCCGTGAAAACAGTGCTGCCGTTCGCAATACGCCGGTCGTTTACACAGGTTATGGTGTTGATGCGCAGGGGAGTGTTAATACAGATGTAGCGGGCAAGATTGCACTGCTGCATTTTTCCAGCCCCCCATTTGCGGATAAAGACGGGAAGGGTTTTGTTGAGCGCCGTAAGCAGCTTAGAGATGCCGGTGCCGCAGCTGTATTGACCATTTTTGACGGTAATTTCCCATGGTCCAGCGTGTTGTCAGGTTACAAGGGCCGCAACATCAATCTTCAGAGTAAAGACGCCGCGCTGCCGCTTGATGGCGCTGTAAGCGGTAAATTTGTCAAACAGCTTTTTGATTCGGCAAAAATGAATTGGGGCCGGGCAAAAGAAAATGCCGGGAAAGCGGAGTTTCCCGGGCAGAACATGGGAATTGACGCCAGTTTGCTAGTTTCGACACAGGTTTACCGTTTCCCCAGTTATAACGTAATTGCCAGGCTGCCGGGTAAAAATCCCGGTGCAGGGGCAGTTTTGATGCTTGGTCACTGGGACCATATTGGCATCTGCCGTGATGAAGGTGCGGAGGACAGAATTTGCAATGGTGCGGTGGATAATGCCAGCGGCATTGCCGTGCTCATCGAAGCGGCTAAGCGGCTTGCCAAAGGGCCGCAGCATGACCGTGATATCTATTTTATGGGGACAACAGCCGAAGAGCAGGGATTGCTAGGAGCTTATGCCTATGCCGACAATCCGAATATTCCGCTTAAAGACATCGTGATAGCGCTCAATATTGATACGATTGCGATTGCACCGCGGGATGCAAAAGTTGCCATTATCGGCCGGGGTGAAACATCGCTGGATCCTGCCATTGAGAGCGTAGCCCGCAAGTTGGGCCGGGACATAGAGCCAAGCAAAGAAGCCAATGCTTTTATCCGGCGGCAGGATGGCTGGGCACTGGCTGCCAAAGGCGTGCCTTCATTAATGGTGGGCGGGTCATTTGCCGATATGGAGTTGCTGCAAAAATTCCTGGGCAGTGTCTATCATGGGCCAGAAGATGAAGCCGTGGCGGATATGGAGCTGGGCGGCGCAGCGCAGGATACTGACCTGCACATTGCATTGGCGCGCTATTTTGCGAATTTTGAAACATATTCGGCAGAAGACTGGGCCAAACAGACGGGACCGGAGCCAGATAAGGAATCCGGCGAATAAAACTGGCGATTTGCTGCTATCGCGTTTACACGATACCGCCACGAATCAATAAACGCATAAAGGCGGCGCGGCATGGAAATTTCCCTCGGTTTAACTTTTGATGACGTATTGCTGCGTCCTGCAGCTTCCGACATTGTGCCGGGACAAGCCGACACACGGACAAAATTGACCCGTGATATCACACTTAATATTCCGGTGCTGTCTTCTGCGATGGATACGGTGACAGAAGCCGATATGGCGATTGTCATGGCGCAAATGGGCGGCATTGGGGTGCTGCACCGCAATCTGTCAGTAGAAGAACAAGTCGCCGCTGTACGGCAGGTGAAGCGCTTTGAAAGCGGCATGGTGGTCAACCCCATAACTATATCGCCCAACGCGACCCTGTCCGAAGCGCAGGCGTTGATGGAGCAGAACCATATTTCCGGCATTCCTGTTGTTGAAAATAGCGGCAAGCTGGCGGGCATCTTGACGCACCGTGACGTGCGTTTTGCGGAAAACCCGGCGCAGAAGGTCAGCGAGTTGATGACCCGCGAAAATCTGGCGACGGTGCCTGATGGTGTCAGTCATGAAGAAGCAAAGCGACTGCTGCACCATCGCCGGATTGAAAAGTTGCTGGTCGTGGATGATGATTTCCACTGTATCGGCCTGATCACCGTCAAGGATATCGAAAAAGCCGTAACATTCCCGAATGCCACCAAGGATACAACTGGCCGCCTGCGTGTCGCCGCAGCATCGACAGTTGGCGAAAACGGCATGGCCCGGACAAGCGCGCTTATTGAAGCGGAGTGCGACGTTGTCGTTGTGGACACGGCGCATGGCCATAGCCGCATGGTGATAGATTCGGTTGCTGAAGTGAAAAAACGGCATCCCGATGCGCAGATTATCGCCGGCAATGTCGCGACTGCTGAAGCGGCACGCGCGCTGATTGATGCGGGCGCGGACGGCATCAAGGTCGGGATTGGTCCAGGGTCCATCTGCACGACGCGCGTGGTGGCGGGTGTCGGCGTTCCGCAGCTCACCGCCATCATGGATGCCGCAAAGGAAGCCGAAAAATCAGATGTGCCTGTCATTGCCGATGGCGGTTTGCGGACATCGGGCGATGCGGCCAAGGCGATCGCAGCTGGTGCATCGACTGTCATGATAGGTTCGATGCTGGCGGGGACAGAGGAAGCGCCGGGCGAAACATTCCTGTATCAGGGGCGCGCATATAAAAGCTATCGCGGCATGGGTTCGGTGGGCGCGATGGCGCGCGGGTCTGCAGACCGTTATTTCCAGCAGGATATCAAGGACCAGCTGAAATTGGTGCCTGAAGGTATCGAGGGGCAGGTGCCATTCAAAGGGGCAGCCAGCGAAGTCATTCACCAGCTTGTCGGCGGCGTAAAGGCCGCGATGGGATATACCGGGTCGCGGACGATTAACGACCTGCGCACCAAAGCGGAATTTGTCCGCATCACCAATGCCGGATTGCGCGAAAGCCATGTGCATGACGTATCGATTACCCGTGAGGCACCAAATTATCCGTCGCGTTAGAACAAGATAGGCCAGATACATGGAAATGATGAAAATATTCCTGATACTTACTTTCTGGCCTGCCGGTACGCCGGAAGAGGCACCAAAATGGATAAGTGATGCGTTCCTGACAGTTGAAGAGTGTCAGGCGGCGGCAGCCGAACAAACCCGGATCGTTAAAGAGAAATATGGTGCGGACACAAAAACTGTTTTCCAGTGTCTCTCACTAGATGATCGCGTAACGCCATGACTCCTTCGGCGCGTGTCCAGTCAGCCATAGACCTATTGGACGAGATTATCGTCGCCGCGCGCGACAATGGACCGAGCGCGGATAAAATTGCCGCCGGGTATTTCAAGTCACGCCGCTATATGGGATCAAAAGACCGGCGAGCGGTGCGCGACCTGGCCTATGACGCGATCCGCCGCTTTGGTGAAATACCTGCCAGCGGGCGTGCGGCGATGCTGGGACTGGTGCGGCAGAATCCGCAGTTTGCCCCTTTGTTTGATGGTTCAAATTATGGTCCGGCAGTGATCGGCACGGATGAAGCCGGCGCCACGGGAGAAACGATCCCGGACTGGGTAAAGTCGCATCTGTCGCCGTTAATTGGTGAAGATGAATATTCCGCTTTGCTGGAACGTGCGCCACTGGATATCCGCTTTGATCCGCGCAAAACAGGCCGCGACGAACTGTCCGGTATATGGCCGAAGATAAGCTATAGCGATGAATTGCCATATGCGGCGCGCCTGCCTGCTGGGACGCAGATACAGCAAAGCCCGCTTTGGAACAGGGGCGCGGTTGATATACAGGACTGGGGCAGTCAGGCGATCGTGGCCGCGTGCAGAGCGCAAGGTGCGCCGCTGGTCATTGATTTATGCGCCGGGGCAGGGGGCAAAACACTGGCCCTGGCAGCGGCCATGCAAAATGACGGGCGCATCATTGCCTCTGATACCAACCGAAACCGCCTCTCGCGCCTTGAACCGCGCAGGCAGCGTGCAGGCGCTGATAATATAGAGACGCTGTTGCTGGATGCCGGACGCGAGTGGGAGAAGCTGGAACCATATACTGAACAGGCTGACATTGTCCTTGTCGATGCGCCATGCAGCGGAACGGGAACATGGCGGCGGAACCCGGAAACACGCTGGCGATTGACGCCAAAACGCCTTGATAGTGTGGTTGCGCAGCAGTTCGCAATTCTACAGATGGCCGCGAAACTCGTGAAACCGGGCGGCGCGCTAATATATGCAGTTTGTTCACTTGTTCAGGCCGAGGGGGCGGGGCAAATCGCAGCTTTCTTGTCAGCGCATAAAGGCTGGCGTATAGATACAATTGATATGCAGATTGGTCGAACAACAAAAGCGGATAGCGCTCCAGTTGGCAGATTGCTTTCCCCGTACCATGATGGGACGGACGGCTTTTTCATGACACGGCTTGTCAAATCATGACATTGCCTTCATCTGGGCCTTCATCTGGGCCTTCATCTGGCAGTCAGGCAGGTGGTGTTATGTCCGCCCCTCAAACGAAAGATAATAGCGGTTTTCGGGAGTTTATCATGCGTTATTCACCAGCAGCCTTGGCTTTGTCACTGGCGCTCGCCGTCACGTCCAGCGCGACATTTAGCCAGCAAAGCGAACGTGAGGTCGACCCGAAGTCAGTGGCCTTGGTTGAAGCTGGCGAAGCAGCGCAAAATGCGGGGGATTTGATGGTTGCCGCAGACCTTTATGAATCAGCGCTCGCCATTGATCCGGCAAACCGCAATGCATTTATTGCACTGGCCAAAATTGCGCAGGAACAGAAATTGCCCGGAAAAGCCATTCGGCTCTACCGCGAAGCGCTGGAAATCAATCCGAATGACAAGGTCGCGCTTGCCGGACAGGGGCAGGCGATGGTGCAGCGCGGTGCAGTTGAAAAAGCACGCGAGAATCTTGCCAAGCTGGAAAATATCTGCCGTACGGCTTGTACCGAAGTGGCGCAGCTGAGCGCGACTATTGAACAGGGACCGCCTTCCAAGATGCTTTCGGCCGAAGCAGTGACCCCTGAACCTGTTATTGGTGAGGCGAGCGAAACACCTTGATCGCAGGTTCGCACACGCGATTTATATCAGATCGCGAAATTCTTTCAGAACCGCTCGGTATAATTCTTTTTTGAACGGTACGATCATATCGGGCAGGCTTTCTGCATCTGCCCATTTCCATTCGCTGAATTCAGGATGCCCGGTATCGATATTGATATCGCTGTCCTCACCCAAAAAACGCATCAGGAACCACCATTGCCGTTGCCCGCGCCATTTGCCCTTCCAGACTTTACCGACAAGTTCTGGCGGCAAATCATAGAATAATTCTTTGCGGCTTTGCGCAAGAACCGTCACTTTTTCAGGCGGTATGCCCGTTTCCTCGAACAATTCGCGCAAGGCTGCCTGCTTGGGGTCTTCACCGGGGTCAATTCCGCCCTGCGGCATTTGCCATGCATCAACGCCGGGGTTGTCAAGGCGCTGCGCGGCAAACACATTGCCATTTTTGTTGGCGAGCATGATGCCCGCACAGGGGCGGTAAGGCAGGCTTTCCAGATCGGTCATATGGTCATTAATTCTTTCCTGTTGCGCTTCGACGCTAGTGAGAAACATGGATAAGGTCTATCCCTGAAAAACAGGAAATTGAACATAGCGGGAAAGCCGGAACGGGGGCGGTGGATATAATTTCTAAATTGCACCCTTGCTGTTCAATGCTAAGTGATGCACCAATAAACCTGCAAAAGTGAAGAAGTGGACGAATTATGGCCAGTGCCGCTGAAGTGAATACCGGTAAGACAGATGCAGTTCCAGAAGCGGTTGTCGTCCGCTTTGCTGGCGATAGCGGTGACGGGATGCAGCTGACCGGCGGACAGTTCACCCTTTCTACGGCATTATCAGGCAATGACCTTGCCACATTCCCGGATTTCCCGGCGGAAATCCGTGCGCCGCAGGGCACACTTTTTGGTGTATCGGCATTCCAGATCAATTTCGGCAGCCGCGAAATCAATACTGCGGGTGATCAGCCAGACGTGCTAGTGGCCATGAATCCGGCGGCGCTTAAAACCAATGTCGAAGCGCTCAAGCCCGGCGGCCTCATCATTGCGGACAGCGGCGAATTCGGGAAACGTAATCTCGACAAGGCCAAATACGAAACTAATCCGCTGGAAGACGGATCGCTGGCAAAATGGCAGTTGCTGTCGTTTGATATATCGCAGCTGACGCTGGATGCAGTGAAGCCCTTCGGGCTTGGCAACAAAGAAGCGCTGCGGTGCAAGAATATGTGGACGCTGGGATTGGCGCTCTGGATGTTTGATCGTGAACGTCAACCTATCATTGACTGGCTGAATCAGAAATTTGCGAAAAAACCGGACATTGCCGAAGCCAATATTGCGGCGCTGAACGCAGGTCATGCCTATGGCGAGACAGCAGAGCTTTCTGGTCCCATGCAGAAAGTGCATATTCCCGCCGCACCATCTGAACCCGGTCTTTACCGGACCATAACGGGCGCGGAAGCGATTTCGCTGGGTCTGGTTGCTGGCGCGCAGCTTGCCAACCTGCCCATGTTTTTCGGCGGGTACCCGATCACGCCGGCATCGGCCATCCTGCACCATCTGGCACGGTATAAGGAATATGGCGTGACCACGTTCCAGGCGGAGGATGAAATTGCCGCGATCGCATCGGCTATTGGTGCCAGCTATTCGGGCAGCCTTGGCGTGACCAGCAGTTCAGGGCCCGGCATCGCGCTGAAAGGCGAGGCCATGGGGCTTGCGATCATGACCGAATTGCCGCTGGTGGTTGTCAATTCGCAGCGCGGTGGACCTTCCACCGGCCTGCCGACCAAGACGGAGCAGTCAGATCTGTATCAGGCGGTCTATGGCCGTAACGGCGATGCGCCGATGCCGGTTATCGCTGCATGCTCGCCTGCGGATGCGTTTGACTGCGCGATAGAAGCGGTCCGTATCGCGGTGCAGTATATGACACCTGTCATGCTGCTTACCGACGGATATATCGCCAATGCGGCCGAACCATGGGCCGTGCCTGACATGTCCGATTATGAAGCGTTTCCGGTGCAGCATATGACCGAAGCACAGGATGGTGGCTTCAAACCCTATGGCCGTGACGAAAAACTGGCACGCCCCTGGGTCAAGCCGGGCACGCCGGACCTGATGCACCGCATTGGCGGTATCGAAAAAGCGGTGGATACCGGCCATATCGACTATGCGCCCGCCAACCATCAGGAAATGACGGAAATTCGCCGAAACAAGGTGCTGGGCGTGGCTGACAGCATTGGTGACCAGCAGGTTGATATGGGCGATGCAGGCGGCAAGCTGGCCATTGTCGGCTGGGGCTCGACCTACGGCCCAATCCATCAGGCCGTGCGCCGCGCACGCGAAGCGGGCCATGATGTCAGCCATATCCATATCCGCAATATCTGGCCCATGCCGAAAAATCTGGGCGAGCTGCTGAAGTCCTATGACAGGATATTGGTCCCCGAAATGAACACCGGGCAGCTCAAAACGGTGCTGCGCGACCAGTATCTGGTCGATGCCAAACCGCTCAATAAAATATCCGGGCAACCCTTCCTGATTTCGGAAATACTCGCCGCCATTGAGGAGAATCTCGTATGAACAAGCCTCTGCACCCTGCCATACTGATCGCGATGCTCATCGCTGTTCTGGCTGTAATCTACTTTTTGCTCGATTAGGAGCCGGATATGAACGAGATGACCAAAGTAACGACGCTGAAAGACTGGGAAACCGATCAGGAAGTGCGCTGGTGCCCAGGCTGCGGTGACTATGCGATCCTGAAAGCGGTGCAGCGCACCATGCCACAGCTTGGCGCTGACCCCGCAAACACAGTTTTTGTCAGCGGCATAGGCTGTTCGAGCCGTTTTCCCTATTATATGGAAACATACGGCTTTCACACCATTCATGGCCGTGCACCGGCGGTTGCGACAGGGGTGAAACTTGCCAATCCTGAACTGGATGTGTGGATTATCACCGGCGATGGCGATGCGCTTTCGATTGGCGGCAATCACACCATGCATGTGCTGCGCCGCAATCTCGATTGCCAGATCATGCTGTTCAACAACGAGATTTATGGCCTCACAAAAGGGCAATATTCACCCACCTCGCGTGAAGGTACGACCAGTCCGTCCACACCCTATGGATCGGTTGATCATCCGGCCTCACCATGCGCTTTTGCGCTGGGTTCAGGTGCACGCTTCGTGGCCCGGGGCATTGATGTGCATAAGGGGTTACCCGATGTCTTGAAAGCCGCGCATGCGCACAAAGGCGCAGCATTTATCGAGATATTTCAGAACTGTATTGTCTATAATAAAGATGTTTTCGAGGAGTTTGCGGCGAAGAAAACAGCTGCCTCGACACAGCTCTGGCTGGCGGACGGTGAACCCATGCTGTTTGAAAAAGGCGAAAAGGGCATTGCGCTTGATAATGAGAACCTGACACTGAAAGTCGTTGATGTCGTGGATGGCGATTGGGAAGCTGCGGGCGTGATCGTGCATGACGTCACCAACCGCAGTATCGCGCATATGCTGGTGGAACTTCCCTTTGGTGAATTCCCAATGGCGCTGGGCGTACTTTATGATGACCCCAAACCGACATTTGAAAGTGCGGTGGTGGAGCAGAACAAACTGGCGTCGGAAGGCAAAAAACCGGACTTGCAGGCACTGGTCAGCAAGGGGCAGACCTGGACCGTGAAAGAAGGCGGGCCAGAACTTTAGGCCCAATAGGTGGACAATTTTACGCATAGCCTTGCCGGATGGGCATTGTCCCGTGCAGGGCTGGCCAAGAAAACCGGTCTTGCCACCGCAACTTTGGTCATTGCGGCCAATCTTCCCGACATTGATGCTTTTGCGACATTGCTCGGCGGGCATCAACATCTGGCGATTCGGCGCGGCATCACACATGGCCCGATAGCCATGCTTGTACTACCGCTACTGCTGACATGGGCCATGATAGCGTTTGACACATGGCAGGGGCAGCGGGGCAAAAGGCCTGTCGCTCGTCTGCCAATCAACAAAGGCTGGTTGCTGGTGCTGGCCTATATCGGCACCTTGTCACATCCTGCGCTGGATTATCTCAATAATTACGGTATCCGCCTGCTCGAACCGTTTTCGAACCAGTGGTTTTATGGGGATACGCTTTTCATTATCGATGTGTGGGTATGGAGCGCGCTTGCGCTGGGTATCTGGCTGTCGCGCCGGCATGAAAAGGCAGGGCAGGACAATTGGCGCAAACCCGCCATTATCTCGCTGGCTGCTGTCCTCATCTATATCGGCGCCAATGGGCTGATCAGCAATCGCGCTGAAAATGCCGGAAATACTGAATATCACAAGCAAAAGGGTGAAGCGCCTGCAATCGTTATTGCTAATGCCGTACCTGTCAGGTTCTGGTACCGCGATGTCCTGATAGGTGATGCGCAGGGGCTTTATACTGAAGTGCCTTTTCAGATTGGTACAGGCTTTGATTGGGGCAATGTGCGGCAGATAAATACGCAAGTGCCAAATGTCGATTATGCAACATTGAAGGCTGAAAATCCTGATGTGGCAGCGTTTCTTTTCTGGGCTCGTACGCCTTTTGCAATAGTGAGGGAACATAGTGGCAAGCAGAGCGTCACCATAGGGGATGCCCGTTTTTCCAGCGCCTTGGCGGCGGACAGGTTTACGGTCACAACCGAAATTGATGAATAAGATGGATCAGCAGCATGACAAAGCCCGTAATTTTATGGTTTAGACGCGATTTGCGGCTTTCCGATCAGGCGGCGCTACGTGCTGCTGCGGAGCGGGGACCGGTCATCCCTGTCTATGTGCTGGATGAAGACACGCCCAGGCACCGGAAAATGGGGCGCGCATCTCTATGGTGGTTGCACCATTCACTCAAATCTCTTGATGAAAACTTGCGGCAAAAAGGATCGCGGCTGATCCTGCGGCGCGGCATTGCGGCAAACATTATTGCCGATATCGCGCATAAAGCGGGTGCCAGTGAAATACATGCGCTGCATCATTATGAACCCTGGTGGCGCAATAGCGAACGTGCATTGAAGGAAGGGCTTGGCGAAAATTGCGAGCTTGTGCTGCATGATGGCAATTACCTTATGCCGCCGGGCAGCGTGACGACCGGGAGCGGCGATCCTTACAAGATATACACACCGTTTTGGAAGGCTCTGCGCGAATATATGCCGCCTACCGAGCCCGTGCGGACACCGCAGAAGATTGATGCGCCTGCCGATTGGCCCGCCAGTGATGCTTTGGAAGACTGGGCATTGCTGCCCACTGACCCGAATTGGGCCACGGGTTTTGCCAAGGCCTGGACGCCGGGCGAAGATGGCGCGCGTGCCAATGTCGATGCGTTTATCGATAAGGCCACAGGTTATGAGGATGGCCGTAACCTGCCATCTGATGAGCATACCTCTCGTCTTTCGCCGCATTTGCATTTTGGCGAGGTTTCACCGGCCTATATATGGCACCGTGTATCAGGGCAGGGGCGCGATGTAACGACATACCAGAAGGAACTGGTCTGGCGCGATTACGCACAGAATGTAATCCTGCGATATCCCGAATATGGCGGGAAGAATGCGCGTGACAGGTTTGACAAGATGCCATGGCGCGATTTTCGCTCAGCCGCTGTGCGCGATGAATTTGATGCCTGGTGCAAAGGCCGCACGGGCTATCCGATTGTTGATGCCGGGATGCGTGAGCTATGGATCACCGGGTGGATGCACAACCGTGTGCGTATGATAGCCGCAAGCTTTCTTACCAAACATCTGCTGATCGACTGGCGCGAGGGTGAGAAATGGTTCTGGGACACATTGATTGATGCCGATTACGCTTCCAATGCCACCAATTGGCAATGGGTGGCGGGTACCGGTATTGACAGCAATATGTTTGTGCGGATCATGGCGCCGCTTAGCCAGTCAGAAAAATTCAATGCGGGCGATTATATCCGCACATGGGTGCCCGAACTGGTCGATCTGGATGATCCCTATGTGCACGATCCAGAGGCGCATGGGTGCATACCGGATGATTATCCGTCCAAGCTGATCGGCCATAAGGCTGCCCGTGAACGCGCACTGCAAGCCTATCAGCAGGTGAAAGGCTGAAACGCGCATTGCCAACAGCTGGCATGCCCTGTAAAGATGGCGCAACAAGGAATAGTCCAATGAACAAGCACCACCGTTAATCGGAAATGACAACTGCCCGACGGGCGTTTTTGCCGGCCATTGACTGGCTGGGATCATATTTGTTCAGGATTTAGATATGCAAAAATTATCAGGAAAAACCTGCATCGTTACCGGTGCGGCTCGGGGTATTGGGGCTGCTATCGCACGCTCATTTCATGATGAAGGCGCGCGTGTGATACTTACAGACATTAATGATGAAGAAGGTCAGGTGCAGGCGCAAACGATGGGCGCCGACTATATGCATTTGGATGTATCATCTGAAAGTGACTGGGAATCCGTCGCCCTGAAGTTCCCGGCAATAGATGTGCTTGTCAACAATGCGGGTGTTACGGGGTTTGAAGAGGGTGTAAGAGCGCATGATCCAGAAAATGCTTCACTTGCGGACTGGCGCGCGGTGCATGCAGTAAATCTGGACGGTACATTTCTGGGATGCCGCTATGCTATTGCCGCGATGCGCCGTGAAGGGACGGGCTCAATCATCAATATATCTTCGCGCTCGGGTATGGTGGGCATACCGGGAGCTGCGGCCTATGCATCGTCCAAGGCGGCCATCCGCAACCATAGTAAATCAGTGGCACTATATTGCGCGCAACAGGGGCTTGATATCCGCTGCAATTCGATTCATCCGGCGGCAATCATGACGCCGATGTGGGAACCGATGCTGGGGGAAGGGGATGCGCGTGATGCCAATATCGCTGCTCTGGTGAAAGACACACCCATGCAGCGTTTCGGTGAAGCAGAGGAAGTGGCCGCGCTTGCCGTATTGCTGGCTAGTGACGATGCGCGTTACATGACAGGCGCGGAACTGACGATCGACGGCGGCCTGCTTGCAGGTAGTGCAGCCAGTCCAGGCTGAACATGTGACTAAAATGAATTGCGATGTTGCCCAGTGTTCGTCATAATTGCGAGCATGGACGCACCGACTTCACATCGCGGCAGGCACCTGGTTCAGGCGGATAGGGGTTTTTTGACCGGCAATGGGTTTTTTGCACGTGCCCTGGGGATGGGTCTTGAAAGAATATTGGACCGGATTGACGCTGGTCTTGAGCATGGCGCGATAGACGGAACACTGCCTGATGGTACGCGGCGTATGCTTGGCGGACGCGGTCCGGGACCGACTGCAATTGTGAAGTTGAATAACTGGCATGCACTGGTCCGTTTGGCACGTTCGGGTTCAGTTGGCTGGTACAAGGCCTGGGAGCAGGGTGAATGGGAAAGCCCGGATCCTGTGCCCCTTTTCGACCTGTTCGTACGCAACCGCAAGGGTCTGGGTTCCACTGCACGGGCCAGCGGAATATCGCGGCTTGTCAATGCGGCGGCGCATTTCCTGCGCCGTAACAGCCGGGGCGGTGCGCGTAAAAATATCGGTTTTCACTATGATCTGGGCAATGACTTCTATTCTGCCTGGCTTGATGAAACCATGACCTATTCAAGCGCACTGTTTGCAGAGCCAATATCTGCCGGTGAACAGCTTTGCGATGCACAGCGGCGCAAGATGGAGCATATTGCGGATCGCCTGCAACTGTCCAAAGGGGCAAGCGTACTTGAAATCGGTTGTGGCTGGGGCGCTATGTCGCGCCACCTTGCGCAGGAAAAAGGCGCGCATGTGACCGCGATAACCTTGTCCGAAGAGCAAAGAAAGCATGCCGAGCAATTGCGCGGTAATTTGCCGATTGACTACCGTCTGATAGATTACCGTGATGTCGAGGGACAGTTTGACGCCATTGTCAGTGTCGAAATGGTGGAGGCTGTCGGCCAGCAATACTGGCCTGCCTATCTGGACGCGATTGCGGCCAGGTTGAAGCCTGGCGGCCGCGCGGCATTGCAATATATCAGCATCGCTGATGATGTATTTGAAAGCTATGCACGCAGCGCGGATTTCATCCAGACCTATATATTTCCGGGTGGCATGCTGCTTTCGGAAAGCCGTTTTCAAAAACTTGCTGCAGAACGCGGGCTGCAATGGGAGGACCAGCGCGGCTTTGGGCTACATTATGCCGAAACCCTGAAGCGCTGGCGCACCAATTTTGACAAAGCGGTTGATGCCGGCGGTTTGCCGGAAGGGTTTGATTCCTATTTCGTGCGGTTATGGCGCTATTATCTGATGTATTGCGAAGGCGGTTTCCGAGGTGGCGGGATAAATGTAGGCCAGGTAACGCTGGTAAAACAATGACTGGGTGGGGAGAGCATAATGCGAATTTTAGGTCTTTTGGCGGGATCGGCAATGCTGCTTGCCCTGCCTGCATGCGACGCGGTCAAGCGGGTGGCGGCAGATGCTGCCGGCCTGCCCACGGATGAGAACGTGCTTTTCTGGACCCAGGACCAGCGCGACAACGCATTTCGGCAGATGGACAACCTGACCACCACACGCACCATTTCTGCCGGTGAGGAGACCTATGACCTGGCGCAAGGGGCACCGCTGGATCTTGGCGCCTGGAGCAGCGAGGGCCATGAATGGACGCTCGGCAAGTATATGGCGGATCAGCGCAATGCGGGCCTGATTATCCTGCATGACGGGAAAATCCGGTCAGAAGCCTATGAGCTGGATTATGCCTCTGATGGACGCTGGACCAGTTTTTCCGTGGCAAAATCGCTGGTATCGACACTGGTGGGCGCGGCGGTGCATGATGGGTATATCACGTCGCTCGACGACCCGCTTACAGACTATATTCCCGAATTAAGCGACAGCGGATATGATGGCGTTACGGTCCGCCAGCTTCTGACCATGACATCAGGTGTGAAATGGAATGAGGATTATGCGGACCCGGATTCAGATGTCGCCAAATTCAACACGACAAAGTCAAAAGACGGCGACAATCCGATACTGACCTATATGGCGACACTGGAACGTGAAGCGGAGCCGGGCGCGCGCTGGCAGTATAACACTGGAGAAACCAATCTGATCGGGGTGCTGGTGGCCAAAGCCACCGGCAAGACGCTCTCGAATTATCTGTCTGAAAAAATCTGGCAGCCATTCGGTATGCAGATGGACGCGGAATGGATATTGAATGATGGTGGTTTTGAGATCGGTGGGTGCTGTATCTCTGCAGCATTGCGCGACTATGCGCTGTTCGGGCAATTTGTGGTTGAAGGCGGCAAGGCGAATGGCAGGCAGGTTGTTCCCGATGGCTGGTTTGCGAATGCAGGCACGAAGCAGGCGGATATTGGCCTGCCGGGCAAAGGCTATGGCTATCAATGGTGGACCTATGATGATGGTAGTTTTGCCGCGCAGGGCATTTTCGGACAGGGCATATTTGTCGATCCGACACGCAGGCTGGTGATTGCGACCAATGGCAACTGGCCCGAAGCCACCAATGACCGGTTAAAGCAGGAGCGTGATATTTTTTACCGGCATGTGCAATCGGTTATCGACGGGGAGGCTGAGGTTGAACCTGAGGTTGGCGCTACAGCTGCACCCGAATAGCGACTAACTGCCGTTTTCGATTTCCAGGCGAACATTGGTTTCAAAATCGCTGGAAAGCAGCTCTGCAATCTGCTTGGCCGCGACATCGGCGGTCTTGAGCGTTTGCGGGTCTTCCCCTGGATAGGCCTGCGCGCGCATTTTGGTGCGTGTGCGGCCTGGGTCGACAATTGCAGTGCGGATTGCCGTCATATTGCGCGTTTCCTCGCCATAGGATGTGACGAGCGTTTCCAGCGCAGATTTTGATGCTGCATATGCACCCCAATAGGCGCGCGGGGATTTCGCGACAGAGCTGGTCAGCGCGACAACCCGCGCATTCTTGCTTTTGCGCAGCATAACGTCGAAATTTGCAATCATCGCCTGCTGGGCCATCAGGTTAAGTGTGATGACACGGTTGAATTCCTGTCCGTCTATTGTGGGCACACCCGTCAAAGTGCCCAGCATGGCCGCGTTCAGCACCAGGATATCAAGTGTATCCCAGCGGCCTGATACAGCCTGGGCGAGCCGTGAAATACTCTCAGGATCAGTCAGGTCAAGCGGCGCAATCGTGGCACTGCCGCCTGCAGCATGAATCGCTTCTTCGACCTGCTCAAGATCACCACTGGTGCGCGCTGTCAGTATGACATGCGCGCCCTGTGCGGCGAGCGTTTTGGCTATTTCCGCACCGATACCGCGGCTCGCGCCTGTAACCAGCGCCAACTGTCCGTCAAACATGCCCGCCATTATCCGAGTCTTTCTGCCAGTAATGTAAGTTGATCGGGTTGCTCCCGCTCATCCAGGTCGGTAAGCGTCGTGGGATAGGCTCCTGTAAAACAGGCATCACAAAAGCTGGGCTTGGCTGCGTCACGTGATGTCTCGCCAAGTGCCCGGTAAAGACCTTCAATAGACAGGAAAGATAGACTATCTGCCTGTATATATTCCCGCATTTGTTCGATGGATTTTTGTGCGGCGAGCAGTTTTTTACGTTCCGGCGTATCCACACCGTAAAAACAGCTATGCTGGGTGGGCGGGCTGGCGATACGCATATGCACCTCCGCTGCGCCTGCATCGCGCATCATCTGCACGATTTTAAGCGATGTTGTGCCGCGTACGATGGAATCATCAATCAGCACGATTTTCTTGCCTGTCACCAGCGGTTTATTGGCGTTATGCTTAAGCTTGACGCCCAGATGCCGGACGCCATCGCCTGGTTGAATGAACGTACGCCCGACATAGTGCGAGCGGATAATGCCAAGCTCGAACGGGATACCCGATTCCTGCGCATAACCAATGGCAGCGGGTGTTCCGCTATCGGGTACCGGTATCACTAGGTCGGCATCGACCGGGTTTTCCGCAGCAAGCTGCGCGCCGATTTCCTTGCGCACGGTATAAACCGAGGACCCATCCACAATCGAATCGGGGCGTGAGAAATAGACATGCTCAAATATGCATGGGCGGGCGGGTTGTTTGCCAAACGGATGATGCGAGCGCACTTCGCCATTGGTGACGACGATCAGTTCACCTGGTTCCACGCTACGCTCATATTCCGCACCAACAATATCCAGTGCCACGGTCTCAGAAGCGAATATGATGGCATCGCCCAAGCGGCCCATCACCAATGGACGGATGCCCAGTGGATCACGGCAGGCAATCATGCCTTCATTGGTCATGCAGATCAGCGAATAGGCGCCCTCAACCTGCTTGAGCGCATCAATAAACCGGTCGAGCAGTGTGCGATAGCGCGACGTTGCGACAAGATGGATGATGGTTTCTGTGTCTGAAGTGGACTGGAATATCGAACCATGCCGCACAAGTTCGTGCCGCAGCTTCATAGCATTGGATATATTGCCATTATGTGCCACGGCGAAGCCGCCCGATGCCAGCTCGGCATAAAGTGGCTGCACATTGCGCAGGGCCGTTTCGCCGGTTGTTGAATAACGGACATGGCCGCAGGCCGTTTCGCCTTTCAGCGCGCCCACAACATCGCCGCTGTCGAAATTACCGGCGACATGGCCAAGCGCGCGGTGGGTGTGGAATTCCTTGCCATCAAAGCTGGTAATCCCCGCGGCTTCCTGCCCCCGGTGTTGCAGGGCGTGCAACCCCAGCGCCACCATGGCCGCCGCATCCGCTGCGCCAGAAACGCCGAACACACCGCATTCTTCACGAAGCTTGTCATCATCAAAAGGGTGGGTCGTAATCATAGCCGAAAGAATCCCTTGCCAGACGAGTGCCGACCTATAGGCCGCTGGAAAGCATTTGTCTTCCCCCTGTCATAAAAAAGGGCAAAATCATCAGGGGTAAATATTTTGCCGTGTTTGATTTGAGTTTATGTGCGGGGTTGTTATGCATAACCCCATGAACAAAGAACGCGAAACGGGGCTGACGCTCAATCCGAAATATGATGCCCACGGGCTGGTGACTGCTGTCATTACAGACAGTCAGAGCAAGGACGTGCTCATGATCGGGCACATGAATGCGCAGGCGCTGCAAAAAACAGTGGCAAGTGATATCGTCCATTTCTTTTCCCGCTCGCGTCAGACTCTCTGGATGAAAGGGGAAACGTCGGGCAATTTCCTGCACGTGGTGGATATACGCATTGATTGCGATCAGGATGCCTTGTGGATCGTCGCCAAGCCTGCCGGACCAACATGCCATACAGGCGCCAGCTCCTGTTTTTACCGGCGCGTGACAGAAGATGGACTTGAGCAAGTCTAGGCTCTTGCCGTAACGGAATCATCTTGACGTTTACGTTAGCGTTAGCTATGAATGATGCATGAGCAATCATTCAAACCATGCCACATTGGAAACACCCGATATCCATAACCGGGAGCAGTTTTCCATATCTGATCTTTCGAGTGAATTCGGTGTTACGGCACGTGCGCTGCGTTTTTACGAGGATGAAGGATTGATTTCACCTGAGCGCAATGGCCTGACCCGCGTATATTCCAAGCGCGACAGGGCGCGGTTGGCATGGATTATGCGAGCCAAGAATGTTGGCTTCTCGCTGAATGAAATTCGCGAGATGATTGACTTGTATGACATGGGCGATGACCGCAGCGAGCAGCGCCGTTTTACGATCAAGAAGTGCCGCGAAAGGGTTGCTATCATGCGCAAGCAGAAGGCAGACCTGGACAGCGCGATCAAGGAACTTTCCGATTTTATTGAAACAGTTGAACAGGTTGAGGCGGAAGCATCAACGGACTGAACAACGAATTTAAACCTCTCTGGTGGCGATCCGCCGTCATGATTGAAATGCACAAACCCAAAAGGAACAGACATGCCACAATATAATCCGCCAGTACGCGATACACAGTTCGTCTTGAACGAAGTTCTCGGTCTTGAAAAATTGACGAATCTGCCTGGTTTTGAGAATGCATCAGCGGATATGACTGACGCTGTGCTGAGCGAGGGCGGTAAGTTTGTGGCAGAAGTGCTGTTCCCGCTCAATCAGTCTGGCGATGAGGAAGGCTGCACACGCCATGAAGATGGCAGTGTGACAACGCCGAAAGGTTTCAAGGAAGCATTTGACCAGTACCGTGAAGCAGGTTGGGGCACATTGGCCGCACCGGAAGAGTTTGGCGGGCAGGGGTTGCCACATGCTATCGGCTTTGCGTTCGAAGAATATATGATGTCGGGCAACATGGCTTTTGCCATGTATCCTGGTCTCACCAATGGCGCGATTTCAGCAATTCTTGCCAAGGGCAGCGACGAGCAAAAAGCCAAATATGTACCGAATATGGTGTCGGGCAAATGGGGCGGCACCATGAACCTGACCGAGCCGCATTGCGGTACAGATCTGGGCCTGATCCGCACCAAGGCGGAGCCTGTAGGTGATGGCAGCTACAAGATTAGCGGTACCAAGATTTTCATCTCTTCCGGTGAACATGACATGGCGGAGAATATTATCCATCTTGTACTCGCAAAAACACCTGATGCGCCGGACAGCGTGAAGGGCATTTCCCTCTTTATCGTACCCAAATTCATGGTCGGCGATGATGGAGAGCTTGGCGAGCGCAATCCGGTGACCTGTGGATCGATCGAGCATAAGATGGGTATCCATGGCAATTCGACTTGCGTCATGAATTATGACGGTGCGATCGGTTATATGGTGGGTGAGGAGAATAAGGGCCTTGCCGCCATGTTCATCATGATGAATGCCGCACGTCTTGGCGTGGGTATTCAGGGGTTGGGTGTTGGCGAAGTCGCTTACCAGAATGGCGTGCAATATGCGAAAGATCGCCGCCAGGGCAGGGCGCTGACTGGTCCCGAAGATACGGACGAAAAAGCGGACACACTATTCGTGCACCCCGATGTGCGCCGCATGTTGATGGAAGCCAAGTCGCTGACTGAAGGCCTGCGCGCGCTATGCCTATGGGGCGGATTGCAGGTGGACCTGACACACAAGGCGCAGACTGAGGAAGAACGTCAGACTGCCGACGACCTGATCAGCCTGCTCACACCTGTTATCAAAGGTTATGGCACGGATAAGGGCTATGAAATTGCCACAAATATGCAGCAGGTGTATGGCGGCCATGGCTATATATCCGAATGGGGCATGGAACAATATGTGCGAGATGCCCGCATCGCCATGATCTATGAAGGCACCAACGGTGTGCAGGCCATGGACCTAGTTGGCCGCAAGCTGGCACAAAATGGTGGCCGCGCGGTGCAGCTGTTCTTCAAAATTGTCGACGAAGAATGTGCCGATGCCAAAGGTAACGAGAAACTGGCCGCATTTGCTGAACATCTGGAAAAAGCAAATGGCCAGCTGAAAGCTGCGACCATGTGGTTCATGCAAAACGGTATGCAAAACCCGAACAATGTGGGCGCAGGTGCGCATGCATATATGCACATCATGGGTATTGTCGCGCTTGGCCTGATGTGGCTGCGCATGGCTAAGGTTGCTGCGGACACGCTTGCTGAAGGCACGGACAATGCCAAATTCTATGAAACCAAGCTGGTAACCGCACGCTATTTCGCAGAACGCATTATGCCTGAAGCCGGCGCACTGCGCCGCAAGATTGAGGCGGGCAGCGAAGCGACCATGGCGCTGGAGCCGGAAATGTTCGAAGTCGCGTAAGCGATTCCCGACCAGAAAAATACGAAGAGGCCGCATTCTTTGCGGCCTTTTTTGTGCGGTAAATCAGTATCAGCAATGTGGCAGATAAGTTGGTTTGACGCTTGGGAACGACCGGTTTCACGGGCTTTTTCTGCTTGTCCTTCTTTCCGGTCATGTGAGCGACAAGTGCTGGTTTTTTGAAGCTGCAAAAGCGAATCTGCAATCGACAGGGGAACAATCATAAGGAACTAAAATGATGAAAACCCCAATCAAGACCGGCATAGCTGGTATGGCATTGCTGCTTTCACCTTTTACCATCAGCACGGTTCAGGCGCAGGATACCGAAGCGCCTCCTGAAAATAGCGGGGAGGTCCCGCCAAGTGATATCCCTTCGCCCAATGTGGATACTGACGGTGATGGCATAAACGACGCCTGGGACGTAAATAGCGACGGTAAAGCCGATATCTGGGACATGAATGGCGACGGAAAGCCTGATGCCTGGGACCGTGACCGAGATGGCAAGCCGGATGCTTTTGACACTGATGGTGATGGAAAGCCTGATTCAACCGACATGCCTGATCCCGAACCAGAAATGCCCGAACCAGAAATGCCCGAACCAGAAATGCCCGAACCAGAAATGCCCGAACCAGAAATGCC
>CANMFE010000005.1 GCA_947497085.1 uncultured Sphingomonadaceae bacterium
TTCTACGCCCTTGCCTATGATGTTGGCAATGTGGCGGGTTTTAGCGCGGGTGAGCAGGTGATTTCATATCAATGAAACGCAATTCTTTCTGTCCACTCGGAACAAATTCCCACTACGCATTTTTAAAGCAGGACATGTGACATGAAACTATGGCCCTATCTTTTAGTAATAATTGCCTCTCTATTTCTGATGGCTTGCGGCGGCGGCAATGGCGAAAGCAGCTCTGCCGAAGCGCGATACCGCATCACGGTAACGGTTGATGACAATGGCGTGACCCGTACCGGTAGCAGTGTGTGGAGTTGGAAACTGAGCAAGCCGACACTGGCGCTTGCCGCGCCCTATGACGGTGCGTTTCATGGCGAGGCCGTGATGGTTGATATGGGGGACGGGCAGATGCTGTTTGCGCTTGTGACGGGCGCGGATGGAAGTCCGGGAACGGTGCGTCTGATACCCGAACGGTTATTTGGCGATCTGGGGCGCGGGATGGCCGGGGAACGCAAGCGGTTCAAGAATGACCGTGTGGCCGATATGCGCGATATTGCCTCACGTATTGGAGAGCAAAGGCAGATAGACTGTGCTGCCAAGATCAACAACTGCCCGATGCTGGTGACCTTTGGGGACATAGAT
>CANMFE010000006.1 GCA_947497085.1 uncultured Sphingomonadaceae bacterium
TTGGAGAGCAAAGGCAGATAGACTGTGCTGCCAAGATCAACAACTGCCCGATGCTGGTGACCTTTGGGGACATAGATAATCCGGCGAGTGTTGCGCTGGTGGACCCTGCTGATCTGGCGGCGAGTTTTGGTCCGGGTGTCAAGCTGCAATCGATCACTGCCGAGATTACCGATGACCCGGTGACAGCAGGGATTGAGGAGAAGCTGGGGTGGCTGAACACACACACGGGCTCCTTGGTGAAGAGACCATTAGACATGCCGATAGGTCAAATGCCAGAAGCACATAGACTTACAGTAGGGCAGTTTCGGATGGAGGATGTAAAATGAACCGTGACCTTTTTTTAGCTATACTGTCTCTGGATGCCTATAACCGCGGATATCGTGCCAAAATTAAAAATTTACCCGTAAGTGGTTTGTTGGGTAATGCTGTTATTGTCACTGATGCAATAGCAGAATTAAATGAAAGCGAAGTTCTTTCTGCTGATTTCTACGCCCTTGCCTATGATGTTGGCAATGTGGCGGGTTTTAGCGCGGGTGAGCAGGTGATTTCATATCGTGGGAC
>CANMFE010000007.1 GCA_947497085.1 uncultured Sphingomonadaceae bacterium
CTGATCTGGCGGCGAGCTTTGGTCCGGGTGTCAAGCTGCAATCGATCACCGCTGAAATCACCGATGACCCGGTGACAGCAGGGATTGAGGAGAAGCTGGGGTGGTTGCCGAAATATTATGACAAAATGTTAGATAGTGAAGCAATAAACAACTCTAGAGAGCTTGCAAACAGTTTGAGCATGGCAAGTTTTTCTAAAGGGGAATGAAATGAACAAAGATCTGTTTTCAGCCATTTTATCAATGGACGCCTATAACCGTGGCTATGGCCAAAGAGTTGTTTTTAATTCAAACGATTCTACTTTCGGACAAAATGAAGTGGGCAGGCTGCTAGGCCTAGCCAGAATAACAGCCCAAAATATTACTAGCGCTGCGCAATCAGTCGGCTTCTACGCCCTTGCCTATGATGTTGGCAATGTGGCGGGTTTTAGCGCGGGTGAGCAGGTGATTT
>CANMFE010000008.1 GCA_947497085.1 uncultured Sphingomonadaceae bacterium
TCGCCGCCAGATCAGCAGGGTCCACCAGCGCAACACTCGCCGGATCATCTATGTCCCCAAAGGTCACCAGCATCGGGTAATGCGCAGGATCAACTATCGCTTTATCGTGCACATTGGCTTTGCCGGCGAGGCGATAGGCACTTTCCACCACATCATTATGATAGGCCGGATCAAGTGTCTGCATTGACAGGCCCGCCATGTCGCCGTGCTGCGCATCCGTTTTGAGCAGCGCAAACAGCGTTTTGCCATCCGGCAAATCAACCGCGACCGCTTCTCCACGCGTCTCCCATCGCCGCTTGCTGGCATCGGGCAACCTGCTGTTGGTGTTCCATGCCTTCACCTCATAAACACTGGAACCGCTTTTCAAGCCTTCGGGCGTCTCCACATTTACTGTCATACGAAACCGGTAGGATGATTCATCCGAACTGCAGGCGGACAGCA
>CANMFE010000009.1 GCA_947497085.1 uncultured Sphingomonadaceae bacterium
TTTCATTGATATGAAATCACCTGCTCACCCGCGCTAAAACCCGCCACATTGCCAACATCATAGGCAAGGGCGTAGAAAGCCGACTGATTGCCATGTTTGGTATTGAGAGGGGGTAATACCAAGTAACTCTCTAGGAATTAAATCAGCATTGCCTAGATTTACACCATCGACATTTACTCTTGCACCATACCCGCGGTTGTAAGAGTCCATAGACAATATTGCTAAAAATAGATCGCGGTTCATTTATATAGCTCCGTACTAAAATCACCTGAGTTCACAAGTTGGATAGGCTGGGTATCTTTTAACAATCTAGGTGGATCTGGAATTAGCGTGGCGCGCTCCCTGCCTACACTCTCTAACCACCCCAGCTTCTCCTCAATCCCTGCTGTCACCGGGTCATCGGTAATCTCGGCAGTGATCGATTGCAGCTTGACAC